>CAWAUR010000001.1:0-236621 GCA_963785255.1 Bryobacterales bacterium
GTAGGCCGCCTGCCGCCCAGGTCACCAATGCGCATCGACGAACTCACGATTACGAACTTCAACGGCTTTAAGCATCGCACCTTCAATTTCCATCCGCGCTTCAACCTGCTAGTGGGCGACAACGCCGCCGGGAAGACCTCGGTTCTTGACGCGCTTGCCCTATCCGTCGGTAGTTGGTTTCTCGGCGTGCGTGGATACCAGAAGAGTCCGGGCATCGATCAGGACGAGGTTCGCGTTGCTTCCTACGCACACCTGGACAGTTATACATTTGAAAAGCAGTTCCCATCGCGCATCGAATGTAGCGGTGAGGTGATGGGCCGCCGTATCACCTGGGCCAGAGAACTGCAACGCGAAGGCGGCCGAACCACTACGATCGAGGCCAAATCGATCGCGGAGGCCGCCAGCGAGGCTGAACGGCGCGTGCGTGCGGGTGAAGACGTTACACTTCCTCTCGTCTGTGCCTACGGCACCGAGCGATTGTGGTTTGAAGAAACTCACCACGCACCGAAGTCAGGCGTAGAGACTTCGACCCACAAGCCGTCGAGGCTCGATGGTTACCGTGACTGTATCAGGTTCACCATTCAGGAGACGGCGCTGCTGGAATGGATCCGGGACCAGACTACATTCTCCCCTCCAGTGCAAGAAGGCACCATCGCATTCCGGATTGTCCGGAACGCGATCACGGCGTGCGTCGAAGGGGCTACCTCCTGCTATTACGATGGCCGGTACAAAGATCTTGTCGTCCTGCTTAAGAAACAAGGTCCCCACTTATTCAGGAATTTGAGCGACGGACAACGTATCGTGCTCACTTTGGTGGGAGACATGGCGAGGCGAGCTGCGATCCTGAACCCCCATCTGGGGGACGCGGCGTTGAGGAATACCCCGGGCGTCGTGACGATCGACGAGCTCGACCTGCACCTCCATCCGAATTGGCAGCGCCGTATTATTCACGACTTGAAGACAACGTTTCCATCGCTTCAGTTTATCGCCACAACGCATTCCCCGCAGCTAATCGGCGAGGCGCAACCCGAAGAGATCCGGATGCTCGACGACGATGAGACGAGCACGCCTCCGCGCTCGTTCGGCATCGATTCCAGCCGCGTCCTGGAGGAAGTGATGGGCACCCGATCCCGGAACGGCGCCGTCGACGACCTGCTGAAACAACTATTCGAATCCATCGACGGGGAGCGCTTCGAAGATGCGCGGCGCTTGTTGGCCGATGCCGAGGCGAAGCTCGGGCCAGACGATCCCGAAGTGACTAGGGCGCGCGCGCTAATGACATTTCTTGAATCCAAGGTATGAGGCGAATTACGAAGGGCAGGGAGCCCGCGAGCCTCACGGCATATCGGTTCGTCAACGGAGCCAGCTATGAAGGCTATCGCGACAAGGACAAACTGCGGAGATGCCTTGCCAAGGAGCAGCGCGGGCTCTGCTGTTATTGCATGTCGCGGATTCGCCCCTCGCCCGGCGCCATGAGAGTGGAGCACTGGCACTGCCAACACTCCCATTCGGGCGAGCAGCTTGACTACGCCAACATGCTAGGTGCGTGTATGGGAAACCAAGGTATGCCTGCAAAGCATCAACACTGCGATGCGCGGAAGGGCGATCGCGATCTCTCACGCAACCCGGCAAACCCAAGCGACCGCGTCGATGAGCTATTGCGCTTTCTTGGTGACGGGATGATAGTCTCGACCGACCCCGTCTTTGATGCCGAACTAAACGACGTGCTAAATCTCAACGCGGCGTTCCTCAAGAACAACCGCAAAGCAGCGTTGGATGGCTTCCTGGGAGCACTGCCGAAATCTGTCTCGCCGAGCCAATGGGAAAAATGGCTCCAGGTCTGGAATGGCGAATCTGACAGCGGCGATTTGGAGCCGTTTTGCCAAGTCGTCGTCTACTGGCTGCGGAAACGGCTGGCACGCGCGTAGTATGTGGGGCAGGCTCGCAGCAACTCGCAGCGCGCGGTAGCCTCGTAGGCCGCCTGCCGCGAACCGTCAGGGAGTCACGGTAACCGCCCGCCCCGCATACCGCACCACCTTATCCGTCTGCCCTGCCGGACTCACAAAAACCACTCGGAACGTGCGTGACTCCAGCATCCCCGGGAACCGCCCCGTCCGCTCGCTGATCGTCAGCGTCCCCGCCGCCTCGTCCCAATGCATCGGGATGGTGGCGTAAACGCCCTTCTCGTAATCGTAGCTATCGCCCTCGTCCTCATACAAGGTAAAACTTCCGCCGGCGCCACGATACACGCGCAACTCAATCGGATCCGCGGGCTTCTGTGCCGCATATTCCACATCCGGCCCCATCGGGACAATCGAGCCGGCGCGCACATATAACGGCAAGCTATCGAGCGGCGCTGCCGCGTCAATCGCCCTTCCGCCCTCGGCCGCACGTCCCGTCCAAAAATCGTACCATTGCGTCTTTGGCAGGTATAAGTGGCGAGTAACTGCCCCAGGTTCGGTAACCGGACTTACCAGAATTGCCGGCCCATACATGAACTGATCGCCGATATTTTGCGCCCGCACATCCGCTTGAAAATCCATCACCAGCGGACGCATCGGCGTATAGCTCTCATGGGTCGTCATCCACGCCACGGAGTAAGTGTAAGGCAGCAACTTATAACGCAACTGGTCGAACTTAGTCAACATCGCCTGGGCATCCGCGCCATACGACCATAATTCGTTTCGATTCGTGGTGCGCGTCCCGTGCACGCGGAAGATGGGACAGAACGTCCCATACTGAAACCACCGCACGAATAACTCGCGATAACCCGGATCGTTCGGATTGCCGATAAAAAATCCACCGATATCGGTGGTCCAGTAAGGGATGCCGGATAACGAAAAGTTCAGTCCCGCGGGAATCTGCCGCTTGTAACTCTCCCAGTCGGAAAGAATATCGCCGGACCAGGCCGTCACCGCATTCCGCTGCGCGCCCGCGAACGCCGACCGCGACAGGATATACACGCGCTTGCGGTCGCTGGCCTTGCGCTGCCCTTCGTAAACCGCCGTGGTAGTCATCAGCGGAAAGAGATTCGCATACCGCGCGCCGCTGCCGATGGCCAACTTGTTGTTCAACATCAGGTTCTCCTCGCGGCCCTCGGTCTCAGGCTCCGTGGTATCCAGCCACCAGGCGTCCGCGCCGATTTGAAACAAGGCTTTATCCATCAGGTTCCAATAGTATGCGCGCGCCGCCGGATTCGTAGCATCGTACACCGCCATGCCCGCCGGATGATAGGCCCGCACTTTCGTCCTGTCGATAAAGAACCCGCGCTTATCCATATCCGTGTAAGTCGCCGTGCCAGGATCGAAGTACGGCCATACCGAAATCATCAGATGGAAATGGTTGGCGTGCAGATCGTCGATCATCCCCTTGGCGTCGGGATAGTTCTTGTTGAATACGAATTCGCCCTTGGTCGTCCACCAGAACCAGTCCTGCACAATGTTATCTACGGGAATGTGCAGCTCGCGATACTTATGCGCCACTGCCAGTAACTCTTGCTGCGACTGATATTTGTTCTTACACTGCCAGAAGCCGTATGCCCACTTACCGAACATAGGCGCCGCACCGGTCAGTTCCCTGTATCCGGCAATGACCTTGTCAAAGTCCGGTCCATAAAGAAAGTAGTAGTCGATGGTATCCGCTACTTCCGAGCTGATATACAAGGAATGCACAAACCGGTTATTGAAGCGGCAGCGCGACGTGTTGTTCCAAAACAGTCCATAGCCGTTGGTCGAAACCAGCAAGGGCACCGCGATGCTGGTGTTATCCTGCGAGACATCCACCGATTCGCCGCGATAATTCCACACGCCCGCCTGGTGCTGCCCCAGGCCGTAGAAAGCCTCTTCCGAGCCGTAGATGGCGATATTGTCTTCTGCGTGATACGTGTTCTCGCCATTGATCACGGCCGGAGTCATCGTCTTAGGACCTTCGGCCACTAACTTCTTGCCGGACGAGTCAGTGTAGGTGATTACGCCGTCGCTCTTCGAGACACTCACTTTCAAGCGCGGCGTTACCAGCGAGACCTCGCGCGCGTTAGACTCCATTTTCCATTGCGCGGCCGGCCAAGTAGTCTTGGTGACAACATAATCCACCTGCGTCGGAAACGACGCAGTCGGCGAGTAAATCACGTGAATGATCGAATCGGTATCCACCTCGATCCGCATGGCGCCGGTTTGCATGGTCAACAGCACGCCGGATACCTCTTGCTTAACGCCGGTGACCGCATTCGCCGGAATCCACTGCGCGTGAAGGCCGGCCACCAGCGCCAACCAAATCCAGATCCGCATAAACCGGATCGTATCACGCAGTGTGGGGCAGGCTCGCAGCCTGCGGCGGCCTCGTAGACCGGAGGTAGGACAGGCCTCCTACCTTGAAAATGCCGGCGCCCGAGCCGTCGGCTGCAGAAAACTTCGATATCTTCATGCTCTGGAGTGAACCCCGTTCATGATGACTGCCTGTACGCGAGCGAAGTTCGCCGAAGAGCGGGCCTGCGAGGCCCACGCAGGCTACGAGCCTGCCCCACAAGGAGCCGTCCCCCGAGGGGACCCCAGGGCAAAATTGCGCGCCCCACAAAGACAAACTGACCCACTACCAACCTGCAGCCATTGCATTTTCGCGCCGTCGCGCGATAATATAGGCAACCAGGAGGTTGCATGAGCACAGATCGCATCGAAAGGAAAATTCTCTTGCGCGCGCCGCGGGAACGAGTCTGGCGCGCCTTATCGGACTCCGCGGAGTTCGGAAGCTGGTTCGGCGTGAAGTTCGACGGCCCGTTCGCGCCGGGCGCATCCATGCGCGGTGTCATCGTAACAACCACCGTGGATGCGGAAGTGGCCAAAGCCCAGAAGCCCCACGAAGGCATGCCGTTCGAGATCACGATCGAGCGGATGGAATCGGAGCGGGTATTCTCGTTCCGCTGGCATCCCCATGCCGTCGAACCGGGCGTCGACTACTCCGCCGAGCCCACCACGCTAGTGGAATTCCGGCTCGAAGAGACCGCGGACGGCATCATGCTGACCGTTACCGAATCCGGCTTCGACCGTATTCCGCTCGCGCGCCGGGCGAAAGCTTTCACCGCGAACGAGGGAGGTTGGAGCATGGTTGTCACGCTCATCGACAAGTATGTCCGCCATGCGTAGCGCCAAGCCATCGAAAGCTTCCGCGGATCTGTTCGCAGCGCTGGGCGATGAGACCCGTTTGCGCCTTGTAGCGCGCCTCTGCGACCGCGGACCCATGTCAATCACCCGGCTGACCGATGGATCCCGTATCACTCGCCAAGCCGTCACGAAGCACTTGCGGACGATGGAGCGGTCGGGCCTGGTGCGCCACAGCCGGCGTGGACGCGAGAGCGTTTGGGAGGTGGAGCGGCGGCGGCTGGACGATGCGCGCCGCTATCTCGACATGATTTCGAGGCAATGGGACGACGCGCTGATTCGGCTGCGCAGGTTCGTCGAGCGCACGCCGGCGCCGGATTAAGTCGACCGGTGGTTGTTCCTGATATGATATCGTATGTGATGTGAGAATGGTCCTGGACACGGACGTGCTAGTCGCGGCCATGCGCAGCCCGGCCGGCGCCTCCGCCGCTATCCTCCGTGCCATCCGCCAAGGAAACGCATCGATGTTGCTGAGCGTCCCGTTGGCGCTGGAATACCAAGCAACCTGCCAGAGAACTGAGCGTCGCCTGGCGGCCGGACTGAGTGATGAGGAAGTCGGGGTCTTTTTGGACGCGGTAATCGCCATGGCCGAGCCGGTGGAGACGCATTTTCTGTGGAGGCCGCAACTCCGCGATCCCACCGACGAAATGGTGCTGGAGGCAGCCATTAACGGTGGAGCGGATATGCTGGTTACATTCAACGTCCGGGATTTTGGAGACATACCCAGCCTGTTCGGGATCGACCTGCTTCTTCCGCGGGCTGCCATCGGGAGGATCAAGCAATGAAAGAGAGCCGGACATATCCATTACGTTTGCCGCAATCCCTCAAGGAGGCGGTGGAGCGGCTCAGCCGCGAAGACCGCACCAGTGTGAATCAATTCGTCGCTACGGCGGTCGCCGAAAAGGTCTCGGCGCTCCGGACCGCACGCTTCTTCGCGGACGCCAAAGCCCGGGCGGATTTCGCTTCTTTCGACAGAATCATGCGGCGGCGGCGCGGCGAGACGCCTCGCGAGGGGGATGAAATGCCGACCGTTCCGCGCAAGCGCCGGCGGCCATCCTGACACCAAGCCGTCACGCGAGCAGCGCGGCCACAGCCTTGCCCTTGCCATCTTTCGTGACATAGAAAGGCCGCTTTTCCACCTCGTACGCCGTATCCGGTGCGATGCCCAGCGCGGTGTAGAGAGTGGCGTGCAGATCGTCGATGATCACCGGATTTTCCACGATGCTGCACGGGCGTTCATCCGCCGTTCGTCCGTACAACTTGCCCTTGGGCGCGCCGCCGCCGAACATCGCGACCGAGCAGGCTTCCGTGAAATGCCGGTGCATGCCGTAATGCTTCGGCTCGGTCATGATCTCCGGTTGATTCACCTGGTTCTTCACCTGCGCGCCGGGTTTGCCTTCGGTCATCATGTCGCGGCCGAACTCGCTTGCCAGCACCACCAGCGTGCGGTCCAGTAATCCGCGCGCTTCCAGATCGAGGATCAACTGCGAAACTGGCGCGTCGATGGTGTCCTTCATGCCGATGGTGCGCTTGTGGCCGTTCTCGTGCGTGTCCCAATAGCGGAAGGGAATGTACTCGGTGGTCACTTCGATGAAACGCGCGCCGGCTTCCACCAGGCGGCGGGCCAGCAGGCAGCCCAGCCCGAAACGGCCGGTATTGTAAATGTCGTAGCCGGCCTTCGGTTCCAGGCTCAAGTCGAAAGCCTTGGCGGCGGGCGAAGTGAGCAGGCGGTGCGCATTGTCGAGCGACCGCAACAGACTCTCGCGTTGAAAGTCGCTGCCATATTGCCCCACCGGGCTCGCGGCCACCAGTTTCTTATATTCTGCGTAGCGATTGGCAAAACGCGCCGGGCCGATGTGCTCGGACGGGCGGACGCGCGCCACGGCGTCGCGTGGATCTGAGATCAGAAACGGCGCGTGCTCGCTGCCCAGAAATCCGGCGGTGTGGAATGCTTTCACGGCGTCGCTCTCGCCGCCGATCTCCAGGTTCTGGCCAATATCGATGAACGCCGGAATCTCCGGATTGCGCGGCCCCAGCGTGCGGGAGATCACCGCGCCCATGTGCGGCGCGGCCACGGATTGCGGCGGCGCATAGCCGGTGTGCCAATGGAATTGATGCCGCGCGTGCAGAATGAACCCCAGATCGCCCACGCGGTGCGAGCGAATCAGCGTGCCGCGGTCCATGATTTTGGCGATGCGCTCCAGGCCGGCTGAGATCTTGATTTGATCGACGGCGGTGTCGATCGACGGGAACGTGCTCAGCACGCGCTTGGATTCCATGCCCGGTTCAAACGGCGTGTAGCGCTTGGGATCGAACGTTTCGGTTTGCGCCATGCCGCCAGCCATCCACAGCAGAATCAGGCTATCGGCGCGCGGCGGGATTTTCGTCGGGCTGGCCAAAAGCCGCGCTTCGGACCCCGCCAGTGCGGCCAGAGCGGCGCCGCCGGAAGCGCGCAGAAAATGGCGGCGGGAAAGCCCGGCCATGATTTCGCGTTCGATTCTGCCCTCGTCGCGGTGCATCGCTCTTATATTACTACTGCCCGGACGCGGAGTGGTTCGTGCCGGCCAAACCGCAAATTTCGGACGTAGCCCGGTTATCGGCGCAAGCCTACCGGGTGACCCACAAGCATGTTGGGTCGAACGCCCTCTGCGCGCGCCCTATTTCGGTGAGAATATCGCTCTGGCCCTGATCTATTAAGGTTTCGAGGACTAAGCTGTACGCCTTCGATGCGGCAACCGGGCACAATCTCTGGAGCGCATCCACCGGCGGTGGCGTGGGCTCGCCGACCGTGTCGAACGGCATTGTCTATGTGGGATCGGAAGACAGTAAATTGTACGCGTTCAACGCTGCCACTGGGCAACTGATTTGGAGCGGCGCTACCGGCGGTTCGATCGAGGCTGCGCCGGCCGTAGCGAAAGAGACGGTATACGTGGGTTCGCTTGATTCCAAGCTCTACGCCTTCAACGCCGCCAGCGGACTGCCGCTCTGGAGCCAGCCCGTCGGCGGAGCTATCGAAACTTCTTCGCGCGCAGTGGCGAATGGCGTGGTCTACGTGGGTTCGTTCGACAACAAACTCCACGCTTTCGATGCAGCGACAGGACAACCGCTCTGGAGTGCGGCTACCGGAGGGGCTATCGACCCATCGCCCGCGGTCGCCAATGGTCTGGTCTACGTGGCTTCAGGGGATGGCCGTCTCTATGCCTTTGGGCTGCCCGCTGCAGGCCCAATCGCTCGGCCCAACCCGGCCTCGCTGAAGCGTGATTCGACCCCCTTGTCCCGGCCCTGAGCGACCTCCTTTGATGCTTTTGATTGCACTTCTGTCGACGTCGGTGGCTCCGGCCATCGCGCTGCGCTGCGAGTGAGATCAGCCTGCCAGGCGATTGGGCTGAATCCAACCTAGCGATACGCCCGTCATCAGCAGCCCGATGCAGACAATCAGGGCCGCCGATACTACTGGAATGATGCGGAAGGCGGGATGCGCGGCGGTCTTTTGGCTGTCGGGCAGGAAATGCTTGGCGTAGAGCACCAGCACGCCGATTCCCATCAGCACCACAGCCAGTCCGGTGCTGAAGGCGATCAACAATAGAAGGCCCAAGCCGACGCGGCCTAGCGCGATGGAACTGAGCAGCAAGACCAGCGCGGAAGGGCAGGGAACCAGTCCGCCGCTCGCGCCCAATGCGATCAGGCTGCCTAGCGTGACGTCGCCTTCGGGCACGTGGGTATGAGTGTGCGGGCCGTGTTCGTGGTCGTGATGATGATGGTGGTCGTGATGGTGGTGATGCTCCGCAGGCGGACAGGCCGGGAGGCCTGTCCCACTTAGACGCCGGGCGCGTTTATACAGCATGAGGCCGCCGATCCAAACGATTGAAATACCCGAGATGGCGCCCAGCACCGGAAAGATTTTTTCCGGCAGCACGTATTGCGACAGAAACAACGTGGTGAGTCCCAGGAAGAACACGCTGATGGTGTGCGTGAAGGTGACCATGCCGCCAAGGAAAATCGCGTGCTTGAAGGTGCCGCGCGCGCCTACCAGGTACGCAGCCACGATGGTCTTTCCATGCCCGGGCGAAAGTGCGTGCATCGCGCCCAAGCCGAATGCCACCGCCATGCCCAGGATGATCAAGCCGAGGCCGATGTCGCCGCGATGCAGCAGGCGCGAGAGGAAGTCGCCGCGCACCACGGTGCCCGGAGCGGAAGGTTGCGGCGGAGCCGGCGAAGTCGCGCGCGCGAGTGCCGGCGCAGGCGCGGCGCTGGGAACGGGCACAACGTGCGGCGATGATTTTTTCGAGATCACTGGCCCACCCGCGATCCAATCGACGGACGCTTTCAGATCCTGCGGCGGCGCTACCGTTGGATCCGCCGGATAAGCGTTCAATGCCTGGCTGCGGTCGGTATCGCCGGCGCTCGACTGTGCGATGGACGCGCCCGCTCCCGCGGCCACCACGACTTCTTTCCAGCCGGCGCGATCCGGAAAATTGCGATCCGCATACGTCAGCGAGCCGGCCGCTACGGCCAGCTTCAAATCGGAGGTAATGCGCATCACGGGAGCGCCGCCCGCGCCCGGCGCGATGGCCAGCGTAGCGCCCGCGAAACGCGGCATGACGGCGCGACCATCGCATGTTACGATCAGGTTCCGCGCCCATTCGCGGGCTTGTGCCTCGGCCTTGGCTTCCAGCAGATGGCGCGGACTATCGGCGTTGAGCCCCCACTGCTGTAACAGTTGGAAACTGGGAATTTCCGCGAGATCCAGCACGTAACGGATCTCGGCGCCGCTCGCCGAAACTTCGATGCGGGCATAATGGCTCACGCTGAAATTGCCCATGGGGTGGGCCGATAGCGTGGCGGCGATTGCGAAAAGGAGCGGCCAGGCGCAAGGTTTCATTACAATAGGTCTTTACGATTCTACGACGGTTTCGGATTGATGCGCTGGGTAACCTCTGAAGATGTGCCGCGGTCGGGCGAATTGCGCGTGCCGGCCGGAACGATATTCACGCCCTCGGCGCGTGAACTGGCGGAATCGCGGGCGATTCGCATCGTGGAGTTGCGCGAAGGGCAATCCGCGCCCGCCACGCCTCCCGAGCGGATTGTGGCGCTGGGCGCCGACCACGGCGGCTTTCGCCTGAAAGAGGCGCTGAAGCCTTTGCTGGCGGCCCTGGGGCTGGAAGTGCGCGACGCCGGCGTGTTCGACGAAAAGCCCGCCGACTATCCGGATATTGCGCAAAAAGTGGCCGAGCTGGTGGCTTCGGGCGTTGCCCGCCGCGGCGTGATTATCGATGGCGCGGGCATCGGCTCGTCCATCGCCGCCAACAAGGTCGCGGGCATTCGCGCGGCGCTTTGTTACGATCGCGCGTCGGCGCGCAACAGCCGCGAGCATAACGATGCGAATGTGCTGACGCTGGGCGCGCGCCTGCTGACCGCGGGCCAGGCGGAAGATGTTTTGCGCACGTGGCTCGAGACTCCGTTTGCGGGCGGCAGGCATACCGCGCGGGTGGAGAAGATCGCGCGGATTGAGCGGCAGTATGGCAGAGCGGCGGAACCGCTCCCTGACGGGGTGCCCTCTGGGCCCGGCTCAGTAAGCGAGGATCATCCTACCGAGCCGCGCGCGTCAGCAAGCGGCGTCGCATCGCTCATCGATCACACCATGCTGCGCCCGGAAGCCACCCGCGCCGATATCGTGAAGCTGTGCGGCGAGGCGCGCCAATACAGTTTTGCGACGGTGTGCGTGAATCCGTATTGGGTCCCGCTGGCGGCCAGCGAATTGGCCGGCTCTGCGGTGAAGGTCTGCACGGTGGCGGGATTTCCGCTGGGCGCCACATCCACGGAAGCCAAAGTGGCGGAAGCCGCGGCAGCATTGCGGGCGGGTGCGCGCGAGATCGATATGGTGATCAACGTGGGCGCTTTACGGTCGGGTGACAACGATACGGTGAAGCTGGATATCCAGGCTGTCACGCGCGTGTGCCACGATGCGGGCGCCATCGTGAAAGTGATTCTCGAAACCGCGCTGCTCAACGACGCGCAGAAGACCACGGCTTGCGGACTGGCGCAAGCGGCAGGTGCGGACTTCGTGAAGACATCCACGGGGTTCAGTACGGCAGGCGCAACGGTGCAGGATATCGTGCTGATGCGGCACGCCGTAGGCCCGCGCATGGGCGTGAAGGCGGCCGGGGGAATTCGCACCCTGGACGATCTTCGCGCCATGGTGGCCGCCGGCGCCAATCGCGTGGGAGCCAGCGCCAGCGTGAAGATTGTGGAGGCGGCGGGTAAATGACGGAAAATTGTGGGGCAGGCTCGCAGCCTGCGGCGCCCTCGCAGGGCGCCTCGCGCGATGCAACACGATTGCAGCATGGCGGCCTTCGAGGCCGCCGCAGGCTACGAGCCTGCCCCACATGTTAACCGCTCGCAAAACTCCAAGGTTCCGCGAACGATCCGAGCTGCTGGATTTCCTGCTGGAAGTGTCCTCGGTCACCTCCCAAACCCTGGACCTCGACGAACTGCTGGCCAACGTCTCCGAGATCGTGAAGCGCGTGATCCCCGGCGAGCTGCTGGCCATTCTGCTCTACAGCGAAAAGCGCCGCGAGTTGCGCATCCGCTACGCGTTGGGCCATCGGGAAGAGGTGGTGCAAAAGTGGTCGATTCCGCTGGGGCAGGGAATTACGGGCGCGGCGGCGCTTTCCCGCGAGCCGGTCCTGGTGTCGGATGTGCGCAGCGATCCGCGCTATCTCAACGCCGTGGAAGCCGTGCGGACGGAACTGGCCGTGCCCATGATCGCGCATCGCAAGCTGGTGGGCGTGATCGACATGCAGTCCACGCGGCCCAATGCCTATAGCGAGCAGGACCGCGCGCTCCTGCGGCTGATCGCGGCCCGCGTGGCCATTTCGATCGATAACGCGCGGCTCTATTGGCGCGTCGAGCGGCAGAACCGCACGTTGAAGGCGCTGACCTCCATCTCGCGCGAATTCTCTTCCATCCTGGATGTGAACGAGTTGCTGAACAAGATCGCCACCACGGTTCGCAGCTTGATCAATTTCGATGCGTTCAACATCCTGCTGGTGGATGCGGAGCGCAAATTATTGCGGCACCGTTTCAGCATCCGCTATGACGAACGCGTGGATCTGGACAACGTCCCGCTGGGCAAGGGCATTACCGGCGCGGCCGTGGAGCAGCGCGCGCCGGTGCGGGTGCGGGACACCAACGAGGACCCGCGCTACATCGCGTCGCATCCGGGCATTCGCTCGGAAGTGGCCATTCCGCTGATAACGCTCGATCGCGTGTCGGGCGTGATGGATCTGGAAAGCGAGCGCGTGGGATTTTTTACGGACGATCATGTGCGCATGCTGATGCTGCTGGCGCCCCAGATCGCCAGTTCGGTGGAGAACGCGCGGCTTTACGAAGAGCTAGCCATCCGCGAGCGGCGCCTGGAGGAGGATCTGCAGGCCGCGCGCGAGTTGCAGAGCGTGATGCTGCCCACGGGCGATCCGGGCCTCAAAGGCCTGGAAGTGGCCGCCGGGCTGCGGCCCGCGCGTGGCATCAGCGGAGACATCTACGATTTCTTCGAATCGCAGGATGGGCGCGCCGTGCTGGCTTTCGGCGATGTGAGCGGCAAGGGCGCGGCGGCGGCGCTTTACGGCGCGCTGGTGAGCGGCTTATTGCGGTCACTGGCGCCCCGGCGGACGGATCCGCGCCAGCTCATGCGCGCACTGAACGAAGCGCTGATCGAGCGCAAAATAGAAGCGCGCTACGTGACATTGCTGGTGATGTTGTGGAGTCCCGCCATCCGGCAGTTCGTGATGGCCAATGCGGGCAGCAATCCGCCGTTGGTTTGCCGCAATGGGGAGATCTTGAAGACCAGAGTGGAAGGCGTGCCGCTGGGCTTGCTCGACGAGCGCGAATACGAAGAGGTGGTTTTCCAGGCGCACCAGGGGGATACCATGGTGCTCTATTCCGACGGCGTAACCGATCATCTCGACGCCGAGGGCCACGACTACGGCCGCCACCGTCTGTCGCAGGTGTTACGGCGCACATGTGAGCAGCCGCCGGCGGCCATCGTGGCTGAAATTTTGGCGGATCTCGACCGGTTCAATACCACGCCGTTCGACGATCAGACGTTGTTGGTGATGAAGGTGAAATGACGGCGAAGCGAAACGCATTTTGGCCGCAGATGCACGCAGATGCACGCCGATTGAAACCGTTCTCGCGCGAGGCGCCGGTTTTTCTTATCGGCGTTCATCGGCGTTCATCGGCGGCTAATAAGGTTTTTGTGTGCTCGCCAGCCACGCCGCCAAACCCATATTGGCCGCCGATAAACGCCGATGAACGCCGATGGGAACCGCACCCGGGCCTAGCCGCATTGGTTTGTCTTATCTGCGTTTATCTGCGTGCATCGGCGGCTAATAAGGCTTTTGTGTGGTCGCCAGCCACGCCGCCAAACCCATGCTGGCCGCCGATAAACGCCGATGAACGCCGATGGGAACCGCGCGCGGGCCTAGCCGCATTGGTTTGTCTTATATGCGTTCATCTGCGTGCATCGGCGGCTAATAAGGCTTTTGTGTGGTCGCCCTAACCGCCCATGTTCCACTATTCGAATCAGGATCTCTACTGCGAGAACGTGGCGCTGGCCGATATCGCACACGAAGCCGGCACGCCCGCGTACGTCTATTCGAGCGCCGCGATCCTGGAGAATTACCGCGCCTATGACGAAGCGCTCGGCGACTTGCCGCACACCGTCTGTTACGCGGTGAAAGCCAACTCGTCACTGGGCATTCTGGCGCTGCTGGCGCAGGCCGGCGCGGGTTTCGATATCGTCTCGGGAGGTGAGTTGTACCGCGTGCTGCGGGCCGGCGGAGATCCGCGGAAAGTGGTCTTTTCGGGTGTCGGCAAGACGGCCGCCGAAGTGGATTACGCGCTCGAATCCGGCATCCACATGTTCAATTGCGAGTCGCAGCCGGAACTGGCCCTGATCGATGCGCTGGCGGCGCGGCGCGGCGTGCGGGCGCGGTTCGCCATCCGGGTGAATCCGGATGTGGATGCGTCGACACATCCTTATATCTCGACCGGTCTGCGCGAGCATAAGTTCGGTATCGATATCGCCGATGCGGAATCCGTTTACGAGCGCACGCGGGATCTACCGAACCTGGTGGCCGAAGGGGTAAGTTGCCACATCGGATCGCAATTGATGGACACCAACCCGATTCTGGAGGCCGTGGGACGCGTGCTGGCGCTGATCGAACGGCTGCGCGCCAAGGGCTTCGTGATCGGACAGATCGATTTGGGCGGCGGATTGGGGGTGGCGTATCAGGCGCACGAACAGGCGCCCGAGATCCGCGGCTTCATCGCGCAGGTGCGGGAGAAACTGCAGGGCCGCGGGCTGCGCGTGGCCATCGAGCCGGGCCGCTCGATCGTGGGCCGCGCGGGCGTGCTGTTGACGCGCGTGCTCTATCGCAAGACCAGTGCGGAGAAGGAATTCGTGGTGGTGGATGCGGCCATGAACGATCTCATCCGGCCGGCGCTCTACCGGTCGCATCACGAGATTATCCCGCTGCGTAAGACGGAGCGGCCGGAGATTGTGGCGGATGTGGTAGGGCCGGTTTGCGAGACCGGCGATTTTCTGGCGCGCGGGCGCAAGATGGCCAATGCCGCGCCGGGCGACTACCTGGCGATCTCGACGGCGGGTGCGTATGGGTTTGTGCTCGCGTCGAACTATAACTCGCGCACGCGGGCGCCGGAGGTTCTTGTCGAGGGCGATAAGTTCCGTGTAATTCGCGCGCGGGAAACTTACGACGACTTAGTGCGAGGGGAGACAGTCTGATGCGTAGGATCGCGGCGTTAGCGACGTTAGCGCTCGCGCCGGCCGCCTTTGCGCACGACGTCATTACTACCAAGCTGCTTTGGACGCAGGAGATCTCGCGGCTGATGAACCGGCATTGCGTGAGTTGCCATCGGGACGGCGGAACGGCCTTCTCGCTGGCGGTTTATGACGATGCACGGCCGTGGGCCAAAGCCATTCGCGACGAGGTGCTGGCGCGGCGCATGCCGCCGTGGGGCGCGGTGAAAGGTGTGGGCGAGTTTCGCGACGATCCGAGTCTATCGCAGATCGAGATCGATATGATCGTGAATTGGGTGGAGGGCGGCGCTCCCAAGGGCGACGATATTTACCTGCCGCCGGCGCCACATTTTTCCGCGGATGCCAAGCCGCAGCCGGCCGCGGGAAGGGAACTGACGGTAACGTCCGGCATCGCTTTGACGCTCTCCGAGCCCGCCGAATTTGCTGGTCTGCGGCCCGTGCGGCTGGCGGCGGGCGAGTCACTCGAAGTTACCGCCTACTTACCGGATAGCACGGTGGAGCGGCTGATATGGATTCGTAACTGGCGGCCGGAATGGGCGCGCACTTACTACTTCCTGCATCCTGTGCGGCTGCCGAGGGGAACTCGAATCGCGGCTTATTGCGGTAAGCCAGCGGCGGCTGGCTTGACGTTGTCGCCCGCACCGGCTGCGCCATAGGCGTCGGGATGCAAGTAAGTGCCCTGTTCGGCGGCGGGCTTATCCTCGGTCACCGCAATACGGTGTGCGTTGGCGTAAGCATCGTGGCGGATCCCGGTTACCTGCCACGAGACACGCCCGCCAGGGTGACCGCCGGCGATCTTAAAACGGTTATGGGCGACTTCCTGCGCTACGAATAACCGCGGCGCCGGAGCGCCCATGGCGGTCAATTGATAGCGGAAGTCGCCGTTAAGAGCTTCGAAATAATCGGGCAGATCCACCCAGGCCTGCCCTTTGGCATCCAGCCGGACCACGCCGTTGTAGACATCCATCATGTCGGGGCTTTCGACGAAGGAGTGCGAGAGATACTTATGCTCGGGGTCGAGAGGATGGTCGATCATGAACGAGCCGCTGCCCTTAGTCATTCTGCCGGTGACTTTTAGATTGCCGGCGAAGTAGCCATTGCCGCTCGCGTCGACGTAGAAGACTTGAGTCGTCCCTCCGATACCCTGCAGAACGGTTCCGCCCGCGCCGGTGACAAACTGGCCGGCCGTCCCTTTGACCAGGGTACACGTCGAGCCGCTGCAGGTCTGATTGAATCCGGCGACCGCGACGTTGGGAGAGGTGCCTTGCATGCCGACGCTGCCAGCGCCGGAGGCAAAACCCTGCAGGCCGAAGCACAGCGCGGTGGTGGCCTGGCATGAAAAGAATCCGCCGTTACCGCCGGCACTGGAGGTATTCACGCCGTTGACCCCGGTCCCGGATGGGCTGGCAGATTGGCCGTACACGCCGACAGCGTAGCCCGACGTCGCATTGCTTTGGCCTGTAACTCCAGTGCCGCCGGTGGTCGCGAGATTCAAGCCATTCACGCCAACCCCATTCGGACTGGAAGTCTGGCCGTTTACTCCCACGGCAAAGCCCGAGGTGGCGTTATCGATGCCAAGTACGCCGTTGCCGCTGGTGCTGGACGACTGGCCGTACACGCCGTTGCCGCCGGAGGTGGCGTTACTCTGGCCCTGCACCCCGTTGCCGCCGGTGGTCGCGAGATTCAAGCCGTTCACACCCGTCCCCGCGGGGCTATAAGTCTGGCCGTTCACGCCTACCGCGAAAGTCGTGGTGGCGTTGTTGACGCCAAAGACGCCGTTTGCATTGGTGCCGCTGGTCTGGCCCTGGACGCCATTTCCGCCGCTGGTGGCCATATTCAAGCCGTTCACGCCGGTTCCATTTGGACTGGAGGTTTGCCCATTGACGCCCACCGCGAAGCCCGAGGTGGCATTGTTGTTCCCGAAGACGCCGTTGCCGCTGGTGCTGGACGATTGGCCATACACGCCGTTCGAATAGCCGGAGGTTGCGGAGCTTATGAAATTTCCACCGATTCCGCCGCTGCTAGCCGAATTCCCGCCGGAAACCCCCGCGCCGTTCGGACTGGCACTCGCACCGCTCACACCGGGCGCAAATCCCGACGTGGCATTGTTGATACCGGTAACCGCGCTTCCGTTGGGCGCTACAACATTGCCCTGCACGCCCACGCCGTTGGGGCTGTTGGAAGTTCCCTGGATGCCAAAAGCATACCCGCTGGTGGCGTTGTTGACGGCGTACAGGCCATTGCCATTGGGACTGGAGGTTTGCGCCCACACTCCGGTGGCGGAGCCCGAGGTGGCTGTGGCGATGCCGGTCACGCCGTCGCCGCTGGTGCTGGCCGACTGGCCCTGGACTCCATTGAGGTTGCCCGAGGTGGCCGTGGCATTGCCGATGATAGCCGTCGCGGTGGCGTTGTCGACTTCAAGCTTGCCGCCCGGGGAGGTGGTGCCCAGTCCGATCTTTCCCGCGGTCTGATAGAGCACGGAACTGCCGATGGTGGTGCCGTTCGTCCAGTAGGCCAGATGGTTGGCCGTGCCGGTCCCCGTGAGATTCGGCGCGGCATCCGCCGCCGGCTGGGCAGCCCTTGGCGCCGTTGTAGACCCGCCTGGACTATGGACGGTGGCCGGCGCGGCGTTAGCCAGGGCGAAGGCTGAAGGCGGCAATCCCCCGAGAGTGTCCGCGTCCACGGCCTTCAGCGCGTAGGGCACGCTGACCATCAGGACGCGCGGCATCTCCGGTTGGCCTTCCGGCTGGACGCCCAACCAGCGCCCCTGGCCGGAAGCAAAGACCTCGGCCGGTATTCCCTCGCTGCGCGTGGAGCCGAGCGTGGCGGTATAGCGGCCGTTGGCGTCCGCCCGGATGTTCTGGGTTTCCATCCAGAGCGGTGCGCCTCCGTGCTCTTCTTCGTAGAGAGCGAACATCACTCCCACGGCTCCGCCGGAAGGCCAGCCGGTGCTCGCCGGCAGAGTGCCGGTAAATTTCACCAGGCGCGGTACGCTGGGAGGCGCGGTTTGCGCCTGTAGGATGGTGAGACAGACAGAAAGCAGGTAGGCACACGCGGCGGCACGTTTCATTGACAGAATCCCCCTCTGGCCACAATGAAGGCTGTGGATTATTGATTTGTGCACATCGGGACAAGAGATGGCAAGATTTAGAAGTTATAGTACCTGGAATGGGGAGGGGTGAGATAACAAAAAAATCGATCTGTACACACACCAGCGCCAGCAACGCGCCTGTTGGCTGTATCAGCCAGTCATCAAGCCTCAGTACTTAATTGATTGGTTTAGTACCCGAATGTCCGCTAATCGCCGCCACGGCTCTTTACACTGTCCATACCCAGCGGTACGGTAGTGCCAATGCCGCTTTTCCTTGTGGACTCCGGACTTAGCACGTTGCAAAATTAGCTGATGCTATCTCATTGTGGTTTTGATTTCAAAGGATGGTCCTGACGTGTACTCAACTCTGGTAGGCGGCTCACAATGAAAATCCCACATTATGGGCAGCGCGAGATTTTGATGCGAGGGCGCCGGACGTGCGCTATTCTGGCGCTGGTTGGAGCAACGGCGATTGCCCTTCCCGCACAGATCTTCACCGTTCTATACGACTTTTGCTCCGAACCCGGATGCCTGGATGGTAAACACCCTGTTCCGGCCATGATCCAGGGAGTGGACGGGAACTTATACGGATGCGGCTATTCGGCAGGACTTTACGGGGGGGGCAACGCCTTCAAACTGACCCCCGACGGCCAAATGACGATCTTTTACAACTTCTGTTCGCTGAACGGTTGCGCGGACGGCATAAATCCCTACGGCGATTTCACCCTGGCTCCCGACGGAAACTTTTATGGAGCCACCTGGTTTGGCGGGGCCCACCACAGCGCCTCTTGCCAAGGCCCGGGACCCGACAGCAATGGCTGTGGCACGGTTTTCAAACTCACCCCCGCAGGCGCTTTGACGACGCTATACAACTTCTGTGCCCAGAGCGGATGCCGGGACGGCTTCGGTCCCGAGGGGGCTCTCCTGCTGGACGCCGAGCAGAACCTGTATGGGACAGCCTGGGGGGGAGGGGCCAACGGCAACTATGGCACGATCTTCAAACTCAGCCCCAGCGGCCAACTAAAGACCCTCTACAGCTTCTGCCCACAGAGCGGATGCCCGGACGGCTATCGCCCCAGCCGGGCCCTGGTCCAGGACAGCCAGTGGAACTTCTATGGAACCGCACGCAATGGGGGGGCCAACGGTCAGGGCACCTTGTGGGAGCGCACCCGGAAGGGCCAGATGATTACGTTGTATAGCTTTTGCTCCCAGCCCTTGTGCACCGACGGGGCTACCCCTGTGACAGTGGTTTTGGCGTCTGACGGCAGCTTATACGGCATCACCACTTACGGCGGAGCTTTCAACTACGGCACTTTCTTCAAAATGTCCCCGGGCGGCCAACCGGTTGTCCTCCACAGTTTCTGCGCTCTGAGCGATTGCATCGACGGCGCGGGGCCTATCTCACTGATCGAGGGCACGGACGGGAATTTCTACGGTTTCACCGAGAAGGCCCAGGGTCACAACAATGGCACCGTGTTCAAGATCACGCCGGATGGCGTTCTTACTACGCTACAAACGTTGTGCCAGGATGGGGTCTGTGCGGATGGCGCCATGACTTCCGTTCCGTCGCTGGTCGAGCACACCAGTGGGGTATTCTATGGAACCGTCGGAAAGGGAGGGAATTCGACCAGCGATGGGACGCTCTTTAGCCTTTCCGTCGGCCTCGGCCGGTTTGTGAAACCGGTGCCCAATATCGCCGCCGTGGGGGGGGCGGTGCGGATTCTGGGCACCAATCTGACCGGCGCGACCAGCGTCAGTTTCAACGGCACGGCGGCTGTCTTCAATGTGGTTTCGGCAACGGAAATCACCACCACCGTACCCGCCGGCGCGCCCACCGGCACGGTTAAGGTGGTGACACCCGGCGGCACGCTTTCGAGCGGTGTGCCCTTCGAGGTGCAATAAAGCGGCGCGCACCCGGCCAACACCTCGAGGTCCGTCAGGCTTTCCCCTGAGAGTCCGAAAGGCACCGGGCAACGGCACTCTCATAGATCCGGCGGGGGGCCGACCGGCAGGGGGTGCGCTCACCTCTCACGGCCAATAAGTTCCTGGCCGCCTGCTATCCAATCAGTGGTGAACCTTCTGGTACCCGCCGGCATCGGATAGGCGCAAATTCTGTTGCGAATCTCTGCGAATTGGGGGCGATTTAGGTGTATACTACCCCCACCAGCACTCGTATAAAGGGTTCTGGAAGACCTTTGCACCAGAGGAGACACAGATGAGAAACCGATTGTTGACACACAGAGGTGTGTGTTGGCTGGTTGCCGCCGGGGCTGCCAGCATCATAGGGATCGCCAGCGGCCAGGACTCCATCGAGGCCAAAGCGAAAATCAAAACCATCGCCGCGGGGAGCGATTACCTGCAAACCGCGGCCGGTACGGAGGCCACGCTGCCTCTTGGCGGAAAGATGGTCAAAGTAAAGTTGACCGGCGTGCCCATCAAAGGCCCGGTACCGATGGGCAATACCGACACCATTGTCCAGCGCACTGCGGACGCCACCTTCGCGGCCAGCACTGCGGACGTGGAGCCGGACGTGGTTGTGGCCACCGTCCCGATTACATTGACGGCGTTGAATCTAACCGGCACCCTACCGGGACCGAACGGTGGTTCCTGTACGGTAACGCTCACACTGGCGCCTTCGCCTGCCAGCACCGGGACATTGACGCTGCAGAAAGCTTCCCTCGCCGCGACTTCGGGAACCTATTCATCGAACGTGTTGGTATACTTCAATGCCACGTTTACGCCCATCGCTCCCAACACCACCTGCTATCCACCTCTGATGAACAATCCGCCATGTACCTTTAAGCAATTAAAGGGTCAGTGGAGCACTACCCCGGTGGCAGGCGAATTCCTATACACGGGTTCATATCCGGGGGTGCAATACAACCAGCATACGAACCTCCCGCCTGGATTCGCGGACTTCTACATGACGGCGCCACAGACGGACACGGCGGCTACCGCCAGGCACGCGACGTGCGAGGCTCTTGAGGCAGCCGGCGAGGCTTGCCCCACAGCCACCGTCTTACGCTAAAGAACGAAGCCAGCTGCGCCAACAGCCTTTTGGGGATTGCCGGCGCCCCAGACGCCAGCCGTCGGCCATCGCTTACGTGCGCGGGGCCATAAACCCACGCGCAGACCAACAGGGGGACGGCCGGGTCCGGCCCCCCTGACCAACCAGCCAGGAGGAGAGATCAGGATGAGAAAACGATTCAGCACAACCGGAGCCGCGATCCGCTTGATCGCAGCGGCAGCCGGCTTGTGTGGCGTCGCCGGCGCGCAGGCTCCCATTACCGGTGTTGCGGAAGGCTCGGATTACCTGCAGACAACCAAAGGCACGCAAGTCACGCTGAACCTGCCCATAGGTCCCATAACGATCCCATTAACCGGCAAGCCGATTCCCAAGGAGGGCAATACCGACACGATCGTGCGGCGCAAGAAGCAGGCAAACTTTCCAACCGGGGCTGTAGGGGACGACGCCTCCGTCAAAATACCGATCCAAATCGAGGCTCTAAATATGGAGGGAACCTTTGGCGCCTGTACCGTTTCCATCACGCTGGCGGCCTCGCCTGCCAGTACGGGCAGCATGACCCTGACCGTCACCGGCCCGACGGGAGGAACATTCAATTCCACGCTCACCGTGAATTACCTCGCCATGTTCACGCCCGCCGCCACCTGCCCTCCCACAGTAACAGGCAACTATACGATGTCTCAGCAGGGCGGGACTTGGTCGACCGTTCCGCTATCGAATGAGTACCTGGTGGTGAAGCCTTACCCCAACGTACTGGCGAACGAGCATACCGGCCTTCCCGCCGGCATCGTGGACTTCTATATTTCCGGAACCGGAACGGAAGCGGGCGAAACGATTCAGCATGTGGTTTGTGAGGCGGCCAAGGCGGCGGGCCAACCCTGCCCGTAGTGTAGCCATGGGCGATCTAATCAGACGATTGCTGAGTATCCCCGAGGCGGAGACGGCGGTCTCGCGCCGCGGCTTCCACGTTCGGGACGCAGCCGTTCAAGTGCGTCTTGAATCGATCGGCCTTACCTTCCTGCACGGATATCATGCCGCGCTCCGCGACGCAGGCGGCGCGGCGCTCGCCGAACGCTTGCGAGCGGTGGTCCCCGAACTCCAGGGCTTTGCCTTCGAAGGCGCAGCCATGGCGTTGACCTTGTTGGACCATCTCCTGCCCGTCAAGCGGGGCCGCTTCGATGGATTCCTGCACGGCGATGGAGCGCCGCATTTCTATATGCTGCACGTGGGCGCAGGATGGGCGCTGGCGCGGCTGCCTTGGCTGCGCTGGCGCGTGGATTCTTTCATTTCCACGCTCGATCCTTTGGCGCGTTGGCTGGCGCTCGATGGTTACGGTTTTCATCAGGGGTACTTTTATTGGCCCGACTCCGTGGGGCGGCAAAAAGTGCCGCGGGGCCTTGCCGGATACGCCCGCCGTGCATTCGATCAGGGCTTGGGCCGCAGCTTGTGGTTCGTCGAAGGAGCCGGCGCGCCGCAAATCGCCGCCGTCATCGCAGCGTTTCCGCCCGCCCGGCGGCCGGATCTCTGGAGCGGTGTAGGGCTGGCTTGCGCTTACGCCGGCGGGCGCGGCCGGACGGAACTCGAATTGTTGCGCGATCTGGCCGGATCCTATCGCGCCGAAGTCGCGCAAGGCGCCGCTTTCGCCGCCCAGGCGCGCGCCAGAGCGGGTAATCCGGCGTCACATACGGAACTTGCCTGCGACGTCCTGTGCGGCGTTTCGGCGGCGGCCGCGGCCACGGTCACCGACAGCGCGCTGGCTGGACTGCCCCCCGGCGCGGCCGAGCCGGCCTATGAAAATTGGCGGCAGCGCATTCAAGAGCAACTTATACCGCATCTGAAAACGGCGGAGGTATCATTCCCATGAACTCTTTTCTTGCCCGCCACGCACGGCGTATTCTGGCTCTCGGGCTGATCGCGTGTCTCTACCTGCTGGCGCGCCTGCCTGAGCTTTCCACCTCCGAGCGCGTGCAGCTCGCGGCCCGCTTCCACTTCGACGAATTGCGGCTGCCGGAAGTATCCGGCCCCCCGCCGCGCTCCGTGCGGCCCGTGAATCCGAGCTTGCGCCGTATCTCGGCGTGGATTTCGTCGGTAGGCGCGGCAGTGGCGCTGAACGACCTCGATGGCGACGGCCTGCCCAACGACGTTTGCTACGTGGACGTGCGCACCGACCAGGTGATCGTCGCGCCGGTACCCGGCACGCCCGCGCGCTATCTGCCGTTCGCTCTGGACCCCGCGCCGCTCCCTTACGAGCGCGAAACGATGGCGCCCATGGGTTGCCTCCCCGGCGATATGGACGAAGACGGGCGCATGGATATCCTGGTCTATTATTGGGGCCGCAGCCCCATCGCGTTTCTGCGGCGCGGCGCGCAGATGAATGCCGCCGCTTACACGCCGGTGGAGATCGACAATCGCGGCGAACGCTGGTTCACCAACGCCGCCACCTTCGCGGATCTGGATGGCGACGGCCACGCCGATCTGATCGTCGCCAACTATTTTCCGGATGGCGCGCGCATTCTGGATGCCCACGCCACCAACCAGGAACACATGCAGCATTCCATGTCGCGCGCATATAACGGCGGCTTGAAGCACCTGCTGCGATGGGTGGGTGCTGCCCAGTACCGCGAGCAGGCTGGAGTGCTGAGCGACGAGGTGGCGCACGGTTGGACGCTGGCGGTGGGCGCGGCCGATCTGGATGGCGATCTGCTGCCGGAGATTTATTTCGCCAACGATTTCGGTCCCGACCGGCTGCTCTACAATCGCTCCACGCCCGGTCATTTTCGCTTCCAGCTATTGCACGGCCAACGAACGCTCACCGTGCCGCGATCCAAGGTGCTGGGCAACGACTCCTTCAAAGGCATGGGCGTGGATTTCGCCGATGTGAATGGCGATGGCTGGCCGGATATCTTCGTGAGTAACATCGCCACTAAGTACGCGCTGCTCGAAAGTCACTTCTTATTCGAGAGCACCGGCCATCCCGAGTTGATGAAGCGCGGCATCGCACCGTATGTGGATCGCAGCGAGGAACTCGGGTTATCGCGCAGCGGCTGGGGATGGGACGCCAAACTCGCCGATTTCGATAATGACGGAACCTATGAGGCGGTCCAGGCCGTCGGATTTGTGAAGGGCCGCACCGACCGCTGGCCGGAGCTTCAGGAGTTGGCCATGGGCAACGACGAACTGCTGCCCGACCCGCGCAGTTGGCCGCGCTTCCAGCCGGGCGACGATTTGAGCGGCGATCTGCACAATCCGTTTTTCGTGAAATCCGCCAGCGGGCGTTATTATGACGTCGCCGTGGAGATGGGTATCGGCGAATCGCACGTCAGCCGCGGCATCGCCATTGCCGATGTGGATGGCGACGGGCGTCTGGATTATGCGGTCGCGAATCAATGGGAACCATCGCTGTTTTTTCATAACGTAAGCCCGCAACCCGGCCAATTCCTGGGCCTGCGGTTGCGTCTCGCGCCGGACCGGCCGGCGATTGGCGCATCCGCTACCATCTTCCTGCCCAATGGCCGCCGTATGACAGCCCAAGTGGATGGCGGCAACGGCCACTCCGGCAAGCGCAGCCAAGACCTGCATTTCGGATTGGGCAATGTTCCCGCCAACACGCCTGTGCGCGTCGAAATGCGTTGGCGCGATGCGGCGGGCATTCATGAACGCACAGAACAACTGACTCCGGGCTGGCACACGGTGCGGCTTAATCAACCCCCGTCGGCAACGTATCGTGGGGCGGCCATGTCCGACGTTGTGGGGCAGGCTCGTAGCCTGCGCGGGCCTCGTAGCCCCGCTCTTCGGCGCGCGAAGCGCGTCTTGACCCGGCTGAAAGCCGGCTGCGGGCAGGATCGCCCGCCCTCCAGGGGGGAGAGTTAAACTGATGAACCCCAACGGCACCTGGACACAATCGAATCGCCTGGCTGGACTGCGACGCTTCGCCGCGGCCATCACCCTGCTGAACATTCTGGGCCACACGGCGTTCGGGTTCGAACAATCCTGGGCGCAGCCGCTGGTCTCGCTGGCAGCGGCGTACACCATGGAAATCCTGCTGGAATTGGCTGGCGGAAATCGCCATGCGTGGCTCCGAAAAGACACCCTCGATTTCCTGCTGCCCGCGCACATCACGGGGCTGGCCGTGGCCATGCTGCTCTACGCTAACGATCGGCTGTGGCCCATCGCCTTCGCCAGCGCCGCCGCCATCGGGTCGAAAGCCATCTTCCGCGTGGGCGCCGGATCGCGCACCCGTCACTTCTTCAATCCTTCGAACTTCGGCATCTCGGTCACGCTGCTCGCATTTCCTTGGGTAGGCATCGCGCCGCCCTATCATTTCACGGAGAACCTAGTCGGAGTGGGCTCCTGGATTCTTCCCGGCGTGTTGGTGATCTCGGGCACCTTCTTAAACGCGCGTTTTACACATAAGCTGCCACTGATCGGAACCTGGCTGGGCGGGTTCGCCGCGCAAGCCCTCCTTCGAAGCTGGCTATTCGGCACACCCGTCGTGGCGGCCTGGCTGCCCATGACCGGTGTCGCATTTCTGCTCTACACCTTCTACATGGTCACCGATCCGGCGACGTCGCCATCGAGCGCGCGCGGACAAGTTGTTTTCGGCGCGGCGGTGGCCTGCGTTTACGGGATACTCATGCTCGCGCACGTGGTCTTCGGATTATTCTTCGCGCTGACCATCGTCTGCGCGCTCCGCGGCGTGGTTTTGTATTGGCAGGCGCGGCAGACTTCGCAGGCCGGCACAGCGCCGGCGCGCGCAGGTGCTGAAGAACAACTCGAAGCGGTTGCCGCGGGAAGCTCGCGATCATGACAACCGGCATAGCCATCGTCGGCATGGCGTGCCGCTATCCGGACGCGCGCTCGCCCGCCGAGTTATGGGAGAACGTGCTGGCCGGCCGCCGCGCCTTCCGCCGCATGCCCTCCGAACGACTGCGCGCCGAGGATTATTACTCAGCCGATCGCGACGCCCCGGATCGCACTTACTGCACGCAAGCCGCACTCATCGAGAACTACGAATTCGACCGCGCACGCTTCAATATTTCCGGCGCGACTTACCGCGCGACTGACTTAGCCCACTGGCTGGCGCTCGATATAGCCGAACGGGCCTTGGCCGACGCCGGACTTACTGCCGGCCTACCCCGCGAATCGACCGCCGTCTATGTGGGCAATACGCTCACCGGCGAATTCTCGCGCGCCAGCACCCTGCGTCTGCGCTGGCCTTATACCAAGCGTGTGATAGCCGCGGCTCTCGAAGAGGAAGGCTGGGAGCCCGCGAAGCTCGACCAGTTTCTCGAGCGCCTGGAGCAAACTTACAAAGAGCCTTTCGCGCCCGTCGGCGAAGATACCCTGGCAGGCGGACTCTCGAACACGATTGCCGGCCGTATCTCGAATTACTTCGACCTGAAAGGCGGCGGCTATACGGTGGACGGAGCCTGCGCGTCGTCTCTGCTGGCAGTCACCACCGCCTGTTCCGCCCTGGCCGCGGGCGATATTCAAGTGGCGCTGGCGGGCGGCGTGGATCTGAGTCTGGACCCGTTCGAATTGGTGGGATTCGCCAAAACGCGCGCGCTGGCGGGCGACGAGATGCGGGTTTTCGATGCGCACTCCGATGGCTTCTGGCCCGGCGAAGGCTGCGGTTTCGTGGTCCTGATGCGGCGCGCCGACGCCCTGGCGCGCGGTTTGCAGACGTATGCCGTGATCCGCGGTTGGGGCGTCTCTTCCGATGGCAGCGGCGGCATCAGCCGGCCGGAGCCTGCGGGCCAGTTACTCGCTATTCGCCGGGCCTACTGCCGCGCTGGATTTGCGCCCTCGAGTGCGGCGTATGTGGAAGGTCATGGCACGGGAACCAGCGTGGGCGATGCCACCGAATTGCGGGCGCTCTCGCAGGCCCGCCGCGAAGCAGATCCCACCGCACCCGCGGCCGCCATTGGATCCATCAAAGCCAATATCGGACACACCAAAGCCGCGGCCGGAGTGGCCGGATTGATCAAGGCGGCCATGGCCGTGCATACGCAGACGCTGCCGCCCACCACCGGTTGCGAAACACCGCACGCCGAGTTGACGTGCGATGCGCCGGCACTGCGCGTGCTCGCGCGTGGCGAGCCATGGCCGGAGAGCGCGCCATTGCGGGCCTCCGCCAGCGCCATGGGATTTGGCGGTATCAACACGCACGTGGTTATCGAAGGCGCGTCATGCGAGCGGCACGCATTATCGGTTCGCGCGCGCGCGCTGCTCTCATCCGCGCAGGATGCCGAGTTGTTTCTCTTCACATCGCCCGATCAGATTTCGGATTTGGCGCCCATCGCCGCGCAGCTCTCACGCGCCGAATTGACGGATGCCGCCGCGGCTCTGGCCCGCGCGCCGCAGGGATCCTGGCGTGCCGCCGCCATCGCCTCCACGCCGCAAGAGTTGTCCGCGCGCCTCCACGGCCTGCGCGACGGCGGCTTAACCCGCCAGCCCGCTTCCCCACCGCGCATCGGATTCCTTTTTCCCGGCCAAGGTTCGCTGCCGCCGCAGCCTGGAGTGCAGGCGGCCATCGTAAAAGCTTCCATCGCCGCGCTCGATGAATTGCGCCGGCTTTCACTTACTGCCTCAATGGCCATCGGACACAGCCTGGGCGAGCTGACGGCGCTCTATTGGGCGGGCGCCATCGATCGAGCCGCGGCCATCGAGATCGCCGCCACGCGCGAGCGGATCATGTCGCGGCTGGATGGCCCGCATGGCGCCATGGCGGGTGTAGCGCTGCCCGTGGAAGATGTGCTGCCGTTTATCGACGGAGAGCCGGTGGTCATCGCGGCGCTCAATACCGCGCGCCAGACGGTCGTCTCCGGCGATGCCGCGGCGATCGATCGCGTGATCGCCCGCGCCCGCGTGCGCGGCGCCGGTGCGCTTCGGCTGAGCGTTTCGCATGCCTTCCACTCCGGGTTGATGGCGCCGGCCGCCGGCCCGTTGCGCGACTATCTGGCGGGCGTGGATTTCGCGCTGCCCGAGCGACCCATGATCTCCACCATCACTGGCGCGCCACTCGCTCCGGACACTGACTTGCGCGATCTGTTAACGCGCCAACTTACATCGCCCGTGCGTTTCCACGAAGCCATGGAGGCCGCGCGCGCCGGCGTCGATCTGTGGATCGAAGTAGGTCCGGGCGCCGTGCTCAGCGGCCTGGTTGGAGAACGGGCGATTCCCATCGAAGCCGGCGGACGGTCCGTGAAAGGCCTGCTGCGCGCATTCGCGGAGGCGTTTGTCTTAGGCGCGCCGGTGGATTCGGAGGCGCTCTTCGCCGAACGCCTCACGCGCCCATTCCATGGTTTGCCGAAGTTTTTCAGCAGCCCGTGCGAAGCCATACCAGCCGGCGTCCCCATGCCCGTTGTGCCACCCGCGCCGGCCGCGCCCCAGCCCCACTTGGGCGCGCCTCTCGATGTGGTCCGGCAGCTCGTCGCCGAGCGCACCGAGCTTCCTGTATCGGCCATCCAACCCGGCCAGCGATTGCTGAGCGATCTGCATCTGAATTCCATTACGGTCGCGCAACTTGTGGCGGAGGCCGCGCGGCGTTGTGGCCTGCCGCCTCCCGTATCCGCCTTGCGCTTCGCCGACGGCACTATCGGCGAGGTCGCCCAAATGTTGGAGACCACGCCGGCCACGGCTCCCGCCGAACACACGCCCGCGGGCGTGGACGCATGGATTCGCGCGTTCTCGATCGATCTGTCGCCCAAAGCGGCGCGGGAGCACACCGGTTTGAATGAGGCGGCGGACGGACGATGGCAACCATTTGTCTCCACAAACCATCCTTTAGCCAACGCGTTGCCCGATCTACTGCCGCGCTTGGCATCCAGCGGCGGAGTGCTGCTGTGCCTTCCGCCCGATCCCCACGAGAGCCACATTCCGCTCGTGCTCGATGCTGTGCACAAGGCCCTCGCCTGCAAGCCTGCCGCGCAGTTTCTGCTGGTCCAGCAAGGCGAAGGCGCAGCGCCGGTGGCACGCACCTTCCATCTCGAAACGGGCCTGACCACCTGCGTGGTGAATGTGCCTTTCGATCATCCGCGCGCTCTCGAATGGGTCGCCGCCGAATCGCGTGCGGCGTCGGGTTACTTCGAAGCGCATTACCACGCCGATGGCCGGCGCTTTGAACCACGGCTCCGTTTGCTGGAGCCGTCCGCCCGCGCGCCTCTCAGCCTCGGGTCTGGCGATGTCCTGCTGGTGACCGGCGGAGGCAAAGGCATCGCCGCCGAATGCGCGCTGGCTCTGGCGCGCGATAGCGGCGTGAAGCTCGCGCTGGTGGGCCGCTCCGATCCCGCATCGGATGCCGTCCTCACTGCTAATCTCGATCGCATGCGCACGCAGGGCGCGCAGGTCCGCTACACGGCTGCCGATGTGACGGACGCCGCGGCCATGGCTGCCGCGTTTCAAGGAATCGAAAGATCGCTGGGACCGGTCACGGCCATCCTGCATGGTGCCGGAAGCAACGTGCCCGCTTTGCTATCGGCACTCGATGAAAAGGCGTTTCAGGCCGCGCTCGCGCCTAAACTGCGCGGCTTGCGCCATCTCCTGGCATCCGCCGATCCCGCGCGCCTGCGCCTGTTGGTGGCCTTCGGATCCGTCATCGCCCGCACCGGGCTGGAGGGCGAGGCGCACTACGCGCTCGCCAACGAATGGCTGGCCCGCGAAGTGGATCGTTGGCGCGCCACCCACCCCCACTGCCATTGCCTGACCATCGATTGGTCGGTGTGGTCGGGCCTCGGCATGGGCCAGCGCCTCGGCCGAGTCGCCGAGTTGGAACGCCGCGGCATTACCGCCATCACTCCCGATGAAGGCGTGCGCATGTTCCAGGCACTCCTGGCTCGCCAGACGCCCGCTTCGCCGATTGTCGTTACCGGCCGCTATGGCGATCCGCCCACGCTGCGGTTCGATCGGCCGGAACTTCCCTTTGCGCGTTTTCTGGAGCGCCCGCGCGTCTACTATCCGGGCGTCGAACTGATCGCCGATGCGGAAGTTTCCACGCAATCGGATCCTTATTTGAACGATCACGTTTTCGAAGGTACGCCGCTGCTGCCCGCCGTCATGGGCCTGGAAGCCATGGCGCAGGTGGCGGGCGCGTTGTGCGGCGAAAGCCGTGCGCCAATCTTCGAAGACGTACATTTCTCGCGTCCAGTGCATGTCACGGATGGCGCGCCGGTGACCTTGCGGATGGCCGCGTTGGTCCGCTCGCCTGGCGTCGTTGACGTTGTGATGCGAACCAGCGGGACGGCTTTTCTGGTGGATCATTTCCGCGCCGTTTGCCGCTTTGCAAGCGCGGATGCAGGCGAAATCACGCGCTCTGTCTCGCTCCACATCCCCCCCGACCGGTTGCCCCTCGACCCGGCTCGCGATCTGTACGGCTCCATTCTTTTTCAATCCGGGCGATTTGAGCGGCTGCAAGGGTACCGCCGGTTGCGCGCCACCGAGTGCGTCGCGGAGATCGCTGCCGGCCCTTCGGACGGCTGGTTCGCGCGCTATCTTCCTGGCGCGCTGACCCTGGGCGATCCGGGCGCGCGGGACGCGTTCATCCACGCCGTGCAAGCTTCCATCCCGCACGCCACGGTGTTGCCCATCGGCGTCGGGAGGATCGTTTTCACCGGTGCGCGTGCGGTGGGGCAGGAGCGCTTCGTGCATGCCCGCGAACGCGCCGCCAACGGCAATCTGCTGACCTACGATCTGGAAGTCACCGACGCCCAGGGCACCCTCATCGAGCGTTGGGAAGGCCTCCGTCTGCAAATCGTCGCCACACGCACACGCCAAATCCCCTGGCCGGCGTCCCTCCTGGGACCGTATCTCGAACGCAAGGTGCGCGAACTGGCGCCCCAAGCGCACATCTCCATCGCCGTGGGGCAGAACGGTTCGTCGCGCCACGCCATTGAACAAGCCTTGGGCTTCGCCACCGCCTTGACCAGGCGTCCGGACGGCAAACCGGAAGTCAATGGTCATCGTGTGTCGGCGTCGCACGCCGCTGACGTGGTAAGTGCGGTCGCGGGCGCGGCCGGGTGCGATCTGGAAGTGATCTCGGTCAGGCCCGTTTCCGTATGGCGCGACCTGTTGGGGCCGGAGCGGTTCGCGCTTGCAGAAATCGTCGCGCGTGAAAGCGGGGACGGCTGGAATGCGGCCGCCACGCGCGTCTGGTGCGCCATGGAATGCTTGAAAAAATCGGGAGTGTCCGATGGCCGGCCGTTGGTGTTTGCAGGCGCGCGGCCGGATGGCTGGATCGAGCTGGCCGCCGGAACGTCGAGGATTTTGACCTATAAAGCCGCTGTGCGTAACACCGAAGATAGTCTCGCCTTCGCGGTAATGATTGAAGCTCCTGATTAAAAATGCCGCGCGCCTATGAGTACCTTCATATCGCCGGCTTTGAAGACACGAACCTGGTCGGCAACGTTTATTATGTGAATCATCTGCGCTGGCAGGGGCGTTGCCGTGAAATGTTCCTGCGCGAGCACGTCCCCGAGCTACTCCACGAACTGCAATCGGACTTGGCGCTGGTCACGCTGTTTTGCTCGTGCGAGTACCTGGACGAGATCGTGGCGTTCGACGAAATCCTGGTGCGCATGACGCTGGCGGCCCTCACTCAAAGCCGCATGACCCTGCATTTCGAATACTGGCGCGGCGGCCAACTGGTGGCGCGCGGCGAGCAGCGGATCGCCTGTATGCGCCGGCAACAAGGCAAGATGGCCCCCACGCCGGTGCCTGAGCGCCTGCGGGAGGCGTTGCGAAACTTTGAGGCCTAGATGCGCCATTGTCTGGGCATGGCGCAGCGCGGGGAGACACCCTAAGCCGCTTGGTAGTAGTACTTCGACTGACTATTGATAACCAACCAAACGCAGGGTTGTGAAGATGAGGCGCCGGCCGTAGACTGGAGCCATATGGCAGAAAAACTAAAGGAAAAGGGGCAATCCGCGCTCCGTTGCCTGGGTGGATTTTGGCAGGATGAAAACGGCCAGGATCTTATCGAATACACTTTGCTGATCGCGTTTGTGGCGCTATCCTCGGCGGCGCTGTTCAACACCACGGGCAGCAGCGTGAGCAAGGTGTGGAGTACGAGCAACAGCACACTAAGCCGGGCGGCGGTCATCGCAGCCAGCTAAGGCGCAGCATTCGCGATATTGGAAACTGGCCAAAGAGCCAGGAGAACCGCTCCCTCACGGTCACGGCTCGGTAGCCTCCGGACGCCCCCCTGCGGTCCGGTCGCGGCTCGGTAACCGCCGCACTCCCCTCCGCGCTCCGTTGTAAAATGATCGGAAGATGACCGATATCGATACCGACATTCGCGGCGGCCAGGAGGGACGGCCCTTTCCGCTGCCCCCGGCGTCCTTCGAATTCCTGGCCGAATCCCTGCGTCTGCAGGCTGAGATGCAGCTAGGTTTGATGCGCCTCGGCCCCGAAGAACAACCGCCCGCCGATCTTGATCTGGCGCGGCACACCATTGACCTTCTAGCGATGTTGCAGGAGAAAACGCGCGGCAATCTTACGCTCGAGGAACAGCGGTTGATTGAGAATTCGCTCACCCTGCTGCGGTTCCGCTATGTGCAGGTTGCCGACGAAGCCAAGAAGAAGACCGATTGAATGGCGGGGTGCGGCGTCAAGATCACCGTACTTGGCTCCGGTACCAGCACCGGTGTGCCCACCATCGGCTGCCATTGCGACGTTTGTACTTCGCCGGATCCGCGCGATAAGCGCCTGCGCCCCTCCATTCTGATCAGTTACGGCGGCCATCACGTGCTGATCGACGCCACGCCCGATTTCCGCGCGCAGGCTTTACGTACGGGCTTTGAGCGGCTGGACGCCATCCTCTTTACGCACGAACATGCCGACCACATCATGGGACTCGACGACGTGCGCCCGTTCAATTTCCACCAGCATGCCCCCATACCGATCTACGCGTCCGAGCGCACCATGGGCGCTATTCATCGCGCTTTCCGCTATGTCTTCGATGGGATGGAGAAGAATACGGCCGTGCCCCAACTCGAATCGCACACGCTGAATGGCGCTTCGTTCGATCTGTTCGGCGTCGAGTTTACGCCTATCCCGATCCTGCACGGCCAAGCGCCTATCTATGGATTCCGCTTCGGCAAGGCTGCCTATCTTACCGATCACAGCGAGATTCCCGAGACGTCGCTCGACAGATTGCAAGGGTTGGACGTGCTGTTTCTCGACGCGCTGCGTTACAAACCGCATCCCACGCATTCGACTGTGGACCGCTCGATTTCGACGGCCGTGCAACTCGCCGCCAAGCGCGTTTTCTTCACGCATATCTGCCACGATCTGGCCCATGCGCGCACCGAGGAGCGCCTGCCGCCGCACATCCGCCTGGCGTACGACGGACTGGAGATTGAAGTCGGAGGAACCGAATGAGTAGCGCATTGTGGGGCAGGCTCGTAACCTGCGCGGGCCTCTCAGGCCCGCTCCTGGGCGAGCGAAGCTCGCCGCGGACAGGCCAGGAGGCCTGTCCTACTAACCCATGAGCGCGCCCTTCCGCATCTTCCGCGCCCTCGACGAAATCCCCCCCGATTTCGGCCCTTCCGCCCTGACCATCGGCAATTTCGACGGCGTGCACGCGGGCCATCGCACCATCCTGCGCCGCGTTAAGGAAGTCGCTTCCGCGCGCGGACTCAAAGCCTCGGCGCTCACCTTCCATCCGCATCCCAGCCGCGTGGTAGCCCCCGCGCGCGGCCCCCGCCTGATGACCACGCCCGAACAGCGTTGCGCCTTCATGCGCGAGGAAGGCATCCAGCAGGTCTTCATCATGCCCTTCGACCGGCACGTGGCGCACCTCACTCCCGAACAATTCGTCGATCAGGTGCTAGTCCGCAAATTGGACGTTCGCGCGATCCTGGTCGGCCACGATTTCTGCTTTGGCAACCGGCAATCGGGCAACGTGCACGTGCTGGAACGACTGGGCCGCAAATACGGATTCACTACCGAAGAAGTGAAGGCCGTAACCGTACGCGGCCGGCTGGTGAGCAGCTCCGCCGTGCGGCACTTGGTCGCGGCCGGCCGGGTCACCGAAGCGGCTCGCCTGCTGGAACGGCCCTTTTCGCTTGAAGGCCAAGTCATCGCGGGACGCGGCTTGGGTTCCAAACAGACCGTGCCCACGCTCAATCTGGCGCCCGATACCGAAATGCTGCCGGCGACGGGTGTATACGTGACGCGCACGCATTCGCTCGACGACCAACGCATCTGGAAGTCGGCCACCAATGTTGGCTACCGTCCCACCTTCGCCGACAGCCATGAGCTTTCGATTGAAACCTTTTTGCTCGACCCGCTCGACGGGCCTTCTCCGCAACGCATCCGCGTCGAATTCCTGTGGCGTATTCGCGAAGAGCGCCAATTCCCGGATGCGCAGGCGCTGAAGAGCCAGATTCTGCACGATGCCGGAGTAGCCCAGACCTATTTCCGGCGCTTGCAGAAATGGACATGCGGGCGGGATCTTCGGGCCGATCCCATTTCATAAAGCTCCCTCTCCCTTAGTTTTTTTCATCTGCGTTTATCTGCGGCCAATTGCGTCTTGTCTTTGTTCTCGCGGCGAAAAACCAAAAACTCAATATGGCCGCAGATGAACGCAGATAAGAGCAAGATATCGAGTTTCGGCACGCCCCCGTTTCTTCGCTACCGTGCCTTAACAAAACCAGAAGAGATTAAGGTCTATAAGTATTCGACAGCGCTGTGCCTTCCTCGCGGTTCTTGCAAAAACCTGCCAACCAACCCACCCACGCTTCCCAGAATGGCGGCAATCATGACACCGAGCAGCACGTGATAGAAGCCTGCGCCCAGAAGGTCCTGCATCAGCCACGCCTCGAAGTTCGCCGAAGCCGCTGTGGGCAAAGTCTTCCAGGTTACCTTCGGCTGGAAACACGGACGCCTGCCGCGGCGTTGCCTTCATGGCATAAGAGATTGCCAGCACGACGATATACCAGAGCAGGGTGCTGATGAGCGCCGCGCCCACTCCCGTCATCAGCCCGTTGCGCGCCCGGCGCGTCTGGAGCGCCGCGAGGAAACCGCCGTTAGATAACACAGAAACACCGGGCCGAATTCGACCAGGCCGTATTGCGTGTTGTCGCGGGGCAGCAGTAAGTATTCCAGCACGATCTCCGCCGCGTAGATCCCGGCTGCCGCAAGGCCGAAACCCAGAGCCAGGCGCAATAGCCGCCGATTTATGCGTTCCAGGCGCTCCGCGCCCCAAGCTCCCAATAGCGCGTAGGCCGCGAATATCAATGCGCGGCTTGCCGCGGGGGCGAGAGAGCCAGGGAGTTGGGCATGACGAATGAGCATATCACCGGTCGTGCGATCGCCCCGTTACGACGTACACGGTGGCATGCTACTCGTAAACGCCCCACCGATCTGAGCCGCGCGAAGTATTCCTGGCCTATCCCCGCCGTGTGAAGAAATGGACATTCCGGTCGGATTTTCAGCCTGAATCCATGTCATAATATGGTGTAACGATTCAAACATTGCCTTTGTACGGCAACTATCGCGTTACCACTTAATTCCCCATAGAAGGAGATTGGAATGAGTTTGTCTGAGGGAAAGCTGAAACACCTGAAAGCGCTTTCGAACCATGCCGGCGTCATCGCGGCGGCGGCCATGGATCAGCGGGGCAGTTTGCAGAAATCTTTGGCGTCGGCCCGCGGCGTGGATAAAAAAGAGATCACCTACGAGATGATGAGCGAGTTCAAAACTGCCGTCACCAAAGTGCTGACACCGCATGCCAGCGCCATCCTGCTGGACCCCGAGTTCGGTCTCGAGGCGCGCCTGGCGCGCAGCAAAAACGCCGGCCTGTTGCTGGCTTACGAGCTCAGCGGATACGACAACACCCAGCCCGGCCGCCTGCCCGATCTGCTGCCGCACGTTTCGGTGAAGCGCATCGTGGATTGGGGCGCGGATGCCGTCAAGATTCTCATTTACTACACGCCGTTTGAAGACGCCAAGATCAACGACATCAAGCATGCCTTCATCGAACGCATCGGTGCGGAGTGCCAGACGTACCAGATTCCGTTCTTCCTGGAATTCGTGGGTTACGATCCCAAGGGCGGCGACGAGAAGGGCTTCGAGTATGCGAAAAACAAGCCCGAAATCGTGAAGAAGAGTATGGAGGAGTTCTCCAAACCGCAATACTTCGTCGACATATTGAAGGTGGAAGTGCCCATCAATGCAGAATTCGTGGAAGGCAGCGCGGTGTACAAGGGACAGACCGCCTATACGCGCAAGGAAGCCCTGGCGCACTTCCGGCAGGCCGCCGAGATCGCCGCGAAGCCGTTCATCTATTTGAGCGCCGGCGTGAGCAACGCGCAGTTTGTGGAATCGCTACGCATGGCCGCCGAAGCCGGCACGGATTTCTCCGGCGTGCTGTGCGGCCGCGCCACCTGGAAAGAAGGCATCCCGGTGTACGCCAAGAGCGGCGTGAAGGCGCTGGAAGATTGGCTGGCGAAGGAAGGCGTGAAGAACATCAACGCCGTGAACGACGCCATCAAGTCCGCCACGCCGTGGTACGCCAAGCTGGGCACACCGGTTACAGCGTAAACCAAGTGGGGCAGACCATCGTCTTTTGTGGTCTGCCACCTGTAGCAGCTAAGGCAGACGACACAGTACGATCGTCTGCCCCACTGCCCACTTATTTCGAGCGCCCCGTTTCGAAGAGAAACCAGATCCGCCGCTCCGTTTGGTCGATCCACGTCTCCAGCAAGCTGGTGGTCGCTACGTCGTTCTCGTCGCTCGACAGATCGTGAGCTTCGCGCATGCTGGCTAGCAGCCCGCGATTGTCTTCGCGCAATTCGGCCAGCATGTCGAGCGGATCCACAAATTCCGCATCGTTATCGCTTAGCCGTTTCAGGCGCGAAATCTGTCCGATCGATCGGATGGTGGTTCCGCCGACCTTGCGCACGCGCTCGGCGATGTCGTCGGTCATCTCGAAGATCTGGGCAGCGTGCTCGTCAAGCAACAGGTGGTAATCGCGAAAATGCGGTCCACTGACGTGCCAGTGGAAATTCTTGGTCTTCACATAAAGCGTAAACACATCAGCCAGCAGCGCATTCAAAGCGCCCGTGATATTCTTCACGGCTTCCGTGCCGAGTTCGCTGGGCGTCGCCAGGGCGGCCCGGCGGCGGGTTCGAAGTTCGTCTTGAGCAGTAGGCATGTAAACAACTCCTTTAGTCTGGATGTTCGCGCGTGCGCCGAGGATTGCCCTGGAATTCGGCTTCGTGCGGCGCCGCGGTGCGGAAACGTACAATCAAGGGCACGCCGTACCGGCCGCTTCGACCCAGTTCCACAAAGAATTCCAGCTCGCGCTCCCGCGGCGTTGATGCCACCGAGTACGGCCGCTCGACGACGAGGCGCGCGCCGCCCGGCAGGCCGATGGTGATATACTGGCCCGGCAGGAACGCCAACTCTTCTTCCGGCCGCAACCGCACGATCCATAACTCCGGGATCAGATCGCGCCGCGATGAGACTATCGCCCGCAGATGCGTGGATTCCAACACCAGATCCCTTTTTTGCGCCGCACGTCTTGAGCCACAAGTCTTGGTCTTCATCACCTTTGGTGGCCCGCAGGGCCATGGGGCACTCCCTTACGGTCGCGGCTCGGTAACGTGGTCGCGGCTCGGTAACGCGGTCGCGGCTCGGTAACGCGGTCGCGGCTCGGTAACGCGGTCGTGGCTCGGTAACGCGGGCGTGGCTAGGTAACGCGGGCGTGGCTCGGTAACGCGGTCGCGGCTAGGTAACATTGTCAGACTTCCGTGTTTCCGCTCACATAATGTACTTGACAATAACGCACTAAAGTTTGATAATGAGAGTGTACTAATGAGTATCTGGAGGATTTCAGAAACATGGCTGGAAAGATTATCGGCATTGACTTGGGAACCACGAACTCCGTGGTTGCCGTGATGGAAGGCGGACAACCGACCGTGATTGCCAATCAAGAGGGCAATCGCACGACGCCTTCGGTTGTAGCGTTCACCAAGAGCGGCGAAAGGCTGGTGGGGCAGGTTGCCAAGCGCCAGGCCATCACCAATCCCGAAAATACGATTTTCTCGATCAAGCGCTTTATGGGACGGCGCTATGACGAGGTCACCGAAGAGATGAAGATGGTCCCGTATAAGGTCGTGCGCGGCGACTCGAACGACGCCCGCGTGGAGGTGAGCGGCAAGAAGTATTCGCCGCCGGAAATCTCCGCGATGATCCTGGGCAAGCTGAAGGAAGCCGCCGAGGCCTATCTGGGCGGCAAAGTGACGCAAGCCGTGATCACCGTGCCGGCGTATTTCAACGACGCGCAGCGCCAGGCGACCAAGGATGCAGGCAAAATCGCCGGCCTGGAAGTGATGCGTATCATCAATGAGCCGACGGCCGCGGCGCTGGCTTACGGTCTGGACCGGAAAAAGGACGAAACCATCGCCGTTTACGATTTCGGCGGCGGCACGTTCGATATCTCGATCCTGGAAGTCGGAGAGGGCGTGGTCGAGGTGAAATCGACCAACGGCGATACGCACCTGGGCGGCGACAACATCGACCAGCGCGTGATGGACTGGATCATCACCGAGTTCAAGCGCGAGCAGGGCATCGATCTGTCGAAAGATCAGATGGCGCTGCAGCGGCTCAAGGAAGCGGCCGAGAAGGCCAAGATGGAGCTGTCCACGCTGCTCGAAACCGAGATCAATCTGCCGTTCGTCACGGCGGACGCCACCGGCCCGAAGCACCTGACGATGAAGCTGACGCGGGCGCGCTTCGAACAGATGGTGGAAGATATCGTGCAGCGCTCCGTAGGGCCGTGCAAACAGGCGCTGGCCGACGCCAAGATGACGCCCGACAAGATCGATGAAGTGGTGTTGGTGGGCGGGCAAACGCGCATGCCGCGCATTCAGCAGATCGTGCGCGACCTGTTCGGCAAAGAGCCGCATAAGGGCGTGAATCCGGATGAGGTCGTAGCGGTGGGCGCGGCGGTCCAAGGCGGCGTGCTCAACCAGGAAGTAAAAGGCGTGGTGCTGCTGGATGTCACCCCGCTGTCGCTCGGCATCGAAACGCTGGGCGGGGTGTTCACCAAGCTGATCGAGCGCAACACCACCATCCCCACGCGCAAGAGCGAGACGTTTTCGACGGCGGCCGACAATCAGCCGTCGGTGGAGATCAAGGTTTTCCAGGGCGAGCGCGCCATGGCGCAACACAACCGCCTGCTGGGCGTATTCCAGTTGGGCAACATCCCGCCGGCGCCGCGCGGTATTCCGCAAGTCGAGGTGACGTTCGATATCGACGCCAACGGCATCTTGAATGTCACCGCCAAGGATAAGGCCACCAATAACGAGCAGAAGATCACCATCTCCTCTTCCTCCGGCCTGTCGAAAGACGAGGTCGATAAGATGGCTAAGGACGCCGAATCGCATGCGGCGGAAGATCGCCAGCAGCGCGACACCATCGAGACGCGCAACCGCGGCGACGCCATGATCTACAACGTGGAAAAGACGTTGAAGGAACATCGCTCCAAGATCAGCGACGAAGAAGCGCGCCACATCGAAGAAGCCATCGAGGAGACCCGCAAGGCCATGCAGGGGAACGAACTGGGCCCCATCAACGCGGCCATCGACAAGCTCACCGCCGCCAGCCATAAGTTGGCGGAAGCCATGTACAAATCCTCCTCGCAGCAACCCGGAGGCGGCCAGCCCGGCGATTCCGGCGCGGATGGCGGAAGCGGCGGCAAGAAGAAGGACGATGTAGTCGACGCCGAGTTCGTGGACGTAGACGATAAAAAATAGGGGCTAGGGGTTGGGGGCTAGGGACTAGGGTTTTGTCTTCCCCCAGCCCCTAGACGCTAGTCCCCAGTCCCATCAAACCATGCCTTCCAAGCACGATTACTACGAAACGCTGCACGTCTCCAAGGGCGCCGCCCAGGATGAGATCAAGAAATCTTACCGGCGCTTGGCGCGCAAATATCATCCGGATGTGAATCCGGGCGATAAGTCCGCCGAAGAGCGTTTCAAAGATGTCCAGGAAGCTTACGACGTTCTGAGCGACGCGAAGAAACGCCAAGTTTACGACCAGTACGGCTTCTATTCGGACAACATCCCGCCGGGCGGCCCTGGCGCCGGGCGCGGCCCGCAGCCGGATATGAACTTCGACAGCTTCGATTTTTCGGATTACTTTCAAGGCGGCGGTCCGGCGGGCGGGCGGCGCACATCGGCGGGAGGCGCGGGGGCCGGCGCCGGCGGCGGATTCCGGGATATTTTTTCGAATCTCTTCAACCGGGGCGAAGCCGCGCAACCGGCGCCCGAAAAGGGCGACGATCTCGAGTACTCGCTGAATATCGATTTCTGGCAAGCCATCAAAGGCACCCAGGCGAAGCTCAATATCACGCGTTACGATACATGTCCCACCTGCCACGGCAGCGGCTCAGCGGGAAACCAAACCATAACCTGCCCGGAATGCAACGGCACGGGTTCGGTTTCGCAGATGGCCGGCGCTATGCGCTTCAACCTGACTTGTCCGAAGTGCGGCGGCAGCGGCAAGTTGAAGAACGCCTGTCCCACCTGCCAGGGCGAGGGGCGCATCGCGCATACCGAAACCGTGGAAGTGCGGATCCCGCCGGGAGCGCGCAACGGATCGCGCCTGCGAGTGCCGGGCAAGGGCAACGCCGGATCGATGGGTGCGCCGGCGGGCGATCTGTACATCACCACGCGCGTGGAGGAGCATCCCTATTTTCACCGCGATGGCGACGACATTCACATTCGCGTGCCGGTGACCGTTTGGGAAGCCGGATTGGGCGCCAAGATCGAGGTGCCTACCATCGACGGCAAGACGCTGTTGAAGATTCCGCAAGGCACGCAAAACGGGCAGAAATTCCGGTTGCGCGAGAAGGGCGTGTTCAATTCGCGCACCAACCAGCGCGGCGATCAGATTGTGGAAGCGGCGGTTCAGACACCTAAGGTACAGGACGAGCGGACCAAAGAGATTCTGCGCGAATTAGCCGGGTTGCACCAGGAAGATCCGCGCGCGGATTTGTGGACCGCGCTATAGAGACATCCCTATGGGCAAAGGAAAATCCAGAGGCTCTTACATGATCTCGTCGGTGGCCGAACAGTACGGCATTCACCCGCAGACATTGCGTCTTTACGAGCGGGAAGGGCTGCTAAAGCCTTCCCGCAGCGACGGCAACACGCGGCTGTACACCGACGGCGATCTGGAACGTCTGGAAGTGATTCTGCATCTGACGCGCGAGTTGGGTGTCAATCTGGCCGGCGTGGAAATCATCCTGAACATGCGCGAGAAGATGGCCGAGATGCAGGTGCAGATCGAAGAGTTCGTTTCCACCTTGAACCGCGAGCTGATCGCGCGGCGGCGCGCACCGGCGCCGGATGAGAAACACTCGCTCATTCGCGTGGTCAATTATTCAAACACCGCCTCGCCGCCGCCGTCTCCGCGCCGCAGCCGCGTGCAGAGCAGCTAAGTCTCGTGGGGCAGGCACTCTGCCTGCGGCGGGCTCCCGGCCCGCCTGCCGGCATTCGAGGAGATGCTGCCAGGCGGCCTGCGAGGCCGCCGCAGGCGGAGTGCCCGCCCCACAGTTCGTTAAACGCTGGGCGTCGTGGTCCAAGATCCCGGATGGAACTGCGCGTCCGGCTGTCCCGTCTGTAAGCCCGCCTGTTCCAGTTGCTGCAACGTATAGTAACGGTTTGGCTGTAGGCCCGTGACCGTGCCGCTGTAACCGGGCACCAGGTAAGTATTGGTGCCTTGGACCTGATCGCCCTGCGAAATGAAGATCGGCTCCGGGCCGGAGGATTGCCCCGCTCCCGCATAGCCCAGCTCCTGCGCGGTATAAGTTACTCCCTCATAGTTTACCGATCCGGGATCGGACCAATATGCCGCCGTATCGATGGCCTGGCCGGAAGCTAACCGCTGCGCGTTGGTCAGCGCCAACACCGTATCGTACTCTTTCTGGGCCGCCTGAGTGGGAATGCTGGGCAGTTGCGACATGAAGTTGGACGGATTTTGTCCAGTCAAGCCGGCGAAGCTGGCGCCGTTCTGGTTGTAGATCGCCTGCGTGAAGATCTGGTCGGGACCGTAGACGCTGCCGGAAGGATAATTGTTGCTGGCGCCCGAGGCCGGCTGGAACGGCACGTTAGCTTCAAGAGCGGACACCATCGGATTCGTCGCAGCCATTTCGGTGTAATAACTGGTCAGCCAAGCCTGTACGTCCGGCTGGCCGAGGGTGCCGGCTGTGGACGATGCTGTGGACGATGCCGTGGACGACGACGCGGTGGCCGCAGACGTGGCCGCGGGGGCGGGTTGGCTGGCGCTGGCGGCTACCGTTTTCGCCGCGTCGCCGAATAGCTCTTCGAAACTGCCATCGGCGGCGGGCGGCTGAATATGCGGCCGTTCAATCGCGCTGGCGAGCTGATTATGCATAGCTTGAATCATTCCATTTCACGCTCCGCTGAGCAATAGGCAAGTGGCGCGCCACAGCCGCGCCGCCCACAACTAGCTCAGATATAAAGCCCAACGCATGCGCGGGCGCGCCTGCGGAACAGATCGACGCGCCACAATCCCGGCAGCCGGCGAATCCGCGTCAAGAAATTGCCGCTGGCTTCCCGGTACAATAATGGACATGCGAAAAGTCAGCGTTCTTCTTCTGGCAGCCGCCGCGTGCTTCGGGCAAACCCCGGCCGCCCCGGACAAGGCGTCACCCGAAGTGGACGCGGCCCTGCGCGAGCGCATCAATCAGTTCTATCAACTGGAAGTGGCGGGAAAGTTCAGCCAGGCATATCCACTGGTGGCCGACGACACGAAAGATCTGTTTATCGGGTCGAGTAAGCCAACTTACACGGGGTTTGAGATCCAAAACATCAAGTATTACGACGACTTCACCAAGGCCGAAGTGTCGATGATGGTTACCCGGCTGCTGCCCATTCAAGGATTCATGGGACATCCCCTGCCGAGTAAGATGCTCAGCCGCTGGAAAATCGAGAACGGCCTGTGGTGCTTCTTCGTGGATCCCCAGAAAGATCTGCCCACGTCACCCTTCGGTGGGATGCCGATTCCGGGCGCCGGAAGACCCGCCGTGATGCCGGGCGCGATGCCGGGCGTGGTGCCGGGCGGCGCTCCTGGCGCGGCGCCGCAACCGCCGCCCCTGCCCAAGCATTTGGCGGACGCCCGCATGCTCACTGCGGATAAGCCCAATGTTCAACTGAAGGCAAAGGGTGCGGCATCCGAGCAGGTGACGATTCCTAATACGTCGCCGTGGCAATTGACACTGGCGGTCACCGATCCGAAGGTCCCGGGGCTGACCGTTGAGCTATCGCCGCTGAGACTTGCCCCCCGGCAAAAGGCCGCGCTGGTGATCAAGACCGCCGCGGGCGTCGAGATGCCGAAAAGGCCGGTGACCATTACCGTCACCGTGCAAGAAACCAAGCAGACCATTCCCATTAAGTTGTTGTTCGTCGATTAGCGGGGCGGTGAGACACCGTTGGATGCCTCGCTGTTTGTGGAGAAGGCTCGCGGGTTCCAATGTCACTTAGGTCTTCTGGGCGGCGGCCCTCATCTTTCCGGACACCTGTGGCCTGAAGCCTACATGGGCCCCTCGATCCGTTCTATTGCGCAATACGAAGCCGCCGGCGCACCGGCGCGGCCGAACTGGAATTCGCGCGGGCCAACGAGTTCGGCGCGCTGCTGGCGAAGTGAATCTGCGAAGACCGCTCCCTGACGGTCGCGGCTCGGAAACAACCACGTCGCGGCTCGGTAGCAGCCAAGAGCCCGCGTCCAGCGATTTATCCAGCCTCGGTTAGAATGGTGTTGGTTTCCGCGGCGAGGATCGTTCCGAATGAAGCAGAAGTTGAAGCATAGTAGAACCCGAAAAGGCAAGGCGCTAGCGGAGGCGGCCAGCCGCCGGGCGCCCGGCGCCGGGATCGGGGCGCTTTCCAAGGCGGCTCGCGCAGCGAAAAAACATGCGCTGCCATTGGCCGCCGTCATCGGCGTCACCCTTCTCGCTTACATCAATTCGTTCCATGCGCCGTTTCTGGTGGATAACGTGGCGGTCATTCTGGGAGACAGCCGCATCCGCGCCGTGACGCCCGAAAATCTTCACCGGATTCTGACCTTCACGTATTGGGAAGTCTACGGCACAGGCCTTTACCGGCCGCTGACCACCCTGTCGTTCCTGCTCAATTACGCAGTATTCGGCAATGCCGCCGACCCATACGGATATCACTGCCTCAACTTCCTGCTGCACGCGGTGAACATCGCGCTGGTATACGCCTTGGGGCTGGCGATTTTCAAACGTACTCCGGCGGCCGTCCTGTTGAGCGCGCTGTGGGGGCTGGCTCCCGTGTTGACCGAATCGGTAACCAGCATCGTAGGCCGGTCGGACTTGCTGGCGGCATTCGCCGTACTCGCCGGGCTGCTGTGCCATCGGAAAGCGGTGGAGGCCATGGGCGCGCGGAAGGGAGCATGGCTCGCGGCCCTCGGGCTGGCCGCCGCGGTAGGCATCTTCTCCAAAGAGAGCGCCATCGTGCTATTGGCGGTGCTCGCGATCTACGATGTCACCTACGGACGAGCCGCCTCCTGGCGGTCCCGCATTCCCAGTTACGCCGTCGCGGCCGTCCCGTGCCTGGTTTACCTGTACGTGCGCTCCCTGGTCATTGCGAATGTGCCCCACATGGATAGTCCCTTCTATGAAAACCCGCTGCTGGGCGCCGGCTTCTGGACCGCGCGCATGACCGCCATCAAAGCCATGGGCAGGTATCTCGGGCTGCTGGTGTGGCCGGCGCATCTTTCGTGGGATTACGGCTACAACGCGGTTCCCCTCTTCGGCTGGCGGATGTCGAATTGGGAGGATTGGCAGGCGATCGTGGCCCTGGCCGGTTGCGCCGCCGCCGCATCCATCGCCGCGCGTGCCTGGCGCACGCGGAAGCCGTTGCTATTCGGCATCGCGTTCTTTTTCGCCACTATGTTTCCTACTTCGAATCTGCTCGTCACGATTGGCGCCACTATGGCGGAGCGGTTTCTCTATCTGCCGGCGGTGGGTTTTGCGGTGGCCGCGGTATGGGTTCTCGACGCTCTTTGGCGGCGATTGCCCGCCGGTCCGCCGGCTTACCGGAAGGTGGCGCGCGCGGCTGTCGCGATCCTGCTGATCGCGCTGGCGGGCCGCACCTATGCGCGAAACGGCGACTGGCTCGATCCGCGGCAGTTCTGGCTCAGCGCCGCCGCAGCGGCTCCGGGCAGTTACAAAACCAACATGGCCGCGGCTACCAGCATTCCCCTGGATACTTCGCAAGATGTGGCCCGATCGCTCAATTACGCGGACCGCGCGCTGGCGATAGTGGATGGCTTGCCGGATTCCGAGAACTCGCCCGGCGCCTACCAGGATGCGGGCATCCTTTACCTCCGCCTGGGAGACAAAGTTGCGTCCGGCGGCGCGGCCGCGAAGCCCTCCGCCCGGCCGGATGCGCCGTATTGGTACCGCAAATCGTTGACCGCGCTTTTGCGCAGCGAGAGGATCGCGCTTTTGTGGGACGCGCGATATCGCGCCGGGAATGCGGGGCGCGGCGACCAGGCGCTCACTTCCCTGCCGAGCGACTTATACCTGGAACTGGGCCGCGCTTACTTGCGCCTCCGGGACACGCCGCATGCATTGGCGGCGTTCGAGCGCGGCCGGACGCTGGAATCCACACCCGAGCTTCTTGGGGAGTTGGCGTCGCTCTACCGCGCGAACGGCGAGCCGCACAAGGCAGCCTTGGCACTGATGGAGTCACTGGCCGCCAATGCCGGCCAACCCGAGGTGGGTCCCATGCTGGTGAATCTATACCAGCAGATCGATCCCCAAGGCTGCGCCGTGTCGCGCCAGGATGGCATGCCGGTTCTAAACCCGGATTGTCCGCTGGTTCACAACGACATCTGCACGGCCACGCGCAACCTGATCGGCAATTACCTCCGCAAAGGGCAGCAATTCGAGGCCGACTCCGTCCGGGGGCTGGCGGAGAGAGACCTGGGTTGCGCGCCGAATTTCCTGAATTAATTGTGGAAAAAGGCTCAGAACCGCTGGCTTACGCGCGCGGCTCAGAAGCCGGTCTCATTACTTACAGCAACTTGCCGAGCCGCGACCGTAAGGGAGTGCCCCATGGCGCCGGCGGCCCACCAAAGGTGATGAAGACGGGCGCGCCTGTGGGGCAGGCTCGTAGCCAGCCTGCGTCTTCAACGGAGCGGGCTTCCGCACCTTTTCCGCACAACTTGCTAGAGGGTACCCCGGCCGCGGGGCGCGCTTTGCGCGCCGAAGAGCGGGCCTACGAGGCCCGCGCAGGCAGAGTGCCTGCCCCACAAATAAAAAGGGGGCGGCCGGAGCCGCCCCCTTTTCGATCTACTCCAAGCCTCGCGGACGAAGCTTAGAACTGGTATTTGACCGCGAACTCGATCACGCGCGGGACCTCGTTCTGGTACAACGGATATCCCGAGGTGGTCGCGTTTAAGTTGGTCTGACTCAAGCCGCAGGGCGCCGGCTGGTTGCCGCAGGACCCGGCGGCCGAGGTCGCGAAGTTGAGGTTCACGTCAGCCGCGCCACCCTGGTTGAATTGCGGAAGCGGGTGGTTCAGGAAGTTGAACGCCGAGAACCGGAACTCAACCTTCTGGTGCTCCTTGAACAGGAAGTCCTTGTAAATCGCAAGGTCGCTGTTGAAGAAAGCCGGCCCCTTGATGTACGGCCAGATCACATTGCCGTCCGCTCCGCCCGTGGGCGGCGCGAAACAAGACGGATTGAAATACTGGCCGGACTTCAGATTGCTGCGCGGATCGCAGGTGAGCATGGGCAAAGTAGATAGGGGAGCGTTCGTCCCCAGGTAGTCTGACGGTCCCATGGAGTTTGGCCACGCGACGTTGAGTGTACCGCCGGTGAGTGGCTGAAGGGGCGGCCCGCTCTGCACCTGAGTGATGCCGGACAGGACCCAGCCATTCACCACGCCGCCCAGCAACCTGTTGTCTTTCACAGGACTGGGCAGGTTGATTACGTATGCCGCGTTGAAGACGTTGGTGCGGTCATACGCCAGCACGCCGTAGTTGGCGGGGATGCTGAACGGGTAGATGTCCTGGCCATCGCCGTTGCCGTTGGAAGTTTGGCCATCGCGAATGCCCAGGTTCTTACTGAACGAGTAGTTCGTGGTGAAGGTCAAACGTCCGGACTGCTTCTGCCAGGTGGCGATGAACGCATTGTAATTGGAGTAGCTAAGGTGGCCGATCAAGCCGAGACCCGTGTAGTTGTGGTACGGCAGGAAGTCGTTCAGGTTCGGGAAGTTGTTGGGTAACAGCGTGCCGGGGTTATACAGCGTTTTTCCGGTAATCGGATCGGGCCCGAAGTACGCCCCCAGCGGAGCAAAGTCCAAGCTGCCCGGCCCGTTGTTGTTGCCGCCGGTGGTCAGCAGGTCGCGCGACCGGCTGCCGGCATACTGGAATTCGGCAACCGAGCGCCACGGCGCACGCTGGGAAACGGTGAAGTTATAGGTCCACGTGTTGGGTGTGTTTTCATCGCCCATGGTGAGCGCGCTCGTAGAGCTACCCAGACCAGCGGCGCCCAACGCGTTGCTGTACTGCGGGAACTGATTCCAGCCCACGCAGCACAGGTTGCCATTGACACCTAAGCTTTCGAGACCCAGCGGCTGATTGTAGCCCGCGCTGGCGTTGTTGTAAGCGATCTGGAAGCGGAACAGGCCGGCGCCGCCGCGGAGGACGGTTTTGCCGTTCCCGAACAGGTCATACGCGAAGCCGAAACGAGGCTCGACAAAGAACGACTTGTTCGGGAAGCCGGAGAGCGGAATGGATGGATCGATGCCGTGCCATTCCAAACCCGTCCAGGGGCCCGCCGAGGACGTGTTGTTATAGGTGGCCGGATCAAAAACCGCCACGCCAAACGCGTCGTTGGGAACCCAGTTGCCCATATGTTCGAAGCGCAGACCGCCCGTGAGAGTCAGTCTGCGGGTGGCCTTCCACTGGTCGTTGATGAAGAACGAGTATTGGCTATACTTCATGTCCTGCACCGCCTCGGCATTGTCTTGCGAGTAGCTGGTGATGCGGGCAGTTTCGTAGTTAGCCAGGTAGTTGCCGGTGTTAATCGTGGACGGCCCCCAAATATCGAAATTCGCCGAGCCGTTGGTTCCGCTGCTCAAGCTACCGCTGGTTTGATAGTTGCGGGCGTAATCCCAATAGACGCCGGCCTTCAAAGTGTGGCTGCCGATAATCTTCGTCACGTTGTCGCTGATCTGGGGCGTTTGCGACAGCTTGCCGAAGCCGTTCGCGGGCGTCGGCGAGAATGGCTCGCCGTACTGATACGTGCCGAAACCGACTACACCGTTGGCTTGCGCGCCATAGCCGTAGGTATTCGGCATCATCGGGGTATATGGATTGGTGAACAGGCCGGTCATCGAGAAACCGATCCCGCTGGGGCTCACCGCACTGGGATTGCCAAGGATGATCGGGTTCAGGAAGGTGGCTTCCGCGAACACGAATTCGTTGGTCAGCGTGGGGCTGAACACGTGCACCAGGTTCGCGCTATACACGTTGGAATCCTGGTTGGCATTCTGACTGGACGGATAGGGCAAGGAGCCGTTCAGGTTCCACCAGATGCTGATGGGATTCTGATCGTGCTCGAGCTGATGGTTCCAGGAGAAGAATAATTTGGTCTTATCGTTGATGTTGTAATCGCCGCGCAAGCGGAGCTCCCAGCGATTTACCGGCGGAGCGATAAAGGTTTCATAGTTGGCGCCCGCCAGATTCGTCACCGGATTCTCATTCGCCTGGGGCATGAGTTTCAACATAGCCATCGAATTCGGATCCAGTTGGGTCGCCGGAATCTGGCCCGTCGGGAAAAGGGCCGAATTCAGGCTCGGGGAATCCAGGTATTCGCTGTTCTTGAAGTTGGCTCCCAAGGTTGCCAGATACGCCGGCGTGAAGTTACCCTGCAGCATCTCCGGGGTGGGCACGAAATACTGGTCGGCGGAACCGGCCGGATGCTGATCCATATACTCGAAGGCGGCATAGAAGAACAACTTGTCGTGGTTCTTGTTGAAATGCGTGCCGGGGATGATCACCGGACCGCCAAAGTCGCCGCCCGGATAATAAAAGCTGTTTGTCGGCGCCTGAAGGCCCAGGGTGTTGTTGTACGAGCCGTTGGAATCGAAGACGCCATTGCGCGCGTAGAGGTAGGCTTGCCCATGGAACTGAGCGCCGCCGCTCTTACCGATCGCCTGGAACGTCACCGGCCCCTTGGCAAACTCGGCGCCGTAGGCGTTGGTCAGGACCGAAACTTCCTGCACCTGGTTCTGGTTGATGTTGGCAGTCTGCGTTCCCTGGTTGCCCGGGTCCAGCAGGTTCGCGCCATCCGACGTCATAGTCATGCCGCCGTAGAGCGGGTTTCCCTGGACCGAAAAGTTGCCGATCGGTCCGTTGTTGCTGCTGGTCGCGACCGATCCCTGGCCCCACTGGCTCTGGCTAAGGCCGGAAACAATGGCCGCGCCAGGCATGATCTTGATCAACTCCGCCGCATCGCGGCCCGAAATGGAGATGTTCTCGATCATGTTCTTGTTGAGCGTCTGGCTGGATTCGCCGGTATCGGTCGGCACTACCACGTCCGCGCCCGCCACCACTTCCACTTCCTGCTTGGTGGTCTGGACCTGTAAAGTGATGGTTGGCAGACGCACGGTTTTGCCCTGCGTCATCGGAATGCCCTGCTCTTCGAAGGTCTGTAATCCCGCGGCGGAGATCGTCAGGGTGTACGTCCCCGGCAGGACTGAAGGAAATTCAAAGGACCCGGAGTTATTCGTGACGGTGTCGCGAAGACCACCGGTAGCTTCGTTCTTAAGTACGACTTTCGCGTTGGGGACTATAGCACCCGTGGCGTCCGTGACCGTCGCACCAATCGATCCGCTAGCGAACTGCGCGAATACGGGTAGTTGCGAAACCGCCAAGGCCGCAATCAGAAGTCCCAGCAACCAGAAAGATCGTCCCGGATGTCTGTGCCGAGCTATAACGGAGATCGGCATCCGATCTGGTATATTCATTTGACCCCTTTCGTTTTTTTCTAACCTCATTCGTTTACTCGAAAACTGACTCCCAGCGGCCAAAGCGAAGCCGCCAAGAGATTAAATCTAATCGTTTGCAAGTAGCATAACCCCACTACAAAGGCTAAGTCAAGGAAATTTCAGACCTGTAAATCCTCGCTCGGCTCTGGTTGCTAACGCGTTACTAACGCACACAAACTTTGCCTGTTCCGATTGCTGGAGTTTAACCCCTTGCCAACAGCGGGGGCTAGTACATTTCAGTTACTTCCAAACAGGGCCATGGCCTAGGGCATGCCTGTTGCCGCTTGAACCAAAGGGTTTAGAGCCATGTAACGAGTTCTTCCAAAAACCGTAATTTTAGGATATCTATATATTTTTCAATGATGTACGCCTTGTTACAGAATTGATATGCCAAAGCCCGGCCGGATTTTACAAGTGCGCATGACCGCTCCCTTACGGTCGCGGCTCCGTAACAACCGTCGCGGCTCAGTAACCGTGTCGCATTTCGGAGGGCGGCCGTGTCGCTTTTCGGAGCCGCGACCGTAAGGGAGCGGTTTCATTTGCGCCGGAGCACTGCGGAAACGTGTATAATCGCGACAAATGGGGGACACCAATAACGGTGGGAACCGGCCTGGTTCCGTGAACGGGGCGGAGCGCGCGGAGCTGGATGCCGTGCTGGCATCCAGCACTTTCGCGCGTGCGCAGCGGCTGGTCAGGCTGCTGGAATACGTTTGCGCACGGCATTTCGAAGGCCGCGGCGGCGAAGTTTGCGAATATTCCATTGCCACCGAGGTTTTGGGACGCCCTACCAACTTCGATCCCGCCGAAGACGCCATCGCGCGCGTGGAGATCCATCGCCTGCGCAAAAAGCTGCGGGAGTATTATGCCGCGGAGGGTTCTCACCAAGCCCTTAAAATCATCATTCCCCCAGGCATGTATACCCCCGTCTTTCAGCATGATGGCAACCTGGCGTCTGAGCGGGAGAACGGAAACGGGGCTCCGCCGCCTATCGATGCGACGCCGGCAGAACCGGTCGCCGAGCCCACTCCGGCGGAGCCGGAAGCACCGGCAGTGCCGCCCAAACCGCGCAGCCGAAAGCGTTGGTTGTGGCTCGCCGGCATTCCGATCGCCGCGGCAGCGATTATCCTGGCGGTCCTCCGCACGGGGCCCGGCCGTCAACCCCAAACTCCGCACGCGGTACCCGCGACCCCCGTGGGCGCCGTGCCGGACACCGCCGTCAGGATCGTGGCGGGCTATGACCGGAAGTACATCGATCATCATGGGCATACCTGGCTGCCGGACCGATATTTCGAGGGCGGCGGACAACCCAAAGCACCGTTCCGCCAATTCATCGCCCGGACGGCGGATCCGCTGCTCTATCAAAATGGCCGCATCGGCGTAAACGCCTATAACATCCCCCTAAAGTCGCCGGGACCTTACGAGTTGAAACTCCACTTCGTGGAACCGGTGTACGGTCCGGGCCTGGAAACCGGCGGCGGGGAGAATAGCCGGGTTTTCGATATCCTGATCAATGGCAAGCTGGCGATGGACGGCTTCGACATCGTTTCCGACGCCGGTGGCCCGTTGATTGCCGATATCCGGGTCTTTAAGGATATCCAGCCCGGCCCGGACGGCATTCTGCGGATCGGGTTCCACGCGCGGCGCGAGCAGCCCATCATCAGCGCCATCGAGGTGGAACCGGCCGCGCCCCACAAAATCAATCCCATCCGGGTGGTGACGCAGCCCAATTCCGTCACCGATTCGCACGGGCAAGTTTGGGAAGCCGACAACTACTACCTGGGCGGACAGGCATCCAACCATTGGAAAGCGGTCACCGGGACGGACGATGCGGATCTTTTCGGAAACGAGCGCTACGGCCACTTCACATACGCCATACCGGTGGCGCCCGGCGTTTACGGGGCCGCCATCTATTTTGCCGAGACGTATTGGGGCAAGGAAAACCAGGGCCTCGGCGGGCTCGGCTCGCGCGTGTTCGACATCTTCTGCAATGGTGCGGCCATCACCCGCGGGTTGGACATTCTGAAGGAAGTGGAACCGAATCACGCGCTGATTAAGCGATATCGCGGGTTGCGGCCCAATGCGCAGGGCAAGCTGGTCTTCGATTTTGTTCCGGAAGTGAATTACGCGTCGGTGTTCGCGATTGAAGTGGTCGACGAAGGGCGTTAGGTGGGGCAGCCACTCTGGCTGCGGCGGCCTCCCAGGCCGCCTGGCAACACTTCCTCGAGTGCCGGCAGGCGGGCTGGGAGCCCGCAGCAGGCAGCGTGCCTGCCCCACTTTGCGCCATCTCCAGTGGGCGCGTTGCCAGTACGGTCACCGCTCCCTTACGGTCGCGGCTCAGCAACGTCGCGGCTCAGCAACGTCGCGGCTCAGTAACGTCGCGGCACAGTAACGTCGCGGAGCGGTGCTTCGTGATAACCTGCGGACTTCAATCCCATGTCCGCATTCAAGGCCATGACGGTCGCCGCCGGCGCGTACCTGATGGCCGGCCTCTCGGGCGCGTGGGCTCAGTCCGCGCCTTCCATTAATACCGGCGGAATCGTAAACGCCGCGAGCTATACAGCGCCCGTTGCTCCGGGCAGCATCGTTTCGGTTTACGGAGACTTTTTGTTGAGCGAGCCGTCGGGAGCGCTTTCCGTGCCGTTGCCTACCAATCTCGGCGGCCTGTCTTTCGATTTCGGCTCGACTGCCGCGCCGTTGTTCTACGCCTCGAACGGGCAGGTGAATATGCAGGTACCTTGGGGACTGACCGGGGACCAGGCGTCGCTGACCGCCTCCATCAATGGCCAGACCAGCGCGGCGCAGACGGTGAATCTGGCTCCCGTCGCGCCCGGTATATTCACTATCAATAGCCAAGGCACCGGCGCGGGCGCCATTCTGGATTCCTCTTACAACTTAGTCGGCCCATCGAATCCGGCGGGCGCGGGCGTTACTGTGATCCTGGTTTATTGCACCGGCCTCGGTCCGGTGACAAACACGCCCGCTACCGGCTCGGCGGCCTCGGGCACGCAACTCTCCGTCGCACTTACTACGCCCACCGCTACCATTGGCGGCGTGAACGCCCCGGTGACATGGGCGGGGCTGGCGCCCGGCACGGTGGGGGAGTATCAGGTTAATGTGCAGGTGCCCGCCAATGCGCCTACGGGCGATGCCGTGCCGTTGATTCTTTATTCGGGCAGCGTGGCCTCGAACACGGTCACAGTCGCCGTCCAGCCGCCCACTCCCGATCAACGCGCGGGCGCGCTGGTCAGCCAGATGACTCAGGCGCAGGAGATCCAGCTAGTCTATGGCGCTGGCGGTCCGGTGACTAACGATTTTCCGCTGCCGCGCGGAGCCGCAGGCTATGTGCCGGGCATCCCGGAGCTCGGAATTCCCGATCTCTACCTCGCCGACGGCAGCGTGGGCGTCGGCAACGGCGTGGGCCAAGCTACCGCCCTGCCCTCGTCTATCGCCAGCGCCGCCAGTTGGGATGTGAACGAAGCTTACAAGTACGGCGCCGTGATCGGGACCGAATTGCGCGATTACGGAATGAACGTGAATCTGGGCGGCAACATCAACCTGATCGGGCGCGAGCCGCGCGATGGGCGCACGTTCGAAACCAAGGGCGAAGATCCCATCCTGGCCGGCAAGATTACGGCCCAGCACATCAGCGCCATCCAGGCCCAGCACGTGATCGGAGGCATCAAGCATTATGCGCTCAACGATCAGGAGAGCGGACGAACCACGGCTAACGCCATCATCGACGAACGCGGCATGCGCGAAAGCGATCTGTTGGCGTTTGAGATTGGCGTGAAAGACTCCAATGTGCAGTCGGTCATGTGCGCCTATAACCTGGTGAACGGCGTATATAACTGCGAGAATTCGCACTTACTCAACGACATACTCAAGGGCGATTGGCAGTTTCCCGGCTTCGTGATGTCGGATTGGTGGGCGACTCACTCGACAGTGAACGCCGCACTGAACGGTCTCGACCAGGAGCAGCCGGACAATCAGTATTTCGGCATTCTGGGGCAGGCGATCCTGGCAGGCCAGGTGCCGCAAGCGCGCCTCGACGATATGGTGCATCGCATCCTGCGCGCCATGTACTCGGCCGGGCTGTTCGACTATCCCGAATCGCTGGGGCCGGTGGATACGGCTACCGATCAAGCCATCGCGCAGGAGGCCGAAGAGCAGGGTGCGGTGCTGCTGAAGAACGCCAACAGTCTGCTTCCGCTGAATGCCGCGACGATTAAGTCCATCGCGGTTATCGGATCGAATGCGAATATAGCTGTGCTCTCCGGCGGCGGATCGGCGCAAGTGACTCCCACGGGCGGGCCGGTATCGGTGCCGGCCGGAAACATTTATCCGAATCCGCCGGGTTGGGCGGCTGTGCTCTGGGACCCGTCGTCGCCCATGGATGCGATTCAGGCCATGGCGCCCAGCGCGATTGTGAAATATGCGCCCGGGACGGATGCCGGAGCGGCCGCCTCGCTAGCCGCGGCTTCGCAAGTGGCTATTGTCTTTGTAAGTCAGTGGACCAGCGAGGGCATGGATCTGCCTTCTCTCAATCTGACCGATCTGACCGACACGCTGGGCACCGATCAGGATGCCTTGGTCAGTGCAGTGGCGGCGGCGAATCCAAATACGATGGTGGTCGCGGAGAACGGCGGCCCGTTTGTGATGCCATGGCTTTCGAGCGTGGGCGCGGTGCTGGAGGCGTGGTTTCCTGGGCAAAAAGGCGGACCGGCTATCGCGAATCTGTTGTTCGGCGTGGTGAATCCGTCAGGCAAACTGCCTGTTACTTTCCCGGCCAGCGTGGACCAACTGCCGCGGCCGTCGATCCCGCAGCCGCCTGACGGCAGCACGCCTTTTCCGGTGAATTATACGGAAGGATTTAACGTCGGCTATAAGTGGTATGACTCGCAGGGACTCACGCCGCTATTTCCGTTCGGCTTCGGGTTGTCTTATACGACGTTCTCGATAACTAATGCGTCGGTGGTGAATAACTTCAGTTCAGGCAATCCGAATTTCCAGGTGAAGTTCACGCTGGCCAATACCGGTTCGGTGGCCGGAGCGGAGGTCGCGCAGGTGTATCTGGGCTTCCCGGCCGCGGCCGGCGAGCCGCCCAAGAGGCTGGTGGGATGGCAGAAGGTTTTTCTGCAACCCGGCGCATCGCAGCAAGTGACTATCGAAGTGGATGCCGACGATTCTTCTGAGCCGTTGGGGATCTGGAATGTGGATTACAATGCGTGGGTAATCCAGCCCGGCACTTACACGGTATATCTCGGTAACTCATCGAGTTTTACCAGCTTGATTACCGCGGGGACGCTGCAACTTAACCCGCAATGAGAGCCGGCCAGTGGTTCATGCGCCGATGTAGCGCGCATACAAACTACGCGCCAGACCGATGTCGGTGGTTCCCTTTACGATGGCGCGCCCGTCGGGAAAGATGGTCATTTCATAAGGTCCGGTGAAAAAGCGCAAAGCGAATTCGTTAGCGCGTACTTCGCCCAGCGGTCGCAGCGCGGCTTGAAGCTGGACCAGATCGAGAGGACGCGCGCGTTCGTGAATCTGCACGGCGTTGCGCCCGCACAATCCGATGGGTGTGCGCCGCCGGCCTTCCAGATACGCGAAGTCGCGGAGGCCGCAGGCGGGACAGTCCGGGTCGCGCGCGGGCTGGTCGATCTGCCGGATGCCGCCCTCCCACACATCCATCGTGGTAATACGCGGACGCACGCTAACGATGTGGCCCGCCAGGATTTTCAGGGCATCGGCGGACTGGAGGGCGGCGATGGCCGCGGTGACCGATCCCAGCACGCCGGCGGTTTCGCAAGTGGGCTGCGCGCCGGCGGGCGGATCGGGATAGATGCAGCGCAAGCATGCGGTTCTGCCCGGTAAGACAGGCATGGTGATGCCGTAACTACCCACCGCCGCACCGTAGATCCAGGGGATCTCGCGGCTCACGGCGAAATCGTTGATCAGATAGCGCGTTTCAAAGTTATCCGTGCCATCGAGGATTACTTGCGCGTCGGCCAGCAATTCGTCGATATTGGCGGGCGTGAGGTCGGCGATAATGCCGCGCACCGAGACGCCGGAATTGATACGCGCCAGGCGGCGCTCGGCGGCCGCAGCCTTGGGAAGCGCTTCGGCGGCGTCGGATTCTTCGAAAAGGAATTGCCGCTGAAGATTGCTGGGCTCCACATAATCGCGATCGATAATGGTGAGCCGGCCCACGCCCGCGCGCGCCAGCGCCGCCGCCTGGAAACTGCCCAGCGCGCCACATCCGACGATGGCGGCGTGAGAAGCGAGCAGCCGCTGCTGGCCGTCTTCGCCGATCCCGGCGAACAGGATTTGACGCGAGTAGCGTTCCTTTTCGGCAGCCGTCATCGCAGGCGCCAGGTGGTTGTTGGCGCGGCCGCGCCGCCGTATTCATCGGTGGGCGGGTTGTGCGGGTCTGGCACGATTTCCCGTCCATCGAAACGGAATTCGTATCGCACCGGCACGGTTTCGATTTGGAGGCGGCGTTCGCCCGGCACACACTTCTCGAACGCCTGATCGGGAACCGTGGCTTTCCCCACGCGCGCGTCGACCACAATTCGCATACCGCCCGAGGCCGCATCCGGCAAAAAGGAAACGGATTCGAGTTCGCCGCGGCGAAGGGTGCCGTCCGCCAGCTTGGAGCAGCTTGGGAGTGAGTCCACGACGTCGAAGAAAAGGTGCAACGGGCTGTCGGCCTCTTGGCGCGCAGGATCTTTGCCGGGGTCCATCAAATATAGAAATTCGTCGGCCACGCCTTGGTGCATGTCGTCGGCATGGCACACCAGCAGATCGCGGCCGTCATTCGCGGTGAGTTTCTTGCAGTCGTTGGCATTGGCGCCGGGCGTGTACCAGTGCTTACGCCAGCGGGCGTCCTCTTTGACAAACAGATACGAGCCGCTCATGAGGTGCGCGTGGTCCTCGCAACCCGTGCCGGCGACCAGCGCGTCGTTGCTCTGCGGGGAGAGGAAATGTCCGAAGATGATGCTGCGTAGGTCCCAGGTTTGAGCCGATGCGGGCATCTCGGCGGGGCAGGCGGCGCAACCGGTCGCGGTGGCATGGCCGGGGCAGATGGCTTCCAGGAAGGCGTGTTTTTCGGCGGGGGAGACGGCGGCGGCATCGGAGGGGATGACTTGCGGTTGGCCGGTGAAACACACAGGTGTTAGTAAGATGAGGGCCGCTTCGGATAACCTCATAGGTTCAGGTTAGCAGACTGTCGCGGCAGGCGGCCTACGAGGCCGCCGCAGGCAGAGTGCCTGCCCCACTTAGTGCTTTTCGTCGCCGTCTAGAATGCCGTCGGCATTGCGGTCGATGCCCATGCGGAGGCCCGTCCCATAAGGCACGCCCATGGGACTGAGCGTATCGCCGGCCAGGATGAAGCTCACTAACTGCGCGTGCGTGAACGGTCCGAGTCCAGTGGTATCTGTTACGTAGTTATCGTTCCGCGGCTCATACAACAGGCCATGCACTTGTCCCTTGATCGTACCTTTGGCGATCAAATCGATGTTCTTGAGCTTGGCTTGGCCCTCCAGTACATTCCAATCGCCGACGATCCCGGGATCGTTCACATTGGCTGCCGTGAGGGTGCGCGTGTACCCGACGGTGGGCGCGAAGCCGGTATCGAAGCACAGCATATACGAGTTAAGTTGCGTCTGGATTTCGGTGTTGGTGGAGAACGAACCGAACACGGGGTCGGATAGAAACTCGAGGGTCCCGGCCATGGAGCCGTCGTGCAGCAAGCCGTATCCATCGATGGTGGAAGCGCCCGGCACATTATTGAACAACAGCTTTTGGTAGATATTGCGTAACTGGGGAGTCTTGAAAGGCTGCGGTTGTTCGAGCAGAGATTTCGGGATAATGAACCGGTCGGTGCCTTGGGTGGTGTCCAGATGGCAAATGTTACAAGTAACAAACCCAAAGGTAAATGGCTGGGTGGTGAAGATGTTAAAGCCTGTTTGAGGATTGCCGCCCGCCAGGTTGGTGGGCAGAGTCCGGTCGAGGTTTTCATTCGGGTTAGGCTGGAACATGATACTGAAGATAAAATCCTGGTAAGTAGTCATGTCGGCGTCCGATAACTCGGTGCCGCCCAGTAACTGATTGAATGAGGAATTGAAGGCTGCGAAGTCAGGCTTATCGCCCCGCCAGTGGTATGGCTGCAGAGTGTCCAGGCCCTTCAGCGCCAGTGTGGTCATGGGGCCTTTCATGGGGTGAAAGATAACCTTGACCGGATCCTTGGCCTGGGACATATTGCCGTCGGGATCGCCCAAGTCCCAAGCTAAGTGGTCCATGTCGCCATCCACATGGCAGGACGCGCAGGCGCCGGTGCCATTGCCGGATAGCTTGGCATCGTAAAGGAAGCCGCGGCCCTGTTTGATATCGACGGGAGTGGGATCGTAACTGCCCACGGGTATCTCCTTAGTTACCGCGGCGGACGCGGTATTCACCACGGAGAGCGTGTTCGAAATCCGGTTCAGCACGTAGAGTGTCTGCGCCGAAGCCAACAGAGCCAGGCCGCGCGGGCCGCGCTTATGGGTAGGGTCCACCTGGTCGCCGGGCGTATCGCCGATCTCGATGCGCGTGAGCACGTTTCCAGTGTTATCCACCTTGGCGACCCGGTCGGTGCCGAACGCGGCAATCCACATGAATGCGCCGCCCGGATCGAATACGGCGCCCGCGGGTTGCGACAGCGCGGTACGCAACGCCGCCGGATTCGGCAGTTGCGAGTAATTGATGTTCGGGTTCAGGTCGAAGGCGGTCGCTACGCCGGAACCGATGGAGACGCGGGTAATCTGACTATTGATAAAATGCCCGCGCAGGTTCGTTTCGAACCTTACTAAGTTAAGCGCATCGGTATTGGCCACATATAAGTCGCCTGTCACCGGATTTACGGCCAAACCTAAGTTGATCGTGCCTACACCCGAAAAATAACGGCTTACCGCGCGCGTCGCCACATCGATTTCGACCACATCGTTATCCGGCATCTTGAACTGGATGAACGACGACCAGACGGGATCGGTAGCTTGCACGATAATCCCTTGCGCCGGCGCGGGCGGCAGGTTAGGGTTGGCGGGAGTGGGCGGTGGAGGCGCTTCGGGCACGGGAATGATGGTGGTGGCGTTTCCTGAAACAGCGAAGGCCGCATATACTTTTGTGCCGTCCTTGCTCACGGCTAATGCGCGCGGATTGCCGCCAAACACCGGTATGGACGCGACCGGCGCGTGCGTGGTGGCGCTATAGGCATTGATCATGTTGCTGCGCGAGATGGACACAAACGCGAGTCCGCCGGCGAATACCACGTCCATCGGTTCGTCCTTGGCTTGGATGGTATCGGTGACGATGCCTTTCGAAACCGACACAATGCTGACGGAATCGGACTCCTGATTGACCACCCAGACTTCGTCATTGGTCCGCGGATTGACGGACACTGGCTCGATTCCCACGGGAATCTCGGCGATCAACACCGGATTGGCCGGCTGCGAAATGTCGAATACAGAGAGGTGCGCATCAGGCGTATCGACAGCGTAAAGCCGCGTGCCATCGGACGAAAGACGGATCGGGTTCGTCTGGGAACCTTCGAAATTCACAAATGCGTCGCTGGTGATTTGGCACTGGGCGGCGTTGGGGATCAGGCACGCAGCGACAGCGAGAAGCGTGGCGACAGTCTTCATGGATATCCCTCCGATGATTTCCTTATAGTACTCCAGAGATGGGCGCTTCGCAGCAGGCGGCCTACGAGGCCGCCGCAGGCAGAGTGCCTGCCCCACGGAACCAGATCAGGGCCAGGAGAACGGCGAGAAAAGCAGCCACCGTGAGGGCGGCTCCGATATAGATCGGCATGGGCCGGTAACGCAGCGAGACGTGAGACTCTCCGCGCGGTACGATGATGCCTCGCAGAGAGCCATCCACCTTCCAGATTCGCGCCGGCTTTCCGTTGACGGTTGCGACCCAGCTTGGATCGTACATTTCGCTGAGCACCAGCAGCGAGCGGCCGCCTCCGGCGTGAACGCTCAGATCCATGGCGTTGGCCGCATAACTAATGAAGTTCACTTGTTCCGTGGCTGTGTCGGAAACTTGATCGAGCGATGTGTCCAATGGCGCGGTCAGCACGGCGACGCGATGCAGATCGGTTTTGGAATCGTCGAGGCGCTTCACTAATTCCAGCGGAACGGGTTCGACGACGGAGGAGTGCACCAGCCAGGCGCGCGGAAACGCGTTTGGATTTTCATAGATTTTCCAAGCGGCGTCCTGATAAACGGTGCCCGCATCCGCGACGCTGGCGGGCTTGACGATGTAGCGGACGTTCAATAGATCCGTGCGGCCGCTCGTCTCGGCATACTCCCGGCTCAACGTAACGCCGCTGCCACCGGCCGCCTGCACCTGGAAAGCGTCGCCGATGTTAGGAGTCGGCGAGAAGGCCACCTGGGTGCGAAAGAGGCCGGGTTGCGAGCTCAGGAATTTCGCGGCGCCCTCGCAACTGAGCAGGCGGTCCATCTCGTTGGCGCCTTTGGCGGACATTTCGTCGCGATTGAGGCCGGTGAAATCGAACGCGCCAATATCGAAGAGGATTAGCGCCAAGGTCAGAACGCGCGCCAAGGTCCCGGTGTGTCCTGAAGCGGCATATCGATATAGCAGCCAGGAGACGACGATCAAGACCAGTGACAGTGAGATCCAAGGGCTCAGCGCGGGAGGTGAGAATAGTGTGGGTATCGCGAGACCTACGATAGCTGCCGCCGCTACCCAGCGCAGTAACTTGCTTAGGGGCGCCCACACGGAATCCCGCGGCGAAAACAAAGCCTGTGCGCCATAAGCCGCTAATATGGCCAGCGCGAAATCTACAAGATATACAAAGCGGTCCGCTTCGTGAGCCAGCCAAAGATAGGGAGTTATGGCATAAAGTACGCCATGCAACAGCGACGCCGGTCCGAGAGAGTAAGCGAACGCAGCGATGGCGAGCCCGGTAAGATAGCGCACCCAGCGGCAGGCCCATGCTTTCCAGATACCGATAGCCGCGAGCAAAAGGGGGAATATGCCGAGATAGGGAATAATGGTCTCACCATAACCTGCCTCTGCTCTGGAGACGGCGAAGAGTAAGTTGACAATGCCGTTCGCGTAGAATCTATTAGTCAGGTATCGATAGGGGATTCTCTCGGTCGCTGGGACTGCGCCGCCGCTTACGAAGCGCAAAGCGTGCCGGCTGTATTCGAAAGAGGGCAGCAGTTGGACCGCGCCCGCGGCAAACGCCACCAGGCCGGCGATGGCGACGATGAACGCATTGCGACGCCATCGGCGGCTGCCAAAACCATCATAGACGGCTGCCGTAACCACGACGATGGATTGCATGATGGCCATGTGCAGACCGCCGGCGAGGATGGACATGCCTAGACATAAGCCGCAGGCGGAGGCATTCACAGCCATGCGCGACCGCTCCGGCGCGCGGATCGCTCTTAGCAAAAACAGGAAGATCGGGGGCAGCCAGATACCGCTATTTAGTAAGTGAGGCCAATCCGGCATGCGGCCTAACACGCCGCCGAGAGAGAAGACTAAGCCCGCCAAGATAGCTGGGAAATCGCCCAGCTTCAGTTCACGGACCAGCAGGAACATAAACCATGCGGCCAGAAAGTGACTTAGCGCGAACCAGATCTGATAAAGCGAAGGAGATAGCAGGCCGTTGTGGTTGAGCCGGAACAACGCCAGCGGAAGATACAATGGATAGAACGCTCCGGTCTGCATCTCGCCGGAAAACACGCGCCCGCAAAAGGTGTAGGGATCCCAGAGAAGGAATGCGCCTTGCTTGATCGAGCGAACCGAGTAACTAAGCCAGGTGTAAGCCTGATTCACCCCTTCGTAACCAATGAGCAGCGAGAACTGATGGGTAAGAAGGATCTTCCAATAGTAAAGAACCGTGACTGACAGCAGCACGCCGGCCGCCGCCAGGGTCGCGCGCCGGCGACTCACTCCTTCAACTCCACGATGGTAGCTCCGCTGCCGCCCTCCTGCTGCGGGGCCGGGTAATGCTTCTCCACGTGCGGGTGATTCTCCAGCAGTTCCCATAGAACCTTCTTTAGAATACCCATGCCGTGGCCGTGCACGATGCGCACGCGGCTGGCGGTGGCCATCACCGCGCGATCCAGAAACTGATCCACGTTGTCGCGCGCTTCTTCGGCGCGCTGGCCGATCACGTTGATCTCCTGGTGCACGGGCGTAAGTTGGGGCGCGGGCTTGAAGGTGACGTTCTTCGGCAATTTCGATGCGCCGGCCGATTCGGGCAGCACTTCGAGCACGTCATCCACCGAGACCTGCATCTTCATGAATCCGGCTTCCACTTCCAGGCGGTCGCCGGCCAGGAAGCGCCGCACGCGCGCGGGTTCGCGAATGCCCTGCAATCGCACGCGCGCGCCTTCTTCGATCTTGGGACGGCGCAGATCGCCCTGGCGGGATTCATCCTGCGTCGCGAGCACGGTGGTTTGAAACTCCTCGCGCAGTTCGCGCTTAGTCTTGGCGATGCGGCGCTGCGCTTGATCGGCGGCCTTGCGCTGCTCCGCGCCATGCATGATTTGATCGATGGTCTGCTGCGCCTGCTCTTCGAATTTCGCCAGCACCTGTTCGGTGCGCCGTTCCAATTCCTTCAGTTTCGAAGACTCGCGTTTCTCCCATTCGCGCGCGATTTCCTTTTCGCGGGCGGCCAGTTCGGCCTGCTGGCGGCGCAGATCGGCTTCCAGATCCTGCACGTCTTTGAGACGCCGATGCAGTTCGCTGAGGAACTGCGCCAGATCGCGTTCGCGGTCGCTCAACGACGCACGCGCGCGACTCATAATATCCTCCGGCATGCCCAAGCGCGTGGCGATTTCGAGGCCGGCGGATTTACCCGGCGTACCCGTGTGCAGCACGAAGGTCGGCTCGAGCGTGCGCTCGTCGAATCCCATGGAGGCGTTGAGCACGCCCTTCGTATTCGCGCCGTAAATCTTCAGCGCCAACAGATGCGTGGAGGCCAGCGTGTAGGCGCCCGCAGCGCGGAAATGATCGACGATGGCCACGCCCAGCGCGCCGCCCTCCTCGGGATCGGTGGCGGCGCCCAATTCATCGAGCAGGACCAGCGAATCGGGCGTCACATCGAGCGCCATCTCGCGGATGTGCGAGATGTGCGCGGAAAACGTGCTGAGGCTTTCCTGTATCGACTGATTGTCACCCATATCGGCCAGCACCTGCCCGAAAATTGGGAATTCTGCTTCGGCGGCGGGCACGGGCAATCCGGATTGAGCCATCAGGGTGAGCAGACCGGTGGTCTTCAACGAGACAGTCTTGCCGCCGGTGTTGGGACCGCTGATCAGCAGCGTTTTGGTCTCCGCATCGAGCGCGAGAGAAATCGGCACGACCTGTTTGCGCTGGCGGCGAAGCACGTCTTCGAGCAGCGGATGGCGCGCGTCGCGCAAGAGTAAGCGGGCCCCGAATCGGGGGATGGCACAATCGAAATCCAGGGCGAAGCGCGCCTTGGCGAAGATCATTTCCAACGCGCCGAGCGTGTCCATAGTCTGGCGGATGGATTCGGCATAACCGCGCAAACGGGCGGTCAACTCGCGCAGGATGCGATGCACTTCTTGAGCTTCTTCCTCGGTGAGCCGGACGAGTTCGTTGTTCAGGTCGATGGTCTCGAGCGGCTCGACGAACAGGGTGTGGCCGCTCGAACTGGCGCCGTGGATCACGCCATCGATCTTACGGCGCTGACCGGCCACGATGGGGACCACGAAGCGCTCGTTGCGAATGGTGACGAATTCTTCCTGCAGAACGCCTTCCTCCTGATGGGATTTCAGGAAGCGCTCGAGGGAGCCTTGGATGGACTGGCGCTGGCGCTCGATATCGCGGCGCAGGCGCGCGAGGGCCACGCTGGCATGGTCGGCGACGGAACCATCGGGCAGGATCTTGCCTTCCAGATCTTTGAGCAGCGCGCGGAAATCGCCGATCGTCTCGCCGCGCGCGCCGAGGCGCGGAAAGCGGCCGGAAACTGCGTTGAGGATGCTCTTGGCGTCGGCGGCGCGGTCGAGCACGCCGAACAGATCGAAGATTTCTTTGCCTTCGAGGCTGGCGCCTTCGATGCGCAGTTTGTGGACGGCTTCGGTGAGATCCGGGAAGCCGCCGAAATCGATGCGGATGGCAGCGCCGCGCGCGGCGGTCTGCGGGCGGCCGGCGGAACGCAGATATTCGATGGCCTCGGCGGCATCCGCCAGGTCGGCGGTCAGGCGTGCGGCATCTGTGTGCGGCGCGATGCGGGCCAACTCGGCTTTTCCGGGCGGGCTGGAGACATAGCGGCCGAGCAGGGCGCGCAACGATTCATATTCGAGGATACCGGCGCTGGTGGCCTTCATCAGTTTCCATTGTCCGACTTATTGGATGAGGATTGGAGGCGGCCGCTGAATAGGCCAGGAGAACTGTCCACTCGACTTTCTACATGTGTGTCCGCCGCCGTGGGGCAGGCTCGTAGCCTGCGCGGGCCTCGTAGGCCCGCTCTTCGCCGAGCTGCGCTCGACTGGACAGGCCAGGACGGCAGGCCAGGAGACCAAGCCTACCGGGCCGGCTTCCACTTGATGAGAAATGCGCGGACCTCTTCCGGTCCGATCTTGACGGTCGATTCGAACTCGCCGTTTTTCTGAGCGACCACCACCGTCCCGTCCGGATTCAGCACGGCCAGGCTGGGGATGCCCCGATTCAGAGCCACGCCCAGGCGGTCCGCCAAATCGTGATTGTCCTTTCCCTCGTCGCCAAGATTGATATGTACGACTACATAATTATCATCTACCAAGGACGCGAAATCCTTGGAGTGAAACGTGGTGTCGAGCACGTGACAGTCGTAGCACCAGTTGGCTCCGAACACCACAAGTACGCGCTTGTTTTCTTTCGTGCCGCGATCCAAGGCGGCGGTCAGATCCGTCTGCGCTTCGCCGGGGGCGGGATATAAATTCGGATTGGGCTTTGCGGGCTGCGGCAGACGCCGTGCTTCGTTGGGCGAGAAATCGAAACGCCGGGTCACGATCAAGCGCCAACCGCCCGGCTGCTGCTCCCACATCTGCAGCATCGAGCCAACCAGACTTTGGCCATCTTTCACGGCCTCGATCCGCAAAAGCAATCTTTTCCTCGGTGGGGTCGACAGCGAGTCCAGCACCTTGGGATGGAACTCGGTCAGCCCGGAGGATTTCAGGCCGCCCCAATACTGGAGTTCGTCTTCCGTGGTGACTTTGTCTTTGGCATGCAGCACCACAGCCTGCGGATTGGTGCTATAGAAACTGGCGAGCGCCGCTCTGTCGCCGGCTTCGATCGCCGCTGTCCATGCCGTAAGCGGAGCGAAGGAGCCGGTGTCATCGGCGATTGACTTACCTGCTTCTTGTCCTCGGCCCGCGGAGCTTCCCAGGAGACAGAGGGCGGCCATCAGAAAAACGCTTGACGATCTGGTCATGCTGGTTAACTCATTGTCGCAGATCGGCGGATGGGATTACTGACTAACGTTGATATAGCCTGTATTGCTGGGGACGCCGGCCATGGTGACCACCACCGGTTGATCTCCGCTAGGAGTGCCTGGCGGCACGATGAAGTTCACTTGCATCACGGAGCGCTCGACGCCAATCTGGCGAGGTCTGGGACGCGGCAGACGTGCGGCTTCGGCGGCGGAAAGCGGCCCCAATTCCCAGGCGGGAGGCGCGGGCGAACTTAGCGAATACCCCGGCGGCAGACGCTTCGGCGCGGTCGATAACACGGTTTGCGGTCCGCGCGAAAAGACGCCAGGAACATGCTGCGCTCGAGCATAAGTGCATTCTATGTGCAAACCGTGCGCCACGCTTATCTTAGTAATTCCAACGGGCGGACGCAACTACGTGTCAAACCGACTCGTTAGCTGTGTCGCAGACGCGCGCGATAGGCTTTCTCAATAACCGGCAAAGTGCCGGCGGTGATCGTATAGTTGGATAACTTGTCGCGGGCGACCCATTCGGCGCGGCTGGCATCGTCGGCGGCGTGCAACGATCCGCCGGTGACACGGCAGATGTAATCGATAAGGACGTAGTGATATTCGGCGTTTCCTTCGGAGTCGCGAGTGATGCGCTCGAATATTTCGATCGCCTTGACGGGCTTCACGATCAGGCCGGTCTCTTCGCGCACTTCGCGAATGACGCCTTGCTCCAATGTCTCGCCGATTTCCAGGGCGCCACCGGGAAGCGACCAGTAGCCTTTCAACGGCTGCTTGCCACGCTCGATCAGGAGGATCTTGCCGCGCTGGAAGATGAGCGCTCCAACACCCAGGATGGGACGCTTTGGATAGCGGCGATTATCCGGCATTACGATGGACGCTGCTGAGCGATCGCGTGTCTCTGCCATTCCGCGAAACGTCTGGGCCGCCGTCTGACGATGTAATAGATCAGCGCGCCAATAATGTGGGTGAATATTATGATAACGATCCAGACGAGCTTGTCGTTTCCGGTGGCCGGCTCGTGAGTGGCGCAGTCCACGATCATCCAAATCCAAAATGCGAAACCGGCCAATATGAGTAGCACGAACGGCAAAATGAATAATACTCTCAGAGCCTCCATAGGGCACCTCGCTTCACCTCACAGTATAAACCCGCGGCGCGATTGGGCCGGATGTGACTACGTAAGCCGAGACAGCCTTAGCCCGCAGATGCCGCAAGCCAATTTCTTATCTGCGTTCATCGGCGTTCATCTGCGGCCAATTATGTTTTCTTCCGGCCAGGGTGGAAAACAAAACTCCATATCAGCCGCAGATGAACGCAGATGAACGCGGATAAAACGCGCGATGGCGGATTTGACCTGCCGTCCGAGTTGCCGGAAGCACGGACCGGCAAGGGTGGTCGAATACCTACTTAAGCCGCACGCGATACAACGAGGTGCGCGCGGTGATATAGAGCGTTTCAAGATCGGCATCGCCGAAGGCGCAGTTGGAAGGCGCTTCAGCGACGGGAAAAGTCAACCCCAACTTTCCTTCCGGGCTGAAAACCTCAACACCCTTCGCGGCAACATATAACTTGCCGTCTTTACCGGTGCGGAGGCCGTGCGGGATGCCATCCACGTGGGCCACGATCACGCGCTCGCCGGAGACTTCGCCGTCGCGATCCACGTCGTAAGCGCGGATATTGCCTTCATCTGAATTGGCGACGTAGAGGATGCGTCCATTGGGCGACAGCGCGATGCCGTTGGGCCGCCCGGCCGGCTTCGAGATCAGCGACAACTGGCCCTTGGGCGAGATGCGATAGACGCCGTAGAAATCCAGTTCGCGGGTGTCCTGCTGGTCGCCGAACGCCGGGTCGGTAAAGTAGACGTTGCCGGATTTACTTACGGCGATGCCGCTGGGGGCGTTGAAGCGCTTGCCGTCCCATCGCTCGGCCAGCACCTCGATGCGTCCTTTCTTAGCGGTGCGTGTCACGCGGCGGGCATGCGTCTCGCAGGTGTACAGGCGGCCTTGTTCGTCGAAGGCGTTGCCGGACGCGCCGTTGGATGCATCGCGATATACTTCGACGCTATCGGATGTAAGTTTCAGGATCTTACCGCCGGGGATGTCGCTGAAGAGAAGATAGCCGTCGCGCGACCAGGCCGGACCTTCAGTAAAGCCGAAGCCGTGGGCTACTCGTTCCACTTGGCGACCGGGTGGAGAATCGGGGGCGTCCTGCGCTGCTAACGGCAACACAAGCAAGAACACAAGGGCGGCCTGGGAGACCGCCGCGGGCAGAGTGCCTGCCCCACTTGTCATCGGGGATTGCCTTTGCCTACCACCACCAGTTGGTTATCCACCTGTTTCACGCCGGAAATTTTGCGCGTGAGTTTTTCGGCTTTTTCCTTTTGTTGTGGGTATTCTACTTTCCCCTTTAAAGTGACGACGCCCTCTTTCACTTCCACGTCCAACGCGCCGCCCTTGACCACGGCATCGTCGGCCAACTTACGCCGCACAAGGTCGTAGATTTGGTCGTCGGAAAAATGCTTGTCCGCGGCCCAGGCGCCTGCCGCGAAGGCCAGGATCAGGAGTAGGGAGACCAATGTTTTAGTTTTCATCTGCTCCGGCCATTGTACGCCAGTCGAGGCCCGCCAGGAAGGCCGGCTTTTCGCGCCACTTGGGCTGCACCTTAATATGCAGGTCGAGATAGATGCGGCGGCCGAAAATTCTTTCCATTTCATGGCGCGCCTGCGTGCCGATGGTTTTCAGCATGGCGCCGCCCGCGCCGATAAGGATGGCCTTCTGGCTGTTGCGCTCCACGTAGATGGTGGCGTAGATGCGAATCAGTTTTGGAGTATCTTCCCAGGAATCCACCGCAACTGCCACCGAGTGCGGGACCTCCTCGCGCGTGGCTTGCAAAATTTTTTCGCGGATGAGCTCGGCGGCCAGGAAGCGATCGGGCTGATCGGTGATGTGGTCCGGCGGAAAGTACGCGGGGCCTTCAGGCAGGCGATCGAGGATGGCCTTTCGCAATTCGGCGAGGCCTTCGCCCGCGCGCGCGGAGATCGGGATGTAATCCGCGAAATCGTACTGCGCGCGATATTGTTCGATCAGCGGCAGGAGCGCGCCTTTGTCCTTGTGCAGAAGATCGACTTTGTTAGGCACAACGATGGTGGGTGTGTGAGCTTTGCGGATCAGATCGATGGCGTGGGCGTCTTCGGCGCCGAACTTGCGCGTGACATCCACCACCAGAAGCAGCAGGTCGCGCTCGTCGAGGGCCGCGCGCACGGTATCCATCATGCGCTTGTTGATGAGCGAATCGGCTTTGTGGATGCCCGGGGTATCCAGGAAAACGATCTGGGCTTCGGGGAGTGTGACGACCCCTTGAATGGAGGTGCGGGTGGTCTGCGGCTTGTTCGCGACAATGGCGAGTTTGGCGCCGACGAACTGGTTCAGCAGCGTGGATTTGCCGGCGTTGGGGCGGCCCAGGATGGAGACAAAGCCGGATTTCATAGTGGGGCAGGCTCGTAGCCTGCGGCGGCCTCGTAGGCCGCCTTCTTGCAGCTTGCCCCAATGTGGGGCGGGCAATCGTGCCCACAGCCTGGGTGGCAAATTATCATGAGGTCACCGGTTGCGAGCGGCGGATGCGCACCTGGGCCACGCGCAGTTCGTCGCTGGCCAGAACATCGATGTGGATGCCATCGCGCTCCACCGATTCGCCGGGTTGTGGCACACGGCCCAGCCATTCGGTGACAAGTCCGCCGACGGTGGTCGATTCAAGGTCTTCCTCGGGATGGAATTCGAGCAGGTCGGCGAGGCGCGCCACATCGAAGCTGCCGGAGACGATAAAGCCGCCCTGGCCATCTTCCTGCACGTCGGAATCGGGCTCGTGCTCATCGCGAATTTCGCCCAGAATCACCTCCACCAGATCTTCCATGCTGGCGAGACCGGCGGTGTTGCCGTACTCGTCCACCACAATTACCATGTGCGTGTTATCCTGCTGCATCTCGCGCATCAGGTCGTTGACGGGCTTGGTTTCGGGCACGAAGCGGATGGGCCGCACGAGTTCGCGGACCGTGCGGTTGGCGCGCTCGTCTTCATCCAGCTCGAACATATCGCGCACATGCACGAAGCCGATGACCTGATCGATGGTGCCTTCGTAGACCGGGATGCGCGAATATTGCTCGTTAATGACCAGTTTCCGCAACTCCTCAAGCGTGGCATCCGCGGAGATGGCCACAATGTTGGGGCGCGGCGTCATGACCTCGCGCACCACCTTATCGCCGAATTCGACCACCGATTGAATCAGCTTGCGGTCCTCTTCTTCGATGAGCCCCTCCTCGGTGCCCGCGGAGATCAGTGCTTCGATATTTTCGGCTTGGGTGGGCGGTTCCTCCGATCCGTTGTTATCGTCGGTCAGTTCCACTAGCGACTGGAAGAAGCCCAGCACGGCGACGATGGGTTTAGCGAGCAGGCCTAGGACGCGGATCGAGCGCGCCAGCGGCAGGAGCCATTGCGCCGCGGTGCGGCGGTAGAGCACCTGCGGGACGACGTATTCCATAACGATGAGCGTGAGCCATGCGGCGACCATGGTTTCCAATAACTCGGGCCAATTCCAGGGCTGGCCATCGGCAAAGGTGACGAAATAGGCGATGCCGATCGACAGGATCGTTGTATGTTTGACGAGCGTGAAGCAAGCCGCGCCGTCTTCGGCCTCGAATCCGATTTTGTCTTCCAGCGTTTCGCGGAAGAATCTGATGGCGGGCAGATCGCGCGGGCGCAGGCGCAGGCTTTCGAGATAGAGCAGTTGGACGAACGTCACCAGGCCCAGAAGGAGGGAAAGGAGGGGGATGAGGATGGTGAGGGCTAACGTCATGGGCGCGCCTTTGGTCGCGCATGGCGCTCGGGGGCTGGGGGCTGGGGGCTGGGGGCTGGGGCTTCGACACGAACTCGCTTCGCTCGTTCGATAAGCCCCGCTGGTAGGGCGAGGCGCTTGCGCCAACGGGATTCGCTGCGTTGCATTTGGCCTTGGTCGGTTTCGTGATCCATGCCTCGCAGGTGAAGGAGGCCGTGCAGCATCAGGATGCGGATTTCGTCTTCGATGGAGTGGCCCAAGGCTGCGGCTTGCGCGCGGGCGCGGGCCACAGAGATTGCGATTTCGCCTAGATGGACAGGCCGGGGGCCCTGTCCGGCCGGGAACGAGAGGACGTCGGTGGGGTAGTCTTTGCCTAGAAAGTCGCGGTTCAGGCGGCGGAGTTCGCTGTCCCCCGTAATGAGGCACGTGAAGCCGGCGCCGCTCGCGACCTCGCCGCGCAGAGTGCGGGCGAAGCCTTCCAGCTTGCAGCGATTCAGTTCCGCCGGAGCCCGGCGGAACAATACTATATGGTCGCCGGAGGAGGACATGTATCGGGTGAAGCTTCGGCGGGCGGTTCGGTCAGTTTCAAACTAAGCTGGCGGCCCGCGCCCACGGCTTCGTTGTAGCGCTCGTAAGCCTTCACGATGCGCTGCACCAGGTTGTGCCGCACCACATCGCGCTCGTCGAATTGCACGAAGTTGATGCCTTCCACGCCGCGCAGCACTTCCACCGCGTCGATCAGCCCGCTGCGCTTGCCCGGCGGCAGATCGATCTGGGTAATGTCGCCATTCACCACCATCTTCGAATTGCAGCCGGTGCGCGTCAGCACCATCTTCATCTGCTCGGTGGTGCTGTTCTGCGCTTCGTCCAGGATGATGAAGCTGTCGTTCAGCGTGCGTCCGCGCATAAAGGCGATGGGCGCCACTTCGATGGTGTTGCGTTCGAGCAGCTTGTCGACCCTCTCGGATTCCATCATGTCGAACAGGGCATCGTAAAGCGGGCGCAGATAAGGATCCACTTTCTCCTGCAGCGTGCCGGGCAGGAATCCCAGGCGCTCGCCGGCTTCCACCGCGGGCCGCGTAAGAATGATGCGCGAAACGCGTTTGGCGAGCAGCGCCGAAACCGCCATGGCCACGGCCAGATACGTTTTGCCGGTGCCGGCCGGACCCACGCCGAAAACCAGGTCGTTGCGTTCGATGGCTTCCAGATAGCGCCGCTGGTTCACGGTCTTCGGCGCCAGCATTTTCTTGCCGAAATTACGCTGCCGCCCGCTGTGAACCAACGCACGGAAGCTCACCTCCGGGTCTTCGGTGACCACGCGGAGATAGCTGTTCAAATCGCCATTGTTGAAGACGTGCCCTTCGCGCACCAGCGCCGCGTATTCCTCAAGAATGGTTTCGGCGCGGGAGACGGCTTCGTCTTCGCCTTCGATTTCCAGCAGGTTGTCGATAAGTTGCGTATTTACCTTGAGGCCCGATTCGATCAACCGGATGTTTTCATCGCGGGTGCCGAACAGGCTTTCAATGCCTCGGCTGATCTGCACACTGGCTTTCATTTAGATGTTGTGTGGTTACCTCCAAAGATTCGAAAGCGCAAGAGGGGAATGCAGCCCGGTTTTCGCGGCCGGTTGGGTGAACAGGATGTCCGCGGTGCGGGGTGGTCAAAAACCATCCGTTGTTATTATAGCAGGTGCGGGGCGGGGTAAGAACGCCGGGCAGACCGCTTCCTGACGGTCGCGGCTCGGTAACAGCCACAGCACGATTTTACCGAGCCGCGGCATTTGGCGCGATTTTAACAGAGCCGCGACCGTGAGGGAGCGGAGGCGGCCTACGAGGCCGCCGCAGGCAACGTGCCTGCCCCACGCTACTCCTGCCGCAGGGAGGAGACGGGATCCACCCGGACGGCGCGCCGCGCCGGGATGTAGCTGGCCACCAGTGACACCAGCATCAGCAGCGTCGCGACTCCCAAATAGGTCCGCGCATCGGTGGCTTTCACTTCGAAGAGCATGCTGGCGAGCAGGCGCGTGGCGGCGAAGGCGGCCGTCAATCCGGCGGCCAGGCCGATCGCCGTCAGCGTCACGCCCTGCCGCAGAACCAGCCGCAGCACGTCGCTCGAGCGGGCGCCCAAAGCCATGCGCAAGCCGATCTCGCCGGCGCGCTGGCCCACGGTGTAAGCCACCACTCCGTAGACGCCTGCCATAGCCAGGCACACGGCGATGCCCGCGAAGATCGCCAGAAGCAGCGTTTGAAATCGGGGCGCGGCGGTATTCTCCGCCAGCAGTTCCTGCATGCTGGTGAACTTCACGGGCACCTCCGCCGAGTGCGCGTGCACTTTGCGCTGGATGGGTCCCCAAAGCGTCTGGGCGGGAACTGAGGCGCGCACTACGATGTTAAGCGCGGTGGAGGGACCAGGGTGCTGCTCGGCGGGCACGATGATTTCGGGCCACGCCGCGGTGGCGGGGCCGTATTGGCGGACATCGCCCACTACGCCCACAATCTTCATGGGCTTCGGGGAATCGAACCCATAATAAATCGTGCGGCCGATAGGGTCCTGGCCGGGAAAGGACGTGCGCGCCAGCGTTTCGTTGATCAGGGCGGCGAAGGGCGCGCTGTAGGTGTCGCCGCCGGTGAAATCGCGCCCGCGCTTCAGCGGAATTCCCAAGGCGGCCAGCGCCCCAGGAGTCATTACGGAGAAGACCGCTTGCGGCGTGTGGGCAGTGAATTTGACGAGCCGGTCGATGGAGTAGCTGCCTTCGGAATAGGCTTGGCCGGGCGGATTGCGGGTGGCTCCCACGGCGGCGACGCCCGGCAGCGTGGCCAGATCGGAGAGCAGATCCTTATAGAATCGCGTGGCGCGGCGGGCGCTCTCATCGTCGGATGCCGGAACGCTCGATTGCATCACCAACACGTGCTCGGGTTCGAAACCCAGCGCCACATGCCGCAGCGCGATGAAGCTGCGGATCAACAAGCCGGCCCCGGTGAGGAGCACCACGGACAGGGCGACTTCCGTCACCACCAGGACCGCGCGCGTGCGGCCTGCGCGTCCTCCGATGGCGCGCGAAGCGCCCTGTTTCAGCGCTTCGTTCAAATCCACTCGTGAAATTTGCAGCGCGGGCGCTAAGCCGAACAGCAAGCTGGCGGCCAGCGAAACGCCCAGCGTGAATGCCAGCACCCAGCCGTCGATGCCGCTTTCTTCCAGGCGCGGAACGTGGGTGGGCGCGAGGGCCACCAGCGCGTCCAATCCCCACTTGGCGAGCAGCAGACCGCCCGCGCCAGCGATGGCGGCCAACACCATGCTCTCGGTGATCAACTGCCGCACGACGCGGCCGCGGCTGGCGCCCACGGCGGCGCGGATGGCGATCTCGTGCATGCGCGCGGTGGATTTTGCGAGCAACAGATTGGCCACGTTGGCGCAGGCGATCAGCAACACCAGCGCCACCGCGCCCAGCAGCAGATAGAGGGTCAGCTTCACGTTGTCCACCAGGGTGTCGCGCAGGCGCCTGACGGACACCGATTTGCCGGTATTGTCATCCGGGTACTGCTTTTCCAGGCGCGCGCCGATAGCGGTCATCTGGGCCTGCGCCTGCTCCATCGTGACATCCGGCTTCAGCCGCCCAACCACCAGGTAATTGTGGGCCCCGCGGGAGGTGGTTTCGGAGAAGGCTACGTTGGCCGGTATCCAGAGATCGGTTCCATTGGGATAGTGGAAGCGCGGCGGCAGCACGCCGGCGATCCGGAAGCTCTGGCCGAGCATGCGCACGGATTGGCCGAGGGCATCCGCGTTCGCTCCCAAGTGGCTCTGCCAGTATGAATAGCTGACCAGCACGGCGCGCGGACCGTTGGGCTTGAGTTCCTCAGGCGAGAACAGGCGGCCCGCCACGGGTTCCACCGCGAACACCCGAAAGAACTCCGGCGTGACGGCCGCGCCGTGCGCATACTCGGCCGGCCCGCCCGCCATTACGGAAGTCGAATCGTCGGCATAGTAGGCCATAGCCGCGAATGCCGTACTCTGGTCGTGCCAATCGTGAAAGTCGGGCGCGGAGACCGGGCCGGTGTCGCCGCTCTTGCGCCAGAGAGACGCGAGCGTAACGATGCGATCCGGATTGCGGTAGTCGAGCGGCTTGAGCAGCACGGTGTGGACCACGCTGAACACGGCGCTGTTGGCGCCGATACCTAGCGCCATCACCACCACGGCCAGCACGGCGAAGCCGGGGTTCTTGCGGAGCGAGCGGAGCGCGAATTTGAGGTCCATGGTGTTAGCAAGTGCATTGCCACGGATTTCGGCCGGTCCCGCGGGATTTTCGAAGCGGATGGCGCATCCGCTGTCCGCCCGTGGGACGGGACTGCTCCGATGTGGGGCACCCTCGAAAACTCGAGCCAGGCAGTCGACCAGGGCGGCTGCAAAGTGGGGCAGGCACTCTGCCTGCGGCGGGCTCCCAGCCCGCCTGCCGGCATTCGAGGAGATGCTGCTAGGCGGCCTGAGAGGCCGCCGCAGCCAGAGTGGCTGCCCCACAGCGCGCGTTTTCATCACCTTTGGCGGCCCGGCAGGGCCATGACGACAGGCTCGTAGCCTGCGCTGGCGTCGTAGGCCCGCTGTTCGGCGAGCAACGCGCGCCAACGGCGAGCAAGGAGTGAGGCTACATCCATCGGCCAGTTGCCATTTACACCTCGAAAACCGCAAACTGGTAGGGTCATGGCTTACAAGGTCCGCAAAGCCGTCTTCCCCGCCGCGGGTCTAGGCACCCGCTTCCTGCCCGCTACCAAGGCGCAGCCCAAGGAGATGCTGCCGCTGGTCGATAAGCCGCTCATCCAGTATGGTGTCGAGGAGGCGCTGCACTCCGGCATTCAGAACATCATCATCGTCACCGGACGCGGCAAGAGCGCCATCGAAGATCATTTCGACGTCAGCTTCGAGCTGGAGAACATGCTGGAGACGCGCGGCAAAAAAGATCTGCTTTCGATCGTGCGCAACGTCTCGGACATGATCAACGTGGCCTACACGCGGCAGAAGGAGGCTCTCGGCCTGGGCCACGCCGTCCTGCGGGCCATGGAACTGGTGGGGGAAGAGCCGTTCGCCGTGGTGCTGGCCGATGATGTGATCGACGCCGAGACCCCTTGCCTGCGGCAGTTGCTGGACGTCTACGAATTCTTCTGCTCGCCGGTAGTGGCCGTGATGGAAGTTCCGCCCGACAAGATTTCGGCGTATGGCGCCATCGACGCGGAGCCGATCAGTCACAACGGCAAGCGCGATCGCGTATTCCGTGTGCGCGACCTGGTGGAGAAGCCTAAACCCTCGGAAGCGCCTTCGAACCTCGCCATCATCGGCCGTTACGTCCTGATCCCCGAGATCTTTCAGTCGCTGCTGGCGATCGAACCCGGCTCCGGTTCCGAAATTCAACTAACCGATGCATTGCGCCATCTGTTGCGCACTCGCCCTATATATGCGTACCGGTTTGAAGGTACGCGTTACGATGCCGGCGATAAACTGGGATTTCTTAAGGCTACCGTTGAATTCGCCCTGCGCCGCCACGACCTGGGCGGCCCGTTCCGCGAGTATCTAAAGGGCTTGACACTTTAGTTTCAACAACATGAACCAATAGTAACGGACGTACTAGAAATCTTATCGAAAGTTATTGCACCGCCTCGTGGTGGGTGCTATGATTATTCGACGGTTTCCCATTACTGTTTGGTTCGGATTTGATGTTCGAAACAATATTGATCCTTGCATTTTCTTTGGCCTTGTTCCTGTATTGGTTCCGCTATACTGTTCTGCTGCTGTTGAGCGAAGAACAACCGGAAGCGTACGGCACGGTGATCTGCCAACTAAGTTTGCTGGAGACCCGCGAGGCCTTGCGGCAACCCGTCGCGGATATGCCGCTCGATCGCCTGCAGCGGGCGCTCGACAAAGATTACCGCATGCTCCGGTATCTGCTGGACCACGCGGCGGGGATGGGACTGCGCCCGCTGGAGCATCACCTGTTGATTCTCGATTACCGCATCATGAAGGCTTGGTACCGCCTCACGCGCAATGCCTCCACGCGGCATGCGCGGCGCGCGCTCGACGAGATGGCGGGCGTCCTGAGCCATATCGCGTATAAGATGGGCGAACAGGCCGCCGGTTTTTCGCAGGCTTGATTCAGACACGGCCCGTGGGGCAGACCATCGTTTTTTGTGGTCTGCCGCATTCTCATGACACCTTGGTGGCCCTACGGAGACATGCGGACAGGCCAGGAGGCCTGTCCTACGCGATAAGCCCGGCCGACGCGCCTACCCACTCCAAGTTTTTGTTATGATCCACGCCCATCATCGCCCCCCGTCCCATGCGCACCAGCAGCGACACCGGCAGTAGCTCGTCCAGCCAGATATACATGATGCGGATCTCGGCGCGGGTCCTGCCGAACGGCGTATCGATCACCGGCTCGAAATTCACGCGCTCCTGCAGAATATAATCGCGGCGCTCGACCGCGGGGATCGCCATGATTTCTTCGCGCGGCGGGCCGATGCGCACGCCCAACCCGGCAAACGAATAGAGCGGCTTCAATACGTAATTGTGCGTGTCCTGCGGAATGTGGTGAAGCTGATCGAGAAACCAGGTCTGCGGCACGGAAGGATGCCGTAAGTAGGGTATCGAGAACTTACTGATGCGGAAATAGTCGTTGGGATGGCCGGCCCATTCCACTTCCAGGTCGTCGCGGAAATCGAAAGCCGGTACAATGCCGCGGCGCTGCAATTCGTCGACGATGGTGCGGTTGTAGATGCGGTGAATCGGAATCTTGCGGCCGTCGCGTTCGTAATACAATCGCCGCCCGTCCTTGCGAATCGCCGTAATGCACACCGGACGCACGCCGAACATGCGCTCGGTAAGCACGAAATCCGCCAGCGTCTTCTGATGCAGGGGATCGATCTCCATCAAGATGACGTTTTCGGGCGAGTGGCCGCCCAGGATGGCGCGCGCGAGCAACGCTTTGTATCCGGCGAGATCGAGTCCGGAGAGAAGGTAGCGGAGCTGCGGATCGAGGCCGTATGCATCCATGTACACTTGCGAAAGCACCGGCTGATAGGCGTAGAGCGATGGGAAGGCCTGGATCTCGACCAGGCGCGGCGCGATCTGGCCGGGGGGTTCGCGCACCAGGCCGAAATCCACTTGCAGGAAGAGCGGATGGTCCGGTTCGTTGGGTACATCGAATTGCGGGGGCACGGCCTGGCGGGCGATAGCCAGGTACTCAGGAGCGTTTAATTGGCGGATCAATTCGGCGCCGTCCCGCGCCATGGAGTCGATCAGCGGGGCGGGAAAGAAGCAAGGCGTTTCGCAGTTACGGAAAGAGATGGGCGCGCCGGATTCGGCTTCAAGACGCGCCCGGAAGGTAGCGTACTTTTGGGGGGTGAAGGCGGCGTTGAAGCGTTCTCTATTTGCGGGAATCATCTATGTGGGGCAGGCACCTTGCCTGCGGCGGCCTCTCAGGCCGCCTCTTGGACGACCAGGGTCGGGTGAAGATGGCGGCCTGAGAGGCCGCCGCACGCAGAGTGCCTGCCCCACTATCTTTCCTCCAGGACGAATTCGCCGCCGCGCATGATCTGGCGATCGTCGGCCCAGATATCGAATTTGCGGCCGACTACGTCGATGTGCGTGGTCGAGCGCCACGCCGCACCGGTATAACTGCCGTAAGGATCGCCGAAGGCAATGTGCACGCCCGGAATCTTTTCATCCTGCAGAATATTGCCGATCACGTCGCGTACCCCGATGTTGGTGCCGATGGCAAATTCGCCCACGCGGTCGCTGTTCTCATCGGTGTGGGTATACCGCCAGAATTCGTCTTCGAGCGCGCGGTTGGCGCAGTGCGCTTCGCTCAGCCGGTTGCCTTTTACGCGGATGGTCAGCGGCGCACCGCGCAGGTCGCCATATTTTGCGCACAGATAGTCGCCCACCACGCCATCCACCACGAACGTGCCGTTCACTTCGCCGGGAGTGGTGAAGATTTCGCCGCCCGGCAGGTTGCCCCAGGTGTGCTGGCTGATAATACCGCTGGTCTTGAGCCACTTGTAATCCGGGTTCATCTCGGCGGTAAGATCCGTGCCGGCGGGCGTCTTGGCGCGCACCCAGGTGGCCGCGCGGGCGATCTCCATCACCTGCAAACTGATGCGATCCACCTCGCGGAAATCCGCGCGCATGCCGTCGCGCATGATCTGCTTGGTGATATTCACCATGTGCGCGTGACGGATCTGGCGGCGCGTCACCACTTCGGTCATCTGCATGCGCGACCGCAACTCGTTGGCCTGCGCTTGCGCGGCGAAGATGCTCACCTGGCTGGTTTCGAGATCCGCCAGCACCGGCGCGGGCATATCGGCGAGCGGCCGCGGCGCCACGTCTTCGAGCGTCCAGGAGCGGTAAGACGCGCCCAGCTTATCCAGTTCGGCGGCCAATGCGGCGGCGATATCGATGGACGCATAGTCGGTAATCAGCGTCACCTTTTCCTGCGGCTGGATGCGCAGGCAAACCCTCACCGCGTTGCGCGCCCCTTCCACCAGCGTGGGCTCAATGGCCACTTCTTTTAATAACGGATTCACTTGGCTGCGGTCCGCCTTTCCTCGGTATCGTAGATGCCCGCCCGGGTCTCTTCGATGATGTAATCGACCACTTTCTTCATATCGTGCGTTTCGTTCCAGACGCGCAACTGGCGGTCGGCGCCGGTACCATTCTTTAGTATCTCGCGGAGGTAATTAATCTCCTGGCGGCTGCCTAATTCATCGACCACATCGTCGATGATCTCGAAGTACTCTTCCATCAGGTCCCGGAAAGGCACTTCCACGCGCTTGCCGAAATCGATGAGCTTGCCGTCGATGCCGTAACGCAGGGCGCGCCACTTGTTCTCCATGATCAGCGCGCGGCGGTACAACCGGAAGCCCTGGTTCTGGGAGTGCAGCTTGTAAAGCTTGGCGACGGTAGCCTGGATCAGCGCGGCCAGCGCGATGGTCTCCTCGGCGCGCATGGGGATATCGCACACGCGGAATTCGAGCGTGTTGAAATACGGATGCGGCCGGATATCCCACCAGATCTTCTTGGCGTCGTCGATGCAGTTGGTCTTGACCAGCAGGTTGATGAAGCTTTCGTATTCGCCGTAGCTGGGGAAATAATCCGGGATGTTGGTGCGCGGGAACTTGTCGAAGACCTTGCAGCGGTACGATTTCAAGCCCGTATCCATGCCCCGCCAGAACGGCGAATTGGTGGACAGCGCCAGAATATGCGGCAGGAAGTAGCGCGCCGCGTTCATAATGTGGATAGCGGTTTCCGGATCCTCGATGCCGATGTGCACGTGCAGCCCGAAGATGAGATTGGCGCGCGCCACCATCTGCATGTCTTCCACGATGGTGTGGTAGCGCTGGTCGGGGTAGATTTCCTGCGTGCTCCAGTCGGCGAAGGGGTGCGAAGCGGCGGCCGCCAGGCGCAATCCGTGCTGATTGGCCAGCTCGACCAGGCTGCGCCGGATCATGTAGATTTCGTCCTTGCATTCCTGAATATTGGCGCACACGCGCGTGCCGGCTTCGATGACGGACTGGTGCATCTCGGGCTTGACGCGCTCGGTGAGCACGGCTTTGCCCTTTTCGATCATCTCCAGGCCGATATGCGAGCGGAGATCGCGGGTCTCCGGATCGATGGTCTGATACTCCTCCTCGATACCGATGTTCAAGCTGGGTTTCATGGGGTCGTCTCTCAGGTAATTATAGTATGGTCAAAGAGTGTGGGGCAGGCACTCTGCCTGCCGCGGGCTCTCAGCCCGCCTGCCGGCATTTAAGGAGATGCTGCCAAGGCGGCCTGAGAGGCCGCTGCTGACAGAAGCGAACGGAAGTACTCACTCAATCAGGCCGTCCACCGTCCCAAAGATGATTGAATCGCCGTCCGGACCGCCAATCAGCAGTCCGCGGGTTCCACAACCAACCGCTGGTTGTCACGGCTAACATGTCCACGTACTCCTGAGTGAAACGGCGATTACGCTTCAATGCGCAGGTGCTATGATCGGAACTGTGGGAGCGAAAGATTGATGTCAGATTTGTTGGCGAGCGTCGCGAGTCCGGCAGAGCTAGGTCAGCTCATAGGAGGATGCCTTTCAGACGTACCGGGCGTGGAGCGCGTTCTCGTCTCAACCGGCGACCACACTACTCACATATGGAGCATCGTGAATAACCTCTCCCACGATGCTCTATACCGCGTGTACGCCTGCGAGGACGCTCTGTTGGACCGATTTCCGGGGCTCCCTCTCGAGCTTCACGTGGTCGATAGGCGCGATGCTCCCGCGGACAATCTCATTCCTGGAGCGATAACCGTCTTTGGCAAGTAAAGACGAGCACTTATCCAAGGCGCGCGAAAATCAAGCTTTCGCCGAGAGCTTGATCAACAATAGCCGCGCAGAGCGTGAATGGGGCCTGATAATCCGCTTCTATTCCGCGGTTCACTACATCGAAGCCTACTTGGCTAGCGTTGGTTGTGGCGCGTCCACGCATTCCGAGCGGCGGCGTGCAGTTGGCGGGAGACGTGAACTGGCGGCCATAGCCCGCCCTTTCAATGAGCTCTACAACTTGGCCTGGAATGCGCGCTATCTGTGTCTCGATTGCCCGCTGGCGGACGTGCTAAGGGCGCATGAAATCCTCATCGCGATACGGGCACACGTTGAGGAATTGATCTAGGCCGCGGCGCGCGCCCCTGCCCCGCCACCGACGTGCGCGTCGCCAACGCCACCATCGCAGCGCGCCTCGCCTTCGCGGCGCCTCACGTGCTGCGTGAAGAGGGAAATCAATCCCCGTCACACCGAAGGCCAAAATGGCAACCGCGGATATTCCTCGGAGTACCGTACGGGGAAGCCTTTCTCCTTATCCTTTCACCCCGGGCAGCGGAGTCGGAAGATTCTTTTGAGCATGGGCCCGCGCGACCGGGCCGCCGGGAACTCCCGCAGCGGACTTCATCCCTTCGGCTGCCGGATGAACTCGCCAATAGCCGAGACCAGAGAGGCGATGCGCGCATCCGTATCCCTGAAGCGCCTGTCCGTTTCCCGGTCGCGCTCCTCCATGCGATCGGCGAGCCGCTGGTCGGCGGCGCGCGAGTCCTCGGCGAGCGTCGCGATACGGTCGGTGAGCGCGGCCACTTTCTCCGTCAACTCATTGAGCTGGCGTTGTGTGTCGCGCCACAGGCCGCGGAATTCCTCCCGGTCCTTCCGGCGCTCCTCCGCGAGCCCGGCGGTGACATGCTCTATCCTTTCAAATCGCTCCTCGGTGGTCATATCGCTGCCATATCTATCATGCTGCAACCGAGCGGGCGAACGCAAGAGACCCACCCACCCACCGCCCGCCTCACGCCTTCCCCTCCGTCACCGTAACCACCTGATTGGCCTTCACCCCCCCCACCTTATCCACCTGCCCACTGGGCCAGTGAATCTCCAAATCCGCCTTCTCCGCGCTGCCCAATCCGAAGTGCACCCGCAGATCGCTTTGCGATATGTAGCTGCCGCCGCTGCGCACTTCATCCATCAGCCGGCGTCCGCCCGCCGGCGTACAGTATACGCGCGCGCCGATCCCGGACCGGTTCGATTTTACCCCGATGGTCTTCACCTTCAGCCAGTTATTCCGCGACTGGCTGTCGCAGCGCAGCAGTTGCGGCAAGTCGTTCACGCAATTGATCAGCACATCCAGGTCGCCATCGTTATCGAAATCTCCGAAGGCGCAGCCGCGCGCGGAAGCCGGCTCCAGTATGCCAGGCCCGGCGTCCTGCGATACGTCCGCAAACCGGCCGTTCCCCAGATTCCGGTAGAGCACCTTGCGCTGCCGGTAACCTTGCTCGTCGTTGGGTTGCCCCACTTCCGGATATACGTGGCCGTTCACCGACAGAATGTCCGGCCAGCCGTCGTTATCGAAATCGAAAAATCCCACGCCCCAGCCCATGAACCGCGTATTGCGGCCCAGCCCGGCCTGAAAAGTGGTGTCCTCGAAGAAGTCCTTGCCCAGGTTGTGGTACAGACTCGAAGTATCGCCGGCGAAGTTCGTTTTCACGATATCCAGCATGCCATCGCCATCGTAATCCGCTACCGATACGCCCATGCCGGCCTGCGGCTTGCCGTCCGGGCTGTACGCCACACCCGCCTCGATGGCCATCTCCGAAAACGTGCCGTCGTGATTGTTGCGGTAGTACGCCGAAGAAGTGGAATCGTTGGCTACGTAAATGTCGGGCCATCCGTCGTTGTCGAAATCCGCCACGGCCACTCCCAAGCCGTAAGTGCCCGGCGTTTTCCAGATACCGGCCTTTTCGCTGACGTCTTTAAAGGTCCCGTCGCCGTTATTGTGGAACAGAATGTTCTTCCCGCCCTGAAGGCCCGGCGGACCACATGCCACCATGATGCCTTTGAACAGGCACGGGCCGGATTCCGGGCGAGGCGTGGTCTTGGGATCGAAATCGATATAATTCGCGACGAAAAGATCCAGGTGGCCATCGCGATCGTAGTCCAGGAAGGCGCAACCCGTGTTCCAGCGGCGGCGGCCGCCCCCCGGATCGGTGGTGACCCCGGCCTGTGCCGCTACGTCCTTGAACTTGCCGTTGCCTTCGTTACGCCACAAGGCGCAATCGCCCCAATAGCTGACGAACAGGTCGTCGTGGCCGTCATTGTTGTAATCGCCCACGCAACATCCCTGCCCCCAACCGGTCTTGCCAATTCCCGCCGCCACCGTAACGTCCGTAAAAGTGCCGTCCCGATTGTTCTTATACAAGCGGCTGACGGGAGCCTCGCTGGATTTCCAGTCGGTCTCAAAGCGGGTGCCGTTCACCAGGAAGATATCCAGCCAGCCATCGTTGTCGTAGTCCAAGAAGGCGCACCCGCAGCCGGTGGTCTCCATCAGGAACTCGTTTTTGCGCTCGCCGCCGAAGATCGTCTTTGTTTTCAGGCCCGCCTCGCGCGCCACGTCCACAAACCGGACCCCTAAGGGCAGGCCAAGTACTAGCTGGTCGAAAGAAAATACCGGTACGGCTGCACACAGCGATCGGATGAACTGCCTGCGAGCCATCGAGGCGTGGCGGACTTTGCGCATTCTGGTCGAGTGGGCTCCGGCCGATCCCGGAAAGTCAGCCACGTAGCCATTATTACACCGCTCGTGCACACTCACGCAAACCGGCCGCGCGGTAGGACAGGCCTCCCGGCCTGTCCCAGACAAACGAAGCCTGCCACAGCGCGGGCGCACGAGGCGCAAAGTGAATATTGGACTTGCGCAAACGTTTCAACGTACCAGGAGCTTGGTGTAACAAGTACAAATTCTGTTGTAACGCATCATTAAGCGATTGCAGCATAAAGGCTTATATCGTTTAACCGTAACAAACGCTCTTGGCACTTGTTCCGGCCCTAACAAAGATCTATTATTCACCTAATCTCTAGTTTTGCTTTTGCACGCGTTTTGGGTACTAGAACAAGGTTAGTTTTGTCTCATGTAGCGTTTTTCAACGATACGGAAACCAAGGGGAGAAGATAATGCTCAGTTTGCAGAAAAGGGCTTTGTTAGCCGTCGTATGCAGCATTCTCGCGCTGTTCTGTTTTAGTGGAACCTTGAGCGCACAACAGGTTTTTGGCAGCATCGTGGGTACTGTTACGGACCCCACTGGAGCCGCTGTGAGTGGTGCCAAGATCACCGTCACCGACACCCAGAAGGGTACTCAGTTTACAACCACCACCAACGACTCCGGCAACTATACTCAGGGACAACTGATTCCCGGACAGTACCAAGTCACCATCGAAGCGTCAGGGTTCCAGAAGACCATTTCCAACCCAATCACCGTTCAGGTCGACCAGGTTGCCAGGTTTGACGTCGCCATGCAGGTCGGCAACGTAACCCAGGAAGTGGAAGTGACGGCCGCCGCGCCGCTCCTCCAGTCCGACCGTGCCGACGTGGCGCAGACTTTTGACGCCCATCAGATCGAGGAACTCCCCAGCGTCGGCCGCAACCTTCAGGCCTTTGAGTTATTGAATCCAGGCACGGTTCCGTTCGGATGGGCGCACGCCTCCGACGAAAACCCGCAAGGCAGCGTCCAGATGGTCGTTAACGGCCAGGTTTTCGATGCCATGGGTTACGAATTGGATGGCACCACGAACCAGGACCCCATCCTTGGAATCATCGTGATCAACCCGACCTTTGACTCGGTGGCCGAAGTAAAGCAGGCCAACCAGGATTTTGACGCGGAGTTCTCGTACACGGGCGCCGGTTTGGCAACCTATTCCACCAAGTCGGGCACCAATGAATATCATGGCGATGTCTTCGAGTATCTGCAGGTGAATACGCCCGGCTTCTCGGATTTCGCCGAGAATCCCTTCACGCATGCGAATCCTGTATACCGCCAGAACCAGTTCGGCGGCTCCATCGGCGGCAAGGTGATCAAAGACAAGCTGTTTTTCTTCGCCGATACCCAATTGAACCGGCAAGCGCTGGGCGGTTCCGTCAATACTTCCGTACCGACTGCGCTCAACCGCACAGGCAACTTCAGCGATTGGCTGGCCGTAAGCCCTAATTACACCATTTACGATCCGACCACGGGCAATCAAACGAACGGCACCGGGCGCACGCCCTTTCCGAACAACACCATTCCGACGACCCAGTTGAGTCCGCAAGCCCAAGCCCTGCTTTCTTATTGGCCCTTACCGAATACTTCGCAGTTCGGCACGCTGGGCGATAACTACAACGCCAGCGGCGACGTGGCCATCACCGGCAACCTGTGGAATACGCGGTGGGATTATTATATAAACCCCAAGAACGCCATCTTCGGCCGCTACAGCTACGCCGCATACACCGAGCAGGCCCCCGGCGCGTTCGGCCTGGAGGCCGGCGGCCCCAACTTCGGGAACTACGCCGGAGACTCCAACGCCCTGAACCAGAGCTTGGCTGCGGGCTGGACGGACACGATTAGTCCCACGGTGGTCAACGAGTTCCGGCTGGGCTACATGCGGTATCACGTCATGGACGTTCCTAACGGCTACGGTACCGACCCGGCCACGCAGGCTGGCATTCCGGGATTGAACCTGGACAAAACGTATACGTCCGGTATGCCGTACTTCGACATCGGCGGCGATCCGGGCTACGCGGACGTAAAACTTGGTTACGGTCTGGGCGTGAACCAGTGCAACTGCCCGCTCACTCAAAGCGAACGCCAGATCCAGTTTGTGGATAACGTGCACAAGATTGTCGGCAACCACAGCTTCAAGTTCGGCGCCGACCTTCGTTATGCCATGAACCTGCGCGTCCCTAGCGACAGCCACCGGGCTGGTGAAGTCTACTTCAGCAATAACCAAACCGGGTTCGTGGCTTCGCCGGGCGCGTCCCCCGAGTACGGTATTGGCTTGGCTTCATTTATGCTAGGCGATGTGAACAACTTCGACCGATATGTCAGTTCCAGCACCAATGCCCAGGAACGTCAGAAGCGCTTCTTCTGGTATGGGCAGGATGAGTGGCGCGTCACGCCGAAGCTCACAGCCACGTTGGGTGTGCGCTGGGAAATGGTGTTCCCGGAGACCGTGAACGCCCCCGGCAACGGCTCGACTCTGGACCTGCAAAACGGTTTGATGTACGTGTTTGGCGTTGGTGGCGTGTCAGACCATGGTATTCAGAACATGAACTGGCATGAGTTCGCGCCCAGGGTTGGCTTGGCCTACCAGGTAGACAAGAAGACCGTGGTCCGCGCGGGCTATGGCTGGTCGTACAATCTGGGAACCTTCGGTTCCACATTCGGCCACAACGTCACGCAGAACCCACCCGTGCTGGACTACCAGCAGATCAACAATCCGGGCAGCACGCCCTTCGCCTCAGTGTTCAATCTGGCGCAGGGACCCACATCGCCCCAGTCGATCACCGTGGGATCTAACGGAACCTTCCCGCTGCCCAACGGTATCGCCCCGAAGTTCCGTCCGGATACCTTCACCATGCCCGTCGTCTATCAATACAATCTTACCGTCCAGCGGCAACTCACCAATGCCATCGCCATCTCCGGCGGCTATGTAGGCAATTCCACGCGTCACGGCTGGCTGGGCACCAGCAATACGGTCAATCCGAACGAGACATACTGGAATGAAAGCACCCAGACCGCGGCTCAACCTTACCTCAGTCTATATGGATGGACGCAGGGCTTGGGATACTATTGCAACTGCAGCAATGCGCAGTACGATTCGTTCCAGTCCACGATCACGATAAGAGCGTTGAACGGTTGGACCGTGCAGGGCAACTATACCTACCAGCGGCTCAATTCTTGGGACGGACCCTACGACACCAACTACTACTTCGAGTACGGTCCGCAGAATGGCGCGGGCGGCTACGGCGACAGCAGCCTGATACCGCACAACCAGATTACAGTTGCGCAAAACTGGGATATCCCGTTCGGGCACGGCAGGAAGTTTGGCGCTTCCTCGGGCAAGGGGGTGGATCTGGCTCTGGGCGGCTGGACCCTGGGCGCAATCACCACGTATTATAGCGGTACACCCTTCGGGCCATCGATTGACTACTTCGGAAGCGGTTCCGTCAGACCCAGCGCGGGACCCAACAATCGCCCGGATATAGGAAGCGGCAGCGTGTATCCCACGACCCAGAGCCGCAACCAATGGATCGAGGGATGTCCCGATCAACAGTGCACTTCCGGCCCATACATGTTTCCACAGAGCGACACGTTTGGCAATTACCCGATCGATACGCTGATCGGACCGCGTTTCGTCAACGTGGACTTCTCGGCCTTGAAGTGGTTCAACATCACGGAGAGGGTTGCCTTCGGGCTGCGTATGGATTCGCGCAACTTCTTTAACCATACGAACCTCGGCGGCCCCAACAACGACGTCACGGCGACCAACGTCGGCCAAATCACCGGCATCGCATTCGGCGGCAACAACGGAGTGGGCATGCGCACCATACAATTCTCCGGAACCCTGAAGTTCTAACCGGGGTTGCCGGCTTTAGCTTGAAACACCAAACCCCGCCCTCTCACCAGGGCGGGGTTTTTTGTGCGGTAGGACAGGCCTCCTGGCCTGTCCCCCGTTCTGGCGACACCGCTCCCTGACGGTCGCGGCTCAGTAAAAATAAGCGCCTGCCACGGGAGTGTTTCTGAGCCGCGCTTGTTTCTGAGCCGCGACCGTAAGGGAGCGGACGGCGCTTGCTTCTGAGCCGCGACCGTAAGGGAGCGGACGGCGCTTGCTTCTGAGCCGCGACCGTAAGGGAGCGGACCGCCCCCTCCTTAAAGTTGGCTACAATATGGAGCTTGGATGAATGTGTCTGCTCCACCCGCACGTCCGTTCTTTCTGCTGCTAACCCTCTCATCGCTCGCGCTTGCCTCCGGCGATGGCTATCTGGGCCGCGATTCCTGCGCCGGCTGCCACCAAAGCATCTCCCAATCGCACCTCCGCACCAACATGGCGCGCACCTGGCGGGGTATCGCCGTGAATCCCCAAATCCCCGCGAACTATTCTGAGAAGCACACCGAAGGACCCGCGCCGCTGATTGAATACCAGCTCCGTCGCACCGGCCAGGAATTGCGCTATCAAGTGCAAATGCCCGGGCAGCCCGCCCTCGATTTCCCCATCGAAGGCATGGTCGGCGGCGATCGCCATGGCCTCAGTTTTCTGTTCCGCGTTCCCTCCCTGGATGGCCTGCCGCTACCGCGCGCGCGTCTGCTCGAAGCCCGCTACTTCCACTATGCGGAGGGAAACCGCCTGGCATTCTCGCTAGGTTTTCCCGAAGAGAAACCCACCAATTATGAAACCGCTTTCGGCCGTGTCTTAACGCCGTATCTGGAAAACAGATGTCTCTCCTGCCACGGCGCCCCGCGCACTCACGGTACGCGCGTCGAAACCGGCGTATCCTGCGAGAACTGCCATGGTCCCGGCCAGGCCCATTTGGCCGCGCTCGGCGCCCACTCCAAGGACCTCCACATTTTCAATCCGGGCAAACTGCCCGTTCCCGACCGCATGCGCCCGTGCACGCAGTGCCATGCCGGCTCCAGCGTGATCGAAGATCCCATGCCGGACGACACGCTGATTTCCGATCAAGTCACTGCCTTGAAAAACAGCGAGTGCTGGCGTCAAAGCGGCGGCGACATCACCTGCACCAATTGTCACAATCCGCATCAGGATGCGCCGCGCGCCGTGCTGGTCGCCCGCGCCGAAAAAACCTGCTTGCGATGCCATAGCCTGACCGTAACCAGGCATGCCGGTTTGTGCCCGGTGAATCGCGCGACGGGCTGCGTGGGTTGTCACATGTTGAACGAGACCCGCGGCGCATTTACCATCGCGGAACATTGGATTCGCGTCGATCCCGCACAAAAGTCCGCTGCCGGCAAGTATAATCCCGCATGGCGCACCACCATCGCTCCGAGCCGTCTGTTCCTCCGCAAAATCGTCATGGATGACAAGGACAAAGCGGCCGCGGTCCGGCAGCAGCTTCTCTCCGGAGAATCCTTCTTCGAGCTTGCCCGCGCCAATTCCGTCGAGCGCGGCACCATCAACGGCGGCTATCTGGGCGATGTCGAGGCCGGCCAACTCGATCCGGCCTGGTCCGCGGCGGCGCTGAAACTGCGGCCCGGCGAGATCTCCGGGGTGGTCGAAGCCAGAGGAAAGTATGTCATCCTGCAGCGCATGCCGCGCAATTTCCGCGAGGATGCCGAAGTTGTATTCAACAAGGCCATGGAACTGCGCAAGCAAGGCAAGCAGCAGGAATCCATGAACGAAATGCTGGAAGCCTTGAAGATTTATCCGCATCTTCTGCGCGCGCTGACGTGGCTCGGCGCGGCGTATGGGCAAAGTGGGAATCCCAGCGTCAGCGTAGGCATTCTGACCATCGCCACCCAACTCTATCCGCGCGACGCCGGCGCGCATTTTAATCTCGCCCTCGCCTATGGCGCGCAGGGCGATGCCAAAGAAATCCCCGAATATCAGCGCACGCTGGAAATCGATCCGGATTATGTTTTGGCTTATCTGAACTGGGGCGGCGCGCTCTATGCCAAAGGCCAATACGAAGAGGCCATCAAGATCTATCGCGAAGGCGTCGACGTGAATCCTCTGTTCGCCTCGCTTCACTATAGCCTGGGGTTGGCATTGGAACAGGAGAAGAAGACCGCCGAAGCGGAGGCGGAAATGGCGCTGGCCAAAAAGATCGATCCCAACGCCGGCGCCCGCTAATGAATCTTGTGGGGCAGGCACTCTGCCTGCGGCGGCCTCGTAGGCCGCCTGCCGGAATTCGCAGCAGATCAAGAAGGCGGCCCGCGAGGCACCGCAGGCAGAGCGCAACCGGCGACGTGCGGTGCCAGGCAACGTGCCGCGCCAGGCAACGTGCCGCGACAGGCGACGTGCCGCGCCACGGAACGTGCGTGCCCCACCAGCGGTTAAAATAGCGTCGTGCGCTTCGCCGCCATCGCGTTGTGCCTCGCTCATCTCGCGCCCGGACTTGCCCAGCAGCCATGTGCCCGCTGCCATCCCGCTGAAACCGCCGCCTTCGCACAATCCCCCATGGGACAATCCGTGGGCGCTCCCTCGGTGTTCACCGAAGGCCGCATCGTTCACCAGCTCTCCGGAAGCACCATCGCCATTCATGCCCGCGGCGCGGTTCTGGAACATCGCCTGGAACACCACGGCGTGGTCGCCGAATATCCCGTGGCTTACTCGGTTGGCGCCGGCATCGTCGGATATAGTTACATGGTCCGCGTGGGACGGTACTTATTCCAATCGCCGGCTTCTTACTACACCCAAACCAAAAGTTGGGATCTGACGCCCGGATATGAAACAGAGGCGAACCTCGATTTTACTCACCAGATATCCAGCGGATGCCTGTTCTGCCACACCGGGAAAGTAAACTTCGTCCCCGGAACCACTAACCAATTCGAAGATCCGCCATTTACCGCGATTAGTTGCGACCGCTGCCATGGCTCGCCCGCCGCTCACTTGAAGAATCCGGTTCCCGGGTCGATCGTAAATCCGGCTAAGTTAGCGCCCAACGCACGCGATAGCGTATGTGAGCAATGCCATCTGGAGGGCGTCGTGCGAGTACTGAATCCGGGCCAGGATTGGTGGGATTTCCAACCGGGACAGACTACCGAAAGCGTGTATGCGACTTACTTGAGATCCTCCGGCGGCGGTTCGCTGCGCGCGGTCAGCCAAAGCGAGTTACTGGTGCAGAGCCAGTGCGCGCGTCAAAGCGGCGGCCGGCTGTGGTGCGGCACTTGCCACAATCCCCACGGCGCCGCGGCGGACCGCGCCCGCGAGGTCCGCACGATTTGCCTGTCCTGCCATGCCGATCTCTTCGCGGCTAAGCGTCACCAACCGGCCGGCGAGTGTGTAAGTTGTCACATGCCGCGGTTGCGCCCCACCAACGTCGCGCATTCGGCCATTACCGATCACAGCATCCCGCGCGCGCCTCGTCCGCAGCCGGACGATTCCGCCGGATTCACGGATCCCAAAGCCTGGCGCGAACCGCCGCCCGCCTGGGTGCGCCGCGATCTGGGGCTGGCTTATTTCGATCTGGCTGCCAACAAGCATGCCACGCCGGACCTGTTGAAGGCCTACGAAATTCTTTCCAAGCTCCCTCCCGAGGCGCGCCAGGATCCCGTGGTGGAGGCCGACCTCGGATCCATGTTGCTGGCGCAGGGTGAGACCGATATTGCCATCCGCATGTATCGGCGCGCCGTCGCGCAGGATCCCTCGAATGCCCGCTATGTCTACTGCCTCGGAGCGGCCCTCGAACGCGCGGGCAAGTTGCAAGACGCTATCGGCGAGCTGAAACGCAGCATCGCGCTCGATCCATCGCGGCCGGATGCTTACCTGGAGCTCGCCCAGTTATATCGAAACGCCGGCCACGATGCGGAAAGCCGCAACGCCCTGCGCGACTATCTGCGTTTCATGCCGCAAAACATCAATTTCCGCTCTAAATAGTGGGGCGCCGTGGGGCAGACCATCGTTGTGTGTGGTCTGCCTGATTCCGCCGCAGCCAGGGTGGCAATACCTGCGATAATACCTCCATGCACCGGCTATTAGCCGCGTTGGCGGTGGCCGTATGCGCCGCACAGGCCGAGCCCATCACCTTCTACAAACACATCGCGCCCATCGTTTATCGCTCTTGCGCCCCCTGCCATCGACCCGGCGAACCCGCACCATTCCCGCTGCTCACTTACACCGATGTCTCGAAGCGCGGCCGCCAGATCGTCTCCGTCATCACCCGCCGCTACATGCCGCCCTGGCTCCCTGAAGCCGGCCACGGCGATTTTCAGGAAGACCGCCGCCTCTCCGTCGATCAGATCCGGCTCATCACCGAATGGGTCGCACAAGGCGCTCCCGCCGGTCCACCCGCCGGCGATCCGCCGCATCCGAAATTCATTCCCGGCTGGCAATTGGGCGAGCCGGATTTAGTCGTCGACGCGCCCGCGCCTTATCATTTGCAGGCCAGTGGCCCGGATCAATATTGGAATTTCGTGCTGCCGCTCAAAGTTGCCGCAACGCGTTGGGTCAAGGCCATCGAGATCCGTCCCGGCAATCTGCGCGCCGTCCACCATGCCAACGTGCTCATCGACCGCAGCCATTCCGCGCGCATGCAGGAAAAGTCTCCCGGCGAGGGCTTCGCCGGCATGGACCTCAGCATCGAATCGGACACCTTCGATCCCGATAGCCATTTCCTGTTCTGGAAGCCCGGCGGAACTCCCTGGGTCGAACCGTCCGGCATGGCCTGGCGCGCCGATCCCGGCGACGATCTGGTGCTGAATGTCCACATGCAGACCACCGGCAAACCCGAATTGGTGCAGCCTTCCATCGGTCTGTACTTCACCGATCGGCCCGCCACCAAACATCCCATGCTGCTGCAACTCGAGGCCGATGGCGCGCTCGATATCCCCGCCGGCGACGCCGATTTCAAAGTAAGCGACGATTTCACCGTCCCCATGGATCTGGATGTGCTCGCCGTCTATCCTCACGCCCACTATCTCGGCCACTTACTCGAAGGTTATGCGACCCTGCCGGATGGCACGCGCCGATGGCTCATCCGGATTCCGGATTGGGATCCGAATTGGCAATCCGTCTATCGCTACAAGCAACCGGTGTTTCTTCCCAAAGGCGCTGTGATTTCGATGCGCTACCACTACGACAATTCCGCCGCCAATCCGCGCAATCCCAATCAACCTCCCCAACGTGTGCGCGGCGGGAATCAAGCTACCGATGAAATGGCGCATCTCTGGCTGCAGGTTCTGCCGCGCGGCGCGGCGGATCGGCGCGCGGATTTGCAGGCAGCCATCATGCTTCATCGCCTCGAAAAATATCCGGACGATTTCACCGCGCAGTTCAACCTCGGCGCGATGGCGTTGTCGGATGCCGCATACGTCGTTGCCATCCCCTATTTGCGCGGCGCAGTGGAAGCCCGGCCCGATCATCCCGTGGCGCTCAATACGCTGGGCGCGGCGCTGCTGGCGGCCGGAAACCAGAACGGCGCCGCCACCATGTTCGAGCGCGCGCTGGCCGCCAACCCGCACTACACCCAGGCACGCTACAACCTGGCCAGCGCCCTCGCCGTCCAACAGCATTGGGAGCGCGCCGCCCAGGAATTCCGCAAAGTGTTGGCGGAAAATCCCGGCGATCCGGCCGCTCGCCAGCATTTGGGCGAAGTGCTGCGGCTATGGGGAGACGAGAGCGCCAAGGGCGGCCGCCTGGAGGAAGCTGCCGCGCACCTGCGCGAATCCATTGAGTTCCGCCAGGACGATGCCGCGCTGCACAGCGATCTCGGCGTGCTTCTGGCGCGCATGGGCCATTTCGCCGAAGCCGTGCCCGAATTCGAGGCCGCCCTGCGCATCAATCCCCAGTTCGAAGCGGCCCAGCGCAACCTGAAAGCCGCGCGCGCCCACCTGGAGAAACAGCCGCAATGATTGCGCCGCTGCTACTGCTCTTCCTCCAGGCCGGCGATTATCAGGCTGGCATGCAGGCTTATTCCGAACATCGCTTTTTGGACGCCATTCCGTTGTTCGAAAAAGCAGCGGCGGGCGGTCCGCATGCATTGACCGCGCGCTATATGCTCGGCAATGCGTGCCTCGCCGCGCATCAGGATTCGAAAGCCGTCGAAGCCTTCGCCGCAACCTTCGACGCAAAGCCCGATTCCGCCGCCGCGTATCTGCTGGCCGCCGCCATGATGCTGCGCGCGCAAATGACCGCGCCCGCCGCTGCTGAAGCCGCGCATGCGCTGGCCATCGACCCGCATCTTCCGCAGGCGCACTACCTCCTTGGCGAAGCGGCGCTGGCGCAGGGTGATAGCGCCAAGGCCGCCGCCGGATTTCAAAAAGAGATCGCCGCCAATCCCGGCTTCTTCATGGCCTATTACCGGCTCGGCGCGGCGTTCGAGATCCGCGAAGCCTGGGACGATGCCATCACCGCGCTCGAGCGTGCCATATGGTTGAACGCCAATCACAGCGGATTGTACACGCTCATCGGCAAGGCTTATCTCAAGCGCGGCAATCTCGACGACGCCCAAGCCGCCCTGCACCATGCGCTGCAGATGGATCCAAAGGATCAACCCGCGCAAGAGCTACTCAATCAGGCGCAGGCCCCAGCCCCTAGCCCCCAGCCCCCAGCCCCTGGCGCGGAGCGCCCCCCCCCCAGTCCCCAGCCCATTGTCACAAGCCCCGCATATCTTAAGGGCATTGCCAGTTACCACCGGCATGACTATGCGGCAGCCGCTACGAACCTGAAAGCTGCCCTATCGTCGGTTCCGGAAGGTACCGCGCAATACCGCGAGACGCTGCAAATGATCGGGCGCAGCGAATACCTGGCGGGCCAAATCGCGGAGGCCATTCCCTGGATCGAAAAAGCCAAAGCCGCCGGCATTCTAAATAATGAACTGCTCTTCGTGCTGGGCAACAGCTATCTGCAAACGCATCAAGTGCCCAAAGGACGCACCGCATTCGCGGAGCTGTATGGCGTGCCCGCGGATTCCGCCGCCGCCCGCCTGTTCACCGCCCACATGCTGATGATCCTGGAGCTTGAAGACGAAGCCCAGGCCGAACTGGAAGCCGCCGTCGCCCGCGATCCAAAGCTTCCCGAAGCGCATTTCATGCTGGGCGAAATCGCCATCTATCGCGCGGATCACGAGCGCGCAGTGAATGAGTTAAAGCGCGAAATCGCTCTGAATCCCGCCTTCGCCATGGCCTGGTATCGCCTCGGCGACGACTACACGCGCCGCGAAGATTGGGAACACGCCGTTCCCCCGTTGCAGCGCGCCGTGTGGCTCGATCCCACTTACAGCGGCCCGTACATCCTGCTGGGGAAGGCCTACTTCAAGCAGGGCGATTTGCCGGAAGCCGAACGCCTGCTGCGCCGCGCTCTGCAGATGGACCCGCGCAATGCCTCCGCGCACTATCTGCTAGGCCGCACCCTCATCCAGGCCGGGCGCACCGAAGAGGGCCAAAAGATCCTGCGGCGTTGGGAAGAACTGCGCAAGTAGGACAGGCCTCCTGGCCTGTCCAAGACGAGCGAAGCTCGCCGAGGCCCAGCCCCGGCGCGCGTCGCGCGCTTCACCGTTGGCACTTCGCACAATAATGCGTCCCGCGCTGCGCCACCAGCGTTCGCTTAATCGGCGCACCGCACTTCACGCAAGGCTCGCCCGTGCGCTGATACACGCGATGCTCAAACTGAAAGAACCCCCGCCGCCCTTCCGCATCCACGTAATCGGAAATCGACGAGCCGCCTTTCTCAATCGCCTGCGTCAGCACCTCCACTATCGCGCCGTGCAGCCGCTTCACCCGCGCCGCGCCCAACCGCGCGCCGATCGCCAACGGATGAATCCCCGCCCGGAACAGCGCCTCATCCGCATAAATATTCCCCACGCCGCGCACGAAATGCTGATCCAGCAGCACTGCCTTGATGCGCGCCTTCCGCCGCTTCAGCCGCGCCGCGAATTCCGCAAGCGTCACCTCCAGCGGCTCCGGCCCCAGCTTCTCCACGCGCGCGGGCAACCCCTCTGTAACTTCGATCCTGCCAAACTGGCGCTGATCCTCATACCGCAGCACGCCGCGATCCAGGTTCACCACCGCGTGCGTATGCCGCCCCGGCGCGCCGCCCAGCAGCAGCTTGCCCGTCATGCCCAGATGCACTACCAGGCAATGCCCGCCATCCAATTCGATTACGATAAATTTCCCGCGCCGCCCAATCCGCCGGATGCGCCGCCCCGCCAGCATGGCGCTCATGCGGTCTGGATCGCCGCGCAGAATGCGCGCGCACGTAAACTCGGCCGACACGATACGCCGCCCCGCAATGCGCGCAATCGACCGGACCACCGTTTCCACTTCGGGAAGTTCAGGCACGATCCGGCACTTCGATCATGATATCGTCGCCTTCCACCTTCACCGCGTACGTGGCGACTTTCTGGTCCGGATTGAAATCGTTCGCGCCCGTCCGGCAGTCCCACTCCCACGCGTGCCAGGGGCAAACTACGTGGTTGCCGTGCAGCGCGCCTTGGCCCAGCGGTCCGCCGCGATGCAGACACGTTCCGCTCAGCGCGGTGACGCGTCCGCCCACGTTGCAGATGGCATAAACATCGTTGCCCACGGCCGCTTCGGTGACCGAATCGGCGGGCAACTTCGAAAGACTTGCGACTTTAACGAATGACATGATTTTTGATTTACGCTCAGACCATTTTACTCAACTGCTGTGCGGCAATGAGCACCGGGTCCCACACCGTGGCGAATGGCGGCGCGTAAGCCAGATCCAACTGTTCCAGATCCTCCACGCGCATGCCATTGTGCAGGGCCGTCGCAATCACGTTGATGCGCCCCGCCACGCCTTCATCGCCCCATACCGATCCGCCCAGCAGACGCCCCGACGCGGAATCCGCCACCAACTCCACTGTAATCGGCCGGCCATCGAAATATCCCGGCCGGCTGCGCGCCGTGATGCGCGCCGAAACCGGCGAAAATCCCTCGCGCCGCGCCTGCTCCGCCGAAAGCCCGCTGAAGGCCACGCCCAGCCCGAACACATTCACGATGGCCGTCCCCACCACACCGCCAAAGCGCTCCCGCCGTCCCGCCGCGTTAGCGCCCGCCACCCGCCCCATCTTGTTGGCAGTGGTACCGAGTGGAAGGTACGCCGGACGTCCCGTCACCCGCTGCAGCGCTTCCGCGCAATCGCCCGCCGCGTAAACTCCTGCCAGGTTCGTTTCCATGTGTTCGTCCACGGCGATCGCGCCCGTCCGCCCCACGGCCACGCCCGCCTCCGCCGCGATCTCCACGTTCGGCCGCAGCCCCATTGCCAGAATCGCCACATCGCACGCCGGCACGTCTGCGATGCGCGTGTCCAATCGCAGCTCCACGCGAAAACGCTCCAGCCGCTCGCGCACCGCGTTCGTCAGCGCCCCATCCGCGCGCCCCAATACGTGCCCGCTCTGTTCGAATACCGTCACCGCCAGCCCATTGCGGCGCAGCGCGTCCGCCGCCTCCAGGCCAATATATCCCGCGCCGATCACCACGGCCTGCTTCGGCCGCCCGTCGCCCAGAAAAGCCTTCAGCCGCTCCGCGTCGTCGAGCGTGTGCAGCGTGAAGACATGCGGCAACTGGGCGCCTGCGATCCCCTCGGTGCGTGGACGTGCGCCCGTCGAGATCACCAGCCGGTCGTAATCGACGCGCTCGCCGCCATCCAGCGCGACTTCCCGCCGCGCGTGTGAAATCGCCACCACGCGCGCCCCCGTCCGCACGTCGATGTGGCGCTCCTTCCGGAAATATTCGGGCGTGTAGACGATCAGATCCTCGGCGCGCCGCACTCGCCCTTCCAGAAAATAAGGCAGGCCGCAAGCGCCGTAAGAAATCGTCGCGCCCTTTTCAAGCACCACGATTTCGAGGTCCGCATCGACGCGCCGCGCCCGTGCGGCCGCGCTCAGGCCCGCGGCCACGCCGCCGATCGCCACCAGCCGCATGCGGGTCAGCTCCGTGGGACAGACGATCGTTTTGTGTCGTCTGTCCTGGCGCCGGAGCAGCTTGGTGGGACAGACGATCGTTTTTTGTCGTCTGTCCTGGCGCCGGCGTCAAGACAGACCACAAAAGACGCTGGTCTGTCCCACAAAACCAAGCGCATCGCGGCTAACCCTCTTTCTTCATCTGCTCGACAAAGCTGAGGATATCGAAGGCCTTGATGGCGCGATCCGGAAAGAAACTGTTTATCGCGTCCTGCTCATCGGTGAACAGATCGAACACGGTGGCCAGCTTGGTCATCACGATCAGCTCGATGTTGCGGCGGTTCAGGTTCAGCAGCTTCAGCGCCCCGCCCGCCTTCCGCTCGCTGGTCGCGCACATCACCAGCGCGCCCAAGCCCGTGCTGTCGATGTAATCCACGTGCGCCAGGTTCAGGATGATGTTTTTCTGCCCACCAGCAGTCAGCGTGGCTACCTTCTCACGCAGCGCGCTGGCCTCCGGCCCCACCGTGATGCGGCCCTTGGCATCCAGAATCACGATCCCTTCGTGCTCGCGGTGCTGGATATCCAGGCTCATCTCAGAGGGGCATCTTGAAGCCGACCATGGCTTCCACTTCCTCGATCGCCACCATCTCGATGGCGTCCCACGGGCAGCCGTCCAGGAAGGCGCCGTCCGGACCTTTGCTGGTGCACTTCTTGCAGCCGATGCACAGCACCGGATCGACCTCGATGTGGCCGAACGGCGGATGCTCCTCATCGGGCACCCAGTACATGCAATCGGCCACCGGACAATACGGCACGCAGGCCGGCGACCCGGCGCATCCCGTGCAGCATTCCGTGATGATGGCCAACTCCTTGGGCCGCTTCTTGCGCGGTGTGAGAATACCCTCCGACTTGGGCTCCATCTTGACGACAGCAACAGCGGACATGCAAAGGATTATGACACAATTCGAGGCTCCGTGGGACAGACCATCGTTTTGTGTGGTCTGTCCGCGCGTGGCGTGCCGTCCGGCGTTTGAGAATATGAGCCTTGTGGCGCTTTTCGCAGATCCTCCAGGCTCATGCGGAGAACCTGGAATCCCGCACCCCTTACCGTTCCGCCCCACGCAGATGTTCCAGTGCCCGTTGCGCAGCGGCCTTAAGCGAACCAAGATCGTCTTTGATCATCAGCCACACGCGGGCCGCGTCAACTCTGTCGTATTCGTGACGTAAGAAGTTTCCCGGAGCGCGCACGTTGAGCCACGGAGCAGTTGGACACAATTCTTCGCCCAGTTTTCCGACCTTTGCGCCGCTTCAGTAACCCGTTCCATGCAAACTCTTCGATGAGCAGAATATTCTCAAGAATATCTTGAAAGCGTTGGATGGGATCCTAGAAGGCACGAACCGCCTCGGCCTCGACGCTGTTCCGCACGCGCGGTTTTAGCGTCCCCTCTTCCACATGCTCGACCGAGCGGTCGAGCATCTGCGAGATGTAACACTCGATTCCCGCGACATCCAGCACGTGGATGGCGGGTCAAGCGGCGTCGGCCATTCATGATCGCCATCGAAATGCGCTGAACTGATGATGCCGGAATGGGCGGCCTGCCGCGGTCGCACGCTTGCGCTTGCTACGTCTCAGGTACGCAGGAGCGCCGAGAGGTGGCGTCTTTCCAATTCCACCACTTCAGCAGCTCCGGATCATGCTCCCTCTCCGAAGCGAAATACACAGACCATCGTTTTGTGGGGTCTGTCAAGCCTGCAACAACTCCCGCATGTCATCCACGCTCATTCGGCAATCGCGAAGGATCTTGTGCAATAGCCCCTGCCCAATGATGTCGCCCGAATGAGCAGGCACCACAGTTCCCCGGCCGTCCGGATGACGAAGAAAGTGGTGGCTTCCCTTGGTGCGTATAACGGTGAAGCCGGCTTTTGCAAGCGCTGCCACCAGTTCAGAACCTGTGATGCGCGGGCTGCGGCTCATGCGGCAACGGTAATCCGCTGGATGCCGACGAACTCGAGATTCTGCTCCGGGGCGCCAGCCACCTCAAGGCACAACTCGGCCGCTTCCCGAATCCGTTGCATCACCTCGTCCAGGGACCGCGCCTGCGTATGGCATCCGGGGATCTGTGGGACGGAGGCGATATAGTAGCTGTCCTCGTCGCGCTCGATGACCACGTCAAATTGGCGTTGCAATGGATTGTCCTCGCCCTCTATTGTAGACCGCCTGCGACGGTCGGCACAGGATTCCGCATCGAGGCCCAACTCCGTAACTAGCGGTCCCGGCCACAACGCCGGCCCTGATTGCGGGCAAGCGTACGACTCGGCGACAACCCGCTCATTTAAAGGCGGAACCGAGACTGAGCGCGTTTATCATTCCCTGTGCTGGATCTGGTTTTAGCGCTCCGGCCTGCCTACAACTTCGAGGGTCACATTGTGTTTCCAAGATTGAGTTGCACTCGGCACTTTATCGAGGACTCGTACACGAAAGCCATCCTTTCGCTCGAACTCGTCGCCAATTTGCATTTTGTCATCGTTGGAGTGCCTCCGACGCGAAATACACTGCGCAGCGAAATACATACAGAACACACCGGTCCACATGATGACCGATGCGGCACAGTTCCGCGTAGAGCGCCTCCGGATTCGCGCCGCGCAAATCGGCCACCTCCCGCACCCCCACCCGGCGGAGATCTTTCGCTATCGACGGCCCCACTCCTGGGATGCTTTGGACAGGCCGGGAGGCCTGTCCTACTTGTCCGACCATACCGATAACTCGTTTCCGCTGGGATCCGTGAAATGAAACCGCCGCCCGCCGGGGAATGAAAAGATCGGCTTCACGATCCCGCCGCCGGCCGCCTGCACCTTCTTCTGCATGCCCTCCAGATCGCCCGCGTAAATCACCACCAGCGGACCGCCCGCCGTCACCGTATCCTTCTTGAAGAATCCGCCCGCCAGCCGTCCGTCTTCAAAGCTGGTGTAATCCGGACCGTAGTCGGTGAACTTCCAGCCGAACAACCCGCTGTAGAACGCCTTCGTCTTCGCTATATCCGTGGCCGGGAACTCGATATAGTCCACGCGGCCTTCGTTCGTTTGAGTATCCATGAGGCCAGCATGCCGCAGTCATCCTGACAGCGTTATGTCAGTATGGTTTCAGATGCGCCGCGCCGACCGCCTCTTCCAAATCGTCCAACACTTACGTGGCCGCCGTCTCACCACCGCCGCCCAGCTCGCCTCCTGGCTGCAGGTTTCCGAGCGCACGGTCTACCGCGATATCCGCGATCTGAGTATCTCCGGCGTGCCCGTGGAAGGAGAAGCGGGCGTGGGATACCGGCTGCGTCCCGGTTTCGACCTGCCCGCGATTATGTTCACCTTGGATGAAGTGGAAGCGCTGGTGGCCGGCGCGCGCATGATCGAGTCGTGGGCCGGACCTGCGCTGGGCAGTCACGCCCGGTCGGCCATCGCCAAGATCGCGCTGGCGCTGCCGCCCAACCGCCGCGAGGAGATCGAGCGCACCCGCCTCTTCGCGCCCGGATTTCTGGTGCCGCCCAACGCCATCGCGGGTCTTGAAACTGCGCGCCAGGCCATCCTGCAGCACCGCAAGCTGACCTTCGATTACCTCGATAAAGCCGCGCGCGCCTCCGCCCGTACCATCCATCCGCTGGCGCTGAATTTCTGGGGCGCCACCTGGTCCATCGTCGCCTGGTGTGAGTCGCGCAAAGATTTCCGCGTCTTCCGCCTCGACCGAGTCACTAACTTGCAGCTAACTCCCGATACCTTCGACGAACTCCCCGGCCAGACCTTCGCTGACTTTCTGGAGACGGTTCGCCGCGAAACCCCTAGTCCCTAAGAAAACCGCTTCCTTACGGTCGCGGCTCAGTAAAATTGCAGCCGTACTGAGCCGCGACCGTAAGGGAGCGGTTTCCCCCGACCGCACCCACCACCCACCTACCGTCCCTTGATCGCCGCATCCAGCGTTATCTGGTGAGCTTCCAATATATGCCCCGTGGCCCGCTCCAATGCCGCCCGCGCCTTCACATACGCGCTCTTGGCCGCCACCTCAGTCGACTTAGCCTGCGCCAACAGACTCTCGTACTGAATAACAAAGAACGCCGTCGAAGCGCCGACCTCGTATCTCATCTGCTCGGCATCGTAAGATTCCTGCTGATACTTACGCGCTTGCACGGCCGAATCATAAGTCGCTCGCGAACGCCGTATCGCAATCACCGCGTCTTCCACTTCCAGCCGCGCCTCGTTCTGTAACTGCCGCAGTCTGACTTCGGTCTGCTTCAGTTGTAATTCATCGCGCGCCAAGTCCGCTTCCGCCACGCGGTTTCGTATCGGTATAGTAACTTGCACGCCGATCTCGTAAGTAGGATACTTCTGCGCGAATAACTGGTCGAGCACCGTGCCGTACCCGCCGTTGAAAGGCGTCGCGGGCGTGAACGCGGCAGCCGGATTCAGCGGGCCCGCCAGACCATTGCCCTGCATCACGCCCACTAAGTCCACTTCGGGCAGCGTTGCATTCCGCGAACCCTTCAGCCCGATTTGCGAATTCTCCACCTGCAAGCTCGCCTGCCCCAGGTCCGGCCGTTGCGCCAGCGCCGCGGTGAACAAGTCCTGCATCGGCTGGATCTCTTCCTTCTCCGGAACGTCCAGCGAATCGGTGGGAATAATCGTGGCGGCCTGCACCTCCGGATCCGCATTGCCCGTGCGCGTCAGCAGATTCTTCAGGATCGCCTGCTGTTCCTCCAGTACACCGTGGGCGTTGATCAGATCCTGCCGCGTGGAGAAGAGCTGCGCATTGGCATGCGTCAACTCCACTGGCGCTAAGGTCCCTTCGTCCACTTGCGCCTTGGTGTCCGAATACAACTTCTCGGCTGCGGCCACCGTTTCCTGCTTCACCTTCACGTCTTCATAAAGCGCCACGAAGTCGGTGTACAACCGCACCACGCCGTAAACCGTGGCGATCAGTTGCTGATGAAACAGCAGCGTGTTGATCTTGCGGTCGTTCTGCGCGATGCGGATAAAGCGCGTATTCAGCGCCGGTCCGAAACCGCGCACCAAAGGCTGCGTTACCGTCACGCTCAGGCTCGACATGGTGAACGGATTGTAGTTTGTATCCAGCGCATTCAACGATTGGTGCGTATTGTTGAAACCCACATTCAGCTGCGTGCCCGGAGAGAACGCCTGCGTCCAACCCGCATTGGCGTTGAAGCCGTTGCTGATCAACGCCGGCACACCGTACGATTCAATAGACAGTTCCGGCGTGTTCGAATGCATCCAGTCCAGTTGGCCCGTCACGAAAGGATCGAACAGCGGAATCGCGGTGCCGCTCGATTGCGGCAGCGTCCCTTGAATCGAGAGGTCCGTTTGCGGCTCGCCCAGCGCGCCCAGTTCGAACGCATTGGTCGTCACCGTGGTGCCGGATGTAACCGTGGTGCCGGAAGCCGGATTGGTGATTACGGGGCTCAGCGGCCCCCCTACGCCTGTGGGCGCTTCCACGATCGTAAATGGAACGCCCCGCAGCAGCCCGCCGCCCTTGGCGCGCTCCACATCCGTATCGGCGATGCGGAAATTGAAGCGGTCGAGTTCCACGTCCAGATTGTTTTCAATCGCCAAAGCCAGCGCATCGGCTTGCGAAAGATACAGGTTGCCCGAGCGGATCAAATCGTGCACCCGCTGTGAATTACGAAAATCGACGTTTTGGCACAATACCGGCAAGCAGCATAACAGCAGCACCGCCGTGGGGCAGACCATCGTTTTTCGTGGTCTGCCGTCTAGCAGGCGGCCAGCGTGGCCGCCGCAGGCTACGAGCCTGCCCCACATCACTAACATTGTCTTTAGCATTCGGTTTAGGCGGGATGTTTCTTGTCCCGCAGCACTACGGGATTCACCTTGGCTCCCTCCTGGACCGTATCGCCGGGATTCACTACCACCTGCTGCCCGGCTTCCAGCCCCGAGAGAACTTCGATTTTATCGCCATAGTCCCGCCCTAATTGAACCAGTTGGAAATGCACGATGTGATCGCCGCCCACCACTCCCACCTGCGGACCGTTGCTGCGCACCACCAGCGTATCGCCCGGTATCAGCAGCGGCGGATGCGCGCGCGGCGTAGTCAGGTCCACTTGCGCGTACATGCCGGGCAGCAGCAGGCCGCCCGAGTTGGGAACCTGCACCTCGGTAAGCAGCGTGCGCGTGGCCGGATCGAGCGCGTTGGATGTGCGCGTCACGGTGCCTGTGAAGGCGCGGCCTCCCAGATCGGAAACCATCAGGCGCGCCGTCTGCCCCACGCGCACTGAATCCGCATCGGATTGCGGCACGTTCACGTAAGTGCGCAGCCGGTCGTTTTGCGCCATCCGGAAAAGCAGCGTATTGCCTTCGTTCACCAGCGCGCCCACATCCACGTTGCGCACCGTAATCACGCCCGCGAAAGGCGCACGCACGCTTTTGTAATCCTGCAATTGCGTAAGCCGCGACAAGTTCGCCTGCGTCACGTTGATGTTGCTGCGCGCCGACGCCTCCGCCTTTCTAAGCGCCTCTACGTTGGCTGTGGCCGCCTTCCACTGCGATTGATACGTGTCGTTGTCCTGTTTTGAGACCACCCCTTTGACCACCAGCCTGCTCCAACGCTCGGCGGTCACCTTTGCCAGATCCTCCTGCGCCTGCCCCTGCTGCAGATTGGCGCTGGCTTGTTCGAGTTGGGCCCGCGCCTGCTCCACCGCGGCCTTCGCCTGATTCACCTGTTGATCCAGTTCCGGCGCCTCAATCTCCGCCAGCAACTGGCCGGACTTCACCCGGTCGCCGATATCCACGTATCGCTGTTTGATGTATCCCGTGGCGCGCGCCAGCAACGGCGCTTCGGTTAGCGCCTGGATGTTGCCCGGCAGGACCAGCGTGCCGTTCGCGGCCGATCGTTCCACCCCCACCACTGTAACCGTGGGCACTTCCTGGGATGCCGAGAGGGTTTCCGCCGCCAGCGCCGCTTCGTTGCGTGCGTGCGGCAGATAGCCCTTCAGAAATCCGATCGCGATGAGAACGGCAATCACCAGAGCCAGCATCCACAGTGTGCGCCGCGAGGGAGCCGCCGGGGCCGCGGCCGCCGGCGCGGCATGCTGCACTTGCCGCTGCTGCTCTTCAACCTTGCGCTTCAGATCTTCGATTTCCGCGCGCAGGCGCGCTTCGGTGTCTCCGCTCACTTCGGTATCGTATTCCATTTTAATCCGCTTCGTTACTGAGCCGCGACCGTCAGGGAGCGATCCTACCCCAACAACAACTCGCCCTCAATATTCTCCTGCTCTTCCTCCGCGATCTTCCTGTCGAAATCCACCGGCGCATTCTTCTTCAACAAGCTATATACAATCGGCACGATAAACAAAGTCGTCACCGTCGCCAGCAGCAATCCTCCAATCACCGCCCTGCCCAGCGGAGCGTTCTGCTCGCCGCCTTCGCCGAAGCCCAGCGCCATCGGCAGCATACCGATAATCATCGCCAGCGCCGTCATCAGCACCGGCCGGATGCGTGTATGCCCCGCCGAAAGCGCCGCCGAGCGCGCGTCCAATCCCTCCAGCCGCTCGTCGTTGGCGAACACCACCATCAGAATACTATTCGCCGTGGCCACGCCGATGCACATGATCGTTCCCATCAGCGACGGCACGCTGAAACTCGTCTGGGTGATGAACAGCATCCACACAATCCCGGCCAGCGCGCCCGGCAGCGCCATCAAAATGATGAACGGGTCCAGCCACGATTGGAAATTCACCGCCATCAGCAGATACACCAGCGCCACCGCAAAGATCATTCCCAGGCCCAGCCGGTAGAATGACGTTTCCATCGTGCGCACCTGCCCGCGCAGATCGAGGGTCGTGCCGCGCGGCAGCTTTCCCTCGTACTCCCGCATGATCTTTTCCACGCCCGTGCCCACGCTGCCTAGGTCCCGCCGGTCCACGTTGGCGTAAACGTCGAACACCGGCTGCACATTGTAATGGTTGATGATCTCGGGTGACACGCCGCGTTCCACGGTCGCCACGTTGGATAAAAGTTGCGGCCCGCCCGCCCCTGCGCCCGGATTGCCATAAGCCTGCGAGTTCTGGCTGGGACCGCTTCCGATGGTGGAATTCGAAAACTCCGCGCTCCCCGAGGGCGACGACGCGGTCGAGCTCAGAACGCTGCCCAGCGGCGCCGAGATGGGCGTCCGCATCAACGCATCCAGCGTATCCATGCGGTATTGCGGCGTCTGTACCGCCATGAAATACGAGACTCCATTGTCCCAATTCAGCCACTCGTTAGGCTGCACCTGCCCGCTGGAACTCAGCGAAATCAGCAGGCTGTTGGTCACATCCCGCTGCTGCAATCCCAATTGTCCGGCTTTGCTGCGGTCCACGTTGATGCGCAGCTCCGGATAATCCATGATCTGGTGCACATGCACGTCGGCCGCGCCCGGAATATGCGAGATGCGCTCCGCCAGCGATTCGGCAATTTGATAATTCCGCGGATCGCGCCCCACTACCTGCAAATCGATCGGCGCAGGCAATCCAAAATTCAAAATCTGATTCGTAATATTGGCCGGCTCGAAGAAGAACGTAGCTTCGGGAAATCGCTGGTGCAGCCGCCGGCGCAGCTTCACCGTATAGTCCGCCGTCGGACCGTGATCTTCGGGCTTCAGCGAGATTAAGATATCCCCATCCGCCGTGCCCAGCGTGCTCACATCCCCAAACGCCAGGTTGAATCCGCCAAACGGAATGCCGATATTGTCGATGATCGTATCGATTTCCTGCGGCGGAATCACGTGCCGGATCTCGTCGTCGATTTTCGAGAAGAGCACTTCGGTCTCTTCGATGCGCGTGCCGGTGGGCGCCATGGCGTGCAACCGCATCTGCCCGGAATCCACCGTGGGGAAGAAATCCCGTCCCGTGAAAACCATCAACGTGAGGGAGGCGGCCACGAAGATGCCAAAGCCGGCCAGCACCCCCGCGCGATGGTCCAGCGCCCAATGCAACAGCCCCGTGTAGGACGCACGCATCATTTCGAATCGCCGGTTGAAGAGATAATGAGCCCGCCAGATGAATCCCTTGCCGCCGGCCGATTCGCCGTGCGCACCCAGCGCGTAGAGCTTCACCTCCGGCTTCAACATGTAATGCACCATGTTGGGAATCAGGGTGCGCGAGAGCAGATAGGAAGCCAGCATGGCGAACACCACCGCCAGCGCCAGCGGCGTGAACAGGAATTTCGCGGCGCCGGTGAGCAGCAAAACCGGCACAAACACGATGCAGATCGAAAGCGTGGAAACGAACGCCGGCGCGGCGATCTGCTGCGCGCCATCCAGCACCGCGCGCACCAGCGGCTTCTTCATGGCCATGTTGCGATGCGTATTCTCGATCTCCACGGTAGCGTCGTCCACCAGGATGCCCACCGCCAGCGCCATGCCGCCCAGCGTCATCACGTTGATGGTTTCGCCAAGCAGGCTCAAAATCGCCAGCGAAGTCAGAATCGAGAGCGGAATCGAAATGCACACGATGATGGTGCTGCGCCAGCTTCCCAAAAACAGCAGGATCATCATGGCCGTGAGAAACGCCGCGATGGCCGCTTCACGCACCACGCCGTTGATGGACGCGCGCACGAACAGCGATTGATCGAACAACTGCCGCACGTGCAATTCACGCGGCAGCCCCGCCAGAATCAGCGGGAGCCGTTTCTTCACCGCGTTCACGATGGCGAGCGTGGAGGCGCGGCCATTGCGCAGCACCGGCATCAGCGTGCCGCGCGTGCCGTTGGTGCGCACGATGCTGGTCTGCACGGCATATCCGTCGCGCACCTGCGCCACGTCCTTGATATACACCGTCGCGCCGTTCACCACCCGGATGGGCAAGTTGTTTAGGTCATCGAGCACGCGCGGGCTGCTGTTCACCTTCACCTGATAATCGATCTTGCCGATCTTGGCATCGCCCGCCGGCAGAATGATGCTCTGCGCGCTGATGGCGTTCGAGACATCCGTCGCCGAGATGCCCTTGGCGTAAAGCTGCTCGGGGATCAGGTCCACCATGATCTGGCGGAATTTGCCGCCATAAGGCAGCGGCGCCGCGGCGCCCTGCACGGTCGCCAACTGCGTGCGGATAAAATTTAAGCCGATATCGAAAATATCCTGTTCGCTGAGAGTTTTGCTCTCCAGGCCCAGTTGCAGAATGGGCACGCTGGAGGCGTCGTATTTCAGAATATTGGGCGGCGTGGTGCCCGGCGGAAAAATGCGCAGCAGCGTTTGCGAAATGGCGGTCACCTGCGCCAGCGCCATATCGATCTTGACGTTGGGCTGGAAGTAAACGCGGATCACGGAAACGCCCGAATACGACTGCGATTCGATGTGCTCGATATCGTTCACCGTGGTGGTCATGGACCGCTCGAAGATGGTGACCATGCGCTTTTCCATCTCCTCCGGCGACAGGCCCTGGTAGGACCACACAATGCTGACCACCGGGATATCGATATACGGGAAAATATCCACCGGCATGGTGACGATAGCCGTCCCGCCCAAAATGGCGATCAGCACGGCCATCACGACGAAGGTATAGGGGCGCCGCAGCGCCAGACGGACAATCCACATAGGGATAAGGATCTAAGGCTGGTTCTTTTCTTAGATGACGCAACCCGGCCTTAGGATGTTACCCAAGTAGGACAGGCCTCCCGGCCTGTCCACGTGTTTTCGTAGCGCCCGTGGCCGTGCCAGACCCCTCGCCTGCCGCTCACTCCCTGCCCCTCAGAATAGCGGCCATCACGCGCGGGCTGCGGCGGCCATGCATGATCGCCACGACCCACAGCGGCCTCCTGTCCGGCGCATAGGCAATGAGGTAACTCCCGGCATTCGTGAACCGAAGCGGACACGAGGTTAGGTCGGGACGGCGGTGGCCCTGGTGTGGGAAGGGGACCAGCGCGGCGACGGCGGCTTCGATTCTATCGACCATCCGGTCGGCCGCTTCGGGGCTGTCTTCCGCTATAAACTCCCAAATAGTATCGAGGTCCGTCTCTGCTTCCGGGTGAAAATCGTAGCCCCTCATTGAGGACCGGCTCTGCGGGCGGCGCTCTTGGCCCGGAGCCTTGCGAATACCTCATCGCCGGGGACCGGCGCAACCCTGCCCGTCTCCAAATCGTCGTAGCGCCGGTCAATCGTTTCCCGCGTGAACGCTAAGCTGTCAAAGTAGTCGGCTACTACGTCCTCCACTAGCTGGTCGCTCCGGCATCCGGCATCCCGCGCTATCTGCTCCAGCTTTGCTTGTACGTCGGGAGAGAAATGTACTTCCATCGGTGGGGCTCCTTCTTTGAGAATACCGTGTTAGGCCGTTGGCGCAGTTGAGGCGGCAGATGCAGCCATTTGATCTTCGGCATTAGTTGCCGAAAACCATGCGCGCGAGTTCTTCGCGAAGCCGTTCCGTTTCGGAGTGGTCCTTGGACTTCTGGAAACGATTTGCAAGCTCGAAAAATGCCACGCGTCGCTGCTCGTAGGCAGTTATGGCATCGCCCAGGAGATCTACGATTGCATGATTGCGGCTGACGTGCCGCTCCGCCGCGATCGCATCGATTCTCTCAGCCATATCCGCCGGAAGCGAAACGCTCCTTCTTATGGCGGGCGTTTCCAGAGCAGTGGTACCCATACATCACCATCATACACCAGTTTTCATCAACTTCCACCAAGTTCCCTTATCCTACTTGATCCTGCGGTATTCGGCCTTAGCCTGCCTGAGCACCGGGATCTCGGCATCGCCATCCTTCCACAGTGTCAGGAAATCCTCATACGCGGAGCGAGCCTTCGCGGTATCGCCCTCCAGCACGTAAGCCCGCCCCAGGCCGAGGTGCGCCAACGCGCCAATAGGTGAATTGTAGACAAGCCCACGATGGCCTATGATCTTCTCGAACTCAGCCGATGCCTCGCGTCCACGATGCATCGCCAGATAGGCTTGCCCGCGTACATAGACGGGGTAGAGATCCAGCGGCACGCTGGCGGGCTGACAGTCGGCCAATTCGTAGGGAGTCGCGGCCCGCAGAATCTCGACGCCTGCGCTTGGGTCGGCAGCCAGCCGGCCCTGAATGGTGGACAGGAAAACAAATCGCACCATCGTGTCGTCCGGAAAACGCTTGGCCAAATCGCCTGCCAGGGTGCGGGCCGAACCCGCGTCCCCCGCAAACGCCAGAGCCAACGCCGCCGCGTACTCCACGTCCCTGCTGGTCGAACGGCGCACCGCCGCAGCCGCGTGCCGGCGCGCTTCCGCGCTATTGCCGAACAGGGCCTCCCGCAGGGCTATTTCGGTTTCAGTGATGGCTGCTGTCTCATTATCGCCGCTGCCGAATGCACGCATCAACTGGCTGGACAAGCTACGGGCGGCGTTGAGCTGTCCCGCGTAGGCGGCCCTATCGGCCTCTAAAGCCAGCAGGTACTGCTCCATGCCTGGCGTGTGCGCAAACCAGGCGGCCTGTTGGTCCATGGCCTTGGCATCCTCTCCCACGAAGCCGGCCATATACAGATCCACGTGCAGCAAGGGGGAGTCGAGTTTCTTTTCGAGCGCCTGCGCCGCAGCGGCGCGGGCTTCCTCCAGGCGATTCAAGCCGCAGTAAGCGGCCACCAGGCTGGCGTAGTTGCCGCGGCTTTCCGGGTCAAGGCGGACGGCCTCGCGACGCTCCGCCAGGGCGTCGTCACACTGTCCGAGTTTGAAATCGATCTCGCCCAGGACGCTCACCGGGACAGCATCCCGGGGATAAGTCTGGGCCCAAAGCTGAGTTGTCTGGCGGGCCTTCAACAGATCGCCGGTTACGCTGTTGTAGTAGCGCGACTCGATGGCTAGCCTTTCCCACTCGCTGACCCGCTCGCGCAGTGCGTAAGCCTTCCGGACGTTCTCCGCGAAGCTGGCGTCAACGGCGTTTATATAACTCAGCCCCAGCGAAAGATAGGCCATCGCAAAATTCGGGTCGATGCGAATGGCCTGCTGAAACAAGGACGCGGCGGACGCGGAGTCTCCGTTTTCGATCAGCGCCCTCCGCCCCCTGCTGTAGGCCTGCAACGCTTCGAGCGACGGCGTAGTGGCCTGTTCCAGGCTGGTGTCGAACTTCTGGACGCTCGCCAATGACTCGCCCAGCTTCTGGCGCAGTTTGCGGGCGGTCCTGTCCAACGCATCCAGAACCTGTTCCTTCCTGGCCACCTGAACCGACTCCATCGCCAGCGAACCGCCGGTTTGGCAGTTGATGGCATCGATCCCGATCGCATACTGGCTGCCCAGACGGGCTATCGAGCCTGCCAGAACGGCCTTGCTTCCTGCGCGCTGGCATAGATCCAGCGCCGTTTTTGCGTCCAGGGGCGCATCGGCGGAGCGCCCCATCAGCTTCAGGGTGCTGCCAACCTTCCGCTCCGGAAGAATATTCCAGAACGGCGATTGTTGGAATTCCGCGGCGAGGGCCTGCTTCAGCGTGTCGTCAAAAACAGCGTCGCCCGTGGAGTTGGCGAACTCCGCCAGGACGATGGTGTCGGCGCCGCCCAGTGGAGCCGGCTGGCGAGACCGGTAGAACCAGATGGCCGCCAACAGTGCGATGCACGCAGCCGGCAGTGCCGTCCACTTCCACGGTGCCTTATGCCCGCGCGGTCCTGCGCGCTCGGGAGATACCGGCAGTCGCTCGATCGCAGCAGCCAGATTCGCCGCGGACTGGAACCTTCGCTCCGGCGACTTTTCCAGGCAGCGGCGCGCGATCCGGTCCAATGCGGGCGGCACCGAACTCGGCAATTCGGGCGGCTCGTCCCGCAGAATGGCGTTCATCGTCTCCGCCGAAGACCCGCCTCCAAAGGCCGGTTTGCCGCCAGCCATCTCGTAGAGAACCACGCCGAATGAGAACAGATCGGTGCGCACGTCCAGTTCTTCGCCGCGCACCTGTTCCGGCGACATGTAGGCTACCGTGCCGGCGGGGGAACTCGGCGCTGTCTGCCGCCGGGCCATGAAATCCGCAGCTATCTCTTCTACGCCGATCTGGTGGGCAGCGTCCAACGGGTGTTCGGACAAGAGCTTTGCAAGTCCAAAATCCAAAATCTTTGCCTGTCCGGGGCGCCCGCTTGCGGGCCGGGTGACAAAGAGATTGGCCGGCTTGATATCGCGATGGATAATGCCGCAGGCGTGCGCCGCCTCCAGCGCGCCGGCAATTTGCAAGGCGAGCGACCGCAGTTCCTCATGTTGCAACCGCCTTTCCGCCAAGAGATCTTTCAGGGTCTGCCCCTCCAGCAACTCCATGGCGATGTACGGCCGGCTTTGATGCTCGCCGATCTCATAAATGGTGCATATGTTGGGGTGGTTCAACGCAGCGGCCGTGCGGGCTTCCTGCTCGAAGCGCGCCAGAGGCTGCGGATGGTCGCTGTATTCCTCGGGCAGGAACTTCAACGCCACGTTGCGCTCGAGCTTGAGGTCTTTCGCCCGGAAAACCACACCCATGCCGCCGCTGCCCAGTTTGTCAAGGACCAGGTAATGCGCTATGGATTTGCCTTCCAGGTCGTCCGGGCTGCTTTCGGGTTCAGCGGATGCCGGCGGTTCGGAAGAGGACGCCTCGACGACTTCGACTTGCCCTACGAACCGGTAGCTGCGGCGCGCCACGGTTTCGATGTAGCGCGGCGCATCGGCCGATTCCCCCAGGACCTCCCGCAGCCTCCGGATAGCGGTATTGATGCCATGGTCGAATTCGACCACGGTCTGGTTCGGCCAAAGCCGGGCGCGGATCTCCGTTCGCACGACGATTTCACCTGGACGTTCCAGCAACAGAAGGAGTAGGTGAAAGGCCTGGTCACGCAGGTGAAGGCGGATGCCGTGCTTCCGCAATTCGCCGGCCCGAACGTCCAGTTCGAAGGGTCCGAAACGGTAAAGGCGCGTCATAGGCGGGTCCCCTCGGGAGACAAATCAGCCACGGCCAGTGATCCTGCCGAGTCTATCACGGCGGGCATAAGCCAGCAAGTCCCGCATTTCTAGATAAGTGCGCGTTTATCGGGATGTTACCCACGTGTTACCCGCCAGGGATTGAAATAGTAAGCGGCAAACCTCATAATCGCACTCAAGCCGCGATTCGGCGAAGCGCCGATGCGTGCGGCTTAAATCGAATACAGGAGAGGGAATATGAAATCGAAGACCTTGGCGCGGATTCTCGCACTGACATTTTGCGCCACACTTACATGCTCGTTTCAAGCGGCGGCGCAGTCACCGGAGGGCCAAACGGCGCCGTCAACGACCTATCGTTACAGGGCCGTGGATCTGGGAACGCTGGGCGGCCCCAACAGCAGCGGTTGCGTCCCCGAATGCCGGTACGTAAACGACCAGGGAGTAGCGATTTTCCGCGCCGACACACCAGCGCCCGACCCCTTCGCGGGGCTGGGATTCTGCCTGGGAGACTGCTACGCGACCCTCGGCAACAGGTTTCAGAACGGTCAGGTCACGACTCTAAATCCGATACCGGGCGGAGTGGACACCTTCCCGGCCTGGATCAGCGACACGAACCTCGTCGCCGGGTACTCTGAGAACGGACTGCTCGATCCCACGACCGGTTTCCCCGAATTCGTCGGGGTGCTTTGGCAGGGTGGGCGCCCCACCAACCTCGGAACGTTGGGCGGCTCTTCCAGCTTGGCGTGGGGCGTCAATAACTCGGGACAGGTCGTCGGAGGCGCACTGAACTCGACGCCCGACCCGCCGTTCCCAGCACCTTTCTACTACTACAATCCAGTGCCTTTTATAGTGGCCAACGAAACCCATGCATTTCTGTGGAGCGACGGCACTTTGCAAGATCTCGGGACTCTGGGCGGCCCGGATAGTTTCGCGCAGTTCATCAACGAAGCCGGCCAAGTGGCGGGGATCTCGTTCACGAACAGTACTCCGAACTCCACCACCGGCTCTCCGACCCTGGATCCGTTTTTATGGGAGAAGGGCAAGATGAAGGATCTGGGCACGCTCGGCGGCACACTGGGCTTTGCGAACGGAATCAATGATTCAGGCGACGTCATCGGCCAATCGAACCTGGCCGGGGATGCGACGTATCACCCATTCATGTGGAAGGGGGGACACCTGGTCGACTTGAAAACACTCGGCGGCAATAACGGCTCCGCGATCTGGAGCAACGATGCCAGCGAAGTGGTTGGCTGGGCGGACTTGCCGGGCAGTCAGGTGCATCACGCGTTTCTTTGGAAGAGCGGTGTGATGACGGATCTCGGCACGGCAAGCGGCGCTCCTTGCACCTTGGCTTACGGCGTCAATGCCAGTGGCCAGGTGGTCGGCAATTTGGGCGACGGATCCGGTCTTGGGAGCTGCGGCCCCAAGACTGGCGGTTTCCTGTCGGAGAACGGAAGGCCGCTGGTGGATCTGGCTACCCTATTTGCTCCTTTGTCGTCCGGGCTGACTATGTTCGGCGCATGCTGCATTGCCGACGACGGGACGATTCTCGGCAGCGGGACGCTTCCAGACGGCGATAATCATGCAATGCTGCTGGTCCCCTGCGACGCCAAGCATGAGGACGCCGCGGCGTGTCACGGCAGCCCCGAGGAGGCGGCTGTTACGCCTGCCATGAGCGCGGCTCCACTGGGCCAACGCGGCACAGCCGCGGACGTGATCCGCTGGACGAACAATTTGCGCAAGCCTTCTTCCTGGTGAGTTTCCGGTACTCCAAGCGGTGTGAGGAGGGCGCCTGCCGGCGCCTTCCTCGCTAAGTGCGCTCTCCCGCGCCGGGCGCCAGCGGCTTGGCTAAACAGTGGGCGCGGAATGATCCGCTGACTGCGAATGTCGCCACTTGGCCGCACGAATTACGCCACGTCCGCGCGGGTCGCTCCACGGCCGCGGCGCCTGCTTCAACCGCACCTCACTCACCGTGCGGCAATGCCCTGCGCGCCGCTAGGTATCCCCGAGGCGCCCGCGAGCGGCGTCAAACTGCCGTCGGATGCCACGCTGTACGCGCTGATTCCGCCGTTCCCTGCATCCCTCACATAGAGGAAGTTGCCACCCGCGCTCATCGCCATGTCGATCGGTGTAATATTACCGGGCGTGCCTGCGGCGGCATTTAGCAACGCCAGAGTGCCGTCCGCGGAGACCGCATAACTGGAGATCGTCCCGCTAGCTGTATTGGTCGTATAGGCGACTTTTCCATCCGGCGTAATCGCCAGCCAGCACGCTCCACTTTGCGTATCTCCCAGCGCCGGAGTGATGATTTCCACGTCTCCACCCTTAGCAACCGCGTACGATGCCACCGCGGCTGCTCCGGCCGCCCCGCCCGATGCATCCGAGACAACCGCAACGTCGTTACGCCCGAACGCGAAACCAAACGGCTCCGTTCCGCTGGCGAGATAAGAAACACCCGGTTGTGCAATCCAATCCTTCAGCACGAAAGTGTCGATCAGATTGGTTCCTTTCTCCGTAACAACCAGCGCGCCGCCATCTGGCCGGAAGGAAATTTGTGCGGGAGAGGCCGCCGCGCCACCCGGCAGGTTCTGCGTGGAGCCTTCCAGCGGGATCAGTTGTCCGGTCTGCTTGTGCACGAGAAATCCCGAGATATTCGGCGTGCCGCCGGCGTTGACCACGTACACGTATCCCTGCGCCACCGCCACGCTCACCGGCATGATGCCCCCCGAGGAAGCCGTATTCAGCAGCTTGAGGTGATTCCCTAATACCGCAAACACCGAAACCGAATTGCTTCCCGCATTCACGGCAAACAGCAGCATCCGATCGGGGCTCAATACCAGCGAGTTCTGCGAACCCAAAGGATCTGCGCCCGTGCCGGCGCCGTTTCCGCCGCTGGCGTAGGTTGCCAGATAGGTGAGGGCGCCCGCCGCGTCGCGCTCGAACACCATGATAGAATTGCCGGTGGCTTGATTTGTCAGAACGTAGACATCGCCCGAACTGCCAGCCAGCCCAGGCTGCGCATGCATCGCCGCCAGTGCCATAATGACCGCCGCGGGAAAGAAATGTGACAACTTCAGGCGCCATTCTCGTAAGTACATTTTGGTAATCTCCTTGTTTGACTTAGTTCTTGGTCCGATCGTTGGATGTGAGGCGTCTTGGCCTACGTCATGAGTAGTCGGGCCGGGCGGCGGAATCCCCCGCGGCTTTTTTGGATGAACTGTATTGTCAACCACGGAACGGCAATGATCAAATATCTTCCCGGCCTCTTTGCAGTGTGTGTTCTGGCGGCCTCCCAAGCATGGTGCGCCGACGACTACTATATAGGCGGCATCGCGGCTCTGGCGACGCTCTCGGCGGATGGCGGCTCTGTCATCTCCACTTCCGCGTCGCAAGTCTCCGCTTATAAGCCCGCCAACGGTCCGGCGCTTAATCTATTTGTGGGGCGTTACTTGAAAAACTATGTCGCAATTCAGAGTAACTATATCTGGAATTCGAATGGATTAACTCTCTCCTCGAACAGTATCTCGCCCGCGGGAACCAGCTTCTATAGTGAGACACGTACTTCGTCCGAAGACAGCGTCACCGGCGATGTTTTGGTGTTTTTCCGCGACCGCGAAAGTCTGCTGCGTCCTTATCTCTCCGTGGGCACGGGCTTCGTTCACCTGGAAAGTTCGCAACAACAAATCGAGGTTTTGTCCGGGCCGGCCGTCTTGCCGCCGCGCGAATTTTCCGCCAATGTCGCGGCATTGCGCGTCGCGGTGGGTATGGACGTCAAGCTTCCCCACGGCATCTCGATTCGGTATAGCTTCAGTGAGACGATCTCTCCCAATCCCCTTGCCGATCGACTGTCGCCGCCGGCCCAGGGAGTCCTGAAGAATTTCCAAAACCTCTGGGGATTGCTGAAGTCGTTCTGATTCTACCCATGCCGCTGTGGGGCAGGCGCGTAGCCTGCGCGGGCCTCCCAGGCCCGCTCTTCGGCGGACGCTGTTTTACGATTTCTGAAACTCCGAGTACGGACAGTGCGGCCAATATATGGGCGCCTTCTCCAAGTTTTCGGCCAGCACGCGCGCATGACAAACCCGGCAAATATTCCATTGTTTGGCCGTTTCTCCAACGGGCGCGATCCGCACTAACTCCTCAAACACGCACAGCCCGTACCCCGCGGCCTTCGAGTCCGTAAAGCTGGCGAGCCCTCCCGCGGCCGCCTGGTGGCGCGTAAGCATCGAGTAGATCCGGGATTTCAGCTTTGCGGACGCCTGGTCCGGTTCGCAGGCCAACGGCGCGCTCTCGGCGATGCGATGAAAATAGTCCTCTTCCGGAATTTTGCGCTTACTCATCTTTCCACCTCTCCCGAAACATCTCCCGCGCGCGCGCCAGCAATCTCTCGATAGCCTTCACCGTCTTGCCGGTGCGCGCCGCCATCTCCTGCGCGGAGCGCTTCTCCCAGTAGCGCCACAGCAGAGCCAGACTGTGGGTTTCCGGCATGCTTGCCAAGATGCGGCGAGTCTTATCCTGCACGTGTGCCCGGTCCAACAGTTCGTCCATATCGATATCGATCGCGGCGTGCGTCGCCTCCTCACCGGCCTCTTCGAGCGGCAGAGGCGCCCGCAGCCGGGCACGATAATAGCTCTCCACTTTATGGCGGGCAATGCCTTGCAGCCACGATCGCAAAGGGGCGTCTCCACGGTAAAGCGGCAGGCTTCCCCAAGCCGCCAGAAATACCTCCTGCACCAGGTCGTCCACCAGATCCATCCGCGGAATCAGCCGCGCGCGAACATATAGATAGATCTCGTCGCTGAACTTAGCGACAAACTCGGCGGTGGCCTTGCGATCTTTTCGCAGAATGGCCGCCACCAGTTCCCGGTCGGCCGCCTGCGCATCGCTATCGACGCCGGGCGCGCCGCTCTCCTTTGCAAGATCCAATAGATTTGCCTCAGGTATGTAGTTGCAGTAGCATCGTCTTTCCCCCTTGTGGGGCAGGCACTCTGCCTGCGCGGGCCTCGTAGGCCCGCTCTAACGTGCCTGCCTTACGTTACTTCGTCAGCGTATAGACGGCTCGGCTTGACGATTCGCGGGTCACTTGCAAATCAATGTCGTTATGTTTTCCGCTGGCCAGCGTCTCCCCAGGCAACGGCGTAGTCTGTTCGACGACCACGCGGGCGTCGTTGCCCCCGAGCGACACCGTCCGCTTCCACCCTTTGCCTGCGAATTCGATGCCGCCGTCGCCGGTGTGCACTTCCACGGGTCCCACGCCCACCAACGCCCCGCTCTCCGGCAGCACATTCAGACCATGCGGCGCCGAATCCTTCCAAACGAATTCCAGCCACCGCCCCCCATCCCGCGCCGAAAACACCGCCCGCGCCTTTTGATTCTCCAGCACCCACTCCGGCACACCATCGCCATCCAGGTCCGCGGACCACGCCACGGCTTGGCCGCGCGGCAGCACCAGCAGCCTCGCCGCCATATCCAGCTTCGTTCCGCCCGAAAATCGCAGCCTCCAATCGTGTAGCCCGGGCGCCGCGCCATCCGGAAAAACGCGCAGCGAGAACACCCGATCCATGATCGCCCCGCAACTCAATTCCGATTTAGGCGGCAGAAATTGAAACCCGTCGCCGGAGGCTTCGATCGAGTAAGTCTCAATCCCGGGCGAATTGTTGCGGACGTTGACGTCCACCGTCCGGCCCGAAGTAGCGTCTATGGGAACGATGGGTGGATCGACAGCCAGCTCCGCCGCGCCCAAGTGCAGCCGCATAGCCTCGGCCAGATGCACCGAAGCGGGCCGGAACATCTGCAGACGCGCGCGTCCCAGCGGCACGCCATCCCCCTCGATAGCCAGATTCGCCCAATCGCCGTGCAGCGCGTCAGCCGGCACATCCACGGCATAATCGATTTCGAGCGGCGACTTGCGCGTGGGCTTGGCCGAGAAGCCATCCGGCATGCGCAGGCGTGAGCGATCCGCCAGCTCCGCGGACGAATAAGACGTGGATATGATGTTGGCGCGGCCGATAACCAGGCGCTTGGCCTCTTCGAAAAATGCCGAGTGTTCCGGCGCCTCAATGGCCAGCGCCACGCGGATCTGGCTGGCGGGTCCTCTGCCTTGTGGAATCGGCAAACGGACGCGCAAAGTCTTCTCGTCGAAATCGATATCCGCCGGATGGCCCCCCGCCAGATACGGACCGCTGGGCTTGCGCGCCAGCTGCAGCACCACCTCGCCGGGCGCGGGCGCGGCGAATTCCATGGCCAGTGTGCCGTTTTCAAATTCGATGGTCTGCAATTCGGCGGTCGCATACACGATGTGCTCGGCGTTGGAGAATGCGGAGCACTCCCGGCACAGCCCCGCGCTGCCCAGAGAGACATCCACCGGCAGCCACAAGGTTTCGTGCGGCGCGAGTGAAACGTTTTCGATTTCGATGGCACGCTTCGCGAATGGGTCCCAGGCGCGCAAAGTATCGCGGAATGCTTGGGAGCTGTCGTTGGCGATACTCACCGCGGAAGCCACGCCCGGTTCGCGCGAGACCACCTCCGTGGCGGCCAGTCCAGCGGGAAGCCTGCCGGTGGCCAGCCGCACCGGATGCGCGCGCTCCGGCCGCATACCAGGCAGCAGCGCGGCCCACTGCCGCAGCAGCGAGGCATCCCGGCGCATGACGGCGATCGCCGGACGCTCATCGCCGCTCAACGAGACCGCGCCCGAGCGGTAGATCGGGCCGCCGGGGTGCTCCCATCCCACGGGGTAGAGCGCATCCTCGATATCCTCCCACAGCAACGCGCCGTGCGCCGCGGTCATAGCCTGGCGGCTGTGGGCCATGGCGGCGGAGTCGTGAGCCGAGATCACCGTGACGGGAAAAGGCGGCGCCGGCGCGTCCAGTATCCCGGGGTTGCCCTCCACGTATGCGATGGGGCCCCCATGCGTTTCGGTCTGCGGCGCAAGCAGGTTCTCTAGCTCGTCGAGCCACGGGCGCACGGCCGCGCGCGTCTGCGGAATGCCCGGCGGATAGCCGTTATCGATCCAGCCTTTCACGGGCGGCAGCGGTCGAATCCAGGCGCGCATTTCCAGGCGGCGCAGCGTATGGATGAAGCCCATCAGGTCGCGCCGCGGGCTGGTCTGGCCGGTAAAATCATAAGTGCCATCGTCCAGTTCGTGCCAGTTCCAGGGGATGGAAAATTCCACCGTGCGGATGCCGGCGGTTTTCATCCAGACCAGTTCGCGTTCCCATAGCGCGCGCGGAAACAGATAGTAAGGAAATTCGACGGCCTCGATGAATTCGGGCGGCCTGGGAGCCGGCTCGGGCGCGGGCAGCGCCGCCGCGAAAGCCAGCAGCAAAACAAGCAGACGCATCAGACGGACCTGCGTAACCGGTAATCCTCCACCAGGGGCATGCGCACAACTTTGCACATCTCAAATAGACGCGAGCGGGCCCGCGGACCGATACGATCCGCCAAAGAAGTTTTGTAATCGGGTTTGCCCAAGGCGGTGTTGCGGTCGATCATGACGCTCCCCGCATCGGCATCCGGAAGGTTGGTGGTGGCGATCAACGGCTTCTTATTATTGCAGCGGTAGGTAATGATGCTGGTGACGGTGTCTTCCACCCAATCCGTGACACGGTGCGCGCCCAGGTCGTCGAGCAGCAGGACTTCGGTATCCAGCGCGAAACGGTAGGCCTCCCGGTCGGCCGAGCCGGAAGCCTGGTTGTAGCCGGCGCGAATGCGGTCGAGCAGGTTTTGGTAATCGAAGAACAGGCCCTCGAAGCCGCGCGAAATCAGGATGCGCAGTGCGGCCACCGCCAGGTGCGTTTTGCCGGTGCCCGGTTCGCCGACCAGCAGTAGCCCAAGCTGCTTACCGGTGGGGAATTCGCGGGAGAAAGATTTGACGGTGAGCAGAACGTTGGCGAGTTCGCGATGGCCGATGGGATTGTCGCGCGGCAGAACAAAATTGTCGAACGAGGCGTTGCGGTAGAGCGGGGGAATGGCGGCGTTTTCTTCCAGCCGGCGGGCGCGTTCGCCGAGGGCGCAATCGCAACGCTCGGCGCCCGAGAGGTCCGCGCGTTCAATGATCTTCCAGCCGCTGCCGCCGCAGTCGGGGCAGACGGTTTCCGTGGGCATGCTTTATTATCGCGCGCTTGTGGGGCAGGCACTCTGCCTGCGCGGGCCTCGTAGGCCCGCCCTTGGGCAAGCGAAGCGCGCCCCGAGGGCGAGGTTACGCAACTCCTGCAACCTTGGCGCGGGGGAGACGAGTAGACGCTAGAGAAGCTGAAGCTTATGCCCGCCTGATCGACACTCCGTACATCGGCCCAAACTCATAAAGCGCGTGCCGGTGGATCACGCCCTCTCCCACGGCTATCTCAAACGCGGAGGCGCCCTGAAGCTGCTGTCGATACAGGTACGCGCGAAGTCAGCCACAAACTCGCCACCCGTAAGAATTGGCTCGGAGGTGCATGAACCTGCCACGTGCCTACTGTGACGGCGAACAAAAGTGGACTCGGATGGCTGCGGGAGACTGCCATCCTCCTAACACACTCGTCCTCTGGCTCGAATTGGCGCTCGCCTGAACCGTCGATTTAATCGGTGAGCTTCTTAAGGATGTGCCTGGCGAGGATTTAGTTCACTTCCTTGTGACGGGGCACTGGCTGCGACATCCCGCTCCTCGGGTTGCGATACCAATCGTGCTTCCCACCGTGCCGCACAAGCGAACACCCAAGAGCTTCCAGCTTGCGAATCGGGTCGGTCCGCTTCATCCAACTGCCAGCTCGGCGACTCTGCGGATGCCTGGAATTTGGCCGCTGGTCAAGTCCCGGTAGAGGTCGCGCAGATTCTCTTCCAATTCCGGCAAGGTCTCGCCTTGGGTCAGGTAATCGGGGAACTCCACAAAATACCCGAGCCACATGCCTGCGTCTTGCCACTGGACATAAGGGGCCGTGCGCATGACATCATTCTACTTCTTTTGCAGGGGAGCCGCCGATACTTCAGCCAGAAAAGTAGATCCACGCGAACTTCTCAGGCACTCTCACGGTCAGGACCTTGCCGACGGTGGATTGAAGCCAATCGCCCCCACTGCGGGCCTTGCGGCCTTCCGTCCGAAGTGTGGCAGCGACCTCAATTTTGCAGTCATCCCCAGCGCCAGTTCAGTAAGCCCTCTGTTTCGTGTGCGCCCGCAGCTCAGTTGGATAGATCGTGCGCCTCCGAATTCCACAGTGACCCCTAACGCTACGATTCCTTTGGGCGGCTGAACCGGCCTGCACGTCGTTTTTCGGCGTATTCGGCGCTAATAGGGCGAGATTTTGGGCGAGGGTTTTCGCCAGTCGCCGAAAGCCCCGCTCCGAGCGTACGGCCAACTCGCCAGCACAGTCCAAAAGACCTGCACAGCGCCTTCACTTGTACGTCCGCAGTACGTTCAAAGCGGCTTGATCGGCCCGTGGTTCGCTTTCGGCGCAATGGTAAACCGCACAGTACGTTGCCCGGTAATTGCCGTCCCTGTACATGTCCGCAAACTGCTCTCCGGCGAATGACACCTTCGTGCTGCCGATCAGTGTGACGATGCCCATCATTACGAAGGCCATCAAACAGGCCGTGCCCGACATACCGACACGAGGATACAGGCGTTCGACCGTCAGCCACGCATACGCCGCAACGAGCGGGATGACCGGCAACCAAAAGCGAGGTCGTAGTAGGGCCAGACGAAGATGATCGCTAAGTAGCTGCCGAAGAAGACCAGCATCGGCGTAACCTGCCGCTTCAATACGATACCGACGAGCACCAGCACCAGGAGCAAGGCCCCAATCGCTGGTACGCATTTTTGAACCACCGGCGACAACGCAACGTACGGCAAATTGAATGTCATTTCGCCTAGCTCCTTCAGCCGGAAATTGAAAATCTGGTATGCGGTATCGAACAACGAATGGCCGGTCATGACAGTCTGACGATCCCGCAGCGTCGAGGTCTGAGACACGATCCAATACGTAATGCCGCTAACGCATCCCACAACCAGGATAATGACAACCTTTGTGCGTCTGGAAAGCTCTTTGAGGTACTGCCGCACTTCGGTATGCGATAGGAATGACCAAAGCAAGGCCGGTATCAACGCAAGGCCAACTCTGCGCACGGCCAATGCTGCCGCCGCCAAAAACCAACTCGCCACCATGCGCAGCCAGAACTTTTGACCGACCTTCAATTCACCTAGCGACTCCATGACCGCCAAGCTGCACATTGCCAGTCCGAAAAAACCTGCGTCCGATAAAGGAATGGTCCCGTACTTGATGAAGACAAACGAAGACGCCGACACGAGACAGACATTCAAAACCGGAAAGATCGACTTGAATATCCGGCGCATGAGAACATTGCTGACGGCCCACAATCCTACGAAGGTGGAAAGGAAGTTGAATCCGATTAGGACTCCGTTGTGGGCGATGCCGAACTTTTGTAAGAGCGCAACGAGCGCCGGGTATCCAGGTGGAAAGACGGTAGGTTGGCCGTAGTAGCTCAAGAAGCCGTGGCCGTGAATGACCGAATCCGCAATCGAAAGCAGGACCACGGTGTCCGGGTGAAGCCGCAAGGGACTGACTACCTGAATCAGGTAGCCCGTCACCAGCAGCGACAAGATAAGTTGGTAAAATCGAATGCGAACACGGTGCTCAATCATGGCTTCCTCGCCTTGGCTTCGAAGGGGCTCTACCCATTCGAGGAACAGAGGTCATGGATTACCGGGTTGAATGTGAAGCCTTAGTTTGTGCCTGTTGCAATGACTTGGGTCGGTAGCTCGGCGTGCTCTTCGTCGAAATTGGCGCACGATCATTCCGTTTTTGTAATGGAAAGGCTAACCAAAGGGACGATCGTTCCCGGTCGTAAGCCAGAGGCCAACCAAGAGGGGCGATCATTCCCGCTCTGTAAGCGCAGGCACCAGAAGGAGCGACGCTGATTCTGCCGCACTCCTATTGTTGAACATCGGTGTTAAGGATGCGAGACTCTCTTTAGATACTAATGCGCCCATCAGTCGCCGCCGCGTATGGAAACTGGTTCCGTTGGCACGCCGGATCCGAACGGCAAACTCAGGCGCAAAAAGGTGGCCGCATAGCTGTACAGATGCCACGGTTTTTCGGACAGTTGAAATGGCTACCAAGAACAGCGACACGAAACCCGTCAGCACACACCCCGCAAAATGTTGTGCTCGGTGATCTGAACTGCATTTCTTCGGCGGCCTCACGACGGACGAAGCCGCCGATGTGCCGCACGTGCCACCGGAAACGGTGATCCGCGACTGGAAATTCGCAAAGCCCGGCTGTTGCGCGAATTGGAGCAGGAGAGCCCCTGCGGATCCTGAACGCCGCCAGGACATCGAGCACCTCTATCACGCCGCCCTCGCGAGCGCCACCAGTGAACCTAGTCGCTAGACACCCGATTTTCCCTGAGATCTTTCCCGCCGCGCCACCACTAACCACCCAAGGGCCACGGTCCACAAGTTATCCGTTTGCCATAGCATCCGCATGATCTCCCAGCCTCACCACGCAAATCGTCCAACCGCCCCCAAAATGGCTTTCCCATTTGCTCAACTAACAGCAAACAAACCCCCAATTGGCTTTGCTCGGCGGAAAAAACGATGAATCCCCCCTACACAAATCTGCCCAAAACCGCCCAAATCCGCACAAACCAACACGCCGCCCACACCCCCGCCCAGCCCGGCGATAGAATAGGAATCGCCTCTGGAGGGGACCATCCATGAATCGCCGCGACCTCTTCAAAACCGCCGCCCTCGCCGGCGCCCTCGCCCAATCCTCCCGCGCCGCCCCCCACGACCGTATCGGCATCGGCGTCATCGGCTGCGGCGGCATGGGCCGCATGGATCTCGCCGACTTCCAGAAACAGCCCGAAGCCGAGATCGTCGCCGTCTGCGATGTCTTCGAGGCCAACCTCAACGAAGCCCTCAAACTCACCGAAGGCAAGGCCCGCACCTATTCCGATTTCCGCAAACTCCTCGACGACCGTGCGGTGGACGCGGTGGTAGTCGCCACGCCCGATCATTGGCACCCCCTCATCGCCATCGCCGCCTGCCAGGCCGGTAAGGATGTCTACGTCGAAAAGCCCGTCTCCAACGTGGTCCGCGAAGGCCGCCTCATGGTGGAAGCCGCGCGCCGCTACAAACGCATCATGCAGGTCGGCCTTCAGCAGCGCTCCGGGTCTCACTTCCAGCGCGCCGCCCAAATCGTCCGCGCGGGCGACCTCGGCGAAATCCACTACGTGCAGACCTGGATTCACGAGACTGACACGCCCGCTGGCCTCGGCACGCCGCCCGATTCCGATCCGCCCGCCGGCCTCGATTACGATTTCTGGTTGGGACCCGCGCCCAAAGTTCCCTTCAATTCCGCCCGCTTCCTGGGCAACTGGCGATCGTTTTCAGCCTACGGCGGCGGCCGCATCACCGATTGGGGCGTGCATCTGGTGGACATTGTCCACATGGCCATGGGCGTCGATACGCCGCAAGCCGTCACCGCGTCCGGCGGCAAGCTCTATGTGCACGACCGCCGCGACACGCCTGACACACAGGAAGTCACTTGGGAGTATCCCGGTTTCCTGTTGCATTACACTTGCCTGTTACACAACTCCTACGGCCACAACGGCGACCCCGGCCACAAGCCTTTCGGCAGTTATGGCATTCAATTCCACGGCACGCGCGGCACTCTCTTCGTCGATCGCGCTGGCTATGAAGTCACTCCTCAAATGAAGAGTCACATGGAACCCGGCGGTATCTCATACCGCGCCGCCTTCGACGATCTCACCGGCGTCAGTATGTATTATGATCTCGAAGGCGTCGCCGGCCGCGGCACCACCTCGGTGCAGCACGTCCCGCACGTCCGCAATTTTCTGGAATGCGTGAAATCCCGCGAGCTTCCCGTAGCCGACATCGAAATCGGACATCGCAGCACCACCGCCTGCCACTTAGGTAACATCGCTCTCCGTACCGAACAAAAGCTCCACTGGGACGGCCAGGCCGAGCGCCTCATCGCCAACGACGACGCCAACAAATTGTTAGTCCGCACCTACCGCGCCCCCTGGAAACTGGAAGGTATGAGTGGGGCAGGCTCGTAGCCTGCGGCGGCCTCGTAGGCCGCCAAAAGGAGCAAGAACATGACAGATCGCCGCAAATTCATCAAAGCCGCCGCCCTAACCGCCGCGTCTTACTCCCGCATCCTCGGCGCCAACGATCGCATCCGCATCGGCGGCATAGGCACCGGCGGACGCTGCCAGTATGTGCTCAGTCTGCTCAACAAAACCAGCAACGCCCAGATCGTGGCCCTCTGCGACGTCTATCAACCGCACCTCGATGAAGCCACAAAAAAACTCGCACCCGAAGCCACTCAGTTCAACGATTACCGCAAAGTACTCGAACTACCCGATGTCGATGCCGTAGTCATCGGCACACCCGATCACTGGCACGTACCCATCGCCATCGCCGCCGTGGGCGCGGGCAAAGACGTCTATGTCGAAAAGCCTGTCACGCATCACATCGAGGAAGGCGAGCCGCTCATCCAAGCCGTCGCCGAGTCCAAGCGCATCGTGCAAACCGGCATGCAGCAGCGAAGCTGGCCGCATTTCCAGCAGGCCCGCGACATAGTGGCCTCCGGCGCTCTCGGTCAAGTCGCGCTCATTCGTACTTACTGGTATCAGAATTACTTACTAGGTCGCGATAAGCCCAAACCTATCGATACGTCCAAGCTGGATTGGAAGATGTTCCTGGGCGCCGCGCCCGATCAGCCCTTCGATGCGGAGCGCTACCGCAACTGGCGCTGGTTCTGGGATTTCGGCGGCGGCTCGTTAACCGATCTGTTCCTGCACTGGGTCGACGTGGCCCATTGGTGCATGTCGAGTGACACGCCCATCGATGCGCAAGCCGCCGGCGGTAAATATCTGATCCCCGAATTTCAATGGCCCGATACCGTAAATGCCGCGCTCCATTATCCCGGCAATTTTATGGTGACCTTCGATTGCAGCCTGCTCGGTTACCTGGAAGGCGGCGGCCTGATGTTCCATGGCACGAAAGCCCTAATGCGCCTGCATCGCTCGGGCTTCGCCGTCTATCCCGAACAGACCAGATACACCGAGTTACCCGATCTGAAAAACGTGACCGAGGAGGTCCAATCCACGCACGACGGAACAATTGAACACGTTCAAAACTTCCTCGATTGCATCCGCTCGCGCAACACTCCTAATGCTCCCGTTGCGGTAGGTGTGGCCGCCGCCCGCGCCGGGCACCTGGGCAATCAAGCCCTGCGCACGGGCCAGACCGTCCGCGCCTAGTGGGGCAGGCTCGCAGCCTGCGGCGGCCTCGTAGGCCGCCAGGGCGCTTCCGTCGAATCCTATGCAACTAACTCGCCGCCACTATCTCAACTTACTAGCCGCCTCACTAACCGCCGCTCCGCGAGATACCCTTCTTAGTAAGTGGCGTGAAACCGCCGCCGCATCGGACGGCGTCCTGGGCGCCGCCGCGCTGCACCTCTCATCCGGCCGCCTCGTCAGCCTGCATGGCGCCGAACGCTTCCCCCTGGCGAGCGTCTGCAAGCTACCCATCGCCATGCACATTCTGGCATTAGTCGACGAAGGTAAGCTCTCGCGCCAATCCGGGATCGAAGTTGTCAAGCAGGATGTGACACTCAACAACAGCGAGATTGGCCACCGCTGGCCGCGGGAGCGCCGCTTCCCGCTCGACGAACTCCTGCTCGCGATGATCGCCCACAGCGACAACACCGCCGTCGAGACGCTCTATCGGATCGGCGGCGGAGCACCGGCGATTGCCGCCCGCCTGCGTGCCTGGCGAGTGGAGGGCGTCCGCATCGACCGTACGGAGCGTCAGTGCAACCGTGACGCCGCCGCGTCCATGCGCGCCTTTCTCGCCGACCCGCGCGATACCGCTACGCCCGATGGCACAGTCCGGATGCTCAGCCTGCTCTTTCGAGGCCTGCTGCTCTCTGCTCCTTCAACCGCCCGCATGGTCGAGATGCTGCAAGCCACCACCACCGGGCCGGGCCGCATCAAAGGGTTGCTGCCTCCCGGCACCGTGGTCGCGCATAAAACCGGGACCACCGGCACGTACCACGGTCTGAACGGTTCCACTAATGACGTTGGTGTTGTCACTCTTCCCGGAAACGGCGGCCAACTCGCTCTGGCGATCTATCTGAAAGGCAGCACCAGCGATCTGCCTACGAGAGAATCGACCATCGCACGCATCGCCAAAGCCGCCTGTGGGGCAGGCTCGTAGCCTGCGGCGGCCTCGTAGGCCGCCAGAGAGCGAAGCGATCTGTTAACCAGGCGGCGCCTGCCCCACCGGAGGCAGCACCTGCTGCTTCGGCTCTGCGGGCGGCGGCGCCGGTCCCCGCCCCAGCCGCAGATTCTGAAAATCCTTCCCGCTTATCACGTAATACCAATCGGCGAAGCGGTCGTTCAACTCGCGTGCGGTGCGTTCACCGGCGCTGCCATCTCCGCCGTATGCCGTAGCTTTAGCCGGATCGAAATGCGCCATCACAAACAGCGTGCGATTATCGCTCGCCGTTCCCGGCTTGGCGTCGCCGGCCGCCACTTCGCCGAACCGCAACAAGTAAATCAGCCCGTTGGCGCTCTCCACCGTCATATCGCCTTCGCTCGAGTAGACGCGCCCCTGCGGTGTGAAGAAGTACCCGGCTTTCTGTAGTGACAACGCCGTTTCGAGCGTGATCTGCAATTCTTCGTGGCGCAACCCGGCAGCCAGATTCGGAGGCTTCGGACGCACATCCACAATCTTCAAGCTATCCAGCGTAGCCGCCATGGCGTGCACCGCCGGTAAGTTCAGCTTCTCCCCGTTCGCCTTCCACTCGCCCTTATCCTGTGTAAGTACAGTCGTCTCCGCGTCGTTCAATTGTCCCGCGGGATCGATGCTATATCGATGGATGCTCACCCTGCGAATGCCGGCGCTGGCGATGCGCAGCAGCCCCGCGTTCACCCAGTCGGCAAAGTGCGCGGACGGATCGGCGTCGGTCTTCACCGCGTAAGTGCGCTTCTGTCCCGGCACCCGCACATAGCGATAGCCCGGCTTGCTTTCCACCGGCTTACCTAGAATGTAATCCGCCAGCACCGCGCCGTTAGCGTCGCGCAGGGTCACACGCTTACCGCGGCCGGTAAGTCCAGTGACTTTCTCATCCAGCGGATCGACCACGCCGAACTTCGCGTGATCCAGCGGCGAATCCGACCGCACCATATCTTTCTTGAGATACATCAGCGCGGCCGCGGTCTTAGCCAGACGGTCGCCTATGTCGACCCGATAGTTATACCGCGACGCGATCACCCACTTACCTTGCTGGAACTGAACTTTCAGGGGCATCGCGGTGGCAGTAGCTTCGTCATAGTCCACTACCTCAATGGTGCGCGGCGCTTGCGGATCGGTGAAGTTCGGATAGAAAGCCTCCCCCTGATCGCTCATCACCGCCGGCACGCGCGCTTCCGGCTCGACCACAGCGGCTGAGATGGCCAATACCACCGCGGCGCCGGCCAGGATAGCGGTTTTCGCGCCCTCGGTCATGCCGCCTCCTTAGTCACCAGCCGATCCACCGGCACCCCGATGCGCTCCCGCCGCAACCGCCGAACGGAAACAATCAGGAACACGATGAACGCGGGAATAGGCGGCAGCGCTACCGCCAACAGCTTGATCGTATTCTGAATGGAGCGAATCGAATTCTCCATCTCGGCGCGGCTGTCTTCGATCTGCCGTTGCTTTTCATCGTCGATGTTGGCCCGCGCCACTTCCAAGCGCCGGTTCTCTGCCGACTTCAGATTCGCGATCATCACTTCCTTGGTCTGTTCGTCGAGATCCGCGCGCTGCTCCACCTGCTGTACCGCGCGATCCAGGCGCGCCTGCGCTTCCTTCAGCCGCTGATCGGCCAGCGCCTCAGCCTGCTCCGACTCACGCAGCCGCTGCGCTTCGTAAGTGCGCGTACGCGCTTCCACCGCTTCCAGCGTGCGCTGCTTCGGACGCCGCTTGCGCAGCGCGATGAACGACGGATCTCCCGCCAACTGGTCTACGCAATTCAACAAAAACGTGACGTTATCGAAATTCAAATTCTCCACGCCATGGCGGCGCAGATCGAAAAACTGCTCGCTCATCAGATCGGCGTCCGCGATCACGATGGCGTTCACCGGTCCCGCGCTGCCTTTGCCTTGTATCCGCGCCGCCAGTACGTGGTTGCCCTCATCCGGATTGTGCGGCGCATCCCGATTGATATCCACGCCGAACAGACCGCGCTGCACGATCTGATCCCACCGCACCAGGCCGGAATCGCCGCTGGTCTTCAGTAGAGGCACAAACGGTCCACTGCCCGCGCTCTTCAGAACGCCGCTGTATAGCAGAACGACTTCCTGCAAACCGGCGGTAATCGGATCTTTCTGATTGAATCCCTTACCTACAAAGATGACTTCCTTCGGAAGCGACCTAAGTTGCGGATGCGGGTTGTAATTGTCCCAGGCAATGCGGTTAGTAGGCCAAGACACGCCTAAGATGTCCATTAGTGGACGCAGATTCGCCTTCGTATTCGATGCAGCCTCCTGCGGCGCCAGGTCCAAATCGAATACAGGCATCGGATCCACCAGCAGCAAACAAGGCTTACCGCGCGCCACATAGGCAGTCAGCCGGTCGGCCTGCGGCTGAGTGAGTGCGGAAGGCGTCGTCACCAGCAGCGCATCCAGGTCCGCGGGATAATCGGCGTCGGGCGAAACCTGCGCAACGTCGTATTGCTTCTTCAATTCGGAAACAATGGACCACTCTTGCGATTGCGCATTGCTCTGAAAATCAAGTCCGCCGAAAAGCTTGGCCGGCGTATTGAGAATGCCGATTTTCTTGCGCTTGGCGCGCGAGACCACCCGGATAGAACGCATCAGTTCATATTCCACCGGCAGCCCGCGGTCGAAAAACGGAATCACAAACTCCTCGGAACCGCGCGTAAAAGCGAGGCCCAGAAAGATGTCGTTCATCACGCGCGCGCTCTCCTCGCTGGCCGGTACCCTGAACGGTTTGATGCCGAAGCGTTCCTGCGCTTCACGGGCTTGCGGCGAATACTTCACGGTCTCCACGATCTTGGCGTTCACTCCGCCATCGGACACGCCTTGGAATTCGCGCAGCATGGCCACCAGTCCGCTGCGCGCTTCCACATAACTGCGCGGCACATCCGGGCTGAAGTAAGCCTGAATGAAAACAGGATCGCGCCGGTCGATGGAGCGCAACAGCCGCTTGGTGTCCGCCGAGAGCGAGTGGATCTGTTCCGATGTAACGTCCAGACGCAAGCGGGAGTTGGATGCCAGCAGCGTGACACTGGCCACAATCGCCGCTAAGGCGACTGCGCGGGCGGCTAAGTGCCCGCGCATCCACGGCGCCTTGGGACCCGTGCGCCAGCGCCTGTGACCTAGAATAATGACATTCAGATAAAGCGTCGCGGCCGCGAACGAAGCAAAGTAGACCAGTGGCCCAAGAGTAATGACGCCCGTCGAAAGATCGCGAAACTGTTCCACCACGGAGAGCTTCTCGGCGAGCCGTTGGGGTGCGCCGGAAACGATGGCGCCCGCATAATTCAGGAACACCGGCACGGAACAGAACACCGCGCCGAGGATGAAAGCTACGGTCAGGTTATCGGTCAGCGCCGAGGCCAACATACCCACCGTGAGCAGCGCCGCGCCCATCAGCCAGTAGCCCAGATAAGTGGAGAACATCAAGCCCGGATCGGGGCTACCCAGCCAGCAAAGCACCACCACGTGACTTAGTGAAAACAGCAGCGCCACCGAGTAAATAGCCACCGCGGCGAGATACTTTCCCAGCACAATCTGCAAGTCGGTGGCGGGCAGAGTCAGCAGTAACTCCTCGGTGCCCTGCTTCTTTTCCTCGGCCCACAAACTCATGCTGATGGCCGGAACCAGGAAGATGAGCAGGTAGGGAAAGAAGCGATTGAGCTGATCGAGATTCGCCAGATTGGTGGCAAAAAAGCGTTCCGGCCAGAACGCCGCCATGGCGCTCAGAAACACAAATAGCGTAATGAAAACGTAACCGGTGGGCGTGCCGAAGTAAGACGCCAGTTCGCGCCGCAGAATGGCGCCGATTACACGCTTGCGGGTGCGCACGCGCCTCCTTCCTGCCCGGCGTCAGCCGTCATCGGCCCCTCTGTGAGCGCGCGGAACGCCTCGTCGAGCGATGCGTATCCGGCCTGCATCCCGGCGGGTGTTCCGTCGAAAACCACCCGTCCGCGATTGACGAAAATCACGCGGCTGGCCATAGCTTCCACTTCCTGCAGAATGTGCGTGGAAAGCAGGATGGTCTTATTCTGGCCGAGCTCGCGGATAGTCTGGCGGACCTCGCGCGTCTGGTTGGGATCCAGGCCGCTGGTGGGCTCGTCCATGATCAGCACATCCGGCTCGTGAAGCAGCACCTGGGCCATGCCGGCGCGCTGCCGATACCCTTTCGATAGCTTCTGAATAGGTTTCTCGATGACCGCTTCGAGCGCGCAGCGCGCCACCACCGCGTCGATGCGCTGGCGCAGGTACGCGCCCGTAAGCCCGCGCGCGTGTCCGAAGAACTTCAGCAGGCCGAGCGGCGTCATGTCCGGATACAACGGGCCGTTTTCCGGAAGATAGCCAAGGCGTTCGGCCGCGGCGATGCGGTCGGAAGCCACATCCAGGCCCGCGATGCGCGCCGCACCCGCACTGGGCGCGAGATACCCGGTCAGGATCTTCATGGTGGTGGACTTACCGGCGCCGTTGGGTCCCAGAAACGCGGCCACTTGCCCTTGCGGAATGGAGAAACTGACGTCGCGAATCGCGGCGAACTCTCCATAGAATTTGCTGAGGCCCAGGGCCTCGATCATCGGGGCGTTACTGGATTCCGGCATGCTGCGAGGGGTCCTGCAAGACTTGCATAACTCAGATTTACCACAATGGAGGACCCTTGTGGAACCACCAGGAGCAGCTAAGGAAACCGCTTTCTGACGGTCGCGGCTCGGTAACCGCCGCGTCGATTTCGTACGATCTACAGAGCCGCGACCGTCAGGGGGCGGTTTCGCCAAAGCTGTTAAGCACCCAACCACCAGTGACGCGCAAGACCGCTATAGTGCCTCTTCCTTGGCGATAATCTCCTTCATGATCTCCGACGTTCCCGCGCCGATGGTGTATAAGCGCAGGTCGCGCCAGAAACGGCTGATAGGATATTCAGTCGTATATCCGAACCCGCCAAAGATCTGCATGCAGTCGTAACTCAACTTCTGCGCCAGTTCGGAAGCGTATAACTTGGCCATGGTGATTTCACGGACGGCTTTCTGGCCGCGATTAGTCAGATCCACCGCGCGATAGACCAGCCATCGCGCAGCTTCCACGCTGGTACGGTGTTCGGCGAACCTGTGCCGCCAAACCTGGTAACTTCCGATGGGATTACCGAATGCGTTGCGGTCTTTGCCATATTGAATCGCCAGGTCCAGACAACGGGCCATCGAGGATACCATCATGATAGCGGATGCCAGCCGCTCGCCCTGGAAGTTATGCAGGATGTAATAGAATCCGCGGTTCTTTTCGCCTAAGATATAGCGCGCCGGAATGCGGCAATCGTCGAAGAATAACTCGGCGGTATCGGAACAAAGGTTGCCGACTTTCTTGAGTTTCTTGCCGACCGAGAAGCCGGGCGTACTGGTGGGAAACAGGGCCAGCGATATCCCGCGGTGGCCAGATTCTCCAGTGCGCACGGCTAATACGATGAAGTCGGCGCGCGAGCCGTTAGTGATCCATAGCTTCTGCCCGGAGATGACCAGGTCGGCGCCGTCCGCGCGCGCCGTGGTACGCAGCGCCGCTACGTCGGACCCGCCGCCCGGTTCGCTGATGCCCAGTGCGCCCACCCATTCGCCCGCGATGGCGGGCCGCATGAAAACCTCTTTGTGCTCGGCAGTGCCCAGTTCGTTGACGATCGGAATCGTAAGTTCGCCTTGCACCATCAAACCCATGCCGGTGCCGGGACTGTCTGCCCAGGCCATCGATTCGAGAGCAGCCACACTGGCCCACCAGTCCAGGCCGCTGCCGCCGTATTCGGTGGGAATGCGGATGCCGAATAACCCAAGATCGGCGGCCTTGCGGAAAATCTCGCGCGGGAAGATGCCAGCCTCGTCCCATTCCTGGGCGAAAGGCGCGATCTCCTCGCGGCAGAAGCGCTTCACGGTTTGCCGGATCAGGTCGTGCTCGTCAGTGAAGGGCGGGAAGACAGCCGCTGTCTCCGCAGTCAGTTGAGATGTCATGCGGGCTATTGTACAACAGACCGGCCGCACGCGCGCCGGCGTCACTCCACGTATTCGATGATGGCGCCCGAACTGCCCGCCACGTTCGAGCTTCCGGCATAAGTGGCGGTTACCGTGGTCGCGCCCGCCGGCAAGGTTGTAAGTGCCAGCTTGGTCGATCCATTCACCAGGGTTCCCGTGCCCACCACCGTAGATCCCGCCGTGAACGTCACGGTTCCCGTTGCGAACGTGGTGGCGGACCTTACGATGGCGGTAAACGTGACTGACTCGCCAAGCGCCGCCGGATTCACCGAAGAGACCAACTGAGTCGTCGTGGCCGCCTGGTTCACCACTTGATTTACTGGCGGGGACGTGCTCTTGGCCGACGATGCGTCGCCGCTATAGGCGGCCGTGATGGAGTACGAACCGGCGGCCAGGGTCAGAGTCGTCATCGTGGCCACGCCTTGCGAGTTGAGCGTGGCGACGCCCAGGGGTGTCGTCCCGTTCTTGAAGCTAATTGTTCCCGTGGGCGCGGACCCCGTGGAAGTTACCGTCGCGGTAAATGTAACCGGCTGGCCGTATCCCGACGGATTCGCGTTGGAAGTGAGCACCGTCGTAGTCGTGGCGGCATTGATGGTTTCTAGAAATATCTTCGACGTACTCGATTGGAACGAGGAGTCGCCGGCATAAGTTGCGGTGATTTTATGCGCGCCGGCCGTTAACATGGAGGTCGTGTATGTGGCCGCCCCGCTGGCAGTGTTGCCGGTCCCGATCTGGTTCGCGCCATCGTAGAATGTGACCAGTTCACCACTGGGTATCGCCCCGTAGGAGGAGGCCACGGTGGCCGTGAACGTCACGGATTGCCCGACGGATGCCGTCGACGCGTTTGATGTGACTGTGGTGGTGGTGGATGCTACGTTTACCACCTGGCTTACCACCGCCGAAGTACTCGCTTGATTGTTACCATCGCCGCTATACACGGCGGTGATCGACTCAGTACCAGCGGTGGAGAAAGCATAACTGTATGAAGCCGTGCCCCTCAAAAGCGATACCGTCGCCAGCGCCGTCGATCCGTTCATGAATTGGATCGATCCGGTCACGCTTCCGGAATACTGCGCCGTGACGATAGCGGTAAACTTCACAGTCTCGCCCAACGAGGCCGGATTGTGATTGGAACTCAGAGTCGTAGTGGTCACTGCCTGATTTACGACTTGAGTCAATGAGGCGGCGCTGGTTGAAAAGTTGGCGTCGCCGCCGTAGCTCGCCTGCAGAGGCAACGAGCCCGCCGCAAACGTGGAACTCGTGTACGCGGCCACACCGTTGACCAGGGTGACCTGAGCGACTATGGTGGAACCGTTTTTGAAGCTCACCTTCCCCGTTGGCACTAAAGCGCCCGCGGAGGCCGTCACCGTGGCCGTCAATGTCACCGGCTGGCCGTACGCGGATGGATTAGTATCCGAGACCAACGTGGTTGTGCTGCCGTTGAGGCTCACCGTCTGCAAGACCGCCTTCGAGGTGCTGGTTTGATAAGTGGCATCGCCCGCATAAGTGGCCGTGATTGAATGCTTGCCCACGGCCAGAGTCGATGTGGCGAATACGGCCACGCCGCCCGCTGTGGAACCGGTTCCGATTGTGGCCGTCCCATCGTAAAAAGTAACGGCCTCCCCGCTTGGAACCGTGCCAGACGAGGGCGTAACAGCGGCGGTGAAAGTAACCGTCTGTCCGCCATAAGAGGGCGTTCCGGAGGTAGATAGCGTGGTCGTAGTGGATATGTTTCCGACCGTCTGGTCATAAGCCGTGGACGCGCTACCGCTATCGTTTGTGTCGCCGGAGTAAGTGGCTACCACCGGAAACGTGCCGGTAGTGGAAAATGTGTAGTTAAGAGAAGCCTTGCCTAGCACGGGCGACGAAGTTCCGAGAACCGTGGAGCCTTGCGTAAAGGTGACGTTGCCGCTTACCTTACCCCCGTATTCACCAGTGACCATCGCCGTGAGAGTCACGGCCTGATTCAATGATGACGGGTTGGGCGTGGAGGTAACTGTGGTGGCGGTCGGCGCAACGTTCACCGTCTGTGAAAGCGTAGCCGTACTGCTGCCGAAGTTGGTATCGCCGCTGTAGCTGGCGGTGATCGAGAGGGACCCGGCGGTAAGCGTCGAGGTGGTCAGAGAACCGCTTCCGTTGGAAAGTTGAATGGACCCGAGAGAAGACCCGCCGTTCTTGACGGTAACACTGCCGGTGGGCGTGCCGGACCCCATTTGGGGCGTCACCGTAACGTTGAACGTCACGGCTTGGCCGTAGGTCGAGGGATTCAAGGTAGAGGCGAGGGTGGTGTTGGTGGGAGTGACCTTCACCACCTGAGTAAAGGCACGCGAGGTGCTGGTTAGATACGTGCTGTCGCCGGGGTAAGTGGCGGTAATCGAATTGGTGCCGAGCGGCAGGGATGCCGTGGTGAACACAGCAACGCCGCCGGACGTCGCGCCCGTGCCCAGCGTAGTCGTCCCATTGAAGAAAGTCACCGTTTCGCCATCTGGGATACTTCCGGACAATGGATTCACCGTAGCGGTGAACGTCACCGGCTGGTTCACATAGGAAGGCGAGCCGGACGACTGCAACGTGGTTGACGTCGAGACGGTTTGGCTTCCGCTCACCACTTGGTTGATCGCCGTCGCGGCGCTGCTTTGATAGGCTGGACTTCCCAGATACGCGGCGGTGATCGGATAGGTGTTGTTCCGGCTGAAACTGTTAGAGAGAGTGGCTTGGCCGTTGACTACCTGCGCCGTCCCCCAGGTAGTTGGAGGACTGCCTTGCATGAAGGCCACCGTGCCGCCGTTCACAACGCCCGACTGCGCGGTGACGCTGGCGGTAAACACGACGGGTTGGTTGCTGCTTGACGGATTGGCGCTCGAAGAAACGGCCGTGGTGGTGGCCTGGCTTACCGCCTGCACGAGCGCCGCGGCGCCCGGTAGGTAGTTACTGTCACCGCTGTAGGACGCGGTGATGGAGTGGTTACCCGCCGCTAGAGACGATGAGCCGATCGCGGCACTGCCATTGGCCAGTGGAACCGTGCCCAAGGTTGTGGCGCCATCCATGAACGTCACTGCGCCCGTCGGCAGCGGGCCGCTTCCGGCCACCGCCGCTGTGAAAGTGACCGCGTTACTCAATATCGAGGGGTTCGCCGAGGAGGCCAGTGCCATGAGCGCGCCCACCGTCTCACGCACCACGGCGGATGCGCTGCCGGCATGCGAGCCGTCGCCCGAGTAGACTGCTTCCAGAGCGTGTGGGCCGGCCGTCGAAAACGACGCAGTGTATGCAGCTTGTCCGTTCGCAACAGTCGCTGTGGATAACGCGGTGGAACCGTCGTAGAAAGTGATGCTGCCTGTGGGAGTACCCTGAGGTGCGCTGAGCGTGGCCGTAAGCAGCACCGCCTGGTTCGGCCCGGACGGATTGGCCGCCGCGGACAAGGCAGTTGAACTTGCATATAAGTTGGGCTTAGAAACGGCGTTGAGTAAGACGCCATCAATACCGTTAGCGCACGCGCCCATGCTGGGGCATTGGTTGACTACCGCCACATCGGGCTGACCGTCGCTATTGAAGTCAGCCGCGGAGATAGATGCTGAGTATGTTCCACCCGCATCATAAGTAACCGCGGACTGAAAGGTTCCGGCGCCATTGCCCAGCAGGAGGCTGAGCGAACCATCGCCGGATGCGCCGCCGGGCGGCGCGGCATTGGCGACGGCCAGGTCGATATTGCCGTCGCCGTTGAAATCGGCCACGGCGATCGAACTGGGGCTGTTGCCCGCAGACCCATAGGCTACCGGCGGCTGAAAGGTGCCGTCGCCATTGCCCAGCAGTATACCTACGGAGCCGTTCGGCGAACAGCTCAAGTTAGTGTACGTCGCGCATCCGTTTACTACCGCCAGGTCGGGGACCCCGTCGCCGTTAAAATCGGCCACGGCCGCCGCGTTGGCAATGGCTCCGCCGGAGGGATAAATGACAGGATTCTGAAACGTTCCGTCTCCATTGCCCAATAGAACACTAACCGAATCCGCGGTGCCTCCATTAACGGCAACTAAGTCGGCTGCGCCGTCCATGTTAAAGTCGGCAACCGCGAGAAACACGGCGGACGCTGCGCCGGTTGAGTAAGCCGCCGGCGCCTGAAAGGTGCCATCTCCGTTACCGAGCATGATGGCTAAGGTGCTGTTTCCGCTGGTCTGGTTAGCCACAGCCAGATCCAAGTTACCGTCGCCGTTGAAATCCGCCGTAACTACGAAGTAGCTGCTTCCGTTTCCCGTCGAATACGGCACGGGAGACTGAAACGTGCCGTCGCCATTTCCCAGAAGCACGATCACTTGCCCGGTTCCGCAGTTCACACTCGAGGCGCACTGGGACGCCACCACCAGGTCCACGGCCCCGTCATTGTTGAAGTCCCCGGCGGCCAGCGACATAGGTTGAAACGAACCGGTCGCGTAGAGAACCGGCGCCTGGAAGCTGCCATCGCCATTGCCGATCATCACGGCTACAGACGCGTAACCCGAGCCGCAGTACGACGAATTGCACGGGTTAAGAATGGCGAGGTCGGGCACGCCATCCCCATTGAGATCGGCCGCGACCGACTGCGTAGAGCCTCCAAAGCCGCTCGCGTACGTCTGGGCGGCGCCGAATACCTGTCCGCCCGGCGCGGGACGGCCCGCGGCTTTTGTCTTTACGCTGAAATTCAGTTTTTGGGCGAAGCCGGTGGGAATCGTATTTGAAAGGAAGATAACAAACGGTAGGACCGTGAGCAAGCGCAATGTGCGTTTCATATAGTTGCCTACGGTAAGATTGTAATGACTGACAATTGTCTAATTTCAACTGCCCTTTGGTTAGTACTGGTGAACCTAAAGTTAACTAGACTGGTTAATTCATGCGCCGCGGCGTGGCCGCGGACGGTTATGCGTGGTCCGGTCATGACTGGCGCGAGCGCCATCTTCGTGCGGGCGTTAGGCGCCATCTACCTGATCGCTTTTCTATCGTTTGGTGTGCAGGCACCCGGCCTGATCGGCTCGCAGGGTATTCTCCCGATCTCCAGTTATCTGCGGAGCGCGCATGCGGCTCTCGGTGCGCGCGCGTTCTGGTACGAGCCAACCATCTTCTGGTTCAATTCCAGCGACCTGGCGTTCGGCGCCGCCTGGATTGCCGGCGCCGCCATGGCCATCCTTCTCATGCTGGGCCTGTTCCGCCGGACGTGTCTCATTGGAATGCTCGTCCTCTATCTGTCAATCTCCGTTGCGGGCCAGGACTTCTGGTCGTTCCAGTGGGACATTCTGCTCACGGAGGCCGGCTTTCTGGCAATCTTCGCCGACGGGACGCCCGGACGCACCTGGTTGTTTCGCTGGCTGCTGTTCCGCCTGATATTCATGTCCGGCATGGTGAAGCTGCTGAGCGGCGACCCCACGTGGCGCGATCTTACTGCCCTCGGTTATCACTATCTGACACAACCCTTGCCCACTCCTATCGCCTGGTACATGGATCAACTGCCCGCTTGGTTTCAAAAGGCGTCCACTGCGTTTGTATTCTTCGTGGAAGTAGTGGTTCCATTCGCCATCTTCGCGTCCATTAAGTTACGGCGCATGGCGGGGATCCTCCTGATCGGGCTGCAAGTATTAATCCTGCTGACAGGCAACTATACGTTCTTCAATTGGCTGACCATCGCGCTCTGTGTGTTCCTGTTCGTGGATCGGCCGGCCCCGCAACCAGGCCGGAGACGCGTACCCATCGGGTAGTTACTCTGGCGCTAATGGTGTTCGTGCTGACTTCGAGCGGTATCGAGCTTCTGGACATGTTTCGTGCGCCCATTCCGGCGCCTGTGCGAAGTTACATGTCGTGGATCTCACCGCCGCGCTTAGTTAATTCCTACGGGCTGTTCGCGGTGATGACGACCACACGCCTGGAGATCGTGATCGAAGGCTCGAACGACGGCGATCACTGGATGCCGTACGAGTTCCGCTACAAGCCGGGCGACGTAAGACGCGCGCCGCCCTGGGTCGCGCCGTATCAACCGCGGCTCGATTGGCAGATGTGGTTCGCCGCGCTGGGCAGTGCGCAGGAGAATCCCTGGTTCTACAGTTTCGCGGCGCGGCTGCTGCAAGGATCCGCGCCCGTGCTGGGATTGCTCGAACACAATCCTTTTCCAGTAAGCCCACCGCGCTATATAAGGGCGCTGATTTACGACTATCGATTTACTAACTTCGCGGAACGGCGGCGGACGGGGGCGTGGTGGCAACGAGAGCAGAAGGGTGTCTACCTACCAGTGATTTCGCTGAAGCGCGAATAGCCGGCGCCAGCGAGGAACCGGGCGGACCATCGTTTTTTTGGTTTGCCGCCTTCGCGGCGGGGCAGGTGACCGCTCCCTGACGGTCGCGGCTCTGTAGATCGTGCGAAATCGACACGGCTGTTAGCGAGCCGCGACGGTCAGGGAGCGGTTTCCCGGGAACGGTTAAGCGCCCGACGACACACAACGATCGTCTGCCCCACTGGTTTTAGGGTAAACTCAATACGTGGCGAACCAAGGTGCGGACCGGCGTACTGTTTTGGAGATGCTTGCCAAAGCCGCGGCTGCCAGCCAGTTTCCCGGCTTCGTCCGCTGGGCGTTCGGCCAACAACATGAGCACGCGGCCGGCGGCCCACAACCGCCGCGCGCGTCAAGCTACCAGCCCAGTTACTTCTCCCCGCACGAATATCACACGATCGACATTCTCACCGGCCTGATTATTCCTCAAGACGAAAGCCCCGGCGCGCGGGAGGCGGGCGTCAGCGAGTTCATCGACTTCCTGGCAGCACACGGAGAGGACGAAATTCAGCAGCCCATGCGTAAAGGCATCCAGTGGCTGGATGCGACGGCTAAAACAAGTTATGGGCGGAACTTTGCCGAGCTATTACCTGCACAGCAGACTGAGCTTCTAAGTAGCATTGCGAATCGCCATGCGGAGCCGGCCGGCAGCCAGGGCCAAGCGTTCTTTCGTCTGATTCGACGGTATACCGTGATGGGTTATTACACCAGCCGCGTGGGACTTATGGAGTTGGATTATCCTGGCTTACGATTCTACACTGAGTCTCCGGCGTGTCCGCACACCGGCGATCCGGAGCATCGCCACCTTCCACCGCCCAGGGCCTAACAATGCCAAGTCAAATCTACGACGTCATAGTGATCGGGACGGGCGCCGGCGGCGGGATGGCGATTCATACTCTTTGTCAAGCCGGCGCCAAGGTTTGCGCGCTGAACGCCAGCCGCCGTCTCAATCCGGCCAAGGACTTCCGCAATCACCGGCAACCTTATGACATGCCGTTTCGCGGGTTCGGCGATCCGTCCAAGCGCCGCGCGTGGGTCGGCTACATGGATAACGAGTACACCGAAGGGATTTGGGAACACGGCATCGTTTTCACCACAGCGCCCGGCACGGAGTGGACTTGGCGGCGCTGCTTTGCAGTGGGCGGCAAAACTAATTTTTGGGGACGCTCGTCGGCACGCTTTGGCGACATCGATTTCCGGGCCGCCAGGCGCGATGGGTACGACGTCGATTGGCCCCTCACTTACGATGAGATCGCTCCTTATTACAGCCGCGTCGAGCGTATGATAGGCGTGGCGAGCACGGTGCAGAACCGCCCCAGTAATCCCGACGGCGAGTATCTGCCGCCCATGAACTTCCGCTGTATCGATCGCATTCTGGAGAGCGGCGCCCACAAGATAGGCATCCCCTATCTGCCGGACCGTATCGCGCAACTCACCGTGCCGCACGCCGGACATCCTGCTTGCCACTACTGCGCGAATTGCACGGAAGGTTGTGACGTTGGCGCTTTCTTCTCCACGCCGTGGTTCTTCCTGCCCGCCGCCGAAAAAAGCGGTAACTTGGATCTGCGCACGAATGCGCTTTCGAAGAACATCCTGGTCGACGAAAACGGCCGCGCTAAAGGTGTCGCGTATATCGATCGGAACACCCGCCAAGAAGTGGAGGTCTACGGCAAGGTGGTGGTTCTGGCGGCGTCCTGCGTCGAGTCCGCCCGCATTGTTTTGAACTCGAAGTCGCGTCATTGGCCCGAAGGTATCGCGAATTCCAGCGGACAGGCGGGCCGCAATCTCTGCGATCATCTGTACGGCACTACTGCGCGCGGCTACTTTCCGCAGTTACTCGGACAGCCGAGTTTTCCAGATAACGTATCGGCCAGTACGGTGGCCTGGATGCCGCGCTGGCAGAACCTGGATAACCCGCGCCAGGAGAAGTTCATTCGCGGTTACTCCGTTTACCCTGACGGCGGCTGCGCGGAGTTCCCGTGGTACTTCGACGAGATAGAAGGTTTCGGCCATGAATACAAACGGCAGATCAAGCGGCGTTATCCCACGCCGGTCAGCTTTTATATTCAGGCTCCCACCCAGCGCAGCGATGCGAACTATGTGGATATCGATCCGGTGGTGAAGGACGCTTACGGTATCCCTGCCGCGCGGCTCCACTTCGCATGGGACCGGAACACTTTACTGATGTGGGAGCACGGCAAGTACTCCTGCGAGCAACTATTGCGGGCCAGCGGCGCGGAATATCTGGGATGCGCAAAGGAACCGGACACTCCGGGAACCAGCTTGCATGAGACCGGGACCCTGCGCATGGGGAACGACCCGAAGCGGTTTGTCACAAATCGTTTCGGCCAGTCACACGATGTTCCTAACTTATATGTCTGCGATGCCAGTGTGTTCCCGAACTGCACGGATAAGACCACCACGATATCGATTCTGGCATTTACCCTCCGCACGTCGGAGTATCTCGTCGAGAATCTAAAGAGGAGTTAGGCAGGCGACGCCAGACCCGCCATACGGAACGCCTTCTGGATTTCCGGATTGCGCATGAACCATTCCCACACATGGCGCGTGCGCGCATTCTCCGCCGAGAGCAGCGTGATTCCCAAATCGATGCCCAGGACATCCGGGTCCGTCCACCCGTTCAACGGATGAAACGCGTCAGGCATGCCGTAGCGATTCCAAACGCGCGCGCCAAACCGCTGCTGGGTCGTGCGCAAAGCCTGCACGCACAGATTCGGCGCGAACATCAGTGACCCGCCCGCGGCGCAGGGCACCAGCGAGCCATCGATGGGACCCGTGCGCGGGGGCCCCCCCCATGCTACATAACCTTTCGCGCTGTCTGACGCAGTGACGCCCCATTGGTCCTGGCTGTAACAGCCGCGGAAATCCTTTTTTCCCAAGTCAAGGCAAAACGACCGATGGGCCAGCGTGGCGGCCACTGAGTTTTCGAACCAGTCGACGCCTGCGCCGTGCTGCTCGCGCCGTCCCCGAAAGTCGGCCCAGGCGTGCGCGTATTGGTGCGTGAACAGCGTGGGCGCGCCGCTGATGTAAGTCCTGCCGTCGTAAGTGATCTTCGGCCGGCGCCACGCTTGCCACGACGATGGCGGCAGCGGCGTAGTTGGCGAACCCAGTCCCAGCAGATATAGGATCATCAATTCGCAGTAAGTATCCCAACGGGCAGGCAAGAAGCCAGACTCCGGCTTCCATCCCATCGACAGGAGATTTGGGTGGCCATTCAGCATCCAATGCCAATCGATGCGCGCATAGATCGCGTTTGCATGCCGGGTAAGTTCGCCGTCGTCAAAATACTGTCTCGCCGTCAGTACTCCCGCCAGTAACAAGGCGGTGTCAATCGAGGAGATCTCACAGTTCCAGAGCCGTGCGCCGGTGTCCATATCCACGAAATGATAGAACCAGCCGTGCTCGTGGGGCGAGTGTTCGGCATAGAAGCGCACGGTGTTCAGGCCGCGCTGCAGCGCTTCGGCGCGGCTCTTCCATCCGCGCTCGGCGGCTATGCATAAGGCAGTGAGGCCAAATCCGGTCGCCGCTGAGGAAGACACTTTGCGATGGTCGGCCTGATCGCTGTTACGCGCGCGATCCAGCACCAATCCGATAGCCGGAGAACTGCGCTCCCAGAAGTATCGAAACGCGCGTCTGGACAGATCCTCGAGGAATGCGTCATCGGACGCAAAGAACGCGGTTCGGTCCTGCGCCATCAGCGGAGCCGCGGCGAGAGCCAGCAGATCCCGGCGCGTAGGTGAGACTCTCTTCATCGGTGCGAACGGTCCGCCAGAAACACTGTAACGCATCTGGCCAAGTGACCGCTCCCTGACGGTCGCGGCTCGGTTAAAAGCCGTGTCGATTTCCCACGATTTACCCAGCCGCGAGTAAGGTGACGAAACCAACAGGTTCTGTCCGTACTTTCCTACAAGCAGTATGCGATTTCACGTTCCGGCTATGCTCTCGCCTCGACAACCCCAGACACGAACTTTATCCTTCACGTAGTTACTGGCCGGGCGACCTTTTACGTTCCCGCTTCCGGCCACTTAGGGGCAACCATGACGTTGTTTAAAATCCTCACCGGGAGTTTGCTCGCCCTGCTGGCAGTCTTTCCCGTTTACGGACAATTCCAGGGAGCTATTGAAGGCACGATCACAGACCCTTCGGGCGCCACCGTGCAAGACGCCAATATTACCCTGACCAACTCCGAGACCGGACAGAAACAAGTCACCAAGAGTTCCGCGGAAGGCTTCTATCGCTTTGACGGGCTGGCTCCCGGACGTTATTCAATTGCGGTGAAGGCCAACGGGTTTAAACAGGAAACTCTGGAAAACATCAACCTTTGGCGGAGCAGACACAAGGCGTCAACATCGCGCTGACTCCCGGCGCCGTAACGGAATCCGTCACGGTATCCGCGGCGAACGCGCCGGCCATTCAGACCGAGAACGCGGATGTGGAGGGCACCCTGACCACGCGAGAGGCCGAGGGCTTGCCGCAGATCGGGCGCGATCCGTATGAACTGCTGCGTCTGGCGCCCGGCGTCTTCGGATTGGGAGCGCGCGACGGCAGCGGCAATTCCGTCGGTCTGCCGAACACCACCGGACCAGGCGGCTCAAACAAATCCATCTTTCAAACCGAAAACCAGGTGCCTATCAGCGCCAATGGGCAACGCCTTTCCGCCAATAACTATATGATCGATGGCGTGACGGTGGATAGTCAGAACTGGGGCGGTGCGGCCGTGGTGACGCCGAATCAGGAGTCGGTAAACGAGATCACGGTCCACTCGGAAGCCTACGACGCGCAGTATGGCCGTAACTCGGGCGCCCAGATTGAAGTCGTCTCCAAGAGCGGCACCAATCAGTTGCATGGCAGCGGATTCTTCCAGTTTCAGGACCCCAATCTGAACGCCTACAACAAGTACGGCGGACCCTTCGATGCTCCGCCGGTGCGTGTCGATACGCGCTTTCGCCAGTATGGCGGATCGGTGGGCGCTCCCATCGTGAAAGATAAGTTGTTCTTCTTTTTCAGCTATGAAGGACTTACTAACAAGACTGACACGCCGTATGAAGCCTGGGTGGAGACGTCGCAATATCGCGCGGCGGTGATCAGCGCTTATCCCAACAGCATCGCGGCCCAGGTTTTCTCATCGCCCGGCATTGCGCCCCGGGCCGTTTCGGTTTTAAACGTGCCTTGTTCTTCCAGCTTCGCTCCGGGCACTTGCCAGCAGGTGAGCGGCGGGCTTAACATCGGCTCCATCACGGGCGCCACTGGGCAGTATGTCGATATCAACAAGAACCCCACGGGCGGCGGCCTCAACGGCGTGCCCGACATTCAATACGATGTGCTGGCCGCGCCCAGCGTGGAACGCGGCAACCAATACAATGCCCGCGGCGACTACCTCCTGAACAGCAACAATACCATCGCTCTCAGCACCTATCTGACGCCGCTTTCGGGCACTGAAGCCCAGACCGCCAGCCAGAGCCGGCCCATGGCCGATCTGCCGATCACACCCTTCAACAGCGCTTACTTCCTCAGTTACGGCCATGTCTTTTCCCCCACTCTGTTTAACGAGGTGCGGGCTAACTTCACGCGCTTCGCTTACAATCAGATCGCCGGTTCGTCCGAGGTTAACTGGGGAATTCCGGAGTTACAAATTCAGAACATCCCAGGCGTGGATAACAACATTCAATTCGGAGCGCCGCAGGCCAGCACCACCCCCGCCATCTTCGCCCAGAACACTTACGAGTTCAACGACACATTGCATCAGAATCTTGGCCGTCACGCCCTTAAGTACGGTTTGGTGGTGCGCAAGATGCAGAACAACGATAACCTGGCCGGCGGCGCGCGTCCCGTATACACATTCCAGGGGCCTTGGAACTTCGCCAACGATACGCCGATCTACGAGGCCATAAACGCCAGTCCCGAGACCGGCGCGCCCGCCCCCGCGCAGCATTATCTGCGCGACGGGGACTACGGCGTCTTTGTACAGGACGATTTCAAATTGCGTCCCAATCTTACTCTCAATTTCGGGCTGCGATGGGAGTACTTCTCACCACGTTCCGATGCCCAGGGCCAGCTTAGTAATGCGTTCTTTGGTCCGGGCAGCGATTATAATACGTCCTATATTAAGCTGGTCGGTCAGCTTTACAACCCGGACTACCATAACTTCGCACCAAGAATCGGCCTGGCCTGGAGCCCAACTGGTAATCGCAAGCTTGTAGTGCGCGCCGGCTATGGATGGTATTACAACGAGATTCCCGGTGTGGTATTTGAAAACGTATTTCAGGACCCGCCTAACTTTGCCAGTTATGGCATCTGCTGCGGCACCGCGACCACCTCCTTCGGCACGCCTTTTGCCAACGGGCAGATCTTATACGCTTTGGGAAGCAGTAACAGTCCCTTCAGCTATCCCGTGAATCCGGCGCTGGCCACCGGCATCGATCCCACCACGAATGCTCCCCGCGGGCCGTCCAATCCGAATGCGCCCCAAGTGCAGGTTTACATGGCGCAGCAGAACATGGTGAATCCTTTTGTCCAGGTTTACTCTTTCGATTTGCAGTATGAACTGCCGTGGAAACTGGTGGCCACCGCGGGATATGGCGGCTCGGAGGCTCGCCACCAGATTCGCCTGGTAAACGAGAGTTTCCTTTATCCGACCGGTCCGCTGTTTCCGTTCACCCAGGTGTACAGCCCGCAGCCCGACGTCAATCCCAATTTCAACGCACTGCTGGTAACGCTGGCGCGCCGGCTGACGAGCGGCTTCCAGTTCACGGCGAATTACCGCTGGTCGAAGAGTCTCGATACATTGTCCTATGAAGGCCCCGGATTCGTGACTAACCAGACTTATCCACAGAATCAGGCCACCGAGTACGGGCCATCGGACTTCGATGTTCCCCAGTATTTCAACTTCTCCACGCTTTACGAATTGCCGTTCTACAAGAAGCAGGAGGGCTTTCTGGGCCATCTGCTCGGCGGCTTCAACATAAGCGCTATTGTTACGGCCAGCAGCGGATTTCCCTGGACGCCCGTCACTTGCGGCGCGGCCGAAGCTACGCCCGGCGGCCAGACGCGCTGCCCGATCCGTCCCATCGAGTATCTGGGAGGCGCCGGACACAGCACGTCCAATGCGCCTACATTAACGGCACTAACTTCCCCGAGGGCGGCGAGGCTTACTTCGTGATTACCAGCCCCACCAGCGGACCTACTACCTTGCCTCCGGGAATCGGACGCAACTCCTGGCGCGGCCCGGATTTCTTCTCCACCGACATGAGCATCGGCAAATCCACCAGTTTGGCGGGGCTGCACATGGGCGAAGGCGCGAAGCTCGACCTACGCGCCAACTTCTACAACATATTCAATAAGCTGAATCTGCAGCCGATGGCCTTCGGCAGCGCCAATACGACTATTGAAAATCAGGCGTTCGGCTTGTCTCCGGGCGGATTATCGGGACGCGTGGTAGAATTGCTGGCACGTATCAGCTTTTAGCCGCATGCTGCCAAAAATCGGAACCCGTGTAATTATCCTGGCCTTAGCCTGTCTGTTGCCGAACGCGCCCGCGGTGGCTGCCGAGCCTGAGACGGTCGCCATTGATGCGCGGGCTGCCGGGCGGCCCTTCCCGCATTTTTGGGAGTCGGTCTTTGGCTCCGGCCGCGCCAACCTGGCCTTGCGTGAGTCCTATCGCCGCGATCTGGATGCCGTGCGCGCCATCACTTCCATTCAATACGTCCGGTTTCACGCGATCTTCCATGATGAAAACGGCCTCTATGACGAAGACGCCCACGGCCGGCCGATTTACAATTTCTCTTATATCGATCAGATTTACGATGGGCTGCTGACGCGCGGCATTCGCCCGTTTGTGGAGTTGAGCTTCATGCCCCGCAAGCTCGCTTCGTCGCTTACTCCTCATCCTTTTTGGTATAAGCCGTTCGTTTCGCCGCCTAACAATGTAGGTCACTGGAACGGGCTCATCACGGAGTTCGCCCGTCACCTGATCGCGCGTTACGGGGAACCGGAGGTAGCGCAATGGTATTTCGAGGTCTGGAATGAACCTAATCTGGACTTCTGGGCAGGCGAACCAAGAGAGACGACTTACTATGAGTTATACGATGAGACGGCGCGCGCGCTCAAGAGTGTAAGCGGGAGACTTCGCGTCGGAGGGCCGGCCACCGCGCAGGCCGCCTGGGTGGATCGTTTTCTGCGCCATGTGGCGGACGGCAACGTGCCCGTGGATTTTGTTTCCACGCACGCTTATGCCAACGACAGGTCAGAAGATATCTTCGGCACGCACGAGACGATTCCACGAAATGAAATGATCGGAAGAGCCGTAAAGAAGGTCTACGATCAGGTGCATGCCTCGCCCCGCCCGGATCTGCCCATCATCTGGAGCGAGTACAACGCCAGCTATATGAACGAGGTAAGCGTCACCGATTCGGCGTTCATGGGTCCCTGGCTGGCGAATAACATCCGGCAATGCGATGGACTGACTACGGCCATGTCTTACTGGACGTTTTCGGATGTATTCGAAGAGCAGGGCGTGGTGAAGAAGCCTTTCTATGGCGGATATGGCTTGATTGCGGAAGACGGTATTCCCAAGGCGTCGTTCAACGCTTTCCGTCTGCTGCACTTATTGGGCGCCGAGCGCCTGCCGATTTCTTCGAGCAATGCGCTAGCCACGCGCGATCGGGACGGCCGGTTGGCGATCGCCGCCTGGAATTATGCGGCGCCCGGCGAACCGGGCGAGTCACGCCAATTGCGCTTGGAGATCACGGGTGCGGATGGTCCGCGGCACGCCCGCATTCAGATCGTGGATCCGCATCATGGTTCGGCTCTGCAGGCTTGGGAAGCCATGGGAAGTCCGGCATTCCCGACTCCCGATCAAATCCAGCAGCTGCGCGCGATCGCGGCTCTTCCAGATGCCACTATGCAGGATTTAGCCGGGGAACCGATGCGCGTATCTCTTACGCTGGCGCCGCATGCTCTGGCGCTAGTGCAAATTGCGCCGTAGATGGTCGGCATTCAAGACCGCTCCCTTTATGGTCGCGGCTCTGTAAGATCCGTGCGAAATCGATGCGGCCGTGACCGAGCCGGGCCCAGAGGGCACCCCGTCAGAGAGCGGATTTCCCAGACCTCAAATTCGCTTACTCCGAGCGATAGAATTCCTGAATCACTAAGATGCCCGCTACACCGGCGCGGCGGCCCGAGATCCCACCATCGCCGCATGCCCGTTCCCCGGCGCGCCTGAGAACGCCGCCATTACCTGCGCATCCACGTCGCTCTTGTGGCCCGGGCTCCCCGCCGCCAGCAGGAATCGCTGGTTGTGATACGGCAGGTCGCTGTAACTGCCGATCAAGCCTGCCTTGAATGCCTTCTTTAACTCCTCGATTCCATCGCGCAGCGAGTAACTCGCATGAAAATCGAGAGCCTTTTCTATCTTGGCAAAGCTTACTCGATAGTTACGTGAGTCGGAGTTACTCACGTGCTCCACGCGTGTTCCGGGAAATAGTTCCCCGATTACATCCGCCACTTCCGACAGCGTGTAATTCAACCGCGAATCGCCCACGTTGAGTATGTGGCCCGCCACCCGCCGCGCAGGCGCTTCCAGCACGAGTATGGTGGCATCCACTAAGTCGCGTACGTGAATAAATGGACGCCATTGCTTGCCGTTATAGACGGTAATTACGCCTTCCTGCGCGGCCTTGGCGGTCAGCAGATTCACCACCAGGTCGAAGCGTGGGCGGTGAGACAGTCCGAAGACGGTGGCGAAACGCAGAATAGTAGGATGAAAGGTGTCCGTGCGCGATTCGAGCAAAGCGCGTTCGGAATCCACTTTGGTTTGCCCATAGAACGAGACGGGCCGCACCTCCGATTCCTCGTCCACTTCGTTCTCCGAAGCGCCATACACGCTGCAGCTCGAGGCGAAGATCAGCCGGCTAACGCCATGGCCCTTGGCGATCTCGATCAGCATGCGGGTGGCGGCGTAATTGACTTCGAGTGCCGAGGTGCGGTCCTGCTCGCAAGCCGGATCGCCCACGATGGCCGCAAGCTGCACGATGGAATCCACGCCGCGCACGGCTTTCACCACGTCCTGAATGTTGCGGCAATCGCCCGCCATCAGCTCGAAGTTCGCGTGGCTGCGTGCGCCGCGTAAGGGCTCGCCGCCATACAGCAGGCTATCCAGCACGCGCACCCGGCAGCCACGGCGCAGGAGGCTTTCCACCAGCAACGACCCGATATATCCCGCGCCGCCCACCACCAGCACGCGTTGCGCCGGAGGCGCGGAATCGGCTGCCGGCTTCAGCATGAAGCGCTTTTCAAAGTAGGCCTTCGCCACGCGTACGCCACACAAACCGCCGGCCGCCAGAACGACAAACGGCAACGCCATGCTGCGCCCCGTACTGTGCAGTTGGAAGAGCAGAAAGTCGGCCGCGAAAAACAACAGCACCGCCAAAGTCACTCCGCGCGCGACCACCCAGGCTTTCTGTTTGCCTACATAGCCGCGCGAATGCGTGTAGAAACCGTTGGCCAGGAAGACCGCCGGAAAGATGGGCGAGAGCGCCCAAAAGAATGTGCCATAGTAATGCCGGAATCCCGCAATCAATTGCTGCGCTTCTCCGCCGTGGCCGCGCGCGATCTGGTAAGTCACGGAGATCCCCAGCGCTGCCAGCATGCTGGCGTGAACAATCAGGAAGTCGGCCAGCACGCGCGGCACTACTTCCTTCCAGTTCAAGTTTCGGGCGGATTTCAACATGCGCGGGCCTCCTCGAACGGCGCCGATTGGGCGAAGCCGCGAATCGCCCAAGCCACCTGGCGCACCGTTTCCGCGGGCAGCGACTCGTAAATCGGCAGACTCAGCACCGAATCGGCGACGGCTTCGGTGACCGGCAGTTGCGCGCCCTCCGCGAATGGCCGGAAGATGGTCTGCTGGTGCAGCGGCGGGTGAAAGTACTTCTTGGTTTCAATGTTCTCCCGCAGCAGCGCGGCGGCCAGTTGGTCGCGCGTCATGCCGAACATCTCCGGGTGGATGCGCACCGAGTAGTCTTTGTAACTCGACAGGTGCCCCGGCGGAAGTTGCTGGAATCCTACGCCGGGAGTGCCATCGAGCTCGGCGGTATAAAGCGCCGCGATCTGGTTATGGCGCGTTATCTTGGCCGGCGCGAGTTCCAGACCGGCCAGGGCCATGGCCGCGTTGAACTCGGTCATGCGCGAGTTCAAACCCAGCAGCATCGGATCGTAACTGCCCAAGTCGCCGTAATTCCGTCCGGCGCGCACGCGATGTGCGAGCGTGGCGTCGTTGGTACAAACCAAGCCGCCTTCGCCTGCCACCAGTAACTTGGTCGGAGAGAGAGAAAATACTTCCGCGTCGCCGAAGCGCCCGATGGGGTGGCCATGATAGCTTGCGCCGAAGGCGTGCGCGGCATCGAAAATCAGCTTGAGCCCGCGCTTCCGCGCCAGCCATTCGAGTTCCGCCACCTGCGCCGGATTTCCGTAGAGATGCACGGCGACGATGGCCGAGGTGCGCGGCGTGATGGCACGCTCCACTGCGCGCGGGTCGATGTTCCAGTCGAGCGCGTCGCAGTCCGCGAAAACCGGAGTCAGTCCATTCCAGAGCGCGGCGTGGCCGGTGGCGAAGAATGTGAAGCTGGGCAGTATCACTTCGCCCTGCAGTCCGAGAGCTTTCATCACCAGCATCAGGCCGCTGGTGCAACTGGAAACCGCTACGCAGTGCCGCACGCCGAGCCGTTCGCAGATGGCCGCCTCCAAGCGCGCGACAATCCCGCCATTGGTGATTAGCCCTTGCTGGAAGACCTGCCGGTACTCGGAGAGAATGCGTTCGAGCGGCGGCAGCGTAGGGTTGATGAATCGAAAGCGCTCTCTGAACAGAGGCGCCGTTCGGGCTTCCGCGCCGGAAGCCAATGCAATACTGGCATGAGCCATGTGACAGTCCTCTAAGTGAAGTGAGTAAGTAATGTGGGGCAGGCTCGTAGCCTGCGGCGGCCTCGCAGGCCGCCATCACCGCGGCCGCACCAACCGGCAAGGCGTCCCGTAAGCCACCACGCGGGGAGGCACATCGCGCAGCACAGTGGAACCCGCTCCTATGATGGTGTCCGCGCCGATGGAGATCCCCGGCACCACCGTCGCACCCATGGCGAGAACGCTCCGCGCGCCGAGCCGTACATTCCCCCCCGTCGCCGCATTCGGCTGCACGCAACTAAAAGGTTCGAGCACATTATCGTGATCCACCGAAGCATTCGTATTCAAGAAGCAGAAGTCGCCGATGCGCGTCCCCGGATTCACCGTGACCCCCGCCATAATAGCGACGCCCTTGCCGATCTGGACTTCGCGGGCGATGTGCGCCGCCGGGTGCACGGCGCTAACGAATGCCAGTGACGGCGCGATCTCCGCCACGCGCAGCGCCATCCGCTGGCGCACCTGGTTATCGCCGATGGCAATAATCGCCCCGCCCGCGTTGTGTCTCGTCATGAAAACCGGCAGACAATCTTCGGGTCCCAGCACCGGATATCCCATTAACTCCGTGCCGGGCGTCTTATACGTATCGATCAACCCCGCGACGCGCCACACCCCTTGCCGCTCGATCACATCGATCACTACCTTGGCATGACCGGAAGCCCCGATCACGAAGATACCGTCAGCGCTCATGCGCGCTCCCTATGAATTCCGGCATGGTGGCGTGACCGGCGTGGCTGATTCCCTGGCGGCGCGCGAGGGCCACGAACGTCAATCCCACAATCCGCAGGTCCAGCCAGAAGCTCTGGTGATCGACATACCAGATATCCAGATCGAAGCGTTCCTCCCACGACAGAGCGTTACGGCCGTGCGCCTGCGCCCAACCCGTGATGCCCGGCCGCACTTCGTGGCGCCGCAACTGCCGCACGCTGTAGCGCGGCATGTATTCGGGTACCAGTGGCCGGGGTCCGACGAAGCTCATCTCGCCGCGCAGTACGTTCCAGAGTTGCGGTAACTCATCCAGGCTGCTATTCCGCAGTAATCGGCCAAGCGCGGTCAGCCGCTGCGAATCGGGCAACAATCGCCCATCCGGCCCGGTATCATTCGACATGGTCCGGAACTTATAAAGCGTGAATGGCTGTTGCCGGTAACCTACTCTACGATGCCGGAAAATCACGGGCCTGCCCATGCTTAACAAGACGGCCGCATAGATCGCCGCCGCGAGCGGCAACAGGATCACGCTGAGCATAGCGGCCAGTACGAATTCCACCGCGCGGCGCGGATTCACTTGGCGCTTCCTTCCCACGGCCGCTTGCCATTCCAGGGCTGTTTCCAAAATGGCCAGCCGATATATAACCGGTCGGATGGCTTGCGCCATGTGGCGAGCCAGTCGAGCAGAGTATCCGACGGTATGTTCACTGGAAGCATTACGACCACGATCCCTCTGCCGAGTAATTGGCGATAACGGGACTGCGCCTGACGAGTCAGATCAGGGCTCTTGCGGGTAGCCTCGCCCCACGGGTCCTCCAGCAGAATGCCGTTGCCGGGCCCCACGGCGTCGATGAGCTGTACAGCTTCCGCATCCGAAAGGTAGGCGGGATGCAAGGACACATTGAAGACCAACCGGCTGTCGAGTGACTCGCCGATCATGCGAATCTCGCGTATGTTCGCGCAATATGCCTGCCAGGGCTGCTTCCCGCCGGTGCTCGAATGGGAGGCCGCATTATCCACGAACCTCACCGGCGCAGGGCATTGTTGCCAGATACGGCGGATTCCATCCTGCAAGCCGCGCCTGGTGCGCGCATCTGTAACGTCGAGTATCTTGCGATCCGGATCGCCGGGCCACGCGCCCGCGGAGGCGAATCCTTTGGGCATCCACTCGATCGGAACTTTCTCATAGGGCCACTGCTTGGTATCGGCCAGCGGCCCGACAGTCGTGCCGGAAGTGTAAGTGCCCACGGACATCCCGTGAGCGTTGAGTAACTCGACGATCTCATTCCGTTCCCGCTGCGCGGCGGTGATATCCGGCTGATTGGAGATGGAAAGGTCGACCACTAACTCGCCTTTTTGAAAGTAATCGGCATGATTCTTAAGATAAGTTGCAATGTCTTGATTGGCATTCACCAGCACAATGCCATTCTGTTGCGGATCTGGCCATTCGTATGTGCTCGACGCCAGGGCCGCGAACAGCGCCCATTTCCAGATATGCATCGGCATGGTTTCTACTCACAGGCGCAGGCAAGAGCGCCGTTCGCGAGGTAAGTACGCGCATCAAACTCGTCCGGCGCAGGCTCCGCGTTATCGAGTATGTGGCAGTACACTTGATAGATTTCCTTGGCCGTTCTACGGACATCGAACATCTCACTCACCAACCTGCCACCGGTCCGTGCCAGCGTACGGTATCGCGCTGGATCGGCCATAACCTTCAGAATTCCCTCGGCGAGAGCCCGCGGATTCCCGGGGGGAACCAACACACCCGTCACGCCATCCATGACCACTTCAGGCAGTCCGCCTACATTGCCGGCAATGGTAGGAACGCCCGCCAGCAACGGCTCCACCACGCCGCCGCAGTTCTCGGACATCGGCGCATGAATGGCGCAGTCGAAATCCGGCCAGGCTCGCTGTACTACGCCGAAAGGCAAAGCGCCAGGCATGAGAATGCGGCCCCGGCCGGCCTTCTCCGCCAAGCGTCGCAGACGGTCCGCGTAACGCGCGGCGTTTCCCCACGGGCCTCCCGCCAAAACGCCGACCACATCGGACCGCTTGCCCAACACCAGCGCCAGCGCGGCGATCAAGTCTTCGTGGCGCTTGACTCCCGACCGCTGACCCAGATAGTATTTCGGCCCGTAGATGTAGCTGATGTTGCCCACTACAAACACGTCCGGCGCGATACCCAGCTCACGGCGAAATACGTTCGAACGCGCCGTGGCAATCGCGCCGGTGTTGAATCCGTAGTAACTCAAGAAGACGCGCGCCGGGTCCACGCCCGCGCGTAAGTAATGGTTACGAATGGCGCGGCTGGAAGCGATCCAATAGTCTTGCGGACCGGCGCCCGACAAGTCCCACGTCCGATAGACTCTATGCTCCAGATGCAGCGGGCCGGGAACCTGAAATAGGCGCGGCGTGGCATGCCGGCTGCCGAGCGCGAGCCGCATGATCATGGCGGGCCCGGCATGGTGCGAGTGAATGATATCCGGTTTTATGGAAGCTACCAACGCACGAGCTCGCGCGCATGCGGCAGGAATCCGCCATGGCGTTGCGGCCGGGAAATCGAGCGCCGCCACATGCATCCACGCCCGCGCTTCGTGCCAAAGCGTCATCGTGGCGCCCTCCGCCGTGGGAACCGCGACATGCACTTCCACACCCAGGCGGGTGAGTTCCGCGGCTTGAAGGGCAGCCCACGCAGCGCCACTGGATGTCTTCACGATGTGGAGTATTTTCATGACACGCCCACCTCGGCAGGTGTCTCGCGCGCCGCCATCCATTCCGACATCACCTGATGCAAATGCCGGTAGAACGCCAGCCGATGCTCGCGCAGCACCGGATCGCTATAGTCGCGCGCCCGTAACAGATTGCGGGCGGACATCCGCGCCATGCGTCCGCGGTCGCGCGCTACCTCCATGATCTTGGCGGCCAGCGCAGTGGCGTCGCGCGGCGGCACCAGATCTTCCGGATCGAGCAACTCAGGGATGCCCCCTACGGCCGTGCCGATCGAAGGCAGGGCGCGGGCCATCGCCTCTACCATGGCGCGCGGCAAACCTTCCGTCAGCGAGGCCAACACAAAAATATCCGATTGGTCGAGTTCGTGCTGGACCATGTCGCCGGACGGAACCTGCCCTCTAAACGTAACGCGGCCATCGACGCCCAGATTTTCCGCAAGGCGTTGTAACTCCCGCCGGTGTTTGCCGTCGCCAATCACGGTCAGGCTGAGTTCCAGGCCCGCCTTCCGGCAGATATCCACGGCGGATAACAAGTACTCGACGCCTTTATAACGCTGTTCGAGGGATGCCACGGTCACCAGACGAAGCGCGCGGTCCGGCATGCTGCGCGCCTCCCGGTTCAAACACTCGGCGATGGATAACTCCACGCTCGAATAATGCGTCGCCAGGACGTTATCTTCCACGCGAATGGCCTCGGCAGGCAACTGGACATCGGAGATCCCCACGCCGAAAGCGCGGCAGGGATAGCGGGCCTGCAATGCGAACTTAGTCACATAGGCGACCGCACTGGCCCGCGCGCACTGTTCGCGTAGCTGGCGCGGCAGCCACCATCGAAGAAATGGCCGCAGCGGGTGGCGCACGCATCCCGGCCGGAAGGTGTCCAGGGGATCTCCTACTACCTCTACGCCAAACGGCTGACCGGTGGCGTATAACGCCGGCGTCAGGTGCGCGGCCAAAAACGAAGGCACGCGCATGACTACGGCCGTGCCTAGCGTGATGGCATTCCTGGCGGCGGCGCGTATTCCGCGATAACTAATCGCGTAACGGACGGGACCTATATAATGGCGGACTGGATCGAAGGTCACCCCGTCGCCATCGGACGGATGCCAGTCGCGGCTCACGCCGGGAACGTCCAGCACGCGCGCTAGAACCTGGACGCCGTCGAACACTTCCAGGTATCGCCGCCAGAAGTCGTAGCGATACGCGGTTTGTGTCCATACCGCACCGTCGGGCGTACGGCGGAAACGATGTTCCAGCGAAACCAAGACGCGCATAAGGGATCCGGCGTTCACGCCATGGCCTGCGCGGCGCCATTGACGGCCCGCCGCGCAAATACGTAACTGTGTCCGCCCGACCAGGAAATCAGCCGCACCTCCACCTCCGTGAAACCTAGGCCTTCGAGCGTGCTGCGTAGCCACGGGTAGTCGTACCAACGGTAGAAGTCGATTTTCCACGGCAGGCGTTCAAAGCCTACGCGCATCAGCGTGCGGGTAACCGGCAAAGCAGCGGATTTTACCCATTGCTTCACGGTTCGCCTCAGGACTTCACCCAACTGTCCGGTGGCCCCATGCGCACCGGCCACCGGAATGTGCATCAACAGTACTCCGCCGGGACGCAAGACTCGGAACGATTCGGCAAAATAATCCGTCACGACGGACAGCTTCGCAATGTGTTGAATCACGTGCGTCGAAACGACTAAGTCCACGGTGGCCGATTCGGCCGGGATAGGAGGACCGTCGATCAAATGCCATTCGATATTTCGCAGGCCGATCTGCTTTTGGGCTCTAGCCAGGCGTTCGGCGGAAACATCCAGCGCCTCGACCACCTGAAACTCGCGGGCGATGCTGTTTGTGAGCCGCCCGTTGCCGCAACCCAATTCGACTGCTTTGACCCGCCCATCCAGCCCGTACTGGCGCAGTTGGTCGCGCAGAATGCGCCACTCACGGGCGCCTTGCTCGAAGTCATGCGACGCGCCATAATCGACCTTGCCGTATGCGCGCCATTCGATATTGGAAGCTACCTGCTTGAAACCCGGCATAGCTATTAAGAGATTCGCGCGGCGCGTCCGCAGCGTGACTTTCCTGGCGCTCATCCACATGACGGCCAAAAGTAGAGCCGGATGCTTAACCAACGAGCAAACATCGGTATCGGCATCGGACGCGACCGTCACGCAAAAGGCGGCCCGCTGGCGAGAGCTCTTTTCGGCAATCCGCTGGCGTGAGCGGTGCAGCCGGAAAACAATTTTAAGCCAAGACCGCCGTTTTCCGCCGGGTGGCAAGCTGCCGTGCACGCTCGTAATCCACCACGCGCCGCACCATGGTCGCAAGCGAAGTCTGAGGGCGATAATGGATGAGGCTCTCGAGCTTTTCGAGACACGGTACACGCCGCGGCATATCCTCGAAACCGGGGCCGTAGGCCTGATCGTAGGGTACGTACTCGATGCGCGACGGCGATCCGGTAATGTCTTTCACCAGCGCCGCCAGTTCGTTGATCGACACTTCCTGGTCGTCGCCGATGTTCACCACTTGTCCCACCGCTTCCGCTGTTTGCGCCAACCGTACGAGTGCCTCCACGACATCGCCCACATACGAGAAGCAGCGGCGCTGCTCGCCGGTTTCGTGGACGGTTATCGGCTCGCCCCGCAAAGCCTGATCCACAAACCTGGGCACCACCATGCCATAGCGTCCGGTCTGGCGGGGTCCCACGGTATTGAAGAAGCGCAAAACCGTTACCGGCAGGCAGCGTTCACGCCAATAGGCCAGCGCCAACCATTCATCGAGCGCCTTCGACGCGGCGTAGCTCCAGCGGCCTATATCCGTAGGGCCTAACACTAGATCGTCGGCTTCGCGGAACGGAAAGCGGGTACCTTTGCCATAGACTTCCGATGTGGATGCCAGCATCACGGGCTTGCTTTTCTTGGCCGCGCAGCGCAGCACGACTTCGGTGCCGTGCACGTTGGTTTCGATGGTGCGCACCGGGCTCTCTACGATCAGCTTTACGCCCACGGCGGCGGCCAGATGGAAGACCAGGTCCGCGCAATCCAACATCTCCGCGACCACCGGTTCGTTGAAGACCGAATCGATGCGGTAGGAAAAGGCGCGTCGGGATTTCAGCGGCGCGATGTTTTCAAACGCGCCCGTGGAAAGATTGTCGAGCACGGCCACGCGCCAGCCTTCCGCCAGGCAGCGCTCTGCGAGATGAGAGCCGATGAAACCCGCTCCGCCAGTAATCAAAACGTTCATGCTTTGGTTCCCCTCGGAATCAGTTCGCGGTATAGAGTCAAAGACGTTCCCTGCCGGTCAATTTCAAATTCCGCGGGACGCGGCTGTATGTTCGAACCGGCTGAAATTTGGGCGATCGAACGCGCGGTCATCGCGTCAGGTTAACCGGACACTTCCGGATCCTCACCTTTTTCGTGCTCATCCACAGCACCGCCAGGGGCACCGCCAGATACTTAACCAATGAGTAAACATTGTTATCGGAATCGGAAGCCAGGACCGTGACGCAAAAAACGGCCACGATGGGAATCAACATCTTCCGGCAATCCCCGCGCGCCGCGCTGCGCGTAAATCGCTCGGTCACTCCCACCATCAGCCCCAACACGGCCATTGACATTGGTCCGAGATACCATCCGAAATTCAACATCCACTCGCCCATCAAACCGTATACCCGCGACGACCGCAGCGGGGTGCCGTTGTAGGTGCCCGTACCAAACTCCACATCCGTGGTCCATCTCACTTTGCCCGCCGGCCGGGTGGGCCATAGATTCCTCGGAATCAGCAGGGCCAGCGCCCCCAGATAAGTCTGCCCCCAGGCGAGCCGGTAGCCTGCTTGTTCGTCCGCTAAGCGGTACAGCACGAACGCCTGTGTTTCGGACCTGCCCAGATCTTCGAGAACGACCAGTTCCGCGGTGCGGCGGCTGCGGCCGGATAAGAAGGCGCGCTCTTCATTGCTGGTGAACGTTTTGACCGCGTCGGTTCCGACGGTCTTGTAAAACCCTCCGAAATACATGATCGCCATGGCCACCAGAAGACCGAACGGCAGAAACACGCGGGGAACGGGACGCACGTAAAAATGCACAATCCCGGCTGCCCAGAACAGACCTACAATGGTGTTGCTCCTCGATCCACGCAGTCCTCCGCAAACAATCTGCGCGCCAAGAAACGCGATCAGTACCGCGCTGAGGGCAGGCCATCCGACCTTTACCTTGCGCTGATGAACCCACTGGCCGAAAGCGATCATGGCGAGGATAGGCACGGATTCGCCGATCACGAAGAGCCAGCCGGTGTTTTCCCAAGCATCCGCGTCGTGCAGCAGTTTGTCGGCAATGCCTGTGATTCCGCCGAAGCGAATGTACAGATAGACTTGCACGCTCGCGCAGATGCACATTGCGGAAATGTTCACCAGGTTGAAACGGGATTCTCGCAATAGCCACGCAGTTTTCCAGGGCTGGCGGGATATCAGGGCCTTCCCTCTTGCGAACCGGTAGACCAGCAGTCCGGCCACGTTGAGAATGGCCATGCGTCCCAGCCAATCGCGCCAGTCGTCCGGCTGTCCCGGCAGATATTCGAGGCGGTGCGAAAGCGAAACGGCCAACAGCGGCGATAGAAAGAAGAAATGGAAGCCAGTTACGGCGAAGAGTCCGTCCGCCGTGAAAATGCCGCCCCGCTCGGTGATGGCATCCACGGTCTTGTCGGCGAGAAGCGCGCCCGAGATCATCACTGGCAGCAGGAACCAGTGCAGGCACGCCGGAGAAAGAGCGATGAATCCACCGGTCACCAACGAACAAATCGCCACCGCAAAAGGCCAGGAGTGCGCATAACGCCGCCAATCCCGCGAGCGGACGGTGAGCCGGGAGACTTCGAACCGCGGCCGCCAGGCAGTCGCGCTCAGGGTATCAGGCATTTAGATAACATCCCATCAGCGCCGCGGCGCTTTTTTGTATAGTGAAGGCAGTTTTTTTCAGGGGCGATTCCGCACCGGGGAAGGGGGCCCGTCGCGGCGAAGATAGAACCGCCAACACCGCGTCCGACCATTTCGCGGCGCCTGCGTCCAGCGGCAGGCGGGTGACCAGGTGCGGCACCACGTCCGCTTCTTCCGGCACCACGTTGGAACAGATACACGGAACTCCGGCCGCTTGCGCTTCGATGAGAACCAGGCCGAGTCCTTCGTACCGCGAAGGAAACAGGAAAGCATCCGCGCCGCTCAGAAGTTCCGGAACATCGCCGCGAAGGCCCAGAAAGTGGCAGCGGGGAGCGATGTTACGCGCTTGGCAGCCTTGCTCGATTGCGGGGCGCAGCGGACCATCCCCGATGAAGACGAAGTGCGCGCGCCGATTGCGGCGAATCACGCCGCTGGCAATCTCTATCATGAAAGTGTGATTCTTCGGCAGGTCGAACCTGCCGGTATGCATCACTACTTGTGAACCGGCCGGCAAACCCAGACGCTGTTTGATCTCTTCCGGCTGCCTCCGCGGTAGAAACTTCTCTACGTCGATGCCGTAATAAAGGACGCGCCTGCGCGGATGGCGCTGCCAATCCGGACCGAACAGAGCCGCCGCGGCGCGCCGGCTGGCCGCCAGTCCCATGGTCGCGTAAGCGCGGATGCCCGATTTCATCAGCGCGGCATAGGCCTTTCGCCAAGGAGAGCCGCCGGCATCCGGCATGCGCGTGTCACTATGGCTATGCGCAATGCGCTGTGGAACGCCCGCGCGCGCGGCCAGGAACAGCACGAACCCGCTGTACAGATGCACATGGCTGTGCACCACATCGTACGGCCCGTAGTTCGCGGCGAGGCGCGAAAACTGGCGCGCGTAAGTCAACGGATGGCGCGTATGCGGGCAACGGATAATGCGCGAACCTAGCGCGGCGATTTCATCGTCGAATGCGGCCTTCTCGCGGGCGTGCACCAGAAAGTCCATTTGCACGCGCCGGCGGTCCGCCTGGCGCAGCACATCCATCAACCAGGTCTCCACGCCACCGCGATTCATCGCGCCCACCACGTGCAACACCCGCACCGGCCGCATCACTCTCCCCCGTATCGCGCGCTGCGCCATTTCAGGATCGCCAAGATGGCGAGAAGTTGCAGGGCGGCGGCCACGGTCATGGCTTCGGCCGCGCCTTCGGAGCCAGCGGCGTTGACTCGCCACCAGCAAAGTATCGTCAGCAGTATGACAGCCGATCCATAAAGCGGCAACTGGCAGCGGAAGTATCGCGTCGCCGTTAAGCTGTATCCAGCGAAGGATGCCGGATAAGTGAGCGCCGAGGCAATCATCAGCCAAACAAACAGCTTCACGTTGCCCGCGTATGCCGCACCGTACAACAGCTTAAGGATGGGCCCGCCGGCGGCCGCCGCTATCACGACGCCTGCCGCACCCATCAGCATCCCGAGTCCCAGGAGTTGCCGGACGAGCCGTCCGAACTCGCGTTGGCGTCCTTCTGCCCAATAAGCGGCCAGGCGAGGCATGGTGGACTGGCCCAGCGCATTCACCACAGTCGTGCCCGCGACCAGGGTGTAACTGAGCGCGGAGAAGACGCCGAGTTCGCGCACTCCGCGCAGTCCGGCGACGGTGTAGCGCGGAATGTTTACGCTCAGCGAGACCAATAGAATCACGATACCCAGCGGAAAGCCGGTGCGTAACAGGCGCGTGATGGCATGCCAGCGATATCCCGCCAGCATGCCGCGGGCCCCAGCCGCGCGCGGCAAATCGAAAAACGCAAACACACACGCCCAGGCCGCCGCCATGCCGCAAACCGCCGGCCACACAGAGTGCCACAAGCTGAAGCAGAGCGCCGCCGCTCCCAGCGAAAGCCCACCGCGAAGCATCAAAGAGCGCGCCATCAAGTCCATGCGTTCGTGAAGCTGCCAGAAGCCATATATGATGTCGCTGAACGACTCGATTCCTTTGCTCAGCGCCAACGCCATGATCGCGGCTGCGGTGGCGCCGCGATAGCCGATCAACCCGATGAGGCAGATCAGCAGCACGGCCGCGGTGGTGGTGAGCGTGCGTGCGCCGGCGTAATCGGCGAAAGGCGCTTCGCGGCGCGAATCGGTGGCCTGTACGGCGCGAAGTTGCAAGCCCGCAAACAGCATAATCGGCGCGCTGATCGCCAAACCCAAGCTGAAGATGCCGACCGCCTCCGGGCTCCCCAGCTTTGCAAACACCACCAGGATGCCCCATTGCGACCCCACATACACCACGTTTCCCGCCAGCGTCCAAACGAAACTGGAGCGAAGCGACGGCAATGGTGCGGCCACCGCAACCTTCTGCGCATCGAACGGAATTAGTACTGTCACAGGAAGCCGCCAGGCGCTTACTCGGCCGGCTTATAGTAGCGATAATACTTACCGTAATACCCGTAGTAACGGTAACTATCGCTCATGTTACTAGTCACTGAGTTCAACACCAGCCCCAACACATTGGCCCGCACGCGTTGCAGCGTATTCAACGCGGAGCTCACGGTCTTGCGATCCGTCTCGCCGGCCTTGGCTACCATCACCACGCCATCCACCGCGGCGGCCATCTGCAACGGTTCCGGGAAGCCCAGAATGGGCGGCGAGTCTACCACGATCAAGTCGTATTCCTGCGCGGCGTCCTCCAGAATCTCCGGCAACCGCCGTCCGATCAGATCGGCCGCGCGGCGGCTGGCAAAGCCCGTCGGCAGAATGTCCAGATCCTCGAGTTCCACCAGTTTCACCAGTTTCTCGCGCCATTGCATGCCGTTCTGCAGAACCGCGGCCAACCCCGTCTCCGGATTGATCCCCAGTTTCGAATGCACCCCCGGCCGCCGCAGGTCGCAATCGATCAGCAGCGTCTTGTGCTTCTGCTGCGCATGTGCGATCGCCAGATGCACGGCGGTGGTGGTCTTGCCTTCGGCCGGCGTGGAGCTGGTGATCATGATGGCTTTCAGCCGGCGGTCGAACGATCCCAGTAAAATCGAGTTGCGTAAGGTGCGAACCGCCTCTTCGAATCCGGTAACGGAGCGGTCGGGCGACGTGAGAGTGGTCTCCTCCGTCCGCACCAGCGCGGTCGTGCCGGGCTCTCCTGCAATGGTGGCGACCAGACCACGCCGCCAGTTCTTGACCATCGGCAGGCTGCCCAAAACATCGGTCTGGAACAGCGTATGCACCTGCTGAGGATCGCGCACCGAGCTATCCAGCAGGTCGGTCATCACCGCGAAGCCCACCGACAGAAGCGTAGAAAACAGAAATGCCAGCAGCACGTTCAATTTCAGATTCGGAAACACCGGCTTGATGGCGGCGCGCGCCGGATCGGCGATGCGGATCGAACTGTTCTGGAATCCCGCGTTGATGCCGGCTTCCTTGATTTTGCGCACCAGCTCTTCATAGAGCGATTTATCCGCGTCGGCCTCGCGCTTCAGCGATTGATATTCGAAGCTGCGCGCATTCAGGCGATCGAATTCCGCCTTGGTTTCAGCTACCGCCTGGCGCAGCATGCTCTCGCGGGTCTGGGCGTCGTGATATTCCACCTCCACGCGCTGGGCGGCGTTCTTGCGGCTCTGCTGCAACTGCCGCTCGATCTCGGCCACTTGCACGGCGGCCTTGCGATACTCGGGATGATTGGGGCCGTAGTGCGTCTTCACATCCTCGAACTTTTCACGCGCATCGTCCAGCTTGGCGGACAACACCTTCAGTGCTTCGCCTTGCGTGGAAACCTGCGCGGCTTCGAGCGATCCGCCCTGCACCGATTTCCAGTCCGACTCCTTGCGCACCCGGTCGGTCTGCGCGTTGGTGTATTCGGTGTTGAGCTGCAGCAGCCGCGCGGAGAGAATGCTGGTCTTCTCCTCCGGATTGATCACGTTCAACTCGCGCTCGAATTGCGCCAGGGCGGCGGAAGACCGCTCCATCTTGGCCTTCAACTCTTCGAGCTGCTTTTCCATGAAGTCCGCCAGCGACGCGGACGACTTGAACCGGATGTTGTAGGTGTGCTGCACATAGGAATGCGCCACGGCGTTAGCCACGTCGGCCGCCAGCCGCGGCTGCGGCGAACGATAGCTGATGAGCAATAAATAGGTGTTGGGCGGGCGCGTTACTTTGAGATTATGCAGCAGGATAGGCGCTTCCTCTTCGGCTTCGGAAGATGTTTCGGGCGTGATGTCGGATGAATCCTTCTCGAAGTTCAGAAGGTGATATTGCTGCGCCACGGGCCGCAACACGGAGTCCGATTGGATGAGCTTTACCTGCGTCGCCAGAAACTGATCGGCGTCATTGACGGGCGAACGCGCCGCATCCTGGCCGATGATGGCCGATGGCACTTGCCGGTCGATATCCACGGTGACAGTGGATTCGTAAATCGGGGTGAGGCGCGCCGAAATAATCAGCGTGGCCGTCACGCTTGCAAAAATGAAAGCCAGGATCTTCCAGCGGTGGCGGCGCAGGATCCACAGATAATGCGCCAGCGGAACGGCGGATTGCTCCGGCGGCTCGACGTCGTATCCGTACCAGCTTGGCTGTAGTGCTGAGTTGGGGGCGGGAAGCGCCTTGGTATCGCTCATGGAATTAGCAGCCTATTTCACTCCGGCCTTATTTCACTCCGGCATAGATGAGCGCGGTGCTGGCGCCCGCGCCAAAGACCAGAACTTTCTCGAGCGCGCCCAGAGTCATGCGGCGGCCCTTGTTATCCGGCACGTAAAGAATATCGTTGGCCAGCAGCGGCACATCGGGAGATTTACGATCCATGATCTTGCTTAGGGGAATTTGAATCTCGTTCTTACTCCCGCTGGCTTCTCTGCGGTAAATAAAGGCGTCCTTCGAGGCATACGGCATCAGTCCCGACGAAAGCGCCAGCATCTTCAAAACGGTGGATTCCACGCCGTCCTGCACGGGAAACGCGCCCGGCTGCTTCACGTTGCCGATCACGTAGACCCTTCCCACCTGGGGCACGCGCACCTCTTCGCCGCCGATGAGCGAAACGTTCAATGTGGGATCGGCGGCGTCGATCAGGCCCTTCACCAGGATGCGCTGCACCAGCGACGTGACCGTTCCATCGGGGCTGGTTTGCGCGCGGCTCACCAGGATCTCCGGGCCGGCCTCGGGTGCCAGGCCCCCGGCGCGAGTGATGGCTTCCAGCAAACTTACGGGACCCGCGGCCTGGAACGTGATCGGCTGCCGCACCGCGCCCGCCACGGAAATCGGCCGGCTATTATATTCCGCGATGGTAATAGTGACGAACGGATCGACGATCAAGCCCTCCGCCACCAGCGCAGACGCCACCACGGTTTCCAACTCGTTGGGCATCAGACCCTCGGCTTTGATGCGCTGCTTCAGCATGGGCAGCCGCATGTAACCGTCGGCGCCCACCCGCACCGTGCGCGTCAGTTCCGGCACATCGTAGACCGATACCGCGATCAGGTCGCTGGCGCCGATCCGTTGGGCCGGTAGATTGGCGCCGGAGTTATCCGGCGCCGCATGCACCTGGGCCGCGGCGGACGGCGGAATCACGCATGCCAGCCAAAGCAACACCATCGTCGCGCAGACCGCTCCCTTACGGTCGCGGCTCCGTAAGGTTACTGAGCCGCGACCGTCACGGAGCGATTTTCCGGTGCTAAGCTTCGCGTTCATGAACAACACCCCCTGGTAAGATACACGTGCGCCATGCTGGCGTGCTCGGCGCCTTTCACCGCGCAAATCATCTCGCGGTCGATCTCCACGGCCACGGCGCGTTGCAGCAGTTCCACGGACACCACCACGCGCAGTGAGTCTTTCTCGCGAATCAGCACGCCTTCGAGTCCCGCCAGAGATCCCCGTTCAATGCGCGCCCTTTGTCCCACGCGCAGGTAGGGCCACGGTTGCGACCGTAGTCCCGACGCGAGGATGGCGCGGATGCGCAGGATCTCTTCGTCGGCCACCGGAGCCGGCCCGTCCGAGAAACTCACGACGGATGTCACGCCCGGAGTATTAAGCACCGGCATCCGGCTCGAATAAGCGAAGCGGCAAAATACATAACCGGGGAACAGCGGCAGTTCCACGGATTGCACGCGATCCGTCCATTGGCGCCGCGCGCGGTAGAGCGGCACGAAGGATTCCAAACCTTTACCGCGTAAGTTCTCCGCAACTACCTTCTCATGGCGCGGCTTGGCAGTCAGTGCAAACCATGCTTGTGACTTAGTCATAGGGCAAAGCTATCGCTATCTCAGTCCCATAGGGACCGCTCAAGTAAGTTGCAATTTGGGAACATACAAATGGTAATCAGCGGGGCGTATTCCTCTCTGCTTTATTTTTGTGGGGCAGGCACTTTGCCTGCGGCGGCCTCGCAGGCCGCCAGCGCCGCAGGCAATACATACCCACAAGGCGGCCAGAGAGGCCGCCACAGGCTGAAAGCCCGCCCCACAATATTCTTTTTTTTACCGGCTGGTACTAGGCTGGCTGCTGCTCTGGCCCGGCAGGTCGTGCGCCGCCGCCAATCCCCCGACCGTACCGGCCGCGGCGACTCCACCCACGATCGCCACAATGGCGCCGGTGGAAAGTCCGCCCGCTGCCGCTCCCGCCGCGGCGCCTGTTCCGGCCGCGCCCGCTCCGGCCGCTGCAGCGCCCGCGCGTGCGCCTTTGGTCAGCCGCTTCACGCTTGTAACGTCGATCAATTGGGATGCCCCGGGAACCGTAGGCGCCGCCGGATCCACCGTTCCCGTGATCTCCACTAAATGGCCCACTTCGGCTTCCAGCCCTTGCCCTTGAACCTGCATCGTGACGTTGGTAACCCGGTCGACCACGATGAACTTGCCGTCCTTGAGCGCCAGAATCCCCGAAATTTTCGTGACCGTTGCGCCGGCTTCCTGCGGCTCAAATATCATTTCATGGCCGCTCGAAAGCCGCGCCACCAGCACCCCACCGCCGTTGCTGACCTGCACATCTCCCTTGTCCGCGGCCACCAGCACGCGCGCGGGACCCGTCAACTGCACCCGCGCCCTCCCCACTCCGGCCGTTTCAATCCGCAAACCAGCCGCCTCGATGCGATAGTTCCCCGATTCCAATTCGCCGATGCCCTTTTCCAACGCCAGCCGCGATCCATAGACCCGCGCGCGCGAATCCGCCGCCAGCCGCAGGTTTACGCCGCCATTGAGTTGAACTTGCAAGGAAGAAGAGTTGGTTTCGACGACATTGCCATCCAGCAGCGTGGCGGTTCCGCGGATACTGGAATGATCTAGTTGAAAACTGCCGTTGGCCACGATCAGACCGATGGCGGAACTGGCGGCGTAACACGCTGCAGAAACGCACAAGGAAACAAGGCCGGACAAAGCCCGGCGGGCGAAACTGGACATGCGAACAATCTCCTTTCGCATTAGGTGCCCGTTTCGCCCGGATAATCTCAGAAGAATTAGCGTGCGCTTTCGGCGACGCCACCGCAAGTAGGACAGGCCTCCTGGCCTGTCCATCCTCGACTTTCTACATTCTGCCCGCCGCTGTAGGGCGGGCCCGCTCGTCATGGACAGGCCAGGAGGCCTGTCCTACCGTTGCGCCACGCGCAGGTCGAGGCCGCGCTTGGGCCGCAGCGTCACCGACGGGAACGCCTTTACCGGCTTCGCCGAAGCCAGCGAAAACCGGAAGTGCTGCATCAACGTAGCCAATACCATGGCGGACTCGGTAAGCGCCAGACTCGCGCCCACGCAGACCCGCGGACCCGCGCCGAACGGCAGATATGTGAATTTAGGCACGGCGCGCCGCCCAGCCACTTCGTCGCGCCAGCGTTCCGGAGCGAAGCGCGCCGGCTCCGGGTAGACCCGCGGATCGCGATGCAACACCCATTGCGACACAATCACATTGGTTCCCGCGCGCAACTGGTATCCGCAAATTTCCATATCGCACAGCGCTTTGCGGCCGATGGCCCACGCCGGCGGATAGAGCCTCTGCCCTTCCATCAGCACCATCTGGGTGTAGGGCAGCCGATGCAGGCCGGCCGCCTCCGCCACCTGACCACCGAGCACCGTTTGCACCTCGTTCGCCAGGCGCGATTGGCACTCCGGGTTCTGCGCCAGCAGATAAAGAGTCCAGGCCAGCGTATTGGCGGTGGTTTCATGACCCGCCAGCAACAGGGTCATCACTTCGTCGCGGAGCTGCACGTCGGACATGCCCGCGCCATTTTCGTCACGCGCATCGAGCAGCAGGTCCAGCAAATCGCCCGGATGATCGCCGGTGGCCCGCCGCGCATGGATGATTCCGTACACGATTTTGTCGAGATCCGCCAGCGCGCGGCGAAACGGGCCCAGGCCGGGCACGGGCACCCATTCCGGAAGAAACGCGAAGCCGGCCAGCTTCGGCATATCGTCCAGCACCACGTTCAGGGCTTTGCCAATAGTGCCCGCGTCGCCTTCGATGGCCACATTGAAGAGGCTGCGCGCGGCGATTTCGAGCGTCAGCCGCATCATGTCGCGATGCACGTCGCGCACTTCGCCATCCCGCCAACCATCCAACAGGCGGTTGGTATAGGCGGTCATCAAGCCGCCATAGGATAGGATACGTTCGCGAAAAAACGCGGGCTGCACCAGGCGGCGCTGGCGCTTCCAGAACTCGCCTTCGCTGGTGAGCAGACCCTGGCCGAGCACCCGCGCCAGAGCCCGGTAGTCCATGGATTTGGAAAAGCTCTGATGATCGGTGACCAGCACCCGTTCGATACCGGCAGGGTCGTTGATCAGGCAGGCGGGAATAGCCAGGAAGCGAAAGTAAACGACATTGCCGAACTCCCGCTGGCAATAGCTCAGAAAATCGAGCCAACCATCGGGAGCGCGCAGCAGCCGCCAGATAAATGAAATGCCGCGCGGTCCGGGTGGAGCCGCGCGGCGTGGACTGACGGCCGCCGCTGGCGCTTTCGCGAAAGCCATTTCACTATTCTACTCCGCGAGTGCGCGTGGGCTAGTTTTGATCTTGCGTGATGTGGGCGCGCCGATTTTTCTGCCAGCAGGCTTCATCGTGCTCGTCGCAGATCTGCTTTTCTTTGCCGAAGCTTACCGTCTTTAGCTGCGAGGCAGGGACGCCCAACGATGCCAGATAGTCTTTGGCTTGATTGGCGCGTTTGTCTCCCAGCGCGAGATTGTATTCTTCCGATCCGCGCTCATCGCAATAGCCCTGCACGGTGAGCTTGTAATCCGGATACTGCTTCAGGATTTCGCCCAGAGTCTTAGCGTCCGCCACCAGCGCAGTTTGCGCATCCGGGCGGATATTGTGTTTGTCGTAATCGAAATAGGCATCCTGAATGCGGTCGAGCAACACCTGGATCTCGTCCTTGGTGGCCTGATCGGGCATCTTGGATGCCGTGTGAATCATGATGCTGACGCTAGCCGTGGCGGAGGCGTTTCCGCCGGGGCCGGTGGCCGTCAGGGTGTAAACCGTATCGGTGTTGGGGAAAACCGCCTTGCTTCCGGACTCCTGCACGGTTCCGAGAGACGGTGAAATCTGCACATTGTTGGCGTGTTCCACGGCCCAACGCAGGGTGGTCTGGCTGCCTTTGTCGATGGTGCCGGGCGACGCGGCAAACAGCGAGATCACGGGTCTTTCGGGCGCACTAGCCTGGGCAGGTTGAGTGGGGGGCGGCGGCGTGGACTTCGCCACTACGGGTTTCTTGGAGCAGCCCGCGGCGATCAGGCAGGCGGCGCCCACCATGGCGCATAAAAATTTCTTCACTTTCGTTTTTCCTCCAGGAAAGATTTCCTATATACACGTTATCTCGATGCGCGTGGGGCTGGGCATCCCGTTGAGCCGGTATTTCCGGTGGGTGGCTGGTGGCCGGCACTAACCACCAGCCACTGTTGAACGATACCCGAAAAGTCCCTTCTGTTTGATGACCGCGGCGGCTTCCGGCGGCACCAGCTTTTCCCAGTTCGGGTCGCCCGCCCGGATAGCGGCCAGCACATCTCCCGGAGTAAGATGCAACTCCTCCGGGCGGAACTCGCGAATGGACACGATAGACCCATTCTCCACCAGATACCTGTAGAGATGGGTCAATCGAGGATTCACGTCCAACTGGTCGGAGGTGGTCAGTTCTCCGCTCTGGGTCACCTTCGTCGGATACGCGAATAGCTTCACCTGTCCCTGGAAAAGCCGGCCCAGCCCCTCCAGAATTCCGCCTTCCAAGTCGGTGTAATACTTCTCCTCGAATACTTCCCGCAAGGTAGGGATACCCATGGCCATTCCAATGCAACTTTGGGTGTAGTGGCGCAGATAGCTGCTCACCATGTCGAACCTGGTGTAGTTCGAAATCATGACCATCTTTCCCAGCGCCCCCAGGATATCCACGCGCTCTAGAAAGTCCCGGTGGTCGATGGTCTTCTCGCTCATCAGGTTACTCAAGGTCATTTCCATGATGGCGATGGGAGCCGGCGACTCGGGCACATCCTGCTGAACCTGATGCGCCGCGTGATCCAGCATCTCCAGCGTGACGTTGGTCACCGGCCGGAAGCTGCCCCGTTCGATCAGTACCAGCTTTTGGTAGAGCACTTCGGCGGGCTGCACTACTTCGCCATCGGCCGTGAACAGGGCCGCATCGGTAAGCCCTTGCTGCACGAGTTGCAAGCTCATCAGGCGGTTGTCCACTTTGCTGAAGGCAGGGCCGGAGAACTTGATCATGTCCACTTCGATGCGGCGGCGGTTCAGATCGTCCATTAGCGAGCCTATGAGGTGATCGGGGTCCTCCGTGTAGTAGAAAGCGCCATAGATCAGGTTAACGCCCACCAAGCCTAGCGTTTCCTGTTGTTCGACGGTCACCGGATCGAGCATCTCCGCATGCAGAATGATCTCGGAAGGCGCGCCGCGCGGCTCGGTCTGGAAGCGCACGCCCAGCCAGCTATGTCCCGCGGGACGCCGCGAGTGCGTTTGCGTGGCGGAGGTGTCCGCGAATACAAAGAAAGCGGTGCGGTCGCCGCACTTTTGGTCAAGTTGCTCGATCAGAGTGTGGAATTCATAATCGAGCATGGCCTCCAGACGCTGGCGGCTGACGTAGTGCGGCGTGTGGCCATAGATACCGTCGCTGATGGCCATGTCGTAAGCGGAGATGGTCTTGGCGACGGTGCCGGCGGCCTTTCCGGCATGAAAGAACCAACGCACCACTTCCTGGCCGGCGCCGATTTCGGCGAAGGTGCCGAACTTACGCGCATCCAGATTGATCTTCAGTGCTTTCGGCCGCGCGCTAACGGGTTCGTGGGGCACTACTCATATCGTAAGGCAACCAGCGGATCGATGGTGCTGCTTGTGGGGCGGGCTCGTAGCCTGCGCGGGCCTCGTAGGCCCGCTCTGGGGCGCGCGAAGCGCGCCCCCTGGCGCGAAGCGCGCCCTGGACAGGCCAGGAGGCCTGTCCTACTCATATCGCAAGGCGACCAACGGATCGATGGTGGCCGCGCGGCGGGCGGGGATGTAACAGGCACACAGCGCTACCAGCGCAAGCAAGAGCGAAACGGCGGCGAAGGTCGGCGGATCGAAGGGCGTCACCTCGAACAGAAAGTCCTTCAACACGCGCGTGACGGCCCATGCGCCCGCGAGTCCCATGGCTAGGCCGCCCGCTACCAGCGCCGCGCTGCGCCACAAGATCATGCGCAGGATGTGTCCGCTGCGCGCGCCGATGGCCATGCGGATACCGATTTCCTGCGTGCGCTGCGTCACTGAATAGGCCATCACACCGTATATGCCGACGATGGCCAGCAGAAAGGCGATCGACGAAAACGACGCCAGCACGCGGGTTTGAAAGCGCGGCTCGGCGGTGGAGGTATAGAGCAGATCCTCCATGCGGGCCATGGAGGCGACGGGCAGGTCTTTATCTACGCTCCAGACTTGCGCGCGCAGGGCCGGCGCCAGGCTGGCGGTGTTGGCGCTGGATCGCACCACGAAGCTGACCTCCTGCAGGAAGAACGGCACCTGTACTTGCGCAACGGGCTGGTAAACGGTTATGTAGCGGGATGCCGGATTTTCCTGGCGGATGGTTGCGGCCACGCCTACCACGGTCGTCCAATCCGAAGCGTCCGCGGGATGATCGGCGAAGCTGATGCGCTTGCCGATAGCATCCTGGTTCGGCCAGAACCGGCGGGCGAACGATTCATCCACGATGGCGACCCCGGCGGATTTCAGCGTGTCGTGCCGGTCGAACGGGCGGCCGCGCATCAGCGCTATGCCCATGGTCCGAAAATAGCCGGGGCTTATGGCCGGTTTGGCGGCGATCACGTCGCGGGGGACCTTTTGATCGGCCAGTTTGAAATCGCCCATGATGAGAGCGGTAGCCATGGGCAGCCAGTTCACCAGTCCCGCGGCGGTTACGCCGTCGATGCGCGAAATCCGTTCCAGCACCTCATCGTCGAACTGCTGAACGCGCGCGGCCGATTCGTATCGCGCGCCGTTCAATTCCATACTCATCGCCAGGACGTTTTCTGGCCGGAAGCCGAGGTTTACGGAGCGAAGTTTCTGGAAGCTGCGTACCAGCAGGCCCGCGCCGATCAGCAGAACCAGGGCCAGCGCGACTTCGGCCATTACCAGCACGGAGCGCAGCGCGCCTGAGCGAGCCGAACCGCGCGCAGCCGCATCTTTCCAGTTTTGCGCCTGCCGCGCGCGCGTCAATTGCAGCGCGGGAGCCAGGCCGAAGAGGATGCTGGTGGCCAGTGAGACCGCGATATTAAAGGCGAACACCCAGCCATCGAACCGAATTTCGTTCAAGCGCGGAATCCGGTCGGCGGACGCGAGTTGCACCAACGTCTCGACGCCCCAAAGCGCCACGATGAGTCCCAACAATCCACCGGCCACGCCCAGTAGCGTGCTTTCGGTGAGCAACTGCCGTGTCAACCGCCCGCGCGTAGCGCCCAGCGATGTGCGAATGGCGATCTCCTGCTTACGCGCCGATGCTCGCGAGAGCAGCAGGTTGGCGACGTTCACGCAGGCGACCAGCAGCACGCACCCCACGGCTCCCAGGAAAACCAGCAGGGCAGGCCGCGCCTTGCCGGCCACGCTCTCGCGCAACGGCACGATAGCCATAACCATTTCGCCGTGATGGCCGCCTTCTTCCGCCGTAACGCGGGCAGTGGCGGCATCCAGTTCGGCCTTGGCGCGCGCCACGGTAGCGCCCGGTGCGAGCCGGCCGATGGCCTGGCGGAAGGCGATGTGATGATTGTTCGGATCGAGCACCGCCGGCACCCACAGTTGCACCCTAGGGTCAAAGCCGGCGGGCATCACGCCGACAATGGTGTGCGGCTCGCCATCGAGCATGATAGTCTTGCCGAGCACGTCGCGGCTGCCTTGGAAATGCGCATGCCATAATGTGTCGCCGATCACCGCAACTTTGGAATGCGCCGCCGCCTCCTCTTCCGGCAGAAAGCTGCGTCCAAGTTGCGGCTGGACGCCGAGCGTGGCGAAGAAGTTGGTGGTCACCTGCTGGCCGTGGATGGCCACAGGATCGCCAAAGCCGGTGCCGTTCCAATTCTCGCCGCTGAAGGCCGCCAGTTGCATGGCCGTGCTGGCCGCGCGGCAGGCGATGAATCCAGGGTCGGATATCGATCCCATTTCGAACGGGCCGGGCGTCTTCGGCACGGGCCGGACCGTGAACAGCCGCGCAGGATCGTGATAAGGCAACGGCCGCAGCAGCACCGATTCGACCACCGTAAAGACCGCGGTATTCGCTCCGATCCCGATAGCCAGCGCTCCGATGGCCACGGCGGCGAATCCGGGATTCCGTTTCAGGTTGCGGACGGCGTAACGAAGGTCCTGGGCGAGCGTGTTCATCGACAATCCTCCGGCTGCGTAGAGGCATGCGTTTTGCCACTGCGCTGTAGAACGGATTCAGAGGCTTAGGGCGCGAGTTGTGTGCGGATGTGGGATGGCGTGGCGCGGGAGCGAACAGCGTGACACTAGTTCACCCGCCCCGTACGCACCAGCCAATTGCGGAACATGGCCACGAAGTCGCGCGCCTCGGGTTCGCTGCGCAATTGCTCCAGCGTGAATTTCATCTTGCGGCTCCAGTTTGGATATTGCCAGGTCGTGGCCGGGAGATTTTGCTGCGCGACCTCCTTGGTCAGATCCTCCTGATTCACCGCCAGCAGTTGCGAAGGCGTCAGCGCCAGAAAACCGATCACGGCATTATGCAGGTCGCCGGTCATCTCGGGGACGAGGGCAACCGTTTTCGGAAAATAATCCGGCAACAGTTGCAGGCTATGCAGCAGGTCGAGCACCTTCTGCTTTTCCACGCCGCGCTCCTCCACCTGGCGGCGATACATGGCATCGTCGGGGAACATGCCGGCGCGGCGCCGCGCTTCGATATCTTCGCCGGTCCAGAAGCCCGCCAGCGTGGGTAAGTCATGCGTCGTGGAGGAGACCAGCGCGCGCGCGGGATACTCGTCGTAAGTCTTGAAGGTATTATCCACGTGTTTCTCGAAATAGAACAGGCGGTAACTCAGGATGCCGAACCGCTCCAAAGTTTCGCGTACGAATGGCTCCACGGTTCCCAGATCCTCGCCGATCACGACCACCTTCTGCCGCACGCTTTCAAGCGCCAGGATGCGGATCAGGTCGTCGTAATTCTCGCGCACATAAGCGCCCGCGGTGGCGTCGTGTCCCTCGGGAATCCAGAAGAGGCGGAAGAATCGCATCACATGATCGATGCGCAGCGCGCCGCCGTAACGGCAGTTCTTGCGGATCGATTCGGTGAACAGGCGGTAGCCGTCTTCGCGATGCTCTTCCGAACTGGGCGGCGGAAAGCCCCAATCCTGACCTTTTGGCGCGAAATCGTCGGGCGGCGAGCCCACGTGGCAGCCCGTGGCGAAGAAGCGCCGCTGCGCCCAAAGATCCGCGCCGAAACTGTCGGTGGCCAGTGCCAGATCGTGATACAGGCCGATCGACAAGCCTCTTTGGCGCGCGTAACTCTGGGCGGCCGCGAGCTGCAGCGAAAGCTGCCACTGCACGTAGCAATAAAACAGAAACAGTCGCCAGTGTTTCTTGCGAAATGCCTGGGTCTCGGGCGAATCGGGATCCTGATAGGGCGCCGGCCAATCGCGCCACGTCCACATATCCGGGTGGCGGGCATGCAGGTATTCGTCGAGCGCGCTGTAAGTGGCGAAGCGCACCAGCAGATCGCCTTCGCTAACCAGGAAGTCGCCGAACTCCCGAGCGCGCGGGGTGCCCGTGCGATGTTCGCGCAGAAACTCCGCGAAAGCCAGCTTCAGGAAACGCAGCTTCCATTGCGCGACTTGTTCATATTCCACATACTCGGAATCGCGCAGTAGGGCCAATTGCCGCGGCGTCTCGGGCTGCGACCAGAGCTTTTGCGCGCGCCGCGATGCGCGGAAATCGGGGATGGATTCCACATCCAGATATAGATAATTCGGATAGAAGATGCACTCCGGCAGGTATGGGCTGGTGTTATAAGGGCGCCGGTTGTAAATGGCGTGCAGCGGATTCAGGGCGATGAAGCTGGCCTTGGCATCGTCCGCGATCCAATCGACCACGCCGTGCAGGTCGCGCAGATCGCCGCAGCCCCAATTCCGCGCGGAGCGGATGCCATAGAGGGCCAACGCGATTCCGGCAGCCTTGCCCCCGTCGGCCAGCGCCGGGTGCGCGTAGGCGCGTTTGGGCGCGACGATCAGCCGGGTGGTCTGGCGCAAGTCGCCGAGCCGGACGTGCGCGTCATGGTATCCCAGCGGCAATCCCACCGGCAGCGGGACTTGCTTGCGCACGAAGCGGCGGCCTTCCAGATCGGAGGCGCCGCACTCCGGATAGCTGCCCAGGGAAAACTTCAGCGAATGCACCACACCGGTCTCTTCGCGGACCTCGATGTGCGCCGTCTCGCGGCTGGACTCCTCGGGCAGATGCAGCGGCAGATCGACGGCAGCGCCTTCGGCGGCCACCAGGCACGGAGGCGCCAGGCGGGTCCACTCGCGGCGGCGGCGCGCTTCGATGGAGGCGCGCAGGCTTTCGTCATTCTCGGCGCGCACACCCAATCCCTGGAGGATGGCGCGCTTGGTCTCGTCCGAGGTGATATGTTTGCGGCCCCAGATATCCCAGTATTCCGGATCGATGCGCCACAGGCGAGCGGCGAGATCCAGTAGAGGCGCGTAATGTTCGGATTGCATGCGGGGGTATCTTTTGATTCTACAGGAGGCTTGTAAGTGAATGCTCAGACCCGCGGGAACCGCTCCGTTTGAAGACGCAGGCTGGCTAATTGGAGAGCGGGCAATCCTGTCCTGGGGTCCCCTCGGGGGACGGCTTTTAGCCGGCTCGCCGCCTGAAAGGCGGCTGCGGCCAGGATTGGCCGCCCTCCAATTCGTCTTCATCGCCTTCGGTGGCCCGCAGGGCCATGGGGCACTCCCTGACGGTCGCGGCTCGGTACGCGTTGGCGTTTACTTAGCCGCGACCGTGTTACCGAGCGCCGACCTTGTTACCGAGCGCCGACCTTGTTACCGAGCCGCGACCGTGAGGGAGCGGTTTCTTGGCTTAGAATCCCCAAACTCGCTAAGCACCCGCGCCAAGCGCGACACACAACCCTGGCCCCTATCCCCCGGCCCCTGGCCCCGCCGCGCAAGGCGGCCTAGCGCCCTGCGCAGGCGGCGGCGGTTCGTTCAGGATCAGCCAGTAAAATCCAAGCTGCTGGATGGCTTGTGCAAAGCGGTTGAAATCCACGGGCTTTTGAATATAGCTATTGACTCCCAGATCGTAGCCCGCGGCGACGTCGCGTTCTTCGTTGGAGGAAGTCAGGATCACCACGGGCAGGCGGCGGGTGCGCGGATCGCTGCGAATGGCCCGCAGCACTTCCAGGCCCAAGACCTTGGGCAGCTTCAAGTCGAGCAGCGCGAGACCGGGCAGCGCGGCGGCCTCGCGTCCGGGGCATGCGCCGGATCCGAACAGATAATCGAGCGCCTCCTGGCCATCCTGCACCACCACCAGTTCGTTGGCGATACGGCTCTTTTCGAGGGCCCGCCGGGTCAACTCGATATCGCTGGGATTGTCTTCGATCAGAAGAATCGTTTTGCTGGTCATGAGTTACTCGAGTGTGAAGAAGAACGTGGCGCCGCGATCCACTTGTGCGTCGGCCCAAATCCGTCCGCCGTGGCGGTGAACGATCCGCTGTACAGTGGCAAGACCAATCCCGGTCCCCGGAAATTCGGACGCCCTGTGCAAGCGCTGAAAGGGTCCGAATAATGCCTTGGAGTAAGTCATATCGAAACCGGCGCCGTTATCGCGCACGAAGAACACAGTCTGGCAATCGCGCTCTGTCCTTCCGATGGCGATGCGAGCTTCGTCGCGTTTGCCGGTGAACTTAACGGCATTGCCCAGCAGATTGGTCAATGCCACGTCGAGCAGGCTGGTATCCCCGTGGGCGGTCAGTCCCGGTTCGATGGCGAATTCGATCTGGCGGTCCGGATGGCTTTCGCGAAGCTTATCCGCAATCGAACGTGAAAGGGCGGTAAGATCCACAGGCTCACGGTCGAGCGGCGCGCGCGTGACGCGTGACAGCCGCAGCAGATCGTCGATCAACTGGCCCATGCGCTGGGCCTCGGAGCGCACGCGGCCCAGGTAATGCCGGGCCTCGTCGTCCAACTTGGGCGCGAAGTCTTCCATGAGCGCCAGGCTCCAGCCGTCGATGCCGCGCAGCGGCGCGCGCAGGTCATGCGAAACCGAATAGACGAACGTCTCCAGTTCTTTATTGGCGGCTTCGAGCTGCGCGGTGCGCTCCCGCACGCGTTCTTCGAGATCGGCGTTCAGACGGCGGATCTCTTCTTCCGCCCGCTTGCGCTCGGTGATATCGTTCACCAGCGCCATCACGCGCACGGGTCCGCCGGTTTCGTTAGGGAGAATCGAGACAAACTTGTGCACCCAGACGGGCTGGCCGTTTTTGCGGAGGTAACGACTGTCGTTCTCGAACAACGCGATTTCCCCGGCGCGCAACAGATCATTTTCCTTGACGCTGGCATCCCGGTCCCCGTCGGGTATCAGCTTGCCAAACCACATTCCCCGGAGTTCATCCGCGGTGTAGCCGAGCAGACTGCACATGGCGGGATTGCACTGCTCCAGGCGGCCTTCCCAATCCGATATGGCGATGCCCGTGCGCGCGTTCTCGAAGACCTGACGGAAGCGTGCTTCGGCTGCGCGCACCGCCTCCTCAGCGCGCCTATGCGCAGTGATGTCCTCCGTAAACAGAACGACGCCTCCAAGTGTTTCGTCGGCCTGGCGCCACGGCTGGATCTCCCAACGGATCCATTGCTCGGTACCGTCGGCGCGGCGAAAGGCCTCCCCATCGCTGCGTTCCACCCCGCCCGCCAGGCATCGCCGGTGAACCTCACGCCAGTAGTCCGGGATCTCCGGAAAGATCTCATAATGACTACGGCCGGTCAATTCCCGTCCGGCCAGGCGGTAATCGTTACGGTACCGGGCGCTCGAGGCCAGATATCGCATCTCGCGGTCGAACATGGCGATGGCCACCGGCGCGTCTTCCGTGAACCGGTGCAGGTTCTGTTCACTCTCGCGCAACGCACGTACGGCCCGTTGGCGGTCGGTGATGTCGCGGTTGATTTCCAGGATGCTCTCGAGGGTTCCGTCCGGATCGCGCAACAGTACCTGGCGGCTATCGACCGTGAGCACGGTGCCGTCCCGGCGGGAGTGTTCCAGTTCACCGTCCCAGCGGCCGGAACAGCCCAGAATTTCGTCGATCATGGCGGTGGTAATCGCCGCGTCAGTGTGGAGCAACTCATGGATGACGCGGCCACGTGCCTCGGCTTCCGTCCAGCCGTACATCTCCTCTGCGCCGGTGTTCCATCCGGTGATCACCCGGTTTTTGTCCGCGACGATGATTGCATCGTGCGACAGATCGATTAAGGCTGCCTGCCGCCGCAAGGCGTCGCGCTGTTGGCGCAGTTCTTCCTCGGCATGCCTGTGCAGAGTGATGTCTTGTGCGCACACCAGGGCGGTTCTACCGGATCCTGCAATCTGAATTGGGACGGTGGAAACTTGAAGGCAGCGCTTCAATTCATGGCCATCGGCGTCGAACCTCACCCAGGCTTCTACATTGCGATGCGACGCCCCGGTCCGCACGGTGTCCGTCACCGCCTGGCGTAGGAGGCAGGCGTGGCACTCGGGACCGTGGCCGCAACCTTGCGGATCGGCCAAGGAGCTCAAGCAGCCGATCGCGTTGCCAGGGGCCAAACCCAGAACCCCCGCGGCATCGCGCCCGGCAAATTGTACGGCCAGATCGTTGGCTTTGCGTACGCGGAAGGCGTCGTCCACGATCAGTAGCATCACGGGAGCGGACTCCTGTATCGCGGCCAATTCCAGGTAGGCGGCGCGGAGGCGCTGGCTGGATCTCCTTAGCCAGTCGAACAATAAGCCGGCGACGAGGCCGGTCAGGGCCAACGAGCCCACCCCCAGCCAATGCCGCGGATCGGCCACGCGAAGGCTGCCGACGGGTCCCGTAGCGAAATATATCGATTCGAGGCAGCACAGAACGGTGGTGAGCAAGCCGGGCCTGATACCGCCGAACGCCGCCGAGACCAGGATGAACGGCGCATAAGTGATGAACCGCGAGGTGTGCGGGTGGAGCGGCAGCCGGGCCATCTCGGCCAATACAGGCATCGAGACGGCGACTCCGTACCTGAGGATGGCGGGAGGCTGGCGCAGCCACTGGCGCCAGCGGGTCAGGATGGGGGTTCCGGATTTGTGCTTCGGCGTCGCCACCCTATTTGGTGGGAAAGGGGGAGAAATCTCTCAGTAGGTTTTTGGCTTGGTGTCTTCCGGGTGCTTAACCGTTTTGAGGAAAACCGCTCCCTGACGGTCGCGGCTCCGAAGATCGTGCGAAATCGAGACGGCGGGTACCGAGCCGCGACCGTCAGGAAGCGGTTCCCTTGGCCCGCAGCCAGCCTCAGCCAACTCGCGCAAGGCGGCGGACCGCAACGGCCGAAAGGGCCAGGGTCAACGCCGCGAGCACCGCGATGTGCATCCACAAGGCGCCCGCCGACGGTTGGCCCAGCGCGGCCAGCGAAAGCTGCAGCACGTGATGCGCAGGCCAGACCGGCGCGGCGGACTGCAGCGATTTTGGCAGCGGAATGAACAGACCCGAGAGCCACATCATCGGCAGATATACTAAATTCACCAAGCCGGGGGCGGCGGAGCCGGTGGCCAGCATGCCGATGAACAGACCGATGGCGCAGAATGGCAACGCGGCGAAGATATTAATTATGGCAAGGCCCGCGAGCTGCATAAAGCTCAGAGGCAGATGACCGGCCGCCAAATCCGCGGCGATCATGGTGATCATGATGATGGCGTTGAACAGCATGGCCATGCACATTTTCGCCACGAAGTATCCGGCGCCAGGCGCAGGCAGCGCGCGCCGGAGCTGCAGGAACCCGTGCTCACGCTCCATGGCCACCGACACGCCGAATCCGAACATGCCCGGTCCCATCATGCCAAACACGGTGAGCCCCGCAAATACGCCGATGGCCGACTTGGGATCGTGCCGCAGCGCGGAGCCGAAGATCACCACGCCCATGAGCAGGTACACCATCACGGGGATGAGGAGAAAGGGCAAGGCGAACGACGGAGCGCGCAACATGCGCATGGATTCGTACCGGGCTTCGGTAAGATAGGCGTATAACGTGCGGTTTTTCATCAGGCAGCCTCCTGCGTAAGTTCCTTGAATGCCTCGGCCAGTCCGGCGCGGCGGACCTCCAGCTCCTGCAACTGGCTGTCGGCCGCGAGTAACCGCCGCACCACGTCCTCCGCGTCGAGGGTGGTGATGTGCAACTGGCGCCCCTGGCAATCGGCGGAATCGACGCCCGGCCACGCGCGCACTTCGTCCTGGGACAAACTGGTGGCGCAACTGATGCGTTTGCGGCCCACCACGGCGCGGATTTCGCCGACGCTTCCGGCCGCCAGCAGGCGGCCCTTGGAGAGCACCACCACGCGGTCGGCCAGCGCTTCGGCTTCTTCGAGATAATGCGTGGTGAGCACGATGGCGGTTCCCTCGGCCACCAACTCGCGCAGCGTGTCCCATTGCATCTGCCGGGCTTCCACATCCAGTCCTGCGGTCGGTTCGTCGAGGAAGAGCAGTTTGGGACGGCCGCAGATCGCCATGGCGAATTGCGTGAGTCGTTTTTGTCCTCCCGAGAGCTTTCCATACGGGCGCTGGGCCAGCGCGGTTGTGTGAGTCATTTGCATCACGGTCGCGGGCGGCAGCGGCGCCGGATAATAGCTGGACACCAGGCGGATATGCTCGTGGACGCGCAACTCGGCGGCCAGGCCGACTTCCTGCATCATGACGCCGGTCTGGCGCCGGTCGAACAGATGGGCCGCGCCGTTGTCAGGGCGTTGCAAGCCGAGCAGGATGGAGATCGCCGTGGTCTTGCCTGCGCCGTTGGGGCCGAGCAGCGCGAGCAGTTCGCCGGCGCGCACGTCGAGATCGAACTCGTCGAGCGCGCAGATCTTTCCGAAACGCTTGGTTACTGCGCGGAGTTCCGCCAGATTGCCGTTGTGCATGGATCGTCCTTCAGGCGGGAGTACGCGATTCGGACGACGGAGTTCGGGCTTTTCGGCGAAGAGCGGGAATGTACCGGTAAGTGGCGAACGGGGACGCGCCGCTGTGGGGCGGGCACTCTGCCTGACGCGGGCCTCCCAGGCCCGCTCTTAGGCGCGCGAAGCTCGCCCAAGGCCCGCGAAACTCGCCGGGGACAGGCCAGGAGGCCTGTCCTACTGGCGGCCTACGAGGCCGCCGCTGGCTACGAGCCTGCCCCACAATTTGACTGTCCCGGCTCGGCTCCGCTATTCTTACCGTTTGCCCTTCTCCCCAACGCATGGACGCCGGCCCCGCTACCACCGAAGCCCAGCCGCAGCTTAAGCGCGCGCTCGGTCCTTGGGACCTCAGCTTCCTGGCCGTCGTAGCTATCGCCAACCTGAATCTGGTGCCGGTGATTGCCGCCAACGGTCCCATTACGGTCTGGCTTTGGCTGGCGGCGCTTGTGTTTTTCCTGTTGCCGCAGGGCATCACGGTCATTGAGCTAGCGCACAGGCATCCCGCCGAGGGCGGACTCTACGTCTGGACTAAGGACGCGTTCGGCGATTTCCACGGCTTCATGTGCGGCTGGGCCTACTGGACCACCAACATGTTCTATCTGCCTACGCTGCTTTTCTATCTGGGCGGCATCCTGGCCTATGCCGGACCGAAAAGCATCGCCGATCTGGCCGAGAACCGCCTCTTTTTTTTCCTGCTTACCGTGGGGCTGCTTTGGTTGACGGCCATGCTGAACATTCGCGGCATCGGCGTGGGCAAATGGGTGAACAACTCGGGCGGTTGGGGCACGTTGATCGGCGCGGCGGTATTGGTTTCGCTGGCCATTGCGGTAGTGTGGCGGCACGGCGTGGCGCTGCCCGCTTCGAGCTTCGCCATGCGCGGCCTCGATTGGAGCATCATGTCATCGTTCGGCGTAATCTGCTTCGGTCTGGTTGGCTTGGAACTCGGCCCCGTGATGGGCGACGAAATTCGCGATCCGGAACGCAGCGTTCCGCAGGGCACATTTCGCGGCGGCATTCTGGCGGGATTGGTTTATGTAACCGCCACGCTGGCGTTGCTGCTGGCGGTGCCGCAGCACGACGTAAAAGTGCTGCAAGGAGTCCTGCAAGCGGTGGACAAGATGACCGCCATGGGCGTGGGCGCGCGCTGGATGCTGACCGCTCTGGCGGCGGTGCTGGCCGTGGCCATCGCCGGTTCCACATCGGCCTGGTTAGGCGGATCGGCGCGCATCCTTTTCGTTTCCGGCATCGACCGGTACTTGCCGAAGGCCATGGGCAAAGTGCATCCCAAGTTCGCCACGCCGCACATCGCGCTGTTGACCATCGCCGGGCTGTCGTCGCTGCTGGTGAGCATGGGCTTCATCGGCGCGACGGTGAAAGAAGCGTACGTCACGCTGCTGGATCTGGCGGTGGTGTTGCAGATGATCTCGTATCTTTATTTATACGCGGCGCTGGCGAAGGTGGCCTTTTCGAAGACCGCGGGCGACGGCTTTTATGGCAAGGCGCGCCTGCGGTTCGCGGCCATCGGCGGGCTGGCGGCTACACTGCTGGGCGGCGCGGTGGCCTTCGTGCCTCCGCGGCAGGTGGATTCCGTCTGGCGGTTCGAATTAAAGATGGTTGGCAATTGCGCCGTGTTCCTGGGATTGGCGGCGGGACTGTTCTGGTTTTACTCGCGGCGCCGCGCGGGATAATCGGGGTATGGCCATCGCCTCTGTAAATCCCGCAACGGGCGAGACGTTGCGAGTCTTCGAGCCGCTTTCTCCCGCCGCCCTGGAACAAAAACTGGCGCACGCCCTCGCCACGTTTCAGTTGTACCGCAAAACCTCGTTTGCCGCGCGTGCCCAATGGCTGCAAAACGCCGCGCGCATTCTGGAGGAAGACAAGCGGGAATACGGCCGGATCATGACCATGGAGATGGGCAAGACGCTGAAATCCGCGGTCGCCGAGGCGGAAAAGTGCGCCTGGGCTTGCCGCTACTACGCGGAAAATGGCGAGCGGTATCTGGCCGACGAGCCCATCGCGACGAACGCCTCGCGCAGCTTCGTGCGGTATCAGCCGATCGGGCCCGTGTTGGCCGTGATGCCCTGGAATTTTCCGTTTTGGCAGGTGTTCCGGTTCGCCGCGCCGGCGCTTATGGCGGGCAATGTCGGCCTGCTGAAGCATTCCTCGAATGTGCCGCGGTGCGCGCTGGCGATTGAAGAGATCCTGTGCCGCGCGGGCTTTCCGGATGGCGCATTTCAGACGCTGCTGATCGGCGCGGCGCAAACGGCCACCGTGTTGGCAGACGATCGGGTAGCCGCCGCGACGCTCACGGGCAGCGAGCCCGCCGGACGCGCGGTGGCCGCGCAGTGCGGCGACCGCATCAAGAAAACGGTGCTCGAATTGGGCGGCAGCGATCCTTTTATCGTGATGCCCAGCGCCGATTTGGACGAGGCCATTGCGACGGCGGTGAAGGCGCGCACCATCAATAATGGACAATCGTGCATTGCGGCCAAGCGCTTCATCGTGGCCGATGGCGTGTATGGCCAGTTTGAGCGGCGCTTTGTGGAAGGCATGCGGGCGCTGAAAGTGGGCGATCCGCTGGCGGCGGATACCGATGTGGGACCGCTGGCGACGGCGGCGATCCGCGATGAGTTGCATGCGCAGGTGCAGCGGGCGGTGGCGGCGGGTGCGCGCTTGTTGCTGGGTGGGCGAGCGATGGGCGTGCCGGGCTACTTTTATGAGCCGACTGTGCTGGCGGATGTGCCGCGCGAGTCGGATGTGTTCCGCGAAGAGTTATTCGGACCGGTTGCCATGCTGTTCCGCGTAAGCGATGCGGCCGAGGCAATCGAGCTGGCAAACGATTCGCCATTCGGCCTGGGAGCCAGCGTATGGACGCGCGATGCGGCCGAGCAGGCGCGCTTTATCGATGAGATCCAGGCGGGCGCGGTGTTCGTAAACGGGATGGTGGCTTCCGATCCAAGGCTGCCGTTTGGCGGCGTGAAGCGCTCGGGGTATGGGCGCGAGTTGGGCGTGTTCGGCATTCGCGAGTTCGTGAACGTGAAGACCGTCTGGTGCAAGTAAGACAGGCCTCCCGGCCTGTCCCGTATCCCATCGTGTCACGACGTGTTACCATGTCTTACGTGCCCAAGCAAACCATGACGATTCGTATCGAACCGGAGGTTCGCACCTCCCTCGACGCAATCGCCGCCGCTGCCGATCGCGACCGGACCTGGGTAGTGAATGAGGCGTTGACTGCTTACATAGAGACGCAGCGCTGGCAGATCGAACATATTCGGCAGGGCGTGCGCGAAGCCGATGCCGGAAAGTTCGCCTCGGCCCGCGCCGTGAAGCAGGTTGTTGACCGGCTGCGCCGCAAATGACCATTCGCTGGACTCCTACAGGGCTGCGCGATCTGGAATCCCTGCACGCCTATATCAGTCAGGATAACGACGAGGCCGCGGCCGGAACGGTGGAGAGGATCCTGGCGGCCCTGGAATCAGTACAGCGCTTTCCGAGTATGGGCCGCAAGGGCCGCGTGGCAGGGACGCGCGAGGTCGTCGTCGCACCGTTCATCGTCGCCTATCGTGTGAAGAGGGACGCGATCGAAATCGTAGCGATCATCCATGGTGCCCGGCGGTGGCCGGATTCCTTCTGAGATCCTAGCGCCGCTGAAGGACCGCGAGATGGCTATGATGCCGGCAGATTAATGATGCCGGGCGTGGGGTCGAACGGGCAGTTCACAAGGCTGGCCGGCAGAGTGATGCCGAGCGTGTGCAGTAGCTTGACGACATAGCTCGACCAACTTACCGAAACCGTAGCGGCGCCGACGGCATATTCGAGCACCAGATCCCACCCGATGATCCAGGCCAGCAGTTCGCCCATAGTGGCGTAGGCGTAAGTGTAGGCGCTGCCGGCGATGGGGATCATGGTCGAGAATTCGCTGTAGCACATGCCCGCGAAGGCGCATCCCACAGCCGCCACGACGAATGAAAGCACCACCGCCGGCCCGGCGTTCTCGGCCGCCGCGATACCCGTGAGCGAGAACAGCCCCGCGCCGATGATGGCGCCAATGCCCAGCGCCACCAAATTCACCGGCCCTAGCGTGCGTTTAAGGGAGTGCTCGCTCTCTTCGGCCTCGGATTTGATGCGTTCGAGCGACTTAGTCGCTGTAAGATTCATGTCAGATCTTTGCTAAGCCCGATTTCGGCTTCCAGACAAAATACACAGGCACACCCAGCAACACGATAATCAACCCCGGCCAGGTATAATTCGGCTTATAAACCAGTAACAAAACCGATATGACACAAGCCGCCACAATATAAATAGCGGGCACCACCGGATAGCCGAAGGCTTTATAGGGCCGCTCCAAATCGGGACGCTTGCGGCGCAGCACGAAGAGTCCCGCGATGGTCAGGATATAGAATACCAACGCGGTGAAGATCACATAATCGAGTAAGTCGCTGTAAGTGCCGCTCAACGTCAGTAGCATCGCCCAGACACCTTGAATGGCCAACGCGAATACCGGCGCATGGTGGCGCTTATCGAGCTCACCGGCTCTGCGAAAGAACAGGCCATCGAGAGACATGGCGTAATAGACGCGCGCGCCCGAAAGAATCAGGCCGTTGACGCATCCGAAGCAGGAAACCATGATGGCGGCGGCCATGATGCCGACGCCCGCCTGCCCCAGGATTTGCTTCATGGCGGCGGTGGCCACGCGATCCTCGGGCGCGTGCTGGATGGCGTCGAATGGCAGCACGTTCAGATACACGCAATTGGCCGCGATGTAGAGCGCCATCACGATACATACGCCGAGCGCCAGCGAAAGCGGCAGGTTGCGCCGGGGATTACGCACCTCACCGGCGGTAAACGTCACATTGTTCCATGCGTCGGCCGAGAATAGCGATCCCACCATGGCCACGCCCACCAGCCGCACGGCGTGTATGTTCCAGCCCGCGCCGCTCCAGAAGTGGCCGAAATTCTGTGCAATCGCTTGCGGGTTTCTGCCAATGAGAAAGCCGATGCCTACCAGACCCAAAAGCGCGGCGGTCTTGGCGAACGTGAACACATTCTGGACTACGGCGCCGGTGCGGATACCACGCATGTTCACTACGCTGAGCAGCGCCAGAACCACGCACGCGACGAGTTGCTGCGAAGTCAGACCAACTTTCCCACTGCCGATTAGATGATTCTGCGCGGAGATCCACGGCGCGAAGACGCCCGCGAATTTTGCGAAGCCCACCGCGACGGCCGCGGCGGTGCCGGTCTGGATGACCAGGAACAGCGTCCAGCCGTACAGAAATCCGCTCAACGGCCCGAACGATTCGCGCAGGTAGACGTATTGCCCTCCTGCGTGCGGCATGGCCGCCGCCAATTCGCCGTAGCTGAGCGCCGCGATCAAGGTGAGCACCGCGGTAGCCACCCACACCATAATCAACAGCCCCGGCGAGCCCACCTGGCGCGCGATATCGGCAGACACAATAAAGATGCCCGAGCCGATCATGGAGCCCACCACCAGGGTGGTCGAATCGAGCAGGCCGAGGCCCTTTATGAGGCCGGTCTTTGCTTCGTTAGCAGTCGTTGCCATTCTTCCATCCGCTGGCGCAAGGATAAGCTCGTCAACTCGGCGGGCAGCAGGTCGCCGATCACCGCCACCGCATCCGCGCCGGCCGCCAGCACCGCGGCCGCCGTCTCCCGGGTGATGCCGCCGATGGCCACCAGCGGTTTTTCCACCAATGCGCGGCACTCCTTTAAACCTTCGATCCCCGTCACCGGATCCGGGTTTCGTTTGGATGCCGTGGCGAATACCGGACCGAACGCCACGTAGTCCACCGGCTCACCCCCCGCCGCGCAAACCTGCCGTACGTTATGGCTCGAGTAACCGATAATAGCATCCGCGCCCATCAGGCGTCGCACATCCCGCGGCGGCAGATCGTCCTGGCCTACGTGCAGGCCCGCATCCAGCAGCATGGCGATATCCGCGCGGTCGTCGATGATGAACAGGGCGCCGGCTTCGCGGCATAGGCGCGCAACTTCGCGGGCCGCTTCGAACGCCGCGCGGGTCCAGGGCTGCTTGTGGCGCAATTGTAGGATCGCTGCGCCGCCTTCGAGAAAAGCGGCGGCCGCGCGTGTGACGGGGAGGCAGCGCGCCTCCAGGATACCAGTATCCAGGATGGGATAGAGCTTGGGCATCGCGCGCAGCGGCATCGGTCTACTATACCGAGCGGCGCGGGCGGCAGCTACCGGGAGGCAGTCCTACTCCACCGTGAACGAACCGGCGGAAGTGGCGCTGCCATTGGCGGTCGTGACCGTGACCGGACCGCTGGTGGCGCCGGCCGGCACGGCGGCGGAGACGAAATCCCGGCTGATGTTGGCGAAAGTCGTGGCGGCCACGCCGTTGAAGCTCACCGCCGTCGTACCGAGCAGGTTGCGGCCCCAGACGATCACCGACTTGCCCACTGGTCCGCCCTGCGGCCGCAATCCGGTAATGTTGGGCTTCGGGCCCGGCATTCCGAGGTCCCAGACAAAAGCGCCGGAGTTAACGGTTGTCCCATAGAATTTGCCGTCGCTTCCGAGGGTCATCAAGCATGGGCAACCCTGGTTGATGCCCGGGTTCAGATGCTGGAGGGTCTCGTATTTCCCTTGCAAGCTGATGCGGAATAGGGTGCTGTACGCGCATAACTGCGGCGCGCCCTGGGCGACCCCGTACAGGTTGCCATCCGGCCCCTCGATCAGGGTTGTCGGCACGCCGCTCGTACGCGGAACCGTCCGGCTGCAGCTCGAAGATGGTCCCCGCTTTCTGGCCCCCCCCGGCCGGAGTTATGCCGTATAATTTGCCGTTTCCGGCTTGAATCAGAGTGGCTCCGCGCTGGGGGTTGGTGAGCGGGGATCCCTGTGGGATCGAAGCCACCAGCGTGGTGAGGTCACCCTGAGGAGTCATCCGGTAGACCGACTGGGCGCCATTGGAAAGGGTTGACTGGCCGTAGAAGTTGCCGTCGGTGCCTAGAATGGGGGCGTGGAACGGAACCCCCTCCTGGGAGGAAAAGGCGTGCACCGTGCTGAGCGTGCCGTCGAGCGCCATGCGCACAAAGGCGTACCCGGCCGCTGGATCGAGAGCCTGGGTCCCATATAGGTAGCCATCGGCGGTTGGGATCGAGAATACGGGGTGCGTGACGTTGGGATATGACTGGGGCTCGCAATTAAGGCCGAAGCTGAAGTTCATTCCAACCGGCTTGCCGTTCTGAGAGATCTCGCCGGTGCCGTACAGCAGCCCGTTGACGGCCTGCAGCACCCAGACAGAGTCCGGCCCGAGTGTGGCGGGCGTCTGGCAGAAGGGGGTCAGCTTGCCCTGGCTGGTGAACAGGTACGCCTCCGCGCCCGGAAGACTGACGAAGGTGCCCGGAGAAACTTCCGAAAGTCCCAAGAGCACCGTGCCCGCGGGGAGGGACAGCGGAGTGACCCTACCGGCGGTACTGCTCGCCTCGTCCGCGCCCATGAGCTGCTGGCACGCGCCGAGAATCGCTATGGCGTAGAACGGCAGAAGCGACCTGCGATATTGACTGGGTGTTTTTGCGTCCATAGTAGTCTCCTTGCTTCTCACTGCCAGTCGTCGTAGACGCGCACGCCCGAGTTGCTGTCAAGAGGATTTTTCACTTCCAGTACCGCCGCGGAGCCACCACCTACACGATGGCGCGGGTAGTTTCCGGGACGAATAGCTTCTCTCGCCTATGGCCTCAGGCTTCTGCCGAAAAACTCCGCCGCCCGCCGGAATGCATCGATATAGGACTCATCCCTGACGAATATGTGGCTCTCCTCGGGATAGTAAATCTCCGAAAAGTCCTTACCCTCATGAATCAGCTTCTCGCTAAGTTGCACGGAATCCTGAAACATCACGTTATTATCCACGATGCCATGCACCATCAGGAACGGATTCTTCAACATACTCGAAAAATGGATGGGCGAACTGCGCCGGTAGGCTTCGGGATAGTCCTGCGGCTTGCCCAGCCGCTGTTCCGTGTAATAGGCGTTATAATTCTCCCAGTCGTTCACCGAGGAAAAAGACGCACCCGCGCGGAAGGTATCCGGCGCGAGGAACATAGCCATGGCGGTCATAAACCCGCCATAACTGGATCCCCAGATGCCGATGCGGTGCATATCGATGTTACCGAGCGACCGCAGGTAATCGACGCCGCCCAGCACATCGTCCAGATCCGGTCCGCCCATGTGCAGATACACGCCCGTGCGCCAGTCGCGGCCATAACCGGAGCTGCCGCGGTAATCCATATCGAGCACCACATATCCGCGATTTACCAGCGCGCAGTTGAACACATAGCGAATCTCGGCATAAGATCCCCATTGCTTCAGTACGCTGGTGGCATAACCCGAGCCGTGAATGAATAAGATGGCGGGGCGCGGTTTCTCGGTGCGGTCATCCAGGCGATAACCTTGCGGCAGGAAGAGGCGCGCCGCGATGGACTTGCGATCGCCGCGAGAAGGGAAACTTACTACGCGCGCATCCGGCCAGGCATAAGTGGCGAACTCCGCGCGCGGCGACTTAGTCACTTGATGGCCGGCAACATATAAGTCAAACGGATCCTTGGTGTCCGCCATCATCATGGCAATATCGCTGCCATCCTCGGAAACGATGCCGATATTCATGCCTTCGCGCGACGAGAGCTTCTCCTTCGCCGTGCCATCGGGATGGACGCGGTAGAACTGGCGCTCGGCCGTGCCCGCTTCCGTGGATGCGTAATAGATATAGTCGCCCGACCATTGCGGCTCATGGCCGAAGGTGCGGTCGTTATCCACCTCCCAGGCGCCGCGAGTGAGTTGGCGCGCCTCGCCGCCGTCTTTCGCGACTATATATAAGTGCGACCAGCCGTCGCGCTCGCTCGAAAACAGAATTCGGCTCGAATCGGGCGACCAGGCCGCGAAGAACGGTTCCACCCAAGCTGCGTCTTTATCTTCGGCCACCACGCGGGCCTTGCCGCTCACGGGATCGTTCACCAGGATGGCGGCCTGCTTTAGATTCGGATGCACCACGGTGCGCAGCAGCCAGCGCGAATCGGGCGACCAGCGCGGCGCGCCGAAGGCGAAGACTTTGTCGCCCCACGGTCCAGGTTCCATGGCGACCGGCGTGCCGCCTTCGGCCGGGATCACGTACATCTTCGCTTCGGTGACCGCATCGCCCGGCAGCGTGCGCGGGAAAGGGCTGGCCGTCACCAGATGCCCGGCATAATTCGGCAGCAGCAGCTTGCGGCCCGCGCCCGTGCGCACGGTGTAGACGAAGCGCTTGCCGTCACGCGACCATTGCCACCCGCCCAGCGACGCGCTTTCGCCCTCAATTTCGGTGACCTGCCAAAGCTGCCCGGTGCGCAAGTCTTGCGTGAATATCTGCCCGTCGCGCGCGAAGGCCAGCTTGTTTCCGTCGGGCGAAAACACGGGGTTGGTTTCGGCGGTTTTGGTGCGAGTCAGGCGGAAGGGCGGCTCATCGCCCGAGGTGTTCACCAGGTACAGATCGCCATGATAGGAGAACGCGGCGCGCGCGCCATCGCGCGAAATATCGAATTCGCCGATGCCCGCCGGAGGCTCCACATACTGCTTCTGCCGATCGTCTTTCTCGGCAGCCGGACGGTTGATGGAGTCTTCAACCGCCTCCAGATTCGTGAGCCGCGCCAGACGCTGCGTCTCCGGATGGTAGCAGTAGAGATCCATGAAGCGGCGCCCTTCGGCGTTCCACAAAAACACGAGCGTGTGCCCTTGTTTCGACCAGGAGATGCGCGTTGGCGTGGTGCCCCAGACGTAAGGGCGGCTGAACAGACGGTCTAGCGGCCACGGATCCGCGCGCAGAGATGCGGCAAAGAGGACGAGGGCAATGGCGATTCGCATGGTGGGAGTGTCGCTACTTTTTGGGCTTGTAATCGATAAACAGATCCGGGAACTGCTGCTTCAACGCCGCGATCTTGGGCCGGTCGCAAACTTGAATATAGGGATTATCGGGATTGTAGTATGCGTAATCCTGGTGATAATCCTCGGCGCGGTAGAAGGCTTTGAGCGGCGTGACTTCGGTGACGATAGGCTTGGGAAAGGCTTTCTGCGCGTCGAGTTGCGCGATGTAAGCTTGTGCCAGCCGCTTCTGCTCGTCGTTGGTGTAGAAGATCGCCGAGCGGTACGACGTTCCCACGTCGGGGCCCTGGCGATTCAACTCCGTCGGGTCGTGCGCCACCGAGAAATAAACTCGCAACAACTGGCCATAAGTGATGCGCGAAGGATCGTAAACCACCTCGACCGATTCCGCATGGCCGGTGGTCTCGGTGATCACCTGCCGATAGGTGGCGGTTTGCGCGGCTCCGCCCGCGTATCCGGCCGCTGTCGAGACGACGCCTTTCACGCGCTCGAAGACGGATTGGACACCCCAGAAGCAGCCGCCCGCAAAGACGGCGGTTTCTTTGCCGGGATGTTTCGAGAGCGGGGCGTCCGCTACAGGCGCCGGAATCGGCGGATTGGCGAAAGTGGTGGCCGCGAGCAGCAGTCCGATGGCAATTTGGGTTAATCCGATGGGGTGAGACATGCGCATCCTTTATCCCATCGTAGCTGACCTTCCAGTGGGCTGGTGTACACTGCAAGAAAGAGGAGGCTCTATGCGTGCGTTCGCAGCACTACTGCTCGCCGGTCTTACAACCGCTGTTTTCGCGGAATCCCCGCTCGCCGTTCCGGGTTGTGAACCGCTGCCGGAAGTCCGGCAAGTATTGGATGACAAGCTAAGCGACAAGATCGTCGGAGACATGAAAGGCGCCGATCAGGAACCGTACGAGCGGCAGGTGCTGGGCGACCTGATCGCGAAATATCCGCGGGAGTTGGCGCCCCAGCGGCGGCTGATTCAAGATGTCCGCTGGCTCGATCCCGAGGCGTTTCCGGCTTTGGCCGACCGCTATGTAAAGCAGGCGGAGCAGCACCCGGACGATCCGTTGGCGCTGTATCTGGCGGCCATCGTGCTGCGAGGCAAGGACACACCGCGCAGCATTCAGTTGCTGGAACAAGCCAAATCCAAGGCGCCCGATTTCGCCTGGGCGAACTTGACGCTGGCCGATATCCACGGCTCGGGAAAACTCGCCGACAAGAAAAAAGCCGGCGAAGAGATCGCGGCCTTTTTCACCGCGTGTCCGTCTTCCACCGATGCGGGCGCGCAGTGGACGTTGGGCCGCACTGCTTCGAAGGAAACGCAAGCGCAGGTGGCTGTGGCATTGCGTGCACGGCTCGCCAAGGAAACCGATCCCAAGCGCCTGCCGGATTATGCCAAGTTGTGGGGCCTGGAATTCCGCACGCGTCCGCCGCAGGAGCATGATGCGCTGCGCAAGCAGGTGGCTGCCGATCTCGAGCGGCTGGAATCCATGAATCCATCGCCCGATGCCGCGTGGCTCGTCTTTTTGAAAGACGGATATAAGCAGAGCGGCGCGACGCCGGAAACCGTGACGGCCATGGAAGACCGTGTCATCAAACAGTTCCCGCATTCCGAAGAAGCTTATGACATTGCCTACCAGAGATGGAGAAAGGCACACAAGGAACCCGAGGATCAGAAGGACGCCGCCGCTTGGAAAGAGTACAACGCCGAGTATCTGGCGGCCGTGAAAGGCTGGATCGCTCAGTTCAGCGAGGACCAGAACCTGCAGCGCACCGGCTTGTTTTATGCTATCGCGGACGATCCCGATATTTCCCAGGCGGAAGGGCAGCGCGCATTCGATGGCTATATGACGGAGATCACCGAATACGAATCGCCTTCGCCGTGGGGATATCGCATGGCGGCGTCGTTCCTGATCGAACACAAATGGCAACCGGAGCACGCCCTGGAACTCGCGCGCACGGCCCGCAAATACGCGGAGATGAGCCGCACACTGAACGCCAATGACGACCTCACGGCGGACGACGCCAAGGAACGCGAAGAGGGAAATATTTATCTCGACCAGGATGTCGCCGGACTGATTCTGCGCGCGGCCAGACTGATGGGGAAACCGGCCGAGGCGGAGAGCTTGAAAGCCTATGTCGAAGGGCCGATTCCTGCCGACGCGAAAGTGGTTTCCGGCTACTGGCAGAATCGCGCGCGGCTGGCCGCGCTCGAAGGCCGTAAAGCGGATGCGTTGACGTTCTATCAGCAGGCGCTCTTCACGCGCGAAAGCACGCCCAAGCCATATCGCGGCAGGCTGCAGGACGATTTGATTGAAGAATCGCGTGCCGTGTGGAACGATACCGGCGGTAGCGAGTTGGCCTGGAACATCTGGAAGGCGCCGCCGGCGGGCAAAACGCAGGAACTCGCCGAAGGCCGTTGGGAGAAGGGCACCAAGACGATGCCCGCATTCGAACTGGCCGATCTCAGCGGCAAAACATGGCGCTTGAAAACGCTCGAAGGCAAATCGCTGTTGATCAATGTTTGGGCCACCTGGTGCGGTCCGTGTAACGCGGAGCTGCCGCATTTGCAGAAACTATATGAGAAGGTGAAGGACCGTTCCGACGTTCAGATTTTGACGCTTAATTTCGATGAGGATCTCGGGTTGGTGGCGCCGTTCGTGAAGGAGAAAGGCTTCACCTTCCCGGTGCTGCCGGCGTATAGTTTCGTGCTGTCGCTGCTCGATTCGGTAGCCATTCCGCAGAACTGGATCGTCAGTCCGAAGGGTGGATGGCGATGGAGCCAGATCGGCTATGACGCGTCGGACGCGACGTGGGCCGATACGGTAGTCGCCAAGCTGCAGGCGGTAAAGACAGAGTAGTCCGGTGGGGCAGGCCATCGTTTTGTGTGGCCTGCCTTCTGGAGCGCGCGGCGACTGCCACTACGTCAGGCGGGCTCGTAGGTCACACCTCGCGGAATCTGCATTTTTCCATTGAAGCCACGACGGGCTAGTGATATTATCGGCTCTGGACGAAATATAACAAATTCTTTACTGGCCGCAAGGCCTGGTTCCTGCGCAGATAGATTGCGGGAAGGCGCAGCAGGCGGAGATGGAGGTGTAGGCCTGTAGGTCTTTTGTCCGGTGCCGGAGCGGTCTCTTAGGGGTGACGACCAGGCCAGCCCTCAAGAAATACAAAGCAAGGAGAGTACTCTCATGAGAGCAAAGGGGATTTGTGTTTGTGTGGTAGCCGTACTGGGAGGAATTTGTGCGGCTGGTTACGCCCAGGCGCAAGGGCAGGAAGCCATCCGGAAGAAGCTGGAAGCCGAGTATCAGCTTACCAAGACGACCGCCGACAAGACGGACATCGTAACCGCCGGTTCCGTGGTCGTCCTCCAAAAAGACAATCTGCTCATGCTGGCGGCCAGCAGTACGAATCCGTGCCGGAATACATACAAGGATGGCAAAATCACGCAGAGTGGGCCGTGCAGGGCCAACGAAAAAATGAAGAAGGTTCCGGGCTTTCTTAAAGGCCGCATCCCAGGCTCCAGCAGCGTGCCGGATTCCCCCACAAGCAGGACGTTCGTAGCGGGTGAAAAGTTCTGGGTAACCAAGATTGCGGTCGTCGACAGCGGCAAAGATCCGGGCATCGCCGTCGATTTCTTCACAGATGAAATCGGCGACAACAAGACTCGCTACGGGACTACTCTGCTGATCCCGTTCGGCGGTTCTACCCCCGCGCCGGATGAAGCCCTGAAATTGGTGAAAGAAGTAATTACCGTGGCTCCGGCCGAAGACGCCAAGGGGGACAAACAACAGGCTGCTCCCCAAGGCGACCAACAGCAAGCGCCGCCAGCTCAAAACCAGCCGCCGGCAAACCCGCCTGCCGCGGCACCTGAAGCGCCGCCACCTCCGGTCGAAGCGCCGCCACCCCCGGTCGAAGCGCCGCCGCCCCCGCCGCCTGACCCGACCACGGTCTCCGAGGGACAGACGATAGACCAAGTCGTTGCGGCCATGGGCCAGCCCTTACACAAGTTGAAACCGTCCGCCACCAAGGAGATTTATGTCTACAAGGACGTGAAGATTACGTTCATCAACGGCAAGGTGAAGGATATACAGTAAGGCCGGAGCGTTGTTTTGGAACCATAGATCTGGAATTAGGAGATGCTCGATGAAACAGTTCGGAATTCGCAGTCCTTTTGGTTACTTGGCAGGCATGCTGGCCCTGATACTGTTCGGCAGCATCGCGCTGGGCGACGATAAGAAACCGGCTAAAGCTCCGGCCAAGACGCCCAGTTCGGGAGCTAAACCGGCCGCCGGGGGCGCTTCGAAAAGCTCCGGAGCGGCGAGCACATCGCACGGCCCTACGACAACTTCGCACGGTCCGACTACCACTTCGCACAGCCCCACTACCACGGGCACGCACCCGAGCACTAGCAATCCGCACCCTGGCACGACTGCCGGCACAACCAAAGGCGGAGCCGGAACTGGTAAAGGTTCGGGGACCGCAAACAAAGGTTCGGGGCCGGCAGGGAAAGGCTCGGCGCCGGCAGCGAAGGGCGGAGCGCCGAAAGGTCCCGGAGGCGTAACCGCGAAGAACACGAAAACCGTTCAAACCGCCAGCGGCAAAACTGTCACCACGCGGCCGGGTGGCAAAATCGCCTCGTTCCACGATCCTAAGCGCGGCATGGATGTGCACCACGGCCTGAACGGCAACCGGCGCGTGGTGGTCGAGCGCCGGGATGGATCGCGCATTGTGGCCGAGCGCGGCGGCCGCGGCTTTGTCGAAAGGCCCTACAGATTCCATGGCCACGACTATGCGCGCCGTTCCTACTATTACCATGGACGCTACTATCACGCTTACTACGGGCGTTATTACTATCGCGGCGCCTATATGTATCCGTACTACCCCTCGTATTATTACGGTCCGGCTTATTATGGATGGGTCTACAATCCGTGGGTGGCGCCTGTTTCCTATGCCTGGGGCTGGGGAGGTAACCCCTGGTACGGATACTATGGTGCGTGGTTCACACCTTATCCGGTCTACGCCAACGCATCGCTGTGGCTAACCGATTACATCATCGCCAATTCGCTGATGGCAGCCTATCAGGAACAAGCCGCCGCGCAAGCCCAAGCCGCCGCCATGAGCGGGCCGGCGCCTTTGTCGCCCGAGGCCAAGCAACTCATCGCCGACGAAGTCAAGCGCGAGGTGGCCCTCGAGTACGACCAAGCGAAGGCAGGCGGCGATCCGAATCCGGCGTTGACCAGCATCCAGCGCGATCTGACCGATGGCGGACAACATGTCTTCGTGGCCGGTCAGGATCTCGACGTTGTGGATGCCGGCGGAAATGAGTGCGCGCTGAGCGAAGGCGACGCACTGCAACTGATCAACCCCACTGCGCCCGACGCGACGTCCGCGAGCCTGAATGTACTGGCGAGCAAAGGAGGCAAGGAGTGCGGTAAAGGCGACACCGTGGCGGTGGCCCTGCAGGACCTGCAGGAAATGCAGAATCACATGCGCGAGACCATCGACCAAGGCATGCAGGATCTGCAGAAGAAGCAGGGGCAGGGCGGATTGCCCGCCGCTCCAGCCTCCGCCCGGACTGCGCCGGTAGAAACGCCCATGGCAGTCGAAGCGCCGCCCCCGCCGCCGCAGGACGAGGTGGCCGCCCAAATCAATCAGCAGTCGCAGGAAGCCGACCGGGCGGAGCAGGAAGCCGCCGGCGAGGCAGGCGGAGCCGCACCCGCAGCAGCCACCGACGCATCGGCCGCGCCGCCCACCATCGAACCCGGACAGTCGATTGAGGATGTCACCGCGGCGATGGGACAGCCGTTGCATATCCTTGGTTCCGGCACAAAGAAAATCTATCTGTACAAGGACCTGAAAATCACTTTCGTGGATGGCAAGGTCACCGACATACAGTAAATCCGGCAGACGGCACAAGACGATCGTCTGCCCCACGGTATAATTTAGCTATGTCTACGCCGTTGCTCGCCAAGCAGGAGAAGTTGTTCACCCTGCTGCGCGCGCTCGACCGGGTGATGGTGGCCTACTCCGGCGGCGCGGATTCCGCCTACCTGGCGTGGGCCGCGCACCAGGTGCTGAACGGCGGCGCGTTGGCGGTGACCGCGGATTCGGCTTCGATCCCGCAATCGCATAAGCGCGATGCCGAAGCCTTCGTGCGCCAGTTCGGTATCCCGCACGAATACATCGAGACGCACGAGTTCGAAAATCCGGATTATCTGCGGAATGATCCGAACCGTTGTTTCCATTGCAAGGACGAATTGTTCAAGCGGTTGGAAGAAATCGGCCGCGAGCGCGGCATTGCGCACATCGTTTACGGCGTGAATGCCGACGATCTGGGCGATTATCGGCCCGGCCAGCAAGCCGCCGGAATTCACAAAGTGAAAGCGCCGCTGGTGGAAGCCGGCCTGCGCAAATCCGAGATCCGCGAATTATCACGCATGGCCGGGCTGCCCACCTGGGACCGCCCCGCATCGGCGTGCCTCAGTTCGCGCATCCCGTACGGCACTCCGGTCACGATAGAGAACATCCATACGGTGGAGCGCGGCGAGGAGGAAATAAAAGCCCTCGGATTTCGCCAATTTCGCGTGCGTTATCACGGTGAATTGGTGCGCCTGGAAATCGCGCGCGAGGAATTGGCGAAGGCGCTCACGCCGGAAATGGCGCGGCAGTTTACGGCCATCTTCAAGCCCCTGGGCTTCAAGTATGTGACGCTCGATCTGGAAGGTTACCGCCAGGGCTCGCTCAACGAAGTGCTGAATCTTCCGATACCGGTGCCGCGATAAAATTTCGTTGTCAGTATTGCTTGCCGGGCTGGTACTGCCGCAATCCGGCCACTCAAGTTCTTGGTAGACGGCATCGCGACAAATAAAACCTCTTGTCCGCGCCCGGCGCTTTGGTGGCCAAGCCGTCAACCCCATCCGGAATCTGTTATCCGTAACGGCAAGTGACCCGGAATCCATGGGCATGGGCGCCCGCGTCCTGCACGAACCGCGCTTCCCAGCGGGTCGGTCGTCCGGTGGGTGGCCCCGTTTTCGGTCCGAGGGATTCTCCGATCTCATCGTTCGCCAACCCTTCCCGTCCTAGCTCTACATCGCCGCCAGCCCGCTCCGGGCAAACGTGAGAGACGTACCCCGCCGGTCCCTCGCGCAGCGGCAAATGGCTTGACGGCCGCCCCTTGAACATGCGAGGATTACGGGAACATAGATCGCGCACTCATTGGAGGAGTGTTACATGCAGATTAAAGCCGTCTTTCTCTGCGTAGCCCTCAGCGGGCTTGCGCCAGCCCAGACTCCGCCCCCCCCGGCGAACGCGACCCTGGACAGCGGACTGCCTAACCTCTACTACCCAACACCGCCGCCCATCCTAAGCGGCGTTACTAGCACAGGCTGCACCCCAAGTGCATTCAAAGTTCCCTCGGTCACGGTCAGGCTCGGCACCTGCTCCGGCGCGGCCAGTCCGGTGACACTCACGCTGCCTCCATTCCAGGTGCCGAACTGCTGCATCGTGCGATTCTCATCGCGAAACGTGAAATAGTCCGATGGAGAAGCATTCAAGTCTTGAATGCCGATCCCGGGTGCGGACTGCCAGACACCTACCAGCCGTTCGGGATCGGGATAACGCAACGGCTTGAGCAAAACGCCGTTGATTACGCTGAAGATGGCGGCGTTTGCGCCAACGCCGATGGCGATTGTCAACACGGTGACGAGCGTGAACATCGGCGACCGGAAGAGTCTGCGCAGCAGGTGCTTGAATTGATTAGCGAATCCCATTTGCTATGGCCAAAGGCTACGGGACGGAACACCTCGGCCTCCACTTTGACCCATTGATAGGCCTGTGCGTCGATCCACATTTTGCCGCGCATACCCTTCAGGACCTTGGTATCCCGGCTCGTGGGTCGGTATCCTGCCTTCGGTTCGCCCTCCAGCACAAAACAGCGTCGTCCATCAACGGAATCCTCCCCAACGAGCTTGAAATCAATCGCCTTGATCATCTCCTCCAGCAGTTCGTTGTCCTGGCGGCGCTCCCGCTTGTATCGCGCGACGCGCTGCCGCCGCTCAGAGGGCGTCTCCCGCCGCCTTCGTGCGATTTCGTTCTGGAGCTTTCGACTTTCTGCCGCCGCGCGGGCGGGATCGAGCGGAGTTCCATTCGCCCCGATCAGTTCGTTGTATGGTGAGCCTTCGATCATGATCACGCGGTACGTGTTGGTCGTCCGCGCCTTGCCCGTGAGCACGTCGCGTTCGGTAAAGTCGTATTGTAAGGCGTGATACCTGGGAGCGAGTGCAGGAGATTCTGGATGGTCGTCACAAAAAGAAACATCGCAAGGTCACTCACGATTTCGCTTTTTCCGGGCTAGTGAACTGCGGGCACTGCGGATGTTCCCTGGTGCGCGAGCTCAAGAAGGGACGCTACGTTTACTATCACTGTACCGGGTATCGCGGCAAATGCGCGGAGCCGTACACGCGCGAAGAGGTTCTGGAGAGCCAGTTCGCGGAGGAACTGCGCGAACTCGTGACTCCCAGCCCGATTCTGAACTGGTTGCGGGAGGAATTGGTTTCGAGCGATGTGAGCGAGCGTGGCGCCCGCGAGCAAACTCTGCGGCGCGACCAAGTTGAGCTGGATCGACTTCAGAAGCGCCTGGATGTGCTTTACGAAGATCGGCTCGACGGTCGTATCGACGCCGGTACTTACGATAAAAAAGCGGCAGAGATTCGCCAACAACAGGATCGGCTGCGCCGCAGGCTTGCCGAGTTTCAATCGGTCCCACTGCCGCCACTAATCGAAACAGTGGACCTGATCGCGCTTACGGCTAAAGCCGCCGATCTATTCCTCGATCAGCCCGCGGCGGAGCAGCGAAAACTCCTCCGGCTGGTACTCGAGGATGCGACCTGGAAGGGCGGGGAGTTGCGGATGTCTTTCCGAGAGCCGTTTTCGCAATTGCGACTTTAGAACCGTGCAACTCACACAAAAAACGGGAACTTAACTGCTAACTGTGCCGATTTTGATATCTGGCTGGGACGCAGGGATTCGAACCCCGATACGCAGCTCCAGAGGCTGCAGTCTTACCGTTAGACGACGTCCCAGTGCGGGAAGTCTTATTTTAGCATGGCGATCACTTCATAAGTCCGCATCATCTCATTGTCCTCATGTTCCAGGATGTGGCAGTGCCCCACATACCTGCCCGGGTACCCTTCGAACGGAACAATGATCCGCGTCACCATGGAGTGCTCGGCCCGCACCGTATCCTTCCAGCCGGCTTCACCAGGCTCCGGCGGCAGTTACATCACTGGCCGCCTGAAATCATTATTCAATACGAGCCGCGATTTGTGTTACCGAGCCGCGACTTTCCTTTCCGAGCCGCGACTTTCCTTTCCGAGCCGCGACCGTCCTTTCCGAGCTGCGACCGTGAGGGAGCGGAGATGCCGAAGCCCTTTGCCGCCTACGGAAGCTCGTCGGGATGAAACACCAAATCGCGGTCCAGCACCATTTCCATATGCGTGCCCGACTTCAGCACCACATTCTGATTGCGCGACAACAGCACGCCCGCCAACGCGCCGATGCCGCCGCCGACCGCCGCGCCGCCCAGCCCATGGGTCATGGCGCCGATAATGCCGCCCGCGCCGGCTGTCTCGGCCACGGTGCGTCCGTCGGCCGATTTGGTCTGGCCCTCCACCTTGCCTTCTTCGCCCTTGGGACGGGCGCGGAAGTCGCGCGATACGCCGTTGGGTAGGATCAGTGAGTCGAAGCGAATGTATAACTCGCCCTTGCCTACCACCTTACCGGCGGCCTTGGCGCGCGTTACGGTGCCTTGCACGTCGCTGCCTCTGGGGATCACCACGCGCCCGTTGGCGGCCACCGGAGCAGCCGTCCGCAGATACACCCGGTCGCCCTCTTTGGCATACTTCGTGTTCAATTCTCCGATGAGCGAGAGCAGTACGCGCGTTCCGGACGGAACCGTAACATCGCCCGGTGCAGTCTGCTCCGAGCGCTTCGCGAGTTCCGGCTTGGAGTCGCCGCTGGGCGCATCGGTTTTGCGCCAGCCCGCGGGCGGACCGGCATCGGCCGGCGGCCCGTCTTGCCGCGGCGCCGCGTTGGATGGTGCGGTTTGCGCCGGAGGTGCGTGCGGCGCATCGGCGGTGACGCCCTCACGGCGGAATACCAGCGTGCCTTCCGACTCGCTGCCGAGATTCACCGTCTGGCGTGTGATGGTGAGCGTGTTGCGGCTGCGGGAAATCTCCCAACGGTCCATCACGGTATATTGCCGCGGTCCCACTACCTGCGTATTCACCAACAGCGCCGCGCCTTCCCACTTCACCATCGAACTTCTGGTTTCGTCGGCGATTTGCTTGCGCGTCTCGCTGCCATCGAAGGAATACGACCATTCCGCGGCGCCCGTTGAGCATTGGATGCCGGTGGGCCCTTGCGTAACGTTGAGATGCATCTCGACCGGGCCCAGCGCAGCGGTATCGCTGGCTTCCCGGTCAAGCACCCACGTGCCGGAAAAATCGCTGGCGGGAGACGCCGCGCGAAGTTGAAATAACGGTGCGACGAGCACCACGGTCAGTGCCGCCAAAGATAGGCGCCCGGTCATGTCCCAAAGATTAGCACAGAAAGACGACAGACGGCGTTTGAGAGCTGTGGGGCAGGCTCGTAGCCTGCGCGGGCCTCGCAGGCCCGCTCTTCGGGACAGGCCAGGAGGACTGTCCTACCGTGCTGCGGCCACGATGGGCCGCCCCACAAAAACGTAAATTGCGTTCATCGTGGATCGAGCGTTGCAATCGTGGCGCCCCATCCGCCCGCTTCCGCCGGCGCGTCGCGATAGTCCAAAACGTACGGAGTGCGGGCGAGTACTTTGCGCACGATCTCACGCTGCACTCCGATACCACGGCCGTGGATAATACGTATGGCGCGAAATCCCAGTCTTCGCGCCTCCTCCAGATAGGCTTCCACCACCCCTTGCACATCGCGCGGCGGTACACTGTGCAGATCGAACACATCGCTGATGGGAACGCGGATGGGCTCGTCCGCATCCGCAAAATCGTCCGCCATGCTATAAGCTTATACGGAGTTTTTCCGTGGCTGCAAAGTATACCTTACAAGGAGGGACAATACCTGGCGTACATCCACCTGTATACTAAGCTGCACAAACGCCCACCCGCGGAATTCGACATACAAATGTATTTTCAACTGACGCCGAGCGTCCACAACATGATCGTGACTCTGGAAGCGCGCGGCCCGATTAGCCGGATTCCGTGGACGCCACGCACGATTCAAGTATTGCCGCGGGCCGAAGAGCTTCCGAAATTGGATTGAAGGAGACGCTTATGCGGATTCGAACAGCCGGTTTAGTTTCCATCCTGGTGGTGGCTTCTTCCGGAATCTGCCGCGCGGCGATGCGCGCGGGTGTGGCGCGGGTAGACATCACACCTCCCGCCGGCGAGCAGATGTGGGGTTACGAAAACCGCCGTCAGCCCGCCACCGGCACGCTCGATCCGCTCTACGCGCGCGTGCTTGTGCTGGAGGCCGGCGGCGGAAACGCCACCACGCGGCTGGCACTGGTAACGCTGGATCTGGGGCGTAGCTTCGGACCGGCATCGCTGGCCACGCTGCGCGCCGAAGCCAAGCGGACCAGCGCCATCGACTGTCTGCTGGTGGCCGCATCCCACACGCACAGCGCGCCGGTGGTGAAGGACGAATATCGTAATGCGCCACCGGCTTGGGAACAAGCGGCGCTCGATAAAATCGGCAAAGCCATCGCGGAAGCGGCGCGGACGCTCGAGCCGGCGCGCATCGGCGTGTCGACGGGCGCGGCCTATATCGGACACAACCGCCTGCGCGTGAACTCCGATGGATCGGTGAGCTGGTTCGAAGTCAATCCGACGCGCATTCCTACCGCGCCAGTGGATCCCACAGTTACAGTGCTGCGAATTGACCGCGCCGATGGATCGCCGCTCGCCGTGCTCACCAACTACGCTTGCCATCCGGTGGTCTTCGGCGCGGACAATCTGCGCTATTCGGCCGATTATCCGGGCGTGATGAATCGCGTGGTGGAGCAGGAACTCGGCGGGCACGTACAGAGCTTCTTTTTGCAAGGCGCGCCAGGCGATATCAATCCGTATTACGCCGTCACGCCGATCGAGCAGGACGCCGTCGGCCGCCGCGATTGGACCGGAGAACGTCTGGGCCAAGAGGCGGCCCGCGTGGCGAAAGAAATCCACACGCGCGCCCCAGATGCGCCCACCATCGAGTTCCGCGAGTCCACATTGACCGTGCATTTGCGGTGGGACATCGGAAAGTTCCGCGCCGCGCTCGAGAAGTTTCTGGGCCCCGATGGCCTGGAAGTCTATGGCGCACGCATTGTACCCGAGATCGCACTGCCCGTGACTACTGTGCTGATCGACAAACAAATCGCGGTCGCCACCATGCCTGGCGAACCCTTCGTGGATTTCCAGATGAACTGGCGCGACCGCTGTCCCGTGCCGCACGCACTGTTGCTGGGCTACACGAATGGCTACAACGGCTACTTTCCGACCATCGCGGCGGCCTCCCGCGGCGGATACGGCGCGGCCAGCGCCAGCACCTGGGTAGAGCCGGGCTCGGGTGAGCGCATGGTCGATAATGCCGTGGCGCGCGTCTATGAAATGCTCGGCAAACTGAGCGATCTGCCGGACGATTTGAAGCGCGACGTGTACAAGTAAGGCGCCATGGCGGCCGTGGTAGGATCACAGCAGATGCGCAAAGCGCTGCTGGCTACGGCCGGCCTGATGCTGCTGGCCGGCTGCCATCACAAGAGGGTTTCCCAGGTTCCCCCGCCACCACCGGCCGCGACGGAGGCTCATCCCCCCGCGCCCACCGTTCCACCATCCGCGCCCGGATCTGCAAACGCGCCGCAATTCGGCGAAACCGGCCTGGCAAGCTGGTACGGCCATCCTTTCCATGGCCGGGCCGCGGCCAACGGCGAAATCTACGATATGGAGCAGATGACCGCCGCGCACCGCACCCTGCCCTTCAACACCATGGTGCGGGTGCACGATCTGGATAACGACAAAATGGTGGATGTGCGCATCACAGACCGCGGCCCGTTCGTGGATGGCCGTATCATCGATCTCTCGCACGCGGCGGCCCGCGCCATAGAAATGATCGGCCCGGGAACGGCGCGCGTGCAGTTGGAGATCCTGAGTGCGCCCCCGCCACCGCCGCAGGCATATTTCGGTGTGCAGGTGGGTGCCTTTCGCAATCGCGACAGCGCGGAGCGGTTGCGCCAGGCGATGGCGGCGAAGTACGGGCGCGCGCGCCTGGTCGCGCGAAACGATACTCCAGGCTTGTGGCACGTGGTGGTAGGCATGGAACCGACGCTGGAAGGAGCGTCGGCGTTGTCCGGACGCGTCGTCGGCGAGAACAGTTCCATCAGCGCCGCATTCGTGGTGCGGCTGGATTCCGAGTAGTAGGATAGACCTCCTGGTCTGTCCCCGGCGCGCCTAGCTCACCCCGGACAGGCCAGGAGTCCTGTCCTACTGTATAATCGAAGCAGCACAATGGAGCGCAGTGCGAACGGATCGTCCCATAGTCTGGTGGGGCAATCGCCGCAGATCTGCGAGATCCGCCGGCTAATCGAGAAACTCGGAAGAACGCGCGCGCCTGTCCTGCTGCTGGGGGAAAGCGGCACGGGCAAGGAAGTGGTGGCGCGCGCCATTCACAATGCCAATCCCGCGGGCGAATTCGTGCCCATCGATTGCGGCGCCCTGGTGGGACCGCTGGTGGAAAGCGAATTGTTCGGCCATACCCGCGGCGCATTCACCGGCGCTTCGGAAGCCAAGAGGGGTCTCATCGAGTTGGCCGACGGCGGCACCGCTTTCTTCGATGAAATCGGCGATCTGCCGCTCGAGATGCAGGTGAAGCTGCTGCGGCTGCTGCAGGAGCACGAATTCCGTCCGGTCGGCTCGTTGAAGCAGCACAAGGTGAACATCCGCGTGATCGCCGCCACGCACCACGATCTGGCGCGCGACGCCGCGCGTGGCACGTTCCGGCAGGACCTTTATTACCGGCTGAATATCGTCACGCTTCGTTTGGCGCCCCTGCGCGACCGCAAAAAGGATATTCCCGAGTTGATCGATCATTTCCTGCGGCGCTTCGGCGGAAACCATCAACTGACGCCCGATACGCTGGCGGCCATGCTGGAGTACGATTGGCCGGGTAATGTGCGCGAGCTGCAAAACTCCATCGAGCGCATGGTGGCGCTGAATACCGGCCCTTGGCTGCACATCGCGGACCTGCCTTCGTCGTTGCAGAATCACCGTCCGGACGAATCCCCGATTGGTGCAGCGGTCGCCGCCGGTTCGGAGACCGCATCGCTGCCTTTACTGCGCCTGCCGCCGCGGCCGTCCGGATTGTTTCTGCCTGCCGTGGAGAAGGAGACCATCCTGAAAGCGCTCGCGGAGACGCATGGCGACCGCGCCAAAGCCGCCCAATTGCTGGGCATCGGGCGGACGACGCTGTATCGCAAGCTTAAGGAATATAAAATCGAGAATTGAACATCGCGCTGGATTCCACCTATAGCGTAGGCGCGGATTTATCGGGGGTGGGCGTGTATTCGCGCGAGATGTTGCAGGGCCTCGCGGGCGCGCACCCCGGCGACCACTTCACATTTTGTTACCGCTCGCAGCGCTTCCTGCGCTCATTCGGCGAGCGTCTGCCGCAAAATGCGCGGCGTTTTTTGTTGGGGGAAACGCGCGCGCCGCGATCGGCGGATCTCTTTCACGGGCTTAACCAGAGGTTGCCGCACGCCTCGCTCCGCCTTGCGGTAACTACCTTCCACGATTTGTTTGTGCTCACGGGGGAATATTCGACGCCCGAGTTCCGGCAGCGATTTGCGGAGCAGGCGCGCGACGCGGCCGCGCGTAGCGATCGCATCATCGCGGTATCCCACTTCACCGCCCGCCAGGTCGTCGATCTGCTAGGCGTGGAGGCAGCGCGCGTGCGGGTGGTGCACCACGGGGTCCGGCCAGCCACCATGCCGGAGGCCGCGCGTGAGAAGATCATTTTGCACGTTGGTGCGATTCAGTACCGAAAGAATCTGTTGCGCCTGGTGAACGCATTTGAAGAGGTGGACCCGAAGTGGCAGCTCGTGCTGGCCGGGTCCAGAGGTTTCGGCGGGCAAGAGATCATTGCCAGAATCGGCCAATCCCGCAGCCGGGACCGCATTCGGCTGACCGGGTATGTTTCACGGGAGGAGTTGAGGGATTGGTACGCACGCGCCTCGATCTTCGCGTTTCCGTCACTCGACGAGGGATTCGGCATGCCGGTTTTGGAGGCCATGGCTTCCGGTATACCCGTGATTGCATCCAATCGCTCCGCTATCCCTGAAGTGGCCGGGGATGCAGCGTGGTTGGTGAATCCGGTAGATACCGTAGAGTTGTGCGACGCTTTGGTTACGCTGACGCGCGACGCAGACAGGCGGGCAGACCTCGCCTCTCGCGGCTTGAAACGCGCCGCGCAGTTTAGCTGGAGTTCCGCAGTCGAAAAAACGTGGCAGGTTTATCGCGAGTTGGCCAATGGCAGGCCAGACTAGCGGGAATCGTCATCCACGGCGATTTTGAGAGCCTTCAGGAAGCGATGATCCTGGGTGGTGAATTTCACCTTGCCCGCACTCTCGAAACCATGCCGCCGTTCCGGCTCGGCAGCCGGCTCGTCATCTGAAACTTCATCGCTATCTTCGTCCCGCTTGTTGAAACCAATAGTGGCTTCCAACACCAGGAAGACGTCGTAACCGGCGCGCTTGATCTCGCCGATGGCTTCCGCAATCCGATCGGATTCCGAGAGCGAGTCGTTGATTGCGTTTCCCAGCTCTTGCATCAGGTTTTTCAATGGCTCGTCCACAACGACCTCCCTCTATATTGTGGGATGCGACCGGTATGCGTCTCGTTGCAAATTCAAGATCGCACCACTGTACCCGTTTAAATTGTAGTGGAGCTTGGCAGGCTTCACAAGTTCTCCACCCGGTTTTCTATCGGCAAAACCTGCCAAAACCAACAGGTGCACTCACTTTTGATAATATCGAGATGTAGTGCCTAAGCGTAACATTTATAGGGACGGAGCGCGAGTTTACGAGCACGGACGCCGCTTTCTGGGTTTTGTAGTCCCGGCAGTGCTGAAGCCGGCCCGCACTCTGTGGCACGAAATCATTGGTTTCGTGTTTGTCTCGATGGCCGTCGTCTTTGTTATCAACGGCTTGCGAGCGATTCGACAATTCGATGGCAGCCCCAGCGCCATCTTTCGCCTGACGCTGTTGGCCCTCGGAGTGGCCCTGCTGGGCGGATACGGCATCTCCTCCTTCCTCCGGGCTCGCAAAATCTCGCGCTCTTGAGCGCTTTCCTGAGAAATTAACAGCCAGCGCCCTACACGTGCATCTCAATCGGCGTGCTAGACAACGGAAACATCCCGGGTCCAGGCCCCGCGGGAGTGGAAACCGCTTTGGCGCGCAGACCCAGACGGTGCATCAGGCGGCCCACGTGATCGGGATCGTAGCGGATGGCGAATCGGGTTTCTATCGCCTGCGCTAGCCGGGCGGTGGTCCACCGGTCCGTATCGAAACCCATGGCGCGGGGGCCGGCGGCGAACATTTCGCGCACCTCCTCCAGTTGGCTTAGCGACAAACGGCTGGGGCGCCCGGGCGCTTTTCGTTTGCGCAGGCGCTCCAAGCCTTGCCCCTCCAGCGTGCGGCACCAGCGAGACGCCGTGGTGCGGCTAACCCCGAATTTGCGGGCGACCCGGGCTTGCGTGGTGCCCTTCAGCAGGTCCTCGGCAGCTTCCAGGCGCCTGCGTTCCATTTCATCGCGGCTTAACGTAACGGTGACGGCAGCGTACATTCCCTCGCGCGGATTGTTGGCCAGAGCAATATCACTATAGCGTAAAACATTTTCGATGTAAATTGATTTTTCGCGCCTGGCGAGTTTTTTTTGGTGGGACACGGAGTCCGGGTATGCTGTAAGGTAGCGGTATGAGCGATGCCATCCAGAAACTGACGATCGAGGGCTTCAAATCCATTAGGGAACTGAAGAACTTCGAACTGCGTCGGATGAACGTCCTCATTGGCGCAAACGGAGCGGGCAAGAGCAACTTCGTCGGGTTCTTCCGGCTGCTGAGAGAACTCATCGAGCAGCGGCTGCAAATCGCCCTGCAAACGATGGAGGGCGGCGCCGACGCATGTCTTTACATGGGGCCGAAAATCACCAAAAGGTTTAGCGCCGAGGTGCGCTTTGGCTCTCGAACCGGCTACCGGTTCGTGCTTGAGCCAACACCAGATAACCGCATGGTTTTCGCCGATGAAGCCACAATAGTGCACGGCGGTATTTTTGACCCGCTAGAATCGGGTCACGCTGAAGCCAAGGTCAAGGACTTGCGGAACGTACCGGGAAAATCGGGAGAAGATCACAGTATTCCATATTACGTCTACAGGGCTCTCTCAAGCTGGGTGGTATACCATTTCCACGATACCAGTCTCACCGCAGGCGTCCGGCGGCAGGAACCGGTCAACGTCAATGACGTGCTCCGTCCCGACGCCGAGAATCTTGCGGCGTTTCTCTACCGGATACGCGAGACAGATCCTCGGAACTATATCCAGATTCGTGACGTGGTCCGGTTAGCGGCTCCTTTCTTCGACGACTTCAAACTCCGGCCGGTGCCTACAAACCCGGATCTGATTCAGCTCGAGTGGCTGCAAACCGATTCCGACTACCCTTTTCGCGCCCATCAGCTTTCGGACGGTACGTTGCGCTTCATATGCCTCGCCACAGCTCTGCTTCAGCCTCAGCGTTCCGCGACCATGCTCTTCGACGAACCGGAACTCGGCCTACACCCGTACGCCCTGGCGCTACTTGGCGATCTATTCAAGAGGGCGGCACAGGACGGGACGCAGGTCATCGTCTCGACGCAATCGGCGCCTTTACTGAACGAGTTCGAGCCGAAAGATGTTGTCGTTGTCGAGCGGCATCAAGGCGAATCCACGTTCCGGCGGCTTGAGCCGGACGACCTGCCGGAATGGCTTGGAGAATACTCGCTGGGTGAGCTTTGGCAGAAGAATATCTTGGGCGGAAGACCCGGGCCGGAGGGTGCGCCCCAAGCCATACCCTCTGGAGCGGAACATCGGTGACACGGTGTGGTCATTGTGGAGGGCCAGACAGAGGTGGAGTTTGTCAGCAGCGTTCTGGCTGAGGCACTATGGGCCGACGAAGTATATCTTACGCCCATTCTTCTCGGTGTTCCGGGCCACAAGGGCGGGCGCCCCAGCTATGCTCGCGTTAGAAAGGATGTATTGCTGCACTTGAAGCAGGACAAAGCGGCGCGTTGCTCCACGATGCTCGACTTCTATGGGCTGGGTCCGGGCTTTCCGGGCGCGCCGGTTCCTCCCGGCCTGCCAAGCATTCATAAGGCTACCCGCATAGAAAGGGCAATGAAGGCGGACATTTGTGAACTCGTCCCCGATCTCCGCCCGGACTTGCGATTCGTGCCTTATATTCAACTGCACGAGTATGAGGGACTACTTTTCAGCGATCCGCGCCTCTTTGCCGACGCCATCAACCAACCCAACCTCGCGGAAGCCTTCCAAAGAGTGCGCGATGGCTTCCCGACTCCAGAGGACATCGATGACGATCCCATCACGGCGCCTTCCAAACGTGTATTACACCTATTTGGCCCATACCGAAAGGTATTGGACGGAACAATCGCCGCCCGCAGGATCGGCATTGAAGCCATGCGGCGTGAGTGCCCTCATTTCCACGATTGGCTGGCGCGCCTTAGCGCATTAGCGCGAAGTTAGATCCCCTCGCCCCAAAGTAGGCCGAAACGTACCCTTGGACATCGCCCTCCCTCAATTCGCGACATCGCCATCATCGCCCACGTGGATCATGGTAAGACCACGCTGGTCGACGCCATGCTCAACCAGAGCGGCATCTTCCGCGAAAACGAAGGGCGCGTCGAGCGCGTCATGGATTCCAACGCTCTCGAGCGCGAACGCGGCATCGCCGTCCCTTGCCCAAATCGCTGGCGTCCGGTATCAAGGCGTGTAGATCGACACCGTGGATACGCACGGCTACAGCGTCTTCGGCGGCGAGGCAGACCGCACGGATTCGGCGGGATTTCGCGGGCCGCGTCAGATATTCTAGAATGAAAGCGACTGGAGGCCGGTATGGATGTGATTCCTCTGAAGCCCGAACGAAAGGCGCAACTGGAAGAGTACGCCAAACGGCATGGCCAGGATGCCGCCACCGCTCTTGACGATGTGCTCTCGGCTTATCTGGAATGGGAAAGTGAGGATTTTGCCGGGGCAGTAGAAGGGATCCGACGCGGCTACGAGGACGTGGAGGCCGGGCGAACCAGACCCGCCTCGCAGTTCCTCGAAGAAATGCGCCGGAAGTATGGCATTCCTCGTTGAGACGACGCCGGAGGCCGAGTTAGATGGTTCCTGCGGCTGGAGGACGCCATCTCGTCGCTCGCGGAATTCCCGCGCCGCTGTCCTCTGGCGCCCGAAAATACGAGCTTTCCGTTTGAGGTGCGGCATCTGCTTTACGGTAGCAAGCCGCACGTGTATCGGATTCTGTTCACGATACAGGGCAACACGGTTCGCGTGCTCCATATCCGCCACGGCCGGCGGCAACGGCTGAGTCGGTGACTCACCGCGGGCATCGGGGCCCTGCCAGGCGAGCGCTGCAGGCCCTCCTTTAGGTACCATGGATAAGACCGCCCTCACCTGAAGCGCCCATGCCCAACGCCAACTCCTCGATTCGCAACATCGCCATCATCGCCCACGTGGATCATGGCAAGACCACGCTGGTGGACGCCATGCTCAACCAGAGCGGCATCTTCCGCGAAAACGAAGTGCACGTCGAGCGCGTCATGGATTCCAACGCCCTCGAACGCGAACGCGGCATCACCATCCTGGCCAAAATTACCGGCGTCCGCTACCAGGGCGTAAAAATCAACATCGTGGATACGCCTGGCCACAGCGATTTCGGCGGCGAGGTGGAGCGCGCCCTGAAGATCGTGGACGGCGTCATGCTGCTGGTGGATGCCAGCGAAGGTCCGCTGCCGCAGACCCGCTATGTGCTCTCGAAGGCCCTCGAAGCCAAGCTGCCGCCCATCGTCGTCATCAACAAAATCGACCGTCCGGACGCGCGCGTGCCCGAAGTACTGAACGAAATCTACGATTTGTTCATCGATCTGGACGCCACCGAAGATCAGCTCGATTTCCCAGTGCTCTACACCATCGCCAAGACCGGCGTGGCAAAGACTTCCATGGAAGACGATTCGGGCAACTTGAAGCCGCTGTTCGACGCCATCCTGCGCCATATCCCCGAGCCGGCGGGCAATCCGGACGGCGTCCTACAGATGTTGGTCGCCAATCTGGATTACAGCGATTACCTGGGCCGCCTGGCCATCGGCCGGGTCTTCGAGGGCACCCTGAATTTCGGCGACACCGTGTCGATTTGCAAGCTGGACGGCACCCAGCACTCCACGCGCATCACAAAGCTGTACTCCTTCGAAGGTCTCAAGCGCGTCGACGAAACCGTGGGCCGGCCGGGCGATCTTCTGGCCATCGCCGGCGTAGAGGGTATCACCATCGGCGAAACCGTCACCAGCGCCGAAGATCCACGGCCGCTACCTGTCGTGCAGATCGACGAGCCCACCATCGCCATGACGTTCACCATCAACACGTCGCCCTTCGCCGGGCGCGAGGGCGCGTACGTGACCTCGCGCAATCTCCGCGAGCGGCTCGACAAAGAGCTGCTCACCAACGTCTCCATCCGCGTGGAGGAACTGGGCCACGATACGTTCAAGGTGATGGGCCGCGGTGAACTCCAGCTCGCCATCCTGATCGAGATGATGCGGCGCGAAGGCTATGAATTGGCGGTGGGCAAGCCGGAAATCCTGACGCGCACGATGGATGGCAAGGTGCACGAGCCGGTGGAATTGCTGGTGATCGATTGCCCGGAAGCGTTCCTCGGCGTGGTCATCGAGAAACTCGGCGGGCGCAAGGGCAAGATGAACAAGATGGTGAACCACGGCTCCGGCCGCGTGCGCCTGGAATTTCACGTGCCCTCGCGCGGCCTGATCGGGTTGCGCAGCGAGATCCTCACCGATACGCGCGGCACCGCCATCATGAACTCGCTGTTTCATGGATACATCGAGTGGCAGGGCGAAATTCCCACGCGCCCCACGGGCTCGCTGGTTGCCGACCGGGCCGGCAAGGCCACCGGTCACGCCATCTTCAATCTGCAGGAGCGCGGCGAGATTTTCGTCAGCCCCGGCACGGAAGTCTACGAAGGCATGGTGGTGGGCGAGAATGCGCGCACCAAGGACCTGGACGTGAACATCGTCAAGGAGAAGAAGCTGACCAACATGCGCGCGTCCACGGCGGATGAAGCCATCCGGCTGGTGCCGCCGCGCATTCTGAACCTGGAACAGGCCATCGAATTCATACGCGAAGATGAGTTCGTGGAAGTAACGCCTGGCTCCATCCGGCTGCGCAAAAAGATCCTGAAGGCCAACCAGAGATAGCCGCTATGCCGAGGGCGCGGCCGAGCGCGGTGGCGGTGGCGATCGCGGCCTACGCGGCGCTGGTTTTGGGCGTTTTGGCGATTACTCCTCTGTGGCTCGATGAAATCGCACAGTTGGCATTTGGGCACCAGAGTTGGGCCGCCCTGATCGAGTCGATCCAAACGAATCCAGGCGCAGCGCCATTGCCTTACCTGGAGCAGAGAGCGATCACCGCGTTGTTCGGCCATTCCGTGTTCGTGGCGCGCCTGCCGGCGGCTTCGTGCAGCATCGCGGGAGCTCTGGTTTTCGCCGGTCTGTGCTCCCCATTTGGGATCCGCCGGCGCGCCTGGGCAACCGTTCTGTTTCTGGCGGTGCCGCTCCAATTCCGCTATGCACTGGAGGCGCGCGGATACTCCCAAGGCCTGCTCTGTGTTTTGTTATCGCTCTGGTTATTCCTGCGCGCGAGCGAGCGCGGAACTTTAGCATCCGCTGTTTGGTATGGCGCATCCGTGGCGTTCGGTCTGTACTCGCAACCGTTGACCCTACTGCCGGTCTTCGGCGAACTGTTGTGGCTGATCGGCCAGCGCGACGTGAATTCGCAAACCAAGCGCGCGCTGTTGGGTGCCGCATTGGCGGGCGGTTTGGCCTTCGTCCCGTGGTACGTGCTACAGCATCGCACGGAGGAACGGTTCGCGTCCATGTCGTTGTATTTCTTCTCGTGGCATCAAGTCACGCCGTTGCGGTTTCTGCACGAGATGAGCGGCGGCGGATACGTCTGCTCGGCGGCCCTGCTCTTCGCGGCGTTTGCGGGACTGGCAATGCGATCGAAGTTGCGGCGCCCGGGGCTGCTGGCTTCCATGCTGCTGGCGGGTTTGGGGGGGCCCATAGCCGTCGACGCGCTGGTCGACTATTTCTTTGCCGCGCGGCAGCTTTTATTCGCCGCGCCTGCCTTGGCTCTCTGCGCGGCGGCCGGCATCGAAGCGCTCCGCGAAAGCAGGCGGCATCTGCGCTGCGCGGGATATGCGGCGCTGCTGGCCTTTCTGGCAGCCGCGGCGATCAGCGATTATCGTCTGGCTACCGTTCCAAAAGACGGCTTCGGAGCGCAGGCGCGCGTGCTCAAAACGCGCGTGCCGGGGGATGCGTGCATTGCGGTAGCGCCGCCGAATCACGTATGGTATTACCTGTATCTCGTGCCTCACTTGAACGGTAAGGTTTGCGCGGAGCCACTCCATGCGTCGCGTGTGTTGGCGGTCGCCAGTCCCTATAGCACCGAGGCCGAGCGCAGCCAGTTGTCGCGCCTGTTCGACCCGCACTACGACCGCACGGCGATCTTGCAATCCGGCGGCGGCCAGATCGTGGAATACCAGCGCCGCTAGCTTTAGAGAAACCGCTCCCTCACGGTCACGGCTCTGTAAGGGTCGCGGGTCGGTAAGGGTCGCGGCTCCGTAAATCGTGCGAAATCATTACGAACGTTACTGAGCCGCGACCGTCAGGGAGCGGTTTCCCCAAAACCGTTAAGCACCCATTGCCAGCTCAGGCGGGTCACACAGCCGGCAAAAGAGATAAGATGAGAGGATTATGACGCTTCAAAAACGACTGCCGCGCTTCCTTGCAGCCGCCGCTCTATTCCTGGCCGCGGCCTTGTGTCTTGCTCAAGACCTGCCCAACGGCGTAAAGAAGGTGACCTCCGTCGAAGGCATCACCGAGTACAGCCTGCCCAACGGGCTGCATTTCCTGGTCTTCCCGGATCCGTCCAAGCCCACCATCACGGTGAACGTGACGTACCTGGTCGGCTCGCGGCGCGAGGGCAACGGCGAAGGCGGCATGGCTCACCTGCTCGAGCACATGGTGTTCAAGGGCAGCACGAACCACCTGCACATCATGCAGGAACTCACCGAGCATGGCTGCCGGCCGAACGGCACCACCGACTACGACCGCACCAACTACTTCGAAACCTTTCAGGCCAGCGAGGTGAACCTGAAGTGGGCGCTCGACATGGAATCGGACCGCATGGTGAATTCCTTCATCAAGAAAGAGGACTTCGACAAGGAGTTCTCCGTGGTCCGCAATGAATTCGAGATGGGCGAAAACAGTCCCTTCAACGTGTTATTCGAGCACACCATGGCGGCGGCTTATACCGCGCATAGTTATGGCCGGCCGGTGATCGGCAATAAGTCGGATGTGGAACGCGTGACCATGGATAAGTTACAAGCTTTCTATCATAAGTATTATCAGCCGGACAACGCCGTACTTACAGTGGCCGGCAAAGTGGATGAGCCGCAGATCGTCGCTCTTGTCAACGAGTACTTCGGCAAGATCCCACGTCCTACGCGCACACTCACGCCGACCTACACGGTAGAGCCGGTGCAGGATGGCGAACGGCTTACGGTAGTGCGCAGAGTCGGCGATATCCAAGGGATCTTCATCGTGTACCACACGCCGGACGGCGGCCACCCGGACCAGCCCGCACTGGACGTTCTGGCCAGCGTCATGGGCGAACAGTCGTCGGGCCGGCTGTACAAGGCGCTGGTCGACAACAAGAAAGCCACCCAGGTCTTCGGCAATGCGATGCAGCAAAACGAGCCGGGCGTCATCATGTTCGCCGCTATCCTGAACAAGTCGGATTCGTTGGACGACGCCCGCAACACCATGCTGGCCACCATCGACGGCGTGGTGAAGGAGCCCCCCAGCAAGGAGGAAGTGGATCGCGCCAAAACCCGGTTGGAAAAACAAATCGACATGACCTTGCGCGACTCCGAACGGGTCGGCTTGTTTATGAGTGAGTATCTGGCGCAAGGCGACTGGCGCCTATTGTTCCGCGATCGCGATATCTTGCAGAAAGTGACTCCGCAAGACGTACAGCGCGTGGCCACGGCATATCTGAAGACCTCCAATCAAACGATCGGCGAGTTCATCCCCGATCCCAAGCCGGATCGCGCAGAGATACCCGCTAAGACGGACATAGAAGCGGCGCTGAAGGGTTACAAGGGTGAAACGGCCATGGCCGCGGGCGAGGCATTCGACCCATCGCCCAAGAATATCGAGTCGCGCCTCGAGCGCTACACGCTGCCATCCGGCATGAAAGTATCGCTGCTGCGGAAGACCACGCGCGGCGCCAGCGTGCATGCCGCCATCAGCTTGCACTTCGGCGATTTGGAGAGCCTGAACGGCCAAGACATCGCGGCCTCGCTGGCCGGTTCCACCCTGATCCGCGGCACCGCCGGCAAGAACCGGCAACAGATCCAGGACGAGATCGACAAGCTGAAAGCGCAACTCAATGTGAACGGCGGCGCCACCAGCGCGAGTGTCAATATCGAAACAAACCACGAGAATCTGCCCGCCGTGTTGCGGCTGGCCGGCGAAATTTTGAAAGAAGCCACGCTGCCGGAATCGGATTTCGAAGAAATCCGCAAGGAGCAGTTAACCCAACTCGATTTCGGAAAGACCGAGCCACAGTCCCTCGCGTTCACCGAGATCAGACGCACCATGTATCCCTATCCCAAGGGCGACGTGCGCGGGACATTGTCTATCCCGGAGGAAATCGACGAAGTGAAAGCCGTAAAGGTAGAGGACGCGCGGGCCTTCTACAAGCACTTCTATGGCGCATCGAACGGGGAGTTGGCGGTCGTGGGCGACTTCGATCCGGCGGAGGTAAAGAAGGAGATCGGAATCCTGTTCGGCGAGTGGAAGAGTCCCGCGAAGTTTGAACGCGTAAAATACGGCTTCGACAAGATTGCGCCGGTGAACAAAACCATCGAGACACCCGACAAACAGAATGCCGTATTCATTGCCGCCGAACGGCTGCGCTTGAGCGACAAGGATGCGGATTATCCAGCGATGGTAATTGGCAATTACATGCTGGGCGGCGGATTTTTGAATTCCCGGCTGGCTACGCGCATCCGCGTGAAGGATGGCTTGAGTTACGGCGTAGGTTCGACCCTTGCCGCAAAATCCATCGAACAGGATGGCCAGTTTCAGGCGTTCGCCATCGCCGCGCCGCAGAATGTAACGAAGGTGGAAGCGGCCTTCAAGGAGGAGATCGAGAGAGCGCTGGAAGGCGGTTTCACCGAGAAAGAACTGACTGACGACCGGACCGGCTGGCTGCAAGCGCAGCAGGTAACCAGATCGGAAGATAGCTCGCTCGTGCGCATGTTAGCCTCGCGGGATTACGACGGGCGCACCATGAATTGGGACGCGGAGCTAGAGGCGAAGATCTCCGCGCTATCGGCCGACGATGTGGGCAAAGCGGTGAAGCGCAACATCGATCTGGCGCAGGTTTCGATTGTGAAGGCGGGAGATTTTAAGAAGGCGGCCGCGAAATAGATAGTGGGGCAGGCTCGGAGCCTGCGGCAGGCCTCGTAGGCCCGCCCTTCCTCGCTAGTGGACAGGCCAGGAGGCCTGTCCTACATCCTTTCGATGCGCACGCCGCCATTGGTGGTGGTGGCGCGCACCAGCTTGCCGCCGGATCCCAGATCCAGTTCCAGATGCCGGCTGATTTCGCCCTGTACCATCACCGGGAAATCGATTTTGAGGCCACCGTTGACGGTGCCCGTCTCCAGATGCGCCGAATAATGGGAAGGCACCCTGACGGTCACGCCGCCGTTAGTGGTCGAGACGTCGCAGCGGTCGCCATCCCAATGGTCCGAGGCGAGTTCCACATTCAATCCGCCATTAGTCGTATGTCCTTCGACTGAACCAGCCAGATCCGCCAGCGATACACCGCCGTTCATGGCTTCAAATTCCATACGGCCCTTGACGCCGGCGATGCGGATGCCGCCGTTGTGCGTGTGCAACTTCAAATCGGTAAGTTGCGGCACGAAGATTTCGTAGCTGACCGCCCAACCGTGGTGCCCTTCGCTCGGCCCAGTCGCGGCTACGCGTCCACCCGCCGTTTCCACGCGAATGGCCGCCACCATGCGCCGCGAATCCGCCTCATCGTCTTCGCCAGCCTGCACCTTGGCCCGCACCAGAACGTCGTTGCGGTTGGCGCCCTTGATGGAAATGCCCCCGTTCACTCCGCCATCCACGTCCAGCCGGCCGCTCGCCGGCACGGTGACTTCGCGGATCTCGCAGTAGTGCCCGCGCTCGCGCGCATGCTCTTCATTGCACGTCATGGTCTTTTCCTGAGGCAGCGCGGCAGGCGCCACGCACAGGGCCAGAATCAGAATCCGGTTCATATATTCGCTCCCGTCCGGTTAGACGGCCAATCCGCGGGATGGTTGGGAAAAATGCGGCCAGGCTTAATTGTGCCGGTGCAGTCTCTTTTTGATATCCGGCCAGAATTCCGTGGAAATATTGGTCACCAGGTCGAATCCCACCCGCAGCGAGCCTTGCAGGAACCCGAGCCGTATGGTGTCCAGCCGGTCGGGATACCAGAGGTTCGAAAGAAAGGCCGCCCCATAGGCGCTGCCGAATCGCCACGTGGAGAAGGTCTCGCCGCCTGCATCCGTGTAGGTCAGGAAAGTGTCGCGTGCGGCGTGCGCGATTCTGCGCCACAGACCCTTTTGATCGGAATGGAAATAGCGAGGATCCTCGTGCAGCGTCGAATCGAGACCAAAGGCCAGGACGCCATGAATCACGGCGCACGCCTCAGTCGACGCCACGCGCCTGCCGTAAGCCGCCCAACCATATCCCCACTCCCTGGGAGCGTTTAACTCTTGCAGCAATCCGGCGTACCCCAGAGTACCCACCGCCGGCACGATGCCGTAAATGCCGTGCCAATGATAGCGCAGTTTGTCGATGCGCGGCGCCACATCCAGCGTCAATTGATAAATGCCGGTCTGGTGATCGCTGTTGGTGACTGCGAGCACATACGATCCCGACACCCAGCCTGGCGGCAGATATACCGCGGCGCTGTCATTGGTGAACGAAACCAGGATCAGATCGGAGCTTTCAAATGCCACCGTGGGCGCCACACCCGCCGGACTGAAATTGGAACCGGTAAGGATCACCTGGTTGGCTTCGTAGTTTACGGTGGCGCTCACGATCACCGGCGGGCCGTCGATAGGCGCACCCTCTGTTCCGGCGCTCAGAGACGGAATGGCCGTGAGCGCCAAACAAGCAAACATGAATCGGCCGGGCAGGGTTTCGGGCAAAGGTAATCCAACGTAATGAATGTAACGGATTCATTAAATAGTAACAACATTGAAGAGGATTTTTGTAAGGAAGTCCGCGCACGGCGGACTATAACCAGCGAAAGACATGATCCGAATCGAAAATCTTACCAAAAGCTTCGCTGGCCGCCCCGCGGTGCGCAACCTATCGTTCCAGGCTTCCGGCGGCGCCATTACCGGTCTGTTAGGCTCCAACGGCGCCGGAAAGACCACCACCCTGCGCATGATCTGTGGCGCGTTACAGCCCGACGCAGGAGCGGTCTCCATTGACGATGCGGGCGTTGATGCGGGCGGCGGTCCCCTGGCGCGGCAGCAGCGCCTGGGCGCCCTGCTCGACCACACCGGTATTTACCGGCGGCTGACGGCGCGCGAGAACCTGGCGTATTTCGGCATGCTGCGCGGCATGCCGCCCGAGGCGCTCGCCGCGCGCGTGAACCAGGTGATCGCGGCGCTGGGGATGGACGCCATCGCGGACCGCCGCACCGCGGGATTTTCGCAAGGTGAGCGCATGAAAACCGCGCTCGGCCGCGCCATTCTGCACTCTCCCGCGAATCTGCTGCTCGATGAACCCACCAACGGCCTGGATATTCCCACCGTACGCGCGCTGCGGGATCTGTTGCGGCGCTGGCGCGACGCGGGCGCATGCATTTTGTTTTCAAGCCACGTGCTCGAAGAGGTGCGCGCACTGTGCGACCACGTGGTAGTCGTCGACCACGGATGCGTGGTGGCGCGGGGTTCGCCCGCCGAACTTTGCCGTCAAACCGAAACCGCGTCGCTCGAAGACGCTTTCGTAAAACTAACTTGTCCCCAGGAGCCTGCCGTATGTTGAGTCCGATGCTGGTGGTGGCGCGCAAAGAAATCGTGGATAGCTGGCGCGATACACGTTCGATAATTTCATCCCCGATGTACGCCCTCATGGGCCCGGTCGTCGTGGGGATGGTTTCGATGGCGGTGCACGCGGATGCCGTGCTGCTCGCCATGGCGACCGTGTTCACGCTGGTGTCCGCGTTCGTAGGCGGTATGAACGTGGCTATGGACACCGTGGCCGGCGAGCGCGAGCGCCAGTCGTTGCTGCCTTTATTGATGAACGGTGTCTCGCGGCGCGATATCGTGGGGGGAAAATGGCTGGCCATCGCCGTATTTTCGCTCGCCGGGTTGGTTCTGAATTTGGCGGGGTTCGCGATCGTGTTCGCGCGCGCGGGCATGCATGCGCCGTTGGGCTCGATACGTCTATGGATCTTGATGGCGGCAGGCATCCTGCCCTTGGCGCTGCTGGCGGCGTCGCTCGAGTTGCTGATCTCGACGGTCTGCCGCGCGGCCAAGGAAGCGCAGACTTATCTTTCCATGCTGGTGTTCATCCCCATGGGACTCGGAATGTTCCAAGTGTTCTTTCCGGCCGCGGCGCGCGGCTGGTTCGCTTTCCTGCCGCTGATGGGACAGCAAGTGCAGCTTGAACGTTGGCTGAAAGGCGGGGCCGCTTCGTTTTCGTCCGCGGCCGCTCTGGGATGCTTCACCGCCGCGCTCGCCTGGCTGGCATTGGAGGCTGCCCGAAACAGGCTGCACCGTGATGAAATCGTTTGAAGAACGGGCGGTGGGGCAGACCTGGGCAGACCATCGTTTTTCGTGGTCTGCCGCCTTCGGCCGCATGGCAGAAGGATCTCCTTAAGTGAACCGTATTGGTTCTTAAGGTTCTTAAGGTTCTTGCTCTTAATGGCGGCGCGGGAAACGCGCCCTTTGCGCTAAGCGAGTGTCACCCTCTTCGCCACTTTGGACCGGGCCACGCTGGAACGCGAATTCGACGATTTAATGGCCGCCAACGGCCCCGCGCTGGCGCGTCTGGCGGCCAGTTACACGAACACGCGCAGCGACCGCGACGACCTGCTGCAGGAGATCGCCCTGGCCGTGTGGCAAGCCTTGCCCGGCTTTCGCGGCGAATGCTCTACGCGTACGTTTTTGTTCCGCATCGCGCACAATCGCGCCATTACGTACCTTTCGCGCAGCCGCGCGCGATTCCCGGCCGCCGGCGATACCGACTTGCCCGATTCGGCGCCCGATCCCGAATCCGGCCTGGCGCGGGAACAGAGCGCCGCACGCTTGCGCCGCGCCATTCATCGCCTGCCGCTCGCGTACAGGCAAACCATCATGCTGGCGCTCGAAGATCTGGGATATGCGGAAATCGCCGAAGTGCTGGGCATTTCCGAAAGCAACGTGGGCGCGCGTTTGAGCCGCGCCCGTCAACTATTGCGCGAGTCGCTGGAGAAATCCGCATGAGTTTAGATATCGAATTGGAAACGTGGCGGCGCGAATGGCAATCTGAAGCCGCCGTCCCGCCGGACTTGCGGCGGCGCGTGGAGCGCCAATCGCGCTGGCTCCGGATCGGCATCGCGCTCGATATTCTGGTGACGGTCGTCATCGGGGGAGCCGTGATCCTGTTGGCGGTGCGCGCGCCGCAGCCCGATATGCTGGTGCTGGCCGCGGGCACGTGGTCGTTCATCGCGGCAGCTTGGGCGTTCCGCATGCGCGTCAGCCGCGGATTGTGGAAACCGGCTGCCCTGGATACGGCGGCGTTCCTGGATCTGTCGATCCACCGGTGCCGCGCGCAGATCAAGGCCGCGGGGTTTGGCGCGGGGCTGGTGGTGGTGGAGTTTACATTCCTGTTGGCGTGGATTCATCGGCACTCGGCGCCGCAAGCTCCCTGGTTCGCATGGCTATTTGGATCGATGGCTAACCGATTCGTATGGCTGCTCTCGGCCGCGTTTATGGTGTTTCTGGCATGGTATCGCCGCAAGAAACGCGCGGAGGTGGCCTGGCTGACGACGTTTCGAGTGGAATAAAGAGCGGTCAGAAATCCCGCAGATGGACTTCGATCGGACCGGCGCGAAATCTCCCGTTTTTCACGCGCTCGGCCCCGTCCGCCGAATGGATTTCGCCCTCGCCCGAGGTAGGGTCGACCACCCAAACATAGGCCACGCCGAACGCCAGGTATTCGCGAATCTTGGCCCACACTTCCACGGCCGCGTCGTCCGGAGATAGAATCTCCACGCAGAGGAACGGCGGCTCGGTGAAGATATCCTCGGGCGGCTCGCCCTCGGTGACGCAGAGATCGGGAACGCGATAACGCGGCGGGGCGGCCTGCGTACGAATGCGCTGCTCGGGCCAGACTTCATAACCAAGCGGGTGACCTACCTGATATAGCGTGCGATCCAGGTAGCTTTGCATCCTACTGTGCGGCTTTTGGGGCATGGGACGCAGAACAATTCTCCCCTCTACGTACTCGGCGTCGTATTCGAAGGTCGAATGCAAGTATTCCTCGACGCTCACCAATTCCGTGGTTTCCATGGCTACCTTTGACTCTATCAGGATCGCGGCCAAAACGGGACGAGATGACGGCGCAACGACATCCCATATCGACTACTGCCCTGTGTTAGTCAAAATCGCGAGGCTATTGGCTTCCTGGCTGACCACGGCCAGGTCCGGCTTACCGTCCTGATTCAAGTCGGCCACCGCCAAAGCCCACGGATAGCTTCCCGAAAGGAACCCCACGGGCGCGGCGAAGGTGCCGTCGCCGTTGCCCTCATAAATGAAGACGCCGCCGCTGCCGATCTCGGCGATATCCATCTTGCCATCGCCATTAAAATCCCCTACGCCGGTCAGTTCCGACTGGCCCAGATCTGCAAGAGTCTGCCCCAAGCGGAACGACCCGTCGCCGTTGCCCAGCAGGACGTTGAGTCCATCGAGCAAATCCAGTTTGCCGTCGCCGTTGAAATCCGCGGCGGCCAGGTAGCCTTCGGTTCCGAGCGGAGCGGCCGTCGTGACTCCCTGGCCGAAAGTGCCGTCGCCCTTGCCGAGGATCACGATGACATCGCCGGGTTGGGATACTGCCAGGTCCAGCTTGCCGTCGCCATTGAAATCGCCCACGGCCATGCCGCCGATAGGCTTCGCCCCCAGGTAGCCGGTAAGAGGCTGGAAGGTGCCATCCCCATTACCCAGCAGAATGGCGACGCCGATCCCGTTGTGGGGCTTCGTGTTGGCCACCGCGAGATCCATCTTGCCGTCCCCGTTGAAATCCGCGGCGATCGCGCAATCGGGATGCGCGCCGGCGGAGAAATTGTGCGCCTCCTGAAAAGTCCCATCGCCGTTGCCCAGCATCACGGAAACCGCGTGCGAGTCCCAATCGGTCACCGCCACATCGGGAATGCCGTCGCCGTTAAAGTCCGCCACGGCCGCGGACTGGGGCTGCTTGAGCGTGGCGAAATCGCGCAGCGGCCCGAACGTGCCGTCGCCGTTATTCAACATGACCTGGACGTTGCCGGCATGGCCCACGATCACCAGGTCCGGCTTACCGTCGCCGTTCAGATCGGCGGCGGTCACCGCGACTGGCCCCGGCGCCTTGTAAGTCACGGGCTGCGGGAGCGCGCCTCCGCCCTGGTTCAACAAAATGTCCACCGAGTTCAGTGCCACGGCTAGGTCGGGCTTGCCGTCGCCATCGAAATCCGCGATCGCCAGGCTGCGGCTTCCCGGCAAAAGGAACTGCGGCGGTTCCAGTGTGCCGTCGCCGCGATTCCAATACACCGCGGTGCCGGCGGGCGTATAGTCGTTGGCCAGCACTACATCGGGTTTGCCGTCGCCGTTTAGATCGGCGATCTCGACGGAGTATTCGCTGCTGCCGCCGGGATACATAGTCTGCGGCTGAAAAGTCCCGTCGCCGTTGCCCATCAGGATGGACAAAGAATGCGAATCCGCGTTCACCACAGCCAAGTCTTGTTTGCCATCCCCGTTGAGGTCCGCCATGGCCACGAAGACCGGGCTCTTGCCGGCGACGAGGTCTGTCGCCGGCTGGAAAGTGCCATCGCCGTTGCCCAGCAGAATCGAGACATTGTTGCCAAGAATATTCGCGACCGCCAGGTCGGTTTTGCCGTCGTGGTTGAGATCTCCCGCCGCCAGGCACAATGCGCCCTTGCCGGCGCTGTAGTACATCGGCGGCTGAAATGTGCCGTCGCCGTTGCCGAGCAGGATGGCGACGTTGTTCAAGGCGGTGTCTTTGTAGATTGCCGTTGCCAAATCCAGCTTGCCATCCCCATTGAAATCGGCGATCACCACGAAGTTGGGCTCGGCGCCTACGGTATAGGTGGTGGGCGCCTGAAAGGTGCCGTCGCCATTCCCGAGCAGGATCGATATGAGACTCTTGCCGTCGGCGATGGCCAGGTCAGGCTTTCCGTCGCCGTTGAAGTCCGCTACCGCCACCTCGCCTACCACGCTGCCCTGTGGTAACAACTGGAAAGTGCCATCGCCATTGCCCAGCAGAATCTCGTAGCCGAAGCCGGTCCCGGCCACCAGGTCGAGTTTGCCGTCGCCGTTGAGATCCACGGGCACTATCGAGAATACCTGCGACGCGAAACCGCCGTAGGCACGCGGCGCGTTAAAGCTCACTGGCGCAGCCAGCAGCGGCCCAGCCCAAAGCACTAGCGTCAGACTTTTCATCGTCATCCCCGCCCTCCAATGAGTCGACCTCCGCGCGCCAAACCGGGACGCGCGGGCCTCCGCGACCCGCACGATCTCCGGTATCACTTGCTATTCCACCACAACTCTGAACTGTTCGGGCATAAAGCCGATCATGCCATCCCACCCACGGTACTGAAGGTGTGTTCCGCGACGGCTCATCGGCCATCAAGCGGCAATCAAGCGGATCACGCATCGTTTCTTCCCCTATTCACGCTGAAAACAAAGGTCCAACGGCAATTGATGAATTGAGCCGCCGTCACCGCCGTGCTAGGTTGGCGTCGGGTAGAGCGCCGCACCGTCCCCAGCAGGAGCCAGAACCAGACGCACCAAAGGAAAAATTGGGTAATGGTTCAGTGCGAAGCTGGAACGAAGCCGATCCGCCGTTTCGGCATTTTGCTGAGCAACTCGGAACCTGGCGCAAGGACCCTCACTCTGACGTACCCGCTATCGTCTCGTGAAGTGAAAAACGCCTCAGCATCGGGCCAGTCTCGAAACTCGCGTTCTTCTGCCTGCTGCCAGTTCCATGCCGCAAGGCGGATCAGTCCGCCTTCGTACATTTCGATTAGGATCTCGCGGACCTCGGACTCGGGGATGCCGAACTCAGTCGAAAGTTGGGATGCCCCGTAGTGAATGCAGCCGGATGGATTGCATCGCTGACTTTCTAAAATGCGACGACGTAGTCTTTCATGTTTGCTCATCTAAAGGAACCTCCAAAAATGGAATTAGTAATCGATCCAGATGTAAAACAAATTGCCGAGCACATGCAGCGAAGCGTTCCCCCTGAGCGCCTTGTGTCCGTGCCTGCGGTGGCTGGGCTGCTCCGCTGCTACGCGGCAATCCTGAGACGCATTGCCTTCTTGCGGCTCGTTGAATCGCCTAGTCATACTCACGGTTCGTATACCGAATAGACAATCAATTTCCAACGGATCTTTCCCTGCTGCGGCGTGTGCGCGTGGTGCGTTTGAGGCGGCAGGGGTTTGCCTGTCTCAGATACGACTTCGCGGTTGCACCCCATGCATCGATAGATACCTGAGTGCGGGGTGGATGCGCCGGGCGGATGTTCCTGGTCAAACGCTTCATGCCGACTCTGGGCAAGGTAACTGCCGTGTTTGTATATGGCCATAATGCCTCTTTCTCGTGCGGTCTGGTTTTGGTTTCATGGGGCGAGCCCACGCCATGATCATACCATGCATTCCCGAGCAAGCACAAGACCGTGCACGCGCAAGCATCCGGAACCGAATTATGCCGAAAAGCATCAATAGTGGTGAGCCCTTGTCGGGCATGCATGTGCGGTACTGGGCGTTCCATCCGTGCGGAATACCCCAAATGGGGGCTTGACAATAGGTATTGGACTTGCATACCGTGGACGGTATGCAAGCACGAGCAAGCACTATGAAGAGACCCAAAGATTCAAGTTTACTAGGCGGTTCTGTGGCCGAGGACCCCATCTGCGAGCGCATGGATCGGTCGCCACTGCCGCCAGGGCGGGAAAAAAACCCTGCTGCCGTCGCACTGTCTATGCTTGGCGCATCAAAAGGAGGCCATGCGCGGGCGGCTAGTTTGTCGGCGCGCAAGCGGACCATGATTGCGAGAATGGCCGCCAAAGCAAGATGGGCGCAAAAACCGGAGTGAGCGATCCCGATGAATGAACCATCTCAGCCGACCGCAGTTGAAGTGAAGGCCAAGTTCTGCGAGCTGATATCCGAGCTTGAACAGCAACGCAAGTCTCAGATTTTTGTGATTGTGCACGTCGGGCGGCATCACATATGCGGTCCCACGATGTGGGCGGTAATCAACAGCCGAGAGCGTTGCAAGGGCGACACGTTGGAGCTGCTCATACACTCAGGAGGCGGACACGCGCCGATCGCATACAAGGTAATGAAGTTTTTCCGCAAACGATTTCCGAAAGTCAATGTGATCGTTCCATTGCTGGCAAAGAGCGCAGCCACGTTGATGTGTCTTGGAGCGGACGAAATATGGCTTGGAGAATTTGCCGAGTTAGGGCCGCTGGATGTCCAGATCGATGATCCACTTAAAAAGGGCGACCAGCCCATTTCTCCGATAGATGATTTCAAGTCTATGGAGTTCCTGCGGGAGCACGCGGTTGAAACCCTGGACTACTTTATCTTTCAGCTGATCGAGCGTTCCGGTATGTCGATCAAAGAGGCTATACACGAGAGCGTCCCATGCGTCACGGGACTCGTACGGCCACTGTACGAAAAAATAGATCCTCTTGAGGTTGGCGGCCATCGGCGATCACTGGCAGTCGGGGAAGAATACGCGAAGCGCCTATTAGCACTCGTTAAGAATCCGAACGGAGAGAGAATTGCTGAGCAACTGGTATGGAAGTATCCATCGCACGATTTTATCTTAGATAACGACGAGGCCCTGGACTTAGGATTGCCCGTCAAGCATTTGGACCGCGCCACAGACATAACGTTAGTGCGCGCGTTGAAGGAGCTAATTAACTATGGAATCCCTTTCTATGGGTTCGTGCCAGAAAGGCACTCGCCAAATAAAAACGAGAAAGAGCCTAAGGCCGCGCAACGGAAAAATTTGTCACGCCGAGCCAACGGAGCCGATGCAGTCACCTGACGACACGCAGCTGACGGCCCATGGAATAGTTTCCACGTTGCGCTCGTTGACGCCAAGCGAAAGAGTTGCCCTAATCCGCTCCCTTCGGTAATTTATTTCATCCCGGCATCGCCGGTGCGTGCCCGAGCAAGCAAATAAATGGGGGTCGGGGCAGGCTTTTTGATACCGTGCGCCGGTACAAATTCATCCCGTCATCGAGGGCTGCTTCATCAGCTCCACGGTACGCATGACCGGAGTTGCCCAAAAACACCGTCCTGAAGCTCTTGGCGGAGATCGGCTCTGCTTCCTCTGCGTACTTAGACACGGCCATTGCGGGATCTGCCATGCGAACGCCTTGAGGCGGATGAGGCGTTGAGTTTCTCCTACCGCAAGAAAAAGAACGCGACGTCTGCAATCGCCGAAGACCCGGCCGCTGGTGACGTTTGGGTGTCGGCCGCGATTGATGCCGATAGCAAGCTGATTCCTTGCCGGCCTCTCGGCAGGCGTGACGCGGACTGCGCCAACGAATTTTGTCCAGCTACGCCGCGCTGGTGAGGTCTACGGACTACCGAACGATGGAGAGAAGCGCTACAGCCCGTCCGAGCGCCTCTCCTGCGAACGCCACACGGTGATTGGGAACCCGGGCCCGGAAACACATCAGCACCAGCTACATTGAGCACCAGAATCTTACCATGCGCACGTCTATGCGACGGTTCACCAGACTGACCAATGCCTTCAGCGAGAAGCTTGCGAACCACGCCGCCGCCGTCGCGCCGTACATGATGTACGGCAACTTTGGGTGCACATCAGACTCTAGGCACGACGCCCGGTCAAAGCTGGCACCGCGCATCACGTCTGTCGGTCGGCGGAATCGTCGGCCCACTGGAACGAAGGAGCCGAAGTCAACCCGGCCCGCACGGATTCTGGTTTCAAACTGAACCCTACCGGGACGGCTGAATCGGCCATCATGCGGCAATAAACCCGATGACGCATCGCGTCTTCCCCTCTTCGCGCTGAAAACAAAGATCCAACGGCATATTGATGAATTGAGCCGCCGTCACCGCCGTGCTAGGCTGGCATCGGGTAGGCGTTGCCCGTTCCCAACAAAAGGCAGTACCAAACGCACCAAAGTAAAATTACGAAACGAAGCCAACTCGACCATTTGTTTGCAACAAATGTTTACAACAAACTCAATTGGAGGGCGTCCAATGGCGGTGCCATGGTTCTACTCGGCAGGCTCACTTCGGGCGACCGGCAGGGTTAGCGTGCATCTTCTCATGCCACCTCGCACCCGTGCTCCCTTGTCACTCGTGTTTTCAGAGGTGATAATAATTGATAAGGGCCTCGGCCATGACAATGAAATTGGAAATACCGCCTGAAGTGGAAGCGGGCCTGATCGCGGAGGCCAACGAGAACGGCATGACGATTAAGGCATTCGTGGAACGGGTGCTTCGGGAGCGCGCCGAAGTTCACGAGGCTGTGAAGGCCGGCACGGCGAGTGAGCCTTTCTGGAAATCGTTCACGCGTCAGGTACACGCCTTGCCGGGCGCCGTTTTCGAGCGGCTACCCAGCGATGGCGCAAACGAGCACGACCATTACTTGTACGGTGCGCCGAAGAGAAACGCGTGAGCGGGCTTTTCGCGGATACTTTCTACTGGATTGCGCTTACCAACGAGCACGACAGCGCCCATCAGGCCGTGATGGAAATTCACGGGCGGCCTAGGTCCCGCAGACGGTGATCGCCTGGGATGAAGTGCTGACTGCTAGCCTTCCGTGACCACCTCCTCAAGGTGCTGCTATGCGCACGCCTCTCAACCAATGCGGAGCGACATTGGCGGTCCAGATGCATGTTATTGGAAAGAGGTAAAAAGAGCTCGGCTTACTATAACGCATACTTATACTGCATAATTATCAAATCCTTATTGCATAATACTGATGGCCCTGTTACACTTAAAGCTTCCACGGAGATAACATGACCGAATCCAGGTGTATCCCCGGTCTCCCCGCTCCCCAGGGTCTCTACCACCCGCGCCATGAACACGATTCCTGCGGGATCGGCTTCGTGGCCAGCATCAAAGGCCGTAAATCCCACGACATCATCCTCAAAGGAATTCAGGTGCTCATGAACCTGACGCATCGCGGCGCCTGCGGCTGCGATCCCGAAACGGGCGATGGCGCGGGCATCCTGATCCAGATTCCGCACAAGTTTTTTGCGCGCGAATGCGCGGCATTGGGATTCACACTGCCAGCCGAAGGCGAGTATGGCGTGGGCATGACGTTTCTGCCCGTGGAACCGCATCAGCGCCTCTCCTGCGAAGGCATTCTGGAACGTGTCGTGCGCGAAGAAGGCTTAACGGTGCTCGGCTGGCGCGATACGCCCGTGGATGGCGATGCCATCGGCCGCGTGGCCCGCGCATCGCAGCCTTATATCCAACAGATTTTCATCGGCTGCCCCGAACGCTGCGATCCCGATGCGCTCGAACGCAAGCTCTACGTGGTCCGCAAACGCGCCGAAGCCGAGGTCGCCGCCACGAACCTGCCCAACAAGGGCGACTTTTATATTCCCTCGCTTTCCGCCCGCACCATCGTCTACAAAGGCCTGCTGCTAGCGCCGCAGATCGCGGATTTTTATGGCGAGCTTTCCGATCCCGATGTGATGAGCGCGCTTTGCCTGGTGCACCAGCGTTTTTCCACCAACACCTTTCCCACCTGGCAGCTTGCGCACCCGTACCGCTACGTGGCGCACAACGGCGAAATCAATACCGTGCGCGGCAACGTCAACTGGATGTACGCGCGCCAATCCATCCTGGCTTCGCCGCTATTCGGCGACGATTTGAAGAAGCTGTTCCCCATCATCGCGCCGGGTGGCAGCGATTCCGCCAGCTTCGATAATGCGCTCGAACTGCTGCACCTGGCGGGGCGCGAATTGCCCCACGCCATGGCCATGCTTATCCCCGAAGCGTGGTCCAGCAACCCGCACATGCACCCTGAAAAGCGGGCGTTCTACGAATATCACTGCTCGCTGATGGAGCCTTGGGATGGTCCCGCCGCCATCGCATTCACTGACGGCCGCGTGATCGGCGCCACGCTCGATCGCAATGGCCTGCGCCCCGCGCGCTACCTGATCACGCACGACGATCTGGTGGTGATGTCTTCGGAAACCGGCGTGCTGCCGGTGAAACCCGAAAACGTGAAGAGGAAGGGCCGCCTGCAGCCCGGCAAGATGTTCCTTGTCGATACCGTGGAAGGCCGCCTGGTCTCCGACAAAGAGATCAAGGAACGGCTCTATTCGCGCCGCCCCTACGCGCAGTGGCTGGCCGAAAACCAGGTCACGCTCGATCAACTGGGCGAGCCTTCCCGCGAGCACCATACCGACCACGACACGCTGCTCTCGCGCCAGCGCGCCTTCGGCTACACCGACGAAGACATGAAAATGATTCTCGGGCCGATGGCCGAAAGCGGCCAGGAGCCGGTGGGTTCGATGGGCACGGACACGCCGCTGGCCTGCCTCTCCGACCGTCCGCAGCCGCTATTCAATTACTTCAAGCAGTTGTTTGCGCAGGTCACCAATCCGCCCATCGATCCCATCCGCGAAGAGATGGTGATGTCGCTCATCAGCTACATCGGCAGGGAGCGCAACATCCTGGATGAAACTCCGCGGCACTGCCATACGCTGCGGCTTCCGCATCCCATCCTCGCGAACCGCGATCTGGAGAAACTGCGCCGCGTTTCGCACGGCGATTTCCTGGCCACCACGCTGCCCGCGCTATTCGCCGTGGAAGACGGCGAAAAAAGCCTGGAACGCGCGCTCGATTCGCTCTGCCGGCGCGCCTCGCTGGCCATCAAATCCGGCTACACGCTGCTGATTCTTTCCGACCGCGGCGTGGACGAAGAGTACGCGCCCATCCCCAGCTTGCTGGCGCTGACCGCCGTGCATAACCACCTGGTGCGGGAGAAGACCCGCACGCAGGTCGCGATTATCATCGAATCGGGGGAACCGCGCGAGGTCATGCATTTCGCGTTGCTGATCGGATACGGCGCGAGCGCGGTGAATCCTTATCTGGTTTTCGAAACGCTTTCGCAGCTTCCGGATGCGGCGCACGCCCAGGCGAATTACATCAAGGCCATCAACAAAGGCTTGCTGAAGACGTTCTCGAAGATGGGTATTTCGACCCTGCAAAGCTATCGCGGCGCGCAGGTGTTCGAAGCCATCGGGCTGAACAAGGCGCTGATCGATAAATATTTCACCGGCACGGCTTCGCGCATCGAGGGTGTGGGGCTGGAGGTGCTGGCGCAGGAAGCGCGCATGAAGCATGCGCTGGCGTTCCAGCCGGTCACCGGGTATGACACCGAACTGCCCGTGGGCGGGAATTATCAATACCGCGTGCGTGGCGAATATCACCTGTTGAATCCGTTGACCATCAGTAAGCTGCAGCACGCCGTGCGGCAGCAGAATCCGCAGACCTTTCAGGAATACACCGACCTGATCGATAAACAGAACCAGCAGTTATGCACGTTGCGCGGACTGCTCGAAATCAAGCACTCAGGCCGGGCGATTCCGCTTGAAGATGTCGAGCCGGCCACGGAGATCGTGAAGCGCTTCGCCACCGGCGCCATGTCGTTCGGGTCGATTTCGAAGGAAGCGCACGAAACGCTGGCCATCGCCATGAACCGCATCGGCGGCAAATCCAATACCGGCGAGGGCGGGGAAGACGAAGCCCGCTTCGCGCGCGATCCAAACGGCGATTGGCGGCGCAGCGCCATCAAGCAAGTGGCTTCGGCCCGCTTCGGCGTCACCACCAACTACCTGGTGAACGCCGACGAATTGCAGATCAAGATGGCGCAAGGCGCCAAGCCCGGCGAAGGCGGCCAACTGCCGGGCCACAAGGTGGATGAAGTGATCGCGCGCGTGCGCCATTCTATCCCCGGTGTCGGCCTGATCTCCCCGCCGCCGCATCACGATATCTATTCCATCGAAGACTTGGCGCAGCTCATCTACGATTTGAAGAACGCCAATCCACGCGCGCGCATTTCGGTGAAACTCGTGGCCGAAGTCGGCGTGGGCACCGTGGCGGCGGGCGTTTCGAAGGCGCATGCCGATGTAGTGCTCATCAGCGGCGATTCGGGCGGCACCGGCGCTTCGCCGCTCAGTTCCATCAAGCATGCCGGCGTCCCGTGGGAATTGGGACTCGCCGAGACCCAGCAGGTGCTGGTGATGAACGATCTGCGCGGGCGCATCCGCGTGCAGACCGATGGCAAACTGCAAACCGGCCGCGATGTAACCATCGCGGCGCTGCTGGGCGCGGAAGAATTCGGTTTCGCCACTACGCCGCTGGTCGCCATGGGCTGCATCATGATGCGCAAATGCCATCTGAATACCTGCCCCGTGGGCATCGCTACGCAAGATCCCGTGCTGCGCGCCAAGTTTCAAGGGCAGCCCGAGCACGTCATCAACTTCTTTTTCTTCATCGCCGAGCAGGTGCGGCAGTACATGGCGCAGATGGGCTTCCGCTCGTTCAACGAGATGGTGGGCCGCGTGGATATGCTGGAGCCGCGGCCCGCCATCGACCATTGGAAGGCCAAGGGGCTGGATTTTTCAGCTATCTTGTATAGCCCGCAAGTGCCCGCCCGCATTGCGCGCCGTTGCGTGCAGTCGCAGGAGCACGGGCTGCACCAGTCGCTCGATTACAAGCTCATCGAACTGGCCGGCGAAGCGCTGGCGAACCAAAGCCCCATCGAGATCAAGCTGCCGATCCGCAACGTACATCGCACGGTGGGCGCGATGCTCTCGGGCGAGATTGCGCGCCGGCACGGTTCGGCCGGATTGCCCGACAACACCATCCGCTTCGAATTCACGGGTTCGGCCGGGCAAAGCTTCGGCGCGTTTCTGGCCAAAGGCGTGACGCTTACGCTCGAAGGCGACGCCAACGATTATGTGGGCAAAGGACTCTCCGGCGGCCGCCTGATCGTGTATCCGCCACGCGGCTCCACGTTCCTGCCCGAGGAGAATATTCTCATCGGCAATGTCGTGCTGTACGGCGCAACCAGCGGCGAGGCCTATTTCAACGGCATGGCAGGCGAGCGTTTCGCCGTGCGCAACTCAGGCGCGACGGCCGTGGTGGAAGGCCTCGGCGATCATGGTTGCGAATATATGACCAACGGAACCGTGGTGGTGCTGGGCCGCTGTGGGCGCAACTTCGCCGCCGGCATGAGCGGAGGCATCGCCTACGTGCTCGACGAGGCCGGCGATTTCGGAGAGAAGCGCTGCAACACCGCCGCCGTCGATCTGGAACCGGTAGCCGAAGACGAGCCCATCCTGCGGGAACTGGTCGCACGCCACGTGCAGTACACGGAAAGCCCGCGTGCGAAATGGATTCTTGAAAACTGGTTGTCCATGCTGCCAAAATTCGTGAAAATCTTCCCCCACGAATACAAGCGCGTGCTAAGGGTAAACCACCAGCCACCAGCCACCAGCCACGACGCGCGGAGGTGATGCATGGGTAAAACGACCGGATTCCTCGAATATCCAAGGGAACTGCCAACCCGCCGTCCGCCCACCGAGCGCGTCCAGGATTGGTTTGAAATCTACCTCGACTTTCCCGAGGAGAAGATCCGCGCGCAAGGCGCCCGCTGCATGGATTGCGGCGTGCCATTCTGCCACACGGGATGCCCGCTCACCAATATCATTCCCGATTGGAACGATCTGGTCTACCGCGGCAACTGGCGCGAAGCCATCCGGGTGCTGCACGCCACGAATAACTTCCCCGAATTCACCGGCCGCATCTGTCCCGCGCCGTGCGAAGCCGCTTGCGTGCTGGGAATCAACGAACCGCCGGTGACCATCAAGCAGATCGAGAAGACCATTATCGAGCACGCCTTCGCGGAGGGTTGGATTCATCCGGAGCCTCCCCGGGTACTCACCGGAAAGCGCGTGGCGATCGTCGGATCGGGACCCGCGGGTCTGGCCGCCGCGCAGCAGTTGCGCCGTGCCGGACACACTGTCACCGTATACGAAAAGAACGACCGCATTGGCGGCCTGATGCGTTACGGCATCCCGAATTTCAAGATGGAGAAGCACATTCTCGACCGGCGGTTGGAGCAGATGCTGGCCGAGGGCGTGGAGTTCGTTGCTAATGCGCATATCGGCCGCGATATTCCGATCGAAGACTTGCGCGGCGATCATGACGCCATCCTGCTCGCTGGCGGCGCCGAGCACCCGCGCGACTTGCCCGTGCCGGGCCGCGAGTTGAACGGCATCCACTTTGCCATGGAATTTCTGGGCCGCGCGTCGCGCGTATCGGCGGCCGGCAAGCGCGTGGTGATCATCGGCGGCGGCGATACGGGCGCCGATTGCCTGGGCACCTCGCATCGGCAGAAGGCTGCATCGGTGCACCAGTTCGAACTGCTGCCGCAGCCACCGCTCGCACGCGCGCCGTCCACGCCGTGGCCGCTATGGCCGATGCAACTGCGCACGGAAAGCTCCCACGAAGAGGGTGGCATCCGCGATTGGAGCGTCGCAACCACCAGTTTCACGGGCGATGAGAACGGCAACGTCAGGCAACTGCATGCCATACGCGTAGGTCCGCCGCCGAAGTTCGAGACCCTGCCCGGCACGGAGTTCACGCTGGATGCGGATCTGGTGTTGCTGGCCATGGGCTTCCTCGGCCCGGTGAGGCCGGGTCTCCTAGACAGCCTAGGAGTGAAGCTCGACGCGCGCGGCAACGTGCAGGCCGACGAGAACTATATGACGTCGGTGGATGGCGTGTTTGCAGCGGGCGACATGCGGCGGGGACAGTCGCTGGTTGTTTGGGCGATCGCCGAAGGGCGGCAGGCCGCGCGGGGAATCGACCGGTATCTGATGGGCGCTACCAAGCTGCAGTAGACTTGCCGGAGCGCATCAGGTACGCTCCTGGAAGTACCGGCAGTCCGCATTTACAGGACAGGCGTGGCAGACCGGTCCGTTACGCAGGCACAACTTCGCGCACCGACTTATAGGTGGCGGAGTAACTCTTCGCCTCAATTCCAAATCCAAGGCGGACCAGCGCGCGCAGGCCATTTGACTCGAGTGCCGACACGGAGAGCACGCTCCAGAACATCAGGATCTTCTCCGCGCCGGGCTCGCCGATCATCGGAAGGCGCATCCACAGCTTCTTGGCTTTCTGCGGAGGCAGGCGCAGTACGCTGGCGAAATCGCCGCCGAACTCTTCCATGGCGAGTTCCGCGGCCATTTTCAGGCGCTCCGCGCGTTCATCGGCCGCGATCGCACCGCCTATCCCGGTGACTTGGCGGGAGCAGCGTGGCCGGCGCGGCAAGGATCTTTTCCGGCGCCAGACCAACTTGCCTTTGGATCTCTTCGAAGGCCTGCGCGCGGCGGTCGTCGCCAGCTAGGTTGGCTCCATCTCCCAGAGAATCATCTCGAACGGGCCGGCGCAGGGCGGCAACTTCGGGCTGCCATAGTGCCCTTCGAGCCGGATTAAAACCCGTCCCAGGGGCGTGTCTGGCCATTGCGCGGATGCGGGATTTAATGCCATCGTTCGACCCACCGGTAGCCTCTCCTGGTAGTATAGACGACGATGGCGCAGACAAAGAGCGAGCCACCAAGCACTGCTGGCGATTCGGGGATCCGTCTATTCGCCAATTCCGGCGACTGGCTCGCATGGCTCGACCGCCATCACACGACATCCGCCGGCGTGTGGCTGCGGCTGGCCAAGAAAGGGTCCGCGATCCAGTCGGTGACCTATGCCGAGGCGCTGGAAGCGGCTCTCTGCTATGGCTGGATTGACGCGCAAAAACGGCCAGAGAGCGATGCGGCCTGGCTGCAGCGATTCACGCCACGGAAGAGCAAGAGCATCTGGTCGAAGATCAACCGCGAGAAGGCGCTGGCGCTGATCGCCGCCGGCCGTATGCAGCCCGCCGGACTGGAGCAGGTGGATCGCGCGAAAAAAGATGGCCGCTGGGAGGCGGCTTACGACTCGTTCCGTACCGCGGCCGTGCCGGAAGATTTCGAAGCGGCTCTCGACCGCAACCCGCGGGCGCGCGCCTTCTTCGCCACGCTCGACCGCGCCAACCGGTACGCCGTGCTGTTCCGGATTCAAACCGCCAAACGCACCGAAACGCGCGCACGGCGCATCCAGCAGTTTGTCGAGATGCTGGCGCGTCACGAGAAACTGCATCCCTAGCGCCGCCTGGAAAGTATGACAACCTGGGAGGACGCATTCGGCGCCAGCGACTCGATGATGGCCCGCCGGAAGTAGAGCCGCGAAAAATGCTACGCGGTAAGTCTTTGATGTGTGGTGGGATGTTTTGGTGGACCTGGTGAGATTCGAACTCACGACCTCTTCCATGC
>CAWAUR010000002.1:0-1047896 GCA_963785255.1 Bryobacterales bacterium
GGACACGGGCAGCTTTCGGAACGGCCTTCAGACCTAACTGAAGCTGTTCGGCATAGCTGTCGTGATCTGCCTTGAGGGATCGAACTCATGCCTTTGGGTGTTGGCCATGCACGGTCATGTCCTCCGAGACTACCAAAATAACTACGCAGTCGCCTAGTGACATCGCGCGCTGGCTCCAGTTAATATGACGTAAAATATCAAAACCAGGTTGGCCAAATTAAACCATCGAGGTGGGCCGAGCCGGAATATCGAGCTCGGATGACCGATTCGAATTCATCGACCATGTGGCCTGCCGGAAATGTTCCCAGATCCCCGCCATTGCCTTTGCAGTCGGAGTGGCGCGCGGCGGCCTCTCCGAAGGGCATGCCGTTCTCCAGGTCGGCCTGTGCTGCCTGGATTGCAGCTTCCGCCTGCTCCTCGGATTGATTCTCGTTCACGTGCTTCACGATATGCGCGGCATGAAACATTTCCGGCCGACGGAATTTTTCGCGGTTCGACCGGTAGAAGAGCTCCACCTCTTCGCCGGTGGGCTTGGCCGCGCCGGCCACGATTTCCTGAGTGAGGCGTTGGACGCGGAGACTGTGCTCGACCAATTGGCGCAGCCCGGTATCGACATAGGCGGTGCGGCAACCTCCATCCTGCTTCAGCCTTGCGACCTCCCGTTCGACGGCGGCGGGATCGATGGGCCGCTGGTCGCGCGCGGCTGCTTGGGCGATCAACATTTTGTCCTGCGCGGAGCGCTCCGCCGCCTCACTCATGCGGTGGGCGCGTTCTTTTTCATCGGCGATGTTCGCCCAGTTCGGATGGCGGCCGATCTGGGCCAATTCCCGGTGGATGAGCTCTTCGGGTACGGGTTGGCCGTTTACAAACCAGGGCATTTGGCTACCGTGAGATCGATCAGCACCATGACGCCGCCGGTAACATCGGGGGCCACGATATCAGGGGAACCGCTGCATGCGGGCTGGCCGTGGAGATTCTCCAGCAGGATGTCGCCGGGCGCGAATCCGGCGCCGAAGTTGGACGGAGTTCCGAAGGTGCCGTCACCGTTGCCCAAATAGACGCCTAAGGTGCTCCCCTCATCGCCCTCGGTCATGAGCAGGTCGGGGACGCCATCGCCGTTCATGTCCGCAACAGCCAAAACGTCAGTGCCGAGTGGTGGGGAGGGGGAGTAAACATACTCCTTGAATTGGAATGTGCCGTCGCCATTATTCAGGTAAATGAACGCCCCTCCCGCGTAAGTCGACAGCAGCATATCGGGCGGACCGTGCCGGCGCAGGGGCGCCAGCACCACCTGCGCGGCCCCTCCTGGGAATTGATCGAGAGTCACATTGATTTGCGTCACGTTGAAGCCGCCCTGCCGATCGTTCAGGAGCACGTCCACGTAACTGTAAGTCATGTCGGTCAGCGCCAGGTCGGTCCAGCCGTCACCATTCAGGTCGGCGGCCGCGATATTCGTGTAGCAGCAGAATGACTCGACGATGATTTGGGTCGGTGTCTGAAAGGTACCATCGCCGTTGCCTAATGCGAGTAGGTTGCCGGAGGTGGCGAAGTCCAGCTTGCCATCGTGGTTGAAGTCACCGACCGCGAGGTACCCTCCTGTGGGAGTGGAGGTGGTGCTGCTCTCGGTGAAGGTGCCATCGCCCTTGCCCAGATAGGCCACCACCGTTCCATTGGATGGGACCAGCAGATCTGGGATGCCATCGTTATTCAGATCGCCGGTGACCAGGCAAGCGGCGTCGGGCAGAGCTATGGTGGTTCCGGATGTGAAGGGATGCGAGGCTTGGCCGGTTCCCAGCAGGATGGAGATGCCGGTGGCCGTGTTGACCGCCAGATCGGGATGGCCATCGCCGTTGTAGTCGGCTGCAACTCCGCAGCCAGCGCCGCCTGGCACCGGAGTCCACTCGCCGTCCTCGAATTTGCCCTGCCCGATGTTGATGAGCACGGAGATTGAGGAGTCGCCGTCCACGAACGCGAGGTCGGTGCGGCCGTTGTTAAGCATGTCGGCGACGGTGAGATAAGTTTTCCCGCCGGCGCCGGGGAGGGGGTACAGGGTGGGCTTATCGAAGGTCCCATCGCCGTTGCCCAGAGCGATATAACCGAGGCTACCAACCAGGTCGGGGATGTGATCGCCGTTCACATCGTCAACGGCAAGCTGTTCGATAGGCGACATCTCAACCTTGGCGGGTTTGCCGAACCCACCTTTGCCGTCGCCCAGGTAGACGAGCACCGAGTTAAAAGTGGAGCTGGTCGCGGAGGCGCCAACCGCGAGGTCGGCGTGACCACTTCCAGTCAAGACGCCACTCGCGATCCAGTAAGGGGCAGTCGGCGTCGAGTGAACTTTTGGCGGCCCGAATGTTCCGTTGCCGTTGCCAAAAAGGACGTTGAATCCTGTTGAAGTCGTGACCGCCACATCGAGCTTGTGGTCGCCATTGAAATCCCCGGCGGCTACCACCCCAGGGTAGGTTTGGCTCATTGGGGTAAGCACACCCGGCGCGAAAGCCCCGTTCCCTTTGCCGGCGAAGAACCAGATTCCACTGTTGCCGTCCAGCACCACGTCGGGGATGCCGTCGCCGTTGAAATCGTCAAGTATGGCGTTAAGGGTGTATAGGTCGTTTCCGGCCTGGTAAAACGTGGCGGGCTGGAATGTGCCATCGCCATTTCCCAGGGACACGGCGAAGCCGGCTTGTCCCTCGCCCAGAGCCGCGGAATAGATGAGGTCGATTTTACTGTCCCCGTTTAGGTCCCGTGCGATGGGTGCCACATCGAAGCCGAGCTTAATGTCCGATACTGGGCCGGGGCGGAAGGTGCCGTTTCCATTTCCAAAGAGAACGTCGGCGTCATTGTCATGACTGTAGATCAGATCGGGGATACCGTCGCCATTGGCGTCGGCGGCAACCAGTCCGGACGCGGCGACGGGATAGTCGCGCCGGGCAAGGTACAGCGGCTGTGTGGCAAACGCGGTCGATAGAGCCCAAAGGGAGAGAACAACGATGGAGATTGGGGCTACCTTCATAACCATCCCTCATTGGCTGAAATGTCAGCTAGGGCAGCTCGATACCTGATGACATGTCGCGCTTTGGCTGACGTAATCCAGCCATGCCTGGAGGGCCTTCGCATGCCCGAGGCAGACCTGTGTAGGAACCGTCGAGAGCTCAAAGTGCAACCGCTTCGGCGCACAGATTTGCAGCATGGCGCCGTCGATTTGGGTGATCTCGCGGCCAGAGCTTGCGACCGGCCGCGCCTAACCGCTGGGCGCGGGTAGCTAGATTTCAGCGGGCGCGTAGGCGCTGATTTCGCAACTCACCGAGGCTTCATCGAAATCGGTGTTGTCCATTCCATCTGGCTTTCTCCTGAATATCGTCAGTTCACTGTAAAACTGGCCTGAGTGGCGCTGGTTCCACCTGGCGTGGTGACAGTAATAGGCCCGCTGGTCGCGCCGACGGGCACGGTGGCCCAGACGTAATTGGGACCGCTGTTGGAAACGGTGGTAGCTGGCACGCCGCCGAATAGCACGGAGGCCTGCAGCAGGTTGTAGCCCCAGATTCGTACGCGCGTGCCCACTGGGCCGCGGCCCGGGCCAAACTTCAACGCTTGTGGGGCGGGTTTCGGCAGTCCCGCATCCAGGGCGAAGACACCGCCATAACCGTACGCGCCACCCGTCGACGCCATCCCATAAATCACGCCATCGCTGCCCTGCAGCAGCCAGCAATTGCAACCCAGGCTGCCCAGCCCGGAAAGCGGCGTGTATTGCCCGGATTTTGTAATCCGGAATATCTGGCTCCCCTCGTTACCCTGCGTGTCGCCGTAGATGTTGCCATCGCTGGCCTCGATCAAAGTGGTCGGACCGGTGACATATTTGCCCTTCTCGAACGAGTGCAGTAGGGTGAACTGGCCACTAGGGGTGAGCTTATAAATCATGCCGGTCCCGTTGGCGCCGCCGGTGGCGATTGAGCCGTAGAGATTGCCATCCTCCGCCATGAGGAGTGGGGCAGGGACAGCTCCCCGAGTGAAGTTGCTGGGAGCGAAGCTGTACAGCGTCGTCGCGGTGCCGGAGGGAGTGGCCTGTACTACCGACCCAACGCCGGGGTCCGTTAGCGTGAAGCCATAATAGTTGCCATCAGTCGCATAGGTCGCGTACGGCATGAAATTCGCGGGTGGTGCCTGTGCGATTAAGGATACCGTACCGTCCGTGTCGCAGCGGACGAAGCCGACATAACCGCTCGCACCGCTAACTCCGGTGCCGAGGAAGGCGCCATCCGGCAAGTTTTGGGACAGGGCGCAAGCTGCGCTGCCAGATGTGTACCGCTGGCCGCCCGGCTTAAAGGCCACGGAGAAGAGGCCGCCTGTACGACTGGTCGAATTGTAGGCAGACATATAGAACCGCGCGTTGGGCCCGCTTATCGGTGTTCCCTGGAAAAAGCTCCCGGTGGGCAAGCTGCCGAGTATGGTTCTCTTGCCGTCGAGGCCAACCGAAAAATATATGACGGGGGCGGCTGTGCCGGCGGTCGAGTAGAATACGCCGGGGGACCCCTCGGTCAGCCCGAATGGGGCTGGATACATCTGGTTGTTGTAGATGACTTGAAAGATCGCTTGGGCGGCGCGCGAGAACGGTGCCGCAAGGCTGGCGTAAAGCACCAGCAGTGCAACGGTTCGCCCAGGCCGCGGGACCACGTTGTTATGCTTGACCATAAAGAAGTACTCTTGTCTTGGCCTGGTTTCTCCGCCCTAGTGCCCGGAGTACACCAGAACCCCGGCACAACCCGGGCTCGTATTGCACGTCGAGGCGGAGTTCGAGGTCGAGGGCACTTGCGTAATGCCCGAGTTGGGAACGTAGGTGTACCCGTTGACGACCGTGGGCAGAGCGAATAGCGAGGCCGTGAAAGCGCTGCTGGCGTCGCAGTAGAGGTCGAGGGTATTACTGCACCAGATGAACTTCAGGTTCGCTGCGTCATAGGCTAGCAGCGTTCCGTAGGGAGTGGTCCCCAAGCTTGCAAGCGCCCACACGACCGAGCCGGTCCCACTGTTCGACGTCACCACTACCGTGCCGCCTGGGTAGTTGACTGTATTGTTCGTCCCACTACCGCTCGGCCTAACGTCATATATCGGATTTACAAAGTAGCCGCTGTAGCTGTAGGTGTCTGGGGTCGAACTACATGAACAGGTGCTGGTGCACGAGCCGATATTGTGGGTAAATGACTGGCTGACCTGGAGCTGCGTGTCGCTAATAACCTTTATGACAGTGACGGACTGGTTGGGGTTGGCGCTGCCGGTGTCGGTGAGGGTGTCCCCTGGGACGACCTCCGTGGTGAAGGTAGTTCCGCTGCCGCACACGGTGGTCCCGTTCGAACCGATCGCGGTTCCCGTCGGCGAGTTTATCGGCTGGTTGTTGGATAGGGCAAGAGAGGCAAGTTTTTCATAGCTTGGCCACACGTACAGTCTTTCGGGTGAACTGTCCGGATTGAACGCCATGCTGGTGATGCGATCGCAGTCATGTGGGTGCGTCTGGTTAGTGCATTGTGTAAGGTTAGCCGCGAAGGGGAAGGCGTTCCCCGGGTCCCCGGATTGAAACCCTGGGGTGCCGCTCGACGAGGTGCCGGGATAACACGGGGACGATCCGCAAAGGTTCCCCTGTGCCATGAAATAACCGTAGCCGGCTTTGTCGAACGTTAGGAGCCTATGGACTCCAGCGAGGTCGTCCAGGAGCAGGATGCCACCGGTTCCAAGGTCAAAATCGTTCTGGTTCATGCCCAGGGAGGTATAGCTGCTCGTGCCGAGGGGCTCCTGGACCGGTGTTGGCGTGAGCGGGTAGCCGTACGGCGTGAAATATTCAGAAGGTGCCGGGCCGGCGCCGCCGCTTTGCGACAACGTGAAATCGACGACGGAATCACCCCAATTCTGGATGCGATTCAGCAGGGCGCCGCTCTGTGACACGGCGTTCTGCTGGAATGGACCGTTGCCGACTGCGAAATAGGCATGCGAGACACCGCTAAGCGTGTTTGCGGCGCCACCGCGGCCGGACATCCATATGCCTCCGCCATGACCGCACCAGTTTGCCGAGCCCGTGTAACCAGATACCAAACAGCCCGCAGCAGGCGTGCAACCAATAGGGTTGCTTTGCGTCGGTGGCGAGCAGGCGGTGCAACTCGCATTGCAGGCTGGAAAGTCGGTGTTACCGGAGGTGCCTTTCGCGCTGGTTACGAAAGCGAACTGCTGCGTGAGTGAGGAGTCATACCCGAAGATCCAGCCGTGATACGCGTCGCCCTTCTCCTCGGCTGAGCCCCAGCCGAAAGCCACGTAGATCAGGGAGCTCGGCTGCGCCCCCGAGACGGCTACCTTTAGCAGGGCTGGCCGCTGAAGCAGCTCATAGGGCACGAACGGAATCGAGCTGCCCACTAGATCGTCTGCTCCGTCGGAGCCGGTAGCGCTGCCGGTGATCTGCACAGGCGGTGTCACCAAGTCCTGGCCGGTCAGCAGGCTGACCTTGTGAATGTACCACCGCTCAGTGGTGATATTGCCCGATGTGGTCTCGCAGGAGCCGGTCACGTATACGGCGTTATTGCTTTTGTCGATCACTGGCGTGCTGAGGATGCCATTGGGATAAGGAGAGATGTTGGCCGGGTAGGAGACACCAGCAGTGCCGCTCGCGCCGTTACAGTCGTCGTACCAAAAGTAGTTGGTCGTATACTGCCCGCCCGACGATTGGGTATTTCTACTCCAGATCACGTTTCCGGCATAGGTGCCGCCGCTCGACGTGGCGTCGCCGGCGTTGAAAGCGTAAAGACCACCGCCCAGGGCGGCCACTATTACGAGGTTGCAGGGGTTGCAGGCCGTGACGCCGGCTGAGACGTTGTGGACCCACAGCGGCTGCGCGTACACCGCGTTCAGGAGCGCGCCGTTGCCCACAATGCCGTCAATCAGGAGCGGGGACCAGTTTGGTTGCTTTGGCGTCACAGTGCCGTTCTCCATGGCGCCAGAAACGAACACGCTCTCCTGTGAATTATATGCCTGCCTTAGGGTCCCATAGGCGGCGTCTGTTATGTCTTGCTGCGCCTTCAGCTGGGTTGGGTTTGACAAGCCAAAGGTTGTCACGAACAGAACAAACAGCAGTCTTCGCGGCGAAGCGGAGCGTAAATCGATTCTGAGCATCGGCCTTCCCTCCATGCCCGGGTTTTTCCTTTTCGAGCACCCTACGTTAGGTTTGAATTAGTAAACCACGGGCACGGCATGGCGTCAAGAGAAATCTAAAACGTACAGTACTGCATGCTGTTTTTCCGTAAGGAAGCTCACAACTCATTTAAAACTGTCACATCGTTGTCATCGGCGAGCGTTCTGGCTGTTGGATTCCATGCACCGGCAGCGTATGTTCTACGGCACCCTTCCTAGGCTGGCATTCCTCGATCGGTGTGCCAGAGGTCGAGTTCCACGCGGCATTGAGGAACGCCGCGCTGCACGCACACTGCACGTGGACGAGATCGGATTTGGTTCTCTTTCTGGATGGCGAAACGGGACTCGGTGTCATGGTCGAATTGCGCCCTCAATCTGTAGGTCTTGGCAGAGGGGTTTCCGGACAGAAACTGCAGAATATTTTTGATTGCAACCTTCCGCAACACTCTCAGCACGTTTTGCAACACCGGCTAGAGTTCTCTGCGTCCGGCAACGTGCTGCAACAGCTTGAAACCCACCGGGGCAGCGAAAACCCTCAGAAGGCAGCCGAATACCGGTAGTGGAACATAAAGGAAACGCCACACATTTGTCCGCCCATCCGATCTTAAGATATGCACCACCAGTAAGTTCCATCGGGCACAGTTTAAGCCGTTTCGTGCACATTTGTGCACGGCGTCTTTCGTGTCACAGGCCAGCCATTTTCGCACCTACAGAGTAGGGGCACTTATGGTACAAAAGCAAAAGGCAGTCAGCCGCGGGCTGAGATACGACGCAGAGCTGGACAAGCGGATCGAGGCGGCGACGAAGAAAGGCGGGTTCTCGAGCCCCAGCGCGTTCATGCGAGAGGCAATCGAGCGGGAGATCGCCGGCCGCGAGAGCGGCGTAGATGCGGCGGAACAACGGGTCGCGGCGAGCCTGGACCGCATGGCGCGAGGAATTCGCAACCTGCGGATAGGACAGCAGGCGTTGTTCGCGTTCGTAGACGTGCTGGCCAAGACCTTCCTGACCTGCGTTCCAGAACCGCCCAGGGATGTGCACGACCAAGCCGTCGCTCTCGGCAAGCTTCGCTACGACAGGTTTCTCAAAAGCGTTGGCATGGCAATGGTGGGCGATTCCCAGGCCGCCATGGCGGAGTTGTTAGGCCGTGGTCACGAAAACTGAGGGCGAGCGCGGCCTCAGCTCCAGCCGCCCGGAGCATCGCGGGGAAAAACGAAGCTCGTTGCTTGGTCGTCCGCTATGAGTGCGGTTGATCGCAACGCCAGACAGAAGTCTGCTGGGGCGAGGTAGGCGGCAGTTCAACCAGCGATGTTGCGTGATCGCCGCTCCTGTCTTGAAGGCGGCCCGGCTCCCCGATCACGACACCGGCAGCAGGAGAAGCTCCTATGTCAGGACAGATTCGGATTCAGGCACGTAAAAGCGCCACTCGGCTTAGCCGAGGCTTAGCCGCCGTCAAGCACGCGGCGGCCCCACCAATAAAGGAGCGGAGCACCACCCGCCCTGCTGGACCGATGTCAATTTCCCGGCGGCTGAACCCCCGTGGGCCTTCTATACGTCACCGCCAACGCCGGCGACCCGAGCATGTATCATGGAACACAATTGGGCATTTCCTTAAAGAGATAATCAGGCCTAGAGGTCTTGATTATTGGCTGTGTTCCGACTAAAATGCACTCATGAGAAGGGATGTTGGGTACTGGAAAAGGCCGCATCCGCCTGTGACGGCGGGATGCGCCATTGTAGGGGCCATCTGTTTCCTGGCCCTTCCGGCTCAGCCCCAGGGCGCCTTGCCGGCGAACTGTGTCTCGTACACCGCGTACCTGGCGAGCCCCGGCAACAGCAGCAGCGACTTATTCAACAATTTTGCGAACCCACCCAATCCATCGACCAACTCGACGTTCAACAGCATCGCCATACCCTTTCCGACCTCGAACGGGGCGTCGGTCGCCGGCGACCTGAACGCGACTTATGCCACAATGTTTTACAGCATCAACAACTTGAACGCCTGGATGGCAAGCAATAACTACTGCCCGCTCGAAGTGGTGGTCGTGGCCAATTTTCCCGACACACGGTACTTCGCGGTCACCGTCAACGATATGCACTATACGGCCACACAGCATGTCTCCGACGCAGATATGGACCCCGCCGTAACGCCGGCAAACGGCGGCACAAACCCGTTCGCACCAGGCAAAAGCTACACGGGCAGCCAGCCGTACCTTATCCCGATCAGCTTGGGGTGGGTGCCGAACTCAAGTGGCGCCGGCGCCACGGCGGGGTGTTCGATTACACCCTACGAGGAGGACAACCTGCTCGATGCCACGCAGCGCCACCTGCTCACCGACTGGAACACCAACGTGGGCGGACCCACGGTCGCGAGCGGCGCTCTCAGTCCGCACGTCGTGAACACTCCCGAAGACACAACCCTCTCTTCCCTGAACTCCGTCTGTCCCACCTGCGGCCCGAACACTGCGGGAAGCATAGTGGTCCGCAGCTACTTAGCGCCGCCGGAGACCTGCAGCGGCACGGACGGCAGCTCGCTCAGCTGCAACCCGCCTACGGGGCTGCCGCCATCGCAACCCTACCTGATTGTGAGGGATACCCTCACTGGCTGCCCCTATACCACGCAGCTCGTAAATACTCTCCTGAACACCGCAAGCATCAATTGCCAGGCACATCCGAACCAGACAGGCTGTAGCGCGATCCTATCGAAAACCGACCCTTCCGGAAAATCGAAGACCGCCTCCGCAACAAACTGGCTGGATTCCGTGCAAAAAGCCCAGCACACCAACGATGCGAACTACACCTCGCAGGGTTGCTATGCCAACGGCGATCCGACAGCGTCGAGTCCGCCTCAATTCGCCAACCGGGTCGCCTGGACGCGCGTGGCGCAGTGGGAGGGCAGCCCGGGCCCTGACGACGCCTACATCGGCGGCGCCGTATCTACGACCGATTTGTCCAACATGGCGCCGAACACCAACGGCAGTCCGCTATGTAAGGACAGCAGCAACAACCCGAGCACGTCAGGCTGCCTGATGCGGCTTCGCTTTCAGGTGCCTGTTATGCCAAACACGCCCTGTTACCCGGGCAGTTCGTGCCAACTGAGCGGCAGCGAGCAGATGAGGTACACCAGCCTGACGCTGTGGCAGCAGACGGCCACGGCGGCGCAGATCGCCGCGGACCCATCGCTGAACTTCCTGGCAGACCCGGATGGCGCGGACTTCGGCAACGCGTCCAGCCTATCCCCCACCTCGGTAGTTAGCCTCGCGGATCCCGCCTTTTGTACGACTACCAACGGCAGCAGCCCCTGTTACGCGACGCTCCTGATCAACGTGGGTATTCCCAGTGCAAGCCTTCCGGCATTCCTCAGGCAGACGTCCACCGAGCAGGCTTGCTCGTCGACGCCGTCCTCATCACTCTGCGGGATCGTGCAGGGGACCGCGCCGGTGCAGCCGCCCAGCTCGACGCCGGGAACGCCGCTTCCTTATTTCTCGGCATCCAGCGTCGGGGGCTATACGTTCGTAAACCTGGCATCTCAAAACACCTTCAGCACGAGTCTGGCCCTTCTGTTTACCATGCGGAATACATTGCCCAGCAGCGGATTCAACTGCTCGGGCGCGGCGGTCCCGTTCTCCACAGCGGAATTCACGAACGAGGACGGCGCGGGTGGCGGACTGATGGGCCCCTACGTGCCGCTCGTCGATTACGTGGATCCCGCCACGCTGCCTACGACCGCCCCAACTTTGACTAGTGGCAGCCTCCCGTCGGCGAATTCGTGCGGTGTGCTCATTCCGCCCCCGCCCGCTGCAGCGGCTTACCCGTTGATAAACGGGGCGGGCCCGACCTATCCGATCCTGTGGCCCCAGACGTACTGGCCGTCCTCCTCGACCAATCCGCCAAACCTGAACTGCGGCACCACGACAACGGGGCTTCCCACGACTCAGATCGATTTTGTCGCAACGCAATTCCCAATACCCGTTGACGATTCGAGCTTTACCGGCAGCCCCACCAACTGCAACACGGCCATGGCGAACAACACGTGCAGCCAGATCGTCGCCCAGTCCACGCAGGTAACGGAGGAGATGGGCGGGACGGCGTGGCAACCGGGGCTGCCGATCACGATCGTGGGGCAGGGCTTCGGGACGCTGACATTCGGGTCCAGCCCCAGCCAGGCGCAGATTCCGGCAGTGGTCACCTCCTCGACCAGCCCCAGCTACCTCACTGTTTACAATTGCGGCGGCGGGACAAATAGCGATCCGTCGAAGTGCGCCGTCTGGACCGCACCCAATAGCAATTGTGAAATCTTTGTTTCGAATTGGACGGATTCGAGCGTATCCTTCATGGTGAACCTGCCGGTGAACATCCAGAGCATGTACCAGCAAAACGTCGAGCTCGGCGGATACCTGTCGCCGTTGAGCGATTACAGCCCTTTGAACTTCGCTGCGGCATCGGCGTGCTCCATCTCCGGCGGCGATAACCTGTATTTCAAGGTTACGAATCCTCAGACCGGGGCTGCCGTCACTTCCAGCAACATCACCGCCAAGGCGACGGGCTACACGTCGCTGAATTAGGTGGCCGGAGCTACCGTGATGAGCAAAATTGCATTGCTGGCGTGTACGCTCGCTGGGGTAGGCCTCAGTGCCTATGCGGCCACTGAAAATGTCATCTTCAATTTCCATCGGTTCCCCGGGGGGGCGAACCCATATGGAAACCTTTACCGGGCGCGGAATGGAGGCCTGTTCGGCACCACGTACGAGGGCGGCCAAGCAAACCTTGGCGCGCTCTTCGAGTTTGGGGGGGGGGGATATAAGGTACTGTACGGCTTCCGCGGGGGCAACGACGGGGCCAACCCCTTCGCCGGCGTGGTTCAAGACTCCGCGGGCAATCTGTACGGCACCACGTATTTCGGGGGGCCGGCAAATGCGGGTGTGCTATATAAGGTGGCCGCGTCAGGCCAGGAAACGGTGCTCTACGCTTTCACTGGAGGCGCCGACGGCGGCAATCCTTACGCCGGCATCATCCTGGACTCAGCCGGCAACCTGTATGGCACGACGGTCAATGGCGGTCTCACGAACTGCCCGGGCGGCTGCGGCGTGGCCTACAAGGTCACCCCTAGCGGGCAGGAAACGGTGTTATACAGCTTCACGGGCGGCGCGGATGGGGCTAACCCCTACGCGGGGCTCATCCGCGATCCGGCAGGGAATCTATATGGGACTACGTCCGAAGGGGGCGGCAGCGGGGGAGCTCCAGGGGGTGGTGTCGTGTACAAACTGAGCCCCACCGGGCAGGAGACGGTCCTGCACACGTTTGGCTCCGGCTCCGCCGCTCCTCCCGGCGTGGAGAGGACCGGGATCGTGCGCGACTCCACCGGCAACCTCTACGGGACTGATTCCGGTGGTGTGTACGAGATCGAGGCGAATGGCCGGTACAAGTCTCTGGCGACCTTTTACTGTAAGAACATCGGTGACGACGAGTACCCGTGGTCGGGGCTTACTCTGGATTCTGCGGGCAACCTCTACGGCACCACTACACAGACCTTTACAGGACCCTGCAGCGGTCCTAAGTACGGCGTGGTCTACAAGCTGACGCCTGCTGGAAGGCTCACCACACTCTACGAATTCCCTGGTGCTTCCGCCTGGGACTTCGGCGGACCTCCCACCGCCCCCGCACCCGCCAACCCCGGTGTGGTGCTCGATTCGGCAGGCACCATCTACGGCATTACACCTAATGGTGGGGTATCCGGGATGATCTACAAGATCGGTGCTTCGGGAGTGATCACGCTGCACAACTTTACAGGCGCCGCCAGCGGCACCGGTCCCGACCCCGTTGCCATAAGTCCCGCGGGCGGCTTCTACGGCTCGACCTTCTACGGAGGTCCGGCAAACGCCGGCGTCGTCTACGAGATTGACAGCGGCGGCCGGGAGAAGGTACTGTACAGCTTCACAGGTGGCGCCGACGGCAAGTACCCCAACGGCCCGGTGGCGCGCGACTCCGGCGGAAACATTTATGGTGCCACCTCGGATGGCGGCGCGGCCAACCTGGGTGTAGTATACAAGGTAACCCCCTCCGGGCAGTTCACGCTGTTGCATAGCTTCACCGGCGGCGCGGACGGTGCCATCCCCGAAAGCGGGGTCATCCTTGGCTCCGATGGAAACCTCTATGGCTCCACGACCAACGGGGGAACGGGTTCGCAAACCGGGGTGCAGGAGGGCGTCATATTCAAGATGGACACTGCCGGAAACGAGACGGTGATGTACAGTTTCACGGGCCTTGCGGACGGAGGAACTCCGCTCGCAGTGCCCACCATGGACGCGGCGGGCGATCTGTACGGGACGGCCACCTCCGGCGGGGCCGGAGCGGGCGTTGTGTACAAGCTGAGCGCCGCGGGTCAGTACACTGTCCTGCACACCTTTACCGGCCCTGGCGCGGGCGGCGGGGACCCCGTTGCGCCCGTGACCCTGGATTCCGCAGGCAATCTCTATGGCGCTGCGGAAGGCTGGGGGATCACAGCCAGCGGCGCCCCGGGGGAAGGGCTGGTGTACCAGCTAAGCCCCTCCGGGATCTACACGGTCCTATATACGTTTAGCGGCGGGGCCGACGGCGGACTGCCCGGATACCCCGTCGTCTTGGATAAAGCCGGCAACCTTTACGGGTGCACCGGCATAGGCGGGGGCACTGGCAACGGTGTTGTCTTTGAGGTCACTTCTTCGGGCAAGGAGATCGTGCTGCACTCTTTCAGCGGCGGCGCGGACGGCGCTGGCGGCGGCTGGCTGGTGCTGGACGGCACCGGCGGCCTCTACGGGAGCGCCTGGGCCGGCGCGACGCAGGGCGGGCTGGTGTTCAAAATCACGCCGTAAGCCGCGGTAGACTGCTATGCCGCACCTTTTGTGTACTGGCGATGAACGTCTGGTGCGGAATCGAGAGTTGGTGGGAAACAAATTTCGGCCGATATATTACCCGATCTGCGAGATGACAAGAACCTTAGGCCCTGTCTGTGCGCAGCCGAAGTCGTGGGAACAATAAGGGAACATCGCCGGGGCAAAAATGGCCCAAATGATCCTAAACCATCCTAGATGCGATGCAGTGTAATCTCTTTGCTACCATCAACTTCCGCTGATTCCGAACCACTTAGCATTGTCGGTAAGCAGCCCTGAAAAGGCTGGCGTCGGCGGTTCGATTCCCTCCCTGGCCACCAATTTTCAATGGCTTAGTTAGAAGTAGCCAAAACATAAGGTTTCAGTCAAAGGAACAACACCGGAACATTCAACGTGTTCCCAGGGATTGCTCCCGCTTCTTTCCTTCCATAAGTCACCGCATCTCGCGGGCCGGGGCTCTGTCTTCGCAACGTGACTCCGGGCCAGCCTGGCATACCGCTCCGTCATCTTGATATTTGAGTGGTGACCTACGTTCCAGAACCGCCAAAGGATCTGCACCACCAAGCCGTCGCTCTGGGCAAGCTCCGCTACGACAGGTTTCTCAAAAGCGTTGGCATGGCGATGGTGGGCGATTCCCAGGCCGCCATGGCGGAGTTGTTAGGCCGTGGTCACGAAAACTGAGGCCGCGCGGGAGTTCGGCGCCGGCCGCGCGAACGTCGCGGAAAAACGAAGTGCTTGCTGGTCGCCCGCTATGAGCACAGTTGATCGAGTTCCAAGCCGTCGAATTCTGGCATACGATAGGCGTATAGACGTTTGAGCGTTTATCAATTTGAGCGTATAGGTGGTAAAAATGGAAGAAGAAGCCGTCCGTTGGAGCGTCAAGGTCTCGAAGGACACCGATCTGACCCTGCGCACGTTCCTGGGCACCCAGGGCATGAAAAAGGGCGATCTCTCGATGTTCATCGAGGAAGCCGTGCGCCGGCGCGTGCTTCAGTGCACCATTCAGGACATCAGGGCGCGCAACGCCGATGCCGACCCCGATGAAATCCAGCGCATCGTCGACGAAGCCGTCAGCGAGGTTCGCACGGAACGAAGCGCCAAGGGGAAGGCTAACAAAGCCTGATGCGCGTGGTCCTCGATACCAACATCATCGTGTCCGCCCTTATCGCCCCGGCCGGCAAGGCCGCCGCTATCATCGACGCCTGGCTGGACGGGAAATTTACGCTCCTGACCTGCGCGGCGCATACCGACGAGTTGCGGGCCACGCTGCAAAAGCCACGTGTGGCCGACCTCGTCAAACCACACAGGGCCGGCCGCCTGGTCAACCAGGTCAAAATGCTCGCCGAAGACATCGATCCGCTGCCGCGCGTGAAGCGCTCTCCCGATCCCACGGACGATTTTCTTCTGGCCCTGTCCGAAGCGGGCAAGGCCGACTATCTGGTGACAGGCGACAAGAGCGGGCTGCTGGCGCTCGGCCGCCCTGGAGGTGATGTCGGTCACCCACAATTGATCCAAGACCGGTAAGCACTATCTCGCCCGCCAAGTTGGGGTACACCGGCCGGTCGTGATTCGAATCCGTGGTCACCACAAACTTCCGTCGGCGCAGACACAGCAGGTTGTTTTCCCGCATGATCCGGAGTACCCGCTTGTGGTTCACCGGCCAGTCCCGTCGATGCAACTCCTCCGTGATGCGGCGCCAACCATAGCAGGGCCACTCCAGCGCCATCCGTTGGATCTCGTCGCGCAAGTCCAGGTCTGCGTCCACCGCTGGCGGCGCATGCCGCCAGCGATAGAATCCTGACCGGCTGGCCTGACCCAGCACACACAGGCGTTGCAAGGGAATCGGCGTGGCCAACTTCATTTCCTCTTCGAGGCTACGGGTAGACGAGCCGCGGATAGTCAATGCTTGCAGCCTGCGCTGCTCCTCGACATGCTGCAAGCATCTTTGCAAAAAATCGGTCTCCAGCGCCTGGCGGCCCACCTTCCGTTCCAGCGCGGCGACGCGCTCCTCTTCCGCCCGCGGCCGGCCATTGCCCGCAAACGCCTTAACCCCGTAATCGTGCAACTCCCGCTTCCAGCGGTGCAGCACGTTCGGGTTCACCTCACATGCCCGCGCCACCTCGCCTATGGAAGCCCCCAGCTCCAGTCGCCTCACGGCGGCTTCCTTGAATTGTTTCGTGAACTGCCTTCGTGACATGCCCATGACTCTCATCTCCATTTAATGAAATTTGAGTCTTAACTGGTTGTCTCAAAATCGGGGTCCACTCCACGTTACGCAGAGCCCATTTATCGCCCGCCTCTGACCTCTGCTTGTAAACGAAGTCGACCGTGACCGTTCGCCAGTAACGAGTCAGGTCATTCAGGAGAAAACGCGGGACCCTGATCGTGCTCCTGCTTCGAGTCAAACCGCGATCGTCGCGCAAATAACGCTTGAGGATTTGGCGGCGGACGCGATCGTATGCCTCGGGGTTTCCGATGGGCATGGATTCGAGAAGCAAGAGCACCTTCTCGTTGTGTTCGAATTGGTGTCGTCTTCGCCGCCTATCTCATGAATGTCATGACTTCCAATCATGCAGCCAAAGACCCCCGCGCGTCCTGGCTTTGGAAATCCTAGCTTGCCTAGCTGCCTAGCTAGCCCTGCCCTTTACCCGTAATGACTTCGGGACAAATGTCATTCGGCATCATCGGAATCCCGCAGTTCGAATCCTTCACACATGAGTAGAAGTTGCGAAAAGCCTTTCCACATCAGTTGGTGACCGGGTTCGGGATCGTTCTTGCGGCCCAGGTAGCCGCCGACGCGGGCGACGAGGCGCACTGTATCACGCAAGGTTGAAGGCTGTGCGAGCTTTTTTTTTTCGCGTAGGCGCGGAGAACCTGCAGCTCGATATCGGAGAACAGAACTTCGGGCGGCAATTGTGGTGTCTCCCGCCCCAACAGTGTCATCAGCATGATGCGCCAGGCAATGACGAGATTGATCGCGATAGCTCGGCGAATGCGCTCAGCGGTCTCATGCGCGATCTGCTCGACGCCGCAACCAGATTTGAGTACTCGATGAAAGTCTTCAATCCGCCACCGCAGACAGTACCAGCGTAGGCAGGCAACGGCATCTTCCGCCGAGCGAAGGTTGACCGTCGTCAGCAGGAACCACTCCACGGGTGCGATTCCTTCCGGCGGCGACGATTCCACTGCATGAATAATCCAGATGTCGATGGGATCTTTGCCGGAATAATACTTGGAGGGACGGAGTTGAATCCGTTGGTAACGCACTTCCAACTCGGCCTGACGGCTGGGCCTTTTCGCTTTCGCCTTTTTCTTGCTGAGTTTGGGCCGGGCGCTTTGGCGTGGAACGTGGATCTGTACTTTGGTCTGCAAGGGAGCCTGACGAACGGCCTCGAAAAGCTTATAAGGTTCATCCATGATCACCCGGTTGTGATTGGCACGCACTAAGAGATCCACTCCAGGGGTGCGGCGTTGTTCCTCGAACAACTCGAAGAAATCGGCTTCCCGGTCACACACGTTGATCAGTCGTGTCTGGGGCATCTGCGCAGCCACCTCCAGGGTGTCGCGCAAACCCTCGATCCAGCGGAAGGTGTCTTTTTCCTCGATCGGGATGGTGTAGCTCAAACGCTTGTCGTCGGGCGATTTCAATTCCGGCGCTACGCACTGCGCGCGCAACACGCCCAACGGCAGTCCGTTGGGCGCCACCGCCAGGGTGGTGTGCAGATGTAGTCCTCGACTCTGCGCCGCTGTTTGATTGGTTCCGATCACCCCCAGACCGGGACACTGCGCCAGACTGGAGTAATCCAGATCGCTGCCGTCCTGAATACACAGCACCGTGCGTTGGCCTTTCATGCGCTGAATGGTACGTTGCCGATGCGGCTGCAAAATGTGCGGCATGCTCACGGCCTCATAGTCGGGATGATCGATGAACCGATAATAGGCCTTGACTGCCGGCCAATCTCCTTCCGCCACGCCCGTGAAGGCACTGCCCGGTTTGTCTGCCTTCGATTGCGCAATATTCACGAGTCGCTCACTCAATCGCTGGTCACCCAATGGCGCACCCCCGAATTCCTGCTTCGCCCAATGGTTACCCTCCATGCCATCGGCTGGCCCCAGTTGCCCTAAGCCCGCCCCCGCTGGTAAACCCAAGCGAGTACGGAAATCTTTCTCCAACGGATAGACGTATATGTCCTTGATCGTTTCCTCGCACTTGGTGAAACGGTCCTGCCGGCCTCGCCCTTGGGTTTGTCCCACTAGCATCCAGTTCGCCGCCCGATAGCAGGCGCCGGAAAAACGGGAGGTGTCGACGAAACTCTCCACCAGCCAGGGACGGTAATTGTAGCGCTGTGCGAAATCCTCCACCAGCCGATCCAAACTCATACTCAAAAGCCGCGAGGCCAAGTTACGGCACTCCACTGAGGGTCGGATCAGAAACCGGCTCAAGCATACGACCTGGTGCAAATGTGCGCGTCGTTGTTCCGCGTCCCAACCGATCCAACGGTCTCGCGCGCCTAATTGCAGTGCCGGCGCCGCAAAGCCGAACGCTCCCAGCCAGCCGTGCTCGGAACCAACCAAGTAACGAATCTGCCGTCCAACCAATGGTCCAGCTTCCTGCGGATGTTCCCGGATCATCAGTTCGTTCCAGGTCCGCATCTGGCCTTCCTGCTTGACCAGGATCAACTCTAGTCCGCTCAGCATGCCTACCTCGTCTGGCACGGCTCTTGGTTCCGGGACCGGTTCGGGCAACCGTCGCGGAGTGGGATGGGCCTTTTGAATCTCTGGCGGCGGGAGTTGGAACCAGCCCTTAGCCTCCAGTTCGCGCAGTGCTTTCAGGCAACCCGCGCGCTGGTTTTGTCCACGCGGGTCTTGAAACCCAAACTCCTCGCAAAGGAAATCCGCCAACTCGGTCCGCGAAAAAAACTCATCCATCTGCAATAGTTGGCTAACATACTCGATGGTCTCTGGCCGCGACAGCATGCGTTTGATCTGATTCTGCAGGTCCACGCGGTCATTATGAACGAGACAAACCTATTTGTCCAGTAATAAGTTACGGGTAAAGGGCAGAGCTAGCCTAGCTAGCCTAGCTAGCCCAGCTCGGAAGCAATTGAGTGGCGCTGTTCGCCGTGCTCTGGCTGTGCTTGACCATCCACCAGGAGAATCCAATCGGCATCGCTGACAGAGGTCATCTCTTCCCTGGCGATCGACCCGAATACGACAAGGCTCGTATCGGCCGCGATCTTTCCTTCAAACGCGCTCCGCGGACCTGCGCGCCTCGCGCCGGTTGTGATGCGAGCTTTCCGAATCGCTGTCCAGTTGGCGCCCAGTTCGCGTTCAAGTCTAGCGACCCAACCTTCCGCGGACGGGCTGATCATTTCAACAGGATCTAAAATGAGTACTCCTCGGTCAAGATCATCGATTCTGCCCTACCCAATGGTTTCGAAAAGAGCATATCGTTATGCTAACCAGAATTGCCATGCTTGCGCGGCCAATCCCGGAAAATGAGCCTTAGGACGCCACCTGGAGGACGCCGTATCGCCGCTTACTTTCCATCCACCGAAAAGGCCAGCAACACATTTCCAGGCATCTCGCCGAACATCCCGTAACCGGAGTTCACGTATAAGATGCCGCCCACCACCACCGGCCCGGGACCGTCCAGCGATCCGCCCTTGCCTTTCACTCCATTGACACCTTGATAGTCGATGGCCGTATCCACATCCCAGATAATCTTTCCCTCGGCAGTTGAGTAAGCGCGCAGGTGGCCATCGAGCGATCCGGAGAACACCACGCCCGGAATGACGGTCACCGCCGCCGACTGCGCGGGGCTGCAATTCGGCTTACTGCAAGCGGGCGCGGGCGTCGACCATACGCGCTCTCCAGTCGCAAGCTTGAGCGCGAAGATACCGCCGGCCTCGCTCAGATTTTTCGTCGCGAAATGATCTGAAACTGCCGCATACACTTTCTCGCTATCTGACGCGTTGCCCCATTGCACGCCGCCCAGCGGTCCGCCTTTGCCCACGCGCATCTGCCACAACACCTCGCCCTGTTGATCCGGATCGAGCGCCCACACGATCCCCGATTTCTGGCCGGAAATCAGCGCCCGCTTGCCGTTGGGCAGATCCACCAGGTTCGGCGAACAACCGAAATCGAAATCCGGCCCGTTGGCTTCGGGACAGTTGTCGCCCGAGGGACAAGCCAGGTTGTACGCGTCGCCCTCGGTCAACTGGCGCGACCAAAGCAGCTTTCCGGTGCCTAAATCGAAAGCCAGAAACGCGTCGCTGGTGCGCGCCACCGGATCGGAATACGCATCGCCCGTGACCACATACACCGCGTGCTTCTTCGGATCGATGGTAGGCGACGACCATACGCCCGCGCCCGACGGTCCCCAAAGCTGCGTGTCCTGCTTGTTCTTGCGCACGGGATGCGGCTCCTCGGCGATGGTGTAGCTCTTCCAGATGCGCTCGCCCGTGGCCGCATCGAGAGCCGTCACTGCGCCGCGAAACTTACAGCATTCGTACTTAGCCGCCGCGCCGGTAACTTCCTCGTAAGATGAAGTGGGCACATACAACCGCCCTTCATAAAGCGCCGGCGCGCCGGTAATCATGGCCGCCGGATGTTCTTCCACGTGCACTTTCCACAGCAGCGCGCCGGTGGTAGCATCCACCGCGTAGGCTTGCGCGTGCTGATCTCCGAAATACGCCACCCACTTGGTTCCCACGCGCCCAATGCTGATGGCGCTACGCACCGTTCGGTCGGCTTTGAAGGTCCAGTAAATGCAGCCGGTCGCGGCATCCAGCGAATAGACCTTGCCCGAATCGCTGCCGGCGAAGATGCGTCCGCCCACCACGGTGGGCTGCGCGCTCGCTTTGCCCGCGCCCGGAAATGCGAAGGCCCATTTCAATTTCAGTTGGGGCACCTGATCGGCGCGCAAGCCCGCCATGGCCGCCGGTTGCATGCGGCGGTTCGATAAATCCACGCCCCAGCCGTTCCAATGCGGCCCGTCGAACGGCTTATCGAAAGCGGGCGCAGGTGCGGCACAGGCGTCCTGCTGGGCGGACGTGTCGGCTGGGGCGAAAGTCTTGCCGCCGGTGACAAACGTAGCCACCGATCGCGATTCCGCCATGGTGAGGGCTTTGCCTTGCTCGGCCATTTTGCCCGTGGTGAGCGCCGCCAGCACCTGTTCCGGCAGCAACAGGCTGAGCGTGAGCAGTTGCGGAGCCCGCCCTACGCCTTTGTCGTGGCATTGCGCGCAGTGCGCCTTGTAAACGGCCTCGCCATCGGTTTGCCCGAAGGCCGCCACGCCGGCGGCTAGTACAAGTATTGAAGCTCGGGATGCAGAAGCAAACTCCACAAAAGATCCTCCATGGCCGGCGGCGTGAGTTTACCGCCCGCAAAATAGTTCCTTACGATGCGCGCCTCTTCCAAGTTCGGTTTTCGAGCGAAAAGTTCCAAATAAAGCCGCTCGGCCGCTTCATCGGCATTCTTGAATAGCGCTGGGGCGGGGACCGGCGGCGCGCCCGCGACGCGCACCAACCGGCCTGGATCGGGCGCTGCGCCGAAAATAAAGAAACGCACGGCGCCCTCGATATCGTCCGATGTGGAATGGTCGTCGAGCACCACGCGGCCGCGGATGCGCACAAAGCCACGCGCCTCGATGGGGATCTCCAGATGCTGGCCGGGCGGCATCGGGATGGCCTCGCCGACGGGCTCCTTTTCGGCGGTCAGGCGCTGCCTTGTGAACCCGGCGGGCATTAACTGCTCCAGTTCCTCTACGCCTTGCGGACCAAAGAATTCCACGCGCAGCCAGCCGGCCACGGTGCGCGCACGATCGTACGATCCGGCATCCTGTTCCAGCAGCCACAACCGCTTCAGACCGGAGATATCCACGTCGAAACTTACTGCGCCTTTGGTCATCCGGCCGCTATCGAACAGATTCTCCGGCGCGTTCGGCAATTCACCCAACAATCGCAGCGCGCCCTGCCGCAGCGTGTTCTCGAGCGTCGCGCCATTGATCAATTCCAGCGCCTGAAATGTTGTGGGCCGATTGTCGCGCGTGGTGAACACCTGGTCGCGAATAGGACGGCCCAGCGCCAAGTCGAGCGGCGAGGCTTTGAAACGCCAATCGCGCGCAGGAATCGCCGCCTTGTCCTTTTCGGGGTCTTTCTCGAACAATCCCCATTCGCCGGTCACGGCCGATACAGTATCGGCGAATTCCTCGGCGGAGAGCCGCCGCACTTGCGGCCCGCGGAACACGTACGGTTTCTCGGGCTGCTCCGTGCTCTCGACCGCCGGCAGTTGATACGTCCGCGAGGTCATGAGCAGCCGCAGCAGATATTTCAGATCGTTGCCATGCGCCGTGAAATCGGATGCCAGCCAGTCGAGTAGATCCGCGCTCCATGGCTCGCCATCCATCTCGTCCACGGGTTCCACCAACCCACGGCCGAACAGCTTTTGCCAGTATCGATTCACGATGGTGCGCGCCACGCGGCCATTGCGCGGATCGGTGAAGAAGCGCGCGGCGGCGGCGTGGCGCGCGGCCAGCGGCGCATCTTCGGGCACCATGCCCAGTTCGGGATAGAGCAGTTGCGGCCCGGTGAAGGTGCCGGTCTTGACGTCGCAGCGCACCAATTCAAGCCGGCTCCGTGGCGCGAACAACGCGGCCATGCCATACGATTCGCGCAGTTTGTAGCGATTGATGAAACTGTCGTGACACGAAGCGCATTTCAGGTTGATGCCCAGAAAAATCTGCGCCGTATTCTGCGCCGCCTGCATGTACGGCGTCTGGCTGGCGTTGATATCTCCGCGCCAGTTCACGCCGATCAGGAAGCCGTCCGGATCGGCTCCTTCCACCGGGTTCACCAGCGCCGCGATCATCCTGTCGTAAGGCAGATTATTTTCGAGCGCGCCCAGCAGCCAATCGGTGATGGACTTGCGTTCGCCCGCGTAGTTGCTGCCCGGATCGTTGCGCAACAAATCGTCCCACCAACTGATCCAATTCTCCGCGTAGAGCTTGGAATCGGCCAGCAACGCGTCGATCAGGCGCGCGCGCTTATCGGTGCGGCGATCGCGGAGGAAGGCTTCCAGTTGTTCGGGCGTGGGCGGCAGCCCCCAAAGATCGTAATAGACGCGGCGGGCAAATAATGCATCGGAAACGGGGGGGGTGAAGGCGATGCCGTGGCTTTCGAAATATGCCGCGATGAAGCGGTCCACCGGATGAGGCGTGCTGCTCTGCGGAATATCCGGCTGGCGCGGCGCGATGGGCGCGACCCAACCTGGCGGAATCGGCGCGGTTTCGGGCCACACGGCGCCTGCATCGATCCACGCGCGCAACGCCGCAATCTGGGCCGCCGAGAGCGGTTCGCCGGATGCCGGCATGATAGCGCCGCGCTTGCCGGATACCTTCAGGATGAGCAGGCTGGCGCCGCTATCGCCGGGCACGATGGCCGGACCGCTGGCTCCTCCCGCGAGCAGTCCGGCGCGGCTCTCGAGCGACAATCCCGCCGCGGGCTTCGCGCCACTATGGCAGGGAGCGCAGCGCACCGCCAGTATCGGATGCACTTCGGTAGCGAAATCCGCCGCGTGCGCCGCATAGGCGAATGCGCATACCACTGCCGCGCGTAAGATCCCGCGTAAGATCCAAGGATGATGCATTCGAACGAGTGCCGGTCCTCAAATTATACAGCAGATGGCCCGGGTGCCTCGCTTAGGAAGTCATCGGTCATGAGTCTAGCTTGCCGGCCGAATCTCGCCGCTGGAGCCACCGGCGAAGAGACTCCTGGGTCTCACCGGATGCCCGGCCTAACAAGAGACTCGCCACACTGATATCTTCATCCAGTTCAATTCCCGAAGTACTCATTCCACGACCTTAACAAAAAAGCCGCGTTTTCCGCGACCAGTCTTTCGATCCCGGACATCGTACAGATAGTCTTTTATAGAGTACTGGCAGTTCGATTGCAGCGTGTGGCGGCCAATCATGGCCGCAGCCGCCTTTAGGCGGCTCCAATAAAAAGCCGGCTGAAAGCCGGCTGCGGGCAGGATTGCCCGCCCCACAAGCGCAGGACTGCCTCCGATTATGCGCTACACTCCGTCGGCAAGCACGGCGGGAGCCGGCTCCGGCACACCCCGGCCGCCAAACCGGATGGATGCATTTAAGATGGCGGAGAGCGGCAGCACGCCGCCCAGCTTCACCCCCCCCACCGCATGCATTCCAATGGAAGCCAGACACCCGCACTCCGCGCAAACAGGCTTGCCGCCCAACTGGCACGGGCCTACTACGGTCTTCAGGTCGGCCGAAAGACAGGTGGTCACGCGCGCGAAGGCGCACTCCTGGGGCGAGCGCGGCGGATTGCGAAACCCCTCGAGCACCAGCCGCGATTGATGCGCTTTCGGAAATTCCGCGCTCACCGCGGATAGCTGGTCGAAGAGGATCTCGCGGTCCCGCGGTCTTAAACGTTCCGGCGAATCCTCGCCTTCTTGCGGAGTATAAGCGCTGAACCAGATTTGCCGCACTTCAGGCCGGGCAGACCAGAAACTGCAGAAATCCGCCAGGTACCCGGGCCGTTGCAGCATCTGCCGGGTGACCGTGCAGTGCACCGTTATGGATTGCCGGGCGATGTGCTTCAGGATGCGATCGTAGGTCGCCGGGGCGCGCCGCCGGTCGTGCTCGGGCGCCAGGCCATCGATCGAGACCACCACGTGGAGCGAGCGGATTGCGCTCCACTCCTCCGGAATGGGACGCACCGCGCTGGTAACCAACTGCACCTCGACCCCCATGCGGTCGAGAAGCGGCAGGATCTCGCAGAGTTCGCGGTAGCGAACCAGCGGCTCGCCGCCGATGATCGAAAGATGCACCGGGCGGATGCGCCGTACGACCGCCATCATGGCGGTTACCAAGTCCGGTCCCCGGTAGTCGGCGAGCTGCCGGAGAGTGGTCGTTGAGCCGAGATGGTCCGCCGTGTACGCGTAACAGCCGGGGCAGCGCAACGGGCACTCCTTCGTGATTTCGATCGAGAGAAAAGGAGTCTGTCCGCGGAGTACCCGTCCCCACACGCTCAGAATGTCCGATTTCTTCATGCGTCCCCTGCGCCGGCTAGGCCACATGCATCCGCCCGCGTGGCCTTGGGGGACTCGACGGAAGGCGCCGGACATACGTTTCAAGCGCGGGAGCGATTATGTATTAGAACGCACAGCCGATGCGTCGCTATGCAGCGTGGCCTTGCAGGAAACGTCCGATTTCCGCCACCTCTTCCGCGCTCAGCCGGAATTCCGTCGCGCCGATCACGCCCTCCACTTGTTCGGCCGACCGCATCCCCACAATCGCCGCCGTCACCGCCGGATGCCACAGCGTCCAGGCGATGGCCACTTCGCCGGTGGTGCGGCCGTGGCGCGCGCCGATCGACCGCAGCAGTTCGGCCAACTCCAGGTTGCGCGTCAGGCGCGGCTCCTGGAAATGCGGCGTGCGCCGGCGGAAATCGTCGGCCGGCATTTGGGCGATGCGCTCGCGCGTCATGGCGCCCGACAGCAGGCCCGATTTCATGGGCGAATACACGATCACGCCAATCCCATTCGCCTGCGCGTACGGTAGAATCGACTCTTCAATTTCCCGCGAGATCATCGAATAGGGCGGCTGCAGTGAAGTGATCGGCGCGATGGCTTGCGCGCGGCGCATCTGCTCTACGTTGAAATTGGACACGCCGATCCAGCGCACTTTGCCCTCGCGCTGAAGCTGCGCCATGGCCGTCCAACCCTCCTCGATCTCGTCTTCCGGCTCGGGCCAGTGAATCTGATACAGGTCGAGGACGTCCAACTGAAGGCGGCGCAGACTGGCTTCCACTTCGCGGCGAATGGAATCCGCCTTCAGGCTCTTGCCGATCTCGCCGCGCGCGTTCCACACACGCTCGCATTTTGTGAAGACGAATGGCTTGGGCGAGCGGCCCTGCAGCGCGCGCCCCACCACTTCTTCGGAATGGCCTAGACCATACACCGCCGCCGTATCGATCCAATTGATGCCTTTATCGAGCGCGGCGTGGATGGCGGCGATGGAATGGTCGTCGTCCTGCGGTCCCCAGGCGAACGCCCAACCGCCGCCGCCCATGGCCCACGCGCCGATGCCGATGGGCGTGATGTGCATATCGCTGTTGCCGAGTTGTTTGGTCTGCATGTCCGTTATTGTAATTGTGGGACGGGGCTATCCGGCCGTCGCGGGCAGCAGCGCGCGGATGGTCTCCAGCGTATCCGCGTCCTTGGCCTTCTTATCCGTCCGCCAGCGCGCCATGCGCGGAAAACGTACGGCGATCCCCGACCGGTGCCGCGGCGAGCGCTGGATGCCCTCGAACGCCAGCTCGAAAACCAGTTCGGGCTTCACCGCGCGTACCGGTCCGAATTTCTCCGTGGTATTGGCGCGCACGAACGCATCCACTTGCCGGATCTCTGCGTCGGTGAGTCCCGAATAGGCTTTGGCAAACGGCACCAGCTGGTCGCCATCCCACACGCCGAACGTGTAGTCGGTGAAGAGGCTGGCGCGCCGCCCGTGCCCGGGTTGCGCATAGATCAGCACGGCATCCACCGAATACGGTTCGATCTTCCATTTCCACCAGTCGCCGCGGCGCCGCCCCACGCGATAGGGCGATCCCAGGCGCTTCAGCATGAACCCCTCGACTTTGCGCGCGCGCGCTTCCTGCCGGCGCACCGTCAGACCCTCCCACGAATCCGCGACCACCAGGGGCGACAGAATCAGCGCCGAATCGGGCGGCGCGATCTCCGCCAGCCGCGCGCGGCGCAATTCGATGGGCCGCTCGCGAATATCTTCGCCGCCCAGTTCCAGCAGATCGTAAGCCACCATGGCCACGGGCACTTCGCTCAGGATGCGCGGCCCCAGCACCTTGCGTCCGATGCGCCGCTGCATCTGGGCGAAGGGCAGCGGCGCGCCGTCTTTCCACGGCAGAATTTCGCCATCGATGGCCACACCGTCCGGTAACCGCGCGCTCAGCGATTCCAATTCCGGAAAGCGATCCGTCATCAGTTCCTCGCCGCGCGACCAGATGAACGTGCGCCCGTGCCGCCGGATCCACTGCGCGCGGATGCCATCCCATTTCCACTCCACTTGCCACTCGCGCACATCGCCCAGTTCCTCGACCGGGCCTTCGATCGGATATGCGAGAAAGAACGGATACGGGCGGCTGATGTCCGCATCGCGTGTTTCCGGCGCGACGAGTTGCAACCAAAACTCGGCCGTCGGCTGCCACTCGCCCATCAGGCGATGCGAAACCGTGGCGGCATCCAGTCCGCCAACTTGGGCTACGGCCCGCACTACCAGGCTCTGGGATACGCCCACGCGAAATTCGCCGGTGATAATTTTGTTCCAAGCGAATCGCTGGCGTTCGTCCATTTCGCGCCATGCGGCAATCAGTTCCGCACGCTTCTGTTCGTCGCCGGCTTCGCGCAGCGGCAGCAGCCGATCCTCGATCCAGTTGTGCAGGGGCAGATCGCTCGAAGACTGCGCGGGCGGCAACAGCAGCGCGATGGTCTCGGCGAAATCGCCCACCGCGTGATAGCACTCGCCAAACAGCCAATCGGGGATTCCGGTTTCTTCGACGGCCCACCCGGCCAGCTTGCGCGATGCAATCAGGCGCTTGGGCCGGCGGCCGATCAGGAACGTAGCGGCCCATGCAGCGTCGGCGGGCGGCACGCTCGCGAAGTAGCGGGTGAGCGCTTCCACCTTCTCGTTGGTTTTGGTGGTCTCGTCGAGCGCCGCGTATAACTCGGCGAAGGCCTTCATGGCACGGCCTCCGCGTCCTCCGCTCCGGTTTCGTCCTGCTCACCTTCGAAGCGGGTCTCCACCGTCTGCGCGTCGAGGCCCTGCTGTTTCAGCCACTCCGCGACCGGCGCACGGTATCCATGCGTGACCCATACGCGGGATGCGCCTGTCGCGCGTACCGCCGACAGAATGCCCGCCCAATCGGCGTGATCCGAGAACACGAATCCGCGATCGAGCGAGCGCCGGCGGCGCGCTCCGCGGATGCGCATCCATCCGGAGACGAAGGCGGTCGAGAGGGGTCCAAAGCGGCGCAGCCATTGCGTGCCTTGCGGCGTGCCGTGCACCGAGGGCGGCGCGACGATCAGGGCGCGGGACCAATCGGTGTCTGCGGGCGCGGAGGCGGCGTGCATCGCCGGCGCCAGCGGGATGCCCGCCTCGCGATAAATGCGGCAGAAGTTTTCGACCGCGCCATGCGTGTAGATCGGACCGGTGGCCGGATCGATGCCGGCCAACACGCGCTGCGCCTTGCCCAGGCTGTAGGCGAACAACACGCTGGCCTTCCCGGCCTCTTGATTGGCGCGCCACCACGCTCCCATATCGGCCAGCACTTCGCGCTCCGGCGGCCAGCGGTAGATGGGCAATCCAAACGTGGATTCGGTGACGAACGTGTGGCAGGGTAGCGGCTCGAATGGCGCGCAGGTGGGATCGGGCTCCAGCTTGTAGTCGCCCGAAACCACCCAGACTTCGCCGCTCGATTCGATGCGCACCTGCGCGGAGCCCAGAATATGTCCGGCGGGATGCAGCGAGACGCGCGCGCCGCCGAGCGTTACGGTGTCGCCGTATTCGACCGTTTGGATGGTGGCTTCATCGCCCAAGCGTTTGCGCAGTAGGGCCGCGCCAGATCGAGCCGTCAGGTACGCGCGCGAGCCCGGCATGGCGTGATCGGCATGTGCGTGCGTGATGACGGCGCGTTCTACGGGCCGCCAGGGATCCACATAGAAATCGCCGCGAGGGCAATAGAGTCCGTTGTCGTGGAGTTCAAGAATGATTTCAGTATAGTGGGGCAGGCTCGTAGCCTGCGGCGGGCACTCTGCCCGCCCTGGACAGGCCAGGAGGCCTATCCTACCTAATATTGCACGGGCGCCGGGTTGGGGGATTCCGGCTCCAGCAGCCAGACGTGGCGATCCTTGTAATATTCGATCAATTCGCGATTCGCAGCCGCACCCATATCCCGCGCCCACACGATACGCGAGCCGTCGATATCGGCGTGATTGAAAACCCAATCGTCCTGGATATTATGATCCTCGCCGTAACGCACGATCACCAGATACCGCCCAGGCTGGCTTTCGAGCCTATGAATGGCGGCCAGCCGATGCTCGGTGAACGCCCGCTCGGGATACTCTTCGGCGGTCAGATGCGTAACCCGCACCGCCGCGACCACAAAGAACAGCGTCGCAAACGCCGCCAACGCGAGCGGGCCCGCCTTCACCCGAATGTACTGCACGCCCAACACCACCAGCAACAGCATCAGTGCCGTGGCCGGAGCGAAGTAGTGGGCATTCGGAAACTTCTCCAGGCACAGCCCCGCCGCCGCTACCGCCGCGATCGCCAGGGCCATCGCGACCTTCCGTCCGCGCCGCAAAACGAGGGCCGCAGCCAGCGCCACCACCGACACCGGCGTCACAAAGAAATACCAGATGGTGCGCAGGAAGAACACTGGAATCACCCACGGCGCGTGATGCGCGCGATCGTACATGGCCACTTCGTAGCCGTTCCAAAACTGCCCTTGGACTTCGTGATGATAAGCGGGCACCGGCGAAAGCGGCAGCATCCAAAATGCCGGCGCCACGCCGTAAGTTTTCTGGTTCAGGGCGTAGGGCATCAACAGAGGGTTGCCCGTCAAGCGGTAGTTGTAATAAAGCGTCGCCGCCACACCGCACGCCAGAATGGCCGCCGCCGGCGCAGCCACGCGCCACCGCAGCAACTCGCGGAGAGGCCGATGTGTGCGGCGCATCCATATGAGCAGCGCCACCGCCGCCGCCAACACGGTGACGGCGCCTTCGTAAGGGCGGCTATTCGCGAGCAGCAGAACGCCCAGCGCAGCCAGCGCCGCCACACCCGCTGTGGGCCGCCGCCGCAATCGCGGCACCGCGCCGGCCACCAACGCCCCCGCGCCCGCCGCTACCGCGCCGCCCCAATATGAGTTGACCCAATAACCCGCGACGCCCCATTGCGCCACGGCCATCAGGCCGCCGAGGAGGGCGTAACGTGGGGCCACCCAGCCTTGCAACATCCAGCAGAGCGCCGCGCACATGAATCCGCAGCTTAGCCACACGCCATACCAGGGATGTCCGAACAGCTTCCACCCGACCGCCAGAAACAGCGATTGCGCGGGCGGATATTTGCTCGAATACGTGGGCCGGCCGTTCTCCTGGAACGATTCGATGTGCCGCCACATGGGATGCGGCGGATTCGCCAGGCGGCCCATCGAAAACGTCTCCGCGCCCATGATGTACGCGAACTCGTCGTGGACTATGGGCTCGGGAAACGGCCGCACCGGCAGCAGTGCCAGCCGCACGGCCAAGGCCAGCAAGCCCACTCCCAGGCATGCCAGCCCCGCTCGCTTTTGAAGAACGCGCGCAAAACGGTGCACGGCCGCGCCGCCACCATCTCGCGAGTCCCCTCCTTCTTCGGCGGCGCAGATTCGCGCCCCTTTGCGCTTCTGAAGACGCACCAGACCGTTAGTATGCCAGAATTGAGGTCTATGCGCCGCCCTTTCGAGTTACGGCGGAATGCTATCTTCTGGCTATCCGTGGCGTTGTTCGCGCTGAACGCCGCTATCGCCTGGCGCCTGTTTCACATCGAATATCTCTCGCAGACCGGCACCGGCGAGAGCTTGACCATCGCGTATGCGCGCTACGCCCGCGATCATTGGCCGGACCTCGGTTGGTGCCGCTTCTGGTTCGGCGGCATGCCGTTTCAGAACGCCTATGTGCCCGGACTGCTGCTCACCTCGGCGCTGGTCTCATGGGTCGCGCACATCAGCGCCGGATCGGCGTTTCACATCGTCGTAGCGTTCATGTACTGCATGGGGCCAGTGACGCTGTTCTGGATGGCCTGCCGCCTGACGCGCGCGACGAGTTGGAGCTTCTACGCGGCGTTGGTTTATTCGCTGATTTCGCCTTCGGCGTTCCTGGTGCCCGACATCCGCCGCGATCTGGGCAGCCTGTTCTGGGATCAGCGGCTGCACGTGATGGACGTGTACGGCGATAATCCGCACGTAACGTCGCTGACGCTGTTGCCGCTGGCGATTCTGGCGTTGGATCTGGCGCTGGAACGTCGGCGGCCGCTCTATTACGTACTCGCGGCGCTGGCGCTGGCGGCCGTTCCGTTGACGAATTGGCCGGGCGCGATCGCCTTGGCCTGCGCGCTGCTAGCTTATGGGCTGACCCTGGCAACCGGCGCGCGGAGATGGCTGCGCATCGCCGGAATGGGCGCGTTGGCCTACGCTTTCGCCATCCCGTGGATTCCGCCGTCGACCATTTTGACGACGCAAGCCGCCGTGCAGGGATTGGAACCGGCCAATCGATTTAATCCGCGCCATCTCGTGCCGATCGTGGTGCTGGCCGCCGCTACGTGGGCATTGTTATGGCTGTTCGCGCGCGCCGGTGCGTCGAAGTATCTGCGATTTTTTGTTCTCTACTTCTTCTACACGGCGGCCATTACGCTGGGCTGGTATTGGTTTCACATCACGCTGCTGGCGCAGCCCAACCGGTTCCACATGGCGATGGAGATGGGCTTCACCCTGATCCTGGTTTTTGCGGTGCGACTGGCGTGCGAGCGATGGTCCGCCATCGCGCGTCCGCTGGCGGTAGCCTTCGCGCTGGTTTGCGTGGTGCAGTTCATCGAATACCGCGCCTATGCGCAGCGCCTGCTGCAGGGCATCGATATCCGGCAAACCAGCGAATATAAGACCGCGCGCTGGTTCGATCAGCACATGCCCGCCGGCCGCGTCATGGTTCCCGGCTCGACCACCTTTTGGATGAACGTCTTCACCGACACGCCGCAACTCGAAGGATGCTGCCTGCAGAGCGTGCGGACGCCGCTCATTCCCATCGCCATCTACGGCATCGATACCGACCTGACGGCGGAGAAACGCGCATTCGAGACCAGCCTGCTATGGTTCAAGGCGCTGGGTGTGCGCGCGGTGGCGGTTTCCGGGCCGCGCAGCACGGAAGTTTACAAGCCGTTCTATCATCCGCATAAGTTCGATAGCCATTTGCCGGTGCTGTGGCGCGACGGCGACGATGTCATCTACGAAGTACCGTGGCGCTATTACTCCATCGCGCATGCGCTCTCGCCCGGCGATATGGTGGCGCGCACGCCGGTGCATGGCGTGGATACCGAGCCGCTGGTTCCATACGTGGCGGCCATCGACCGGCCGGATGCGCCGGAGTTGCAAGTGCGCTGGCCGGATAACGAAACCATGATGATCGCGGGGAATTTGAGACCCGGCCAGATCGTCAGCGTGCAGGAGAATGCGCATCCGGGCTGGCATGCGTCGGTGGATGGCGCGCCGCGCCGGGTGGTTGCCGACAAGTTGGGATTCATGGCGGTGTCGCCGGAGTGCAGCGGGAATTGTACGATTGAGCTGCACTACGATGGCGGGACGGAGATGCGCATCGCACGCTGGATAAATCGCGCCGCTCTGGCGGGTTCGCTTTTGTGGATTCTGGCAATGTGGGCAACTCGTAGCCTGCGGCGGCCCGTAGGACAGGCCTCCCGGCCTGTCCCGGCGGCCTGAGAGGCCGCCGCAGGCTGCGAGCCTGCCCCACATGCATTGTACAATCGCTTGAGAGGGGTTCAGTGCGATCATTCGTGTGGAAAACGCAAGCCGCAATCGCGCTCGACGAGCCGGATTGATGGCGCGCACGCATCGCTATTCCGTCACCGTTGCCTGGACCGGTAACACCGGCACAGGCACATCCAATTACCGCGCCTACTCGCGCAGCCACGAAATCTCGGCGGGAGATCGCAAGCCGCCCATACCCGGATCTTCCGATCCGGCATTTCGCGGCGATCCGGAGCGGTGGAATCCCGAGGAACTGCTGGTCGCCTCGCTATCGGCCTGCCACCAGCTTTGGTACTTGCATCTTTGCGCGGAGGCCGGCATCGTGGTGCTGGAATACGTCGATCGTGCCGAGGGCATCATGGAAGAGACTCCCGATGGCTCGGGATGTTTTCGGCGGGTGGTGCTGCGTCCGCAAGTCACGCTTGCCGCCGGGACGGATTTCGCGAAGGCGCGCGAGTTGCATGCCGCCGCGCATGCCAAATGTTTCATCGCCAACTCGGTGAATTTTCCCGTAGAGCATGAACCCACTATCGCGGCCGTTTAATCCGCCGCGCTAGAGCGCTCGCGCGGAGGTGGGCGTCGCGGGATCCTGCTGCTCATCTTCATCGGGCGGCGGCTCCGTCACGTGGTAATAATATGTGACTGCGCCGCAGGCCAGCCCCAGCGCCAGAATAATCGAGATCCAGCGCAGGGTGCGGGAGTTCCACGTTCGTTGTCCGGCTGCCGCGGCGGCCGTGGCTTTCACCGTCGCGAAGGAGATCGCCACGCCCAAGCCCAATTTCCAATACCATGCCATCAGATCCAGATGATATTGGCCGCCCACCTGGCTCCAGACCGTGTAAGTGGCGATCAGGGCGACCAGGAATTCGAGCGCGTAGAAGAGGCGGAGCACCTAATTAGGGTATCCTGAAACCGCTCACGGTCGCGGCTCGGTAAAGAATGTCCGCGGCCGGTCATAACTCTTGGCTGCGTTACCGAGCCAGCGACCCTACCAAGCCGCGACCGCTACCGAGCCGCGACCGTGAGGGAGCGGATATCCGGTGACAGATCCTCATTGGCGGCCTACGAGGCCGCCGCAGGCTACGAGCCCAATGTCACTTAGTTTTCTCCTTCCTGAAGGGGAACCCAGGCTGCCGGCGCCAGAGTTCGCGCGGGTAGGAACGAGGCCGTTTTCGTTTGGGCAAGGTGCATTGCGCCGCCAATTCGAGAACACGTTGAAACTCCCGCTGGAATTGTGCTGGGGTGGTGGCCGCCGCCAGTTTGTGCCAAGCGCAATCCACTACGTTGAGGACCTGTGAAAAGCTGAGTTGCCGCGGGTCCAGCCGGTTTTGGCGGGCGGCCAGACACATGATGGCGCGCACCAGGTTGTAAGCGCAGACCGCCATGTATAACTCCTTGTCCAGCATATCCGGACTCTTCACGGCCACATGATGCAGGCGCACGGTTCGTTTCAGGGCGCGCAGGTCCGTCTCAATCTTCCAGCGCCCGCCGTAGAGGGTAGCGATTTCCTTCTGCGGATCCGTCAGCGTAGTGAACAGGTATAGCCATTGTTTGGACTTGCCGCGCCCCACGCGCACTGCGATCAAGCGACCCTCGACCTTGGCCTGTGGCGGCACACGATGGTGTTTCCCCCCATCGAAACGGCTGGCCTGCCAGTTCACCGCATACGCTCCTTCGCGCGCGATCGGCTCCCCCATCAGCTTCTGGGCGCGCGCCTGGGTGAGCCGCAGCACCACTCCTAAGCCCCGCTGCTGCGCTTCCCAAGCTACCCAGAGAACCCCGAAATTGCGGTCTCCCAGGATCACCGCGCCGGCCGGCAACCCATCCAGCGCACGGCTTGCCAACTCTTGTTCGCTAACCGCTTGGGCGCCATACATGGGACCCCATTGGGGGGCCTCCGCCAGAGCCGTGTGCATCTCGTGCAACACCACCATCCGCACCACCGGCCAGTGGCTGACACCATGCTGATTCTGCGCCGGCGGATAGCTGCCCACCAGCTCTCGGCTATGTTCCAGATCCAGCGCGGTGCCGTCCAGCAGATACACCCGCCGCACCCCGGGTTCGTCCAGTCCCAATAGCTGGCGGAGGCGCACAATGATTTCCTGCATCACTTGTCTGCATAATAGCGTGGGCAACTTCTGGCGTGCCTGGCAATAGCCACCCGTGTGGCAAGAGATGCGTTGCTCGCGCACGCGTTGGCAGGTCTGCAACAGCGGCTCGGCGGCTCCCTGGACCAACAGTTGCACCGCGGCCGCCAGCGTGCCCACCCGGTGCAGCCGCTGCAATATCATGAGCCACAGCACCACGGGCACCGCATATATGCCGCGCCGGATGCGCAAGCCCGCCTGAATTTGCATATACTCCAGCACGCCTGCTGTCAGCGCGCGTTGATACAACTCCAGGACGGAGCCGAGATCAGGGGAGGTCATAGCTAAAACATATACCAAATGAAATGTTTTACGCTACGGTAGGAGTAGATTCCGGTTCCATGCTGCGTTGCGCCCTTCAGTCCGACTCCCTGGCGGGAGTGGTATACCGCCGAGATCAATCCTGGCTAGAGGTGGAATTCCGTGACGGTACCCGCTACCGTTACTTCGACGTCCCCTTGGATTGCCTCCAGCAACTATTGGCGGCCGACTCTAAAGGCAGTTACTTCAACCGAAACATCCGTAACCGGTTCCGTTTTCAGCGGATTGCCGGCGATGACCGGCCTCTATCGGGAGAAAACTAAGTGGCATTGGGCTACGAGCCTGCCCCACTTCGATAATCTACGAGTTCCACTTTTGCTTCCTGGAGCGCGGCGCGAACTTCGGGCGCTACCAGAGCTTCGAGTTCGCGCTCGCGGCTTTCCTTCAAGCGGGTGCGCGCCTGGCGCAGCGCATCGCCGCAATAACCGGGATGGCACATGAACTCGGTGAGGCCTTCCGGCAAGTCGCGGATCAATTGCGCAAGCTCCGGCGCGCGAAAGTGTCCGGTGAGTTGGAATCCGGCGAAGTGGTCGGTCGTGCGGCAGGCGTGGCGATCGAGCACGCGGTGGAAACGGCCGCGCAGCACCTGCAAGCTGCCGCTGGTGGCCCATTTTAGCGCGCCGCCGCCGCGTGCGCTGGTGAGCGGAATATCGAACGGCCGCCTGACCCAGCGAATGCCGAACTCTTCGGCAATGCGCGCCACCGCATCTAGTACGGGCGGCGCGAGGTGCGTATGTTTGTGCGTATCCAGATGCGTCGGCGCGATCCCCGCCGCCAGAATCTTGCGGACCTGCGCGGCCAGTTCCTCATAGATGCCGATGCGGCGCGCGGCCAGCGCCCGCAGAAACTCCGGCGTGGAGCGGGGCAGCGGCGCAAAGGGCGGCAGCAGGGAGCGGCCAGAGATCAGAACCAGGTGGCAGCCCACATCGAGCGAGGGCGTTTCGCGCGCCAGCCGCACGGCATCGTCGAAAGCGTCTCCATTGGCCATCAAGGTACAAGCGGTGAGAATGCCCTCGCGATGGGCCGCGACGATGCCGCGGTTTACGTCCGGCGTGAAGCCGAAGTCGTCGGCGTTCACGATTAATCGCTTTGCGGAGGTCAAAAGATTTTCAGCTTGATGCTCAGGAATTTCTTGGGGTTGGTGCGAATATCCTTGGCCAGCGCCTGAAACTCGTGCATGGCGCCGTTCATGGCGTCATACAACTGCGGATTCACCAGCAACTGCCCGACAGTGCCTTGCCCCGAGTTGATCTTGTCGATGGTCGTATCCAGCTTGGCGGTAAGCTCGGTGAACTGCTTATAAAGTTGATCGTCCTTCAACAGCTTGCCGGCGGTACCTTTGCCTGCATTCAGATCCTGCGCGAGTTGCCGCATCTGCGTGAGGGTCAGTTGCGCTTCGTCGTAGAGTTGCGGGTCCTTCAGCAATTTGCCGGCGCTGCCCTTTCCCTGCTGCAAGTCGTCGAGCATCTGGTTGATGCGGTTGACGGGCGCGCGCACTTCCTGATACAGGGTGTCTTCGTAAATCAGCTTGCTCAGCGTACCCTTGCCGCTGCGTACATCGGCGAGCAGTTGCTGGCCTTCGGCGGCGATCCCGTTCAGCCGCTTGTATAGCTCATCGTCGCGCAGCAGCTTCCCTAAGTTGCCCTTGCCCGCATCGATATCGGTCAGCATGGAATCGGCGCGCTTGGCGATGTCCTGCAGCGTGTTGATCAGATTGGCGCTCTGGGCCATCAATTCCGGAATATCCTGGGTCTGGAGGCTGCGCAACTCGCCGCCAGGCTTCACGGGAACGGTACTCCGGCCCTTGGTAATGTCGATGAACTTACTGCCCAGCAGATTCGCGGCGGTGACCGCGGCCGTGGAGTCTTCCGGAATATCGCGCATGTATTTCGACTGGATGGTCAATTCGAATTCCACCGCGCGTTTGGGATCTTTCGAACCGGAGAGTTTGATGGCGCCGACCGCGCCCACGGTAATGCCATTCAACCGCACGGGGGTGCTCTCCGTCATGCCCGCGGCGTCCGCCATAAATGTGCGGACCGTCTCATTGCGTTCGAAGATATTGCGGTTGCCGGTGAGCAGAAAGATCAGCACGGCCAGGACGACCATGGCGGCAAACGCCACCACCCCGACTTTTAATTGCGACCAGCGAATTTTGCTGCGTTCCGGCATGCTCTATTCCCGGTGCTTCACGAACTTGGAAATGTACGGATCCTGGGACGCTTCCAACTCGGCTTGCGGCCCTTCGAATACCAGGCGGCCCTCGTGCAAGACCATAAAAACCGTGCGCGGCGCTTCACCGCCATCGCGGCCGGCGCGCTTCAAACCGCCATTCTCAGGATTGTAACGAAAATTGGCCACCGCGTTTCCATCCTGATAACGATACGTAACCAGTAGCGTGGTGGTCTTGTTCAAATCCCGTTCTTTCACGATCAGGGCGACGATGGTTTGGGCCGTGATCGGGTCGAGGCCGGCCGTGGGCGAATCGTAGAGCACCAAGGGAGGCTGCGTGACCACGGCGCGGGCAATGGCGGCGCGCCGCCGCATACCGCCGGAGAGCTCGCTGGGAAATCTCTCCAGAGTGCCTTCCAACTCCACAAACTTCAAAGCCTCCTCCACGCGCGGCAGCACCTGCTCCGGCGGACAGTGGATCGATAACTGGTTCAGCAAAGGATAGCTGACATTATCCTCGATATTCAGCGAATCGAACAGCGCGCTTTCCTGGAACAGCATGCCCATCTTGCTGCGGATTTCGAACAGATCCCGTTCGCGCATACGGCTGATATCCTGCCCGAAGACATAGACGGTGCCCGAGTCGGGACGTTGCAAGCCGAGGGCGGTCTTCAGCAGGACGGTCTTGCCGCTGCCGGTGGCGCCGAGGATCACGCGCGAGTCGCCTTCATATGCCTTAAAGGAGACATCCGCCAGCGCCGGCGTCTCGTCGAAAGCGACGCTCACGCGATCGAATTGCAGGACCGGAATGGGAGTGTCCGCTGGCATCAGGATGAGATCTGGCTGACAAAAATCTTCCCCAGGAAAAAATCGAGAATCAGAATGAGCACGGAGGCCGTCACCATCGATTGGGTGGTGGCGCGGCCCACCCCTTGCGTGCCCCCGGTCGTGCGCAAGCCGTAATAGCAGCCCACCAATGAAATGATGAACGCAAATACGAAGGGCTTCAACAATCCTTGTGTGATATCGTTCCACTCGAGCGCGCGCCACACGGTAGACCAATACTGTTGGCTGGGCAGATCCAGGAAAAAGCGGGAGACGAACCAGCCGCCGAACATGCCGATGAAATCCGCCAGGATTGTGAGCAGCGGCAGCATGACCGCGGTGGCCACCATGCGTGGAGTGACCAGCTTCTGGGTGGGGTCGGTGCCCAAAGCGCGCATAGCGTCGATCTGCTCGGTCACCTTCATGGAGCCGATTTCGCTGGCAATGCCCGATGAGTTGCGTCCGGCCATCATCAACGCGGTTAAAACCGGGCCAAGTTCGCGCACCAGCGAAATCGAGACCAATGTGCCGGTCTGGTCGACTTGGCCGTATTGCTGCAGGGCGCGTGACATCTGCAGGGCCATGACGGCGCCCGCAAATAGTCCGGTCAGGATGACGATGGGAAGGCTGCCGACGCCGATCAGGTCCATCTGGGCAATAATATCGTCGCTATAATGCGGCTTCGCGGCGACATTGCGAAGTGCTCGCCCGGTAAGCACGAAGAAGTCCTGAATGGTGATGAACGGGCTCTTAAGGAAGTCGAACAAGCCTGATCCCCGAAATTCGATGCTACCATACGGGGTGCCGGTTACCCGGTACCCCGTGGTGGGTCGTGGGTTGTGGGTTGTGGTTTTCCCCTACCACCTGCCACCTACAACCCACCACCCGTTTTATGCAGGGACTTACCGCCATCGCCGGCATACGCGTCGGGCACGCCTCGAATTTCGATGCGTTGACCGGGTGCACCGCGATCTTGTGCGAAGCGGGCGCGATAGGGGGCGTGGAGATCCGCGGCTCGGCCAGCGAAACGTCGTCCATCGATACGCTGCAGCCGGGGCACATTACTACTCACGTGCACGGCATCGTGCTCTCGGGCGGCAGCGCGTTCGGCCTGGAGACGGTTTCCGGGGTGCGCCATTTTCTGGAACAGCGCGGCGCTGGATTCAAAGCCGGACGCGCGGTGGTGCCGATCGTTCCCGGTGCGGTGCTGTTCGATCTGGATATCGGGAAAGCGGGCGTGCATCCCACGCGTGCAATGGGCCAGGCTGCGGCGGCCGCGGCCACTGCCGATCCGGTAAAGGAAGGCGCGGTGGGCGCGGGTACGGGCGCTACGGTGGGCAAGCTCTTCGGTATCCGGCAGGCCATGAAATCGGGCGTGGGATCGGGACTGGTGCAACTGCCCGGCGGCGTGCTGGTGGCCGCGCTGGTGGTGGTGAACGCGTTCGGCGACGTGCGCGATCCGGCGGCCGGTAAGCTGATCGCGGGTGCGCGGCGGGCGCCCGGCAGCATGGAGTTAGCGGATACGGAATCCGCGATGAAAAAAAGCGGCGGTCAGTCGCCGTTCGAGCGGCGCAATACAACGCTGGCTGTAGTGGCCACCAATGCGCGGCTTTCGAAAGTGGAAGCCGCCAAGCTGGCGGAGTTCGGCAGCCTGGGTGTGGCGCGCACCATCTATCCGGTCTGGACTATGTTCGATGGAGACACCACCTTCGCGCTCTCGCTCGGAGATGCGCACGCGGATGTGAACACCCTGGGCGTCGCCGCGGCCGAGGCTGTGGCGCAAGCCGTTGTGCGGGCGGTCAAGAACGCGCCATCCATGGGCGGAGTGCCGGGATTAAGTTAGCGGCTGCTTCTGAGCCGCGCGCGTAAGCAAGCGGTATGCGGTAAACGCGCTTCTGAGCCGCGCGTGTGAGAAGCTGTGAAGAATTTAGGTTTCGGCAAGATAGGCAGCGACAGCTCGCGCAGGGGGCTAGACTTCCGATTTGAAGATATTGTGGTTTGCAACCAGGATTATATTGCGATAGAGGGTTCTTTGCAAAGTGAAGTGATGCGCGGACCTAAATGCCGCCGCCGAGTCGCCAACAAATTTAGGGAGCGACTCGGGCACCGGCTACCGGAAGTCGCGATTCTGCACGCGTATTCTGAAGTGCGCTTTGCGTGGCAACACATCCAAGGTAAGCGGGGCAACCCGCATCCCTACCGCGACCGCGGGCCTCGCAGGCCGCTCTTTCGGCGCGCGAAACGCGCCGTGGACAGGCCGGGAGGCCTGTCCTACCGCGCCTGTTTCTCGGCCAGATCGCCGATCACCGGCAAGACAATCTTCTTCCCCTGCAGCGTCTGGACCAGCAAATAAATAAACGGGGCGTAGAAAAGCAACTCGATCAAGCCGCCCAAGCGCCAAAACACGCTGGTGATCAGCCACGAGGCCACGATCAACACGACGCTCAGAAAAATCGACTGGAACGCGTGAAAACGCACCAGCTTATTCTTGTTGTAAGGTTCCAGAACCAGGAACAGGATGCCGGTGATCAGGCCGAGCAGATACGTCAGAGCCGCCGCGGTGTTCGCAGATAAGCCCTCGACCGACAGCACCGGCACCGGCTCCGCTTTAGGCGCGCCGCCATCCACCGCCGCACCGCACTTCGCACAATAGCGGCCTTCCACCGCCGCGCCGCAACTCGCACAAAAAGGCATGTTTCCTCCGTTAATGCGTACGGGCCGTCCGGCCCACGCGCGGAGCGGCTATGGAGAACACCAATCCGCCCAATACCGCGCCCAGGATGATAGCCAGATTGCCTGCGCCCATCATCGCTACAAATAAGCCGGCCAGCGAGCCCATCGCCATTCCGACCAACGCCACCGCCAGTATTTTTAGCATATATTGCTATGCTTAATGTTAGCGGTGAATACGGGGATTGTCATCTTCGCGCACGGTTCCAGCGTGCCTTCCGCCAACGACGCTGTCAGGGCCGTAGCCGAATCGGCGGCGGCCTCCGGAGCCTACGCGCATGTGGAAACAGCGTTTCTCGAAGCGCAGCCGGGGCTCTCCGAAGCTGTGGCGCGGCTGGCCCAGGCCGGCGCGTCGCGAATCCTGGTAGTGCCCTACTTCCTGACGCTGGGAATTCATCTACAGCGCGATCTTCCGGCCATCGTGGAGAACCTCTCGCAGGCCCATCATAATGTCGAAATTCGCGTATCGCCGCCGCTGGACGGTCACCCGGCGCTCGTCGAGGTGCTGCTCGCTCGCATCGGCGAGGCGTTATCCGGTTGGGATTTGATCGATGACGATCACGGAACGAGCCATCGCGGCGTTTGACGCGGCGCTTGCCGATCACCAATATGTAGGCTTGCTGGACGTGTTTGCCGGCATGCAGTTACTGGATCGCTCGCGCGTCCACGCGTGGCATACGGGACGCATGCAGCACGCCGACCAGATGCTCCAGGGAGGTCCTGCGAAACTGCGGGAAGCGGTGGAGGCCTTTCACCGCCGGGCGCAGGAGTTGGGCCTGCGCAGTGTCGATCTTCCGCCCCACGATTCGAGCGCCAAAGACCCGCCGAAATCCCAGGTTGCCAGCCAGATTCCGGAGTGGGACAAGCTCTATCGCGTGCATTATGTATCGCCTAACCTGCCCGAGAAGAGTCTGGAAAGCTGCGCGGGAAAATGAGCGCGGCGCGCCCACCGCTGGTGATTTCCATTCTCCGCAAATCGCAGTGCGGGCAATGCGCCTGCAATCTGGGGAATGGCGACCTGATCAGCATGCAGGGCGATCAAGCGTTGTGCAGGGAATGCGCCGACCTCGATCACCTGGTTTTCCTGGAGAGTGGCGATGCCTGTGTGACCCGGCGCGCTACGAAGTACAGCAGCCTATGGGCAGGCACTCTGCCTGCGCGGGCTTCGTAGGCCCGCTCTTCGGCACGCAAAGCGTGCCCCCGGCGAGCTGCGCTCGCCGTAGCCGGCTGAAAGCCGGCTGCGGGCAGGATTGCCCGCCCTCCAAAAATACTGCTCAAGTTTTACACGTTTTTTACAGCACCTCCACCGGCGGCCCGGTCAAATGGGCGAGAATGTACAAATGGCTACCGTCGTCATCGTGGAAGATGCGGCGATCTGCGCCACCACCCTGGAATTGGCATTCCTGGCGATACCGGATCTTGCGGTCACCGTCCTGCCGAGCGCGCAGGAAGCTTTGCGTCTGCTCGAAAGCGCGGATTGCGCCGTGAGCGCCGTGGTCACGGACCTGAATATGCCGCGCATGGATGGCTTCGAGTTCATCGCGCGCATCCGCGCTGAACCCCGCCACCAGCGCTTGCCCATCATCGTCGTCAGCGGCGACACCGATCCGGGCACGCCCGAACGCCTGGCGTCGATCGGCGTGGATGCCTTCTTCCCCAAGCCCTATTCGCCCGCCCAAGTGCGGCTCAAATTGGAGCAACTTCTGGATGCAACGTCTGTCGATCCTTCGTCCTAGTCAGACTGCCCTAATCGGCTCCGTGGGGCAGACGATCGTTTTGTGTCGTCTGCCAGGTCTCCCGGCGCGGCGGCAGACCACGAAAAACGATGGTCTGCCCCACAAGATCTTGCTTCTCCTCCTGGCACCCGCCATCCTTGCCGCTCAGAACCCATCGCCGGATCTGAAACCGATTCTCGACCGTCTTGACCGCCTCGAGCAACAGAACAAGACGCTCGCGGAAGAGGTCCGCCAGTTGCGCCAGGAACTCGCCGAAGCGCGCGGCCAGGTGCCCCCCCCCGCTGCGCCGCTCGAAGAAAAAGTCGCCGTCGACGAAACCCGCATCGATGAACTCGCGCAAAGCAAAGTCGAGGCTTCCCAGCATTTCCCCATCCGGGTCACCGGCATGGCTCTCTTCAATGCATTCTTGAATTCCGAAGGAAGCGGCGGCATGCAATATCCCACCTTCGCCTGGCCCGGAAATCAAGCTACGGGCGGCGCCAGCATTTATCAAACCACCATCGGCCTCGAATATTCCGGCCCGCAGACCGTCTTAGGCGGAAGCATCCACGGCAACGTCTATATGGATTTCGCGGGCGGGTCGGGCACGCCGCTGGACTACGGATTCCGTCTGCGCACCGGCGAAATTGAAATCGATTGGGCCGATCGCAGCATCATGGCGGGCGTCGAAAGCCCTATTTTCGCGCCACGCTCGCCCACCTCGCTGGCGCAAGTCGAGTTCCCGCCGCTTTCCGCCGCCGGCAATCTATGGGCGTGGCTTCCCCAGGTCCGTTTCGAACAGAAGATCCGTTTCACGGACCAGACCGGCATCCGCGCGCAGATAGGCGCTGTGCAGACTAACGAGGTGCAACCGTATCAGCAGAGCTACGCGACGCCGGAAGCGGCGCGGCCTGGTATCGAAGGCCGCTTCGAGCTCTATCATGGCGCGGAAGACGGCCGCCGCATCGAGATCGCGCCCGGGTTCCATACCAGCGTCACGCACGTGGCGGACAGTTCCGTTTCGTCCAATCTGTTCTCGCTCGATTGGCTCGCCCGGCCGGTCTCCAAGCTGGAATTCACCGGGGCATTCTTCAGTGGACAGAATGTCGCGCCCGTGGGCGGTATCGAAGGCTTCACCATCGTGCCCTACGGCGAGGTGATGGCTGTTCATAGCCGCGGCGGATGGGGCCAATTGACGATCCCGGCGACCGCACGTCTCTCGTTCCACATCTTTTCCGGCCTCGAAAACGGCCGCACCGCCGACCTCGCCGCCAACGCCATCGGCCGCAATTGGGTGTACGGCGCGAATCTGTTTTATCGCCTGGCGCCCAACGTCCTGCTGGGCCCGGAAGTTTCGCAGGCCCGCACCACGTATATTGATAGTAGACTCCGGTTGAACAACCACTATGACCTGGCTTTGGCGTATCTGTTTTAGCGGCCTCTGGCTGTTGCCCGTGTGGGGCGGCAGCGTACAGGGCACCGTGGTGCTTACGGATTCGCGCGATCCGAGCGTACGCAAGAACCGGGATTTCAAGGACGTGGTGGTGTGGCTGGAATCCGTGGATGGCGATCCGCCGCTGCGCATTCCCGTCCGCCACTTCCGCATGGCGCAGAAGAACAAGCATTTCACGCCGCATGTGCTAGCCATTCCGGTGGGCGCCACAGTGGACTTTCCCAACCAGGACCCCATCTTCCACAACGTCTTTTCGAATTACAACGGCCAGATCTTCGACCTGAGTCTTTATAAGCCCAATACCAGCCGCGACGTGGTCTTTAAGCGCGTAGGAATAGTCCGCGTGTTTTGTAATATCCATCCCACCATGAGCGCCATCATCGCGGTGCTGGATACGCCCTGGTTCGCGGTGACAGACGCCACCGGCAGTTACACCATGCGCGACGTGCCACCCGGTAGTTATAAGCTGCATATCTTTCACGAACGCGCCACCGATGAGACGCTGAACGCGCTTGTCCAGCAGATTACTGTGGATAGCGCGGCGCGCACTCTGCTGTCCGTTCGAATTTCGGAGACCGGTTATATCCCGGCGCCGCATAAGAATAAATACGAGCGTGACTATCCGCCCGCCACCGCGGACCAGCCGGCTTACCAGCCTAACGAGTAACTCATGATCTCCCGATTCTCACGCCTGTCTCTGCTCTGGAAGATCTTACTCTCCACCTCTGTGGCAGTTACTCTGCTGTTTGCCGTGACCGGCTGGATCGTACTGCGCAACGCCGTCCAAACCACCACCAGCACCATGGAAGATGAGGTGGGCACCAGCTTTCAGGCTTATCAATCTTTGTGGCAGGCGCGCGCCGACTTATTAGGTTCGGTAAGCCTGACACTAAGTCAGATGTCGGATGTGCGCGCCGCCTTCGGCACACGCGACGCCGCCACCATTCGCGATACAGCCAATGAATTGTGGAAGAATCTGGACCTGAAGCAGAACGCCGTTTTTCTGGTAACCGACGCCGCCGGCAACGTGATCGCATCCACGGGCGCGATGCCGGTGGCTGCGCAGGATGTGCGCATCGCCGCCGCGCGTTTCCCGGAGCAGGTCACTGGAATGTTATTGCGGGGCGGACACCTGTACCAAACGGTGTTCACGCCGGTGTATCTGGAGCACGTGCCGCAGAACGTCCTGGTGGCCGGATACGCGGTGGATGCCGTAGTGGCGAAGAAACTGCGCGAAGCCACCGGTGGCAGCGAATTTCTGTTCGTCTCCGGCGGCCAGCCCATCGCCTCGTCGCTCGATCCGGCAGCCGCCCGCCTGATGGCTTCGCGGCTCCCCGCGCATGCCACTCTCGAACCGATTGCCGCCGGCGGCATTGAATACGCCGCGCGCCCCACGCAGTTGCTCGATATCGAAGGCAAACCCATCGGCGACTTGTGGATTCTGCGCTCCTTCGCCGCCGCCGAGGAACGGCTTTCCGCGTTGCGCCGCAATATTATTCTGCTGTGGCTGCTGGCGGTGGCAGCGAGTTTGGGACTGACTTACCTGTTGGCGCGGCGCATCGTCGAGCCGCTCAAAGAATTGGACCGCGCGGCCGCCGAAGTCTCTCGCCAGAATTACGGCCATCGCGTGAAAGTGGTCAGCCAGGACGAGCTCGGCCGCCTGGCGCGCACCTTCAACGCCATGTGCGCCTCGATTCAGCAGGCCCGCCAGGAGTTGATCCGGCAGGAGCGCATCTCCACCATCGGCCGGCTTTCGAGTTCCATCGTGCACGACCTGCGCAATCCGCTGGCGGCCGTGTATGGTGGAGCGGAGATGCTGGTGGACGCCGATCTGGCCCCCCCCCAGGTGAAACGCCTGGCCGCCAATATCTATCGCGCGTCGCGCCGCATTCAGGAGTTGCTGCAGGACCTGCTGAATGTATCGCGCGGCAGCGCGCGTGGCGCGGAAGTGTGCAAGCTGCGCGACGTAGCGGCGGCCGGTTGCGAATCGCTGCGTGCGTCGGCCGATGCGCAGCACGTGGAAGTGGAGATCCGCATTCCCGACGAGATCGAGCTGCCGCTGGAGCGCAATCGCATGGAGCGCGTCTTTTCAAACCTGGTAGGCAACGCGCTGGAAATGATGCCAGCGGGCGGCCGTGTCTTCATCTCCGCGGCGACGCAAAATGGATTCGTAGTAGCGGACGTACGCGACACCGGCCCCGGCATCGCCCCCGAGATTCGCGGCAGCCTGTTCGAGCCGTTCGTCAGCGCGGGTAAGAAGAACGGGCTGGGCTTGGGACTGGCGCTCTCACGGCAGACCGTGCTCGATCACGGCGGAGATATGTGGGCGGAATCCGAGCCGGGGCAGGGCGCCTGCTTTCGCCTGCGGTTGCCGGCGGTGAAGTAACACTTACGGCGTGTAACGGAAGACAGTGCCGAAGAAGTAATCGCCGCCGTAGTAAGTGGTGCCGTACACGCTGCCGTCCTTAGTAACTACCAGGCCGCCATTCGGCTGATATCCGTCGCCATGTTGGCCGGTGAAGTTATGCAGCACGACGGACGTCCAGTTTCCATTGGGCGAGGACGGCGGCATCAGCTCATTCAGGGTGCCGCAGCCATTGGAGACGCCGCACGCGGTGGATGTGCCGCCGGATTGATTGCTCCAGTAAATAGCTCCGTTTGGAGCGAGCGTAATAGACGGCTGGCCGTTATAACCGGTATTGGAGTAAATAAGCTCGCCCGTCCAGGAACTTTCCCCCGCCTTGGGCGGCGTGACTTTGAAGATGCCCGAGAAAGTCTTGCCGTACAAGGCGCCATCGTGTCCCAGAACTAAAGCGTCAGGTCCGCCGAATCCGCCGCTGCCAAGGCTTAGAAGCACCTTTTCCTTCCAGTCTCCTGCCTGCAGTTGAAGCCCAAACACGGTGCCATCGCCCAGGGCGCCGCCCTCCTCGGTAACGCCGTAAATCGATCCATTTGCTCCGACGACCACGCCGGCGCTGGGATAGATCCCGTCTCCGTCGCCCCTAAAGCTGTAGAGCAGTGTCAAGGTCCAGGCGCCGCCGGGCGACTGGGGAGGCGCCAACTCGAAAACGGTACCCTGGTTATACGTTCCGCCCTCGTTGGTCGCGCCGTACAGCGCGCCGCTCGGACTGATCGCCAATCCGCCTATAGGAGTTCCGCCGTCCGACGGGGCTCCCTTGAAGGCATAGGTCACGGAAAACGTCCAATTGCCTCCTGGAGATTCCGGCGGCTGCAGAGCGTATACGTACCCGTTGCCGCCTTGCGCCCATCCGTACAGGGTTCCGTCGGGGCCGGACACCAAGCCGGTTTCGGGAGCGAAGCCGCCGCTACCAGCGTCGAAACTATAGAGCGTGCTCTCCGTCCATGCGCCGCCGGCTGATGCCGGGCTCGTAAGATCGTACACGGCGCCGCATCCGAAAAAGCCACAATCGGCTGTGCCGCTTCCGCCACCAACGGTTGTGCCGTAGATGACGCCCCCCGCAGTGATGATAGGACCCGCCAGCGGGTACACCGGTCCCGGCGGGGCCTCGAAGGAATAGATCGTTTTCGTTTTGCCGGTCGTCTGCGCCCAAAGGCTATGTGAGACGATCAGCGCGAGTGCCACAGACAGAGAGCGCTTCATGGTAGTACCGGTTATAACACGTGCCGCCTGGAAATCCCGGCGACGCAATGATTTTCGTGAAATTCAGGTACCGGTACGCGCGGCATCCGGCAGCGGAGCGTCGACCAGCGTTTCTTCGGCGACCACTGTACGTCCGCCCGGCAGCATGCGGAACGACACCGCTGCCGCTGCCGCCAACCCCGCCGCACACGCCAGCATCGCAGAGTATCCGAATTTCGCGATGGCCGCCCCACCCGCCAGCGATGCCACTAACTGCGCGGCGAACGATACTAACATCATCAACGCGGCGGCGCCGGTGCGCTCCTGCTCGCGCACACGATCCATCAGCAACGTATTCACGCCGGGATCGGTCATCCACTGACACGCCGTGTAAGTCATGAAGACGGCCGCCGCGGCCCAGCCCACGGGGCCCGCCGCCAGGCCTCCCATCGCCAAGGCGGTCGCCAGCAGCATGGCGGCCGTGCCGCTCACCAGTCCCATTCTGCGCAATATCAGCGGCGCCAGCATCAGCGCCAACACCTGTCCCAATTGCGAGCCGGACATGATCAATCCGATGCGCTCCACCGGCGTATGCAAGCGCGCGAAAAAGGTGGTGAAGAACGGATTGAACGATCCGGTGGCCAGGTTCCAAATGGCCCACACCACAAGAAATCGCACCACGAAACGGCTCCGCGGATACAGCTTGGCGCCCTCGGCCGGCGCAGGTCCGATGCGCAGTCTCGTGGCCGGCCACAGCGCCAGCGCCACCAGTGCGCAGCCCGCCAGCATCGCGGGGCGTTTGCCTCCCAACCATGCGGGCAGATGTCCGCCGAACCAGTTGCCTACGATTCCCAACCCGATGGAACTGGCCGTCGAAAAGCTGAAGCCGAGGGCGCGCGCTTTCTCGCTGGTCAGGCGCGCGATGGCGGGCGCCAGCGAAACGGCGTAGAGCGAAAATCCCGCGCCGCTCACAAACGCCAGCGCCAGCAACGGCACGCGGCCCACGGCTAAGACGCGCGCGGCTGAAATGGCGCTCACTCCGGCGAACGATACGAACAGCAACCGTCCCAATCCCCAACGGCGCGCCAACGCGGCGGCGGGCAGAATCGCGACGACCATCCCCGCCGTGGATGCGCTGTTCACCTGCCCCACGAAATCCTCGTGATAGCCGAGGTCCAGCAGATAGAGGTTGTACAGCAGCACGTAGATGAACATGCCCAGTACGAAAAACGAGCTGGCGCCCAGGAACGTCCAGTAGCCGGCCGTTAACCCGCTGGAGCGCAGCCTCCATCGCACGCCACTGCGGAACAGCGCTGCAAGCGCGCGCGTGTGAAACACCGCCCGCTGCCCGAGAAACCGCGCGGTGCGTGCGTACTTCACGGCGCGGCGGCCGATTGTCAACCGCTCCTTCGGAAGACAGACGGCATCCACCGGCCCGGGCATTTGCGTGGGCAGAACGCGCCGCCGCACGATAGCGAGTTTATCGCGCACCGAATCGAGCAGCGCCAGATGCAGCCACAATTCGTCTTTATTGGGATGAAACCCGGATTCCAGCGGCGACCAGGCGAAGGCTTCGAACCATTCCTCGACGCGCACGGGTAGCCGCGCGATTTCTTCTTCGGCGATGGCGCCGGTGGCGCATCCGAACCAGGCGCGCGCTAGGCGCAACGCGACCGCTTCCAATCGCCGCAGTTCCGGCGCGTGCAAATCCCGCCAGCGATTCCAAAAGGCGGCGTCATGGGCGTGGTGTTCCAGAAACCACGCGATCTCGTACACGTGGCAAGGCCGCGCGCTGCCTCGCATGATGTGGCGCAGCAGATGCAGTGCGGCGTACGCCAACCGATCGGGCGTATCCAGCGCGTGATCGGCGCGTCTTGCCCAGAACTCATCCACGCCGGGCGCGCGCAGCCGCTCCGTGCGCTCATCCCAAAACTGCTGGTGCACCTCGATCGCCAGCGGAATCTCCGGATCGAAATGGCTTCCGCCGCGCCACTCCCATCCTGTCTTGCGGACCAATGCAGGCAAGTGGTCGGTCGGATGTTCGCCGATCTTCTCGATCGGCTCATACCCGCGCGCGATGAGCAGATCCCATGCGCGCTTTGCGTCCTCGGGCGGGCAGAAAAGATCCAGATCGTACTGCGCGCGCAACCGCGGGTCCGAAACAAAATCGGGATATTGTGTCGTGCCTTTGAGGAAGACGTAATCGATGCCTGCGGCGTCGAGCCATTCGCCCACCTGATCCTGCAGGGCGCGCACGCGGTGAAGGCGCGCGGTGTTCTCCGCAAGGTTGACCGCAATGCGCTCGCGCACCCAATCGGGCATGGCGTCGCCGGCCGCGCCGCCGAAGTGCAGGGTCAGCGACGAGCGATCGCAGAAATCGAGCAGCGCGCGCCAGTCGAGCTCGGCGGGCAGGTTGGGAGCATGTGCCCCATCGAATCGGAGCGCCGCCATCGCCGCCGACACCGCGCGCGGAACTCTGGGAGGAGTCACCTAGAAATCGTACCGAATCGCGAACTGCAGTTGGCGGGGGTTGCCCACGCCCAGAATGCCACCGAACAATGGCGGCCCGAAGTCCGCATACGTGCCGGGCACACCCCAATTCGGATGATTGAAAATGTTGAACGCCTCGGCGCGAAATTCCAGCGCGCCGCGGTCGCGAACAGGGAAGCGCCGGTGCAAAGCCATATCGAACACGTTATTGCCCGGCCCGTTCACGATATTGCGTCCGGCATTGCCGAACGTGTAAGGCGCGGGCGCGGTAAACGCGGCGGTGTTGAAGAACTCGTTGGTGGTGCGCTGCCCGCGAGGCAAAGTCAACGGCACGCCCGGCACGATATCGGGCCGGTTGGGCAGTCCCGTATTGGCCGGATCGAAAGCGTAGTAGAAAACACTCATCGGCATGCCATCTTGCAGCGTCACGTCCCCGGTCAGTTGCCAGTTCTTCCATACCGGCCCCAGCGCGCGCACCGCCGGCAGACCGATCACGTAACCGCCGCTGATGCGCCGCCCCACATTGAATGACGACAAGGCCCGCTCCAGCCGCAAATTGTTCTCGTCCTGAGCGCCCACGCTATCGTAAAATCCCGGGATTACGGTATCGGCGTCATCGATGGATTTCGACCAAACGAAGCTGGCCAGCAGTGACACGCGCCCCGTCAGCCGTTTCTCAGCCTTCGCCTGCAGCGCGTTATAGGATGAATTGGCGATATGCTGCCGCTGGATGATCTCACCGAGGCTGGGCCAAGTGCGCAACGACTGCAAATCGCCCGGCCGCGGCGACAGATCCGCTCCGGTTTCGGTTTGCAAGGGCGTGTTGAACTGCCGGAAGCGGCCTAAGTGCGTACCCTTGCTGCCCACATACGAAAGCTCTCCTAAGATATGAGCGGCAAACTCATGCTGGAACCCTGCGTTCCACTGTTGCACATAAGGAGTAGGCGCATGCGGGTCGATACCGAAGTAAGTGGGAAATCCGGTGGACGCGGTCTGCGGAAATCCGTTGCGCGTAGTCAGTATAGGTGCCTCGGTGCCATCGGTAATGTTATTTTGAACCAGTATTCCGTTGAGCAGCAGATCGTAAATCTCCACGGCGATTTCGGGGTTGTAATAGATGCCGTAGCCGGCCCGAAAGACTGTTTCGCCTTTCGAAAACGGCAATTGCGGCATTCGCCAGGCCAACCCCACGCGCGGCGCGAAATTATGCGTGTCGGGACTCACTGCCTGACTTACAGGCTCCAGTTGCGGCGGCGGAGGATTCAGCCCGCCGGCATACACCAGATTCAACAGATTTCCGCGCGTCTCGGTGTACGGTGTGACATATTCGTACCGCACGCCGAGATTCAGTGTCAGCCGCGGGCTGATGCGCCAGTCGTCCTCGACGAAGCCGGCGAAGCTGTTCTGCCGCATGTAAGCCTGTGTGTTGCCTTCGTTGCGGCTGGTGTCTTGCGGGAATCCTAATAGAAAGTCGGCCAGTGCGTCTCCCGTGGCGCCGGGCGTTCCGTCGATGCTGGTGAACGCCCCGGTATAAGTATAGGAGCCGCGCGCCAATTCGTTCTGCTGATAATTCAACTGGAAGTGGATCCAATCGAAGCCGGTCTTAATCGTGTGCGCGCCGCGCGTCCAGGAAACGCTGTCGCTCGCATTCCAAAGGTTATCGCGTTGTATCTGCGGTAATGTGGGGTCGTCAGTGACTAAGGAGTAATCGGCTAACTGGAAGTAAGGTAATCCATAATTCGCCGGATTGCTGGTTAGTCCCTCGACGCCCAGTTGCTGAATCACGTTCGTCTGAAAGGCGCTCTCCGGCCCATCGTACATGCTCATACGCGTGAAAGAAAACCGCGCCTCGTTCAGCCAGGTGGCGCCGGAGTAAATATAACTCAGCGCTGCCTGCTGTGCGCGAACCTTCTCATCGGTGGGCCGGAGCGGAAACGATCCGGCGATGTAGTTTTGCTCTCCGTTGTAAGTGTATCTCGCGCTTAACTGGCTACGCCCCCGAAACTCATGGTCGATGCGCGTGGAGAAAGCGTCATTGCGATTCGTATTTGGCGTCTCATCCACAAAGTTATTGCCGTCGCCATTATTCAGATTAGGCAGCGGCTCATATTGGGAGAGAAAATTAGCCGCGATCGGATCGATACGGGTCTGGGGAATCGCATCGTTCGGAAACGGCGTCCGCGCGCCGTTCGCATCCAATGTAAGTGGATCGTAGATCACATCCTGCCCGTTGAAGTTACCGGTTCGCAATAGCGCGGGCGGCACCAGACTTTGTATGGGATTGCCGATCTTCGAACGCAGGCCTTCATAGGTCGCAAAGAAGAACGTGTTCTTGGGCAAGGGTCCGCCCAGCGACCCGCCGAATTGATTTTGCCGCACCTCCGGCGCCGCCATCGTGGGATCGTCAAAATAATTGCGCGCGTCGGGCGCTTCGTTCTGCAGATATTCGAACGCGTTGCCGTGGAATTGTTTGGTGCCGGAGCGCGTCACTACATCGATGGATCCGCCGCCGGCTTGCGGAAACTCGGCGGACGCCGACGAAGTCTCCACGCGCAATTCCTCCACCGATTCCAGCGGCGGATATACAGCGATGGCGAACGTATTGCGATCGGTATCGTACGCGCCATCGAGTTCGAACGCGTTCATGGTGGACCTGCTGCCGTTGATGGGCGGATTGAACGCCACAGATCCGCGCGAGCCTTGCTGCACGTCGTTGATTACATCGTGCGTGAACCCGCCTAACTGGCGCGGAATCGCGCCTGGCCCCAGTGTCACCAGCGCCACGATGTTACGCGTGTCGAGCGGCAGTTCATCCACCGTTTGTGCGTCGAACAGGTAGCCCACGGAGGCGTCGTTGGTCTGGACGGGCGACACCGTGCCCGTGGCCGTGACGCTGGCGCGCTCCGCGCCGACGTACAGTTTCAAATCCAGAAGTCCCTTCTGGCCGACTGTCAGTTGGATGTGTTCCACGGTGGTGTCGCGGAAGCCCATCTTCGCAGCGGTAACCGTATAGGAACCGGGCAACAGCGCTTCGATGGCGTAGCTGCCTTCGGAATTGGTCACCGCACTGCGCGCGAATCCGGTGCTCTCTTCGCGCGCGGTGACGGTAGCGGCGGGGGCCACCGCCGACGATTCATCCACCACGGCGCCGCGGAGGCTGGCCGACGCCGTTTGCGCGCGTGCGCTGCCGGCGGCAACAAGAACGATGGTGAGCATGGCACAACTGCTCCAGAGGCGGCCTACGAGGCCGCCGCAGGCTACGAGCCTGCCCCACTTCATGCCGCACCTCCGCGTGCGATCCTCGCCAGTAGGACCAAAGCCTCCTCGTAATTCGAGTAGCGCAGGTCATACGCTGGCGCTTCCGCCATCGACTCAACCACCGCGATGCGCCGCGCATCCAACTCCGGATCGAAGCCCGGCATATCCTGCAACAACCGCTCGCGAGCCTCCTCGATCGATATCCGCGTCACACCCGCATGCATTCCCGCGCCGCGGTCGAGAAACGCGATGTGCTCCACGCGGCATTCAGGCGCGGTGCGAATGGGCATGTCCCTGGTCAACGCCTCGATGGTCGGCTTATGGCCCAACTGGTGTCCCGCGGTGCGCCCGAGCAACTCCGGGAACAATTCCGGCGCCTCCGCGCGAAAACGGAAATGATGCGATTCGCCAATTACGGTGCGTCCCCCGTCCCACAAGACGCTGCTGGAATCGTCCGAGACATAGGTCCAGCCCCGCCGCGCACAAGCGTACGACAGCGTGCTCTTGCCCACGCCCGACGGGCCATAAAGCAACACTCCGGCGCCATCCCATGCTACGCAAGCAGCATGCAGCGAAGTGATGTAATTCAACTCCAGCAGCATGTAAATCAATGCATCCAGAAAATGCCAGCGGAAGAAGATGCGGTCCGCCAGGGTCGCGCGCGTCACACACGAAAAGCCGAATCGCTCGCGCCAGTCGATGGCCGCGAAGTTCTCCCGGTCGGACACCCACGTCAGCAGGTTTCGTTGGCCGCGCAGCACCGGTTCGGGGGGCGATCCGCTGCCTCCATCCGCCACCATCACATGCAAGCGCAGCGGCGGCCGGTCGTACCGCGGAGCATACGCCCCAAAGCTGGCGCGGGCCGCATCCAGCACTTCGCGCGCATCGCTCGACACATCCACGGGAAATCCGTAGGGATAAATGCGCACCTGATAGGGCAGCGGAGTGCGATACAGCAACGGATCGTACACAAGGGTCGCTAAGGCGTCGGCTCCTGGCATCTATTCGACTAATAACACAGACACCTAAGTAAGAATCGTAAAAACATGCGCCGGGAATGCCATACGCGCGCCGCAGCGGTTATCCTGAATGTGGATGCGGGCCGCAATCGTGCACTACTGGCTGTTGAACTGGCGCGGCGGCGAGAAGGTATTGGAAGCGCTCTGCCGCCTGTTGCCGGATGCCGATATTTTTACACTATTCTACGACCCGCGCGCGGTGAGCGATGAAATCCGCCGGCATAACGTGAACGCATCGTTCTTGAATCCGCTGCGCCGCTGCTACCGCGCCACTTTGCCGTTCATGCCCATGGCCCTCGAACAGTTCGATTTGCGCGCGTACGATCTGGTAGTCAGCAGCGAATCGGGTCCCGCCAAGGGCGTCCTCACGTCTTCCTCCACGCGCCACATCTGTTACTGCCACACGCCCATGCGGTATTTGTGGGACCTCTATCCCGCGTATTCCCGAGAGTGGCTGCCAGCCTGGAAGCGCGCCGTGTTCGCGCCGGTCAGCAATTATATGCGGCTCTGGGATTACGCCTCCGCGGCGCGCGTCGATGAATTTATCGCCAACAGCGAAAACGTGCGCCGCCGTATCCGCAAGGCATGGCGCCGCGAAGCGCGGGTGGTACATCCGCCGGTGGCTGTGGAGAATTTTTATTGGCGCGAGCCGGAGGATTACTTCCTGGTGGTTTCCGAACTGGTGGCCTACAAACGCGTGGATCTTGCGGTGCGCGCGTTCGCCGCATCCGGCCGCCGTTTGCGGGTGGTGGGCGATGGGCCGGAGTTCAAGGGCATGCGCCGCATAGCAACGCCGAACATTGAGTTTTGTGGGCGCATCCCCGATGGCGAATTGCGCGAGTTGCTGGCTCGCTCGCGGGCGCTGATCGTGCCGGGCGAGGAGGATTTCGGCATGGCCGCGGTGGAAGCGCTGGCCAGCGGCAAGCCGGTCGTCGCGCTTGATCGCGGCGGGACGCCGGAGATTGTGCCCACCGAGGATCCTCTGGGCGGAGTTCTATTCGCGACGCCGGATGAAGCGCAGCTTGCCGAAGCATTGGACCGCTTCGAGCGCTTAGAGCCGCGCATTTGTCCGCGCGACTTGCAAGCCTGGGCCGAGCGGTTCTCCGAAACCCACTTTCTGGCCCGCATGCGCGCCATCATTAGCGCGCTTCGTCGCGATAATTCCGGCTGTGGGGCAGGCTCGTAGCCTGCGCGGGCCTCGTAGGCCCGCTCTTCTTCTTGGACAGGCCGGGAGGCCTGTCCTACTGGCGGGCTACGAGCCTGCCCCACAATTGCAAATCGCGGTAAGGTGATCGTTTACACGCCATGCCCATCGATCGCAGACAATTCATAGCCGCGTGCGGCACGGCCGTGGCCGCCGCGGGATTACCCCAAAGCCACGCCACCCCAACCGATTCCGGCCACAAGCCGTACGGCTCCGGCTACTTCGGCGAATGGATCGAAGACGAATTCGGCCTGCCCGCCTTCCGTTACACGTGCGACCAAATCCACGACCCGAAGGCCGTCACCAAGGTCGGTCCCGGCATTCTCTCCTCCACCGATCACGTGCACCAGGTGGGCAACGACCGCATCATCGCCATCGTTTCCAACTACGGCCACGTGCGCGTGCGGCAGGATGAAGGCGCGCCCAAACTTCTCAACGATTATTCACCCGAACAAAGCCAATTTGGCGGCGGCATCGGCTATCTGACCGACGGTAAGCAGACGCTAGGCACGTTCTACCAGGGCGCCGCCGGCTTCGAAAGAATCTTCGGAGCCGGTTACTTTCGCAAGAGAGTAGCGAGCGGCGATTACTCGATCGACCAGGCGATTATCGCGCCGTTCGGTGACGATCCGGTGTTGATCTCGCAAGTGACCATCGCCAATCACGGCCCTTCGCGCGCCAACCTGCGGTGGATCGAATATTGGGGATGCCAGAACTATCAGTTCTCGTTCCGATCGTATATCGAACAGTTCGGAGGCGCCAGCGTGGTGGATCTGCGTCGCAAATTCGGCGACCGCTTTAAGCACAGCTTTCGCACTCTCGAAGCCAATCGAGGCCTGCTCGATAGCCAGCAATTCATGGGGCGCGATCCCCAGGAAGAGCAAGTCTTCGAACGCATGAAGGCGTCGCTCGCCACGCGTCCCAATCCGTTCCTGGCGCCTATTCAAGAGCCGGCGCCCGGGGGTTCGTTCGACGATCTGAATCCTCCCGCCACCTTTCTCGTTTCGCTGGATGCGCCCGCCGATGGATTTACCACCAACGCGAAGGCCTTCTTCGGAGCCGGAGGCGTGGCGCAGCCCAGCGGCCTCGCGGGCGCGCTCGATGGCAGCCTGGAAGCCATCGGTCCCGAGAGCGGTTTATTCCTCGAACGCCGCTTCTCGCTCGCGCCCGGCGAACAACGCACGCTCTATTTCTTATATGGCTACCTTCCGCAAGGAGCCGACGCCGCCTCGTTGATCGGCAAATATCGCACTCGCGCGGCAACGGCTTGGAAAGACTCTAGCCTCGCGTGGAAGAACTCGGGTATGCGCTTCGAAGCTAAGTCGGAGCCGTGGGTAAAGCGAGAGACTACCTGGCATTATTACTATCTCCGCAGCAGCCTCACTTACGACGATTTTTTCGGCGAGCATATCTTATCGCAAGGGGGCATCTATCAGTACACAATGGGATTTCAAGGCGCCGCGCGCGATCCTTTGCAACACGCGCTGCCGTTCTTGTTCAGCGATCCCGGGCTCGTCAAAGAGATTCTGCGCTACACGCTGAAAGAAGTTCGCCCGGATGGCTCCATTCCTTACGGGATTGTGGGACACGGCGTCGTCATGCCCACGGTGTCGGATAACGCGAGCGACTTGCCGCTGTGGCTGCTGTGGACCGCCAGCGAATATGTGCTCGCGACGCGCGATCGCGCCCTTCTCGAAGAAAAGCCGACCGCCAACCAGGAGACCGTGAGTAAGTTGCTTGCCCGCACTTACAGGCATCTTATCGAAGACGTCGGCGTGGGCGAGCATGGTGTGATGCGCATGCTCAATGACGATTGGAACGACGCGCTGGTCATATTCTGGGGACAGCGCACGCTGAAGGAAACCGTGGCGAAGGGCGAGAGCGTCCTGAACTCCGCCATGGCCGCCTGGGTCTTCGATTATTACGCCCGCATGCTGGCTTATGCCGGCGAGGATGCCGCGCCCGTCGCGCACATTCGCCAGCGGGCCGAGCAGCATCGCAAAGCGGCGCGCGCGCAGTGGACCGGCAAGTGCCTGCGGCGCGCCTGGCTCGGCCCCACCGTGGGATGGCTCGGCGAGAAAGGTCTGTGGCTCGAGCCGCAGCCGTGGGCCATCATCGGCGGAGTCACGGACGTGGCGCAATCGAAGGAGTTGATCGCCACCATGGATGAACTGCTGCGGCGCGCATCTCCCATCGGTGCGATGCAAATGAATCAAAGCCCCGACATCGCGTCACAGACCCTGGCGGAGCCTGGCACGTCGATCAGCGGCGGCATCTGGCCTTCGCTCAATGCCACGCTAGTTTGGGCCTTGGCGCAGGTTGATGGGAAAATGGCCTGGGACGAGTGGAAGAAAAATACGCTGGCGCGCCATGCCGACGTGTATCCCGATATCTGGTACAACACGTGGAGCGGCCCCGATACGCTCAATTCCACTGTGAGCAAGCATCCCGGCGAAACCGTGAACTCCGGATTCCTGCGCTACACCGATTTTCCGATCGCTAATCTGCATTCGCACGCCTGCACACTCTATTCGGTGACCAAACTAGTCGGCATGGAATTCACCGAGGCCGGCGTCGATTTCGCGCCGGGCTTGCCGCTCAGTGACTACCGTTTCGAATCGCCGCTGGTGGGGTTGATCAAAGGTCCGCGCGGCTACGAAGGTTGGTACGCGCCGTCCGTTACCGGTGACTGGACCATACGTATCCGGCTGGACCCGGCCGAGGCGCGCCGCATTTCGACAGCGGAAGTGAACGGAGCCAAGATCCGCGCGACCCCGGTGGCGGACGGCAGCTTTGAGATTCGTGGCCGAAGCTCGCCGGGGAGCCCCCTGCGATGGGCCGTGCGATGGGCGTGAGAGCGTGCCTGATCGCCTGCCTGACGTGCGCCTCCGCTTTCGGCCAGGACGGCCAAGCCTTGTTCCACAAAATGCAGCAAGCCTTGGGAGGCGCCGATAAAATCGCCCGCATTCATGATTTCGAACAACTGGTGCGCGCCCAAACTTGGGACCACCGGGGCCATGCCATCGGCCGCGTTCGCAAACGCACGCGCTGGATCAAACCTTGTTATCTGCGCCTTGACCAGGAGGGTCCGGGCGACACTTACGCGCTGTACTTCGATGGTGTCTCCGGTTGGGAGATCCTACCCGATAAGCGACTAATGAATCTGGCCGGCGGCGAACTTGAGTTTGCGCGTACCTTGCCGGTTTTGCGTTGAATACCTGGCTGGCGGACCGCGATCCGGCTTATGAGATCTCGCCGCCTGCGCCAAACGTCGTTCGCATCGCGAACCGCAACCGCGTGCACGATCAGCTCGACATTCAGATCGATCCCTTATCATGGCTGCGCATAGGAGAGACATCCATTTCGCTCGCCGACCCCAACCGTCCCGAGCCGGCCAAACCCGCATCGACGAGTGGAGGACCGTCAAAGATGTAAAATTCCCGCGCCGCATTCGAAACTTCCACAGCGGCATCTGTCTGGCGGAGATCACGACTAAGTCGGTCACGCTGAACGGCGGCCTGCGCATCGCAGATCTTACCGCGAAGCCAGCCGATCTGACACCCGTATTACGGGATCGCTAAAGCGAGAAATGCGTATACCCGCGCTCTTGCCCGCCTTTGCACTGACACCCACGTTGGCCGCTTACCGCTTGCTCACGCGCGCGGATCAGCAAGAATACGCAGGTCGGAAGAAGGGCAGTCTGCGCAAACGGGACCAGCCACAGCCACAATGTTGAAGGAAGCGCCTTCCCTGCCTTGACATTGTGGGAGATCGAATCTACTATCGGAGTTTCAGTACGGTTTATCGGCAATCGCTGGGACGCCGGCACGCTGAAAGGAGTTGATATGCGCGGCTTGGTTCTGGTTCTTCTTGCATCGATCCCCCTCTTCGGAAGCACCGTGGATGTCGAAGTGAGTTGCCCCGGAGCCTCCTATTCGGGGGGCCTCTCTGTTTCCTGCGGGAACACGTGGATCACAGGTGCGTCCACCCTAGTGTCCTGGGCGACCAGTTCCGTGTATGCCACCGCGTGGGATGGCAACGATTGGTACTATGGAGCCGGCTCCAGCTCGGCAAGTGCGTCGTTTACTGAGGGCTTCATACTGACGGTCACGGGCGGATCTGGAGACGGCTACGCCGAACCCCTGTTCGCCCTCAGCGCCGGCGGTTCTAGCGAAGGCTTTCAGGGGTTCGGAGAGGCATCCGCGTCGCTGGGCGGGTGTGCATTGCAGACCAACGGCGCCCCTCCCGGGACCTGTTCCCCGATGTCAGTGCCATTTGTGTTCGGTGTTCCGCAGATGCTCACGCTCAGCGAATCCACCTCCGCCGACGTGTTATCTCCCTGGTCTGAGCCTTCCTCGCTAGCCTACGGAAACGCGAGTATGACTGGTTTTGAATTCTTCGACGCCAACGGTCAGCCTTTGAACGGCGTCAGTTACAGCTTCGTTTCCACTGGCCAACCTTCAGGGGTGCCAGAGCCGGGCACGTTTCCGATTCTCACCACGATGGCGTGTGCCGCTCTCATCGCCTTTGCGCGGCGCCGCCGGATCCGATAGACGCCGCGGCGCTCCGCCGCCGCGTTGAGCAGTCCCAGCGCCAGCGTGAGCCGCCCTCAAATGGAGAAACGTCAGCAGCAGCCGCGTCGCGCAGTGCTCTACATCGGTGCGCAGTCCCATCGAGGCCGCGAAGTAACCGACCAAAGTCTGGACCCATTTAGTGCGCGGTTCGGTTAACCACATCGTGCCGCCGTGTCGCGGAAGAAGGATTGATGTGCGGAAGACCGCTTGCTAACGCGCGCGGCTCAGTATTGCTCCGCGTGCGGCTCAATTAATGCCTGGCCCAGCGGCGTTCCAGCAACCCCAGCCCCGCGTCGGCAAGCAGTGCGATGCATGCCGCCGGCACGGCCCCGGCCAAAATCTGCGTGGTGTCCACAGACGCGATGCCGCGGAAAATGAACACACCCAAGCCGCCCCCGCCGATGGCCGCGGCAATGGTCGCGGTGCCGATCGTGGTGACAGTGGCTATGCGGATGCCGGCCAGAATCGTGTGCGCGGCCAGCGGCATTTCCACGCGCCAGAGTAACTGACTACCGGTCATTCCCATGGCGATGGCGGATTCGCGCACGGCGGGCTCCACTCCCAGAATTCCGGCCAGCGTATTGCGCAAGATCGGCAGCAGCGCATAGAGCACCAGCGCCACGATGGCGGTACGCTTGCCGATGCCGCCGATCAGAGGCACGGGAATCAGGAAGCCGAATAGCGCCAGGCTGGGGATGGTCTGCATCACGTTCGCGAATCCCAGCACCCACGGACGCCATCGAGCGCGGCGCGTGATCAGAATGCCGGCCGGCACTGCCAGCCCGATCGCGATGGCCATCGAGACAAACACCAGCGTAAGATGTTCGAGCGTGAGTTGGCCGATCTCGTTGGCCAGATCGGCGTTCATTGCGAATCCGCCCGCCAATCGAGGCAATCGAGGAAGGCGCGCGCTTCGCGGCCACGGGCGTCCTGAAACTCTTGCGGCGTGGCCAGCAGTTCGAGCGCGCCATCGCGCAGAAGGGCGATCCGCGACGCCAGCATCAGCGCTTCGCGCACATCGTGAGTGACGAAAATAGCGGTCTTGCCGAGGCCGCTGCGCAGCTCCAGGAATTGCTTTTGTAGTTCCAGGCGTGTCACAGGATCGACCGCGCCGAAAGGCTCGTCGAACAACAGTACATCGGGATCGGCCGCTAACGCGCGCGCCACGCCCACGCGCTGCCGCTGGCCTCCGGAAAGCTGCGCGGGATAGCGCGCGGCGAATTGTTGTGGATCGAGGCCCACCCGCCGCAGCAGCTCATCGACGCGGCTCGCGATGCGCGCCCCATCCCATTTTTCAAGGCGCGGCACCAAGCCGACGTTTTGCGCGACCGTGTAATGCGGAAACAATCCGACCTCCTGGATCACATAGCCGATGCGCCGTTTCAGTCGCACGGAATCCCAGGCGGTGGTGGGCTTGCCATCCACCAGCACTTCGCCGGAACTGGGGAACGCCAGGCCATTCACCATTTTCAGCGCGGTGGTTTTACCGGAACCGCTGCGGCCCAGCAGCACCAGCGTCTCGCCGGCTTCCACGGAGAGGCTCAAGCTCTTCAGGATTTCGCGCGCGCCAATGTGGTACGACGCGGCGCGAAACTCAACCACGGCGCTCACGCGAACAACAGGCTCTCGGCGAAGGGCCACGTATCGTCAAGCCATTGCGCCCGGCATTCGAAGCCCGCCGCGGCCGCCATGGCGGGGATTTCATCGGCGTAGAACTTGTGGCAGGACTCCGTCCAGATGGTTTCGTCCTTGCGCAGATCGCATTGGAATTGGGCGGCGCGGATGGAGACGCGCTGCGGCTTGAGCGCGCGCAGATGCATCTCGATGCGGCGCTGATGCGCGTTCCAACGGGCCTCGTGAGCGAAGCTGCGAAGGGCGAAATCGGCGTCCAGTTCGCGATTGATGCGCGCCAGCAGGTTGCGATTGAACGCCGCGGTGACGCCCGCTGGATCGTCATACGCGAGCAGCATGCGGGCCAGCGGTTTGATCAAATCGGCGCCCAGCAGCAGGGCGTCGCCGGGCATCAGGCAGGCGCGTACCTCGCGCAGGAAATCCTCGGCGGCGGCGCGCGCGAAGTTGCCGATGGTGCTGCCGAGAAACAGGACCAGCAACGATTCGCCGTGGCGGCGGGCGCAAACGGCCTGGCGCAGGCCATCCATATAGGTTGCAGCGAGCGGATGGACGCGGGCGAACGGAGCCAACTCACGCGCACAGTGGGCCAGCGCGGCCGTGGAAAGATCGATCGGATAGTAATTCGGACCGCCCAGCGACTCGAGAATGAGCCTGGTCTTCGTCCCGCTGCCGCTTCCTAACTCGGCGACGGCCACGGGTGCGGGCATATAGGCGCTAAGTTGCGGCGCCAGGCGGCAGATCAGGCGGTGATCGGCGCGCGTAAGGCCGTATTCCGGCAGCACCGTGATGGCTTCGAACAGCGCCGCGCCGGTGTCATCATAGAAGTATTCGCAAGGTAGCTGTTTCTGGCCTTCGCGGCTAAGGCCGGCGCGCACGTCGTCCGAGAATTTGCCCATTTATTTTTCAACCAGCCGGAAGGTGGCGTAGATGTAAGGATACCCGTGGCGAAACCAGTTGCGGAAGCTGGGCCGTAGGAAGCATCGCGCGGTGCGCGGCGAGCCGCCTTTCAACACGTAGTGTTGACCATCGAAGAAATTGGCCGAATAGCCGGGATAAAACGGGAAAGGTTGGAAGCCTGCGAAGGGCGCGAACGGCGTGGCGGTCCATTCCCAACCGTTGCCGACCATCTGCGAAACGCCGTTTTGGTTGGGCGGCGAAGCGGTGACCGGCTCGGGATCCCAGGCTCGAAAGTCCACGTTCGCGCCGGGCGGATCGGCGGGACCGCCATCGTACGCGGCGCGATGGAATTGCGCTTCAGTCGGCAGCGCGGCGCCTTTCCATCGGGCGTACGCTTGCGCCTCGTCGTAGGAAACATAGACGGGCCAATCGAGCGGCAGCGGAATGTCTTCGAACATGCCGTGGTAACACCACCGGCCTTCACGGCAAGCCCAGAAATGGGGCGCCGCGTTACCAGCTTTGACGAATTCCAGATAGTCGCCGTTGGTGACTTTGTGGGTGGCGATGGCGAAGGCGGGTACGTGCACTTCGTGCCGTTCGAATTCGTTATCCCAGCCGAAACGGTCGCCGCGCGCGAGGCCCAGCGCGGCCGGTCCGGCGGGTATTTGGATCATGCGGGTCTCGGGCGCAGGTCCGGAAGGTGCGGCGGAAATCGCGGGCCGCGTTTTTTGCTCGAACGGGAGATGATGCAGCATGTAGGCGAATGTTTCGGCGTGCATCAGGCGATGTTCGATGGCCACGTGCATCAGCTCTTCCGGCGCACGTGCCAGCGCGCTATCGAGCGAGGCGCGCACGCGCGCGTTGTAATCGCGAACTTCGGCGACGGCGGGCCAATCCGCGGGCCGGTCGGTAGGAAGATCGCCGGATTCAGGATCGATGCCGAACGAGAACAGGCGGTCGAAGCTGGGATGAAACGCGGGCATCTCGAGCGGTCCGGCCAGCAGGTTCCAGTCGAACGCTTCCAGGTGGCCGAGATAGAAAATCATGCGATGGCGTTCCGGGATGGGACGCTCGTAGAGTGCGGCGGGATCGACCAGATCGAAGAGACTGTCGGTCTCTGCACGTGCCTTATTGAGTGAGTGACACAGTTCTGGCTGCGGTGCCATACAGGTGACTAGTTTAGCAGAAGAGGGAGGGGCGGTCTGTTAAGGATGACACAAGGCGCTTGTGACCGCCGGTTCCGAAATCACGCGGTCCAGTACCGCCCGCATAGGCTTTCTAACAATTACCATGATAAGATCTACGGAAAGGTCCGTCCAAAATGCACACTCGACTGTTAATAATTGCCGCGCTCGCTGCTTGTACGGTTTGGGGCGCGGCGCCCACGCTGCATGTCAGCGCGCTCGGCCCCGTCCCGGGCGCGGTTCAGCCCGATGCCCAGCAGACCCTGCACACATTAGAGATCGGCGCGGGCACGCTGGCCCCGCTGGATGCCATGGGCAATCCCGAGTGGCCTTGCTTTACCGGCCACGCCGCCGATTATCCCGATTGCTCCAGCATTCCATCCGGCGGACTGGTAATCGGCGACCCGATGTACACCTTATCGCTCTCGGACTGCACCGAGAGTTCCTCGATTCCTTGCGTTTGGTTGTTCTACATCGTGGAGGACGACAACCCCAGCACAACCGGAGAGATGAAATACTTCGTGAAGGTCACGCAGCAGGGCTCCGTCCTGTTCGATACCGGCACGGTGCTGGTGGGACCCAACGTGGAGGGCGTGTATGTCGTCGCCGGCAATGCCGCCTTCGGCCCCGGAAACTGTCCCAGCACCGAAACCTGTGTGGCTCCCGTGAAGGGCGCCGCGAAGATCTCCGTGACATTCAAAGTAGGCACGGCCAGCGTCACGAGTGACGCCACGGTCGTCTTCAATTAGTTTGCCATGTTATTGTGACCGGATATTCATGCGGCGTAGACTCGCGGCGAACATTCTGGCCTATGGCATCGTTCTGCAATCGGGCTTTGCCGCGGAATACACCTTGACCACCAGTGTCCAGCCGGCGGACGCGGGCCAGGTAAGCGGCGCCGGGACGTACGCGCAGGGTGCCCGCGCGCACGTGAAGGCGACGGCCAAAGACGGCTATTATTTCGTCAATTTCACGGGTGGCTTGGCGGGCGCGATCAATCCGCAAATCCTGTTCGTGAACGCCGATACCGCGGTGACTGCCAATTTTGCGCCGGTGGCCGCGGAGCCATCGCTGCTGGCCTCCACCGGATCGCGTACGCCGGGCCCCCGGCCGCACCAGCTTACCTTGAATCTCCGGCTGACCGATGCGGTTGGTTCCGGCACGGCGAGACATGCGCGGATTACCTCGATCACCTCGATTGCAACCGTCGCCGGCAGCGGGACTGTCACCGTGGCGAGCGGCCTTCCCATGCCCGCAGGCGACATCAAAGGCGGCGAAACCGGTTCGGGTTCGGTGGTGTTCAACTGGCCCTCCAAGGTGCTGGAAGCGCAGCTTACAGTCGACTTTTCAGCGAACGGCGGTAAGTACTCGGGATGGACCACGCTGGACGTGCTCTATACGAACCAGATTCAACATATCGTCTTTTTCGTGAAAGAGAACCGGTCGTTTGACAATTACTTCGGCAAGTTTCCCGGCGCAGATGGAGCTACCACGGGTGTCACTTCCACCGGGCAGGTGGCGCCGCTGCTGCCCGATCCCGACGTCGAGCCGAGCGACCTTTGCCACGACGAACCTTGCTCGCTGACCGCCATCAATAACGGGCTGATGAATCAGTTCGACGTCATGGTGGCCCCAGCCAACCAGGTAGCTCCGATCACTCCTAACTTGCGCAGTTACGTGCAATTCGATCAGAATACGATTCCCAATTACTGGGCGTATGCCAGCACTTATACTCTGGCGGACCATATGTTCTCCTCCATGTGGGGACCCAGTTACCCAAACCATTTATTTACCATTGCCGCGCAAAACGGCGGGGTAAGCGGCGATCCGCAGGCGGGGCTGGGCCTCTCCGCGCAATGGAACTGGGGATGCGATTCTTCTCCGCAGACCACAGTCACAGTGCAATCCGCCAATCTGCAAACCACCACGGCGGCATTTCCCTGTTTCGAGTTTCCCACGCTGGGCGACCGCATCGACCAAGCTCAGGCTTCCAACGCGGCGATTACTTGGAAGTATTACTCGCCTCCCGAGAGCCAGCCCGGTTATGAGTGGAACGCTTACGACTCCATCAACCACATCCGCTATGGCCCGGATTGGAGCATGAACATCGTGCCGGAAACGCAGTTCACCACCGACGCGCTGAACGGCAATCTGGCGTCGGTAAACTGGGTGGTGACACCCGATGAGACCAGCGATCATCCCCCGGCCAGCGTGTGCGCGGGTGAAAACGATACGGTGTCGAAGATCAACGCCGTCATGCAGGGGCCGCAGTGGGGATCGACGGCGATGTTTGTGTTCTGGGACGATTTCGGCGGATACTACGATCATGTTCCGCCGCCGCAGATTTATACTTACGGCCTGGGGGCGCGGGTGCCGTTGTTGATTATCTCGCCCTATGCCAGGCCGGCGCATATCTCGTCGACGGTCTACAGTGCGGTGTCGCTCTTGAGTTTCGCGGAAAACGTTTTCGGACTTCCGCCGCTGCTGGATAGCGACACGCTGGCCAACAACGCGGCGGATAGCTTCGATTTCACCCAGAGCCCGGTGCCGCCGCTGATCTTACAGCCGCGCACGTGCCCCACCATGCCGGTAACGTGCGCGGCTTATAGCGCGCAGGTAGGCGTGCCGTACTCATCGGCGGTCACGGTCGAGGGCGGAGTGGCGCCTTACACGTTTTACTGGTTTCCATTTACGGCCGGAACTCCTCCGGCGGGGCTGACGCTCAACAGTTCCACTGGCGCGATCACGGGGACGCCTACCACCAGCGGCAATGTCACTTATACCGTGGAAGCGGTAGACTCCACCGGCTTTCCCAGCGCCGCCAGTTGCTATCTCAGTATGGGGCAGTAAGTGGGGCAGGCTCGTAGCCTGCGGCGGCCTCGTAGGCCGCCTCTGACGCTGTGCGCCATCGCTACGGGCGGGCCTACGAGGCCCGCGCAGGCTACGAGCCTGCCCCACAAGATGGTATTCTGGCAAGACATTTATGCGAGCGCATATCCTGGTGTGCGGCTTTATTCTGCAGGCCGCTTTCGCCGCCCCGTACACCTTGACGACGAACGCCCAGCCCGCCGCCGGGGGAACGGTAAGCGGAGGCGGTAAGCACGCCAACGGCGCACGCGTGGAAGTGAACGCTACCCCGGCCATCGGGTATTACTTTGTCAATTTCAGCGGCGGACTGGCCGGCGGAATCAACCCCCAATTCCTGTTCATGAGCGCCGATACCACGGTCACTGCCCACTTCGCGCGAGTGGCCGCGACGCCATTGCTGCTCGCCTCCACGGGATCGCGCACGCCGGGACCTGGCTCGTCCCAACTCACACTGAATTTCCGCCTGACCAACACCATCGGCTACGGCGTGGCAAAGCAGGCGCGGATCGCATCGATTACTTCGATCGCAACCGTCGCGGGAAGCGGCACGGCTTCCGTGGCCAGCGGCCTTCCCATGCCGGCTGGCAACCTGACCAGCGGCGAGACCGGCTCCGGTTCCGTGATATTCAACTGGCCTGCGACCGTCCTGGAAGTGCAACTCACCGTGAACTTCTCCGCCAATTCGGGCGGCTACCAGGGATCTACCACGCTCGACGTGTTGTACACCAACCGGATCCAGCATATCGTCTTTTTCGTAAAAGAAAACCGGTCCTTCGACAATTACTTTGGCAAGTTTCCCGGCGCGGCGGGAGCCACCACCGGTGTCACTTCCACCGGACAGGTTGTGCCTGTGCTGCCCGATCCGGATATCGAGCCGAGCGATCTATGCCATGAAGAATCGTGCGCACTTACGGCCATCCATAACGGACTCATGAATCAGTTCGATATCATGGCTGGCCCGGTGGCCGATCCTGTAACTCCGAACCTGCGCAGCTTTGTGCAGTTCGATCAAAACACCATCCCCAATTACTGGGCTTATGCCAGCACTTATACTCTGGCGGACCATATGTTCTCGTCCATGTGGGGGCCCAGCTTTCCGAACCATCTGTTCAGCATCGCGGCGCAGAATGGCGGCGTGATCGGCGACGTGATCGGGTCCTTGGACGGCTTAGCCTGGGGCTGCGATTCGACGGCGGGCAGTACGGTCCAGGTGCTGTCGCCCAATTTGCGGACCATGACGAGCGCCTTCCCCTGCTTCGAGTTCACCACGCTCGGAGACCGCGTAGACGAAGCGCATGCTTCTAATCCATCTATTACTTGGAAGTATTACTCGCCCTCTGGCGGGCAGGCAGGTTACGAATGGAATGCTTATGACGCGATCTATCATATCCGCTACGGTCCGGACTGGAAAGTAAATGTCGTGCCCGAAACTCAGTTTGTTACCGACGCGTTGAACGGCAATCTTGCGTCGGTCAATTGGGTAGTAACTCCCGATGAAACCAGCGACCATCCTCCCAACAGTGTGTGCGCAGGCGAAAACGACTCAGTCACCAAGATAAACGCGGTGATGCAGGGGCCGCAATGGGGCTCGACCGCGATGTTTGTATTCTGGGACGATTTCGGCGGATATTACGATCACGTGCCGCCGCCGCAAATCTATACATACGGCTTGGGTCCGCGGGTACCCTTGCTGATCATTTCGCCGTATGCCAAACCGGCGCACATCTCATCGACGGTGTACAGCGCGGCGTCTCTATTGAGTTTCGCCGAGAACATCTTCGGGCTTCCGCCGCTGGTGGAGGCCGACACGATGGCCAACAACGTAGCGGATAGCTTCGATTTCACTCAGAATCCGGTGCCGCCGCTGATCCTGCAGCAACGTACTTGTTCGTTCACACCTGTTACATGCCCTGCGAATAGCGCGCAGGTGGGTGTGTCATACTCTTCATCGGTCACGGCAAGAGGTGGTGTGCCCCCGTACACGTTTTACTGGTTCCCGTTTACCGCTGGATCCCCGCCGGAAGGACTGACTCTCAATAGTTCCACTGGTACGGTTACCGGTACGCCTATGACCAGCGGGGATTTCACGTTCACGGCCGAGGCGGTGGATGCTACGAATTATCCGGGGGCGGTAAATTGCGTGATCAGTGTCTCCCCAGCACCATAAGCGATTTAGAGCCGGCGCCGCCGTCTACAGCCCTACCATGCCACGTGTGAGTGGCAGTGTGCGGCTGAGTACGCTCTGTCACAGTCTAGGCAATCCCCCAACCTGACTCACGAAAAGTCCGAGGTAACACCCCATTGACACTGAGGGTGAATGCGGAGATACTAGCAGACGCCGGAAGATTCAAGGGGAAGCAGATCCGAGGGTTCTGCGCCGGCGATTTGCAATTCCACATGGAGGAATCAGCATTACAATGACGAAAATTCGCATGTTTATGTTTGCCGCTCTCGCGGCATTCTTGGTTTTCGGCGTCTCAGGGCAGGCGCAGACGGCGTGGGAGCCGCACGTGAAGATGATGGCCGTTCCGATGTCGCATCCAGTCGATCCGGATGCCGCTTCGAAACTGCACACGACCCAGACCGGCATGGCCGTTGGGGCCCCGGCCGATTCCAGCGGCAACGCTTACTGGCCCTGCTTCACGGGTACCAGCGATCCCGATTGCTCGAGTATCCCAGAAGGCGCACTCGTGAATGGGTGGTCACTTTATACCTGGAACCTACCCGCTTGCACCAGCAGCAGCGCGGCGTGCGGCGAGATCTACTGGTTTGTCGAGGACGACTTCGCGAGCACGAAGTACAACGTGGTGGCCACGGTTACGGTGACGCAAGGCACCTCCACGATCTATACCAATAAATATAACTACGGCAAGAATCCAGGTTCGGGCTATATCTTTATCGTGGCTTTCGACGCGGCATTCGGCGTCGGCGATTGCTTCAACGGCGGCACGTGCGTCGCGCCCGTTGCGGGAGCGGCGGTAATCTCGACAACCTTCACCATCGGCTCCCAGCAGGCCACCAGCAAGGCGACCATCTTGCTCAGCGCCAGCGGTGGCGCCTAGGAAATAGCAAAGGCGAAGGCCCTGTTGGACAGGCTTTCGTGGGCCCCGTTGCGCTCCGAAATTATCGAGCGCGGCGGGGCTTTTTCGTCTCACTAAGGGCACGGTCATACTGTTATCGGGAACCGTGGCCTTGCTTTAGCGGTGGCCTCCAGCGGGCTCCTCGCCAGTCCGACCGGCACCATGGCCGGCTTACGGCACTATTTTGTCCACAGTGTCCGCGGGCTGGGACTGGACATAGTCGACGGTAACCCCCGCAGATGGCGCCGCAATACACCTATAGTCAGATTGCCGATGGGCGTGCTCCCCGCCGGAAAGTTATGCCGAGTGACCTTCTTCCAGCCGTCGCCCTGCGTTGACGGCGGAAGAAGTTCAAAGACCTCGCCCGCTCCTGCCTGCCTGCCGCTTGCGCCGTAGATTTTCCCGCCGCTGTAAATCAGCGTTGCGCACAGGCCCTCGTTCTCCGCTCCGGGCGCCGGGCACGGGGCATATCCTTACCACCAGGGGACCTTCCCAACGGGCATCGATGAATCCGGTAGAATCGCCGGATACTACACCGATGCGAACTGGAGCATCAATGATAACGGCGCCATCACGGGGTATTACTCTAATTCGACCGGTCCGGCATACGGCTTTGTGCGCGATGCCAGCGGAGGTATCGCCACGTTCTCCCCGCCTGGCGCCGCGGGCCAGGGCACCTTTGCCGTGAGCATCGACGGTATGGGCGTGGTCGCGGGATATTACAACAACGCGAAAAATGACACGCGTGGGTTCATACGGACGGCCGGGCGGCGCCATGCGCACCTTTGCAGTTTCGGGTGCGGGTACAGGTGCCGGCTACGCGACCTATGCTTCAATCGTCAGCAACGCCGGGCTGTTGCCGGATATTACTACGGCACCAACTCTGCATTGCACGGGCAGCGCGGCGGCTTACTTCGCTTCTTCGCCCACGAACTCCTGCAACATCACATTGCCCTTGTATTCCATCTCCCGATGGATGCCGATCTTGGACGTGTAATACGCATGCGCGGTAGCATGCTTCAACTCGCGGAAGAAGGTCTCTTCGGGCGTCTTAGGATGCATCTCATTGCGCGATACGCGTGTGAGCAGCGCGACGCGTTGCTCGGGACTGGCCTCCATGAAAATGTGACCGTTCATCTCCTTGGATAGCGCATCCACCTGTTTCAGGCCTTTGCGCCAATCGTCGCGGTCCTGCTGCTCGAAGGCTTCGGCGAGGCGCACATCGATGTAAGCGGCCACCTGCGCGGCGCGCGCGCCTGGCGAGTGACTGTCGGCGGGGATGATGATCTCGGTCAATTCGTCGAGCATGGCGAATTCCGCGGGCGTGAAGAATTTTGGCGCACCGCCGTCGGCCAGCGCCACGGGAACGGCCAGCGCGGCGCCCGCGCCAATGCGGATCAGATCGCGGCGATTGATTTGGTAGCTCATCAGACGTTCCCCTTTTTCATTTCGTCGGCCAGATGATCGCACGAACGCCAGCACAGCGCCATGATGGTCCACGTGGGATTCTGGCAGGAAGCGCTGACATGCGTGCTGCCATCCACCACCAGCAGATTCGGCACATCGTGCGACTGCTGAAATTGATTCACCACCGATTTCTTCGGGTCCGTCCCCATGCGCGACGTGCCCAACTCGTGGATCGAGTAGCCTTCCGTAAGAAGATGGCTATTGGCGCTGAGCACTTCGATGCCCGCGGCTTCCAGCATCTCGCGGCCGGAATCGGCCATGTCCTGCGCCATCTTCTTCTCGTTATCGCCGAACTTGATGTGGAAGCGCAGCACGGGGATGCCCCAGCGATCCTTCACCGTAGGATCCAGATCGACGTAGTTTTCGTAGCGCGCCAGCATCTCGCCGAACGCGCCCATGCCGATGAACGCGCCGGCGTAGTCGCGCACGGTTTTCTTGTAGCTGGAGCCGAAGCCGGGCGTGCTGTACGCATTATCGGGAAACATGCCGCAGCCGCTGCCACCTTCGAAGCCGTAACCGCGCAGGAACTTTGGATTGCGGTCCTGCAGGTTGCGGAAGCGCGCCACGTAGAACGAGCCAGGCCGCCCGTCGTCGAGCGTGCGCGGCTTGCCCACCAGTTCCTTATCGAGACCGTACACGCCCGGTCCCATAATATGCTCGCAAAAATTATGCCCGACGTGGCCGCTGGAGTTGCCGATGCCGTTGGGATGCTGGCCGGATTTCGAGAGCAGCATCAAGCGCGCGGACTCCAGCGTGGAGGCCGCCAGCAGCACCGTGCGGCCCTTCGCCGTGTAGGTCTTGCCGGTATCGGTGTCGATGAAAGAGACGCCGCTGGCCTTGCCAGTGTTCTTGTCGACAGTTACTTCGGCGACGGTGGCATTGGTGCGCAGCGTGAGATTGCCGGTTTCAAGCGCCGGGTAGATCAGGCCGGTGGGCGAATCGAAAGCGGCATGGATATCGCATCCGCCGACGCGCCGGTCGCACGCGCCGCGGCCATAACAGCGGCTGCGATTATTGTTGTGCTTGAGCCCGTCGGTGGTCACTCCGGCGCGATACGGCGTGAGTACGCGGCCGGATTTGGCCAGGCTGGCGCGCAGTTTCACTTCCGCCGGATTCAAGCGGACGGCGCGCTGGAAAAGGCTGTCCGGCAGATAAGGCAGATTCTCCTTGTGGCCCGAGATGCCGAGATAGAGATCGACCTTATCGTAGTAAGGCGAAATATCGGCGTACGAGATGGGCCAGTCTTCGCCGTAGCCGTCGCGCGAGGCGGCCTTAAAATCGTAATCGGAAAGGCGCAGCGCCAGGCGTCCCCAAATGTTGGTCTTGCCACCGAGGCAGCGCGCACGCACCCAGGCGTACTGCGTGCCGGTATAAGGATGATCTTTCTCATCGACCACAATGTCTTTGGCGTAGTCGGAGCCGGTGCCGTCCTCGACGTAAGAATAGACGTGTTTATAGGACGACCCCTTGGCGTAAGGCGGATTGCGGATGGTATATTCGCGGCCGGAAAGCGCGTGGCAATCGGGCGGCATGTCGCCGCGGCGGGGGTGGTCGTAGGGCCACTCCATGGACTTCAACTCTTGATTGATATTCAGCTTCTTGCCGGCTTCGAGCAGCAGAACCTGCATGCCGTGGGAAGTCAGTACATGGGCGGCCATGCCGCCGGCAGCGCCGGATCCAACGACGATGGCGTCGTACGTTTTTGATAGATCGGCTTCGGATTTATCCGCGGGTAGATACATGAAGGAACCTTTGAGTGCGTATGTCTTCATGGTAAATCTTTCATGGCGGGTTGTGGCGGGGCTGTTCTGGGGAAACCGCTCCCTGACGGTCGCGGTTCTGTAACGGACGTAATGATTTCGCGGGGGTTTACTGAGCCGCGACCGTAAGGGAGCGGTTTCTTCAGCCATCAGCGGACGAACAGCAGGTAAACCGTCATGGCCAGTCCAGTGACCGCTAGAATCAGGGCGATGACCACCGCCAGGGTGACCGGCCGATCCACCACGTCTGTGCCTTGCTTTACCGCATGGATGAAACGGATGTGTTGCCTGGCGGAGAACAGATTCACGAAAACTCCGATAATAATCAGGGCGGTGCCCACCCACAGAGTGAATCTCGCGGAATGCAGGCTGAGCGGATGCGTGGTGAATTCCATCTCGCGCAGAAACAATCCGAAGCGCGCCACCACGAAGCCGAAACCCATCAGCGAGAGCCCGGTGCGGATCCAGGCCAGGAAGGTGCGCTCGGCGGCCAGATAGACACGCGGATCGTGGTTGGCAGGCATCGGGTCGCTCATTCCAGAGTTTCCGCGCGGGAGGGCGCCGCTTCGAATGGCGCCTCGGCCATGTCGATCCACAGATTGCCGCGGATATTGCGCACGAAGACGGTCTTCCCAGCGCGAAAGCGGCGCGGGCCGCGATAATCGCTCCAGCGGCGGATCGCCAATGCGCGCAGCGATTCCACCTGTTCCGGCGGGATCTCCTGCGCCAGAGTGACATGCGGGTGATACGCGTAGGTTTCGGGAAAAACCAGGATGCCCTGGTTCAAGCTGCGATACATCTCGCGCAATTGCGCCTCGCCTTGTTCCAAACCGATGAAGATGACATCGGTGGCATCAAACTTTTCAATGCCGCCCAGCACGATTTCGAACGGGGCGAAGCCGGCGACGGTGCGCTGCGCGTGTTCGACGGCGGCTTCCGGAGGTCCCTCCAGCGTGCGCGGCGGAAGCACGCTGACGTGCGCGTGGGGATTGCAGCCGGGCACCAACTCGCGGCGCAGGTCGTCCAGGAACGCGCCCAGCGGATCGGGAAGGTAGATCACCAGGGCGTAGAGGCTCGGCGGACGTTTTCCATCTGGTGCGGCCTGCATCCTTTGAAGGTAGCACTGGCGGCGCGTTCTAGCTAGGTGGTGGGTCGTGGGTCATGGCCGTTACCCAGCCGCGGCCGGCTTTACCGAGCCGCGACCGTGAGGGAGCGGTTTCCCGCGAGTCATTACAAGCCTGTTAATCTCATGTACAAATGGCGGAAACAGCGGCCCACAATCCTTTGCTGAACCTACCGTTCCGTATTCCGTTCGATGGCATCCGCGCGGAACATGTCCGTCCGGCGGCGGCGGAACTGCTGCGCGGGGCGCGCGAACACATCGATCTTCTGGCGGCGAGCGCAGAGCCGCGCACCTTCGAAAACACTCTAATGGCGCTGGATGCGGCCACCGAACAGCTCGACGAAGCCATGGCCGTCATTCGCCATCTGGAAGCGGTGGCTACCTATCCGGAGTTGCGCGAAGCGTATAACGCGGTACAGCCGGACGTGAGCGCGTTTTATTCCGGCATTCCGCTGCACGCGGGTCTGTGGCGCGCCATCCAGTCCTACGCGGAGACCGATGAAGCACGCGCGCTCACCGGCACCGCGCGCCGCTTTCTGACGAAAACGGTCGACAATTTCCGGCGGCACGGCGCGGATCTGGATGCGGAAGGCAAGGCGCGCCTGGAAGCCATCGATATCGAGCTGGCAACCGTCACAACCAAGTTCTCACAAAACGTTTTGGACGCGACCAACGCGTTCGATCTGGCGATCGCGGAGGAAGCCGGGCTGGCCGGATTGCCGCCCTCGGCCGTGGCCGCCGCGCGCGCCAGCGCCGAACAAAAAGGCCTGGCCGGCTGGCGATTCACTTTGCAAGCGCCCAGCTACACGCCGGTGATGACGTACCTGGACGACGCGCGCGTGCGGGAAAAGATGTATCGCGCCTACGCGGTGCGCGCGAGCGGCGGCCCGCATGACAATCGCCCGCTGCTGAGCCGCATTCTGGAATTGCGCCGCGCCAGGGCGGAGTTGCTGGGCTTTCGCAATTTCGCCGACCTGGTGCTGCACGACCGCATGGCCCACACGGGCGGCCGCGCGCTCGAGTTTCTGGAAGATTTGAAGCGCAAGACCGAGGCCCAATTTGCGCGCGAGAATCGCGATCTGCTGGAATTCAGGCGCAGCCTGGAGGGCGCCGATGCGCCGGAACTGCGGCCCTGGGATGTGGCCTACTACGCTGAAAAACAGCGCGCCGCGCTCTACGATTTCGACGAAGAGGAGCTGCGCCCTTACTTCCCGCTGGAACGCGTGGTGGAAGGATTGTTCGAGACCGTGCATCGGCTGTACGGGATTCGCGTGGCCCAGGAGCCGGGCGTTCCAGTGTGGGATGCGCAGGTGCGTTATTACTCTGTTTCCGACCGGGACGGCGCGTTTATCGGCGGATTCTATGCCGACTGGTATCCGCGCGAGAACAAACGCGGCGGCGCATGGATGGACGCGCTGATCACCGGATATCCGACGCGGGATGGCTCCGCGCCCATTTTCCGGCCGCACTTAGGATTGATCTGCGGTAACCTGACGCCGCCGCTGGAGGATCGCCCCGCGTTGCTGACGCATCATGAGGTGAGCACGATTTTTCATGAATTCGGGCACTTACTACACCACTTACTAAGTCGCGTGGAGGTGCGCAGCCTGGCGGGCACCAGCGTGGCATGGGACTTTGTAGAGCTGCCTTCGCAGATCATGGAGAACTGGACCTGGGAGCGCGAGCCGCTGGACCTGTTTGCGCGGCACTACCAGACGGGCGCGCCGATTCCGCGGGAGCTATTCGAAAAAATGGTGCGGGCGCGCAATTTCCGCAGCGCCAACGCGCAGATGCGCCAGCTGGGGTTCGGTTTCGTGGACCTGGCGCTGCATATCGATTACGATCCCGCGCGGGATGGCGAAGCGATCGGTTACACGCGCCGCATCCTGCAGCCGTATTCTCCTGCGCCGCTGCCGGAGGATCATGCATTAGTGGCCGCGTTCACGCACTTATTCTCCAGTCCGGTAGGTTATGGGGCGGGTTACTACTCGTATAAGTGGGCGGAAGTGCTGGACGCCGACGCGTTCACGCGATTCCGCACGCAGGGGATCTTCAGCCCGGAGGTGGGGGGCGCGTTTCGAGATACCATCCTGGCACGGGGAGATAGCCAGGATCCGGCCGAGTTATACCGCCAGTTTATGGGACGGGATCCGGACCCCAATGCGCTGCTGGAACGTTCCGGCTTGCTGTAGGCCGCGCCTTGCGCGGCGACGCCGTGCCTTGCGCCGAAGAGCGGGCCTACGAGGCCCGCGGTCGCGGTAGGGATGCCGGTTGCCCGGCACCCCCCGCACAGATCCGTGCGAGCGCTCCTAACGCACACGGTTCTTACCTTGGATGTGCTGCCACGCAAAGCGAACGTCAGGATACGGATGCAGAATTTCGACGTCCGGGATGAGGCACCCGAGTTTCTCCCAAAATTTGTTCCAGGTCCAGCGGGTTCTTTGACTCCGCCGCCGAAGCTGCCACCACCACATGCGTAGCACTTCGTGCCGGAACGCTTTCAGTCGTTCCTCGTTGCGCGGCACGGCGTGATATCGGAAATATCCGCGAACCACCGATTGCAGCCACCCCGTCGTGTCCGGAACCCGCGCATGCAAGCGTTGGCGGAGCTGTTGCCGAATCTTCTTCAGCTTGGCGGCCATCCGTTTGCCGATCGTCTTCCGCAGCACCATGAAGTACCCCGTCGCGTGATTCTTCCCACAGATGTGAGTGAAACCCAAAAAGTTGAAGGTTTCCGGCTTCCCTTCCCCACGCTTCGCCCGCCGTTCAGCGGCATAGCGCCCAAATTCGATCAGGCGCGTCTTCTCCGGATGCAATTCCAGCCCGAACTTCCGCACGCGTTCCCGCAATTGCGCCAGAAACTTTTCGGCCTCTTCCCGGTCCTGGAATCCGAACACCACGTCGTCCGCGTACCGCACCGCGATCATGTCGCCGTGCGCCACCTTCTTCCGCCATGCCTGCACCCACAGATCGAGCACGTAATGCAGGTAGAGATTGGCTAGCAACGGCGAAATCACCGCCCCTTGTGGGGTCCCTTCCTTCGTCTCGTACCACTGTCCGTCCTCCATCACGCCCGCCTTCAACCATTTCAGGATCAAGCGGACGAGCCGTTCATCTCCTATCCGATGCCGTACGAACTTTTCCATCTGAGCGTGTTCGACTTTGTCGAAAAACGACCGGATGTCTAAGTCCAGAACGTAGTTCACCTTCTTGCTGGTGATCCCGACGTAGAGCGCGTCTAGTGCGTCGTGCTGCTTGCGCCCCGGCCGGAACCCGTACGAAATGCCCAGAAAGTCCTCTTCCCAGATCGGATTGAGAACCGCGACCACCGCTGCCTGGGCGATTTTGTCTTCCAGGGCGGCGATGCCCAATGGCCGTTTCCGCCCATCGGCTTTGTCGATCCAGACTCTCCGCGACGGTTGCGCGCGATAGGCCCCGCGATGGATGCGTCCATGGAGGTCGGCGAGCCGCTCCTCCAGTTCGTCCCCGTAGGCTTGCCACGTCACCCCGTCCACTCCCGCCGCCGCTTGCCTTTGCAGGTCGTAGTAGCTGCTGCGGAGCAGGTCGATAGTGACGTGATGCAGCAGGGCGGTGAACCGCAACTGCTTGTCCTTCTGCGCTGCTTGACGTACACGGTCCAGCCCGCTTGGCCCGCTTTCCCGGCCTTGCATCCGGTACGGGTTAGGCTCTTCCGCATTCTCCTCGGTCAGCGGCCTTCCCTCCGCGATCTCCTTCGGCCCTCCCTGGCCTGCGTTCGACCGCTTCGTCGGTACTACGCCGCTGTGCGACTCCCCGCCGCCGTGCATCTGGGTCTTATCGCTCATCGCTTTCTCCCAGCGTTCCGCCCTCTACCGGCGGCGGAAAGCCACGGGGTCTCTCGGTTCTCGCGCGTGAAGTTTCTATGCGTGCGTGGGGTCTACGACTCCGCAGGGCCGCAACGTGCTCGCGCTGTTTACGCACGCTGCCGTGTTGCCTTCCGGTTAGCCTGACACCGTCGGCGCCCATGATTTTGGCAATTTCGGAGCTCATCAACTTCAGGGATACCCAGCCCACATATGCCCCAGGCCAACGCTTCAAGTGCGTCGTTGCCGCCGCCCTCACATGGCTCGGGGTCAGGATGGTTCGCTACTCCTTTCCTGTATGACTCTTTCATTCACTACTTCACGCCGGTTTATCCCGACGCTATCCAGGCTACGAGCCTGCCCCACGGCGGCTGCCACTATGTAGAAAGTCGAGGGCCGCGCCTCTTGCTTACGCGCGCGGCTCAGAAAGGCGCAGGAGCGGACGTACGCTTAGGCGTCCATCTCGTAGGCCTTCTTTAGCCAGCGCAGCACTTCATCGTCGATGTCCCCGACTGACGAGATCTCGATGCGGCGCGTGATGCGATCCTTCTTGGCAAAGCCTCCCGTGTCGATCAGGCGCTGGGGTGTCCTGGTGTCTTTCAGCGCCAGCCCGAAATCGATGCGCGTGCGCGTGGAGGGCTTGATCTGCGCGAAGACGTGATGGCGATAGAGCGGCACGAACGTGCGGCACGGACATACACGCACATCGCTGCCGAGCTTGCGGCCGGCGGCCAGCAGGGCATCGTAAACAGGACGCAGGGCGGCTTTGGGCCCCGCAAACAGGTCCTCGACATATTGTCCGGCCGCCCGCAGATAGCCTTCCGCCGAGTACAGTTCGCCCTTGCCCGCGGAAATTTCGGCGATGCAGCCGGCGTAGTTCATCCCCAGCCCATGCTTCGCCTTCAACCACGCGAGGCGCTCATTCTCCGTGGCCGGGCCATCCCGCGCGAGCAGCTCCAGCCACTCTTCCACCGTCCGGCCGGTCTTCTCCTTCATATTCACGACGAAGGCCTGGGCCATCTGCACGCCGGGGTGCACATCGAACGCCGATCTGGTGCGCGCTTTGCTTGCCATCTGAGGAATTATACAATTGTTGGCATGTACTGGAGCGGATACGGCGCGATTTTGTTGGGACTGGCGGTGATCATGGGAGCGTTTGGCGCACACGGCCTACGCGGACGGCTGGACGCCGAGATGATGGATATTTACCAGAAGGCGGTGTTCTATCAATTCATTCACGCGCTGGGCATTCTGATTGTGCCGTTGTTCACGCGCGCGGATGTGCTGAACGAATCCGGCACGGCGTGGGTATGCGGCCTGATGCTGGCGGGCATCGCGATCTTCAGCGGCAGTCTCTATGCGCTGGCGCTGACGGGTGTACGGACGCTGGGCGCGATCACACCTGTCGGGGGAGTGTGTTTTATTGCTGCGTGGTTTCTGCTGGGCTTCCGTTTGCTGCGGCGGTAGGACAGGACTCCCGGGGCAGACCACTGAAAAACGATGGTCTGCCCGGGTCTGCCCCACAGGGTTTTACTGCCAGGTCACCGTGGTGCCGGCGATGAAGTGATAGAAGATATAGAGCGCATCCAAGCCGGTCGGCAGAGTGAAATCGGCGGGACACGTGGTGCTGGTGGCGATGGTGCTGCTGCAGGTGACGCTGGCCGGTCCGACCAGCAACTCACCAGGAGGCGTGATGGCCATGGTGGCGCCCGCTGTCGAAGGCAGCGCCTGCAGGACGTACGTCGGAATGGTGAACGTTCCGGCGCTGGCCGGCGCGAGGCACTCCACCAGCATGCCAGGAGTGGTCTTTGACGGGAACGACGTATTCAGCGTGGAAGCGATTGCCGTGATATCGACAAAGCCGTTGGTATCGCCACCCGACCACGTGATAGTCAGCGGCTGGGTGCGGGATATGTCGCTCCCGGTGACGGCGGCCTGATTGGTCCACTTGAAATTCGCCGCATTCTGAGTCACCGTGATTCCCGCGGAGAACGAACCCACATTGCTGCCGCCGGTGCCGGTCACGGTATAGGAGCCGGGGACAATGGCGTCGGAAGAGTTCAGATAGAAAGGCGGATTGTTGGTGCCGGTGATGAGTTGAGCGATGGTTTCGCCGCCTACCAAGCCTCCGTAGCCCTTACCGTTGGTGTTCTCGGGAACGGGCTTGGTGCCGGCGGGACCCATGATGCTAAGCTGCGAACCGGCATCCAGGAAAGTCAAATAGCCGAGCGCGGGATCCGCCGGCGGCGGATATTCGAAGAACTGATCGACGGTGCAGTTGTTGACGGAGGGCGATATGGTGAGGCCCTGAAAAGCGCCCAGGACGTAGCCCGAAAAGGTGCCGAATTCGCCATCGGCCGTATCGTTATCCCAGGTCGCGCCGAGCGACGCGAGGTTAAGATAGTTGCTCAACAGATCGAGGGCTCCGACATTGGCGGATCCATTCGCCGAAACCGCGGACGCGATGTCGCCGTAGTTGATGCCATCCTGATCGGAGCAAGTGGGCCCGGTGGGATCGATCGCCACGCTGGAAAAATTGCTGACCACGGTGCTGGACCCGCTGGTGGTCTGGACCGCCAGCGACACGTAGCAGCCCTGCACGGCGCTTTCGGTGGGAACGATGAAAACCACCTCGTCCTCCCCCACGTACTGCGAACGGGCAGCGTATTGCACGCTGGCCTGCACGCCGCCGACCCAAACGGTGACTGGGCAGTTCGACGGGGTCGGGCAAAGGTTGATGGGCGTGGGACCTGAAGTTTCCTGGCCGGGTTGCGCCGCGCCCGCGCCCAGGCCTGTTCCGTAGATCGTGACGTAATCGCCAGGCTTCACCGTGGAGAACGGCGTAATCAGTGCGTAGCTGACCGCGTTCTCCAGGCTACCCGGTCCGGAGCCGGCCTCGTTCTGCGTGAAGATCCCGAACGACATGGGATCGACGGTGACGTCGAACGCGGCGCTGGTGGCGCCGTTATAGGTCACCGTGACGGTGGCGGAGCCCGCAGGCGTGTTATCGGCGACCACCGCGTTGATCTGCCCGGAGGAGACAAATTCCGGATAGGCTGGATATCCGGTGCCTCCCACCGTGATAGTCACCTGCACGCCTGAAAGCGTGGTCTGGAGCGGGTAGGAGCCCCAATAGGCGATTGTGGCGGGCCCGATGTTGGTGCCGTAGACGCTAAAAAAAGAGCCGGGCGCGATGGCCGAGTTCGGGTTGGGCGCCACCAGGTTGCTAGCCGCGTTTTGAACTTGAGTGACGGTAGGCTGAGCGAACGCCGAGACCGCCAGCGACCCCAGTGCGAGAAGTATTGCCAATAAAGTTTTCACGTTTTTCAATTTTCCTTTCCCACAGGTTTCAAGTCTATCACCACTTAACCCCGTATGGATGCAAGGGGTCGCACACCACGCAGAAATTTTGGGCCGAGGCCGGTACTAGGGTACTGGAACCCATGTGGGGCAGGCACTCTGCCTGCGCGGGCCTCGTAGGCCCGCTCTTAGGCGAGCGAAGCAAGCCCCGCGCCGACTGAGAGTCGGCGTCTTGAGGGCATTGGCGCCCGCCCCACCCATTGGGTTCGTTTTGTAATTTTTTATGGCGTGGCGGTTGGTTTGGGGGATGGCTCCCTCACAGTCGGGGGTGGCTCCCTCACAGTCTATGATGAAGCCGTTGGCCGGAGCGCCGGCGCCGGCGGCGGTGCGTGGGCCGGTGGCTTTCTTCGCGTTTCCGCAGTTGGCCCGGGTGCGGGCTTCGTCGGCGGTGTGGTTGCCGTCCGTGTTGTCCATGGTTGTTTCGATGGCGGGCTGGATTCGCCCCTTCCGTTTGTCAGGATAAGCCGGGCGAGTGCCGGGAAGCGGTACCGACTGGGCGTAAGTCGTTGGGAGATCAGAGGATTTGCTTGACTGGGATGAGTGACTGGCGGACGACAACCTGCCAGGTAGGGCGCAAAATATCAAAACGGGTCGCGCGGCAGCCCAGCGATGGGGAGGTTGGCGAGCCAATTTGCCGGTGGATCATGGCTGTTCTCATCAATGGGAAATTGTCCAACCTCCACGGGGCGGGATAGCCCAAGCGATGGCCAGAGCCCGCCCCTCGGTTGGGGGATACGGGAGCGTATTGATCCGCTTGCTTTATCGCGCGGAGGCCCGTAGCGCTGTTCGTTCGACTAGCGCCTCGATCTTCGACAGACGCTCTTCAAGAGATTGAATCTGTCCTTTCTGCGTGGCGATGGTAGCGGTCTGCGCGCTGATCGTGGCGTGCTGCTTCTGTAGCTCGCTGAGCAGCATGGAGTCGAGCACCTGGTATTTCACCGTGTCGATCTGCCCATCGATTCCCCGAACCACGAGATCGGGATAGACGTCGGCCACTTCCTCCGCGATCAAGCCGTATTGGATCGGCTTCGACCCGTCCGCGAACGGCTTCTTGTAGCGAAAGGTGACGGGCCGCAGGCGCAACAGCCCGCTGCTGGCGTCGCCCATATCCTGGATATCTTCCTTGAACCTCCGCGACGAGGAGACGGTGCCGAGGTTGCCGTTGGAATCGACCAGGACTTGCACGGCGTTGTTCGTGCCGGTAGTCGTGCCGTAAATGCCGGATATGTAGGTCGATGTCTGCGTACCGGCCGTCCCGATGCGGATAACCCCGTTGTCGCCGGAGGTGCCTTGGTTGCTAATTTCGACGTTATTGCTGCCAGTAGTGACATTGTAGCCGGCGTAGTAGCCGAGGGAAGTGTTGTTGCTGCCGGAGGTGGCGGTCCAGCCTGCGAACGCCCCGAGGGCCGTGTTGTAGCTACCGGTGGTGTTCAGGGCCGCGGCGTCGCCGAAGGCGGCGTTGTCGCTGCCCGCCGTATTGTAGAAAAGGGCATAGGCACCGAAGGCGGCGTTGCTGTCACCGGTGCCATTAGCGAACATCGCTAGAACGCCAGCCGCGGCGTTGTAGTGGCCGGAGGGGGTTGCTTAGGAGCGCATCTGACCCGATCGCCGTGTTCTGGTAGCCTGTGCTGTTTTGTCCCAGGGCGCTCTGGCCGATGCCCGTGTTATTGTCTCCTGTGGTGTTACTGTAAAGCCCTCCAGACCCAGAGGCCGTATTGCCGAGGCCCGTGGTGTTCGTATAAAGCGCTTGGTTGCCGACGGCGGTGTTGTCGGTGCCGGTGCTGCTCGGGTTAAGGGCTTGGTAGCCAGCGCTAAAGTTCGCGTTTGCGTTCGAGTACTGTAGCAGATAGTTGCTTCCCGACAGGATACTCCCCGTGAGGATGAGGTTATTGTCCACCAAGACGCTGCCGTTCACCTCCAGTTTCTGTGACGGCGACGCGGTGCCAATCCCAACCTGCCCGGAGGCGGAGTATATGTTGGAGTCTCCGATCACGCAGCCCGAGGCACTGGTCCACTTCGTGATGTAGTCGTTGTTGATGGTTCCCGATTCGGTCACCGTGGGGCACTGTCCCATCAAGGACGAGAGCCACGGGCCGAGCAAGGCCATAACGGTTCCGGTCGATATCGTTAGAAGTCTGCTTGAAAGTCTCATTTCCTTTTCTCCTGATCTCGACCCGTCGAGCTTTTTTGGGCGTCCCCAATTGCGCTGACGGTTGTAGTACGAACGTCGACGCGCGTATTAGAAGTACTTTCTCTGTCACCCAACTTCAATGGTTTTTTTTGACAACATGTATGGAAAGATACGATCCCTGCGCTCGGGGCCTGTGTGGGTGGCCAGGCTGGGGCGAAGCGGAGGAGCAAACGCGAGACTTGGGGGGTTTCCTGGCATCTCCTCCCGTACCTGGGTACTGGAACCCCTCGGTCGCGCCGCCCTCGCAAAGTGCGATTCGATCCTTTACACTAGCGTAGTTTGCTTTATTGCGTTTAGTTTGGATTATTATCGAATATTGCTGGCCGCCGACGCGGCGGAGGAGATGACAACGTGGCCACGAGGATTTCTATTCAATTGAAGTTGTTTTGTGGATTATTTCTACTGTTGACGGCGGGCGCGGTGTTCGGCGCGAAGCCGGACGGAACTAAGGCGAGTGTAAAGCCGGCCGCGACGCTTCCGGCGTGCAGCACGATGGGTGGCACTAACCAGTTGTGCGGCCAGATCAGCGGTGTACTCGGTCTTGTATCGGGACCCGACCCGTTGGGGTTGGCTGGCAGCACACTTTCGGCAACCACGGGCAACGAGAACACCGGCTTTAACGGGTGGACATCCGGCTGGCCCACCACCACCGGGGTACCCGACAACCCTGGGGGCTCTGCCGGCTACACGGTCCCACTCACGCTGACAACAAACGTCAGCCCGCTTACGCTCTATTGTTTCACCCCGGGCGCCACCATAACCCTCAACGCGGCGACTGGCGGCGATTCCCTGGTCGTAGACTCGTGCACTATCGGCTTGGCGGGGGCATCGCTCGATTCGACGCTGACCGCGACAATCAATTTTCCGGCAACCATACCGCAGGCGCTGCCGCTTCCGTTCCCAGCGGTTACCAGCGGCGTTTCCGGCACCGCCACCTACGTCTGCAACGACTCTAATCTACCCGAATGCACCGGCTTTCTGGGCCAACCAACCACGCTCAGCATCAGCAACGGCAGCATCGGGGCGACCTGCGAGCACTGCACAACGATGGGCCTCATTCCGGCGATAGGCACCGGACTATCGTTTAGCATGACACAAGGCGGGACCGTGCCCGCCGCGCAAACGGTCACGGTGGAGGATAGCCCGGCGGCCAGCGTCAGCTACGCGGTCGTGCCCAGCGGTGTCTCGGGCGGTGTCACTTGGCTTAGCGTCAGCAAGACCGGAGGGAAGATCGGCGGAAGTGACACGGCCTTCCAAGTTAGCGTGAATCCGGGGTCGCTCGCTCCCGGCATTTACCATGGTTCGGTCACAGTCTATGGGGCCGCGGCCAATAATTCCACTGGCTCGCTGGTGGAGCCGGTGACGTTCACCATCAGCTCGCTGCCCACGTTGAATGTGACTCCCACGACGCTTAACTTCTCTTCCGTATCCGGTTCGGCGCCCGCCTCGCAGAATGTGGGGGTCTCCACTTCGAGCGGCAGCGTCAGCTATGCTGCCGTCGCCTCCAGCACGGGCAATTGGTTGAGCGTATCTCCCACCAGCGGAACCGCCACCACCACCCCCGCGAATGTAGGGGTCTCGGTCGCGGCCAGCGGTCTGGCAGCCGGTTCTTACAACGGCACGGTAACCTTCACTTGCAATCCGACGTCTGCGTGCAGTAACCCGAGCGGCGTTAAAGTGAACGTCACTCTGACCGTAACTGCGACGCTGGCGGCCTCACCGACTTCGGAGTCCTTCAGCTATACGATTAACGGCACGCTGCCGAGCCCCGCCACGGTGAACCTGACCAGTAACGGCGGAGCCATCACGTACACGGCCGCCGCCTCCAGCACCGGCGGTTGGCTGACCGTAACGCCTACCACCTCCGCCACTACTCCCGGAAGCGCGAGTGTTTCGATCAACTCCAACGCGAACAGCCTGGCGCCCAGCGGCACTCCCTATACGGGGACCGTAACCTTTACTTGCAGTCCTGCAAGTCAGTGCACAAATAGCGGCGGCACTGTCACGGTGAGCGTGAGCCTTACGGTGAGCTCACTACCCACGTTGAACGTGACTCCTACCACGCTTAACTACTCTTCCGTATCCGGCTCCGCGCCCGCCTCACAGAATGTACAGGTTTCCACATCGACTGGCAGCGCTGCCTACGCCGCGGTTGCCTCCAGCACGGGTAACTGGCTGAGCGTATCGCCCACCAGCGGAACCGCCACCACTACGCCCGCAAACGTAGGGATCTCGGCCTCGGCCACCGGGCTGGCAGCCGGTTCATACAGCGGCACGGTGACTTTCACTTGCAATCCCACGACGGCGTGCAGTAACCCAAGCGGCGTTACAGTGCATGTGACTCTAACGGTCACCGCCACGCTGGCGGCCTCGCCCACCTCGGAGGCATTTAGCTACACGGTCAACGGCACCCTGCCAAGCCCGGCGACGGTAAGCGTGACCAGTAATGCGGCCTCCATCGCATACACCGCGGCCGCCTCCACAAACTGGATTACGGTTTCGCCGACCAGCGGCACCGCCACTACGTCGGGAGCGGCGGAGATGATTTCCATCAACTCCAATGCGAATAGCCTCGCGCCCAGCGGCACTCCTTACACGGGAACCGTAACCTTCACTTGCAATCCCACCACGCAGTGCACAAATAGCGGCGGCACTGTCACGGTGAGCGTAAGCCTTACGGTGAGCTCACTACCCACGTTGGCCGTGACTCCTACTACGCTTAACTACTCTTCCGTATCCGGCTCCGCGCCCGCCTCCCAGAACGTACAGGTTTCCACATCGAGTGGCAGCGCTGCCTACGCCGCGGTCGCCTCCAGCACGGGTAACTGGCTGAGCGTATCGCCCACCAGCGGAACCGCCACCACTACGCCCGCAAACGTGGGGATCTCGGCCTCGGCCAGCGGTCTGGCAGCCGGTTCATACAGCGGCACGGTGACTTTCACTTGTAATCCGACGACGGCGTGCAGTAACCCAAGCGGCGTTACGGTGCATGTGACTCTAACGGTTACCGCCACGCTGGCGGCCGCGCCGACTTCGGAATCCTTTAACTACACGATCAACGGCACGCTTCCGAACCCCGCCACCGTGAACCTAACCAGTAACGGCGGAGCGATCACCTACACGGCTTCCGCCTCCAGCACCGGCGGTTGGCTGAGCGTATCGCCCACCAGCGCGGCCACCACTCCGGGCAGCGCGAGCATTTCCATCAACTCCAACGCCAACAGCCTGACGCCCGGCCAGCAGTACACGGGAACGGTGACTTTCGCTTGCGCCCCGACGACCCAATGCACCAACACCAGCGGGGCCACCGTGAGCGTGACCCTGACCGTCGCCGCGCCGCCCACGCTGGGCGCCAGCCCGACGTCGCTGAACTTCTCTTATCAGTCCAGCGGGACGCTACCTCCGAGCCAGCAGTTGACGGTAAGCAGCAACGGCGCGCCTATCAATTTCACGGCCGCGGCGAACGGCGTCTCGGGCGGCTTTACGTGGCTATCCGTCAGCCCCACCAGCGGTACCACTTCCCAGGCGCTTACGGTCTCCGTCACGCCGGGCAGTCTGGCAGCCACCACCTACAACGGGACGATCGTGCTCACGTGCAATCCGACTACATCGTGCGCCAACACCGGCGGCACGGTCACGGTCAACGTGAGCCTTGTGATCAGTTCCCAACCGGTCTTCACCGGAAATCCTTCATCGCTGTCGTTCAGTTACACGCTGGGCGGCACGGTGCCGGGTTCGCAGCCCGTGAGCATTACCAGTTCCAGCGCAACCAGCGGCGTGACCGCGATTCCGTCTGTCAATTGGCTGAACGCATCGCTATCGGGCACCAGCACACCGCTTACCATGACGGTCTCCCTGGTGCAGGCCAACCTGCCCACTACCGCCAATACTTATAACGTTTCGATTGCGGTCGCCGGGACGGGCGCCTCCTCCCTGACTTATCCGGTCACATTAGTTGTATCTCCACAGCCGACACTTAGCGTGACGCCGCCGTCGCTAACCTTCAACGGCACGGCGGGCGGAGCGAATCCCGCCGCGCAGACGCTCACGGTGAACGGCACGGGCGGCACCATCAGCTTCACGGCCGTGGCCAGTTCCACCGGCGGCTGGCTATCGGTCACACCGGGCAGTGGCAGCACCAATACCACGCTGCAGGTTTCGGTGGTTACCACCAGCCTGTTAGCCAACACTTACAACGGCAGCATCGTAGTGACTGCCACGTCGCCCACGGGCGTGGCGGGGAGTCCGGTGACCATTCCGGTTACGCTCAATTTGTCTGCCAATCCGCTGTCGGCGAGTCCTACTTCGCTTACTTTCAATTATTCGTTGTCCGGTAGTGCGCCCGCCGCGCAGAATCTGGCGATTTCGAGCACAGTGGCAGGTGTGGCTTTCACCGCGGCGGCTTCGAGCGCGCCCTGGCTGAGCATCTCGCCCGCCGGCGGGACTACGCCACAGACGCTCTCGATCGGGATCATCACCACTGGCCTGACGGTGGGCACCTATAACACCAACATCGTGGCGACGCCTACGGGCGTCGGCTCCAGTCCGGTCACGGTTCCGGTAACGTTAAACGTAACGGCGGCGGCTCAAATCACGGCCAGTCCCACTTCGCTTGCGTTCACTTATTATGTGAACGGCAGCACGCCTGCGAGCCAGCCGGTATTGATTGCGGCCGGATCCACGGCGCTCAGCTATACCACCAGCGCGACCTCCACGGGTAACTGGCTGGCGGTAAGTCCGGCTTCGGGGACCACGCCCAGCTCCATCACTGTCTCGCTGCAGAATCTTAGCTCGCTCACGCCGAACACTTACAATGGCTCGGTGACTGCCATGGTATCGGCCACAGACTCGGTAACTATCCCGGTTACGCTCACGGTAAGTGCCGAGCCATCTATTACGGCGACTCCGAGTACACTTTCGTTCAATTACACTTCGGGCGGAACGGTGCCCACCGCGCAGAGCGTGGCAGTGGCTACGTCGAATAACGCGGCGGCCACCGTGACGGCGACCCCGTCGGCAAGCTGGCTGACGGCGCATTTGAGCGCAGGTACTACGCCCACCAGTGTGTTGATCGGCATCGCGCCGGGCAGTATGACGGCGGGCACTTACAATGGCACAGTGACGGTCTCGGCGACCGGATTTAACTCGGCTACAGTAAATGTGAGCCTGGTGATTACGCAGCCCAGCGCGGTAATCCAGGTCAGCGGCAATACCGCGTTCACGCTGGCCAATACGGCGCCGCCCGCTACTTCGACGCTGTCCATCTCGGCGTCGGATGGCTCGGCGCAGCCCTTCACCATTTCGGTGGCCAACGAGCAATATAATTGGGTCACCATCAGCCCCACCAGCGGGACTTCGCCGGCTTCAGTTACTCTGACCGCCAATCCGTCGGGAATACCGCCCGGCGTATATATTACGCCGGTTACGGTGACCATGAGTAACTTGCCAATTCCGACGAAGATTATTCCTGCGACGCTGACCGTTACGGGATCGAACCTAACGGCGACTCCCAACATGCTGACGTTCAACTATCAGCCGGCGGCTACCTTCCCGCCGTCGCAGACTATCGCACTGACCACGTCATCCGGTAACACGCCAATTTCGATTATGGCCAGCAGCAACGTAGGCTGGTTGACGGTGACTTCTTCTGCCAGCGCCACGCCTGCCACGCTAACGGTGGCGGTAAATCCAGGACTGCTGACTGTGGGCACTTACTACGGCTCGGTGCAGGTGAAGGCGTCGGGATCGCCAACGGTGGCGCTTTCGATTCCGGTGATGATTGTGGTGAATGCCGCGCCGCAGATCAGCGTGAGCCCCACCATGCTGTCGTTCGCTTATCAGATCGGCGGCGCGGCGGTGACGGCGCAAAGTTTCGCGGTGGCTTCGAGCAGCAACAACACACCGATCAATTACACGGTGACGGCGCCGAGCTGGCTGCAAGTGAGTCCGGCGAGCGGCGCTACGCCGGGCAGCGTGCTGGTGACGCCCAATACCGCGGGGCTCGGTCCGGGGACTTATAGCGGCAACGTCAGTGTGCTCGGTTTGGGCGTGGGCACGGCCAACGTAGCAGTGACTTTGACGGTTACGGGCGTTCCGCAATTGACGGTCGCGCCCAGCACACTTACCTTCGCGGCTCCTATTGGCGGAGCTACGCCGGCTCCGCAAACCATTACGGTTTCGGGCGGCGGAGCGGCGCTGAGCTTCACGGCCGCTGCGGGATCCACATGGCTGAGCGTTACGCCGGCCAGCGGCACCACGCCTGCCACGCTGGCAGTTTCCGTGAACACCGCGGGACTGGCGCCCGGCCTCTATACCGGCACGATCAACCTTACGCAGGCAGGCAATCCGGTGCCGTTGATGGTGATCGTGACATTGGGGATCGGCAACACGCCGACCATCACGGGAATTATCAACGCGGCTAGCGGGGCGACCGGAGAGATCGCGCCGGGCATGGCGATTTCCATCTTCGGCACATCGCTCGGTCCGGCCACCGGCACCACGTTTGCGAATCCTCCGGCGGGCGATACCATCGCGACTACGCTGGCGGGGACCACGGTGACGTTCGACGGCACAGCGGTGCCCATCATCTTTACGCTGGTGGGCCAGGTGAACGCGCTGTCGCCGTTTACGTTCGCGAACCCGACCACGGTGATCCAGGTTACTTACAACGGCATCCCGTCGGCGTCGATGACGCTGCCGGTACAGCCCACGTTGCCTGGCTTGTTCACCGCCGATGCATCCGGCAAGGGGCAGGGCGCCATCCTGAACCAGGATTATTCGATAAACAGCTCGACGAATCCGGCCGCACAGGGATCGGCGATCATGCTATACGGCACGGGTGGCGGGACCACCAATCCGGCCTCGGTGCTGGGCGCGTATAACCCGATACCGCCGCCGCTGGGCGCGCTGACGACCGCCGATGTTACCGCGACGGTGGGCGGACAAAGCGCCACGGTGGATTATTCGGGACCGGCGCCTGGGCTGGTTTCGGGCATCTTCCAGATCAACGTGACGCTGCCGGCGAATCTGCCGTCGGGCAATGTGCCGCTGACGGTGAGTGTCGGCGGGGTGATGAGCCAGACGGTGACGGTCGCGGTGCAGTAGGACAGGCCTCCCGGCCTGTCCAAAGCCTGTGGGGCAGGCACTCTGCCGGCACTCTGCCTGGCACTCTGCCTGCGCGGGCCTCGTAGGCCCGCTCTTTGGCGAGCAACGCTCGCTGTGAGCCGGCCGGACGCCTGCTGTGAGCCGGCCGAACGCCGGCGGCGGACAGGCCCGCCCGGTCTGTCCAAGACAATAAGAGGTCGTCGAAGAGCGGGCCTACGAGGCCCGCGCAGGCTACGAGCCTGCCCCACAAGGCTTCAGTGGCTGGCGGGCAACTTGGTCTTCACCAACTGCTCCGCCTCGTGCTGCTTCTGCATGGCCTGCCGGACACCATTGAAATCGTGCTGCCGCAGCGCATTCACCAATAACGACCAAGCCTGCCGGCGCTCGTCCATGTATTCCACCAGCACTGAGACCACACGCTGGGTGGCATCCGGCAGACCTTTCAAGCGCGCCAACTTGTCATGCTCGGCCACCCACCCCGGCAGCACGTCTTTTTCGATCATGTCCGCCAGCTTTTCATCGCCCAGATGTTGGGTATGCGCCAGGCGCAAATCGGCGTTGTAGGCCGACACGGCTTTGCGCTCCACATCCGCGAACGCTTTCAAATCCGCGCGGAAATCGATGGGCCGAGGCAACTTCGCCGCCGCGCCCACAAACAACACCATCGATCCCAAGGCCAGTGCCGCGTTGCGCGCGCCGCGCCGCGGCAAAGGGTCCAGGGTCAGCGGCACGCTCAGGCACAGTCCGCAGATAAAACCTCCGGCCAGGCCGCCCATGTGCGCCGCCACGTCGGTGCCCGTACGCATGAATCCGTAGACCACGTTGTAACCGACAAAGATCAAAGCGTTCCTGGTGAGAGGCGAGAGCACCTCCGTAGGAATCGAATCGCGCCGTATGGCCATGAACCCGAGCAGCGCGCCGTACAATCCGAAGATGGCTCCGGACGCGCCGGCGCTGACCAGGTAAGGATGCCAGGCCACGCTCACCAGCGATCCCGCCAAGCCGGAAACCAGGTACACAATCACAAAGCCGGCGTTCCCCAGCAGCCGTTCCACGAACGGTCCGATCTGCCAAAGCACAAACATGTTGAACGCCAGGTGGATGATGCCGATGTGCAGGAACATGGACGTCAGCAGCCGCCACCATTCGCCGCCCGTGATGGTGCGGGGTCCGAAATCCGCGCCCCACTGAAGTAAGCTATCGATGGTGGGTTCGAGCGGATGAACGCCTTTGATGACCATCGCCAGGTAGACCACCACGTTGAGCGCGACGATGATTTTGGCGACGAAAACTTGCGGCGTGATGGTCTCGAGGCGCGCGCGGAATTCCAGTGCGGGATGTACAACTGCGGGCGGGGGAGCCGTAATGCTCAGGGGTGTCTCATCGCGCTGCGGTTGGGGAAACATAAGTGCGGCTGTTGGGGCCATTATACACTTACCCGCGCGCGCGCTTCCCGATAGCATAAATGGTAACATAGCGGACATAGGAGTCCGATATGACGTCGAAGGATCGGATACAAGAGTTCCTGGGGCTGAAACGCTTCGCCTTCGTGGGCGTCTCGCGCCAGCCAGGCGACTTTTCCCGAACCCTCTTCCGCGAGTTTCTGGCGAGAGGATATCAGGCGGTGCCGGTGAATCCGGATGCCCAGGAGATCGAGGGCCAGCCTTGCTTCGCGCACTTGAAGGATGTTCAACCGCCCGTGGAAGCGGCCCTGTTTATGACCGCGCCGGCAGTGACGGAATCGCTTGTCGAAGAGTGCCCCGCCGCGCACGTCACGCGCGTGTGGATGTTCCGCGGCGCGGGACAAGGCGCGGCCACCCCGAACGCCATCCGCTTCTGCGAGGCGCAGGGCATCTCGGTGATTCCCGGCGAATGCCCGTTTATGTTTCTGCCCGGCCAGGCATGGTTTCATCGCGTGCATGGATTCGTGCGCAGGATCACGGGATCTTATCCGCGGTAAGGCTACAGGCAAAACACCGCTCCCTTACGGTCGCGGCTCAGTAACGCGCCTACCGAGCCGCGACCGTCAGGGAGCGGTTCACGGCGTTACACTGAAAGGAACATCATGGATAACTTCCACGTTAATTTCGAAGAGATCAAGGTGCTGGGCAAGGAACTGGTCGACAAAGTCCAGGAACTGATCCACGCCGGCAATGTCCGCCGCATCATCATTCGCGACGATCACGGCCACACCTTCATCGAAATTCCACTCACTATCGCCGCCATTGGCGCCATCGCTGCGCCGATTCTGGCCGCTGTGGGCGCCATTGCCGCACACTTGGCGAAATTCACGGTGGTCATCGAACGCGTACAGCCGGAGACGACCACGCCGGCTCCCGCGCCGCCCGCCGAAACCCCCGCTGAGCCCAAGATCTGAAGGATCGACAGTGGGTGGTTACGATCAGGATCTCAGCCGCATCGTCGAAGAGTTAAATCGCGCCGCCCCGGGCACGCGCGTCACCGACAAACCCTCTACACCGCGCCCGCCGCAAAATACCGGCTCGCTCGATCAGCTTCTTTCGTTCGCCAGCCGCCAGAATGCCTCCGATCTGTTGCTCATCGCGGGCACGCCCGTCGCCTTGCGCGTGAACGGCACGCTGGCCCCCGCTGCCGGGCCGCCGCTCTCGCCCGAGGATGTGCGTAACTTCGTGCTGCCCCTGCTCGATTCCCGCCAGTATGACGAGCTGCAGAAAAGGAAGTCCGTCGATTTCTGTTTCGTGCGCGATCCGGTGGGCCGCTTCCGCGCCAATATCCATCATCAGCGGGGCACTCTGGCCGCCAGCATCCGCCTGCTGCCCGCGCACATTCCGACCATCGAATCGCTGCACCTGCCCGCCGCGCTCACGCGCATCGCCGACCGTCGCCAGGGCCTGATACTGGTGACCGGCGCTACCGGCTCCGGCAAGAGTTCCACGCTGGCAGCGCTGATCGATCTCATCAACACGCGCCGCCGCACGCATATCGTTACCATCGAAGATCCCGTAGAATATCAGCACACGAATCGCTCTTCGATCGTCGAACAGATCGAAGTGGGACACGATACGCCCGATTTCGTCAATTCGCTGCGCAGTATTCTGCGTCAGACTCCCGACGTCATTCTGGTTGGCGAAATGCGCGATGCGGAAACCATGGCCACCGTGCTTACGGCCGCCGAGACCGGACATCTGGTCTTTTCCACGCTGCATACCAACGACGCCGCGCAGTCCGTATCCCGCATCCTGGATTCGTTTCCCGCCGCGCATCAAGGGCAGATGCGGCAGCAGATGTCGCTGGCGTTGCTGGCGGTGATCGCGCAACAACTGGTGCCCGCCGTGGATGGCGTGAACCGTTACCCCGCGCTTGAAATCATGATGGCTACCGATGCCGTCCGCAACCTGATTCGGCGCGGAGACGACCATCAGCTTCGCAGCCAGATCACCATCGGCCGGGCGGAGGGCATGATGACCATGGAACAGTCGCTCGCCGAATTGGTGCGCGCCGGACGCATCCTGCGCGAGACCGCCTTCGCGCATTGCTTCCGTCCCGAGGAGCTGCGCCGCGTGCTGGAAGGTTAGGTTCGTGGGACAGACGATCGCCTTACCGTCGTCTGCCCGCTGCCACGGCAGGATGGCAGACCACGAAAGACGATGGTCTGCCCCACCGGGTTAGACTGTAGGGAATGGCCCTCTCGCGATTCTCTTATCTCTTAATCCCCGCCGCGCTATGTTTCGCCTTAGGTTCGTGGGACAGACGATCGCTTTTCCGTCGTCTGTCCGCGGCCACGGCAGGATGGCAGACCACGAAAGACGATGGTCTGCCCCACCGGGTTAGACTGTAGGAAATGGCTCTCTCGCGATTCTCTTTTCTCTTAATCCCCGCCGCGCTATGTTTCCGAGCGCCTTAGGTTCGTGGGACAGACGATCGCTTTACCGTCGTCTGCCCGCGGCCACGGCAGGATGGCAGACCACGAAAGACGATGGTCTGCCCCACCGGGTTAGACTGTAGGGAATGGCCCTCTCGCGATTCTCTTATCTCTTAATCCCCGCCGCTCTGCTGGCTGCCCCTCCACTCACGGAAACCTACAAAGATGTTTCCGAGCGCTTGATCGCGGCGGCCATGGCCGACACCGACGGCTATGCCAAATTGTCCTATCTCTGCGACCGAATCGGGAATCGCCTGAGCGGTTCCGAATCGCTGAACACGGCCATCGCCTGGGCAGCGGCGCAGATGAAGCGCGACGGCCTCGAAAACGTGATCACTTCGCCGGTGAAAGTCCCGCATTGGGTGCGCGGCCGCGAAGACGCCGAGATCGTAAAGCCTGTGAGCCATCCACTCACCATGCTGGGACTGGGCGGCAGCGTAGCGACGCCAGCCGACGGCATCACCGCCGAAGTGGTCCCGGTGGCCAACTTCGACGCGCTGAACGCCCTCGGCCGCGACAAGGTGGCCGGCAAGATCGTGCTCTTCAACGTGCCTTATGAAGGATACGGCAGGACCGTGATGTATCGCGCCGCGGGTGCTTCGCGCGCCGCCCGGCTGGGCGCCGCCGCCATGCTGATCCGGTCGGTGGGATCGCTCGCCATGCAGACGCCGCACACCGGCGCACTGAATTATTCCGAGACCGACCCCAAGATCCCCGCTGCCGCCATCACCTTCGAAGACGCCACCATGATCCAGCGCCTGATCGACGCGGGCGAAACGGTCGCCGTGCATCTCTACATGGAGGCGCATATGCTTCCCGACGCCGATTCCGCCAACGTGATGGGAGAAATTCGCGGCCGCGAGAAGCCCGAGGAGATCGTGGTCATCGGCGGACACATCGATTCCTGGGATGTGGGCGCGGGCGCGCAGGACGATGGCAGCGGCATCGTCACGGCGCTCGAAGCGGCGGCCATTATCAGGAAATTGGACCTGCATCCGCGCCGCACGTTGCGCGTGGTTTTCTGGACCAATGAAGAAAACGGAGGCGCCGGCGGGCGGGCTTATCGCGAAATGGTGGGCGACAAGATTCACGATTATGTCGCCGCCATCGAGATGGATGGGGGCGCCGAAAAACCGGCCGGTTTTGGCGTCAGCCCGGGCGGCGCCGCGCTGGCCCGCCTCAAGGAGATTGGACCGCTGCTCGCGCCCATTGGCGCGGATACCATTCGCGATGGTGGCGGCGGCGCGGATATTGCGCCGTTGATGCACGACGGCGTTCCGGGCCTCGCCTTGTTTACGATCGGACAACACTATTTCGACTGGCACCACACGCGCACGGACACTGTAGATAAAATCAGTCCGCAAGATTTTCGGCAATGCATAGCCGCCATGGCCGTGGTGAGCTTCGTGATCGCCGACATGCCCGACCGTCTGGGCGAATAGCTTAGGCGAAAATCTGGCATTGACACGTGCGGTGCGAACGTGACTAGAATGGGATCGTAGAGGCCAGAAGGTGTACGAAACCTTCCATGGAACGGCCCAACAATTGCTCGGAGGCTGCAGTGACGAGGCTTAGAGATGCACAACGCTTATTGCTTTGCCGGCCAGTCCGCCCCCTGCCCGGGTTATTTTTGGAACGATACTCTGCCCTGCGTATGCAGCAGTAAAGAAAGTCTTCTGCTGGCGCTGAGTCAAGTCGCCATGCCGTATGTTCCCGTCGTGCCGGCCGCTGTGCCAGTGACACACCTATTGCCCTTGACGGCCTGACGCGGTTTTGGCCTGGGTGGGTGATCTGGGTGATGTTCCCCAGAGCGTGGACCGCTTGCTCACGCGCGCGGCTCAGAAACAGCCAGCTACCGAGCCGCGACCTACCGAGCCGCGACCTACCGAGCCATGATTTACAGAGCCGCGACCGTGAGGGAGCGGTCCGTGCGAAGATCATTAGGTGGACCCGCTGGTTGAAGCCGCACTCCGCGCCCGCGAAAATGCGCATGCGCCGTTCTCCCATTTCAAGGTGGGCGCGGCGCTGGAAGATTCCGCGGGGCGCATCCACACAGGCTGCAACGTGGAGAACGCCAGCTACGGCCTTACCCTGTGCGCCGAAAGGGTGGCCGTCTTCAAAGCCATTTCCGAGGGTGTTCGCCAGTTCCGGCGCGTGGCCGTGGTCGCGGACACCGGCACGCTAACGCCGCCATGCGGAGCGTGCCGCCAGATCCTCTGGGAATTCTGCGGCGATGTGGAACTGGTGATGGCGAACCTGCACGGCAAGACCGAAACGTTCCGCCTGAAAGATCTTCTGCCAAGGCCCTTCGATGCGTCTTTTTTGTAGCTTCCTGCTTTTCATCTCGGCGCTGGGAGCCGAATCCGCCGATTGGATTTGGACCGGCCGCTACGTGGTCACCATGGACCCGCAACGCCGCGTTATCGAAAACGGCGCCATTGCCATTGGCGGCGCGCGCATTCTGGCCGCTGGGCCGAAGGCCGAAATCGAACGGCAATACCAGGCGCGGCAGCGTCTCGACCGGCCCGATGCCATCCTGGCGCCCGGCCTCATCAGCACGCACACGCATGCCGCCATGTCGCTGTTACGCGGCATTGCCGACGATCTGCGCCTGCAGGACTGGCTGGAGCATTATATCTTCCCGGCCGAAGCGCGCAATGTGAATCCGGATTTCGTGCGCTGGGGAACGCGGCTCGGCTGTCTCGAAATGATGCTCTCGGGCACTACCACGTTCACCGATATGTATTACTTCGAGGACGTGGTGGCCGAGGCGACGAAGGAGGCCGGAATGCGCGGCGTGCTGGGCGAAACCATCATCGGATTTCCCTCGCCGGATTCGAAGACGCCCGGCGATGCGTTGGCCTTCACCGACAGGTTTCTCACCCGCTTCCACGACGATCCCCTGATTGTGCCGGCGGTGGCGCCGCATGCCATCTATACCAATTCCGATGAGACATTGAAAGCCTGCCGCGCGCTGGCCGACCGTCACGGCGCGCCGGTGCTGATTCATCTTTCGGAAACCAAACGGGAGAACGACGATTGCATGGCCAAGCGCAAGATGTCGCCCACCCAGTTGCTTGAGTCGCTGGGTTTCTTCAACGGCCCCACCGTGGTGGCGCATGCCGTGTGGACGGATGAGGCGGACCTGGCGATTCTGAAAGCGCGCGGCGTGGGCATCGCGCATTGCCCGTCGAGCAACATGAAGCTGGCGAGCGGCATCGCACCGGTGACGCGCATGCTGGCGCTGGATCTGCCGGTGGGTCTGGGACCGGATGGTCCGGCGGGCAGCAACAACGACTTGAACATGTTCGAGGAAATGGACCTGGCGGCCAAGCTGCAGAAAGTCGCGACGGGCGATCCGCGTAACTTGCCGGCGGAGGCCGCCGTGGAAATGGCCACCATTCGCGGGGCGCGCGCGCTCGGCATGCAGAAGGAGATCGGCTCACTCGAATCCGGCAAGCTCGCGGACCTGATCTCGATCCGGCTGGATCGTCCCAACGCCGTGCCGCTCTATCACGTTTACTCGCAGATGGTATTCGCGCTGAAGGGCGAGGATGTGGAAGACGTGATGGTGAACGGCAAGCTGCTGGTGCGCGATGCGCGGTCGTTGACGCTGGATGCGGCGCAGATTGAGGCGAAGGCGCGCGAGTATGGGGAGCAGGTGCGGAAATCGCTACGCTGACGTGCCATAATCACTTCTAGTGGCGAATGTTCAACTTCTTGGGAAGCCTTGCCTCGCTAATTGGGCTGGTTTTCAGTATCCTGGCGTTTGTCTTCGCGAAGCGCGCATCGACGGCTGCAAGGGAAGCGCGGGATGCCGCGTTGCGCCAGTCGTTAAGTGGATCCATGGATGGCGCCGCGAGAATGGCCGGTGAGATCGTCATGTATTTGAGAGTTGAAGAACGGGAGATGCCCTTCTTCGGATCGGCGATCTTATGAACCAAACTCGCTATCTCGTCGGGCGATGGGACGGCAGGCTGTCAAAGAAATCGAAAGATAACCTTTTCCGCGCGGTGGGGCAGTTGTGGTCCACGCATGAGGTCCTGAGCGCCGAACGAGAACTGACTCCGGAGGAGAGGGCTCGCCTGTCCAGATCCTGCCAAGAAGTCAGCGAGGTTTTAAGCACGGAACAAGGTCTGGCCACCAGGATTGCAGAAGACGGGTAACGAGCGAATGGTAGACGAGAAAATCATCAAGTTCTTTGAGGGCGTCCTGTCGAAAACACGGGAGGGCAGAATTCCGTGGGAGCCGACGGCCCAAGAGTCCAATTTTATTGCTGCGATCGGCGGAGAATTCACGCTTTCCATCTCGGGGCAGACTGAGATTGCCTCCGCTTTCATGCCGCCAGAGTTCTCCGGAGCGTTGGAGAAGTACGCCTTGGTCCTGCGCGATATGTACGGGAGGATCGCCACTATCACGGATAACGACGAGGGCATCCGCGCCGGTGCCATGCGGGAACTTTACGAGACGGCTCGGTGGCAAGCCGTTCATGGCGGCGAGAAAGTCAACAAGGCGATTGAAGTGCTCCAGAGCCTATAACAGCCGCTCGCAGCCCACTCATCCGCCATGTCCCGCATGCTCGAAGAAATCCGCCAACAACCCGACGCGCTGGAGCGTACGCTGGCCGCCGAGTTGCGCCGCGTCGAAAAATTCAAGCTGCGCCTTGCCAAACGCCGCCCGCGCCTGATTGTGTTGTCCGCGCGCGGCACGTCGGATAACGCCGCCCTGTTCGGCCGGTATCTGCTCGAGATCACTACGGGCATTCCAGTGTCGCTGGCCGCGCCCGCTATCCACACGCTTTACAATGCGCGCATCGATTATCGCGATGCGTTGGTGGTGGCGATCTCGCAGTCGGGCGAATCCACCGACACGAATCTGGTGCTCACGCGCGCCCGCGAACAGGGAGCTCTCACCATCGGCATCACCAACGAATCGTCGAGCGCGCTGGCGCGGCTGGCGGAACATACCTTCTTAGTTCACGCGGGAAGGGAAAAAAGCGTGGCCGCCACCAAAACCTACACCGGCCAGGTCCTCATGATGTATCTTCTTGCCTATGCGCTCGGCGCGCGCATCCGCATCGACGATTTGAAGCGCCTGCCCGAACGCGCGCAAACGGCTCTCGATCTGGAACCTGCCATCGCCGAACTCTCCGGGCGCTATCGGTTCATGGATCATGCCGTGGTAGTCGGACGCGGCTTGAATTATGCGACCGCGTTCGAATTCGCGTTGAAGATGATGGAGACGTGCTACGTGGTGGCGGAGCGCTTCTCGTCGGCCGATTTCCTGCACGGGCCGATCGCCATGGTGGATCCCGATTTCCCGGTGTTTGCGTTTGCGCCGGCCGGTCCTACTTGGGCTTCGATGGCCGAGACGCTCGGGAAGCTGGATAGCTTGCGAGCGGAAACGGTAGTGATCACCGATGCGGGGAATACGGAGGCGGCGCGCCTCACGCGCACCATCCGGCTGCCGCACAAAATACCGGAGCTGTACACTCCGATTCCTTACATCATTCCGGCGCAAATGTTCGCCGCGTGTCTGGCGGATCAGAAGGGGCTTGATCCGGACAAGCCGCGCACGATCAGCAAAGTCACGCTCACGATGTAGGCGGCGCCTGAACTCTGTCACTGAGTGCGATCAGTTCGCGTATCGGTTGACAGATTCGCCTTGGACGCATGCGGTTGCGTGGATAACACGAAGCTTTGGCTTATGTCCAGCAGGCGGCTACGAGCCCGCCGCAGGCAGGGTGCCTGGCGGGGTGCCTGCCCCACCATTGAATCCGGGTGTGCTTGCTCCTATGATGACACTGGTATGCGTGCCAGTTCGGGTTTGGCCTTTCTTACACCACCTTTTCGTTTGCGAAATGCAAATGTAGTGAATAACCTGGGCGCGGCGAACCCGAATTTCCAGGTCAACGTGGATGTCACAAACACCGGCGCGGTAGCGGGCGCGGAGGTGGCGGAAGTGTATCTGGGGCTGCCGGCCAGCACCAACGAGCCGCCAAAGCGCCTGGTGGGATGGCAGAAGATTCTGCTGCAGCCGGGTCAGAAGCAGATGGCTACTGTGCAGGTGAATCAGAATGACTCGTCGCATCCCATGTCTTACTGGGATGTCAACTCGCTTAGCTGGTTGACGGCAAACGGGGATTACGCGGTGTATGTAGGGAGTTCTTCGAGCCTGCGCGATCTTACCGTGGCGGGTACCATTCACGTGGGCCCGTAGCGCTACAGGCCTTATGGCACGATCATGACCGGGACGGAAAGCTCGAAATCGGCCCGTTCCAACTGTTGGGTGTTTTCGATGGCATCGAGGTGAAGAAATGAAATCGAGAGTTCCGATTGCGTGGCTGGCGGCATGCGCGGCGTTGACCGCGCTCCCGTGCCACGGCCAGGCAGTCTCCGGCGTCCCGCACTTGCGAAAACAGGGATCCGCCACGCAGTTGATCGTGGACGGGAAGCCCTTTCTGGCGCTGTCGGGAGAACTGGGAAACAACACCGCTACCAGTCTTGAAAATATGGAGCCGGTGTGGCCCAAACTGGTAGCGGGTAATCTCAACTGCGCGCTGGTGGCCATATCGTGGGCGCAGACGGAACCGGTGGAGGGACAATACAAGTTCGCGTTGGTGGATGGTCTCATCCAAGAGGCCCGCCGCAACCATCTGAAACTTGTTTTTCTTTGGTTCGGCAGTTGGAAGAATGGCCTATCGAGTTACGCTCCCTACTGGGTGAAGCAGGATTACCAGCGCTTCCCGCGCATTCAGATCAAGGGCGGCAAGACGCTGGAACTGCTCAGTACTTTCGGCGATGCCACACGGGACGCCGATGCGCGCGCGTTCCGGGCCTTGATGCGGTACATCCAGGAAGTGGATAGCGCGCAGGATACCGTTCTGATGATGCAGGTGGAGAACGAAGTAGGCGTGCTGCGCGACTCGCGCGACAGATCCGCGCCGGCCAACCGGGCCTTCGCCGGTCCCGTGCCCGAGGAACTGATGGACTACCTTCAGCAGCACAAGAATACGCTGAATGCGGAATTGCGCGAGGTATGGGCGGCTAAAGGCTTCAAGACCTCGGGATCGTGGGAGGAAGTATTTGGTCCGGGCAAACCCGATGGCGTGGAGATGCCCATACAGACGAAAAGTCCGCCGATGAGCGAAGAAGAGCATGAGACAAGCTGGCGTAAGCTGCACTGGCCCGTGGACGAAATCTTCATGGCCTGGAACTACGCGCGCTTTGTAAGCACGGTGGCGGCCGAGGGCAAGAAGGAATACAACATCCCGATGTATGTGAACGCCTGGCTGCAACAACCGAATCATGCCTGGCCAGGAACGTATCCGTGCGGCGGACCGGTGCCCCAGGTCCACGACATTTGGAGAGCTGCGGCGCCGGCCATCGATATCCTCGCGCCGGATTTGTATCTGCAATACTTCGACGAGGTCGCCGCCCGATTCATGCGCAACGGAAACCCGTTGTTCATTCCTGAAACCGGCGCGGACGCCACTAACGTGCTCCCGGCCTTCGGTAAGTTTAATGCGATCGGGTTTTCGCCGTTCTTCATCGAGAGATCGGCAGGTCCGGAGACCGAGTTAGCGGGGGCTTATCGCCTTGTTTCCGAATTGGCGCCGGCCATCGTGGCGCAGCAGGGAAAAGAGACTGTCACGGCCGTTCGCATGAATCAAGGCGATGCTCCGCTGAGCGTGAAGTTAGGGGACTACAATCTGGATCTTACTTTCGTGGGCCGTGGCCGTGTGCCGATCGCTCCGGAACCAACCGTCGCCGGCCAACCGGCGCGGCCGCCGGCGCCATCCGAGCAAGCGGCGGCAATCCTGATTGCGGCGGGTCCGGACGAATTCTATTTCGGAGCGGTGGGCGGCGCCATACGAATCGCGTTTACACCGGCCACACCAGGGCCGCGAATTGCCGGGCTGGGCGACGTGCAGCAGGGTAAGTTCGTGGATGGCGAATGGCACGTGGTGCGGCAATTGGGCGGCGACGATACGGGACAAGGCGAGATTCTGACAGTGCGTCCTAACATGCCGCTGCGCGTGACGCTGTACCGCTATGAGTAGGCAGGGGATTGCGCCTATAATGTCTACATGATTCTCCAAATCGATCCCGGCAACGGAGCGAGCAAGCATCAGGCGGTTGGAACTCGTTTAGAGGGTTCGTGTCCGAGAACTGGAGACTGAATGCGCCTTAGCTGGAACGAGATCCGAGCACGAGCCGCATGCTTCGCCGAGGACTGGAAGACCGCCCGTTACGAGAACGGCGAGAGCCAGACCCTCCACAACGAATTTTTTGGAGTGTTCGGTATCATGCGCCGGCGCGTCGCGCGTTTCGAGGAACCCGTCAAACGGCTCGGCGATGAGCGCGGCTTCATTGAACTGTTTTGGAAGCGTGTGCTTCCCGTTGAGCAGAAGAGCGCCGGCTGGGATTTAATCCGCGCGAAACTGCAAGCTCTCGACCATTTCCCAAGCCTGAAAGAAAACGGACTTCCCCGCTACATCGTTGTAGCGGATTTCCAGACCTTCGAGCTGGATGGCCTCCCCGACAAGCACCGGCCGCTTGATGATGCCGTGGATAAGTTCTACCGTTCTGTGGCATTCACCGGTGATCGTGACCGCGTGGGGTATGTTCGGACTGTACGAAAAGCTTGTCGCGCCGCTCGTTGCCACAGCTTTTCAGCCGACCGGGCAACGTAAGAAAGGAACGTAAGAATAGAAACTCGTCTCAATGGCTGATATCAATCTCACGCAGGACGAAGCCGACAAGCTGATAGCGATGGAGAAACGCGCCGCCGATGAAAAGGACTGGCTCTTTCCACTGCCCGGCGAAAGAGTTGCTATTCCGTTGACCTCACTCGACAAGCGGGAGAACTTCGTGCTGGACGTGACCCGCGCACAGATCAAACTCACCAAAGCCACCTACCAAAACCGGGCGCGGGCCGTGATTATCCTCGTGCGGCTGGACCTTGACGGACCACCGCATAGGAACCCGGACGGTGAAGAAATCCCCTGCCCGCATCTGCACATTTACCGCGAGGGCCATGGTGACAAGTGGGCAATCCCAGCCCCTGTCGCCACATACACAAATACGCTGGACCTGTTTTCGACATTTGAGGCGTTCATGCAGCAGTGCAACATCACGGACCCGCCGAGGATTCAGAAAGGCCTGTTCTCATGACGACGGCGCAGGAGATCGAGAACCTTCTAAACGATTACCGCGCGTGGCTCAAGGACAAGACTACGCTGCGCGAACTGAACGGCGATTGGATTGAGATCACCACGCCCTACCTCGATCGGCACAACGACGCCCTACAGATCTACGCCCGCGCCGAAAACGGCGGCTACGTTCTGACCGACGACAGCTATACTATTCACGACCTCGAAGCATCCGGCTGCAGTCTCCACACGGAAAAGCGCCAAGACCTTTTGCGAATGACGCTCAATGGATTTGGCGTTCGGGTGAACAACGAAGCCATTGAGGTCCACGCGTCGCCCGAGAACTTCCCGGCGCGAAAACACAATCTCATTCAAGCCATTCTCGCGGTGAATGACCTGTTTTACCTTGCACAGCCGGTTGTCGAGAGCCTCTTTCTTGAAGACGTGATTGCATGGCTCGATGCCAACGATATCCGCTACACCCCGAAAGTGAAGTTCACTGGCGTCAGTGGGTTTGACCATTTATTCGATTTTGTTATTCCAAAGTCCACCAGCAAGCAGCCGGAACGCATCGTGCAGGCGATCAATCGCCCGACGCGCGAAACCGCGGAGGCGTTCATTTATAAATGGAGTGACACTCGCGAAGTGCGCCCCCCGGATTCGAAGGCTTACGCCGTTCTCAATGACTTCGAGCAGTCGATCTCAGGAGGTGTGCTGGACGCTTTTCGTAACTATCAAATACACCCAGTGCCATGGAGCCACCGCGCCGAAGCGGTTAACGAACTCGCCGCCTAACTAACTAAACTAACAGGTTGCGGAAAAAGGCAGGAGGGGACCGCTCCCTGACGGTTGCGGCTCCGTAAGTTGTTGTAAGTACAGGACGGGCTTCTGAGCCGCGCGCGTAAGCCAGCGGTTCCTGGCCTTTTTCCGCAGCCTGCTAACTAATCTAAGCGGGTTCCTCAGCTGGTTCCATGACGGCACGACCTTCTGCCATCGTGCGGCCATTTTCCTGAATGTTCGACTGCTCCCCGCACGAGCAGTTGATCCGCAAGCGGTTCTTCCAAAGCCGCGCCACATATGCTTGCCTTCAGGGCTTCCTCATGTTTGTCCCAACACGATGTTTTGCTCCAATCGTTGCGGTAGTAGGGAGTTCGTCGAGCAGCGCGATCTCATCGTAGCGGGTACCATTTACGTGGGGCCGCAGCGAGGTAAATGCGCCTATAATGTCTACATGATTCTCCAAATCGATCCCGGCGCCGATAGCCAGCATGAAGCGGCCCAGGCCTGCCAGCAACTTTATTTGGATCTGAAGATGAGCGCTCCCGAAGCGGACATTGCGAAACAGCAGACGCAGGGCATCGCGGAGCATAGGGAACTGATCACGGTCCTCTCCACGCTGGTGGTGAGCGGCATCAAGCTGGGAGTTTTCTCGGGCATGTTCCAGGCGGTGAAGACCTGGCTCGACAACCGGCCGACGGCGGAGGTCACTTTGAAAGCCAAGGACGGATCGGAGCTGAAGATATCCAAAGTGACGCCCGAGCAGGCCTTTGAATTCTTCAAGCAGCATGACCTGGGAAATGCGTAGAGAAAGAAAATGCCGTGACTCCTCAACCTCAGCCGGATACTCTGGAAGGCTTCTTCGCGGGATTACGCGCGAAGGGTTTCCAACTGGGTCTCGACCCTGAATTCTCGATGATTCAGAGGCTGGCCATGGCGCCTCCGGAGCAGCGTTTGCCCACCCTGCGCGAATATATCGACCAGTTCTATTGGGCGCGCGGATTTACGGTGCTGGAGAAGCTCAGGCAGGCGGCGACGGAGGCCAAGAATCAGCACGTGGAGCAGGTGCTGGGTTCCATGGAAGCCACCATTCAACAATTCTTCAAGGGCCAGTTCGGCGTGTATTCGAAAGACCAGCAGTTGCCGCAGCCGGCCATGCTGCGTGAGATGCTGCGGCTGTTCAACACGTATGACGCGAACGCGGTGATCGGGTTTGTAGATCAAAACATCCAGCTCCTGGACGGGCACTTCTTTCTGTCGATTTCCGAATCGCTGCGCAACGTGCGCGGCCGCATGATGACCGCTCCGGACCCGGCCCTTGAACTAACCATGAAAGCGCTCATGGCACTGGGCCGGATGGTGGCGGAGAAGCGAGTCGCGCTGGGACTTCCCTGCTCGTTTCGCGTGCTGTACGGAGTATGACGGAAGCGGCCATCCGGCTGGCGCATCAACTGGCGCATTGCACTTCGCCGGGGATGGTGGCGAATTTGCTGATTGCCGCGCCCGTGTTATCCCCCCCCGATGTGATGGAAGTGGCGCGCCACCCGGAGAAGTATGGAATCACCGGCGAGGAAGCGCAGCACCTGCAGCCGATGGAGGGTTTGCTCGGGAAGGTTCTCGAGGCGCTCACCGGCGAGTTGGACGAGACGGTTCCCGCGCAATTGTATGGGCTGCTGGCGATGACCAGCCGCCAGCAACGGAAGCCGGCGCAGGCCAAGCGCTTCTATCAGTACGCCTTTGCAAATTCCAAGACGGCCGCGGATAAGGCGGCAGCCCTGGGCGGCACCGCGCTGCTGGAGATGGAGCAGGGCAATACGGATCGGGCGCGGACGATCTTTCTACAAGCCGAAGGCATCTGCGAGCGCGGTGCAGTGAAGGGCGGCGGGACAGGCCAGGAGGCCTGTCCTACCGAGCGGGACGCAGAGAGCGGGGGCTCTCTGGGTTACCTGCTCTCGAACCACGGCACGCTGGAAATGGAGCAGCGCCAGTGGGCCGCGGCGGCCGATCTATTCGAGAAATCCCTGCAGATCGGACGCGGTGAACCGACTCTCGATGTTTACGCGCTGGCGCGCCTCAATCAAGCGGAATTGGCTTTCCGGCAAGGAAACGCCGCGGCCGCGTCGCAATATCTGGACGACATCCAGTGGGTGGAAGCGATGTGGCCTGCGCGCGCCCAGGAATACCAGGCCATGCGGCGGCGCGTGGCGGGAGCCGAGGCGGAGGGACCGGATCCGGAAACGCAGACGATTGAAGCGCTGGAACAAAGGCTATCGAGCCCCGGAGGGCTGGTTACGGCGGCGGACGGCATAGAGCGGGCGCGCGTGCAGAAGGCGCTCGGCGCCAAATATTTCGCGCGGCGCGAAGGCCGGCGCATCGAGAATGTGCAAGCCGCTGTGAATTATTGGGAGGCGGCGCTGAACTATCTCGAAACGGGCAAAGTGGCTGGCAAGCCCGTGCTGGAATTCGGAAATCCCGACGCGGCGAAGGCGGTGATTGCCGAGATGCACGGCGATTTGGGACGCGCCTACAACGAGTGGTATACGCTCGACCACACGGCATCCATCTCGGGCAAGGCGCGCGCGCATTTCGAAGCGGCCTTGAAGATTCTTCCGGAGGGCGCGGAGTTCGCAGACTACCGGCGGACGCTGGTCAATAACATGGCCAACGCGGTGGCCTGGGACGCGCGGGAAAGTATGAGCTGGATCGTCGCCGGGCAGCCCGATCGCGACTCGTTGAATCAGTCCCTAAACGCACAGGCGCAATTGTTGCAGGAGCTGGGAAACGATCCGGTGGGTCGCGTGCAGGTATTGGTGAACTTATCGCAAACCTATTGCGAGTTAGCGGAGGCCAATCCGGATGCGGCGCGCGATTCCTATTATCCGGCGGCTTGGGATTGCGTGATCGCCGCGGAGAAGACGCTGGAGGCGACGGAAAAGCCCGACGAGGCGCTGGTGTTGGCGGTTGCCGCGAAAAAGGCGCAGGTGGCCGCCGACATAGGTCATCCGGCTGCCGAATTGGAAGGCTTGTGCGAGCGCCTGGATGCGCTGCTGCGGAGCGCGAATCTGGCCGCGATGCCCGCGGCTTTGTGGGCGAACGCGTATCGGGAAACCGCCAGCCTTGCGCGGTTGCTCGGCCAGAAGGCGCGGTGTTACCGGCAACTGCTGGTGTGTATGCGGAAGTTACGATTGCGGATCGCCAGCGTCCCCGTGGCGCTGGACGCTGCGTTGGCGGACTTGCATCGCACGAACGGCGATCTGATCGGAGCATTGACGGAGTGGGACCAACTTGACCGGGCGGCGTTCTTCGCGGGAACGCGGCCCTCGGAACGGACGCGTATCTACTCGCCCGGCAGACGGTGGAGAGCGCCGGCGGGTTCCTGTGCCATTCTGTTTCAGCCGATTTCGCGGAAGAATCTGAGCGCGTTCGTGATTACGCCAGCGGGTGTGAAGGTGCGGAAGGTGGCGGATGATCCGCTGGAGGTGGTGCGGGATGCAGGACGTTTTTTGAGCGCGAAGTTGCAGGGCGACGATCCGGCACTGACGAGCGATGCGTGGCTGTCCGCGATCGATTGGGTGAGCGGGAGGATGGGCGAGAAGCTTCTCCGGCCGCTGGAGGACTTGCTTCCGCCGGGCGGACAACTCGCTTTCATCGGCGATGCGGGTGTGAGCCGCACGCTTCCGCTACAGTTGGCGGCACTGGCGGACGGAAAGCCTTTGCTCAACCGGTTCGATGTCACTTACCAAGCGCAATTACGCTTTGAAAACCGGAGTAATGCGGCGAGCCAGAAGCCGCAACCGAGCGAGGTGTTCATCGCCAGTTACTCGCCCGCCGAAGCGCGATTGCCGTTTGCAAATTTGGAAGCGCGGGCCGTGGCGGAATGTTATGGCGGCGGCCCGCAGGTTTCGAACGGCGACGCGGCCACGCCCGAGACAGTGTTGCGGGGGCTCGAAAACAGCCGCGTGGCGCATCTTTCCTGCCATGGAAATTTCGATTGGGATTCGCCGCTCGATTCCGTGTTGACGTTCGCGGGCAGGGGCTTGAGCGTGCGCGAGATCCAGTTGACCCTGGCGCGATCGCCTTGCGATCTGATCGTGCTTTCCGCGTGTGAGGCGGGCGCGCGCGGCAGCGGCGGCGGTGACGCTACGGATTTCGCTTCGGTGCTGTTGCAGGTGGGCTGCGGCATGGTGATCGCGGCGGTCTGGCGGATCGACGATTTGAGCACCACGGTTCTGATGGCGATGATGCATGAGGCGCTGGCGAAAGGCATGGGAGCGGCGGAGGCTTTGGCGGCGGCACAAAGGAAAATGCAGATGGAGACCGCGAACGCGATGGCGGAGCGGGCCTACGGCTGGTTCCACGCATGCGCGGCGGAACTTACACCGGAGGAGCAGGCGTACGTAAAGCAGAAACTGGAGGCGCTTGCCGCGGTGGGAAACGCCGCCGTGTTCGCGCATCCGGTGTATTGGGGATCGTTCTCGGCGAATCGGGCGAGTTTCCTAATGGAGCGTGAGGTGTTCGCGAAGCGACCGAAGGGTGAGTCCGCGTAAGTCCGCGAGCAGGAGATCCGGGTCACACGCCAGTAGATCGTCGCGCGTGGAGATGCCGGTGTGGACAGCGATGGAAAAGATGCCGTTGCGCTGCGCGGCATCGATATCGCTGGGCGCATCGCCTACCAGCGCGATGGGCGTGGTTTTCGAGATCCAGCCTTGGGCGCGGGCGTGGCGAATGGCGAGGCGGGCCAATCCGGCGCGATCCTTGGCCATTTCGCCGAATGCGCCAAAGCGGAAATAAGGCTTCAGACCGGCGCGATCCAGCTTCTTCCATCCAATGCGCGTGAGGTTGCCGGTGACCAGTCCGAGTAGCACACCGTTCTGTTGCAGGCGGCGCAGAAGCGGTCGCACGCCGGGACACGTTTTGCGCTGGAGATTGGGGACTCCGCGGACGTAGATCTGCTGCGCGCGGCGGACGATCTCAGGCATGGCGCGGCGAATGGCGGCATGGGAGACGCCGGCATCGCGCAGCATGCGAGTGAGGATATCGGGATCGAGCATGCCGTGCACGGGGATGTGATCGGTGCTGGTTTCAATTCCGGTGACCTGGCGGACGGCATCGACCAGCGCCTGGCGATGATGCGGGCCGGCGCGGCGGACGAGGGTGCCATCGATATCGAAGAGGATGAGGGCGGGGGCGGGTGGCATGGGTTGGCGCACTGTAGAAACCGCTTCTCGAAGAAGCGGAAAGGAGGATCAACTACATGATCAAAGTGCTAGTTGAGCTGCCGCTAATCGGCAAGTTCACGATCAGGGTCCGTACCTCTGGTCCGGCTACTAGCATACTCCAATATTCGTCCGAACGCGGCTTGCTTAAAAGGTGTCCGCATCTTATTCTATGAATAGCATGCGGGATTGGCGGCTCTCATTCTGGTTGATCGCGGCCAGCGTTTACGCACTGTACAACGGCTTCACTTGGGGCCGCTGGCAGGATCTGGCGTTGTGGACGCGGGTGCACGCCTCTATTGACGTAGTGGCGGGCTTGTCCATGCTGCTGGGCGGCATCGTCTTGGTGGCGATGCGCAGCCCATTGCGGGCGCCGGTTGCGATCGGCGCGGTGGCGTCGGGCGTTTTGGGCGTCAGCCTGACCGCGGGCACGCTGCTCGGCACCATCCCTTGCACCGGACAAAGTTGAGCGCTCAGCAAATACGCCCTCGGCGGGGGCTTCTTAATTTTGGCAGGTGCGATCTGGTCCAGGTAGTCCAAGGCCCGAGAGACAGGAATGGTGGACGACGGGGGAATCGAACCCCCGACCTCTGCATTGCGAACGCAGCGCTCTCCCAGCTGAGCTAGTCGCCCACGCGGACCGATTCGACAACTACAATATATCATAATGGCGGAACGGGATCTCGGTGCCCAACTGGAGAAAATGCAGCGGGAGTGGGACGCGCGGGCGCGCGAGAATGCGCGCTTCTACGTCAACACCGAACGGCAGGATTGGACCGACGCCGAGTTTTTCGAATCGGGCGAACGCACCGTTTCCGAAGAGATCCTCACCGACATGATCAATATCTGCCAGGGGAAGGATCCCAAGCGGATGCGGGTGCTCGAAATCGGTTGCGGCGCCGGACGGGTGACGCGGGCGTTGGCACAAATCTTCGGCGAAGTATACGGGGTAGATATCAGCGGGGAGATGGTGCGGCGGGCGCGGGCCGCGTTGGCGGATCTGCCGCATGTGCACATACTTCAGAACAGCGGCAAAGACCTAGACGTACTGGGAGGCAAGCAATTTGATTTTGCTTTTTCATCTATCGTATTCCAACATATCCCGAGCCGCGAAGTTATCGAAAGTTATGTGCATGCGGTAAGGCGGCGGCTAAGGCGCGGCAGGTTATTCAAGTTTCAAGTACAGGGCGCGCAGGCGCTCGACATTCCGCCGGACGATACCTGGCTGGGTGTGACATTTAGCGCAGAAGAGATGCGGGACATGGCGGTGCGCTGTGACTTCGAGATGCGATATAGCTACGGCGCGGGATCTCAGTACTTCTGGTTATGGTATTTTCGTCCTAAGCCATTCTCTCAGGCCTGGCGGCAACATAGAGAGTACCAGTTGCGCATGACTTACAGGCGATGGCGGAGCAGGATAGGTAGGTTATTGAAGAGACAGTAGATCACGCGCTCTTACTCTTACTTCCGCGTTGGCCTGCCCAGTACTTTTTCATCCGCTCGGAAACGACCTTGCGCTCATCATCGTCCATGGATTTACGGCCGCGGCGCGGCGGAGCAGGGAGAGTACCGGTACGCTGAAACTCTTCGAGCGAAGCGATGACCTCGTTGAGTTTCTCCAGTTCTTCGTATAAGTCGCGAATTGCCTTATTCAGGTCCATGGCTCGCAGGTAAGACGCGTGGTAGGCGCCCTCAGTACCGCGTAGCCGATAGTTAGCGTTTCAGGAACGGCCAGTGCGGGACTGGATGTAACTTATAGTGTATCGCGGCAAAGTAGAGTAGCGCAGCAGTTAACACCAATACAATCCCAACAACTGTTAATACTTTCGGCCAGGGGAACCGGCGGCCTTCCCGCTTCAACACCAGCAGATAGCCCGCAAAAACGCCGACATAGAAAAGCAGACACATCGGCAGGGCGAACAAGAGCATGTTGAATGCGTCGGGGGTGGGGGTGACAATGGCGGCTATGACGAAGATACCCAGGATGGCGTAACGGCTATGCTTGATCAGGAAGCTGGGACTGACGAGGCGGAGTAAGGTGAGGAAGAAAATCAGGATGGGCATTTCGAAAACGAGTCCCACGCCCAACGTCACGTTGACGAACAGATCGAAATACTCGCTGATGGAAACCATGGGCTCGACATAGTTGCCCATGCCGATGCCCAACAGGAAGGTGAGGGCGAAGCGGAAGGCGACGAAATAGGCGAAGCATCCGCCGCCGATGAACAGGCCGGCGGAGCAGAAGATGAAAGGCGCGGCGTAGCGGCGCTCGCGCTTGTAAAGTCCGGGAGAAATGAACGCCCATACCTGATAGAGAATCCAGGGGGAGCAGAGAAAGATGGCGCAAAGAAACGGCAGCTTCACCCAGATGACGTTGAACTGCTCCATGGGCGTGATGGCCTTGAGGGTGGGCGGCTTGATGCCGAGGTTGGTTAAAGCCACCACGGCGGGTTGCGCAATGAGCCGCCACAGCGGGCCGCAAAACGTGAAGCTGGCGAGCATGGCGACCAGGAAGCCGCCCAGCATCTTGATAATGCGCGAGCGAAGTTCGCTCAGGTGCTCGAGGAAAGACATGCGGAGCATGCCGTCCTCTTCTTCAGGGGGCCCGGGCGGATCGGGGGGGGAGGCGTGCGTCCGCCGCCGCCGCGGGTGACGGTCACCGCCGTCACCGGGGTGGATGCAGGCGTTACCTCCCCTGCTGGAGTCTTTGCTCCATTGCCTTCTTCGCTGGAAGCCATTTATCGAATACTACGCGTTATGTTCGACCGGTTGTGCACCGTTGGCGGCGTGCTGCGCTTCGAGATCCCCTTCGAGGCTCCAAGGCTGCGGATCGCCGCCCGCCTGGGGCGCGTCTGCCGGAACGGCCGCAGCTTCCGCGGCGGGTTCCGATCCATGGGCGATGGCGCCCTCCGGCGTAACAGGGGTTAAAGACTCAGCGCCCTCAGTTGCGGATGCACTGATTGTGGAAGAATTGGTTACGGTGGAATCTTGCGGCTCGGCGGATGAGTTATCGGGCTCGCCGTAGGTTCCGGCGTCTCCCGAAGAGTAATCGTAATTGTAGTTATTGTACTGATAACCTGCGCCGATTTGGTTTTGCGATTCGGTTTCCCGTTCCAGGTTTTGCATTTCGCGATTGAAGGTGGCTTTCAGCTCGCTCTGGGCGCGGCGGAATTCACTGATCGCCTTGCCCAAGGTGCGGCCCAATTCGGGCAATTTCTTGGGGCCAAAGAGCACCAGCGCGACCAGAAAGATGACCACCATCTCCGGCACACCTACGGGACCCATCTGGCTGCTTCCTCCATTCGGACTGTCAACCACATGATATCACGCGTGCCAGGCGCGCGTTGCGCGCGGAGTTAGGGGCTAGGGAGTGGGGGCTGGGGCCAGCGGCGATACTCGCTTCGCGGCGCCCTTTCAAAAGTGGCCATTCGGCCCAAAGAAATAGTTGACGCCGGACACGGCCCGTTGGCTGGACTTTCGGCTCGAATTAATCGACGATAGAGGCATGGAGATTCAGTTCACTATCCAAGTCCTAAAAGAGGGAAGGACGTTTGTGGCGCACACTCCCGAGTTGGATTTGTCCTCGTGCGGCGGCACCAAAGAAAGGGCTGTGGAGAACCTGAGGGAGGCCGTCCGGCTGTTCCTGGAAGAGGCCGAGAGGATGGGCACTCTGGCACAGATCCTGGAGGAGGCGGGCTACTTGAAACGCCGAAGCAGGTTGGAAGGCCCCAAGTTCATCGGCACCCTGATAGTTTCGCTGCCTCTGCCCGCGGCGCATGCCAAAGCTTAGTCCGATATCTTACAAACGATAGGCGAAGGTCTTTACCGCGGACGGCTTCCGTTGCGTTCGCGAAGAAGGCGACCATATGGTTTTCACCAAGACGGGCGTGGCCAGGCCCGTGGTCATCCCCAAGTACGCCTCCGTGCCGGTGTTCATCATCAAGAACAACCTGCGCACCAGTGGCATGAGCCGGGACCGGTATTTCGAGTTACTGGGTCGGTAACCGCCAGGCAGTTTATCGGTTGAAGGCAGGCAGGGACGATCTACATGTGATACAGCATCAGGTAGACAACCACGCCGGTGACACTGACGTAGAGCCAGATCGGCAGGGTCCAGCGGGCGATCTGGCGATGCTTGTCGAAGCGGGACGAGAGGCCGCGATTGAGGGTGATGATCGCGAGCACGGGTACTGTGAGCGCCAGCGCGGTGTGGCTGGTGAGGATGCTGAAGTACACGGCGCGGATCGCTCCGGTTTTGAGGAAGTGCATGGACTTGGCGCCCACTTGCACGTGATAAGCGATGTAGCAGATCAGAAATAGCGACGAGGTGACGAAAGCGGCGATCATCACTTTGCGATGCGTTTGAATGCGCTTGCGGCGGATCAGGATGTAGCCGCAAACCAGCAGCACGGCCGCCAAGGCGTTGAGCGCGGCGTTCACCGAGGGCAGATCATGAACGGACATCGGATTCCTTTTCGAGCGCGTGGATGTCGTGCAGCAGGTGCGGGATGGCGCCATCTTCGCTCGCGGGATTGTAGAATCCGCGCACGCGGCTGTGGCGGTCGATCAGGACGAAGCGGGTGCTGTGGGTCAGGCTGCCATCCACGTCGCCGAGTTTGAAGCCGTTGCGGCAAAGGTCGTGGAGGGCGGTCTGGGCGCCGGTGAGGAAGAACCAGCGGCCGGGTTCCGCGCGATACCGTTGGGCGTAGGCGGCGAGGGTTTGGGGCGTATCGTTTTTCGGATCGACGGTGATGGAAACCAGCTTCACGTCGGGCATGGATGCGACGGCCGATTGCACGCCGCGCATTTGGGAGCTCATGCGCGGGCAGGGGCCGGGGCACGTGGTGTAGATGAAATCCGCCACCCAGATGTCGCCCGCCAGCGATTTGCTGTCGAAGGGTTGGCCGGATTGGGCCGTGAGTTGGAAGGCGGGGATCTGCCAGTAGACGGGCAGGGGCGGAGTTTGGCGGCAGGATGCGAGTATGGCGAGGAAGAGCAGGGCCAGGAGGTGGGGGGGGCGAGTCACGCGTTGCTCACCAGGGATCTTCTGTTCGCGACCATTCCAGACGCCAGCAGCAGAACCACTCCGAAACACGCGGTTACCAGCAAACTTACTCCGATGCCCGGCGCTCCGGAACTTAGTTTCAGCAAGCCGTTGAGCAGAGAGATCGAATAAGTCAGCGGATTCACCCACATCACGCCTTTGATCCAGCCATGCGCGGTGGCCATCGGAAACAGCGATCCGGAAACCATCCACATGGGGACCAGCAGCAGGTTCATGATGGCGTGGAAGCCGGCGGTGGAAGTCATTTGCCAGGCGATCACGAAGCCCAGGCCGGTGAGCGTGAACGAAACCAGGAAGACGGCTCCGACGAGCCACAACACGTCGGTGAAGCCAATGGAGACTTTGGCCAGCGGCGCGAAGGCCAGAAAAATGAGGCCTTGAATCCAGGCCAGCGTGGCCGAGCCCAAGATCTTGCCGAGCACCATGCTGGTGCGGGACGCCGGCGAAACCAGCATGGAAAGCAGGAAACCTTCGCGACGATCTTCGATGATGGAAATCGTTGAAAAAATCGCCGAAAACAGCACGGTCAGCACCAGCGCCCCAGCGAAGAAGCGGCCCAGGTCGCCGGAGCCGGAGCCGATCAACAGCCAGAATACCAGCGGCGACGCCACCACGCCCAGAATGCGGCTCTTCTGCCGCCAGAAGCGCACTAATTCACGCTGCCACAGCGTAATTACAGGCAACCAGAAGTTACTCAATCATTGCTCCCGTCTCGTGCACAAATACATCTTCCAGCGTAGGCTTGTGCAGCCCCACCGAATCGATCACGCCAGGAAAAGCCTCCACCACTTCAGTGATGAAGCGATGGCCGTTAGCGATTTCGACGCGCAGCACGCCATCCATGACCACAGGCTTCAAGCCGAAGCGCGTCTCGATGCGGCGGCCTAAGTCGGCGGCGTCGACGGATTCGAGCACCACCACATCGCCGCCGATACGCGATCGCAGTTGTGCAGGCGTGCCTTCGGTGACCACACGCCCCTGATGCAGCAGAGCCAGGCGATCGCAGCGGTCGGCTTCATCCAGAATATGCGTCGTCAGCAATATGGTAACGCCTTCGCGGCTGCGCAGTTCTTCCACGTACTGCCAAAGCTCGCGGCGCGCGCCGGGGTCGAGGCCAGTGGATGCTTCATCCATCAACAACACCACGGGACGATGCAGCAGGCCCTTGGCAATTTCGACGCGGCGCTTGAGTCCGCCGGAAAGCGTTTCCACCAGGTCGTTGCGGCGGTCGGCGAGCGACAGGCGCTCCATCACCTGTTGCATGCGGTCGCGCAGCTTGGCGCCGGAAAGGCCGTAAAGATGGCCCTGGGCGCGCAGATTCTCAGCCACGGTGAGGGCCTTGTCGAGGCTCTGCGTCTGGAACACCACGCCGATCGAACGGCGCACGGCGGAAGGCTCGCGCGCCACATCGTGACCGGCGATTTCGGCGCGGCCCTCGGTGGGCGCCATCATGGTGGAGAGAATGCGGAACAGGGTGGACTTTCCGCCTCCATTAGGCCCTAACAGGCCGAAGATCTCGCCGGCTTTCACTTCGAAGCTGACATTCGAAAGCGCCAGGCGCGATCCGTACCGATGACTCAGATTTTCGGCAAGAATCACAATCCAGGTCTATCCAACAGCATCAGCCCGTAGATTAGCGGAAGGTAGAAAACGGAAACCATCAGGACATTACGGGCACGCAAAATGGTGCGGTCGAGCGCGACGCGCACTCCCGAGTAGAGGAAGTAGAGGCCGAGTAACAGCGCACCTATCAGATAGATGCGCCCGGACATACCCAGGATGCTCGGCACCAGGCTGACGGGAATGAGTGCCAGGCCATAGAGCACGATCTGGCGCGCAGTGGAGCGGCCGTCGGGCTCGACCACGGGAAGCATGCGGATGCCGGCGCGCGCGTAATCGTCGCGGTACATCCAGGCGATCGAGTAGAAATGCGGGAACTGCCACAGAAAGAGAATCGCGAACAGCACCCAGGATTCGTTGGTGAGGGAGCCATGCGCGGCGGCGAAGCCGATCATGGGCGGCATGGCGCCGGGAAATGCGCCGATAGTGGTGGAGATCCAGGAGCGGCTTTTGAGCGGCGTGTAAAGGAACAGATAGCTGAGCAGCGTGAACAGGCCGAGCAGGGCGGCCAGCAGATTCACGAAGAGCCACAGATCGACGAAACCGGCTACCGACAGCGCGATGCCGAAGCCCAGCGCGCGCGGCGCCGTGACGCGGCCGGCGGGGATGGGACGATCGGAGGTGCGCCGCATGTGGCGATCGGCGTCGCGTTCGTACCACTGGTTAAGGGCGGCCGTCCCGGAGGCGATGAGGCCGGTGCCCAGGATGGTGTTGAATAATCCGCACCACTCGATGGCGGCAAGCAACTCGCGCCACGTGCCGGTCTTCAGGCCGAAATAGTAGCCGATGCCGGTGCTCATCAGGATGAGCCAGGTGATGCGCGGTTTGGTGAGCTCGATATAGTCTTTCATTTGCCTCGTGAGCACGCAAACTAGCCCTCGGGACCGTTGGGCGGCTTGGGCCTGACGGACCCCTCCGCCCAACCGATCAGACCGTTCAGCTTGTCGCCGATTTCGGCCATGGTTTGCTCAAGATGAGCCATCCGGCGCTCCGATACCACAATCAACTCGCTGTGCTCCTTGAGCAGCGCCGACTGCCGACGCTCGATTTCGCCAATCACGATCAGGGTTTCCTCCATGCCGTGGCGCGCTTCTTCCAGCCGCCGGATGCGGCGTTCGTGATCGAGTTGAACTGGATCGTTGGGAGCCATATTGCAAGCGGGGCGGCCCGCCCGCCCAACTCCCGTTACTTCTTATACGTAAAATCGATGGTCTTGCTATCGTTCGCGCCTACCGTGATCTGTTGATCCATTGTGCCATAAGTTTCATGCCAGGCTTCCAGCGTGTAGGTACCCGCGGGCAGATTTTTTATTGTAAACGTACCGTCCTCTCCTGTCACGGCGAAAAACGGATCGTGGATTACGGCGATGTATGCGCGCATCCAGGGATGCACGTTGCATTTAACGGGAATGGCCACTTCCTCGCGCGGGAAGCTCTTGGTTTTGGTATCGCCCTTGGGAGGCTGCGACTCGTTCCATTCCTGGTTGATCTTGGGCAGCGGATGGATGTTGTGGTTGGTGGGATCGTCGTTCTTGATGTCGATGGGCTGGTTGGTCATCACGGCCAGAACGTGCGGCTTGTACATGCAGCCCTGCTGCTCGATCTCGGCGTGCGCCGTGGGCACGGGCCATGCCTTATTAGGCAGCCCGGACTTGATCCACACCAAGGTGTAGCGCAACGTGCCGTTACTATTGACAACGGCCGTCTCGGTCTTCTGCGGCGTGGGATGGGCTCGCTGGCAGGCCGGGTTCGCCGACATGTCGATGTTTCTCACCACGGGCTTCGGGCCGGAATAGACTACCTTTCCCGTGACCGTAGCGGCATTGGACTGAGTGGCCATGAGCAGAGCGAAAACGGCTCCGCAAGGGGTTAACAGACTCTTCATTAAATAGCTCCTTTTTAAAGTGGTGGTGGGTTGTGGGTGGCGGGTGGTAGGGTCCGCGTCCTACCGCGCTGCCCGGCCAACCACCCCCCATCACCTACCACCTACAACCCTCATTGTGCACCGGCGCTGGCCCGCAGGCGAGTCAACTCTTCCGGCGTAAACTGGAACATGTATCGTACCAATAATTGTGCGTGGTCCTTATTATAGCCGTTGAAACTGGCCGGCGTGGGACCCGCGAAGACCATGCGGTCGCCGTCCGCTTTGAACAAATCGGAAGGCATAGCGGTGCCCGGACTCATCATGGCCGGGTCCAGCATCCAACGGCGCGCCCAGCCGGGCTTCAAACGCTCTTTCGCCAACAGGAAATTCGGCGCGGTGGCGTGCGCGTCGTGCTTCGGATCGCCGGTGGCATGGCACTTCAGACACGGCGCGCCTTCGCTCGAGAACAACTGCCGCGCCATGGTGCGCTCCTGATCGGAAAGCGGTTCGAGCTTGTCGGCGATGTAAGGCGACGCCTGCGACGACATAGCCGCGAAAAATCGCACCAGCTTTTGAATCTCGTCATCGGAGAAATAGAACGTGGGCATGCGCGCGTGCAGATAGCGGCGTACACCATCGCGATCCATATCCTTGGGATCGTCGGTCATGGACGGATTGCTCAGGAAGCGCATTAACCACTCGGGATTCACGCGCGCGCCTTCGCCGATCAAGGTCGGCGGCAACTGATCCTTCCAATCGGGATCCTGGTAACGGGGCAGCGTCATCAAGACGGTGGTCTGGCCCACATGGACCTTGTGGCATCCCATGCAATTATATTTGCGAACCACCCACCAGCCTTCGATAATATCGCGGCGCTGATCGCCCGGATTGTAGAAATAGCGCGGCGGAATGCTGGGATCGACGGAGCCGATCAGGAAGGTGGTGAGCTGATCGATTTCCGGCTTCGTCAAATTGAAATTGGGCATCTTCAGCCGGTCGAGCTTGGCTTTTTCCTTGCCTTGATCGTAGACCGCGGGATTGATGAGCTTGTGCTCGAAGAAGCCTTTGTGCGTGTACCAGCCTTGGCGTTCGGCTTCGTGGCCGAGCAGCGCGAAATCCAGACGCTCAATAGGTTTTGAGCCTTCCTTAGTCAGCTCGGTGCCGATGCGTTGTTCTTCCTCGAGCCCCGAGATTTCATGGCAGCCCGCGCAGCCGTAGAAACGCACCAGGAACCGGCCGCGTTCTTTCAGGCTGGGATCGTCCATATAGTCGGCGTTGGCGTAAGTGACTCCGTCGTGCTTGCGGGTTTCCAGATAGCTGGCGATATCGCGCGCTTCGTCTTCGGTAAGACGCAAGCTGGGCATGGGAGTCATCTGCATCACGATTAATTGATGGCCGTCGTTGGGGCACTTATCGTGTTCCAGATCGAAAACGAACGGCTTGCCGGCGCGCGTGTAGTCGGCTTCGGTGATATCTTTCTTTTCGAACGGACAGTAGGGCAAGGTACGCTGGCGCGGATTGTGTACCCAGCGCACCAGGTAATCGTAGTTATCTTTTTCGCCCACGCGGCTGAGATTGGCGGCGAAAGTCCCACCCTGCTTTTCATCGCCTTCGCCCATCGAATGGCAGGCCATGCAGCCGCGCGTTTCGAACGCCTCTTTGCCCTTCTCGGGATCGCCGGGCGCCTGATGCGCCAAATCGCCGGTCACGCCCGACTGCCAGATAAATGCGGAGATGGCGCGAATTTCGCCATCGTCCAGACGGAAGGTGGGCATCTTGGTGCCGGGACGCCAGGCATGCGGATCTTTCAGCCACACCGGAATCCATTCCTTGTGCATCTTCATGCGCACTTCTTTCAGGCTGGGCCCGACCTTCTTGATTTCGCGCACCAGGCTGCGGGCGCGGTCGTCATCCTGCTCCATCTTGGCGTCCAGAATGCTGATGCGCACCTTTAAGTCGTTGGCGTGTTGATAAAGCTTCTGCGCTTCGTCGTTATCGGGAGTGTTATCGCCCTTCGTGGTGGTAAAGCCGATTTCGCGCGTCCATTCGGCTTTCTGCTGCGTGAGTTGGCGGATATCCTGATTGACGGCGGATAACTCGTCGGGATCGCGGTCGAAGCCCTCATAGCGATGGCAGGCCATGCAGCCGCGCAGGCGGAAGATTTCCCGGCCGGCATCCAGCGTAGGCGCCATTTCGGTGACGATTTCCTGCGAGTGGCATTGCTGGCAGCCGGCTTCCAGGTTTTCCTTGGCATGCAGCGGCCACAGCCAATGTTCGTTGTAACCATGCGCCTTCTCCACGCTGGTCAATGCCGCGCCATTGCCGCCGTGGCAAGGCGTGCAGCCGAACTTCTCCGGATCGTGGACCTTCAGCAGTTCGCGGGTGGGATGGCTGATGAAGACGTCGGTCTTCTCCGGCGGCGTGAATGAGGCTTGCGTCAGCGTGACCGGCTCGCGAATTCCTAAGTGGCAGGATTCGCATCGGTCGACTAAGTCGACGTCCTTCACATGGATCTGGCGGATGGCGACGTCGAAGGTGGCCATCTTGTTGCGCAAGCCATTCAGGGTATCGGCGCTGACATCGGAGATACGATCGGTAAGATACTTATCGCGTTTGGCGCGCAGTTCGGTGGCCGGCTTCATCATGTCGACGCGCTTCTGCAGGAGTGTGGATTTCTCGTTTTTCCAATCCTGTAGTTGTTTGTCCATGTCGAAGAAGGTCATCTGCCGCGATTTGGTACCGCCGTCCGGCGTGGGCAGCTTCACCGTGTGGACTTCCTTCTGCAGCTCTTCGATCTCCTTGCGCATGGATTCCTTGCTGGATGCGCTCTTGGAGATTTCGATCTGATAGGTGATGGCGCCGACGTGCCCGCGAACTTCCTGGAACGGTTCATTCAACGCCAGAGCCAGCGGCACGATCTCGCCAACCCGGCGATCGATTTCGGCCACTTGCGGGATCACGGCTTTCTCGGCGGCCCGCATCTGCCGGTCGAGGTCTTGATATTCCGGCTGCGATTTGATTGTCTGTTCGGACGCCACTTCGTTGGGCAAGGTCTGTTTTAAGAATCGGGAATAGACCTTTTCGAAACGCGCTTGATAACCCTTCCAGGGACGTGTGCCATAGACTTCGTCGTACAAGCCCCAACCGAGGGAAAGCAACAACAGCGCCGCGGATATAAACAACGGCTTACTCAGGGATGAATGGACGACGGGGTCTTTTTCTTGGTCGCTCATATATTAAACCAGGGAGTAATCCAAACGTACTTAATGCGAAATACCAGGCGCAATAACATCTTCACGGGCAGCAATAACATGAGGATCAGGAAGACCTGCATGATGGAGTATTGCAGCAGGCTCATGCGCGCGAAGATTTTTCTGTTAAAGGGCGTGCGGGTGATAAGTTTATGCATGCCGATCCAGGCACCCACGAAATAGATACCCACCACGATGGCGCCGAAAATTGCCTTAGCGGTGCGGCCCGTGATACCGAAGATATCGGGCAAATCGCGATTCACCTCGAAGATCAGGCGGTTATGATCCCATGTGACGCCGGGCCAGAACCACATCCATCCAGGGCCTCGAATAATCGTGCCGATGATGATCATACTGACCCACAGCACGATGAAGCCGAAGATAAACGTGAGAATCGAAAACTTACGCTGCTTGAACGTGTAATAGCCGTTGCCCAGCGGATTGGCGTCTATATAAGGAATCACCATCAGGCCTATGATGATGAGGCTCGGAAAGACTACGCCTGCCATCCAGGGATCGAAATAGACGAGCATCTCCTGCAGGCCCAGGAAGTACCAGGGCGCTTTGGCCGGATTCATGGTCAGCGTAGGATTGGCGGGTTCTTCGAGCGGCGCATTCAATGTGATCGACCAAACCATCAGGATGATGGTGACGATGATGGCGGCCAGAAACTCGATGCGCAGCAGATACGGCCAGACGTGCACCTCCCGCACCCAACCGGGTTTCCATGGCTGCGTCTTACGATGATGCGTCTTGGCGAGCGCCGGATCGGCCTCAAGCTGGGCAATCAGGCGGTCGTTGGCGAACGCCTGCCGCAGCCCGTACCAGGTATAGAAGGGCACCACGAAAAGCAGCAGCACGATGGGAACGTTGTCCGGCGTGCTGAAGATTGTCCATAGTTGATGAAAATCCATGTGACCCCCAGGGCTGGAGGCTAGGGACTGGGGTCTGGGGCCGGAGCGATCCGCCGCTCTAACCCCTAGTCCCTGGTCCCTAGTCCCGTTATATTTTCCTCGGTTCCTTAATCTCCGACTCCAGCACCACTGGCGCGGGGCCGGAGATGCCGCCGTCTTTACGTACACGCCAGAAGTGCACAACCATAAAAGTCGAGGCGATGATGGGAATCGCCACGCAGTGCCAGATGTAAGCGCGCAACAGGGCATTCGCGTCCACGATCGAGCCGCCCAGTAGCCCGAAACGCACGTCATTAAAAGGTGTCATGCCCAACTGGTGGCCAAATGGTCCGTCGTGGCCCAGCAGCGGCGTGGCGCGCGCCATGTTCGTTCCCACGGTCACGGCCCAGAAGCCCAGCTGATCGTCGGGCAGCAGGTAGCCGGTGAAACTGAGCAGCAGCGTCAAAACTAGTAGCAACACGCCCACTACCCAGTTGAACTGCCGCGGCGGCTTATACGAGCCCGTCAGGTAGACGCGGAACATGTGCAGCTCGACCATGATCACCATCAGGTGCGCGCCCCATCGGTGCATGTTGCGCAGCAGTTTGCCGAAGGGAACATCGTGTTCGAGATACAGAATGTCGCGGAAGGCCACCACCTTCGAGGGATGGTAGTAGAACATCAGCAGCGTGCCGGTGAAGACCAGCGTGATGTAGACGTAGAACGTCATGCCGCCCATGCCCCAGGTGTATTTGTAGGCCACCGCGTCGCGATTGATTTTGGCGGGGTGCAGGTGCAGGAAGACGTTGGAGAGCACGCCCAGCGCACGGCTGCGCGGCGTCTCATCGTGCTTCACGCGCAGCACCGATTTCCAGAGGTCGGTCTTCTCGGGCTGCTTGAGGGCTTTCAATTCGTCGACGGCGCGTTCGCGCACCACCTTGCTGCCTTCGAGCAGCGCGGTCACCTTGCCTTTGCCGTTCTTGCCGTTACCGGAAGCGCCGGCGGGCGTTCCATTGGTGGACGCGGGCGCTCCGTTCTTTCCTTCCGATTCAGCCATGATTCACCTTCCAACAAACTCGCGCAAAACGGGGCACGGCCGCGCCGCCACCATCCCGCGAGTTCCATCCTTTATTGGCGGCGCGGACACCCGCCCCTTTGCGCTCAAACATTGCGGAGAATGGCGCCTTCGTCGCCAAACTGCGAGCGCTCGCCCTTGGGCCATCGATAGACGTGGCTCAAGTCCACCACGATCTGGCCTTCGGGGTCGAGTTCCACGTGCGCGCGGTCCATGGGCCGGGGCGCCGGGCCTTCGAAGTTGATGCCTTCCGGATCGTATCCGCTGCCATGACACGGGCACTTAAATTTGTTTTCGCTGGGCTTCCAATCCGGCGTGCAGCCCAGATGCGTACAGATGGCGGAGATCACGAAAATGCCTTCCGTGTTCCGCACCACCCAGATGCGGTATTGATTTTGGAACTTGGTATCCACGCCGAATCCGAAATCGGCGGGATAGCCGATGCGGAAGCGGGTCTTGGGTTCGTACAGAGCGCGCGGGAAGAAGAAGCGCAGGAACATCAGGAAATTCACGCCCAATACGCCCAACACCGAGGCGATGACGAAACGGCGGCGGCGGAGAATGCCCTTTTGCGGATCGGAATCCGCGGGGTCGGGATCTTTGAGAATCTTGAAAAGCGCTTGCGAAAGCGAAGGTTTCGACGATGGTGGCGGCGGGGCAGTCTTGCCCGCCGGACCTTCGGTGGTCGGGTTTGCCATTACTTTCCTCTAGACCGGCGCGGGCCGGCCGTCCTTAAATTCGTGCGAATTGTAGGGGACCCGGTAAGCGCCGCTGTTTCCGCCAGCCGCGGGAAATAACGACTCCGTTATGGAGAGTATGGTAAAGCCTGGCTACTAGTAATTGGGGCCCTATAAAATCGCTGACCAGAGCCGCCGTCTCCCCACTACGCTGACATCCCTCAGCGTCGCATCCCAAGTGCTCCCTCAAAATTTATTCATCGAACATCTTACACCCATTCAGGTAGTTTGCAAGTGGGGGGTGGGGGAAAGTTTGGGGCTGGGGCTGCGGGAGTTGGCGGCTGCCCAGCCTGTTGCCGGGACGTGACTGCTCGCGTCGTGGTTCTGTGACGCCCTGAATCTGTCGAACCGGGCCCCGGACCTCGCCGATTCCTCAGTCGAGGCGGGTCACGGCGCCTGCGGCACAAGCCGAGGCGGTTCGGGCTTAGGGTGACTTGAGAGGTCGTCTGCAATTGTTGGAAAATTCCTCAGTGCCAGCCCCATTGATTTTTCATTTGCGTTCCCCCAGCGCACATGATATTACTACCGCAGGAAATATTCCAGCACTTGGAGGGTCCTCATGCGCCAAGCCTGGAAGCACCTAACTTTGGCGAAGCGAATTTGTACGACGGTCGGGCTCGCCCTGCACGAGCGGGATGATATGTCCTCCGGGGGATGCTTCCCTGACCGAGTTCCATGGCACGCGGGGTGGGGCATTTCTACGCTTACACCGCCCTGCCCAATGTCGACGACGTATTGCATCAGGACTGGGTCAGCAGCGAGGTCAACGGCACAAATCTGTGGTGCGCCTCCTCCTTCGCCAGGCCGACAGTGGTCAACGGCAGGGCCTACGTTCCCCACGTACGCCGTTAGTCATGGCGTCAGCTTCCCCACTGACCAGAGCGGGAATGCGCTGTGCCCGACATCAGCTCAGCAGTCGGGCAGCGCGTATCCATCCGGCCTGTTGGTGTGCTACTAGCAGCTACCGGCACGCGGCTTCCAACATTGCGCCCGGCTGCCCCCTGTGTTAACGGAGTCAAACCAGTGAGAAACCACATTCGCAGGTCCATTCTTTTCGGTACGCTAACCGCTGTCAAGTCTGCAGTACCTCAGACATCTGCGGTCAGCTATAGGGCCGTGTACAGTTTCCAGGGCGGAGGGTACTCCCAGCCGGGCCCGATCGCCGAAGGATCCAGCGGCGTCTTCTTCACAGCAGTCGTGGCCCCGGCGCTCGTCTCCGTTACCTCACAGGGGACGATGGCCACCATCGCCACGTTCCCGGACAACTACACGGTTGTGTCCTACACCGTCGCAGCGCCGAACCAAATGCTCTACTCCTCGGTTGAGACGTTTGGCTCAGGCAGCGTATTTTCATTCTCCCCAAGCACGGAGGGCGAGCACACGTATCCCCCGCAGAGCCTCTTCCCGTGTCCCATCGCAGGCAACCTGCCGGGGGGCAATATGTTTGGCCTCGCATCCACTTTTTCGGGCCCCACCTGGAGCTTCGCGACGATCGACGTGGCGGCCAATATGACACCCCTTTATCAATTCCCTTCCGGCAGCCTTCCGGCGGTGCCGGTCTACGCGACCGACGGTAACTACTATGGCACGGGGGCCACAAGCAACACTGCAACCACCACGTACTTTTACAAGCTGACGCCGTCAGGCGCCTTCACTACTGTCGCCACGCTGCCGTTCCTCTCGTACGCCTTCCCGGGAAGCGGGTTCATTCTGCAGGGCACCGACGGCAATTTCTATGGCATTCAGCCCACCGGCTACGGCTGCTCAAAAAACAACCAGCGTGGCGCCATTTACCAACTTACCCCCGCCGGCCAGTTCACCATTCTGCACGATTTCGGGGTGTGCAACAACGCCGTCGTGGATAGCCTGATCGAGGGCAGCGACGGCAAATTCTACGGGATCATCCAAGGCAATGGCCTGATTTTCAGTCTCAGCAAATCCGGCGACTACAAGGAAGTGTCCCGGGCGGCCAACGCCATTTGCCCCTGCTGGCTGCTGCAGGGCAGCGATGGCATTATTTACGGCGTAGCGCAAAGCGGCGGGGCAAACGGCGCGGGCCTCATCTTTGCGCTGGACGCGGGCCTCCCCATCCCCAAGCCGCGCGCGCTGCGCCTCTCGCCGCAATCCGGCGGGTAGGAACCCAGGTCACCATCTGGGGCTACAACCTGTTCGGAGCGTCGGTGGACTTTAATGGAGTCCCGGCAGCCGCCGTGGCAAATAGCGGTCCAAACTACGTGCTCGCCACGGTGCCCGCGGGCGCCACCACCGGACCGGTCACGGTGACCACGCCCGGCGGCACGTCCACGCCGCACGCGACTTTCCATGTGAAGTAGATCTCACCGGCCCAAAGGCTGACAATGGCGCTACAATCGACCTGTAGCGCGATGAGTATGCCACTTCTTCGATTGCGTTATCTTGCGTTGCTTCTCATCGTGCCGCTGGCGGCCTGTAATCTGGGAATCGGCAAGCAAGCCGCTACGCCGCCGCCGCCTAAGCCCGCAGCGGTGCAACCGCCGGCGCCCGAGCCGCAACTTTCCGTGCCGCAAACCGCTGTTACGCTGCCCAGCCCGCAACCGGTCAACCCGGACGCGATCCCCGCAGCGCCTCCCGCCCAGGTTCCGGTAGTCGAGAAGATCGACACGCCGGCTCCCACGGTGCGTAGTAGCACGCGCCACGCCGCCACTACTCCGCCGAAAACCGAGCCCGAGACCGAAGTCGAGAATCCGCCGGCGCCGGCGGTCCAGGAGCAGGCGCCCATCCAGCCGATCTTAAGCGGCGAGGAACAGAAGCGCCTGCAAGACTCCATCGATGCGCGCAAAAAGCAGATCGAGGAGAGGCTGAACCGCGCCAAGCGCCACCCGTCGAGCCACGACCAGCCCCTGATCGACCGTATCAACTCGTTCCTGGCGCAGTGCACGCAAGCCGAACAGCGCGGCGAATACGCGCAGGCGGACGCCCTATCAGAGCGCGCCGAAATCCTGGCGCGGGAACTCCCGGGTGAATAACGAATACGCCGAACGGCGCCGCCTGATCGCGGCCGGACTCGCCAATCGCGAACTCGACGCCATGTTGGTCACGTCCCCGGCGAGCGTGCGATATCTTACGGGATTCGCCGGCAGCAATGGCGCGGTGTTGGTGCTGCCCGGCGAGGCGATTTTCTTTACCGATCCGCGGTATGCCATTCAGGCGCGGCGCGAGATCTCGTGCCGGATGCGGGTTTGTAAGGGCGGGCTGTTGTCGGCCGTAGCCGGCGTAGCTGCTGCGCGGCGCATCCGCCGCTTGGGATTCGAGCCCACGCGTCTATCCTACGAAGGCTTCGATCTGCTGCGCGCCAACATGCCGCTGAGTGCATCGCTGGAGCCGGTGGCCGGATGGCTGGAAGCGCATCGCATGCTGAAGTCAGAGGCTGAAATCGAGGCCATCCGCCGCTCGGTCGCGATCAACTCCAAGGCCTTCGATCGCGCGGTTCGCCATATCCGGGCGGGCATGCGGGAGCAGGAATTAGCCGCCGAAATCGATCACCAGATGCGCCGGCTGGGCGCGGAGAAATCGTCCTTCGAGACCATCGTGGCTACGGGCGAGCGGTCGGCGTTGCCGCATGCGCATCCCACGGGCGCGGCGATGAAAGCTGGACACCTGGTGCTGGTGGATATGGGCGCATTCGTGGATGGATACGCCAGCGACATGACCCGCATGCTGTTCCTGGGCACACCCGGCGCGCGCGTGAAGGGCGTTTACGCCGCGGTGCTCGAAGCGCAACTGGCGGCCCTCGATGCGGTGCGGCCGGGAGCCACGACGGCATATGTGGATCGCCAGGCGCGCAGGGTTCTGAAGGCGCATAAACTGGAGGGCGCTTTCGTGCACTCGACGGGCCACGGCTTGGGGTTGGAGATTCACGAACTGCCACGCATCGGCAAAAAGGATAAGACGCCGCTGGCCGCGGGCATGGCCATCACTATCGAACCCGGCGTTTATCTCGAAGGATTCGGCGGCGTAAGGATCGAGGATACGGTGGTGGTGACGGCTACCGGGTGCGAGGTGCTGACGCCGACCAATAAGGAACTGCGCGTTTTGTGAGGATCCGGACGCGGTAAGACCTTGGTTTCATCGGCGTTCATCGGCGTTCATCGGCGGCCAATTCGGTTTTTCTTCCGGCCCAGCGCGAAAATGCCAAAACCATATCGGCCGCCGATGAACGCCGATAAAACATTCGTGAGGCTTACGTTAGAATGGTGGGTATGGATGCACCCTTTGCCAGCGGTCCCGTGGAACTCTTCGAGCGCTTAGACAATGAATCCATTTCCAGCGCGGCGGCCGCCGCGTCGGAGGGCCTCGTGCTCACGACGCTGGATAAAGCGGTCAACTGGGCGCGCAAGAATTCCATCTGGCCCATGTCGTTCGGCTTGGCCTGCTGCGCCATCGAGATGATGTCGATGAGCGCGTCGCGTTACGATATCGCGCGCTTTGGCGCCGAAGTCTTTCGCGGGTCGCCGCGGCAATCGGACCTGATTATTATCGCCGGGCGCGTGTCGAACAAGATGGCGCCCGTGATCCGGCATCTCTATCAACAGATGCCCGAGCCCAAGTGGGCGATCTCCATGGGAGCGTGCGCGACCTCCACGGGCGTGTTCAATAATTACGCGCTGATCCCGGTGAACCAGGTGATTCCCATCGATGTGTACGTTCCGGGCTGTCCGCCGCGTCCCGAGCAACTGATTCAGGCGCTGATGATGCTGCAAAGCAAGATTCAAGATCAAAGCGGGACGGTCCGGCAGATTTTGAATCTGGCTTGAGTCCGCAGGTCACTTCCTCGAGAAGTGGATCGGCTTGACGGGCATGGGCGCATCCAGGATCTGCAACTCGGCCTGTCCATCGCTTACTATCTTCATCTCAAATTTGATGACGTCATCGTCCTCCTTCTGCTCGAAGGCCAGCGTATCGTCATGGATTTTCGGGTTGAGCATGGGCGAAGGCGTATCCGGACTATCGCTGGAGCCCGGGTCCTGGAGGTCGCCGTTCGCATCCACGTTGATGCTGCAATCGGCTGTTTCGCCGGAGATAACTTCGCCTGTTCTTATCCGGATAGTGCAGATCACTTTGTCCTTATACTTCGCCTCCCACGTGCCGGCGAATTTCTTTTGCGCTTCCGCATCTTGGGCAGCGAGGGGCAGGCTAGCCAGAAGGGGCAAAAGGGCAACGAATTTGAGCATGGCTTCGGGGCCAGCAAGTCGATGGCCGTTTATCGAGAATCAAACAGACGCGGGTGGTTGCCGGGTAGGAACCGTGGCTGCGAGTCACATGTGTGAGCGCTGTGCCACCAAGCTAACCTGCGGCCGGCGACAAAACCTTGCTAGGCGAAACGTGTCCGCCGTTCTCCAGGCGTAAAGCGCGACAGATGGCGGGCAAGGCCTGCCGCGCCGCCTCTTCCCCGGCCTTCACTAACTGCGCGGCGCTATCGAACGCGTCCCACTCCATGCCGCGCACATCCGGCTCGATGACGATATAGGAGTGTTGCCGCCAACTGATTTCCGTGCGACTATGCAGAATCTGAAAACATCGATTAATCACATGGAACATATTGGTCGGCATGGCGGCGGAGCCTTGCATGGGCAGGTGCAGCGAGATCACGTGAGATGCGCCCAGGAAGCGCGCCAGCAGGGCGGGCACTTCGGTCGAGATGGCGCCATCCACCAGCAGGCGGTCGCCGCATCGCACCGGCTGGAACAGGCCGGGATAGGAGCAACTGGCGCGGATGGGCAGCAGCACGTCGCCATGATCGCGGAAGACCACGGCTTCGCCGGTGACCACGTCGGTAGCCACCACCCCCAGCGGGATGCGCATCTTTTCGAACGAATAGCACTTCAGCAGCTTCCGCAGAAAGTGCTCCATGCGCTCGCTGCCGGCGATGCCCATGCGGCCGATGGTCCAGCGCGCCACGTCCGTGAACCGCATGGCGCTGCCGGCCTCCGCGATCTCCTGCGGCGTGGCTCCGCTGGCGTAGGCCGCCGCCACGATAGCTCCCGCGCTGACTCCCGTGATGCAGTGGATGGGAATCTGGTTTTCTTCGAGAACGCTGAGCGCGCCGATGTGCGCCAACCCACGCGCGAAGCCTCCGCCCAGCGCCAACCCCAGACGCGTGGGCGCGGGAATGGCCCGTTCCGGCTCCGCCACTGCCGGCCGCGGACGCCCGGTCAGCGCCGATTTCCAATTGCTCCATTCGATCTTCAAATGCCGCCCCTTTTCACCGCCGCAGATCGACTACCATTGTTTTGGATGCGCACTCATTTCGCCCCGTTCCTTGCGGCGCTGCTCGTGGTGTTCCTGCTCACGCCCGCTGTCGCCGAAGCGCCGTTTTCCGGCACGCCCGCCATCGAGCAGTCTCTCGAAAAGCTGAACGTACTTGGCAGCGTGCTGATGATCGCCGCGCATCCCGACGACGAGAATACCGCTATTCTCGCCTATTACGCGCGTGGCCGCCACATGCGCACGGGGTATCTATCGCTGACCCGCGGCGAAGGCGGCCAGAACCTGATCGGTCCCGAACTGGGCGATCTGCTCGGCTTGATTCGCTCGCAGGAATTGTTGGCCGCGCGGCGCATCGACGGCGCCGAGCAGTTTTTCACGCCCGCCATCGACTTCGGATTCAGCAAAACGGCCGATGAAACCTTTGCCAAATGGGGCCACGAACGTATTTTGTCGGACGTAGTTTGGGTGGTGCGCAGCTTCCGTCCGGATGTCATCATCCTGCGTTTTTCCGGCACGCCGCGGGATGGCCACGGCCAGCATCAGGTGTCCGCCATTGTCGGCAAGGAGGCTTTTTTTGCCGCCGCCGATCCCCAACGTTTTCCGGAGCAATTGAAATACGTGCAGCCGTGGCAGGCCCACCGGCTAATGTTCAATTCGTTCAGCTTCACGCCGCAAATGGAGAAGGAAGCTGCCGCCGCTCCGGGCCGGATCGTGGTGGATACGGGCGAATTCAACCCGGTGCTGGGCGTTTCTTACAGCCAGATCGCCGGGATGAGCCGCAGCATGCATCGCAGCCAGGGCATGGGCGCGTGGTCGCGGCCGGGACCTTCGCGTCAGTTTCTGGTGCCGGTGGCCGGCGATACTCCCACGAAAGACGCGTTCGATGGCATCGATACCACGTGGGATCGCGTGCCCGGCGGCGCGGAGATTGGACGAATTCTGACGGAAGCGGAGCGGACGTTCGATCCCGATCACCCCGATCGCACCATTCCGCTGCTGTTGAAAGCCCAGCCGTTGATCGCCGCCTTGCACGATCCGTGGGCCTCCGAAAAACTGGCCGGCCTCGACGAAGCCATCGCGCTTTGCGCGGGTATGTGGCTGGATGCGAATGCCAACGATTACGCCGCGGTGCCGGGAGCCACGGTGGAAGTGAGTTACACGGCGCTGAACCGTTCTTCGTTTCCGATGGCGCTCGATTCGCTGACGCTCGAAGGTATGGGCGGCGAGTCGCGCACCGATGCCCATCATGCCGCGCTGGCGTCGAACGAGCCTGTCAACTCGCAGTTGAAATATTCCGTCCCGCCGGATCAGCCGTATTCGCAGCCGTTCTGGTTGCGCGAACCGAAGCAGGGCGATACGTACACCATCCCCGATCAACGGATGGTGGGACTGCCCGAAGATCCGCCGCTGCTGAATTTGCGTTTCGGATTGGAAGCCGGCGGCGTGAAGTTCGATCTGATACGTCCGGTGCGCCATCGCTACATCGACCGCGTGGATGGCGAGCAGACGCGCGCGCTGGTGGTGGTGCCGCCGGTCGCCTTGAACCTGCCGCAGGATGTGGAATTGTTTCGCAACGGCGACGCGCGCAAGGTCGAAGTGGAGGTGCATGCGGATGTGCCCAAAGTCGCGGGCGATGTGCACCTGACGGCCGATTCCGGATGGAGTGCGGAGCCGGTTTCGCAGCCGTTCGAGCAGGCGCAGGCCGGTCAGCAGCAGCCATTGACCTTCGAGGTGAAGCCCGCGGATGGCGCGGGGCCCGATCCGGCGGCGTGGCTGCACGGAGTGGCGCGCTTGGATGGCCGCGAAATCGGCGTGGGAATGCTGGTGATTTCGCATCCGCCGCTGCCGCCTTTGACCGTCTTTCCGCCAGCGGCCGTGAAGCTGGTGCGCGCCGATGTGCGCGTGACAGCCCATAAAATCGGCTACGTGATGGGCGCGGGCGACGAAATGCCCGATGCCATCCGGCAGCTTGGCTGCGAAGTGACGCTGTTGACCGCGTCGGATCTGGAGCAGCGCAACTTATCCGAATTCGACGCCATCGTGACGGGCGTGCGGGCTTATAATACACGCGCCGATCTGCGGGCGAATCTGCCGCGCCTGCTGGCCTATGTGTACAACGGCGGCACATTGATCGACCAATACAATGTGACTGACTCTAACTTAGTACCGATGGGACCGTATCCGTTCAAGGTCAGTCATGATCGCGTGACGGTGGAAGAGGCGCCGGTGACGTTCACGAATCTTTCGAATCGATTGATAAGCACGCCCAATGAGATTACGCAGAAGGATTTCGACGGCTGGACTCAGGAACGCGGCCTCTATTTTGCTTCGGAATGGGATTCACATTATCAGACGGTGATCGAATCGCACGATCCGGGCGAGAAACCGTTGGCCGGCGGGATGCTTTATGCACGGTATGGCAAAGGCGTGTATATCTTCAGCGGATACTCGTGGTTTCGCGAGTTACCGGCGGGGGTACCGGGGGCTTATCGGATATTCGCCAATATGTTGAGCGCGAAATGATGAGTGGGGCAGGCACTCTGCCTGCGGCGGGATCCCAGCCCGCCTGCCGCCGCAGCCAGAGTGGCTACCCCACAGTAGGTTTTCGACGGTGTGTCACTTTTATGTCTAATTTACAGACGCCTATTACGGCTGAGCTAGCCTCCTATGTCAGGAGAGTTTCTCTGCGCGAGCCCGAGTTACTAACTCGTCTGCGTGAAGAAACCGCCGCGCGATCGGATTCATCTTGCCAGGTGGCTCCCGAGCAAGGGCAATTCATGGGTATGCTGGTGCAGCTTATGGGTGCCAGGCGCGCCGTCGAAGTCGGGGTGTACACCGGACTAAGTTCCCTGCATATCGCCATGGCCATGCCACCGGATGGCCGCCTCGTCGCCTGTGACATCAACCCGGAAACCACCGCCATCGCCCGCCGTTACTGGCGCGAAGCGGGCGTCGACGAAAAGATCGACTTACGGATCGCGCCGGCCAAGGAATCGCTCGACACATTGATTCATGAAGGCGCCGAGGGCAGCTTCGATTTCGCGTTTGTGGATGCGGATAAGCAAAATTACGACCATTACTATGAGCGCGTTTTAAGGTTACTCCGCCCCGGCGGCCTGGCGGCTTTCGATAATGTGCTCTGGCACGGCAAGGTAATTGACGAAGCTATCCAGGATAAAGATACACGCGCCATCCGCGAATTCAACGCTAAGTTGCATCTCGACCAACGTGTGTGGCTCAGCTTAGTCCCCATCGGCGATGGACTCACTCTGGCTCTGAAGCGCTAACGGCGGCCTTATCCGATCGGGTGCGCCAGTAGAGATAAAACGGAATCCCCGCGGCGCATACGGCGAACGCCATCAGGGAAGGCTTCGGCTGATTCACTATGGCATCCGCCATGTACCACGCGGAGCCGATCAGGAACGCCCACATGGTGTACGGGTATCCCCACATTCTGTACGGACGCTCCGCGGTGGGCGCTTTGCGGCGCAACACCCAGACCGCCGCGACGCCCAGCATGTAGACGATCCACGACGAAAGCATGGCATAGGCGATTAGCGTCTCGTAGGAGCCGGTCACCAGCAGCAGCGCGGTCCAGGCGGTTTGCGCCACGATGGCCAGAGCGGGCGTCTCGAAGCGCGGATGCACGCGTCCGAAGCGGGCGAAGAATAGGCCATCGCGGGCCTGCGCGAAGGAGATGCGCGCGCCCGTCAGAATATTTCCATTGATAGCACCGACGATCGAAAGCAGCACGACGGTAGTCAGCACGGTGGCGCCCGCCGGACCCATAGTGCGCGCGGCGACTTCGGCTCCTACGCGTTCGGTGGCGGCCATTTCCGGCACCGTCATCACGTGCAGGTAGGCGACGTTGGCGGCCACATACAGCGCCATAACCGCGGCCATTCCCAGCGCCAATGCGCGCGGCAGATTGCGTTTCGGATTCCTGATTTCGCCCGCCACGAAGCTGACGTAGCTCCAGCCGTTATACGCCATCAGGCAGGCGCTCAGGGCGTAGCCGATCCCGCGATAGGAAATTCCCGAGCCGCTAACCGCCCCGCTAACCAACCCGCTAACCGCCCCGCTAACTGAGCCGCGACCGTGAGGGAGCGGTAGCGCCGGCGCAAACGCGGCGGCGCCGATCAACAGCAGCAATCCGGCGATCTTCAACGAAGTGAAGATGCGCTGAATCCAGGCGCCCTCCCTTACGCCGATGTAATTGGCCGCGGTCAGTACGAAGAGCAATGCCAGCGAAACGATCTCGCGCATCGCGGGCGAAAGGGGAACGAACTGGGCCAGATAAATCGAAAAGCCTACGGCCAGAAACGACATGCTGCCCGGCATCACGGCCAGCATAAATATCCAGCCGGAGAGAAACGCGCAGCCCGGCCCGAACGCTTCGCGCAGATACACGTATTGGCCGCCGGTATCCGGCATCATGGCGCCCAGCTCGGCATAGGCCAGCACGCCAAAGTACGAAAGAAGGCCCGCCACTACCCACACCGCCAGCATCGCGGGGCCGGATGGCAGGTTCTGCGCAATCACGTTGGGCAGCAGAAAAATGCCCGACCCGATCACGACGCCGACGACGATTAGAGAAGCGTCGAGAAGGCCCAGCCTGCGTGGGAGTTGATCCATGTTGCCGATAGTGTCTACTCTATCAGCGCGTGATCAGCGCCTGGCGGCTGTCAGTTGGATGGCCGGCACCGGCTCGCGCAGGAACTGCAGGATGTGGTTGGTCAACAGTTCCGGCTGCTCCAACGGACCGAAATGCTCGCCGCCCGGCAACAGCACCGGCTTGCAGTTGGGCAACGCCTTGTGCAGATATTCATAGGAGCTGATGAAGTGCGAATCCTTGCCGTAAACCAGCAGGGTGGGCGTTTGAATGCTGCGCACGGCATCCAGCGTCATGTCGCCCACCACTTCGTAATCCTTGATCAGCGTGGTATTGCGGATCAAATGCAGCAATGGCTCGCGATTGCGCGGCAGCCCGCGCGCGGGACCGTAGAACTTGGGAGTTTCCAGGCTGAGCTGCAACAGGAATTCGGCATCCGTGCGCTTGTCTTCCGGCACATGAATGCCGACTTCTTCGAGTTTCGCCACCCAGGCCGCCCAGCCGATCCAGTCTTTGTCGTTGCGCAAATGCACCAGCGCCGCCAGGCCGGGTTCCAGCGCCAGCAGTTTGGGCACGCGTTCGGGATAGAGCAGCGCGAAGTACATAGCGATATCGGCGCCGAAGCTGTGACCCACCAGGATGGGGCGTTCGATGCCCATGGCGTCCAGGAAGCAGCGCAGATCCTCGGCCATATCGGCGGCGGTGTAGCCGGTGAGGGTGACATCGCTATAGCCGTGGCCGCGCAGGTCATAGGTGGTAACGCGATACTCGCGGCGCAGGATAGGCGCCATATAGAGATGCCAGACCGCCAGGTTGCCGAGGAAACCGTGCAACATGACGATATCGGGACCCATACCCACCGTGATGTAATGCAGGTTGACGCCGTTCGCCTTGACCTTTGGCACCCTGTGGAAATCCCTCCCGCTACCTGAGCAATGGACCATGGTAGCACATAGTACTAGGGATTAGAGCATTTCTATAGACTAACGGCGATAACCTTTGCTAACTAGGGGATTTCCGACCGAAGAAACCGCTCCCTCACGGTCGCGGCTCAGCTGGGCCTCCGGCGGGGCCTGATGGAACGGATTGAGACTTTCCACAAAGGGGGCGGTCTCAGAGTAGTAAACCCGGCGAAGTCACTACATCCGTTACCGAGCCGCGACCGTCAGGGAGTGGGCTCGCGTTGGCCCGGCTTCCGCCTTGCCGAGCCGTTATGCTATAACCGGATTGTGAAGCTCGACACCGAAGGGCGCCGGTTATGCGAGTATCCGTATTGCCGCAATTACGCGGAAAGCAAAGGCGTAAGAAACGGACAGCGGCGATACCGGCCTTGGTGTGAGAAGCATCGCTACACGAAGGTGCGCGCCAAGCGATACGCTCGGCAGGACGCCCGTGCACGTCCCGCAAAACCGGCGAGACCGGCAAAAAGTCAGCCGCAAAAGCGCCGCTCGACTTCGGCGCGATCATAGCCCTGTACGATACAGCACTAATCGGGCTGCCTCCCGGCGCATAAGTGCAGCTATACTGGCGAGCAGTTATGCGGATGTTACACGTCGCGGCGGGTGTTTTTCTCTGCTCGGTCCTCTCGGCGGACGCTGAGGCGCAGCGGACATTTACGACCTTCGACGCTCCCGGAGCGGGCGCCAGCTCAGGCCAGGGAACTTTGCGTGATTATCCACTTGACAAAGTAGCGCGGAAGTGCCATACTACAGGTAGAGGCAATGAAATGAACCTCATAGAGACCACCAAAAAGTTTGGCGACCAAGAGTCTTGCGTTAACTACTTGGAGGCGGCGCGCTGGCCGGACGGTGTCCAGTGCTTGAAGTGCGACAGCCCGCGCATCAACCGTATCACCACCAATGAAACCGAGTCCAAGCGGAAAGACCCGCGCACGGGAGAGGTTAAAGTCCGCAAGGTTCCGGCTCGGATCGTTTACCAGTGCTACGCCTGCGGGCATCAATTCAGCGTCACGACGGGAACGATCTTCCACGACACGCACCTGGACCTTGAAAAGTGGTTTCTGGCCGTTGCCCTGATGACGAATGCCAAGAAGGGCCTTAGCGCCCTCCAGATGAAGCGCGATCTGCAAGTAGCCTACAAGACCGCGTGGTACCTCAACCATCGCATCCGTGAGGCTATGGCGCTCCTTGAAGCGGCGGACGAACGGCCCCTTACCGGCACGGTTGAAGTGGATGAAACTTACATCGGTTCCAAGAAGTATGACAAGCGCCGCAAGCGCGGTCCCTACGAGAAGGAACCGGTATTCGGCATGATCGAACGCGGCGGAAAGGCTCGCACCTACCACGTTGCGAAAGTAAATCGGGAGAACGTGATCAGCAAGATTGAGGACCACATCGACATAACCGCCGATGCGGTCTATACCGACGAAAGCCCGATCTATCACAACATGCCCGATAACGTTAAGAAGCACGAGAGCGTAAACCATTCCGTTAAAGAGTGGGTGCGCGGTGATGTTCACACCGGGACGATTGATGGTTACTGGGGCCTCCTGAAGCGGGGCATCATAGGCAGCTTCCATCAGGTCTCGATAAAGCATCTGCATCGTTACCTCAGCGAGTTCCAGTTCCGCTGGAATAATCGGGAATCGCAACAGATGTTTGCGCTAGTCATTGCGGCGCTCGTGATAGGCTCCGCGCTTCCGTATGCGCAACTGATCGGCAAGGCCACCGCTATGACTCCGGCTCCGGATCCTGAGTCATCTGAGGCTCAGTAGCAGCCACCTCGGGGCGCTCCTTCTTGGGGCGCCCCTTCCCTTCAAAGGTTTTCATCGGCATAGGTGGCAGGGACAGCAACGCCTTTATCACCCTTTCGAATTGTGTCTTTTCAACTTTCATTGCATCTAATCCTTTTAGCAAAGGAGTTCAACCATGCTATACGCCCTGCATTGCTCAGTAACACCGGAGGGCGTCTGGCCGGTGTCAGGAGCCGTCCTATAAACGGCTAGTCCGTCATGGATGCGGTTCAACTCCGCCGCCCTCTGCTTTCGCTTAGAGCGCATTAGGATATAACTTAGTTACAGTGTTTTGGTACTCAACACCCAGGCTATCTACCAATGTCACTGAGACACTTCCGTTAACGAGATCATCGACAGACATGTCGGCAAGGTTAAATTCTATGCCATCTGGCACTGGCGGTATTTCTGACTGTAAATAAAACCTTTCGCCATGCGATACCCAAGCAGCTAAAGTGTGCCCTAGTTGCATCGTTCCATCGAATGGCTCACCTTGCTGTCGTGAAACTTTGATTCTTACTTTACTTATCTCGCATGGTTTCCTTCCGTAGTTTGCCGCATCAATAACAAGCCACAAAGCAGCACCGTGGAAATTAGGATAACGTGTCCTGGAATCCAGTGGGCGATACCAAATCGTCCCGCGCATGTCAGCCTCAGCACTCAGCGTTTCTTGCGCAACAATTAAGGCGTCGCGCTTTTCCTTCCATGTCTCGTATTGAGCCACTAGCAACAACCATCCGGCTACTACCAGGGTTATGCGGCTTCCCCATCTAGCGCAGACATCTAAGACCTGTTTTTCTGGGAATACTACGTTAACCAACAGCAGCAGTAGACCGATGACGGCAAGCGTTCTCCCTGACACCTTACGCCCCCACTGCTCCCATACGCTTTTGACGTATTCTCTCGGCACTGGCGGAAGCGAGAAGCGGCTCATGTTCTACCCACAACCCATTGTGGTGCAAATCTTGCCACTTTGTCAAGTAGCGAGTAACGGAACTTTGGGGCAAACTATCAACTCCGGCGGCGCCATCGCCGGATGGTACTTCGATGCGAGTTATATAAGTCACGGCTTCGTGCGCGCAACGGGCGGGACGATTAGCTCATTCGATCCTACCGGTTCAATCGGAACCTTCGCACACAATATCAACACAGCGGGATCGATTGCCGGAGAGTACAACGACGCGAACTATCTGACTCACGGATTTGTGGTTTCCGCCGCGGGCAATATTACTACTTTTGACGCTCCCGGCGCCGGCAGCGGCGAGGGCCAAGGGACGGTGGCCATGAGCATCAACGCGCCGGGAAGGACTGCCGGTTCGTATAGCGATGCGAATCTGGCGAATCACGGCTTTGTGCGGTCGTCCGGCGGCGACATCGTTCCGTTCGACGCCCCAGGATCGAGTACCGCCCCCCTGGAGGGCACTTTCGGCCAGAGCATCAACGGAACCGGAACCGTCACGGGATGGTACAGCGACGCGAGCGGCGTACGGCACGGTTTCCTACGCTCGGCCGGCGTAATTACTTCGTTCGACGCACCCGGCGCGGGCACGAGTAATGGGCAGGGAACTTATGCGTACGGCATTAACGGTTCGGGAACCGTAGCCGGCTGGTATTATGACGGGAACAATCGAGCGCACAGCTATGTGCGCGCGAGCGATGGCACGATCACCACGTTCGATGCGCCGCACGCGGGAACGGGAAGCGCCCAGGGCACATTTGCCGTGAGCATCAATGCGGCGGGAACTATCGCGGGTTACTATATCACGGCGAAGGATGCCGTTCGTGGTTTCGAGCGCTCGCCGGATGGTTCGATGGTCACGTTTCAGGCTCCGGGAGCGGGTACCGCCGACTTACAAGGAACTTATGCCATGAGCATCAATCAAGCGGGCGCTATCGCGGGATATTGCATCGACGCAAGCGGCGTGAATCACGGGTTCTTACTGCAGTAGGTCGCCGCGGTGTCAAAGCGATTCGGAAATCTTAACTTCCAGGCTGCCTTGCACGCGACCCATGGATTCCCTGACGTCGTTGATGCCCAGATAGAGGCTGCCGGTTTTCGTAGCTTCGGTGACGGAGAAGACACAATGGCGGCCAACGCCGAATATGGTGGTCTTGTCGGGCTTTACATCGGCGGAGCCGCCGCCAATTTTGGCGATGAGCGCTCCCGCCGGACAGTTATCGAGTAACAACGGGCCGCTACGGCTTAACAAGGCGTCGCCATCGGCGGTACAGTCTTCGCCGGAGTGGATTGTCCAGCGCTGATCGCAAGCCGGCGCGGGTGGAGGAGTGGTTGAAGGCGGAGGCGCGGGAGTAGTAGTGGGCGCGGGCGTGGAGGTAGCGGCGACTGGGGCCGGCGTGGTCGTCCCAACAGCGGTGGTGGTACTGGGGGCGGCCGCGGGGGCAGGCGTGGTGGTGGCCTCCGCGGCAGATGCGGAGTCATGAGACTGCGCCTCCACCACCAGGAGATAGAGTTTGTTGGGCGTAATATAGTCCAATGCCGGCGTCCAGATGTTACCCGCGCGGTCCGGAACCGTGACCGTTCTGAGTGGTCTCCAACTAGGTTGTCCCATGGGCGGATTCCTTTCGATTCGGTGATGTGATTTTCTTTGCCGGCGGGGCAGGGTTTGCCGCTTTAGCGGCGGGTTTCTGCGGCAGCGCGGCGATGCGCAGTACGGGTTTCTCGTCCGGCGACTGGCCCGTCAGCGGCGCCGTGAGATCCGATTTTCGCAACAGCACAAGCCACTGTTTGCCGGAGGGTACGATGGCCAGGACACCCGCGTGGTCTGCAACTTTATTCTTGCCAACCCAGACTTCCACTGCGGCGCCCGCATTAAAATAGCGCCAATCAGGCTGGGCGGCGTACTCTACCGGCACGGCCTCCTCGCCATTCAGATCGGGCCATGGAAGCACGTTATCGGGCGTGACTCGCTCGCCGGCGTCTACCGGGCACGTCAAATATTGGCCGAGTAACGTCCGGTTTTCGCGATCCAGGAGCGCGCCTTCTTCCGGGGACAGGTCCTTGGGACGCTTGAGGAGCGCGCCGGCGATGCGCGTATTGGCGCCCAGATAGCGGATAACCGTGTTGTGGAGATGGCGGCTGGTATCCGGCATGAAGTATGCGATCACCAGGACGACCACAACATAGATAAACGCGAGGATGCCTTGTGTACTTACCGGCCACTTAGTCATGGTGTTTTCGCTGGCGGAGGCTCATAGCGGAAGTTAGTATCTTCGCCGTAAGTAGTAAGGTGGTCGATATTTTCCCACATATAGCGTTCCTCCTCGACGTCGGCGGGCACGTGCAAGCGCATATCTTTCAACAGGTCGAGGCGGAACGCATCGAACGTGGTCATGGCTATGTCGGCAAACGAGCGATACTGCTCGGCGGCCGCGCGGTACCACACGTAGGCGAGCAGCGGTCCACCGAGAGCGGCCAACAGGAAGCCGGGGCGTGAGGGCACGAATCCCAGAAACGCGACGGCCCAAACAGCGGACCATAACAGTGTCAGCCAGCAACAGGAAACCAGGAAATCGAGCTGAGTCTTGGATTCGAGCAACGCGGCGTTGGACTTTTCGTCCTGCTGGACCAAGCGCTGCATGTTCGACCAGATAATCTCAAAATTGCAGTGATAGCGGCGCAGCGCGTAACCTTGGATGGTATTGGCCACGTTGCCCATCTTAGTGGGCGCGACTCTCTGCTTTCCGAAATTGGAGTTCAATTCGTTTTGCAAGCGAGCCTTCTCGGCGGCGGACCGCGCGTGGGCGTAATCAATCAGGCTGATGATCTGCGCCTGCTGGGCTTCCAGTTGGGGGCTAGCGTTGGCGTCATACTCCCGCAGCCGCCGGCTGATTTTCGAGGCGCAATCCTCCAGGTCGTCGGAATCGGGATTTTTATCGCCGGCGCGGCGCTCCTGCAGATCCTTGAGAATGTCATCGACTTCGTCCTCAGCCTCCTCCTCAAATTTTTGGCCCGGATGATCGCGTATTCCGGCGAGCCGCGCGTCCAGCATCTGCTGTTCCCAGCGTGAAGCGTAGGCGAGATTGGCAAGATCCATGGAGGCGTTGTTGCGCTGCTCGATCAACTGCTGGCGGCGGCGGTTCTGGGCGGGAATGAACCAACTGGCGATCGCGTCCGGCCAGGAGCCTTCCAGTTGCCTCCGCAGAAACGTGCTCAACGCGGAGAGGACGTAAGCCGCCAGCACCAGGCCGACGATCAGGCTGGAAACGAGAAACGCTTCATGTCCGGCGGTGGCGTGCAGGATATTCCTACCTGCCCAGTTCCGCCAGGTAAGCGAAACGAAGTAGGCAGTGGCCCCGTTTAAGAAGGCAAATGCCAGCACGGGACAGAAGCTGCCCAGTACAAAATACTTGGAGAAGTAAGTCTGTAACTGGCTGAGAAATGTCGAGAGCATCTTCGCCCCTAGGGAATGGATGCTCCGCAGTACTTACATGTCGGCGGCGGAGGGCTGTTTGGCTGTTCCGGCGGGTAATAGTGATACCACTGCTTAGCTGGGGTGCCGGCCGGACGGCCAGGGCGGCTACAGCGAGCTCCTCCAGAAGGGTCGGTATAACTGAAGCTGAAGTGTTCGTGGCCGGAAAGCAGGCTAGCGATCTTAATCCCTTTTAGGTTTGTGCTTTCGCCTTCGAAGCCGAAGGGCCTGTTGATGGTAAGAAGTTGAGACACACGCACCGGCGCAGGAAGTGCGACAAGATCTTCAACCTGCTCGAACTTCACGTTCCCAATGAGGTGGTCGTAGTCCGGGGCATCCAAGAGGTCCTTGTAATGGATGAGCCGCAAGTCGCCGGCGCCCGCTTGGAAAAGCAAGCCCGAGCCGTGCGAATCGATGATATCCGGAAAGGCTTCGCGGATTGGAATATTCCGGCCAACCATGGGTAGCTCGAAAGATCGCATTTCATCGCCTCAGGCAGCCTGTTCCATAAGTCCTGCCAAGCAAGTATAGCTCAGACGGCAGTGTGGGTAAAGGCACGAAAGCGCAATCAGCGCGACCCGCGCGATGCAAGCGTAGGCTACGCTAACAGAAGGAGGACTTGGCATGCAACTCGGGATGATCGGTCTGGGGCGCATGGGCGCCAACATGGTGCGCCGTCTGATGCGCGGCGGGCACGAATGCGTGGTGTGGGATCGCGACGAAGAGAATATCAAAAAACTGGCGGGTGAAGGCGCCGCGGGTGCGCTCACGTTGAATGACCTGCTGAAAATGCTGGAACCGCCGCGCGCGATTTGGCTGATGATACCGGCCGCCGCCGTAGATGACACGCTGGCGGAACTGACCGCCCGCCTGGAGACGGGCGACATTGTCATTGACGGGGGCAACTCTTACTACATCGACGACATTCGCCGCGCACGGGAACTGAAGGCCAAGGGCATGCACTACGTGGATGTGGGAACCAGCGGCGGCGTGTGGGGGTTGGAGCGCGGCTTCTGCCAGATGATCGGCGGCGAGCCGGAGATCGTTCAACATCTCGATCCGATTTTCAAAACGCTGGCGCCAGGACGCGGCGCGATTTCGCGCACCCCGGGCCGTGAGAAAGCGCCGGGGAGCGCCGAAGAAGGCTATCTGCATTGCGGCCCTTCGGGCTCGGGCCACTTCGTAAAAATGGTGCACAACGGAATCGAATACGGCTTGATGGCCGCCTATGCCGAGGGCCTGAACGTTCTGAAGCATGCCTGCGCCGGGAATCGCCACGTCGCTGCGGACGCCGAAACCGCGCCCATGCGCAATCCTGAGAATTATCAATACGACCTCAATCTGGCCGACATTGCCGAAGTGTGGCGGCGGGGCAGTGTGATCGCCTCGTGGCTGCTGGATCTGACTGCCATCGCGCTATTTCAACAATCGGATCTGGGTGGCTTCTCGGGACATGTTTCGGATTCTGGCGAAGGACGCTGGACAATCACCGCGGCTATCGACGAGTCAGTGCCCGTGCCGGTGCTCAGCGCGGCGCTGTACCAACGTTTCAGTTCGCGCGGCGAGCAGGATTTCGCCGATAAGCTGCTTTCGGCGATGCGTTTTCAGTTTGGTGGACACGTGGAGCGTCCGGCGGGAGGTTAGACATGGTACGCCTGGGGGCCTACTCGCGCCGGAGATGGATCGGGATTGCCGTGTGCGCATGGGCGGCCGCTGGCCTGATTGCCCAGGGTACGGCCACGATCGAAGGGATTGTACGCGATGCTGCGCAACATCCTGTCGCTGCGGCCACCGTCTATCTGAAGACGGCCTTCGGAGAAACTCGCACCGCGCACACCGGTGAAAACGGAAGTTACCGGTTTACCGGACTAAGTGCCGGCAGCTATACTTTGCGCGCGGAAAGTGGCGTATCCGGCGAGGCCAACCCGCGCCCGATCACTCTGACGGATGGCGAAACCAGACGAATCGAGCTGGCCATCAAAGATGGGTTTTACGATGAGCCTAACTTCATCGTGGCTGGGGTTACCGATCCTTCTGCGCGCGGCGGTCATGGCTCCGATATGGTGCTACGTTCCAGCGAGTCACTCGCTAAGTCAACCGCGGCGTTAGCTGTGAATGCCCCCGGGGCCGAAATGGAACATTCTTCGGCGGCCGCCGCGCATCATAAGCTGGCCATCGAGGAGGAAGGGCGCGGCGATGCACTCGCGGCTGTGCACGAATATGAAGCAGCAGCCGAATTGGAACCCAGCGAGCCTTATCTGTTTGATTGGGGTACCGAATTACTCATGCATAGCGCCGCCGAGCCTGCCACGGAAGTCTTCGCCAAAGGCCGCCGCTTATTTCCGGAGTCGCTAAGGCTGTTGCTGGGGCTGGCGGCTGCGTGGTATGCGCGGGGCGCGTACGACCAGGCGGCGGCGCAATTCTTTGCGGCCTGCGATTTGAATCCCAGCGATCCCGTCCCCTATATGTTCCTGGCCAGGGTGCGAAGTATCGAAATCACTCAATCGCCGGGTTACTTGGAGAGGCTGCGCCGGTTTGCACAGCTTCATCCAGAGAATGCAGCCGCTAACTTTTACTATGCAGTGACTCTGTGGAATCAGCGAACCTCGCCGGAGGACGCCGCGACTCCGCCACGCGTAAGAGAGTTGCTGGAGACGGCTCTGCGTCTCGACCCTAAGCTGAGCGCGGCTTACCTGCAACTCGGGATTGTTTATGCAAGCCAGGCCGACGATGAGCGGGCGATTGCCGCTTTCGTGAAGGCGATTGAAACGAATCCGAATGAAGTGGAAGCGTACTACCGCCTGGGTCAAGCTTACGCGCGGACTGGGCAAAAGGAGAAAGCCCGCCGGGAGCTGGAAACTTACGAACAGATGTCCCGTAAGTTACAGCAAGATATCGAACGCGGGCGGCAGGAGATCCGCCAGTTTGTTTTCAAGTTACGGGACGGAAACGCCGCTCCTCGTTAGTCATGGATTTTTCACCCGTACCACCCACACATCCCGCGCGCCGATCCGGCCACGCATTACGGAGTGACCACCATCACCGGCAAGATCCACGGTCCGGCCGGTAATAAGATCGGTCGCGCTCGCGGCCTTGGCAATGCGCACGGACGCCGCGGTCTCTTCGTTGCTGTGATTGAAGACGAACACCAGTCGCTCGTCTCCGCTCTCGAGCCAGCGCACTTCCGGTCCAGCGGGTTCGACAGTAACAGGCACATCCACACCCGCCCACGCAAGCAGCGCGGCATAGAATCGTGCGCCGGCTGGTTGGCGCAGTTTCTCATACGCGCCTCCGATGTACGAACCGAGCATTAATGTTCTGCCCTTCCCATAAGTGGAGATAACTGCGGCGGCAGATCCCCCCGGGAATGTGGCCACGACGCGAGCCGGCGGGCCGAGCGGCGCAAGCGTCTCCTCGAACCAGCGTCCGGCCAGTTCCTCGCCGGGTTTGAATCCCGGCAGATCCGCGCCCGTCCAGCGCAACGTTGTTTTGCCGTCCGGGCCGGTCTGAATATCAGTCTCGCGGCAGCCCATCACATCATCCAGTCCCAGGCCAGGGATGGCGGGCGAAGCCGATCCATGCTCGTTGTTCCAACCCAGCCGCGCTTCGGCCACCAGCGCGCCGCCGTTGTACACGTACTGTTTCAGCGCCGCATCCGACGCCGCCGGAATCATGAGTGGATAGGGCAGCAGAAGCAGTTTGTACTGTCGCAACACATCCGGCGATAGATGCTGTATATGCACGAAATCCACCGGCACGTTGGTGGGAAACAGTGCGCGGTAGATACCCATCATGGAGTCGCGCTCGATGCCCGCGACTTCACCTTGCGGCCCTCCGTAAGCTGCTTCGCGCTGACGTCCGCCGACGAAGTAGGAAAGCGGGTTGTATACGATGGCCACCTCGGCGCGCGGCGGGCGCGCGGCCAGGAAAAGCGACTGGTTTCGGTCCACCACCTGCGCGATCGATCCGGCCACGCGGGCCCGATCAGTAAGTGTGCCATCGAGCTGAATAAGTCCGTACCCGCCCGATTCATAACCGGTGCTCATGGGGTACCAGGCATAGTCGTTGATAGCTTTGGCGCCGCGGGCCAGTGCGCTCCAGGTCCACATACGGATGTCCGCGGGAGTCACTGTGGGACTGACGTTCAGCGCGATGGTACCGAAGCCCCCTTGTAACTCACCAATCCAGAAGCCCCGGCCGCCGTCGGCGAATCCGAATGACCGCGTGAAATCCAGCAGCGCACCGCGCCATGCGACGTCGCGGTCCACGAAGGCGGAATGCTTCGGATAAAACGATGTGCCATAGTAATCCACCTGTTGTGTCATGGTCCAATCGTCCGACTGTCCTTCCCACCACAACGGCGAGCTGAAGAGCCCGATGCCGGCCGCGTGCGAAGTGGCCACCGCATCCGGAGCCACGCGCTTCACCGCCTGGTAACGATCGCGCAGGTCCTCGCCCAGTTTATCGGCGATGAACTGTTTCCAGTCGATGAAATCGGTGTAAGAAAGGATGGTGCTGAGGCGGTTCGGCTCGACATCGTTCCAAGCGGCATACTGCCGGTACCAGGCGCGGTTCAGCGCTTCCAGGCTACCGTACTTCTTCTCCAGCCAACGGCGAAAGCGCGCGATGGTGTACTTACAGAAGCAAAACTCGGGATTCTCGATGTAAGTGGGAGTAGCCCAGTTAATAACGTGCGGCTCGCTCCACAGGTCCCAGCCGAGGAAGGCGCGGCTCTGTTTCGCGCGCTCGGCCAGCGCGGTGTAGAACCGCAACTCAGCTTGGCGCACACCATCGTGATCGAGGCAATAACCGGGTGCAGACTCGGGATGGATCGCCATGCCGTTCGAAGATACGAACAGCGCGTCCGGATATTTTACGCCCACCCAGGCTGGCGCGGAGTCCATATAGACTTGAATGATGGCGCGCAGGCCCTCCTGCTCGGCCAGTTTGAGCAGCACATCGATAGTTTCGAAATGATATTGTCCCTCGCGTGGCTCGCCGCTGGCCCAATCGATCCAGCACCGGATGGTGTTGAAGCCCAATTTGTGGATCTGTTGTAAGTCGTGCCGCCAGATTTCCCGCTTCGAAAGCGGATCGGATTCGAGCATCGGCGCGCGCGCTTGGCCACCGCCGTACCACACCGACATGGGAAAGAACTTCTCGGGTTGCGGCGATTGCGCGTGCGCCAGGGCGAGCGAGGCGGCGAATAGCATCAATATCTTCATCATCGATGAACAGAATAGCGCCGCGTTTCTGCCTGTGGGGCAGGCTCGTAGCCGATGGACAGGCCAGGAGGCCTGTCCTGCCGGCGCCGGGCGACGTGTACGGAAAGACCCCAGCCGCAGGCCGCGTCTCCACCATGCACGCACCAAAGCGCGGTAGAATCTCGGCCATGAAGCTCCTGATACTCGCCGGATGCTCGCTGGCACTGGCCGCCGCCGCCTTTGCACAAACGCCCGTTGTAGAGCCCGGCGGCGTAGTCGATGCGGCCTCTTTCACAGCGCCGGTCGTGCCCGGATCGCTGGTCTCCATCTTCGGCACAAACCTGTCTTCCGGGACCGCGTACGCCGGTGCCGTGCCTTTGTTGGACACCCTGAGCGGCGTGTCAGTGACTTTCAATAACATTCCCGCTCCATTGCTTTTTGTTTCCTCGATGCAAATCAATGCACAGCTTCCCTGGGAAGTCCCTACCACCGGTTCGGTGACCGTGGTGGTTACTAACGGCACGGCTGCATCGGCGCCGCAAACCGTTCAGGTAGGAAGTTACTCCCCCGTTCTATTTATCGTGGGCGGGTATGCCATCGCCGTCAATCCAGACGGCACCTTAGCCGCCCCCACAGGCGCGATTCCCGGCGTGGCCAGCCATCCCGCCACTCCGGGGGACTCACTTACTCTATGGGGAAGCGGATTCGGGCCGGTAAGTCCCGCGGCCACTTCAGGCGATAACTCGCTCGATACTCTCCGTAAGACGACAGCCCAGCCAACCATAACCATCGGCGGCACGCCTGCGCAAGTTACTTTTGCCGGGCTATCACCGCAATTCGTCGGCGTATATCAGATCAACGTCACCATGCCTTCCACGGCTTCGCCCGCGAACAACGCGCCCATCGTGATTCAAACCGGCGGCGTGACGGCTCCGGTCGAGACTTCGCTTGCCATCGGATCGGGTTGGCCGCAGTGGGCGCAGAATCCGCAGCACACGAGCTATGCGGGCGTGGCCGGTCAGAGCCTGAACCAGATCCTGGCGGATATCGTCTACGATCCGCTGGTTCCGGAGGAACAGTCCGCCAACTATAGCGAATTGGTGGCTCACTATCAGGTCCCGCTGGTCGATGGAAACGACGTATATATGGAGTACAAGTCCGGAACTTACTCAGCCTCGACTTACTCCACCGAAATCTGGGGCGAAAACAAATTCACATGGCAGAACGGCAAGCTCATGATCGAGTGGCAATACCAGAGTGACTGGATACCGCCGGGTTCTCAAAACGACTTTTGGGAGCCTGTATTTCATGCCGCTCTGGGCAACGCCGTACTCTATCTTCCCGGCGCGAGCGGCAGCGTCATTGAACTGGACAAGTCTTCCGGCGCGCTGATCCAGCGTTTTGCGCCGTTCGGGACCGATCCGAATACCTATCTGACCGGCCCGATAACCATCGACTCCAGCGGCAATCTCTATTACAATGCGATCCAAGTAGTCACCACCAACGGTTTCTATGGCAACGATGTAACTAACTCATGGCTTGTGCAAATCGCCGCGGGAGGCGGAATTAATATGGTCAGTTATCAGACGCTCACCTCCTCGCAGGCGCCCGCAGCGACCGCCCAGTGTGTCACATCTTTCAGTTCCTCGCAACTGCCGTGGCCGCCCAGCACCACCGCGACTCCGGCGACATCCCCCTGCGGCAGTCAGCGCGCCGGCGTGAATGTATCCCCGGCCGTAGCGCCCGATGGAACGATCTACACAGCCAGCCGCGCGCACTTCAACGATCGCTATGCCTTCCTGATCGCCCTCAATCCCGATCTAAGCCTGAAGTGGCTGGCCTCGCTGCGCAACCGCTTCAACGACGGCTGCGGTGTGCCTGTGTCGGCCGGTGGCTGGCTTCCGCCCGACGGTTCTCCCGGCGGATGCAGCGCCGGAGCGCTGGAAGGCGTCGATCCGCTGACCAATCAGCCGGGCGATGGCAGCGTCATCGACGATGCCTCCGCAACTCCGGCGGTGGCGCCCGATGGCACCGTGCTATTCGGAACCTGGAGCCGTTACAATTATTCTCAGGGCCACTTGATGCATTTCGATGCGAGCGGCAACTATCTCGGCGCATTCGGATTCGGTTGGGATACCACGCCTGCAATCTATGTCCACGACGGCACGTGGTCCGCCGTGACCAAGAATAATCACTACGGCGGCGTGGGATCTTACTGCGACGACTCGACGATTTGCCCTCCGGACCGAACTACGAACAATCCTGCATCGCCGGAACAGTACTTTGTCACTCAGCTCGATTCGAATATGAACCCGGAGTGGAGTTATCAGAATACAAATACCGCGAGTTGCACGCGCAATGCCGATGGGTCAATTACCTGCGTTTCGGACCACCCTAATGGATTCGAGTGGTGCGTCAACAGCCCAGCCATAGACGTGAACGGCGTGGTCTACGCCAACAGCGAAGACGGCAACCTCTACGGCATCGGACAAGGGGGCGTTGTGATCGATGAACTCTTCCAGCAACTCGCCCTCGGCGCGGCATACACGCCGGCCTCCATCGGCGGCGATGGCAAAATCTATTCACAGAACGATGGGCATCTCTTCGTGGCGGGCAAGTGACGCCGGGACGAAATTTCACCGCTCCCTATGACTCCACGACGAAGGCCGTTACCGCCGTGGTGTGCGTGCTGCTGGCGGTGGTTGCATGGATGGTGCATATCGTTTTCATCGCGCCATTGTTTCCAGTGCTTATCTTACTGGCTTATGCCTGGTCGCCCAGAGGGTACGCGGTGACGGGGGACTCGCTGGTCATCAAACGGTTGATCGGAAACGTCCGCGTGCCGCTCGCCGCGATACGCGAGATCCAGCCGGGCACGCCCGACGATTTCACCGGTTGCATCAGAATCGCGGGCAGCGGCGGCGTGTTCGGTTACTATGGCTTATTCCGTACTGCTAAGTTGGGTAAGTGCAGTTGGTATGTGACGGACCGTGCAAAAACCGTCATTGTGAAGACTGACAATAAGACGCTCGTGCTAAGCCCTGGCGATGTGCAGGAGTTTGTCGCAGCCGCCGGCGTTCCGGCTTCGGTAACCGGATCCGATAACGCCCCGCTTTTTCAGACGGGCCGCAATATTGCCGGCATCGCCATCGGGGTGGCCGTGGGCGGATTGGCACTGGCGTTCGCCGCATTCGCCATACTATATTCGCCCGGTCCACCAAGCTATACGCTCACGGCCACCGAACTGACCATTCACGACAAGTTCTATCCAGTCACATTGCATGCCGCGGCGATTGATGTTCCGAATATACGGGCCGTCGATCTTACGCAGGATTCCGAGTGGCGGCCCACGCTGCGCACCAACGGGTTCGCCAACCCGCACTACCAATCCGGATGGTTTCGTGTAGCCAACGGAAAGACCGTGCGGCTGTATCGTGCCGGTGGGCGTCGTCTGATCCTGATCCCGGCAAAAGACGGCGGCAGCCCGGTGTTATATCAGGCGGCGGACCCTGAGAGGTTTATACAGATGTTACACGATGTCTGGGCCAGAAGGCAGGCTGATAAGTGAAGCCATCGCGCCGGCAATTCCTGTCCTTGCCCGCGCTGGCCGCCGGTCAGACCTCGTCCGCCCACTCGACTAAGATCGTTTGTGTGGGAGGCCATCCGGACGATCCCGAGTCCGGCTGCGGCGGCACTGTGGCGCGCTACGCGGCGTTGAGCGCCACTGTGACCATCGTCTATCTGACGCGCGGCGAGGCCGGCATGCCGCGCAAGTCGCATGACGAAGCCGCCGCCATCCGCACGGCCGAGTGCCGGGCCGCCTGCCAGATTCTGGGCGCCAAGCCGGTATTCGCGGGTCAGATCGACGGCGCCACGGTGGTGGATAGGGCCGCGGCGGAATCGCTGAGCAAGATTATTTTCGCCGAAGATCCCGACGTGGTGTTCACGCAATGGCCCATCGATTCGCACCTCGATCACCAAGCCGCCAGCACACTTACTTTCCGCGCGTGGCTCGCTGCGCGCGGCCGTTTCGAACTGTATTATTACGAAGTCGACTTAGGCGCGCAGACCATGTGCTTTCATCCCACCGACTATGTGGATATAACCGGCGTGCGGGAAAAGAAAAAGGCCGCGCTGTTCGCCCACAAGAGCCAGGATGGTGAGCGTATCTACAGCGAGTATCATCAGGTAATGGAAAACTTTCGCGGGCGCGAGTCGGGGTGTGGAGCGGCAGAAGCTTTCGTGCATCTGGCGCGAGTCCACAGCGGGGCGAAGTTACCGGGATATTAGCAGCGGTCCAATAACTCGCCGATACGAATCGCGAATCCTGGGATCGATTCGGGGCGGAATTCGTCGTTCTCGTCCAAGATGACGCGCCGCTGTTCGGAAAAAAGAACCGCATGCCGGTTCTCCAGGGAAAATATCCAGACTTCGAGCGTGCCGCAAGCGCGATAACGGCGCGCTTTCTGAAATAGCTTTTCGAACGTGTCGTTGGTAGACACTATTTCGATCGCCAAGTCGGGTACGAATTGTTGGACCCGTTTCTTGAGGTTCAGCAACGGCCGCTTCGCCTCACTGAAAAAGCTGACGTCGGGTCCGTGGGCGTTGCCACCGAAATCATATTCCTGCTCGGAGACGACAATTCCGAGCCGGCGGTCCTCCACGTACACGGCCAAAAGCCTCGCCAGAAGATCGCGCAGCAGGTTGTGTTGTGCGTTGTTGCCAGACACGTCTACCAGTTCTCCATCCACCAGTTCATGGTTGCGCGCAAGAGCCTCGGGGAGCTGTTCGAAATCTTCAATCGTCAGTCCGGTGAATGCCGCCATGAGTTTATTGTACTCCTTTCTCCAGTTCGCCCCGCCGATAAATCACTTTCCCATCGAAGACAGTCGTCTCGACGCGCGCCTTCTCTATTTCTGCCGGCGGCATGCTGAGAATATCGCCGGATACAACCACCATGTCCGCCAACTTACCCGGCTCAATCGAGCCCTTGATCTTATCGTCGAAGCTGGCATACGCCGATCCCATGGTATAAGCTCGAATGGCTTCGGCTACTGTGATCTTCTGTTCCGGCACCCAGCCCTCGGGATGTTTGCCATCGAGCGTTCGGCGCGTGGCTGCTGCATAGATACCCATGAGCGGAACCATGGGAGCCACCGGCCAATCCGATCCGAACGCTAATGCTGCGCCCGAATCGAGCAGCGAACGGAAAGCATAAGTGCTCTTGGCGCGCTCCGGACCAATGCGCTTTTCCGCCCAACGGCCATCGTCAATGCAATGATATGGCTGCATGGAAGCGATGACGTGTAACTGGCCGAAGCGCGCGATATCCGCGGGGAGTAAGTGCTGCGCATGCTCGATGCGGAAGCGCCGGTCGCGCGGGCCATTCCGCCGCTCGGCTTCTTCATACATGCCGAGTATGATGTGATTGGCCTTATCGCCGATAGCATGCACGGCTACCTGCAATCCCGCGCGATCCGCACCCACGATCTCATCCTGCATCTTACTCTCGGGAATCATCTGACTGTTAGCCAGTCCCGAAGTGTTCGGCGCATCCAGATAGGGCTCGAAGAGAAGCGCGGTGGTCGATCCCAGCGATCCATCGGCGAAGCCCTTCAGCCCGCCGATATGCAGTTTCTCATTGCCGAAATCCGCATGCAGGCCGACGGCTGCCAGCCGTTCCCAGGTGGGCAGCGGTTGATGACCGGAGATGCGGACGGTCGATTCCCCACGCGCCAGCAGCGTTTGATACACGCGCAGAACGTTGGGCGCGGCCGACATATCCTGCACGCTGGTAACTCCGTTCTCCGCGGCGTAGCGCATGGCGGCATGCACCGCTTCCGCGATCTGCGCCTCCGAAGGCGGCGGAATCACACGATAAACCTGCGTCATGGCGCCGTCTTTCAACACGCCGGTAGGCTCGCCCGACGCGTCGCGCACGATCTTACCGCCGGGCGGGTCGGGAGTATCGCGCGTGATGCCCGCCAGTTTCAGCGCTTGCGTATTGGCCAGCGCCATGTGACCGTCCAGCCGCTCTATGAAGACCGGATGCCCGGAGCTCACGTCGTCGATCAGCTGGCGCGTAGGCAAGCGCGCGGGCGTCCAGTTCTCGTGATCCCATTCGCCTCCGGTGATCCAACGCCCGGCCGGCTGTGTGGCGGCAAACTTGGCGATGCGCTCGCGAAACTCGGATTCGGTTTTCGCATCGCGCAACTGTATGCTTGCCAGCGCCTGGCCGCCATCGAAGAAATGTACGTGCGCGTCGTTGAATCCGGGCAGCACCAACTTACCGCCGGCATCCACCACCTGCGTACCCGCGCCCACCCATTTGCGAATCTCATCGTTCGATCCCACCGCCACGATCCGGTTCCCCAGGCACGCCACGGCCTCTGCGCGCGGCTGAGCCTCGTTCACCGTCCACACCTTGCCGTTAAGCAACACCAAGGTGGCGGCGGGTTGGGCGTTCGTTATGCAAACACCGGCCAGCAGAAGCATCGTTGAATATCCTACCCGCAATCCGGACATTCTCCGATTGTATAAAATGGTTGCGTTCCAATGAAGCCAATCCTCCAAACGATGGCCGCGGCCGCGCTGGCGCTCTGCGCATACGCCCAGCCCGCGGCGCCCTTACGCGAGCGCATTGCCGCGATCATGAGCCGTCCGGAGTACGCACACGCCCGGTTCGGACTCGAGTTTCAGGTGATCGGCGCGGCCAAGCCTTGCTATGCCGTCAATGCGCAGCAGTTCTTTGTCGCTGCATCGACCACTAAGTTATTGACCGAAGGCACGGCGCTTTCCCTGCTCGGGCCGGACTACCGGTTTCACACGCGCGTATACCGCACGGGCGCGATCGACTCCGCCGGCACCGTCGATGGCGACCTAATTCTGGTGGCAAGCGGCGATCCGAATCTCTCGAACCGCATCCAGCCGAATGAGACTCTCGCGTTTGAAAACGAGGATCACGCCAGATCACGCCTACGATTCCATGCCGGGCGGCGCCAAGGTGGTTCCGGGCGATCCGCTGGCTGTGCTGCGCGAGTTAGCCGGTCAGGTGGCCAAAGCCGGTATCAAGAAGATTACCGGCCAGGTACGCGTGGATGTCAGTCTCTTTCCGGAAGGCGAGCGCGAACTCGGCACGGGATTAGTCATTTCGCCGATCGCCGTCAATGACAATTTGATTGATGTGACGATTTCCGCCGGTGCCGAAGGCTCGACGCCTCGCGTGACACTTTCTCCCACCACGGCTTACATACATATTGTCAATCGGCTTAAGACCGGTCCTCAGAGTAACAAGACCGCTGCTGTCTCCTTCACCGATCAACGCCGGCCGGATGGCACTTACTCGGTGACTGTACAAGGAACAGTCCCCGCAGGTGCATCTTTGCTGCGAACTTACCGCGTTCCGGAGCCGAGCAGGTTCGCCCAAATAACTTTCGCCGAAGTCCTGAAAGATGCGGGCGTAACTGCGCCCGCCGATCAGACTTCTCCGCTTCCGGACGCTCACTCGCAACCATTCTACGTTCCGCGGAGCCAGGTAGCCGAACATATCTCGCCGCCCTTCCGCGAAGAGGTGAAAGTGACATTGAAGGTCAGCCAGAATCTACATGCCGGCATGACCCCCTATATCCTGGGCGCGGTAGTTGCGAAGAACCGGGAAGAACCGTTGCAAGCCGGCTTCGACCTGGAGCATGCTTTCTGAAAGACGCCGGCCTCGATACCTCGAGCGCCAGCCAGAGCGACGGCGCGGGCGGCGATGCGTTCTTCACGCCCGATTTCATGGTGCAATATTTGCTCTATTACTCGCGCCAGGCCGCCCTGTTTCCCGCATTCCTGCGCGCGCTGCCGGTGATGGGCAAAGACGGTACTCTTTGGGACATTCAGACGGATTCTCCGGCCGCCGGCCATGTGTATGCCAAAACCGGAACGCTGGGCGGCGCCGATCTGCTGAATCATTCCGTGATGCTCACAGGCAAAGGCATCGCCGGGTATATCGACCGGAGAGACGGCCAGCGGACGGTCTTCGCCGCGTACGTCAGCATGGTGGATGGCGATCCGGAGACGATCATTCATCGTGTCGGTAACGTGCTGGGCGAGATTGCCGCGGCGGCTTATGATGCGCCGTTGTAGGACAGGCCTCCTGGCCTGTCCTCCTGGCCTGTCCAGCGGCAGGGTCGAAAAACCTCTCCCGTGGCTGGTGGGCAGTGGTTGGTGGCTGGTGGGCAAGTTCGGGTAGTGGGTCAGTTCGGCTTTGTGGGCGTGCAATTCTGCGGCCACGATTGGCCGCCCCACAAAGCCGAATTGACCCACCACTCAAGTTCGAAACTGCGCTTGCCAGGTTTTTCATGAGATTTCGCGGGCCGCAGGCTCCCCGAACAGACCACGGAAAACGATGGTCTGCCCCACGCGCGTCACTGGTACCGTAGCGCCGTCATCGGATCCAACCGGGCCGCCCGCCGCGCCGGCAGATAACACGCCAACAGCGCGATGGCCGCCAGAAGTCCGGCGGTTGCGGCAAAAATCGCCGGATCGCCCGGCTTCACCTCGTGCAGCAGGCTGGCCAGCACGCGCGCCCCCGCCAACGCTCCCACAATCCCGATCGCAAAACCAATCGCCGCCAGCCGCATGCCCTCCAGTACGATCTGCCACAGCACCTGCCCGCGCTGCGCGCCCAGCGACATGCGAATGCCGATCTCGCGCGTCCGCTCGGTCACCGCGTAAGAGAGCACACCGTAGATCCCTACGGCGGCCAGCAGCACGGCCAACCCCGCGAACGACCCCACCAGCAAGCTGAGGAACTGCTCGCCTTGCGCATACTCGCCGATTACCTGATCCATCGAGCGCACCGAAAACAGTGGCAGACTCGGGTCGGTTTGGGCTAGCGCGCTGCGCACCTCGGGCGTCAGGCTCAACGGCGCGCGCGATGTGTGCAGCACCAGGAACAAGCGCTCGTCGCCCGTAAATGCGTCATAGGCCTCCGGGACGGGTTTATGCTCCAAGCCCCATTGGCGGACATCGTTCGCCACGCCGATCACCTGCTTCCACGGGCCATGGTCGCTGCCCTGCGAGAACATCTGGCCGAGTGAGCTGCGATTCGGCCAGAATGCGCGCGCCATCACTTGGTTGATCACCACCGGATCGACCATGGCGTCGGTCTCTTCAGTGGGCAGGTTACCGCCCTCGGCGAGTTTTGCATACCGCGCGTTAAGCGCTTGCGCGCGCTGGAAATCGGCGGGTTCGAAGCCGCGCCCCTCCAATAACCGGATCCCCATGGCTCGAAAATAATCCCGGCTCGCCGCATGGCGTTCCACCAGCAGGTTGCTCATCTGGGACGTTTGGCCGCGCAGTTTCACGTAATAATTGCTGCCACCCTCGAGCGGCAGGTGGTCGCTGGCCGAAGCCTCGTCTACGCCCGAAATATGGGCGCACTTTTCCACCAGCGACTGCGCGAACGCAAACTGCTGCGCCCCGGTCTTATATTGCGAATCCGGCAGCCGGACCGCCGCCGTGAACACACCTTCGGGCCGTACGCCGATATCCAGATTGCGCAACCGCGCGAAATCCTTCAGGAGCAGTCCGGCGGCCACCAGCAGCAGCATCGACAACGCCATTTCGCCCGCCACCAGAATGTCGCTTGTCAGCCGCCGATGCTTCCCCGGACTGATCAAGCTGCCCGCGCCGCCTTTCAACTCTTCATGCAGATCCGGACGCGACGTGCGCAGCGCCGGCGCCAAGCCGAACAATACTCCCGTGATCATCGATAGCGCAAACGTAAATGCCAGCACTTCGCCGTTCAGTTGGATGATCGTGAACTGCGGCAGCGCCAGCGTTTTGGCTTGCGATACCAGCGCGATCAAGAGCCACGCCAACAGCAATCCGGCTGCGCCTCCCACCATCGAGAGCAACAAACTCTCGGTCAGCAATTGGCGCAGCAGGCGCCCGCGCGCCGCTCCCAACGCACTGCGCACGGCCATCTCTTTCTGCCGCGCCACCGCCCGCGAAAGCAGCAAATTGGCCACGTTGGCGCAAGCGATCAGCAAAACCAACCCAACCGCCGACAGCATCATGATCAAAGATGCGCGTGTATCGCCCACCAGCGAGTCGTGCAGCGAGAAGGCCTCTGCGCCGACCTTATCGTTGGAATCGGGATAGGCCTTCTCCAGGCGTCCCGCGATGAGTTTAACATCGGCGCGGCCGGCCGCCAGCGAGACGCCCGGTTTCAATCGCCCGATGGCGTTCGCCCAATGGCTGCCGCGCCTGGCCATCCAGCTCTTGAAGTCCATGTCCAGCGGAATCCACATCTGCGCGTGCTCGGGATAGCGGAAACTGGCAGGCATCACGCCCACAATGGTGTACTTTTTGGAATTCAGAGCGATGGTGCGGCCCACCACGCCCGGATCGCCGGCGAAATGCTCGCGCCACAGACCGTAACTGAGCACGGCTTCCTGGTCGTTACCCGAGCGATCCTCACCCGGCACCCAGGTGCGCCCCAGAAACGCCTGCACGCCCAGCAGACTGAAGAAATTCGCCTGGGTGGGCACGGCCAGCACATGATCCGGACGGCCCTCGCCGCTCAGATTCATATCGCCCGGCCAGCCGAACATGGCCATATCCTGGAACGTCTTGTTCTGCGCCCGCCAATCCACGAAATCGGGTCCGGCGAACGGGTAGGTGCCGGGAGCGGATTCCGTTTCAAACAGGCGCACCAGTTGGCCGGGGTCGCGAAACGGCAGGGGCCGCAGCAAAATGGAATCGATTATACTGAATATAGCCGTGTTCGCGCCGATACCAGCGGCTAGAGTTAATGCGGCCACCACCGCGAAGCCCCGCGATCGCGCCAGATTGCGGGCTGCATAGCGTAGGTCGCGCAGGCAGGTTCGTAACAACTCCATCAGGTTCCTCCCGTGAATTGCCGTACCCATGTTAGACGCGATTGCGCATCGAGGGTTGGGTGCGGCTATCCTTGGAAAAGGGCCTACCATTTTATAGGGGAGGGGGACTTGCCGGAATCCGGGCGGCGCGGCTATACTGTCATTTTCAGACCGTATTTATGACGGTGCGAGACGAATACGATCCATTGGCCCCGCAGCGCGAGGCGGCGTTCTTTTACGGGCTCTTTCTGCGCGGTCATTCCGTCGACGCCCTGCGGCAGGATATCGATGTGCCCCGCACCCTGCTCGACAAGTGGATGCGAGCGCACGATTTCGAAGTCAGCTTCCGCGAAAACCTCCAGCGCGTTTATACCTATCGGAAGCAGGTTCTGGCCATTTTCGATGGTTTGGTGATGAACGAGCAGAACCGCGACCGGGTGCAGTAGGACAGGCCTCCCGGCCTGTCCTCCCGGCCTGTCCGGAGTCGTCCTGAGAAGCCGGTATTTGGCGGATGCGGTATGCTCAAACTGGGACCCAATGTACCTGCCCGTTGCCCTCAACAAACTGCCGGAGATCGACCGTGTCGTGGCGGAAGTTGAAAGGCTGCTAGCGCCCGATGTAGTGCATATCCGCTACGACATTGAGCGGGACTGGGCCGGGGATTGGGCCATATTCTTTCGCGTGCTGCTGTCGGATGAAGCAAGCAAGCAGCGGCTGCGAGAGGTGGCGACAAACGTGGTGTGGCGTTTGGCGGATCGTTTGGATTTTCCGGCTTTGGGCGTTTTCCCCTACCACAATTTCCGGAGCGCATCGGAGCAAGCCGTTCTTCGCGAAGAGGCATGGGCGTAGGCATAGCCGATGGCGTTTGCGGACGACCTGCTGAAAGACGCGCATCACCTTGCGGCGAGAGGCGGCAAGAATCCGAGGCAATCGAGCCTCCAAAGGGCTGTTTCAACGGCGTACTATGCTCTGTTCCATTTGCTGATAGGGGACTTCGTTCTTAACTGGCGGCGGCCCGATCAACGCGTACGGCTGGGGCGGATGTTCGATCATCGAAAGATGATCCAGGCAAAACTCTCCGGCGCCCCGTCGAACTCCGTTGAGGACGACCTCAAGAAAGTCATCGATGCGTTTGCTCAGTTGCAAGAAGATCGGCACACCGCGGATTACGATTTCGGAAGGAATTGGTCGCGCGTCGATGTGACGAATACGTTGGCGCTGGCAGACGAAGCATTTATCGCGTGGAGGAACGTTCGGAAGGAGAAGATCGCGCAGGATCACGTACCTGACAATGTTCGGGGCTCGAAGGATGTAAATAGGCAACCGAACCCGGGGAACCCAATGGCAGAAAGAAGCTGTAGATCCGCGTTGGCCGACTCGCGCGAGGCCGGCAGCGCCGCCCCAAGGTCTGCGGGGAGGCATCAAGGCTGCAAGGAGAATACGGTACCCGCCGCCGCGCCGCTTCCCTTGTACGCTGTGGTGCCGTAGATTGCGCCGCTGGTGAGCACCAGGGAGTCCGGATCGGCGCCGTCCCCTTTGTCAAACGCATGCATCACGCTGTACGTCCAGGGCTGACCAACCGAAGATGGCGGCGTCAGCGAGTACACGGAGCCGGCGCGACTGGCCCCGCCGAGAGCGGTCAGTCCATAGAATATGCCCGTTGCTTTCGAGTAATACAATCCCCCGGGCTCGTCGCAGGAGGCATTAAAAGAGCACGCCGGAAAGCTGTGCAAAAGTGTCTGGATCCATGCGCCACCCGGCGAAGCGGGCGGCGTCAGGGAGTAGATGCTGCCACCAGTGTATGCCCCGCCAAATTCGCTCGTGCCATAGAGAATTCCGCCTCTTCCGAGCACTAGTCCGTCGGCGCCGTCCACACCGGCGAGTTCGGCCTCGCTCCAATCGCCGCCGGGAGATACAGGCGGCGTCAGGGAGTAGACGATACCGCCATCGTACGTTCCACCATAGATCGTGATGCCGTAAATCACGCCGTCGCCGATTACGAGGGTGCTGGCCGGGGCCGAGCCGGCGCTGCCGCCGCTGAAGCGGTAGAGAACGGTTTCCGCCCAGGCGCCCCCTCGGGAATCGGGCGGAGTGAGCGAGAAGACCGTGCCGCAACCGCCGGCGCAGTCCGGCCCTGCGGCGCCACCGAATTTGGTGGTGCCGTAAATCAGGCCGCCGTCGATGGAGACTCCTCCAATCGGACCAGAACCATCCGGGAGTCCGGTGAAACTGTACACTACCGATTTGTGCCATTCCCCTCCCGACGAAGCGGGCGGCGTTAACGAGAAAACCGTGCCCGCGCCTGAGTCTCCACCTCCAAACGTCGTGCCGTAGAGTACGCCGCTGCCATTTGCGGCTAACCCGACCGGCGAATTTCCGTCGCGCCCACCGCGGAAGTTATACAGCACGGTTTCGGTCCAGGCGCCCGAGGCGGATGCCGGAGGCGTTAGAGAAAATACGACGCCACAGCCGTCGCGGCAGGCCGTGCCGGTCCCGCCCTGGCTGGTGACTCCGTACAGCACGCCATCGCTGCCCGTCGTGAGCCCGACTGGCCGTTTGCCGTCGATCTCACCCTGGAAGTAGTAGATCGTTTCCAATGTTGGGGTTTGCGCCACGGCGCAAGGCGTCGCCGCAAAGACCAGTAAGCCCCCGCCAACAGCGGCCCGCCAGCTTCGTCGCTGCATGCTAATCCCTCCTTCGCCTGCATCCGTCGATGCAGCGTGTACCCAGATTATACACGTGTCCGCAATTTTTGAAACGTGAAGGCGCGGGTTTTCTTCTTTTCAGGTAGGCCGCAGGAATCCGCCCTATCCGCGCCGATCCGCGATAGCCGCCGCAAACGCCTCAAACAGCTTCTCCTGCGCCTTATCCAGCCGCACCTGATCTTCCGGATGCCATTGCACCCCCACCACGAACCGCCGATCGCCGCGCTCCAGCGCCTCGACGACGCTATCGGGGGTAGATCTGGCCGTTACCTGCAAACCTTCCCCAACCCGCTCCACGGCCTGATGATGCCGCGAATTCACCGCGTGCGTGCCTTCGCCCAGAATCGCCGCGATCCGCGTGCCCGGTTCTACCAGAATCTGGTGCACCGCCAGCGCCGGGTCCTGGTCCCGCACGCGATGCACCGGCGTATTCCTCAAATGTTGGATCAACGTTCCGCCGTGCGCCACATTTAACAATTGCATCCCGCGGCAGATCGCCAGCACCGGAACGTCGTTCGCCAACGCTTCGGCAAGTAAGTCCCGCTCCATGGTGTCGAGCGCATTGTCAGGCGCCTCGTTGTCTGGATGGGGCGTTCCGCCGTACAGCGACGGATCGACGTCCGCGCCTCCGCTCAGTAACAACCCTTGAATCCCCGCGAACTTACGGGGTTGGTCCGGACTTATCGGAACCGGTTCAATCCCAGCCTGCCGCAACGCCTCGGCATACGGTTCGGCCTTATGCTTGAAGCGGAACGTCAGCCCGGCTTTCGGAGCGGCCATTATCCTAAGGATAACAACATGGGTAACAAATGAGCCGTGGGATGTATTTTGCCACTATAATTAGAGAGAAGAAACTGGTTTGGCTGTAACTGTACATAGAGCGTTGGATTCAAGTGCTTGCGGAATGAAACCCTAGATTCTTCTTTATATCTGGAAACATTTCGTGGTAAGTATGTTCTATGGAGAAGTCCAGTCAGTCCTCGTTTCTCAAGAGTCTGGCGCTGGCTTTCGGCGACGGTCTCCTGTTCAGTGTAGCGATGAAATTCGCACAAGGACCCTCCAAATCTAGGGAGGAAAGTATGACGGATCTTGGTCCCCTGGCGGAAAGGCTGAGAAAAGTGGAAGACCACACACAAACCATCGACAAGGACGCCCTCATCAAATTTGGCGAGGGCTTGGACGGACGCGTACTCGAGAAAGTGATTGTGGCGCTCGAAGCCCGTCTCACCGAGCACGTCGGTCAGGTTGACCGGCGTATGGCGGAGATCGACGCACAGGTCGCGCTGGATCTGAAGGCGGTCGACACACACACGTCTGCGCAGACCAACGCCGTGGAAAAGGCCCTGCAACAGATCGAAGCGCAGGTGCGCGATCACGTCGCCGCGCTGGAACAGGCCAACCACGCACAGATCTCAGGCTTGGATCAAAGGCTCTCGGCGCTGCAGGAAGCCTTGCCGGCCAAGCTCCGCGAAATCGTGGAGGCCGTGCGGCAATCGCTCGAAGCGCGCGTGGCCCTGGAATTGAAGGACCTGGAAGACCGTGTGTCGTCGCAAAGCGTCACCGCCGACCGTCTGCAGGAGGTGCACACCGCTTTGCACGGCGAAGTGGAGGCACTCGCGGGCAGGCTGGCCACGGAGATGCACGGTCTGGCCGAGCATCAGCAGAATCTGACGGCGCCGCTGCAGCAGGCCCTGCAGCAACTAGAAACCAAATTAACCACGCTGCGCGAAGAGCTGCCGCCTAAGATCCGGCAGATTGTGGAAGCCGTGGAGGCCTCCATGAACGCGCGCATCTCAGCCGGCGATGAGCACGCATCCGGCCAGATGGCCGCTCTGGAACAGGCTCTGGCGGCATTGCGCGCCGAGATGCCCACCCTTGACGGGTTTCACCAGGCCATCGACGACCATCTGCGGAGCCACGCCGAACAGGTCGGCGCCCTCGACCAGAAGCTTACGGTCCTGCAGGAGGAGTTGCCTCCCAAGATCAAGGCCATCGTGGACGCGGTGCGCGAGTCACTGGATGCCCGCATGGCCATCGAACTGGAAGGCATCGAGGAGCGTCACCAGGCGCAAGCGCAGCAGGCCGAAGCCCGCTTTGGCGAGGTGCAGGAACAGATCCGCCGTCAACTGGCCGCGGAATTCAAAGCGCCCGAGTTGGAGCAGCATCTGGCGAAAGTGCAGGCCGACGTAGCCGCGCTGGACGGAAGGCTCGAAACAGGCGGACGCCAAATTGGGGATCGCGTGGCCGCTCTCGAACAGCAGACGTCCCAGGCGGCCACGGGAGTATCGGCCGAATTGGCGTCAGTGCGGGCGAGTCATCAGGCGGAAATGGAGCAACTCGAGGCGCGGCTGCGCGCGGAGCGGGCAGCGGAGAATATTCCCGCCCGGATCGACGAGGCAGTCACCGGACTGCGGCAAACGCTCGAAGCCAAGCTCGCCAGCGAGATCCACGATCTGGAAGCCCGCACGCAGGACCGCTCGCCGGAATTGGACAAGGCTTTGCAATATGCGTCGCTGCTGGAAGCGCGCGTACAGTCTCTCGAACAGAAGCTCGAACGCAGCGTGGACGAGAGTGTGGATCGCGCCGTGGAGCGTGTCTGGCAGGCCCTCGAAGCCAAATTGCAACAGCGCCAGGCGCAAGCGCCGCCGGCCTTTGTGCCGCCCGCGGAATCGATCACCGGCTTGCGTCAAAAATCGACCAGCGCCGAGCAGAGCGTCATGGATCTGATTGCCGGCATCGGGCAGCTTTTTGAGAAGCCCGCGCCGCGCCCGGTGCGCGAGACAGTATTGCCTGAGCCGCCCGCGCCGGTTGCGACTCCGCCTGTGGCTGCGGCCGCACCAGCACCAACTGAACCGGCGCACGTGGAACCGCCTTCCACGCCGGTGGCGCATGTCGAGCCCACGCCCGTAGCCGAAGCGCCTGCTGCGGCCGCGCCGGCCGAGCCCGAACTGGAACCCGTGGCGGCAGCCTACTCCGCGCCGGCCGAGTCCGAACCGGAACCTCAAATCGAACCCGTGCACGAAGCACCCGTTATCGAGTTCCATGCCCCCGCGCCGCGTACGCCGGAAGTGGCCACCGGGCCTCCCGCGCCACCTACGGTTGCGGCCATGGGCGAGGAAGAAATCGCCGAACCCACGCCCGATGAAAAGCCGCCGGTAATCCTTTTCAAGCCCAAGGACTCCGGCCGCAAGTGGCGCATCCCATTCGTTTCGACATTCCTGCTGATGGCCGCGGCCGTTGCCTGGCTGCAGTTCATGTAGAGCCGAGTACACCGCTCCCTGACGGTCGCGGCTCGGTAACAGCCGCAACCATTCGCGTATTTACAGAGCCGCGACCGTCAGGGAGCGGTGCCACCATCGTCAACATAGTTTGCTATCCTGTTGTGCTGGAATAGATGCTCATCTCCAGCGTACAGTCGTTTCTGCTCTCCTATCCGTTCCCAGAACCGGTGCGGCTGCCCTTCCATGGCGGTGAGCGCACCATCCTGAAGCGCGATGCCATGCTGATCCGCGTCGAATCGGACAGCGGACTCGTGGGATACGCGCCCGGCCCCGGCAGCCAACGCGCCCAGGAAACCATCGAAAGCCTGGTACGGCCGTTTCTCGAAGGCCGCACATTAGCCGACCCCGACGCGCTGCGCGTCCAGTTCATGGAACGGCCCGAAGTGGACGCCGCCGCCGCGAAGACCTACTGTGCCGTGGAAGTAGCGCTCTTCGATCTATGCGCAAAAGCCAGGGGCGTGCCGCTCTCCGAATTGGTTGGCGGCCGCGTGCGCAGCGCCATCCGGTTATATGCCAGCGCCGGGATGTATATGGCCCCGGAACGCTATGCCGCCGAAGCCGCCGACATGAAGGATCTGGGTTTTCGCGCATACAAAATGCGTCCCGGAGGCGGTCCCGCGGCGGACCTGGAGACCGTGCGCCAGATGCGCAAAGCCGTGGGTCCGTATGTCGATCTTATGGTGGATGCGCACACCTGGTGGCGCATGGGCGATAGCAACTACAGCTTCGAAACAATCGAGGAAATGGCAGGCGGCATGGCCGAATACGATGTGGCGTGGCTGGAAGAACCCTTGCCCCCCGACGATCACGAAGCCTATCTGCGCCTGAAGGAGAAGGATTTTCTGCCTCTGGCCAGCGGCGAACACGAACCCAGTGAGGAACGCTTTCAGGACCTGATCCTGCGCCAGGCCGTCGATTACGTGCAGATGGACGTCTGCTGCCAGGGCGGCTTTGCCATGGGCCGCCGCCTGCTGAGCGAGATCGCCCGCGCCGGACTGGGGTTCGCGTTCCATAGCTGGGGCACCGCGCTCGAAGTAATTGCCGCCGCGCACCTCGGTATTTGCTGGCCGGAAACCGTGGTCGAGTGGCTCGAGTATCCTTGTTACTCCGCGCCGGCGCGCCAGGGGATGTATCCCTTTCCGCTGGCCGCCGAAATCCTGAAAGATCCGCTCGAAATCGATCATGGCAATCTGATCGTGCCGCGGGCGCCGGGCCTGGGTGTTGAAATCGATGAATCGGTCATCGCACGGTATCCCTGGGTACCCGGCCCCTGGTCGTATTTCCGCACGGATTCCCCGGCCGAAACCCGTGCCGTCACCTCCGACCATTCGGTCCAGTGGGAGCGGCGTTCGGCGGGATGAACCCACGCCAATACCGCTATTACGACCTCCTGGTGCATACTTTCGTCGTAATCCTGCTGATCTCCAACCTGGTGGGCCAGAAGATTACGGCGATCGGTCCATTCCGCTTCAGCGGCGCGATGTTGTTCTTTCCGATCACCTATATCTTCGGCGATGTTTTCACGGAAGTTTACGGATACGGCGCATCCCGCCGCGCCATCTGGGTGGGATTCTTCGCGTCGGCCTTGCTGGCGGTGATGGGAATCGTGACGGTTTGGCTGCCTCCCGCGCCGGGATGGCAGGGGCAGATGGCGTTCGCGCAAGTTTTCAACTTCGTGCCCCGGATCATCATTTCGAGCCTGATCGCCTTTTGGTGCGGCGAGTTTGCCAACTCCTTTGTGATGGCGAAGATGAAGCTGCGGACCAAAGGGCGGTATCTCTGGACGCGAACGGTCGGCTCGACGGTCGCGGGCCAAGCGGTGGATACGCTAGTGGTGACGGTTCTTACATTTGGCGGGAGTCTGGGCGTCCGATTGATCGCCAACCTGGTTCTGTCGGGTTATCTTGCTAAGGTGTTGTATGAAGTCGCCGCCACGCCCGTGACTTACTGGATTGTGAATTCGCTGAAGCGGCGGGAAGGCGTGGACGTGTACGATTGGCACACGGATTTCAATCCGTTTCACGGCGAGCGGTAATTCGCCGAATTTCTCGGCACTTGTCTCTCCGCGTCTCCATAGCCGGTTCTCCCAATTCCCGGATTCCCGCGGCCGCATCCCTGTTAACTCCAACAAAAATCTACTATTATGAGAATGGCGGGTGGCATCCAACGTGCTCACTCCTGCACCCTGTGCGGTAGTGTGTCCCGGAAGCCCCCAGTGGCGGCGTGAATGTTTCAGGAACTCAAATTTCAGCTCTCCACCGCGATCCTGACTATCCTCACCCTTGCTGCGGCTGCCTCCGCTGTCATCAATTTTGAACAGCAACACAAGTTCCGCTTGGCCGACGACGGCACTGTATGGGTCGATCGCTCCGGCCGCGTGGAAGCCCTGCACATCGAATCCGACGGCCCAGCCGCCAAAGCCGGCCTTAAAGATGGCGATACACTGCTCAGCATCAACGGCGTAAAGACCGCCAAAGCCATCGACGTGCCGCAAATTCTGGCCACTGTGGGATCCTGGAATAAGGCCGACTACACCGCCAGCCGCAACGGCGTCGAGTTCAAGGCCGCAGTCTATATCCGTGAAGAGCCGCTGGATCCGGCCGTCTCGTACCAATACATGGTGGGCGCCGCGTATCTGCTCATCGGGTTGTTCGTTTATTTCCGCCGCGGCAGCGCCCACATGGCGCTTCATTTTTATATCTTCTGCCTGCTCTCGTTCATCCTGTGCTGCTTTCATTACACCGGCAAGCTGAACGGCTTCGATAAGGTCGTTTACTTCTGCAATGTAGCCGCCGGTCTGCTCGCGCCCACCGTTTTCCTACATTTCTGCCTGACGTTTCCCGAGCCGCGCCGCTGGTTCCGCTTCAAATTCTGGGTGGCCATGCTGTACGTTCCGCCGGCAGTGCTTTTCTCGCTCTGGCTGGCGATCACCTCCGGCACCTTACGGATCGGGATTTCACCTGTGGAACTGCGTTGGCTGCTGGATCGCATCTGGCAGCCGCTGCTGATCGTTCCCTATCTGCTCGCCGGGCTGGCCCTCACCTTCGATTACCGCAAAGCCGAAGATCCCATCGTGCGCCAGCAGTTGAAATGGCTGCGCAACGGGACCTTCTGCGGCATCCTGCCGTTCGCCGCGCTTTACGTTTTGCCCTACGCGCTGGGCATGCTGCCCAATCAATACATGCGGTTTTCAGTGCTCTCGCTGGCGCTGATTCCGCTGACTCTGGCCTATGCCATCGCGCGTTACCGCCTGATGGATGTCGACATCCTGTTCCGCCGCGGCTTTGCCTACACGCTCGCCACCGTCTGCGTGCTGGCCGCTTTCTACGGCATCGTATTCTCGCTGGGCAGCCTGGTGCAAAAGAATTTCAAGGATGTCGGCAACACCCAACTGATCGCCGTGATGCTGGTTGCCGCGTTTCTGTTCCAGCCCATCCGCACCTGGATTCAGGAGCGCCTCGACAAGCACTTCTATCGCGACCGCTACGACTACCGCCGCACGCTGGTGGAGTTTGCCCGCGAACTGAACGCGGAAACCGATCTGGATGCCATGCTGTCGTCGGTCTGCGAGCGTCTGCTCCACACCCTATCCATCCGCCACATGGCCGTCTTTCTGGCCGAGGAGCCGCCGCAAAATACACCCGTATTCCGATTGAAAATGGCTATGGGCGCGCGCCGCCGCCCCGCCGAATTGTCCCCCGATCAACTGGATTTGAGCTTCCTCAATTGGGACCTGCCGCAGCCCTACATTTTCTTTGAGCGGACGCGCCATCAGCTCGACGCCGTATCGCGCAGTTGGCCGCCCACGGTGCGCGCGGCCATCGCCGATCTGGATCTTACCTACTACCTCCCCTGCACCGTGCGCGGCCGCATCGTCGCTTTTTTGGGCGTGAGCCGCACCGAAGATGGCGACTTCCTCTCCACGGTGGATGTGGAAATACTCGCCACCATTTCCGGCTATGTAGGAATCGCCATCGAGAATGCCACCCTGTACCGCTCCCTGCAGCGCAAGATGGAAGAGTACGAACGGCTGAAAGAGTTCAGCGAGAACATCGTTGAATCGATTAACGTGGGCATTCTGGCCGCCGATCTCGACGACCGCGTGGAAAGTTGGAACACACAGATCGAAAAGCTGACAGGTATCGAGCGCCAATCCGCCGTGGGCCGCACGCTGTCGGAACTTTTTCCCGAGGGCCTGGCCGAGCAGTTCGCGCGCGTGCGCGGCCAAACCGGCATCCATCACATCTATAAATTCGAGATGCCGCGCGCCGCGAATGGCAACGGCAATGGCTCGCACAACCACTCCGCAACGCTGAACGTGGCCATTGCCCCGCTGGTTTCGAAGGAACTCGAGCAGATCGGCCGCCTGATCATCTTCGACGACGTTACCGATCGCGCCGAGCTCGAACAGCGCCTGGTGCAGGCCGATAAATTGTCGAGCATCGGGCTGCTGGCTGCCGGCGTGGCGCACGAAGTGAATACGCCGCTGGCCGTGATCTCCACCTACGCCCAGATGCTGGCCAAGCAGGTGGCCAACGACGATCAGAAATCCATCCTGCTCGATAAGATCGCCAAGCAAACCTTCCGCGCCAGCGAGATTGTCAATTCGCTGCTGAACTTCTCGCGCACCTCGACGACCTCGTTCGGCGACGTGGATCTGAACAAAGTGATCCGCGAGACCATGTCGCTGCTCGAACACCAGATCAAGAAAGTGGGCGTGGAAGTGAAGCTGGATCTCGCGCCCAGCCTGCCGTTCGTGCATGGCAACAACGGCAAGCTGCAACAGGTTTTCCTGAACCTGTTCCTGAACGCCCGCGACGCCATGGAAGGCGGCGGCGTGCTTTCGGTGCGTACATGGGCCGAAGAATCGGGCGCCCGCGCGGATGTCTCCGATACGGGACACGGCATCCCGCCCGAGCATCTGCAGCGCATCTACGATCCGTTCTTTACCACCAAGGGCAGCCGCAAAGGCACGGGCATGGGCTTGGCCGTCACTTACGGAATCATCCAGGAGCATAAGGGACACATCGAAGTATCCAGCCGCCAGGGAAGCACGCGCTTCCAGCTTCGGCTGCCTTGGTCGAAGACGGCGCTCGCCCAGGCCGCCACGGCAGCCGCGCAACAACCCGTCAATGCCGCTTGAGATACTGTAGCTTGCCCCACCACTTGAATGCCTGAAATGACCGCCTCCCCAACCTCGACTTCTACCGACAAAGGCCTGGTCCTGGTCGTGGACGACGAACTGGATATCCGCGAAGGCCTGGAAACCCTTCTCCAACTTGAAGGCTATCGCGTGGATCTGGCCGCCAACGGCCTCGAAGGCCAACGCAAAATCGAATCGCACGCCTACGATCTGGTGCTGCTCGACCTCATGATGCCCGACCGCTCCGGTATGGACGTTCTGCGCGAAGTCCGCGGGCGCGACCGCGAGACCCCCATCTTCATGATCACCGCCTACGGCTCCGTGGAAGCCGCCGTGGACGCGCTGAAACTGGGCGCCAACGATTATTTCTCGAAGCCCTGGGACAACGAAAAGCTGCTCATCGAGATCGATCGCATGATCTCGAAGCGCCGTCTCGAATATGAAAACACGCACCTGAAGCGCGCGCTCAAACAGCGTTACAGCTTTCCCAACATCATCGGCAAGAGCGACCGCATGCTGCGCTTGCTCGACCTGGTGGGCCAGGTATCGAGCAGCCGCTCCACCATCCTGATCACCGGCGAAACCGGCACCGGCAAGGAACTGATCGCCAAGGCCATCCACGCCAATTCGCCGCGCGCCGAGCGCCTGTTCGTGCCCGTGAACAGCGGATCGCTGCCCGCCGACCTGCTCGAATCCACGCTGTTCGGGCACGTGCGCGGCGCCTTCACCAGCGCCATCCAATCGAAAAAGGGCTACTTCGAAGTAGCCGACCGCGGCACCATCTTCTTCGACGAAATCGGTACCGTCGCGCCCGACATGCAGGCCAAGCTGCTGCGCGTGATGCAGGAAAAAGAATTCATCCCGCTGGGCGCGACCGATCCCGTGCGCGTGGATGTGCGCATCCTGGCCGCCACTAACGACGATCTGAAGAAGCGCGTGGAGGAAGGCACTTTCCGCGAGGACTTATATTACCGGCTCAATGTAATTAACATCGTGTTACCGCCGTTGCGCGAGCGCAAGGAAGATATCCCGGCGTTAGTAAGTCACTTCTTCACGAAGTATTGCCGCGAAAACGAGAAGTATCTCGACGCGCAAGGTAACTCGATGCTGCATTTCCAACCCGAAGTCATACAGATTCTGATGGAGCATAACTGGCCGGGCAACGTGCGCGAGCTGGAGAATGCCGTGGAGCGCGCCGTGGTGCTGGCCACCGACGCTTCCGTGCCCATCGACGTGCTGCCCGACCAGTTGCTGCAATCGAGCGGCATCCGCCTGCGCGGCGAAGGCGGCGCGCTGCCCGCCGACGCATCGCTGTTTGAGATCGTGGCCGATTTCGAACGGCGTATTATCATGGAGCGGCTGGAGCAGCATAATGGCAGCCAGACGGAAGCGGCGGCTAGTTTGCATGTACCGTTGTCTACACTGAATCAGAAGATTAAGCGGTTGGATATTAAGCCGAAGAAGTCGGAATAAGACACGCCGTCGGGCAGGCCTCCAGGCAAGCCCGGGCGTATACTCTCTAGGGCGGGGAGGTTTTGACGCATGTATCACGCATATCTGAGGGCAGGCAGGGTCGAGCAGGTCAAATGCGATCTAAGAGATGTCGAAGGCTGCCCGGAGGAGCGGGAGGCCATCCTGCTATTTTCCGCAGATTCACATGAAGAATATCAACGCAAGCTAGCTAAAGATCCCAATGGCAAGATAGACTCGCGATGATGGCGGCCAAACAATGAGCGACAGCGTAGCGGTGCACGTGGAACGAACGGATGGGGGACCGTGGACATACCTTCGGCGGTCGGCCGGCGAGCTACCGGGGACACCCCTCCACAGCGTCCTAAAATGGATCCTCGAACAGTTGAACTTTGGCCATTTCGAGAAACAACGAGACCCACGTGGTGACGTCGTTTCGATGACAATCGGTAGGGCGGCAGCACAGGGGCCTGCCTCGGATGAGGATGCCGCCGAGGACGCCAAGGGGCGTTTGCTCGCGGTGAATGTCAGCGGCCTCATGGCAAAATCCCGCGAGAGCGGTATCGAGCCTGAACACGCTGACCTGTCCAGAATGGTAACGCTGCAATCAACCGACTGGGGCTATAGGAACACAGAATTCCATTACGCCTTCGAGTTGGTCAAGGTTTTGGCCCGCCTGAACAAGAAGACATTTAATCTTGAGGCCCCACCGATTACTGGCGTGGCTCCAGCAGGTGTAGTTTCTTATCTTAGCGAGAGTACGAGGTGCTGGCTATATGGATTCCATGGCGCTTCAGTGGCGCTGAGCCGGGCCTGCCTTGAGGAAGCTCTGAGGGCGCGGCTCTCGGAATCCACCCTTGAATCTTTGATTGACACGGCGAAGGACCGGCGGTTACTGGACGATTGCATGTGCGAGGTCGCACATTCGGTCCGGACGACCGCCAATAAATTTCTCCACGGCCAACGCATTACCGAGAGAGAGTCGCGGGAGGCGCTCGATGCAACTCGGAGCTTAGTGGAGCAACTCTTCTCCTCTTGATTTGATCCCTTCCGGCCCTCCCTCGGGCAGTGGGCGAACGTTTGTCATGCAGCCTGCCCCTCATGGCGCACGGCCGCGGCCAATGACGATCTCCGCTGTCTTCGAAAACGGAACCGCGAGCCCCAGGGAGAGGCTGCAGAAGAAACTCGGAAAGGGGGCTAACGAAGCTTCAGTTCCTGCTCGATGCGCGTGAGACGCGCGTCCATCACGTCTTCAACCCGTCGCAGCTTGGCATCGAACAGTTCCCTCAAATCGACGAATTTGCCGTCGATATGCGCACGCAGGTCGTTCATCCGGGAATTGCTGATCAGAATACCGACCAACACTGTCAGAGTCGGTACGCCAACACTCAACGCGACTTGCAACCCAGCTTCCATAGAAGGTATTATACACCTCCCCGTGAGCGTCAGGCGGCTTGCCCAGGAGATCACTCCACGTGCTCCAGGTCAGTCTTGAGAGCCCCGGCCAGCTTCTTTAGCGTTGCGACACCACGGCTCTTTTACCCAGCTAAATCGCGGTCATCGGCCGCGAAGCTCCGCGGTCGACGCGCTGAAACTGGGCGCCAACGATTATTTCTCGAAGCCCTGGGACAACGAAAAGCTGCTTATCGAGATCGATCGCATGATCTCGAAGCGCCGTCTCGAATATGAAAACACGCACCTGAAGCGCGCGCTCAAACAGCGTTACAGCTTTCCCAACATCATCGGCAAGAGCGACCGCATGCTGCGCTTGCTCGACCTGGTGGGCCAGGTATCGAGCAGCCGCTCCACCATCCTGATCACCGGCGAAACCGGCACCGGCAAGGAACTGATCGCCAAGGCCATCCACGCCAATTCGCCGCGCGCCGAGCGCCTGTTCGTGCCCGTGAACAGCGGATCGCTGCCCGCCGACCTGCTCGAATCCACGCTGTTCGGGCACGTGCGCGGCGCCTTCACCAGCGCCATCCAATCGAAAAAGGGCTACTTCGAAGTAGCCGACCGCGGCACCATCTTCTTCGACGAAATCGGCACCGTCGCGCCCGACATGCAGGCCAAGCTGCTGCGCGTGATGCAGGAAAAAGAATTCATTCCGCTGGGCGCGACCGATCCCGTGCGCGTGGATGTGCGCATCCTGGCCGCCACCAACGACGATCTGAAGAAGCGCGTGGAGGAAGGCACTTTTCGCGAGGACTTATATTACCGGCTCAATGTAATTAACATCGTGTTACCGCCGTTGCGCGAGCGCAAGGAAGATATCCCGGCGTTAGTAAGTCACTTCTTCACGAAGTATTGCCGCGAAAACGAGAAGTATCTCGACGCGCAAGGTAACTCGATGCTGCATTTCCAACCCGAAGTCATACAGATTCTGATGGAGCATAACTGGCCGGGCAACGTGCGCGAGCTGGAGAATGCCGTGGAGCGCGCCGTGGTGCTGGCCACCGACGCTTCCGTGCCCATCGACGTGCTGCCCGATCAGTTGCCGCAATCGAGCGGCATCCGCCTGCGCGGCGAAGGCGGCGCGCTGCCCGCCGACGCATCGCTGTTTGAGATCGTGGCCGATTTCGAACGGCGTATTATCATGGAGCGGCTGGAGCAGCATAATGGCAGCCAGACGGAAGCGGCGGCTAGTTTGCATGTACCGTTGTCTACACTGAATCAGAAGATTAAGCGATTGGATATTAAGCCGAAGAAGTCGGAGTGACCGAGATGGCCCTCCCGCTCCAAGTACAACCAGCCGCATCCGTCAAGGTCTTGCACCCGGCTTACCAGTCCATCATCGCGATGGGGAAAGGCGCCGTGCCACTGGTTTTAGCCGAACTCGAATCGCACCACGGCCCGGCGAAGCTAGGCGCCGGCGGGAGCGATGCGCCCAGCGCGGCCAAGGCACACAGAAGTTGGAGCTTTCTCATGCAGGATCCTCCGGGATACTTTCTCCAACTGTATGGCGCGCCCGTGCGGTGGTCAACTATTATCCGGCGTTGCGGTACTAATGCCGGCAGGCGGTCTACCAGTCCGCCGCACGCTGCGAGCGTTGAGCCTGCCCCACAACTTAACGCAGAACTTTTACCGCGGCCGGATTCAACTCGTAGCCATCGCTCTTGGCGTCTTCGACCGCCAGCAAGACCAGTTCGGCATCGGCGGCGGTCCGCGCGGAATCCGGATGAGGGTGTTTGATGACTTCCTCCCCGATATGCAGATGCACCGTCCAGCCTTTATGCTTCCTGTCGTGATCCTGCCAGATCACCTCCGCACTTTGTGCCGGAGCCAGTTGCGCTGACATCATGGTTGCGTCACCTCCCGCCAGTCTGAAAAGTAGCAAACTGGAGGGAGTGAGTCAATCCCCCGGCACGCCCGGCCCCGCCATGCGCACCGTCGACGCGAGCGACCGTTCGCTCCTGCTGGTGTTCGGCGACCGCATCTCGCTTGCGGCGCATCGCGACGTGCTGCGGCTTACGCCGTTAATGCGAACCGTTGCGGGCGTGACGAACGTGCATCCGGCGTACGCGTCGATCCTGATCGATTTCGATCCGCGGGTGACGCGCCACGCGGCCGTGGAGCGCGCCGCGGCCGATCTTTTCGCGCAAGCCGCATCCGCGTCTATTCCTGAAGCGCGCACGATTGAGATTCCCGTGGCTTATGGCGGCGAGTATGGGCCGGATCTGGAATCCGTCGCGCAGTTGACGGGACACACTCCCGAGGAAGTCATCGCCATTCATTCGGGCGCCGAATATCTGGTCTACTTTCTCGGCTTCTCGCCCGGATTCCCGTATCTCGGCGGACTGCCGGAATCGATCGCGGCGCCGCGCCTGGAAACTCCGCGCACGCGCGTGCCCGCAGGCAGTGTGGCTATCGGCGGAGCGCAGACCGGCGTCTATCCATTGACGTCGCCGGGCGGATGGCGCATCATCGGTCGCACCTCCATGCGGCTGTTCGATCCGGCCGCCGATCCGCCGGCGTTGCTGCGCATGGGCGATCATATAGAGTTCGTGCCGGTCGGCAAGACGGAAGGCAACTCCTGAATCAAATTCGCGTCATCTCGCCGGGTCTGTTGACCACGGTGCAGGATCTGGGACGGCCGGGTTACGCGCACATGGGCTTATCGGCTTCCGGCGCGGCGGACGCGCTCTCGTTGCGCGCCGGCAACCTGCTGGTGGGAAATCCGGAAGGCGCGGCGGCGCTCGAGATGACGCTCGCGGGCGGCACGTTCGAATTCGAGAAGCGCACCATCGTGGCGCTTACGGGCGGCGATTTCGAGGCCGGCATTCCGATGTGGATGGCGGTTTGGATGCGGCCTGGGCAGCAGGTCCGCTGTGGACATGCGCGGTCGGGTGCGCGATGTTATTTGTGCGTGAATGGCGGCATCGATGTGCCGCTGGTATTGGGCAGCACGTCCACGCATCTGCTGACGGGCATCGGCGGACTGGAGGGCCGGGCGCTCAAGCGGGGGGATGTGCTGCAAACCGGGCCGGGTCACGCTCCCGGCGCGCGCCCGCACTTTGGTCCGCGTCCCACGCCGTCGGCCGTGATTCGCGTTACGTCTCCGGTCAGCGCGTATCCGCTCTGCGCTGAAACCTGGGAAGTGCGAGAAGACTCCGACCGGATGGGCATCCGGCTGCGCGGATCGGCGCTGACTGGCAGCGCGGGACACATGCTGACGGAGGGCGTGCCGCTGGGCGCGATCCAGGCGCCCCCGGACGGCCAGCCGATTATCCTTTTTGTGGAGCATCAGACTACCGGCGGCTATCCGAAAATCGCCAACGTAATTTCCGCCGATTTTCACGCCGTGGGGCAGTTGCGCCCGCGCGGCCGGGTGCGTTTCGAGCAGGTTTCGATGGATGCGGCGCACGCGCTGCTTGAGGCGCAGGAGCGCTGGTTGCATTCGTTGGCATAGCTCCGGCATCGGCAACTGCCGCGCCGCGACTTTTGCCGCGCCGCCACTTTTTGCTGAGCCGCGACCCGTTACTGAGCCGCGACCCGTTACTGAGCCGCGACCGTAAGGGAGCGGTCTCGCCGGAACGGCTAAGCGCCGGCGGCGCGTTGGTGCCGACGATTCCGACGATTGCCTGAGGATGTGATAAAGTTTCAGGAATGAGAATACTGGTTCTGACACTGCTGGCGTCCGCGGCCGCGTTTGGGCAAAAGGTTTCGGTGGAATTCGATCCTGCCGCCATGTTTGCGAAGTACCACACCTTCGCGATTCGCGACGGCCAGTTAAACAGCCGGAACCCCAGGCTGAATAGTGAGCTGGTGAAGAAGCGTATTGAAGCCGATATCGCTGCCGACTTCGCTGCCAGAGGCCTGGTCCCTGTGAACGGGCCGGGGCCGGCAGACGTCAACGTCCACTACACATTCGGCGCGATGCGCGGTGTAAAGCCGGAAGCCTATCCCGCGGGATGGCGAGGCTGGGGAACGGTGGTCGTGAGACAGCCGTTTGCCGAGGGCACGCTGGTGATCGATCTGCGCGATCCTGGCACGCATTCGCTGGTCTGGCGGGCCATTGCCACGGTGGAAAAAAGCAACGCCGTGAAAGTGGAAGAGAAGATCGACGATATGGTGAAGAAGGCGGTGAAGAAGTATCCGCCTAAGCCGTAGGGACGCGGCCTGCGCAGGCTACCAGCCTAGGGGGGCAGACGATCGTTTTGTCTCGTCTGCCTGCTCTTGAGCTTCGGCGGCGGACCACGAAAAACGATGGTCCGTCCAGGTCCGTCCCACGGCTAATTCATACGCGCCTGATAGTGCCGTAGCGAACGCAACTGCTGTTCGATCCCGGCGCGATCCGCAGCCTCCGGCGACAGGCGCAAATAAGCTTCCAGATCGGCGCGGGCCGCCAATGAGTTGCCCATGCGGAAATGCATCATGCCGCGCGCCTTGTGTTCGTCGGCGGAATGGGGATCGGCGGCGATCAGCACATCCAGCGTCCGCAGCGCTTTCGCATACGCTCTGCGATGCATATAAGCGGCTTCGAGATTGCGCAGCATGCGCGCCACGATCTGCCGGTTACTAACGGGCGCGAGCAGACGCGCATCGGCGGCCAACGGCTCGCCCGTGGATTGCCGGGCCGCCGCGTAGCATTCGTCGGCCGTGAGCAAGCGCCCCCCGCGAAACACATCGATATACGCCGTAAAATCTTCCGCGCGGTATTGGACCAAAAAGTGGCCGGGCAGCCCGATGCCGAAAACCGGCCGCGCCAGGCGGCGCGCGATCTCCAGATACACCGCCGCCAAGCTAATGGGGATGCCGGTGCGAGCGGTGAGCACATGATTCAGGCAACTGTTGCGCGGATCGTAGTAATCGTCCGCATTTCCCTTAAATCCGAGCTCGCCGAAAAGGTATTCGTTGGCGCATGCTACGTAATCGGCGCCGCCGGCGCTTTCGCCCAGTCGCCCGGACAACTCGACGGCATAGGAATCCAGAATTCCAAGGAATGGTTCGATCACAAGTTCGGGATCTTCGATGCGCGCGAGTTCCAGCGCGGCGCGGTCCAGGCCGATTTCCCCTCCGCGGCCCGCCAGCAGGTCCAGCACAGACTGCATGGCAAACTAAAATAGCACCATGCACCACATTCTTTGGCCGCTCGTGGGGGCGATGGCGCTCTTATCTGCCGGACCCGCACCTGGTCAGCCGCTGCAATTTTCGGAACATATTCGCGAAAACTTGCGCAATGAGGCTATCTCGGGCTACGCTTTATCACAGCGCACGCTCGTTACCTGGGGCGACCGCCTTTTGTGGAGGGGATTGCCGTCTGGCGATTTTCAGGTCGTTCGGGGGCGCGGGCGTGCGTTCGGCGAAGGTGGTTGCCTGCTGGATGTAGATGGCCACGGAAGCCCCGATATCGTGGTCAACGAGGGGCCTCCCGATCGCGATCTGGTGTGGTACGGCGCCCCGCACGGGCGCGGTTCCTGGAACCGGCATGTGATCGATACGGGTGTGGATGCGCCGGACATGCTGGCCACCACCCTGCTGGGCCATCGCGGCGTTCTGCTGATTCACAAGGGCGGCCAAGCGCGTTTCTACTCGATTCCCGCCGATCCTACGGCGCGCTGGCCTTCCCAGGATGTGTATTCTTTCTACTCGCCTTCGCATCAGGGCGGCCTGCAGATGGCGGATATCGATGGCGACGGGCGCCAGGATATTCTGGCCGGCATGTATTGGATCCGCTCGCCGGAGAGTTTCGATCTGCCGTGGCGGCTGTTTGCGATCGTGCTGTGGAATGAGACGCCGGAATCGGCCATGCTGCGGCTGAATTATGGGCCGCTGGGGCTGGTGGCCGTCGAGCGCGCCATGCACCCGGCACGCTTGGCCCATTTCGATAAGCCCGCCGATCCGCGCCAATTGTGGATCGAGCACCGCATCGAAAGCGTGCCGGATCTGGCGGACGTGAATAGCCTGGACGTGGCGGATTTCGATGGCGATGGCCGGCCGGATATCCTACTGGCGGAGCGATCGGGCGCGGGGCGGTTGATCGTGCTGCGAAACGAGGGCGGCGACCGTTTCACTCCGGTGGTGGTGGCGCAGGGGCGTCCCGTTCAGTTCGCGCGCGCGGTGGATGTGAATGGCGATGGGCGCATGGATATTCTGGCGATCCGGAAGGATGCCATTGTCTGGTGGGAGAATCGGAGGTAGGACAGGCCTCCCGGCCTGTCCCGGCGTGTCCCTAGGCCTCACTCGTAGCGCAACGAATCCATCGGATCGGCCTGGGCCGCGCGACGCGCGGGGAGATAGCTCGCCAGCAGAGCCACAACTGCCAGCAGCATCGACACACCGGCGAGCGTGATGCCATCGAGTGGCCGCACGCCATAAAGCAGGCTGGCGATCAATCTGGAAACCAGCGCCGATCCGATCAAACCGATGCCGATGCCGATCCCCGCCAGCTTCACCGCTTTTCCGAGCACCAGCCGCAACACAGCGCGGCGGCTCGCGCCCAGCGCCATGCGGATGCCGAACTCGCGCGTCCGCTGGCTCACCACATAGCTCATCACGCCGTATAGTCCGATGGAAGCCACAAACAGGGCCAGCATTGCGAACAGCAGCAGAACGGTGGTGCGGAAGCGCGGCTGCCCGACCGAACTGGCGACGATCTGGCGCATGGTTGCGACCTGATCCATGGGCACGTTGGGATCGACCTGGGCTACCGCGTGGCGCAGAGCGCCGGCGACGCTCGCCGGCTCGACCGTTGTGCGCAGGATAATCGTGGGACGGGCTTCCACATTGGCAATCTGGCTATAGGGAACATACAGCTCGGGCCCGGGTTTGTCGCCCAAGCCCGCATGATGCACGTCGCCCACGATGCCGACGATAGTTCGCCAATTCGTATCGTCACCGAGTAAATGCAAGCGTTGTCCGAGGGGATCGCCCTGTTTCCAAAATGCGCGCGCCATGGATTCGTTGATGGCCACGACCAGCGGGCTATCCTCGTTATCCGGGGAGTCGAAGCCGCGCCCGCGCTTGATGGGAATACCGATGGTTTCGAAGTAACCCGCGCCCGCCGGGCGGTATTCCGTCATGTTATATTCGCCGGGCGGCTTCGGCGGACGGCCTTCGATATCGAATGCCCAGGAATTGTCTGTGCCGCTGAACGGCAGATAGGCGATAAACGCGGCCGATCGTACGCCGGGGATGGCTTCGACGCGTGCGAGCAAGTCGCGTTGGAAGGCCGAGATGCGGCGATGCCTGCCGGTTCCGAACGCGTAGCCATTCGTATATTGAGGCGGAAGCGAAAGTCGAGCCGTGAGAAGGTGATCCGTCCGAAAGCCCGGAGGGACGTGCAACAAGGTCCAGAGACTGCGGGCCATCAAGCCGGCTCCAGTCAGCAACACCAGAGCCATGGCGATCTGGCCGGCGATCAGCGCGCTGCGCAGCCAGGATTGGCCCGCGGCGATGGCGCGTCCGCCTTGCTTCAGCGCGCCGTTTGCGCCTGCGCGCCGCGATTGAAACAAAGGAACCAGCCCGAATACGATTCCAGTCGCCAATGAGACCAGGGTGGTGAAGAGAAGCACGTGCCCATCCACCGCGATTTCCGATGTGCGCGGCAAGCCGGCCGGCAGATGGCGCACCAGCTCCGGAACAGCTACGAGCGCGAGCGCGGCGCCCAGCAGCCCGCCGAGCATGGCGAGAAGAATGCTTTCGGTCAGGAGCTGTTGCGCGATCCTTCTTTGGCTGGCGCCCAATGCGGCGCGCAAGGCCATTTCTTTCCCGCGGGCCGCCGCGCGCGTGAGAAGAAGATTGGCGATGTTGGCGCAAGCAATGAGTAACACCATTCCGACCGCGGCCAACAGCGTGAACAACGCCGTGCGCACGTTGCCGACCACATGCTGACCCAAGGGCACAGCGGTAATGCCCTTGTCTTTGTCGTCGGCGGGATAAAGGCGCTGCAAATTCGCGGCGACTCGATCGAGATCGGCTTGCGCCCGTGGCAATGGAACGCCGGGCTTAAGGCGGGCGAACACGCACAGGGGATGCGTGCCACGCTGCCACGCGGGCGGCGGCGAGTCGAGCGCCAGCGGCGTCCACAGATCGAAACGATTGCGCGACTGGTAGTCGGAAGCCTTGCTGACGAATGTGAAGTCGCGCGGGAGAACGCCGACTACCGTATAAGCGGCATCGTTGAGCTGCAGCGAAGCGCCCACCAAATTGAGACGTCCGCCGAACAGACGCTGCCACGTGGAGTAACTCAGAATCACCACCTGGTTATGGCCGGGGCGATCTTCTTCGGGCAGGAAATCGCGGCCCATCGCCATGCGCGTTCCAAGCAGGGAAAAGAAGTCGGCGCTTACGGCCGCGCCCGCCAGGCGTTGCGGTTCGCCCGAGCCGCTGAGAATGAAGTCCGGATAAGGATCGATGCCCGCCATCTTGTCGAACGAACGGCTCTGCGCACGCCAATCGTAAAAATTGGCCGGCGCCACGGTGCCCAGGCTGGAATCGGAAAGCGAGCGTTCCCAGAGCATGAGGATACGGCCGGACTCGGGGTAAGGCAGCGGCTTCAACAACACGCCGTCGACCACGGTATAGATGGCCGTATTCGCGCCGATGCCCAGCGCCAGCGTCAGCACGACTACGGAAGCGAACGCCGGATTTCGGACGAGGCCGCGGAGGGCAAAGCGAACATCGCGCAACAGTGTGTCCATAGAGGCTCCTATTCTGACGTCGCGTACGCTTTCCGCGACCTGATGGACGCCTCCCGCGTCGCGGCGGGCCTCCAGACGAGCCTCTTCCGGAGCCATTCCGCGGCGTACTTTTTCCGCGGCCATCAAATCGAGATAGCTGCCGATCTCCTCGTCCAGTTCCCGATCAAGACGTGGCTTGCGGAAAACGTTTCGAAAGAACGCATGTAATTGGCGCAGCACCATGGCTCCCGCGAAGTCAGGTGGCCTTCAAAGCGCTGGCCATGGCCAGCGAGATCCGTTGCCAGCGCTCCGACTCGGCTTCGAGATGTTTGCGGCCGGCCTTGGTCAGACGATAGAATTTGGCGCGCCGGTTGGTTTCCGACTCGCCCCACGCGGACGAAAGCCAACCCGCCTGCTCCATGCGATGCAGGGCGGGGAACAGGGAGCCGGCTTTGACATCGAAGGTCCCCTTGGCGATCTGGGCGATGCGCCGCGAAATTCCCATGCCATGCAGGGGTTCGAGAGACAGGGCTTTCAGGATCAGCAGATCGAGGGTGCCTTGCAGAAGGCTGGATTGAGCTGGCATATGATTCCTATAGATAGTCTATAAGATAGCACATCTCTTATAGACCGTCAATAGGTAGGACAGGCCTCCTGGCCTGTCCCGCCTGGGAGCGGGCCCACGAGGCCCGCGCAGGCTGCGAGCCTGCCCCACAAGACGCGAAGCGCGGCGGCAGGCGCCGCCGTGGTATATCCGAATAGAAGGGCGCAAAGGAGAATCGCGCATGCAAGACGGTCTAGTTGCGGTCACGGGAGCGGGCGGCTTCATCGGCGGATCGCTGGTAGCGGATCTGCGCCGCCAGGGCCACCGCCAGATTCGCGCCATCGACATCAAGCCGTTCGACAAATGGTATCAGCGCTTCGACGACGTGGAGAATCTTTCGCTCGACCTGAACCTGCGCGAGAACTGCCAGACCGCCGCCGCGGGCGCTTACCAGGTCTTCAACCTGGCGGCCAACATGGGCGGCATGGGCTTCATCGAAAACAACAAGGCGCTGTGCATGCTCTCCGTCCTGATCAACACGCAGATGCTGGAGGCCGCCCGCCAGGCCGGTGCCGCGCGCTATTACTACTCGTCTTCGGCGTGCGTCTACAATGCGGACAAGCAGCGCGATCTGCTCTCTCCGGCGCTCAAGGAAGAGGACGCCTATCCCGCCATGCCCGAAGACGGCTACGGTTGGGAGAAGCTTTTCTCCGAACGCATGTGCCGCCACTTCCGCGAAGACTTCGGCCTGGAAACGCGCGTGGCCCGCTATCACAATGTGTACGGTCCGCATGGCACATGGCGCGGCGGACGCGAAAAGGCGCCAGCCGCCATCTGCCGCAAAGTGATTGAAGCCCAGTTGGCGGGCCGTCTGGAGATTTCGATTTGGGGCGGCGGCAGCCAGACGCGCAGCTTCATGTATATCGACGATTGCATTCAGGGCACCCAGGCGATCATGAACTCCGAGATTCTAGAGCCGATCAATCTGGGATCGAGCGAACTGGTGAGCATCAATCAACTGGTCGATATCGTGGAAGAGATCGCGGGCGTGAAGCTGAAACGGAGCTACGATCTGAGCGCGCCGAAGGGCGTCAACGGACGGAATAGCGACAACACGTTAATCCGGAAATATCTGGGCTGGGAGCCCGGTATCCGCCTGCGGGATGGGTTGGAAAAGACCTACGCCTGGATCTGGGATCAATACAAGGCGTGGCAGAGCGGCGCGAGCTACATAGACTAATAGGTGGGGCAGACGATCGTTTCTCGTCGTCTGCCGTATGTCGCGGCGGTTTGGCAGGGTCGAAAAACCTCTCCCGTGGCTGGTGGGCGGTGGTTGGTGGCTGGTGGGCAAGTTCGGGTAGCGGGTCAGTTCGGCTTTGTGCGGCGGGCAAATTCTGCTCGCAGCCGGCTTTCAGCCGGCCTGGCCGCCTGAAAAGCGGCTGCGGCCACGATTGGCCGCCCCACAAAAGCAAATTGACCCACTACTCAAGTGCGATACTGCGCTTGCCGAGTCTTTCATGAAATTTCGCGGGCCGCAGGCCCTCCCAAACAGACCACATAGAACGATGGTCTGCCCCACCAACTAAGCGGGGTGATCGGACAAATATTCCCGCAGCGCCGGCGCCAGACTCGCCGCCCACTGAAGATTCTGCTGCGCATCCAGATCGGAGATCACATAGGCCAGGTAGCCATGGCTCTCGAATCCCACCACCTGGAAACGATCCACGCCCTGTTGATAAATGCCGCCCGCCAACGACTCGCCGGGCTGCTTGCGAGTCAGGATCAGCGAGACCAGCTTACCGCCAGCGCTGGCCATGATCAGATGCGTATACTGGCGTCCTCCAGCGCTGCAATGATGGCCCTGGATCACCTGGAAATCGTGCGGCAGCTTGGCCTGAACCAAGGGCACAAGAGGAGCGGCCGGGCCCAGATCCGCCGCCATCTGGCTCGCGGGCAGCGGTTGCTTGGAATATTTGCGGAAGACGGCGCACTGCAGGTGATCGCGCAGTCCCACCTTCAAAATCGCCGCCAACGGTCCGGACGCCTTGCGCAGAATCGCCTGCTCCGGATTCATCCGGATGCGTAACTGGTTACCCAGGAAAACGCACAGAATCACGGCGGCCGCCGCGACCACGGCCCACAGGCCGGTGCGTGGACGGACCGGTCTGTCGCTGCGCACCGCGCGCCGGATTCTGGCATCCAAACCCGCCGGCACCGTGCTTGCGCGCACGGCGGCCTGCAATTGCGCGCGTAGAGTGGCGCGCGCTGCGAGTTCCGCGGCGCATTGCGGGCAGTTCTCCAGGTGACGGCGCACCTCGCGGGCGGCCTCTTCCGGCAGTTCGCGGCTGAGATAGGCGTCAAGCTGCGCGCGCGCCATATCGCAGTCGGGATGAGGCGTAGGATTCATGCGCCCTCCTGGCCGGCATCGATGCCATACGCGCGCGCCAGTTCGCTCAACTCCGCGCGCAACATTTTTCGGCCGCGGCTCAAGCGGCTCATTACGGTTCCTATGGGCACTTCCAACAGTCCTGAAATTTCCTTGTAGGAGAATTCTTCAACATCCGCCAACAGGACAGCCGCGCGATAATCGGCCGGCAGCCGGTCGAGCGCGCGCAGAATTTCGCGCTGGGCGATGCGTTCCGGAACGGGCGCCGCGGCGGCCGCGGTCTGCTCCAGGATTTCCTCGCTCTCCTTCACGCGCCGCAAGTTGAACCAGCTTCGGCGGTGGTGGTGAACCGTGTTGACGAGGATCTTGAACAACCAGGCCCGGCAATTCGTGCCGGGCTCGAAGCGGGCGAACGACTTCCATGCCTGTAAATAGGTTTCCTGCACCGCATCCTCGGCTTTCGTGGTGTCGCCGAGCAGCCTGGCCGCCATCCGGTACATCTCATTGAGGTGCGGCAAGGCGGCTGTTTCGAATTCGTCGGTTCGCGGATGTTTCGAAAACAATACTCCTATAGTGGCATAAGGCGGCGGGCCGCGAGTTTATTCCAAGCCGCGGTAGGACAGGCCTCCAGGCCTGTCCCGTGGGTCTATCCTGAATATCTCCCTGACCAAGCGCGTTTTCCTCCGCCGTTTTGGTAAACTGAAGGAGTCCTCCACGGCGGCTTTAGCTCAGGTGGTAGAGCGTCGGATTGTGGTTCCGAAAGTCGTGGGTTCGAATCCCACAAGCCGCCCCATGTAACCTATTTATAATCAACAGCTTGCATGGAAATATCGCTCGGCGTGTTCGCGCTGTGCCTTTTACGTGCCGCAGAATCAAGAACGCAAGGGCGGCACTCGACTCCTAAGTAAAATCAAGCAGCAAATGGAAGATCTCGATCTCGTCCAAGCCCTGTAGTGAGCGGCGGTGCCCGGAAACTCGAACCGTTTTCAACCCTTCGTCGCTCCAGCCGACAGGTCCCCAATCCTTGTTGACGAGCAGCATCTCCGTCTGGCGGTCTGCTAAACCGGCGCCAAGTCGCACTATCCACTCGGCGCAGGTCGTGGTTTGCACGTAACCGAGCATTCCCGCCGACGGCCACTCCGCTCCGTATTGACCCTTTACGAACATCAGTAGCCCTCCGGTTCCATAGTATTGACTTACTGAATCGGATCGATACAGCCGCTTCGCCTCAATGTAAAAGGTTTCCTTAGTTTCGCGGCGGGCAGGGGCCGTAGAAGCAAGGTACAGCCGATCGCCGCGAAAGTGAGGAAACCGTGCAGTGAACTAAACCCCGGATTGGGGCCAGGTCTTTAATGGGTTTTGTTCCGAAATTGGGTCTGGCGCGGCTATGCGGGCGAAGCTGGGGCGTGAGGTTTTGGCGGACCGCCGGGGTCGCTTTGACAGGCGAGGGTTGCTGGTAGTGGGTGGATACGGTGAGGGGCTGGGGAAACTGGAGGTGCGCATGCATGTGCGGAGTGCTTGCGGGCCTCTCCGGACAGAGGGGTGGGACGCCCTGCCGGGAAGGCAGCGCTGGCGGGGCCGCGGGTTTCGGCGCGGGAGCATCATGAGCTGTCCAGGTGCGGAGGAACCGGCCCATAGCAGGGCGGCAGGAAATGAATGGAGATGAGAGTTCCGACGCGGCACTTGGGGCATAGCCTGGGTTGGCTGGCGATGAGCGCCGCGCCAAAGATGCGGCAATCGGTGGGCTGGGGCAACAGGGCGGAGCGGGGCGTGGCCAGCAACCGGCGGCAGAGGGCCAGTTTTTCGGCGCGGTGGCAGTTGGCTAGCAAGCCGTAGTAGCGGATGCGTTGGAAGCCCGGCGGAAGGGAGTGCTGCAGGAAGCGCCGGATGAACTCTTCGGCGGAAACAGTCATCACTTTTTGAGGTTGCTGCCTGTCCCGGTAGTCTTTCCAAGCGAAGGAAACTTGGCCTTGTTCCAACGTCAACAGGCGGCGGTTGGAGATGGCCACACGATGGGTATAGCGTCCCAGGTATTCCAGCACGTGTTGCGGCCCGCCGAAGGGCGGCTTGGCGTACACCACCCATTCGCACTTGTGCAACGGCGCCAGATAGGCGGCGAAGGCGAGCGGTTCGCGCAGGGGTTCCAGATCGCCAAAGAACTGGAGTTGGCTGGCGGCGTAGGCCGCTTCCAGGGCTTCCAGAAACAAGCGGCGGAACAGACGGCTGAGCACCCTGACGGGCAGCAGGTACCGGCGGCGGCCGTGAATCCAGCGGTCCTGGTCGGCGCATAAGCCGCCGCCGGGAACCACGCAGTGCAGGTGAGGGTGGAAATGTAAGTTCTGTCCCCAGCTATGCAATACGGCGAAGAAGCCGAGTTCCACGCCCAGGCGTTTGGGATCGCGCGCGATGGTGAGCAGGGTCTGGGCGGTAGCGCGGAAGAGAATATCGTAGACGGCCTTTTTGTTGTAGAAGGCGATGGCGGCAATAGGCTCGGGGAGCGTGAAGACCACGTGAAAGTACTCCACGGGCAACAACTCTTCGCGGCGCTGCTCCAGCCACTTTTCGCGTGCCAAGCCTTGGCACCGGGGGCAATGGCGGTCGCGGCAGGAGCGATATCGAGTGTGCGTGTATTGGCAGCGGTCACACCATTCGACAGTACCGCCCAGGGCCGCCGTCCGGCAGGTCTCGATGGCCTGCATCAGGCGGCGCTGATGCAGGGGCAGGGCATGCGTCTGCCGGTAGGCGGGGCCGTGTTGTCGAAAGATGTCGGCCAACCCCAGGGTTGGCTGAGGCATCAGCCTTTAGGCCGCTTGTTCTTAGTGGACGCGGCCTTGGCCGGCTGGAGCAGTTGATCCAGAGGACTGGCCGTGGCGCTGACGGTGGCAGGTGAAACGGCAATATAACGCCCGGTGGTATCGATGCGGCTGTGGCCCAGCAAGGCCTGAATTACGCGCGTATCTACGCCGCGCTCCAACAGGTGCGTGGCGAAGCTGTGACGCAGCATATGGGGCGTGACGCGTTTGGCCAGGCCGCTGTGTTGCCAGGCTTCGCGGCAGGCGGTTTGCACAGCGCCGGCGGTCAGATGGCGGAGCGGGCGCCAGGAGGGAAACAGCCACTCGCCGACAGGCCGCAGGATGCGGTAGTAGGCGCGCAGCACCTCGAGCAGACAGGGTGAGAGCATGGCGTAGCGATCCTTGCCGCCTTTGCCGTGTTCCACGCGGATCAGCTTGCGTTTGCCATCGATATCGGAGGGTTTCAAGGCCACCGCCTCGGAGATGCGCAGTCCGGCCCCATAGCAAGTCAGGAGCACGGCGCGGTGCTTGACGCCCGAGACGTGGTCCAGGAAGCGTTGGACTTCGTCGGGGGCCAGCACGACGGGTAGTTTCTCCTCCAGGCGGGCACGCGGGAAGTCGTGCTTGTCCCAGGGCATCTCCAGGGTGACCAGGTAGAGGAACTGTACGGCGGAAACGAAGGTGTTGACGCTTTGCGGAGAGAGTTTGCGCTCCTGGGTCAGATGCAGTTGGTATTGGCGGACGGCTTCCAGATCCAGTTCTTGGGGGCTGCGGTTGAAATACTTGGCGAACTCCGCGACATAATGGATGTAGCTGCGTTGCGTGGTGCCCGCGAAATTGCGGAGGCACATGTCTTCGATCATGCGTTGTCGTAACGGTGTCATGCGAGGGCTCCTTGAAATTCTGAATTGGTCGTTGTGAGGACAACCGTATCCAGTGTTTCAAAGGAGCCTCGCTCCACGCTACTCCACCAAAGGCTCAGAAGCGCCGACCGGAGACTATTACCGCAACGCGGTTTAGTTCACTGAGAAACCTCGGCCGCTTGCCACGCATAACGGTCACAAACTCAATGTCGATCCGCGGGCGCTGTTTTCCGAATTGATCCGGCGCGTTCTGCGGCGGATCGTCAAGGACATCAAGGTGCTCCATCCACGGTTCCGCATCCGGGTCTTCGAGCAGTATTTTGGCCGTTTTGACCAACTCGCCCGTGATATGGGGCTCCTCGGCTGTCGCCAAGGAATGAGCATCTATTGAACTATATGCGCGATAGACCAGGGTCAAACAGTTACGGACGAGCGCCAGTCGAAAGGCGCTGCGTTGCTGTCCGGACGGGGCGTCGACCATTTTAGTTGATCGGCTCCCCGGCCAATTGAAGCACCGGCCGGAGCGAGTCTGCGATGATTTCTCCGGCGTCCTGGATGGCCTGCGTCCTGGTCCAATGGAGATGCTGCAAAGGCTTTAGAATATAGGTCTCCGTGCCATCATAAACCAGCAGGTTACGATTGAAGTAAAGCCATTGACTGCTTCGCTGAGTCAGGCGCGCCCGAGTTTTGGCAAGGCGCAGGGCGTCCTCGTCGGAGGCATTCAGTATCCTAACCGGCTCGGCCCGATGATCGCCGGCCACGAGCCTCACTTCAATCAGCCCTTGACCACCTCCGACCAGGATGTCTGCGTGATGGCGAGCATCGCTTGTGGCGCCGATGAAGGAGTCCAAGTCGTCTACCAGATTCTTAGCGTAGGCCGTAAGTTCCTGCAGGCCAGGACGGCCGATTGCGATCGTGGCAGTTTTTCCCCTAGTCAATCCGAAGCGGACATGTACAAGGTCGTGGACAGCAGCCCGTGCGCGCTTCGACAACCTGAGGGAGTCGAAGGTTAACTCGTTCAGCTGCCGCACGAGTTCCGGCAGAACAAAGTCATCTTGGTCCGGTACCTCTCTGAGGATCCGGTCATAGAGCGAAATCCACGGGCCGATAGCCTCTCCGGCTTGGAACGGAAGCGGGAGTGATCGGAGGGCTTCGAGCGTGCCAATCGACTTCTGAATTCCAGCTTGAGTTGTACTAAAGAATTGCTGGTACGCGACGAAATCCGAGTTCAGGTAAAGGGCAAGCGCCTTGAGAAAGCCTTCGTCATTTGTCACCGAAGTGATTCCGATGTGCCGTGGCGGCACAACCAAAAACTGCTTTTCGTAAATCGCGAAATTGCGAGATGCACCGACGATCACATGCGGCGGATGGCATACGATAAGCGGCTTCGTGACGCCTCCTCTCCTCCGCACGAACACATCGGCCGGGCCAAGGGGCTTCAGCGCTGAGTCCGGGAACCGATGCAAGAAGCGGCGGCCCTTCACTTTCTCTGGCAGCACGGTTCGTTCACCGATCAATTCCTCGTGCCGCTCGGCGGTTTCCTCGGTAGCAGTTTGCTCGTCTATGAACTCAGGGCCTTGCGAAACAACTAGAAACTCGTCGTCTTCGAGTTGTCCAAGCGAGGGAAACCGATGCTGAACCTGTTCAAGCAACTTGGCATCAACCGCTGAGCCCCACATGGCGATCTTCCATGGGGTCGGTATGCCGTCGACAACCGTTAGATAATCGATCTCGCGAATCTCGCTGGAGTTCACGGTAATGCTCCAAATTCCCTTTCGCCTCCGTCCTCCGCTTCCGCGGGTAATGGGCTGGTTCGCAAGCATGGGCGAGTACGTCTCGATCGTCTGTGACCTGGAGTCCCCGGCGGTGCCTGAAGCCGGCGAATAAAAAAGCGCCGCCGCGGGCACCGTGGCACGCCCGGCGAATAGTACATTCGCAAGGTTAGCGAAGTTACCGACTGCCCATAGCTGGAAACGCTTCAGAAACTCTTGTCGAAAGCGTGTCGATTCGTACTTGAAGAGCGTCATCGCCGGCAAAAGAAGTGCGGCAGCGCCGTCGCGACTGAGAATCTCAGAAGCACGCCAGACAAACGCTTCCGCCACCTGGTTGCCGCTGACCGGTCTAGCGTGGCGTTCTCTTTCTATCCAGTGCCAAGCGACCCTACCGGCCTCCGTGAGCTTCTCGGGTTTGAGTTCCTTCCACGGCGGATTGCCAACGATCCAGTCGAAGGGCTCGTGACCTAATAGGTATAACCGCGAGATGTCGCCGAAAACATTCGCGCAAAAAATGTTTCGATCGCGCAGGGCTGGAAGGTGGAATTTGGTTTCCGTCAAATCCGGTGGGTTGACGTACTCAAGGAGGGTCAGTGCCAGGCTCAACTCGGCGATTTGGCAGGCGTCCTCGTCAACGTCAATACCGAAGATGTGGTGGGTCAGTAGACTCCCAAGCTCTGCGGGTCTGAGGCGCCGTCCAAGTTCGTGTAACCGCCGCTCGATGAGCTTCCGGTGACATTGAACCAGGAAGGCTCCCGAGCCGCATGCGCAATCAATTACACGCATGCCTAACCGCAGTGGCTTCCGCGAATCAAGCTTGTCCAGCATATAATTCACGACGGGAAGCGGGGTGTAGTATGCACTCTTGGCCTCGCCTTCGGATTCGCCGGACGGGTCCAGTCTGTCGTGAAGGAACTGCTCGTAGATTACCGACAGCGTCTCTATCGGGATAAAAGAGAAGTCGTAGACATCGAAAAGGGGAAGTTGGCCACTGGTGGCCTGCTCTCCACTGAAAACCGATGTCACCTTTCGAATTCGCTCCGGCCCGAACTCCCTAATTTTCGCGGCCGAAATGGGGAAGACCGCTCCGTTCAGCCACTCGTCCAGGTGCTGGACAAGTTCTGTAAAACCGCCAAGCCGGGAATTATTGCCGAACACATGTTCGGGATCGATCCCCCAGCCGGCGAGTCGCGCATCTGAAAGGATATCCCTCTGGCGCAGATACCTGAGGTAGACGAACTTGCCAATCATCGCGTGAGCAAGCCGACGGTCCGTCACTCCATCTTCTTGTAGCCATACGTCCAGATCACGAAGATTATCCAGCAGTTGCCAATCGACTCGCGTTTCCGTCGCAAACGAGGCACCCATCCGCTCCCAGACCAGACCTGAATCCAAGGATTCCGCGCAGAGGGGGCTGAGGCAGCGAGCAACCTCGTTGAAATCCTCAACCACGCGCAGCGCCCCCTGGAGACTATCCGTGGCATAGCGGTCGTACTTGAAGCCCGGATAAAACCGGACCCAGCTCGGGCTCACAACCAGCAAGAAAGGAACGGCGTTCTGATTCCAAACCTTCCGATGGATTTCTCTGGCCTCGCCTTCGGAGTCAGCTTCGCAAACGTAAACGACCGGCACGGCACCTTGAGAGGTGTCATAGGCCGGAGCGTTCAGCACATACGCGCCATGCAGCCGACAATCTGCGCGCGCTCTTCGGATAACATGGCCAAAGTCGCGGTCCGCCTCAAGCGCCTCGCCAGACGAAAAATTCGGAGAAGAATCGTATTGCAGCGCGGTCAAGACTTGGTTGAGGTCCATGGTTCCACGGGTCCGATCATTAGCTTAACTCCGGGCCCCCCGAATTCAACGGTCCGATCAGTGGATTGGCCGCGAAATTCTCCGCCGCTACGCCGGAGGATTGCCCAGCACCTCGATTATGCCAGAGATTTGGAATTTGATGCGAAGAAAAGGCGAACATCGCGTGTGAGCCGGAAGAGGCAACCTCGTCGCCCAGCCGCCGCCAAACAGTCTGGATTCCGCGCAAATCTTATGACGCGGCCCACACAACGCATCCGGCCCGGTCCGCGTCCCTTTTACGTGGCTCCAAAACGCGAAACCAGCGTTTCTTTAATGTCGTGCGTCTTTTCGAATCAACAAGTTGCGTGCTTTCAATGCCGGCACGCTTTTCGAATCCCACAAGCCGCCCCATCTAAGCCCAAATCGACCATCCCCCGCCCATTATAGAGTTGGGCAAGCTCGCCCCATACTCAGTTCCTGTGGCTCATTTGACCCAACCAACAACTCGGCCCTAGCCTAAACACACCCGGAAGTCCTCGATTATCAAGCGGCGGCCACCAGTCGCGAGTTTGGTCCCGGATGTGCACCTTAAACCACCTCTTGGCCCCCGGGTTGCGGCCGCCTTCAACGCCGTCGCAACTGTGGAGAAACACGGCGTGGCTGAACAGCTACAAGCTCGATTGGCAGTAAGCCAAATCGGAAAGCTTATGCATTCGCTGGCCCACCGCGGCTACCAGGTCCTGGGTCCCACAATCCGTGATGGCGCGGTGGTCTACGGTGAAATCGAGGGCATCCAGGATCTGCCTCAAGGTCAGACCGACGAGCAGGCGCCCGGCCGGTACTGGCTGGCATCGCGTCCGGATGCCGCGGTGTTCGGGTACGCCGCCGGCCCCCAAAGTTGGAAGAAGTATCTGCATCCGGCACAAGTGAAGCTGTTCGATGCCGACCGGCAAGACGGCGCGTTTCGCATTCTGAATAACCACGCGCGTCCTGCGAAGCCACTCGCTTTTCTGGGAGTTCGCGCCTGCGATCTGGCGGCTATCGAAATCCAGGACCGCGTTTTCCTCGACGGCCCGTTTCCCGATCCGATCTACCGCGCGCGCCGCGAAAACCTCTTCGTGATAGCGGTCGCGTGCACCGCACCTTCCGCCACATGTTTCTGCGCCTCGATGGGTACCGGCCCGCAAGTCCGCGAAGGGGCGGCCGATCTTACGCTCACCGAAGTAGTGAACGCCGCAGACCACTGGTTTCTGGCCCTGGCCGGAAGCGATCGTGGCCGCGAATTACTGGCGGAACTGGAACACCAACCAGCCACCGAGGCGGATCTCCTCGCGGCCAGCGCGGCCGTGGAATCCGCCGCACGCCGCCAGACCCGACGTCTCAATCCCGCCGAAATCCGCGACCTCCTCAACGTTAGCTTCGACCATCCGCGCTGGGATCAGACTGCCGAGCGCTGCCTGGCATGCGCCAACTGCACCATGGTCTGCCCCACCTGCTTCTGCACCACCATCGAAGACGTAAGCGATGTCACAGGCCAGCATGCCGAGCGCTGGCGGCGCTGGGACTCCTGCTTCACCCTGAGCTTCTCCTATATTCATGGCGGCAGCGTGCGGACTTCGGGCAAAGCGCGCTACCGCCAGTGGCTGACGCATAAGCTGGCGTCGTGGACGGACCAGTTCGGATCGCCCGGCTGCGTGGGATGCGGGCGCTGCATTACCTGGTGCCCCGCGGGAATTGACATCACCGAGGAAGTGCAAGCTATTCGCGGAGGTGAGAATCATGGAAACTCAGACGCTTGAGAAGATCATCGCCGATCATCCCTTCTTTGCGGATCTGGAAACCTATTACACCAGCCTGTTAGTGAGCTGCGCCACGAACCTGCGCTTTCCCGCCGGCAAGTACATCTTGCGCGAGGGCGAAGAGGCCAACGAGTTTTACCTGATCCGCGAAGGGCGCGTGTCCATCGAGATCAACCATCCGCAGGGAAAATCGATCGTAGTGCACAAGCTCGGCGAAGGCGACATCCTGGGCTGGTCGTGGCTGGTGCCGCCGTACACGTGGAGCTTTCATGCGCGCGCCGAAACAGCCACACGGGTCATCGCTCTCGATGGCAAATGCTTGCGCAACAAATGCGAGCAGAATCACGACCTGGGCTACGAACTGCTGAAACGGTTTGCCCAGATCATGAACAGCCGGCTGGACGCCACGCGCATGCAGTTACTGGATTTGTATGCCGCACACTGATGGCGATCCCATGCGGCCCGCAGCTTGGGCCGTGGAGCGCGTCGCGAAGGAGACGCCGGATACGTTCACGCTGGCGCTGCAGCCGGTGAACCGCGCAACTGGCGGATTCCAGCCAGGCCAGTTCAGCATGCTGTGGGTTTTCGGCGTGGGCGAACTGCCCATCTCCATCAGTGGCGATCCGGCGGATAGCAAAAGCCTCACCTACACGGTGCGCTCGGTGGGGCCGGCCACGCAGGCGCTGGTAAACCGCCAGCCGGGCCAGTCGTTGGGAGTGCGCGGTCCGTTCGGCGCGGGCTGGCCCATCGAGCAGGCCCAGGGCCGGGACGTTTTGGTCGTCGCGGGCGGCATCGGCCTCGCGCCGCTGCGGCCGGTGATCTACCATGTGCTGAGCCACAAAGAACAATACGGCCGGCTGGTGATTCTCTATGGCGCAAGAAGCCCGCGCGACATGTTGTACCGGAAAGAAATGGCGGCGTGGGCTCGGCAAAAGGACACGCAGGTTCTTTCCACGGTGGATTACGGCGGCGTGAGCTGGCGCGGCCGCGTGGGCGTGGTCACATCGTTATTTAAGTTTTTGCGGCTCCAGCCGTCGCGCACCACGGCCATGGTTTGCGGGCCGGAAACCATGATGCGTTTCGTGGCGCGGGAGCTCGCCGTCAAGGGTTTGCAATCGCCAGACCTGTATCTCTCGATGGAGCGCAATATGAAGTGCGGCGTGGGACTGTGTGGACACTGCCAGTGGGGGCCGCACTTCATTTGCAAGGATGGTCCGGTGTTTCCCTACGCCAAAATCGCGCCGCTATTGGATCGATATGAACTCTGAGCCACAGACCGCGCCCCACGCGAAGCCCAGCATCGCCATCTTCAAATTCGCCTCCTGCGATGGATGCCAGTTGAGCCTATTGGACGCGGAGGACGAACTGCTGGCCGTGGCGGGCGCGGTGGATATCGCCTATTTTCCCGAAGCCAGCCGCGCCATGCGCAAGGGACCTTACGATATCGCGTTGGTGGAAGGCTCCATCACCACGCATCACGATGCGGAACGCATCCAGCAGATCCGGCGCCAGGCGCGCACCCTGGTCACCATCGGGGCGTGCGCCACCTCCGGCGGAATCCAGGCGCTGCGCAACTGGAAGGATGTCACCGAGTTCATCCGGGTGGTCTACGCCACGCCCCAATTCATCAGCACGCTGAAATCTTCCACGCCCATCGCCGAGCATGTGCCGGTGGATTTCGAACTGCGCGGATGCCCCATCAACAAGTATCAGTTGATCGAGTTGATCGCCGCCACGCTGGCCGGGCGCAAGCCGAACATCCCCACCTACAGTGTGTGCCTGGAATGCAAGCGGCAAGGCAACGTCTGCGTGGCGGTGGCGCGCGGCGCCGCCTGCCTGGGACCTGTCACGCAAGCCGGCTGCGGAGCCATCTGCCCATCCTATGACCGCGGCTGTTATGGCTGTTACGGCCCCATGGAAAGCCCCAATACGGCGGCGTTGACGGCGCAGTTGCGCGGGCTGGGGCAGAGCGGCCCGCAGATTTCGCGCGCCTTCCGCTCGTTCAGCGCGTGGGCCTGGCCGTTCCGCAAAGCCAGCGAGGAGTGCGAACACAAATGACCACGCGCATCCGGACAATCGATGTCGAAACCCTGGCCCGCGTGGAGGGCGAAGGATCGCTGCACATCAAGCTGCAGGGCGATCGGGTGGCCGATGTGAAGCTGCGCATCTTCGAAGCGCCCCGGTTTTTCGAAGCGCTGCTGAAGGGACGGCATTTCTCGGAAGCCCCGGATATTACCGCGCGCATTTGCGGCATCTGCCCCATCGCCTACCAGATGAGCGCCATTCATGCCATGGAGCGGGCGCTGGGAATTCGCGTCGATCCCGCCGTCCGCCTGCTGCGCCGCCTGTTCTACTGCGGCGAGTGGATCGAAAGCCACGCGCTGCATGTCTACATGCTGCACGCGCCCGATTTTCTGGGCTATCCGGACGCTATCCAGATGGCGCACGACCATCGCACCGTGGTGGAGCAGGGCCTGCGCCTGAAGAAGATCGGCAACCGCATCGTCACCCTGTTGGGCGGCCGTGAGATTCACCCTATTTCCGCAACCGTGGGAGGGTTTTACAAGACTCCGGCCAAGAGCCAGTTGCAGGCGCTCGCGGATGACCTGCAGTGGGCCTTGGACGCCTCGCTGGCGACCGTGAAGCTGGTCGCCGGGTTCGAGTTTCCGGACTTTGAACAGGACTACGAATTCGTGGCCCTGGTCCACCCGAACGAATATCCGTTGAACGAAGGCCGCCTGGTTTCAAATCGCGGTTTGAACATCGATGTGGCGGAGTATGAAGATCACTTCGTCGAGCAGCATGTGAAGCATTCGAACGCCTTGCAGTCCGTGGTGCGCGGCCGAGGTTCGTACCTGGTGGGGCCGCTGGCGCGCTTCAACCTGAACTTCGACCGGTTGCCCGCCGTCGCACGCGAGGCCGCGCAGCAGGTGGGGCTGAAGCCACCCGTCAGGAATCCGTTTCGCGGCATCGTGGTGCGGGCGGTGGAGTTGGTATTCGCCTGCGCGGAGGCGCTGCGCATCATTCGCGAGTACCAGCCTCCGGCCGAGCCGCGGGTCCTTGTCGCCCCGCGCGGTGGAGTCGGGCAAGCCATCACGGAGGCGCCGCGCGGAATCCTCTACCATCGTTATACACTCGATGACGAAGGTCTGATCCTGGCAGCCAAAATCGTGCCGCCGACGTCGCAGAATCAGAAGCGCATAGAGGACGATCTGCGCGAGTTCGCCGCGCAAGTGGCGGCGTGGCCTATCGAAGAGGCCACCTGGAAGTGCGAGCAAGCCATTCGCAATTACGACCCATGCATTTCGTGCGCGACCCATTTCCTGCGGCTGGTGCTGGAAAGGGAATAGTGCAGCGGATCATCGGCTGCGGCAACCTGGAGAGAGGCGACGATGCCGCCGGCCTGCTGGTGGTGCGCCGGCTGCGCGCGCTGGGCATGGATGCCGAGGAGCACGCGGGCGATGGGTTGGCGCTCATCGAGCGATGGCAGGGCTGTGACACCGTCATCCTGATCGATACCGTGGTGACGGGCGGCGCTCCGGGCACCGTGAGCGTTTGGGAAGGCCGGGAAGTTCCGGTGGCCGCGGATGTTTGCCGGGGCTCCACGCATGCATTCGGTGTTGCGGAAGCCGTGAAGCTGGCGCGTGCTTTGGATCGGATGCCCGCGCGGCTGTGGATCTATGGGATCGAAGGGCGGCAATTCGAGCTGGGAACCGCGCCCTCGAGCGAAGTGCTAGCGGCAGCGGAGCGTCTCGCGCAGCGCCTGGCGGTTACTTGTGAGGCAGGCACTCTGCCTCCCGCTTGCTCACGCGCGCGGCTCTGAAACGGCTGGTGCGGCTCTGAAACGGCTGGTGCGGCTCTGCAACACTCACTTGATTTCCAGCCGCACCACGGCCATCCCCAAATCCCGCCGGTCGGCGCCGATGCGAACCGTCCGCCCAACCTCCAGCCGGATATCCGTATCGCCTGCTCCCGGCGCCCGCAGTTCGAACGCGAACGTGGTTGCCGCGTCTCCCTTCGTGAATCGCACCGCCGGCAAACGGACGCCATTCACGGTCACGGCCATCTCCAGCGGTCCGCGGGCGAACTGGGCGGTGGGGCACAGCGCCGTCACGTACAGCTTCTGTCCGGCCGTCCATGTCCCCGGCATGCGCACGCTGGCGGATCGCGGCATCCAGCGGAATCCGGATTCCGGACCGTACCATTCCGGCCCGAGCGAATCCGCAGCCAAGGGATCCGCCAGGTCGACGCGCAACCCGTTCGCAGCCCCCGCCGCCCGCGCAGGCACAGCATATTCGTGGGTGATATTCCGAAGCGGACCCGGCCCCACCCGATACACCTCGATCTCATCGCGCTCCAACAGGCGGCGCGTGTCCGCGGCCGGCAAGATGAACTGCGCAACGTCCCACTCCGGATGCGGCCCGATGCGCGCCTCCGTGCCCGGCGCGAGATAGACACCAGAAATCCGCAGGTACAAAAACGGATGTTGCGAGATCAACTGGCTGAACAGAGAATCGTCCACACCATCCAGCAGGATGATCTTGCCGGGATGTAATTCATGCGCCCGCGCGACGCCCATCACCACGGACTCCTGGGCTTCGCTGCGGTCGCGAAACCATTCCGCCCGGCGCCGCGCCGCCGGCAGCGATCCGCAGAAGAACGCGCCCATCAACGCGACGGCCAGAACCTTCGCGGGCAGGCTTGACCGCCAGGCGCACGCGATCCCATACGCGGCCAGCATCGCCATGAACAGCGCGGGCAGAGTCAGATAATATTCCGAGATATGGTCGCGCAAAGGAAGCACGGGAGCCAGCGCGATCGCATACCAGGCCAGTAACACCAGCGCGAGCCACTGCCGCCGCGCGGCCTGAAAAACGGTGAAGGCCAGCAGGGCGATTGTCGAGGCCGCCATGGTTAGCGGGATGAAGATGCGGGAGAAGCGCGAAAGGAAATGCAAGTCGGAAGGTTCAAATGTTCCGCGCCAGTAAACCCACAACGTGTGCGGAAGGCTGCGGTCGAGGTGGATAGCGTACTGCTGCGCGTGATTGGGCGCGAGCGTAAAGTGGAGCACGGCATATAGCACCGAGACAGCCAGGAATGGAATCGTTGCGCGAAGATACTTCCGTGCGAATAACAGCGCATAGCTTGCGGCCAGTAATGGAAAAATCGCGTTGAATTCCATGGCCAGAAAGCCGGTAAGAAAGGCGCACCACGTCAGGATATAATTGCGGCGCGCGGCGGTCTCGGTGTAGCGCAGGAAGAAATGAAAAGCCAGCAACAGGAAGAACCCGCACAGCACCTGGTTGTAGGCCGAAGTCCAGGACATCGCGGTGGCCAGCTTGCTGTTCGCGACCCAGAGCACGGCAGCCAGGAATCCTGCGGCGCGCGAGCCGGTGAGGCGAGTGGTAATGGATGCCGCCAGCGCCAGGTTGGCGAACTCGGTGAGAAAGACCCAGATGCGATACGGCAGGGCGTCTGCGCCGAACCATGCGCCGAATACCAGGAAGAACGCGCGCTCGCTGAGCGGGCGCCAACTCCCCTGCATGACGTTCGGCTGAAACACGGCCCGCAGCAGCCCGTCCCATCCGTGCGCCTGGTTGGGCAGGTTCAGCCAGACAAAATCGTCCTGCTGAAACCATGCCGTCAGGCCGGGCCAGTAGAGGATCAGGCATAGGAGGGAAGGAACGGCCCAAGAGGCCGCGGATTTAACCGTGGCTAGTGGCTGGTGATTGGTGGCTGGTGGGTTAGACAAAACCACTGCTCACCAGCCACCGGCCACCGCCCACTGCTCCCTGCCCCACATTACCGGATCACGCGCGTTTTGTGCAGCAGTTCATCCGCGCTGCCGAAATAAACCTGCCCGTCGAAATGAAACGCCGCCAATTTAGGATCGTGCGCCGGAACCCCGGGCGCCTCCGGCCCCAAATGGACTTCAGTCAGCCGCGCGCCCACCGGAATCTGCCGCGGATCGCCGCTCAAATCCAGCGCCGGAAAAGGTTCGGATGTCTCCCGCACTTCGCCCGGCGGAGCGTACCATTTCTCTTCAAAGAAGGTCCAGATGGTGTCGGCGCACCGGCTGGGACACGCGGGGAGTGCCTCGCCCGCCTTGATGGGAACCACCACGCCGCATGTCGTGCAGCGGTATAAACCTGCCTGCGATACCTGCTCGTTTACCCTATACACGCTCCCTGGCCCCCTCCCCAGTTGACCGAAGGAAAGTCCAGCCTAACAGAATCCATCCGCCGTGGCGAACGTTTTATTTCGGTTATGTTTCGGCCTTCTCGGGCTTTTCCGGCTTCTCGGGCTTCTCCGGCTTCTCCGGTTGATCGGCATCCTGGCTGCCCGCGCCGCCCTTGCGCACCGTCACAGTCCCCCGTTCGGTGACCATATGGATCGGCGCCCCTTGTCCTACCGTTCCCTTCAACGATGCCGCATGCCCGTCCGTCACCTTCTGGATCGGCTCACCGAAATCGTTCACGGCCTCGCCATGATCCGTGGTCGCCACAAGCTGAAACGCGGCCTTGTCCGGCAGTCCCAGGCTGATCTGCCCGCTGTGCGACCGGGCGTCGATCCGGGCCAGCGGCAGGCGCTTCGGTTCCAACTCGATATCGCCGCGGTCGGTCTCCACTTCCAGCGCGTTCGTGAAATCTTCGAGAGTCACGTCCTTCGACCGCGTCGTCAGATGCACCGGCCCCACCAGGTTGTTCCCCGTCAGCTTTCCCAAATCCATGCTGATCTGGCCCGGCAACCCTACCACCCGCAAGTCCGTGTTGGGCTCTTCTAAATGCACGCCCTTCGCCAGATTCTTGAACTCCAGATCGCCCGAGTACGAACCGTTGATGGTCACATCTCCGGCGACGTTTTCCAGCTCCAGATCCGAGCCTTTGCCCTCCAGATCCAGCTTGCCCTTCAAATCCGTAGCGCGCACCAGGCCGCTATTCTGCACTCCCAAGCGGACATTGCCGCCGATATTATTCATGCGCACGTCGGAGTGGTCTGCCTGCAGGTCTACCGTGCCGTTCAATTCCGCGAGTTCGTAATCGCCGTTGTTGCCATGAATTTCCACGTTCACGCGGTTCGGAACCGTGATTTCCAGATCCTCGGCAATCCGCCCGCTGGTCGGGTTGCGGTCCTGGTTGGTGCGCACCGTAACGATGTCGCCCTGCGCCACAATCTCCACCGGCGTGGCAGTGTTGCCGCGATCCGCCTCGGCTTGATTGGCCGCCTGGATGGTTTTCCGTCCTATGACCTTGATATCGGTGGTATCGGCGCCAGTGATCTTCAAGTTGCCGCGATTGTTTTCAAACACCACCCGGGTGGCCGTACCGGCCGGTTTCTGTTCGTCGACGCTGTAATCGTAATGCTCGCCGAAGGCCTCCCACACGGGGCGAAAATGCACTCCGTGGTTGTGGGCCTCGAACGCTCCCCAGCCGATGAAGCAGAGAAAAACGATGAGCACCACTTCCCCGCCGCTGAATCCGGCGGCGTTGCCCAGCGTGCCGCGGAAATAATCCACCAGGATTTCGAGCAGCCGCAAAGTTCCCCAGGCGATCAGCAGGAACGGCCAGTATTGCGCCAGCAGATCGAAGAGCTGGATATCCGGCCGCAGATTGTAGATCAGGAACACGCCGCCCAGCAGGATCAGCAGGATCGGCCCGGTAACCGAACGCCGTCTCATCGCGCGCCTCCCGGGGGGGCGCCCGGCGGCGCTGGCGCTATACGGACTGTGCGGCCCAACAGGCTCAACAATCCGAATACGATCAGCAGCACCGGCCACGTGCGATCGAAACCGTAATCCGAAAAATTGTTCAGCGCGAACAGCGACCCCAGCGTGATGAGCGTTACCGGCCAGCGAATGGCGCGCAGCAGGTTGGCGTCATTGGCGTTCATGGCCCACCTCCTGCCGCATCGCGTTACTCGCCTCCAGGCGCTCGTAAAGCATATAGGCGCCCAGCAGAATCAACAGCACCGGCCAATACTTCAGCATGTAGCGAAGTTGGATCACGTCCATGGTATTGAGCAGCAGCAGCACTCCCAGCCCGATCAGCGTTACCGCACCGATCGGAAAGCCGCCGCGCCGCCCATGCACATCCAGAATGCTGGAGAACTCGTCCACCGGCTCGCCCGCCCGCCGCTTGCGCGCCGTATGATACGCCTCCAGCGCCATGTACATCACCCACACGCCGATCAGGATGCCGAAGAGCGGTTCCAGATCGCCCGCCGTGCCCGAACTGGTAATCGAGACCAGCAGTCCGAAGACGATGGCGTGCACCAGGCCCTTGGCATACTGGCCGTTGTAAATGGCGCCCACGCCGGGAATGAATCCCAGCAGGCACGCCAGGCCCGGCGATACATCGCCCTCGACGGGAGGACTGGTGGGTTTCGGCGGCGCCGTCTTGCCGGCCGCCTCCTGCGCCATATTGTCGATGACGCGCTGGCGAATGGCTCCCTCGATGGCTGCCGCGGGCGCGTGGTCGTCGCAGTAGATAGTGCCTTGCGCGGTGCGCTTGCAGTTTTCGCAGAGCGCCTTCCCGCAGGCCCGGCAGTATGCCACCGCCGGTATATCGGTATGATTAAAACAGTTCATAAAACTCGTCCCCCCATCTTCAATGAGATTGGCCTCCCGGCCGGTCTCCGCTACTCTTCTTCGGCAGCTTGTTGGTATCCGGAGCGCGCCCCGATTTGCGGGTGTTGGCCGCCGGTTTGGGTTCTTCCTCCTGTTGCTGCTGCCATTCACTCAACTTGGTCTGAATCTGGTAAACCACCTTCAAACTCTCGTAAAACTTCACGGTCCGCTCCCAGCCGCGATAGACGCGATCTTCCAGGCCGGCCCAAACCTGCGCGGGAGCCAGATCCGACGCCCGCAACTGGCGCGCCGGCGCCACGAACCGCGCCAGCATGGCGAACGACAGAATGGTCATCGCCATTCCCATGGCGAAACGCGGCTGCAATATCGGGTGCAGGAACTTGCCGAACCAGTTCTTTACGCCGCCGGCGGCCGTCTTGCCGTGCGCCCAAGGCGCGTCGAACAGCAGCCGCGTCATCAACTCCGGCGGAGGCTCCACTTCGGCCGCCCGCTCCATGAATCCCACGGCGGCGGCGGCATCGCGCGCCAGTTCCGCGCAATTTCCGCACTCGGCCAGGTGCTGCTCGACCGTAGCTCTGGCATCCGGCCCCAATGTGCCGTCCACGTAGTCGCAGATTAGAATTTCAAGTTCCGCGCACGTCATACCAAAACCTTCTGTCTTCGCAACACGCGGGCCAACTCCGCCCGGCCGCGGTTCAGCCGCGACTTCACCGTGCCCTCCGGGATGCGCAAAATCGTCGCAATCTCCCGGTACTCCATATCCTGCAAATCGCGCAAGATCACCGCCTCGCGCAACTCCGGCGATAGCTTCTGCAAGCCCGCCTGCAAAATCTCGCTGGCTTCCCGTCCGGCCACCCTGCTATCCGGCCGGGATTCCGCTGAAACCGATTCTTCAACCCGGGGAAGCTGCTCCTCGATCGAATCTGTAAGACGCTCCTGACGGGTACGCCGGTAATTGTCGATCAGCAGATTTCTGGTCAACCGCGCCAGCCACGTCGTAAATGCGCCTTCCGTCGCTCGGAACGTCTTCAAGGTCCGGTAGACCCGCAGGAAAACCTCCTGCGTCAGATCCTGCGCTTCGCCGTCCTTACCCGTAAAACGGTAGCAAAGTCCAAAAACCCGGCGGGTATGCGTCCGGACCAGTTCCTCCCAAGCGGTCTCTTCGCCGCTGAGGCACCGTTCCACCAGGCTGTGATCGAGGTCCAAACTCTGTTTTAACCAATATTGGCCGCCCGTGTCCGTTCTTTGTGGAAACGGAACGTAGGAAATTGTTGCCAGGGCGGCGGCGGCCATCGTTCCTTTCTCCTTCTCTGCCTCGATCCTTACACCAGATGAAACGAGGCGGTCACATCATAAGTTCATTTTTTCCCTGGCGCTAGGGGGCGATCCGGGCGGGGAAACCGCTTCGTTGAAGACGAGCTGCGCTCGCCGGGCGGAGCTATGAGCTCCGCGCAGGCTACGAGCCTGGCTACGAGCCTGCCCCACAGGCGCGCCCGTCTTCATCACCTTTGGTGGGCCGCAGGCGCCATGGGGCACTCCCTTACGGTCGCGGCTCAGTAAATGCAGTTCGCGGCTCGGTAAATGCCGCTGTTACCGCTGTTGCCGGGCCGCGGCCGTGTTCCCGAGCCGCGACCGTAAGGGAGCGGTCTTCGCCACCACCCACCACCCACAACCCGTGTTAGCCTCGTTTCTCGCGGAAATGAGGATCTGCCATTAAGCGCAACTGGAAGTGGCTGGCCCTGGGAGCAGTAGGCCTTGCGGCGGTCGTCTGGCTGGTCCGTGCCTTCCTCCGCAGCCAGCATTTTGACTGGCGGGCTTTTGGCGCCATCCTGCTATCTCTGCACTGGCCCTGGCTGGCCGCGGCCGGCGTTTCAGTGATCGCGGGATACTACGGCCGCGCTTTACGCTGGCGCGTGCTGATGCGGCCAGTCAAGCCCCAGCCCAGCCTTTGGAACCTGTTTTCCGCTACATTGATTGGCTTCGCTGCCATCACCCTGCTGGGACGGCCCGGCGAATTCGTGCGGCCCTACCTGATCGCCGCCAAGGAGAAAGTCCCGGCGTCCTCGCAAATGGCCGCCCTGGTTCTCGAGCGCATCTACGACGTTTTGATTGTGCTGGCCATCTTCGGTTTCGCGCTCGGCCGGGTGCGCCGCTCGGATGTCACACTCGGGCCGGCGCTTTCCTGGGTGTTTGCCACGGGAGGATGGTTCGTAGGTGGGCTGTCCGTCCTGATCCTCGGATTGCTGGCCGTCTTCCGGCATTTTTCGGATTCCATGCAACACCGTCTGCTGAACGCCCTACGCCGGCTGCCGGAGCGGCACCTGCAGCGGGTCAGCCGCCTGGTAACGGCATTCGTCGAAGGGATGGCGTCCACGCGCAGCGCCCGAGCCATGCTTCTGCTGGTCTGGTACACCATCGTGGAATGGGGCATCATCGCCGCGACGGTGTTCTGCGTGATGCGGGCGTTCGGTGGAAGGCTGTTGTTTGGCTGGCTGGATGTGCTTATTTTTCTTGGATTTCTGGCCTTCGGTGCGGTCGTACAGATACCCGCCGTGGGGGGCGGCACGCAGGTGGTTTCGGTGCTGGTGCTGACGGAGCTATTCCGTCTTCCTTTGGAAGTTTCTACAAGTGTAGCAATAGTGCTCTGGTTCATGTCATTCGTAGTAGTTGTGCCGATTGGCGTGGCTTTGGCGTTGCATGAAGGCATTCACTGGCGTACGCTAAAACAGATAGATCCGGAGGTGACTGCATGAAGTGCCCATTTTGCAATCACATAGAAGATAAAGTGGTGGACTCTCGAGAAAGCCGGGAGGGCGATGCCATCCGCCGCCGCCGCGAGTGCCTGAGATGCGAGCGCCGATTTACCACGTACGAACGCATCGACGAAGTACCGTACATGGTGATCAAGAAAGACGGCCGCCGCGAGAAGTTCGACCGTCAGAAGGTCCTGTCGGGGCTTCTGAAAGCCTGCGAAAAACGGCCGATAAGCATGGGTAGGCTGGCCGAACTGGTGGATCAGGTGGAGGCGAAGGTCACAGATTCGGTCGACCGGGAGATATCTACTATAGAAATAGGAGAAATGCTCATGGGGGCGCTTCACGATCTGGACAAGATCGCTTACGTGCGCTTCGCGTCGGTTTACCGCGACTTCCAGGACGAGGAGGCGTTTTTTAATGAGTTAAAAAACTTAATGCGCCAGAAGTCTCCGTAGGGGCCGGTTTCCATGTAACCAACGGGCGTCTGAAACATCTTTAAAGATGGGACTTAACTTTCCAGGTAAACGATGTTATCATCAGTTGATGTGCCCACGAACAGAGCGCACGTGGGTTGGTCGTCGCACCAAGCAAGTCCGAAGCGTTTCAGCAGCCTCAGGATCTAACCTAGTGAAAGCAATCCCGAAGGTGTTTCATAAGGGGAGGTGAGTCGAACGGTGGATCAATTCGAAGATCAATTTCTCGCAGATAATCCCGAAGCCTTGGGCCTCAATTTCGAGGAAGACGCCAAATTCTTCGATCCGGAAGCGGGCCACGAGGCGGATTTCCTGCATCCCACGCCGGTGGAAGAGTCCATCTACACCGACGACCCGGTACGGGTGTATCTGCGTGAAATGGGAGCGGTTCCACTCCTCACCAGGGAGGGCGAAGTAGATCTCGCCCGGCGCATGGAACGCGGCAAACTCCGCATGCAAAAGGCGATCAGCCGCTCGGCCCTCGTGCAACAGGTGGTCGTGGAACTGGCTGAACAGTTGCGCAAGGGTGCCGAAGAAATCGACAACGTGGTGGACGTAGGCGATGTGGAAGAAGGCACGCCTGCGGATCTGAAGAAGCGCGCCGACCTTCTGAAGCTCTTCACCGACCTGATTTTGGTTTACCGGAAGTTCCAGCAAGTCACCGAGAAAGTCGAAAAAGTACCGGTGAACATGAAGAAGCAACGCAAGCGGTGGTGCAACCGCTTGAACCGGACCAAAGTACAGGTTTCACAGAGCATTCGCATCATTCCCTTCCGCTCGCAAAAGTGGAAGGAATTCTCCAAGGAAATCGAACGCGCCGTCGACGAGTTGGGCCAACTCGACCGCGAAGTGAAGAAGATCGAGGTTAAGGCTGCCGGACAGCCTCAGATCCAATTGCGGCTCAAGGACTTAAAGAAGGAAATCCGCAAGCGGGAGGTGATGGCCGGTGCCTCTCTGCCCGACCTGAAGCATACTCTCACGGTGATTCGTCACGGCGAAGCCGAAGCCGAACGCGCCAAGAAGGACTTGGTGGAGGCCAACCTCCGCTTAGTGGTTTCCGTCGCCAAGAAGTACGTGAATCGCGGACTTCACCTGCTCGACCTCATTCAGGAAGGTAACATCGGCCTGATGCGGGCCGCCGACAAGTTCGAGTATCGGCGCGGCTACAAGTTTTCTACGTACGCTACGTGGTGGATCCGCCAAGCCATCACACGCGCCATCGCGGACCAGTCCCGCACCATCCGCATTCCCGTTCACATGAACGAGAGCATGAACAAGTTTCTGCGCGCGTCGCGTGAGCTGGAAAAGGAATTGGGGCGAACTCCTACAAATGACGAAATTGGCCGCCGGATGGACATTCCGGTCGAGAAGGTGCAGAAACTAAAGACGATTTCCCGCGATCCCGTGTCGCTCGAGACCCCCGTTGGCCGCGATGGCGAATCGGCTCTGGGCGACCTGATCGAAGACCGCTGGGTCGGATCTCCGGTCGACGCCGTGATCGAAACTAATGTCCGCGACGAAACTGCGGGCATCCTGAAGACACTCTCCCCGAAGGAGGAGAAGGTGATCCGGCTGCGCTTCGGCATCGGCTGCGAGCGCGAGCATACGCTCGAAGAGATCGGCCAGGAATTCGACGTCACGCGCGAGCGGATCCGGCAGATCGAAGCGAAGGCCCTGCGCCAACTGCGGGCGCCCGAACGCGCCCGCCGTCTCCGGGCTCTGATGGCTGCGAGGTAGGACAGGCCTCCGGGCCTGTCCCAAGTGAGTTCGCCGAAGAGCGGGCCTACGAGGCCCGCGCAGGCTGCGAGCCTGCCCCACAGCGCGTTACTGTTTCGCCACCCGCGCGGGGTCAAGCAGATGTTTCGGCTCGTAAACCTTCCGCGACCACTTCTGCCCGGCCTCAAACCGCACTCCCACGAAATAGCCGATCTCATGGCGCGTGCAATGCGCCACCTGCCCGCGAAACTTGTGCCGCCCCAGCTTTAAGCTCAGCCGCGTGCCCACCGCCACCGCCCGCTCGAACTGCACGCACGCTCCCGAAGGCGAAATATCCTCCAAATTTGCCGTCACCTTTTCCGGCTGCGCGCCCTCGATGCGCACCTCGATCAGATCTGAACACCACAGCCGCGGTTCGGCGCGCCGCTCCTTCATTCGCCAACCACCGTCACCAACACCTGGCGGTCGCGCGCGCGATTGTCGAAATCGCATAACACGATCTGCTGCCAGGTGCCCGTGCCGATCTGCCCTTCGACCACCGGAAAGCTGCGCGCCGTACCCACCAGCGCGCTGCGCAGGTGCGCGTAGCCGTTGCCATCGCCCCAACGCGCGTTGTGCGCGTAATCGGCGTCCGCCGGAGCGATCTGCTCGAGCGCGCGCCGCAGGTCCGCCACGCAACCCGATTCAAACTCGATGGTGATGATGCCCAGCGTTGAACCCACGCCGGCGATGTTCACAATGCCATGCCGCACGCCGCTATCGGCCACGATGCGTTCCACCTGCGCCGTGATGTCCAGCACGTCGGAATGGCCGCGCGTGGAAACGCGAAAGCTCTTCTGCAAGACGGGCATGCGGCTGTAGGATATCACAGGTCCATGAAGGTCGCGTCCTCGCCCAGCGCCTCGATGAAACAAGGGTCGCGGGATATGGCCACCACCGCGCCTGGATACAATTGCAGTGCCTGTTCGAGCGGTGGGCTCATCCAGCAGCTGGAGATTAGCGCGGCTGTTGAGGATGCGAGCCAACGCCACTTCGGTGCGCGCGCCGGAATCCGCGCCGCAGATCTCGACGGGCGATAGGTGCGCATCGAGCGTGTCCAAATCCTACGCTGGTGGCCGGTTCCACGCTCGCGCCGAAGCGCACGGATCCCGCGTCCGGCTGTAGAGCCCCGCCGGTGATATTCAACAGAGTCGTCTTGCCCGATCCGTTGGCGCCCCGAATGACCAGGCGTCCGCCGCGGCGCAGGTGGAAGCTGAGATCCCGGAACAGCGTGCGCATGCCGTAGGATTTCTGCAGGCGTTCCGCGACCAGCACGAGATCGCCGGAGCGTGCCACCCGCTCGAACGATAAGCCGTCGATGGTGGTCTCCTGCCAGGGCTTCTCGACGCGATGTTCGTCCGCAACCCGTTCGCGCAGGATACGCGCGGTGCGGGCAACTTTGGCCGCCTTGCGGGCATAATGATCCTTACCGCCGCGGATCCCGGCGGGCGCTTGCGCCACGCGCGCGGCCAGCGCTTCGCGCCGCGCGGAAGCCTGCGCCATGGCGGATTTCCGCCGCTCGAACGCTTCGTAAGCGGCCCACGCCTGGCGATCGCGCACCGCGCGCGCACGGCGATATTCGGCGTAGCCGCGTTCGCATACGCGCACGCGCCCACGGTCGCCTTCCACAATGCGGAGCTAAGGATTCCGCCGATTTTTGCCGATCAACCTATGTGGACCCGATTTCCGGTGAGCCAAACAAAGCGGACCGGAAAGGACTGCTGGCCAGAATTCCCGCCTTTCCGCCAATCGTGTTGCGATTGCTGGATCTGCTCGCGCGCGACGACGTAGAAATCCGGGAGCTGGTGGCGCTCATTTCCAGCGATCCGGCGTTCTCCGCACAGATCCTGCGTTACGCCAACTCGCCGCTGTTCGGATTCCGGTCGCAAATCGACAGCCTGCAATCGGCCCTGGTGGTCTTGGGCCTGGGGCGTGTGCGGTCGCTCAGCATGACCGTGGCCACGGCCAATCACATGAACGCCGTGCTGCACATCGAGGAACTGGCGCGCTGCTGGCGGCACATGCTGGCCTGCGCGCTGCTCACCGAGGAACTGGCGCGCTCCTGCTCGGCCTATGAAGACCGCGCCTATACCGCCGGCCTGCTGCACGATGTCGGCCGGCTGGGCTTGCTGCTGGCCTATCCGGACGAATATGCGAAGCTGTTGCGCAACGCCGGGCGAAGCACGCTGGAACTCCTGGATATCGAACACCGCGAGCTGGGAATGGATCATTGCGAAGCCGGACGGGAGCTGGCGGCGCACTGGAATCTGCCTTCGGATTTTCAAATTGTGGCCGCGCGGCATCACGATCCGCAGGCGGGCGCGAACATCGATCTGCTCACGCTGGTGCATCTGGGCTGCCGGATGGCCGACAGCCTGGGCTTCTGGGTGGTCGAGCCGCTGCAGGCGGTTTCCCCCGACGAAATTCGGCTGTCGCTGCCACCGCAGCTTGCGCAGCGGATCCGCATCGACGCCGCCCGATGGCGCGAAATCGTGGAACGCCGCATCCGATGCTACGGAGATCCCGATGGCGAGACGCTCGAGGACTTAGTCCGGACTCCGGATTCCTGCGACGAAGAACCGGGTCTGGCGGTGGCGGAGTTGGCCCGACTGCGCCTGCCCGATCCCAACGCGGGCGCCCCACTCTCCCGCGAATTGCTCAAGCTAGTGGGGATCGGATTATTTTTCACGGTCCTGATCGTCGCCCTGGTGTATTTCGTCGTGAAGAGGTAAGTGGCCGCCCGGCAGCGGACAAAACGCGCCCTCGGAAAAGCCCTCCGCCTCGCACCCGAATGCGTGATTGAAGCGTGCCCGGTAGTTCTCCCAGGCGATCGCCGATGTAAACTCCACCAACTGCCGCTCTCCGAGCAGCGTGCGCATGGCTTCAAACAGGCTGTCAGGAAGCACCACCGGTCGCCGTCATGGCCACCGCGTAGCGCAATGCCAGCTTCTCGGCTGCGGTGAATTCGGAGCTGTTTTCAAAATCGGCCAACGCCATCAGCTTGGCCTCGGTAACACCCTCTTTTCTGCCGACCGCAGAGCCGATATCGATTCAAAACGGGCACCCGATCAGCATGGCGGTCTGGATGCCCGCCAGCGCCTTCAGCACCGCATCGGCCGTGTGCATGCCCTCCTGCGCCATTTCCATGCCGCCGACCGCGGCCATCAGGCGCGGCTGCAGCGCGGTGATGCGCATGGGCTCCGGCACTCGCCCCAGTTTCTTGCGGACCGCGCTGTACACAGTGCGCGTGATCAGATTCGCTTGCTCGTCGCCGATCCCCTCGATGCGTGCCATGCTTTGATTGTCCTATAGGACGGACGGTGACCGCTCCCTTACGTTCGCGGCTCTGTAACCGCCGGACAGCCGCTGCACTTACTGAGCCGCGACCGTAAGGGAGCGGTTCCGGGCGGTTGCATTATTTACGCGGCAAGACCTGCTCTCCGGATGGATCGATTTGCTTCATGCCGGTGACCCGCCCGCTTTCCATCACAAACTCGATGATCACATCGGAGAACCGCGGCGTGCCGAATTTCAGCCCTTTGGTGTGATTCAACTTGAAAGGCGGCGCGCCGGGAGCCACCAGCGACAAACCCGTCGATTCGTTGTACACCACCTGCAGCTTGATGCCCGAGGCCGTTTCGTAAGTGCCGGCCAGTTGGGTGAGCAGCTTTGGATCTATAACCTCGGGCTTACGCGTGAACACCACTTCGGCCTCATCGAGAGACATCACGGCCTGGTCGATATCGCCTTGCGGATTGGTGCGGAAGTTGACGGACCACTTACCGTATCGCTCGTCGTCGGGCGTGTCGAACCGGTCGTAGTGGAAGTGAATCATGGGGAACTGCAATTGGTGAAAGCCGAACTGCAGTTGGTTGTCCTTCAACCCGATTTCGACGACGCCGTAACCGGGATTCTCATAAGCGCCGGCGTAATCCGCCAGCGGATGCGACGGATGCGTGCCTTTCACCTGTCCGGCGCCGGCTTTGGCGCGCGCCTGCTTACCCGCCTCCTTGTCCTTGAGCCGCATTTCGAGGCGGCGCTCGCTCCAGGGAGTAAGATCCATGCCTAACAGACGCTCGTAAACGTTGTAACTGACCACGTTGTACAAAGGCGCGCAATGATCGCCGATCACAAATACGATCACACCGATGTGGTCGTTGGGTAGGAAGGACACCTGCGAATGAAAGCCGTCGATATCGCCGCCATGGAAAGCGATCAGATGGCCGCGGTAAGCGGCTGTCTCGCGTCCCATGCCATAAGCCGCGTTCAGAATTTCCCAATAACCTTTCGATTCGCCTATGGTGTTCGGCAAAGAGATGGATGGTTCCAGAGTAGCCTTGAGAACGGCTTCCGGCAGCACCTGGCGGTCCTTATACTTACCGCCGTTCATGAGCGCGATCAGCCAGTGAGAAAGCTCGTCGATATTGGCGATGACGGCGCCGGCGGGTCCGATGCCCTGTTGCTCTTCGTAGTACGGGATGCGGTAAATCTCGAATGAATCGCGCTTCTCGGTGAAGGGCACGCCATGGTCGGGATTCTTCACCATGTCGGGAATGGTGTAGACGGTGGAGGGCATTTCCAGCGGCGTGAGTATGCGCTGGCGCACAAAGTCTTCCCAGGGCTTGCCTGACTCCATCTCAATTACATAGCCGGTGGCGGCATACATCATATTGTTATAGAGAAACATCTGCCGGATAGGTTCCTGCGGCTCGAGATACTTGAGGCGTTCGTATAGCTCTTTGCGCGTAAAGTCCGACTTATACCAGATAGCGTCGTGACGGGTGATACCGGTACGGTGCGACAGCATATCGTGTAAGGTGACGGTATTATTCAGGTCGTCGTTGTAGAACTGGATTGACGGCACCGATTGGCGAATAGGTTTGTCCCAGGTAAGTTTACCCTCTTCGACGAGCATGCCGGCGGAGACCGCGGTAAATAGCTTGGTATTCGAGGCGATAGGACAGAGAGTAGTAGGAGTGAAGGGCAATTTCTTTTCGTAATCGCGGTAGCCGTAGCCCTTGGCGAAAACAAGTTTGCCGTTGACGACGATGCCGACGCCGATGCCGGGCGCGTTCCAGTCTTTCAAGACCTTGGCCATGTAGTCGTCGAAGTCCGCCAGCTTCTGGGTGACCTCTGGGGATTGGGCCTGGATGAGAGGGGTCAGCGCGACGGCTAACACGGCGATCATGGCGATTCTGCGCATGGTTCCTCCTGGAGAAGGACCAGTATACTGCGGGGTGCGGACGGCAGCCAGGCGCTCAACGACGAAATGATTCGACGGGAACTGCCCAATCGGCACTTACAACGTGGCGTCGGACAGTTTGACGCCGCTCGCGCTGCTTGGAGATACCAGCGGCGCCGAGGGCATCGCCGCACGAGTTCCTGCGTTCTTTCGCGCGGCCGAAGAAGATGCTGGCGCAGGGGAGGCCGCAACACCCACGCGACGATAGCTGCCGCACCCGCGTAAACCCCTGCCGCACCCATTCCGGCTCATCCGGCTCGCCCTTATTCGGCATCCCTTTCGTCATTGACCACCGGTGAATCCAGGAAAACCCGCCCGGTCCCACATAATTCTCGGGCAAGCGGTAAGCGTCGTCCCGCAACGCCGCCGCCAGCGACACAAACCGATAGCCGCGCCGCCGGAACATCGCCAGAATGTCCGGCATCTTCCGCGAATTCAGATCGCTCGCGTGCAGCAGCATGATCTGCGGAAACTCCCGCCCCACCACCTCCACGGATCGCCGCTCGAAGAACGCCACCACCGATTCCAAATAAGGCACGTATTCCCGCGTCACGCGCGCTCGAAATTCAGGCCGTGTAAAGATCGCCGCGAACATGTAGTCGGAATTATCGAAGGTCACCGGCGCGTTCCTGTAACCATGCGCCACCAGAAACTCCGCGATGGCGCGCTTGGTCTCCGTCGACGATCCGGCATGCAGCATGGGGTAGCGGAAGAATTCCAGCTGCTTGCCGCGCGCCTCCAGCAACGGCCGCAAAACCGCATCTGCCTTCAGAATGTTCTGCTCATACTCCGCCACGGGCACGCGATTCAAATCCGCATGCGACCACGTATGATTTCCCAATTCGGCTCCGGCATCCAGCCACAGTTCCAGGATGCGGCGCAAATCGGGCGGCGCCAGTTCGGTGCGCCCGGGATGCACGAACCCCGTCGCCGGAATCTTCTGCGCGCGCAAAGGCGCCAGCAACCGTTCTGTCATGCCCCGGATTCGGGCGAACGTGCGGCCCCCGCCGTCTCCGCCGCGCGGCAGATCGTCGATGGTAATAGCCACTTCCCTGCCGGCGCCAGCCGCGGCCCCACCCATCGCCACGGCCAACGCGATGCCCGGAGCGGCCTTTGTCATACCCCCATCGCCCCGCCCACCATCCGTTCAAACCATCCATATGGCAAGCATCGCTTCAACGGCCCCACCATGCGCTGATCCCACATTCCCACGGTGTATCGCATGGCCGGCCGCGGATCGCTCAGCACCCGTTCGACCAGTGCCGCTACCCCCAGGGGTCCTGGAGCCTTGGCCTCATCCTGCGCCTGCTTGGCTTGAAAACGTCCGAAAATCTCCTCGTAAGCGCTGGCCCGCCGTAGCGGCAACGCGGTCCGCCGATGCAATGGAAGCTGGCTGCGCGTATCGCCCGGTTCGATCAGCACCACGCGCACTCCGAACCGCCGCGTTTCCATCCGTAAACTCTCGCTCAATCCCTCCACCGCGAATTTGCTGGCGCTATAAATGCCCGAAAACGGCATGCCGAAAACCCCGCCCAGCGAACTGATGTTCACAATCGCTCCCTCGCGCTGCGCGCGCATGATGGGCAACGCCGCACGGCACACTCGCAGCACGCCGAAGAAGTTGGTCTCCATCTGCGCCCGCGCGTCGGCGATCGACGTATCTTCAATCGGCCCCATCAAGGCCCATCCGGCATTATTCACCACCGCGTCCAGACGGCCCGTCTTCTCCATGATCGCGCCCACCGCGCGCGCTACCGACTCGTCGTCGTCCACGTCCATCTCGAGCATATCCACCCCGTCCGATTCCGAAGCCGGCCGCCGACTGGTGCCGAATACCCGCCAGCCGCGCGCCGCCAAATGCCTCGCGATCGCCTGTCCAATGCCCGAGGAAGCTCCCGTTACCAGGACCACTTTCACATACGCCGGTGCGCTCATAGGGTTATTATCACAGTGTGAAGACCTCCCGCATTCTTTTTTTGTGCGCCATTTTGCTCTGCGCCGCTGTAGCCGCTTACTTCATCTCTCCTCCCGTAAGATTGTGGGCCCTGGTGGTCGCCGGCCACAGTCCGGTTTGTCCCATGTCTCATGCAGTTCAAAGCCAGGCCAACGTCGAGCAAAAAACGCGCATCAAAGACCGCATCCTGGCCGGCAGCCATCTCCTGAAAGAGGAAGACGGACTGGAACTGTGGAGCACGCCCAAGGGCCAATTCTGGATTCCCAAGGGCAACCGCTACGTGCTGCCGTTCAACCTGGCCGAAATGCAACAGCACATTTATGGGACGGGGGAACATTTCATTCATCCCGGCGACATCGTGCTCGATTGCGGCGCGAGCGATGGCGATTTCACCCGCCTGGCTCTGGCGGCCGGGGCGCAGAAGGTGGTATCGGTCGAAGTCTCGCCCTCCAGCGTGGAGTGTATCCGCCGCAATCTGGCCGAAGAGGCGGCCGCTGGACGCGTGATCGTATACCCCAAGGGCGTTTGGGACAAGGACGACACGCTCACGCTAAACGTGGACGATACCAACTTCGCCGCCAACAGCGTCGTCATGCGCCCGGAATCGTCGCGTCCTAGCGTACTCGTGCCGCTCACCACCATCGATAAGCTGGTGGCCGAGTTGAACCTGCCGCGCGTCGATTTCATCAAGATGGATATCGAAGGCGCCGAAGTGCCCGCGCTCTCCGGCGCCCGCGAAACCATTACGCGCTTCAAGCCGCGCCTGGCCATAGCCACGGAGCACAAGCCGGACGATGAATACACCATCCCCGCCGCGGTGCGCAAGCTGCGCCCGGATTACCAGATGGAATGCGGCCCTTGCCTGGAAGCCAAAGGCCACGTGCGTCCCGACGTCCTCTATTTTTGGTAGTAGGGCAGGCCTCCCGGCCTGTCCATGCGCGGGCCTCGTAGGCCCGCTCTTCGGCGGGCTGAGAGCCCGCCGCAGGCAGGGTGCCTGCCCCACAGATTGGGTTCGTTTTGTAATTTTTGGCGGCGTTGCGGTGGATGGAGCGCTCCAGAGCGGCTCATAGCGGGCCAGCTTGACGAGGGAGTTGGCTCCTTCACAGTCGATGATGAAGCCGTTGGCCAGAGCGTCGGCGCTGTGCGGAGTCGGGTGGTTGCGGGTTGCTCAACAGTTGGGCCCGGGCGCGATCCAGACGCCATCGATTGGCGGCGATACGGCACACGAGCATTTCTTCGGCGGGACTCATCGGGATCTTCGCCGGGGGAGGATGTGGGTTTGGGCAGTGAGACCGTGGGTGAGCCGGTAGATTTCCTGGCGTTTCGGCGGGTGGCCCAGGCTTGGGCTTGGCTGGTGGCGCCGTTGGTGTTTGTGTTGTGCATGGTTGGTTCGATGGCGGGCTGGATGCGCCCCTTCCATTTGTCAGGATAGCGGGGCGAATGCGGGGAAGCGGGTACGATTGGGCGCAAGTCGTTGGGAGATCAGGGAGAGTTTGTTTAGCCCGGATGTCACCGAAAATGTCCGAAACTCCAGCGGCGAGCTTCGCTCGTCTTGGACAGTCTGCCTACGAGGCCGCCCCAAGGCTGCGAGCCCTGCGGGCTACCAGGAATGATGAAAACCCGGCAGACCACGAAAAACGATGGTCTGCCCGGGTCTGCCCCACCCCACGCCGTCGGGCACAATGTCGAGCGCTCCGTGCGACCATGTCAGTCATGGGGCTGACCCGCAGGGCGTTCACATTGGGCGGCACTGGACTAGGCGCCGCGCTGCAGATTCCGGCGCAGCCGCCGCACCCCGCCCCCATTATTTGCCTGTTTTCCAAATGCCTTGCCAAGCTGCATTATTCCGAATTGGGGGGCGTCCTCCGGGATCTCGGCTTCGCGGGTTGCGATCTCACCGTGCGGCCCGGCGGACACGTGGAACCGGCGCTCTCGGCCGCCGATTTGTATCGCGCCGTGGAGGCCATTCGCGGCGAAGGCGTGGACATCCCCATGATCACCACCGCATTCGTCACCGCCGCCGATCCCACCATTAATAATGTGTTGGCCCTGTGTGGCCGCGATCGCATGAAGGTGCCGTATTTCAAATTGGGTTACTGGAACTACCGGCCCACCGATGGGATCGATGCGCGCATCGCCGAAGTGCGCCGCGATGTGGCCGGCCTGGTGTCGCTCGCCCGCGCCTATGGCATGGTGGCGGGATTTCACAATCACTCGGGCAACTACGTGGGCGAAGCCGTGTGGGATGCGCGCGCGGTGATCGAGGGGCAGGACCCCAACTGGATCGGCTATTATTTCGATGCCTGCCACGCTACCGCGGAAGGCGGCGAAGCCGGATGGTCGATTGCCCTGCGCATGGCGCTGCCGCGCCTCAAGATGGTCGCGTTGAAGGATTTTTATTGGGAGAAGGCGAACGGCAAGTGGGCCATGCGGATGTGTCCCATGGGCGAGGGGATGGTGCGCTGGCCCGAGTTTTTCGCTATGCTGGCGGCGGCGCATTTCGGCGGACCGCTGTCGCTGCATCTGGAATACGAACCGGCGGATATGAATGCCATCGCGCGCGATCTGGCGTTTGTAAAGAAGCAAGTAGCCGCCGCTTGGTAGGACAGGCCTCCCGGCCTGTCCACGGCGCGCTTCGCGCGCCGAAGAGCGGGCCTACGAGCCCGCCCCACATGTTACAACGTCAATATGCCTAAGTTCCGCGTGGAAACGCCGCCCGCACCCTATGACGTAATCGTGGAGCGCGGCATCCTGGAACGCGCCGGACGCTATCTGCCGGATCCCGCCGGCAAAATCTTCGTGGTGTCCACCGAAGACGTGTGGCATTATCAGTGCGCGCGCCTGGAACAAGGCTTCGCCGGCATTCCGCACGAGGTACTGTTTCTGCCCGGCGGCGAAGATCAGAAACGCCTCGAACCGGTCGAACGGCTGGCCGAAGAGATGGTCCGTCTGGGCGGCGACCGCACCAGCGTGGTGGTGGCGTTCGGCGGTGGCATCGTCACCGATATGGCCGGCTTTCTGGCCGCTATCTTCATGCGCGGCATTCCCCTCCTGAACCTTCCCACTACGCTGTTGGCGCAAGTGGACGCGGCCATCGGCGGCAAGACCGGCGTGAACCTGGTTTCCGGCAAGAACCTCATCGGCAGCTTCCATCAGCCGCGCGCCGTACTCATCGACCCGGTTGTGCTGGACACGCTGCCGGATCGCGAATATCGCGCGGGCCTGTACGAGATTCTGAAAGCCGGCGTGATCCGCAGCGAGCCGCTCTTCCGCTTCCTCGCCGAGCGCAGCGCGGATGTGCTGGCGCGCGATGCGGAAGCCGTGGACCGCATCATCGCGGAGTCGGTCGAGATCAAGGCGCAGGTGGTTTCCGCCGACGAGCGCGAAGGCGGCCTGCGGCGCATCCTGAATTTCGGACACACGTTCGGACACGCGCTGGAAGCCGAGACCGGCTACATCCGCTTCCTGCACGGCGAGGCAGTGGCGTTCGGCATGCGCGCGGCCGTGTATCTGGCGCAGATGACCGGCCATCTCTCGGCCGAAGATACGGTGGATATCCTGGAAAGCGTCCGGCTTTACGGCCCGATCCCATCGCTTAAAGGCATCTCCGCCGATCGCCTGCTGGCGCGCCTGGCCAGCGACAAGAAAACCATCCGCGGCAAAGTGCATTTCGTGCTGCCCGTGCGGATCGGCGAAGTGCAGGTGGTGTCCATCATCGGCGACGAGATTGCATTGGCCGCCATCCGGGCCGCACTCGAATGAAGGGCACTACGCCCGAGGGCGCGCAAACCGAGCGCGAGGCGGCGGCATGGGTGCGCGCGATGTTCGGCCGCGTGGCGCATCGCTACGACCTGGCCAATCATCTGCTTTCTTTCAATATCGACCGCTACTGGCGGGCGCACACCGTGGCGCGCGTACGCGAGGTGTTGGCGCGTCCCGAAGCGCGCGTGCTGGATATCTGCTGCGGCACCGGCGATCTGGTGCGTGCGCTCGAACGCGCGCGTCCCCCAGGCATGCCAGCTATGGGCGCGGACTTCTGTCATCCGATGCTGGTCGCGGCCAGGGCTAAGGTCGCCGGAAGTCCGCTGTTCGAAGCCGATGCGTTGCGGCTGCCGCTGGCGGATGGTTCGCTCGATCTCATCACCGTGGCATTCGGGTTTCGCAATCTCGCGAATTACGAGGCGGGCCTGTGCGAGATGCGCCGCGTCTTGCGGGGCGGGGGAGTGGCGGCGATTCTGGAATTCTCGCAGCCGCCCAATCCGCTGTTCGGCGCGTTATATAGCTTTTATTCGCGGCGCATCCTGCCCTTCATTGGAGGCGCGCTATCCGGCTCGCGGGATGCCTACGCATATCTGCCCGAATCGGTGCGCAAGTTTCCATCACCGGAAGAACTGGCGGACATGATGCGCGCGGCGGGCTTCGCCGGAGTCACCTTCGAGCGCCTCACCTTCGGCATCGTCGCGTTGCATGTAGGACAGGCCTCCCGGCCTGTCTTGGACAGGCCAGGAGACCTGTCCTACGGCGTCGGCCCCGTATAAGGCAGACCCATGGTCGCCTGATACATCGAATCCAGCAGCGGTTGCGTATGGCCGTTGTAGTCCTCGTCGAGCGCCCACATAAATCCGCCCCCCAGCCCGCGCTGCCACTCCGCGTACCAGATCCGGAAGTAAGTCGAGTACTGATCGTCATAAGTGACATACCCCGGCGATCCATCCGTCCGCAGTAAGTAAGGCACCATCGACTTCTCATCGAAATGAACCGTCCATCCCCCCTGCTTGATCACCGGTTCCACCCACGTGCCGTAATTCACGCCCCTCACCAAGTGGCTGTCGCACGTCCGGTTGGGTTCACCGGCATAGCACAACCCGTACACCTCATCGACCGTGGTATAGAAGTAGCCGTAAAACGGCGTGCCCATATTGATCTTGGAGGCCGGCACATGATAGTCGTTTAGAAAGATATTGGTGGTCTGCTCCACGCTGCCGCCCGGCGAACATTCCCACGGTTGCGGATTGTTCGGATTCGTAAGAACCGGCGAGTTGAGTTGCCCATCGTCGGTCCACGGCCCCGCGCAGTCGTACATCATGACGTTGTAATAATCGATGGACGGCTCCACGCCCGGAATATTATAGGCGCCGCCCCATGGTGGAATGTCCGCCGAAAGGAAATAATTCGGGCTGGGAAAGGTGCGCCGCAGGCCCGCCATCAATCCGGTGAACATCTGCGTATCCTGCGCCGTCTCCGGATATTCCCAATCGATATCCAGACCATCGTAGCCATTGGTGGTGATAAACGCTTGCAGATTGGACAGCAGCGTTTGAAGCGCGCCGCTGTTGGTTTCGAGGCCGGGAAAATCGCCGCCCAACAGCAGCAGCACCTTCACTCCAGCGGCGTGCGCTTTCGAGATGAGCGCGGGCTCCAGGAACGGAGGATCGGTTGGTACGTTCAGGCTGCCGTCGCCATTGAATCCGACGCCGGCATGGTTGATATGCGTCAGCATGTGGAACGGAATTTGTGCCGAGCTATACGGCGGAGTCTGGGTGCGGCTCCAATAGCCATAATCGGCGACCAACCGTTTTGGGACCGAGGACTGTGCCTGCGCCGGCACGCGTGCTATTCCGCACAATAAGCCAAGCGCCAATCCCGCGAGAAATCGAGTCATGGGAACGCCTCCTGTATTGTGTACTGTACACCGCGGCGAGCAGGCGCGCCACCCCGCTTCCTGACGGTCGCGGCTCCGTAGAATCGTACGACGCGGCTGCTACCGCGCCGCGACCGTGTTGCTGAGCCGCGACCGTAAGGGAGCGGATTCAATTCTGCGCATGGTAACGATCCACCTCCGCCACCACCTCATTCCAATCTCTGCGCACGTCGGCGTATTTTGCTTTCGCCGATTCCGCCCACCGGTTGAGTTCGTCCTGCAATTCAGCCGTGCCGCCGGCAGAATCCCCCAGCAACCCGCGGAAAAATCCCTCGACGAACGCCTCGTCCTCCGTGGGCACGTGTGGATGGGAGGCCACGGCGTCCGCCACGTCCGACCACGCACTTAAATAACGATCGTAAGCCGCCGCGAAATCGTGCGGGCAAACTTGCGTATCGAGCTGGCGGGCTTCGCCGATGTAGCTCTTGATGACACCCGCGAGCTGATCCAACTGGCTATCGACATCACCAGTCTTGATCTGGTCGATTTCCGAGCTGAGAGTCGCGGTAAGGATCTTGTCGAATTTCACGATATCCCGCATGGCGGTGATCTCGGTGGTCGATTTGATGGCGTGTTCGATCCCTTCGGTGAACCCTTGTTTGACGGCCGGCACGATGGCGAAGACCACAAACAGAATCGCCAGGACCACCAGCCCGCCAAAGATCCACAGCAGATATCCGCGGGACCGGCGCGGCGATTTCGCGGGGGCGGGGGCGGGCGCGGTGGCGGCCGGGGCGCCACATGCGCCGCAAAAGCCGGCTCCCGGGCTGAACTGAGTCCCGCAACTTTGACAATAAGGCATAGCCTGCGGCGGGCTCCCAGCCCGCGTCCGAAAAGTGTGATTATACGACAGGACCCCTCCCTTACGGTCGGGGCTCAGTAAACACGGTCGGGGCTCTGAAACACGGTCGGGTCGGTTAACACAGGCCTCGAGTAAACATGATCGGGGTCGGTAACAGCGCAATCTACCGAGCCGCGACCCGTCAGGGAGCGGTTTTCCCGCCCTCGATTTAAGCAGTTTTTCGGGCAACCGGACCCTATCTTGTTGATATTTATAAGCTTCAACTCGCTCGCAAACGTATTGCCGCGTACCCTAGAGTCCTTCTACATTAAAAATCGTTAAAATGAGACGATTCGGTGTGAAACTATTGACGGGCGGCGACACATCGTGCTCTAATTCGAGCGTACCGTTCGATGTGTCCGAAAAGGGACTTGAAACCAGGGGTTGGCCGTTGAATGCAAAGAATTTCTCTTGACACGGGCGCAGCGATACGTTATGAATATCTTTACTGAAGTTGGCGGCAACGCGCAATTTTTGGCAATCCTGCGAGTCGGCCAAGGACAACTATAAAAGAACACGACCAGCCCATCGCAGGGCGTAGTTCGGCAGTACCCGGTGCCAGGCAGTAGGGTTGCCGGTCAGAATCTTAATGTAATCTCCGCCCGCACGGAGAAGTTCCCTAGGTAAGCGTTAGGCAAGCAGTTGAAGAGAGGCTCAGGTTGAGAGAGAACTTCGGCCGATTCAATTTCGCAATTCACAAGGAGAAGGAAATGGCAGATTTTCGCAGATGGTTTTTAGCGCTCGCCGTAGTCGTCCTGGCAATCGGATCGACGGTTCCGGCGAACGCGCAGGCAGTTGGTCCGGCGATTGTGTGTAACGTCAACACGTCGGTGCAACCCACGCTTCGCCACGAAGGTCTCACCGAGCTGATTGGCGATATCGTATTGATCTGTAACGCTGCTCCCAATTCGACGGGATCAACGCCCCCGACTCAGGATATGCCCCAGGCGAACATTTCGGTATCGCTGGGAGCTACCTTGAGCACTTCCAGCATTGGTTTGGGTCTCGATGCGCTGTTGACGATTGACGATCCGACGCCGGCCAATCAGGATGTTTGCCAGCCGCCGACCAATGGCTTGGCGTGCGCGCAACTCGGGAACAATGGGCAGACCTTCAACCAGCCGGGAAGGTTTAACGTATTCCAAGGCATCTCTGGTGGGCCAGGCACGAATTCCATCACGTTCCTGGGCGTGCCGGTCGATCCCGCCGCCACTGGGTCGCGCATTTACCGCATCACCAACGTGCGCATCCAGGGTCCGTCGGTGCCGGCAGGCGCCTTTGGTCTGACTCCGGTCTACGCTTACGTCTCCGCGAGCACCAGCACCGCGATGACGATCAGCGAGGCTACGCAGCCGATCGTGGGCTTTGTGTCCCAAGGCTTGAATGTGACCGCCACGGGCACGAGTCAGTCGTTCCTGCAGTGCGTCAGCCAGCCCATCGGGGACAACCCCAATCCGACCGTAGGCACCATAACGTTTACGGAGAACTTCCCCACCGCATTCAAGACGCAATGCTCGGTCTTTGCCCCGGATTCCACTACTACGTGCGCGCAGACCCAGCCGGGCCTCGTCTACTACTCGGAAAGCGGTCTTAACATTCCTATTCCGGGTTATGCAACAACGGGCGAAGCAACCACCGCCACGGAGTTGGAGGCGGTCATTACCAACATCCCCTCGGGCGTCCAAGTCTATGTGGATAGCACGATGTCGGACGGCTTGGGCACTTCCGCGACGCTGATCAGCCCCGCATCCAGTGGGGGGGCGACGCTGCTGATCGATACCACCAGCGCCACCGGCGTATCCAGCGCCACGGCGGTTTGGGAAATCACGTCGGCTAATGCCAACGCGGTTGACTCGCTCATGGCCAATATCTACACGTCATTTAGCGGCTCTCCGGGCGCCAACGGCGGCAGCCCGATGGCTAACACTACTGCCTACGCGCAGGGTGGCTTCGCTCCGCAGGAACCAGGTGGTTGGGTCAACGGCGGTCCGGTACCGGAATTCGTCGTAGGCGTGCTGCCGGCCGCTCCGGGCGCGCCGCTGTTCACCGTTTCGCTCTGCCAGACCATTCTTCTCTTCCCGTATGTCACCGACTACTACGGGTTTGACACTGGCATCGCGATCTCGAATACTTCGCTCGACAATCTGCCGGTCGGCGCTTCCAACCAGACGGGAGCCTGCTCCGTTGCCTTCTATGACGACGGCGGTCTCTCCACTACCATTGGAACAACCGGCAACACTCCTGGCTATGTCAATTCCGATGTGACCTACGGCGCAGCCACGCCGATTAATGGAAGCGGAATGATTTCGCCCGGACAGACCTGGGCCTTCTCGCTGTCAAACACCGATATGGGGTACAACAGCGTGGCAGGTTACGGGGCCACCGGATACGCGATCGCAACCTGCGACTTCCAGTTTGCTCATGGGTACTCTTTCGTGAGCGACACTGGGATCCGCAACTTCGCGGCCGCTTATCTGGCTCTGGTTATCCCGGATGCTCCGCGTGCGCCTCAGCCGTTCGTCTGCGCTTCCGTGGGCTCCGGCTACTGCGCAGGCCAGGCCGGCGAGCAACTCGTTCACTAACCTTTGCGGCAGCAGCCGTAAATCAAAGGGGGAGCTTCGGCTCCCCCTTTTTTTTTCATCCGGATGGTGGTAAGCTATAGTTCCGCGTCCGCCATTCTTTTTCTTTTCTAACGTCAGGAGGACGTGTATGCAGACATCCAGGCTTTTCGCCGGTAGCTTACTCACCGCGTTGTTGCTTATCCCGGCTCTCTGCCCGGCTCAAACCGTTTCGATCGTCTCCGGCAACGGGCAGGTAATATGCCCGGATTGCGCCGGAGGCCCAACCTTGAACAAATATGCTCCGCTGGTGGTTCAGGTAAATAACTCGAGCAACCAGCCCATGGCGAATACCACGGTTACGTGGGTAGCCACCCAACAGGGTCTTTCGCCAGTCACGGCAACGTCCGTGACCAGCTCCACCGGGCAGGCCAGTTATAGCTTTACGGGTGAGGTACCCATTTTCGGTAATTTTATTCTGGCGACGATCGTGGCGTCGGTGGGTACTTCCAACGTCGCCTTCAACGAGACAACGGCGCCTCCTACGGCCTCGGGAGGGCCGGCAGCCTTCGCCACTCTTGTGTCTTCCACTGGCGCGCCGCCCAATCTTTCGGGCCAAGTCGGCAAGACGGCTGCGCCGATCACCGTGACCGTGTTTTCGTTTTCCGGCGCGATTGCCAACGTATCCCTGGCCTTAGTTCCCACCTCGTCCACCGGACCGAGCGTTAGCTGCGCTCCGCAGGCCGGCGCGCAGGCAGGCGCTCAGCCGGGCATCGTGCTTACGAACTCGAGCGGTACCGCTACCTGTACGCCGGTGTTTGGCGGCAAAATCGGAACAGGCCAGTATGATGTCGTCGTCGGGGGCATCTTAGCAACTTACGGACCCGAGAGCCTTACGGTCACCGCCGGCCCGCCTGCGATTATCAGCTACGTCAGCGGCAATAACCAAACGATCAACCCGGGCACTACCGCTCCCATCGCGCTTACTGCATTAGTAACCGATCTCGGCAAGAATCCTTCCGACAATGCCGATGTCACCTGGACTGTAAGTCCGGCGGGCAGCGCTACTCTCAGCAGTGTAGTGACAGTTACTCCCACCACCGGCATCGTATCGGCGCGCGTGACCGATGTGGGTCCCGGTCCCATTACAGTGACCGTCGCGCTGGCCGGCAACACTGCCGTGAGTTACACATTCACCATTAATGTGAATAGCATGGTGACCGCACTGCAGGCGATATCCGGCAATGGCCAGCAGGCTCCCACGGGCGCGGCGTTCACCGATCCGCTGATCGTTCAGGTGAACGACAACGGTGTCGCACTGAGCGGCGTGACGGTAACTTTCACTGTCACTAGCGGTTCAGCTACTGTAACAAGCCAGCCCCCTTCGGGATCGAGCACGACTTCGGCTTGTAGCGGGGTAACCTGCGGCGCCGTGACTAACTCATCGGGCCAGGCGCAAGTATCGGTTACGGCCGGCTCTACGGCGGGTCCGGTGGTAATTACGGCATCCGTATCCGGTCTATCGCAAATATTCAACCTCACGGTGATTCCGCCGGGTCCGACGATCACCGCGGTCCTTAATTCCGCGGGATTCGGCAGGTCGCCCGAGACCGCGTCGCCGTGCAGTCTCGTCACGGTCTATGGGACGGGTCTGGCGCCCGGTATACAGGGCGTAGCCGACGCTTACATCGCTCCGCAGAACCAGGTGGATGGCGTAACTGCCACCTTCGCCAGCATCGCTGCACCGATCTTATATGTGGCGAATATAAACGGCTCCGAGTCCGTATCGGTCCAGGTGCCTTGTAACTTGACTCTGTCGACCACTTCGGCCAGCACGCCCGTGCCGTTGGTAGTTACTGTCAATGGGCTTGCGTCTACGCCTTACAGCGTCGGGGTAACCGAATGGAGTCCGGGCATCTTCGAATTTGGCGACTCCGACAACCAAACTCGCGCGGTGCTGATCCGGCCGGATGGATCCGTCGCTTCGGTGACTAACCCGGCGCGCCTTGGCGAAACCGTCCGCATGTTTGCTACCGGACTCGGCCAGACCACGCCGAATCTGTTCACCGGGGAGATCGATCCTCTGGCGGTCGATTCGAGCGGGCAACTGGTGCCGTCCCTGCTGCCAGTGACTGCGGGTATACTGGTCGGGGTCAACGGCGGCGGCGTGAATGTCGTGGGGGCGGAATACGCCTTCTTCGGAGTGGGCGTCTACGAGATCGATTTCGTAGTACCTACAAATACGACCACTGGAAACAACGCCACGCTCGATATCGTGGTGTATCAGGGGAGTAGCATTGTATTCGGCAATGCGTCCCAGATAGCCATTCAGTAACTAATTCCCGTGGGGCGGGCCCAAAGCCCGCCCCGCAAATTTAACTGAGCCGCCACGCAGTTACTGAGCCGCGACGCAGTTACTGAGCCGCTACCGTGAGGGAGCGAACCTCCGCCTTACGGCACATTTCCCGCAAAAACCGCCATGGGCTCGCCTTGTTCCTCCACGACATACCGGATGGCATCGCTAACCTCTTGATCCTTCCACAGCCATCGTGTGCTCCGATGGCGCGCCCAACGCCTGCGATCATCGCCTTCAAACCGATTCAAGTTGCGACTCGAGTACGCCTTGAAATCGCTCATGACTTTCTGCGGCCGTACCTCCGCCTCCACGACTACGTGTACGTGATTGGTTCGAACGTGCGCGGCCAATAGAATCCAACCACGGAATTCGCAGACCTCCTGTAGAGCCTCCAACACGGCCGCCCGGGCGTTCTCATCGAGCAGATACGGCGCCTGTCGCATCCTCTCTCGTCCAGTCGCCGCTCGTTGTGGATCGGCTTCCGCCAGGCGGCCTCCGAACAAGTTGTGATCCCGGTCTACGGAACCCGACTCATCACCGTGCAGGTGTGCGCCGTAACAAGCAAAGGTAATGAGGTATCGCATCTAATTCGCGCGGCAGTCGCCGCCGCTATTCTTCCGCAACCGCCGAGCTTACCGACTCACACCCGCCACGGCGTCCCGCGACCGCACTTACCGTTCCACGACCTGAACTCTACAGGGCCGCGACCGTAAGGGAGCGGACTTGTTCGTTCGCGAGCGACGCCCGCTCCCTTACGGTCGCGGCTCAGTAACGTTTGGCGGCCGCGGCTCAGTAAAAAGGTTGTCGGTCGCGGGACGGTAAACGGCCGGCTCATGCCGGAATAGCGCGATGGCTTCCCCTTCCACCAACAACTCCGGCCGACATAACTTCGCCTGAATGCCCGTGGACGCCGGCAGCGGATCGAGCCCCTGCTCTTTATAAAACGCCGTGCGCTCTTCGTTGAACTCGCGATAGTCGCGGTCGATATCGCGCAGGTAGAAGGTCGTGCGTACCACGTCGCGCCAGGTGGCGCCCTCGGCTTCCAGCAGGCCGGTGATGTTGTGGAACATGCGCCGGCATTGCGCGCGGAAATCGCCTACGTGCACGGTCTCGCCGCTCTCGTCGATGCTGGCGGTGCCGGAAATCAGCAGCACCACCAGGCCGTTCAGATCGATGCGCATGCCGCGCGAGAATGAGCTGGGACGCTCGTAATCGTAGGCCTCGTTGAGCACGCGCAATTCGGTGATGGCGCGCTTCTGCACCGCCGCTCCGCTGATTTCACCGAACATTTCTTCAAGCAACATTCGAGCTAACCTTCCCGTGAATTGAATTAGATGGACTACCGCGGCGCCGCCAGATCAACGCGAGGCTCCGTTGGGTGGTTCGTGGCCGGCGAGTTTGCTGCGCAGGCTGCGCACCTGATCTTCGTTGTGGCTCGCCTCGGCCAGTTCGAGCGCCCGGCGCCAAGCGTCCACGGCATCGTCAGTGCGGCCCATTTTGCTGTAGAAATCGCCCAGCATGCCGTAGCATCGCACCTCGCGCCCGCCGCTCAGATCCACCGCTTTCTGCAACTGCGGAATGGCATCGGAGAAGCGTCCCGCCTGTCCTAATGCAGATGCGTAATCGTAGCGGAACTCCACCGCATCGGGCGCCAGCTTTACGGCCTCTTCAAACTGCGCAGTGGCTTCCGCGGTTTTGCCCGTCGCCGAAAGCACGCCCGCGAACTTGGCGTGCACCGCTGCCGATTCCGGTTTCAACGCAACCGCTTTCTCCAGATGTTGCAGCCCCTCGGCGGTTTGGCCGTTTTGGGCGAGCAGCGCGCCCAGGTCGGCATGTACGCCCGCATTGAACGCGTCCATGGCCAACGACTTCCGGTAGTAGCTAACGGCTTCAGCCGGCTGGCCACTCTGCGCCAGCGCCAGCGCGAAATCCGCAAACGCGATGGGATCGTCCGGACTCAGATCGCAGGCTTTGCGGAACTCCACCAAAGCCTCGCGGGGCTCGCCGGTCTGGCTCAGACAATACGCCAGATTCAAATGCGCTCTGCCATCTTTCGGATCTAGCGCCAAGGCTTTGCGCCAGATCGCGGCCGCGTCGCCAAACTGGTTCTTGGTCATCAGTTCGATGGCGCCGTTTTCCATCTTGTAATACTGATTGGCCTGCGGATCGATCTTTTCCAGGCCGCCCTTCGGAATATTGGCGAACTCCGGCAGGTTCACCGCGCGATTCGCCGCAGTGGTGTTGTCGACCAGAATCGCGGGCGTATCGTTTCCGTCCGCATCGATATGCGTCAGGTACAACTGCGTATAGGGAGATCGGCTCTTCGAAGAGAAGGCCAGCCAGCGGCCGTTGGGCGAAAAGGTGTGCCACGAATTCATCAGCCGAGTGTTACATTTCATCAGCCGGGGTTGGCCGCCCTTGAACGGCACGATGTAGAGCTTGCTATCCGGACGCTGCACCATTCCGTTGCGGCATTGCACATACACGATCCAGCGGCCATCCGGCGACACCTTTGGAAAACTGTTGCTCATGCCGTTCTGGGAAGCCCCTAAAATGCGCTCCGGCGTGCCGCCCCGTCCTTCGTTGAACGGGATCCGGTACAAATCGTATTTGATCTGGGTTTCGTTGGGATCGTTGGCGTAGGTGGCCATCTTCACGCCCGGCGGATAGGGTGTTTCGGCTTCGGCCCGCTCGAAGACGATGTACTTCGAGTCGCGAGTCCAGACACCGCCGGTCTGGATATAGCGCGGATCGTTGGCGCCCGGCAGCGGCTCCAGGCGCTTGGTTTGACGATCGTACCATCCCAGAATTCCGCGCGTCGGATAAAACACCTGCAGGAACCGGTAATCCAGAAAATTGGCGACGTAATACTTGTCTTCGAGCGTGCGCCCGCCGGCCCGCTTGGCAGCGTCGGGATCGTCGATGGTCGACACCACGTAGCGGCCGTCCGGCGAAACCTGCGACATGAAAGCCGCCCTCAGCCGCGGGATCTTGGGATCGCGGAGGGTGGGCCATTTCATCACATCCCCGGTGCGGATCACGGTTTGCTTGGCGATGGGAATCAACGCGTAGAGTCCGTGGTCGTTCTGCGGTCCGTCGATATCCAACCCCAGCGTTTTGCCGTCGGCCGAAAAGGAGTGGCAGTTGGCGCAGGTCGAGATCTTCTCCATCACCACGCGGCTGTTCGGTTCGTCGAGATAGCGCAGCCGCCATTTGATCAGCCCGATGGCTTCGGGTGCGAGCGGCCGGATCACGCCTCGGGCGCCCTCGGCGGGCATCAACGGCACGTCGCGATAGAACACCGGTGCTCCCACCGGATCGCGGGAAGTCTCGATGGTCACCCGTCCGCTGGATACCGGCGTCGGATCGCCCGCGCGAAAGCCATCGATGGCGATTACGGCGGGCGCATCCACGGATCTCTTCTTGAAGGCTGCCCACGTCCCGGCATCCGGCTTCCAGGTGTGCGCGGCGGCCTGCTCGGGCGTCAGCGTGGGGAGATCGTTCGTCGGCCCCACGGCTTCCGGATCGATTTCGCCGGTTTTCATCCGATCGCCGGACGACTTCAAGTGTATGCCGGCGGTGCGGTCCGCGAAGGTAATGTCAATGGACCAGGATGTGGCATCGGCTGCGGCGTCGCGCCACATGAACGTCGGCGAGGATATTTCGGGAGGGAAAACAGAACCGTTGGCGGGGTAATCGACGGTGATGGCGGCCAGTTGGCTGGACGCCGAAAGCAGTGTACCAGTGTCAATAATTCCGGCGGCCAACAGACAGGCGGCGCATAGCGGTAGCGGCTTCCGGGCCGAAACCATAAGGTCCAGAAATGGCATTTTAGAACCCCAGTTTCCAATTAGTATACACCCAAGCACCTCGGGCGGCGGGACCGCTCCCTTACGGTCGCGGCTCAGTAGCCGGTCGCGGCTCGGTAACCGGTCGCGGCTCGGCTAAAGCCGTGTCGATTTCCACGGTTTACTGAGCCGCGACCGTAAGGGAGCGGTTCTTCAGCCGGAAATCCCAAAATGGCTAAGCGCACGCGGCATCCGAGCAAAAAACCTTGCGACAAATCCGCCTGAATGCCACTAAGTGGGTATCACCATGCGGTTATGGATACTGGTTTTGGCGTGCAGCCTGGCTGCCGCCCAGACGCCCGACCCTGCCTATGAACCTTTGACCAAAGCCTACGCAGCCCTGCGCGCGCGCAGCTACGATGACGCCATCGCCAACTTTCAGAAAGCCGTCGCGGCCGCGCCCCAGCGAACCGATGTGCGCAAGGATCTCGCGTACACCTATCTGAAAGTGGGCGAAAACGAAGCCGCCCGCGAGCAATTCCGGGAAGCCATGCGGCGCGATCCCAAAGATTTCCACGTGGCGCTCGAATACGCGTTTCTGTGCAACGAAACCAAGCAGCAGGCGCAGGCGCGGCGCGTATTCGACCGCATCCGCAAATCGGGCGACCCGGAATCGCGCGCCACCGCCGAGCGGGCCTTTCAAAATATCGATCGTCCGCTGGCCGACGGCATCGCCCGCTGGACCAACGCCATCCAACTCGGCGGCGATAATTTCAGTGCACATTTCGAGCTGGCCACGCTCGCCGAGCAGCGCGATGAGCTGGAACTCGCCGCCGAGCATTATGAAAAGGCGTGGCGCCTGATTCCCGAGCGCCGCTCCGTGCTGGTGGATCTGGGCCGCGTGTTGAAGGCGTTGAACCGCACCGAAGACGCGAATGCGGCGCTGCTGGCGGCATCCCGCGGAGGCGAACCGCGCGCCGCCGAAGCCGCCCGTGAACTGCTTCCCGCACGGTATCCGTACGTTTCCGAATTCCAGCGCGCGCTCGAGCTCGACCCCAAGAATCTCGATTTGCGGCGCGATCTGGCGTATCTCCTGCTGCGGATGAATCGCCAGCCGGAAGCCGAGCAGGAGTTTCGCGAGCTCACGCACTTATCGGAGACCGACTATTTATCCGCCGCGCAGCTTGGATTTCTTTTGCTCGCGCGCGGCGACACGGCCGAAGCCATGCCGCTGCTGGAACGCGTGATGAAAGGTGCGGACGAAGATCTTGCCAACCGCGTGCGCGCGGTGTTGCGCTTACCGCAAACGTTGCGGACGCGGCCCGCGCCGCCCGCTCCGCAATCCATCGACGCCAAGGTCATGGCCGAACGCAGCTTCAACGCCGGCTTCATTCGCGACGCGCTCAAATATCTGCAGCTTGCCCAGGAAGACGATCCCGCCGATTTCGCCGTCATGCTCAAACTCGGCTGGACTTACAATATGCTCCATAACGACCGGCAGGCTATCCGCTGGTTCGACCTGGCGCGCAAGAGCTCCGATCCCAAAATTGCCGGCGTGGCGAATAAGGCTTATCACAACTTACGGCCCGAGTTAGAAATGTTCCGCACCACGGTGTGGATGTTTCCCATGTTCTCGTCGCGTTGGCACGATCTGTTTGCGTACGGGCAGCTCAAGACGGAACTGCATTTGCGCTTTCCGGTCCATCCTTATGTGAGCTTGCGCTTCATCGGCGATTCGCGCGGCACTATCGGGCCGGAGAACGGCCCCATCGCGCCGCAGTATTTATCGGAGAGCGCCATTATTCCGGCGCTGGGCGTGGCCACTAATGTTTGGCATGGGCTGTTAGGCTGGGCGGAAGCCGGATCGTCGGCCGGATATCTTACCGGCCACCTCCTGCCCGACTATCGCGGCGGCGCTTCCTTCACGAAGGGATTCGGTCATTTACTGAAGTCCGAGACCGGCGGGTTCTTTTTTGAATCCAACGACGATGCAGTTTTCGTGAGCCGTTTCGACAACGACTTACTAATGATTTCGCAAAATCGCGCGGGTTACACGCCTTTCCTGGGCAAGTTACAAACGCAGTTTTACTGGAACTTCAATCTTACTCAGGATCAAAAGCGGCAGGCTTGGGCGAACTTCTTTGAGACCGGACCGGGGGTGCGCTTCCGCGGCGCGTTTATGCCTAGCGCGCTGTATTTCACGGTGAATTATCTGCGCGGTAGTTATACGGTGGCGGGCGATCCGTACGGGCCGACTTTCAATGACTTTCGGGCGGGATTTTGGTATGCGTTCACTTATTAAGCTTCGGGGCAGGCGGCCTGCGAGGCCGCCGCAGGCTACGAGCCTGCCCCACATGGCCGCTTTGCTATTTTTCGTTTCATTAGCGCATGCCGCGACATTGCCGACTTACTCAGTCCTGTCCGACGACCAGGGCGGCTGGCCCCTGCTGCTTCAATCGGTCGGATTTATGCCGCAGCCTGCCGCGTCCTCGCGCATTTTCGTGCTGCGCGCCGGTTCGGCCGGCTCGCCCGAATGGCCCACGCGCGTGGAGAGCGGCGCGTACCTCATCCTCGAAGGCGAGTCGTCAACGGCCGAATCGTTTGGCTTCCGGCCTACCAAGGACAACGTCAAGGTGGCCAGCATCGCCGACGTGCACGCGCCCAAGCTCGGCATCGTATGGGAAAAAGGCCTGGAACTGCCGCGCTACGAAATCCCCGCCGAAGCCCAGATCTTCGCCAAAGAGCGCTGGACAGGCGCACCCCTCATCGCCGGTTTCCGCCGCGGGTCGGGTGCCGTTCTGTGGGTGGAAGTTTCGCCCGGCGAGCGCGGCTACGAGCGCTTTCCGTACCTCTTGCAGGCGCTCGCCGATCTGGGCCTCGACCCGCCCTTCCGCTCCAACCGCCTGTGGGCCTTCTTCGATTCGTCCTACCGCCTGCGCGTGGATCTGGATTATTTTGCCACGCGTTGGCGCGATGCGGGCATCTCGGCGCTGCAGGTGGCCGCCTGGCATTTCTACGATGCCGATCCCGAGCGCGACGCTTATCTGAAGCGCCTCATCGCCGCGTGCCATGCCAACGGCATCCTGGTTTACGCCTGGCTTGAACTGCCGCACGTCAGCGAAAAGTTTTGGGACGATCATCCTCAATGGCGCGAGAAAACCGCCGTGCTGCAGGACGCCCAGCTCGATTGGCGCAAGCTGATGAACCTTGCGAATCCGGATTGCTTCCGCGCCGCCGCGGCGGGCGTGAAGGACCTGATCGGCCGCTTCGATTGGGACGGTGTGAATCTGGCCGAGCTTTATTTCGAATCTCTCGAAGGCCTGTCGAATCCATCGCGCTTTACGCCGATGAACGACACGGTGCGCGCGCAATTCCGCGCCGTGGGCGGTTTCGACCCCATCGAACTATTCCAGACACGCAAAGACGCGCCCTCCCAGCGCGCGTTTCTGGATTTCCGCGCGCGCCTGGCTCGCGAGATGCAGCAGCAGTGGCTCGCCGAAATCGAATCCATCCGCCGCGACCGCAACTATCTCGATATCGTGCTCACGCACGTGGACGATCGCCTGGACACTTCCATGCGCGACGCCATCGGCGCGGATTCCGCGCAGCTTCTTCCGCTGCTCGATCGACATAACTTTACTTTCCTGGTGGAAGATCCGGCCACCGTCTGGAACGAAGCGCCGCAGCGTTATGAAGAGATCGCCCGCCGTTATCGCCCGCTCACGCCGCGTCAGGACCGCTTGGCGATCGATTTGAATATCGTCGAACGATATCAGAACGTTTATCCGACAAAGCAGCAGACCGGCGCGGAATTGTTCGAGGTAGTGCATTCCGCCGCGGGAGCATTTGCGCAAGTCGCGATCTATTTTGAAAACTCGATTCTTGCGCAGGATCTGGCGCTGCTGCCCGCTGCGGCGGCCGCCGTCACGCGCGCGGAGACGGTCGGACCGAAGCTGATGATCGATTCGCCGCACGGCGTGGGGCTGCGCTGGTCCGGCGCCGCACTGGTTGACGGGTCGCCATGGCCGGTGCGCAGCGGGTCACTACTGTTCCTGCCAGCCGGCGCACACTCCGTTGAACCCGGCGGCGACGCACCCGTGCTGCAAGTGACGCATTTCAACGGCGAGCTAACCTCCGCGCAACTCACCGGCGCCAATATGATCGACTTATCCTATCGAAGCTCCGCGCGGGCGATCGCGCTGCTGAATCGCAAGGTTATCGCGGTAGAGATCGATGGGGACCTGCTGTCACCCGACCCTGCCGGACCCAACGCCATCTTCCTGCCGCGCGGCCAGCACTTAGTCACTATCTCGATGGAACCGTAGGACAGGCCTCCCGGCCTGTCCATAGACTGAAAAACCAGGCAGACCACAGAAAACGGATGGTCTGCCCTACGGTAGGCTTTCGACGCTACAAGCGCGGCGGAACCGTGGCGGCCTCGTCGTTATGCATCGTCCCAATGGTCTCCTGGCAAGGTACGCAATACCGGGCCCACGGCAAAGCATCCAGACGCTTTGGCGGTATAGGTGCTTCGCAGGCGAGACAGAAACCATAGTCGCCCGATTGCAGACGATCCAGAGCTTCTTCCACCAGACGTAGCTGTCCGTAATCCAGGTTGTTCAAACGCAGTGAGATGAACTCATCGTGGGAGACCTGCGCCTGGTCTTCCTCCGCCATGCGGCCCATGGTCGCCAGCGCGTCGAATTTCACTCCCAAGCCGGAAGCTACTTTCTCGCGCTTATCAAGCAGCATCTGGCGATAAGTTTCCATCGTTAATTTATTCACAAACCGGCGTCTCCCCACGCCTTAAATGGTTAAGAGACGGTAGCAAAGTGCTCGGCGAATTACAAGCGCTTTTTTTTGGCGTTAAGATGAAATCACAACGCTCGTGCCCATGAAACGACGCATCCTGCTGGTCGAAGACGAAGAAAAGCTGCGGCGCGTTCTGGAGTTGCAACTGACTTCCGCAGGATTTGAGGTGGATAAGGCGCGCACCGCCGAGGAGGCGCTGAAAGTGGCCGACCGCGCCGACCTGGTGCTGACCGATTTGCGCCTGCCGCAAATGGACGGCCTGGAGCTGCTGGCCGCCATCCGCCGCCAGAATTCGCAGACGCCGGTGATCGTGATGACGGCGTTCGGCACCATCGAAACCGCCGTCCAGGCCATGAAGACCGGCGCCACCGATTTCCTGCTGAAGCCTTTCTCGCTCGACCATCTGATGACTGTAGTGCAGAAGGCCATCGAGATGCGCGCGCTGCGCGACGAGAACCTGCAACTGCGCGAGGAACTGGGGCGGCGCTATGCGTTCGATAATATCGTGGGCCGCAGCGCGGCGATGCAGGAGGTTTTCGCCACCATCATGCGCGTCGCGCCCACGCGCGCCACCGTATTGCTGGCGGGCGAAAGCGGCGTCGGCAAAGACCTGATCGCGCGCGCGATTCACTTTCATTCGCCGCGGCGCGAGAAGCCGCTGGTGAAGATCAACTGCACCGCGCTGCCCGAAAATCTGATGGAAAGCGAGTTGTTCGGCTATGAGAAAGGCGCCTTCACGGGCGCCATGGCGACGAAGCCGGGCAAGTTCGAACAGGCCGATACGGGCACCGTTTTCCTGGACGAGATCGGCGACGTGCCCGCGTCCGTTCAGGTAAAGCTGCTGCGCGTGCTCCAGGAGCGCGAATTCGAACGCCTGGGCAGCAACGTGACACGGCATATCGACGTGCGCGTGGTCGCGGCTACCAATCAGGATCTGCGCGCCGCGCTCGAGCAGGGCACCTTTCGCGAGGATCTCTACTATCGGCTCAACGTGGTGCCGATGAACATTCCGCCGCTGCGCGAACGCAAAGAAGACATTCCGTTTCTGGCGCAGCATTTCGTGAAAAAACTGGGGCCGGATACGGGGGACCGCGTGCAAGACGTCACCGACGCCGGAATTGCGAAGCTCATGGCGTATCACTGGCCGGGCAATGTAAGGGAACTCGAGAACGTGATCGAGCGCAGCTTAGTCATGTGCTCGGGCTCGCGGCTGGATGCTGCCGACATCAAGCTGGAGATGGCGCCGCGCAGCCGCGTGCAGACGGATCATTTTCTTCCGGACGGCATGACGCTCGATCAATACGAGCAGGATCTGATCCGCGAAGCGCTTCGTCGCGCGGATGGCAACAAGAGCCAGGCCGCGCGGCTGCTGGGGCTGACGCGGAATGCGCTGCGGTACCGGCTGACGCAGATGGGGCTGGAGGCGTAGTGGGGCAGGCTCGTAGCCTGCGGCGGCCTCGTAGGCCGCCAAGCAGCATCTCCTCGAATGCCGGCAGGCGGGCTGGGAGCCCGCCGCAGGCTACGAGCCTGCCCCACATTGAATTGCATAGCACGACATTGCGGCGTGTGCTTCAAAGGAAAGTTCTTGCGCCTCCAGCCAAAAATCAGGTAAAACAGAGGATACAGATATTGTTTTTGCCCGATCGCGCGCCCTTGTGGATCGGATGTGCAAAAACTTGCGGAAGTGTGCGTCGCGCGGTCCCGCTGTCTGATTCTGAACGGCTTGCGGGCACCGTCCCGCCCGCCCGAATCGCTATGTTTTATACAGAGGATAAACGGATCAAAACACGGACCGAAAAAAAGGCGTGCGTGGGAGGCCCCGGCCCGGTAACCTGAGAAATCCGCCATGTCCGCGACCTCCATTGCCCTCGACAAAGGACTGCCCAGCAACATTGACGCTGAGCGCTTCGTGCTCGGCTCCATTCTACTGAACGACAGCCTTTATATCCAAGCCGCCGGCGAGCTGCAGGGCGACGATTTCAGCCTCGAAAAGCATCGCCGCATTTTCGGCCGCATGGGCGAGTTGAACGAACGCGGCGAGCGCATCGACCGCATCACCGTGGCCAACGAATTGATGCGCCGCAACGAACTGGAATCGGTGGATGGCCTCAGCTACCTGGTTTCCCTCGACGACGGCCTGCCGCAGATCCTGAATATAGACGCCTATATCCGCATCGTCAAGGATAAAGCCGTGCTGCGGCGGATCATCTTCGCCTCGCAGCATTTGATGAATCGCTGTCTGATCGGCGAAGAGGAGCCGGACGAGATCCTGGCGGGCGCCGAGGAGACGCTGCTCAAACTGGGCGAAGATCGCGTCAAGAGCGGATTGGTCAGCCCGCGCCAGGTGATCGACGAATATCAGGGCGGACTGAACGCATTCCTCGATCCCAGCAAGCGCGTCAAGGGCGTCAGCACCGGATTTACGAAGCTCGACGAGAAGACCAGCGGGCTGCATGCGGGCGATTTGTTTATCATTGCCGCGCGGCCTTCCATGGGGAAGACGGCGCTGGCACTGAATATCGCGCAGCATGTAGCCACCAAAGTGAAGCGGACCGTCGCGGTGTTTTCGCTTGAAATGTCGAAGGAGTCGCTGCTCACCCGTATGCTGTGCGCCACGGCGCGCGTGGACAGCCAGAAGTTTCGGGCCGGTTACTTAAGTGCCGACGAACGCAAGCGGCTGCAGGCGGCCGCTTCGAGCATTGTGGAAGCGCCGCTCTTTATCGACGACACGGCCGGCATTCACCTGATGGATATGCACGCCAAGCTGCGGCGCACCAAGGCCGAGCACGGGCTGGGATTGGTGATTATCGACTACCTGCAGTTGATGTCCGGGCGCGGGCGCTACGAGAATCGGAACCAGGAGATCAGCACCATTTCGCGCGGCATGAAGCTGCTGGCCAAGGATCTGAATGTGCCGGTGATCGTCTTATCGCAACTCAACCGCGCGCCAGAGACGCGGCAGGGCGATCATAAGCCGATGCTCAGCGATTTGCGCGAGTCGGGATCCATCGAGCAGGATGCGGACTTGGTGGCCTTCGTGTTTCGCGAAGAATATTACAGGCCCCAGGATGAGAGCTTGCGGGGGAAGGCGGAACTGATCCTTGCCAAGCAGCGTAATGGGCCCACCGGAACGGTTGAACTGGTATTTTTGCACGAGTTTACCAAGTTCGAGAATCGGGCGGCGGACTTAGGGGAAGTGGAAGAATAATTTCCCGCAAAGACGTTCCCGTACCGGGTGCTTAACTGTGACCGCTCCCTTACGGTCGCGGCTCAGTAAAACCCGCGCCATCATTACGTCCGTTACCGAGCCGCGACCGTCAGGGCGCGGTTTCCCCAGAACGGTTAAGCACCCTTGCCGTACCCCCTGGCACCTTCCGCCGGTTCGCGGCACGATAATATAACCAGATATGACCGTAGATCTCGAAGGCGTCACCCTGCACTTGGCGCACCCCGACGAATTGCCGGCCCGCTGGGTGGGCCAGGAAGAGCTGATGCGCCAATTGCTGGCCGCCTGGCTGGTGGTCAGCGAGCAGGATCTGCCCATGAATCCACGCCTGCTCGGCAAGCCCGGCGTCGGCAAGACCACGCTGGCCTACGCCGCCGCCAAGCGCATGGGCCGTGAAGTCTACATCCTGCAGGCCACCATGGATACGCGGCCCGAAGATCTGCTGGTCACGCCGGTCATCGAAGGCGCGGGCCTGCTGCGCTATGTGGCCTCGCCGCTGGTCACAGCCATGGTCCGCGGCGGCATCGCCATCCTCGACGAAGGCAATCGCATGAGCGAGAAAAGCTGGGCCAGCCTCGCGCCGCTGCTCGATAACCGCCGCTATGTGGAATCCATCGTGGCCGGCATCAAGATCAAGGCGCATCCGCAGTTCCGCCTGGTCACTACCATGAACGACGATGCTTCCACATTCGAGCTGCCGGAGTATATTCACTCGCGCCTGCAGCCGCAGATCCTCATCGATTTTCCCGAGCGCGACGAAGAGTATCACATTCTGAAAGAAAACCTGCCATTCGCCGAGGACCGCATCCTGACGTACGTCACAGACTTCCTGCAGCAGGCGCACGCCGCCGACGAGCGCTACACCGTGCGCGACGGCATCAACATCGGCCGCTTCGCCATCAAGCTGAAGAGCCTGGCCACCGAGAGGTCCCACGAAACCGAGGCGCTGGAAACGGCCATTCTGGAAACGCTGGGAGAGGAAGCGCTGCGCTATGCCCGGGGAAATCGGCCTTCCTGATCTACCCGACGCCGGCAGCTTGCGGCGCGGGCGATTTACTTATCTGCCGGTCGTGCCGGGACGCCTGGAATTCGCAATCGAGGTTCGCCAGGCGATTCTGCGCGAGCGGCCGCAGGTGATCGCACTGGAGTTGCCCGTCACGCTGCAGCAGGCGTACATGCGCGCGGTGGCGCGGCTGCCGGAGATGTCCGTCATCGTTTACCCCGAAGAGGGCGAAGAGGATCGCGCCATCTATGTTCCCGTGGAGCCGGCGGATCCGTTCGTGGAAGCCATCCGCACCGGGCACGAAACCGGCGCGGACGTGGTCTTCGCCGATCCCGATTCGGGCGAGCGTCCGCATTTGAAAGACGCTTACCCCGATCCGTATGCGATCCGGCACATCGGCCTTGAAAAATACGTCGAGGCGTACCGGGTCTATCCGCAGGAGCGTTCCGACCAGATCGCCCGTCATGCCGATGGCATCGCCTGGAAGTTGCAGGGCTGCGATCCGCTGGCGCGCGTGATGGTGGTGGTCTCGCTGAATCTGCTCGATCCGGTTCTGGATTCGATGGAAGAGCCGCAAGCGCAACCTATGACGCGGCTGCGCCGGGAGGGCGTGCGTCTGCTCAATCCGCATCCCGGCTGCCTGGCCGAAATTACCATCGAATATCCTTACTTACAACACCGTTACGAGCAGTTCCGCCACTTACTCACCGACTCCGACTTAATCGACCGCCGCCATGCGCAGTTTGCGCTCTTTCGCGACGCCGAAAAGAGCTATGAAGCGAACACCGGCGAGCGCGTGGCGCATTGGCAGCGCCGGCTGTTGGCCCGCTATGCGCGCAATCTGGCTCTGGCCGATCATGCGCTGATGCCCGGCGTGTTCGACCTGGCGGTGGCCGCGCGCAGCATCGTGGACGATAACTACGGCTGGGAAGTCTGGGAGACGGCGAGTTTGTATCCGGCGCAGAAGACCGCGTCGGACCTGGAAACCATCCGCATCTCGGGCGAGGAAGTCTGGCTCGATACCAAGCGCATCCGGCTGCGCCGGCGCCTGCCCAGCATGAAGCGGCGCCTGCGCCCCGTAGGACTGAAGCCGCGCAAGAAAGAGAAGTATCCCGGCGAATGGGCCACGCAGTTAGACGGCAACAGCATCTGCTCCTATCCGCCGGAGGACTTAGTCATCGAGGACTACGGCCGCTTCCTGAAGAAGAAAGGCAAGAGTATCTTATCGGAAGAACGCACGCACGTGGAGCCATTTACTACTTCGCTGCTCGATGGCATCGACCTGCGCGAGACCATCCGTAACTGGTACGAAGGCAAGATCTACGTACGCGAGTATCAAAAGATCTCAGGCGAAGTAGGTTCGGTAGTTGTAATCTTCGACGAGGATCGCGATAATCGATACTCTTACATGACGACATGGCTGGGCGAGCATCAGAACGAATCGGACATGGCGTTTTACTCGACATTTCCGTTCGATAACTTAGTGGGTCCAGGTATTGGGCGCGGCGAATACGGCGGCTTTCTGATGAGCTTGCCGGCGCGCCGCATGTTCGATGTGTGGCAGGATCCGGATTACGATTTCGCGGAGACTAAGCCGGAACGGCTGCTGCTCGCGGGCCTCGATTATTCGCTGGAACGCTTCGTGGTATATGTCGCCGCCAAGCCGCCGCGCTCCGTCTTTCGCAACATCGCCGCGCGCTTCGGCCGGACGATCATCTATATTCCGATCGGTCAGCTTTCCCCCGTGGCGCTAAAGAAGATCCGGGTGGTGCATGTGCTGGACGGGTATGACAAGCGTAAGTCGGCGAAAGAATATATCTGGTAAACGGCTCCGAAGGGCACCGACTTTTGAGCATTTTGCATCGACATGCATTCTGTGGCAAAATGGGTGCAGGTTGATTATGCCTGTAATCCAAGTTAGAGACGTACCCGACCATATCTATCGCCTGCTCGCCAAACAAGCCGAACAGGAGCGCCGCAGCCTCGCCCAGCAGGCAGTCGCCGTGCTGGCGCGCGGGCTGGAGGTTGAGGTGGATGCCAAGGCCCGCCGCCGCGCGTTGATTGAATCCATTCGATCCAATCGCCCACCCCGGAGCTACCCGGCGGTCGATCCGGTGAAGTTGATCCGCGAGGACCGGCGGCGGTGAGGGTTATTCTTGATACGAGTGCGGCCATGGCGATCGCGCTTCAGCGCAAGCAGGCAGCCCGTTTGGAATCGGTGGTGGAAGAGGCGGATGTCATACTGGCGCCCGACTTGTTCGTCGCCGAAGTCGTAAACACGATTTGGAAACTCCATCAGTTCGAACAATGGAGCCTGGACGTCTGCGACCGCGCCCTGAAGGCCGCGCTCGGCCTGGCTGACGTCTTCGTGCCGTCGATGGAACTGCATGCCGAGGCTTTTCTGCTTGCCCGGACGGCACGCCGGCCTGCGTACGATATGTTCTACCTGGCGTTGGCGCGGCGCGAGGATGCTACACTCCTCACCATGGACACCCAACTCCGAAAGGAAGCGCTGCGCCAGGGAGTCCGCGCCGTTTAAGGCTTTACGCCGCTTTCAGCGACCCGCCGCAATGCACGCAATGCGTCCAGCCCGGTTCCACTGCGCGCCGGCATTGCGGACAGGCCAGCGCCAGCGATGCGCCGCACTTAGGACAAAAGGCGAAGCCCTGCCGGACCTGCGCGCCGCATTGCGTACAGTGCGTCAGCAATGGCTCGCGCAAAACAAAATACAGAATGATTCCGATGGCGTTGGGGATGAGCGCCGCCAGCCAGGTCCACATGACATAGCGCATACCGCGCCGCTTGGCGTCCGCATACACATAGCCGACCAGCAACGACAGGGCGAACAGCGGCAGCCCCGGTAGAATGGCTATGGCCAGTTTGCCGGCCAGCGGCCACTGGCGGAGTTCCGGATCGTGCGCCATGGGTAGTAGCATCATCAACAGAAAGCACGCCAGCCATACGCACACTCCGACCGCATACGCCGTGCGCGGCACAATCTCGAATTCCTCTCGAAAGCGGCTCATAAAGCTCTCCTCAATTCGCGGCGGCGTCTTCCCAACGCAATGGCCGCCACCGCCGCGGTCAGCCATACCAGCACCGTCGATCCCGCCGACCAGGTTCCGAAGCGCACCAGATTCGCGCCCATCACCACCAACTGGCCGCCGGTCAAAATCCTCGCCACAAACCAGAAGGTCAGTCCCACCGTCCAGGCAAACAGCGCCAGCGCTGCCAGCATCAGCGCCTCCCAGCGCCTATCGGCCGCCGCCGCGTGTTCCCGCACCAGGCGCGCGCGCGTGCGCTCCATCAACTGCGCGGGCACGGGCGGCGGTGGCAACTGCCGCAGGCTCCGCGCATAGCGGCTCCAGATCTCCAACTCGCGGCGGCACTCCGGGCATTCGCGGGCATGCTCCTCCAGCCGCCGCTGCTCGTCGATTTCGAGCGCTCCGGCAGCCGCCAGCGCCAACCACCCTGCGACGGATTCGTGCTCGCTCATGCTCCCTTCCTTCCTGCCCGCGCGTCCATGGCCGCTCGCAGCCCTTCCAGCGCGCGCCGCAGCCGGCTTTTCACGGTGGATAGCGGAATGCCCACCACCTCCGCGATTTCCTCCAGCCTCATCTCTTCCTCGAAGCGCAACGTCAGCACCTCGCGGTGGATGGCGGGCAGTTCCTGCATCGACGCCGCCAGCATGGCGCCGCGCTCGAAATCGAGCAGCCGCTCCAACGCGTCCGGATCGCCGGTGCGCAGCCGGGCCTCGATTACCCCGTGGGGCTCCTCCAAATCCGCCGCATCGTCGAGGCTTTCGCCGTGCTTTACGCGCCAGGCGTCCACAGCCAGATGATGCGCCACCGAAAATAGCCACGACTCGAAATTGCGCCGCGCATCGTAGCGGCCGATCTTTTCCATCACGCGCAGCCAGGTTTGCTGGAACAAATCGTCGGCTGCCGCGGGCTCCCGCACCAGCCGCAGCAAATAGCGATAGAGCCTGTGCTGGTAACGCGAAATCATCGCCGTTAGCGCGTCGGGATCGCCCCGCCGCAAACGCACGAAGATGTCTTGCGCGCCGCTGAATGCCTCCGGATTCATAGCCGCCGCGAGGATCATATCACTATTCGGTATACGGATGACCCCCGCGAAAAGACCCATCCGGAATATACTGGTGGGGGTGCGGCCTTCGATGGCTTTGGAAATCAATCAAAAAGAGGTGGCCCCTGGAACGGTGGTGATCGCGCTCGAAGGCAGCGTCATGCGCGGGCCGGAAGGGGAACGCATCGAGACGGTGCTGAACGATTCGCTGGCGCAAGGGCTGCGCCGCATCGTCTTCGATATGACCGGCATAAAGCGCATCGATAGCACGGGCATCGGCCGCTTCATCTACTGTCTGAACAAAGTGCAGGAGACCGGCGGAAAGCTCTGGATGGCGGGCGCGCAGGGCTACGTCCGCGAGTGCTTCCGCGTGACCCGCCTGGATACCGTGTTCAAGTTTTGCGAGACCGTGGAGGATGCTTTGGCCGCCAGCCAGCGCGGTTGAACGTCGGGAGAGCCCATGATGATGCGTGTTATTAGGCTCCGGCGCTGGCCGCGTCCGGCACATTCACGACCAATTACTGTTCCCTTGGTGGGGCAGACCCGGGCAGACCATCGCGTTTCGTGGTCTGCCGCCTTCGGCGGCGCGGCAGACGACACAAACCGATCGTCTGCCCCACTACCCGCCGGCCGTCATCGACTTGGGAACTTCCATCGCCTGCGCCACGGCCGCCAAAAGCCCGGCGCTCCGCTCGCCGGCCAATTTCACACGAATAAATGGGCCGTCGACGAAAGCGGAGATCCACAGCACCCTCATTTTTGGCCGGATTGACTGAATCTCGTCCGCCAGTCCGGTTCGGGAAATTCCTGGAACACGCATGTCCAGCAACGCCACATCAATGTCGACGTGGCTCTGCCGGATTAGAAACATCGCCGCAGTCCAATTGGCGGCGAGCAGTACACGATAATCCTGGGAGGCCAGCAGTTTTTGCATCAGGACTAGTACGGCCGGATCGCGGTCCACGACGAGGACGGTCCCGCGGCTTGTTCCGGATTTATTCATTTGCCTACTCCCTTCCGGTATGGTTAACGTTCCATACCAGTACTTGAATACTAACGCTGGATAACTTGAGAATTACAGCCTGTCTTTGGTTAATTCGCCGCGCGATGGTGCGATCTGTCACGGACCGCTCCTCTCCACGCCCGCTGAAACGCAACTGCAATGTTTATCTGGCATCCTGATTCTATGGAGCAGCTATTGACAGGTCCGCTATCCGCCGAAGAACTGCGCAAGATGAATGCCTACTGGCGCGCCGCCAACTATCTGTCGGTTGGACAAATTTACCTTTATGACAATCCCCTGCTCAAAGAGCCGCTGCGCATCGAGCATGTCAAGCCGCGCCTGCTGGGCCATTGGGGCACCACGCCCGGTCTCAACTTCGTCTACGTTCACGCGAATCGCCTGATCAAGCTGCACGATTTGAACATGATCTACGTCACCGGCCCGGGCCACGGCGGTCCCGGAATAGTCGCCAATACATATCTGGAAGGTACCTACAGCGAGTATTACCCCAACGTCTCGCGCGATGAAGCAGGCATGCGCCGATTGTTCAAGCAGTTCTCATTTCCCGGCGGAATTCCCAGCCACGTCGCGCCGGAAACGCCCGGATCCATCAACGAAGGCGGGGAACTGGGCTATTCGCTGCTGCATGCGCATGGCGCAGTGTTCGATAATCCCGATCTGCTGGCCCTCTGCGTAGTCGGCGATGGCGAAGCCGAAACCGGATCGCTCGCCACAAGCTGGCATTCGAACAAATTCCTGAACCCGGCGCGCGATGGCGCGGTACTTCCCGTCTTGCATTTAAACGGATACAAGATCGCCGGTCCCACGGTGCTGGCGCGTCTGCCGCACGAGGAGCTCACGGACCTGTTTCACGGCTATGGCTACGAGCCGGCTTACGTCGAAGGCGACGATCCGGACACCATGCATCAACTGATGGCCGCTACGCTCGATCAGGTGCTCGAACGTATCCAGGCGATCCAGCAGGATGCGCGCACGCACGGCTTCACCGAACGCCCGCATTGGCCCATGATTATCATGCGTACGCTCAAGGGCTGGACTGGCCCCAAGGTGGTGGATGGCGTGCAAATCGAAGGCACCTTCCGCGCGCATCAGGTGCCGCTTACGGATCTGGCCACCAAGCCGGGGCATCTGAAGATGCTCGAAGACTGGATGAAGAGCTACAAAGCGGAGGAGTTGTTCGACGCAAACGGCACGCTGATTCCGGAGCTGCAGGAACTCGCGCCCAAAGGCACGCGGCGCATGGGCGATAACCCTTACGCCAATGGCGGCCTGTTGCTGCGCGATCTGAGAATGCCGGATTTCCGCAGCTACGCGGTGGATGTACCCAAGCCGGGAACGGTTGTCGCCGAAGCCACCCGCGTGATGGGCAAGTTGCTGCGCGACGTGATGAAGCTCAACGCCGCGGCCAAGAATTTCCGCGTGGTGGGCCCCGACGAAACCAGTTCCAATCGCCTGGATGCTCTGTTCGAAGTCACCAATCGCGAATCCACAGCCGAGATCCTGCCGAATGACGATCACATCGCACCCGATGGCCGCGTGATGGAAGTGCTCAGCGAAAACATGTGCCAGGGTTGGCTCGAAGGCTATCTGCTCACCGGCCGCCACGGCTTTTTCTCCTGCTACGAGGCCTTCATTCACATTGTCGATTCCATGTTCAACCAGCACGCCAAATGGTTAAAGACCACCCACCACATTCCCTGGCGGCGGCCCATTGCTTCGCTGAATTATCTCCTCACTTCGCACGTCTGGCGGCAGGATCATAACGGCTTCAGCCATCAGGATCCCGGCTTCATCGATCACGTGGTGAACAAAAAGGCGGACGTGGTGCGCGTGTATCTGCCGCCGGACGCCAACACGCTGCTCTCGGTCACCGATCATTGCCTGCGCAGCCGCAATTATGTGAACGTGATTGTGGCCGGCAAGCAGCCCGCGCTGCAGTATCTGGACATGCAATCGGCCATCGAGCACTGCACCACAGGCATCGGCATTTGGGAATGGGCCAGCACGGATAACGGCGTGGAACCGGATGTAGTGATGGCCTGCTGCGGCGATGTGCCCACGCTCGAAACGCTGGCAGCCGTGGATTTCCTGCGCAGCCGGCTGCCCGATCTGAGAATTCGCGTGGTGAACGTGGTGGACTTGATGACGCTGCAGCCTTCCACCGAACATCCGCACGGTCTTTCGGACGCCGAATTCGATTCGCTGTTCACCGATAATAAGCCCGTGGTCTTCGCGTTCCACGGATATCCGTGGCTGATTCACCGGCTGACCTACCGCCGCCACAATCACGAAAATATGCACGTGCGGGGTTACAAGGAGGAAGGCACCACCACCACGCCATTTGACATGACCGTGCTGAACGATCTGGATCGTTTCCATTTGGCCGGCGACGTGATCGATCGTGTGCCGCGGCTGCGCAATATCGCGGCGCACATTAAGCAGGATTTGCGCAATAAGCTGATCGCGCACAAGAGCTATATCGCGGTGCATGGCGAAGATATGCCGGAGATTCGCGAGTGGAAATGGCCCTACTGAACCCTAACCCCCAGCCCCTAGCCCCCAGCCCCGGCGAGCGAAGCTCGCCCTGCCACACATGAAAATCCTTGTGCTCAACGGCGGCTCCAGCAGCTTCAAGAGCAGCCTCTACGATGTTACAGGCCACGAAGACTCGGCCGCGCCGCGCGCGCTCTGGGAAGCGCGTGTCGATTGGGAGCACCATCCCGGGACGGCCGAAATTCAAATCAAAGCGGCGGGCCAGGTTTCCAATCATTCCGTGCCCGTGAAAGCGCCGCTCGATTCGCTCGAACCGCTGATGGAAATGTTGCCCCATCGCGAGGAGATCCATGTGGCCGGACATCGCGTGGTGCACGGCGGGCGCGCGTTTCGCGAAAGCACGCGCATCACGCCGGAGGTGCGCAAGGGCATCGCGGAAATGACCAGCTTCGCGCCCGAGCACAACCGCCTGGAGCTCGAAGCCATCGATTGCATGGAAAAGATTCTTGGTCCGGAAGCCGTGCAGGTGGCGGTCTTCGACACCGCGTTCCACGCCAGCCTGCCGCCGCCCGCCTACGTGTATCCGGGGCCATACGAATGGGTTGGCCAAGGCATCCGCCGCTACGGATTCCACGGCATCAGTCATCAATACACGTCGCGCCGGGCGGCTGCCATTCTGGGCCGCGATCTGAAATCGCTGCGTATGGTCACCTGTCACCTGGGCAACGGCTGCTCGCTGGCAGCGATTCGCGATGGCGTGAGTATCGACACCACCATGGGATTCACGCCGCTTGAAGGTTTGATGATGGGCACGCGCTCGGGCACCATCGATCCGGGCATTATTATTCATCTTGTGCGGCACCGCGGATTCCGCGCGGATCAACTCGACCGCGTGCTGAACAAGGAATCGGGCCTGCGCGGGATCTCCGGCGCATCGGGCGATATGCGCACCGTGATGGAGGCGATGGCGCGCGGCGATGTGCGCGCGCAACTGGCGTTCGATATTTACGTGCACCGCCTGTGCTCGGAGATCGGTTCGATGACCGCCAGCCTGGGCGGCCTCGATGCGTTGGTGTTCGCGGCGGGCGTGGGCGAGAATTCACCCGAGGTGCGCGCGAAGGCCGCCGACCGCTTCGCGTTTCTAGGCGTCAAGCTGGATGCCGCTAAGAACGCGCAGTCGCCGGCGGATACCGATATCGCCGCGCGGGATTCCGCCGTGCGAGTGCTGGTGGTGCACACGCAAGAGGAGTGGGAGATCGCCCGCGAGTCGTTCCGCGTAGTCAGCGCGGTAGATCAAGATCGCTGTTAGTGGCGTTCCAGGCGCTCTTCGACGCGGGCGAGCCGGTCGCTGAGTTCCAGGACCTTTCCGGTGAGCAGGTCGAGGCGGGCTTCAATCGATGCGAAGCGGGCGTTAACGCTGGCATCGAGCGTCGCAAGGCGCTGGTTGAGATTATTGTTGATCAGCGCTAGCAGCGCGCCGTTAAACAGCATGGGTACGACGATCGCGATAAAGAGCTGCAGGTTCGTCATATTGCCTCCAGTTTAGCTGGGTGCATGCCCCATACGCCAGAGATCTCGCCATAGTTATGTTAAACTAACAGCGTTATGGCAATTCCGAATGTCAAGCGATTCCGGCCCTTCTGCCCGGAGTGCGGCGAAAATTTCACTGTGATGGCCGTGCTCCACAAGGACGCCAATGTGGATAAGTATCTGGCCGATGTGGTGGCCCGGCACGATCATAAGGCGTACCAGGAGTCGAAGGTCCTGCACTTCAAAGTGCGCGTCGGCCAACAGAAGCAGAAGAAGGCCAAGTAAGAGTTTCCGTTCAATTGCGGGCCTGCAAATTCCGCAAGGCCCGCAGTCCCACCTTAGCCACATCCCGGATGGAATCGTGGCTCAACTTCTCCAATTGCGGCGCATCGTGCGAGCGACGGTTGCGCGCCGTTCGTGCGCATTTTATTGGTTCATCATCGCTTCGGGCGAGTGGCAGGCAGAGAGCCGGCGGACCCGACTACGATATTATCTGTAGCTGAGGACCAAAGCTTGAAAACCGAGATCCTGACCGTCTGGCTGACAGCGCTTTTTGGCGTCGCGCAGGCGCAGAATCCCGTCGCATACCAATTGCGTTACGCCCAATCCGCCGCTGCCATGGTGTCGATCACCATGACACTTCCGGAACCGGTGAAGGCGCCTGCCCCACTGATCATGCCGCGAACGTACCCCGGAGGGTATGGGCAAGTACCGTATGATGCCTTCGTGACCGGCGTCGTTGCCCTGTCTCCTGGAGGAAAATCGTTGCACGTGGCGAAGGACGAGGATGGGCCTCGCTGGACCCTCGGACAAAGCGGCGACACCGTTCAGCGCATCGAATACCGCGTAGATATCGGCCGGATGGAGGCGCAGATCCTGGATGCGGTCTCGACTTCCAAAGTGCGTCAAGGCTATCTGGGACTCCTGGGATACTCTGTTTTTGCATACGTGGACGGGCTCGCGGATCGAAGCATCCAGTTGAAAGTAGATGCTCCTGCGGGTTGGCCCATCCTCACTACGCTGAACCCTGTGGTGCCACCGCCCAAGACCACCTCGCTAGCCAGCGCCGCGGACTATGACGCGCTAGCCGACTCCGAAGTGCTGCTGGGCCCCGATCTCCACGTGACGAAGCTTGAAGGCAAGATCCCACTGGTGATGGCGATCTACGCCGAGGCCAGTCTGGATTCGGAATTGGAAGGCCGCCTGGCGCGCGAGGCGCTCGATCGCGTGCAGGATTATTTTGGCGACACGCCATTCCCGCAATATACCCTGCAACTGGAACTGCTGCAGCCGCTCCCGGGTCACGACTACGATTTCGCCCAGGAGCATACGGACAGCGGAACTTTCAGCTTCTCCGTGGATGCCGCCAGCACGCACTTGTCCGCCCAGCAACAGGCCCGCAGGCGGTTTGGGTATGCGCACCATATGGCCCACTGCTGGATTCCCAAGCGGGCTTACGGAACGGGCTACCGTCCGTTCACCTGGGAGATGACGCCCGTGATCGACACCATCTGGTTCAATGAAGGCTTCGGACAATACGCCGCGATCATGGCGTTGGCGGAGGCCATGCCCGCGGCGGAAGGCAAGGCCTTTCGCGACCGGCAACTGGCGTCGCGGCGCGCGATTGTGGATTCGGCGCCGCCGTTTCTGCGCAGAATGCCGCTGCCCGTGCTGTCGCGCGAAGCGTCGTTTCTTTATGCGGAGGATTTCCGGACGGGCATGAATGTCTTTGCGCGCGGTGCGCTGATGGCCGCCGAAATGGACGATCGCATCCGCTCGCGGAGTGAGGGAAAGCGATCACTGCGCGATGCCTTGCGTTGGCTGCTGCGCTGGAGTGGCGAGAACCAGAAAGCGTTCCAAGTGGAGGATCTGCCGCGCTACTTCGCGAGCGCCACCGGGGTGGATGTGAGCGATATTCTGGAGCGCTGGATGCAGCCGCTGGAAAAGTGATACGGTTTACCCGGAAACTCGATGACGGGTGCTCGCAGAATGGTGGGAGATGCGCCGCCTGCGGTACGCCAAAGCTGTGTGCGCGACCGGGCTCCGATAATCCCGTACTTCGTTGACGGATTGATCGAGGCTTTAGCGGATATACCGCGGAGGTGGAGGCCGGGCACAGATGCCGCAAGCAAAAAAGCGAAAGCCCTAGCGGACACGCACGATTCCACGGCGTGCGTCTTCCTCGGCAATCTCGTATAGGACCTTGTACACAAAGGCCCGCTTCTCTTTGGGCGTTGATAGTTCAACCCACTGCGCCGCGTCGGACTCGTTGAAGGGATCAATGTTCCCGTGAAGCCAAGGTTTCCTGTTCATACTTCCTCCCGCTGCCGTTATGATAGCACCGGGGATGCGTTTCGCTGTACCGCAATCCTAAAGGGGCTCATTCTCCCCCCGGTCTAAATCTAGCAGCATCGCTTCCAGTTCGTCCGGAGTCCTACCGTCCAGTTTACGGACACGCCATTCGATATCCGAAATCTCCTGTTGCAAACCCTCCAAGGTCTGCGAAATATTCAGATATTCGGCGGAGAGCCAATCCTCCGTTTCCTTCGGGCACCCCGCGTACGCGTCCGCAACCATACCCGCTTCCGACCCAACCATCTCCTTGACCGCATCAAAAAGCGCTTCCAGTGCCGGGATCTTCCGCTCGCGATAATAGCGCCGTCGGAGCAGTAAAAGGTAGAGATCCAGATCTTCCGAATCGATTTTGATCCTCACGCAATGTATTGTGGCCCAAAATGGGCGGTGTTATCAAGTAGTCAATCGCATTCCTTTTAGAAGGCGCGTGCGGTGACCCAGGGCACCGAACAATATGAGAGTGATCGCGCCTGCTCCTGGTCTCTTCACGGCCACCGAATACCCCGCGGTTTCCGTTGCGCGCCCCCGCAACCATTCGAACGCGCTTGGTTGCCGAGTTCCCGGCATCGCCCTATCGACCCAACAGATCACACTCACCTTCGGCGACGTTGATGCCCAGGACTCGAGAAGCCTACAATTTGGTATGGCTTTCACGCTGAACAGAATCGCCGCCTTCTCCCTCCTGTTGGTTTGCGTTACCGGCGTGGCCGCTGCCGGTTCCAGGGATAAGGCTCCCTGCAAGGCGTTCTTCGTAGCCGTTGAGCAGGATGAGGCCACCGTCAATTTGAAGATGGTGGGATTGGACAAACCGCAAAACGATTGGTATAGAAAGAACGGCAATCAAAAAGAGTTTGCCGGGGTGTGCCTAGTCAGTGCGAACGAGTCAGGTGAACGAGTCCCATTGGAGTCCGGTTCCGAAGAGTACATCAGCCGCACCGTTGGTGATTTCCCTCTTTACCTCATCTCTTGGGAAGAGCATCGAGTCTTCGTCCCTGACAATCAGGGCGGGCATTACGCATTTTCGTCAAACGGCGCTCTGTCTAGGTGGGACAACAGCAAGCCGAATGGACAGAACTTCGTGCCTGTCGGTCCGGTCCATAACACTAACCGGACCATCCTTTCTTCCTCTTCCGTCTCCCTGCTCAAAGATGCCATCAAGCAAATCCGCCACAAAGAAGGTTTTTAGCATACGCGGATGAGTAAGCCCTTCCGCCAGAAATTGTGTCTCTTTTGCGGACGCTCGCTCCGCTCAAAAAAGGCGGGCGGCAAGAGCAATGAATACATCATCCCGAACTGGTTAATAGACTATCTTGGCATCCGGGGCATGACGGTCACTCCCGCTGTAACGGAAGTTGCTTCTGGCCATCGGAGCGGTGAAACCCTCGCAACCAGCACGAATGCGCGTTTCGATCCGATGATGGGGAGGCTGGCGGACCTGACTACGCGGATCGGCGTGCTGCAGGATCGCTCGAAACGGTTCTTCTCAGTTGCGGGCTTGTAAATTCCGCAAGGCCCGCAGTCCGGCCTGGGCCACATCCGGATCGGTATCGTGGCTCAACTTCTCCAATTGCGGCGCATCGTTTGCATCTCCGCTGCGCGCCATCACTTGCGCCAGGTAGATTCTTTCGTCCTTGGCGCCGGTCTCGAGCGGCGCGTAGAGCGATTTCCGCACCGCCGGATCGCGCGCCAGTTCCACCAGAAACGGATACGCGTCGCCATGATACGCGGCGCTGTTCAGCGTATCGATCAGATACTGCAGCGGGCTGAATTCGGAGATCTGCGTCTTGCCCAGCGCCACCTGCGCGAAGGCCAGCGAGATGCGCGGCTCGATCTTGGTTTCATCCTGCCAGGCCTTCTCGATCATGGGCAGGTCCGCCGGATTCTTCAAGCGCGCATAACCCTCGGCCGCGGCGGCGCGCATCTTCTCGTCCTTATCGTTCAGATAGCGCGCGTAAATTTCGCGGCTGCTCGGGTCGGGCAGCATGGCGATCGCGGTCAGCGCCGCATGCCGCACTTTGGCGTCGCGGGCATGGTTGAGGACGTCCACCAGATCCGGCAGCGCGGATTTATTCAGCAGCAGGCCGGTGGTTTCGATGGCCGCTACCTGCACTTTGGAATCGAGATCGTGCAGCAGGAACGCAATGCTGGGCGCGGAATCGGGATCGCGAATTTTTTGAAGTGCCACCAATGACTGGTAAATCACCGCAGTATCCTTGGAATGCATGGCCTGGATCAGATCGGGGATGGCGGCTTTACCGCGCAGGATGCCCACCGCGCGCGCGGCGTTGGCACTCGCATCCGAGCTTGCGCCATTACGCGCCAGCGCTCCCAGAGCGGCGATCACATCCGGCCGCGGGGTGATGTATGGATCGATCACCTGATCGTTGGTGTCCGTGAAATGACCCTTGATGCTGGTGCCCGCACGGCGAATCGAAGAAGTAAACCCGGTCTTCAGGTAACCGGGTAGATAGAAATTCACCAGTCCGTCGGTGGCCCGCATCTGGATTTCGGCGTCGCTATCGTGCGTGGCTTGTATCAACGGATCGAGGCTATACTGCGTGTCGATTTCGCAAATCTGCTTGACGGCTTCCAGGCGGATATCGAAATCGGGGCTTTTCAGCAGCGCGGCCAACTTGGGAATCGCATCGGCGCCGCCCTTGGCCATCTCGCGCACATCTTTGGGACGCAACGAGGCATCCTGGGCGCTTGCCGCCATGCAAAACGAGAGACACAGCAGGAAGGGCACTGCTCCACGAATGGCCATACCTCTAATGTAGCAATCAGCGCACGAACTCGACCTGCACGCGGCGCGGAATGAGACCCGCTTCGTGGCCCAGATCGAGCAACTTCTGCACGGCCACGGGCACGACGTCGCCGGCATCCAGCGTGTAGTGATTCACGTACATGCCCACGAACTTCTCCGCCAGGCTGGTTTCCATATCGCGCGCGAATTGCAGCGCGTAACTCAGCGCTTCATCGCGGTTATCGAGCGCGTATTGAATGCTTTCGCGCATCAGGCGGCAGCACTCGCTTTGGATATCGCCCGGCAACGTGCGCAGCAGAACGTTGCCGCCGAGGGGTAGCGGCAATCCGTATTTGCCCTTCCACCAGCGGCCCAGATCGAGCACGCGGTGGAAGCCCTCGCGGTCGTAGGTCAACTGCCCTTCGTGAATGATCAGGCCGGCCTCCACGGAGCGGTCGCGCACGGCATGCATGATTTTATCGAAGGGCGTGACCACGGCTTCGAAATCGGGCTGAAACAGTTTCAACGCCAGATACGCCGTGGTGAGTTTACCGGGCACCGCGATGCGCTTGCCGATCAATTCTTCCGCCTCGACCGGCCGCGACGCCACCAGCATGGGACCATACCCATCGCCGATGCTGGAGCCGCTGGCCATCAGAACATACTTGTCGGCGACGTAGGGATACGCGTGATACGAAATCGCGGACAGATCGTAGAGGCCTTCCACGGCTTTGCGATTCAGAGATTCAATATCTTCCAGGATGTGGCGAAAACTCACTTTCGCCGAACGGACTTTTTTGGTGGCCAGCGCATAAAACATGAAAGCGTCGTCGGAGTCCGGACTGTGGGCTGCAACGATTTCCCGGGGAAGTGGCGTCATAACAGAGGAGGATTACATCCCAGTTTACACGGGATCGAGCTTGAAGGGGGAAGAAAGTGCGTGTAAAAATACGAAGGGCGGTCTGTCCTCGGGCATCGGCTTGAAGTTCCCGTTGACGGCCATCCGTTTTGCGCAAGAGCGCCACGCTTACAATGCAAGCGATTCCGGCCGTTCGAAAATCTTCGTACTACCTGCCTACCACCCGGGGTGACGACCGCCCCCATTCTGGCCCGGTTCTATTCGCACCTCCTTGCCAGCTTAGCGCCAGCTTTCGGTGTACACTCGATTCGGAGCCATCACCGGCTGACTCCATCCATAGTGTCACTCCAAATCAGGTGCTTGTCAAGAGGACAGTAGTACCTGGATAATGAAATTTGTTTGACCGCTGGCTTTCCCGCAAACCACAGCCGCTCACCGGCGCGCCGGCCACGCGCCGCCAGAAGACTTATTCCGGACAAAGCGGTTATGTTTATCAGTATTACTATGAAGGCCATCGCCCTTACAAACGCGATCGCCACACCGGAACCGAATATGTTTTCGATGTTTCCGGGGATCGCAAGACGTCTATCGCGGTGTCGGTTCTGGTGAGCGACAGCGCGCTTGACGACTGGCAGACCCGCCACGGCCGTACGCTGCATGCCAGCGAACGCTACGCCATCGCCAAGCTGGCGCTGTTTCAGGCCTTCGACGAGCGACCCAATCCCGCTGCCATGAGCGCGGCCGTGCAGGTGCGCGCCGCGGACGTGGAAGCCATCCTGATCGCATTGGGCATCGAGTAGACCACTAGCCACCAGCCACCAACCACCAGTCTGAGTCCTGTTCACGCTGTGTGTCGCGCCAGACACTCGGCGCACGGCGAATCAACGGGTTACCACCGGTCGCCCGCCTGCATTTATCGAGCGTGTGAACGGAGGCAGGCAGATGCGAAATACAAGGTCGCGGGTGAATTACTTTCAGGCGTTGGCCGCGCTGTTTGTGGCGGCCGGCGAAGTGTTGGCACAGGAGACGCGGCCCGTAACGCGGCGCATCGTGGTCAGCATTCCGGACCGCGCATTGGCGCTCGTTGAAGATGGACGGGTGGTAAAGATCTACCCGGTGGCCGTGGGCGCGTCGCGCACGCCCAGCCCCACCGGCACTTTCACGGTAGCCGCGCGCGTCTCGCGTCCCACGTGGTACAGGCCGGGCAAAATTGTGCCGCCCGGCAAGAACAATCCGCTGGGGCCGCGCTGGATCGGGCTCAGCCGCAACGGCTATGGCATACACGGCACCAACGCGCCACGCTCCATCGGGCGAGCCGCGTCGCACGGCTGTATCCGCATGCGGAACTCAGATGTGGAGGAACTGTTCCAGTTGGTCCGCGTGGGCGACGAGGTGGATTTATACGCCGCACGTACCCAGGAAGTGATCCTTCTGTTTGGCGCCGCGCCGCAGTTAGCTGCAAGGGCAATCGCCGCACCAAGCATGGCAGGGGCGCAGTAAGGTTTCTATGGAAACCGCTCCCTGACGGTCGCGGCTCTGTAACAGCCGTGTCGATTTCGCACGATCTACAGAGCCGCGACCGTCAGGGAGCGGTTTCCACAGAACGGCTAAGTGCCCGGCCAGTAGGTTGCCGCCGTGTTAACCTGAAATTTCCCTATGAGTAACATCCGGATTACCCTGCCCGACGGTAGTCAAAAGTCCGTCGAGGCGGGGACCAGACCTCTCGATATCGCGCGCGACATCAGCCCGCGTCTGGCCGACGCCGCCATCGTCGCCAAAGTGAACGGCGAGTTATACGATCTCACTCGCCCTCTGGATGCCGACGCCAACCTCCAGATCCTCACCACCAAGGACCCCGACGCGCTTACCGTTTACCGTCATTCGACCGCGCATCTGCTGGCCGCCGCGGTGCTCGAACTGTTTCCCGAAACGCAACTGGGCATCGGTCCTCCCATCGAATCGGGCTTCTATTACGATTTCGACCGGCCCACCGCCTTCACGCCGGAAGACCTAGAGAAGATCGAGAAGCGCATGTGGGAAATTCAGGCGCGCGACTTGCCCTACGAGCGCACGATGACGGCCAAGGACGAAGGCTTGCGCAAATACGCGGACGATTGGATGAAGAACGAGCTCATCACCGAGCGCGCCGGCGAGGTGTTCAGCGAGTATACGCTCGGTCCTCACTTCATCGATTTTTGCCGCGGGCCCCACATTCCGTCGACCTCCAAGATCAAGGCGTTCAAGCTGCTCTCCATCGCCGGCGCCTACTGGAAAGGCGACGAAAAGAACAAGCAGTTGCAGCGCATCTACGGCACCGCCTTCTTTAGCAAGAAGGATCTCGACGAGTATCTCGCCAAGCTCGAAGACGCCAAGCGCCGCGACCATCGCAAGCTGGGCAAGGAACTCGAACTGTTCACGGTAAGTGAATTAGTCGGCGCCGGCTTGCCGCTATGGCTGCCTAAGGGCGCGACCATTCGCCGGCTGCTCGAAGAGTACATTCTGGAGCGCGAGCGGGCCACCGGATATCAGCACGTTTACACTCCGGATCTCGCCAAAGTGGAGCTCTACCAGCGTTCCGGCCACTGGGAACATTATCACGACGATATGTTTCCACCTATGCAGCTTGAAAACGAGCAGATGGTGCTGCGGCCGATGAACTGCCCGCACCACATCCTGGTCTACGAATCGAAGCGCCGCAGTTACCGCGACCTTCCGGTGCGCATCGCGGAGTTAGGCACCATGTATCGCTACGAACGCTCCGGCGTGCTCAGCGGATTGAGCCGCGTGCGATGCATGACGCTCAACGACGCTCATATTTTCTGCACTCCCGGCCAGATCAAAGAAGAGTTCACGCGCGTGATGCAGCTTGTGGAGCAAGCCTATAAGGATCTCGGCATTACGCAATACCGCTACCGTCTTTCTTTGGGCGACAGAAACAGGAAGGACAAGTTCGTCGATAACGACGCCATGTGGGAGTTAGGCGAGCGCGTGCTGCGCGAAGCCATGGACTCACTCGGGCTGCCGTATGTCGCCGCGCCCGGCGAGGCCGCCTTCTACGGACCGAAGCTCGATATCCAACTCGCCGATGTGATGGGGCACGAAGAGACTTACTCGACCATCCAGGTGGATTTCCACCTGCCGAATCAGTTCGGCCTGAATTACATCGGGTCAGATGGCAAAGAGCATCGGCCGGTGATGATGCATCGCGCGATTGTAAGCACCATGGAGCGCATGGTGTCGTACCTGATCGAGTTGTACGCGGGCGCGTTTCCGGTGTGGCTGGCGCCCGTGCAGGCGATTGTGCTGCCCATCACCGACCGCCAGTTGGAGTACGCGCGGTCCGTCGAAAAGCAGCTGGAAGACGCCGGCATCCGTGTGACGGTGGACGACCGCAGCGAGAAGGTCAACCTGAAAATCCGCGAAGCGCAGTTGCAGAAGATTCCTTACATGCTGGTGGTGGGCGATCGCGAGGCGCAGAGCGGACAGGCAGCGGTGCGGCATCGGAAGCATGGCGATCAGGGGGCCAAGCCGGTGGCGGAGGTGGTGGCGGAGATCCGCAGATTAAACGACTCGAAGTCAGTCGCCGAGTAGGCCGGTTTCACCCACTTACTTCTGAATCATGACCTCGGTGGACTTCACCACCACGCTCACCGTGTCGCCTGGCTGCAGATTCATCTCATCCGCGCTGCGCCGCGTAATCACGCTCTCGATCTCGTTCTCGCCTACCTTCACCACGATATGCGCCATCACGTCGCCGCGGACGACCTCGGCGATCTGGCCGCGAAGCTGGTTGCGTGCCGATAATGCCATGCCCACCACCATACACCGCCCGGCGTCCGGATTCAAGGAACCCCGTACGATCGCTTACACTGAGAATGAGAAGCGATGACCGCCATCGAGGTTTCCGAAGATCTCTCCGCCCTCGACGAATCCATCGCGCAAATTCCGAACAACCCGGCCGTATTCCTGCTTTGGCCGCGCGAGGGCGATCCGTACCTGGCCAAAACCGCGCTGCTGCGGCGCCGGTTGCTCCGCCTTCTTAAGGAACGCGAGAAGCCGTCGCGGCTGCTCAATCTACGCCATACCGTGAAGCGTATCGAGTATCAACTCACCGGCTCGGCCTTCGAATCCGCCGTCCTGATGTACGGCCTGGCACGCCGCCACTTTCCCCAGACTTACCTGGACCTACTGAAGCTGCGTATGCCCACTTACGTGAAGCTGGTACTGACCAACGAGTTTCCGCGCAGCCAGCTTACTACGCATCTGGGCCGCGCACCGGCGCTCTATTGCGGACCTTTCCGCAGCCGCGCGTCGGCCGAGAAATTCGAATCGCAGTTTCTGGATCTCTTTCAAATGCGCCGCTGCCAGGAAGATCTCGTACCTTCGCCCGAGCACCCCGGCTGTATCTACGGCGAGATGAGCATGTGTCTGCGCCCCTGCCAGCAGGTGGTGGGGCGCGACGAGTATCTGCATGAGGTCACGCGTGTGGCGGACTTTCTCAAAACCGGCGGACACTCCTTGCTGGATGTGATTGAAAGCGCCCGCGACCGTTATAGCCAGGAGATGATGTTCGAGGAAGCCTCCCGCCAGCACAAGCGCTACGAAAAAGTGCAGGAAGTGCTCAAACTGCGCGACGACCTGGCGCGTGATATCGACCGCTTGCACGGCGTGGCGATCACGCCGTCGGCCGCGCCCAACGCCGTGGAGCTTTGGATCGTGCGCGAAGGGTACTGGCAAACGCCGCAGCGTCTCAGCTTCGACATCGAAGAAGGCAAGCCCGTATCGCTCGATGGGAAATTGCGGGATACTTTCGCCGGCCTGCCTGTGCACCGCCTCCCCATTCGAGAACGCCAGGAGTATCTTGCCTTACTGGCGCGCTGGTATTACTCGAGCTGGCGCGACGGCGAATGGCTGCCGGTCGAGTCATTCGAAAGCCCGCCCTACCGCAAGCTGGTGCACGCTATCTCACGCGTGGCGCGCCGGGACTCACCGCCCCCACCTTCCGCCGGATAAGTGTGGCCACCTGTACTGCGGAACCTCGACTGCTAAATAGGCTCGCGGAGCGGCCTCTGCGTGCGCCCCGTTCACTAAGGCCTATATATGCGTCTAAGATTACTGTGCTCGATTACAACTTTGCTCGCGCCCGTTTGGGCGCAGACCTATGTACTGACTTACCACAACGACCTTGCCCGCACCGGGCAGAACTTAAACGAAACCACACTGACCTCTAACAACGTAAACTCCACTACCTTCGGCAAGCTGTTCCAGAAGACATTGGATGGAAGCGTGGATGCGCAACCGCTCTATGTAGCGGATGTGCCTATTCCCGGCAAGGGAACGCATAACCTGCTAATCGTCGGAACGGAAAACGACAGGCTTTACGCGCTAGACGCCGACACCGGCGATCAGATCTGGAAGACATCCGTCTTGCCGCCCGGCGAAACGCCATCGGACGATCAAAACTGCTCGCAGGTATCTCCGCAAATCGGCATCACCGCGACGCCGGTTATCGATATCTCGGGTGGTGTGGCAAACGGCTTCATTCTCGCCGTCGGAATGAGCAAAGACCGTTCGGGAACGCGTCACCACCGGCTGCACAAGGTGAGCCTCACCACGGGACAGCCACTTACAGCGGCCGTAACCATTAGTGCGAAGCATCCGGGAACCGGCGCGGACTCGAGCGGCGGATACGACATCTTCGATCCCAAGCAATACAAGGAGCGCGCGGCATTACTACTGCTGAATGGTGTGGTCTATCTGACCTGGGCATCCAATTGCGATTCACCGCCGTATACCGGCTAGGTCATGGGCTACGACGCAATCCTCGCTGGCGCAGGTCAGCGTGTTCAACGTGACGCCTAACGGCGAGGACGGCGCCATCTGGGGCGCTGGAGCGGGTCCGGCGGTTCGACTCGAATAACTATATCTACTTCCTGGATGCCAATGGCACCTTCGATACCAAGTTGAATGCGCAACGTTTTCCCTCCAATGGAAATTATGGCAACGCTTTCATCAAGCTGTCGGCCGCGCGTAACAATCTAAGTGTGGCAGATTACTTTACCATGTACAACACCGTGGATGAATCGAATAACGACCGGGATCTGGGATCGGGCGGCGCGGTCGTGTTACCCGACATGACGGATTCGAGCGGAATCACGCGTCATCTCGCGATTGGCGCCGGCAAGGGGAGTAACATCTATCTTGTAAACCGCGATAACATGGGCAAGTTTAATCCGCACAACGACGACGCCATTTATCAGGAGCTGGATGGCTGATTCCGGGTGGTATTCACGGAACTCCGGCTTACTATCAGGGGCAGATCCATTTCGGCGCCAACGGCGGACCCATACGGGCGTTCCAGTTCTACAACGCCACGTTGGCCGCTACACCGGCCTCCATGACCGCTCTTGAATACCCCTATCCGGGCGCGACCCCTAGCATCTCGGCGAACGGATCGAACAACGGAATCTTGTGGGCGGTCGAGAACAGCTCTGGCGCAGTGCGGCACGCTTATTCCGCAAGTAACCTGGCGCAGGAGCTATACAACACGAATCAGGCGCCCAACGGACGCGACCATTTCGGCGCGGGCAACAAGCTTATGGTGCCCACCATCGCCGGCGGCAAAGTGTATGTGGGGACGCCCAACGGCGTGGCCGCTTTCGGTCTGCTCGGCAGATAGCGTTAATTAAACACACCGCTTACTGACGTGCGCGGCTCAGCAGTGTGGGTTACCGAATCGCGACGTGTTACCGAATCGCGACGTGTTACAGAGCCGCGACGTGTTACCGAATCGCCACGTGTTACAGAGCCGCGACCGTGAGGGAGCGAATTCGCTACCGCAAGTCCGCGTCCAGATACTCGATCCAGCCGTCCATCATTTCCATCTCACTGGCCTCACCCCAGCGAACCACCTTAGTGGGATCGGGATTCAGTGGATTATTCGGCGAGTTATCGAAATGGGAAATAATCTTGAGCCGTGTTCCCTTAGGTAAGAACTTAGGCTGCTCCAAACGGTAGGTTATCTGCCAGTTGAAGTTGTAATGCGGCACAGAGAGGAGAGTCTCTTTGTGTCCGTCGGGATAGGTTACTTCGAAGCGCGCGTCCTTGCCGCGTAAGTGCATGTGCGGCGTAAGACTCGTCACATACATATCCTGTTTGAAGGTGTGACACTCAGTGACTTCGACATCCGGATCGCCCGCGGGGATGCGGAAGAAGTAATTCGAGAGGTCCACACGCTTGGCGGCCTGCCGGGGCGGCGATTTGGCGAAGATCAAGCCCACAGCCGTGGCGTCCGTCTCCGGCTTGTGAGTGGCCTTTGAGTAATGAATCTGGAAGCTGAGGTTCGAACCGGCGGGTATCTTGCGCGCGGTGCCTTCGGGATAAATATCCGGTCCGCGGCCCGGCAAGTAAGAGCTAATGAGTCCCCAACTACCGAAGTTTTCGTCGCGCGGCTTGTCACCCGGCCAGTAGGAGTTATCGTCCACCACGCAGCCATCGTCGATGACCGGCGCTTCCGGACGCATCCAGGAAAGCTTGCCTTCATGCACCTTCAACCAATCCCGATAGGCAGCTTCGGGATCGGCGGCCTCATCCTTCACCGTGGCAGCCTTCGGCTTGGCCGGCGCCGTAACGAACACATGCGCGTGGTGCACGATCCTGCGGTTGCCGGGGCGCAGTTCGGCCGCGACGATCCACTTATCTTCGGTGAAATGGGTGGGGACGGTGAAGTATTCGTATTCGTCGGGGCCATCGGCGGTGAGAGAGTGCGGCGGAATCGCGATAATCGCGTCCGGCTGGCCGATGCGCCAGTCCGTGGAGTATACGGGCGGCGCGGGTAGCAGGCGCGGATCGCCCTCGGGCGCGCCTTCGTCCACCCAGGCCTTGATTACGGCGATTTCGCTGTCCGTGAGGCTCCAGTCGTTGGACCATTTCCCGTAATGCGGATCGGCCTTCCAGGGCGGCATCTGGCGCGTCAGGACGGCTTCGCGAATGGCCGCGGCCCAGGGGCGGGTCTGCCGGTAAGTGAGCAGCGGCATGGGGGCGATGTCGTCGGGGTGATGGCACGTCGCGCAGCGCCTATAAAGAATGGGAGCGACATCCGCGGTGTAGGTAACTTGCGCGGCGGCTAGCGGTATCGCGACGGACAGCCATGCCGCGGCGGATAAAACAGGCAACTTCACGATCGCCTCCGAATTAGTTTGAGTGTAGCGCAAACGGCGGCAGAGACAAGACCGCTTCCTGACGATCGCGGCTCGGTAACAACTGCGTCGATTTTGCACGATTTACAGAGCCGCGACCGTAAGGGAGCGGTCACCTCGGCTCTCCCCCTCACAGCGACCGCAAGTGAAATCCGCCATCGACATCAATCGCCTGCCCCGCCGAGTAATCGAGCAGCCCATCCGCGATCGCCCGGACCGCGCGCGCCACATCGCCCGGTTCACCTATGCGCGGCTGCGGCAACAGTCCGGCCGCGATCCGCGCGGCATAAGTCGCCTCCACGGCAGCGGTCATATCGGTGCGGATAATTCCCGGCCGGATCTCGAAAACCTGGATACCGTGCGGCGCCAGGCGCTGCGCATAAATTGCCGCCGACATGCTGAGCCCGGCCTTCGAAATGCAATATTCGGCGCGATTCACAGACGCCGCATACGACGAAATCGAGGTGATGAACACGATGCGGCCGGAACCGCACTCCAGCATCCAGGCGGCGGCCAGCGCCGTGAGGAAATGCGGGCCCTTCAGGTTCGTGGCCATCAATTCGTCGAAACTGGATTCGGCAGCTTCCAGTACGTCGCGGCGCTCGCGCGGGGCGATGCCCGCATTGTTCACCAGCAGGTCGAGCGCGCCACAACGTTCGCGCGCATAGCGAATCAACTCGGCGCGATCCGCGGCGGACGACACGTCGCAGCGCACAATCTCCGCGCCAGTCTCTCCAGTCAGGCCGCGCGCGGCCTCCACATTGCTCTTATAGGTGGCGATCACGTGGTGCGTGCGCGACAATTCCACGGCGATGGCGCGCCCGATTCCACGGCTCGCGCCGGTGACGATGCTAACGGGCTTGGGCAAGCGCCTCGTCGATCCCTTTCGAAATTTCCTCGAACGTGAACGATTCGACGAAGGGCCGGCCGTTCACAAAAACCGTGGGGGTGTGCACCACGCCGCGCGAGACGCCGTCCTGATAGTCCTTCTCCACCAGTTCCGCGTAGTGCGCGTTGGCCAGCGCCGCGATCGCCGCATCCGGATCGATGCCATGCGCCTTGGCGAATTCCGCCAGCCGAAGGTTGAAATTCTGGTCGTTGGTCTCCGGCTGATGCGCCATCGTGTAGCGCCGGTATGCGAGGCCCAACGCGGGGTTCCCATCGGTGAAGTAGCGCGCCGCGATGGCTGCCCGTCGCGCCCAGACGTGTTTCGCCAGCGGAAAATCGCGATGCACGAATGCCACTTTCGCGCCGTATCGCGGCAGGATCTTTTCGTCCAGCATGCGGCGGAAGTCAGCGCAATCCGGGCACTGCAGGTCTTCGTAGATCACTGCGCGCACGGAGCTATCGGCCAGCCCTTCCACGGGGATTTGTTGGGCGTAGAGCGCCATGCCCGATGGGATCGCCGCAAGCCAGAAAGCCAACGCGCGGATCATAGATGCTCCGGCGATTCCGCGGGGGCTTTGCGCGGGCCGGGATTCGCGCCCGGCCGCTTGGCGGACGCGGTAGGAGCGGGCGCCGTGAACTGCAGCGATGCAATGTCGGTAACGTCGTACGTCTTAACCGTATCGTTCACCTGCATCTTCACCGTACGGGCCGTGCCGCCCATGTAGGTCCCCTGGATCACCTGGCCGTTGCGCAGCGTCAACGAGTCGGCCCAGCAAGCCGCCGCGCACGCCACCGTGAGAATTGCCATGACCAAACGCATAGGTACATTGTATAGCGGCCGCGGCAATGGCACCGCTCCCTCACGGTCGCGGCTCGGTAACCGTCGCGTCAACTTCGCACCATAAACAGAGCCGCGACCGTCAGGGAGCGGTTTCCCTGGAAAGCATTAGTGAACGCCCAATTGCCAGGCCACGAACGTGAGTTCATAGGCCGCATCCTCGATGATCTTGCTCACCGGAGTCCCGCCCGAATGCCCGGCTTTGGTGTCATACAAAATCATGATGGGCCGGTCCGAACCGGTGGCGGCCTGCAGGCGCGCGGTCATCTTGCGAGCCTGCTCGGGAGGCACTCGCGTATCGGCGTCGCCGCTCTCAAACAGCACCGCGGGATATTTTGTTCCGGGTTTCACGTGCTCGTAAGGGGAGTACGCGTAGAGATACTTGAACTGTGCCGCGTCGGCCGCATTGCCGTATTCAAGCAGCGCCGGTGGATTGTTGTTCTTGGTGTACGTATAATATCGCACCATGTCCAGGTCGGGATGCCAGCATACCACCGCTTGAAACAGATCGGGGCGCTCGGTCAAAGCGGCGCTCACCAGCAGCCCGCCGTTGCTTCCGCCCCAGATCGCCAGCTTGCGCGGGTTCGTCAAGGTTCGCCGCCACGGCATCTGCGCGCTGATACATAGTCACGCCCTCCCACAGCCAGAACGCGGGACGGCTTGGGTTGTAATCCGCAGCCAGCAGCGATTGGGTCATGTCGTCTTCGTGGAAATCGGTAGCCACGAAGCGGACCTCCCGGGCTTTGGCGGGCTTTCCCTCGGCGCGCTGGCGTTTCAACGCTTGCGTGCTGGGGTGATCGACTTCAAATACGGTGGCGCCCGCGAGAGCATCAAGGCGCCAGGCGCGCGTGTCGAGCCCCGCGCCGAGGATTACGAGTTGTTCGATTGGCCCGGCGGAGGCGATAGCGCGATCCAGCACCACCGTCCGGAACTGATTGAATAGGCCCATGCCGCGCAACCAGAATGGGAAGGGCGATCGTTTCGGGTGCGCAGCCAAAGCCGCCGCAGTCTTGCGGATTTTGGCCTTCCAGTTATCGGGCAGAAACTCGGCCGGCATTGGATCGGAGAAGCCCGGCACTTGCCGCGCGAGAGTGCCCAACGTGCGATTGAAGGCAATGAAGATCGCGGTATTGCTGGGCTTTCCGGAGCGCACTCTTGCCACCATAGCAGGCGGTCAGAGTGGCCGGGGTGCCCTCTGGGCCCGGCAAAGTGCTCGCCCCACAAAACGGTAGCGCAGCAGCGTCCATAAAGCTTCCCAACCGTCGCGCGCGCGGATCTTCTTGCCCTCCGCAATGCCGCGCGCGTTATAGCCCACGGGCACTTCGTGAATCCGGTAGCCCAGACGCCGCGCCTTGGCTGTCACTTCCGGGCAGAACTCAAACCGCCGGCATTCCAGATGCATTTCGTGCAATACCGGCGCGCGAAACGCCTTGTACGCCGTGGCTTCGTCGGTCAGGCGCGCGCCATACAGCAGGTTCGCCGTGGCGGTCAGGATGTGGTTGGCGATGCGATTCTTCCACGCCATCGCCGGGCGCGCCCCCAGAAATCGCGAACCATACACGATATCGGCTTCGCCATTGACAATAGGCGCGAGCAGCCGCGCGTAATCGTTCGGATCGTATTCCAAATCGCCGTCCTGGATCAGCACGATATCGCCCGTGGCCACGGCGATCCCGGCACGGATCGCCGATCCTTTGCCCGCGTGGCGAATGCGCCGGTAGACGGCGTCGCCTACGGTTTCCGCGGTGCCATCCGTGGAGCCATCGTCGATAACTACAATCTCTTTCTCGCATCCGGCGGGCAACGGCGCGCGCCGCACACGTTCCATCACCTGGGGGAAGGTGTGGAATTCGTTATATACCGGAATGACGATGGATACCTTCATGGCTTCCGCAGCACGGCGAACAGCGACTGGCCGAATGGCGGCGGCGCGATGGCTTCCACGCGCGACAGCCACGGCACGATGAGGCGATCGAACATTTCGATCTGGGCCGCGGATTGTGCTTCCCGCCGTAAGACATGCGCGTTGATCCACCAGCCGAAGAACCCGGCCGCATTCACATAATGAAGCGTGTCGATGGCCAGTCCGGTTACCTGCGCGAGATTCAAAAGCGCACCGCGGCTGTAGCGGCGGCAATGCGCCAGGTTGCGATCGATGGGGCCGTAGAGAGCTTGAAAAGCGGGCACCAGGAGCACGATCGTGCCTCCCGGAGTCAGCACCGCGGCCATCGCTCGAAGCGCGCCGGCATCGTCATCGATATGTTCCAGAACATTCAGGCACACGCAGGTATCCGGACGCCACTTGGCCAGATCGGCAAACGCCTCGCTGCCTGGTTCGCAAACGAATGCGTGCAGATTCGCGCAGCCCCGGTACCGCTCGCGCAACCGTGCCACGCAGGCGGGCTCCACATCCACAACCAGCACGATATCGCGATCGAGCAACGCGCCCGTGGAGTTGCCGATACCGCAACCTACTTCGATCACCCGCTGCCCCAAGCGCGGCGCCACCAGCCGTTGTTGCCAAGCAATGTAATTCCGGGCGCGCGACATGCGTTCCAGATCCGCGATGGTGTAATCCGAAAGCTTGGCCACGGCTGTTAGAATCCTATTCTAAGAGTCCGCATGTTTCCCGCGCTGGTGGCGCAGCCTTTTCTGCCGCTTTCCAATCCGCTCGGCATGGGCCCGGCCGACCTCATCGAACTGGGGTTGGCCGCGCTAATGCTGGCGCTGGCGTTCGTGTGGCGCCCGTGGTGGGAGCCGTACGCAGCAAGGATGGCGCAGAAACCGGTTTGGTGCATGCTATGGCTGGCTGCGTTGACGCTCGTGTTGCGGCTGGCGCTGCTCCCCTGGCATCCCGTGCCCGTGCCGGTTATCTACGACGAATTCAGTCATCTGCTGGTGGCCGATACATTGCGGCATTTCCGGCTGGCGATTCCCGCGCATCCTTTCCATCCGTTCTTCGAAACCTTCTTTGTGCTGCAGGAGCCGACTTATAGCTCGATCTATCCCGCAGGCCAGGGCTTGATGCTGGCACTCGGCTGGACGATTTTCGGAACTCCGTGGGCGGGCGTCGCGCTGGTCACCGCGGCCATGTGCGCGCTGATCTATTGGATGCTGCGCGCATGGACTACGCCAGGCTGGGCTCTGGCCGGTGGGGCGCTGGCGGTGATGGAGTTCGGGCCGCTGAACCAATGGATGAACAGTTATTGGGGAGGATCGCTCCCCGCCGCCGCCGGATGTCTGGTATTTGGAGCGCTGCCGCGGCTCAGGCGCAGTGGGCGATGGCGGGACGGCGCGCTGCTGGGCGTAGGCCTGGCCATCCACTTACTCACGCGGCCTTATGAGTCTGTGTTCCTGGTACTGTGCGCGGGGGTGTACTTACTGCCAGCACTACGGAGACTTACTAAGCTGTTGCTCATCGCGGCGTTGGCTACGCTTCCGGCCATCGGTCTCACGCTGCTGCAGAACAAGCAGGTGACCGGCAGTTGGACTATGCTGCCCTACGCACTTTCCCAATATCAATACGGCGTCCCGGCGGCTCTTACGTTCCAAGCGAATCCTGTACCTCATAATCCACTTACTCCGCAACAGGAACTGGATTATAAGATGCAGATTTCATTTCGCGGCGAACGGCCCGAGACGCTGGGGAGCTACCTGCTGCGCTTGGCATACCGCATCCGCTACTATCGCTTCTTCTTCATGCCGCCGTTGTATCTCGCGCTGCCATTCTTCTTCCTGGCACTGCGCGAATGGCGGTACCTATGGGCCGTCGTATGTCCGATGATCTTCGCTTTGGGAGTCAATTTCTTTCCGGCTTTTCAGTATCATTACATGGCGGGGGTGGTCTGCTTCTTTGTCTTGATCGCCGTTACCGGGCTGCGCGAGTTAGCGCGACTCAACGCGCTGGCCGCCCGCGTGATTGTCTTGCTGTGTTTCGCGCAATTCGCTCTGGAATACGGCCTGCATGCCTCCAGCGCCGATCCCTGGTCACTCGCGTTGGTCAATCCGGCGCGGCGCGTCTTCATCGATAAGCAACTTGCACAGGCCCCCGGCAAACAACTGGTGTTTGTGCGCTACTGGCCGCAACATATTTTTCAGGATGAGTGGGTGTACAACGCGGCTGATATCGATGGCTCGCGGGTGGTTTGGGCGCGCGATCTGGGCGCGGAGGAGGATCAAAAGCTGATCCGCTATTATCCGGATCGCACGGTGTGGCTGCTGGAGCCGGACGCGCGCCCGCCCCGGTTGACCAAACCAGGGCGGTGAAGTACTGGATAACCAGGTCTCTACAGGTAGCCGGTCATTTCACTCCTAGCTAGCTATCAGTTAGCATTCTCGCCCGCGATTTAGGGCGTAGTATTGGTCAAAACCGTAACATTATCAGATGCCGTGTTAGTCACTGCCAAGTCCGGCTTGCCATCCCCGTTGAAATCGGCTGAAGCCGTACCCAGCGAGCCTGACCCCGCAAGAAACATGACCGGCGCGTTGAACGTACCGTCGCCTCTGCCTGCGTAGATCGACGAACCGAGCGCGATGTCCAGCTTGCCATCGCCGTCAAAGTCCGCCACCGCACTTATCCCTGAGAGCCCGAGATAGCTCTTCATCTCGAAAGTGCCGTTGCCATTGCCCAACATCACACAACCACCCGCCACCAGGTCCAAAATTCCATCGCCATTAAAATCGGCTACGCTTATGCTGCCGTTATAACAACTAGCCGAAGAAAACACCGGTGCACCGAACGTCCCGTCCCCATTTCCTGGCAGGAATGAGATCCCCTCCTGATAATTCAATATCACCAGGTCGATCTTTCCGTCCCCATTGAAGTCCCCGGTCGCCACGGCCTGGGGTTCCTCATTGGCTGGGTAATGTACCTCCGGCTGAAAAGTGCCATTGCCGTTTCCCAACAGGATCGAAACCGTGTGCGACCCTGAATTCGCCACTGCCAGGTCCAGCTTTCCATCGCCATTGAAGTCCGCCACCGCCGCCCCTCGAGGAAACCCGTTCACCGCATAATTCACCATCGGCTGGAAAGTCCCGTTGCCCTTGCCCAGCAGAATAGACACCGCCGCGGAGCCATAATCCGCCACGGCCAAATCCGCTACCCCGTCGCCGTTGAAATCGCCAATAGCGGGCGCCGCGGGTTCTTTCAGCACGGCGTAGCTCACTTTGGGAAGGAAGCCCCCCGCGCCATCATTCAGCAGAATCGAAATGTTATTCGATTCGTAATTCGCTACTGCCAGGTCCGGCTTACCGTCTCCGTTCCAATCGCCCGCCACCACGTAGCTCGGATCCGACAATACCGTATAATCTATCGGCTGCGGGAATTTGGCGCCTCCCAAACCGAACAAAACCGTGGTGAAGCCACTGTCGTTGATCGCCAGGTCCTCGACGCCGTCCGCATTGAAATCCGCAATCGCCAGTTGCGAGCCGCCAGGCCGGTAGTTCTCGGGTCTTTGGAATGTGCCGTCGCCATTCCCCAACAGGATCGCCGTTCGATTCGTAGTTCCACTCGTCGCCCCAGTCACCGCCAGATCCAACTTGCCGTCCCCGTTCAAATCCGCGGCGGCCACAATGCTGGAAGGCAGACCCGCCGGAGTAAGCTCCGCCGGCTGGAACGTGCCGTTCCCATTGCCCAGCATGATGGCCACCTGATCGCCGCCGATGGCCAGATCCAGCTTGCCATCTCCGTTAAAATCTCCCAAGGCAATCGACCGCGGATACCGCTGGGCGGCATATGCCACCTGCGGCAGGAACGCGCCGTCGCCTTTATTGATCAGTACGGAAATGGTGTTCGACAAATAGTTGGCGACCGCCAGATCCGGCATTCCATCGCCGTTGAAATCCCCGACCGCGATCCACATGGGCCGCTGTTCCGTGGCATAAAACGCCGCGGTTCCCAAGTGCCCGGCGCCATCCCCCATCAGGATCGACACCGTGTTCGAGGTGATTACCGCCGCATCCAGTTTTCCATCCCCGTTAAAATCGCCCACGGTCACAAACTCGGGCGCTGTAGCCCCCGCCAAGAAAGGACCCAGCGGCGTTTGGAACGTCCCATCGCCGTTGCCCAATAGGATGAAAACCACGGCGCTGAGCCCGACCCCAGCATTCGCCTGTCCCACAATGGCTAGGTCCGCGATTCCATCTCCGTTGAAATCACCCGTAGCCAGCGCGACCTCCTTCGCCGCAACTATGCTCACCGGCACCGACAGGAAGCCGCCCGCTCCGTTATTCAGGAGGATCTGAAACGTGTCCGCTGCCGGAACCGCGAGATCCAGCAATCCATCGCCGTTGAAATCCGCCACGGCCATAGGAGCGATAAAATTAACGTTATCGAAGCCATACGTGGGCGGCGAGTTGAAGCTCACCGTCTGCGCCGGCATCGCCTGCGCCAAAAGCAACGCTATCCATCCAACGTGAAACCGATTGATCCCCATCTTTCCTCTCCCGCCTGCTGGGACACGAGTTGGCAACCAGCCACTTAATCTAGCCACATCGTGTTGGTCGACACAATAACATTATCGTGTCCAGTAAGTTGCTACCCGAGCCTGGACCGTGAGCTGCTATAACTCCGCGTCGCCGAACAACGGCCGCCCCGCCAGCGAATTACGGAACGCGAAAGCCGCCATCAGCGCCACGGTAAGCAGCGCAAACATGGATGTCCCCGCGTACCAGACGGAAAAATCCGCGGTCATCGGAAATACAAACAATAATTCCAGGACGAAAGACGACGCCATCAACGCTATGAGGCCGAAACGCAGCATCACGAAGACCAACAGAGCCGTTTGCGCCGCTCCGAACAGCGCGGCCAGCAGCGGCGCGGCCGGAGTAGTCAGCCAGTTCAAAGCCATGTAGATGGCCACCAGCGCTCCCGCCGCCAGCCAGTCCTTGCGCAGCACCGCGCGTAGAATAAAAATGAGAACGAACCAGAGCAGCGCCAAAAGAACACTATCCGGAAATAATGCCAGAAGACCGGCCAGCGCGCCGCGAACACCCATTAGCGACATTGGGAAGACTGAGACGCTGGGCGTCGAACCAAAACGCAAGAGGACGAGCGCGTGCACCGTCGCCACCAGCGCCGAAGCAGTTCCAAGAGTCAGTCCCAGCAGCACGTCGCGTCCCACCAGCGGATCGCCGACGCCTCCTGCCAGCAGGCGGCTCCAGCCGATCATACTGTGCGGCCACCGGCGCCGCGCGATGGGCTCGACCGCCATATAGAGAATCCACACGCCACCGGCCAGCAAAAGCGCAAAACTCAACCCGCCGAAGAAGAGCGCCAATTCTCCCAGGCTGGCGACGTGAGAGCCGGCGAAGACCCAGAACACCATGAACACGCATGCCGTAAAACCCGCCAGTCGCAAGGCGCCCCGCCGGTCGCCGCGCCCGCGCCGCGTGTTGTAGCGGGCCAGCAGCGCGGCCGCCACCATCAGCGTCCCGCCGATCGCCAGCACGGCAATGGCAACCGCCATTATATTCGCGCTGTTCATGAAAGTCTGCATTCGCTCCGGACGAGTCCATGGCCCAATAATTTGGAAGTAAATGGGCTTGCCGCGCCACGCCGCAGCTTCCACGCGCACGGGGATGGGCGGCGCACCGGGCAGTGCTCCGGTCCAGGCGGAGCGCACATCGGAGACGCCCAGCGGCGTCCACTGCGGAGTGGCCAATGCGAACTGCGGCATATCCAGACCCGCCGCGTCGAACAATCGCTTCCAATCGGGCGGGGGCGCTTCGCCGGAAGACTTATCCACCTGCGGCGGCATGGCATTGAATTCCACCAGCCGGCCTTGCGGATCGAGTGTCACCGACACCATCCCCGAGACGATGGGCGGCGGATCGCTTTGATCCACACGGGCCACCGCGAATGGCTCCGGCGTCAGCGGGCGGGGGCTCTGCCGGTACCAGAAGACCATCGGGGAGGGTTGCTGGTTGCCGAGCCTGTGCTCCCAGCGTCCGGCGGATTTGTCGGTGCGGTCGACGTACTGCAGGTAATCGCTATCGTAGGAAAAGCCGTAGGCGGTTCCCATGGGTTTGGCCGTGTATCCCACGGCGCGCGCCAAGTCGCGGCTCTTCTCGAGCAGTACGTCCGGCGGATATTCCATGGCGATGCGGGAGATCATTTGCGCTCGCGGGCTGATCAGCACCACCGCCAACAGTCCGGCCACGATGGCCGCGAGGCACGCCAGGCCAACGATCGGGCGCAAGCCCACCGCCGGACCGGCGGCGGCCACCAGATCCGGCGATGGAGTTTCGCCCGCGGCCAGCGCGGCAGCCAAGGGATCCCCGCCGGGGAGCGCCGCGGCTACTGCTAACGCAGTGGCCGGACGTTGGCGCGGATCGGGAGCCAGACAGCGTTGGATCACGCGCTCTACCGCCGGGTCCACATCCTTTACTACGGTCGTTAAGCTGGCGGGTGTGGACGCTTGCTGCAGCCGGATCATCTCCGCCATGGTGCCGGCCTCGAACGGCCGCTTGCCGGTGAACATCTCGTAAAGCACCAGGCCCAGCGAATAGATATCGCTGCGCGCCGTAACCTCGGTGCCCGCCAGTTGCTCGGGCGCCATGTAGGCCGGCGTGCCCTCGCGCGCCTGGGCCTCGCGCAACTCGCCGGTGACGGCAGCCAGTCCAAAATCCGTGATGAATACGCGGCCCTGACTGTCGATCATGATGTTGGATGGCTTCAGATCGCGATGCAACACGCCCTTGTCGTGCGCGGCGGCCAGACCCGCGCAGATGCGGCGCGCGAATTCCAAGGCCTTATCGGCGGGCAGCCGTCCAATGCGCCGAAGCAGCGAGCCGAGATCTTCGCCGTCGATATACTCCATCGAAAGATACGGCCGGCCATCGGCCTCGCCCAAATCGTACACGCGGCAAACATTGGGATGCGAGACCTGCCGCGCGATGCGCACTTCGTTGTGGAACCGCGCCAGCATGACGGCGTCCTGCGACATAGCTTCGGGTAGGAACTTCAGCGCCACCGGCTGATCGAGCGTGAGATCGTTGGCGCGGTAGACTTCGCCCATGCCGCCCCTGCCCAGCAGCCCGATGATCTGATAGCGGGCAGCCACCATCACGCCCGCGGCGAAGCGGCCATCGCTCGAAGAAACACGCGCCGGAACCGCCGCCGCCCGCGACTCACCGCCGCGCGACACGGGCGTGGACCCCATCGGCATCACCGCCGTTTCGGAGTTATCCGTCACGGGCTTTCCGCACGCCAGGCAGAAACGGCTGGTATCGGGAATCTCCGAAGCGCAGGATAAACAGCGGGTCATACGGGGGTACTTTGCTACTGTAGCACCAGCGCCCGGCGAGCCGTTATCCAGACGCCATGCGTGGATTCCAGGCGCCAGCTTGAGCGTCGCCGGAATCGCAAGATCATAGCGGGCTAGTTTTCCTGCAGCCGTCGTTTCGACCCGATTGTTGCACGCTGCTGCGCGCTTGTTACGCTAAAGCATGCGCGGCTGGCCCCAGTTACCTCGCGATCGCCTGTTAGCCGACGTGTCTCTCTGGTCCGCGGACTTGAGCAACCTGGAAGCCGCCATCCGCCGTCTCTCGCCCTGGGCCGACTCGTTCCACCTGGATGCAGCGGATGGACACTTCGTTCCGAGCTTGTTGTTCTTTCCGGATCTGATCCGTGCCATCCGCCCGCATACGGCTATTCCTTTTCACGTACACTTAATGGCCGAGCACCCATCGCAATTCGCCGTGGAATTTCTGGATGCCGGCGCGGATCTGCTTACGGTGCACGTGGAAAATGGCGAGCGCGAGGCGGGCGCAGCTATCGAAGAGGCGCTCCGGCGCGGCTGCGGCGCGGGCGTTACATTGCAGTTGGAAACGCCGGTGCGCGCCGTCGAACCGTATCTCGATGCGGTCGAAGTTATCATCATGTTAGGCACGAAAGTCGGTGTAAAAGGATGCGACTTAGCGCCGGCGGCTTGCGATCGGCTGCGTGAAGTGCGCGAACTGCTGCGCGATCGTGGAAAGCACGCGGTGCGGCTGGTGGCGGATGGCGGCATTCGCACTCACACTGTGGGCGCGCTGCATGCGGCCGGAGCAGACGCCATCGTGCCCGGCTCGCTAGTCTTCCAATCGACTGACTTGGAGTCTACGTTCCGCTGGTTGCGGAGTCACTCGCTTCCGACTGACACGTAAGGAACCCAAACCTCCATGCGCTCCGGTCCTCGATTGGCCCACGCGTAGTAGGGGATGAATTCGAGCGGCACCACCGTGCCCGGACGTTCCACTTGCTCGCCAAATGGCCGGTAGAGCGGCTCGTCGCTGAAGGGATGATCCACCACCGTGCCGCGATGCTTGAAAGCTAAAACTCCGCCCAGTAAATCCGGCTGAAAATCGCCGGCGAAGTTCGATCCATCGTCCAGCAGAGAGGCATTGAACAAATTGAATCCCGTTTGATCGGGCTGCTCCAGGCAGTACACCAGCGGTCCGAATTCGAGCGCCACACGGCCGGCGTCTTCACGAACCAGCGGATTGGCCCGCATCAGCCGCGGCCGGGGCTCAAATTCGACATGCACCTTGTCGCCGGGCTCCCAACGGCGATGAATCTCGAAATATGAGCCCGGTTTAGGCTCGCCGCCGCGCACGGCAAAAGGTGCGGGGGCGTGCACCGAGACGGTGGCCCCATTCGCCCAGCCCGGGATACGCACGAACACGCTGAACTCCGCAGCTTGCGCCGGATCGACCGTAAGATCCACCGTGCCTTTCCAAGGATATTCGGTTTGTTGCGTCACGCGAAGACCTAAGCCATCCTCGAGGTGCCAATCAAGCGTGGAGTTATGGAATAAGTTGACATACACACCTCGCGGTCCGGTGTTATATATATATCCCGGCAGCGACGCTAAGATGCGCTCCAGATTCGGAGGACAACAGGTGGTGTCGTACCACTCGTTTCGTATCTTCTCTCCGGCCGACTCCAACGGATTGCGATAGCAATAGAGCGTGCCCGATAGCGACATGCCCGAGTTGATGCCGTTGTACAGCGCGCGCTCCATCACATCGGCAAAACGGGATTCCCCGAGAGCCAGCAGCATGCGCCAGTTCCACATCATATTGCCGATGGCGGCGCAACTTTCGCCGTACGCTTGTGCGTTTGGCAGTTCATACGCATCGCCGAACGCCTCGCCGGCTTCGCGCGAGCCCACGCCGCCGGTGATATACATCTTGCGGTTCACCAAGTCGCGCCACAGCGTTTCCAGCGTTTTCAGATACGCGGCATCGCCGGTTTCCATGTAATAATCCGTGGCTCCGCAGGAAGCGTACATGGCGCGTACGGCATGGCCCTCAAACTCCGTACGCGACGTGAATGGCGTGCCGCTAAACATATACTGCACCTGGTCTTCGGTAAGATGCAGCCGCTTCCGTTCTACGCCACTTAGTAAGTAGCCCGCGAAATCGAGATACTTACGGTCGCCCGTGGTCCGGTATAACTCGACGAGCGCCATCTCGAATTCCGGATGGCCCGTGAGCGCCGGACGCTTCTGCGGTCCGAAATTCTCCACCATGTAATTGGCGAAGCGCATGCCGCCATCCAGCAGCTTGCGATTTCCAGTGGCACGGTAGTAGGCGATGGCGGCTTGCAGTAAGTGGCCCATGCAATACAACTCGTGCGACCGGTACATCTCCGTGAAGCGCTTCGAAGTGCGCTCGCCCGACCAATAAGTATTCAGATACCCGCTAGGTTCCTGCGCGGCCAGGATGATGCTGGTCAGTTCGTCGAATTTCGCCCGCAATTTGGGATTGTCCCCCGATTGCAGCACGAACGCCACCGCTTCCATCCACTTATAGATATCGGAGTCGGTATAAAGCGGGCCGCGCCGCGGAACGTCTTTCTTGCCCTCCAACCGCAGGAAGTTATCCACCACGCCGTGTTCTTCGAGCTCCGCCAGCATGGTGGGGATGCTCTTCTCCACGTTGATGGCGCGGCGCGCGCTCCAGAAACCATCGCCCATCTTCACCGCGTGGATGGGAACCGCGTGCAGTTTGGCGTAGGGCGAGCGACTCACCGAGACGATGCCTTCGGATTGCCAGCCGTTATCGGCGCCCATCAACGCGCCTGCGGCCAACGTGACCAACAGTAAGATTCGCATAGCAGCCTCTATTTTATGTTTACGTGCCGCGCGATCCAATCGCCCATCGTTTCGAGCGCCGCGGGCGCGAAGGTCTCCTCGATCGCGGCGTACTCGATGGGCGCGCCGGTCTGTGCGGTCTGGAACAGGTGATTGAGACGCGGCAGCTTTACGATCTGATAGTCGGGATTTCCCGCCGCCTCCAGCGCCGCCGCGATCACCGGCAGGTTCTGATGCGGCGGCACCTGCAGATCCAGCGCGCCATTCATGGCCAACACCGGCACTTTCACCTTCTCCAGCGCCGGCCGCGGATCGTAGTTCAAAAATGCGCGGTACCAGGGCGAGGTGAGCGTGGCCATCTGCTTATCGACGGCGTTGGCTGCCTCGCTTAGCAGCCTGCGTTGATCCTCCGGCAGACTCGCGGACATCTTCTCGATACCTTCGTGGATCTTGCGAGATGCCGCGGCGCCATCCGCCTCCTGCTTAACCACATCGAGGACCAGTCGCTCCACCTCGCGGCTCCTTTCCGCGGCCGCCTCGGGCATGCCCATCGCGCGATTCATGAGATATTGCTGCGCCACGATGGTCTCCTCGCCGGTAACAGCCGGCCCACCCAGCATCACGATGAACGCGATGTCCGCGGATTGCGACGCCAGCATAGGCGCGATGATGCCGCCCTCGCTATGGCCGATCAGTCCGATTTGCTTCGGATCGATGTCTTTCCGCGATTTCAGAAAATCGACGCTCGCGCGCGCATCGCCGGCGAGATCCACCGTGGTGGCTCCCTGCATGCTGCCGGTGGACTTGCCCACGCCGCGATCGTCGACGCGCAGCACCGCGATGCCGCGCCGCGTCAGATAGTCGGCAACGATCAGAAACGGCTTGTGTCCCATCACGGTTTCGTCGCGGTCGTGCGCCCCTGAACCTGGGATCAGCAGCACCGCGGGATGCGGCCCAGGCGAGCGCGGCAGGGTCAGCGTACCGGCCAGTTTGTTGCCAGTCTTCGGATTATCGTAGACCACGTCCTCCGCATCGTAGGGATACGGCTTTTTGGGATTCTGCGGACGCACCAGTTCTGGCAGAGGACCGCGGCGAAACGTCAGCGGCATGTCGAACCCGCGCTGGCGGAACGTGCCGGTGATCTCGGATCCGTCGGCGCTCCATTGGCCGTCGTATATGGCGCCGACGGTTTTGATTTCGATCAAGAGCGAACGGCCGTCCTCGGCGACCTTGGAAATCGGAATCCCCATGGCGCCCTGATCGACGCTGTCGATCGTGCCGCTGAGCGACCCATCCGCGGCGCGCGCCAGATGCAGCGCGGTTCGCAGCTTGGTTGGCCCGTCGTTCAGCACGCCGCTCCAGTCGCCTTCGATTCCGGAAGCTGCGGCGGCCCAAACCGCCTGGCAGCCGGCCAGGAAGATCGCCGCGATTCGCAGTTGCCTCATGGCAACAGCATAGCGAAATGCAGGAACGCGTCCACAGCCGCCGCGGCGACTCGCGCCTGTGAGCCTTTGCCGCCCAGATCGTGCCCGGCTCCTTCGATCGCCACGATTTCGTGCGGACCCGGAATCGCCGCGGTTGCCTCACGCATCTCCTCGATCGAGCCGAACGGATCGCGCGTGCCCTGCACAAACAGCACGGGTCTCGCGATCTTCGGAAAATGCGCGCTACGCAATTCCGAACGCCCCGGCGCATGCAGCGGATAAGAAAACAGAATCAGTCTCTCGGCGAGATCGGGTTGCTCGGCCGCCAGCATGCTGGCCTGTCGCCCGCCATAAGAATGGCCGCCCAGATACACCTTGCCTGACGCCCGCTCCCGAAGCAGCGAGACCGCCCGCGCGAGTCCCGCGCGATCCTGCGCCGCCGCCGACGGATACGGCGGACCATGCGGACGCGCCTGCCGGAACGGTAGATCGCAACGGAGTACGGCGATGCCCGCCGCGCAGAATGCCTCCGCCAAGGCGATGAGCAGCGGCGCGCGCGCATTCGATCCCGCACCGTGCGTCAGAACCATGCCGTGGCTTGAAGGCGTATCGGGCGTGTGCAGGAATCCGCGCACGGCGGGCGCGGCACTGGTATCTTCGAAAACCGTCAACATATGTCTACACTAACCCTTCGCGTTCTGTACGGAAACAGGCTATAGGGGGAACCGGCCGCATCCGCATCGCTCCGCCTGCGGCGATGCGCAAAAGACTCACGACGGTCTGCCGAGCTTAAACTAGAATATGTGCCTTCGCATACAGAAATACGCGCACGTACACGTGGACGACTTCTCATTTGAACGCCACGGCGACGCAAACAGGTGGGAAGGTATCGCAATGATCTGTGCTGTACGTGCGGTGAAAGCCCTTGAGGCCCATGCGCCGGGCTACACCAGATTGCAGTGCGATCAGATCGCCGATATCTTTCGCTCGATGAAAGCAACGCACCGCACGATAAGGCGGCTCCTTGACTTCGACGGTCCAATCGACCCAGAAACAGTCGATGTATTGGCGCTCGCGCGCTTACAACTAGAGTGCCTTTACGCGATATGTCTGATGCTGGAAGATCCCAAATATGTGACACACTACATGCAAGATTACTGGCGGAAGAAATATGTAAAATATCTGCTTGAAAGGGAAGAGACCAAGAACCTCCCGCGGCTGAAACCCCATTTTGATTTCGGCGCTGCACGCCAGATGTTGATGGATTTGGGCCGCCAGTTCGGAGTTGCGGAAGCCCAAATAATGACCGTAGAATCAGAGGAGCTCGGAACGCCAATGCGCCGGGTGTGACGAAGGAAGAAATACCGTCGTTTCCGACTCCGGGGAAGATAATAGGAAAGATAGTATCGTCACCCGACAAGAAACAAATGCTTCAGCGCCTTTATGCAAAGTATGTGGACCTCAGCTCATTCGCACACGGACTTGGTGAGGCAAACATCTTCAAGATAGTGTTCGATAACCGATCACCGTACCGAAAACTGGCGACCGATGCGCAGATCAAGGAACGATATGAGCTGGACGTAAAATCCGAAGCGCTTGTAACGAGTTTTTGCAGCATTGCGCAAAGCGCGGCCGAACTATCGATGTTATATCCGAATGAGATCGAGGTCATCGAAGTTGTTACAAGAGCCTGGGGTGAATTGTCTGTAGCGAGCCTAATAACAAAGGCGGTCTGGGAGATCCGTACACGAAAGCTCCTCGGAGCCATCAGTTAAGAAACGCCTTCGCACGCAGATCGGAACCGGCCCAGGACCCGCGACCAGATCCGTGCCCCAAGTCCTAACGCGCCAGGATCGCCTTGGTGTAAGCCACCATGAATCCGTGCCGTTCGTAATTCCGCTGCGAGGCGCTACCGGGCAGCGTGGACGCGGTGGCCAGATCGCATCCCGATTCCATCGCCGCGCGCAGCCGCTCGCGGATCAGCGCGCCCTGCAAACCTGCGCCTCGAAAACCCAGCGCGGTGCCGTCGGCAAAGAGCGTCGCCAGGCCGCCCTCGGTGGTCATGGCTGCCGCCGCCGCGGCGCGGCCCGCGCCAAAGGCCAGATAACACCGCGAGTCAGGCATATGCCAGATGGCTCGTCCCACATCCATCTCCTCCGGTGTGAGGTCGTCTTTCTCCAAAAACCCGCGACCCACGGTGCGCGCCCAAAGATGCTCCTCGTCGTCGTAAGCCGGGCGGACGCTATCCGCGGGTGTGAATGACGCACCGGCCAACGCCAGGATCAGCACGTTATTGAATTCGACCATGCCATAGCCACGGCTGGTCAGCAACTGGATGAGCGATGCATCCGCCAGCGGGCAAAGCTCCACGCGGGGAGCTGCGCCGCGCGTGCGATAGAACTCTTCCATGCGGTCCATCTCTTCTGCGCGCACGGGACGTTTCATTCCCATCCCCACGGCATGCGTCAGCGGCGACTCGGGCCCCACGAAAATAGCGAATCCGCCGCCTACTTCCAACACGGCGGCCGCCAGCCCGGCGTTGAGCTGTTCATGCGCCTCGGCGCACGCCACGCCGTTTCGCGCTTCCGCGCGTTCAAGACGCCGCGCCAGATCCAAACCTGCGTGGATCATGACGCCAGAGCGCTCAGAAAGTTGCGCGATCCCAGCAGCGACTGCCCGCCGTCGCATACGCACACCGCGCCCGTCATATAGGCCGCCGCATCCGAACACAGGAACAGCGCCAGGTTGGCGATTTCATCCTTGCTGGCGAAGCGTCCCAGAGGCACGCTGGCCATCGCCTGACTCCGCGCCTCTTCAGTGGGCGCCAGACGCCGCATGCCTTCCGTTTCGTCCACCGGCCCCGGCGCGATCACGTTCACACGCACGCCCGCCGCCGCCCATTCGATCGCCAGCGTCTTACAGAAAATATCGATGCCGGCTTTGGCCGCGCACACGTGCGCTTGATAGGCGACCGGCACGAAGGCGTGCGTGGCGGAAATAGCGACGATGGAAGCGCCCGGTTTATGCAGGTGCTCGTAAGCCGCGCGGCAGGTATTGAAAGTTCCCAGCAGGTCGATATCGACGACGGCCTTGAAACCATTCGCCGACATGCCTAACACCGGCGCCGGGAAATTGCCCGCCGCGCCGCACACCAGAATGTCAATCTCTCCAAACTGTTCGCGCGTCTTACCGAGCGCGTTCTCGCACTCTTCGTAATACCGGACGTCGCCCGCGATACCTAGCGCCGATCCGCCCGCGGAGCGGATGCTCTCCGCCGCGCGGTCCAACTTATCTTGCTTGCGGCCCATCAGGCCCAATTTGGCGCCTTGCGCGGCTAGACGCTCGGCAATGCGCAGGTTAATGCCGCTGCCGCCGCCTGTGATGAACGCGACCTTATCTTGAAATAGACGATCGAGGAATATGTCAGTCATCCGCCGCACAGTAACATCCGGCGCGTGGGGCGGCAAGTCACTTAGGCGTAGTATTCAGCAGGATAGACACGTCACCCGATTCATTGGCTACCGCCAGGTCCGGCTTTCCATCGTGATTGAAGTCCGCGACCGCGATGGCTGTGGGCGTGCCTCCAGCCGCGAAATCCACCGGCGGCTGCAATGTGCCATCGCCGTTGCCGAGCAGAATCGAGATACTGGACCTGCCGGTCGCCACCACATCGGTCTTCCCATCGCCGTTCAAATCCGCAATGGCCAGCGACCAATACGCGTCAGCCGCTGGGTACGCCACAGCCGGTCGAAAGCTTCCGTCGCCGTTGCCCAATAGAATAGTAACCGTGGAGTTGGGGTAAAAGGTGTTCACCGCCAGGTCCAACTTGCCGTCATTGTTCAGATCGCCAACCGCTATGGCGCCCGTATCGTTCTCCACCGGGTAATATACGGGCGGTTGAAAGCTGCCGTCTCCGTTGCCCATTAGAATCGCCACACCGCCTGATCCCAAGGCGGCAATGTCCGGCTTGCCGTCCCCGTTGAAGTCGCCGATAACCAGGCGGCCGATGTCCACCGCATGACTTACCGGAGATTGAAAGGTTCCGTCACCGTTTCCCAACAGAATCCAGAATCCTGAATCCGAAGTGACTGCTAAGTCCAGGTTTCCGTCATTATTGAAATCCGCCACTGCCACAAACGCCGGGTAACTTCCCAGGGCATAACTGACTGGCGGTTGAAAGGTTCCGTCGCCATTGCCTAACATGATCGAGACACCGCCGGATGGGCTGTTGTTTACCACCGCGAAATCGAGGTTCCCATCGTTATTAAAATCTCCCACGGCCACGGAATACTCACTGGGTCCGGCCTTATACTGCGCTTGTTTCTGAAAAGTGCCGTCGCTATTTCCCAGCAGGACTGACGCCACGCTCGACCAATCGTTGGCCACCACCAGATCCGGATTTCCGTCATGGTTGAAGTCTCCGCTGGCCACGCCGTAAGGATGTTTGGCGGCGCCGTAGTCTGTCACGCTCTGAAAAGCGCCGTGGCCATCGCCAAGCATAACCACCGCCGCAGGCCCCGGCGACACCACCAAGTCAAGCTTGCCATCGCCATTGAAGTCCGCGGCCGCTATGAAGTTGCCGCCGGGCGAATACTTCTGCGCGGCCTGGAAAGTTCCGTCGCCGTTGCCGAGCAACACGGAGACAACGTCGGAGAGGCTGGATACTGCCAGATCGAGGCGGCCATCGCGGTTGAAGTCGGCCACCGCTATTTCCGCGGGTTGCCCGCTGACGGCATAATCCACCGCCGGCTGGAAGGTGCCATCGCCGTTGCCTAAAGCGATGGCTACTTGTCCGGGCGAGTTAGGTGACTTACCCGCAACAGCCACCGCCAGGTCTAATTTGCCGTCGCCGTTGAAGTCGCGCAGAGTAACCATGGTTGGGCTCGACCCGACTGAGTAAGTGGATTGGGGTTGGAACGTACCGTCGCCATTGCTCAGCAGGATGGAGAGATCTTGGGATTGGGAGTTAGCTACTACCAGGTCCAACTTATGATCGCCATTCAAGTCTCCCACTGCCACCCAAACAGGATCGGCTCCCACTGCATAAGTAACCTGCGGGCGGAACGTGCCGTCGCCATTTCCCAGCAGAATGGAAATTTGATTGGTGGCGGAGTCGGCCACGGCCAGGTCCAGCTTTCCGTCGTGGTTAAAATCGCCGACGGCCAGGCTTATGGGGGCAAGTTGCACTTCGTAGGTCACGGCGGGCTGAAAGGTTCCGTCGCCATTGCCAAGCAGGACCGACACATTGGAAGTCAAATTGTAATAGTTGACTACGGCCACGGCTAAGTCGAGCTTTCCGTCGCCGTTAAAGTCGCCGGCAACTACGGCTTCCGCGCCATAGCCTACGGTGTAATTCACCGGATTCTGGAACGTGCCATCGCCATTACCTAGCAGCACCGAGATCGTGCCACTTAAGGTGGAATAGATAGCCACCGCCATATCTGGAATTCCATCCCGATTGAAATCCCCCACGGCGACGGATATCGGCGACTCCCCCAATCGGAAGACCCGTGGGGCATTGAAAGACACTCGCGGCGTAGCGCAGTTAGCGTTCCCTGTAAGCCCCGCCAATACCAATACCAAGCAGGCGAATATCGAACTCCGCATGAACCCTCCGTTCCTCCGGCAAGCTTACCACATCGTTCCGGCAAAAGCGCTGAAATAGTGTCACGTTTTCGTCACGAGTACCCTGGCCGTGCCGCAGTTGGCGCGATGCGGTAAAATTTGGACAGTATGACGGTAGAGAATAAGAACCGGTGGCCTTTGGCACTCTGCGCCATTCTCGATGCGATCATCGCGGTGATCTACTTCATTATGCAAAGCGAGCGTGGGCCCATGGCGTTCCATGCGTGGCACAGCATGGTGGCTCTTCTGGGCGTACTCACAGTTGCGGCCGGGGCTGCCACCATCGCGGCGGGTATCTGGGCGGCCCAAAAAGAAGGCCGCTGGCTGCTGGCGATAACTGGCGCGGCGCTCGCTGTTCTTGGAGTTATTTACTGGGGTTTCGTAGATCGTAGAATCAGTTTTCTGGTGATAGCACTGCTGATCATCGTCACGGCGTTGAGCGCCGGCGTTCTTGAGCTAACGAGTGGGCACCGGTGGTTCGGGCGCCTGGCCGGAGCGGCCTCGTTTGGCTTTGCGGTGGTGTTTCTGGCTCTCGGGCTTGGCTGGATCAAGCTTGTGCCAGGGTCGCACTTAGAACTTCTTTGGCTGAGTTGCTATTTTGGCTTCAGCGCCGTCGCGATGCTGGGGTTACTCGGCGCGCAAGGCGGTCCCGGCGTCCACGCGCGCGGCACGGCGGGCGGGTAGCCACACGGAAAGCGCGGTGATGAGGACGAGCAGCGTCGCGGCCGCCTAGAGCGACAGAGGATCCACCACCGGGACCCGGTAGACCAGGCTCTCCATCCATCGCGCGCCGGCCAGCGAAATCGCCATTCCCGCCGCGAGTCCGGGAATGGCTACCGCAGCCGCTTCCCGCACGATCATGCGCAGCAGGTTTCCCGGCGTAGCGCCCAGTGCCGCTCGAATGCCGAATTCGCGCACGCGTCCGCTGACGGAATATGCCAGCAGCCCGTAGACGCCGGCCGCGGTCAGCAGCGCCGCCAGGCCTGCAAATACGCACAATAGCGTGAGCGCGAAGCGCCGCGCGGCGAGCGAATCGGCGACATACCGCTCCACGGGCGCAACTTTCAAGACTGCTACACCGGGATCGGCGCGGTGAATCGCTTCGCGGATGGGTGCGGCCAACTGCATCGGATCGCCGGCAGTCTTCACCAGCAGGGTCATGCGCGGCGAGCTCGAGATCATATACAGGGTCGGCGGCACAGGTTCATCAAGTCCCAGATCGCGCACAGCGCCGACTACGCCCGCAATCTCGATCGAATCGTGGTGCGGGTCCATCACACCCATGATCAGACGGTGTGCGGTAGGGTCTTCATGCGGGAAAAACTGCCGCGCCAGGGTTTCGTTGATCAGGTAGCGTGGCTGGTCGCGATCGGCTTCGGTAAGCCAGCGGCCGCGCTTCAAGGGAATGCCAAGCACGCGAAAGTAATCGGGCGACATCCATCGATATTGGGCTACGGGGTAGCGGCCGGGATCGAACGTACGCCCTTCGATACCGAAGCGGGTAGCAAAGCGAAACCGTCCGGTGGGTGACAGGCTCATCGGCGCGCAATTGGCGGCGGCGGCGTCCTCCACGCCGGGCAGCGCGCGCACCGCCGGCATGAGCTGCGTTTTCCAGAATTGCGCGGACTTGTTGTCGTCATATTGGCTGCTGGGCAGCGGGACTTCCATGGCCAGCACGCCCTTCGACTCGAAACCCGGATCTTCATCGAGCAATCCGGCGAAGCTGCGCACCAGCAGGGCCGCTCCCATCAGCACCACGAACGCCATGGCCACTTCCGCCGCGATCAGGATGGAGCCGAGCCGCGAGCGCGGCCGGCTCATGGATCGTCCGCCCGTGGGAATGGCTTTCGCGCCCAGCGCCTGCGCGCACGCCGGCAGAGTGAACAGAATGGCGCAAACCAGCGACAACGCCAACACGAAGAGAGGCGCATGACCCGCCGCGCCCAGCCCTTCCAGGCGCGGAATGCGTCCCTGAGCCATGCGCTCGAGGACGCCATCCGCCGCGGCCGCCAGCAGCGCGCCGCATGCACCGCCGGCTATCGCCAGCAGCAGGCTTTCGGTGAATACCAGGCGCACCAGCCGCGCGCGGCTCGCGCCCAGCGCCACGCGAATGGCCATCTCATTACGGCGGTCGAGCATGCGTGCCAGCAGCATGTGTCCCAAGTTGGCGCAGGCCATGAGCAGCACAAGTCCGACGGCCGCCCAAACCAGCAGCAATGCGGGACGCACATTGCCCGTAATCTCGCGCGCGAGCGGCATGGCGTAGGCGCTCACCGTGCGGTTCGTCTCGGGATGTTCCGCCGCCAGACGTGTGGCCAGCGCGTGCATCTCTCTTTGGGCCTGCTCCTCGCCGGCGCCGGGCTTGAGCCGCGCGATCACCTCCAAGGGATGATACTTGCGGGTATTCAGAAGCTCGTCTTCGATCCAGGAGAATGGAAGCCATACGTCCGCCCATTCGGGGAACGTCTGCCGCGCCGGGACCACGCCGATCACCGTGAAGGACTCTTTTTCGAGGCGCAGCGCGCGGCCCACGATGGCAGGGTCCGCAGAGAACTTCCTGCGCCACAATTTTTCGGAGATCAAAGCCACGTGGCGCTTAGTGCGATCGTCGGCGGCGCTAAATGCGCGGCCCACCAGCGGCCGGATGCCCATGGTGGGAAACAGATCGGCCGTGACACTGGTCCCCTGCACCACCTCCGGCTCGCCCTGCCCCTGGAGCGTGATGCGGTTCATTTCCTGGAAGGTGTAGGCGGCCATCTGCGAGAAGCTGTGGGTTTGGTTGCGCCAGTCCTCGAAGTCCGGGACGGTGGCCTGCAGTTGCGGCAGGACGGGCGTGCTTTCCCAAAGTTGGACGAGCCGCTGCGGGTCGCGGAACGGCAGGGGCCGCAAGAGCACCGCATACACCACGCGATAGACGGCGGTGTTGGCGCCCACGCCCAGCGCTAACGTCACGATGGCGGCGAGGGCGAAGGCAGGCCGCCGGCGGAGAGAGCGCAGAGCCTGGCGGAGTGCGGTCGGCATTTTATGTATAGACTCGCTCGCACGGGTTTCGGTTGCCGGGGGTGCCCTTTGTTACTACTCTGTTCCATCAGGCCCCGCCGGAGGCCCAGCTGAGCCGCGACCGTCAGGGAGCGGTTGCCAAACTTGCATTTTGCTTTTTCTTCGCCCACAATAGACAAGAGAGGAGTTGCGCAGATGGCTTTAACCCGCCGCCAAAAGCAAGTGCTCGATCTGATTGTGAAACTTGTGGACGAGAATGGCTACAGTCCCAGCTATGAAGAGCTGGCGCAAGGTCTGAACCTGGCATCCCTGGCTACGGTGCACAAACATATCACCGCGCTGACGGCCAAGAATTATCTGAAGCGCGGCATCAACCAGAGCCGCTCGCTCGAGTTGGGGCCCAAGTATCAGCAGGAGAATCGCCGGCACAAAGAAGCCGCCGCACTCGAGATTCCCTTGTTGGGCCGGATCGCCGCCGGCTTGCCGGTGGAATCGGTGGCGCAGCGAGCCACCCTGAGCTTCGCCGATTTCGTAGGTCATCCCGGCACGTTCGCTCTGGAAGTGCGTGGTGAGTCGATGATCGGCGATCACATCTGCGATGGCGATATGATCCTGGTGGAACGCGTCGACGACGTGCGCGACGGCGAGATCGTAGTCGCGCTGGTGGAAGGCACGGAAACCACGCTCAAGCGATTCTATCGCGAGCCTGCGAACAAGATTCGGCTGCAACCCGCCAACCCCGCCCTGCAGCCGATCATCGTGCCGGCCGCGGACGTGCAGATACAAGGGCGGCTTCTGGCCGTTCTCCGTAAATATAAATAAATCGACTTATAGCGCCGGTAGACTTACTTAGTTGGTGGCTGACATGGTTACGCTGACGCGCAATTCTCTCTCGGCGCGCAGCCAGTCTTCTTCGGAAGAACCGCCTTGGTAACCGCGGGATTCCCAATAGGAGTAAGCCAGTTGGGCAATATCATCGAATGACGGACTGGGCGATTGACTTACCGCGGACACAGCGGAGATGGCACTCTCGGAGTGCTCTTTCACCGCAGCCGTTCTCTTCTTATGGGTGGCCGTTGTTTTGGCGCGAGCGGGAGCTGCGCCGGAAGACACTGCGGACTCGGAGCTAATGCTTCTTTTAGTTGCCATACAAGGTATATCTCTCCCTAAACTTCGACTTTGATTCTCTAATTTTACCAGACTTCACAAGGCGCGCCGCAAAAAGTTTTTATCAATTGCATCAGCGTTTCGAGAGAGGTGCATTTTGAGACATTCACACCTTGACGACGCATATATCTTGAACGGAGGTATATTAATGTTAGCCGTGCGAACACGATTGGCGAATCTGCTCCTGCTGGCGATGGCTGCGGCTAGCGCGAAAGCCGCGGCGCCGCGCGTGCTGGCCGTGGACGTGGATGGCATGATCCATCCGGTGACCGCCGAAATCGTGGCGCGGGCCATTCAACAAGCCAAACAACAAGACGCCGCGTTGCTGCTGGTCCGGTTGAACACGCCGGGCGGCTTGATGGACGCCATGCGCGAAACCATCCAGGAGATCGTGGCCGCGCCCATGCCGGTAGTCACTTTCGTGGCGCCCAGCGGCGCGCGCGCAGCATCCGCGGGCTTCTTCATTCTGGAAGCGGGCGATGTGGCGGCCATGGCGCCGGGCACCAATACGGGCGCGGCGCATCCCGTCGCGATGGGCGGCGAGATGGACGCCGTCATGAAGCAGAAGGTGGAGAACGATGCGGCTGCTTCGCTGCGCAGCATCGTGAGCAAGCGCGGGCGCAACAGCGCGCTCGCCGAGAAAGCCATTCGCGAGAGTCAGTCGTTCACCGATAAAGAGGCGCTGGATAATCATCTGATTGAGTTAGTAGCGAACGACGATCGGGATTTGCTGGCTAAACTCGATGGCCGCGAAGTCACCCGCTTGGATGGTTCGCATACGGTGCTGCACACGCGCGGCGCGGTCATCGAAGTGTACGAAAAGAATCTGCGCGAGAAAATCATATCGGCCATTGCCGATCCCAACATGGCGCTGATTCTGCTGGTGCTGGGCGCGCTGGGCATTTACATCGAGTTCAATTCGCCGGGATTGATCGTGCCGGGTATCGTGGGAGCCATCATGGCGCTGATGGGGCTGTCGGCGCTCTCCGTGCTGCCTATCAACTGGCTGGGCGCGGCGCTGCTGCTGCTGGCGTTCACGCTGTTCATCCTGGAAGCGAAGTTTGCCACGCACGGCATTCTGGGCATCGGCGGCACGGTTTCGATGATCTTGGGCGCGGTAATGCTGATTAACAGTCCCGTGCCCGAAATGCGCATTCATCTCTCCACGGCCATCGCGGTGGCGCTGCCTTTTTCCCTGATCACGATGTTGCTGCTGTCGCTGGTGGTGCGCGCGCGCCGCAATAAAGTGGTCACCGGCCAGGAAGGCATGATCGGCGAAATCGGCACGGCCGTCACGCCGCTCGCGCCGGAGGGCAAGATCCTGGTCCGCGGCGAATACTGGAATGCGGTGTCGTCGGGCCAGGTCCCCGCCGGCGACCGCGTGCGCGTCGTCGCCATAGGCCAACTTAAACTCACCGTGGAACCCATTCCCCCACCGAACGGAGCCTCAACATGATCGATTTCACCAGCTTCACCACGATCGTCATCATCATCGTGGTGCTGTACCTGCTCTCCTCCATCAAGATCCTGCGCGAGTACGAGCGCGGCGTCATCTTCCGGCTGGGCCGCCTGCTGGATCAACCCAAGGGGCCGGGCGTCATTCTGGTCTTCGCGCCCATCGACCGCATGGTGCGCGTTTCGTTGCGCATCGAAACTCTGGAAGTCCCGCCGCAGGACGTGATCACGCGCGACAACGTCACCGTCAAAGTGAATGCGGTTATCTACTTCCGGGTCCTGGAGCCGCGCCTGGCGATCGTGGAGGTCTCCAATTTCCTCAATGCCACGTCGCAACTGGCGCAGACTACGTTGCGCAGCGTGCTGGGCGAGGTGGAACTGGACGAACTTCTCAGCCAGCGCGATAAGCTCAACTTGCGGCTGCAATCCATTCTCGACCAGCACACCTCGCCTTGGGGCGTGAAGGTGACCGTGGTCGAAGTGAAGCAGGTGGATCTGCCCGAGCAGATGATCCGCGCCATCGGCCGGCAGGCCGAAGCCGAGCGCGAGCGGCGCGCCAAGATCATTCATGCCGAAGGCGAATATAGCGCCGCCGAAAAGCTCTCCATGGCCGCCAAGGTTATCCAGGAACAGCCCGTCGCCATCCAATTGCGCTACCTGCAGACGCTGGTCGAAATCGGCACCGAGAAAAACACCACCATCGTGTTCCCTCTGCCAATCGATATACTGTCATCTTTGGAGCGCGCCCTCGCCAAACTGAGCGAGCCATCCAAACCGGCTAATCCATGAAGAACAACGAAACTGGCGAATTCGAACTGGTGCTCGGCAACCGGCAACTGCTCAGCGGCTTCTTCGTCGTAGTCATTCTGTTTGCGGTGTTTTTTGTGATGGGATACATCGTGGGCCGCAACTCCACGCCCGCGACGCAAGCGGCCAATCGCGATCAGAACAATCCGGCCGCCGCGGGCACGCGCCCGCAAGCGGCATCCGGAGGCGCGCCCACCACCACGCAGAATCCGCCGGCCGCCGCGGAGCCGCCCAAAGAAGAGACCGCCACCAGCGCGCCACCCAGCGAATCGCCCGCCACGCCGGCGCAACAGGCCGAGGTAAAGCCCACCACGCCCGCCGCCCCCGCCTCCGTCGACCCCCAGCCTGGCGAGACTTACCTGCAAGTGACTTCCGTGAAGCCGGATGTGGCCGAGACGGTGGCCAAGACGCTTAAAGAAAAAGGATTCCCCACGGTGTTGACGCCTGGGCCTGCGGGAAAGATACGCGTTCTGGTGGGACCCTACACGGATCTCGCCAAGCTCGGGCAAGCCAAGGCGGATCTCGAACATCTGGGCTTCCAGCCGTTTGTGAAAAGATAGAAACGTGGCCGATACGTTAGTGCAGATTGGCGGCGCGCATCCGCGTTTGCCCGCGTGGGCGCGCAAGAGCGCCACGCATTACGAAGCGCTGCACCGCCTGAAGGCAGGCTTTCGCGAACTGCATCTGCACACCGTCTGCGAATCGGCGCGCTGCCCGAATATCCACGAATGCTTCGCGCGCGGCGCGGCCACCTTCATGATTCTGGGCAATCTCTGCACGCGTGGCTGCGGATTCTGTTCGGTACCGAAAGGTTCGCCCGCCAAACAGGACATGCGGCTCGATCCGGATGAACCGGCCAACGTGGCGCGCATGGCCGCTTCCATGAAGTGCCGCTATGTGGTGATCACCAGCGTGAATAGGGACGACCTGGCCGATGGCGGCTCCGCGCATTTCGCCGAGACTGTGCGGCAGGTGCGGCGGGCGTTGCCTGAAGCGCGCGTGGAAGTGCTGACCCCCGATTTCTGCGGCGACCTGCAGGCGGTCGCGCGGGTGCTCGACGCCGGCCCGCATGTGTTCAATCACAATATCGAGACCGTGCCGCGGCTCTACCGCCGTGTGCGCCCGCAGGCCGATTACCGGCAGTCGCTCGATGTGCTGGATTTCGCGCGTCGCTACCGGCCGGAGGTATTGACCAAGTCCGGGCTGATGGTGGGGTTGGGCGAAACCGAAGACGAAGTGCGCGGCGTGCTGCGCGATCTGCGCGGCGCGGGCACGGCGGTAGCCACGATCGGCCAATATCTGCGGCCCACGCGCCGTAATCTGGCGGTGGCCGAGTACATCGAGCCGCGGCAGTTCGATACTTATCGCGATTACGGGCTGTCCATCGGCTTTCAAATGGTCTTCAGCGGACCGCTGGTGCGCAGTTCCTACATGGCCGACCACGTAAGCGACTCCTTACCGAGCCGCGAGAGTCAGCGAGCGGTCAAGCATTGAAATATCTCGCCGCGCTGCTCACCGCTGTATTGCTGGTCCTCGCCTTTCCGCGTTTCAACTTCGTCTGGTGCGCGCCGGTGGCGCTGGCGCCGCTGCTGGTGGCCGTGGCGCTGGAGCCGCGACCGTGGATGCGGTTTCTGCTGGGAGAGGTTGCCGGCATCGTGTACTGGTTCGGGGTCTGCTACTGGATCGAAGCAGTGCTGGCGAATTATGGCGGATTGAACAAGCCGCTGGCGTGGCTGGCATTTCTGTTGTTTTGCCTGATCAAGGCGCTGCACATGGGCGTATTCGCATGGCTGGCGGGCATCCTGATGCGCCGCTGGTGGGCGGTGCCCGCGGTGGCCGCGCTGTGGGTAGCCATCGAAGCTACGCACGGCATGCTGGGATTCGCCTGGCTGGCGCTCGGCAACGCGGGCATCGATATGGGATTGCCCATGCGCCTCGCCCCGCTCACCAGCGTCTACGGCCTGTCGTTCGTGTTCATGATGATGGCGACGGCCTTGGCATTGGCCATTCTGCGGCGTCCACGCCTGCACCTGATGTGGCTGCTGCCGCTGCCCTTTCTGATTTTCCTGCCAACGCTGCCCGACGCCCGGCCCGGCCGCGATACCGCCGTGCTGCTGCAGCCCAACATCTCCGAAGACACGGAGTGGACCCAGGATTCCGTGGATCGCATGCAGCGCAGGCTGGCGGCCCTTTCGCTGCAAGCCGCCATGACCGGCGGCGCGGAACATCCCGCGCTGATCGTCTGGCCGGAAGTGCCCGCGCCACTTTATTATTACGATGACGCGCGCTTTCGCGGCTATGTGGACGAACTGGCGCAGGCCGCCCGCGCCTATCTGCTGATCGGCGTGGTGGCGCACACGCCCCAGGGCGCGCCGCTCAACTCGGGCGTGCTGATCTCGCCCGATGGCCGCCTGGTGAGCCGTTACGACAAAGTGAACCTGGTGCCATTCGGCGAATTCGTGCCGTGGCCGTTCGATTTCGTCAAGCGCATTACCACCGAGGCTGGCGATTTCACGCCGGGAAAGCAGGTGGTGGTATCGCCCATCGGCGATCATAAATTGGGAACGTTCATCTGCTATGAATCGGTGTTCCCGAATTTCGTGCGGCGCTTCGCTGCAGATGGGGCGGAGGTGTTGTTCAATATTTCGAACGACGGGTATTTCGGCAAGACCGCCGCGCGGTATCAGCATCTGGAGATTGTGCGCATGCGGGCGGCGGAAAACCGGCGCTGGATTTTGCGCTCGACCAACGACGGCATTACGGGGACTATCGATCCCGCCGGGCGTCTGCGGGGCACGTTGCCGCTTTATGTGGAAGCGGCGTCGCGCACTGGATTTACGTATATCAGTGAGCAGACGATCTACACGCGGTGGGGGGATTGGTTCCCTATGATGTGCGGCGTGATCGCGGTGGCTCTGCTGGTTGTGTCCGCTGCGATTAGAGTGAGGAGCGCATGCTAAGGCCCTCGCTCGTGACGGCCCTTCGGACGGCCATCGCGGCGCCTCTGGCTGTTTTCGGCGGTGTCTATTACGTTTCTGGCGTGGCACCGCCGAAGGAAGCGCGCGGAGTTCGCGTGGTTGACGACGTTGGCGGAGGGAGAAGCGGAAATACGGCATGCGTCGCCGACCAGGGTTTAGGCGATAATAGGCAGCAGAGGCCGATCATGCAGATCCACTTGGACGTACCCGAGGATGTCGCGAGGCAGTTTGCTGGTGCGCCCGGGGGCATCACGCGCGCTGCGATGGAGGCCCTAGCCATCGAAGGAGTGCGCTCGGGCAAGCTTACCATGTACCAGGCGCGTCAGATGTTGGGCATCCAATCGCGCTTTGAGATGGACGGTTTTCTCAAGACGCACGGCATGTTCCTGCCGGCCGTGATCGAAGAGGTGATCAAGGATAGTGAGACGGCTCTGTCCTTCGCAAAATGACCGTTGTCGTCGCGGACACATCGCCGCTTAACGACCTGGCGCTAATCGACGCCATCGACGTGCTGCCCCGTTTGTTCCGCAAGGTAGTTATACCCAGGGAAGTTCTCGCCGAACTCACACACGGCGGCACGCCACCTAAGGTAATAGCTTGGATCCAAACACAGCCGGACTGGCTGGAGGTGAGGCAAGCTCCAGTAGGTCCGGATGACCCGGCTTTGCGCCAGATCGACACGGGTGAGCGTGCCGCGATTCTGTTGGCGCAACTCGAAAACCGATGCGCTGCTGATCATCGACGATGCTGAAGGCCGCGCAGAAGCCAACCGCCGCGGCATCCCCACTACCGGAACGCTGGGCGTACTCAGGGCCGCTGCCATTGGTCTAGACTTGGATCTTCCCAGCGCACTATCGCGTCTGGCGGCAACAAATTTCCGCGTCGCCCAATCTCTGATCGAGGATCTGTTGCGCGATAATGCAGACCGTAGACGCCAATGGAACAAGTAGCGCGCACCGCGCCGCGATACCTCCGCAACCTCGTACTCAGCCCTGCCTGATGTCCTACGTGCTCCCGAGAGCATGCACCAACTATCCGGGTTGGTTCAGCATCAGACTTCAGGGCGCTTAACCAAGTTCATCGGCGGCCCATTTCCTTTTGCGCGCCAGACCTACCCCACCACTACCACATGAATCTCGCCCGGCCCGTGTACCCCCCGCACTAATATCTGCTCGATATCCGCCGTGCGGCTCGGCCCCGTTATCAGCACCATGGAACTGGTCTGCTCCGCGGGCCGCGGCAGAAGCGTGAACAATTCGTCGAGTCCCGATAGCAGGCGCTCCTTGGGAACCACCGCGATGTGCACCGGCGGCAGCAGCGAGATCAGCCGCGCTTCCGCCGGGCTGGCCAGCATCACCAGCGATCCCGTATCCGCCAGCGCATAATCCGCGCTGGTGATCCCTACATCCGCCGTGGCGCACATCGCACGCAATGCCGCGGCGTCCGTGAAGCCGGTCGCTACGCCCGCCAGACCCGCGATCCCGCATTCCCGCAAGAACGGCGCGTTCGAAGCCACTGCCGTTTTCGCGGCGATCACTCCCGCCACATACGCGCGCGCGTCCTCCGCCGTGGCCGCGCGGTGCGCCTTGCCCGCCAGCGCCTCCACTGCGCGCAGCATACTTTCGATACGCGCGTCCACATCCACGTCCGGCAATCGCAAACGCACCGGCGGCGGCTCGCCAATCGGCTGTCCCGCGCTGCGCCCTAAACTCGCGCGCACTCTCTCGAACATCGCCTCGCGCGACATCAGCGGCGCCTCCAAAGCTCGCGGAAGCTCTTGGCCGGCGCGGGCGGCAGATCGCGCTCGCTCAGCCAGGCGCGCACCGGGGGCACATTCATCAACCCCGGAGCGCTACGCAGCCATCGCCCGTTCCCACCCGGCGCCACGCCCGCGGCCACCATCGCCGCGATCTCATAAATCCGCGGATGGCACATCACCCACGCCCAAATCTGGAACGCCAGCCGTTCCAAGCGATTCCTGCCGGCGCGGTCTTCGGCCTGCTTCACTTCCGCGCGCAGATCCAGCAGCACCTTCGGAATATCGATTTTCACCGGGCACACTTCCGCGCACGCGCCGCACAAACTGGAAGCAAAAGGCAGGCTCGGCTCATGTTCGATACCCATGAATTGCGGCGTGATGATAGCCCCGATCGGCCCCGAATATACCCACGGAAAGCTATGCCCGCCGATCTTCCGGTATACCGGGCAATGGTTCAAACACGCGCCGCAGCGGATGCAATAGAGCGATTGCCGCTTCTCGCGATCCGCCAGCAGCTTGGTGCGGCCGTTATCCAGCAGCACCACGTAGAATTCCTCGGGCCCATCGATCTCGCCCGCGCGGCGCGGCCCGCATAAGAACGACGTGTACACCGTCAGCGCCTGGCCCGTGGCGCTGCGGCCCAGCAGCTTCAGAAACGTCGCCAGATCCTGCGCGCGCGGAATCAGCTTCTCGATCCCCGCCACCGCCACGTGAATCTTCGGCGCGGAAGTAGTCAGCCGCGCGTTGCCTTCGTTTTCCACCAGCACCACCGCGCCCGAATCGGCCACCAGAAAATTCGCGCCGCTGACGCCGATATCCGCCGCCAGGAATTTCTGCCGCAGCACCGCGCGCGCAATCAGCGTCTGCTTCTCGGGCGCCGTCTCGTTCTCCACGCCCAGCGTACGCGCGAACAGATCGCCCACATCGTAGCGCGTCAAATGCAGCGCCGGCGCGACAATATGATACGGCCGTTGATGCGCGAGCTGCAGAATATATTCGCCCAAATCGGTCTCCACCGATTCAAGCTGATGATGCTCCAGCCGCTCGTTTAAATCGACCTCCTCGGTGGTCATGGATTTCGATTTCACGATCAAATGCGCACCGCGTTCTTTCGCCAGCCCGAGCACGAAATCCGCGACGTCGGCGGCGTCCTGGCAATAGACCACCTTGCCGCCGTGCGCCGCCACGTTGGCTTCGAATTGTTCGAGGTAGTGGTCCAGATAGTCGATGGTGTGCCGCTTGATGGCGTTGGCTTCGGTGCGGAGTTCCTGGTAGTCCGGCAGCGCGGCGCCCGCCACGGCATGCTGGCGATGATCGATCAGGCGGCCCGTGGCGCGGTAAATGGCCAGTTGCAGATTGGCATCCGCCAGCGTTTTGTGGACCTTCTGGTCGAATGCCACGGACATTTATCGGCTCGCCAGAACTTCCGCCAGGTGCATGGTGCGCACCGGCAACGCGGCGCGGGAGAGCGCGCCCTGGATCTGCATCAGGCAGCTCGAATCCGCGCTGACCACGGTCTGCGCGCCGGTGCGCACGATGGAATCGATCTTGGTGCGGGCCATGGCGCCCGAAATCTCCGGCAGCTTCACGGAGAAGGTGCCGCCGAATCCGCAGCATTCCTCGGCGGCGTCCATCTCGCGCAATTCGAGCCCGCGCACGTTGGCCAGCAGCCGGCGCGGACCGTCCTTGATGCCGAATTCGCGCAGCGCGTGGCAACTATCGTGATAGGTCACGATATCTTCCAGGCGCGCTCCTACATCTTCCACGCCGGCGACTTCCAAAAGGAATTTCGAGAACTCCCACACGCGCGGCGCACACTCTTCGGCGGCGCGCAAGGCTTCCGGATCGTCATGGAACAGATCGCGAAAATGGTGCGCGATCATCGACGTGCACGATCCCGAAGGCACCACCACGTATTCGGAATCGCGGAAGACTTTAAGAAAATGCCGCGCCACCTGGCAGGCTTCCGCGCGATAGCCCGTATTGAAGGCAGGCTGGCCGCAGCAAGTCTGGTCTTCCGGAAAATCGATCTGGTAGCCGAGTTGTTCCAGCACGTCCGCCATCGCCAGACCCACCTTCGGAAAAAGCTGATCCACGATGCAGGTGACGAATATGGAGACCCGCTGCGCCATGAACAAGGATTGTAGCAGTTACTTCCGCGGGAACGCGCCCGCCCGCGCCACAAATTCGGGCCACCGCTCGCCGCCGATGGGACCGTGGCCGCCGCCCGCGACCACCCATAACTCGGCATGCGGAATCGCCGCGGCCATTTCCTGGGAAATACTGAGCGGATAAAATAGATCGCAATCGCCTTGGATAATGAGCGTGCGCGCGGTGATCCTGGCCAGATCCGCAGCCGTGAAATGCAGGTCGTCATAGCTATCGGCGAATGCCCTGGCTTGCGCGAAGAGACGCTCGATCTGCGCGGGCCCGTCCGGATGACGCCGGCGCATTTTTTCTTTTTCCTCTTCCGGCAGCAGGTCCATCGAGTAACTCCGCATGATGGGCCGCGCCTGATCCGGGAAGTGCGTCGTTGCGCTGACCAGCACCATAGCTGTCACGCGCCGCGGATCGCGAGTAGCGGCGTGTAGCAGAACGTTGCCGCCGCCGCTCACTCCCACGGCCTTGAACGCGGGCGCCTGCAATCGATCGAGCAGCGCCAGCAGATCGCCGGCGGCGTCTTCGTGACGGAACCGCTCGGCAGGATTCGTCGACCGGCCATGTCCGCGCAGATCCGGCACAATCACCTGAAAATCGGCGGCCCACTCCGCGGCTAGCGTCGCCCAATCCAGGCTCGACCCGCCGAAACCGTGCAGCAAAACCAGCGGCTCGCCGCTTCCGTAAACCTCATAGTACTGATCCACGCCGTTGAGAGTCTCGATTCGCCCCCGCGCCATTTCAGTTAGTATATACTGGCGGCAAACAGGAGGTCGCGCATGAAGATGCTTTATTATCTGGCAGGCCTGCTGGCGGCGCCGGCATTCGCCACCGTTCAAATCGTATCCATGACGCCGTCGCCTCAGTCGCCGCAGTCGATCGGCACGCCGATTCAGTGGACGGTAACCGCAACCGATACAAACGCCGGTCCGCTGACGTTTCAATTCAATGTGTCCGCCGGCGGCAAGCCGTTCGCATTAACGAAGGACTTCAACGCCGGCACGCTCAACAACGGCAAGTGGCGGGCGCCGGCGTTCCATTGGTTTCCCGCCGGGCCCGAAGGCGAATATCAAATTCAGGTTGTCGCCAAAGATTTCACGTCCGGCGAGACAGATTCGCGGATCGTTCATTTCACGGTCACTCCTTTGGTGACCGGCGGCACTCCCGTGGTTATTTCGACCGCCAATCCTCTGGTGGCCCTATTCAGCGCGCCCGCCTGCGCGAAGGGCAGCGACATGCGCGCCGCTTTCAAACAGCAATCTTCTAACTCGCCGGTAACCACCACTAACTGGATCGCTTGCCATCCCGCCGCGACCATGACATTCGAAATCGCCGGCATGTATCCCAGCACCACTTACTCGATGCACGCGCAGATCCGCACCCAGGGCACGATCTCCAATGGACCAACTGTGCCGTTCACAACCGGCGCTTTGCCCACCAACATTCCATTTCCCAAGTTCGACGTAATCGTTCCCGCGGGCCAACAAACAGATACCGCCGAGCCGGTTCTGCTCTGGGGACTAAGTCAGCTCGGAATGGAAACCAACTTCCGCGACATAGCTACGGACTTAGCCGGTAACATTCTGTGGTTCTATAATACGCCCTCGCAGCATCCCGATCTGCTTACTCGCCCGCTCACAGACGACGGCATGCTCACCATCCAGGACGACGCGGCGTGGAATCCGGCGTCGCAGGATGGACAGGTGCTGCGGCAGATCGACTTAGCCGGCAACATCGTGCGCGAGACGAACACGGGCGTTATCCAGCAACAACTGTTGGCATTGGGCGCCGCCGATGCCGGTCCGTGCACCGCCATCCCCAATCCTGCGCCCATCGGATCGGCATGCTTAGGCGCATTTCATCACGAAGCCATCGAGTTGCCCAATGGATACATCGCCGCCCTGGCCGATATAGAGAAGATCTTCGAACCCGGAACCCAGGGCAGCACCAGCGAGTTTCCGGTCGATATCGTGGGCGACATGATTGTGGTGCTCGATACGAATTGGCAGGTAGTCTGGTATTTCGACGCTTTCCAGTATCTGGATGTCGGCCGTGCCGCCATCTTGGGAGACACGTGCGGCGTCGCTGAAGCAGGCTGCCCGCCCATGTTCCTGCTGGGCCCCCGTATCGCTCCGGCCGCGAATGACTGGCTGCACGCGAATAGTATTTATTACTGGCCGCAGAATGGCGATCTTATTTTGTCGCTGAAGAATCAGGATTGGGTTTTGAAGGTGGATTACAATAACAGCGCGGGCACCGGAGTTCCTCTCTGGACTATGGGCGCGGGAGACGAATTCGAGTTCGACAACGTCACGGGTGATTTGTGGCCTTGGTTCTCGGCCCAGCACGACGTCTCGCTGATGAACAATGGCGGGGGACCCCTGCTGCTATTCGATAATGGCGATACGCGGGTGGCCCCTCCACCCATCGGGTTAGGTTCTCCCGGCTGCCAGCCCGCCGATTGCAATAGCCGCGGTATGGTGCTGAACATCGACGAAAGTACTTTCACAGTGACGCCGTCGGCCATGGTCAACCTGGGGGTTTACTCGCCCGCTGACGGCGCTGCACAATCGCTCTCCAATGGCAATTACTTCTTCTTCGCGGCGCTGGTAGCTACCCCGGAAGGCATTAAGAGCTATGCCCTCGAAACAGGCGGCGGTGAAGGCAGTTGGGCGTTGGATATTCAGGGTCCGCAAGGCTACCGGGCGTTTCGGATGGCAAGCCTTTATAACCCCAACTAACCTCAATACTGTTCACTTTGGTGGGGCAGACCATCGCTTTTCGTGGTCTGTTTGGGAGGGCCTGCGGCCCGCGAAATTTCATGAAGAACTCGGCAAGCGCAGTATCGAACTTGAGTAGTGGGTCAATTTGCTTTTGTGGGGCAGGATTTCCCGCCCCACAAAGCCGAACTGACCCGCTACCCGAACTTGCCCACCAGCCACCAGCCACCGCCCACCAGCCACGGGAGAGGTTTTTCGACCTTGCCGCCTTCGGCGGCGCGGCAGACGACACAAACCGATCGTCTGCCCCACAACGTTCTCTTTAAGTGAAGGTCTTGCAACTGACCCGACTTAACCAAAGCCAGTATAGCCATGTTGACGGTAAGCTGCCATCATCGTTGTGATACGGCGTGCGCCGTTCCGAGGCCGAATATGAAGCGCTTCCTGCGGAACTTACTCGGTGATGAATGCGGCCAGGATCTGATCGAATATAGCCTTCTGGTGGCTTTTGTCGCACTGACCACGGCGGGGCTGTTCTTAGGCAGCGGCCAGAACGTGAGCCAGACTTGGTCGTCGGCGAATAGTGTGCTGACCACCGCGGCGGATCAACAGAATCCCCCGGCGAATACCGGCGGTGGGGGCGGCGATCAGGGTGGTGACGGCGGTCACGACGGCGGCGGCGACGGCGGGCGCCATTAGCGCCGCTTGTGGGGCAGGCTCGTAGCCTGCGCGGGCCTCGTAGGCCCGCTCTTCGGCGAGCGAAGCGCGCCCTCGCAGCGAGCTTTGCTCGCCGCAGGCACTCTGCCCGGCAGAGTGCCCGCCCCACTTAATCCAGCATTTTCCGCGCGCGGCGGAATACGGCGGTTAACATTTCCTCGGTCAGTTTACCAGTGGAGGTGTTTTGCTGGCTGGGGTGATACGAACTAACCAGCATTGGTTGTCCCGGCCCAACTTCGAAAACGCGATTGTGTCCAAATTCAAATCCGGCGCGGCTTGCTATCACGCCGCGGGCACGCAAGATGCCCAGGTAGTTATCGAACGCTACGCGGCCCAGAGCCACTACCACCTTCACGTCCTTCAATAACTCCAACTCACGTTCCAGGAATCCGCGGCAGTTGGCGATCTCTTCGCGCGTAGGTTTGTTGCCTGGCGGCGCGCAGTGCGCTACAGCCGTGATATAGGTGTCGATCAGCCGCAATCCATCGTCCCGCGAGACGCTCTCCGCCTGGCTCGCAAAACCCGTCTTCTTCAGCACGCGGTACAAAATGTTGCCCGACATATCGCCCGTAAACATGCGCCCGGTACGATTGGAACCGTGCGCGCCCGGCGCCAGGCCGACGATCAGCAACTTCGCGCGCGGGTCGCCGAACGACGGCACTGGCTTGCCCCAATAGTCCCAATCCCGATACGCGCGGCGCTTCACGCGGGCCACTTCCCGGCAATGCCCAATCAGCCGCGGGCAGCGCGTGCACGCGACGACTTCCTCGTCGAGAACTTGCAGGGCGTTAGAATTCTTTCGATGCATCCTTTTCGTGTGGATGGGCGCAAGGCCCTGATCACCGGCGGGGCCAGCGGCATTGGCGCGGCCACCTGCCGGGCGCTCCATCGGGCGGGCGCACAAGTCACCATCGCCGATGTCGACCAGGCCGGAGCCGAAGCGCTGGCGCGGGAATTGCCCGGCGCATCCGTCCTCATACTCGATATTACCGACGAATCGGCGGTCGCGCACGCCTTCGCCCAAATCGCCGCGCTGGATATCCTGGTGAATAACGCGGGCATCGGCATGGTCGGCGGCGTGGAGCAGACCGAACCGGCCGATTTCGACCGGCTGTTCCAGGTGAATGTACGCGGCATGTATCTGGCCACGCGCGCGGCCATGCGACTGCTGCTCGCCGCGCGCGGATCGATTGTGAATATCGGATCGGTGGCCGGCATGGTGGGCATTAAGAAGCGCTTCGCCTATTGCGCCACGAAGGGCGCCGTAATCGCCATGACCCGTCAACTGGCCGTCGACTATCCCACCGAGTTACGCGTCAACTGCATTTGTCCCGGCACGGTGGATACTCCTTTCGTGGAAGCCTATCTCGAGAAATATCATCGCCATGAAAAAGAGAAAGTGCGCGCCGAACTGAATCAGCGGCAACCGGTGGGGCGGTTGGGACGCCCCGACGAAATCGCTAACATGGCGTTGTATCTCTGTTCGCCCGAAGCTGAATTTGTTACAGGTTCCGTATTCACCATCGACGGCGGCTGGACAGCGGCGTAATATACAACTAATGAGGCACCTGGTAGGTCGTAACTGTGGCGGCGTTGACCGCGGCGATATTAAATCCGCAAACACCAGATCTGGTCCTGCGCAGCACCACGCGCCTGGTCGAAGTCAACGTGATTGTAACCAGGAACGGCGAGCCTGTTTCCGGGCTGAAGAAGGAAGATTTTCAAGTCTTCGATAATGGCAAGCGGCAGGAGATCCGGCAATTTTCCGAAGACACGCGCGCGCTCCTGCCGACCGCCGCAGAGCCATTGCCGCCCGGCACGTTCACCAATCAACTCGAGCAGCGGGCCGGGCCCCCCGCGGCGGTCACCGCGATTCTGCTGGATGGGCTCAACACGGAATTCGCCGACCAGGCTTATGCCCGCCAGCAGGTGGTGCGCTTTCTCAGCCAGATCCAGCCTCAGGATCGCATTGCGCTTTACACGCTCGACTACCGCGGGCTGACGGTGCTGCACGATTACACTACGGATTCCTCGGATCTGCTCGCGAAACTGGCGAATTATCGCGCCGATATGGGGCCGGATAAGTTGAGTGCGTTCTCCGATCCGCTGAACGGGTTTCTAGCCAGCCAGGGAAATCAACTGGAGGCGGCCCGCCGTCTCGACGATCAGATCCGGCAGACACTCACGGCCATCGAATTCATTGCCAACGGTCTGGCCGGCTTGCCGGGACGCAAGAACCTGGTTTGGGTTTCGGCGGCTTTTCCTCTACAGATCGGCTTTGGCGATCTGCCGGGTAACGGCGGTGTAGCAACCGCGCGGCCGGGGGCGCATCGGCCCGCCAGCGCGGATAGCTGGACTGCTCCTACGGACCGCACTGTGCGCGCATTGAATAACGCAAATGTGGCCATCTATCCGGTGGATGCGCGCGGTCTGGAACTGCCCGGCATGGGCTCCGCAACGGCACCCGGCTTGCCCCAATCGGGGAACTCGAAGCGCTTCTATCATAACCAGGAAACCATGGGCGAGTTGGCTGGCCGCACGGGAGGCCGCGCGTTCTGGAATACGGAGGACATGGCGGGCGCCATTCGCACCGCTATCGCGGATTCGGCTGTCACCTATATGTTGGGCTTTTATCCTCAAAACGAGAAGTTCAACAATTCGTTCCACAACCTGAAGGTCACGGTATCGGGCGTTCCGCACGTGGAACTGCGCTACCGCAAGGGTTATGTGGATCAGGACGCTCCCCCACAAGACGAACAGCAGAGGCGTGCGGCGCTACGTGACGCGGTTCTCAGCCCGATGGATGCCAACGGCATCGGCTTGCGAGCCAGAGTTCAGCCCACCGGCTCCCACCTCGAGGTGACGCTGCGCGTCGATCCGAAATCGGTGCTGCTCAATCCGCAGGGCGATCATTGGGATGGCAAGCTGGACCTGTTATATGTGGAGAAAGATCCGCACGGCGCCCAGACCTACGATCTGGACGTCACCTTGACGCTGCAGCTCCTCCAACAGAATTACGACCGGCTGCAGAAGGAAGGCCTGATTTATCGCCGCGTGCTTCCACGAGCGGATAAAACCAGCGAGGTCAAGGTAATTGTGCGGGATGCCGCGAGCGGAGCCGTGGGTAGTATTACGGCGCCTTTCAGCTCCATCCCGTCGCCATAACCGGCGCAACACCCATTATTTGCCGCCCATGAACCAAAATTCATATCCAAAAACTTGACGAAAAGCGCCTGCGGCGTGCACAATCAAAGTAGCTGGTGGCTCCGGCCAGCTTTTCTTTACAGTTTGGTTCTGGCCAATTTCCCGCAGGTTTCATAACCTGGCGCTCAGTGTCTGAACTTATGACGAAGCCTCTATTTCGCCTCCCCTGGGTTTTGCAATTCGCATTCATTTTTCTTTTGATATCCCAAATCGCGCCGGCGAACACCACGCCCGCATCCACGCGCCGCCACCATCGGCCCATCCATCGGGCGAAAACGGCACTGGTTTCGCCTGCGCAGCATACCGCGCATGCCGCCAGTTCCCTGGTGCATCGTGCGTCGTATCACATCGCGGCCGCGCCGCCCGTGCTCGTGCGCGGCGGACCTTGGACTGAGCCTACTTATGCCGATTCCACCACCGGCGACAACGTGGATGGTGAAGATCTGGACGTGCGCCGCTCGGCGGTCGATGCGTTGGGCGCCTACAACGGATCGGTGGTGGTGGTGGATCCAAGTACCGGCCGTATCCTCACCATCGTCAATCAGAAGCTGGCGCTTAGCAGCGGATTTCAGCCCTGTTCCACAATTAAAGTCTCGGTCGCGCTGGCCGCGCTCAGCGAGAAGATCGTGGGCGGCGACGGCAAGCTCTTCCAGCATGGCGGCTACAATCTGACGCAGGCGCTGGCGCATTCCAATAATTTCTATTTCGCCACTTTGGGAACCAAGCTGGGATTCGATAAGGTCAGTTATTATGCGCACTTGTTTGGCTACGGCGAAAAGGCCGGGCTGGATATACCGGGCGAAAGCGCCGGGCATTTCCCCTCCGAGCCGCCCGCCAACGGCGGTGTAGGCATGCTCACCAGTTTCGGCGAGGAGATCTCGCAGACGCCGCTGCAGCTTGCCGCGCTGATGTCCTCATTGGCGAACGGCGGTACGCTTTACTACCTGCAGTATCCGCGCACAGCCGCGGAAGTGAGCGATTTCGTGCCGCGCGTGAAACGGCAGCTCGAGATCAAAGACCTGATCCCGGAAGTGAAACCCGGCATGCTGGCGGCCGTGGAGTACGGCACGGCCCGGCGCGCCCAGCAGGATGAACCCATCGCCGGCAAGACCGGTACCTGCACCGATAGCCACACGCACCTGGGATGGTTCGGCTCGTTCAACGACGTGGGCAACCACAAGCTGGTCGTTGTGGTGCTGCTCACGGGCGGGTCGTATCGCGGCACACCGGGACCTTTGGCCGCGGGCGTGGCAGGCGACGTCTATCGCAACCTGCAGGAGAAGAACTACTTTGCCGCGCAGCGCCCGCTCACTCCCGCCACTCTGATCTCGACGCAGATCTGTTGCGCCAGGTAATCCGCCACGTCCAACCGTGGGGCAGACGATCGTTTTGTGTCGTCTGCCCTAACTACGCCACCGCGACGGACCACAAAAAACGATGGTCCGTCCCACCGTGTCGTCTGCCTTCTCTTCACGGCCAATTCGGGAAAGGATTAATCCTGGCTTTGCGCGTATCCGCAATCAAGTCCGGCACGCGCGCGCGGCGTCGCAGCAGCTTTTCCAGCAGTTTCTCGAATTCATCTTCTTCGCCCTCCAGCCACTCCGGCGGAACCTTGCGGAAGGCGCGATCCACCACCTCTTCGGGAAAGTTCACCACCTGCGACAAACAAGGCTCGAAATCGTCCAGCGAACGCACCTGCTCGTAAACCACCTTCCGCGGATAAAGCCCCTGCAGTGGTGAATCCGCGAAGTCCCAGTTGGGGCCGTTGAACACGAAGCCATGGTCGATCATCACCGCCACGAACGCGCGTTTAGGCGCCGCCTGCCAGTCGTCGATGCGGGCCCGGAAGAAAACCGACTGGCGGCCGTCGGCATTCGCCATCCATTTATCGAAGACCAGGATGGCCGGGAAGTCGGCCAGATTGCGCACGCCGCTGAGCAGCGTATCGGGCACGAAGTCGTAAACCGCCGTGGTGTCGGGATTGCCAGGGTGCCGTGATCCGAAGTGCCAGCCGGGAGCCACCGGAATGCGCTTTGTGCCCAGGTGGATGAAGATCTCCGGGTTGGCGGCCAGGAACTCGGGCGTTACCAGAATAAACTCGGCGGGCGCGGCGGAGATCTGCAAGTATCTCAGGAAAACTTCGGAAACCAGCTCATTCACCAGGATGCGGCGGTGCTGCGGATTGTTCCGGAACTTGACGATGTAGAAATTGCCGTCATCCGCTTCCAGCAGGTGGGACTGAGCCCCGCCGCGCATCTTGCGGACATGCCGGCAGGCGGTGAGCGGCATGGGAAAAATGCTGTACCCTAGAGTTGTATCACACCCCAAGGAGAAGCAAATGCCCGAAGAAACCCTGGAAGCCGCGGTATCCGCCACGCCGCCCGCCAAGAGCAAAGACGAAGTTGCCCTCGAGCTGATGAAGTTTATCGCGGTGGCGACGGGCTATGGGAAGGGAAACACAACCGCCACGGGGTTCTCCGGCAAACCGGGTAGCCGGTCCACCGAAGAACACGCCGATGCGTTGCTTGAACTCTTCGAACGCTGCCGGACGGTCGTGAACAAATAATCGCGGCTACTTCTTTCCGCCCTTTTTCTTGGCGGCCGCTTTCTTGGCAGGTCCCTTCTTGGCGGCTGTTTTGGCTGGCGCCTTCTTGGCCGCGGCTTTTTTGGCCGGGGCTTTCTTGGCGGCCGCTTTCTTGGCGGGCGCTTTCTTCGCGGGAGCCTTCTTGGCTGCCGCTTTCTTCACCGGGGCCTTTTTCGCGGGAGCTTTTTTGGCCGGGGCTTTCTTCGCCGCGGGTTTCGCCGGAGCCTTGACCGCAGCCTTTTTGGCCGGAGCCTTTTTCGCCGGGGCCTTCGCCTGGGTGGCCTTCTTCGCCGGTTTCTTGGGCGCTTCGGCGGCAGGAGCTTCCGGCGCCGGAGCGGTTGGCGCAGGGGCGGGCGGCGGCACTTCCACAGCCACTACCACGATCTCCTCTTCCTCCTCGTCGTCTTCGTCCTCGTCCAAGTCGTCGAGCTTGGAACCCAAGTCGGGATGTTCTTCGTCGTCGTAGTCCTGAAAGTCTTCCATATCTTCTTCGTCGTTGGCAGAGAGCTTGTGACTATCAAACATAATGAACGCCTCCTGTTGTCGGAGCACAATCACCCATAGAATAACCTTTTTTGACGCGAAGGCAATAGCAAAAAAATAAAAAGTGAAATTTTTCTGGCGCGGACGCGCACATTGCGCGTAGGAAGTGTGGGGCAGGCTCGTAGCCTGCGCGGGCCTGGTAGGCCCGCTCTTCGCCGAGCATCGCCAGACGATCCTGTAATCTATTGTAAATAAACAGGTAATCGGGCGCCCATCTGGCGTTCTATTCCTTCGGCTTCATCGCGTCCATGGCTACCTGCCGAAGCTGCTCCTTCAGCTTGCGGATCTCGTCGGTATGCGCATTCAGCCGATCGAACATCTCTTTCTGGCTCGCAATACCCGCGCCGATCAGAAACGCGGCGCATTCCGACCGGCTGGCGAACACGGTAGCCTCCACCAACTGGTCGATGCGCGCCAATGCATCGTCGCTGACGCGCGCCATCACCACGTTGCCGCGGCCGCCCTCCATCAAAGCGTCTTTCAATACCTCCTTGTCCGCCCCCCGCGCAATCACTCCCACGCGCGCCCGGAATCGTCCCGATCCAATTTCAAATGTCTTCTTCATCAGTTTGTCCTTTCAAGCCGCTTGGGCCTTCACCGCCTCCAGCGGTTTCCTGAGCCGGAACGTGCCGGCCACTGCAATAATCAGCAGCAGCGCCGCGCTGCCGTAAAACACCGCCGCGATGCCGAAACGCGACGCGAAATCGCCCGCAAACAACAACGCCACCCCCTGCGAGATCGAGATCAGCGACATGGCGCTGCTGCTGACCCTCCCGCGCATCTCCGCCGGGACCTGCCCTTGCATCAGGGTGCTCGCCGCGATGGTCAGCAGTGAGGCGCCCACGCCAATGCCCGCGCAGCCCACCAGCGCGACCACCGGATTGGCTACGCGCGCAATCGAGGCGATCGACACACCGCATAGCAGGATTCCAACCGTGATCAGGTGCGCCTTCTGCCGCATGCGCCGCGCCAGCGGGGCCACCGCCAGGCCGCCCGCCAGCATCCCGAATCCGATGGCCGATCCCAGCGCGCCAAAAAGAACCGAGTTCGCATGCAGCACGTCGCGCACGAAGACCGCGATCAGCGATCCGAACGCGCTGATGGCGAAGGTGCCCGCCGCGATCGATAGGATCACGAAGCCGATCACCGGATGGCCCACGATAAAGCGGGTCCCGGAAAGCAGGTCGCCGAGCACCGGCTTCATGTTCCGGTTGGCATGCGCCGCGCGCGCCGGGATGACCATGGTGGCGATCATCAGGCCCGAAAAAACGAAGCTGGCGCTGTCCAGGTAGTAGCAGGAAGCCGGTCCGGCGAATCCGGCCAGCGCTCCCGCCAGCACCGGGCTGCCCATTTGCAGGATTTGCACCGTTTGTTGGATTACGGCATTGGCGCTCATCAGGCCGTGCAAAGGCAGAATCTGCGGAATGGTGACCGATCGCGCGGGCGAGAAAAAGCTGGAGAACGTGCTCAGCGCCAGGAATACGCCATAGATGTGCCAGGGCGCCCGCGCCAAGACCAGCCCCAGCACCAGAATGGCCCGCGCGATATCGCTGGTCACCATGGTGCGGCGCGGCTCCCAGCGATCCACGAAGACGCCCGCCACCGGTCCCACGAAGGCCAACGGCAGCAGGAAGAAGACCGTGACCAGGGTGATCGCGCGGGCCGAAGCGTGCATGCGAAACGTCATTTCGCTGAAGACCGCGTAGAGCGCCAGAAAATCGCCGAAGACGCTCACTAGGGTCGCCAGCCACAGCTTACGGAACGCAGGGATAGCCAGCGCCTGCCGCATGGTCAATTGGGTGGGAACCGCCGGGGTCGCCATACGTGTATTATAGTTACACGTAATTCGTAAGCCAAGGGACGGGCGCGCCTGTGGGGCACCGTCGAAAACGGACCGTGGGGCAGACCATCGTTCTTTGTGGTCTGCCTGGTTTTCATCCCATTTAGTGGCCCGCAGGGCCATGACGGCAGGCTCGTAGCCTGCGCGGAGCTCATAGCTCCGCCCCTCGAGCGCAGCTCGCCGCCAGCCCGCGTCTTCAGACCTGCTAAACTACCAACAGTGTCGAGCCAGACCAGTGTCAGCCCGGCCACCCGGGCTTCCTCCATCAGCCCATCGCACGCCACCGCGTTCGGAGTATTGGCGGCCATCAGCTTCTGCCATTTCCTGAACGATATGTTGCAGTCCGTGATCCCGGCCGTGTATCCGATCTTGAAGTCGGCATATCACCTGGACTTCAAACAAGTCGGCATGATCACGCTGAGCGTGCAGCTTACGGCGTCGCTGTTGCAGCCTTTCGTAGGCATGTACACCGACCATCGCCCGACCCCTTACTCGCTGCCCATCGGCATGGCCTTTTCGCTATCCGGCTTGATGCTGCTGGCGTTCGCACCCACGTTCGGCGTGATTCTGCTGGCGGTGGCGCTGGTCGGCGTGGGATCGTCCGTGTTCCATCCGGAATCGTCGCGGGTGGCCCGCATGGCGTCCGGCGGACAGCACGGTTTGGCGCAATCGCTATTTCAAGTGGGCGGAAATGCCGGATCGGCGCTCGGACCGCTGCTGGCGGCGCTGATCGTTTTGCCGGAAGGGCAGCGCAGCATCGCCTGGTTTTCGGCCGCGGCGCTGCTGGCCATTGTAGTGCTTACGCGTATCGGCGGCTGGTACAAGAGCCACGGCGCGGCCCACGCCAAAGCGGCGCCGGAGCATGCCGAGCGGCATCCGCAACTTTCGCGGCGCAAGACCCGCATCGCGCTGGCGGTCCTGATGGCGCTGGTCTTCTCGAAGTATTTCTACCTTTCGAGCCTTACCAGCTACTACACCTTTTTCCTGATGAGCCGGTTCCATTTGACGGTGCGTTCCGCACAGATTCACCTGTTCATCTTCCTCGGCGCCGTGGCGGCCGGAACGTTCATCGGCGGACCGGTGGGCGACCGCATCGGACGCAAGTATGTCATCTGGTGTTCCATCCTCGGCATCCTGCCATTCACCCTGGCTCTGCCCAGCGCGAACCTGTTCTGGACCACCGCGCTCAGCATCGTCATCGGCCTGGTGCTGGCATCCGCATTCTCGGCCATCATCGTGTATGCGCACGACCTGGTGCCGGGCAAAATCGGCATGATTTCGGGCCTGTTCTTCGGCCTGGCGTTCGGTATCGCAGGCGTGGGAGCGGCGCTTCTGGGCTGGCTGGCCGACGTCACCAGCATCGCTTTCGTTTACCGCGTATGCTCGTTTCTGCCCGCCATCGGACTGCTCACCGCATTCCTGCCCAATCTGGAAACCGGCTATAAGCGCCTCCGGGCGTAGACGCGCATGGAACCCATTCGGATTTTCATCACCGGCGGGACCTTCGATAAGAACTACAACGAGCTGACCGGCGAGCTGTTTTTCAAGGATTCGCATCTGCCGGAGATGCTGAAGCTGGGCCGGTGCAATCTGGATGTCGAGGTGCGCACGCTGATGATGATCGACAGCCTGCATATGACGGACGAAGACCGGCAGATCGTCCTGCAGCAATGCCGCGCCGCTCCCGAGAGCCGCATCGTGATCACGCATGGCACGGACACCATGGTGGAGACGGCCGGCGTGCTGGCGCGCGGCACGGCCGGCAAGACCATCGTGCTGACCGGCGCTATGATCCCGTACAAATTCGGCAGTTCCGACGGACTTTTCAACCTGGGCAGCGCGCTGGCGTTTGCGCAGACGCTGCCGCCGGGGGTTTATGTGGCCATGAACGGCCGCTATTTCGAATGGAACCGGGTGCGCAAGAATCGCCAGACGGGGATGTTTGAAGAAGCCTAAAAATACCACCGTGGGAAGGCCCATCGCTTTTTTGTGGCCTGCCGGGTTTTTGGTGCGACGGCCGTATCTGGAGGAAGGGCTTTACACTCTTATGAGTCGAAGCCGTGGGTCCAGCCGTCTCAGATCGAGCGGATCGCTCGTGATGACGGCATAGCCTGCCGTCTGGGCGCAGATTACTACGTGAGCATCGGCGATGTCCGACGCACCCGTTAGCGCGAGCAACGCGCCCACGGCTTGTGCGGCAGTTCCGTCGAGCGGCGCCACTTCCGTTTTTTCAAACTGGATCACCCGCCATAGGCGGACCTGTCTTGCCGGGTTCCTTATCACCCGCGCGAGAACTGTAGCCGGGACGATGATCCGGTCCCCGTTCTCCAGAGCTGTATCGAGAATGGAGAAGACCCGGCGATCGTTTCGTTCCAGCGCAATCAGGCCGCCGGCGTCTAAAACGATTCCGTTCACGCGGCCTGCCGTGGCTTCCCTTCGCGCTTTCGCGGCGAGAGCATCCTTCTGGCCCACGCGCGTTCCGCCGGCTTCAGCGCCCCACCAGTGGCCTGCAGAGCCTCGTCCACCATGGCGCGGAATGCGCCCGCATTCTCGAGGGATTTTTGGACGGCCAGTTGTATGAATCCGGAAACGCTGGGGGCCTCTTGGACCGCTACACGCTTCCGGATCTCGCGGATCTGATGGTCCGGCAACGTGATCGTGATTTTGGTGGTGGCCATACCATTCACCATACCACCATCCTGGCAAGCTGCGCTCGCGGGGTGCTTAACCGTTCGGGGGAAACCGCTCCCTGACGGTCGCGGCTCGGTAACGGACGTAATGATTTCGCGGGGTTTACTGAGCCGCGACCGTAAGGGAGCGGTCACTTATTCAAACACGGCTACGAAGAAGACGACTTTTTTGAGGTGCTGGAAACAGGCCCGCTCCTGCAGGGGCATTTATGAACTGTATGGAAGGAACTACGCCCGATTATTTGCACATTGCCATCGCGCGGGACGGCGAGCGAGATGTCGTGTTCCACATGCGTGCCATGAGTTCCCGCGAGAAGCGCCGGTACCGGAAGCTATGAAGCACACACGAGTGCAGAAGAATACAGCGGGGATGCGCCTGCCGCGCCGGGACGCCAATTACGCTGAACTCGACGATTTCTTCGACCGTCACGACGGCATCGAGCTGCTGGACCGAGGGATCACGAAGGTGGATCCCGATCGTGTGGATCTGGACCGGATGCTGCTCGAATATTGGAACCAGCCTAATACGAAGCAGTTGAACATCCGCATTCCACCAGCCGCCAAGCGCATGATCGAAAGGCTAGCCAAGCGCAAGACGGTGGAAGTCTCCACGTTGGTCAGGATGTGGGTCATCGATAGCATGCGCCGGGAAGCTTCTCAGCCGTGAACCAGATTCGCGAGCTGACAACTCTCGATCCCATCGCGGAGGCCGAGCAGGCCGCCATTCCTGCGCGAGCTGCGGTAAACCCGACTCGGAGGGAGGGCAATTTTGCCCGGGGGTCCCCGCGGGGCCGGGATTGGCTGCCCTCCGGCCTACAGCGGGACGTCGATCAAACTGAGGATCTCTTCGATAATCCGGTCGCCCAGGTCGGACCGCCGCTGCGCCAGCGCCACCCGCGTATTCACCACCACACGATGGCCGAACACGGGCGCGGCCAGCCGCTTCACATCGTCAGGGATGGCATACTCGCGGCCTTCGAGCAGCGCCAACGCCTGCACCGCGCGAAACAGCGCTTGCGAGCCGCGCGGGCTGACCCCCAGCGTCAGCGATTCGTGCGCGCGCGTCTTCTCCACGATGGCAAGCATGTAATCGACCAGCGACTCCTCCACGGTTACATGCTGCACGGACGCCTGCAGCCGGATGATATCGTCGCCCGATAGCACGGGCCGCGCGCCATCGCCCGCACCCATCTCGAAATTGCGCAGGATCTCGCGCTCGCTGGCGGCGTCCGGATAGCCGATGCGCAGGCGCATCAGGAAGCGATCCATCTGCGATTCCGGCAGCGGATAGGTCCCATGATGCTCCACCGGGTTCTGCGTGGCAATCACCATGAAGGGCCGCGGCAGCATGTGCGGCCGGCCGTCGATGGTCACCTGGCTTTCGTTCATGGCTTCGAGCAGCGCCGATTGCGTCTTGGGCGTGGTGCGGTTGATCTCATCGGCCAGCAGGAAGTTGGTGAATACGGGTCCGGGCTTGAACTCGAACGCCTCGGAATGCGCGTTGTAAACGGTGACGCCCAGCACGTCGCTGGGCAGCATGTCGCTGGTGAATTGCAGGCGGTGAAATCCGCAGGCCACCGCGCGCGCCAGCGATTGGGCCAGGGTGGTTTTGCCCACGCCCGGAACGTCTTCGATGAGTAGATGGCCGCGCGCCAGCAAACAGGCCAGCGAAAGCCGCACAACTTCGGGCTTCCCCCGGATTGCCGATTGCACAGCCCTGTCCAGTTCGCCCAACCTGGAGAGCAACTGCGGCGCAAAAGGAACCGGCGGGACGAGCATGGTTTCCCGCTGCGGCATTCCAAATTATTGTAACGCACGGAGCATCTCCGCTTCCTGACGGCCGCGGCTCTGTAACCTCCGCGCCGGTATCCCACGCTTTACTGAGCCGCGACCGTGTTTTACTGAGCCGCGACCGTAAGGGAGCGGCCGCCGCGCGGGCCATTGCGCTCGGCGCACGGATAGACTATCCTCTTATCGGAGTTACATATCCGATTTGGAGGTAACTGCAATGTCGATTCTGAGCCTGATTCCGGTCTTCTTTGCGCTGGCCCTGTTGGCGCCTGCTGTATGGGCATTGGGAAAAGTTTACCGGCGTTCGCACGGCAAGCGCGAGATCACCTGTCCGGAAATCAACCATTTCGCAACTATTGAGCTGGACGCGCGCCACGCAGTGGCCATGCATGCGCTGGGCGAGACGGACCGGCGCGTGAAATCGTGTTCGCTTTGGCCGGAGCGGCAAGACTGCCGGCAGGCGTGCCTGCGGTAGTCCGGGCATTCCGGAACCGCACACCGCAGCCCGCAAGCGGACACCCGCGCGCGGCCGCCGCGCCATAACGTATTGAGAACACGCGCCCGGATTTCGCGCGTTCACGTGCTCCAGGTAATCCGGCAAATCCCGATGTGGAATGACATTCGCTTTGCCTGGCGCACTCTCCGGCGTTCTCCGGGGTTCACTTTCTTAGCGGTTCTCTCGCTGGCCTTGGGAATCGGCGCCAACACGGCCATCTTCTCGCTTCTTTATCAGGTGGTGCTGCGCTCCATCCCGGTGCGCGACACCAGTTCTCTGGTGTGGCTCGAAACCGACGACAACAACTACGGCAATTCCCGCCGCGATAACAATCTGAGCATCTACTCGTATCCCATGTATCAGGCCCTGCGCGACCGCAATACGGTGCTCAGCGGGTTGCTGGCGCGCGCCAGTTTCCCGGCCAATCTGGCGTGGCATGGCGAAACCGAGCGTGCCACCGCGGAAGTGGTAACCGGCAATTTCTTTGAAGTGCTGGGCGTGCGTCCGGCGCTCGGCCGCCTGCTGATTCCTTCCGACGACCGGCCCGGCAGCCAACCCGCCGTGGTGCTCAGTTACGCCTATTGGATCGGCCACTTGGGCGGCGACACCGGCATCTTGAACCGGCCCATTCTTCTCAATCGCCAACCCGTGACGGTGGCCGGCGTGGCGCCGCGCGGCTTCCGCGGAGTGCTCGCCGGACGCGATCCCGATTTCTTCGCGCCAGTTTCCATGATGCCCACGATCTCGCCCGGCTGGGACTGGAATGCACGCCCGAACTGCTATTGGCTCAGCCTGGTCGGGCGGCTTAAGCCCGGCGTGAGCCGCGAGGCCGCCAGCGCCGCGCTGCTGCCGGTGTTCCGGTCCATTCTGCGGGAAGAATTGCCCCAGATGGAAGGTATCTCGGGCGACGATCTGAAGAAATATATAGCGCGGCCCCTGCATGCGCGACCGGCGGCGCAAGGTTTGAACGTATTGCGCGCGCAATGGCAGACGCCGCTGGTGGTGCTGGGCGCAATGGTAGGCATGGTGCTGCTGATCGCCTGCGCCAACGTGGCCAGCCTGCTGGTGGCGCGCGCCACCGCCCGCCAACGCGAGATTGCCATCCGCCTGGCCGTGGGCGCCACCCGCTGGCAGTTAGCCCGCCAGCTTCTTGTGGAGAGCGGAATGCTGGCGCTAACCGGCGGTCTGCTGGGCCTGCTGATCTGCGAAAACCTGACCGATGGCCTTTTGAGCCTGTTGCCCGCCGAGGCCACCGGCGGCTGGCTGACTCCGCAACTGGACATCCGTGTTTTGGGAATTAGCCTGGCTCTTTCGGTGCTCACCGGACTGCTGTTCGGCTTGATGCCCGCGTTGCAGGCCGCGCGATCCGGCGTGGCCCCCGCTCTCAAAGATCAGACCGCCGGCATGAGCGCCAGCGGCGCGCAGGTTCGCACGCGGCAGATCCTGATGGCGGCCCAGATCTCGGTGTCGCTTTTGCTGCTGATAGGCGCCGGACTATTCACGCGCAGCCTGCTCAAGCTTCTGCATAGCGATCCCGGATTCCGTACCGATCGTCTGGTGACGTTCACCGTCGATCCCAGCCTCGGTGGTTATGCGCCCGAGCGCCGCCTGGCGCTGTTCCGCGATCTTCGCGAGAAGCTGCGCGTGCTGCCCGGCGCCCAATCCGTCGCCAGTGCGTATCTGCTTCCCCTGGGCGGTTGGGGATGGGGCAATGGCGTGCGAAATCCCGGCTCGCCCGCGGCCAATCTGCGTTACACCACTTGCAATGAAAACTCAGTCAGTCCCGGCTACTTTTCCACGCTTGGCATTCCGCTGCTGGCCGGCCGTGATTTCACCGAAAGAGACGATGCGAAAGCTCCGTTCGTCGTCATTCTCAGCGAAGGATTCGCCCACTTTCTTTTCCCCCACGCCAACCCCATCGGGCGCTACGTCCACCAGGGCATGGGCGATAAGGATGTCCAAGTGGCCGGCGTCGTGAAGGATACTCGCATCAACGACCCGCGCGAGAAACCGCCGTACATTCTATATGCGCCCTTCACGCAGATGGACGGCGATTTCACCCGTCAATCGGTTTTCTTCGTGCGCACTTCCGGCGATGAACGAAGCATGATGGCCGCCATCCGTCCCGTGGTGAGGCAATTGGATCGCAATCTGCCCATCGAGGGTCTGACTTCGATGCAGGTGACCATCGACAACGACATCTACACCGACCGGCTGATGGCCTCGTTCGCCATCGGCTTCGGCGTGCTGGCCGCCATTCTGGCCGCCGTGGGACTGTATGGAACCGTGTCGTATTCGGTGGCGCGGCGCACGCGCGAGTTCGGTATCCGGCTGGTATTGGGCGCCGCGCCAAAAACTCTGCTGCTGCGCGTGTTGCGCGAAGTGGGTGTGCTGTTAGCGGCGGGCGTAGCGATCGGACTGCCGGCGGCCTATTGGCTGGCGCGCTATGCCGAATCGCAACTGTACGGCGTTACCGTGCACGACCTGTTGACCTTCGCCATCGCGCCCATCCTGATTGCGCTGGTGGGATTATGCGCGGGACTGGTACCCGCCATGCGCGCCATGCGCGTAGAGCCGGTGCGGGCGCTGCGGTACGAGTAACGGAGGTTAAGGATGACAAGAAGGCATGGCGGTGCGTGGATGATTGCGTCGTTTGCCGGTTTGGCTTACTGCATGCTCTTGTCAGCCACGGAACCAGACTGCGCCGAGATACACGCTATGGCGAAAATGGCAAATGCAAAGACGGCAGCAATATTGACCGCGTGGGAGCGCCAGGACGGCGATAGCTACCGCGCTAAGGTCGCATTCGCGTTTCGGTTCTTCGAATTGCATCCGGCCGACCTCCGGGCGGCCTCGGCGGTGCTCGAACTAATTCCCCAGAACGAGGAGCAGGACTTCGTGTGGCATTCGTTTGGCCAGGTTCTTTCTTGTGGATCGGAGTCCGAGGAAGATATGAAAGCTCTCGGCAGGCTGCAAGTTCGGCTCCCGCGTGATCTTGCAGAGGCTGTGTGGCTGGTTCCAAACAAAATGCTGGCGTACGTCGCCTACGCGGACACTTCAGGCGGTTATCCGGACAGCGATTATGCAGTACAAATGCAAAGGGTCTGTCGATCCCAGCATCGGGAATTTTTGAAGGCTGTAGATCAGCTATCCCCTGACGCCAAGAAATGGTTCCTGTCGAATACCTTTAATCCGAACGGGTGTCACGCGCTCCACTATCCGGAACAGTAGGCGAATACGGACGGTGAACCGCACATGCGATTAGACAAGGTGGGTTCGGAAAAACGCGATGATCCTGCGGCGGGCGTCCCGCGCGGAAGGCTCGTGGTACGCGACGTTCAGCACTTTCGTCATCCTGAAAAGCAGATCCTGGTGGTTGTTGAGGAACGAATGCCCGGCGTCGGGATATTCCTTCACGTCGTGCGGCACCTGGACCGCCGTCAGCACCCGCTCCAACCCCGCGGCGGCGCCGCGCGCCCAGAGGTCCTTCGCGCCGTAGCTGCCGACGATGGGACAGGCGCCGTCGAGCACCGCTTCCGCATCCTTCGGAATGGGGCCACCGTAGTTCGCGCTGGAAGCTGAGAACCCGTGTCCGGGCGCCAGCAGCGGTGCGAAAGCGCCGCCCATGCAGTAGCCGATCACTCCGATCCTGCCGGTGCAGCCTTCCTGGCTCGCAAGCCACAGGCGGGCCGCCTCGATATCGGCGAAAAATCGTCCTGTGCGGGCCGCGGCGTCGCGGATGGCATCGCGTACCCAGGCGATCTTGCCGCCGGGGAAGAACAGGTCCGGCGCAACGGCCAGAAAACCTTCACCGGCCAGCCAATCGGCCTGACTCTTGAGATCCTGGCGCATGCCCGCGGCGTCGTGAAGCACGACCACACCCGGCCAGGGCGGGCCCACCAGCGGCCTCGTTCAGGCCAACTTCGCGATCTCGCCGAACGCCGGCTTCAACGCCGGATAGAGTGCCCCATAGATGCGATGCGCCTTCGCATAATACGCGGCTTCCGCCGGCCGCGGCTCGATCGAATCCACCGCCCGAATCGTCGCACGGCACACTTCGGGCACCGATGCGTATTCGCCCGTGCCCGCCAGCGCCAGCAGCGCCGCGCCATAGGCCGAGCCTTCCTGCGTTTCCAGCGTGACTACCTTCTTATTCAAAATATCCGCCAGCAATTGCCGCCAGAACGGACTGCGTGCACCGCCTCCGGAAGCCCGCACCGATTCGACGGGCACGCCCAGTTCCTCGATGATATCCAGGCAATCGCGCTGGCTATAGGAAACGCCTTCGATGACGGCGCGGATCAGATCGGCGCGCGTGTGCCGCGCGGTGAGGCCGATCCAGCCGCCGCGCGCGGTGGCGTCCAGGTGAGGCGTGCGCTCGCCCATCAGGTAGGGCAGCCAGAACAGGCCTTGCGCGCCGGCGGTGGCCGTGGCAGCTTCGGCGGTGAGCGCATCGTATTCCGCGCCGGGCGCCATCTGGTTGCGGAACCATTGCAGGCTCAAGCCCGCGCCCTGCGTGACGCCCATCACATGCCATTTATCGCGCACCGCGTGGCAGAACGTATGGACGCGCCCCGCCGGATCGTACGCCACGTGCTCCATATGCGCGAACACTACGCCCGACGTGCCCAGCGTGCAGGAGACGATGCCCGCTTCCACAATGCCGTTGCCCACGGCGCTGGAAGCTTGATCGCCCCCGCCGCCCACCACCGGCGTGCCTTCGGCGAGCCCGGTGGCTTCGGCCGCCGCGCGCGTCACGCGGCCGCTGACCTCGCTCGATTCGCGGCAGGTGGGCAGAATCGCGCGATCCAGGCCCAGCGCATCCATCATGTCGCACGACCAGCGGCGCGCCACCACATCGAACAGCGACGTGCCGGAGGCGTCCGAAACTTCGCTGGCATACTCGCCGGTGAGGCGAAAGCGCAGATAATCCTTGGGCAGCAGCAGATGCCGGACGCGATCGAAATTGCCCGGTTCGTTATCGCGCACCCACAGCAGCTTGGGCAGCGTGAAGCCCGTCAACACCGGATTGGCGGTGTATTTCAGAACATTTTCGCGGCCCACCGTTTGGTTGATGGCATCCACTTGCGGCTGGCTGCGCTGATCGCACCAGATCAGCGCGGGACGGATGACGGCGCTCGATTCATCCAGAATCACCAGGCCGTGCATCTGGCCGGAAAGTCCGATGCCGCGCACCTCCGTGCCCGAAACACCGGCCTGCGCCAGCGCGCCGCGAATGGCCACCTGGGCCGCACCCCACCAATTCTCCGGACGCTGCTCCGCCCATAGCGGGCGATGCATGATAATGTCTTCGTGCGCCGCCGTGAACCCCCCGGCCACGCGGCCACGCGCGTCTACCACGAGCGCGCGCGTGCCGCCGGTGCCTACATCGATTCCCATCCACATGATTCAGTCAACTCCTTGTGGGCCTGTAGGACAGACCTCCTGGCCTGTCCCGGCGCAGCTCAGACTCAAGCTTTCGACGCCACCCCACTTTCCACCCACGGCAGGAACGCCGCGCCGAACAATCCGGCTTCGTTGCCCAAGGTGGCTTTCTCGATGCGCGTGGCCGTGCTGCGGTAAGTAAACGATCGCCACCGCACCTCCTCCAGCATGGGCGGGGCAAACAGATCCCAGGCCGCCAGGACGCCGCCGCTCAACAAATACAGCGGGAAGTTGAAGGTGTTCAGCAGGGTGGCCAGCGCGATGCCCAATGCCTGTCCCATGGAGACAAAAATCCGCGCGGCCTTCTCGTTCCCGCCGAGCGCCAGATCGTAAACCTCGCGTGCAGTGAGGCCATCGCCCAGGCGCAGCAGGCTGGCCATGGCGGTGATGGCGGTCGCGGACGCATGCTTCTCCAGGCAGCCTTGATTGCCGCAGCCGCATGGGTTGCCATCCGGGAACACCGTGATGTGCCCCAATTCGCCCGCCATGCCCAGATAGCCTTGCAATACGCGCCCGCCGGAGACAATGCCGCCGCCGATGCCGGTGCCCAGCGTGAGCAGGACCAGATCGTCCACGTCGCGTCCGGCGCCCATCCACTTTTCGCCGAGCGCGGCGGCGTTGGCATCGTTTTCCAGGATCACAGGCGTGCCCAGCCGGCGCGCGATTTCGGTGCGAATGGGGAAATCCTCCAGGCACGCCAGGTTATTCGAGTTGCGGATGATGCCCTCGCGCAGCAGGATGAATCCGGGAACGCCGATGCCGATGCCCGCCAATCCGCCCGCACCGCAGGACTCGCGCAGTTCGGCGATGGCGTTCACCATATGGCCGAGCATGACTTCGCGCCCGGCGGCCGGATTGGTGCCGGTGGCGCGCCGGTCCAGGATATGACCGTCGCGGTCGATGGCCGCCGCCCGCAGGTTGGTGCCGCCGAGATCGAGACCGATGGAATACTCGGGCATGAAGGGCATGATAACACCAGGGGCAAGGAACTCGGGACTGGGGGCGCTGTTACCGAGCCGCGACTGTAAGGGAGCGGTTTCCCCACCCGATGCGGACCATATTATCGTGGCTCAGGCCGGTCCGCGTCTATCGAGAGAATTGCCGCCGCTCACCTACACATCGGGTGGCCTTGAGAGGGCGCGGCGTCTGAGGGTGGATCTGGAACGTTAAGGCTGGAGGAGCGTGGACATCCACCCTCAGAGACGCGCTGCGGGCCGCGCCGCCCGACTTGATCGCCCAAGATAGTCGGTCTTGCACCAGAAACCACGCGGCAAGCAGGGAACCGATCAGCAACCCGCATGGCGCGCGCATGTACCCGCCCCGACACGAGTCTCGTAGGCCGCCAGCAGCGGCGCCCCAGCCCCAGTCACTGCCATCACTAAGAAATATCCCAACCCTCTCAATCCCGTGAAACCTCTCGCGCTCTTCCCTGGTTTCAATCCACGCCGCCCACGAGGGCGGCGACGGTGCGCTAATTCCGAAGCGAAGCAACCGCCAATGTTTCAATCCACGCCGCCCACGAGGGCGGCGACGAGCAGCGCGCCCACTTCTGGCGCGTGAACGCCGTTTCAATCCACGCCGCCCACGAGGGCGGCGACCAAGCTGAGGCAATATCTTCGGACTGCGGTGCGTGTTTCAATCCACGCCGCCCACGAGGGCGGCGACGGCCCGCTCGATTCGCAACAGTCGGCGCGTATGCATGTTTCAATCCACGCCGCCCACGAGGGCGGCGACTGCGGCTCAGCGTCGGTACGGCTCGGCGCTGAAGCGGTTTCAATCCACGCCGCCCACGAGGGCGGCGACGCTGCGCCGGCGTGCCTGCTCAGCATCCCGATGCGGTTTCAATCCACGCCGCCCACGAGGGCGGCGACCGCATCTGCAGGCGGCGACTGCCGCGCGGCACGCGAAGTTTCAATCCACGCCGCCCACGAGGGCGGCGACGCGCATGCCTCATCTGTCACTGGGTCATCGGAGCTGTTTCAATCCACGCCGCCCACGAGGGCGGCGACGGCAGCGCGATCGGAGATCCAGCGCCAGCTCCGCAGTTTCAATCCACGCCGCCCACGAGGGCGGCGACACCTACGCCTGCGAGCACGGCGCTATTGACAGCGCGTTTCAATCCACGCCGCCCACGAGGGCGGCGACCGGTGGTACCGGACGTACAAGGCCGTTACGCTGGCGTTTCAATCCACGCCGCCCACGAGGGCGGCGACGGCGGCGGCGCTGCGACGTAGCGCGGCTGGCCATGTTTCAATCCACGCCGCCCACGAGGGCGGCGACCCGCAGGCCATCGCAGCTTCGCAAGCGAGCTGAACCTGTTTCAATCCACGCCGCCCACGAGGGCGGCGACTCGCAGCTCATCGATGTGCGCGATGCAATACTGCTGTTTCAATCCACGCCGCCCACGAGGGCGGCGACGCGCGAGCGTCAGTCGACCTGCTCGCATTCGTACGCGTTTCAATCCACGCCGCCCACGAGGGCGGCGACGCGCATGGCCGAGCATGCGCTGACGCTGGTCGAGCGGTTTCAATCCACGCCGCCCACGAGGGCGGCGACGCGGATGTGCCGGCGGCGCAGGTGCACCAGTGCATGTTTCAATCCACGCCGCCCACGAGGGCGGCGACACGGCGTCGGTGCCGCGATCGACGGCCAGCGGCGTCGTTTCAATCCACGCCGCCCACGAGGGCGGCGACCGCGCGCAGCCATGCGCGACTGACGCGCTGCAGCTGTTTCAATCCACGCCGCCCACGAGGGCGGCGACGCGCGACGCGACCGGCGTCAGCCGCAGATCGAGCTGTTTCAATCCACGCCGCCCACGAGGGCGGCGACCGAGCCGCATCGCGCGATCGTGCGCCGTATGCGATCGTTTCAATCCACGCCGCCCACGAGGGCGGCGACGCAGTCGTCGCGTGCATCGGATGCGCCGCCGACGTGGTTTCAATCCACGCCGCCCACGAGGGCGGCGACGCGTCGGCGCTGCACGGCATGCCGCGTGCGCATGCGTTTCAATCCACGCCGCCCACGAGGGCGGCGACGCGTGATCGCGGCACGCTGACGGCGCGTCGACGTGTTTCAATCCACGCCGCCCACGAGGGCGGCGACAGCCCACCCCTAAGTCACTGACAGGTAAGCGCCCTACAAACCATTTCCGCGCACCGCGACGTAAGCCCTCACCGCCGCATGTCCATTCCCGGCGCCCACGCCCGCCAACCCAATCTATTCAGCCTCATACCGTCCGCGCGAACCCTCCCCGCGCCTTCCTGCTCGCTTCCGGTCCGCGCATCACACAATTAAAGGCCCCTGCGGGTCGTACGACATCTTCGCTCCCACCTGCTCCACCCGCCGATGCCAGTTGTCCCCCAGGAAATAAAATCGCAAACTGTCCACCCCCGTCTCAATCTCCCCCACCAGCCGCGCCCGCAACTGCACCCACTGCGACGCGTCCACCAGGCACTCGAACACCGACTTCTGCACCCTCTGCCCGAAGTCCTCGCACAGCTTCGCCACCCGCCGCAGCCGCCGCCGCCCCTCCTCCGATTCCGTGCTCACATCGTATGCCACTACCACCAGCATCATGGCGTCACCTCCACAAAAAACTCGGATACCCGTCCAAGTCGCCGCGCAGAAACCGCGCCAGCAGCAGCGCCTGCGCATGCGGCACGATCCCAAACGCCACTCGCTCCTTCAAAAACGGATGCATAATCTCTTCCTGTTTCCGCTTCTGATAGTTCACCAGCACCTCCTTGCGCGTCCCATCGTCCATCTCCACCGCGCCGCTCTCCGTCCGCCGGAATCCCTCCGCGCGCACCTGCCGCCGGTTCACCAGCGAAAGCGCCAGCCGGTCCGCCAGCACCGGCCGCAGTTCCTCCACCAGATCCAGCGCCAGGCTCGGACGCCCCGGCCGGTCCACATGCAAGTACCCCACCGCCGGATCCAGCCCCACCCCCTCCAGCGCCGCCGCCACATCGTGCGTCAGCAGCGTGTACAAAAACGACAGCAGCGCGTTCATGTTATCCAGCGGTGGCCGCCGGCTTCTCCCCCGGAAGAAGAACGCATCCTTCGATTCCGCGATCAGATGATCGAACACCTCGAAATACACCCGCGCCGCGTCCCCCTCATGCCCCCGCACCGTGTCCAGCGTCAGCGGCTCCTGCAGCGTCTCCACCAGCCGCGCCAGCCGCAACGCCGCCGCCTCCAGCGCCGCGCACCCGTCGCCCTCCGGCTTCTCCCTCGCCGCCCGCAGCAGCACCGTCCGGCAATTCGCCACCTTCGCGATCACCACCGACCGCGCGATTTCCGCCGTCCGCTCCGCGCTCTCCGCCCGCCGGTACTGCTCCCGCCGCAACAGCACGTTCCCCGATACCGGACCCTCCACCCGCGCCACAAACCGCCCCTGTTCCGTCAGGAAACTCAGCGCCACGCCGTTCTCCGCGCACAGCCCCATCAGCGACGGACTGCACATCACCCGCCCGAAACACACCACCCCGCCCAGCGTATGGATCGGAACCCGCAGGCGCACCGCATCCTCCACCTTCACCAGCACGGTTTCGCCATCCTTCGCCAGATACGCGCCTTGCGTCGTGATGTACAGCGTGTTCAGCAGTTGCTTCATAGTAGGACAGGCCTCCTGGCCTGTCCACGTTCAGTAGTCGCTCAATCTCATTCGTCGCCCGCCGCCAGCGCCCGCGCCAGATACCGCGCCACCCCCGGCGGCTTGCCCAGCGCCCGCGGCATGCACAGCGCGATCAGCGAACAATTGTCGCACTTCGGCGCGTAGACCGCCCGCGGTGTCGCGCCCGCGCGATAGAGCTCGTGCATGCGCGCCGCCAGCCGCTCGGTCTCCCCGCGCAATCCCGCGTCGAACGGCACCTCCAGCCGCCGCCGCGGCGTTCCGTAGAACAGCGCCCCCGCCTCCACTGGATGCCCGAACATCTCCTCCAGGCACAGCGCTTGCGCGCATAACTGGACTTCGTCACAACGGTCGGGCTTCGGCCGCCCCCGCTTGTATTCCACAGGGAACGGCCGCCACCAGCCCTCCTCGCCATCCAGCGCAACGCCCTCTGCCGCCGGGCGAAACTCGACGACATCCGCCTGCCCGGAAAGCCCCAGCCGCAAAGAGCGCAGCCGCAGTCCGCGCGCGATGCGCAGCCCCGGCCGCGACTCCCCGCCACCCTCGTGCGCCCGCTCGTGCAGCACGCGCCCCTGCGCCGTCAGCCGGTTCTCCGCCCAAACCTGCTCGATGTGGATCAGACCCCACTGCCGATCGCAGAACACTAAGTGTTGCAGGCCGGAGAGGGGCAGCAGGTCGTCTTCATTAAACATGGTCAAGCCAGGTCAGCCAGCCGGTGCGCCTCCACGCCCGCCGGACAGGCCGCGCGAATCGCTTCCAAAGATGGCAGCTCATAGTCGTTGATCGATCGCGCCGTCTCCACCCCGTCTTTGCGGCGGATGCCATCCTCTACCAACGCGAACAGCTTATGCGCCTGGGCGCAGCCCAGCTTGGCTTCTCTCTTGCGCTGCTCGAGATCGGTGTCTTTGCCGACGTGCCGGAAACAGAACGCATACTCGGGGTGTACCGTCATGATGCCCTTGCTGGCCGAACGATCATGCTCGTACATATTGAGTATCGCCTGCCACAGCAGTTGCAAATCCGCGTCGTCGAAGCCTGTCTGCTCCGCCAGGTTCGCACTAATGAAGCCCTTCGCAACATACAGCCCGTATGGGATCAGGCTCTTCCTTCCCATCGTCCTCAGCTTCTCTTCCGGCTGTTTCTCTTCCCACGCCATCAGATCCGCCACCGTCCTCGCACCTTTAACATCATCAGCGACGGCCATCCGCGTAATCGAAACATCCAGCGGGAGAATCGGGTCCACCGAGCGCGCGAAAGTGACTTGCACCGGTCCCCGCACCTGCCCGGCGTTGAGTCCCGTGCTCATCACTGCGCCAAACGCCCTGACATCATAGAACTTCTCGCACATCCAATCACGCGCGAGGCCGACCTTTTTCTTCGCCGCGCCCTTGTCGCTCTCCGCGATGCCTCCTTCTGTGCTCTCGTGTGCCTGGGCAATGGACCGGTTCAGGTTCGTCGCGTGTTCGATGAAGATGGCGAACGGCATCGCGTTACCCTTCGCAAGCTGCACGTAATTGCGGACTCGACGCTTTATCGCGACATCGGACACCAACCCGTGCATATCCTGCGGGTCGATGCGCGGCGCGTTGGCGGCATCCGGGTCGCCATTTGGATTCCCGTTCTGGCAATCGAACAGAAAAATGAATTCGTATCGGTTCTCGATCGTTTGGCTCATATTATTCGTCTCCCTTATCGTCCTTGTCCTTACTCGTCCAAAGCGCCGCAAGCTGCTGGTAGTAGCCCAGCGCAAATAGGCTCTGGTCCTCCAGGTTCAGCGTTGCCGGCATCGACGTGCCGATCTTGCCGCAAATCTCACTCATCTGCTGCTCGTACCAAAATTTCAGCCCAGGCTTCTTGTCGCCAAGCTTGCTTAGATGCGGCTGCGCTCCCCTGACCAAACGCCCGAATACGAGGGCCGGTGTCGTGCTTGCCGCTGCGTAATACCTTTGGATCACGCCTGCCCCGACATCCCCCAGCGCAGAGGTCTGGAGCCTGCCCAAAACCGCCATCAAACGGCCGCAGTGATAGGCGCGATCCTGTACATCCGCGCTCACCTCTGGTTTCAACTGTCCTTCCATGTTTGTTCCTTCCTTTCTCCACCTTCTTAAGTGATATGCCTTGATCAGTCCCATGCGCGCGTGGCTCGGCCGTTCACCTTGGATTACGTCCACCCGCACCCGAGCCAGCGCTTGCGCCATCGCCGCAAGGGGAATTGGCGCGCCTTTCACCGCTACTCGGTAGAGCTTTACTGCCATCGGCGCCGCAACATCTTTTAAGTCCCGCACCAGCCCCGCAAGCACCGCGCCGAACTTTGGAGGCTTCGCCTTGCCGCCACCGTCCCGATGTACGATCTCTAAATCTGAAAACCAGCGATTGACGTTCTCGACCAATTCCTTGAAACTGCCCTCCATCCAGTCACGAATCACAACACGCCCGCCGTTGCTCGAAATAGTGAGCGCGTAGTATGTATTGCTGGCCAAGTCCGGGCGAATGCCGGAATCAATAGCCTTCAGCAATTCGCGCGCACGGATCTGGGCGTTTAGCTCCTCGCCTTCCTCGGACGCGTCTAGGAAACCAAAGGCGTCTTCCGGCTCCGCAACCCGATTCCGGAACCAGTGCGTTACCAGGCTTCCGGCAAGCGATACGCTATGGTTTGCAATCAGGTCGTTCAAACCGGCCTGATAAGCCTTCGCCGCCAATTCAGACATGGCGGCGTTCGCGGACTGCTCCAGCCCATACGACCGGAACGACTCCTGTTTGAATCCAACCAGGACGTCCCCCATTGCTAGCCCGCCGACCCGCGTCAGCCCTGCGATTTTAGGATGCGTTGCCGCTGGCGACACAGCCTCCCCCGTAAGGAAGCAGAGCATCTTCCTGCGCTCCTCGCGATCTTGTGCCTTGCTGGTCTGTAATCCCCTCCGGAATTCACGCCACCAGTCATGCCACGCGTCCGACTCCACGGGAAACTCGCCGTCAATCCTAAACGTGACCTTGTCCGTGGGCTTGGCCTTGTGCGCCTCCAGGTCGGACCGAAGCCTAGCCAGGGCCTCATCGCTTCGCAGCACCGTTGCAGCCGCCACAAGTAGCGGCATTGCCGCCTTTGCCCCCTCCAAAAGGCCCAGGAAATACCGGCTCTTTTCCTCTGGAGCATCCTTGCCGAAACCGACAACCACGCCCGCCGTATCGATTAGAAAGTGACTCTTGGTAACTCCGCCGGCCTTCATCTCCGGCTGGCTGAGTTCGGGCGCCTTTAGAAAATGCCTTCCGGGGTTCTTCTTCAAGCTAGGGTCACCTAGCTCGACAACGCCCTGATATTCCCCGAGGCCGCTGCATAGGATGGCCCAACGTGCAGCCTTCGGAGCGAATCCGGGCTCCGCGGCCAACTCTTGCTTTCTGGCGTACTCCACGACTGCCTGTAGCATCAGAAAGCCCCTCTCGCGAGCTTGATTACAGCGGCATCCTCATAGGGGGGTACAAGCATTACGCCGTTCTCGACTCTGGCCCGAAAAAGACTAATCGCAGGGGCGTCGTCGCCCTTGCCTGGGCGCGACAGGTCGAAGACGTCGTAGAGCATTAGCCCCAGATCCGCGCTCCATCGCTCGGGGGGACGGCTGGCCACTGAAGCATCGGGAAGTTCGAAATATGCTGCGAATTCTCGGCAGCCGAGATAAGGCTGGTAAAAGCATTTTCCAGATTGGGCTCGCCGCTGAAACTGCGCCTCAAACGCCGCGATCTGCCCCTCAAACCCGGGCCAGGGGCGGATAGTGGCGTACAAACGATACCGGACGTCCCTCAACGCCATAGTCTGCCGCTGAGTCCGTCCCTTCTCGTCAGATCCCAGAAGATCGCGGTCGCCATCCGCCCAGATCGGTTCCGGCTTCTTGTGACCTTTGGCCCACTGCTCAACTGCCGCCACGCTGATCTTTTCCTTCACCTCATTGCGCCGGAGCGCAATGTAGGAAGGGGTAGACAACAACTCGACTCGTTCCACTTGCCAGCGGAACTCCTTAGGCTTAGCGTAGATCGCCTCGAATACGCCCCTTACGGCGGAGGGCGGCGGTAGAGGATAGGAAAATCGCTCAACCTTCAATTCAGGTCTGGAATAACAGGCGAAGTCGCCCCAAACCATGACTTCCTGCACATGCGGATTCATACAACCTCCGCTGTGTAAGATAACACGGGCTGCAAGCGACCGCAATAGCAAAAACGAATCTTATTAACCGCGATAGCGAAAACGCTTCAATCCACGCCGCCCTCTCGGGCGGCGACAAACATCGTAACCAGCATACGCCTATATACCCAAGAACTCCAATCCCTTAGGAATCTGTAGCCCGATTGCAGCATCGTAGTTCCTGTCGTACAGGAACCAGTCGCCGGAAGCTGTTCGGTCCTTCAAAGGAACGGCCTCCATAAGCTTCGCTTCGTCGCGGTAGCAGCTCACCGCATACGGTCGCGCGCGCGTTACCCATTCTCGACTCAGGCCATTCGTACGCACCGCCGCCGCCAGCTCTTCATAACGCTCGCGGTCATACGCCACCAGCACGTTTACACTGTCTTGCTCGATGATGCGGTAAAGCATCCGCACATTGGGAAAATGGCGGCTCTGGATCGCCTCGCGTAAATCTCGATCCTCAAGGCTCGTGATGGAATAGAGACCCCGAAAATATCTATCGAAGCAAGCCGGATCGTCAATAGGCAGCTCGTTCGCGCCAGTAAGCATAGCAGACGTCACATCCGTTGCCTGTTCATACACCCCCTTTGGATAAGCAGCGTCCTCGGGAACAAAAACCCGCAAGAGACCTTCCTCCAATTTGCCGCCCCGATTACAGCGGCCAGCCGCCTGCGCAATCGAGTCCAGCGGCCCCAGAGCGCGAAAAGCCGCCGGAAAATCGAGGTCCACGCCCGCCTCCACGCACTGCGTCGCCACCAGTGCGCACCGCTCGCCTACCCTCAGTCTCGCCCGCACCTCTTCGAGGACGAGCCCGCGGTGCTTAGGGCACATCGCGGTGGAAAGGTGAAATACATCGCCGCCCCAATTCGGCTCAAGCAAGCGGAACAGGTCGCGAGCGTGCCGCTTCAAATTCACGATGCATAGGACTTGCCGTAAACTCTCGAATTGCGCAGCGAGCTGTTCCCAACTCACCCGCTCTTCTCGGCGAGGCCACTCCACATGAACGCGCTGCGCCCGCTCGAACATCCGCAACCGGCCCGGCACAATCTCGCGCGGCTGCCAACCCGAGGCGCAATACTGCCGCACCTGGGTGTCGAGGTGCCCGAACGCCGGTTGCGTCGCCGTTGAGAACACCACGGAACTCCCGTAACGCGTGGCCAACTGCGAAAGAGTTGCCAGCGTCGGCACTATGACCTTCAACGGCAGCGTCTGCACTTCGTCGAAGATAATCACCGATCGCGCCAGCCGGTGCAGCTTCCGGCACGCCGCCGGCGAATTCGAAAACAGAGATTCGAGCAGTTGCACGCTCGTCGTGATGACAATCGGTGCGTCCCAATTCTGAGCCAGCATTCCCCGCAGGCGAGCACTATAGCTATCGCCCCCGGGTTCGGCCGCCATCGAGTGGTGCTCCAAAAGGTACCGCTCGGTCACTCCGCCCGGTAGATCCGTGAGCGCTTGCCGGTACACACTGACGGTCTGATCGATAATGCTCAGATACGGCATCACTACCACGATGCGCCGCAGTCCGTTTCGTTCGGCGTGTCGAAGCGCGAACGCCAGAGTGCTAAGCGTTTTTCCAGACCCGGTGGGAGCCGTCAGAGTGAATAGCCCCGGCGCCATCTGGCTCGCCTCGCAGCACGCATCCAGAAGGTCCCGGCGAATCCCGGCAACGGCGGACGAGGAACCCGAATCCAAAACTATGCGCTCCAAATACCGATCCAACACTTCGGTCGCTTCGCCCGGCCTGAGCTCAGCCGCCGGCTCCCGCATCGCCGCCGCTACCGCATCGAAATGCCCCTCCGTTGCCAGATAATCCGCATCCGTTAGGGCGGAAAACAACATTCGCAGATCAAGCATTCCCGCGGCGCATTTTGCATCGGAGAATGCTCCGGAGAGCTTCTCCGGCAGTGTGATCCCATCAGCCTGTAGACGCTGGAGCAGGACGCGCCAATCCGCCTCCGTGAGCCGCCGCCCATCGGGAATATGTTTCTCCAGTTCGGCCGGGAGGAGCTTGCGCAATTCGTCCCTCTCCCACCACTGCAACCCGAGGTGGTGTCCCTGAACGGCCATGGCGGTCTCCGTATTTCTGTACCGTTCCAAGCACACGCTCGCGCCAATCGACCAGTGATCCAGGCCCCTCTCCTTACCCTCAAGCCGCCTCTGAAATAGGTCACCGTATTTGCCTAGATCATGAAGAAGGCCGGCCAGGTAGGCAGCATCTCCGAAGTCAAACACCTCGGCGAACCGACGCGCGCGACAAGCCACGTCCATTAAATGGATCTTCATCGGATCACGAGCGCCAAGATCGTTTTCACTGTGAGCGAAGTAAGTGACCATCCCGCTAGGCTACCAAGTCAATGGAGCGGTCGTCCATAATCGCTAATCGCGAGCGCACTAATGCCGGGCCAACGCCAATCCGATCACGAGAGTGACGCGCCCGGCAAAACAAAATCCCCAACGCCTTCAACACCTTGCCCAAATCCCCCGCCCACCCCCGCGCCGCCCCATGCTCTCCTGATATCGAGAACAGCCCATGTGTGCCGATCAAGCAAAGCCGAAAATTGGGTTTGCTCGGACGAAAAAATTCCGCTTCGCCCATGCACAATCCTGCCCAATCTCGCACAAAACCGCACAAAAACTCCCTTGCCCGCCCACGGATCGCTCAATCGCCCCCGGTCCCCAAATAGCGCTAGAATTAACCTATGCTCAAGGTTACGGTTCCGTTCCTTGTCTGCCTCGTCGCAGTCGCAGGCACAGCCCGCGCGCAAGAAACTACTCCCCCGGCAACACCCTCTACCACCATACGGGTCACGGCCACGGAGGTTGCCTTAGACCTGGTGGTGCGCGATAAGAAAGGCCATCAGGTGACCAAACTCAAACCCGGCGACCTTGAAATCTACGAGGATGGCGTCCGCCAGCAGGTGCTCAGCTTCCGCAGAGTCGGCGGGACGGACGAGAAGCACAAAACACCAAAGGAGGAGAAGACGGCCCAGGCGGCCACCAGCTTGCCGCTGCGCGAGGTCAACACCGTCTGCATCGTATTCCACAACATCGATCCCACCATTCGGCCGCACGCCCTGCAAGTCGTCAAGGAGTTTATTAAGACCGAACTGCCGCCGGAAACTTACATCGGTGTCTTCAGTCTCAATGAGCAGGTAGTTCCCCTGCATGAGTTCACTAAGGACCGCAACGAGTTGCTGCAGTCTCTCGACGGCACATTTAACGCCAAGCCGCTCGATTTCGGTAGAGCCTCGGAAGCTCTCCTCACCGCCAGTCCGAATATGGTCTCCATCACTTCCACGGTCAACGCGGCCACCCACTCTGCCACCGTTACCTTGAATATGACCGGAGGTGAGGTGGCGCCCACCACGATCGTGGGCGCCGATGTGGATGTCACCCCCAGCGCGAATCGCATTCGCGGCGACCAGGTGCGCGAGCGCAGCGATTTCGCGAACCTTACCGGCATGCACGAAACCGACCGCATCATTACCTTGATCAACCAGATCGGCGCGCTGCCAGGACGGAAAACCATTCTGCTGGTGACTACCGGTCTGACCACCACGGGCGATCCCGATCGTTTCCAGAAGAAGATTGTCGACAATGCCAACGACCACGGCATCACGTTTTATGCGCTCGACACCAATGAAATGAGTGCCGACACCGACAACGCACAGGCCGGCAAGCTGGCCGTCGCGCAGATGGCGGCGCAGAGCCAGCAGCAGACTAACAAAGCCGCCAGCGCGGCCGTCCAGCGCCAGAATAGCCGGGCGGGCGACGACACCTTGGCTGCGGTGCGCACCTCCGACCTGGATTCGAGCTTACGGGAGCTCTCCGAGCGCACCGGAGGAGCCCTCATCGCCAACACCAATGACTTTCGTAAGTCCTTCCAGCAGATCGCCGATAACCTGGACGCTCACTATGAAATCACCTATCATCCCACTTCTGCTAAGTACGATGGCCGTCTGCGTAGGATCGAGGTGAAACTGACCCACAACGATTGGCTGCCGGAAAGCCGTACAGGCTACTTTGCCATGCCCGATCTCAAGGGTGCCGGCCCGTTGAACCCCGCGGAATCCACCGGCTTAGCCGTATTAAACGCGGATCCGCGGCCGCACTCCTTCGATTTTCATGTCACATCCTTTCATTTCCAGGGTGACTCCGCGCATCCGCAAGCTTCGCTGGCTTTCGAGTTACCCAGCGCCAAGCTGGGCGCCACCGCCGACCCTGCCCGCAAGACTCATAAGTTCGAGGTATCATTGTTTGCGCTTATTAGGGACGCCAACGGAGAAGTGGTCGATAAGTATAGCCTGGATCAGCCTTATTACATCGCCGATGCGAACTTAGCCGCCGTACGGGCGGACGATCTGACTTATACTCACCCGCTCGATCTGCCGCCCGGCCACTACACCGTCGATGCTTCCCTCGTTGACCGCGAAGGCGCCCAGGCGACCACCCAAAAGGGAGAGATCGATATCCCGGGCCCCGGGAAAGGCGTGAGCATCAGCAGCCTGGTAATGGTGGAGCACCTGGAGCCTGCCGATCCCAAAACGCAATCGGCCGATCCGTTCACATTTAAGGGTAAGCATGTTACTCCCATGGTCGAGGCGCATGTCAATCCCACCGCCAAGCATTGGGTGTACTTTGTTGTATATCCGGATAAGTCAAGCGCGGAGAAGCCCAAGATACACGTCGCATTCAAGGCGGGCGGCCAGGTATTCGCGGAACAGACTGCCGACCTACCCGCGCCTGACGCCACCGGGACGATTCCGATGTTTGTAGCGGCCGCCACCCGCCCCGGCGATTGCGAATTGGAGATCACTGCCCTGCAGGGCAAGGAATCCGCCACCGAGCACGTCAAGTATGCCGTGACGGCGCAGAAGAACTAGAGCCGCAATACCTACAGAGCCGCGCCGCTTACTGAGCCGCGACCGTGAGGGAGCGGTTTCTCCGCGCCGGATGTCACTCCACCGCTTCCGGCGCATCTTGCTTTCCCCTATAGAAACGTTGTCCGCAACTGCGGCAGCGATAAGGAACTAACCCGACCATCCGTACCACCCCATCTACAAAGCCCTTAGGCATCGAGCGGCGCACGTCCGTCCATCCGCACACGGGACAGCGCGGCCCTTTTTCGGCGTCGCCGTTCTCGCTCTCGCCTTCGCCTTCCAATGGGACGTTGTCCATTATCGTAATCAGTGTAACAAGCCGCACCAACGGTCAAAGACTGTAGCTGCCATGGTGCCGAGTGACATGGCATGCGCGTGAGGATCGATGGGCGCGGTGGCCTCCCGCAGGTCGCCGCACGCCTCGTCCTGGCGGAGCCACTCTGCGATCATCGCCGGCGTGACTTCCAAATGAAATTGCAGTCCGTACACGTTAGCGCCCACGCGGAACGCTTGATGCGGGCAGGCAGCCGAATACGCCAGGTGTGTGGCGCCCTCAGGCAGGTCGAAAGTCTCTGCATGCCATTGAAACACGGTCGCGCTGCCCGAGAATCCGCAAAAGAGCGGATCGGTCCGGGCGGCTTCCATCCAGTGGACGGTCCCCCAACCGATCTCCTTTTGTGCGTTCCGGTAGACACGCGCGCCGAGCGCCCGTGCAATCAACTGCGATCCCAGGCAAATACCCAGCACGGGAATACCGCGGCTCACGGCCTCGTGGATGGCCGCAAGTTCAATAGGTATCCAGGGGAGATCGTCGTTGGCCGACATAGGTCCCCCCATGAGGATCAAGCCGGAGTGACCGCTGGATACGTCGCCCGCGCCGGCCAACCGGCACTCGATGCCATGGCGGTCGAGAGCTTCGGCGATCGTGCCGATGCCTTCCAGAGGGGTGTGGCGGAAAGCCAGGACATGCATCGGGCGAGGTTAGTTCTTGAGCCTGTCGGCGGCCTGCGCTACTTCAAAGTGACTCAAACTTTGCGCGTAGCGAAAGACACCGCGGTACAGCGCCTCGGCCAACTTCTGCCGGTGCTCGGGTTTCTTCAGCAGCGCCTCTTCGCGGGGATTGCTCAGAAAGCCGATCTCGGCCAATACGGACGGCATGGAAGCGCCGATCAGCACCACGAAGGGCGCCTTCTTCACCCCGCGATTCTTAATGCCTGGATTGTAGCGCGCGGCGAAAGGAAAAAGCGCGGCTTGAATATCGGCCGCGAACTCCTTGGATTCCTCGGCCTTGTCCTGCAGCGTGATCTTCTGAATGAGATCGCGCAATTCGAAAACCGACTTATCGGACGAGGCGTTTTCACGGCTGGCCACCGCCAATGCGTCCTTCGCATTGGTGAAATTCAGGTAGTAGCTTTCGACCCCGCCGATGCGCGGATAGGGCGACGAATTGGCGTGGATGGAAAGGAACAGATCGGCCTTCTTCTCGTTGGCGATGGCCGTGCGGCCCTCCAGCGGTACAAACGTGTCGTCGGTGCGCGTGTAAACCACCTCGCTGCCCATGCGCGATTCGATCAACTTCCCCAAGCGAAGCGCCACGTCCAGAACCAGATCCTTCTCCATAAGGCCGGTGGGTCCCGCAGTGCCCTCATCGTGGCCGCCGTGGCCGGGATCGAGCACCACGCGGCGGATCTTCAGGCCCAACGCGCGGGTCAGCGATCCGGAACCATCGCTGGCCCCTTTGGCCGTCCGGCTAGGTTCCAGGCGCTCGCTCGGGTCTTTAGTGGGGGCGGGGGGCTGGTCCGGAGGGGCGGGTACGGGGACTGGCGGCGTGAGCACCGGCGTTACGGCCGGAGACGCGGGAACCGTTTCGGTGATCACGGGCGGCTTCACCGCCGCAGGTGCGCTATCCTTTGGCCGCAATTCCACCACCAACCGGTCGGGATTCGCAAGCTGAGTTGCGGAATAATCCGCGGCGCCCTGCAGATCGAGCACCACGCGGGTTACACCCGGCTGCGGCTCGGCCACGCGTATCTTTTTCACCAGCTTGTCGCCCACCGTTTCCGAATAGAAACGGCGCCCATTGATATGCGGCCGGGAATGCCGCACATCGAAGAAGATGCGCTCGGGATCGTGCGCGCGCTCCGCGTGAAACTCGAATTCGCCGCTGATCTCGATCACCACGCGAGTGACTTCGTTGAGCGGCCAGAGGCGCACGGCGGTGACTTCGAGTAACTCATCCGCGCGAATTCCCGCCGGCAGGCCTATCGCCAGCAGGGCGAGCAGCGAGATGAGCAAGCGTTTCATGCTGGGCTCACTGCGAAATATAGGTAACTTTGCCGTTCGCGTCCCTTACTTCGCGAATCGGACGATAAGTCTCGGCCGGAGCCGTTTCGGCCTGAGCGCCGGTTGGTTTGACGGCCCGCGCAGCCGTTTCGGTTTCAGCGGCAGGCGCGCCGGCTAGACGCTGCTGTACTTTGGCCACGTAACTCTGCGTTTCCGGATAAGGCGGCACGCCGCCGTAGCGCGCCACCGCGCCTTCGCCGGCATTGTAAGCGGCTAATGCCAAGGCCTCGTCGCCCCTATAAAGCTCCAGCAGATATCTCAGGTAACGGGCGCCGCCTTGCACGTTATCCTCCGGATCGAACACGTCGGATACGCCGAATCGCCGCGCGGTCGCAGGGATCAACTGCATCAAACCCTGCGCGCCCTTGGGCGACAACGCGTTGGGATTATAATTGCTTTCCACCTGGATGACGGAATCGACCAGTTCGGGCGAAACCTGATTCTGGCGCGCGATGCGGTTCACGGTTTCCGCCAGCGGCGCCGGAGGCTTAGCGGACGGCGCGGATGAAACCGGCGTGCGGGTCTTCACGGTAGTGCGCACCAGCCGTCCGGTGCGCGCGTCAGCCCGCACCACGGAAACCGCTCCCGTATTTGCGCCCTGCCCGATGGCCGCCGCGACGCCGCACATGGCCATAATTATAGAACATTTTTGCACGGTATTGTTTTTAATCCTTTAATAAGAAATCGACCGTGTAAGCCGGAGCGGCTATTACTGTCAATGGTATCATTTCTCTGTGAGCAGGGCTGGATATGTGCTGGCGGGGGGCGCCAGTTCCCGCATGGGTCGAGACAAGGCGCTGCTGCCTTTCGGCAACGGTACTTTGGCCGGATATGTGGCGGCCACGGTAGCCGCCGCGGCCGGATCGGCGACGCTCATCGGAGACCCGCGAAAATACGGGCATCTGGGATACCCGGTACTGCCCGATCGCCGGCCCGGAGTGGGTCCGCTGGGCGGGATCGAATCGGCATTGAGCTATACTTCCGCCGACTGGAATCTGATACTGGCGTGCGATATGCCGGCGGTTTCCGTGGAATTCCTGAGCGGCCTGCTCGATGCAGCCGAGCGCTTGAACGCCGAAGTTTTGGCGCCCGTGGGCCCTACCGGACTCCTGGAGCCACTCAGCGCCGTTTACCATCGCCGTTGCCTGGACGCCATCAGCCGCGCTCTGGACGCAGGCGTACGAAAGATTACCGCCGCGCTGCAGGATCTGGAAGTCGCGCGCTGGAACGTGGAAGATGCCGCCTGTTTCGAGAATCTCAACACCCCCGAGGAGTGGGCTTTCCGCCATGACGCCCACTGAGCAATACCCGCATTACATTGAATTCCGCCACGTGTATAAGACGTTTGATAAGCCCGTTTTAGTCGATTCGAATTTTCATATGGATGCCGGGCAAACCGTGGCCATCATCGGACGCAGCGGCGTGGGCAAGTCGGTCACGCTTTCGCACATCATGGGCTTTCTGAAGCCCGATAGCGGCCGCGTGATCGTAGCACACGAGGACATCACGGATTATCCGGAGTCGGAACTGCGCCGCATCCGCAAAAAAGTGACCATGGTGTTCCAGTCGGGCGCCCTGTTCGATTCGCTGACCGTGGGGGAAAACGTGCTGTTCTCGCTGGAACTGCGCGAAGATTATAACGAACGCAACAAGGAAGACGTAGTGAACGGTTTGTTGAAGATGGTAGATATCGCCGAAGCCCGGGATCTCTATCCAGCGGACCTATCCATGGGTTACAAACGGGCGGTAGCCATCGCGCGGGCGCTGGCCGCGCAGCCCCAGTGCGTCTTGTACGATGAGCCGACCACTATGGTGGACCCCATCATGTCCGACCACCTCAGCGACTTGATGCTGCGCTTGAAGAAGCAGCTCGGACTGACCTCTATCGTAGTGACCCACGATCTGGACCTGATGTACAAGGTAGCCGACCAGGTGGTGTTTCTATTTGAGGGCCGCGTGATTTACTTTGGGCCGCCGGCCGATCTGGAGAAGTCGGACCATCCCCACGTGCACGAGTTTCTGGAAATGGACCGGGTGGCATAGAGCGCTCGCCCCTGCCTTCGATCGCCAACGCAAAGGCGGCCTGCGACGTAGCCTGCGCGGGCCTCGCAGGCCCGCTCTTGCTCGCGGTCTAGTACCGGTACTCGCGTCACCAAGGTTACGAAATGCTACCCTTGTACGCATTACCGTGCTCAGACTACAAAACTACTCATTCCACAAGGCATTTCGATCCTGCCGCTTCACCGCCGTGGTATGGCTTCTGGGGGCTCTCGGTGCTTTCGCGCAAACCGTGCCGCCCACTCCGGCCGAACAACCGCCGGAGCAGTATGTCGGCAAATTCCTGATCTACACCGGATACATGTTCCTGGATAGCCCCGCGATTCATCTCTTCGAACCCGGCATCCACGTTCAGGCGGGCATGCGCTGGTCCCGTCATATCAGCCTGGGCTTCGACTACAGCCGCGGCACCGGCGATGCCAGCGTAGGGTTGAACCAGGCCACCACCGCCTTACAGAATGAGCTCAACCCCATCTTGCAAGGCGCCATAGCCAGCGGTCTGGTGCCACCCAATTACAAAGCCGTCCTGCCGTTCAGTTCGGTCACCCAGACCTTCACGGCCGGCCCTGAGTTTCCCTACAGGCGGTTCAAACGCTTTACCCCGTACATCCGGCCTTCTGCCGGCATCATCAATGAGACCGCCGTGGCGCAGCCCCCCGACGAACTAACGCGCATCGCCATCCATCTGATTCAGCCTTCCGGCAGGGAAGAGGAATGGACCGCCTTCTACGGGTTCGGCGGCGGCGTGGCCTTCAACGTGACCAAACACTTCAGCCTGGTGGTGCAAGCGGACTTCGTGCACGACCACCTGTTCCCCGATTTGCTGAAGGATGGGCGCAATACCGTGCGCTTTTCGGTTGGCCCCGGCTTCCAGTTCGGCCATAATGTGACCAAGAAGTGGGGCATCCCCGGCCATTGGGATTGATTACTGCCGAGCCGCGACTTACCGGGCCCCGACTTACCGAGCCGCGACCGTACGGGAGCGGTCCCTGTTAACCGACATCCACACGAAGCGTGTGTAAACTTCAAAATATCGGTTCGCAAACCGGAGCACATTCTTATGCGCAAACGGATCAATGTCATTCTGACGGATACCACGGTGGCAGTCTTAGATCGTGTGGTCACGAAGGGAAGCCGGAGTCGCTTCATCGACCGGGCCGTGAAGAAGCTCATCGAGACCGAAGGCAGGGCCAACCTTAGGAAGCGTCTCAAGGAGAAAGCCATCGCTAATGCCGACCGGGACCTCGCCATGGCGGCCGAGTGAAGGACATGCCGCATCCCCTTCGTGGCGAAATCTATACGGTCGCCGCTGATCCCACTGCGGTCATGAGATAGGAAGACCCGCCCGGCTTCCGTGGCCGACATAAGCTCGCAGTTCGCGGTCCTCCCGCGCCCGCGGGAAGTGCGGTTTCCCGCTGGCGCGCCCTGGATCAACCCACGATGCGGCAGGTAGACGAAGCGATCAGGATAAGCCTTGGTTTGGTAGACCTGTAAGATCCGCCATTCTCGATCTCCGCGCCACTTATCTGGGTCCATCCGGTACCTTTTCCCGGCCTCTCCGTCGAACCTGCTAAACTCCCCGGTGAGGTACAACTAGTGCGGTCCCGACTCCTTCCGATTCTGGCGCTTGCCGCCATAACCCGCTTAATGGCCGGGCCGGACGATTGGCCGGGATGGCGCGGCCCTACTTCCAACGGCATCTCGCCGCTGAAGAACCTGCCGTCTTCCTGGAGTCACGATCAAAACGTCGCATGGAAAACCACGGTTCCCGGACGCGGGCACGCCTCGCCGGTAATCTGGGGCAACCGCGTATTCCTCACCACCGATATCGAAGGCGAAGTGATCCCCGGCGCAGGCCCCCCCAAGCACATGGCCGACGGGCAGCCCTTCCGGCATCCCGATAGCGTCGGCGGAACGCATAAACACACTCTCAAAGTGCTGTGCTTCGACGCGGCTTCCGGCAAACAGCTTTGGGAGCGCACCGCTTACGAAGGGTCGGTCTACGACGATATTCATAAGTTCAACACTTATGCGACACCTACGCCGGTGACCGACGGCAAGTATGTCTATGTGTACTTCGAATCGCAAGGACTCTATAAGTACGATTTCGAGGGTAACCTGATCTGGAAAATGTCACTCGGCGGAATCGCCACGCTCGGCGTAGGTACTGGTGTGTCGCCGGTGTTATTTGAAGACAAGATCCTGATTCTCGCGGACCAGGACGAAGGTGAGCGGTCGTTTCTGGCCGCTATCTCCACCGCCGGCGGCAAGGTCGCCTGGAAAACAAAGCGCAACGAGGCGGTCAACTGGACCACACCCGTGATCGTGGAATCCGGCGGGCAGCCCGCGCTGATTGTTCCTTCCATGCAAGACACCATCGCTTACGATCCCCGCAGCGGTAAGGAACTCTGGCGCACCGACGGGCTCGACAGCAACTCCGTGCACACGCCGGTCTACGGACATGGCATGGTCTATGTGACCAGCGGTTTTCCGAAGAAGATCGTGATGGCCATCCGTCTCAATCCCGCCAAGGACCAGCCGCGCATTGCGTGGAAGTACGAAAAGGGCACCGGTTACATTCCGTCGCCCATCCTCTACGGCGACTATCTCTATGTGATGACCGACGCGGGCCTGCTGACCTGTCTCGACGCAGTCACGGGTGAAGTGAAGTACGAAGGAAAGCGCTTTCCGCAACCGGGAAAAGTCACCGGCGCGCCCGTAGCTTTCGACGGGAAGCTGATGATCACCAGCAACGATGGCGATACTTACGTGGTGAAGGCCGGGCCGGAATTCGAAGTGCTTTCTACTAACTCGCTCGGCGAACCGGTGTATGCGTCGCTGGCTCTGGCGGGCGATTCCGTGTATATAAGGTCCGCCGGCACTCTCTATCGCATCCGGCAAACCCCACTTAGCCGATGAGGCTACGCCGAATCTTCGGCTTTATCTTACTGTTTGGTCCGAGTGGTTTCGGTCAATCGGCTTCGCCAGCGCCTGCCTTTGAGGTTGCGTCCATCAAGCCAGGCACTTCCGGTGGCGGATCGATTATTTACCGTCTTCCCGGCGGCAGATTCAAAGCCGGGAACGCCACACTAAGGACTCTGATTGCATGGGCCTTCGGCATCGCGGAATATGAGATGGCCGGCGGACCCAAGTGGCTGGATACCGACAGGTTCAATATCGAGGCGACGCCGGACCTGGATGCCGGCGCCGAACAGGTCGCGCGCGACCGCCAGATCCGGATGATGCTGCAGTCCCTATTAGCGGAACGATTCCAACTCAGGATCCATTCCGAAACCGGGGAAACTCAGGCGTATGTCATTGTGCTTGCCAAGAGCGGACCTAAACTTCTTGCCGCCGCCGGACCGCCGGGTCCAAAACTAGCCGTTCGCTACAAGGGTCAGACCCGGATCATGGCTTTCGAATCCGCGCCGCGTTCTTACGTGGCGAAGATGCTATCCGCGGAGGTCAAGCGTGCCGTCGTCGACCAGACGGGCCTTTCCGGCGCCTTCGATTTCAAACTGGAATTCGTGCCCGAGAACGTGGAGCTTACTCCGAATGCGGATACCGCAGGCGGACGGTCCATCTTCACGGCCATGGAAGAGCAACTCGGACTGAAGCTTCAGAAACGGCAAGCCGCCTTGGAGGTTCGAGTGGTGGATCACGCGGAGCAGCCCTCGGCGAATTAGAGACGAACTTAGCCGCAAAACCGCTCCCTCACGGTCGCGGCTCGGAAATTGGTCGCGGCTCGGTAATCGCGCGAAATCGACGCGCCACGTACATCGAGCCGCGGCAGGTAGGAGCCGCGACCGGAACCGAGCCGCGACCGTAAGGGAGCGGATGCCCCGGAAGTCCGCAGGCTAGGCCTTTTCGATCAGCTCCATAAAGCGCTGGCGCACCCTCTCGGCGGTTTCGTTGTCCGGCGCAATCACCAGCATGGTGTCGTCGCCGGCCAGAGTGCCCACGATTTCCGGCCACTCTTCGGCATCCAGCGCCACCGCGACGGAATTCGCATGCCCTGGCGACGTCGTCAGCACTACCAGATTCTGCGCGATGCGCACATCTCCCACGAATTCGGCGGCCAGCGTAGCGAACGAGGGGCCGGTCTCTTCGGCCAGCATCTCGCCGTAGCCATCGCGGGTTTTCACCAGGCGCAGCTCGCGAATGTCGCGCGAGAGAGTCACTTGCGTGGCGGCGATGCCGGTCAGCCCCAGCTCGCGCGCCAACTCCTCCTGCGTATGAATATGCTTGGCGCGGATCAGCTTCAGAATCTGGCCGTGGCGATAACTCTTGCTCATAACGACATGCGGGCCAGACGCGCGCGAGCCTCCTCGAGGGCCTGCGCGACGGCGGCCGGTCCAGTGCCGCCGAAGATCTCGCGCGAGCGCATGCCTTCGCGCGGATCGAGCAGCCGCGCCATATCGTGCGTGAATTCGGGTGCGAATCGGTGCAATTCCGCGGCGGTCCAATCGGATGGCCGCTTGCCCTTGCGCACGCTTTCGAGCACCAGCTTGCCCACAAGCTGATGCGCCTGATGGAACGGCGTACCGGCGCGCGCCAGAGCTTCGGCTAAGTCGGTGGCGACCACCCAACTCTCTTGCGCGGCTGCGAGCGGCCGCTCCGGATGCAACCGCGCCGAGGCGATCACCACGCGCGCCATTTCGAGCGACCCGGCGACCTGATTGGCTGCGTCGAACAGCGGCTCCTTATCTTCCTGCATATCGCGATTGTAAGTGAGCGGCAGACCCTTCATGGTGACCATCAGCGCGTACAGGCATCCGAGCACGCGCCCGCACTTGCCACGGATCAATTCGAGCGAATCGGGATTCTTCTTTTGCGGCATCAGGCTGGAGCCGCTGGTTACGCCATCGGCCAATTCCAACCAGTTGAATTCTTCGCTGGAATATAGAATCCAATCCTCGGCCAGGCGGCTCAAGTGCAGCATGGTGACGGAGGCGGCGTAGAGGAAATCGAGCGCGAAATCGCGATCCGCGGAGACATCCATGCTGTTGGCGGTGAGCGCGTCGAAACCCATGTCGCGGGCCATGGCTTGGCGATCAAAGGGAAATCCGCTGCCGGCCAGCGCCCCGGAGCCCAGCGGCATCACGTTGGTGCGGCGGCGCGCCTCGGCGAAGCGCTCGGCATCCCGCGCGAACATCTCGAAATAGGCCAACAGATAGTGCGGCCAGAGCACGGCCTGCGCGCGGCGCGTGTGCGTGTAGCCGGGAATTACGGCGTCCGGATAGCGGGCCGCCAGATCGAGCAGCGCTTCCATCGTGCCGGCCAACAACCCGCGGACGCGATCGCATTCGCCGCGCAGCCACAGGCGCAGATCGAGCGAGACCTGCTCGTTGCGGCTGCGGCCGGTGTGGATCTTATCGGCCACCGCGCCGGCGCGTTCCTTCAGCTTACGGATCACCAGGGTGTGGACGTCTTCGTCCGCGGCTCCGGTGAAAAACTCGGGCTCGGCGGCCTCGGTTTGAATGGCGTCGAGCGCCGCGACGATGCGCGTGCTCTCGTCGGATGTGAGAATACCGGCCTGCTCAAGCGCGCGGGCGAAGGCTTGCGAGCCGCGGATGTCGGCGCCGATGAGGCGGCGATCGAACAACAGCGATCCGGAAAAGCGCTCGAAGATCTCCGAGGGCCCGCTTTCAAATCTGCCTCCCCACAGCTTCATGTGGACGAATCTCCAGCGTGACAGGTCATAACGAGTTAGTGTAGCGCCTGAATTAGGGGCTAGGGGCTGGGGAAAGCTGACCGCTGGCTCACGCGCGGGGCCCGGCATCTTAACCGAGGGGCGACCGGCTACCAGGCCGCGACCGAGACGGGAGCGGTTTCCCAAAAACTGTTAAGCAGCGCCCGTGATATGCTAGAAACTCCCTGATGGCGCAGACCAGGCCCCTCCCACGCATCTGTATCGCGCTGGGTTTTCCAGATCTGGAAAAGTTGTTGGAGCACGCGCGGCGGGAAGCCGAGGCGGGCGAGACGTTTCTGGAATTTCGTCTGGACTACCTGGAACACCCGGAGCGCGGGGCGCAGGCCATTAGCGGCTTCCTCGAACATAATCCAGAGTGCATCGTGCTGGCGACCTGCCGCCGGCACCAGAATCACGGCAAGTTTAACGGCAGCATCGAAGAGGAATTGCGGGTGCTCGACGAGGCGGTCTCGGCCGGGGCGCAAGCCGTGGATGTGGAGATCGAGAGCGCCGAGATGGCGGCCGCGAAGTTGGGCCTCTTTCGGGGGCGCGCGCGGCTGATCGTTTCCTATCACAATTACGAAGCCACGCCGCAGCTCGATACGCTGCTCAACCGCATGACGCGGATTCCCGCGGATGGCTACAAGGTGGTGACCACGGCGCGCAAGCCCTCGGATTATGGGCGCGTGTTGACGCTGGCCCGGTCGCATCCGCGCACGCCGATGATCGTGCTGGCGATGGGCGAACTGGGATTTCCGAGCCGCGTGCTTTCCACGGCATTCGGCGGCATGTACACATATGCCGCGCCCACTACTACGCAGGGCACGGCGGCCGGACAAGTTTGCGCGCGCCAGTTGCGGCACCTCTACCGTCTGGACAAGTTATCGCGCACGAGTAAGATCTACGGGGTGGTGGCCGATCCGGTGCGGCATTCGATTTCGCCCGCGGTGCTGAACCGCGCCTTCCAATTCCGGCGCATTGAAGCGGTGTATCTGCCGTTTCTGGTTTCGCCGGCGCAGATGCGCGATTTCTTCACGCTGGCCGAGCGGCTGCCCATCGCGGGGTTCAGCGTGACGATTCCGCACAAGCAGAAGATCCTGCGCTATCTGGATATCGTGGACCCGCTGGCGCGGCGCATCGGCGCGGTGAATACGGTGTGGCGCCGGGCTGGAAAATGGCGCGGCACGAATACAGACGCGGCGGGCGTGATCGCTCCTCTGGCGCATCATGTGCGGCTGCACAATGCCACGGCGTTGATCGTGGGAAACGGCGGCGCGGCGCGCAGCGCGGCCTGTGCGCTATCGGATGCCGGGGCGCGCATCGCGCTGGTAGGCCGCAATGCGGATCGGGTGCGGTCGCTGGCCAAGATTTGCGGAGCCGAGCCGCTGCTCATCGAACAGCTTGCCGACCGGCATTTCGACGTGCTGATCCACGCCACGCCGCTGGGCATGTATCCGCACGTGAAGGAATGCTTCTTCAACGACCGCATTCCCGCCGAGGTGGTCTTCGATATGGTTTACAATCCGCTTGAAACCGAGTTGACGCGGCGCGCGCGGGAGCAGGGCAAGACCGTGATCCAGGGATTGCAGATGTTCATCGAGCAGGCGGTGAAGCAGTTTGAAACCTGGACTGGGGAGCAGGCGCCGCGTGCTGTAATGGAGAAAGCGGCTTTGGAAGCGCTCACTTGCACGCCATGAAGAACCCAAAACTGACTCGCCGTGAATTGGCAGGCGCGATGCTGGCGGTCACGGCGGCGGCCCAATCGCCCGCGCCGCAATCCGCGACGCCGGCAACTCCGGACGAGGAACTGAAGGCCGCGCGGGAACAGAATCAGCACGCGGGCGAGGCGTTGGCGAAGGTGGAAATCCCGATGGAGTCGGAGCCGGCCTTCCACTTCACCGCTTGAGGCGCCATGAAGGAACCGGGGAGCGACGTTTTCTTCGCGAGCATCGGCGAGTTGAATCGCATGGTGCGCGAGAAGGAGATCAGCGCACACGAACTGGCGCGCGCGTTCGGCCGGCGCCTGGAAGCGCTGGGCCCCCGCTACAATGCCCTAGCGCTGCCGCTGACCGAGCGGGCGGAGCGCCAGGCGAAAGCGGTGGATGCCGAGATCAAGCGCGGCCGCTTGCGGGGTCCTCTGCAAGGCGTGCCTTATGGGGCGAAGGATCTGCTCAGCGTGGCCGGGCAGATTACTGCGTGGGGCGCGCGTCCGTATGCCGGGCAGGTTTTCGATTACGACGCCACTGTGATGCAGAAACTGGCAGGCGTAGGCGCGCTGTTGATCGGCAAGCTGGCCATGGTGGAACTGGCGGGCGGGCCAAGCTATCGGCATGCTTCGGCTTCGCTGACAGGGCCGGGCTTGAACCCGTGGGATACCAGCCGCTGGTCGGGCGGATCGTCGAGCGGATCGGCCATTGCGGTGGCCGCGGGGCTGGCGCCGTTTGCCATCGGCTCGGAGACCTCGGGGTCGATTCTTACTCCCGCGGCGTTTTGCGGGGTGACGGCGCTGCGGCCGACTTACGGGCTAGTGAGCCGCTACGGCGCCATGCCGCTTTCCTGGACGCTCGACAAGTTGGGGCCGTTCTGCCATTCGGCGGAAGATTGCGGCCTGGTGCTGGACGCCATCGCGGGCGGCGACCATCGCGATCCGGGATCGGCCGGCAAGAGCTTCTATTACACGCCGCAATACGCGCGCAAAATGAGCGAACTGCGCATCGGCTTCGCACCCGCGGATTTCAGCGAATGGCCGGAGGAAGCCGCGCGCCCGGCCTTCGCGCAGGCTTTGGAAACCATGCGGGCGCTGGGAGCCACGATGGTGGAAACCAAGCTGCCCGATTTCCCTTACGGGCCGGCGATTGGCGCCATCATTTCGGCGGACGCCAGTTCGGTGTTCGAGCCTTTGATCTCCAGCGGCAAGGTGGACGAATTGGCGGACCAGAAACAGATTGCCGGATTGAAGGCTGGTCTGGAGATTCCAGCGCACGTTTATCTGAAAGCCATGCGCGTGCGGCGCGTCGCCAAAGAGGCCATCTTCAAGGTGTTCGCCGATGTGGACGTGCTGCTGGCGCCGGCGCGCTTGTCGGTGGCGCCGAAGGTGAACGAACCGCTCGATCACCATCCGGACCGGCCGCGCCCGAAGGATGCAGGACTGACGGCGCTGATTCCGGCGGGGAATCTGGCGGGGATTCCGGCGTTGGCGCTGCCCTGCGGATTTGTGGGCGATCTGCCGGTGGGGCTGCAGCTTGTGGGCCCGCCGTTTACGGAGAATACTCTGCTGGCGATCGGCAAGGAGTTCCAGAGCCGCACGGATTGGCATAAGCGGCGGCCCTTAGCCGCGCTTGCGCGCGGCGGGGTTAGGGGCTAGGGGCCGGGGGCCGGGGTTTAGTCTACGAGCCTGCCCCGCGCTTGCGCGCGGCGGGGTTAGGGGCTAGGGGCCGGGGGCCGGGGTTTAGTCTACGAGCCTGCCCCGCGCTTGCGCGCGGCGGGGTTAGGGGCTAGGGGCCGGGGGCCGGGGTTTAGTCTACGAGCCTGCCCCGCGCTTGCGCGCGGCGGGGTTAGGGGCTAGGGGCCGGGGGCCGGGGTTTAGTCTACGAGCCTGCCCCGCGCTTGCGCGCGGCGGGGTTAGGGGCTAGGGGCCGGGGGCCGGGGTTTAGTCTACGAGCCTGCCCCGCGCTTGCGCGCGGCGGGGTTAGGGGCTAGCTAGAGGCCGGGGGCCGGGGTTTAGTCTACGAGCCTGCCCCGCGCTTGCGCGCGGCGGGGTTAGGGGCTAGCTAGAGGCCGGGGGCCGGGGTTTAGTCTACGAGCCTGCCCCGCGCTTGCGCGCGGCGGGGTTAGGGGCTAGGGGCCGGGGGCCGGGGTTTAGTCTACGAGCCTGCCCCGCGCTTGCGCGCGGCGGGGTTAGGGGCTAGGGGCCGGGGGCCGGGGTTTAGTCTACGAGCCTGCCCCGCGCTTGCGCGCGGCGGGGTTAGGGGCTAGGGGCCGGGGGCCGGGGTTTAGTCTACGAGCCTGCCCCGCGCTTGCGCGCGGCGGGGTTAGGGGCTAGCTAGGGGCCGGGGGCCGGGGTTTAGTCTACGAGCCTGCCCCGCGCTTGCGCGCGGCGGGGCTCGGGTTAGTCTTCACTTGCGTGGCTCGGTAGATAGAGTTTGATGGCGGATCCCTCGATGGCGAAGCGCAGCTCTGCGGTGGACTGGCGGACGATTTCATCGAGCGATGGGAGATCGCGTCCCAATGCCGGGGGGGTGATGGTCACGATGACATGGCTCTCGCCGGTTTCGGGGCTGGCGATGGCGGAAGTTTCGATGGAGAACTGGCCGGAGAGGGCGCAATCGCGGGTGAGCAGGGACAGGTGCATCAGGATGAGCTCGAGGATACCGGGATCGGCCCGCACTGCGGCAGCCTCGGGCGCCAGGACGAGTTGCAGTGTGATTTCGTCGCCCAGCGCGCACTGCAGCAGATCGTCCATCCCGGCGATGAGCAAGTTGAGATCGATAGGCGCGGGGGGGGTGGGCTGGCGCTGCCCGAATTCGAGCAGACGGTTGGCCAGGCGCGCGGCATGACTGCGGCCACGGCCGGCTTCCAACAGGCGCGTGAATTTCTGGGCCACGGCGGCGGTGAGACGGCCAAGGATCTGCATGCGGCCAGCCTCGCCGTGCTCGGGCGATCCCCAAGGCTCATCGGCGGCGCGCTGCCCGATGGCGCGGAATAACACGCACACGCCCACGGGCTGCGTATCGCGATCGCGCACGGGAGTGACGCTGCCTTGGATGATCTGGCGAACACCGTTGCGGCCGAGCAGCAGCACGTCGTCACCCGCGGCGTTGCCCAGGCCAATGGCGACGCCTTCGCGAAACACGCGGCCCACCGGAGACGGCTGCGGCGCGCCAGTCCGGCCATTGAGCGTAGTGAAGACCTCATCGACCGGCTTGCCGATGGCTTCCTCCTGCGGCCATCCGGTGAGGGCCTCGGCGACGCGGTTCATGAGCGCCACGCGGCCATTTTCCTGAGCGACGATGACAGCTTCATCGATACTGCCGATGGCGGCGGCCAAGCGCTCTCCACCTTCTATTAATTGGCGTTCGCGGCGATGGCGGTCGAAGGCGATTTCGATGGCGGTGCGCAGCGTGCGGTCGTCAAACGGCTTCAGAACATAGCCGGAGGGCGCGGTCAGCTTGGCGCGCTCCAGAATTTCGGCGTCGGCATGCGCGGTGAGATAGACGACCGGAACCTTAAGCTGATCGTAGAGCGCGCCGGCCACGTCGATGCCATCGATGGCGCCTTGCAGCTTGATATCCATGAGGACCAGGTCCGGCGCGGTGTTGACGGCCAGCCGCAGGGCTTCGGCGCCGGTGCCGGCGGTGCCCACCACGTCGTATCCCAGACCTTTCACACACTCCTGGATGTCGGCCGCGACGACCTTCTCGTCTTCGACTAACAGGATGCGCCGTTTGTTCATGTGATTCATCTCCTTATGAAGTTTCTTGAAATACGAGGCGATAGCGGGCGCCGGCGCGCGTGGACCGCTCCACGGTGGCGCCGATCTGGCCCGCCAGCAACTCGACCAGCCACAGGCCCAGCGAGCGGGGACCCTCGGCGTGCGAGGTTTCCTGGAAGCCCGCGCCATCGTCCGCGATGACCAGTTCGACCGCGCCGCCGGAGAGCGCGTGCAGAGCGAGCGAGATGTGGCCCTTGCGTCCATCGGGAAAGGCGTGGCGGAGGGAATTCGAGACCAGCTCGTTGACGATGAGGCCGCAGGGAATGGCGGTATCGATGGCCACGGGAATATCTTCCACATCCAGGCGCAGGCCGATATCGGCGGAATTCACGCCGTAAGAAGAGAAGAGGCTGGCCGACAGGTTGCGGATGTACTCGCCGAGGTTGAGATTGGAAAAATCCTTGGCGCGATGCAATTGATCGTGGATCATGGCCATGGCCATGACGCGCTCGCGGCACTCGCGGAGGGCCTGCAGCAGCGTGGGATCGGCGAGATTGCGTTCCTTGAGGCGGAGCATGCTGCAGATGACCTGCAGATTGTTTTTCACGCGGTGGTGGACTTCGCGCAGCAGAACTTCCTTTTCCTGCAGGGTCTGCTTGATCTTTTCGTCAGCCTGACGGCGGCCGCCGATGTCGCGGAAGTATACGGCCAGCCCTTCGGGCGACGGGTAGACGTGGATCTCGAACCATCCCTGGTGGGGGGGGTATGGATGGAACTCTTCGAGGTGCGCGGGCTCGCCCGTGCGCATGACCTGTTCGTAGACGGCGCGCAAGGGGCTGCGGGCGGCTTCCGGAAAGACTTCCCAGAGATGGCGTCCGAGAAGATCGCCGCGCTGGCGCGACCATAGCGTTTCGGCTTGCTGGTTGACGCGGATGAGACGCCAGTCGGGATCCACGGCGAAGAAGGCGTCGGTAGTGTATTCGAGGGCGCAGACGCAGTTGGGTTCGTTTCGTAATTTTTTACGAGCGACGATGTAGGCGAGGCCGCGGGCGGGGTCGGGCGTGGCGGTCCAGTCTAGCGATTTGTAGCCGCCTGATGCGCAGAAAAAACGGGTTTCGATCGGAGCGGTGGGGATTCTGTTGGCAAGTGCGGCTTGGGCGGGGGCGTGATCGTCGGGATGGAGGAGGTCTAGAAGGTTGCGTGCACAGAGGTCCGGTTCCGCGTGTCCGAGGGCGGCGATGAAGGCGGGATTGACGCGGAGGATTTGTCCATCGGGACGCACGATGACCATGGGGTCGGGGGAGCGGGCGAACAGCGGGTTTAGGGGGATGCGGCGTTCATGGCGGGGGGTGGCTAGCGGGGGGTGGGGCATCCAGAATTCTCGATGGTTATTGTACGCGGCAGGTTGGCCTGCGGGCGGGAGATTGCCGGAGGAGTCGGTTTGGAATCAGGCGGTTAGGGGACAGGCTCGGGTTGTGACTCGGATCAGAGGAGGGGAACCGGACCCAAAAGGCCGGCACAAGCCGTGCGCTAACAAGCAGTCTGGGCCTGCTGGGAAAACAGACTCCTTGCGGGGTTCCTCGCGAGTTGGTTCCTCGAACGGGATCTACCTCGCCGTTGCGGAACTCGCCCGCGCGTGGGCGCACTTGCGGTCAGAGTACGGCCGGGACTCGCACGAGGCGCAGCCTATTCAAAGTCGGCTCGTCGCTACAATGGGCTGTCGGTGAGCAGCGCGCGCCATAAGCGAAAGAGAGGAGCACAAAAACGCTTCGCGAAGAGCAAAAAGGTCAAGTGTGCGGCGCAAGATTCTGAATCAGACAAATCCAAATTATGTACGTCACAATCGCCAGTAATCCAATCGCAAGTGCCGGTTCGATGGCAATGGAGACTATCAGCGAGACGATCTTGGGCGCTATTGCTGGCCCTGATGACAATCGCAGGCTTCGCATACGTGTTGTACGATTTCCGTCCGATGATAGGGGCAACGCTAGGGAAGGCGCGACGAATCGAGGAAGTCGCCGGGATCCTCGCCGACAGCCCCGCCACGGTCCGCCGGCGCTATGCGAAGTGCACTCCTGAACACCAAGCCCGTCAGAACCGGGTGATTCGGCTGACCCGTCCCGGCACAAATCCGGCGACAAAAAAGCGACCGTTCTCCATGCAGGCAGTGAACCTCATCGAAATAGACGGGTGGGCGATACACCTCCAGTTCGTTCGTCAGAGGGCACGGAGTAATAGCCCCTTCAGTTGTTCGCGCGTGAGGACGACGGGATTGGCTCTCATGCTGCTGGCGGCGGCCGCTTTTTCGGCCAGCTCGGGCACATGCGATGCGCGCACACCGTACGCCCGCAACGGCTGGATTTCCAAATCGCGGCAAAGGTGCTCTACCCACAGAGCGCCCTGTTCGGGCGTAGCCGTGGAACGTCCCGTCAGAATGCGTGCCACGGCGGCGTATCGCGCCAGCCGCTCGGAACCCGCGAGCGCCGCGATATTCACCCGCATGGCGTGCGGTAGCAGCGCCGCGCACAAGGCGCCATGCGGCGCATCGAACATGCCTCCCAATGGCGCGGCGAATCCGTGCACCGCGCCCAGCCCCGCGTTCGCCAGAGCCAGGCCGCCCAGCAGGCTAGCGAGGGACATATCCGTGCGCGCGGCCAGATCGTGGCCGCTGAGCCAGGCGCGCTTAAGCGACGCGGCCGCGAGCCGCATGCCCTCCACGGAATATAGGTCCGTCAACGGATTGGCGCGGCACGAGACGTACGGCTCGATAAGTTGCGTGAGTGCATCGAGGCCGGTGGTGGCGGTGAGCGCGGGCGGCAGATCCAGCGTCAGCACCGGGTCTACAAGCGCCAGGCGCGGCAACATGTGCGGACTGCGCAGGCTGGCTTTCACGCGATCTTCGGGCGAGGCCAACACCGCATTGCGGGTGACCTCAGAGCCGGTGCCCGCCGTGGTCGGAATGGCGATGAAGGGCGCCGACGGACGGGTCAGCGGCTTACCCCGGCCGACGATCTCCAGATAATCGAGCGGATCGCCGCCATTGGCGATCAACGCGGCGATAGCTTTACCGGCGTCGATAGCGCTGCCGCCGCCCATCGCGATCACCATGTCGCAACCCGCGGCGCGCGCCACCTCCGCGCCCCGGCGCACCACATTCACGGTAGGCTCACCGTGCACCCGGAACCACTCACCGGCCACGCCTAATCGATCGAGATCCGCGGACTGGCGCGTGACCAGTAGCGGCCGCCGTCCCATTGCGCGGGCCGCGGCCGCAACTTCGCGCACGGTTCCGGCTCCGAAGACGATGCGCGCCGCGGTGGCGAATTCGAATTGCATGCCGGCTTAAAGCTCGACGTACTCGACGCGCGTGCGCGGCTCCGTCATCATGTTCTCTACAGTGTCGCGCCAGGTTTTGTAATGCGCGGTTTCCCTGTGGCGCGCGGGCGCGTTGGCATCGCGATACACCTCGATCAGCAGGAAGCGCGTGGGATCGCCGGCCTGCTGCAGCGCTTCGAAACGCGCGACGCCCGGCTCCTGCACGCTGGCGCGCGCGTTGGCGATGGTGGCCTCCCGGAAAGCCTCCACGTGTTCCGGCTTCACATGAATATGCACATGCACGATCATCATACGGCCATCGTATAACGCGGCACGCGTGCGATGTTGCGCGATGTGGGGTGCTTAACCGTTCCGGGAAACCGCTCCCTGACGGTCGCGGCTCGGTAACGGACGTAATGATTTCGCGGGGTTTACTGAGCGGCGACCGTAAGGGAGCGGTCACTTTGCTCAGAATCCCCAAAAACGGTTAAGCACCCGCAATGTGCGCACACATACATAAGACGCGGGGTAAGATAGGTTGTCCGGAGATACACGCGATGAATGCCGAGGATTATAGCGAACGGGTGGTCGACATAGACCCTTGGAAGGTGAAACTCACTTCGTACAAGCTAGGCGACGTGTATCACTCGAAGGCCGATAACGTTTCGCCGGGCGCCGCCCTGGCGCGCAGCACCGGCGCGACCCGCGAAGAAGCCGAACAAAAGGCGCTCGACCGCGCGCGGCAGTTGCTTTCGCGCACTCGCCGCCACGACGTCTGAGCCTATCCATGCCCAATTCCCAAAACAATCACTACGACCTTGCCGCGTTGGCGCGCGAGGAGATGCTCGCCGAAGGTTTCACTCCCGACTTTCCTCCGGAGGCGATGCGCCAGGTGGCCGATCTGCGGGCACATACCGCGCCGCCCGCGGTAAATAGCGGGGTCCAGGATCTACGCAGCCTGCTCTGGTCGTCGATCGATAACGATACCTCGCGCGATCTCGATCAGATCGAAGTGGCCGAGCGCCTGCCCAACGGCGATATTCGTATTCGCATCGGCATTGCGGACGTAGACGGCGATGTGCCCAAGGGATCGCCCATCGATGTGCACGCCGCCGCGAATTGCACGTCGGTGTACGCGGGCGTGAAGATCTTCCCCATGCTGCCGGAGGATCTTTCAACGGATTTGACGTCGCTCAACGAGCACAGCGACCGGCTCTCGGTGGTGGTGGAACTGACCGTGGATGCGGATGGCTCGGTCGAGGATGGCAAGGCTTATCGCGCTGTGACGCGCAACGCCGCACAGTTGGCGTACAATTCCGTCGGAGCGTGGCTTGAAGGGCATTGCGCGCCGCCTGCCAAAGTAGCCGCCTCGCAAGATCTGCAGGCGCAACTCCGCCTGCAGGATGAAGCCGCCCAGAAGCTGCGCGCACAACGTCATCGCCTCGGCGCGCTCGATCTGGATCGCAGCGAAACCGAGGCCGTGCTCTCCGACGGCAAGGTAACCGGCATCAAGCCGCGCTTTCGCAACCGCGCCACGCAACTGATTGAGGACTTCATGGTGGCCGCCAACGGCGTGATCGCGCGCATGCTGCGCGACCATCGCATCGCCTCCATTCGCCGCGTGGTGAAGATTCCGGAACGCTGGGATCGCATTGTGGAACTGGCCGCGCGCACCGGCGACCAACTGCCGGCCGATCCCGATTCCGCCGCGCTGAACCGATATCTGATAAAGCGGCGCACCGAAGACCCCGTGCATTACGCCGATCTCTCGTTGGCGGTGGTGAAGCTGATGGGGCCCGGCGAGTATGTGCTGGAGCGTCCCGGCGAGCCCGCCATCGGGCACTTCGCGCTGGCGGTGCACGATTACACGCATTCCACCGCGCCCAATCGCCGCTTCGCCGATCTGGTGACGCAGCGTCTGGTGAAAGCCGTGCTGGCCGGCCAGTCTTCGCCTTATGGCGAGACGGAACTGGAAGGCGTGGCGCGCAATTGCACCGGGCGGGAGGATGCCGAGCGCAAGGTGGAGCGCGCCATGTCGAAACGCATTGCGGCCGTCGCCATGCACGACCGCATCGGCGAGATCTTTCCCGCGGTGGTCACGGGAGTTACTCCGAAGGGCACTTTCGTACGCGCTTTAACGCCGGCCGTGGAAGGCCGCCTGATGCGCGGCGAGCATGGGCTGGATGTGGGCGATCAGATCCGCGTGAAGCTGTTGAGCACCGACCCGCGGCGTGGCTTCATCGATTTCGGGCGCGCTTAAGACCTTACCCTGCTGTGGGGCGGCCAATCCTGGCCGACTTTCTACATTGTGCCCGCCGCTGTGGGGCAGGCTCGTAGCCTGCGCGGGCCTCGTAGGCCCGCTCTTCGGCGAGCGAAGCTCGCTCGGCCGACAGAGGCTGGAGCCTGTGCAAAGCCGGGTGAAAGCCGGCTGCGGGCAAGATTGCCTGCCCTCCTTGGGTTTCATCACTTTTGGTGGCCGGGAGGCTGCACGGTATTCTCACTCGCCAGCCATGGTGCTATGAATCGCCAACGTGCCATCGTGCGGAGCCTCATCCTCCGCCCCCACGATCCACACATCGGTAGGCGACACCGCCACGCCCGCGAACAAGAGATCCGACAAAAACCCGTCCTTGGTAGGATTCGGACTCGGCGCAATCGTCCACGAAGCGCCATCCCAATGCAGCAGCAACGTCATCTGGTGGCCCGACCCGCTCGCCGCAAAATAGGAGCCGAATGCCCAGATGTCGTTCGCCGAAACAGCCGTAACTCCGAACAGCCGGTTCGATTGATACATACTGTTTGGTCCCACATTAGGACTCGGCACCACGCTCCAACTGGTCCCGTCCCAGTGCTCGATCAGCGTGAGGGTTGGTGCCGATTTGGGCGGCGCCACCGGCGTTGAAAAGCCCACCGCCCATGCGTCGTTGGGAGCCAGCGCGACCACGCCATTCAACTGGCTGGCGCCCGTCCCGACGCTGGGACTCGGCACCTTCTTCCAATTCGTGCCGTCGTAGTGCATCACCAAAGTCTTGCTGGTATCGTTCTCCGGTCCGATGAATCCCACCGCCCAGACATCGTTGGTGGCGTCCGCCGACGCGCCGAACAGAAACGCATCGTTGGTGCGAATGGCCGTCGCCGTCCACGCAGTGCCGTCCCAATGTTCGAACAGATAGTTCAGAAGCTCGCCGCCGCCGCTCAGCAGACTTCCCACGGCCCAGATATCGTCGGCGGAAATCGCGGTCATGGCTTTCAGGCTGGGCTGGTCTCCGGAGGCGAACGTCGGCCCCTGAAATACGTTCCACTGGGTGCCGTCCCACTGCTCGATGACCTGTCCCGGTGACCCTTCGCCGATGCCTACCGTGCCCACCGCCCATGCTTCCGCCGGCGAAATATCCACGACGCCTTCCAACTCGCCGGTGTTGTCACCCTTGATCATGGGCGCCTGGAACGCGGTCCATTTGGTTCCATCGAAATGAATCGTGGACTGTCCCACAGCCCAGATATCGGTCGGGGACGACGCCGAGACGGCATATAAGCCGTCATTGAAATTCTCATTGGGAGTGTGAACGACTTGAAAGATCGACTGACCCCACGCCGCCGCGGGCAGATATCCCACCACTCCGGCCAGAAACATCTTCGCTACGTTTCGAGTTCGTAATGTCATGCTCCAATCCTATCGGTCCGCGCGCGGCATGAAGTTAAGGCCAAGTAAAGGAGTTGTAAAAACGCCCATCGAGGAACCGCAACCCATCCCAAGGTGTCCAATACGGTGATTCGAATAGGCTGGCCGGATCCTCTGCGGTGCAGGTTTTGCAGTTTTGACAAGTCCACTAAGTGCGATATAATCGAGATTCAACTGGAAGTTGATCCGCAACCCGCCCCTTCATCGGTAGCCGGCTCGTCGATTCTCCTCCGCAAAACTTAAAAATGAAAACTTTCTCTGACTCCCCTCTCTCTGCTCTCCTGAAGAGCAATCTCCTGAAGAACGGCTTTAAGGAGCCGACCGCCGTGCAAGCGCAGGCCATCGAGCCGGCGCTGGCTGGACGCGACGTGGTCGCCACGGCACAAACCGGCACCGGCAAAACGCTCGCGTTTGTCCTGCCCATCATCCACCTCCTCGCCACGGAACCGCGCTCGGGCGTCCGGGCCGTGATACTCAGCCCCACCCGCGAACTTGCGATCCAGATCGGCGAGACCTTCGCCCTGATGGCCGCGGGCGCCACGGTGCGTGCCGCTATCGTCATCGGCGGCGTCGGCGAGGGATCCCAATTGCAATCGATCCGTAAGGGCGCGCAAGTGCTCATCGCCACGCCCGGCAGGCTGTACGATTTTCTCAGCCGTGGCCTGATCGCTCTCGGCAACACGCGCATCCTGGTTCTGGACGAAGCCGACCGGATGCTCGACATGGGTTTCCTGCCCACTATCACCCGGATCATGGCAGCCATACCTCCCGCGCGCCAGACGCTGCTCTTCTCGGCCACCATCGAAAGCTCGGTCAAACATCTGGTCGAAACGCAGGTCCGCAATGCCGTGCGCGTAGAGATCGGCTCCACTACACAGCCGGTCGACAAAATCGATCTGCATCTATATGAGGTCGAGCCGGACCGCAAGCTGGGTCTGCTGCAAACGATGCTGCGAGACGAGGACGGGTCGTTTCTGGTCTTTGCCCGCACCAAGCACGGCGCGGACCGGCTCGCCAAAAAACTGGCGCGCGACGGCGTAAAGACTGCGGCTATCCATGGCGATCGCAGCCAAAATCAGCGCAGCCAGGCGCTACGCGGTTTCCAGGAGGGCTATTATCGTGTGCTGGTGGCGACCGACATCGCGGCGCGCGGCATTCACGTGGAAGGTATCTCGCACGTGGTGAACTACGATCTGCCGCAAGTCCCGGAGGACTTCATTCACCGGGTCGGCCGCACGGGGCGTATGGGCGCTTCAGGAACGGCTTCGACTTTCGCCGGCCGCGCCGAACGCGCGGACGTCGCGCACATTGAGCGCATCCTGGCTACCCGCATGGTTCGCCGCCAGGTTTCACCCGACGTGTGCCGGGAGCAGAAGACTATCGCTGCGGTCGTGGAACTTCCCTCTTCGCCGCGGCCTCAGGGGCACGTAAGAACGTTCGCTCCGAGAAGACGGCGGCAGTTTCGGCGCGCGGTGTAGGCGCATCCCTAGGCCTGGGCCAAACCGGCCGCGTGCTCTAGGCTAGCAGGTTGCGGAAAAAGGTGAGAGGGGCCGCTCCCTGACGGTCGCGGCTCCGTAAGTTGTTGTAAGTACCGGACGGGCTTCTGAGCCGCGCGCGTAAGCAAGCGGTTCCGGGCCTTTTTCCGCAGCCTGCTAGACAAGGCACCTCGCCCGCGAGTCCGCCGTAACGGAATCTCGGTCGTCCCGAGAGACAGCGCGCCTGTACCTAACATCTGTGGCCAGCCGCGCCGAAATACCCGCGAGCGCCGTGTCATCCGGATCAATCCGAAGCCGCGCTGCGGCAGGAGTTGTCGTCCCGCACAGCCAGAACCACAGATCCCGGCCGATTACTCTTATCGATCTGGACGACCGCTCTTCCGTGTTCATCGAATTCGGCGATGACGGTTCGCACCATTGCAGGAGCCTGCTCTGGGCGATCTGCGTTGACTTTGAACTCCTCGAAGACTAGCCGGGCCACGGACCCGTTGGAGGAGTGGACGGGTCGGTGATCATCTTCCCGGCTCCAGCGAGATCGAGGAAGGTAATGCAAGGCGCACTCGGCGGAGCGCCGAAATCAGTGCCGGATACGCTGAAGAGATAACTCTGCTGCCCCGACGCTGCCGAGACACAGATCGAAAGGCAGAGGTTCATCGCCGCACGCAATCGCATACAGATATTCTCCGTCAAACTCGCGTGGGAAGACGGCGGGCCGGCGCCACTCATCAGTTCGAGCGAAGAGCATCCCGCCTCGCCCCTCACTGAACCCGCTGCTGAAAGAAGGCTTCCAACTGCCTGGCTCCGTGCACGACCGCGATGATCTGTAAGGGCTTCGATTCCCAGCGGTAGGCGATGACGTAGGAGTAAACCGTCCAGAAACGGTGCCGCGAGTCTGCCAGGTCCTCACGAAAATGGCCCATTCTCGGGGTCCGCGCCAAGCGTCCGAACGCATCGTCCATGCGCGCGATGACCCGGTCGGCTGCGTCTATGCTGTCTTCCGCAATATAGTTCCAGATTTGGATGAGGTCGGCCCGCGCCTCAGGCGTGAGGACAAACCGGCGGCGGCTCATTCGGCGGCTGCCCGGCGGCGGGCACTCAATTGACGGATCTCCTCAAACACGCCGTCTCCTTCCAGCAACTCACCGCGGTCTGCCTGCTCGACTCCCCGCCGGATCTTGGCCCGGAGTTCTTCGAGAGCGGTGTCGCGAGCCTGTTCGCGCTCCTCGAGCAAGCGCAGGCCTTCGCGGATCACTTCGCTGGCGGTCTGGTACCGGCCGGAAGCTAGCCGTGACTGGACGAATTGGTCTAGCTCTGGCGTGAGAGATACATTCATGCTGACGCGGTTGGGCACATCCCATTTAATCTCATATCCCACTTGTTGTGTCAATTTGTGCCACAAATGCCCGGCGCCGAAATAGCGGCACGCGCCGCGCCATCGGCATCGGCACCTCTTCCACACCCGCGCATCTCCCTGAAAAATAACGCGTACCCAACGGCCCCTAGCCTGCCTCAGCCACGCCATGCTGCGCATCACCATTCAGGAATCGCCGCAGGCCAGCACATTCAAGCTAGAAGGCAAGCTCACCGGACCGTGGGTGCGGGAACTCGAGCAAGTCTGGCGCGCGGCCACCGCCAACCAACCTGCGCCCGCCGAGAGCCGCACGGTGGTCGTCGATCTGGCCGGCGTCGCCTACATCGACTGCGCCGGCAAAGATTTGCTGGCCCGCATGCACCAAAGCGGCGCCACGCTAGTTGCGCGCAGCCCTTTGAACTGCTCCATCGTGGATGAAATCGCACGCACCGGCAAGCACGCCGTCGTGCTGCTGGCAGCCGCGCTGGCCATCGCCGCCACCATGCGCGCGCAGGCTCCCCCCCCCGACAATTCGCCGCTGCGCCTCACCCTGCGGGACGCCGTGCAGTTGGCGCTCAAAGAAAATCCGCAGGTGCAAATCGCCAACCTGAACGTGGCCGAGAGCCAGGAAGATCAAAAAATCGCGCGCGCCGGACTGCTGCCGTCAGCCAATCTGCAAGTTTATGAACACACGCAGCGCCTGGCCGTGGCGCCATTGTTCGGCATGCAGAGCATTCCTTTCCTGCCCCTGCCCGGCCACCTGGGCCCTTATCAAGTCGATTATGCCGGCCCCACTTTTTCCGTTCCGATTTTCGATTTGACGCTCTGGCGCCGCTGGCAAGCATCCAAGGAAGGAGTGGGAGCCGCGCAAGCGCAAGATCAGGGAGTGCGCGAACAGATCGCCATGCTGGTGGTGTCGCAATATCTGGGCGGCCTACGCGCCGCGGCGGACGTGAAAGCCGCACAATCCCGCGTGGATCTGGCCCAGGCGCTCTACGATCAAGCCTTCGACATGCAGAAGAGCGGCGTGGGCACGGGCATCGATACGCTGCGCGCCAACGTGGAATTGCAGAACGAAAAGCAGCGCCTCATCGAATCGCAAACGCAATTTCAAACTTCGCTCTACGGACTGGCGCAGCTTTTGAATGTCGATCCGCACCGCGACATTGACCTCACCGACCGGGTCAGCTTCTTCGCTACACCCGCCATCGCGGTGGACCAAAGCCTGGAAGCGGCCTACACCAATCGCCCCGAGATGAAAGCGCTGCTGCATAACCAGCGGCAAGTCGAGCTCGAAAAACGTCAGGCCGGCGAAGCCCGCTACCCCACGCTGAGCTTCGATGGTTTCTGGTCGGAACAAGGATTGACGCCGCAGACGGCCATCCCCGCCTACACCTTCGGTTTCTCTCTCAATGCGCCGCTGTTTACCGGCGGACGCATCGCGGCCCAGCGCGCCCGCGCCGATCTGGACCTGCGCAAAGTATCCCAGCAGGAGCAGGAGCAGCGCAATCAGATCGCCCTGCAGGTGCGCACCGCCATCGCGCAAATGGCCGCCGCGCGCAATGAAGTGGATGTCGCCAACCAGGCGGTGAGCCTGGCCAACGAAGAAGTCACGCAGGCGCGCGACCGGTTTCAAGCGGGCGTAGCGGATAACATCGAAGTCATCTCCGCGCAGGACGCGCTGGCCCGCGCTAACGATAACCAGATCGTGGCGCTCTACCGCTACAACCAGGCGCGCGCCGACTTAGCCCGCGCCACCGGACAAATGGAAGCTGTCTACACCAAGTAAGTCGTGAGAGGATGATTATGGAAACTCAGATTATGGAAGAGGGGAGTCCAGTCGCCGAACGGCCCACGGAAGATATCGTGCGCCGGCCTGTGAAGCGATCCAAGGCGTTGCTGGTCATCCTGGGTGGAGGCTTGGTGGTGGCCATCGTCGCCGCGGGAGCGTGGTTGCACTATCGCGACCGCGTCTCCACCGACGACGCGCAGGTGGATGGCGACATTTACCCCATCTCCGGCAAAGTCTTCGGCAGCGTGCTGGACGTGCCGGTGTTGGACAATCAGGCCGTGAAGGCCGGCGACGTGCTGGTGCGCATCGATCCGCGCGATCTGCAAGCTAAGGTCGATCAGGAAAGAGCCGCCTTGGCGCTCGCCGAACACCAGGCCAACGCCGCGCAGTTGACCGTGCCCCTCACGCGCGACACCACTCACAGCGCAACGGGGGGCGCCTCCGAGGCGGTGACCGGAACCGAGGCGCAAGCGGCCCAGGCGGATGCAGCCGTGAGGCAAGCCAACACCGACCTTTCCATTGCCCAATCCAAACTGGCTTCCGCCGAAGCCAATAACGATAAAGCGCAAGCCGACCTCGCCCGCATGCGTCCGCTGGTGGCCAAAGCCGAAATCTCACAACTGCAATTCGATGCCTACGCGGCCGCCGCCAAAGTGACCGCCGCGCAACTGAAAGCCGCGCAAGATAGCGTGAAATTCTCGGAACAAGGCATCTCGACGGCCCGCGCCGCCGCCGATGCCGCACACGCCCGCGTGAAACAGATGGGCGCGGAACTGGCGCAATCCACGGCCAACGAACAACAGGTGCGTGTGAGCGCCGCGCAAGCCTCCTCGGCCGGCGCACGCGTCGAGCAGTCGCGCGCGAACTTGGCCGCCGCAGAATTGAACCTCAGCTACACGACCATCTTTGCCCCGGTGGATGGCGTGGTCACCAAGAAATCCGTCGAACCGGGACAGATCGTGCAGCCCGGACAGAACCTGATGGCCATCATCCCGCTCAAGGGGGTGTGGGTGACCGCCAATTTCAAGGAGACCCAACTGGCCAACGTGCATCCGGGCCAGAAGGCCGAAATCGATGTGGATATGTATGGCCGCACCATCGAGGGCCGCGTGAATTCCATCGCCGGAGGCACGGGCGCGCGCCTCAGCCTTTTGCCGCCCGAAAACGCCACCGGTAACTTCGTGAAGGTAGTCGAGCGCATTCCCGTCAAAATCGTATTCGATTCGCTGCCGCCCGGCGTGGTCCTGCGTCCCGGCATGAACGTGGACGCCACCATTATCACGAAGTAAGCAGGCGGTTCCACCATGCCCGAGAACAACAACAACACCCGTGTCGCCATCAATCCGTGGATCATCGCCATGACGGTGATGCTGGCGACCTTCATGGAAGTGCTCGATACCAGCGTCGCCAACGTGGCGCTCGATCATATCGCAGGCAGCCTGGGAGCCACGGTCGACGAAGCCACCTGGGTGCTCACCTCTTATCTGGTTTCAAACGCCATCGTCCTGCCGTTGAGCGGCTGGTTCTCGTCCTTGATCGGCCGCAAGCGCTTCTACATGCTTTGCGTGACGCTGTTCACCGTCAGCTCCATGTTGTGCGGCCTGGCTCCCAGCCTCACCATCCTGATCCTGTGCCGCATCATGCAGGGCATTGGCGGCGGCGCGCTGCAGCCCATTTCGCAAGCCATCCTGGTGGAGAGTTTTCCGCGCCACAAGCAAGGCATGGCCATGGCCGTCTACGGCATGGGCGTGGTGGTGGCGCCCGTCATCGGCCCGACCTTGGGCGGCTGGATCACCGACAACTATAGCTGGCGCTGGATCTTCCTCATCAACATTCCCATCGGCGTTCTTTCGCTGACTCTCACGTCCATGCTGATTCACGACCCTGTCTACCTGGTGCGCCGCGCCTGGAAAGGATTGAAGGTCGATTACCTTGGGTTAGGATTGCTCAGCGTGGGCTTGGGCGCGCTCGAAATCACGCTCGACGATGGCCAGAAAAACGACTGGTTCGGATCGAACTTCATCGTCGCCATGGCCGTGCTCGCGTTCATCGGCCTGGTTGGCGTGGTCGTCTGGGAGTTGCGGCATAAAGAGCCGGTGGTGGATTTCCGCATGCTGCAGAACCGCAACTTCATGCTCTCCACCGCCAGCATGTTCCTGCTTGGTTTCGTGCTGTACGCCAGCACCATGCTGTTGCCCGTGTTTCTGCAAACGCTGCTGGGCTATACGGCCATGCGCAGCGGATTGGTGCTTTCGCCCGGCGGGCTGGTGATCGCGGTGACCATGCCGCTGGTAGGCTTTCTATTGTCGAAATTCGAGGCGCGCTGGCTGGTGATTTTTGGCCTGGTGGTATCGTCGCTCGGACTGTTCCACATGGCGCACTTCGATCTGGATGTCGATTACCAGACGGCCATGATGGCGCGGGTGCTGCAGAGCGCCGGCCTGGCGTTCCTCTTCGTGCCCATCAATACGATGGCTTTCGCCACCATTCCCCGGGCCAAGATGGGCAGCGCCACCGGACTCATCAACCTGGCGCGCAACGTCGGCGGCAGCTCCGGCATCGCCATCGTAACCACGCTGCTGGCGCGGCGCACGCAGTTTCATCAGCACCGGCTGGTCTCCCATATGACGCCATTTAGCCCGAATTACACGCAGGCGCTGGCCGGCCTCGCGCATACGCTGGTCGTGCAAGGCGCCGGCGCCGCGCAAGCCATGGCCCAGGCGCAAGGCATGCTCTATGGCATGTTGATTCGCCAAGCGTCTATGCTGGCGTTCGTGGATAGCTTCTGGGTGTTGGGAGTGATCTTCCTGTCCATCATTCCGCTGATGTTTTTCATGAAGAAGGCGGAGCCGCACAAAGGCCCGGTAGTCATGGAGTAAGCTTCGGGGGACAGACCATCGTCTTTTGTGGTCTGTCGTTGTTCCTGAGGCACCGTCAAAAACCTTGTGTGGGGCATTGCGATAGCCGGTATGTGCCGGCATCACACGCAAATATTCGAATCGCAAGAAGACTCACATCGCACCCGCGGCATTCTCAGACGCCACGGACAGGTATTGGCGCTGCTGGAGATCCGGCACCTGGCGGAACGGAACGTGACGGAGATGTGAAGCGCGGCGCGCCCAGCAACAGTTTGGATGTCTTTGCGCAGCACGAACTCCGCGAGATCATGCGCAAGCTGGCGTGCGCCGGAATTGGGATTATCCTGGCGACGCATCATTTGGCGGATATCATTCCCGAGATCGAGCGCGTGATTTTGATGCGTGAGGGGCGCGTGGTGGCGGACGGGCGCAAGCCGGATGTACTTTGGGGCTGGGGCGCTCGGCGACCTATCCGGCGTGCGGGTCGATATAAGCCGGCGCGATGGATATTATCATCTCTGGTAGCACGGCAAGACTGTTTGGCTACTACGACCGCTCCCTGACGGTCGCGGCGCCGTAACGCGACGGAAGCGCCGTAACGCGACGGGAGCGCCGTAACGCGACGGAAGCGCCGTAACGCGAATCCCGATGACCCATCCCTTACTTATCGGTCAACGCGGCGACACCGGGTAACTCAATCCCGGCAAGAAACTCGAGTGAAGCACCGCCGCCGGTCGAGATATGCGAGATCTGATCGGCCACGCCGGCGGACTTAATGGCCTTTTCGGAATCGCCGCCGCCCACCACTGAGGTCGCGCCAGAAACAGCCACGGCCTTGGCCAGCGCGACGGTGCCGCGATCGAACGGCTTCTTCTCGAACACGCCCATCGGGCCATTCCAAATGATGGTCTTGGCCGTGCGGATGATGTGCGAGTACTGATCGATGGTCAAAGGTCCGATATCCACCCCGATCTTATCGTCCGGAATGGAATCCACCACTTCGCTGTCCGCGTTTTCCTTGATTTCAGACACTACCACATGATCGACGGGCAGCACCAGTTTGTCTTTGAGCTCAATCAGCAGCTTGCGTGCGAGATCCAACTTATCGTCTTCCACCAGCGACTTACCCACTGGCTCGCCTTGCGACTTCAGAAACGTGTAAGCCATGGCGCCGCCGATGAGTAACTTATCCACCACTTTGCCCAAATTCGAAATCACTTCGATCTTATCGGATACCTTGGCGCCACCCAGGATCGCTACGCAGGGCCGCGGCGGATTCCTGGTCGCCATGGTGAGATACTTCAGCTCCTGCTCCATCAGCAGTCCCGCGGCCGCCTGCGGCACATAAGCGATCATGCCCACGGTGGAGGCGTGCGCGCGGTGCGCCGAGCCGAACGCGTCGTTCACATAGACATCGCACAAGGACGCCAGCTTCTTGGAAAACTCCGGATCGTTCTTCTCCTCTTCGGGGTGGAAACGCAGATTTTCCAGCAGCAGGATTTCGCCGGGCGCGGGCTTCATGGCTTCTACTTCGGGACCGATCGAATCCGGCGCCATTTTCACGGGACGGCCCAGCAACTCTTCGAGGCGCTTGGCCACCGGCTTCAGGCTCATCTCCGGGTTGGGCTTGCCCTTCGGACGGCCAAGGTGCGACGCCAGCACCACGCCGGCGCCCTGTTCGAGCACATAGCGGATGGTCGCGAGCGACGCCTTGATACGCTTGTCGCTGGTGATTTCCTGCCCGCCGGGGGCCAAGGGAACGTTGAAATCCACACGGATGAAAACGCGTTTATTCTTCAGATCGAGATCGCGAACGGATAGTTTAGGCATAAGAAGCTCTCAAAAGGGGTTTAACACTTGAGATTAACAGAATGCGCAGACTTCAGTTTTCGAGGTTATCCAGGCGGTGGCCGTGATCGTCGATCTGTTGATCGTGAATCTCCAGGATGCGGCCGAGGCGGTTCATGGTGTCCATGAGTTGCGCGAGGCGGGTCTCGTTGGCGCGAAAGCGCTTCTCATATTCCTGGCGGTCCTTTTCGCGTTCTTCGCGGTCCTGTTCGCGTTGCTGGCGCTCCTGTTCGTGTTCCTTTTCGTGTTTCTGGCGGTCCCTTTCATGCTCCCTGTAGGCGTCCATTTGCATTTGCGACCACAGTTCCAGGGAGTGGGTCAATGCGTCCAGCCGCTCCTCAATACTCATGATCATAGTATACGTCGCTCGTGACGGCTAAAATTATCTTGTGGCGCGCAAAGTATCATCCCTCGAAGAGCAGCTTGACCGATTAGCGGAACTGCGCGGCCAAGCGCCCTCGCCCGAAGGCCGCGCGGAAGTTTCGAAGTATCTCGGCAGCAAATCGAATCTGGTAGCCGCCAAAGCCGCGCGCATCGCCGGCGAGTGGCAGGCAGGCGAACTGACTCCCGACCTGGTCGCGGCATTCGATCGCTTCATGCAGAAGCCGGAGACCACCGACAAACGCTGCGCGGCCAAGATTGAAATTCTGAAGGCGCTCTGCAATCTGGAATATCCATCGCCGTCCGTTTTTCAGCGCGCCATCAAACATGTCCAACTGGAGCCGACGTGGGGCGGCGCCGCGGATACCGCGGGCGAAGTGCGCGCGCTGGGCGCCATGGGATTGGCGCAAACCAGCGATCCGGACGCGCTCGAAGAGATTCTGCCGCTGCTGCTCGATTCCGAGCGCGACGCACGCATCGGGGCTACGCGGGCTATCGCCATCTCGAATCTTCCCGGCGGCGAATTGTTGCTGCGCCTCAAGGCGTTGACCGGCGACGATCCCGAGGTGCTGGGTGAATGCTTCGCGGCCCTGTTGCGCGCATCGCCCACGCAATCGCCCGAGTTTGTGGCCGGATTCCTCCGCCATCGCGAAGAGGCGGTTGCGGAAGCCACGGCGCTAGCCTTGGGAGACTCAAGGTTGGAAGGCGCCTTTGCGGTGCTGCGCGACGCCTTCGAACGGACGCATTCACTGGCCCTGCGACGCACGCTGCTATTGGCTATCGCACTGCTGCGCCGGGAAAACGCTATCGATTATCTGTTGGAACTGGTGCGTACGGGCGCAGGCACCACCTCGGCCGATGCGATGGCCGCGCTCGTCATGTACGAGAAAGACCCGGCGCTGCAAGAGCGCCTGGCACATGCGCGGCAGTCGCGTGATTGATATATTTTAGAGAAAAGCAGCGCGCAGATGGCCGCAAAGAATCCGGCTCGCCGGGTATCTGTGCCTTCATCACTACAGACAACGATACCAAAGGTGGGAAACGCCTCTGTGTACAAGACGATGAGGACACCCATGTCGTTTTCGAAGCTTGCTCAACGGCAGAGACCCCGATGTATACGACTGACTCTCAGTGATCCGATCAAGTCCTGGCCATGCCTGCAAAAGCGAATCAATTCCTTGGTGGCGCTCATCGGCGGCTCCTGGCAACCGTCCGCCTTCACCCCGGACTCGATCTAACCAATAACGATGGCTTTCGCGATGCGCGCGAGTGTGGATGCCTTGCGCACGGCGCATTCCTTGATTCGGATAACCTTCCATCCCTGGCGTCGGAGCGCCTGCGAGACGCGCCGATCCCGTCGTTTGTTGGTTTCGATCTTGTTGCGCCAGAATTCCGTGTTGGTGCGCGGCAGGTACTTGCAGCGGCAGCCGTGCCAAAAACAGCCGTCGACGAATACGGCGACTTTCCTGCCCGGCCATGCGAAATCGGGCTTCCCGGCGACCGGCCAGTGTTTACGATAGCCCCGGATACCCGCATTCCACAGTAGATTCGCAAGTGGCAGCTCGGTGGTCGTGTTGCCGCGCGAACGGATGGCGGCCATGATCTTCGACCGGACTTCCTTCGCTACGTGATCCATAGGGCGCCATTGCAGTTTTAGCTCTTTGCGTAAAGCCTGAGATCGTCGGCTCCGATCTGGTCGGAAGGAACGAGCTTGTAGTGTTTTTCTTCAAGGAGCTTCACGTCCTCGCCGTCGAGCGCCAGCTCGAACATGGCGATGATCTCGTCGGACATGAACTGCGCCGAAATGGGGCGGCAGGTGAGTCCCGAAAACTTCTCCTTGCAACAGGCGATGTCTTGGGCGGTTTGCACAACGCTCAGGCGGTCGCTGCCGCCCTTAGCCTGTACCGGCAACGAAAACTGCTCGCCGTGCTTGTTGACACCGACGTAAACCTCGTCGATTTCGATCTGCGAGTCGCCCATCGACTTGACGGTCGTCCGCAAATGGTTCTGGAGCGAGTAAGTCGTTAGGCCGAGGAAGATGTCGAGCAGGCGGTTGTAGCGCACCTTCGCAAGTAGCGCCTGCTCGTCGCTCAGGGCATAGGCGGCGATGATTTCCGGCGTCGCGTCGGGAATCTTGATCGCGATCATGCTCGGATTCGGTACGATGTTCGCGAGCTTGGCGAGCCTGAAACGATATTTCGCACGGCCTATCAGCTCGATTATCCACTCGCGGTCCTCTCGCGCCGTCGCCAGGATATCGTCGGGCAGAACCGTTCGGAACCGGAAGGAGTAAATAGTGTCGCCCAGGTTCTTCGGAAGCGCGATTTTGAGGGCTTGCGCCGTCCCCACGAATTCCTCGCGCGTGAACTCGAATTGCGTCTTGCCGGGTTTGTAGTGTTTCTTGAAAATAGTCCCGATGATGGCGGAATAGCGGTTGGGCCTCTTCGGCGCGGCCCCCTGGTCCTTCTTAGGCACTCGCTTCCGCCCCCTGCCCTTTGCGGATACGCTGAGGGACCGTGTCGTGCGGCACACCGTAATGCTCGGCGGCATGGGACATATCGAACGAAAGCAAGCGTTCGTCGCCCAGGTTTGCGGAACGAGCCGGCTTCTTAGGCGTCGGGAAAGCCTCACGGACCTTCGACGCGACCGCTCTCGCGAGCAGCGGAGGCACGGAATTGCCTATTTGCCGGAAGCCGTGCCACTTCGTCACATGAAACCGGAACCAGTCGGGATAGGAGTGCAATCGGGCCGCCTCGCGTACGGTGATGCAGCGCGGCGAATACGGATGTATCGGCCTTGGAGACGTGAACGCCCCCCGATCGCTGGCGGTCCCCGCGCGGATCGTATTGCAAACCCCTTTGGGGTCGAGCTTGTGAAAGCGGCTCACCGGCTCGGTATCGCCGAACTTCGTTTCAAGGAAACGCTTCTTCGACAACTCGGTATGAATCGTTCGCAGACTGGAGGTAAGCAAGCCGGTGTCGAACGCGCGCGGCTCGGAGTAATCCTCGGCGTCCTCGGCGTCGCCGCGTAACGGCGCACTGTAGGCGGTCGCCTTCTTGAACCGGGCTCTCACCCAATCCCGATGCAGCAGTTCGTCATAGTCGTCGGCCTCGGGGAGATCCTGCAGGGCGTCCCATACGGTCGGAGTGGCCTCTCGAAAGAGGTTGCCGGGTTCCGCGTCGCCGCTGGGGTCGTGCGTCGGTTCGGGGTATTCGGGCAGCGGAAAGCCCCGGCGCGAGCCCATCAGGAACAGGCGGTGCCGATTCTGCGGTACGCCGTGATGGGCGGCGTTAAGAACCTGGTAGTCATCCCGCACCTTGTAGCCGTTCTTGCGGAACTCGGCGATGATTTCTTCCAGAAACTTCCGGTGATCCCCGATCGTCAGGCCCCGGACGTTCTCGAAGACGAAATACGGTGCCTTAAGCTCCAGAACGATGCGCACGAAATGATGTACGAGCGAATTGCGCGGGTCGTCCAGCGCCCGCTTGCCGATCATGCTGAATCCCTGGCACGGAGCGCCTCCGAACACCACGTCCACGGGGCTGTCGCCGATGCGGGAATTGTCGCGGATATAGTTGCCGTCGGTATCGGCGATGCTGCGGCAGATGGCCGCGCAACCGGGGAAGTTAAATTCGTGGGTCGCGCAGTGAATGGGATCGTATTCGACCGCCGCCGCCACGTCGAACCCGGCCTGCTCGAAGCCGAGGCTCATCCCGCCCGCTCCCGCGAACAGATCGACTCCGATGGGCCTGTGTCCGTTGCCGCTCATCTAAAATGTTGCCGAATTGTTTAGCCGCTTCGGGGGAGGGGTAATATACGATTCTACGGCTTGGCCATCGGACGACGCAAACGCCGTGTCGCCTTCAGCCGGGGCAGCGCCTTTAGCGCCCTTCCCTCTCCTTTCTATTATCCACCAAAATGGGAGCGACGCGCGACCGCTGCGGCGGCGCCTTGGTGCCCTCCTCCATCAGGCCCGCGGCTGTCGGGTCGGTCATTGTGCTTGTGGTTTTTCACGCTATGCGGCGTGCGTAGCTAACGCGCGGGATTTCACGCCCCTTTTAGATAAATGAAGCGGGCAATGAACAGCAGCGTTAGAGCGTAAACCAGCCAATTGACATCGCGGTACTTGCCGCAGGCGATTTTTAACGCCGTGTAGGCAATGAAACCGAATGCCAGTCCGTTGGCGATGCTGAAGGTCAGCGGGATGGCCAGCATGGTGAGGAATGCCGGAATGGAAACCTCCGGATTCTTCCAATCCACTTCGCCGACGGCCGTCATCATTAGGCTGCCAACCACGATGAGCGCGGGCGCCGTGGCGGCCGCCGGAATTGCGCCCAGCAGCGGCGCAACGAACAACGCGACGATAAACATCGCGCCGGCGACAATAGCCGTAACACCGCTGCGGCCGCCCGCCGCCACTCCCGCCGCGCTTTCGATGTAGCTGACCACGGTGGAGGTGCCGGTGAGCGATCCGACAATCGTCGCGGACGCGTCGGCATAGAGAATACGATCCACGCGCGGGATGGTGTGCGCCCGATCGAACAAGCCCGCGCGCTGTCCCACCGCCACCAGCGTTCCGATGTTATCGAACATATCGATGAACAGGAATACGAACACGATCTCGAAGAAGCCCAGGCGCAAGGTTGCGCCCACATCCAGTTTGAATGCCGTGCCGGAGAGTGCGCGCAAGCTGTATGGCTGCGGATTCCATGCGGCCAGGCCCGCGGCGATTCCCACCGCCGTGGTGAGCAGGATGCCGATCAACATAGCGGCCGGCACGCGGCGGGCCAGCAGAGCGGCGGTCGCCAGCAGTCCGAAAATGGCCAGCAGCGTGTGCGGATCGCGCAGGTTGCCCAAAGTCACTAGCGTCGCGGGATGCGGGGCAATCAGTCCGGCGTTGCGGAATCCGATAAATGCGATGAACAAACCTACGCCCGCCGCCACGGCCGCGTAGAGCTCGAAAGGAATCGCGGCCACGATCAACTGGCGGATACCGGCGGCGGTCAGGACCAGGAAAACTACGCCAGATACGAACACCGCGCCTAACGCCGCCTGCCATGGAATCCCCAGGCCCTTTACCACCGTGTAAGTGAAATATGCATTCAGTCCCATGCCGGGCGCCAGCGCGATCGGATAGCGCGCCAGAACGCCCATCATGCAGCTGCCGAACGCCGCGGAAATGCAGGTCGCCGCCGTAACCGCCGCCAGCGGCATGCCGGCCTCATGCAGAATTTGAGGATTCACCAGGACGATGTAGGCCATGGTGATAAACGTAGTCAGCCCCGCCAGGATTTCCGTTTTCCAATTCGTGCCGAGGCGCTCGAATTCGAAATAAGTTTCGAGGCGCGCGAGGATAGGCATTTCGGGAATATAACACGCACCCATCGCTGGCCTGGACAGGCCAGGAGGCCTGTCCTACTTGGCCGGCCAGAATGGCTCGGCGGTGGCGATAAACTCCACTTTCACCTCCGGCACGAAACCTTTCAACCATTGCGCGCAATCCTGCATGCCGGCCTGCTCCGATGGAATGTGCCCGAGCACGATCAGCGCCTTATGCATGCCCTCCGCGGAAGCGTCCGCGCCGTATTCGATGGTCTCCCATTCCAGTCCCTCGCCCATCACCAGCACTTGCACATCGTCGCGCTGCAGCGTGTGGCGTTCGCCCGGAAAGCCCGGATAACCCGGATTCAGCGCGATCTTAGTAACCCGCATCTCCGGATCGCCCACCACTCTTAGCGTGCGGATACCCAGCCGCTCCTTGATGTTACTCGCAAGCTGGCCTACAGTCGTCTCCGGAATGACAAACAAATGAATGTTACTCGGATTCTGGTACTTCTCCCAACCCAGCGCGCGAATCATGCCGGTCTGGATGCCATCCGGCGTGCGCATATGCCAATGGTCGTGAAATCGCCAGATCACCAGGTGATGTTGCTCGATGAACGCCTGCTTGGCCGCCAGCACGGCGTCGTTCTCTTTAGCGAGATCGGCGGTCTGATCGAGGTGGCCGTAGAAAGTCGGTTCGTGAGTAACGCTCAAGTTATCCCCGGCCGCCGCGGCGGGCACCAACACGTCGTAAGTGGCCATCATGGTTACGGCGATGCCGGTCACCGGAGTATCGGGATCGCCCGCCTTGAAAGTGTCGACCGTCTGGCTCCGCCAGGCCACGCCCACATTCTTCTGAATGCGCTCGATGACTTCCCGCGCAGTCAGGCGATGCTCCTGAGCCGCGGACGGCGCTTGCGAGAGGACGCAAAATAACAGGGGGAAGGCGAGATTCCGGATCACCAACAGATGGTATCAACGGGTGGGCCAACGCGGGTGCCCGCTGGAGTTGGCACATACCGGGGGCAGGCGTTTTTTCCCCCGGCCCGTGTCACGAGTGGCGGACCACGCTATCGAGTATGTTCGGGGCGAAGTCCACACCAACTGGCTAGAAAACTTCCGGAGTCTCGTGAAGCGCAGCTGAAGGGGGTCTGGTTTTCCGTGGGCTAGGGCCGTTCCAGCGCTTCCGTATCTTCGCGAGGAGCGCTGAGGGCGATTTAAGGGCCGCACGGCGGGAAGGGAAAAAAGCCTTGGCGGGCGCCAAGTCCTTCTCTTTTGGAAACGATTTAATGCCTATGGACATCGTTGCAACATGCGGCGCTCGCAGCGCCGCACGCGGTCTGGCTACGAGATGCGTGCCGGCTCGCCATGGAGGCGTATAGCACATGGCTGAGCCGGAAGAGATTGAGTTTATAATCGATGCCTATACGCGGGAAACGATGCCCATGAGCCTTCTCGCGCAGTATTTGGCTGACTTGGCCGTGCTTCTCGGCTGCAAATCCAGTGTACATTTGATGGCCGTGGAGGAGGGTAGCGTCAAGCCTAGGATCAGAATAGACGCACCGGACGTTCCGAAGGTCCGAGAGAGAATTGAATCCGTGAGAGCCAGCGACGCGCCCCAAGAGGCAATGCGGGCATATCGAGCGATTGACGATCGGTTGGCGAGAGACAACGCCAAAGGTTCGTTGGAGACTCCCGCCGGCAAACTTATTCAGTTTCCAGGTCGGGATCGGTTGCAGGAGATTCAGCCTTTTTCCCAAGCCGGTGCAATAGATGGCATTGTAGTAACAGTCGGGGGGCGCGACAACCCACCGACCATCCACCTAGAGGATGAAGGCAAGACTCATGTATGCCACGCAAACCGAACGCTCGTAAAGCGAATTGCGCCCCATATCTATGGCTCCCCGGTCCGTGTAAGCGGAGTGGGACGGTGGGAGCGGAACCAGAATGGCGAGTGGGCCTTGATGCGCTTCACTGTCCATGATTTTGAAGTGCTCAGAGACGCACCGCTAGACGGAGTTATTGGCGCTATTCGAACCGGTGATTTCAGCCGGTGGGGAGATTCTGACCACCCATTGGAAGATCTTGACGCCGTCAGGCACGATCATCGATGGTAGTATTTGACGCTAACTTTCTTATACTCGCATTCGACAAAAACGCGGCATCGAAAGAGTCATGGCCGCGCCTTCAGGAACGTATCGACATGCTTCTGTCTGACTTGGGGAAGGCGAGGAATAAGATTCTAATTCCGACTCCCGCACTAAGCGAATTTCTAACCAAAGCTGACCCCGGAATTCTTCAGATAATCCACATAAGCGCAGGTTTCAAAATCGCGCCATTTGATGAGCGTGCGGCTATAGAGGCGGCGATCATGACAAAGGACGCGATTCGTAGGAGCAACAAGAAAGATCCGGTTGTCGCAGCGACATGGGCCAAAGTAAAATTTGACCGACAGATCGTCGCCATTGCGAAAGTAGAGGGCGTAGACCCAATCTGCTCAACTGACCCCGATATTGAAAGACACGCGAGGAGAGTCGGGATTGAATGTCTTGGAATCCCCGACCTGCCGATTCCTCCACCGGTCCAGGAGAAGTTGCCGTACGAATCGCCGCAAGCAGAAGCGACCCATGATCTCGCGACATCTCCGGAAGAAAAGCAAGCAATGGATGAAAATACAACGCCGCCCAGCGGTAGCGCTGTCAAGGACGAAGGAGAAACAGAGAACCAAGCTGGGGAAATGAAGAAATGATAGCGTCCGAATAGACTGCTATGCTACGGCCGGCGCCGTCTTCCGGCTACGCAGAATGCAAGGTTTTCGACACCGCCGTGGGAATGCTCCTGAAGGCTCGGAAGACAGCGTTCGTTAAACAAGAACTCCAGGGGGGCCGCGGCGCCGCCCTCAGAAATCCAGTTCCACTTCGTCGATGTAGCACCAGCCCCAGTCTTCGCCCGGTTCAAGCGACCGCATGATGGGGTGGTTGGTCTTGTGGAAGTGCTTGGTGGCGTGCTTGTTCTTGGATGAATCGCAACAACCCACGTGGCCGCAAATCATGCACAAGCGCAGATGCACCCAGGTATCGCCCATTTTCAGGCACTCCTCGCATCCGTTCGTGTGCGGCGAGACTTTCCGTATCTGTCCGATGTGACTGCAAACTGTCATGGCGTATCTCCTGGCTGTGGCAAGGGCAGCGGCAAGGGCAGGCGGACTTGAAAGCGGGTGTCGCCGGGAACCGATTGCGCGGTCACCTCGCCTCCATGTACCCGTACGATCCGGCGCACCGTTTCAAGTCCCAACCCGGTTCCCTTACCCACTTCCTTGGTCGTGAAAAACGGCTCGAAAATATGGTCCAGCACTTCCGGCGGAATGCCGGGTCCATTATCGGCGATCTCCACCAGCAGCCGGTCGATCTCGCGCGCCGTGCGAATACGTAGCTCGCCCTTCCCATCCATGGCGTCCACTGCGTTATCGATCAAATTGGTCCACACCTGGTTCAGGTCGCTGCCGCGCACGGAGATCTTCGGCAACGTGCGGTCGAAATCGAGCTTCACCGTGATGCCGTGTTTCAGCCGGTGATTGAGCATCAGCAACGTACTCTTGATTCCTTTGTGCACGTCCACTTCTTGATCGGGCCCCTGGTCCATGTAGGTGTACTCTTTAATCGCCTGGACCAGTTCGGAAATACGGCCGCTCGAATTCTCGATTTGACCGAGCAGGCTGTCGATGGTTACCGACGCGGCAATGCGCGCCACCAGGTCCGGCCAGGTCTCCGCCGGGAATTGCTTGGAGACGCGCTCGAACCAGGCGCCCTCGCAGTCCGCATCCACCAGGGCGGGCGCGAAGTCCCAGGCATGCGGAACGCCGTGGCGCTCAAGGCATGCGGCGATCTCCTCTTCGCAATCGCTGCGCTCGAGTGAATCCATGGGCGCGGAAGATTCCTTTCGCTTCCCCAGTTCCTTCTCGATCTCCGGCACCGCCGCGCGCTGTTCCGCCGTCAACGTATGCGCGTCCAAACGGGCGGCGGCTTCGCGGAATGTCCGCAACGCATCGCGCAGGCTGGCCACGGCGCGTTGCGCGGCCGCCGCGGGATTGTTCAGCTCATGCGCCAGACCCGCCGAGATCTTGCCCAGCGCGGCCATCTTGTCCTGTTGATCCTGCAGCCTGGTGAAGTCGCGGATACGATCGGAAAGCAGCGCCACCAGGCGCGGCCCCAATACCGGAATACGCGCCAGCATCTCCGGGAAACCCTCGGCGGGAAAAGCCGCCACGCGTGCGGCGGTCACCGCCCGGATGGTTGCCGGAAAGTGCGTCATGCGCGAGTAAGGCAGCATGCCCGTAATCATCGGCGCACTAAAAATCCGCGATGAAGTCTCGGACTTGGATTCGATGCGCAAGCGCAAATCGCCTTCCAGCAGGACGTACATGTGGTCGGCGGGATCGCCTTCGTGGATGTAAGTGTCTCCCGGCGCGAGGTCCACCTGCGCCATTTGATCGGCCAACCAGGCGAGATCGTCTTGCGCAAGATCGGCGAAAACGGGCACCGCGCGCAACTCTTCACTTAGCTTTGTCACACTCAACACAAAACACTCCGCTATACCTTGCTCAGATATTGGTGCACAAACTGAATCGCAATCGACCCCTCACCCACACCGGAAGCCACGCGCTTCACCGATCCATGCCGTACATCGCCCACCGCGAACACTCCCGGCACATTGGTCTCGAGCAGGCTCGGATCGCGATCCAGCGGCCAACCTTGCGGTCGCTTGCCCTGGAGCATCAATGCCGGCCCCGTCAGGATGAAGCCGCGTTCGTCCCGCGCCACCACTCCGTCCAGCCAGTCCGTGCCCGGCTGCGCGCCGATAAAAATGAACAACGCGCAGGCGTCCGTGCGCTCGCGTGTGTTGGTTCGCCCGCATTCGATGGTAATGGCCTCCAGGTGTTCTTCGCCATGCACCTCTACCACCTGCGTCTGATACTCGACCTGAATTTTCGGCGTGCGCGCGATCTCATCGATCAAATACTGCGACATGGACGCGGCCAGCGACGTTCCGCGCACCAGCATGACCACCCGTTTGGCGTAGCGCGAGAAGTTCAGCGCGGCTTGGCCAGCCGAATTTGCGCCGCCCACAATATACACGTCTTCGTCTTTGCAGGTTATCGCCTCGGTGGATCCCGCGCCATAATAGACGCCGGCGCCGGTTACCCGGTCCATGCCCGGCACATCCAGCTTGCGCCACTGCACGCCCGTCGCGATCAGCAGCGCCTCCGCGGAGATTTCGCTGCCGTCGGCCAGCTTCACAATGCGGTAGGGACCCTCCAGGCGTAACGACACGGCTTCCTGCGGCGACAGAATTTCAGCTCCGAAGCGGCGCGCCTGAGTCACCGCACGCCGCGCCAGATCGCCTCCGCTCAAGCCGGAGGGAAAGCCTAAGTAGTTTTCGATGCGCGCGCTCAATCCGGCTTGCCCGCCCGGCGCTTCGCGTTCCACGATCACGGCGCGCAAGCCCTCCGAAGCGCCGTACACACCCGCCGCCAGCCCCGCCGGACCCCCTCCCAGGATGATCAAATCGTAGGACGCGGCGCCCGCGCGCGTGTTCAGGCCAATGCGCGCCGCCAGTTCGGCCTGTGGTGGGTCGGACAGATGGCCGCCATCCTGAAACAACACCACCGGGAAGTGCCGCTCATCGGCCGCCAGGGTGTCCAGTGCCGCGCGCACTTCGGGCTCCCGATCCGCCGCCTCCGCGTCGAGCCACCGGTAAGGCACCTGGTTACGCGCCAGAAATTCGCGTAAGGTATAAGCGCGCGGCGACCATCGCGTGCCCAACACGCGCACGCCTTCGAAAGGCGGACGGTACGATCCCATCCAGTCGCCCAGCAAATCGTCCAGCACCGGATACAGATTCTGCTCGGGCGGGTCCCAGGGCTTCAGCAGATAATGATCCAGCTTGATCTCGTTGATGGCGCGAATGGCGGCCCCGGTGTCGGAATAAGCGGTGAGCAGTACGCGTTTGGCGTCCGGATATTTGGACCGGGCTTGCGCCAGAAACTCGATGCCGCTCATTTCGGGCATTCGATAATCGACCAGGTACAGCGCCACGGTCTCGCCGCGCTGTTGCAGCCGGTCGAGAAGCGCCAGCGCCGCAGGCCCCGAATTGGCTGAAAGCACACGGTAATTGGCGGCGTACCTCCGGCGCAGATCACGCTCCACCGCGCGCAGGACGTCGGAATCGTCGTCGATCGTTAAAAGGGCCGGCTTCACCATGAGTACAAGCGATACTGAAATTTCGATGCGCGGGGGGCGCCGAAGGTCGCAGCGGGATACAATGGGCTGGATGCCCGAAGCCACCGGCGTCGTTGAGACGTGCTTGTACGTAAACGACTTGGAGCGCGCCACCCGCTTCTATGAGGATGTCTGCGAGTTCAAGAGATTGATCGGCGATGAGCGTTTTTGCGCACTTAGCGTGGCGGACCGCAACGTCCTGCTGCTGTTCCAACAAGGCGCCACGCTGGAGGCCATTCCCACGCCGGGCGGATCGATTCCGCCGCACGATGGCTCGGGACCGTTGCATGTGGCGTTCGCTATTCCGGCGTCGGCGGAGGAGAGTTGGCGGCAGCGCCTGGAGGACAGCGGCATTGCCATCGAAAGCACGGTGGATTGGCCGCGCGGCGGGCGCAGCTTGTACTTCCGCGATCCCGACCAGCATTTGTTGGAGCTGATCACCCCCGGCTGCTGGTCGATTTATTAAGTGGGGCAGGCACTTTGCCGGCACTCTGCCTCGGGATAAACCGGCGTGAAGTAGTGAAGGAAAGAGTCATACGGGAAAGGAGTAGCGATCCATCCCGGCCCCGAACCATGTGAGGGCAGTCGTAAGGCCGCACTTGAAGCGTTGGCCAGGGGCATATGTGGGCTGGGTATCCCTGAAGTTGATGAGCTCCGAAATTGCCGAAATCAGAGGCGCGCCGGCGGTGTCAGGCAAACCGGAAGCGTGCGTAAAAACGGGAGCATGTTGCGGCCCTGCGGAGTCGTAGACCCCAAGCACACATAGAAACTTCACGCGCGAGAACCGGAAATCGGCTGCGGGCGAAATAGCGCCGGGTCGAGTGGGTTCCCCGTTTCCGGAATTGCCTGGCTCATCGCGTTGCTCTCCTGTGCAGGACGGCGCTTCATCTGGATTCGCATCGTCGTTTCCGCGCCAGCCTCGAATGGTATCACTTGTGGGACAAACGATTGCCGCAGCTATGTGTAGCTGTAAGTTGATGGGCGCTAGGCGAACGGTTAAGCGCAGGCCGCTACTTGAACGGCTCCCACTGCAGCTCGCTCAGACGAGCCTGGATGGCGCTCAGGCTGCCCTCGACGCGCACAATGTTGGTATTCGCATTGCCATACGGGGCGATGGCTTGATATAGCTCCAGCGCGCGGCGATAATCGTCTCCGGCCTTTTGGATCTGATCCTTCTCTTGCGGCAACCCCTGCACATCGTGCGAATCCAGCCACTCGTGGTCCGCGCGATCGCGATAGCCGTCCGCCAGTTGCGCCTTCTGCCTATTGCCGAGTTTGAAGCCGCGCCGCGCGGCCTCCTGTAGTGCGGCATCGGCCTTCTCCACATCCTTGAAGCCGTACACATATACCGGCGCCAGACCCAGTTCGGGATCGGGCGAGTGCGGCAGCGAACGCTCCGCCTCTTCGAACTTCAGCACCGCCTCGTTGAGCACCGCGGCGTTGTGATGAGGCATACCGTTGATGCGATCGATATGGCCTTCGCAGAGGCGCATCTCGCCGCGCGCGGTTTCGTCCGAAGGGTCCATCTCCATCACGCGGGCGAGGTAGGTCCGGGCGCGTTTCCACTCGTTCTCGTAGACCGGCTGGCTGTCGTTATTGCGATACGTCTCGATGGTTCGGTCGGCGGCCGCGACCAGCACTTTCTTCACGGAGTGGCGCGGGGCCATGAGCGCCCACGATTGCGGATGGCCTTTGGAGAGGTCCGCCCAGCGGTTCCAGATGGCTTCCGGATCGCTCACCAGTTCGGCGCGGATATCGTGATCCAATTGTTGGCCGCGCCGCCAAAGAACCATACTCGAGGCGAACGAGAATGCCAGATAGGCGATAAACAGCGCGGCTACCGCACCGACGCCGCGCTTCAAATCGCGGCGGATACGGCCGGCGGGTTTGGCGGCGGGACCGACCGGGCGATCCGGCGGACGAACCGGCGGCGCGCCGGGCGGCTTCGTGCGATGGGTTTCCTCGCCACCCGGCTGGGGGGGGGTGGTGCGGTGCGTGGCCGCGGAATCCGGCTTGGGCGGCATGGGCGGCCGCACTTCGGCTCCCACGGGCGCACCCGCGCGAAATGCCGCCAGATCCTTGGCGAAATCGCTGGCCGTGCGATAGCGGCGCGCAGGATCGGGATCGATGCTCTTCAAGAGAATGCGGCGCAGAGGCTCCGGGCAGGGGTCCGGCGCGGGCGGCGCGGGAACCCGCGAACGAATCATGCTCTCCAGGCGCTGCGTGTTCTCGGCTTTGTAGGGTTGCGCTCCCGAGACCAGTTCGTAGAGCATCACGCCCAGGGACCAAAGATCGGACATGGCATCCACGTGGCCCGAATCCAGGCGCTCGGGAGACAGATACGCCGTGCTGCCATAATCGTTGCGCGTCACTTTGCGCGAAAGCGAAAGCGCTTTGGCGATGCCGAAATCGAGCACGCGCACGCGATTCTCAACGTCGAGGCGGATGTTTTTGGGTTTGATATCGCCGTGCACGATGCCATGAAAAGCTTTGCCATCGATGACCACGTCGAGCGAATGCGCGTTGTGGAGCGTGCGGCAGATGGACAGGGCGATATCGGCCGCATCGTCGGGGCGGGCCGGTCCGCCGCGCAACAGATCGGAAAGATCGTGGCCTTCGATGTATTCCATGGCGACGAAGAAGTAGCCGTCCATGTCGCCGGTTTCGAATATCTTCACCACGCCCTCGTCGATTTGCGCGAGGCGCGCCTGCAGATGGGCGCCGCTGCGCTCGGCGGCGATGGTGTCGTGGGAATCGCTATCCTGGGACTGCTCGATGACCTTCAGCGCGACGTCGCGCTGGGCTTGCGTGTCGCGGGCCAGATAGACGTCGCCCATGCCGCCGCGCGCCAGCTTGCGCAGGATTTCATAGCCGCCGATCATGCGCCGTTCGGGCATCACCATTAGTGTGGCCCTCCTGTGCGGTTGTGTGTGGGCGGCGTGGCCGGCAGGAAGAAGTTGAACTTCGCAACCGTATCCTTATCCATCTCTTTGGGCAGGCGTACGGGCTCGGCGCCGTTATCCTGGAAGATGTTGCCTTCCATCACGGCGCGCGCGGGGGCCGAGATCAGAATGCCGGGTTCGGCCGGCGTTTTCTGCCCGTGGGCGCGGCGTCCATTGCGCAGAATGGCGTTCGACAACAGCCACGGCGAGGATTCGCCAGAGATGCGGATGCCTGCGTCGCGGCAATCGTGGATGGAGTTGGCGCGCAAAACGGGTGCGGATTTTCCGCGGATCTCGATGCCGGTATCGGCGCCCGCGATTTCCGTATCCTGCAATTCGAGATCGGAATTCGCAATCACGATGGCGGCGGCGAGCGGCGCTTTCTCGTCGGCGCGGATGGAAAAGCGCGACAGACGGGCCCCATGAATGCCTTCGGCCAGCACGGCCACCGCAGGTCCGGCGCCTTCGGAAGCGATGCGCAGCACCGGCACATCGGGCTTACGGCCGCGCAGTGTCACGCCATCCTTGAGCCGGATCTGCTCCGGATATTCGCCGGCGGAAACTTCCACGGTGTCGCCGGGACGGGCTTTGGCCAGCGCATCGGCGATGCTGGGGTAATGGCCGGCGCCCACCAGCAGGGTTTGCGGGGGGGGGATATCGGGTTTGCGCGGCTCAAGCACGCGGGCCGCCAGCAAGACGGCCAGGATGAGCACGGCGCATAGAAACCCGTAGACGAACATGGCCGGTTTGGCGCCCAAGAGCGTTCCGCCGGGTAGCGCGGCGGGCGGCGCCAGCACGGGGCGCACAGCGGCGAACTGTTCGCCTTCGACAATCAGGATAGTGACGTTGTCCTTGCCGCCGGCGCGATTGGCTGCGCCGATCAACTCATGCACCGCGGCCGTGGGATTGCCTGCGTTGGCCAACACCGCGCGCTTGATTTCGTCCTTAGTCACTTGATCGCTCAATCCATCGCTGCATAACAACAGCGCGCTGTCGGGCGGAAACGGCTCATCGACGATGTCGATAAAATCCCGATCGTCGGGCGAGTGTTCTTGAGAGCCCACGTCGCGGTAGACTTCGTTGCGGCGTGGGTGCCGCATGGCTTCGGCTTCCGAAATCTCCTGGTTGTCCTCGCGCTCGCCCACCGGGGAATGATCGCGCGTGATTTTTTCGATTTCGCCGTTCCAGATGCGGTAGAGGCGCGAATCGCCTACGTGACCGATAATGGCGTGGCCGTTTTCGATTACCGCCAAGGTGAGCACGCACGCCATGCCTTTCCATTCCGGATTGGTGGCGGCCGCATCCAGGATCTCGTTATTGGCGATGGTAATAGCTTCGCGCACGCGATCTTCAGGTGTGCCGGTCTGGCGCTCGAGCCGTTTGCGCACGCGGTCGATGGCGATTTCAGCGGCCTTCTCGCCCGCGGCTTGCCCGCCGATGCCATCCACCACCAGAAAGATGCCGCGGTCGGGATCCTGATACCAGCCGTCTTCGTTATTCTGGCGGACCATGCCCACATGGCTTGCGCCGGCGGATCGAATTCGGGTGTTGACGGGCATTTCAGCGGGGGGCGCGATCCGGCGCGGCCTGAAAATCGAGGAACACCACGCCCGCCAAACCGATGCGCGCCTTGGCGGCCAACTTTACTTCTACGTTTTTGTCGCGCTTTTCGTTCCCTTCGTATTCCATGCTGGAGGGGACGGGCTGGCCGTCGCGGCGCAGGCGCACGTGTTCGCGGTAAGTGTTTCGGCCATGCTGGTATGCGCATTTCATGGCGGCGCAAGCCTCCGTCTGCGTGGGGGAGCTCATGGTCTTCCTCTAGAGACGAGTGTAGCGCGGGAGACGCGGTCCGCGCGGTTGCCGGACCGCCCAGTACGCGGTTTTGTGCTCAGGGCGGCCGGCGGTGCTATCCTGCTACAAGCCGATGCGGAGGGAGGTCCTCATGAATCGAACACTAGGCCTAACGTGCCTGCTGGCCGCTGCCGGATTGGCGCAAGCGCAGACGCCCACGGAGACCGTGATCTACAGCTTTTCTACTTTTCCCCACGGTGCGAACCCTTACGCGCCGCTGGTCCGCGATCCGGAGGGCGATCTCTTTGGCACCACCAACCAGGGCGGCCAGGCGGACGTCGGCTTGGTGTTCAAGCTCAGCCCGTCCGGCACGGAAACCATCCTGCACAGCTTTCTCGGCGGCAGCGACGGTGCGAATCCGTACTCCGGGTTGCTCCTGTGGGACGGGAATCTGTACGGGACCACTTACCAGGGAGGCGCTTCGAACGCGGGCATCGTTTATGAGGTCAGCCCGTCGGGGACGGAGACGGTTCTATACAGCTTCAGCGGCGGGGCGGACGGCGGCAATCCGTACGCGGGCGTGATTGCGGACTCGGCCGGCAACCTATACGGGACGACATATAGCGGCGGCGCGTTTGGTTATGGGACGGTATACAAGCTGACGGCGGGACAGGAAACGGTGCTATACAGTTTCACCAACGGGGCGGACGGAGCGAACCCTTACGCGGGAGTGATTTCGGATTCCGCGGGGAACCTGTACGGGACCGCACTTTATGGCGGGGTGGCCAATTGCACATATGGCTGCGGCGTGGTGTATAAGCTGACGCCGGCCGGGGAGCAAACGGTTTTGCACAGCTTCAGTTCGCGGAACTATGGGCCGGGGTGGCCCTACGCCGGCGTGATTCGCGACTCGGCGGGCAACCTGTACGGCGCCGCATCCGTAGGCGGGGACAAGGATGGCGGGTGCGTCTATGAGGTCAGCGCGTCCGGCGTCTTTTCGGTGCTCTACAGTTTCTTCATCAACAAGGGTCCTGCGGTGCCGAAGGGAGGGCTGGTGAGGGATTCGTCCGGGAACTTTTACGGCACTGCGGAGGAATACAACTTGACCGGCTTAGGCGCCGTGTACAAGCTGAAGCCCGGAGGTCAAGTCGAGGTGCTGTACTCGTTTGCTGGCTCCGGCGACGACACCTACAAGGGATCCATGAACGCGGGGGTGATTCTGGATTCGGAGGGGAACCTGTACGGGACCACACCCTATGGCGGCATGCAGGGAATGGTGTATGAGCTGAGTGCGAGCGGGGCGGAAACCACGCTTTGCAATTTCACGCCGGCGCTTGGCGGGACCAGACCGTTTGCCGGTGTGACCCGCGATTCGGCGGGCAATTTGTACGGCGCCGCAGCCTCCGGCGGCTCCTACGACCAGGGCGTGGTCTATAGGCTGGATGCGGCCGGTCATGAGAAGGTGCTCTATAGCTTCACCGGTGGCGCTGACGGCGGCGGGCCGGAGGCGACGCCCGCGGTAGACAGCGAAGGGAACGTCTACGGGGCCACAGAAGGGGGCGGATCGGCGCCCGGAGCCTCCGGCTTCGGCGTGGTGTACAAGATCGACCCGTCCGGTCAGGAGACGGTCCTGTATACGTTTACCGGCGGTGCAGATGGTGGGCTCCCCGACGGGCTGGTGCTGGACTCGGCGGGCAATCTTTATGGAACCGCGTGGTATGGCGCGAATGGCGGCGGCATAGTCTTCGAGATCAGTAAGGCTGGCAAGGAGAGCGCTCTGTACAGCTTCACCAGCGGGGGCCGATGGGGGATCTCCGGCTAGCCTGACTCTGGGCCCTGCCGGGAATCTCTATGGGGTCGGGGGCAACGGCGGCGCATACGGATACGGTGTGATCTTTGGGCTGACGCCTTCCGGCCGGGAGACTGTGCTGTACAGCTTCCCGGGCGGACCCGAGGGCGCTGGCCCCGCGGGTATCACGCTCGACTCCGTGGGGAACGTGTACGGTGCAACAGCGGCCGGCGGCGGCTCCATGGACGAGGCCGGGTACGGTGTGGTCTTCGAGCTAACCGCAGCGGGCAGTTACAGCGTGCTCTACACGTTCGCGGGGGGCGCGGACGGGGCAGCGCCTTTCTCGGGAGTGATCCGCGATAGCGGGGGAAACCTTTACGGAACGACCGCGCAGGGCGGTCTGCCGGGTTGCGTGGCTGGGTGCGGAGTCGTGTACGAGGTCCAGCCGTCCGGGACGGAAACCGTGCTGCACAGCTTCACGGGCGGATGGGATGGAGGCAATCCCTACGCCGGAGTGGTCGTGGATCCCGCCGGTAACCTGTACGGGACCACTCCTTGGGGTGGGAAGGGGGGCCTTGGCAGCGAGTCCTTCTCCGGCGGCGGGGTGGTGTTCAAGATCACTCCTTGAGAGGCGGTCGGCGCGCCAGCGATGGCAGGCTTGGCGGGCGCGCCCCCAGCCTAGGTCGGGCACGGCTCCGGCGCGACGCCTCCCGTGCCCACGCAGACATTCATGGAGTTGGCGGGGCTGCCGGTATTTTGCGGGTTGGTAACGGTGAAGGTCAGGGTATCGCCTTTGCCCACGGGGCAACTCTGTGTATTGTACGCGTTCGGAAAGAGCGTCAACGGGCTGAAGTCGCTGAGTGGCGAGAGATAGTCCTCTGTGCCGAGGTACAGGTTGTAGGCGTCGATCGGTGCGTTTATCACCAGGGATATGCTGGTGTCGCTCCAGTTGGCCACATAAACTTGGCAGCTTGACGGCGGGTCGCCGGCGGTGTTCCACGCCGCGCCGCCCTCGCTGTGACCGTCGTCCTGAATCTGGAGGTATCCCGGACTCTGTGCGACGTACGGCAGAGTTTCCGGCAGGTAGCCAAAGCCCGACCCTACAATTGTCACCGTCATCGGGGGCGCTGTCCCAGCGCTGAACGCGTCGTTCTGAGTATAGAGGGGCTGGATTAAATTGCACGTGCCGACCGGGTCACTTAAGCACGACGAAGGCTCCTCCGGGTATGCCAGGGAGGCCGCGAAGTTGATCGTGGGCGTCGAGGGCTGGTTCGGGGAGATCGTCGGCGAGCACGACGAGCACGGACAGACCAGGTTTTGTGTCGCGGACGAAGCTGTCCCCGGCCAGAACGTGGGCCACTGCACGGTGTTACCGCCGACGCTGAGCACGGTACTGTTCACGGTGGTCAGGACCGGCGGAGCCATTGGGAGCGATGCGGTGCTGTCGAGCGTCGGGCTAGTCGGCGCCGTCGTCCCATTCAGGCTGCCGATCGTCGGGTAGGTCACTATGGGGGCGTAAGGTCCCATCAGGCCGGCGCCGCCACCGGTGTACTCGGCCGTGTAGAATGGCACCGACTGCCCCGCCGTGGTGAAGGTGCTCTTGGGCAGCGTGTTGCGCATCACGATCTGAAGATCCTGTGCCGTGGAGAAGATGCTTCCGAATTGGATCAGATCCAGCACCGTGTATCCGTTGTTCCAGGGGACGCACGCCGTGGAAGGCCCGAAGCCAAACGTGGCGTATGTCCCCGCCGTGCAGCCGGCGCTAGATCCTTCGATGCCGGAAAGGCTGCCGCCTCCTACGCCTAGGAGTAGCGTCACATAGCACACGCCGCTAGTGCAAGAATACGTGCTGCATGAGCTGTCCGTGCAGAACGCCGGGTCGGCCAGGCTCGCGATAGTAAGGGTGGAGCAGGAGCCGCGGGTGTTGACGCCGTCGATGTCCGCGACAATAGGGTCGCCGCCGCAAGCCTGCTCCTGGATGAAGGTTAGGCTGTAGTACCTGAGTTGCCCGCGCGCGCTAAGCGAGCCCGATTGGGGTATGGATGGCAAGGTCGGAAGCCGGAACTGCATCTGGATCACCTCGTGACTGCCCGCCGCGGTCACGAGCTGCGATGCCGGGATGCGTGCGCCGATGTAGGCGTCGTCGGGGCTCGGCGTGCCGACCCACTCGGGGCCGCGCACCCATGCCACCGCGTTGTCGCTGCTTCCGTTGGCGTAGCAGCTTTGCGGGATCACCTGTACGTCGTCGGAGTGCGCGTCCTTCTGTATCGCGTCGAGCCAGTTCGTAATGCCGCAGTTGGGGTTCTGGCCTCCGTTGGTTGGGCACGACAGGTCGTAGCTGGAGGCGACCGCTTGGCAGCCTTGAGTGTCGGGCGCCGTCGCGCAATTCGGCGTGGAGAGGCTCTCCTGATTAAGCAGCGCGGCGTTGCCGGGGTACGTCGTGGGGTTATAGTAGGCGCAACCGGTGGTGACGTCCCGTAGGATTGCGTACGGCGTGGTGTAGGTGGTCGCGTGCTATCGCCATCACGGTCGTTCCGAGGCTTTGTGGCCCGCCGAGGCGGCGCCCACTGGCCTGTGCGCTGCGCAAACTGCGCCGCCCGGAAAGCGCCCGCCGCCTGCGCAGTCTGCTGACGCATCAGGGGCCGGTCCGCCCGAATCCCGCTCGCCCGTACATCTCCAGCGCTCGACTCATCACGGGCATAGTGCCGCCGGCTGGTCGAGCACAAGGATTACGTGAAGCCCATGCGTCCCGGGGCCGCTCCCGCCCCCCGCCGTCTACAACCCGAACAGAGGATACCGCCGGTTCGCCGGTGTTTTGCCAAACTGCCGTGAAGTGGTAGGATAGAGGAAACGGTGAGGTGCGAGAGCGGTTGAATCGGGCGGTCTCGAAAACCGTTGAACCTTTGCGGGTTCCGTGGGTTCGAATCCCACCCTCACCGCCAGCCTGAAATCGATAACTTACAAGGCGAAAACTACGCCCGTGGGCGATGCCCGCCGATTTCCAAAGGTTTCCACCCGTTTGGTCAGCCCATTTTCCGAACTTTTGCTTTCGGCTGCTCCGTGGTTTGTTTTGTCGCCGCAAGCGCCATGGCAAGTTCATGGGACTGCCCCGCCGCCAATCCTGAGATGGCTGAGCATTATGGGAGCAGGGCCTTCTGCTCTTACAAGTCCCCATCGGCTTTTTGCCGAGCTTACTCGGTCACCTGACCCGAGCCTCACAACGTGCTATCGCCATAGCCATCCGCCCCGGCTGGTTGGCATCCTCGGGCGCCAGCGCGTTCAACTCACCCAGCGCCACCCACGTTTTCCGCGCTTTCCCGTATCCGTCTAGCGCTTCGCTCCAACGCCGCAGCCGCTCGTTGGCAGCCGCCGCGCCCATCTGGCTGCGCGCCAGATCGGTCCTGGCGCTGATCTGCCCCGCGCCGCCCGCCACGATCTCTCCAGCCGCCTGGCCGGCCTGCCGATACTGGCCCAGCGCCGCGTCCACCCGATCCATTCGCATTTCGATATCTCCGGCCGCCAGCGCCCCCCGGATGCGCATGCGCGTGAGATTCGAATCCTTCGCTCGCGCCAGCAATCCGTCGAGCAGCGCCATCGATTTCAAGGCGTGTTGCAGAGCCGCCGGAAAGTCCCTCTTGTCCATCAGCACTTGTGCCAGTTTCAAATCGCAGTTGGCCACATCGGATAGAATCTCCATGTTCCCCGGATCCGCGTCGCTGAGCTGCCGGCTCAGCGCCAGCGCCTTCCGCGCATGAAGCAGCGCTCCCCCCGGATCGCCCGACTTGCGCAGGGCATTGACCATGTGCAGTTCCGTAACCGCAAGGCTGCGGCGGAACAGCCGATTGGCCGGGTCGGAATTCACTTGCGCTTCCATGATGGATTCCGCCGCCAAGACCAGCGGCACAGCTTCCTTCGCATTGCCATTGTCCTCCAGAACCTGCGCCAGGCGGGTGGACATGTTGGCGACGCCAACCTTGTCGCTCGTGTTTCCGGGATCCGCGGCGGAGATTTCCCGAATCATCGCCAATGCCCCGCGAGCTTGTTCCTCCGCGGCGGCGTGATGGCCGGCGGTCGTTTCGGCGTCCGCCAGCGCCTGCAGACTCTCGTAGAGATCTCTCTTCGCAAGCGGCGAACCGGGATACTCCTGCACCAGTCCATTGACGATGTTCAGCGATCGCCGGTAGCGGGCCAGCGCCTCTTCGGGCTTACCCATGTTGGAGATTCCCTCGGCGCCGGCCAGGTCTCCCCAATTCCGGAGCGTGCCGGCCAGTTGCCGGCGGGTGTCCAAATCGGGCGGCAGCTTCCGCACCGCGGCTTCCGCCAGCGATACGGCTTTGCGATAGTTTTCGTCGGCGCCCACCAGGTCGCTGATGCTGTAAAGAATGTCGGCCTCCGAAGAGTAAGCCGCGGCTAGCGCGCGCTGGTTCGGGCCGCCGGCGTCGCGCGCCACCAGCCGTTCTCCCGCTGCCACCGCCTTGCGGGCGCTGGCCAAGGCGCCGGCCGTATCGCCCAAATTGGAGTAGTACGAATTCCCTTGTACATTCCCGATCTTGACGTAAGCTTCCACTAACTCGCGCTGCAGCGAAGCATCCCCGGTCTGCCGCGACAGCTTATCCAGAAAGACCAGCGCATCTTTCACCAGCATCTTCCGCACCGGCGTGGATCCCGGCAGTGGCTCGATGGCATCGTGAAAGTCAAACACCACCGCGTGAGCCAACTGCCGCACATCGTTGAACCGCTGGTTGGCGAGGCGGGCCTGCCAGGCCGTGGCGGCGATTCCGCCCAGGAGCGCGAGCAACACCAGCATGAGCGCCACAACCGGCACCCTGTTCCGTCCGGCAAACTTAGCGATGCGGTATCCGCGCGTGGCGGGCCTGGCTATCACCGGATAGCCCTCAACATACAAACGGAGGTCTTCGGCCAATAGATCCGCCGAAGCATACCGGCGTTCCGGTTCCTTGCGCAGCGCCATCTGCACGATGTTTTCCAGATCGCTGTCGAAGCGCCGTCCGGCATGGGTGGTCAGCGGCCGGGGAGCTTGCGTGGTGATGGCCCGGGCCAGTTCCAGCGGACTGGCGGTGTCGCGGTACAAACGTGTGCCGCTCACCAGTTCATACAAGAGCACGCCGAGGGAGTAGATGTCGCTGGCCGTCGTGATGGGCGCGCCCAGTATCTGTTCCGGGCTGGCGTATTCCGGCGTCATGGCGCCCGCGCCGGTCTTGGTGCGCTGCGCCGACCCATCCAGCAGCTTGGCGATGCCGAAATCGAGCAGCATGGGTTGCCCCTCGGCCGTGACCAGGATGTTGCCCGGCTTCAGGTCCCGGTGCACGATCAGGTTTCGGTGCGCATACGAAACCGCCGCACAGATTTTGCGAAACAAATCGAGGATTTCCCGCAAGGGCGAATGGCGCTCCGCAACGTACCGGTCGATCGGTACGCCGTCCACGTATTCCATCACCAGGAAGGGCCGGCCATCCGCCGTGGTTCCGCCATCCAAGAGCCGCGCGATGTTGGGATGTTCCAGGCCGGCCAGGATCTGCCGCTCCTGGCGCAGGCGCGCGACCATGACGGGGTGGCTGTCCTGGACGATTTTGACCGCCACCAATTTCGAGAATTCGTCATCGGCCCGCACGGCCTTATACACGACCCCCATTCCGCCGGCGCCGATTCGCTCGATCAGCCGGTAGCGGTCCAGAGTGGCGGCGTGGTTCCCCACGGCCAGGCTGGCTGCCTGGAACCGCGCTTCGTTGCGAATGGCCGGTTCGCGCCAAAGCGGGCTGGCTTCGGCTTCGGCGGAGGCGCGAAGCAGATCCTCCACGGCGTGACGCAACCGCTCGTCGCCGTGGCACGCCTCTGCGAGGAACCTCGGGCGAGTTGACGCTTCCACGTCCAAGGCCCCCTGGAAGAGTTGTTCCACGCGCTCCCAGAGGGAATCAGCTTGGTCCGGTGGCATTTTGCAAGTCGTTTTGCAGCCAGGCCCGCGCGAAGGTCCAGTCGCGTTCCACGGTGCGCTGCGAACACTCTACACCCGTGGCGCCGAGCGCCTGGCAGGTCTCTTCGTTGGTCAAGCCGCCGAAGAAGCGCAACTCCACCACCCGCGACTGCCGCGGATAGTGCTCGCTTAGGCGGTCCAGGGCGTCGTTGATCACCAGCACATCGGACCTGAGAGCCGGGTCGTCCACCTGGGGATCGACCATCAGCGGCGAGACTCCGCCGCCCCGCTTGGCGGCATGCCGTTTGCGGGCGTGATCCACCAGGATGTTGCGCATGATCCTGGCGGCCACGCTCAGGAACTGTGCACGGCTTTGCCAATCCAGGTGCTGCACGCTGGGAAGTTGCATATAGAGCTCATGCACCAGGGCAGTGGGCTGCAGGGTGCGGTCGCCGCTCTCGGCGGCAAAGAGGGAAGACGCCAAACGGCGCAATTCCCGGTATACGGCGGCGGTCAGGCGGGAGAGAGCGTCCTCGTCGCCGCCACGCCAGTCCTGGAGGCATCGCGTGATGTCGCCAGTCCTAGCGCTTTCATCTTCGCTGGCGGGCATGGCCTTATCTTTATTCTACGTGTTTTGAAAAGGTGACCGTGAAAATCTTCAACTTCCGTGTCGGCTTTCACCGCCGCTTTGCGCCTTTAGGGATACGGCAACACCTGAATAGGAGAAATTATGACGAAGACCTGGCGAGCAGCGCTGGCCACAATAGCGGCGATTTTCATGACAGCGGCGATCGGGACACCCGCCGCGCAGGCACAAAGACTAACCTGCAATGGCGATAAAGTCACGCTCTCACCCGGATGCACTCCGGTCTACTTCTTCCCGGCAGGCGATCCTGTCGGAGGCGTCATCCTCGGCAACGGCACGAACCCGCCGCTTTACGGCACCACCAATGGGGAAGGCGCGGAGGATGGGGGATCGGTCTACGAACTGACACCGCCGGCGAAGCCCGGCGGGCTATGGGGCTACACTTTGCTCGCGAATGGCGGTAATCCGGAGGGACCGCTGGTCATTGACAAGAACGGGGCGCTCTACGGCATGACTACGGGATCTTGTGGCACGGTGTACCAGTTGACTCCGCCCGCCGCGCCGGGTGGCGCTTGGACTTACAACACACTCTACACCTTTCTGGGCGGCAACGACGGATGCCAGCCCTGGTGGGCGGGATTGGTGCTCGACGAGAACACCGGTGTGTTCTACGGAACCACGGCGTACGGCGGGAGTTCCGGGAATGGCGGCTACGGCTGGGGCACGGTGTTCGCGTTGGCGCCCCCGGCCGCCCCAGGAGGCGTCTGGACGGAATCCGTGCTCTACAGCTTCACCGGCGGCAGCGACGGGGCGTACCCCCAGGCAAGTCTGCTCATCGGTACCAAAGGCGGAGCCGCCGGGAAGCCGCTGGCGGAACTCTACGGCACGGCCTACTCGGGTGGCATCGCCGCGTGCGGTGCGGCGCTCACGGAGGGTTGCGGCACGGTGTTCGAGCTGAAGCCGCGGGCCGGCGGCGAATGGAAAGAGTCCACGCTCTATAGCTTTCAGGGCGGCAACGATGGGGGATTGTCCAGTGCGGCTCTGGTGATCAAAGGCGGAGTTCTCTACGGCACGACTTCACAAGAGGACAGCTATTACGATAATGGCGGCGACTGCACGTGGGGTTGTGGCACGGTGTTCGAGCTGGCGCCCCCGGTGCTTCCCAGCACCGCGTGGACGGAAACCGTGCTCTATCACTTTCAGGCTCCTTACCCGCCGCCTTATTTCACTTGCCCGACTGAACAGTGCGACGCATCCGTCCCGGTGGGAGGCGTAGTCTTCGGTCCGAATGGCGCTCTTTATGGCACAACCGCGTACGGCGGGCCTTTCAGTACCGGCACCATATTCGAGGTGGCGCCACCGGCATCTCCCGGCGGCGCGTGGACGGAAACCGTGCTCTACGATGCATCGTTCTACCCGCCAACCGGCGGTTACACCAGCTTCCCACAGAGTCCCTTTGCCGCCCTGACGGTTGGCAAGAAGGGTACCCTGTACGGCGCCACGACCGGCGACGCCGGCATGGTCTTCGAGTTGAAGCCATAAGTACGTGCAGCTACTGATCGGCAATTCCGGTAACGCGCGGCGAAAAATCTTCGCCGCGAGTTTCTTCCAGGGCTTGTCCGTCTTGGCGGCCGTGACGGCGGCAAACGGGGCTTTTTTTGGCCATGAATCACGGTGTTCCAGTCCATGGAGGGGTGCCGTTGCGTTGCATCCAGAAGGTTGTCCTGCTCGAAGGGATCGATCCCGCAGCCGCTGGTTGTCGAGCCTGGGACCGCCCCTAAGCTCACCGGCACGATGTACCACTGCCCGGTGGCGTATGTCTCGCCGTTCTTAAAGGGATTGACGTAGGAGCTCCCCGGGCCGCCCACCGGGTCGATCGCGAAGTCCGCCAAGTGCTGCGCGTTCGCGTAGTGCATGTCGTCGTGGCTTAGCGAAAAGTATCTGGCGTCCGGGAAGTTGCCCACGATCACTAACTCAAAATTGGGCGTGGTGGCGTCTTCGCCGGTTTGGGCCAGGGCGTTGGTGATGCTGTAGTACAGCACATAGTAGGTCGAATTCAGGTCCCCTTCGGCGGCGCTCCCGGAGCCGGTTTGCAGCGGGATCCCGTAGCAGGCGAGCCCGCTGCCGTCCGCTCCGACGAAGGACTTGAAGAAGTTGACGCCCGACGGGCTTGTGTTTATAGGCGAACTGGGCGAGGACGGGCACGTGATGTCCTGCGACCGTGCGCCCACAGCGCAAAGGAGGAGCAGGGCGGACGCGGCAAGGGCCGACAGTTCGGGCGTCTCCCGTATCCTACGAGTTTGTCGTTCTCCCGGTTGGTCGCCGGCGCGGGCTTTGTGAAGAGCCTCGAAGAGCGGCATGCCGCGATGATGCGCGGGTCGGTCCGGCGTGTCAATCAAGCTCAGCGTTTGCTGTAAGCAATCGTACGGTTGCTACGTTTCGCTATTTGGATGATCGCGCCTCGGGACGTTTCAGCGGCGTCTTCGTGTCTAGCTGGCGAGCGAAGCTCGCACTCGTAAAACCAGCGCCCTTTGCGCGCGGCTGACGTCAGCGCGCGACGCGATCCGGCGCGGCCTGAAAATCGAGGAACACCACACCCGCCAAACCGATGCGCGCCTTAGCAGGCAACTTTACTTCTACGTTTTTGTCGCGCTTTTCGTTCCCTTCGTATTCCATGCTGGAGGGAATCGGTTGCCCGTCGACCGTGGTTCCCAGGCGGCTGAGATCCTTGATGAAGAATTCGCCGGATTGCGCGTCGCGGCGCAGGCGCACGTGTTCGCGGGAAACGTCGGGCAGGGTATCCAGTTTCAGATCGGTCCAATAGTCGCGGCCGCCGCGGCCTATCACGACCTGATTTTTCATCATGCGGTAGGTATTGCGGCCGGACTGGTCTTCGTATTCGATGGTAGCGTAGGCCTCCATCTGCGCGGTTTCCGGCAGCTTCTCCTCGTACTTCTGCGAAGTGGTCTGGCCGCTGGCGACGTTGCGTGTATTGATGCGCTTGGTCATGGAGCCGACGCCGAATTCGGTTTTGGCGGGCAGGGCCAGTTCGGAGTAGATGACGATATCGCCGGCTTCGACATCATCGTCGTGATTTTCGAGAAACTCGATGCGCCAGCCGCCATCGGGTACAGCCACCTTGGTGACGGGCTTGCGCGAAAGCTTCAGGCGTTCGCCGATGGACGCGCGATTCAGATCGGCGACGGCGGCGTCCAGTGCCTTACGGGTTTCGTCCTGCATGCGTGGGAAGATGCCTTGCAGGCGCTCGTAGTCGCCGGTGTGCAGGTAGATGTGATAGATGGCCGGCGGCAGCGTGGTAGTGTGCAAGGGTTCCAGGCCTTCGCGCATGTTGCGGACGACTTCCAGAATGATCTCGCGGGCGGTGGCGGAGCGGGGGACGGCGGGTGAGCTCATGTTGGGGTGCTCTTCTAAATTCTATCGCGGCTCCGAAGATCCCTGGGGCCAGGGCCCGCTCCCTTACGGTCGCGGCTCAGTAAAATTGCAGCCGTAGTAGAATTGCAGCCGTACTGAGCCGCGACCGTCAGGGAGCGGTTTCCCGTCTACTCTTGCTCGCGAAATAGATGGTGATAAATCACGTCGGCGGCCAGGCGGACTTCGCGGTTGAAGTCGCGCTTGGATAGAGTTGGTCCGCGGGCCAGGATGGACCAGAAATGGCGATCCATCATGCGGGCGAAGGCGGGTAGATCGCGATCGGAGCGTGCTTCGGGATGCTGGGAGAGAGCGCGGAAGACGCCGAGGACGCGCGCGTTGGTCCAGGCTTCGATAGCGGTTTCGATGCGGCCCAAGCCGGCATCGGTGAGAGCGGCTTCCTGCCAGGCGCGCACCACGCCGTAATAGTCGCGGTCGGCTTGAAACACGGCGGCGAGGAAAGCACGCAGACCGGATTGCACATCGGCAGCGCCGCCTTTGGGGCGCAGATCGAGCGCGTACAGGCGCTGCAACAACTCGCTCATCAGGACGATGAGAAGCTGGCGTTTCGAGCGGAAGTAGAGATAGAACGCGCCGGTGGCGGCGTTGGCGCGCGCGGCGATGGCCTGGATGGAGGTGGCGTGATAGCCCTGCTCGGCGAAGAGTTGGCGTCCGGCATCCAGCAGCCTCTGGCGGGCGGCTTGGCTGCGCGCCTGGCGAGGCGGCGCTGGCAGATCTTCGTCCGCGCCGAGCGCGGGCGGCGGCGGATTCAGCGGCGGCATCAGGACTTGCGCCACACGCCGGCGACGCCTCCGCCGCAACAGATCAGCATCCATCCGCCGAAGGCGCCGGCCGCTGCGGGATCGACGTTTGGAAAGATGGCGGTGAAGAAGGCGCAGGAGAAGGGATCGAGGATCAGCGTCGGTAGGATCAGCAGCGTGGCGGCGGTGGGCCATTGTGGGCGCTCGAAGCCCAGGCGGCGGCAGATGCGCGGCACCAGGAGGGCCATCAGGATGAAGCTGACGGCGTATAAGACGATGGTGGCGACGGTGTGGCCGGGGCGCAGCAGGCGCTGTCCGGCGAGGCGCACGCCTAGGGAGCCGATGGTCCAGATGAGGATGCCGGTGGTGAGCGTGCGGAGTTGCATAAGATGAACCTGAATTCATATTCGCATTTTGAAAAGTGCGCTGTCAAGCTAGGGGCGGCTGGTAGGACAGGCCTCCTGGCCTGTCCAAAGGGGGCGGCCTACGAGGCCGCCGCAGGCAGAGTGCCAGGCAGAGTGCCCAATGCCACTTAGTTTTCGAGTCATGGAATTCTGCACAAAATTGTGGGGCGGCCAATCATGGCCGCAGCCGCCTTTTAGGCGGCCAAAACGCTCGCAAACGGTCGAAGAGCCGGCTGAAAAGCCGGCTGCGGCCATGATTGGCCGCCCCACGATTTATGCCGCCGGCCGCTCGACGGAAAACTAAGTGACATTGGGCAGAGTGCCTGCCCCACAATTCACACGACTTCGATTTCGGCGCGTGCGGCTGGGGAATGCGCCACCGACACGGACAGCACCTGCGACCCGCGAGGGGAATCCGCAGGAACTTTCACGTTGATCTGCCGGGCCCCCCCGGCGTCCTCAATATAGGTGACGGGCAGGCGCCTGTCATCCAACCTTACCGAAAGATTTACGCAGTCCACGTTCTCCGGCAGGCCGCTGGCCCAGAACGACAACACATCGCCGCGCGACAGATCGATCTGATTCTTGGCCCATGTGGTTCCGTCGCTTACGCCCAGGATGCGGATATCGGGCGCATCGAGCGGAATGTCCACCGCGATGCGGCGGGCGGAACCCGGACGGCTTTCGCCAATCCGCAGTCGCACCTCGTGCCATCCCGGCGTAAGCCCTGGCGGCAGCTTGAAATTGGTCTGCCACTCGTCATCGGCCACATGCTTCACATGAATCGGGCGCACGCCGTAACCACCCACCTCCGGCAGGACATCGTCCAAGCCGAGGCCGTCGGCCCGCCAGCGGAACCAGACGCTGACCAATTCGTCGCGCAAAGAGTCGAAATTGATTCCGCCGTTCAGGTTATGTGAGGCCGCCACCAGGTCCGGACCCGCTGGCGCGCCCGCCGCCGGCGGTTCCCATTGGCGAAAGCAGGCCAAACAGGCGCTGTATTCAAGCACGTTCTGCAACTCCACCCTGGCGAAGCCCGCCGTGCGGCAGAAGGCTCGCAAACAAGCCAGGCTCGGCGCCACCCAGTTGTCCGTCTGGCCGCCAAATTCTCCAGCTTCGTAAAACTCCATCAGCGGGCGCTCGTCCACGTGCATTCCCGGCAGATGCTTTTCCTGCAAAATAAACGAATCTACCGCCGCCATCTCCGTCGCCAGCGCGCACACGCGCTCCAACGCCAGCAACGGGTGCTTCAAATGGTAGAGCACGCCCATGAACAGCACGATGTCGAAACGCCCCACGCTGGCGGGCGTGAGATCGTACATATCCATCTGCCGGTATTCCACGCGCGCATCGAGCAGGGCTTTCGCCTCGTGAAATCGCGGGTTGTCCCAGTTGTCGATGGCCAGCACTTCGGCGCCCCGCCGTTCCATCTCGAAGCTGAACCATCCATCCCAGGCGCCGATGTCGAGCACGCGTTTACCGCGCAAGTTCAGGGGAATGGGAAACTGCGCGATGCGGTTTTTCAGGCCCGCTAGATCGCAGACGCCCTGAATCAGCGAGCCATCGGGCAGTTCGAAGCTATGCCACCAGCCGCGCTCACCGCGCTCATGATTCCACCGCTCGACCAGATCGAAGCGTGTCAGCCCGCCTGTTGCCGCCATGGTTTAAGAATATCGAACTGACCCGGCGCGCCGCGGGCCTCCGCCGCAGGCTGAGAGGCTCACAAGGTACACTGATGCGAGACGAGATGAGATGGTTCTGGTTCGGGGCGGCAGCGCTGCTTGCATGGCTGTGCGCGGCCGAGATATTCGCCGCGTGGCGGGAGTCGAACATCGCCGACGAGCCGCTCGAATTGGCAGCGGGTTACAGCTACCTGAAAACCGGCGATTTTCGTTTGAATCCCGAGCATCCGCCATTGGCTAAAATGCTGGCGGCATTGCCGCTGCTGCTGTTCCATCCGGTGCTCCCGGTCGATCACCCGTTCTGGACCAGCGCCGATGAGGGCGGCTTCGGCATACTTTTTTTCGGACGGAATGAAGATCGCCTGGATGGAATGCTGTTCGCCGCGCGGCTGGTATCGATCTTTCTCACTGTGTGCCTCGGTCTGGCGATGGCGCTTTGGGCGCGCAAGATGTTCGGTTATGGCGCGGCCCTTCTGGCGCTGGCCCTCTACTGCTTCGATCCGGCCATCATCGCGCACGGCCACTATGTGAAGAACGATGTTCCAGTCACGCTGTTCTGTTTTGTCGCCTGCATTGCGTGGTGCGCGTTTTTGAACCGTCCCGGTGTGGCGCCTCTGGCTCTGGCGGGCGTGACCGTGGGCATAGCCATCGCCACCAAGTTTTCGGCGCTTTTCCTGGTTCCGGTGTTCGTGATTCTCTATGCCATCGCATGGTGGCAGCGGCGGAAGGGGCTTTCGCTTGTGCATGGCGCCGCTTCGGTGCTAGCGGTAGTCGTGCTCGCCGCGGGCGTGATCTGCCTGACCTACGCCATCCCCGCGTGGATCCACGGCGTGGAATTGCGGGGCGTCAATCCTGCGGTGTGCCGTGATTTTCTCGATCGCGATCCAGGCAGATCGATGGCGCGGCTGGTGGCAAGAGGCATACCGCGCGCGCATCCGTTCCTGGACGGCCTGCTCATCTTTGTGGATCACAACACTGTCGGTCATCAATCTTATCTGCTGGGTATGCGCGGCACGCGCGGCTGGTGGTACTACTTTCCGGTGGCTTTCGCGGTGAAGACGCCGGCGGCCACGCTGATGCTGATGGCGCTGGCGGGTTTGCTGCTGATCCGGGCGCTGCCGCGGGCGCGCCTGCGATCGGCTGGTCTGGCATGGTTTGCGCTGGCGGTCCCGATCGCGGTGTTCGGGGGCTTCAGTATGGCCAGTCATCTGAATATCGGCATCCGGCATCTGTTGCCCATCTGGCCGTTCGCGTTCATTCTGGCTGCTGCGGCGGTGACGCGCTGGCGCTTTCGTTATCGTGCAGCGGCCATCGCGGTTCTGCTCGCGGGCCTGGCGCTTGAATCGCTGCTGGTTTATCCGCACGATCTGCCGTTCTTCAATATCTTCGCCGGGGGACCATCCAACGGGCCGGCCATCCTGGCCGACTCGAATACCGACTGGGGACAAGATGCAAAGAACATGGCGCGATGGTTCCATGCGCATCCCGCGCGGAACATCTGTCTCGATTATTTTGGCACCGCCGATATCGGACGGCCGGGACTGCGCGGTCCGCCGCTGCCGGCAACGTGGGAGACGGAACGCCGCGCCTCACTTGACTGCATGGCGGCTATCAGCACGAATGTCTTATACGATCCGGTTGGCGACCCCCGGCAGCATGCGTGGGTGCGGGAGTTGCATCCCGTGGCGCGCATTGGGTGGGCGATCTACATTTACGATATGCGCCGCCACGCGGTCCCCTGGCCCGTGCCATACTAATACGAGCATCCGAGCAGTCCACTCTTGACGATTCCAAAGGAACTTTATCGAAGATGTACCCCGCTTTACAGCACGAAATCGAGACTTACGAAAAGCGCACGCCCAAATCGCGCGCGGCGCATGCACGCGCCGTGTATCGCGTTCCCATCGGAGTAGCCAGCAACTATCGCTACTATCCGCCCTATCCGCTGTTCGTGCGCGATGGCCATGGCTCGCGCATCCACGATCTGGACGGCAACGAATATATCGACCACAACCTTTGTTACGGCGCGCTGATGGCCGGGCACTGCCATCCGGCGGTGATGAAGGCGGTGGAGGAGCGCCTGCATACCGGCACGCAATTCGGTATGCCGCACGGCATGGAACTGGAACTGGCCGAGGAGATCTGCGCGCGTTATCCGGTGGATATGGTGCGCTTCGGCAACAGCGGTTCGGAAGTCACCATGCATGCGCTGCGGCTGGCGCGCGCCGCTACGGGACGCAGCAAGATTATCAAGATGGAGGGCGGCTATCACGGGGGCCACGACGCGATTTCAGTGAGCGTGAAGCCCAAGGGCCATGAATTCGGCGATCCGGAGAATCCCACGCCGGTGGTATCGAGCGCGGGCGTGCTGAAGGGCACCAGCGATGCCACGCTGGTGGCGCCGTTCAATAATCTGCCGGCTATCGAGCGCCTGTTCGCCGCGCATCCGGGCGAGATTGCGGCCATCATTATCGAGCCGATCATGATGAACATCGCGTTCTGCATGCCGGATGAAGGCTACATCCACAGGCTGCTGGAGACGGCGCACAAGCATGGCGCTCTGCTGATCATGGACGAGGTGAAGACCGGCGCGAAACTGGCCTGGGGCGGCGCGTGCGAATATTTCAACGTGAAGCCCGACATTATCTGCCTGGGCAAATCGATCGGCGGCGGTTTCTCGCTGGCCGCGTTCGCCGCCAGCCGCGAGATCATGGATCAGATCGCCACGCAGAAGATGTTCCATGCGGGCACTTACAACACCAATCCGGTGGTGATGGCGGCGGGGATCGCCACGTTCCGGCATGTGCTGACGCGCGATGCATACGCGCATATCGACCGGCTGAACCGCAAGCTGGTGGATGGGTATCAGGCGACCATTGAGAAGAACGGCTTGGTGGCTTACGCGGATGGCGCGGGGGCCAATGGCGCGCTGCTGTTCTATCCGCAGCGGATTCGCAACTATCGCGACTGGTATCACGTGGATGAAGATCTGTGGACGCACTATTGGTTCGCCATGGTGAATCGCGGCGTGCTGGCGCAGCCTTACTGGTGGGACGAGCAGTGGACCATCTCGGTGCAGCATACCGACGCGGATATCGACCGGCATCTGGAAGTGTTCGCGGAGATCGCTCCGGCGCTGGCCGTCGCGCAGCGGGAACGCGCCGCGGTTGGCGTGCATGGCGCGTGAGGGTGGTGTGCGCGCCGTTAGGGAAACCGCTTCCTGACGGACGCGGCTCGGTAGCAGCCGCGTCGATTTCGCCAGAACATAGTTCACCTTCTTGCTCGCTATCCCGACATTGAGCGCGTCTAATGCGTCGTGCTGTTTGCACCCCGGCCGGAATCCCCGGGTCCGTTCCGGATGTACGAAAATCCCAGAAAGTCCTCTTCCCATATCGAGTTGAGCACCTCGACCATCGCCGCCTGGAAGATTTTGTCCTCCAGCGCCGCGATCCCCAATGGCCGTTTCCGCCCATCGGCTTTGTCGATCCAGACTCTTCGTGACGGTTTCGCATGATAGGCCCCGCGATGGATGCGTCCATGCAGGTCGGCGAGCCGCTCCCGGGGTGAACGACGCGCGCCATCCGGATATCTCGCCGCTCTACGCCGACCTGAAGGGACTCCCGCCCGCGCTATTTACGGTTGGCACGCGCGACGGCCTGCTCGACGATTCCCTGTTCATGTACGCGCGCTATATCGTTGCGGGCAACCGGGCGGAGCTGGCCGTCTATCCGGGCGGAGCCCACGGCTTCAACCTTTTTCCGATGGCCATTACCCGGCAGGCCAACGCGCGCATGGACGCTTTTCTCGCCCGCGAAACCGCGTGAGGATGGAAGGCGTACGGCCGGTCATCAGGACGCCTTATTAATCCGCGCCTTTTGTGTTGGCAGCGAGCCGCGCCGCTTGTGACATCAGGTAATTCTGTTCCGGGATACTCGTCGTCCGTCCGGCCGCGATGCGGTAATGCTGGATGGCGCTTTCATGATCGCCAACCATCTCGAGCAAATGCGCACGAACCGCGTCGAGACGGTAGTGACCGGCCAGCCGGGCGTCGCTATCGAGCGTCCTAAGCAGCTCGAGACCTTTCGCGGGGCCGTGCACCATGGCTGCCGCGATTGCGTGATTGAGCGTCACGACGGGACTGGGAGCCACGCGTTTCAGCAGTTCGTACAACGCCAGAATCTGCGGCCAGTCCGTATCTTCAGCTCGCGCCGCTTCGTCATGCACCGCCGCGATCGCCGCTTGCAACTGATACATCCCTACCGATCCTTTCGATAGCGCGGCAGTCAGAAGCTGGATACCTTCGGAGATCTCGGCGCGGTCCCATAGAGTGCGATCTTGTTTGGTCAAGGGGATCAAGTCTTCGTCCGGCCCGGTGCGTGCCGCGCGGCGTGCATCAGTCAACAACATGAGCGCCAACAGGCCGGCTGCTTCTGCATGGTCCGGAAGCAATGTCTTCGCACAGCGAGTCAACCGGATCGCTTCCCGTGCCAGATCGAGCCGTTGCAGGTGTGCTCCGGCGCTGCTGGCGTAGCCCTCGTTAAAGATCAGATAGAGCACGTGGAGTACGGCAGGCAGCCGTTCCGCGCGCTCCGGTGGAGAAGGCAAGTTGAACGGCACGCCGGAAGCTTTGATGCTTTGCTTGGCGCGGCTGATGCGCTGCGCCATGGTGGCCTCCGGAACCAGGAACGCATGGGCGATTTCCGCCGTGGTCAAACCACCGACGGCCCGCAGGGTCAGAGCAATCGCCGAGGATGAAGTCAACGCAGAGTGGCAGCACATGAACAGGAGAATGAGCGTGTCATCCGGATCCATGTCGGACTCGATATCGACCGTAAGCGCCATGGCCTCCGCTTCCCTGGCCACTGCGGTTTCCCTCTCGCGGCGGGCGATTTCGCTGCGCAGCCGGTCAGTCATACGTCGCGACGCAACCTGGATCAACCAACCGCGTGGATTGTCCGGAACGCCCTCCTGCGGCCATTGCGTGGACGCCGCCATCATGGCCTCCTGCACGGCGTCCTCCGCCGCTGCGAAGTCGCGAAAACGGCGGACGACGGCGCCGAGCACCTGCGGCGCAAGTTCGCGCAACAGATGCTCGGAAGCCGTGTCCCACGGTGTCATCACTCCGATTACAGCATTTCCGGAGGCGGCGCGCTCATTACGGGGCGCACTTCGATGGGCATGTTCAACGCTACGCCCCCAGGCCCTGGCGCAGTGGACACTATTGCAGCAATGGCATAGGCCCGCGCCGGGGTTTCGACATCCACAATCCAGAAGCCGGCCAGAAACTCCTTGGATTCGGGGAATACGCCGTCTGTGATAGGAGCGCCGTCATTGCCGGCCCGCACCAACTTGGCCTGTTCGGGAAAAGACAGACCCTCGGCGGACACCAACTCGCCGGATTCGCTAAGGTCCTTATTCAGATTCTTCATAAATGCGATGTGCGCCTGCAAGTCTTTCACGGGCCAACTGGGGACCCCCTGCCCGGCCCTCATCGTGTTCATCATCAAAATGTATTTCATTTTTCTGGTTCTCCATTTGATTTCTTTTTGAGCTTAAGCCGCGAACCGCCGGACTTCAATCGGCATGTTCGTAGGCACTCCTCCAGGCCCCGGCGCCGCCGAAATGCGGCCCGCGATGGCATAAGCGCGGTCGGGAGTCGCTACGTCGACAATCCAGTAGCCCAACAGAAACTCCTTCGACTCCGGGAAAATTCCATCTGTCACCGGCAGGCCGTTTTGCTCCCCGCGCACAATCATAGCCTTACGCGGTTCAGCTAAGCCTTGGGTGGCCACAAACTCTCCGGATTTGGTCAGATCGTTATTGATCTCCCAAAGGATGGCCATATGCGCCTCAATATCCTTTTGCGTCCAGGCGTGATAACTTTCAACGCCCTTCATCGTGCCGGACATCAGTAGAATGTATTTCATGTTTTCGCTCCTATGTGACCTTATTTTCCATTACTCGGGGGACCGCTCCCTGACGGTCGCGGCTCTGTAAGTCACGGCTCTGTAAAGTAGCTTCTGAGCCGCGCGCGTGAGCAAGCGGTTTCCCGCAACCCGCTAAGCCTGCTTGTCTGTTCGAAACATCCATCGCACGCCAAATTTGTCGTTTAGTGCTCCGTAGGTACCAAAGAATAGCTCTTTCAGTGGGTCGGTGACTTCCGCTCCCTCGGAGAGTCTCTCGAATAACGCTTTCAACTCCGAAAGGGTTCCTCCGCTCAGATAAAGGCAAACCGTGTTGCCGCGGACTGGGGTCCGGTCAGGCCGTAGCCAGTCCGATGCGGAGATCTCCACACGGCCACTTATGAGTCGTGCGTTCACGATTCTGCCGTGCAGAGTAGCCGGCATGTAATCCTTGGCTGGACTGTTCCTCACTTCCGTGACGGTCAGTTCTCCGCCCAAGCAGGATTTGTAAAATTCCATGGCTTGCCGGCAGGTGCCCTCGAATAGCAGGTACGGGGCCAGTGTTGTCATTTCCTCTCTCCTCTTTTATTTTGCACGTCGCAACGCCTGCGATCCGCGCTTTCATTGAGTAGTCGGAGCCGTCCTGCCATTCTCTACATCCCCCGAAAAAGAAATTTCCATGGAAAATCGGCTCCCGCCTGTCGAGTTCACCTATCCAGAAACGACATACAGGTGGAGGCACGAATATGACGACTCACGAACTGGTGGTCGACGTTAGCCAGGACTGGTTGCTTGCCTGCGATGTCCAGAAGCGGTTTATGCAGAGTCAGGACCGGACCAGCGTCTCGGTAGACTATAGCGCGCGGTGCCGCCAGATGCGCGCCCTCGGCGGCGATTGCTACGATTTCATGCCGCTCACGGATAACCGCCTGGCGTTGCTGGTGGGAGACGCCTCCGGCAAAGGTCTAGCCGCGGCCCTGATGATAGCCAATGTCCAATCCTCACTTCGAACAGCGGCATTGTTCACGGGAAGCGACTTGGCCGCCTTGCTCAAGGTGGTGAATCGCCAGGCATACACTTCGTCGCTCACCGACCGCTATGCGACGTTGTTCTATGGCGTCTTCGACCCGGCAACGCGCACGCTGCGGTACGTGAATGCCGGACATAATCCACCGGCCGTTCTTCGGCGTAACGGCTCCATCGAATGGCTTGAAACCGGTGGCGCCCCCGTGGGAATGTTCCCCGATTCGGGCTATGAAGAGGGTAGCGTACATCTCGATCCCGGCGATCCGGTGGTCGCCTACACCGACGGAGTGGTGGAAGCGGCAAACGAATCTGGCGAGGAGTGGGGAGTTCAGGGTCTGTTGAAAGCGGCGGCCGCCTGCGCGACACAAGGCGCAGAAGATGCGGAAGATCTGGTTCGCTCGATCTTCAAGTCCATGGACGATTTCTCCAGGGGACGCCAGACGGATGATGCGACGTTAGCGGTTTTGCGCGTGCTGTAATCGCGGTGCCGACCAAGCCCTACCGGCGACGCACGCATTCAGGAAGGCGTCCTCTCACTTGCCGGCTTTGCCGATGCCTTCCTGCGCAACGCGATGGCGTCGGGTGTGGTCCCGCAGATCTCCGCCATCAGTGTGATGGCATCGCTGCCAGTCCGGGAGAGGTGATACGATTATGCCGCGTCAGGAACCGTCACAAACCAGGTGGGCTGCGCCAGAAATCGGAGCATACGGCATAATCCAGGAGGAGGCATAACATTGTCGAGCGTGCCCTGAAGAAAGCCATCCTGAACCGCAAGAACGCACTCTTCTATAAGACGCTGAACGGCGCCGGAGTGGGCGACCTGTTCATGAGTCTGATCCACACCTGCGAGCTGAACGGAGCCAATCCGTTCGATTATCTGACCGAGTTGCAGCGGCACGCCGAGGAGTTGAAGGGTAATCCAGCGGAGTGGATGCCCTGGAATTACCGCGAGACATTGACACGGCTGGCACGACCTGCCGCCGCGTAATATCATGATTCCTTCCTGGCCGAAAAGGATCGTCTGCGGCCGGGCGGAAACGCCTTCGTCAAATGACCATTAAACGGGCCTCTCAGAAAGCAAAATTCGGTAACGTTTTTGGCCAGACACGGAAGCGGTCGAAAATGTTGCGGGCGGGCCTGTACGCCCGAGTTTCCACTAATGATCAGCAGACACTTCCGATGCAGAGCCGCGCCATGCGGGAATATGCTGCCCGGCGGGGCTGGACCATTGCGATCCAGGTCCGGGAGGTAGGTTCCGGCGCGGTGCAGCGGCAAGCTCGTGAGAAGCTGCTGGAGGCCGCACGCCGTCGGGAGATCGATCTGGTGCTGGTGTGGCGACTGGACCGCTGGGGGCGGTCGGTGACGGACCTGCTAGCCACACTCCAGGAACTGGAACATCTTGGCGTCGGCTTCGTATCGCTGACCGAAGCTCTGGATCTGACCACTGCGGCAGGGCGAGCGATGGCCGGCCTGCTCTCCGTTTTCGCAGAGTTCGAAAGAGAGATTCTGCGGGAACGAACTCGCGCTGGATTGGCTCACGCTCGGCAGAATGGCAAAACATTGGGTCGGCCCGCAACCGCCGCTCTGCACGCTCCCGAAATCCGGAAACTGCATCGCGCCGGCGTCAGCAAGTCGGAGATCGCTCGTCGGTTGCGCATCGGCCGTACATCGGTTCGCCGGATTCTGACTATTTCCGGGAGAAATACGCCTACCGCCGGTAGGATCGCTGGTGGTGGCCGCTGGCGGCCTTCCTGATCACCCCACCGAGCCCGCCGACCGGCCTTGGTTCTGGCGTGCGTGCTGCTAAAAACTCTACTCGTGTACACTCTTTCGTCGTTTCCAGGTCCTTACAGGAGACAAACAAAAGACGAAAGCTTGCCGGAAAACTCTGAAAAGACCGGCCACTGGGGCTATCAACGCAGCGTTACCGAAAGCTCAGGATGAACCGGTCGCGCTTCCTGCGCACCATCGTCGAGCGCTCGATGCGCGCCCCCTGCTCCGCGTGGCGCTTCTTGCGCGGACGGCCATTTCCAGGTTTGGCGGGCGCCGCCAGTGTGCTGCTGAACTGTCGCTGATCAGCCTGAACAAATCGAATCCGGCTCACTGTGCCGGCGGGAGCGCGGTATTCTGGGCCACATACAGCACGATGGCGATCCTCTCCGAGTCTTCCAGCCGATGATAGACCAGGGCGGCGCCACCCTTCCGTAGCGGGGTGCTCCTGAGCGGAACCTCCGCGCTGCCCACTTTGAGATGCACTCGCTCCAGTTCCACGTGCATCGCCTCTTCCCCGGCATCGGGTCCGCTGGCGTAACGCACTTGGCCCGCGGCTTTGGAACCGGCTTTGGCCACCAGTATCCCGCCCACCAGAATATCGTTGGCGAGCACAAAATCGATCGGTCCGGCGCCTTCAGCCGTTTTGGAACTTAGCTCTTCGACGGAAATCAGGGATACCGGCGTGCCTTCGCGCAAAATGGGTTTGGACAGCGCCATCGCCGCTTTCGGCACATGGGTGGTTATCTTGCGCAACAAGAACTCTTCGAACAAATTGCCTGCCGCTCTGCCGCCGAAATCCCACAGGACGTCATGAAAAAGCCGCAGTCCAGTTCGCGAGCTGGCTGGATAGTACAGAGTTGAAATCTCGCCGGCTGCCAGACTCCCCAGGACATCGGAATAATCGGGCTGCCAGTGTCCGTTGTCGCCCTTGCGAACGAATGCGGTCCCGATAGCATACAGCGCTCGCGAACGAAAGCTGCCGGTGCCTTTATAAAAGTAGCGGGGATCCTGATGAAAGACCGCCTGCATGATGACGCCGCCAATGATAACGCCGTTGACTCCATCGGCGTACTGCGCCCCGAAACGTTTCCCATAGCCCTCCATGCCCTGACCGAACTCGTGGTAACTGTTCCGCGCCTGCTGGATTCCCGCGGCAATTGCGCTGGACAAGATAGTGATCGGATCGAAGACGGTCTTCCAGCCGAGCTGAAATTTCTGTGCGGCATTCAGCGGCGCCGCATTCGGGTCATAGGTAACGAAGTAATGCGGAAAAACACCCAGCAGGCGCTGCTTCTCCTCTTCTTTCAGTTGCTCCACCGCGAGTTCTTTCGGCGGTAGGCCGACATCCACCTTGGTGGACGCGGAAGCAACCTGTAAGACAGCCAGGGTCACCGCTGGAGTCTCGCCCTCACGGACCACAACGCTTGCCGTTGTCCACGGCGCAAAACCATCGGCGGCGATCGCGATCGTGTATTTTCCTGGCGCGACCGCGGCAAATTGGAAAGATCCGGTTTCGTTCGTGACCGTCGTGCGTTTGCCTGTGGAAGCGGTACTCCTCAGCGTGACCAGCGCGCCCACCACAACCGATCCGCTACCGTCCGTCACTACTCCGTCGATGGTTCCGAGTGCGTCTGGCCTGCTTGCATGCGGAGATTCAGCCATTTGGGTCTCAGCCGCTCTAGATGACGAGGGCAGATTGGTGGTTTGGCTCAAGGCCGTTCCCACGAGAAGAAAGGCGATGCCGAGCGCTTTCAACATGACGCGAGTCCCCTCTCGCCATCTTAGAATATTTCGTTCGGCCATCGAGCCAAGTCCGGCTGAAGAAGAATGAAAGATCACGGGTCGAATTCGGCGTTAGAAAGCCCGCCAACGCCACCGGCATGAAGCGCGTCGGCTACGAGGTCAAAGGCTTCCCGGTCGGACTTTTTGGCCGAACTGAAGCACCCGCTCAAGCGCCGCATCGGGATGCGCTGTTCCGACGAGGTCCATTTCGGGCTGATGGAGGCCAGGGTCGCCTTGACGGACGACTGGAAGCGGCTCATCCGGCGGCAGGCTGGGCTCTTCAGCTTCGATCCCGACACGCGGAGTTACTGCTTGATAACCGTTCCGGCACCCCGGCATGACACGCCGGCCCGAACGGGACAACTGGCCGCCGCCATGCTGCGGAATCAACGGTGGAAACTGGAGGAAAGGCCGCTGGCGCAGCAACGACTCACATTTGCATAACTCCACGGCCGCTGCGGTCCATTGAGCGCCGGGAGGCACATCCACGGATCGTGGATTATCCAACCAGGAAGGCACAATCACGTTGCGTAGAGAGTCCTTTGTGCAACGAGGGCCAGCCAAAACAACTGCTAGCTTTTGGCAGACCCGGAGCGGGGACTACTTACCTGTTATCGTCCACAATCGCTTGGTATGGCACCCGCGAGAGATTCTCCGGCTACTTACATTCCACGCGATCATCGTGCGAGGCGATGATCTGCCACGTACCGGCGCGTTTCAGCCACGTATCGGTCCAAACCTGGCACACCTTTGCGCTCGGCTGGGACTTGTCTTTGCCGAGAGCATGTTCGCGGCCATAGACAACGGCGACACGGTCTCCGAAAAAATGCACTTTGGCCTCATCGAGCCCGCAATCATGCGCGGTGCGTGCGCCCTTCTCGTCCTTCAATTCATCGGCTTTTGTGAAGTGCGCACCTTTCGTTGACGTGCCTTGGAAATCTTCGGCAAGCAGACTGGCGACCACGCCGTTATCAACGCATACACCCTCCGCCCACTTGCGTTCCATGTCGATGATGTATTTCGCGGTCTTGTCATCGGCCGACGCCCAGTGACTCTGCTGTGCGTGCGCCGGGACGAGCAACAACATCGCCGCGGTTGCCACCGCGAAGATTCGTAAATGCATTTCTCCCTCCAGCGGTACCAAGATAGCAGTAAAATCGCGGGAGGCCTTCGCCAATGCTGGTCCCCGCGCAAGACTCCCAGCGCCTGCGCCACCGCCTCGTACAGCGATTCGGCGGTTACCTCGATTCGCGTGCTCGGTCCCGGCGAGGTCGCGGCAGGAGACCAGGCAGGAAAGACAATTGACCCCCGCCGCGACAATTACTGCGGCGCAATTGCCACCAGGGGAGCATCGCTGGATACTCCGTTGACGGTAATCACCAGCGGATAATCTCCGCTGAAACGTTGGGCACTTGGAAATTCGCCTTATAGAGGCCAACCAAGCCGGGCGTCACGCAGGCCGCCGCGCATGCCGACAGAATGGTGATTCTCGTTCCTTGAAGCATGCTAATCCTGACTCGCTGTAGCATGCCGGCGTGTCATGGCAGCGCCTGGTACACGGTAGGTTATCAACGAGACACGTTCAGGTCGTGGCACGGCGTGGCCATGGTCCCGCAAAGACAGTGTTTCCGATATTCGGTGAATCTCTGGTATAGTTTGGTCAGGGCTATCGGAATCGGGACGTGTGTCCGCTGAGGGGTTGCCGCAATTCAGCAAATCGAGCCTCGGACGGGCGCGACTGGGTCGGATCTCTTGGAAACGCTACGACGCAGGATCTATAGTCTTTACCGGCCGACAATACCGTCATGGAGTGCATTGAGTCCTAGCGAGCAACTCGCGGCCAGGGCGTTGCACCCTATTGTGTTGGTTTCACTGGCGTGGGTGGGGCTGTGGTACGGTCTGGTCCCACAGTTGCCAAAAGTGCCCAGCGCCGTGGTCAGCGGCAGCGTGGGTGTCGCCTTGCTCGTGTCGCTCGGCCTCCTCCGGCGCGGACACGTGCGCACGGCGACCTGGGCCTTCATGATCGCTCTCTGGTGCTGGGGGGCCGTCATGGCTGTGCTGTTCGGGGGCATCCACAGCGTGGCTCTGATCAGCTTTGTGCCAGGCTTCGTGACCGCCGCGATCCTGTTGGGAAAGAAGGTGGCGATGTGGAGTGCCCTGGGGTTTTTGGCATTCACCCTGTCGCTGGCCGTGATCGAGACGACCGGCATACAGGCGCCGGCGTATTCCCCCCTGCCGCCGCTGGTGCTCTGGATAGGGGTCCCGGTGACCGTCCTCATCGCGGCTCTGCCTCTGAACGAATTGCTTCGCTTCCTGAGGGAATCTCTGGATATCGTACAGCGGCAATTGGATGCGCTCCGCAGTTCCGGCGAGTCTTTGCGCGAAAGCGAAGCTAGATACCGTGCCATCCTGGAGTCCGTGCGCGACGGAATTGTAGTCGCCGACGCGCAAACCGGGCAGATCCTCAGCATTAACCCGGCTGCGGAGCGTCTCGCCGGGGACCGCATCGAACAATTGCAAGGCCTGCTGACGTCTGAATTGGGGCGTGCACCGCGCGACGTCCCCGGACTCGTCGAGGCCAAGGTCACACGGAGCGAAGGAGACTCGACACCAGTTGAGCTTTCATCGGCCGTGGTTCCGTTAAGCGCGGACCGGCGGCTCCTGGTGGGCGTATTTCGCGACGTCTCGGAACGGAAAGCGGCCGAGTTGGAGCGCTCCAAACTGGAGGACCGCATCTGGCAGGCGCAAAGGCTGGAGACCGTGGGTAGACTGGCTGGTGGCGTGGCGCATGACTTCAATAACCTGTTGACCGTAATCAACGGCTTCAGTCAATTGGTTCTTGACCGGTTGCCGCCAGGCGACGCGAATTGGGTCGCCTTGGAGGAGATCCGCAAAGCGGGCGATCGGGCCGCCGCCTTGACTCAGCAGTTACTGGCGTTCAGCCGGAAGCAGATCGCTCAGCCCAAGCCTCTGGACCTGAATGTCCTGTTGATGGACATGCAACCCATGCTTCGGAGCTTGGTTAACGAAGAGATCGAGCTGTTACTGCGGCTGGCCACAGCCTTGCCTTCAATCGAAGCGGACCCCACCCACATGCACCAAGTGGTTGTCAACCTGGTCACCAACGCGCGCGATGCAATGCCCAAGGGCGGCAAACTGATTGTCGAGACCACGGCTTTAGACCTGGACTCCGGCGACGCGGATGCGTCTCCCGATCTGCGGCCTGGATTGTATGTGGTGCTCTCCGTGAGCGATGCCGGTGAGGGAATAGATGAAACGGTGCGCCGGCGCCTGTTTGAGCCGTTTTTTACGACAAAAGAAGTGGGCAAGGGAACAGGGCTGGGGCTCGCAACGGTCTACGGCGTCGTGCAGCAAAATCGTGGCGCTATCACTGTGGACAGCCAGGTAGGCAAAGGGAGCACCTTCCGGGTCTATCTGCCTGCTCGCAAGGCGCCGGTCCCGGCCGGCGAGCCGGCCTCTCCGAACCCGCTCGGCGGGTCTCAAGAAACAATCCTTGTCGTGGAGGACCAGGTCAACGTCCGAAAGCTGATCGTTCAGATTCTGCAAGCGCACGGCTATCGTGTCCTGGAGGCAGCCAATGGCTACCAGGCGCTCGACGAGGCCGCGCGCCACCCGGAGGTGCTGCACCTCATGATCACCGACGTGGTGATGCCGGGTATGCCCGGACCGGAATTGGCGCGGCGGCTCGCATCGGTTCACCCTGGGACCAGAGTCCTGTTCACCTCCGGCTACTCCGAAACCCGAAACGCCCTGGAGAGTTCCGTGCCGTTCATCGCGAAGCCCTTCACGCCAGCCAGCTTGCTGGGAAAGGTGCGCGAAGTTTTGGCCGGCGAAATTCAGGAACCGGATAAGAACTGATCAGCCTTGACTCTTCCGGCGCGGCGGCTCGCATCGGTTCACCCTCGGACCAGAGTCCTGTTCACCTCCGGCTACTCCGAAACCCGAAACGGCCTGGAGAGTTCCGTGCCGTTCATCGCGAAGCCCTTCACGCCAGCCAACTAAACTAAGTGCCTAATTGCAGAAGTTAGAGTAGACCACTCCCTGACGGTCGTGGCTCTGAAGCCGTTTCTGAGCCGCGCGCGTAAGCAAGCGGTCAGGCTGGGGAACGTACGCCTATTTCTGCAAGTTGGTACTAGCTGGGAAAGTGCGCGAAGTTTTGGCCGGCGGTCGTCCCCTGGCTCTCCGGCCACCGCCGGAAATCCTTCATCCGAACTGGCATCGCCCACCAAATCGCGCCGAACGTCGATTTCGCCATCGGGTGGCACAACCTGCGCCTGCTCAGCACGGGCGAGGGCAGTATCTTCAAGTACAATCTCGGCAGCGAAGACCGTGAAGGCCGTCAGGACTCTACCATCTCGGTATTCACGCGAGACGCAGCTTGCGCGAGGCGAACTCAAAGTGAAGCTTCATGGAAGACGCTGGCTCTTGATTAGGCAGCGGGATGAGTTTATCGATCCAGCTTGGGGTATCGGAAAGCCGGAATTGGATCGTTCCGCCGTCAGCGGTCGAACGATAGCCGGGATTGCGGCGGGCCGGCCGGCAAGGAAGCGCAAGACACGCGGCGGCACTCGGGTCTGTCCGGCGTCAAACTCTTCCGGCCAGATGGCTACCTTGCATACTCTGCCGGCGACGGCGGCCACGCGGATGTTTGGCGATCGGTCCGATCCGTGCTGGCGCGGCAGACAGAGGAATAACGCCGCAGTGCCGGGAGGAAAGTTTGCTCCCTCTATTCGTTTGTGTGGGCGTGTGCTTTTGCGGTTTACGATCAGCCGCTCCTCAACGACTGACTCAACTTAACAGGACGGGCTAGTCGCAATACTGTTCACTTTGGTGGGGCAGACCATCGCCTTTCGTGGTCTGCCGCCTTCGGCGGCGCGGCAGACGACACAAACCGATCGTCTGCCCCACAAGGTTCTCCTTAAGTGAACGGTATTGGGGCTAGCCGGCGACACGCACACCGGCGAAAGCTCGCACTACACTAGCTGGGCGGCGGTGTGTATAAGCTGGTCATCCGCCATGCGCGGTAGGAGATGGTGCCTTCCATATTAAATACCTGTGAGCCGGTAATGGTATTGGGGGTGGGCAAAATCTCAATGCAGTAGCCGTGCAAATTCCCTACGAATCCGGCCATGAAAGAGTAATCGCCATTATCCAGCAACTGCGCGCTTCCGACGGCCGACGAATAGACCCCCAGGTCCACGCTCAACGCCGGCGTCACCTGCAATTGGGCTTCGTCAAGCTGCAACGCCATGCCCCGGCTGTCACAATCTGCGGGACCGCAAGCGCCGCCCAACAGGGCCAGCCTTGTGTTGCCGTTATCAAACAAAGTCAGATCGCCGTTGGTCTCTTCAATGGCCGCTTCGTGTTGATGCGAGAACCAGGGCCACGGGTCGCCGTTCACATTATTAAACGTCCAGTCGCCGTCCAAGCCCATGCGCCAGAGGATATTCCCCGTGCCGGTCCCGTCCTGGTAGTCGACGCGCATTATCCAGTCCTGGTGCCGCGACGACCAGATCAGATCCCCTTTCGCGGCGCCGTTCTGCGGCGCCGGCCAATAATATGCGCTATTGGCGTGCAGCCAGTCGTTGGCCAGGGGCGCGATGCCGTCGCCCAGCAGAAATACCGGCGGACAACCTACTTGATTCACGCCGCAGGTCTCGTGCAGCACCGCCGCCCGGTTGATCTCCAGTTGCGGCGCCCCACTGGCGTGCTCAAATGCGTCAAAATACCAAACCGCCTGCCAGTTATCGTCGAGCACCACGATCATGTCACCTATAATGTCCACCGGCAGGCCGCTGGTGTCGCCCTGCGTTCCGGCGGGATAGATCTTCTCAATCGACGCAATCACCGCACTGTAACCGTTCGGCAGGGAGTGCATGAATTCGTGCCCGAATTGCCCCAGGCAAGCCGCACCCACGGGCGCCGGCTTGGAAATTGAGGTGCACGGTTGTGCGTCTGTCGCGCCGAGCGCCAGCAACTCCTGCTGCATCACGCCCGTATTGGTTTCTTTCACGATATTTCCGGCCCAGTCGATTTTGCGCAGGAGTTGGTTTTGTTGGGTGCCTGGATTCCACGCGGGACCCCCTTCAATTATCAGAATGCCGTCCGGCAACGGGCGTGTGAGCAGGTCTGCGCTGGTGGCCGGATAGTAATACCAAATGATCCTGCCGGACAAGTCCGTCGCCACCTCCGGGAAATTGTAGCCTTGGCCGGGCATGGTGAGATCCTCGAGGATCACCCGTTGCGTGTCCGTTTCGGCGCCGGCAGGAACGTTCACTGTGAACTTAGGAAAGAGGCTATTGCCCGGGAGCGATCCGGTGGTGAAACCTACTGTCGGCCCATTCACGACATGGCCGCGTGTCTCTGTCTGGCTAAACATGCGATACGTGGAATTCTGGTACATCCCCGCGATTTCAAAAGTCATGGTCCTCGACGGATTGCACGAAGCCCAGGGCGTCGAAGTACTGGAATTAGCCTGGCGTTTGGTAAACTGAACCCGCATTCGGCTGCCGGTGGCACACGCCGGCGCACTGAACAACGCCACTAAAGGATTGGCGGTCGGGACCACCACCGGCGTGTCGCCGGTCACCAACGGATTCACCAGAAAGCTGAACGTACTGGTGGCCGTCTCGCCAGACGCGAAGTCTTTCGCGACCACCTGGATTTGATATGTACCTTCGCTTGCGGTTGGCATCCAACGAAATGCCGGCGCGGTCCATGTGCCGGCACTGAGAGTACCCAGGTTGAAGTCTTTCACCATCGCCATCTTGCCGCGCGGCGGGGCGATGTTGAACTGGAAGGTCAACGGACCTGGGTTGGTATCGGTGGCGGTCACGGTCCAGTTGATCGCAGTGCCAAGGACCTGCGGGGGCGCGGGCGCCGGGATTATGGTCTGAATCTGCACAGTCGCGCAAACCGGCATCGATAGCACGGCAAACATACCCACGACAGACAACAAGGTGTTACTGGCCATTTTGTTCCTCCGTCCGTATTACCAATATTACTTCAGGCGCGACCTGTCGGGACCACCACGGAGCCTTCGGGGAATGCCACACAGATCGGGGAGAACGGCCACGCTGGCCCCCGACTTCGCGGAGGGCTCCTCCGTACCCGTCCAGACCTTTGATTACTTCCGACTACTCGAAGGACGCTGCGGGGAAGTGCGGGCGTTGTGCGCAAACCGCGGCCTGCCACATAGCCGATCCGAAAGTAGTGCTTTCCCCGCTGGGGTATTGGTTTTTGGTGGGGCAGACCATCGCTTTTCGTGGTCTGTTTGGGTGGGCCTGCGGCCCGCGAAATCTCATGAAAAACTTGGCAAGCGCAGTTTCGAACTTGAGTGGTGGGTCACCCGAACTTGCCCACCAGCCACCAACCACTGCCCACCAGCCACGGAGAGATTTTTCGACCTGCCGCCTTCGGCGGCGCGGCAGACGACACAAACCGATCGTCTGCCCCCCAAGGTTCTCCTTAAGCGAACGGTATTGTTGCTAGGACGTCCGCAGATGCCAGCCGATAAGACGAAACAACACCGCGCGTCGCCGAAATAGGGATTATCGAACCACGGCCGCACCCGCCTCGGCTACCGCGTGGTCTTGCTCGCCCGAGCCACCGCTGACACCGATTGCTCCCACTACTTTCCCTTTCTCTTTGAGAGGTATCCCCCCGGCAAAGATCATGATCCGTCCATGATTCGAAGCATGAATGCCGAAGAACTGTCCCCCGGACTGGGAGTGGCCAGCGAGATCCTTGGTCGCGATATCAAAGGCACGCGACGTGAAAGCCTTATTGATGGAAATATCTATACTACCGATCCAGGCCCCGTCCATACGAACATGCGCGACCAGATTTCCGCCCGCGTCCACAATGGCGATATTCATGGGCTGCTTGATTTCCACCGCCTTTTTTTCTGCCGCTGCTATTACGCTACGCGCTGTTTCCAGATTGATCATGTGAAAGTTCTCCAGGTCGCATGAAATCACAAAACGCTTCGACGAGTCAAGGTCACGACAGATCCACTGCCGGGCCAAGCCTGGCCGGGAGCCCTTGACACCACTATTGTTTTCTGATGACATAACCTCACCAATCAATTCCTTTTAAGGAGGGCGTTTATGGCTTCGAACCGCGGCGTGGCTTACATGGGACCGGGTAAGGTGGAGGTCCAGTCCATCGACTACCCCAAGCTGGCATTAGGCGCGCGCAAATGCGAGCACGGCGTCATTCTCAAAATCGTCAGCACAAATATTTGCGGTAGCGACCAGCACATGGTACGCGGCCGCACGACCGCTCCCCGAGGATTGATTCTGGGGCATGAGATTACAGGTGAAGTGATCGAGGCCGGGCGCGATGTGGAGTTCGTCAAAATCGGTGACCTGGTCTCGGTGCCGTTCAACATCGCCTGCGGGCGCTGCCGCAACTGCAAAGAGGGCAAAACGGGCATCTGCCTGCACACCAACCCAGCCCGGCCGGGTGCAGCTTACGGCTACGTGGATATGGGCGGCTGGGTCGGAGGGCAGGCGGAGTACGTGATGGTGCCTTACGCCGATTTCAATTTGTTGCGGCTGCCGGATAAGGCGCGGGCAATGGCGAAGATCAAAGACCTTACCCTGCTATCCGACATCATCCCGACCGGCTATCACGGGGCCGTTTCGGCGGGCGTGGGGCCTGGCTCCATTGTATACGTCGCCGGCGCGGGTCCCGTGGGGCTAGCCCTGCCCTTTACCCGTAATAACTTCGGGACAAATGTCATTCGGCATCATCGGAATCCCGCAGTTCGAATCCTTCACACATGAGTAGAAGTTGCGAAAAGCCTTTCCACATCAGTTGGTGACCGGGTTCGGGATCGTTCTTGCGGCCCAGGTAGCCGCCGACGCGGGCGACGAGGCGCACTGTATCACGCAAGGTTGAAGGCTGTGCGAGCTTTTTTTTTCGCGTAGGCGCGGAGAACCTGCAGCTCGATATCGGAGAACAGAACTTCGGGCGGCAATTGTGGTGTCTCCCGCCCCAACAGTGTCATCAGCATGATGCGCCAGGCAATGACGAGATTGATCGCGATAGCTCGGCGAATGCGCTCAGCGGTCTCATGCGCGATCTGCTCGACGCCGCAACCAGATTTGAGTACTCGATGAAAGTCTTCAATCCGCCACCGCAGACAGTACCAGCGTAGGCAGGCAACGGCATCTTCCGCCGAGCGAAGGTTGACCGTCGTCAGCAGGAACCACTCCACGGGTGCGATTCCTTCCGGCGGCGACGATTCCACTGCATGAATAATCCAGATGTCGATGGGATCTTTGCCGGAATAATACTTGGAGGGACGGAGTTGAATCCGTTGGTAACGCACTTCCAACTCGGCCTGACGGCTGGGCCTTTTCGCTTTCGCCTTTTTCTTGCTGAGTTTGGGCCGGGCGCTTTGGCGTGGAACGTGGATCTGTACTTTGGTCTGCAAGGGAGCCTGACGAACGGCCTCGAAAAGCTTATAAGGTTCATCCATGATCACCCGGTTGTGATTGGCACGCACTAAGAGATCCACTCCAGGGGTGCGGCGTTGTTCCTCGAACAACTCGAAGAAATCGGCTTCCCGGTCACACACGTTGATCAGTCGTGTCTGGGGCATCTGCGCAGCCACCTCCAGGGTGTCGCGCAAACCCTCGATCCAGCGGAAGGTGTCTTTTTCCTCGATCGGGATGGTGTAGCTCAAACGCTTGTCGTCGGGCGATTTCAATTCCGGCGCTACGCACTGCGCGCGCAACACGCCCAACGGCAGTCCGTTGGGCGCCACCGCCAGGGTGGTGTGCAGATGTAGTCCTCGACTCTGCGCCGCTGTTTGATTGGTTCCGATCACCCCCAGACCGGGACACTGCGCCAGACTGGAGTAATCCAGATCGCTGCCGTCCTGAATACACAGCACCGTGCGTTGGCCTTTCATGCGCTGAATGGTACGTTGCCGATGCGGCTGCAAAATGTGCGGCATGCTCACGGCCTCATAGTCGGGATGATCGATGAACCGATAATAGGCCTTGACTGCCGGCCAATCTCCTTCCGCCACGCCCGTGAAGGCACTGCCCGGTTTGTCTGCCTTCGATTGCGCAATATTCACGAGTCGCTCACTCAATCGCTGGTCACCCAATGGCGCACCCCCGAATTCCTGCTTCGCCCAATGGTTACCCTCCATGCCATCGGCTGGCCCCAGTTGCCCTAAGCCCGCCCCCGCTGGTAAACCCAAGCGAGTACGGAAATCTTTCTCCAACGGATAGACGTATATGTCCTTGATCGTTTCCTCGCACTTGGTGAAACGGTCCTGCCGGCCTCGCCCTTGGGTTTGTCCCACTAGCATCCAGTTCGCCGCCCGATAGCAGGCGCCGGAAAAACGGGAGGTGTCGACGAAACTCTCCACCAGCCAGGGACGGTAATTGTAGCGCTGTGCGAAATCCTCCACCAGCCGATCCAAACTCATACTCAAAAGCCGCGAGGCCAAGTTACGGCACTCCACTGAGGGTCGGATCAGAAACCGGCTCAAGCATACGACCTGGTGCAAATGTGCGCGTCGTTGTTCCGCGTCCCAACCGATCCAACGGTCTCGCGCGCCTAATTGCAGTGCCGGCGCCGCAAAGCCGAACGCTCCCAGCCAGCCGTGCTCGGAACCAACCAAGTAACGAATCTGCCGTCCAACCAATGGTCCAGCTTCCTGCGGATGTTCCCGGATCATCAGTTCGTTCCAGGTCCGCATCTGGCCTTCCTGCTTGACCAGGATCAACTCTAGTCCGCTCAGCAGGCCTACCTCGTCTGGCACGGCTCTTGGTTCCGGGACCGGTTCGGGCAACCGTCGCGGAGTGGGATGGGCCTTTTGAATCTCTGGCGGCGGGAGTTGGAACCAGCCTTTAGCCTCCAGTTCGCGCAGTGCTTTCAGGCAACCCGCGCGCTGGTTTTGTCCACGCGGGTCTTGAAACCCAAACTCCTCGCAAAGGAAATCCGCCAACTCGGTCCGCGAAAAAAACTCATCCATCTGCAATAGTTGGCTAACATACTCGATGGTCTCTGGCCGCGACAGCATGCGTTTGATCTGATTCTGCAGGTCCACGCGGTCATTATGAACGAGACAAACCTATTTGTCCCGAAGTAAGTTACGGGTAAAGGGCAGGGCTAGCCTGCGCAGCCTGCTGCCAGTTGCTCGGCGCGGCGTGCGTGATCGTCGGTGACATGATTCCCGAGCGGCTGGCGCAAGCAAAAAGCTTCGGCTGCGAGGTCGTCGATCTGCGGAAAGACGCCATGCTTGCCGAGCAGATTGAGCAGATCGTCGGAATTCCAGAAGTGGAGTGCGCGGTCGATTGCGTGGGCTTTGAGGCGCGCGGCCACGGCAAAGAAGCCGTGGTGGAAAGGCCCGCGACGGTCCTGAACTCGGTCATGTCCGTCACGCAGGCGGGGGGCAGAATCGGCATTCCGGGTCTCTATGTGACCGACGATCCGGGCGGCGTAGACGAAGCCGCCAAGACCGGCAATCTCAGCATTCGCATAGGACTCGGCTGGGCAAAGTCCCACGTCTTTACCACGGGCCAGTGCCCGGTCATGCGCTACCACCGGCAGCTCATGCACGCCATTCTCTACGAGAAGTTCCACCCGGCTAAGGCTGTCAACGCCACCGTGATTTCACTCGAAGAGGCGCCGGAGGGCTACAAGGATTTCGATAAGGGCGCCGCGAAGAAATTCGTGATCGATCCGCACAAGATGGTAGCGTAACGTTGTTGCCTCGCGCGCGGGAACCTCGCCAGGAGCCTGAACCGATAGAAGCAAGGCTCAACTGAGAAGTATCGCCAGCGCCGCCCATGTACCAGATCTGCGCACGCCGGTGGACGGGTTTTGCCAGACCCGATCGGGGACGCCGTCGTTTGTTGAAATCCGCGGCCACCACCACGCAGGATGAGCCGATGACACCGCTGCCGCTGCCGCTGAGATGTCGGCGGGGGTGGCGGGAAAGGGGGCGATCTGTTTTCGATGGCGATGATGCGTCCGCCGAGCACCCCGCAAGCGCACGGTTCAAAGGAGCAACACGTCTAGCCGGTGTGCATGGACCATCCCCTCGCATGCCGACCACTCAAACACAGTGAAGCGCCCGTCTTGGGATGCCACGAGCGCCACGGCATCCCGCTGATCGTGGATGAATTGGGCCGCCGATAGGTGCCTCGTCCCACCGAGCTGCTCCGGGTGCACAATGACTGGTCTGTCATTTTCCACTGGCTCGGTCAACGTAACTTGCTCGACCAGCGGCGAACCTTTCCGGCGGGCGATCTTCGCTCCAAACCCCAAAAGCTCATACCGGTTGGTCAGCACCACCGCGCCATCGACGGCAGTCAACCCAGCTACGGCAGCTATGATCGGGCCAAGCCTCTCTGCCTGATCCGGTGTCTGCCGGCTCAGGTCAGCGAGTTCGCAGAACAAAGGCGAGACGGCATAGGGGATGGGCTGCATGATGGATTCCCGCCATGATTCTGTGCCTGCCGGAATCACGAGCAGAGATCCGCCACGTCCGTGAGCACGCATAGAGACTGCCAATTGCACCATGGTGTTCACCGAATGAACCCACGCGGCCGGCGAGTCGAAACCGAGAAGCGATGTCAGCAGCGCCGGGCAGCCGGGCTGGCTGGAGGCGCGCTCGTCCACCACTTTGATTTGGTCGCCCTCAAGCACCGCGACGTTGATGAATTTGCGCGCCTCCTCGCCACTGTGATGCTTGACCACCAAAAGGCCGGGGGCCGCAACTTCGAGAACGAAGCTCAAAACCGGTATGGTGCGGGTCGTCCCCCAAATGCACAGCCCGTCCTGGTCGCGCCAGACACCCAAATGAACACCGGGGCGTTCGACGGCGGGCGATACCCGCGTCAGCGCTCCCGGAGTGAGCCGCAGAGAGCGTTCGAGAATCAGCGGATGCCCAGCCTCCTCCCGCGAGAGGAACGCCAGCGAGATTCTCGGTGAATAGCCCTCTTCGCGACGTAGACTTGCCCAGAAGGCAGCATCAATGACGGCTTCGATTGTTTCCGCGTCAGGCAGCGGCGCCAGGCACTCTCGACGATGACGGATGGCCTCCTTCCGGTGGCGCGCGAAGTACGCGTGCAGTTTCGGCGCGATGGTTCTGGCAGCGGCGTAGGTCTCGCGTTTCATCGCGCGTTTCATCGATGGATCTGCTAATGTGCCCATGTACTTGCGCGGCCCCACCCGGCGAGATTGCTGCCGAATGGTTCGCTTCGCAACCCATCATTATAGATGTGGACTGAACGGGTTCGTCGCCCATTCAGGGCCGGACGGGAGGGAGTGTCAAGTGCTGCCAATCAGAACCAGTCGCTGCGATACGCCACCCACCAGCTTATGCAGAAAATGGGAATCGTGGCACCCAGCGCCCACCACATCGGCAACGCGAAATCGGCGATTAGCGCGAAAACCGCGAAGGTAGCCCAGAAAATCTTTCGCTGCATTGGCGTAGGCCGGGTGGTTCTTGCTCCAGCATAGCGCCGCTCACATCGGCTGTAAGCCTCGCGCTTTATCAATCGCTCCGAAATGCCACCCCCCTGGTCTGGTACATCGAACAGTTGGTTCTTTATAGAATACGGGCAGTTCGGTTTCACCGTGGGGCGGCCAATCATGGCCGCAGGCGCCTCGTCGTGGTCGCAAAAGGCCGGCTGAAAGCCGGCTGCGGGCAGGATTGCCCGCCACAAACTTGTCAGGCAGCGCGGATATTGGCGCTTCGGCGCGGCGCGTCTCCTCCACCCGCCCTGGCTGAGGCGCTCGCGGATCTCCAGGTGCGGCAGTAAGATGCTGAATGGCCGGTGCGCGCTCCCCGAGGCGCAGATGCGCCACACCGCACCAATGCAGCCCGTCGGCCTTTCCCCAGGCATATTGGCAATCCGGCTGTTCGATACCATGGCCAAGAGAGCCCAATGAAAACCTACCAGCGCATCGGCTATCTGGTTTTTGCCTTGACTGGCGCGTTGTTTGCCCAGACGCACACCACTTGGCGCGATTATTCCGGCAGCCCGGACGCCGCGCAATACTCTGCCCTAAAGCAAATCGACAGGTCGAACGTGACGCAGCTCGAAGTAGCGTGGACGTATCCGGTCGGGGACGATAGGCACTATTTCTTCAACCCCATCGTGATCGAAGGGACCATGTACGTTCTGGCGAAAAACAATTCCATCGTGGCACTAGAAGCCGCCACCGGCAGCGAGATTTGGACCCACACGCCTTCGCCTGCAGTCAGCATCATTACCAATCGCGGCATCAATTATTGGGAAAGCCGCGACCGCACGGACCGGCGTCTGCTGTTCTGCGCGGATCATTCGCTACGCGCCATCGATGCCCGTACCGGCAAGCCCATTCGGTCCTTCGGCGCGAACGGTGCGGTGGATTTGAAAGAGGGCCTCGACCGCGATCCGGGAACCCTCACCCTGGTGCAGTCCACGACGCCCGGCCGGGTCTTCGAGGACACGTTGATCCTTGGCTCGGCCACCAATCAAGGTTATGGCTCAGCCCCGGGTGACATCCGCGCATTCGACGTGCGATCCGGAAAACTCGTCTGGACTTTCCACACAGTTCCGCGTCCCGGCGAATTCGGCTATGAGACCTGGCCCAAGGATGCTTGGAGAACCGTAGGCGGCGCTAACGTCTGGAGCGAGTTCGCGCTGGACGAGAAGCGCGGGGTCATTTACGCACCCACAGCGAGCGCCAAGTACAACTTTTATGGCGCGGACCGCCGTGGCGATAACCTTTTCGCCGATTGCCTTCTGGCTTTGGACGCCCGCACCGGCCGCCGCATCTGGCATTTCCAAATGGTCCACCATGACGTTTTCGATTATGACAACGCTACTGCTCCCAAACTACTTACCGTTCGCCACGCCGGCGAGAACACAGATGTTGTCGCACAGGTCAGCAAGCAGGGGTTCGTCTGGGTACTTAATCGAGACACCGGAAAGCCGCTTTGGCCGGTTGAGGAACGACCCGTCCCGGCTTCCGACGTTCCGGGCGAAAAAACGTCCCCAACGCAGCCATTTCCGACAAAACCGCCGCCGTTCTCGCGCCAGAGATTCACAGTCGAGGATCTCAACCCGTATCTGAGCGCCGAAGACCGCGCCCGTTTCCGCGACATGATCCTCAGCGCTCGCAACGAAGGGTTGTTTACACCGCCAAGCTTCCGCGGGAGCGTGCAAATGCCCGGCAACAACGGCGGCGCCAACTGGGGAGGCGCCGCCGTCGATCCCGCGCACGGCATCCTGGTTGTGGTCTCTAAGGACCTGCCCTGTATACTGAAGCTGGAACCCGATCCGGCGACTCCTAAGGGCCAACCAGTTCGATATGTGAGCAGCTTCGGCTTCCTCATCGCCGAAGGGCTATCCGCCATTGCGCCGCCGTGGACTTCCCTGACTGCGTACGACTTAAACGAGGGCATCATCAAGTGGTCGATTCCGCTGGGCGAGGTGCCGGAACTGGCCGCAAGGGGTATCGTCAATACCGGTGCGCATTTTCCCAAGGTCGGTCCGGTGATCACCGCCGGCGGTCTCATTTTCACCGGCACCCGCGACCGAAAGGTCCGCGCGTTTGATGTGCAAAGCGGGAAGATGCTTTGGGAGACGCAGGTTCCAGCGGCAATTGAGGGCATCCCCGCGGTGTATGAAGTACGCGGCCGCCAATACATCGTGTTCTGCGCAGCCGCTCAGGCACAATCGGTTCCGCATTCCCGGATCAACGGTGCTTATGTGGCGTTTGCCCTGCCTTCCCGCAAATGACCTAATCCGGCATACAGCCGGAACCAAAAAATCGGGACGATGTTGGAATGGCGCTATGGCAGCCGCGTTGGCTTCAGTGTCCAGCCTTACTGCTCCCCAACTCCAGTAACAATGGCGCCCTGAGACCTTCCCCTGAAATCTTCCCCAGGAAGTCGCCCAGGCGGAATGGTGCTTAAATGATCTCCATGTATACGCGCAGACAGTTTGGCATCCTCGCCACCGTCGGCGCGGCAGCGGCGGCAACGCCCCAGCCCGCCATGCGGCTCGGCCTCATCGTCTACGGCGGCAGCGATCCCGAGTCGGCCATCCGAAAAGTCCACTCTTTCGGCTTTCCCACCTGCCAGGTGGGTGTGGACGCATTCGATGTGGAGATGGCCCGACGGCTGCGCGCGGCCCTCGACCAATACCACATCGAGGCCACTTCGCTGGTCGCCGGCGGCCCTGGTCCTGAAGTCTACGATTTCTACAAAGGTCCGCTGACCATCGGTCTGGCGCCGCGCGAATACCGCGAGGCGCGTATCGCCCAAATCAAGAAGACCTCGGATTTCGCCAGGCAGTGCGGGGTGCCGGCCGTGCAGACACACTGCGGATTCATCCCCGAAAACCCGAACGATCCGGTCTATAAGGAAACCGTCGACGCTATCCGCGCCGTGGCCGCCCATTGCAAGCAGAACGGCCAGAACTTTCGCTGTGAAACCGGACAGGAAACACCCATCACGCTGTACCGCGCGATTCAAGACACCGGACTCGACAACATCGGCGTGAACTTCGACGCCGCCAACCTGATCCTCTACGGTAAGGCCAATCCGGTGGACGCGCTGGATATTCTCGGTCCGCTCGTCCAAGGAGTGCATGCTAAGGACGGGCTGTATCCCACGAACCCTCGTGACTTGGGACGCGAAGTGCCCATCGGGCAAGGTAAAGTCAACTTCCCAGCCTTCATCCAGCGGTTGAAGGAGGTTGGGTATCGCGGCCCCCTGACCATCGAGCGCGAGATTTCCGGCGCCAAACAGGCGGCAGACATTCGCGCTTCCAAAGCTTACCTGGAGAAGCTCCTTTGAGTGACAATCCGAAAAGGGACTGCAGTACATTTTTGGGCGCCGCGGGCGCCGGCGTGGCCAGCGATCATCCGACGACTTTACTGACGCCCGCCCGTCCATGATTGCATACCTGGGAGACGTCGTGATGACCGCGAGCGCGCGGTCGTTGAGTGGTGGCTTTCCTTGGTGTAGCGGTGAGCACATTTGAGCGGAGGCGGACGCGCGCAGCGATTATCATTTCGGCTAGGGATATTCCGCAACGAAACGCCGGTGCCGGAACGTCTTCTGATAAAAAGTACTTGAAGGAGGCCGCCATGAAACGGGCAGTGCAGCGCTGGTGGGCTTGGGTAATGCTGGTGTGGGCGCTGTCCGTGCCGATAGTCGCGGTGGCCGCCGGTCAAACCGTTCTACCCGCGGCGTCCGATACTCCGGTGTTCCGCGTTACCACAACCTTGGTTCAGGTGGATGCCGTAGTGACGGATTCGAAGGGCCGGCAGATCATCGATCTATCCGCGGATGACTTCGAAATCCTGGCCGATGGGCACCCTCAGCCAATTACTAATTTCAGCTACGTTCGTGTAGCGCCCGACGCGGTTAGCGCCGCCGTCCACTCCAAAGCCCCGCGCGGTCCACGATCGCACTTAAATGACATGGCGCCGCCGGCCCCCGTGATCAGCCCGCGGCCCGAGGACGTGCACCGCACCATCGTGCTCTTTGTGGATGACCTGGGCCTTTCCTGGGAGAGCAGCGCCTATGTGCGGCGGGCGCTGGACAAGTTCGTCGACCAGCAGATGCAGCCGGGCGATCTGGTGGCAGTGGTTCGCTCCAGCGGCGGCGGCGCACTCCAACAGTTCACTGCCGACAAGCGACTCTTGCATACCGAGGTCGATCAGATCCGCTGGAATATGAACGGACGCAGGGGCCTGGACGCAATCCCTCCAATTCGTATTAATCTCGACCCCGTGCCAACCGACACCCAGGTGAGCACTCCCAGCCAAACGGAGTGGGACAGCCTGTTCGCTGGAACACTGGCTTCCCTTGACTCCGTCGTGCGGTGGCTTCGTGGAACGTCCGGGCGCAAATCGGTGATTGTCTTTTCGGACGGCTTTTCGCTGCTCCTGCCCGCAAACTCGCGATCGCGCCTCGAATCGGAGAATTCCGTGATCCTGGCGATACGCACCTTGATCGACGCTGCTAACCGAGCCGGCGCGGTGTTCTACACGGTTGATCCCAGAGGCGTGGAACCGCTCTACCCGGACGCAAGAGACGACATCGGAGCGCACCGGCCGGTCCCGCGGGCCCAAGTCATGGAATTCATCAGGCAGTTGAATGCAGAGATGAATGGGACAATGACCAAGCGCCTCTCTGCCTTGCACAGCGACCAGTTTGGCTTGGAGTTTCTGGCGGAGGAGACCGGCGGTCTTTTCTATCAGGATAACGACGTGAACGACGGGATCGGGCGTTTCCTCGAAGATCAGAAGGGATATTATCTGATCGGGTACAAGCCCGGCGGCGGTGATTTCGACGAGGTCGACGGCCGGCGCCGCTTTCACAGAATTCGGGTGAAGGTAAAACGTCCGGGGTTGCAGGTGCGTTCCCGTTGCGGCTTCATCGGCGCTACGGACGAAGAAGAAAAGTAGCCCGGCGCGTGCCAAGCACCTTGGGACACCCAGCATAGAAATTTACCGGCTATCTTCCTTTGTCTTTTGGCCGGGTGGAGGCGGCTTGTTGATCGAAACCTCCGAGGGCAAAAGCGCGCGCGGGCCTTTGTTGATACTGCCCGGCGTAGCGATAAGACCCTAACGAGACCTTCAGGCGTCCAAATGCGCGGCCGTAACTTTATCGGGCAAGAAGCAGTTCACCAGGCTGCACCCTGGGATCGGTCCAGCCGATGGAGGCGATACAACGCCGTTCCGGCTCGAACTCCGCCAGCAGATCCCCGGTAAGATCCAATACCGTTCACTTTGGTGGGGCAGACCATCGCTTTTTGTGGTCTGCCGCCTTCGGCGGCGCGGCAGACGACACAAACCGATCGTCTGCCCCACAAGGTTCTCCTTACGTGAACGGTGTTGCGGTAAGATCGGCTTCGTGCAGGCGTTGCTGAATCACCACCTGATGTCCGTGGGTGAAGTCCGTTCAGACGGGTCGCCATGGCGCCGTTGAACCAGTCCACCGCCGTGGACCGTGCGCTATTCAATTCGGCCCGATCTACAACTGTGCGGATTATCGACAACGATCGCATCGGCGCGTTCGCTGGTGGCGGTGCCGCCCATTTTGGTCGGCACGCAACTGATGGAGATGCCCCCACACTTCCTGGAACCATTCGTAGGGCTTCCCAACGCTACTGGTGCGCCACAGCTTCGCAGGCGTGGTGACCGCATGTGGTCAGATGACTCCGCGCGGTCAGTTCCCCGGCGCAATCACTCAGTCTCCGCAGTTCTTGTGTAAGCATATGCGGTCTGCCTCGATTCGTTACGGTTGGACCCCGGAGTGCTTTCAGTAAGAGCGGAGCCGAGAGAAACCTGGTACCGCAAGCGGGTTTCGCGGCACGGTTTTTTGGCAAAGGAGAATCGATGTTCCAAATGGTCACGAAAATCATGAAGTGGGTCTCTATTCCGCTCCTGCTGATTGCCTCTCTGTTTGCGTTTTGCGCCGCGAGTTACGAACCCCTGCTGGATCTCGCGATTGGTCTGGCCGCCATCCTCTTTGTACAGCGGGCGATCCGGTTAAAGGAATACTCTTGGGCCATCGGATATCTTGCGGTTGGAGTAGTTTTCACGCCGCTGTCCCTCATGGTTAAGATCTTCCTCTTGATGGGCTTCGCCTGCATTGTGACTTTCGCAAACTTGTTAGCGGCATTCCGCACGCAACCGGCGCGGGCCGGCTAACGGAGATTCCCATGAGTAGACTACAAACGATAACCCGATCGAGCCGCAACATCAGGGCGGCCGCGATATTGGTGCTGTTAATGGCAATCCCCGTTGCCGGAATCGCTCAGGTTTCAGTTGCAGGGGTGGCGCCCACACCAGTCACAGAGACCGATCCGACCGCGGTTCCAGAGAGTCTTCCGACCCCGGTTACAGGGGCGGCGCAGACTTCACCTCCAGGAATTACTCCGCTCGATTGGCAAGCGAAGCTGCGGTTTCATGCCGAAGACACCTACGGGCCGTGGGCTATCACGAGTTTCGCCGCATACGCCGGATTCCTCCAGGTAATTAACTCTCCGAAAGAGTGGGGACAAGGCAGCGCGGCCTACGGCGAGCGTTTTGCATCCACGCTCGGCTGGTCGGCAATACATGGCGCTCTGGCCTTCGGTTTAGATTCCACGCTGCACCAGGACCCGCGTTACTATCGCTCGCTGAGCACGGGTTTCTGGCGCCGGTCGGCACATGCGCTCCGGGGAACCATTCTTACGCGGACCGACTCAGGCGGCGAGACACTGTCCACTTGGCGTATAGGCAGTGCCTACGGCTCAGCGTTTCTTTCCGATCTGTGGTATCCGGCCCGGCTGGATACCGCCCGCGAGGGATTTATCACTGGCTCCCTCGGGTTGGGACTCAGTTTTGCCAGCAATTTGGGAGCGGAGTTCTGGCCGGATATCAAGAGCAAGCTATTTCACCGAAGGTGAGGTGGGACCATGATTGCACATAGCGATTCGCGCCGGCTCCGGAAGCTGATATCCTCTGCCGCGTTTGGAGTGCTGATCCTCTTCTCAGTTCGACCTGTCTTTTCGTATTCCATTCTCACCCACGAAGCCATCATAGATACCGCTTGGGATAGCGCGATAAAACCGCTGCTCCTGAAACGATTTCCCGCCTCCACCGTGGACGAGCTGACCGAAGCGCATGCATACGCCTACGGCGGAAGCATCATTCAGGATTTGGGCTATTACCCGTTTGGCAGTAAGTTTTACAGCGATTTGACGCACTACGTGCGGAGCGGCGATTTCATTCTGAACCTGATTCGAGATTCTCAGAACCTGGACGAATATGCATTCGCGCTGGGAGCCCTGGCGCATTACGCCGGCGACAACAATGGCCATCGCATGGCCGTCAACGTATCGGTGCCGCTGCTGTACCCGAAACTCCGCTTGAAATTTGGGAAGTGGATAACCTATGCGGACGATCCTTTCTCGCATACCAAGACAGAGTTCGGGTTCGACGTGTTTCAGGCAGCCAAGGGCCGCTATGCCTCGGATGCCTACAAAGGCTTTATAGGCTTTCAAGTCGCTAAACCTGTGCTGCAGCGGGCGTTTCAGGATACTTATGGAATACGGATCGAGCAGGTCTTTTTCGACCTCGATCTGGCGATCGGATCGTACCGGCGTGCGGTAGGGACGGTACTTCCGGCACTGACCAAAGTCGCGTGGCAAATCAAGGGTCAGGAGATCAGGAAAGAGACTCCGGGCATCACGCGCCAGAAATTTCTGTACAACCTGTCTCGCTCGAGCTACGAAAAGAACTGGGGCGCGACCTATCAACGGCCCGGTGTCCGGTCGAAAATGCTGGCGGGTTTGTTTCATATCGTGCCCAGAGCGGGCCCATTTAAGGCGCTGGCGTTTAAGAGGCTGACGCCGGAGATCGAAAAGTTGTACATGGCCAGTTTCAACGCGTCGGTGGATGCGTATCGTGAGTTGCTTGCCGGCGTAGGTCGCGGCGGGCTTAACCTGCCCAACTACAATCTTGACATGGGCGCAGCCACCAAGGCGGGCGATTACAAACTGGCTGACGGCGCATACGCGAAACTGCTGAACAAGCTGGAAGGTCAGTACGCAGAGATCCCTCAAGACCTCCGGAGCAATATTCTCGCGTACTACCAGGATCTCGGCCTGCCTATTGCCACCAAGACCAACGAAAGCGAGTGGGCGCGGCTGCAGGACGAACTCAATCGCCTGACCGCCATAGACCACGATGTCGCGGCGGGCTCCAAAGGGGCTACCGCGACTAGCGAGCTGATTGCCAAATGACCAATAGACCGAGCCTGGCTCCGCAAGGCCGCTGCTGGGCAGTCGCGTGCCTGTTGGCGGCGGCGCCGGCGGCGCACGCGCAGAGCGCGCAAATCTCCTCGCTCATACCGGCGTTTACGGCCGGCTTGGTGGCGCCGTCCAGCGATGAAATCCTGGCCCGGCTCGAGAGCGGGAATAACAGGCGTCATGTGCTGCTGAAGAGTTACTCGGATTCGCGGCAATACACGCTCGAAAACGAACGGTTCGGCAAACAGGCGGCGGTGGCCGTGCGCATGAGCTACCGGCAGGTGGAAGGCGAGCACTACACCGTGTTGACGCGATCCGGGTCGGACAGACTCGGCGGAATCATCGATAGGGTGCTGGCGTCCGAGGCAGGCGCAAGCTTGCCGCCGGAGAATGCCCACCACGAAATTACTTCCGCTAACTATCGTGTGCGCCTGCTCCGCAGGGAGCTTGCAGCGGGACGCAGTTGCTATGTCCTGGAGCTAACGCCTAGGAGCAAGAGCCCGCTTCTGATCGCCGGGAAGGTCTGGGTGGATGCCGGCAGCTACGCCGTAGTACGGATTGAAGGCCGGTTCGCAGCCAGCCTTTCTATCTTGGTAGGCGCGCCCAGCATTAGCGAAGAATTCGTCCAAGTGGACGGTTTCTGGCTGCCCGGGCACGTGCGATCGGTGACGTCCAGTTTCCTGCTTGGCCCGACCGAACTGAACATTCGTTTCTCGAACTACCAGCTCGATGGGGATTCAGCTTTGCGGCAGTGAACCGCGGGCCGCGCACTCTCCTTGGGGCACTGGCGCCGCCGGCCCTGCGGGCGACCGAAAGCGATGAAGACCAATTGAAGGGCGGCCAATCCTGGCTGCAGACTTTCTACATCTGTGTCCGCCGCTGTGGGGCAGGCTCGTAGCCTGCGCGGGCCTCGTAGGCCCGCCGTTTTGGCACGCTTCCGTTCGACGGCGTACCTGGCATTAGTTAGAGCCGTCTGGATAGTCACTTATCGGAATGAATCAAATCCTCCTGACCTCCCAACAACTTGCACCCAATCATACCCGCTTCCCTGTCACTCGCCCCAGCTATCCTGACAAACGGAAGGGGCGCATTCAGCCGCCATCGAAAGCACCATGGACACCACAAACTCCAGCCACACCCGCATCCGCGCCAGCCGCGCAAACCCGAAAAAGCTTTCCCCGGCCCCGCACCACCGCCGGCAATGCCCTTCCCCCCCGGAACGGATTCACCCCACGGTCTCAGCCCCCAAACCCACATCATCCCCGGCGAAGCTCGCGCAAGTTCACGCTCCTCCTCCGCTAAAAAATTACAAAACGAACCCAATCTGTCGGGGGCAGGATTGCCCGCCTTCCTCTTAGCCAGCCTGCGTCTTCAACGGAGCGGCGGAGTGGTAACCACAGCCGCTATCCGTCTCGTCTTCTCGCGAGTTCTGACCAACAGGCAACTCCCGCATTTTCGGATGCAGGTTTTGCATGTGGGCGTGGGTATAACTCTTTGAGCGTCGCACGCGTATCCGTGCACGCGGCTTGTAGCCGACAAACACCAGTGGCATTTGATATCTTTGGCGCGCGCCCAGAGCACCGAACGCGCCTCGTCACGTGACGGCGCGTGGTCATTTGCCGTCCCTGGCGAGCCGGCACAACCGAAGATGAAGTTGGTCCGAGCCGTGCATTACGGTGCACTGTCGCCCAACGCCCCCTACGGGTTGACTGGGTCGACGGAAGAGGCAAAACAATGCGAATGATACTAGCAGCTACTCTGGCGATCGCGCCACTTGCGATTGCGCCCGTGCTGGCCAAAGACAATCAAAATGTAAAGCGGCTAAATCAAGCCGCCGTGGTGTTTTCCGAGGTTATGGCGACGCCGGACAAGGGCATCCCGGAAGATCTGGTGGCGCGCGCCCACTGCATCGTAATCGTCCCCGCGGAGAAGAGCGCGGCTTTCCTGGTCGGCGCCAAGTACGGAAAGGGCTACGTATCGTGCCGGCGTAATGGCGGCTGGTCGGCGCCGGGCACAGTCATCATCGAGGGCGGCAGCTTTGGCTTCCAGATCGGCGGCTCTGAGACCGACGTGATTATGCTGGTGATGAACCAGGGCGGCGAGGATAAACTGCTTTCCGATAAGTTCACTCTAGGCGGGGAAGCATCGGTTGCCGCCGGGCCCGTGGGACGTACGGCCACGGCGGAAACCGACCTTCAAATGCACGCGGAGATTCTCTCCTGGTCGCGATCCCAGGGCCTGTTTGCGGGCGTTGCGCTGGAAGGCGCCACCCTGCGGCAGGATCTGAACGATAACGCCGAGATCTACGGTAAAAAGCTCGGTAACCGGGAAATTCTTACCAAGCGGATCCGGGCGCCCAGAGCGGCCGCCACGCTGATCGCCGAACTGGACAAACACCCGGCCGCGCACGAGCGCGCGGTTGCGTCAACGGGCGGCAGCCAATAACCGGCCCTACGACGAACCGAAGACGATCCCATAAGCCTGACCGAATCTGGAAAAGTTAGAAACACAAAGGAGATAGAAATGTCTGAACTAAACGCGGTGGTCGCTGTTTATGGCACACATATCGAGGCAGAAGGCGCGGTAAAGGAGCTTCAACGTGCAGGCATCGACATGCACACCTTGTCGATCATTGGCAAGGATCCCCACACCGCTGAACACGTAGTGGGCTATTACAACACCGGCGACCGGATGAAATACTGGGGCAAACTGGGCGCTTTTTGGGGCGGCTTCTGGGGGCTTCTGTTCGGGTCCGCCTTCTTTGCGATTCCGGGCCTGGGCGCAGTGTTGGTGGCAGGCCCCGTGGTTGCGTGGATCGTAGGTGCGTTGGAAGGCGCCGTGACCGTTGGCGGCTTGAGCGCCATCGGTGCCGGGCTTTATGGGATGGGTATTCCGAAGGATAGCGTCGTCAAGTACGAAACGGCGCTCAAGACCGACAAATTCCTGCTGATGGTGCATGGCACGGCTGCGGAAGTCGAAAAGGCGAGGGACGTTATCGGAAACACGCGGCCCGTCGATGTGACACTACATTCACCCGAAACAGTAGGAGCGGCGGCGCGATAACGCCGCACTCGACAAGCGCAGTTTGGGAGAAAAGCAATGCTAAGAAATGCCGCGCATTTGAAAGGTTTTGGAATCCGAGCTACCGACGGCGAACTTGGAACTGTAGATCAATTGTATTTCGACGATAAGACATGGGCCATCCGCTATTTCGTGGTAGCAACCGGTGGTTGGCTGGATGGGCGGCAAGTGCTGATCTCGCCAATTTCCGTCGTCCATACCGATTGGGAAACCAAGCAATTAAGCGTGGCCCTCACGAAGACACAGGTTGAGAATAGCCCGAACATCGACACGCACCAGCCCGTTTCCCGGCAGCATGAGGCCGCATTCTACGGGTATTACGGCTATCCCTGTTATTGGGATGGCCCCTACCTGTGGGGCCCGGCGTTTTATCCGGCGGGCTTGGCTATTCCAACCTATGCTTCCAGGGAAGCTCTGGCGGAGAAGATCGCGAGAGAATTGACGGATTCGCATCTGCGGAGTACGGCAGAGGTCACTGGATACAACATAGAGGCGGCCGACGGTGAGATCGGCCATGTGGACGGCTTTGTGGTGGACGATGAAGCCTGGGCTATCCGCTATATCGAGGTGGCCACGCGGAATTGGTGGCCGGGCAAGAAGGTGCTGGTCTCGCCCGCATGGATCGAGCGGGTGAGCTGGGCGGATTCTAAAGTGTATGCCGGCCTCTCTCGGGAAGCCATCCAGAACGCTCCAGAGTACGTCGAGTCCATGCCCATCAGTCGAGAGTATGAGAACCGGCTGTACCTTCACTACGGCCGGCCGCCGTATTGGCTGCACCAGACTGAAGAGCTGGCTTCGCCGTCTCTGAGCTGCGTCAATTAGGATGTCTGAGCATATGCGGCGAGTGCCGTTAAGACGCTGAGACCGCCAGGCGGGAAGCGACGACACCATCGACGCATCCCGGAACCAAGAACGGTAATGAAAAGGATCTGACTTAAAATGAATAGCGTGCTTACTCCAGAACTTATGCATGAGAAGCCGGACACGGTTAGCGAAAGTAAGTCAACTAAGAGGACTGCCGCACTTACCCCGGAACTGCTTCACAAGATGAATGCCTACTGGCGCGCCGCTAACTACCTGTCGGTGGGCCAGATCTATCTTTACGACAACCCGTTGCTGAAGGAGCCGCTGAAGCTATCCCACGTGAAGCCTCTGGTGGTCGGGCATTGGGGTACGACTCCGGGCCAGAACTTCATCTACGTGCACCTGAACCGCGCGATCAAGAAGTATGACCTGGACATGTTCTATATCGCGGGTCCCGGCCACGGCGGCCCCGCGCTGGTGGGCAATACCTACCTCGAAGGCAGCTACAGCGAGATTTATCCGAATATCAGCCAGGACGAAGCCGGGCTGAAGAAGCTGTTCATGCAGTTCTCGTTTCCCGGCGGGATTTCGAGCCATGTTGCACCGACCACGCCCGGGTCGATTCACGAAGGCGGCGAACTGGGCTACTCACTCAGCCACGCTTTCGGCGCCGCGTTCGACAATCCCGATCTGATCGTGGCCTGCGTGGTTGGCGACGGTGAGGCGGAAACCGGTCCGCTGGCGACTGCCTGGCAATCCAATAAGTTCCTCAACCCAATCAGCGATGGAGCGGTGCTGCCGATCCTGCACCTCAATGGGTACAAGATCAGTAATCCGACCGTGCTGGCCCGCATCGAGCATGAGGAACTTGACCAATTTTTCCGCGGCTGCGGCTGGACACCGTTCTTTGTGGAAGGTGACGATCCGGAAACGATGCATCAACTCATGGCGGCCACGTTAGACAAGGCCATCGAGGAGATTCGGAAAATCCAGGAGAATGCGCGGAAGAAGAACGACACCACCCGGCAGCGCTGGCCTATGATCGTCTTGAGATCGCCCAAGGGTTGGACGGGACCGAAAGTAGTTGACGGCTTGCAGATCGAAGGCACCTTCCGCGCGCACCAGGTACCGCTGCTAGTGGACGCCGGGCATCCCGATCATGTGAAGCAGCTCGAAAGCTGGATGAAGAGTTACAAGGCCGAGGAGCTGTTCGATGAAAACGGCCGGCTGAGACCGGAACTGGCCGACCTGGCGCCGAAGGGCGACCGGCGCATGGGCGCGAATCCGCACGCCAATGGCGGCGTTCTGCTGCGCGACCTGCGTATGCCGGATTTTCACGACCACGCGCTGAATGTGCCTTCGCCTGGCGCCGTGGACGGCCAGGATACGCTGGTGCTGGGTAAGTTCCTGCGCGACGTGACTAAGTTGAATCAGGATCACCGCAATTTCCGTATCTTCGGTCCGGATGAGACACTCTCGAATCTCCTGGGCGCGGTCTTTGAAGTCACCAACCGTCAATGGGACGCCCGCGAATTGAAAAATGATGAATTCCTGGCGCCCGCCGGACGCGTGCTGGATTCCATGCTGAGCGAGCACCAGTGCGAGGGCTGGCTGGAAGGATATCTGCTTACCGGCCGGCACGGTCTGTTCAATAGTTATGAGGCGTTCATTCGCATCGTCGATTCAATGTTCAGCCAGCACGCCAAGTGGCTGAAGGTATGTCTGGAGCTGCCTTGGCGCCGGAAGATCTCGTCGCTGAACTATCTGCTCGCCTCCCACGTCTGGCAGCAGGATCACAACGGCTTCACGCATCAGGATCCCGGTTTCCTCGACCACGTGATCAACAAGAAGGCCGATATTGTGCGCGTTTACCTGCCGCCCGACGCCAACTGCCTGTTGTCGGTCTTCGATCACTGCCTGCGCACACGGAATTACGTCAACGTGGTGGTGGCAGGCAAACACGCCCTGCCACAATGGCTGACCATGGACGCCGCGGTGGTGCATTGCACGGAAGGCATTGGGATCTGGCAATGGGCCAGCAACGATCAGGACGCCGCCGAACCGGATGTAGTGATGGCCTGCTGCGGCGACACGCCCACACTGGAGATTCTGGCCGCTGTATCCATCCTGCGCGAGCACCTGCCCGATCTGAAGATCCGGGTAATCAACGTGGTCGACCTGATGAAGCTGCAGTCCAAAAGCGAACACCCGCATGGCCTGGACGACACGGACTACGATTCGCTCTTTACCAAAGACAAGCACATCATATTTGCCTTCCATGGATACCCGTGGCTGGTCCACCGCCTGACTTACCGCCGTACCAACCGCAACCTGCACGTCCGGGGTTATAAGGAGGAGGGCACCATCACGACGGCCTTTGACATCAGGGTGCAGAATGAACTGGACCGGTTCCACCTGGTCGAGGACGTAATCGACCGGTCGCCGCACTTGGGATCCAAAGGGACTTACCTGAAGCAGGCCATGCAAGACAAGCTTATCGAGCATAAGCAGTACATCGACAAGCACGGCGAAGACTTGCCGGAGATTCGTAACTGGAAATGGAGTCAGGGCGAAACACCGAAGGGGGGCCGCAATGGCAATTCAACTCAATGAAGAAAACGATGGGACAATCGTATCCGTTCACGTCAGCGGGAAACTGGCGGCGGCGGATTACACGCAGTTTGTGCCCGAGTTTGAGCGGCTGGTCCAGCAGCATGGAAAGCTGCGGGTGCTGTTCGATATGACCGGATTCCACGGCTGGGAAGCCGGCGCCCTATGGGAGGACATCAAGTTCGACGTCAAGCACTTCGCCGACATCGACCGGCTCGCGATGGTTGGGGAAGCCAAGTGGCAACAGGGCATGGCGGCGTTCTGCAAGCCGTTCACGAAGGCCACGATCCGATATTTCGACCACGCGCACGCCGCCGACGCGCGGAAATGGCTGGACGAAGCATCAGCGTCCGGGGTACTTCACGCTGAGGGCCCGCAACTATGAGCGTGGGTAACTACGGTACCCCCGGGAACGAAGGGCCGGAGCACAGCCGCGCGCATCTTGGCCGTCGTCCCTACTGGAAGCGGGCGCACCGCGATTGGCGTATCTGGATCGGCCTGTTTTTTTGTTTAGCGGCCATCATTATCTATGTGCTGAGCGATGACTTGGCGTTCATGCCTGGCGGCCGTCCGCGGCACGCGCAGGCAAGCGCGGTCCAAAGATAGCGGGCCCATGTATCCTCTACTTTTCGAACCGATCTATCAGTACCGGCTGTGGGGCGGCCGGCGTTTGGCCAAGCTGCTCGCCGCGCCGCTGCCGGGCGACGGACCTATCGGCGAAGCGTGGGTACTCAGCGATCGCCCGGACCATCCCAGCCAGGTTGCCAACGGGCCGCTCAAAGGGCGCACCATCGGTGAATTGATGGAGCAGTGTCCGGTGCAATTGATGGGAAGACTGGCCGGCCGATTCCGCCGATTCCCGCTGCTGCTGAAGTTCCTCGACGCAAGTGAGATGCTTTCGGTCCAGGTGCATCCTTCCGGCGCGCATGCGGACCTGATACCAGCCGGCGAGACCGCGAAGACCGAAGCCTGGGTCGTACTGGAGGCGCTACCAAATAGCCGCATCTATGCGGGCCTGAAACCAGGCGCCACGGCGGATATTCTGCGGCACGCGCTCGCAAACGGGACTGTGGCGGACCATCTCGCATGCTTCACTCCCAAACCCGGTGACGGCGTGTTCATACCGGCTGGAACGGTACACACTCTGGGCGGTGGCGTGGTGGTTTTCGAAGTTCAGCAGAACAGCGACGTGACGTTCCGCCTGTACGACTGGGGCCATGTGGACGCCAAGACAGGCAAGCCGCGGCCGCTTCAGGTCGATCAGGCGCTTGCCTGCATCGATTTCGCCGCGGCAGGCGGTCTGGTGACGCCCGCGGTGGAAGCCACGGCGCCCGTGGAGCGCGAGAGACTCTTCGACTGCGAACCCTTCCGGTTGTGGCGTCTGCGCGGAGGGTCGCCGTTTACCGTAGGCGCGGCGGGTGTCCCGCGCGTGCTGGTTTGTATCGAGGGCAAAGCGCAGATGGAGCATGGCGGCGCCACTTATGAAGTGGGAAAGGGTGACGTGGTTCTGTTGCCAGCGGTTGCCGGCGCGTGCACTTTTCGGCCGCGAGGGGCAGTGAACGTGCTGGAGATCGAAATACCGGAATGATAAAGCTGATTGTCTACGATCTGGATGGCACACTCGCCGAAAGTAAATCGTCTCTCGATGCCAAGATGTCGGCGCTGCTGCACGACCTTCTCGGTGTCGTCAAAGTGGCCATCATTTCGGGTGGCGATTGGCCCCAGTTCGAAGAGCAGGTGCTCTCCCATCTTCCTCACGATCAACGCCTGGTGAATCTATCCATTCTTCCTACCTCTGGGACCAAGTTCTTCCAATACAACGGGGACTGGAAGAAGCTCTATTCAGAAGATTTCACCGCTGATGAAAAAGAGAAGATTGTCAGTTCCATAGAGAAGGCGGTCGGCCAGGCGGGCTTCAAGGCAAAGAAAGTCTGGGGAGAAGTCATTGAAGACCGGGGAAGCCAGATCACATTTTCCGCGCTAGGCCAGCAAGCCCCCTTAGAGGAAAAGGACAAATGGGACCCCGATTACGCCAAGCGTAAAAAGATCAAAACGATTCTGGACACGCTGATTCCCGATTTCTCCGTCCGCATGGGTGGCGCCACGTCCATCGATGTCACCAGGCCTGGCATTGACAAAGCTTACGGAATCCGAAAGCTGCGAGACGTTCTGGGCATTTCATTGAAAGAGATGATTTTCATAGGCGATGCCTTGTTCGCGGGAGGTAACGACTATCCGGCTGAACAAGCGGGTGTGGTTTCCATCCCGGTGCGAGGTCCGAGTGAGACGAAGCCGGTGACCGAAGCAATCATCGCTTGTTTGAATGGCGATCGAGGGATTTGATGAGCGGATTTAAGCTGCGGCGACTGGGCCTGGTGATGGAACCTGAACCTGGCAATCCCCAGGAAGTGGAAGGCGTCCTGAATCCGGCCGGGGCTCGCGGCCCCGATGGCGGGCTGTATCTTTTCCCACGGCTGGTCGCGCGCGGGAATTACTCTCGCATCGGCATTGCACGCGTGCGCTTCAATGCCGCCGGCGATCCCGTAGGCGTGGAGCGGCTAGGCATCGCACTGGAGCCGGAAGCCGATTATGAACGGCGGCCGGATGGCGGCGGCTGCGAGGATCCCCGCATCACGTTCGTGGAACCATTGAAGCGTTACGTGATGACTTACACGGCCTATTCGGTCGCGGGTCCACGCATTGCCGTGGCAATATCGGAAGACCTCTTCCACTGGCGCCGATTGGGTCTCGCGAGTTTCGGCCGGTATGAGGGCATTGAACTGGACGACGTGGACGACAAAGACTCCAGTCTCTTCCCGGTTGCCATTCCTAATCCATCCGGGCATCCGGAAATGGCCATTCTGCACCGGCCGCTCTTCCCCGGCACCCGTCCGGAGGAAACCGCAAACCTCCCGGCCCTGCGCGACGTGGATCTCAATCGGGAAAGTATCTGGATCTCCTACTGTCCTACGGATCGGTTCGATCAATTCACTTCTCATCACCGGCTGGCCAGTCCAGTATCGCCCTGGGAGCGGCTCAAAATAGGCGCGGGCACTCCGCCCATACTGACCCGGCACGGTTGGCTGATCGTTTACCACGGTGTGAGCGAAGTGGACGAACCGGGCAACGCGGGACATCAGTTGTGCTACTCGGCAGGCGTGATGGTGCTCTCCAAGGAGCATCCGCAGATTATCCGCTATCGAACGGCCGAGCCGGTGCTGACGCCCTCCCTGCCGCAGGAACGCGCCGGGACCGTAGCCAACGTGGTGTTCCCCACCGGGATCGACCGGCGCGACGATCTTGGCAAACCGGAGCGCTTCGACGTTTATTACGGAATGGCCGACCAACGGATTGGCGTGGCACGTCTTGACCTGCCGGAGGTCCTGCCGCGGGGCGGAGCCGCCGACCCACCGGAAGCAAAGGTGTAGTTATCATGAAACCTAATACGGACAAACCGGGTTCCAAGCCAGAGTCTAAGGACGATCTGAAGTCCCTTCCGATGCCGGAACTTCAGGCGAAGCTGGGCTCGTCGCCGGACGGACTTAGTCAAGCCGAAGCACAGAAACGGCTGACTCAATATGGACCGAACGAGATTGAAGAAAAGAAGACCAATCCGTTCCTGAAGTTCCTCACTTACTTTTGGGGCCCTATCCCGTGGATGATCGAAATAGCGGTGATTTTGTCGGGCGTCGTTCGTCACTGGCCGGATTTTTTCATCATCCTGCTTCTGCTTCTATCGAACGCTGTCGTCGGATTCTGGGAAGAGCGCCAGGCGGGCAACGCCATCGCCGCTCTTAAGGCCAAACTGGCGGTCAAGGCCAAGGTGAAGCGCGATGGGAAGTGGACCGACCCGGCGGCGCGCGAGGTGGTACCCGGCGATGTGATCCGTCTGCGCCTGGGAGACATTGTGCCGGCGGATGCGCGCTTGCTCGCAGGCGACCCGGTGGAGGTGGATCAGTCCGCGTTAACTGGGGAATCTTTGCCGGCCGAGCGCAAACCCGGCGAGGCGGTATTCTCCGGCTCGATTATGCGCCGCGGCGAAATCGAAGCGATGGTGTACGCCACCGGTGCGAAAACCTATTTCGGCAAGACCGCCCAACTCGTGCAGGAGGCGCACACGGTCAGCCATTTCCAGCGCGCCGTGCTGAAGATCGGCGATTACCTGATCGTCCTCGCAGTGGCTCTGGTGGCCGTGATTATTGCCGTCTCGCTCTTCCGCCACGATCCGATTCTGGCGACGCTCCAATTCGCCTTGGTGCTGACCGTGGCCGCGATTCCCGTGGCGATGCCCACCGTGCTGTCGGTGACCATGGCGGTCGGCGCACGTCTGCTGGCGAAGAAAGAAGCCATTGTGACGCGGCTGTCGGCTATCGAGGAGTTCAGCCGGCGTGGACGTGCTGTGCTCGGACAAGACTGGCACCCTGACCCAAAACAAGCTGACGCTGGGCGATCCGTTCACCGTGAATAGTATTCCCTCCGATCAAGTCATTCTGTGGGCGGCACTCGCTTCGCGCGCGGAAGACAAAGATACCATCGACCTCGCGGTGATCGGCGGCGTGAAGGACGATAAGACCTTGAAAAGCTATCAGGTCGTCCATTTCCAGCCGTTCGATCCGGTGCATAAGCGCACTGAAGCCACCGTCAAAGGCGCAGACGGAAAGCAGTTCTTTGTGGCCAAGGGAGCGCCGCAAGTGATTCTGGAAATGGCCACCAACGCCGGCGAGGTAAAGCCCGCCGTGGAGAAGGCCGTCAACGAATTTGCCGGACGCGGATTCCGTTCGCTGGGTGTGGCCCGGGCGGACGAGGAAGGCAAGTGGCAGTTTGCCGGAGTATTGCCGTTGTTCGATCCGCCGCGCGAGCAGGCCAAAGCCACCATCGCCAGCGCCCGCCAGATGGGCGTGAGCGTCAAGATGGTAACCGGCGATCAAACGGCCATCGCGCGGGAGACTGCCAAACAACTGGGGATGGGCACGAACATCCTGGATGCCAGCGGATTGGGCGACACCAAGCATCAAGAGTCCGCGGAATCGGCGGCTGCCATCGAAAAAGCGGACGGCTTCGCCCAGGTATTCCCCGAACATAAGTTCCACATCGTAGATGTTCTGCAGCGGCGCGGCCACATCGTTGGCATGACCGGCGACGGAGTGAACGACGCCCCCGCGCTGAAGAAAGCCGACTGCGGCATCGCCGTTTCGGGCGCCACGGATGCGGCGCGCGCGGCGGCATCCATCGTGCTGCTGGCTTCCGGCCTGTCGGTGATTATCGATGCGATCAAGGAGAGCCGCAAGATTTTCCAGCGGATGAACAGCTATGCAATCTACCGCATCGCCGAAACGCTGCGGGTGCTCTTCTTCATGACGCTGGCGATCCTGGTGTTTAACTTCTATCCGCTGACCGCGGTGATGATCGTGATGCTGGCGTTGCTCAACGACGGCGCCATCCTGTCCATCGCCTATGACAACGTGCATTACAAGGACCAGCCCGAAGCTTGGAACATGCGGGCGGTGCTGGGGGTCTCCACGGCGCTGGGCGTGATCGGAGTGGTCGCCGCCTTCGGCTTGTTTTATCTCGGTGAGCGCGTCTTCCACCTCGACCGCGCGCACATCCAGACGCTGATGTATTTGAAGCTCTCCGTAGCCGGGCACTTGACGATTTTCCTGACCCGTACGCGGGGCCCATTCTGGTCCATACGCCCCGCGAAAATCTTATGGACGGCAGTTTTGGGCACCCAAACGGTGGCGACACTGATTGCGGTTTATGGACTGTTTATGACACCGCTCGGATGGGGCTGGGCGGCATTCGTTTGGGGCTATGCGCTGGCCTGGTTCCTGGTCAACGACCGCGTGAAACTGCTGGCCTACCGGATTTTCGATCCCAAAGGAGCCGCTTCACCGGCCAGGAAGCCGCTCGATCTTACACCGCGGATCGCCAAACGCGCATATGAAATCTATGAGGAGCGCGGCCGCCACGATGGCCAGGCGGATCAAGACTGGCTTGAGGCGGAGCACGAGGTTGCTCCAAAGGCGTCAAAATGAAAAGCGATTCAAAGGGTGGCTCGGTCAGCACGACCGTTGCACTTAGGTGCAGCGTTAGCATCACGACGTGGGAACTTCCACGGTCGGGGCAGCGTTTAGCGGGCCGGAACCTCCTTTCACGGGCCGCTGAATTAACTCCGGCCCCGGTCTGCGATAGCCCGGAGTTTCATAGTGGACCATGTCGTGCAAGTATAGTTAGGCCATTTGACAAGCGAGTACGGCTGATAAAGCGAGCAGACGCACGTACGGGCCGGATTCTAGGGAGAATGTCGGCATCACGCGGCAAAAGGTGGTAGAGCAATGATCGAGAAACCAGCACACGTCGAGCCGATTGCAACTGAAGTGCTTGGCGCCAACGGTAGTCACAACCACAACAGGACCGGCCGCCCAAGGGCGCGGCATACGATAATACTGGTGGTCTTTGGAGCGTTCCTGGCTATCGCCATCCTGGCCCTTATCTCCGGATATATACAGAAGGGGTTGTGGATGCGGCAGCTCGGTTACGCCGGCATCTTCTGGACGCTCCTGTCCGTGAAGTGGGGACTGTTTTGCGTAGCGTTCGTTGTCTCTTTTCTGTACCTCTGGATCAATTTTCGCCTGGCTGAAAGAAACAGCGCCAGTTTCCGCGCCGTTACCCTGACAAGCGGGTCTGCCGCCGGCGCGAAGATCGCCATGCGGATCCCTCCCGCGCTTGTGAAATTGGGCATGGGCACGGCGGCCGCTGTCGCCGCTCTGTTCTTTGCGCTTATCTTCTATGGTCAATGGGATACCTATCTCCGCTTTCTTCATAGCGGATCCTTTGGGTTGTCCGATCCTCTCTTCGGGGTGGATGCCGGGTTCTATGTGTTCCGGCTCCCCTTTTATGAGCTTTTGCAGAGCAGCCTGAGCGGATTGGCGCTGATCGCGCTCCTGGCCTTGTCGGCCTACTATGCATACTTTGGATTACTCGGGTTCGGCCGCGGCAGCAAGCTACAAGGTTGGAACGCAAAGGCAGTTCCGCATCTATCCATCCTGTCCTTCTTCCTGGTCGCCAGTTGGGGATGGGGTTTTTTCCTGGATCACTACCAACTCCTCTACTCGACGCAGGGCGTAGTTTATGGAGCCGGCTATACGGCGGACCATGTGACCCGGATCGCCTTCTGGTTCATGGTTTGCGCGGCGGCGGCGCTATGCGCCCTACTTGCGCTGAATATCTTCCGCCCGCGATTCAGAGCGATCGCAATTGGATTTGGGATGTACCTGGCCGCCTACTTCCTCGCCGTTGTGCTGGCTCCGGCTCTCTTTCAGAGGTTCATGGTGCAGCCGAACGAACTGGCCCGTGAGACTCCCTATCTCACCCACAACATAGAGTTCACCCGGAAGGCCTACAGCCTCGACCAGATCCAGGAGACGTCCTATCCGGCCTTGGCCGACTTAACGCCCGAAGTGATAGCAAGAAATCAAGACACCATCCAGAACATCCGTCTCTGGGACTATCGTCCTCTGCTTCAGATGTACCAACAGGCTCAGGAGATACGGCTGTATTACCAGTTTAACGGGGTTGATGTGGACCGCTACCACCTGCCGGACGGCTATCACCAGGTGATGCTTTCGGCCCGCGAACTTTCGTCGGAGCTTCCCGCGCAAGCCCAAACGTGGGTGAATGAGAAGTTGCAGTTCACGCATGGCTATGGCTTGGTTATGAGCTTTGTCTCGAAGACCACGGGCGGCGGCTTTCCGCAGTACGTTCTTGAGAACATTCCACCCGAATCCGCCTTCGGCCTGACCGTAAACCAGCCGGCCATCTACTATGGCGAGTCCATGCCCGGATACCGGATTGTCGCCACGGGCGTGAAAGAGTTCGACTACCCCAAGGGCAATCAGAATGTCTACACGAGCTACCAGGGAACGGGAGGGATACCGCTAGATAGTCCGTGGAAGCGGCTCTTATTCGCCTGGACTCAAACCGATGTCAATATACTGTTCACGTCCTATCTTCGGCCCGAGAGCAAGATTCAAATCTGGAGGAACGTGCAGGAGCGCGTGCAACAGATCGCGCCGTTCTTACGCCTCGACCACGATCCCTACGCCGTCGTCAGCGAGGGCAAACAGTACTGGATCCAAGATGCCTACACCGTGTCGGATCACTTCCCCTACTCCACCCCCCACGCGGCGGCCTTTGATTCGGGGCTGAACTACATTCGAAATTCCGTGAAGGCGGTTGTGGACATGTACGATGGAACCGTTCGGTTCTATGTGATGGATCCGAACGACCCCGTGCTGGCGGTTTACCGCCGCGCGTTTCCGGGAGTTTTCAAGAATCTCGATACGCTTTCGCCGGACCTGAAAGCGCATCTGCGGTACCCGGAGGACCTTTTCTCCATCCAGGCCGACCAGTACAGAACGTTCCACATGACCGTTCCGCAGGTTTACTACAACCGCGAGGATCTCTGGGTGCTCCCCCAAGAGAACTATGCGGGCACGGTCGCGCCCATGCAGCCGTATTACATCCTGATGAAGCTCCCCGGAAGCGACCAGCTCGAGTACCTCCTGATGACTCCATTCACGCCTCAGAAGCGAAACAACATGATCTCCTGGCTGGCCGCCAGGTGCGATTTCCCCGAATACGGGAAGATGCTGTTTTACGAGCTTCCGAAGGAAAAGCTGATCTACGGCCCGATGCAGATCGAGGCGATGATCGATCAGAATACCGCAATCGCCTCCCAACTGACCCTATGGGACCAAAAAGGTTCCAAAGTGATTCGTGGAAACCTGATCGCGGTGCCGATCGAGAACTCCTTTCTCTATGTGGTGCCCCTGTACCTCACGGCGGAAGGCACGGACTTCCCCCAACTTAAGCGCGTCATTGTGATTTCGGGCGACAAAGTGGCGATGGAGCCGACACTCGATGAGGCCATCCAAGCCGTCTTCGGGACGGCGCAACCCCAGAATCCGGAGCAGGCGACCAATCGACAACCGCAATTAGGCCAGGCAAGGGCCGAGTTCGATGACGCCCAGAAGGCCATGCAGCAGGGCGATTGGGAAAACTTCGGCAAAGCGATGGACGCGCTCAAACGCTCGCTGGCGGGGCCTGCGCAATCAGTGGTCAAGCAATGACGGATCCGGCAATAGGAGATCTAAGGGACGCGCGAGTTCATTTGTAAATGGAGGTGACACATATGACGCTAAAGACTCGATTCAAAAAGCAGGTCTTCATTCGACTCTCCGACGACCAGACCGGTCTCGTCTGTATTGCGAAATGGTGGTTCCTCTCGAGAGTCACGCGGATTAGCTTTCGCGGGACCGGACCTTATTATGCTACCCAAGCCACGAAGGACGCCGCCCTTGAAGGCCAAGCGGTTTCGATACCAGTCCGGCGGGCCGCTCTGCCTGGTGAGCGAATGGATGAGGACGGTGAAAACGCGTGTCCAAGCAATCGAAGTTAGTTACCTCGGAGGCGCGGAGGGTTGTCTATTCTGTGTCATTACAAGCGGCTGGCCGGCCACGCAATTTTATCCGGGAGAAAACTTTGCCATGGAGGTAGTATGCCTAAAACGGTAGTTGGACTATTTGAGAATCCTGCGGTTGTGGATGACGTCGTCAGTGAGATCGAGGCCCTTGGCTTTCCTCAAAGAGAGGTTCGCACGGTTGCGGAACCGGCAGCCTTTGACGTCACCAGTGTGATGAGCTTTCCGCGTGTCGATTTTGAGACCCACTTGCTGCGGGAGCTTACCAGGGTAGGGGCGGCCGAGCCGGAAAGGCGGGCTTACATCGAAGGACTGCGGCGCGGAGGAGCCTTGGTTCTCGCGACAGGTTTAGACGAAAAGGTGGACGCCGCTGCGGGAGTCATGAACCGGCACGGCGCGGTGGGCGTCGAACAGACCAGTGGGTCCGAACCGGAGGCGCCCCACTTGGTTCGCGAGAACAGGACTTCGGCAAGCGCTAGCGCAGTCATGACCGGGCGGGTCCGCCAGACCGGCGGCGGCGCTCGCCTTTTCGTGTGGTAACTAACCGTCCACCGAACTGGCGGACGGAATGACTGAGGGAAGGCAGGTTGCCGCTGGGAACATTGGGAGGACCGCTCCCTGACGGTCGCGGCTCAGTAGGTTAGGTTGTCGTAAGTACTGCGACCGGCTTCTGCGCCGCGCGCGTAAGCAACCAGTTGCAGCTCTCTGAGGAGAATGCGCCTTCGCCGGCATGATGGATCGACATCTCTGCGATGCGATTAAGGAGCGATCGAGTGGGGAGACTTAAGAATGAAGATCGATTCAAAGGATTTCCGCGTGCGGCCAGGGAAAAAAGTCAAACTCGCTGAATGGCCGACGAGGGTGAAGCCTGTTTGCAAATCGAAGAAGGAGTATCAAGAACTGCTGGAAGCGCACGTTGCGGAACTGAGTTCACTGCAACGCCTGCACTACGCGTCCAACCGTTATGCGTTGCTGCTGATCTTTCAAGGGATGGACGCCGCCGGCAAAGACGGCGCCATCCGGCACGTCATGTCCGGGATCAATCCGCAGGGCTGCCAGGTTTCCAGCTTCAAGCAGCCTAGCACCGAGGAATTGGAGCACGACTTCCTCTGGCGCACGACGCGCCGGCTTCCCGAGCGCGGGCAGATCGGCATATTCAATCGTTCCTATTACGAGGAAGTGCTGGTGGTCCGCGTGCATCCGGAGATCCTCCGCAGCCAGGGACTTTCCGAAAAGTTGCGCGACGAGAAGAATATCTGGGAGGGGCGGTATCGCTCCATGGTGGATCTGGAGAGCCACCTTTACCGCAACGGTACGCGCACCATCAAAGTGTTCCTCAACCTTTCGCGGGACGAACAGCGAAAGCGATTCCTGGAGCGCATCGACGAGCCGGAGAAGAACTGGAAGTTCAGCCTCGCCGACATTCACGAGAGGAAATACTGGAAAGATTACATGGCCGCTTATGAGGCTTGCCTGGCAGCGACCAGCACGCATCACGCGCCCTGGTACGTGGTCCCCGCCGACGATAAAGAGAATGCCCGGTTGATTGTTTCCCAAATTGTCCTCGATGCGCTCAATGCTCTGAAGATGGCATATCCAAAAACCACGGCGAAACGCCGGCGGGAATTGGAATCTATCCGCAAGCTGCTCACGAAATAATATGGCCAAAATCGTTGCACCGCCTCCCGCTAAGGATGTCCCGGTCGCGACCGGCCTCACCAGCGAAGAAGCCCGAAGCCGGTTGGAGAAGTCCGGTCCAAACGCAATGCCCGACACGGCCCTGCATCCGCTACGCAGGGCGCTGACCAAGTTCTGGGCTCCGGTTCCATGGATGCTTGAGGCGGCGATCGTGCTGGAGGTTGTCCTCGGCAAGTATGTCGAGGCTGCCATCATCGCCGGTCTCCTGGCCTTCAACGCGGCTCTCGGGTTCTTCCAGGAAGGGCGCGCTCAGGCAACTCTGGCGGCGCTGAAGTCGCGGCTGGCGCTGAATGCTTCGGTCAAGCGCGATAACGCTTGGACTACAGTGCCCGCCGCCGGATTGGTTGTTGGGGATGTAGTGAAGCTATCGCTGGGCGCCGTGGTTGCCGCCGACGTGCGTTTGACCGAGGGATCGGTGCTGCTCGACCAGTCCATGCTCACCGGCGAATCCGTTCCCATCGAAGCCGGCGCCGGGTTTGAAACGTATGCCGGAGCGCTGGTGCGGCGCGGCGAAGCCGTGGCGGAGGTCACTGCCACCGGAACGCGCACAAAGTTTGGACGCACCGCGGAACTGGTCCGCACCGCGCACGTCGAAAGTACCCAGCAGAAAGCGGTTCTGCGCGTGGTGCGCAATCTCGCCATGGTCAATGGCGTCATCATCGTGATGCTGGTGGGGTATGCCTACGCTCTCAAGATGCCGGGTAGCGAGATCATTCCGCTGGTGCTCACGGCGGTCCTGGCGTCGATCCCCGTGGCGCTGCCGGCGACCTTTACCCTTGCGGCCGCGCTCGGCGCAAAGGCTCTGGCAAAGCTGGGCGTCCTGCCAACGCGGCTCTCAGCTGTGGATGAAGCGGCCAGCATCGACGTGCTGTGCGCGGATAAGACCGGCACGCTGACGCAAAACGAACTGACGGTCACCGCCGTCCATGCCCTGTCCGGCTTCGACGAGCCGCATGTGTTGGGACTGGCGGCCCTGGCGAGTTCCGATGGCGGGCAAGATCCGGTAGATGGCGCCATCCGTGCCGCCGCCGCCAAAAAAGTGGTCTCCGATCTGCCGAAACTGGTCAAGTTCGTTCCTTTCGATCCTGGAACGAAGATGTCGGAGGCGACTGCCACCGATCCGGGCGGCGCCACGGTGCGTGCCGTGAAGGGGGCCTTTGCGGCAGTTGCAGGCCTTGCCCAATCGGCTCCCGATGCATCCAAAACGGAAAGCGAACTCGAGGCAAAAGGCTACCGCGTGCTGGCTGTCGCGGTGGGTCCGCCGGATGCCATGAAGCTCGCGGGCATCATTGCTCTCAGCGATCCGCCCCGGCCGGATTCCGCCGCGTTAATTACGGAACTGCACACGCTGGGAGTGCGCGCGGTCATGGTGACCGGAGATGCACCCGCGACGGCAGCCATCGTCGCTCACGATGTTGGCATGGACGGAAAGGTCTGTCCCACGGGAACCATCCCCGCCGATGTTCGCCCCGAAGAGTTTGCGGTTTTCGCCGGCATTCTGCCGGAGGGAAAGTACAACCTCGTGAAGGCGTTCCAGAAAAGCGGCCACACTGTCGGTATGTGCGGCGACGGCGCCAATGATGCGCCAGCGCTGCGCCAGGCGCAGATGGGAATCGCGGTGTCGACGGCCACGGACGTAGCTAAGTCGGCGGCCGGCATCGTGCTGACAAAGCCCGGACTCGTCGGTATTGTCGCTGCGGTGAAAGAAGGCCGTGTCACGTTCCAGCGCATCCTGACTTATACGCTGAACTCGGTGATCAAGAAGATTGTGCAGGTGCTCTTCCTGGCGGTGGGTCTGGTGATGACCGGGCACGCCATCCTGACCCCCATGCTGATGGTCATCCTGATGATCACCGGCGATTTTCTGTCCATGTCCTTGACGACTGACAATGTGCGGCCGTCCCCGATGCCCAATGCCTGGCGAATCGGCAAATTGACGATCGCAGGGGTCGTCATGGGAGGCTGTCTTCTGCTCTTTTGCACCGCCGTGCTGGCTGTCGGCAAATATCGGATGGGATTCCCAATCGAGGTGCTGAGAACGTTGGCCATGGTCGCGCTGGTGTTCGGCAGCGAGGCGACGCTCTACTCCATTCGCGCACGCCGGCGCCTGTGGAGTTCTCGCCCAGGCGTCTGGGTGGTTGTGTCGACTGTCTGCGATGTTTTGATCATTTCGACGTTGGTCGCGCGCGGAATCGCCATGAGCCCCCTGCCTGTATTCGCGGTGGGAGGCACGCTCGTGGCAGCCGCGGTCTTCGCATTCGTCGCGGACTTTGCCAAAGCCCCCGTGTTCAGGCGTCTCGGGATTGCGTAACCATTGGCGAGTCATGTGCATCTACAAAGCGCATGAAGAAACAAGCGGTAGGTACAGATTCAGCCGGCCAGTCCGGGGATACGCAAGGATTGTCAGACGTCGCGGAAGCCGGCTCGGAGAGCGTGGAAGAACTGCTCGAAGAAGGACAATCCTTCGAAGCCGAAGCCATCGGCGGCGTGGAAGATGCACCCGAACCTGACGTGGCAGAAGTTCACACGAAACAAGTGCCGGAGGACGATGTGCCTGGCGAATACCTGAACCAGGATTAGCAGGTCGCGGAAAAAGGTGTTCGGGGGACCGCTCCCTGACGGTCGCGGCTCGCTAAGACGGTCGCGGCTCGGTAAGTTGTTTCTGAGCCGCGCGCGTAAGCAAGCGGTTCCGGGCTTTTTCGCAGCTTGCTACGCCTTTACCAGACTGCCGGCGACTACCTCAAGCTCCGGCTTGGGATCGACGAGCTCCTGGATATGCGCCACGGCTTCCGCGATGCTGATGGACAGCCGGTCGGGTTGAGTCCGCTCGAAACGGGTGATGGCTTTTTGCGCGTCGCCGCTGAATCCCCAAACGCATACCACCACTTTGAGTTTTGGGAACCGTTCCCGGATCTGCTTGCACATGGCCCGCGCCGGCGCGAACGCGTAAGGAGGCAACGCCGAGATGCAGACTACGTCGCCGTGCCCGGCCTCAATCATCGCCAGCACTTCATTGAGAGAGGAACCCACCACGGGAAAGGATAAAGTCGAGAATCCTTTTTGCTCCAGGATCTGCGCCAGCATGGCAGCGGTGATCTCATCGGCCCGATCATGGGCTGGAAGACACACTATCCTGGCAGCTTGATGTTCCGCGACGACGGATGAGCTTTCCGCCAGTTGATACTCAGAGAACTCGGCGATCATTTCGTTAATGCTTAGAAACAGGAACTCCTCCCTGATTGTGTCGATGGCGCCTTTGTGCCGGTCCTGTTCGGCCATGCTCAAAGCCGGGATGAGCACTGCGTCGTACAACTCGACCAGCGGCCTTCCTTTAAGGAATTGGTCCACAATGGTATGCGCTTCCACTTGGTCCATTGCCAGCAGCCGCTGGTAGATCTGGGCTTCGGGCGCGAGCACAGGCTCATCGCCCAGCAGGATATGCAGAAAAGAGAGGTGGGGGACGTAGCGTCCCAGAACCACCACGCAGACCGTCAACGGTGTAGACAGGATCAGGCCCGCGGGTCCCCACAGAGCCGCCCAAAAGACGGCGGCCACCAGCAACGCCAGGGAAGAGATTCCCACATGGGCGCCGTAGAGCCAGGGTTCGACGACGTCGGCGACGATCAATTCGAGGGCCACCACCAGCAGGAATACGAGCAGCGGTTTGAGCCATCCGTCAAATACGGCCAACGAGAGAGCCAAGGGCAGCATGGCGGCAACCAGCGTACCCACGTAGGGCACAATTCGGAGCATGCCGGCAACCACGCCCCACAGCGCTGCGTTAGGTAAACCAATCAGGTAAAGACCAAAACCGAACAGCGTTCCAAAGCCGGCATTAACCAGGAAAAGCATTAGCAGGTACCGGCTGACGCGGCCGGACGCGTCGTCCAGTGCCTGGGTCATCACATTCAACTGTCCGAGCCCGGCCAGGCGCAGAATACGGTTCCGCAGGTCCTCTCTCTTGAGCAGCATGAAGACCGTAAAGATGACCACAAATCCCGCCCGCCCCAGCGGCGCGAGAACGGGCCTGCCCAGAGCGCGAAGCTCCGCCCATCCGCTGGTTGGGGATTGCACCAGGCGCACGGGTATGGGAGCGGTGGCCGCGGGCGGCGCATTCGCCTGCCTATGATTCCGCTCCTTCGCGGGCGAGGCCGGCGATACCGCGTCGGGGCCGGCGAGTTCCTGCACGATCTCCTGCACGCTCGCGGCGGCTTTGCCTAGCTCTCCCGTTGCCGGGAAATGAAACGCTTCAATTTTGGCGTGAATGTTGTCGCGGTATAGAGGGAGCTGATTGGCCACGTCCACCAACTGGTTCACGATGATCCAGCCGATACTGCCAAGCGCCACGATCGAAAGCAGGACCGTCGTGAGGACGGACACTACCCGGCCAGTGCGCAGCTTTTGGAGGAGCGCCACGACGGGCGTCAATAGAAACGTCAGGATGAGAGCAAATGCGAAGGGGATTAAAATCTGGCGCGCGAAGTACAGCGCCGCGATCGTTCCGAAAAGTACAATGATCCCGCTGTCGCCGCCGAGCTTCGGCCGTGCAGCGGGCCTTGCCGGCGTCAGGTCGGGTTTCATGCGGGCTGCCTTATCCTATTCCATCGCAGCCAGCACCTGATCGAGCGGAATGGTCGCGAACGTGGTGGCATAGTCGGATATTCCGTAGGGAATGATCAGTTGCCCGCCATGCACGATGCTACCGCACGAGTAGACCACGTTTGGCACGTAGCCATTGCGCTCGTCGCCATTTGGTTTGATCAGTGGCTCAGGCAGGCGGCCGATTACCTTGGCCGGGTCGTCGCGGTCGAGCAGGAAAGCCCCGATGCAGTACTTCCGCATGGGACCCACGCCGTGACTGATTACAAGCCAGCCGGCTTCGGTCTCGATCGGCGAGCCGCAATTGCCTAACTGGATAAATTCCCAGGAGAACTTAGGCTCCAGAATGAGCTGCATGGTGTGCCAGAAATGCAGATGGTCGGAAAACATCAAGTAGATATTCTCCGCGTCCTGCCGGCCCAGCATCGCATAGAGTCCTTTGATTTTGCGGGGGAAGAGCGCCATGCCTTTGTTCTCCACGGCCGGACCATTCAACGTGATGAATTTGAAACGAAGAAAGTCGGACGTCTCGAGAAACTGGGGCAGGATCATTTTTCCGTCGTACGCGGTATAAGTCGCATAGTAAATTCGCGTGCCGTCGTCATTGTGGAACAGAACAAAGCGGGCATCCTCGATTCCGTTACTCTGCGAGGGAGTGACCGGAAACAAAACCCGCTCGGACAAACGCGACTCCGGCGCGAACTGTACTTCGTAATTGGAGCTGGCCAGCATCAGGGTTTCTCTGGCTACCGCCCTGCTTGTCTCGCGCGCGCTCTCCCCGAGCTGTTGGACGACGCGGCCGATGCTGGCGCGCAGTTCTTCCATCGTGAATGCGTCCGGCAAGCCGTTGAGAACCTCCCGGTTAAAATCGCCCATGAGATGGAGTTCCTGCAGCTTTCGTTCAAACAGGGGTTTTTCAAACGTCGCGTTGGGAACTTGCATCGGCTCCAGGCTGTAGCGGGAGGGCACGTCCATCGCGATTTTGTTGCCGGTGTTCAATAACCCGCTGCGAAAAGCGATCGAAGAGACATGCCCCTCGGCCGTGGCGCGCAAGCTCAGAATAAAACGCAAAGAACCGGGCGGCACATCCGACTGATCCGGGTGCGGCACCATGGACGGATTGAACAACGCCGCGGCTTCGAGCGAATACTCGTGCGTGAAATATCCACCCAGTAACAACTTGCGCTCATCCGACAGTCTTTGGCCATTGAGCAGATAGGGGCTGACCTCGTTATATCTGCGGAGGAGGAATTCATCGATCTTTATTTGGCGGTCGCCGAATTCCGCCCGCACACCTTCCAAGAGGGTATGGACTTCGGGTTCGGGCAGAGCCATCACCCGGGCGGTAATCTTGATGGAGCGCTGGTCGCTCATGAGCCGAAAAGGCCGGGCCAGCACATGCGTGCGGTCGGGGTCCAGAGTGACTGTACTGCGCGTTACGTCGATTTGCTTCATTGAGTCATCGAGGCTGACAGCCCGGCCCGTGGAACGCCCGTCGCGGCATTCTGTGTCAGCCGCATTTCCGCCAGAGACAGGAGGAAGGACAGCGTCGATTCGGCTCCCTGGTTTTCGTTGCTCCGGTCCGTGTGCAGCCCGTCGCGGCAGCCGCCCGTCTGCCGGGCGTAGAGTTCCAGCCCCAGATCGTTGGCGCCGAGGAACCAGTCGAACGCGCGTTGCGCCTGTCGATGCCACCACGGGTTGGCGGTGGCGCGGTACGCTTCCAGGCAAGCCGAAACCGTAGTCTGCGCCTCGATGGGCTGTTGGTCGAACTCCGCGCGCGCGCCGTTGCGGTTATAGAATCCGTTGCTGCCAATCGGCCGCAGTTGCCCACGCTGGGAGGTCTGTACGCCCACCAGCCAGCGCAGCGCTTGGATGCCCCGTTGGTACACAGTCTTCTGTTCGGTGGCGCGTCCGCTGACAATCAGGGCGTGAGCCAGCTTGGCATTGTCATAAGTCAAGCTCTGTTCAAACCAGGTCCAGCCGGGCGCGGCGACTTTGTCGAAGATCGAAACCAGCCGCTGAGTCAACTCGTTGCGGATACGCTCGGCCTGGCGGTCGCCTTTCAACCGGCGCAGATATTCGTGAATGCCAATCAGGCTGAATGCCCAGGCACGCGGCGAAGTGAACCCCGTCACGGCCGGCAGCGCCTGCGCGAAGAGTTGCGCGGACGCCGTCTGGGCACCCGAATCGAGGGCGCGCCCGGCGGTGGTCCCCAGCGCCCAGATGGCCCGGCCATGAGAATCTTCGGATCCCCGTTCGTCGAGCCAACGGCGGTCCGCACTAAGGAAATTGTGGAAGCGTGCCGTCTTTGGATCGAACGCGTCATTCAGGAACGCGGCGTAGGTGGTGGCCAGCCCATTGAGACGCGGCGGAGCCTCTTCCAATTGGCCGAGCAACACCGCCAGGATGAGCGCACGGGCATTGTCGTCCGTGCAGTAACCTTCGGAAAGATTCGGCGCGGTGAATCTGGCGTGCTGGAAAATGCCGGTGGAATCCGTCATCCGGTAAAGATGATCCAGATTCAATTCCGGCGATGCATGCGGCCGATGCCCGAATCCGTTCACCGCGGCAGACGCACGCGGCGCCCCCGCCCCCTGCTGCCGCGCCAGCTCGAAGGATTCCATGTACCGTCCGGCCGTATTGCTCCACACCATGGCGCGGCCCAGCTTGTAGGCGTTACGGCTCATGGCGTCCCGGCGCGTTTCATCGCGCAACAAGCCGCTGGCCTCGCGCGCAATCGCCCCTGAGTCCGCGAATGGCACGAGCACGCCACGCTGGTCCCGCAACAACTCGGCGGCGTGCCAGTACGGCGTCGAGATCACGGCTTTGCCCGCACCAAACGCATAGGCCAGTGTTCCCGAGGTACTTTGGGCTTCGTCCAGGTACGGAGTTATGTAAAGATCGGCGGCCGCAATAAACTCGGTTAGCTCCTTCAAATCCACAAAGCGGTTGTAGAAGATGACATGGTTCTCAATTTTATTTTTCCTGGCGATGGCCTCCAGGCCGAGGCGGTAGGCTTCGCCGCGCGTGCGGAACTCGTGCGGATGCGAGGCGCCCAGCACGATGTAGACGACGTCGGGAAACTCCGCCACGATGTCCGGGAGAGCGTTCAACACATGCTCAATCCCTTTATTCGGCGACAGCAGCCCGAACGTCAGCAAGACCTTCTTTCCGCCCACGCCCAAGCGATCTTTGTAATAATCCGAACCGACGAATGGCACGTCGGGAATCCCATGCGGGATGAGATCGATCTTGGCGGGTGGCGCCTGGTAAACCTCCTGCAAAATCGTCCGTCCCCGCTCCGCCATGACCACCAGCCGAGCGGAATGGGCGATCAATTCCTGCATCACCTGATACTGTTCGGCGTTCGGCTTGAGGAGAACGGTGTGCAGCGTGGTGACAACCGGCGCTCTCAATTCGCGCAGCAAGGTCAATAAGTGGCTGCCGGCCGGACCACCGAAAATTCCAAACTCATGCTGGACCGAGACTACGTCCACGTCGCTGGTGTTCAGGAAGACGGCGGCGCGCCGGTAAGACTCCAGATCCTGTTCCTCAATCTCATGTTGAACGACGGGCGGATATTGATAGCACCCATCCATGTCGTTGACTGCGACCGCGAAGCACCGGCTGTGGGGATGCCGCGCCGCCACAGCGCCCAGCAGGTCGGAGGTAAACGTGGCAATGCCGCACTTGCGCGGCAGGTAGTTTCCGAGAAACGCGACCGTGCGCGCGCTGGAGTTCGTTTTCGCAACTGGATTAAGCGGCATTGACAAGAGTCTCGCTCTCATCCCCTCGCTCCCGCCCATCCCGATCGGCCACCTCTTGGCAGCCGATGCAACGTGACGCCCAAGGCACGGCCGCGAGGCGTTTTGGGCTGATCTCCCATTCGCACTCGATACACGTTCCGAAGCTGCCGTCATGAATCCGCCGCAATGCGGCTTTTACCTCGCGCTGCAGGAGCGAGTCACGGTCCACGTTGCAAATCGCCAGATCCCGCTCCGACGCATACTGAATTTCGTCCATTTGGTCCGCGCTCTTCTCGATCGCGATGCCGTCCCGGTTGCGCAGTAGCTGGCCCAGTTCTGCCGCTTTTCGTGTGAGGATTTCGTGGAACATATCGGTCGATGCCATCGTCATGTCATTCCCTCCGCCCGGACTTGCGGTGCTCCGATTATTGAGCACGAGATGGCCCATCGCTGAACCAGCGGGAGTTAGCGGAAACTCGGCGGAGCGAGATGCAAACGTTGCACTTAAAGTGTGAAATCTGCCGGTTGGCACGCCACTCGCCAGACGGAGATCGTAGCAGGGCTGAAAAACGGTGCCGCGCGTGCAGGAGGAATCTGCATGCGCGAATCACAACAGATAGCTGCCGAACACCGGGACTTGGCCGCCCACGCCCATCGTAGCGGCTCCGAGCACCACGGAAAGGAAGATCACCTGACCGGACACGAAAGCTCCAGGCAGGCCCAGGAGCATTCCAATCAAGCATACCTGCATACCCAAGAGGAGCATCAGGGGCCCAAGACCGGGCATGGCGCTCACGTAGCCAACCAGCACGAAATCGCCGCGCTGGCTTACGAACTTTGGCAAAACAGAGGCCGTCCGGAGGGGTCACCGGAAGAAGATTGGCATCGCGCCGTAGAACAATTGCGGTCCCGGCATTGATCCCCAGGCAGACGTGCCTATGAGCCAGAACCCCGCGGGACTCAAGGCCGCCAGACGCGCGTTTGTCCTACAGGGCCGCTTTCGCAGGTTTTTCTCGAACCTTGGGCCCGGATTGATTACCGGCGCCGCGGACGACGACCCGTCCGGCATCTCCACGTATTCGGTCACTGGTGCAGCGTTCGGCTACGCTCCCCTGTGGACCGCAATTTTGTCCTTCCCGTTGATGGCGGCCATCCAGATCATGTGCGCGCGCCTGGGCATGGTCACCGGATTGGGGCTGGCCGGCGTGATTCGACGGCGCTATCCACGGTGGATCCTGTGGAGCGCCTGCGGGCTGCTGGTGGTCGCCAATGTGGTGAACATCGCCGCGGATCTCGGCGGCATGGGCGCCGTCACGTCTCTCCTGACTGGTGTCAGCTCCCTTTATTGGACCCCCGTATTCGCAATCGTCATTGTTGTCCTGCTGTTTTGGACCAGCTATCGCCTCATCGCCCGGATCTTCAAGTGGCTCACTCTAGCGCTATTTGCCTACATCGCCGCCGCATTTCTAGCGCATCCGGATTGGCCGGCGGTACTGCGGGCGACCCTGATTCCAACTGTGCAGTGGACCGGCGCGTATTGGGCCACGCTGGTCGGTATTCTGGGAACCACGATCTCGCCGTACCTCTTCTTCTGGCAGGCCGCGGAGGAAGTAGAGGAGGATATCTCCGCGGGCAAGAGCACCGTGGAACAACGTGAAGGCGCGACCAATAGGGAACTGCGGCGGTCGCGGAACGATGTCCTCACAGGCATGTTCTTTTCGAACCTGGTGATGTACTTCATCATTCTGACGTCGGCCGCCACGCTGCACGCCCACGGCAAAACGACGATCTCCAGCGCGCGGGAGGCGGCCGAGGCGTTGCGTCCTTTGGCGGGCGCCGGCGCCTATTGGCTCTTCAGCCTGGGATTGATCGGAGCCGGCATGCTGGGGGTGCCGGTATTGGCCGGATCTTGCGCCTACGCCATCGCCGAAGCGGCCGATTGGGTGGGCTCGCTGGAAGTGCACCCTCCCCTGGCGCATGGCTTCTATTCGGTCATCGCCGTGGCGATGGCGCTCGGACTGGGTTTGGATTATGCGGGCCTGAACGCCGTCAGGATGCTCTTCTGGTCGGCCGTGCTCAATGGAGCGCTCGCGCCGCCACTACTCGTCCTGGTGGTGCTGCTCACCAGCCGAGCAGATGTGATGGGCGAGCGCCGGAACGGGCCCCTGCTTCGCTGGCTTGGGTGGATATGTGCCGGTGTCATGCTGATGGCGACTGTGATTATGTTCGTAACGGCGTAGCATGTTTGACGGCATAGCCGTGGATCACTTGAACGCCTTGACCAGCGCCTCAAACTGCGCGTGCAGCGATTTGTCGTGCGGGGTTACGGGCGGGATCTTGCGATCGATACCAAGCAGCTCGTACACGGCCATCTGGGCCGCCCGCACCGAGTACTCCACTGTAAAGACGACATCGCCGGGAATCTCGACGAACTGGCTGATGAACGCGAGGTTCTTCGATTCACGAGGCACCGGCAGCGGCCGATCGCTGTGTATGCGCGGCATGAACATGCTTGTAATGTAAGGCATTCTGCAGGGAATGCAGTTGGCCGATCGAACGGTCTCGGGATCGAATCGCAGGTGACCGCAGAGTTCCTGAAGAATCTCGGCGCCGTTCGACTCGTCCATCGGCTTCGGGACGAAATCGCCGATCCGGTCAGGAAACAGCGAGTATCCCCAAAATACCTGCACACCGGCCGGCTGGTTCGCGAAATGAGGTTGATGGGCCAGCACAATGGACATCAGCCAATTCGAGTCTTTGAACGTTACCAGCCCGCCAGTGCCCGGCCGATTCCCGGTGAATTGAATCATCTGGTCGAAGAACGCCGGCTTCTGCAGCGTGATGGTAAAGGACTCCCAACAGGACTGTGCGATGCAACTGTTAAAAGCCGCGGGATTGCCAAACTCCGGCCGGCCTTGTGCCAGCTTTTCCCAGAGAGTCCAGCCGCCGCTATCCGCTTTGGTCAATTTTTCGGGCGCGCTGGTCATGGAACCCAGGCTGGAAGCGTCGGTCATGGAACCGTTCTGGAAGAAGACAAAGTCGCCGTCATTCACGGCGATCACTTCGCTTTTGTCTTGCCGCAGGCAATGGATGCCGGTCACGGTGAACTTGCCGTTTTCGGTCTTGTGATCGAAATCCGTCACCTTGCAATCCGCGACCAGATGGACGCCATGGTCTGCGAGCCAGGTCTGCAATGGTAGAACCAGGGAATCGTACTGGTTATAGATGGTTCGCTTGACGCCCGCGAGAGTCTCAATGCGAGAAAACTCGAGCAGGAAGCGGTGCAGATAACGCCGGAACTCGACGGCGCTGTGCCATGGCTGAAAGGCGAATGTGGTAGCCCACATGTACCAGAATTCAGTCTCGAAGAATCCGGGCGAAAACCAATCCGTGATCGAACTGCCGGCCAACGTATCCTCGCTGGTCTGGCTGAGCTTCAGCAGTTCCATGCGATCCTCCATGGAAAACCCCATCGACGTCACGGGAACTTTAGAGCGGCGGCAGTCGACCAGCCGGGCCATGGCATGCGACGGATGCCGCGAGTTGAACTCCACGGTTTCGTCGAAGACCGTCTGGCCTTCGTGATTCAGTGAGGGAATTGACTTGTAGAGATCCCAGGTGCATTCGTAGTTGTCGGTGGTCAACATGCGTCCGCCGCGCATGATATATCCGGCCGCGGAGTCTCCGGTGGCGTCCAGACTTCCGCCCATGACGGGCGCCGCCTCCAGAATGGAGATATTTTCGCCAGGCACGCCGCCATCGCGGATCATGAAAGCGGCGGCGGCCAAGGATCCGATGCCGCCACCAATGAGATAGGACTTGGATTTCGGGCGCATGCGAAGTTGAACGTTACATGCCGGCAGGGCAGAACTGCCGGCATGTGGAAACCGTGATCCCGACCTAGCGCCAGTGCCCTTCCGCCAAAACGTAGCCACCGTGGCGGTGATTCCAGCGGTGCGCTACCCAGCGCTGACCTGGCCGTGGTGGCATTTCCCACCTTCCGGCGTTCCAGGCATAAGCATTGCCGTCCCAACGGTGGTACCCGTTAATCCACACATAGCCAGGTCCGGGCGCCACGCCCCGCGTTTCGACTATAGCCGCGGGTGGCGCCACGCGCACCACAACTTCGGCCATCGCGGCGCTGAAAGTCAGGCCGCCTGCAAAAACCAAACCGATCAATCGTTTATAAACCATCACACACTCTCCTTAAACGGCTGCTGCACCCGATCTAAGAGCACGTGCACAGCCACGCTCTTCCCTGTCCGGGCTTAGTGAAAAACCCCCAACATGTAGGCTATGAGCAGAATCAATAACACGCCACCCACGCCTATTCCCGCACCACCTCCGTAACCCCAGCGGCCGTAACCGTAGTACCCACCGCCGCCGAAAACCAACAACAAAAGAATAATCAGTATCAGCATTTGGATCCTTCTTTCCGATTCCGCTTACTTCTCAAAAACGCCTTCAACCTGTCCAACTTTCTTTTGGACTTTGCCGGCAAGGTTCTCCGCTTGGCCTTTCGACTCTGTGTCGGGGTTGCCGGCGGCCTGGCCGGCCTTCTGCTTGATCTTTCCCTTCACTTCGTGAAACTTACCTTGAATCTGATCCTTCGTGCTCGAGTTCATCTGTTTTCCTCCTTGAATCGGAGCGGGTGTCGGTGACACCCGCCCCGCAAGATAGCGTGCACTTCTAGGCCCAATAAGGCTTGGCGCCGTAAAAGGTGGCGACTTCGGTACCCCAGGCGTGGTCGGCCATATCCGGCCAGTGAGCTTTGTCAAAACCAGGAGCGTGATCGAGGCGCTTTTTATCGACGTCGAGGACAAATTGTTTCTCGATAGTATCTACCGCGAGGGCGCTCCAGGGGATGGCAAACAATTTGTCACCCATACCCAGGAAGCCGCCGAACGAAAGAACCGCGTAAGCCACGCGGCCCTTCTCTACGTCGATCATCAAATGTTCGATAGTTCCGAGATCCTCCTTTTGACGGTTCACGACCCTATCGCCCGTAAGAGTGTCTGCCGCCAGAACACTCTGCATCCAACGTCCTTTGACGTCTCTAGCTTGTGACATGATGTCTCCTTCGTTCAATATTGTTAAAGAGTAATAGGTCCACAACTATGTTCGACCAATTGATGTCCGTGAGCAGATTTGAGGCCACCGCAGGATTCGGCCAAAGCCAATACTGTTCACTTAGGAGCGCCTCGGTGGGGCAGACGATCGTTTTATGTCGTCTGCCAAGGCTGCCCGAAAGCGGCAGACCACGAAAGGCGATGGTCTGCCCCACTAAAGTGGTCCGGAGTACCGGCGCGGATCCGAAGGTCTGCCACACCGCATGCATTTCCTGCCGTCGTTCAGGCAAGAACTGTTATTCGGCCGGCGGCAGAGTGAAATAGAACGTCGATCCGGCCCCAAGTGACGATTCCATCCACATGCGACCGCCATACCACTCGATGGCCTTCTTGCAGAATGCGAGTCCGAGTCCGTTCCCGGGATGCTCTTTCCCGTGTAGACGCCTAAACGCCCCGAAGAGGCGGCCCTGGAATGCCGGCTCTATACCGGGGCCGTTGTCCTTCACCGAAAATACACATTCAAGATCCGCCGGTTTGGCGGAAATGTGAACGCGCGGGGCAGGCGTGTCGCAATATGCGATGGCATTTCGAATCAGATGGTGCAGGATCTTGGTCAGGATTTCGAAGTTTCCCATCACCGCCGGCAAACAGTCATGCGTAACGACTGCCTTACGTTTCGTGATCAGAGCGTCCGTCGACAGGAGAGCCTGGCTAAGGACGGCTTCCATGTCGGTCGGGGAGGAAAGCTGTTCGGCAGTGCCGGTAGCCCAGTAGTCCACGATGTCGCCGAGCAGCGACTGCGCTTCGGCCGCCCGTTCCTGGATGCGCTCGAGGCATTCGCCGGCATTGGTCTCGGCCATCAGTTGACTGTACGAGGCTACATCCCGGAGCAACTCGCGCAGGTTGTGAGCCGCCATCGAAACAAACTCTTCAAAGTCCGCGTTGGCCCGGCCCAACTGCCTTTGCAGTTCGCGGCACTCCCGAGTCTCCGCATCGAGCGCCCGGCGCAGACGTTCGATCTCCTCTTCCGTGCCTTTTTGCCCGTCTTTGCCCATTTCAGTCGACGCGCTGCGGTCCAGGCCCCGGGCGCCGGCCGGGAATTGTGAACTTGAAAGTTGCGCCTCGCCCGCCTTCCGATTCCACCCAAATGCGCCCACCCTGGCGCTCTACAACTTTCTTACAAAGCGCAAGACCGATGCCCGTGCCGGATATTTCAGTTCCATGCAAGCGTTTGAACATGCCGAACACCCGGCCGGCGTCTTGCGGATCGATGCCGATTCCGTTATCCTTCACCGAAAAGAGCCACCCCTCCGCGACTCTCTCCGCCGAGACATGGATGCGCGGTGTTTCCTCGCTCCTGTACTTAATCGAATTGGAAATGAGGTTTTGGAAAACCTGCGTCAGCATGACCTCTTCGGCTACCACGGTGGGCAACGGATCGGAAGTTATGATGGCGCCACTCTGCGCGATAGCCGCCTGGAGGTTCAACAGCGCTTTGGCGAGAGCCGCGCCGCTGTCGATCGAGGCGAAACTCGCCGATTCCCGCTCGGTAACTTCCCAATAAGCCAGCAGGTCCCTCAGCAGGGCCTCTATTCGCAGCGCGCCCTCCATGGAATACGCGATGAATTGGTCCGCTTCCTTGCCCAGCTTCCCGGCATAGTCGTGTCCCAACAGCTCGGTAAAGTTCACTACCATGCGCAAAGGTTCCTGCAAGTCGTGCGTGAGGGCATAGGCGAAATTCTGCAGTTCGGCATTGGTTGTCCGGAGGGCTTCCTCAGCTTGTTTGCGGTCTGTTACGTCTTCAATCGCCAGCAGAATCGTGCGCGCCTGGGCATTCGGATTGAAGATCTCGCTGGCGTTGAGCAGCATCACTTTGCGGCCGACATGTTCAAAGTCGTGGGTCGCCTCAAAGTCCCGGAACGTGGCGTGCGCGGGGAGAATGTTCTCCAGCAGCTCGCGCAGCTTCGGGATATTCCACTGTCCGTTCCCGAGGTCGTAGATCAGGCGCTCCTCGGTCTCCTCCGGGGAGGCCCGGAAAGTCTCGTAAAACGTCCTGTTCGCTTTCACCACTTCCAGGTTATGGTTCAGGATCACCAGAGGCTCCCGCACCGTTTCTACAATCGCTTCGGCGAAGTCCTGACCGCGCTTGGCGGCATCGATATCGATCAACATCAGCACGGCGCCGTCGGTTTTGCCATTCGGTCCCACCGACGGGAGAATGCGCAGCGAGTACCAGCGGCCATGCGCGTCGCGGACATCGCGCGGTTTCCGGCTGCCGCCTTCCATCGCATCCAACAGCAACCCCCGCAGGTCCGGTAGTTCCATTTGAGGTTGCAGATCGGTGATCGACCGCCCCACATCGGAGGCGATCAGATTCAACATAGGTTCCATGGCGCGCGTAAAGCGGCGAATGCGCAGATCCCGCCCAACCATGACCAGGGGTATGCTGATGCTTTCCAGAAGATTGGTCAAATCCCGGTTGACTTTGCTGAACTCCACGTTGCTGATCTTCAGCTCTTCGTTCAGCGTGTTCAATTCTTCGTTGGCCGATTCCAGCTCTTCCTGCGCGGTTTCCAGTTCCTCATTGCCCGCCTGCGCCTCTTCGTTCGCCGCCCTAAGCTCTTCCAGGGTGGAGGCATTATCCTGGACTATGGATTGCAGATATTCTTTGGTAGCGACCAACTCGCGCCGCAGCCGGTCACTTCCCCCGTTCTTCTCGATCACGGGCTCTTCGCGCGCGCTCGCAGCAGCGTTCGGCTCGGTGTCCTCGAACAGGACCAGGAAACAGCGTTGGTCACCAGAAGAGGAGCCTTTAAACGGGACAACCTTGATGCTGACGTCTCTAAGCTGGCCACCGTCGTCGATCCGGAAACCCTCTTCTTTGGATACGACGTTTGTTTGCCTGGCGGTTTGGATCGCCTTGCCCAAGCCCGCAATTAAGCCTTCACGCGCCAGTTTTAAAAGGTTGTGGGTCGGCTCCCCCGGCGAAAGCGCCAGGTACGGAGCCGTGCTTCCCCGCACCTGCACAATGTTCATCGCCTCGTCAATGATGGCGCCGGCGGGTCCGTATTCGGCCAGCACCAGCCGGTCGGCTTCTCTTACCATGTCCAGCCCGGCGCGGCCCTCGGCAGTTCTCTGCGGGGAATCCACCTGGCCTTCGGCGCGGCGGCCCCGGCTCAAGCTTGGCGACAGCTCACCCGCGGCCGGCAGCAGGCAATAGATTCTGTGTGTCTTCTCTACCTGATGAAACGACTCGGACAGCCCGCCGATGCTTTCCGATGGACCGACTATCAGGAAGCCCGCCGGCTTAAGAGCGTAATGCAGGATCGACAGCACTTTCCGCTGCAATACAGCCCCCAGGTAAATCAGTACGTTGCAGCAACTGATGAGGTCCAGCTTGGAGAAAGGCGGGTCCTCGGCTACGTTGTGCCTGGCAAAAACGCATACGTCGCGGACGGCTTTCGCGATCTGGTAACCGCGTTCGGTTCGGGTGAAGAAGCGCGCCAATCGCCCCGGCGAGATGTGCGCAACTTCGGAGTCCTTGTACGTGCCGGCGCGCGCTTTTGCGATCGAAATTTCGCTGATATCTGTGGCGAAAATCTCAAAGAGAATGCTTACTTTGGTGTCGTCCAGGAATTCCATCAGGCAGATGGCGATCGAATAAGCTTCCTCTCCCGTGGCGCACCCAGGCACCCAGATCCGGATGGGATCGCCGGCCGGTCTGCCCTTGATCAGAGCGGGAAACACCCTTCTCTTCAGTTCGTCGAAGACCGTTGGTTCCCGAAAAAATGCGGTGACGGTGATCAGACAGTCCTCGCACAACGCGTCGGCTTCCTCGCGATTCTGCTCCAGATGCCGGCTGTAGTCTTCCAGATTTGCGAACCCGCGTAGGGTCATGCGCCGGTGGACGCGCCGCGCTAGTGTGCTGGGCTTGTAGTGCGTAAAGTCCACTCGCGTGGCGCTCCGCACCAACCGCAGTATCTTGGCCAGCGCGCGATCCCGCGGCGGCTCAATGGCCTCCGCGGGCTCGGCCGGGAAATGTGAAGCGCGCGCAATGGCTGTCAACTCCCGCGCGATTGCAGCCGGCGGCAGGATAAAATCCACCACACCGGCGGCGATGGCGCTGCGCGGCATGCTATCGAACTTCGCGGTTTGCAGTTCCTGCGCGAAGGTCACGCCACCGGCAGCCTTAATCGCCTGTAGGCCCAGCGTCCCATCGGACGCGGTTCCCGACAGAACTACTCCAAGCGCCCGGCTACCCCGGTCCGCCGCCAGGGCGCGGAGAAATGCGTCGATCGGCATATTGCGTCCGCTGGCGGGGCGGGCCGGCGTCTGGAGGACTCCATCGGAAATGCCCAGATTGCAACGCGGCGGAATCACGTAAACATGATTGGCCTCGGCGCGAATTTCGTCTTTCACTTCACTGACAGGCATTTTGGAGGCTTTGGAGAGCAATTCTGTCAGATGGCTCTCGTGACCCGGGTCGAGGTGCTGAATCAGCACAAATGCCATGCCGGTATCGTGCGGCAGATGGCTGAGCAATTCCGTGAATGCCTCCAGCCCGCCGGCGGAGGCGCCTACACCAACAATCATGGGGAGTCGCTCGGATTCGGCTGCTTGCTCCGGGATTGACGGCTCGAGCTCTGCCGCGGAAGCCGGGTCTAAAGCTGCTGCGGTCTTCCCAGGCGGGGTCGCTCTCCGCTTGGCGCGGGGCGCGTCAGGCGTACGTGCGGAACGCGCAACACCGCTTGGCCGACGTTTGCCGGTCTTCTTCGCCACCCGCACCATTACCTTTCTCGCCAGAACGAACGGGCGTTATCACTGGGACTGGGACTGGAACCTTGCACAAACAGCACGCGCGGTGCCACTCGCGGCCGCCGGCCCCAACTGACTGAAATTGTAACGCCGCCTCGCCTCCTAAGTAACAGCCCGCAAAACGGCGGGTGGGCAGTTATTCGAAGGCCACGTGGCGCCCACACGCAATCGCGGGCTCCCTAGCTGAAACCGCTTGCTGACGCGCGCGGCTCAGAAGTCGGCTCTCGCGCTTACAACAACTTACCGAGCCGCGACCGTCAGGGAGCGGACTCCGGGGGCTCCCTTTTCCGCAGCCTGCTAGGAGGCCCCGCCCGCTTCGGGTCGTAGTCTGGCGGCTCTGGCATCTGCCAGCAGATCCTTGATGATCTTGCCAATTTCCATGAATTGATTCACACCCGAAGGCTTATTGATGAATTGAGAAACCCCGAGGTCCTTGAGCAGAGCCTCGTCTCGCCGGGACCGGGATGAACTCCACACGCACACGGGAACGCCCTCCAGGTGTTTGGCGCCGCGGATCTCGCGCAGGATGTCCTCTCCGGTGTACTTGGATAGGTTCAGGTCTACCAGGATCAGGTTTGGAATTGCGGCATCCGCATACGCCCCCTGTCTGCGGATGAAAGCGAGGCCTTCAGCTCCGCTCAGCAGGTGAACCAGTTCAAATTCGAAATCTTGTTTCTTCAGCGCCCGATCGAGAAGGAAGACGTCCGAGCCGTTGTCTTCAATGACAAGGATGCGGGCGGCAGGAATGGCCTGTTTCAAGCTCACGTCCAATTGGTCAACCATCTCCAGGTTACCTCCTGATCATTCTACAAGTCGATGGTGGCGCCGTTTGCACCGTATGCGGCGATACCTGTCTGGCCCTTACGATCCACCGTTTGGGCGCCGGGCCCACGTAGTAGAAAGGGTAACAGGTCACCATCGTCAGCACGTTCTCGCCCGAGGGAGCGAGTACGCCTACATTGTCCGGCGCCACCACCCTTAGCGACTCGACTTCGTACTCGAAATCGCCTTTCAGCGTCGAGAATCGAATCTCGTCCTTGATCTTCAGATCCTTCAGCGGGCGAAAAAACGTGTCCCGGTGCCCGGCGAGTCCCACGTTGCCGGCCTCCCCCGGCAGCGCCGTGCCTGGGATATGTCCGACCGCGCGCCGGAGCGTGGTTCTGCCGATCCCTTCGGCGACGACCACCGATAAGAGGAGACGTGGGATCTCGATGCGGCCAATCAAGCTGTCCGCCCTGGGGGCAGCGGCAGCCCCAGCTTCCGGAGACCTGGCGGACTGCGATGGGGGCCGGTTCTGGCTCTCCGCGCGTTGCGCGCGAAGTTGGCGGTCGAGATCCTGGCTCGCCCGCCGTTGGAAAATCCAGGCGTTCACCAGGGCGAATCCGCAATAGCCGAGCAGCAAGATGCCGCCGGCGAATAGCGCACGCTGCGTCCATTTCAGAATCCGCCTGAGCGATTTCTTCTCAACCACAAGCCTCATTTGGCGGCTTTCTCGTCAGGCTTTGGTTCGCCGCCGGCTATGTAGCCGGTGCGGGTACGTACGGACAGCTCGTGCCCCTTCACCCGGGCAATTACCCGAATAGCGCGATAGGCACCGTTACTTGCCGGGTTGGTTGGAACATATCCGATGGTGTATTGATGGCGAATGTCCCGCGCGATCCGCTCGCAGATAGGCCTCACTTCGCTGAGCTGATTGGGAAGAAAGGCTTCACCGCCGGTCGCCTGCGCCAGGCGTTTGAGCACACCGGGGTTCCGGTCCGGATCGTCTTCGTCGAATACGCCTATGGTGTAGATGACGGCGCTGGATTGTTCGGCCAGTCTCATGACTTGGGCCAAGCGGCGCGTGCTGGCGTTGTCACCGCCATCGCTGACGACGATCAGCACTTTCTTATCCCGGCTGCCTGCCTGCAATTCTTCTAAACCTTTGGCGATGGCGTCGTACAGAGCAGTCTGGCCTCCGGCGGGTCTGGTGGTGATGGCGTTTTCAAGAAGGACAGTGTTATTAGTGAATCGGATCGCACTGGGCAGGCCCAGTGACACCTTCTCGTTGAAATTGACGACGAACATCTCGTCGTCCCGATTGCTGGACGCGACGAAGCTTCGGGCCGCGGCGGAGACGTCCGCCAGTTTCGGCCGCATGCTGGCGCTCTGATCGACAACCAGTCCCACGGTGACCGGAACATCTTCGTTTCTGAATAGCCGGATGGGCTGCGGTCGACCATCCTCATAGACCTGGAAATCCTGCTCGCGCAAGTTGGAGACGAAGCCCCCTTGCCGGTCAGTGACCGTAGCCGGCAAGACAACCAATGCAACGTCTACCGAGATGCGGAAGGATCCCGCGTCTTGTCCTGCCGGTGCATCCTGAGATTCCGCATGCCCCGCCAGGAGAATCAAGAGAAGGACCGGGAGAGCGATAGCCTTCGCCACGCCACGCTCTCCCGCCTGCGACAGTCCCTTCGTCATGGTGTTCTCTTTCCGGCGTCCACCGCTGCACCGCGACGTGTCCGCACGAGTGCGGATACGGCACGTTGAGGAACGTGCGCTACGTGGTGAGCCGAGCCCTTACTGAAGGCGCTTTTGCGACAGCCGCAGGACGAAGGCTCCGCCCAAAGCCAGCAATCCGAGCAGCGCGATTAGCGGCATCGTGCTGGCCGTCGTCGGCAGCGTCTTCGCCGGCTCGGTATTCGCTGCCACTTCATCCGCCGGCGGCGGGGTGACCACTGCGTCGAGTTCCACCTCTTCTCCCGTGGGTTTGATCGCCAGAACGGGCGCCGCCTTCAGTTGCGCGACGACTGGTTCGTCAGCAGTCTTGATCGGCTGTTCGACTTCCACGGGGACCTCGGCCGGCGTGAAGAGAACGACCTCATTAACCGTTTTGGCTAGCTCCACCGCTCTCGCTTTGGGATAAACGAATTCCTGGCCATAGTTTTCGCCGGGAAAGAACCAGGCCCGCAGCGCCTCCGGCTCACCTGCCGGCCGCTCGCTGAAAGTAACTACAGTCTTGCCAGTCGCCTTGAGGCGATAGTTTGGGATAGCCAGGATGGTGGCAAGGACCTGTGTTTCATCCTTGTTGAAGATTTGGACAATGTGCCGGTCCGACTGCGAGTCCAAGAGTTTGAACACATAGGTGCCGGCTGGCAACACTCCCCACCCCTTGAGATGGACTCCCGGAATCTCCACGGGGCCGCTGAAAGTCATCACGGTTTTCTGGTTCCACTCATCCGCCCTGGCGGCTGGTGACGATATTACGCCGATCAGCGCCAGGCAAAACACGCTTGTTGTTACTGCTTTCGAAACACTCATCTGTATTGCTCCTTTGTTTTAAACTCTGGTGCGATTGGCTGTTCGCTCTGGTCGCACGGCGGATGAGGAGCACTCTGAGGTCCATCGCCACACTCGGCGCGAAGAACGGGCCGCCATGTCGTTTCTGGACCGTGCTTGCCACACCTTGGAGAACACGAGGCGCACCGCCCTAAGCCGCGAAGCCGGAAAAAGGCCCGGAACCGCTTGCTTACGCGCGCGGCTCAGAAGCCGGTCCCAGTACTTACAACAACTTACTGAGCCGCGACCATCAGGGAACGGTCCCCGAACACCTTTTTCCGCAACCCGCCGGCCCCGAGCCATCCGACTTATGCTATTGTTGCCTTAAAAAATGCAGGAATTGCTGTTGGCTCACGCGCGGTTCAGAAACCGTTCCCAGTAACTTACGATCACTTACTAGCGGCGACCGCCAGGGAGCGGTGGTTTGGAAACAGCTGGAATACGGGACATCCGTAAAAGCCCTCCGCGGCAACAAACGGGGAGAAAGACAGGTGAGCAACAACCTATGAGTTCGCGGCTCCCGCAAGCACGCTGTTGTTATAGCCCACCCTTCTTTCGCCTGTCGGTTGCAGCAGAGGGCAGGTTTTGAAAGGTCCTTCGCCAATTTCAGCTAGTGCTCAGCAACCCGACGGCCATGTCTCAAATCGCCGATAAACACCCGTTCCCGAGCGTGAGGCTAAACGACATCCGCCAAAGCCATGGCTTTCGAATATTTGGATAACCCGGTTCAGTTGGCTGTTAGGGAGATGCTTGGGGCCAGCGTCTTGCACGGGACTACCGGCACACGCGATGCGGCCGGCGAAGGTTCTTGCCAACAGACCAAATATCGCCGGCCGCACCTACGGCACTCGTACTGGCCGTGAGACGGCCACATCGGCTCTCGGTGCATCAATCTGCACCAGAGTTCCGCGATTCGAGCATGGGTCGGTTTCATCGGTCTGCACTCCTATCCAATAAAGGATGTGCACGCCAGTAACCGGTAGAGAGTTACGCTCCCAGATACTCGACATGCGCGTACAGTGCCTAACTGCGGGTTATAACCAAGATACCATGATCGGGGTCCTCGTAGATCGCTATCCGATTCGCCAGACCAGTTCCAGTCCGCGACGATGTTATAATCGAACGCGGCGACGTCCCAGAAGAAATTGCCGAACCAGAAGCGTTCCCGGTTTCCTCCCGCCGGCACCGAATGGCGATCCAAAGCCGCCGGAGAATCTATCGTTCTTGGCGTCCACGTGCGGAACGACCGGATGGCTTTTCTTGTCCACCGTCACGTGGTTCTCGGTCGCGGCCGCGTGCCGCTGGCCCCTTGTGAGTGGGAATGTGCCCCCCCGACCGCCGCATGACGATCGCCGCCGCGTGGCTGGTCAGTGGGCGCCTTACCTTGGGCAAGAGTAAACCGCGCAAATCAGAACGGATAATCCAATAATCGTTTTCATTGTAAACTTCAGCGATGTCTCGCCGGCTAATTTATACGTTCGGAGTTTCGGCTTACGGTCCATACGCTCAGCAGGGTTATGCCGAATTAGGCAAATGGATGCATAAGATCCCGATCGCAGTCACTCCGTAAACCGATGTGGTCCCGAGGCTGCTTACGTGAGCCCGATTAATGTTCCCGGCCCACATCCTCCACGTTCCGGCTCCTCATGCTAGTGCGACGATGCAGGTGCCTTGCCGCTCAATAAGTCCTCTTCAGACTTGCAGCCGATTCGCGGGCGGCCTTTCTCCGAGTGAGCGCGAGGAGCGACGAAAGTTGCCAGAGCAACGCCGGCGCCAAGCCCGGCCAAGAAAATAGATAGTGAAAAAAGCATCTTATCGGTCATCTAAAGCGCCTCCATGAATCGAGTCCATGGCAACCTGCCCTTCACGGGTTGGGAATCGTCGCGTGATGCCGTGACCACTTTCGGCATTCGCAGCTACATGTCCTCGTTTTCCTTATTGACGCGTCGTTACCCATTGCAAGAGTCGGGCCAAAATCAACGCGTGCTAAACGTCGCCGACACCATCGCTCCCGGGTCGGTCTCGATGGCTAGGATCTCTTTCCCGTCATCGATCAGTATTCCGCGCAACATCATGGGTAAGCCCGTTCCAGCGCCAGTAGCGGGTAGCGTCAGGCCGATATCGACGGTGCACGCAGCATCCACGGTGATGGTGACCTCCGTCGGCGCCGCCCAGTTATCGCTTAGAGCCAACTTGAAACCGCCATTCTCGTCCGCCTGAATCAGACCTTTCGCGGCGATCGTGCTCGAGACTTCGCCGGGCAACATCGGGGTGGTGCTGCCGGACAGCGCAAACGCGTAGTGGTTCTGTAAATCGGAGGCTTTACATTCCGCCGAGGTTCTCGCCATGGCGCCGTGTTGGGCGCCTCCTGGGTCCGTCTGGCTGTAATTTACGCGCTTGCCGTCACTGGTGGCAACACCGCTGAAATGTTGGAACGCCCCAGAATCGTCTTGCAGGCTCCAGGTGATCGTGCAATCCCAGTGGGCCTCATAGGTCCCGGTAACAGGATTACCCAAGAGATAGCCGGCAAACATGGCCGTCGAGTAGCCGCTAATCTTCCCGTCCCCGGCGAGGACGATCCTCCCAATGTTGGCAGTCGGCTTCGAATCGCCGGAAATGTTCGTCTCGCCGGAGAGCTGAAATCCATAAGGTCCTTGCAGATCCTCTGGGTTGCATACTTCCGCGCAAAGGGGTAGCCCGAACGCGAGCGTCAATGTGAGCAATAGAGCCAGCCGACTGCATGCGACGCATTTGCGCCAGTGGCGAACGGCGAGCGGATTCGAGGCAAGGTGCTCCATGGGCGGCCGATTTCTAGAGGCGAGTGGCGCCGCGCCTGTCGCGCGCGGATCCCTTCTGCGCCAGCGCCCGTTCGTCTGCCCGCTTTTCGGCATCCGCTCTCACCACTCCGTAATGTTCTTGGATGCGCCCGGCCAACTGGTCCTTCTTGCCGGCGAACCTTTCCCGGTTATTATCGGTGAGTTTGCCCCAGCGCTCGCGCGCAGAGCCGGTGAACCGCTTCCACCTGCCCTCAACCTGGTCCCAGTTCATGTTTACTCTTCTCCTTCGGGTTTCCCGGATTACGTTAGGTGGGGGCACGTTAGCCGCCGTTTGAACCCGAGAGGTCTATAAAGGGCGAAGCCGCAGCCGCTGCCCATGCAGCCCTGCCGGCGCGGCGGATTGTGCATTTGTAAAGGCAGATTCTGCGTTTTGGCATGCTGGCCTGCATCGTTATCTCCGCACTGTAGCGGTTTGCGGGGCTTGGTCCGGCTCGTGCACAGACACAAACAGGACACTTCCAAAAGGCGGAACACTAAATGGCAAAGAATACGTCGGTCATTGGCATCTATGAGGATCGCGCAACGGTTTCGGATGTCATCGAGGCTTTACACAAAACCGGTTATCGGGCGGCAGATATCTCGATCTTATCGTCTGAAAACCCGGGTACAAAGGATTTTGCGCACGAGAAACACACTAAGGCGGCGGCTGGCGCGGGGATCGGAGCGGTGGCAGGCGCCGTGGTTGGCGCCGCATTGGGTTGGCTCGTTTCCACTCAAATTATAAGCATCGCGGTCTTCGTGCCGCTCGTGGCGGCTGGCCCGTTGCTGGCGGCTTTCGCCGGCGCCGGCGCCGGAGGGGCACTGGGCTGGATCGTGGGACTGCTGGCGGGCTCGCAGGTGACCGAGTATGTCGCCAAGCGTTACGCGGGTAGGATCAGGCGCGGCGGCGTTCTCCTGTCCGTTCACTGCGACAGTCCGGAGTGGTGCGCGCGGGCGAAGAGAACCCTGAAAGAAACGGGCGCGCGCGATATTTCCTCCGCCGCGGAGGCTACCGCAGACTACGGGACGACGGATAGGCCGACAGCGAGGCCGCCGGCGGCCGTCACGAATCGTGGCGAAGTGCCTGCCCAACAGACCACCGAATACGTTGTTCAAGAGAGAGAGAAATAGGAAGGCCGCGGCCGATGGCTAACGCGGACTGGTCTTCGGCCTGCATGTCCTATAACGATCTCAATGGAGACGATCACGATGAAATTCCTTCAAACCAGCATCACCGCTGCTTTGTTTCTGCTCTTCGGGGCTACTGTCCCTACGTACGCACAACACGAGCAGGAAAAACAGGCGCAGCCTGAAAAGCAGCAGAGCAAACCACAGCAGGCCGCGCGGCCATCTCAGCCACAGCGAGCCCAGGCACAGCCGCACCAGCAGCCGGCACAGCACGCACAACAACAGCGGAAGCAACCTGCTCAACAACCCAAGCAGGAACGGGCGCAACAGGCTAAGCCACAACAACCCAAGCAGCAGCAGGCCCATCAGGCCAAGCCGCAACAACCGAAGCAGGAGCAGGCCCATCAGGCCAAGCCGCAACAACCCAAGCAGCAGCAGGCCCATCAGGCCAAGCCGCAACAACCGAAGCAGGAGCAGGCCCATCAGGCTAAGCCACAACAACCCAAGCAGCAGCAGGCCCGGCAGACCGAGCAACCACAGCAAGGGCATCCTACGCGGCCGCAAGCAGTCGCATGGCAACAGCAGAAGGGATGGCTAAAACAGGGAGGCGGTTGGCAGGGGCACAGTTCTTGGGCGCAGGATGGCGATCGCAATTGGAACAGCGATCATCGCACCTGGGCACAGCGTGGAGGTTATGGCGGTTACTTCATCCCGCAGAACACCTACAATCTCAGTTTCGGAAGTCAACACTGGTTCCGTATGGGCGGTCTCCCCTCGATGTACATGGGGTATCCGCGTTTCTCGTACGGCGGCTTCTGGTTCATGCTGGTGGATCCCTGGCCGGGAACCTGGGCGGAGAACTGGTACGCTGACGATGATGTTTACATCGTTTATGACAATGGGTACTACCTTTGCAACCGCAGTTATCCGGGCGTCATGCTGGCGATCACCGTCTCGCTATAACCGACGAACGGGTGGTCACGAAGCCCCCAAGTGAGCGGCACCGCACCGGACGCGTCGGTTGGCTACGCGCAGCGGTATTGGGCGCGAACGACGGGATCCTTTCTACGGCGAGTCTGGTGCTGGGTGTCGCATCCGCGCACGCCACCCACGGAAACGTAATGGTCGCGGGGGTGGCCGGCCTGGTCGCCGGGGCCATGTCGATGGCTGCAGGTGAATACGTATCCGTGCACTCCCAGGCAGATACCGAACAGGCCGACCTCAAACTGGAACGCGCGGAACTGAAGACAGACGACGCGGGCGAACACCAGGAATTGATGGCCATCTACGTGGCGCGCGGGCTCGAGCCCGCGCTGGCCAAACAGGTTGCCCGCCAGTTGATGGCGCATGACGCTTTAGGTGCGCATGCCCGCGATGAACTGGGCATCTCCGCGACTTTCAGGGCGCGGCCGATTCAGGCTGCGCTGGCGTCGGCCGCCAGTTTCGTCGCCGGAGCGGCCCTGCCTCTGGCGGTCACCGCCATAGCCCCGGCGGCGATTCTGATCCCCATTGTCTCTGGAAGTTCACTCTTATTCCTGGCGCTTCTGGGAGGGTTGGCGGCGCGCGCGGGTGGCGCAGGCGTCATGCTGGGCGCAATGCGCGTCACGTTCTGGGGCGCTTTAGCCATGGCCCTGACCTCAGCGGTCGGCGCACTGTTCGGAACTGTCACATCCGGGTCTTGAGGATCGCGACAAGTTTCACTGACATTTTTCAACTACCACGAAAGTGATGTCGTCAGTCTGCGGCATGCCCTGAGTGAATTCCTCAATGGCCTTCAAGAACTTCTGCTCGAGCGCCTGACTTCCGGAAGGAGCTTCCCGCCGAATGATTTCCAATAGTCTCTCCGCGCCGAACAGTTCTTCCCGCGGGTTTTGCGCGTCCGTAAGGCCATCGGAATACACCACCAGAATGTCTCCTTTGTCGAGACGGAAGGTGCGGGACGGATATGTAGCGGAGTCGAACATCCCCAGGAAATGGGCGTCGGAGATCAGCCTTTCGATTTTTCCCGTGGCGGAACGGAACAAATAAGCTGGGTTATGTCCCGCGCTGACAAATTGCCCCGTACCAGACGGGCTCAGCAGAAAGAGAAAGAGCGTTACGAACTGGGATGGGAGAGATTTTTCGCAAAGAAGCTGGTTAACCTTGCTCAGGGCCTCCTGCGGTGGAGCTCCAGCGCGGAATTCCATGCTGAGAGCGCCCAGCACCATCGAACTTAACAGGGCTGCGGACATCCCCTTGCCAGACACATCCGCCAGGACCCCCATCCACTCCCCTGAACTCAGTTGCAGGAAATCGTAGAAATCCCCTCCCACATAGCGGGTGGGACAGTTATATGCATGGATGCGATAATTTTCAAACTGGGGCAGGAAACGGGGCAGCAGGCTTTCCTGAGTTTCCTGCGCCAAAGCTAATTCCTGCTCCGCCTGCTCTTTTTCCTCCAGGGTCTTCAGACGAATGATCTCGCGGCTTCGCTCGAGTTCCCGGACCGTCTCCTCCAGCACTTTGCTGTACTGCTTGGCTTCCAGGTGCAACAGGCGCACTTCCAGAATGTTGTGAACTCGCGCGCGCAGCTCGGCCAGATCGAACGGTTTGCCGACGAAATCCTTGGCGCCGGCTTCGAGCGCGCGCAGCTTGTGATCCGGCTGCGCGGTGATCACGAGGACCGGCAGATAGCCGTCCGCTTCGATTTCCTTCAGGCCTTCCATCACCTGGAATCCGTCCATGCCGGGCATTTGAAGATCGAGCAGGATCAGGGCGTAGCGGTTCTTGCGATGCAGCTCGCAGACCTGGTACGGATCGGTCGTAGACTCGACGCGAAGTATAGCCGGCGATGCGCAGCATGCCCTCCAGCAGACGGACATTGGCCATCTGATCGTCAACGATCAGGATTCTGGCCTTCAAAATGTCGGCTGAGCTGACCATGACCTTCGTCCCGATCACGTAGCATGACCCGCTGTTTGGCGCGCGAATTCCAGGGCCACATCCAACGTTTGCATGAACTCATCGACCTTGATCGGTTTGGTGAGATACCGGAAGAATCCTGCCTGCAGGCCCTTCTCGATGTCGCGCGGCATGGCATTCGCGCTGAGGGCCACGACGGGAATGTGCGCCGTGGCCGGGTCTGCGCGAAGAATTCTCAGGGCTTCGATGCCACTGATGCCAGGCAGATTGATGTCCATCAGGATCACCTCCGGCTGGTTGGCGCGCGCCAGCTGGATACCCACGTCTCCGTCTCGCGCGGTCAGCAGACGCATATCCGGGCGGCGCGCGATGAGTTGCTCGATCAACTTCAGGTTCGCCGGGTTGTCCTCTACATAGAGCAGCGTGCGCAGCGGCGCGCCGTGCGGAACCTGCGCCTCCGGATTTGCGGCAGTCGCGGCCTTGTCCACTGCCAGTTGCGGCGCCGCCGTCGAGTTCAGTTCGAACCAGAACACGCTGCCCAACCCCGACCGTGCTCTCCACGCCGATCTCGCCTCCCATCAGTTCCACCAGCCGCTTGCTCATCACCAGGCCGATGCCCGTGCCTTCCTCGCCGCTTCTCTCTTGTCCCAGACGGTTGAACGGCTGAAAAAGCTGCGTCAGCATCTCCGGAGGCAATCCCGCGCCGCTGTCCTTGACGCTGACGCGAATCCGTTCCGGGGTACCCTTGGTGCGATCCACCTCCACCACCACCGTTCCGTTCGGCTGGTTGTACTTGATCGCGTTGGAAAGAAGGTTGATGAGAACCTGCTTCAACCGGGTCCGGTCGGCATCCACGAAGCAGGGAACGTCGAACTGCGGGAAAGGTCATTTCGATACCGCGCTTTTGCCCCTGCGGCTCGATCATGGCCTGGCATTCGAACATGAACTTCGGTCAGCGACGTCGGTTCCCGCGACAGCGCCAGCCTTCCGGACTCGATCTGCGCCAGATCCAGGATTTCGTTGATCAGCTCCAGCAGATACCATCCCGCGTGGAGAATCTGATCGATGCTTTCGGTCTGTGCGGGCGTCGGCGGCGGGGAATCGGAATTGATGAGCTGGGCGAACCCCAGGATCGCATTGAGCGGCGAGCGAAGCTCATGGCTCATGCTGGAAAGGAAATCCGATTTCGCGAGGTTGGCCTTTTCCGCCGCGGCCCTGGCTCTCTTCAGCTCGACGTTCTGCTCCTCCATCGCCTGGTCGAGACGTTTGCGCTCGGTGACGTCGCGCGCGGCGGCGAACACGCCCTGCAGCTTCCGGTCGCGATCGTAGAAGGTGGTCGCATTGTAGGAGACCACGGTGGTCTTGCCGTCCCGGGCGCGCGCGGTGAGCTCGTAGTTGGTGAGCTTCTTCTCGCGCAGCACCAGCTTGATAGCCGCCTCGGCCCGCTCCGGATCGGTGAAGTAGTTCTTGAACGGCGCGCCGATCAACTCGTCGCGCGTGCAGCCGGTGAGCGCTTCCATCTGCTTGTTGACGTCGGTGATGATACCGGCCGGATCGGTGGTCATGAGCGCGTCGATGTTGGATTCGATCAGAGAGCGCGTGTAGAACTGCTGGTCGCGCAAGCGCTGATCGAGCTTCAGTCTGTTCCGCTTCGACCTGCTTGCGCGCGGAATTATCGGTGCCGATCAACAGGTAGCCGATGATGGCGCCTTGATCGTCGCGCAGCGCCGTCACCGACACGATGGCCGGAAAGCGGCTGCCGTCCTTGCGGATGTAGGTCAATTCGTAGATGTCCTCGATCCCGCGCGAGGCCTTGAAGACCAGGGCCTGGAAGCCCGGCGTAATCGTGGTGGCCAGCTCTGCGCTCAATGCCGCCGCGCGGGCGATCACTTCCTGCGGATCGGAGATATCGGCCGGGGTGATCTTGTTCACCACATCGGCCGCCGCATAGCCCAGCATGCGCTCGGCGCCGACATTGAATATCTGAATGACGCCTTTCTCGTCGGTGGCGATACTCGAGAAGTTGGCGCTGTTAAAAATCGCGTTCTGCAAGGCGCCCGTTTTCAGCAGGGCCTCTTCGCGGCGGACCTCCGTGATGACATCCACCGCGCCGGCGGCCTCCTCGGCGAAAGCCGTCGCCACCAGTCCGTTTGCCATGTGTAGTGTTCCTTTCCCGACCTGCGCGCGTCATCTGACCGAATACGGTCGGATTTCCTGGCGGTTGTGCTATTAGCGCCGGAAGACGAGGGTGAGCGGCGTGTGCCCCGGCCTTGCCACGCTGACCAGCATGCTGCCATCTGGGGCGAGGCTGTAGCTTTCTTGAGTAACCGTGCCGGATTGCGTGGTGATCGCCTTCAGGACGTCGTGATCCCATCTGGTCTTGCTCTTGAGATCTTTGCCGGTATGAATTGTGGCGTTGTTCTGGGCGTCGGTCATATCCCGGTAAAAGTAGGTCTCGCCGGCGCCCGCATACACGAAATTGCGCGAGATGGTGATGATGCCCTCTCGCTCGTTTATCGTTACGGTGCCGGTTTGAACCACGGGCTGGCCGGCAAAATCGCTCTTGGTGGGCACTAGCGTCCAAGTGCCGTTCAGGAAGGTGTGGTCCCGCGCGAAAGCGGAGAACGCGAACAGGAGCGTGGTCAAGACGGCTCCGGTAATTCGGGTAGCTGAATATGTCCTCATGATTTCCCTGCCGAGGCTACGGCTCTTCAACGAGAGTTGCCTGTAGCCCCAGGAATGCTAGAGCACGCGCGGAGCCGTTCAAGTGAAAACGATGACGCGGCAGAGACCACGCGGTAGTCTCGTACGCGGCGGCGTCTCCACGCTAACTTGAATGGGCATCGCCCGCCCCGGTTTCTGGGACGCTTTTTTCGCAACGCCGGATTTCGGAGTATTTCGCAGAGAGCCCGAGGAAGAGTGCCCAATCCACTCGCCGTCTAACTCTGACAGGCCTGCAACAGGCGGCGCGCGCAGTTGGCGTAATCCCGCATAAGTTGGCGAAAACTCCCGAGGCGGCAAGTCGCGCACTTTCGGGTGCAGCTACTGCATGCGCCGGCCTCGCATTCCCGCTGTGGCATGCCCATCCGGCGGATAGTAATCGTCTTTGTGTCCAATTCGTTACGTTCGCCCCAGGCGACGACAATTGTTTGGCGCGATTATTGCTGTGTCAGCCGCCGGGAGATAGCGTGCCCCGTTTCCGAAAGGGACCTCGCTGGACTCAAAAAGGAAATTAAAATGATGGGAATACGACGAGTATACTTCGCGATTGTAACCATCGCCTTTCCACTCGGCGGCGTTTGGGCGGCGGCCAGGCCCGAAACGTTCAGTCCACAGATTGTCGCCAGCTATCAATTGGCGGGGGCCGGACCTATGGTCTTTGACGGCGTCAATCTCTGGGTGGCTAATGGACCTAACGTGACGGCTATCAACCCCACGAGCGGTAACGTAATAGTAAGTCAAAATCTGGGTGGGCAGTGGAATGTAATCGATCTGGCTTACGACATTCCAGGTGGTAGACTGTGGGCCAGTTACGGTCAAGGGCTGGCGAAGGTATCCGCGGAAGAGATTCTAAGCAGCAATGGAGCCGCGGCGATATTGACCAGCTCTGCCACGGCCACGGCAATATCGCTGGATGTAAGCGACAACCGGCAGACGTGGTATGTGGACGGCGTAACGGGGCACCTGATGGCGTGCGATATGCGGACTCTACGGACGGCCTACGATATACTCTCTTTGGACGGTAATCCATTTACACAACTGACCGTACACCAATCGGGTGTTTTGGCGGCTACTGAGTCGGCGGATGGCCTTACGTCCAATGTTTATTTTCTACCGTTCTCCACGCATATGCTCCAGGCGGCCGCACAATACCCTCAGTACAATCTGTCTCGGGGCGCTTGGGATTCCTACAGGGGCACACAATTTTGGGGCGATCTTTATTCATTAGACGCATATGACAACAACGGTTACGGTGGCTTTGTTCAAAACGACTACTCCATCAGCGACGCGAATGAGGACGAGGCAGGTATCGCGGGCGGTAAATTCCTCTACATGGCATATAACCCCGAGAACGTGCTTACGGTCATCCGGCAGGAATCGACCATTCCAAATCAGGTTTACTTCATTAACGGGCAGAACATATTCAACGGGCAGGTGGAACCGGGCATCTCGGTATCGGGCGCTGAGTATGTAACGTTTGGCGGCGGATACGCCTTCGTGTCCTCGCCGGGGCCAGGAACCGTTACGGCGCTCGCGTACACGGTGGCGTCTCCACGCTAGCTTGAATCGGCCTCGCCGCCCCGGCTTTTGGCACGCTTTTTTCACCACGCCGCGCCAAACTTCCGCCCAGCGGACGTCAACTGACCGCGCGGCTGGGACTCTAACCCTCCGCTTCGGTAACGTTGACGCTAACGTCCATCCCGAGGAAGGCCCCGGGAGAACCCTCGTACGTACCCCATAGCGGCAGCACGTGTTCCGGAGACCACGCCACCGCGACACGAATCAGATTACGGTTGCCGATAATGTTGTTGGTGGGGTCGAAGTCGATCCAGCCGGCGCCGGGGAGGTACGCCTGCATCCACGCATGGGTGGCTCCGCCGCCGGCGAAGCCGGACGCACCGGGCACGAAGATATAACCGCTGACAAATCGCGCCGCGACACCCAGCGACCTGGTGGCCTCCATCATCAGGACGGCGAAATCCCGGCAACTGCCGCACCGGTTCCGCAATGTCTCGTCCGGAGTCTGTACGCCTTTCTCCCCGCGGCGCGTGTAGTTGAACTGTTCGCGAACGCCGCGGGTCATGGCGCTCAGCATTTTCATGGTGTCGGTTCGATCCGCGGGATCCAGAAATTGCAATGCCCACTCGGACACGTGCTCATCGGGATAGTGATGGGCCAAGGCGCGCGCGAGATTGGGGAAGTCTTCATCGGAGTAGCGGAAAGGATAGGTCCGCGCATACTCCTCGAGCGGATAGTCCGGCACGGAGGTCTCGAAATGTTCGAGTGTCACCGTGCTTTCGAAACTTAGTTCGGTGGTGGTCCCCTCAAAAGTGGCGACCGCGACGGAGTTATCGAACGGATCGTGCAGCCAGCGCAGATCGCTGGGCCGCGGCGTGATCGCCAGGTTCGTCCGGATCAACCGCAGGTCGTGACTCTCGCGCGGACGGAACAACATACGGTGTTCGCCGAGGCCGACGGGCTCACAGTAACGGTAGACGGTGGAGTGGTGCACCGTGAGAAAGGACATTAGAAGGCTGTGGGCGCCATCTCGCCGTGTGGAATCTCATCGGTCCATACCCTGAAGCTCTCCAGGGTGTTGGGCCCGAACGTCGTGGCGATCGCCACATCGGACGCGTCGCGGCCGCGTGCCATGAGAACGCGGCCCATGCGGGGCGCATTGTTACGCGGGTCGAAGAGGTGCCAGCGGCCGCCGATCCAGGCCTCGAACCATGCCGCGAAATCGCCGGCTGGGTAGGGAGGTGGCGTTCCGAGATCGCCCAGGTAGCCAGTGCAGTATCGCGCGGGAATGTTCAAGCAGCGGCAGAAGGCGATGGCCAGATGCGCATAGTCGCGGCAGACCCCGATCCGTTCGTTGAAGACCTCTAGGGCGCTGCGGGTGGGGCGCGCGTTCGGGTAACTAAAGGCAATATGGCGATGCACGTAGTCGCAGATCGCCTGCACGCGCGGGTATCCTGGGGCCGCGCCACCGAACAGTTGCCATGCCGTCTGAGACAGTAAGTCGGTCTCACAATAGCGGCTCCCTAATAGGAACACGAGGGTTTCCGCGGGCAGATCCTCCACGGAGTCCTGCCCGGCTGCGGACACCACCTCATCGGGCTGGCCGCTATCTCTAATTACGCCGTCGGCCGTAAGGCGGAGGCGGCCCGCGGGCGCCATAACCCGATGGCACCGGTTCCCGAAGGCGTCGCGATATTCGCTGATGGGAAGCCATGGCTCGACGGCGAGGCGATCGGGAACCACGATATCGGAGGCGCGTGAATCGTGGATATTCACTAGGAGGATAACCGGCGTGGGTTGCGGAAACCTATAAATCAGCTCGTAACCGATTCGGAGGTGGACGCCACACAACTTAGCCGGAGGCGTCGAAGCCGCGCGCTGGGATGCTAAGAATTCAGACATACGAAGGACCAAGCCACACTCCGTTGGAAACGCGCGGCCGACAGCAGAGAATGCCTCTTGACCAGAAGTTCCACGGTCGGACCTGGCGATCGTCTGGACGGAATGCTATCGCCACCCCGCACCGGCAACATCCTTTATGATACCAAGGATCTCATGAGATGGAATGCGAAAAGCTCCCGCTCGCGGATCGAGAGTGAAATCTAGCCCAAAAGTCAGGAGCCCGGCGCGGGCACCGTTCAGGTGAAAACGGCCACGCAGACGATAGACCTCGTTTAAGTTTGTCTGGAAGTCGGCATGCACACCCGATAGCACGCTCTAACGGAGACGATTGCTTTCAGGACCGCGGCGTGCAATCGATAGGACAGTGGCCGGTTCGAAATAGGGCTGCGCGAGCGATCATCGCCGTATCGGCGTTAGAAGCCGAAACGAATTCAAGGACGCTTAGCCTCTCTATCCGGAGCAAGAACAATATGGCATGGATTAGTGAGATGTTTGCGAACATGGAAAAGGACAAAGCGGCGGCATCGTCCAAGAGGAGCGCGAAAGCGGCCAAGGGCGAGCGAATAGAGCATCTGAAGAAACAAATCCCGTGCGCACTGGACGCGTGGAATGCGCTGGTTTCATCGATTACGAATGATGTATGCGAATTCAACAAGCGCAAGGAGCGCGCCGGACAGGCCGCGGTACACATGTCCCACAGGCGTTTCCGGTGCGAAGTTTACCTGCCTGGAATGCAAAGCAAGAGACTGGTCCTAACCTTGGACAACAACGATCTGCGGGTCTCGGTCCACCCCGATTTTCCCACGCAGCAGTCGGCCATCACAATCGAACCGGATAAGGACGGACAACACGGTTCCTGGGTCCTCGGTGAGCCTGCCAAAGAAAGCAGAAAGCTGTCGGATCAGCAGTTATCGGAGTACCTGCTCAAGCCAATTCTGGCCTCCGCCGAAACCAATAATGGGTCAGTGCCCTCGTCGCCTTAGTCGCTACCGGAAGTTCCTTCGGCAACAACTGCCAAGATCCGCGCAGAATCCTGCACTTCGCGCTGGTGCAACTCCCTATCCGCTAGGTTTTTTGGCCGGCGGTTCCCTGGTACCGCGGCGACTCGGCGGTTTGGACCCCATCCTGCGATACTGGGTTGCTAATGAGCAAAGCGATGCTTTGGACCGGGCTGATTCACATCCTGTGCCGGTAGGCCTGCGCGCCCGGCGCTTCCGCATGGCGATTCGACCATGAAAAATAGGCAAGGGTTCTGCGTTTTCGCATTTAACTTAAATCCGGCCCTCGAAGGGTACCGCGAGCTGCGGTTGGCGTCCGGATTTATAATGGTGTTGTCCGATTCGCGCGGCACACAATTCTGGCGCAGAATGGTACGGGCGCTCCGTGCAACAAAATACTAACGCGCACGGACGGCGGCAGTGAGTCTGCGCTGAGGAGGTTGAGCATGAGTCTGCACATCGAACAGCGGGAAAGCGAAGGCATCGTCATTCTTGACTTAAAAGGCCCGCTCACCTCGGGGCAAGGAGATTTGGAACTGCGCGAGAGACTGTCCGCGCTGCATCAATCCGGCCAAGTCAATATCGTGTTGAACCTCAAAGGCGTCACTCACATCGACAGCACTGGACTGGGAACCTTGGTATTTGGGCTCGCCAGGCTAAGTAAGGCCGGTGGAAAGCTGGCGCTGGCGAACCTCAATCGCTCGCATCTGGAGCTTTTCGCGTTGACCAAACTCGCCTTGGCCTTCGAGTTATTCGACGATGAGCAGGAGGCTGTGAACAGCTTCTTCCCGGATCGGGCTGTGAAGCGCTTTGACATCCTCAATTTCGTTCAGCACAAAGACGACGGCAATTCGGACTTGGGCGTCCGTTCGGCAACGACCGGTTAGAATTTCCTGTCTTTTCGGAAAAAGAGGGTGATCGGCTTATGATCCGGCATTAAGCCCTGCGCGCGGCGAGGGGTAGCTTTCGAAGGTCACCGCGCCCGACGGGCTGAACGTGCGACCGGCCGGTCCGCGCTTCGAGTCCGGCCAGCGTGAACTATCTGTGCCAACGAGAATATCCCCACCCGCCACCGCCGAGTAGAAGGAACAGTACCAGAACGACCAACAGTATCGACATTTCTCACTTCCTTTTCAACTAATGTAGTGCAGATAGGGGGCCAAACCTATTTGTGTGCGCCACATGCGGATGCAATGTAGAAGCTCGGGCTAGGCAAGTGGTTAGGTGCAAGTCCTGCCGTTCATAACGCAAGAATAGCTGGCGCCGGCGCTCTCACGATCCCAGGACGCACTCTGCTACTTGCCGTTGGAACGGGCGAGGAACCCGTAAGGATCGATAGGTGTGCCTTGCCACCAGTGCTGCTCCGGCCCCAGTTGGAAAATGCCAAAATGCAGGTGTGGAGCGCCAGGCGAAGCGTTGCCGGTACTGCCCACATAGCCTAAGACGTCGCCCTTCCGCAAGCGCGTGCCCTCTTTCAGCCCCGGCGCGTAGGAATCCAGGTGCGCGTAGTAGTAGCAGTAGGTCTGGCTGCCGTCGAATTGGTAGACTGTCAAGCCGCCTGGTTTGCTGAGGAACAGCTTCGCGACAGTCCCGTCATCGGCCGCCACCACGGGCGTGCCGCGCGGCGCCATGATGTCGATGGCCTCGTGCCGGTGGCCGCCGCGCATCTCGTTGAAATCATCCCGTAGTTGTTCCGCGTGGACGCCCCGCACGGGAATCATAAGCCTGCGTTCAATCAAGCGCCGGTCCGTCAGGGTTTCGCCGGCAGTGGCCGGCACTTCCGCCGGCGGATCCAAGGGCCTCGCGGAGCGGCTCGCGCGGTGCGTATCCGGCCTCGGCGGCTGTTCCTGGGATTCCTGGGGCCTGCCTCGCGCAACGGGAGCTTTGCTGGTCCGTAACCCCCCGGTCTGCCACAGGAGCACCGCGAGGAATACCAGGCCGAACGCAAAACCCACGAAAAACGCGGTTACCAGTCTGGCGCGCACGCCTTATTCCTTCAGGGTGACAGGCGTCCCGGCCTTGACCATTTGGGACAACTCGAACGCATCCCAGTTGGTTAGCCGTATGCAGCCGTGCGACTCCGCATGGCCCACTTTTCCCGGCGCAGGCGTCCCGTGAATGCCGTAATGCTCTTTCGAGAGGTCCATCCAAACGACGCCCACCGGGTTGCGCGGCCCAGGCTTGATCTCGGCCTTCTCGTCTGCGGGGTTCGCATTCCAAAAGAGCGCCGGATTGTAATGAAATATGGGATTGTGGTACACGCCGGTGATCTTCCAATCCCCCAGCGGAAGCGGATCGTGCTCGCTGCCAATGGTCGCCACGTAGTAAGAAAGAATCTTTCCGTCGGCGTCCAGGGCCGTGACTGAGCTATCGGACTTGGAAACTACTACCGAAGCCGCCTGGCCCGGCGGCGGCGAGATCACGTTCGGCACCAGGATCGCTTCGCCCGCCTTATCGAAACTGCTGTCCGGATTGAGCGCCTTCAGCAGGTCCGGACTGGCGTGGAACTTCTCACCCAGTCCCTCCAAGGGCGACGCGTATCCCAGATGTGGCAATTTGGCCTGCTCCTCAAGGTCCGCGGGCACCGTGACGAACGGCCCGGCCACGTCCTCCGGCACGATCGTGTAGGTGAACAGGGCCGGCGCCTGATCCACATTCAGCGCGGCCCACGTTTCGGCCCCCACTCGGCCGTCAACCGGAAGATCGCGAGCGCGTTGGAATGCGGCCACAGTCTTCTCCAGGTTGCTGCCGTAATTGCCATCGATTTCGCCGCAGGAAAAATGGGCGCGGTCCAGCAGGATCTGGGCACGCACCACCGCCGAGCCTCGGGCATCGGGACCTATGCCGCGCGGCTGATTGGAAGCGTTAATTGCGGCGGCTTCGGAGGCGGCGTCCGGCGGGCGCGCCTTCCGCACCTGTGCGGCAGACGGCCAGCAGAGTGCCGCTGCCGCCACAAACAAGAGAAACTTCATAAATCCTTCAAGCCCGCCGTACGAAGTTTAAAATCAAGCAGATCACCGCCACGATCAGCAGCAGGTGGATCAGCCCACCCGCAACATGAAATGCAAAGAAGCCGAGAAGCCATAGAACCAGGAGCACGGCGAACAATGTCAGAAACATGGTTTCTTCCTTTCAGATTATTTGCTGGAGCATTTAGCCAGCCACAGTCCCTGCGTACTCTTTCGCACCCGCGCGTGGCCTTCGGCGTGCCGCTGGATAAGGTGCAGGAGACCACCATTTCATGTCAGACGTCAGCAGCATTCCAGAACCCCCGACGCTACCTGAGCCTGGAGAACAGACTCCCCCAAGGTCTTCCGCCTGGTATAAGACCCGGCTGGCCAGGATTACGCTCATCGCGGCCACCGTCTTCGCAGTGGCGTGTCTGACAATCTTCGTTTGCTATTACGTTAAATTCGCCCGCCTGACCGGAGAAAAACTAAAGGCCGGAGTGTTCGCGCGAACCCTGAATATTTTTGCCGGTCCACGAATCATTTCAGTTGGCGACCGCCTGTCTCCCGGCGAGGCCCTGGCGTATCTCCGGGAAAACGGCTATAGCGAGTCGCGCAGCAACCCGGTCGGGTCGTTTGAAGTCCGGACGAACGCGGTCGCGATTTTCCCCGGCCGTCAATCGCATGCGGATCTTGAACCCGCGGTGGTCTACTTTTCCGGCAGCGCTTCCTCTGAACAGGTAGCCCGCATCGTGGCGCTGGACGACCACACCGATCGCCAGGAATACGAATTTCCCCCGCAGCTCATCGCCAACCTGTCCGATCATAGCCGTGAAAAGCGCCGGCTGGTACGATTCTCCGAAATCCCTCCCGCGCTGGTGCACGCGGTGGTGTCCGTGGAAGATAAGCATTTCTTCTCCCACGGCGGCTTCGACTTATTCCGCATTCTTAGGGCCGCCTACGTGGATCTCAAGGCCGGGCGCAAGGAGCAAGGCGCCTCCACCCTCAGCATGCAGTTGGCCCGCATCCTGTGGCTCGCGCCGGACAAGAACTGGAAACGCAAGGCCGAGGAACTGCTCATCACGATGCACCTGGAGCACAAACTGACCAAGCAACAGATCTTCGAATATTACGCAAACGAGGTCTATCTGGGCCGCCTCGGCACATTCAGTATCCACGGATTCGGCGAGGCCGCCCGCGCCTACTTCGATAAAGACATCTCGCAGTTGAATGTGGCTGAAGCGGCTATGCTGGCCGGCATGGTGCAGCGGCCCAGCTACTACAATCCGTTCCGCTATGCGGAGCGCGTCCAGGAGCGCCGCAATCGCGTGCTGCACCTGATGGTCGAGAACGGGTTTCTGACCGAGCGGGAGTACCGCGCCGCGGCCGTTGCGCCAATCCAGGTACAGACGGGCGACCTGGAATCGCTCAATTCGCAGTATTTTCTGGACTTGGTCAACGATGAGCTGCAAAGCCGCCTGGGGGAGCAGGTCCCACAGAAGGACTACGTCTATACGACGCTCGATATGAACCTGCAACGCGCCGCCGTGGAGGCGGTGCGGATCGGGATGCAGAATGTGGATGACCAACTCCGCCGGCACAAACACCCTGACGCCATCCCACCCGGCCAGCCGCAGGTGGCGCTGATCGCGCTCGATCCGCACTCGGGCGAGATCAAGGCACTGATAGGCGGACGGGACTACGGGTCGAGCCAGTTGAACCACACCGTTGCGGAACGTCAACCTGGTTCCGCATTTAAGCCGTTCGTCTACGCCGCCGCGCTGAATACCGCGATAGAAGGCGGCGCAACGATTTTCACTCCCGCGACCACGATAGAGGACGAGCCTACGACCTTCGAATTCGACAATCAACCATACCAGCCGGGCAACTTCAAGCAGGATTTCATGGGAACCGTTACGCTGCGGCAAGCGCTGGCGCACTCGTTGAACGTGGCCACCGTGAAGCTGGCGCAGATGGTGGGGTATCGGGCGGTGGTGGACATGGCGCGGCGTGCCGGCCTGCACGATAACATTAAGCCCACGCCGGCGGTAGCGCTGGGAGCCTACGAAGCTACGCCGCTGGATATCGCCGGCGCCTACACCGTGTTCGCCAATCGGGGCATGTACGTGAAGCCCGCCATACTGGCCCTGGTCCGCTCACCGGAGGGCCAGGTGCTTTACCGGCACTCGCCGGAGGCGCATCCGGCTTTGGATCCACGGGTGGCCTACTTGATGGTCAACATGCTGGAAGAAGTACTGCGCAGCGGCACGGGGGCCGGAGCGCGGGCGCGCGGATTCAGGGCTCCAGCCGCGGGCAAGACGGGCACCTCGCACGACGGATGGTTCGCCGGATTTACCTCCCAGTTGCTGTGCGTGGTCTGGGTAGGATTCGACGACGACCGTCAGTTGAACCTGGAAGGGGCTAAATCGGCGCTGCCCATCTGGACGGAGTTCATGAAGCGTGCGCTCGAATACCGCGGCTACCGCGATGCCAAAGAGTTTCCCGTCCCATCGGGTATTGCGAGGGTGAGTCTCTGTTCGGAGTCCCGGCAATTGGCAACTCCGGAATGCTCTGCGACCTACGCGGAGTATTTCGTCGACGGGAGCCAGCCCGCGGATGCGTGCCCACTGCACTCACCGTCTCAACCCAATCCGGATGCCAACGAGCCCGCCGGGAACCTGAGCGGCAACGCCGGTCTTGAGGAACTGCCGTCCCCACAACGTCCAAACCCGCCGGTCGCCAACCAGCGCTAGCAGCTATGTTTCCGGCCCGCTCGAATCGCAATACGGACTTTGGGGGCGCTTGACCGTTTGAGGGGATTCTGAGCCAAGTGACCGCTCCCTGACGGTCGCGGCTCAGTAAATCGTCGGAAATCGACACGGCTCTAGCTGAGCCGCGACCGTCAGGAAGCGGTTTCCACGGCTCAGGATCCCCAAAACTGTTAAGCCCCACTTGTCCGTCCGACTTCCGCGGCCTGCTAAAATAGAGTCCGATGCCCCGCATAACTGCGGTTCCGGGCCGGATCCTGATCGTCGACGACGACGAGCGGCAGCGTGCCGCTCTGGCTGCCATGCTGCCCGGCCATGACTTTGAAACGCAGGCCGCCGGCGATGGTCAGGAAGCGCTGGAACGGCTCACTACCTTCAACGCCGACGTCATCGTTGTGGATTTAGTCATGCCGCGCATGGACGGCTTTGAACTGCTTCGGTGCCTGAAGGAACGCGGGGACCTCACGCCGGCGATCGCACTCACCGCCTTCGGCAGTATCGAAAAGGCGCTTACGGCCGTTCATGACCTCAAGGCATTCTGGTTTCTGGAGAAGCCGGTGGAGCCGCGCGCCTTCAAGATTCTCCTGGAACGCGCGATTGGCTACACCAGAAGTCTGCAGAAGACCGACGAGCTGAAGCGCGATCTGAGCCTTCGGGGCGTACTCGGGAACATGGTAGGAACTTCCCCGGCCATGCAGCAGATCTTCTCGCAGATCAGACAACTGGCGCCCACCGCAGCGCCTGTCCTGATCCGCGGAGAGAGCGGCACTGGGAAGGAGTTGGTGGCGCGGGAGATCCATAAGTGCAGCCCCCGCGTGGACGGGCCTTTCGTAGCGATCAATGCAGCCGCCTTACCCGAGACTCTGGTTGAAAGCGAGCTATTCGGCCACGAGAGAGGCGCGTTTACAGGCGCCATGGAGCGTTCCGCCGGTTGCTTTGAGCAGGCTCACGGGGGCACGTTGTTTCTCGACGAAATCGGCGAAATGCCGCAGTCCACGCAGCCGAAACTTCTGCGCGTTCTCGAGGACTTGCGGGTGCGGCGGCTGGGCGGTAAGCATGAGATTGCCGTAGACGCCCGGGTACTGGCCGCCACCAGTCAGGAACTCGGAACGCATTTGCGTGAAGAACTTTACTACCGGTTGAGCGTATTCCAGATTGCAATTCCGCCGTTGCGGGAACATAAAGAAGATATCCCGCCGATCGCCGATGTGATGCTGCAGAACCTGAACCAGAAATACGGCACGCGCGTCACCGGGGTCACGGCCGAAGTGCTGGATCTTTTTCATCGATACGATTGGCCTGGTAATGTGCGGGAGCTGCGCAATGTTCTGGAGCGAGCCACCATCATGGCAGGCCAGGGTTTGATCCGCCTGTCGGACCTGCCATCTCCTGCGCTCGGTGGCAGTCCCGACCCATACGCGGAGCCCCCCACCGCCTATGATGGCCCTGTCGTGCTCCAGCCAGGCCAGCCACTCATGAAACTCGAGTCGGCTTACATCCAGCTCACGCTCGAACACGTGCGCGGCAATCGCAAACTGGCCGCCGAGATGTTGGGGATCAGTCTGCGGACGTTGCAGAACCGGATCGCCGCACTGCGCGACGAGGCCAAGGCGACAACTCCCGGCTCGTGAAACGGCTCCATACTTCGCAAGGCTGCCACAGTGGCGATAAAGCGGCTCGCCAAGCTCGGCTCAGCGCCGCGATTGGCGATGCGCGCCGCCTCCCAACCCACCCAGATCGACGATCACCGCGATTAGCAGCCACAAGAGATTGATTCCCGCCGTCGGCATGCCGCTATTAAGTTCCCATGCGTATACGATCGTGGTGAGCGGCAGGAAGATGAAGCCAAGTACCGGCAGCACCAGGCCGCCATGGAATGCGCGCTGCAGGTAGGTCGAGAAGAACCACATCAACGCGAGCACGACGCGCGGAAACAGCAGGATCACGAGCAGAAGGAAGCAAGGCATAGTCGGTCTCCGGCGGGGCCACACCGGCCCGCGCAGTGTTCCTTAGCACGCAAGGGTCCACGCAATCCTCCGTCCGCCGATGTCCGCGATAACATATGTCATGGCGCTCGAAAATGCTCCCCCAAAAACCCGGAGCCGCCGGCCGCGCTATCAGAATTGAACCGGCGAAAATCAACCTTCCGAGTCTGGACCAGGGTGTCCGCCCGCAGGAAAGCTCGTAAGCTGTTGCGCGCGTACCTGACCGTTCCTGTTCGACGGAATGCCAGCCCGGCCACTCTCGAAGAGTTCCTGGGCGAATGGATCGCGACCCGCGCCAGCGGTTCTTCTGCCCTCGACCTGGCGCTTCGATTCGCAGTAGTGCGAGAAAAGCAACGCGTTTTCCACACTCTTCGTTATTAAGTCGCCGCGCCCACGCGGAGGCGCTTGGAGTGTGGTTTCCCGTGCAGGATTACGACGTCACCCTAAAATCGCTGCTGCTGGTCCCCGCCGCGCGCGCCAAGCGGATGGTGGCCCGCACGGAGGTGACGAAATGGTTGGACGTGGAACTCCCCAAGGTGCAGAATCTCCGGCTGGACCTGCTGGGCGAAACGGCGGACGGCGGACTGATCCAGGTAGAACTGCAAAGCGCCAACGATCCGGCCATGCCGCTGCGGATGGCGGAGTATGCGCTGGGAGTCTTCCGGCTCTTGCGGCGGTTTCCGCGCCAAATCGTGTTGTACGTGGGCGACGCCGCGGCGAGCCTGGAAGCGGAGTTGCGCGCGTCGGGCGTGCTGTTCCAGTATGAGGTGATCGACATTCGGACCCTGGATGCGGAGGAACTGCTTCAGAGCCGGGAGGTCGGCGATAATGTAATTGCGGTCCTAGCGCGGTTGCGGGATCATAGAGGACGCCGGATTCTGCGGCGGATCGCAGGTTTGCCGTTTGCGCAACGGGCCACCGCGATAAAGCAGTTGCTGATCCTGGCGGGGCTGCGGCGGTGGGCGCATACGGTGGTCGAGGAGACGGAGAACATGCCGATGCACATCGATCTGATGGAAAACGATTACCTGGGGCCGATCCTCCTGAAGAAGATGGAGGAGGGCCGCCAGGAAGGCAAAGTGGCCATCCTGCGGCGGCAGCTTGAGAAACGCTTCGGTGCGCTCCCAGTCTGGGCCACTGAAAAGCTTGCGGGGATGCCGGCGTCTGCATTGGAAGCCTTGAGCGAGCGCGTGCTGGATACCGGCACTCTCGAAGAATTGCTTGGGTAATCGAATCGCGACGCGCGCCGGCAGTTCCGTGGCCTCCACCCGGCCAGCACGCTTGCCCTCAAAGAGCCCAGGGGTCCATTAGGAAGATGCGGCACCGCTTCCCGGGCGGGATGGAAATTTCGGCCCAGTTACCGCACCGTCAAAACGCTGGACGACGCCAGGATGATGGCCAGCACCAGCATGGCGTCCACCAGCACCCGCTTCCACGGAATCGCCTTCAGCCGCGCCATCAGTCGCGTGCCCGTTTCTTTCATCCCGATGCCGGGCGCGGCGATCCCGACCGCGCATCCCGCCGCATTTGCCTCGCTCATAACCTCGCCCCTTTACGCCTTCCGCAGATCGCGCAATTCCTTGATCAACTCGAACCGCGTGGCCACCGCCTCCGGCCGTTCGCCGATCTGCTCGATATTCTTCTCCGCGATTCCCGCCATGCCGCCCGTCAACATCAGATACTGCACGCGCGCCGGCTCAATCTGCATGATCCGGCAGCAGGTGGCGTCCACCGCCACCGGGTCGTGGCCCGATACGATCACGCCGGCAGGCTTGGCCTGCCCTTGAATCGGACCGTTGCCATCCATCCCCACGATTCCGTCCACGATCGCGAAATGGTGGGGGAACAGCGAATGCAGATCCGCAATCGATTCCGGTATTCCAGCCCAATGCAGCACGTTCTTGGGCCAGCCATACACGCCGCCCGGCACCAGGCCGAACAGATTCTTCATGGAAAGCGTGGCGCCCGCCCAATGATGCGTTTTCATCTTGGGCATGGAAACCAGCAGATCGCTCGCTAGCACGGCGTGCGGCAAGTAGAGCGAGCGCAGGCGCGAGACCGGATGCGGCAGATCCACGCGCGTAACTTCGTCCAGGTTCAGGTCCGTGAACAGGTCTTCGAATCCCGGAACGGTCTCGAAATATCCGGCGGCGTCCGCCAGATCGAGCGTGCTCCGGCGATGTCCGGGCCCCTCGCAAATGGCCACTTCGGCGCCCAATGCGCGGAAGGCTTCGAGCGTGGCATGCACCAGCATGGGATGCGTGTTGATCACGCTGCCCGGCTCGAACTCCACCAGGTTCGGCTTCAATACGACGCGCCGTCCGCGCACGTTCAGCTTATGCTCCGCCAGCACGCGGCGCATGGTCTCGTAGAGATCCTGCGAATACGCCGCCGCGCGCGTGATCTTCACCCGCGAACGCGCGCGCACTACGGACTTGCGTCCGCAGCCGGAAAGCGCCAGCGCCGCCGCAGGACCCGCCATCAGAAAATCGCGCCGTCGCATGCCTTTATGACTCCAGAAACACGTTATAGCCCTGCTCCGCCGCCTCCGCGATGTGCGTCAGCGCGATGTCCGGCACCGTCCGGCAGGGCATCGAAAAAATGGGAGCAGCGGCCGGAGTTTGTTGGTGAGCCAGCAACCCGAGCCGTAACCAGGCGGCTCCGCCCGAGGACCGTTGCTCCCGAAAAAACCGCTGCGCCAATGTGAAAGTGGCTTCCAGTTTGGCCGCATCCGTGCCCGCCAGCGCCAGCAACGCCTGGCCGGTGGTCTCCGGATACGAGTCCGAGTTGTAACCCAGAGCCTGCGCCGAGCCGTGATTCCATCCGCCATCCGCGCAGCGCCGCCAGAACAGAAAATTCTGCGCTTCGTCGATACGCTCCCGCAGCGCCGTGGAGGGCCGCCGCCAGTAGCATTTCTTCAGCGCCAGAATTCCCAGACAAGTCGGCGTCACCCACGCCGCCGTGCCCGGATACCAAGGCCAGCCGCTCACCTCCGGACCGTCGGACACCTTGCCGCCCTGCAGGAAATAGCTCAGCTTCATCATGGCCGAGGTTTCCATGCCACCCTCGTGCATCAGCCATTCGACCGCCCGTTGGTGGCGCTCCGCCCCGATCGTTTCTTGCGGCAACAGGGCCACCAGCGCGGTCACCCAGGTGCTGCGGTCCACCGGCAGGCGCGGCGTCCACCCGCCATCCGGCAATTGCGCGGCGTTCAACCACGCGGCGGCCGCGGAGCTGCGCGGCGCTTCCACGCGCGCGGCCTGATGCGCGAGCAAGGCGTAAACCGTGGGCTCGGTCCACGAGCCTCCTTTGCGGTACGGCCATCCGCCATCCGGATTTTGCGCGTCGCGAATCTGGTCCAATGCGCCGTTGCCGGTATCCAAAATTGTCATACCTTCCTGCACACATAAATCGGGCGCGGGGGCGCTACGGGAAGCGCCGCCCCGCGCCAAAATGCTTGCGAGCCAGCAACAATACACACAGGCTTACAACTACCGCATCACTTTGCGGCGCCGGCGGCGCTGCAAGAGCAGCAACAGTACGACACCGGCCCCAACCCAAATCAGAACCTGCATTAACGTGCTATTCATGACCATGTCTCCTTTCTTCTAAAGTGACTCTCCGTCCAAACTTTTCTCACGCCGCTTTGTCAAAATCCTTTCATCAGCGGCAACAAGTACTTCACAACTCCCAATACGCCCGGTCCGGCGCAAACCAGCATCATGGCCGGCAAAATGAAGAAAAAGATCGGAAACACCAGTTTTACGCCCACTTTGGCCGCGCGTTCCTCGGCCTCCTGGCGGCGGCGGACGCGTAAATGATCGGAATGCTGCCGCAGCGACTCCGCCACGCTGGTTCCAAACCGGTCGTTTTGAATCAAGATGGCCGTCAGCTTGCGTAACTCGGGCTCCCCGGCGCGCTCGCCCAGATTCTTCAACGCATCGCTGCGCCGTTTGCCGGCGCGGATCTCCAGGTTCACCAGCATGAATTCCTCGGTGAGCTCCTTGTGCGCGTTGCGCAACTCCGTAGCCACGTACGAAATCGCCTGATCCAGCCCCAGCCCCGCTTCCACCGCGATCACCATCAGGTCCAGCGCATCCGGCAGCGCCAGCCGCAAAATCGTCAGGCGCTTCTTAATGCGCTTTTCCAGCAGAAAATTCGGCGCCAGATACCCGCCCAGCGCCATGGCCGCCGGAAACACGATGTGCATGGATGGCGCGGAGCTCACCGAGTTCCGCATGGCCAGCCCGAACAGCGCCATCACCGCCGTGCTCAGAATGCGGATGCCGTAATAGACCTTCACCGCGTTGTCCGAACGGTAGCCGGCGTGCGTCAGCATCTGCCTGGCGATGGAGCTTTCGTCGCCCGAGACCGGCATCAGCTCGCCGACCTTCTGGATGATCTTGTACTCCCTGACCTTCTTGATCTCGGTCTCTTCGGCCACGCCGGCCGTAGGAGTTTCGATCACCGGCTCGCCCAGTCTCTCGTACACCTGGCCGGGACGCGCGTAGCGCTGATAGCCGAAGGCCGCAATGGCCACCATCAGCACCATGAAGAACGCGACGATGACATAGATAGGCATTCGTTACACCTTGATCTTGATGATCCGCCGGATGAAATAATTCCCCAGCAGTACGCTTACGCCGGCCCCCACCATCATGTTCTTCCCATCCGGGTCCTTGGCCATGCCTTGCAGATAACCGGGGGCCACCGCCAGCAACGCCAGACCCGTCAGCACCGGCAGAAGGGTCAGAATCAAGCCGGTCAACCGCCCGTGCGCGCTGGCCGCCTTTACTTCGCCCTTGAGCCGGAAGCGTTCGCGAATCACATGCGCCAGGCGTCCCAGGATTTCGTTCAGATTGCCGCCCGTTTGCCGCTGCAACATGATCGTCGAAGTGAAGAACTGGAAGTCGAGCAGGGGCACCCGGATGGTTAGATTTTCGAGAGCTGTCCCCAGCGGTGCGCCCAGATTGATTTCGTTGAACAGCGTGCGCAATTCGGTGGAGAGCGGCTCCGGCACGTGCTCGCCCACCATCGAAAGGCTGATCAGGAACGCATGTCCCGCGCGCACCGAGCGGGCCATGAAGTCCAGCGCTTCGGGAAACTGCTCTTCAAGCTGCGCCATGCGCTTGTTGCGTTTCTTTCGCACGATCAGGTATGGCAGCGATGCGGTTGCCAGGCCGAAGGTCAGGCTGCTCAATACTTCATCGATCACCACTGGAAATCGCAGACCGATCAGGAAGCCGGGCACCGCCGCTCCCACCGTGGCCATGAACAGAGTCGATGGCGTCCACGTCATGCCCGCCTGCTTGATGGTGTTTTGCAGATGGTTGGCGACGTTCAGCGACTTGAGCAGCTTTGCAAAACCCGAAACCTCCGGCGAAATGTCTTTCAGCAGCTTGGTCACCGGCAACGGGCGATTGCCCGCCACCGTGTGCAGCATGTCCTTCACTACTTTTTGGCGGCGCTGTTGGCGATACAGGAAGCCGAAAACCACGATCGCCATGATCAGCGCGAACACCAGCAGGAAGATGAGAGCCAGCATCAGCGACATAGCTAATTGATCTCCACCACGGTCTGGAACAAGGAAGCCGGCAACTGGATGCCGCAGGCCTTGATCCGCTCATACGCGCGCGGGCGGATGCCGGTGGCGCGGAAACGCCCGGTGACATGCCCGTCCTCGGCCACACCCGTTTTCTCGAACAGGAAAATGTCCTGCAGCGTGATGGTGTCCACTTCCATGCCGGTCACTTCCGTCATGTGCGTGACGCGGCGGGTGCCGTCGCTGAAGCGCGATACCTGCACCACCAGGTCCAGCGCCGCCGCAATCTGCTGCCGGATGGCCCGCACTCCCATGTTCGAGTTGCCCATGCCCACCATCACTTCCAGGCGCGACATACCGTCGCGCGGGTTGTTCGAGTGCACGGTGGTCAGCGATCCGTCGTGGCCCGTGTTCATGGCCTGCAACATATCCAGGGCTTCCTCGCCGCGCACCTCGCCCACGATGATGCGGTCGGGACGCATACGCAAGGCGTTGATTACCAGATCGCGGATCCGGATGGCGCCTTGGCCTTCCACGTTCGCCGGCCTCGTTTCCATGCGCGCTACGTGCGTCTGCTGCAGCCGCAATTCGGCCGCGTCTTCGATGGTTACGATGCGCTCGTCTTCCGGGATGTAGCTCGAAAGCACGTTCAGCAACGTGGTCTTGCCGGCGCCCGTTCCGCCGCAGATCAGAATGTTCAGCCGCGCCCGCACCGCCGCCCGCAGCATTTCCAGCATTCCTTCGGTCACCGTGAGACGGCTCACCAGATCCTTGCCGTGCATCAGGCTCTTGCCGAACCGGCGGATGGAGAGTAGCGGCCCGTCCACCGCGATCGGCGGAATGGCCGCGTTCACGCGCGATCCGTCCGGCAGGCGCGCGTCCACCAGCGGCGACGATTCGTCCACGCGCCGCCCTACGCGCGATACCACCTTCTCGATGATCCGCAACAGGTGCGCGTTGTCCTTGAACTCCACCGGCGTGCGAAACAGCTTGCCGTTCCGCTCCACATAGACCAGCCGCGGCGTGGTTACCAGAATGTCCGAAATTGTGGGGTCCTGCAACAGCGGCTCCAGCGGTCCCAGGCCGAACACTTCGTCCAGAACCTCTTCCACCACCCGTTCTTTTTCGAGCAGGCTCAGCGGCGTCTTCTCTTCTTCGAGCAGTTTGGCCACGGCGCCGCGCACTTCCGTGCGCACGCGTTCTCCACCCAGCGTCGCCAGCGCTTCCAGGTTAATGCGGTCCAGCAGCTTGCGGTGCAGCGCGAATTTCAGCTCCTGGTGTTCCAGTGCGGCCCGGTCTTGCGTGAACAACCGGCTTACCCAGCCCGCTTCCTTCTCACCGTTCTTCGTTAGCGATCCGTTTAAAGTCGTAGCCACGTTTCACCTTTTCCCGCACTCACACTACCCACCAGGAACCACCGCTTGCTCACGCGCGCGGCTCAGAAGCTCACGCGCGCGGCTCAGAACATTACCCGAATATCCCGAACTTTTTCTTCTTGGGCTGTTGCTCGTCCACGCCCGCCATGCGCATCGCCAGATCGCGGATCTGCTTGCCCAGAAAACTGCGCTCCGGCAGCAGCTTGCCCAGCGAATAGCACTCGTGCAGTTCCGGATAGCTGCTCGGCAACACCGCATACACCGGAAGTCCCAAAATCTTTTCGATCTCGCCCGGCGCCAGTTCCGACCGCTTGGGAACCCGGTTCAAGATCAGCTTCAGCCGGTCTCTGCCGTAACCCGCGTCCATCAGGATCTGCAAGACCTGCTTGGCCTGATGCAGCGCCGGAACCTCCAGCGTGCTCACCAGGTACGCCTCGTCCATCTCTTCCAGCGCCGCTACGCCCACGCGCGTCAGGCTGCGCCCCAGGTCGATCAACGTGAAGTCGTAACACGACCGCAGGAAGCTGAACAGTTGCCGCAACTGCTCCTGCCGCGGATAAGTTTTGTCCGCGGTAGCCGCCGGCGCGGCGATGATCTCCACGCCCGGAATGCCGTTCGATACCAACGCCTTCCAGTAACTGGCGTCCATGCGATGCAGGTTGTTCACCGCGTCCAGAATGGAGTATCCGCCCTTGGCCTTGGTGAGAAAGCCAATCAGGCCGGCGTCCAGATCCAGGTCCGCCAGCAGAACTTTCTGGCCACTCTTTCCCAACTCCACCGCCAGGTGACACACCACGGTGGTCGCGCCGCATCCGCCTTTCGACGAGAAGAAGCCTACCGTGCGCCCGCCCCAACGCATTCCGCTGTGCCGGCGTCCATCCGTCGAGCGGCGCTCCAGAGCCCCCCGCAAGCCCGACTCGAGCGGCGGATAAACATATTCGTTCACCCCCGCCCGCATCGCGCTCAGGATGGCGTCCGGGTCGGCCGTGGTATGCAGCGCCACGATGGTGGCGTCCGGCGTTTTCGCCCGGATCATCGGCACCAGTTCGCTCAGCGGCTCCCTGGCCGACGCCACGTCCAACAGCACTACTTCCGGACGCAGGCGTTCCAACCGCTCCAGGAACGCCCCCAGAGTGGACATGTCCTGGTGCTCGATGACCGGGCGTAACGGCAGATTCGGCAAGCAGCTCTGAACTTCATCCGAGAGCTGCTTGTTCTCGATCGCCAGACCTAACGTCAGCGAATACATGGTTAGTGACCTGCGCCTGATCCCGTTCCCGCGGCGCTGCTCCCCGTGCCGCCTGGCGTACCGCCGGGTGCGGCGGCTGCCGGGGCGCCTGCCGGATTGGCTGCGCCACCCGCGGGATTCATCATCAACGGAAGCAGCAGTGTTGGCTGACCCGTGCCAGGCTCCGGACCCTGTTCCTTCTTCTGCAGTTGTTGCAGTTCCTCGAACGGGATCGTCTCTCTCTCCGGCTTCACCGGCACCGGTCCTGTGGACTCGATCCCCGGGTTGCGCGGCGCCACCTTCGGAGCGTCCTTGATGAACGGCTTCACCATCGGTATGTCGGGAGTCGCCTGTCCGGCCGGGATCGGCCGCACGATTTCCGGCGTCACCATGATCAGCAGTTCCGAATTGCTCTTGGTCAGCGTGCGGCTCTGGAAGATCTTCCCCAGCAGCGGAATATTGCCAAGTCCCGGAATCTTGTCGATGGTCTCGTTGAAGCGGTTGTCCAGCAGTCCGGCCAGCGCAAAGCTCTGCTGATTCTCCAGCTCTATCACCGTCTGCACCTTGCGCGTATCGATGGCCGGCACCGTGAATCCGTTCAGCACCACGCCATTGCTGTAATCGAGTGAGCTGACTTCCGGCGCCACTTCCAGCCGGATGGTCCCCCGCGGTGTGATGGTGGGAAGAAAATTGAGTTTTACGCCGAACTCCCGGAACTGAATGGTGACCGCGCCGACATTCGCGCCGCCTTGCACCACGGGCACCGGAAACTCGCCGCCCGAGATGAAGCTCGCGGGCTTGCCATTCATGGCCATTACGTTCGGTTCGGCCAGGATCTGCAACAGGTTCTTGGCTTCCAGCGCTTGGATAGTGGCGCCCAGGTTCAGATCCGGACGATAGATAAAGAGATTCAGCGCATTGCTCAGCGTAGCCGTCACCGGGCTCCCCGGTTGCGGAAGCGTGACGAGGGGCGGCGAATACATATTTGTGCTGACGCCGCCGATCGTATTCGCGGCTCCCGTGCTGAAAATGTTCATGCCAAGCTGCGAGCTGATGCTGCGGTCCACGTCCGCGAAGCGCACCTTCAGCAGAATCTGCGGCTCTTCCACCGGCGTGGTCACGTTCAGCAGGTTCACTACTTTTCCCAGCGTGCTGGCGATGGCCGTGGCGCGGCTGGCGCTCACTACATCCTTCGCCGTGCCGTGCAGAAAGACGTTCTCGCCTTCCAGGTAGACGCTGATGTCCTGGCCCGCCAGTTCCTTCGCCAGTTGGCCGCGCACGTTATCCAGCCGGGTGTTGCTGGGCCGCACCGTGAGATCGAACAACAGCCGCGGACCGCCTTGCTGCCAGATTACCAGCGACGTTTCGCCGGCCATTTTTCCGTTGATCAGCACCTCGCGCGGATTTACCGCTACGGCTTCCGCCAGATCGCCGTTAGCCAGCGAGATCCGCTGGATGTTCATGGCGTTGTCCAGCACCAGGCTCTTGCCTACGGTGACTACCAGCGGCGTGTTCTGGCCCTGCAACTCGACGGCGTAAAGAGAGCTGCCGGCGCTGGCCAACAAGCACAGCATGCCGGCCGCCGCGGTCAAATGTGGTTGAAGTATGCGTTCGCGTGACATGTTATTTGACCTCGGGAGTGGTATCGAATTTCGTTTCGGTCTTCTTGTTGCCGTTGATCACTTCCATGACGAAAGTCTGCCGCACCGGCGGCGCCGGCTTTATTTCCACCGGAACAGGCGGGGGCGCGGGCGCCGGCTTGGCTCTCACATAGATCTTCTCCGGATCGGGGCGTTTGCGCGGACCGTTGACCGCGAACAGTTCCACTACCGCGGTGCCCGGCGTCTTGGCCACCTGCGTGTCCAGCGGATTCCGCAGCACTAATTGGATAGTGGTCTGATTACTCGCCAGGCTGAGCATTTCAGCCTGTTCCGGCGTCACCAGCAGGTTTACCACTCCCACGCCCTGCGGTTTGCCTTCGGCGTCTTTCTTGAAATCTTGTCCGGCAGAGAGCACTTCGATATTCTGCAGCAGCGTGCGCGTCAGATTGCCCTGGCTGCTGTTACCCGGAGGGCTGCCGGAAATCAGGATGTCCACACGCATGCCCGGCACCACGAATCCCGCCACGCCCACCACATCGTTCACGCGCACCGCCACGGCCCGCATTCCCGACGGAATCATGGCCGCCAACCCACCGCCCGCGCCTTTTGGCGCCAGCCGGTTTTCCAGGATCGGCTCATCCGCGTAGATGGTCGTGGTCACGCCGCGGCCAATAATGTCTTCCCGCTTCAGCACGGCATTGGCCGGCAGCGAGCCCAGCCAGGGCGTGTCCTTCACGTCCGGATCCTTGATGATGGCGCCCAGCTCCAGATTGTGGGCCGCCACCAGCGCTTTGACCGTGGTGGGCGCGGCTTGCGCCGTCGAGTGGCTGACCGTTAACCGGTACAGCAACAGGCTGGCGCAGCCGGCCACCACAAAAGCGAATACCAATACCGAGATGAATCGTTGGTTCATTTATTTCCTCAATTCTTTTCCCAACTTTTCCTGCGGCGCGGACGCTCACATCCGCGTCTACCGATGGTTTTCGATACGCCAGGAGCGCCCCGGTAAAAGCGCCCCCGGCGGTTAGAGTTGCCTAGCTGGAGGCGGTGGTCGCCGCATAGCTCAAGCTGCTGTTCGTCGTGCTCCAGATCTTGCTCACGCTGGAACCGGAGCTGATGAAGAGGGCGGCCGAAGCCAAGGCTACGAAAGCCATGAGCAGCGTATACTCGATCAGGTCCTGGCCTTGATCGTCGTTCCACAGGTTGCGCAATAACGTCGTCATTGTTGTTTCTTCTCCTAAGTTTTGGTTTTGGTGATCGTCCGATCACTCGGTTGGGTTTTCGTGATCTTACGATCACGATCTTTCCCGCCGTTGTTGGCGGCGGAAACTTGTGAGCCTTCCGGACGGGCGCCCGCCCGGAATACGATGGCATCGCCGTCGTCGTACACGACGCGCCATCGGCTCGATTCCTTGAGTGCGCCGGTTAGGGGCGCATCCGTCGGCAGTAGAACCGTGTCCACGCCGTATTCGTCCAGATACCGCTGCCAGGTGTATTTCACGGCTACGATATCCAGATATTTTTCTTCGAACTTCTTACCGTAAAAGTCGCTGCGGCCGTCAATGAATACGCGATTCCTGGGGTACAGGTTATAGATCAGGAAATCGCCCCATTGATCGGAGGTGAAGATGCGGCTGGCCGCCGCGGAGTCTCCCAGGCTGGCCACGGCCTTGGCTGGAAACTCCTTGCCATCGAAATGCGCGCGGAAATTCTCGGGTGGCGCCGGCGCATAAATGATGGCCGTTATCAAAATTACGGACGCCGCGCTGACTACATGCGTGCGCCACATGCCTTCCATGCCGGCGATCGAATCTCCCGTATTCCGCAATCCCCGCGCCGCGCCTCGTAGCCATACCGATACCGGCGCGTCCTCCAGCAGTTGCAGCCACTCCGCTACCGCCAGCGACAGGATGGGCGCCGCCACGATGCCGAATAGCGGGATGTTCCGCGCCGCCATCAATCCAACGTGCGCGAAAAACACCAGCAGCAGGCACTCCGTGAAGCGCTTGCGCCGCAAAAACCAGAAACATGCGCCGCCCGCCACCAGCAGCATGACCTCCAGATACCGCGCCGCCGGATTCGCCAGGTTGATGGGCAGCATCTCCTGGATGTGCTCGCGATGAAACGAATCCGTCAGGTACTCCCAAATGTGCACATGCAGGTGATAGGTGTACGGGCCGATCAAACTCGCCAACAGGCAGCCAAAAGCGCAAGCCGCATAAGGAATAGTGCGCTTGATGGCCGCCGGCCACGCTCCCGGCTCGCCGCCGAATAGGCCGTTAAGCAATTCACCTGCGCCGAATAAGCCCGCCAACACCACTCCCATGAACCATCCGCCGTGCAGGTTGGTCCACAAGACCGTCAGCACCGGCAGCCACCACAACATCTTTGTGCGGCCGCTTTCTTTCACGCGGCACAGAATCGTATAGAAGAGGGCCGTGAACAGCAACGTAAACAGATGCGGCCGCGCCAGGAAATGAATCGAAGAGCTGGCCAGCGCCAGAAACGTAAACGCGATGGCGATCAGCGGATTGCCGCTCTTGTGAAGCCCCAGCCGGAAGACCATCGCCGAAACCAGCGCGATTACCAACGCGCTCACCATCACCACCGCCGCCATGCCCCAGTGTTGATGCAACCAGGCAAAAGCCACGTCCCACAGCCATTCCCAGGCGAACCACGGCTGTCCCGCCGCGGTAAAAGAAAAAATATCCGTGTGCGGCACCTGGCCGTGGCTCATGATCCATTCGCCGGTGCGCACGTGCCAGCCGGTATCGCCATCGCCCAACAACGTCCGCGTGCCGTGCATGCCTCCAAAAATGAAGATAAGAGGCATAAGAAACGCGAAGTCCGTCATCGACGGCAGAATTCTTATCACCGGGCTGGTTTTGTTATTGGACATGTTTCCTTTTAGAAAGCCCGGCTCCCGCGGCCGTTCCAACCGACCGCTTCGCGGTGCGCCGCCGCCGGCTGCGCCACGCGGAAATCCATCGCATGAATCCTGAGTCCCACCCACGTGAAGGCGGCTCCCGGATCGGCATGCACGCGCGCCACGGTCGTCTGGCAACGGATGCAGCGCCGCTCAAAACCTTCCTGCTCAGGCAACTCGACCTCTACGATCAACATCTCTCCCACCCCCGGCAGGCGGTTGTCCGCTGCGTCTTCCCATCGCAGCAACATGCCATCGCGGCTGATATTCTCCGTCATCATCGTGCCGCACTCCCCGCCTTCCAGCCACAAGACACGGCACGCCAGCCGCACCGCCACGCGTGTGCTGCCGCGGCGGTTCATACGAGAAATGCTTTCCGGGTACACGATGCGACTTTAGTTCGCCGGGTTGGTATTTCGCAATACCGTAAATAGGAGGTAACTATCTGTTGGCCGAAGTTAATTGTCTCTGGTAGACGTAAGAAAACCGGCCGGCGCCGGTTGGAAACCCCTTTAGCCTGCATAAGTTAACTAACGTTAGGGTACGAATGGCGATTTTCCGCGGCTTTCTTATCCCGCAGCCCGCGAATCCAAGCCCGGCATGCGCCCAAACGCCCATCAAAAGCCACTTTTGGACTCCTTGGCCGCCTCCGTGGCCGGCGCCATAAAATTCTCTCATTTTTTTTACGATTTCAATTGACAATGGCAGCGCTAACCGTGACAATTCTTTATCAGGTACCCCCAAACAAAGGAGTCCCTCCTCCGGAACCCTAAACCGGCGGAATTCTTTAGGAGCGGCCGCAAGGCCGGCGAGGCTACATGACGCGCGTCTTTCTATACAGCGACCAACCCATCCTGGCCAAGGGTTTGGAAGCAGTTCTGGCTGCGACTGGCCGGTTCCAGTTAGAGAGTTCTTACTCCGGAATACCGGAATTGGTGGAGCGGCTGCAAACCGGCGCCCCCGATATCCTGCTATTAGATCTGACGCCGGAAGTCACCTTCGGCGTTTTGAGCGATATCAAACGCGTCGTTCAGGAATCCAAGCTCGTTTTGTGGGTTAACGCCATCTCCACCGAGCTCGCCTTCCAGGCCATGGGACTGGGCGTGCGCGGGATCCTGCGCAAGACCCTGCCCGCCGATCTGCAGGTAAAATGCCTGCAAAAAGTTTACGAAGGAGAACTGTGGTTCGAGAAGGCCCTCACCGACAGTTTCCTGGCCGCCAAGCGGGTGGTGCTCAGCCAGCGCGAAGGGCAGCTCATCACGCTGCTCTCCCACGGCTTGAAAAATAAGGAGATCGCTTCCACTTTGCAGATCTCCGAAGGCACCGTCAAGGTTTATTTATCTCGTCTGTTCCAAAAAGTGGGCGTGAAAGACCGTTTCGAGCTGGCCCTGTTCGGTTTGAAGAATCTGACCGCCGGACATGCGCAGCCCTCCGAGAAACCCAGCCGTCTCAACAATGCGCCCATCCCCAATTTGCGGTCGCTGGTGCTGGAGAGGCCGGTGGACCGGCCGGCCGCGCCTCCGCCGGCGGCCGCATTCCCCCCTCGCCCCCGCACCTACCGCCCCGGCGAATATTGAAGTCCGTGAACCGTGGCTGGTGACTGGTGGCTGGTGGGGTTAGACAAAACCACTAGCCACCGGCCACCGGTCACCAGTGGCTGCCCCACTCTCTTTGGTTAGCGCACTCACAATCCGCGAGGTTGATAAATAAGGCGCGTGGTATAGAAAAGAGAGGTTAACCGCACGGTTTCATCATGCGCCCTTCTGAATCCGATTCCGCAATCCGCCTCTGGAACTCCCGGCGGACCGCGCATCTGGCCTCCGGCGCTACCCGGAAACCCGACCGCATCGAAAGCCTCACCATCCTCATGCCCGTCTATAACGATTGGGCATGCGCCGAGCGGCTCCTACCTCTGATCGACGCCGAACTGCGCGGTATCGCCGCCGATGTGCGGGTGCTCCTGATCGACGATGGGTCGAATACGCCCGCCAGCCCCGATCTTGCCGAAACGCTGTTCCAGTCCATTCGCGAAGTGCGCGTACTGCGCCTCCGCGGCAACCTCGGGCATCAACGCGCCATCGCCATCGGCTTGTACTATGTGCACCAGTTTCTGCCTACCGACGTCCTCGTGGTGATGGATGGCGATGGCGAGGATCGGCCCTCCGATATCCCTGCGCTGCTGGCAGGCCTAAACGCCGCCGGCGGCCGTGAGATGGTCTTCGCCGCCCGTACCAAACGCCTGGAACGCCCCGCCTTTCGTTTTTTCTATCGCGTTTACCGCGCCGTGCATCGCATCCTGACGGGAATTCCGGTAAGGGTAGGGAACTTCAGCGTGGTTCCGCGCCCGGCTCTGGATCGCCTGATGATCTCGTCCGATCTTTGGAATCACTACGCCGCCGCCGCCTTCCGCAGCAAGTTGCCGTACCGCACCGTGCCTCTCGAGCGCGGCGCGCGCCTGGATGGCAAATCGCGCATGAATTTCTTCGCACTAGTGGTGCACGGCTTGAGCGCCATTTCGGTTTTCGCCGACGTGGTGAGCGTCCGTCTGCTGGTGGGCGCCGCGGGATTTCTTTTCTCCAGCCTGCTCGTGCTGGCGGCCGTGGCTTCCGCCCGATTCGCCCTGCCGAACGCGATGCCCGCCTGGGCCACCATCGCCGCCGGATCGCTGGCCGTATTCGGCCTGCAGGCTATGCTGCTCTCGCTCGTACTGGTTCTGGCCATCATCAGCGCGCGCAGCAATACCAGCTTCATCCCCCTGCGCGACAGCGAATATTACATCCTCGAACAGAAATTGCTTTGGGAACAACATGAGCCAGCTAACCTATGCCGGTCAAGAGTTGACGCTATTTGAGAAGGCGCGGCGCTGGAAACGGTATTGGCGCGCGCATGTGTTGCCCTTCATCCATGGCGACGTGCTCGAAATCGGCGCGGGTATCGGCGCCAACACGCAGACGCTTGCGGATCTGCCGTGCCGCCGTTGGGTGTGTCTGGAACCCGATCCCGCTCTGGCTTCCCAAATCATGTTGCCCACTGCCCGCCACGAATTAGCGGTCGGCACCATCGCCGATCTCGATCCTCAAAAGAAATTCGACGCCATCCTTTATATCGATGTGATCGAGCATATCGCCGACGACCGCGCCGAGTTGGCCCGCGCCGCGGAGTTGCTGGCTCCCGGCGGTTCGATTATCGTGCTGGCTCCCGCGCACGCGTTCCTGTACACCGCCTTCGACCGCGCCATCGGCCATTTCCGCCGCTATAACGCGCATTCGCTGCGCGCCATCGCGCCCGCCAGCCTCCGCGAGCGCAAATTGGTGTATCTCGATTCGTGCGGCGCGCTGGCCTCCATCGGCAACCGCGTTCTGTTGCGCAGCGCCACTCCCACCGAACGCCAGATCCTCACCTGGGATCGCTTCATGGTGCCCTGTTCCCGCTGGCTCGATCCGCTGCTGCGGCACAAAGCCGGCAAATCGGTGCTGGGCGTGTGGGCCGCCGCATGAATTTCTCGCCCGCCGCGATTTTCAAGCGCTGCCTGACCGCAGCCGGATTGGCCGCCATCGTCTTCGCCTCCACCTTCTTCGGATTGCTGTGGCTGCACGGAAATCGCCTGATATTCAGCAACGATGAAGGCATCATCCTGGATGCCGCCACGCGCATGCTGCACGGCCAGGCGCCCTACCGCGATTTCTTCGCCTACATGAGCCCTGGCAGCTATTGGATACATAAAATCGCGTTCCTGATTTTCGGCGTCAGCCTGCGCGCCGCGCGCGTGCCCGTGCTTTTCGATTTCGCCCTCGAGTGCGCCCTGCTGTTTTGGCTCACAGCGCGCTTCGCCGGACGGAAAGCGGGACTGGCCGTTTTGTTCGTGTTCTTCGCCCTGCAAGCTACGTCGCCGGAATTCCTGCTTGCCCAACACCGCATGGATAGCGCCGCGCTTTCTCTGGCCTCTATCGCCTTGTGCCTGGAGGGCTATCGGAGCCGCAAAGCGCCCTATTGGGTCGCGGGCGGCTTGGCCATCGCCGCCGCAGCCATCTGCACGCCCACCATCGCGCTGCTGGCCATCCCGGCTTTGGTGTGGCTCACCGTAGATCGCTCGCTGCGCCGCCTTCTGCTGCCTTACGCCGCAGGTTTGTTTTCGGGTGCAGTCGCTATTGCCGCGACGCTTGCTTCCAGCGGAATTCTTATTCCTTTTCTGAAACAGATGTTGTGGCTGCGGCGGAACTACGCGGATGTTAACGTCATGCCTTACGGCTCGATTATTGGCGGTTATGGAGCCGCGTTTCAGGGCGCCGCCGGCCCCGAGTTCATCGTCCGTTCGCTCGCCGTATTCTGCGTCGCTCTGCCCGCCATACTGCCAATCGCGGCGCTCACCGCATGGGGCATCCCGATATTAACCGGCGGTAAAGCGCGGCAATGGGCGGCCAGCCACGGCATCCCCTATCTGCTGGCGTGCATGCTGCTCTACGTTGCGTCTGTTTACCCGCGCGCCGACGTCGCGCATCTCGCCTTCGTGGCTCCGCTCCCCGCCATGCTCACCGCCGTCTGCCTCGCCCGTTATGCGCCGCGCCGGCTCGCGAGCGGCGCTTTCGGCATTCTCGCCCTCGGATCGAGCCTGTTTATAGCCCAGTCTGTCCACACCCTGCGCGATGAAATCGCCATCGCGACCCCCGTGGGCACGGTCCGCGTGAGCCGATCCGACGCGCCGGCAATTGTTTCCCTGCTGCAGACCGTGCATCCTAACGACACGCTCTATACGCATCCCTACCGGCCGCTGCTGTATTTTCTGACCCAGGCCAAAAATCCCACACGCTACTCGTATCTCGCACCCGGCATGATGACCGCCGGCGACGAGCGTTCCGTGCTGGAATCCCTCGAAGGTTCGCCGCCCAACTGGCTGCTCTATCTTCCGCTGTCGCGCGCCGAATTTCTGCGCGTCTTTCCGCACGCCGCGAGGCTCGATCACCGTTTCCCTTTGATCGAAGATTGGCGCACGCGCGAATACGAACCCGCCGATCCTCCCCTGATTGTGGGCAGCTACCGCTTGTATCAGCGCCGTGCGCGTCCCATGGATACGTCCGCGGTCCTATCATCCAGTTGCCCGCGGCCAGCAGGGACATCGTGGCAACCAACAGCCCGATGAGAAGGTATTCCGAACACCCCGCCGCCCGATAGATTCCCAAATGTTAGGGTCCCTTGTGGGGCAGGCTCGTAGCCTGCGCGGGCCTCGTAGGCCCCCTCTTTCAATTGCCGGCTTAACGCCGGCAGGCGGCCACAATCGGCTCAAGCCGTAACCGGCGGCACCAGGGTCTTCAGAAACTCATGCGCCACCCGGAACCCTCGCTTGAACGGCTCCGAAAAATTGCGCTCCACATAAGGCGGATAGAAAAACTCATCCTCGTTCTCGATATTCATCGCGCCCTGATACCCCGCCTCCGCCAGCACCGTGAAGAATCCCTTCCAATCCATCGAGCCATAACCCGGCACCCGGAACCGCCACCAGCGCACATGATTCACCGGCTGAATCCCCGCCCGCCGCACCACGTGCCACAGAATCTCCGTGTCCTTCAAATGCACGTCGTAAATCTTATCCGCGAAATCCCGCGCCGCCTGCACCGGATCCATAAACTGCCAGATCAAATGCGACGGATCGAACTGCAGCCCCACGTACGGGCTGTTCCCAAAGGCCTTGAACAGCGCCTCCCAACCCACCGGCCCCGTCGCGATATTCGGGCCGCCCGCGTAAGGCTCCCACAGCACGCGCACTTTGTATTTCTCGCAAAGCGGAAAGTACTTCTCGGTATAAACTTTCACGATCTGGTCCACCTGCTCGCTTAACGGCGCGCCCTTGATGGTCCCCGATTGGCCGCCGATGTTCGGAATCCCCAGTTTGCCGCATAGCTCGATGCACTTCGCGGTGTAGTCGTTCTGCTTGGCGCGCCGCGCCGCGTCCGGATCTATATGATTCCCATCCACCGCCAGCGACGAGATATATAGTCCCGACCGCGCGATGTTATCTTTGATCGCCGCGATCGCGGTGTCGTCGAGATGATTCGGATCGATCCGCAGTTGCATGCTGGTGAAGCCTTCTGTCTTGACAAACTCCAGATTGGCTTCCGAATATTCGCCAAGGACGCCGAGCTTAGGCTTCCAGGTTTGGGTACGGGCGCGCTGCGCCTGCAATGCGGCCGCCGCCGGCAGCGCGGCCAGGATGGTGCGTCGGGTGATTGTCACGAATACGAAGGTATAGCACGGCGGGATTAACCGCAACCTCCACAAAAAAGACGGCCATCCACCACGCCCAGTTTTATCGGCGTTCATCGGCGTTCATCGGCGGCCAGTCGTGTTTTTTTCTTTCGGCCACGCGCAAAAAACAAAAGACCATATTGGCCGCCGATGAACGCCGATAAACGCCGATGAAAACAAGCCGCGGGCCCCGTGAGGGAGGCGAAGTCTAATTAAGGATGCTATAATCCTATTTAATTGCTGTCGCCCGCGGCCCGTGGCCGCGCGATCCGCCGATTCCATTGGAAAGGAAGATCCCGCATGCCGCAGAACATCGCGCCCCCCACTGCAGAACGCATCGTCTATCTCGATTCGCTGGTTGCCCAGGCCGTCTCGGCCGCCTCCGCCTTCCGGCGCTTCACCCAGGAGGATGTCGACCGCATCGTCAAGAAGATGGTCCTGGCGGGGCTCGCCCAGGTCCAGCATCTCGCGCGCCTGGCCGTCGAGGAGACGCACATCGGCGTATTCGAAGACAAGGTCATCAAAAACATGGTGGCCACCGAATTCGTTTACAACTACGTGAAGGACAAGCGCACGGTCGGCACGATTCGCGAAAACGCGGACACCGGATTGGCCGAAGTTGCCGAGCCCATCGGAGTGGTGCTCTCGCTCACGCCCATTACCAACCCCACCTCCACGGTCATCTTCAAGTGCATCATGGCGGTGAAGACGCGCAACGCTTTCGTTTTCTGCCCGCATCCGAACGCCGCGCACTGCTCGGGCGAAACGGCGCGCATCATGTATGAAGCTGCCGTGGCGAACGGCGCGCCCGAGGGCGTTTTCACTTGCGTGGATGCGCCTACTCTTTCCGACAACGTCTACCTGATGCACCACAAGGACGTTCGGCTGGTGGATGCCACCGGCGGGCGCGGCGCTTCCAAAGCCGCTTACAGCTCGGGCAAACCCGCGCTGGGCGTGGGATCGGGAAATACACCCGTTTATCTGGAAAAGACCGCGGATCTGGATATGGCGGTGGTGGATATTATCACGTCGAAGACCTTCGACAACGGCACCATCTGCGCGTCGGAACAGACGGTAGTCATCGACGATGAAATCTACGACCGGGTGCTCGACAAGTTCGCCGAGTTGGGCGCGCATATTTGCAGCCGCGCCGAAACGGAATTGCTGGGCCATACCGTGATCGATCCGGCCACCGGAAAGATGCAGCCAATGGCTATCGGCCAGAATGCCGCGGACATTGCGCGCACTATCGGCCTGCGCGTCAAGCCGCAAACCAAGCTGCTGGTCGCGCCCATCGATGGGGTGGGGCACGGCTATCCTTTATCGGTCGAGAAATTGTTTCCAGTGCTGGCGGTTTGCCGCGCCTATTCCGCCGAGCAGGCGCTACAGCTTTGCAGCACCGTCAACCATTTGGGCGGACTCGGCCATACCGCCGTGGTGTTCTCGCGCAACGACGAAATCATCCGCCAGTTCGGCGAGCGAATGAACGCCGGGCGTATCATCGTGAATTCCCCTGGAGCCATCGGCGCGCTGGGCGGAGTTTACAACGATCTGGTGCCCACCTTCTCATTCGGATGCGGCACCGGCGGCGGCAACAGCACCATGGACAACGTCAATGTCTATCATTATCTGAATATCAAACGTGTAGCCCGAAGGACTCGTGCGCATATGTGGTTCCGCGTTCCCAGTCAAATCCAATTCGATTTCAATGCCGTCGAGATGCTGCGCGGGCTTCCCTCGCGCTCGACGCTCATCGTGACCAATCCGGCTCTCGAGCAGATGGGCCATGCCGGTATCGTGCGCCGCGCGCTGCCGGCGGAAACCGTGGTGCGCGTGCTCGCCATCCCGGATGCCGAGCCCGAGATGAAGGTGGTGATGCAGGGCGTCGAGGTGCTGACCGCGCACGCGATCGATCAGATTGTGGCGCTGGGGGGCGGCTCCGTGATCGACGCGGCCAAGATCATGAAGCTCAAGTACGAAGCGCCGGACGCCGATCTGGAAGAGCTGGCCGCGCCGTTCCTGGATATCCGCAAGCGCGTAGTGCAGTTCCCCACCGAGAGAGCCCATCACGCGCGCCTGGTGGCCATTTCCACCACCAGCGGCACCGGCAGCGAGATCACGCCCTTCGCCGTTCTCACCGATAAGGTGCGCGGGCGCAAGATCACCCTGGCCGACTATTCGCTCACACCCGATGTGGCGATTGTGGATCCGCAATTCGTGATGTCGATGCCCAAGGGCTTGACCGCCGATACCGGCGTCGACTGCCTGACGCACGCGCTGGAGTCGGCCGTTTCCGTGTACGCCTCGCCTTATTCCGATGCGCTGGCCATGCAGGCCATCCGGCTGGCGTTCAAATATCTGCCTATCGCTTTTGAAGATCCGCGCAACGAAGAGGCGCGCAATATGATGCACAACGCCGCCGCGATCGCGGCCATGGCGTTCGCCAATACTTCGGTGGGCGTGAATCACGCGCTGGCGCATTCGTTCGGCGCGCGCTTCCACGTGGCGCATGGACGCGCCAACGCGCTGATGCTGCCGCACGTGATCGCGTACAACGCCGCGGTGCCCAGCAAGTTCCGGCCGTCGCCCAACCAACGCGCCTATTCCGCGCACAAGAAATACGCCACCATCGCGGATTTGTTGGGGCTGGGCGGACAGACCATTGAGGAGAAGGTGAGCCGGCTGGTGGCCGCCATTGAGCAGTTGCTTGACAGGTTACAGGTGCCCCGGTCAATCGCCGACATGGGCATTTCGCGCGAAGACTTTGAAGGCGCTTTGCCCGATTTGGTGACCATTGCGTTCGAAGATCCTTCATGGCAGTCGAACCCGCGCATGCCTTTGCTGGCGGAGTTGGAGGAGTTGTTCCGCAGCGCGTATCGGGGGCGTGCGGAGGCGCACAAAGACGCCTTCAAGGAATCCGAGGCCGAGGTGTGCGTCTAAGGGTTCGCGTGACTCTCGGGCCAAAGATTACTATTGCACTGTAAAGCTTGCCTGCGTCACGTCGGAGCCCCCCGGCGTCGTGACGGTAATCGGTCCCGTGGTCGCGCCTGTCGGGACCGTAGCCCATACGTAGTTCGGGCCGCTGCTCGAAACGGAAACCGCCGGCACGCCATTGAACTCGACCGAGGCCGAGAGAAGATTGTAGCCCCAGATCCGCACGCGTGTGCCAGTGGGACCGGATTCAGGGCCGAATTTCCTGGCGGATGGCCTCGGCTTGGGCATTCCCACGTCCAAAGCGAATACGGCCCCGGCACCGGTACTGCCCGCGCCCTGGGCAGTGCCATAGATGATTCCGTCGCTACCCAGGGCCATGTCGCATTGGCAGGCGCCATCGCGTGTGGGATTGTCCAAAGCGTAGAGCAACGTGTATTGGCCGGTCTTGGTGATGCGAAAAAGCTGGCCGACGCCGCCCGCGTTAAAGTTCCCAATTGTCGCACCGTAAAGGTTCCCGTCGCTGCCTTCGATCAAGGTAGTGGGGCCGCCATTGTTGTTCTTGGGAAATGTGTAGAGGAGCGTGTACTGGCCGTCGAGCGTGAGCTTGTAAATAATGCCGGACGCATTCGCTCCGCCGGACGGCGCAGCTCCGTATAGGTTGCCGTCGCCGGCCTGGAGAAGCGGCGCACGGTAGCCGAAGAAGGTTCCGGACGGGAAGTTATAGAGGCTGGTCAGCGTTCCGGACGGAGTAACTCGAAAGGCGTAGCCGGTAGAGGCGGTTGTCACTCCGGCGATGCCATAGTAATTACCGTCGCTCGCGTAAATGGGGTTACCGAGGACTACGCCGGAGGGCGGAAACTGGTTGATCGCGGTGGCGGTCCCGCTCGTGTCGACGGTCGCGAGATAGTAAGTGATCACAGTGCCGGATAGCCCCGCCGCCGTCGCCAAAAACTCTCCCGTCGGAAGGCTCTGCGCGAGAGTGGGCCCCAATTGCTGAGGCGAGTAGACCTGTTTGCTGCCGGCAGCGGCGGTGACCGAAAACACACTTGCAGGGTTGTCGCTCACCTGCACGGTGGAGTAAAGCCGGTTGTTCGATGCGGCGGCGAACAGCGACTGTATGTTATGTCCGCTCGGGAAGCTTGCCAGCACCGTCATCCCCCCCTGGGACGTAACCGAGAAGCCTACGTGCGTATAGGACCCTGCAACGCCGTAGAAGACGCCGGGCGATCCCTCGGCGAATCCTGCGGGCTGGTCGTACTTCTCCATGTAGAGAACGATTCGATACGATGCCTGGCCGGCGGAGGCCGTTGTTGCGCTGGTTAGACAGACTGCTAGCAGCGCGGCCGCGCGTACATGGGCACTAATCATTGGTTACCAATCCTTTCGTTAGGGGGACTGAGCGCCGTGCGCTAGTGCCCGGAGTACATCATAAGGCCGGAGCACGGGGTGGTCGGGGTGCAGGCGGTGTTCGTGGCTACTGAGGTGATCCCGGCCGTTGGAATGTAGACGTATCCGTTCGCCACCGTGGGCAAGGCGAAGGTTGCATTCGTGAACGCGCTCAACGAGTGATGTGGGCAGCTAGTCGAGTTACTGCACCAGAGCAGGTGCAGGTCGGTGGCGTCGTAGACGTATAGCGCTCCGACGATCGGGTTGGGCGGCGAGCCGCCTGGTTGCTGCAGATTCACGAGCCCCCAGACCACCGGTAGACGCTGTCGGTCAGCGTTACGGCCAACAAGATGTCGCAAGGGTTGGGGCAGTTGTTGAGCGCGGGAGTCTTTGTGATCTGCGAAACGTACAGCGGCTGCGCCTGGACCCCGTTGTTGAAACCACTGACACCGGGCTCGACGAGCAGCGGCGCCCAACTCGGCGGGGCCAGACTTACCGTGCCTCCACTGATGCAGGTCGACGTGAGCATGCTCTCGCTCGCGTTATAGGCCTGCCGCAGGTTGCCGTATTGGGCTGTCAGGACGCTTGGGGGGGGGGGCTTGCGCAGGATTGCGCACTGGATTGTTGGACGACTGCAAGGCCAGAAGCGACCGCGAGCAGGGCCACGGGCAGCGCCGCGGGAAAACGGCATGTGGTTGATGTACACGCATTCGGAACCTCCGTGTGCCAAACCAAGCATACGCGCATATGCCACGCGCGTCAAGCTGATAATCCGGAAATACTTGATAATGCCGAGTAATTGCGAGCAAATTCGGCAGTATTGGTTCGCCTCAGCGACGATAACGACCATTTGTTTGCCAGCGCCAGCCCGCGAGTTTCAACCTACCGAGGCCATTAGTACTGCTCGCGGCGAATTTTCCGGGCGCGCATTTCCGGCATACTGGCGGATAAGCGCATGAGAGGGTAAAGATGAGCGACGCACAGCTTTACCTGGCCGTTGGGTTGCCGTCCTTGGTGGTGCTGGTTGGCATTCTGGTGAACGTCGGGTACTTCGTGGCGTTGAGCGGCCGCCTGACCCGCGTCGAGGACAAACTCGATGTGCTGACCGGCAAGGTGGCGGAAGGTCGGCAACCGGGCTGTGCGGATCGAAGATAAGCTCGGAATTGTGCCCCAGATAAGCTCCTAACCGTCCACTCGACCCCAAAAGCCAGCGGTGTCTACAGGGGAATCATGCTCGCGACCCTCGCTCAAGAGCGGGGCTACGAGCCTGCCCCACAGCTACTCGACACCAAAGGCCAGTAGCACGTTGCCGGGCATGCCGCCTAGCGCACCGTATCCGGAATCTACGTACAGCATCCCACCCACCACCACGGGCCCCGACGCGCTCATCGATCCGCCGTGTGCGGTCACTCGATTTACGGTCTTAAAATCGCGCGACGTATCAAAATCCCAAATCACCGCGCCGTCCGAAGTATCGTACGCGCGCAGATGTCCATCCATCGATCCCGAAAACACGACGCCGGGGATCAGCGTGGCGGGCGCCATTTGCGCGGGAGTGCAACCAAGCGTGCCGACACATTTGACTTTCTCCGGCGGCGCGACCCAGGACTTCTCGCCCGAGGCGATGCGCAACGCAAACAACCCGCCGCCGATATTCGGATCGCCGCCTTCGGTCGCTCCACGCAGCGTGAAATCCGAGAGCGGCACGTAGACCTTCTCCGCGTCCGCCGCCGGACCGAACATGATGCCGCCCAGCACGCCGCCCTTGCCGAGGCGCTTCTGCCAGACCACTTTGCCCTCAGCGTCCGGATCCAGCGCCCACATCACGCCGGATTTCTGCCCTACCAGCAGCAGGCGCTTCCCGGCCCCACGCGAAACCAGAATGGGCGACGCGCCGATATCGGTATCCTCTCCCGGCTTCTCGGGGCAATTCGCCTGATTGGGGAGCACGCAGCCCACATTCCAGTGGTCCGCCGGGGTCAGTTGTTTCGACCACAGAACTTTGCCGGTCTCCATGTCCATCGCCAGCACCGCGTCGCTGGCGGTAGTCTCCGGCCCGGAATGCTCGTTGCCGGTGCCCACGTAGATCACCTTGCGCTGCGCGTCGATGGTAGGCGCGGACCAGATGGAGACGCCCGACGGTCCCATCATCTGGGTGCCCGCCGAGTTCAGGCGCGTGGGCTTCGGCTCGGGGATGGTGTAGGTCTTCCAGAGCCGCTCGCCGTTGCGGGCATCCAGCGCCACCAGGCTGCCGCGCGCCGTGCAGCACTTGTATTTCGGATCGCCCGCGGCGACGAACTCCTCCGCGCCGGTCGAGACCGGCACATACAATCGCCCTTCATACAGAACCGGCGTGCCGGTGATGTGCGAAAACGGATGCTCGTCCACGCGCGTCTTCCAAAGCAGCGCGCCGGTGTCGGCATCCAGGGCGTAGGTGATGGATTGCGCATCGCCGAAATACACGGCGTATCCGCCTTTCGCGTACGCAGCCACATTGATGGCGGTGCGCACGGTTTGCGGCGCCTGGAACGTCCAGTACGTGCAGCCCGTGCGCGCGTCCAGAGAGTACACCGTGCCGCCCGCGCTTCCCGCGAACAGACGTCCCCCCGCAACGGATGGCTGTCCTAGCGCCGAACTCGCGCCGGGAAATCCGAAGGCCCATTTCAGCTTCAGCTTGCTCACCTGCGCGCGGTCGAGCCCGGCGGCCGCGGCGCTTTGCATGCGGCTGTTTTCCGGATCGACGCTCCAGCCATGCCAGCCTTCGAGATCCTTCAGCGGCGTAGCGGGCGACGCGCATTTGCCGCCGCTGACCTCTTCCGGCGCCTTCGATCCCAAATACGCCGCGATCATCATGCGCTGCATTACCGGCAGCGCACCGGCTACCAGGATCATTTTGCCCGTGGTCAAGGCGTCGAAAATCTTGGCGCGCGACATTTGCCGCAGCGCTTCGGGCGGCGGCGCGTGGGTTGGACTGCCCGCCTGGTGGCAGCCCGCGCAATTCTTGGCGAATAGCTCGGCGCCGCTCTGCGCCCGTGCTAGCGGAACGGCCAGCAACGCGGCCAGCAAAATTCCGTAAAAAAATTTCATCGTTTGATCCTACGTTTGCGTTAACATGCTTGTCAAATGGATTCGATTCTGGAACTGCGCGACCTGGTGAAGCACTTCCCGAACCAGCGCGCCGTCGACGGCATTTCGCTGAGCATTCCGCGCGGCGGATTTTATTCGCTGCTGGGTCCCTCGGGCTGCGGCAAGACCACTACGCTGCGCCTGATCGCGGGCTTCGAGTATCCCACGGCGGGCGAGGTGCGGCTGAATGGCGCGGTGGTGAACGAGCAGAAGCCGTATCAGCGCAACGTCAGCACCGTGTTCCAGAATTACGCGTTATTCCCGCACCTGACGGCCGCCGAAAACGTGGCATTCGGCTTGAAGCGGAAGAACCGGCCGGAGATCGAACGGCGCGTGCGCGAGGCGCTTGAACTGGTGCGGCTCACGGGCAAGGAGTCGCGCCATCCCGCCCAACTTTCCGGCGGCGAACGCCAGCGGGTGGCCTTGGCGCGATCGCTGGTGCTGGAGCCGGACGTGCTGCTGCTCGACGAACCGTTGGCTGCGCTCGATCCCAAGCTGCGCAAACAGATGCGCCTGGAGCTGAAAGAAATGCAGCGGCGCGTGGGCATCACGTTTCTGCTGGTGACGCACGATCAGGAGGAGGCGCTGTCGATGTCCGATCAGTTGGCGGTGATGAACGCCGGCGCGATCGAGCAGGTGGGCACGCCCCAGGATGTGTATCTGCGCCCGCGCACACGTTTCGTGGCCGGATTCCTGGGCGCGGTGAACTGGATCGAGGGCGTGGGCTTGCGCCCGGAAGTCACCCGCATCGCGCGCACGCTGCCTTCGAATGGCGGACGCTCGCGTCCGGCTACCGTGACCGGCTCGGTGTTTCTGGGCAATTGCGTGCATGTGCTGACGCGCCTGGAATCGGGCGAAGAGGCGGTCGCCGAGATCCCCCGGAATAACGGCACGTATCAATCAGGCGAAGCCATCCACGTTTGCTGGAATCCCTCGGACGAGATGATTTTTCCATGACCGGACTCTCTCGCGAGGTCTCCGGCTGGGAACGCCTGCGCGCGTGGTTTCTGCTGCCGGCGTGGATCTGGATGGCGGTGCTATTCGGCGCGCCGTTCGCCATCGTGATCGTCTACAGCCTGCTCACGCGTGGCGCTTATGGCGGCCTCAGCCTGCCGTGGACCATCGAGAATTACCAGCGCGTCGTGGATCCGCTGTATCTCGAAATCGTGCTGCGATCGTTTGCGATGGCCGCGGCCACCACCGCGATCTGCCTGCTGCTGGGCTTTCCCCTGGCGCTGTTCATCTCGCGCGCGGGCAAACGCAAGAATCTGTATCTGCAGTTGGTGATTCTGCCCTTTTGGACCAGTTTCCTGGTGCGGCTTTACGCGTGGCTGTTCCTGCTGCGCGATACCGGATTGATCAACACCGCGCTACAGCATCTCGGCCTCATTCGCGATCCGCTGCCGCTGCTGTATAACAACGGCGCGGTGCTGCTGGGCCTGGTCTATGGCTATTTGCCGTTCATGGTGCTGCCGGTTTACGCCACGCTGGAACGGCTGGATCCGGCGCTGGTGGAAGCCGCCGCGGATCTGGGCGCGAAACCCTGGCCTACGCTGTGGCACGTCGTCCTGCCGCTCTCCGCGCCGGGCATCCGCGCCGGAAGCGTGCTGGTATTTATTCCCGCGCTGGGCGCGTATCTCACGCCCGATCTGCTGGGCGGCGGACGCACCGTGCTGATCGGAAACCTGGTGCAGAACCAATTCACCAATGCGCGCGATTGGCCCTTCGGCGCGGCGCTTTCCGTGGGACTGATGGCGCTGGTGGGCGCGCTGGTGCTGCTGATGCTGCGCCGCGAGCGCGAGGGCCTGGTATGAAGCGCTGGCTGGGCTTGTACGCCGCCGCCGTGTATCTGTTCCTGCATGTGCCGCTCGCGATATTGGCCGTATTCAGCTTCAATTCGTCGCGCTTCACCGTCTGGCAAGGTTTTTCGCTGCACTGGTATCGCGCGATTTTCCAGGATCAGGAGCTTTCCGAAGCCACCTGGAACAGCATCGTCATCGCGCTGGCGGCCACCGTGATTTCGACCGTCGCGGGCACGTTGTGCGCTTACGGCCTGTGGAAGCGCGGCTCGAAGTTGCTTTCCGGATCGCTGTATCTATCGCTGGTGACGCCGGAGATCGTGATGGGGATCTCGCTGCTGGCGCTGTTCCAATGGTCGTTCCGCTGGCTGCATTGGCGGTTGGGATTGTATACGGTGATTCTGGCGCACGTGGCGTTTTCGATCGCCTATGTGGTGATCGTGATCGCGGCGCGCCTGCGTACGTTCAGCCCATCGCTCGAAGAAGCCGCACTCGATCTGGGCGCCACCGAATGGCAGGCCTTCCGCTACGTGACGCTGCCCTCGCTGCTGCCCGGCATCGTGGCCGCCGCGCTGCTCGCGCTCACGGTTTCCTTCGACGATTACGTGATCACCAGCATGGTGGCGGGTGTGGATTCGCAAACGCTGCCCATGGTGATCTACGCCATGGCGCGGCGCGGCGCGAGCCCCGTGATCAATTCGATTTCGGCCGTGATTGTAGTGGTATTCGGCGCGCTGGTGCTGCTCTCGGAAAGGGTGCGCGAATCGTGAACCGGCGCGTGTTTCTGATGGGCGTGGCAGGCATGGCCGGATGCCTGCGCGAGGGGCGGCCGCGCTTGAACGTCTACAACTGGTCGAACTACGTGGCGCCCGATACCATCGCCAATTTCGAGCGCGAATTCAAAGCGCGTGTGCGCTACGCCACCTACGAAAGCAATGAAGAAATGCTGGCCAAGGTGCTGGGAGGCAACTCCGGTTGGGACGTGGTGTTTCCCACGCACAATCGCATCGCGCCCATGCGGCAATACGGGCTTCTGGCGCCGCTCGATCATGCGCGGTTGCCGAATCTCACGAATCTCGAGCCGCGTTTCCAGTCTCCGCCGTGGGACCCGCGGCTGGAACATTGCGTTCCCTATATGTGGGGCGCGACGGGCATTGCGTATAACCGGTCGGTGGATCCCGCGCCGGCCGCCTGGGCCGATCTTTGGGATGCGCGCCGCAAAGGCCGCATGACCATGCTGGACGATCCCGAAGAGGTGCTGGGCGCATGTCTCCTGAAGCTGCGGCTTTCTTATAATTCCACCAACGAAGCCAATTTGCGCAACGCCGAGCACGAAGCCATCGCGCAAAAGCCCCTGCTGCGCGCGTATCTGAACGCCGAATATCGCGACCAGATGGTGGCGGGGGATATTTTGGTGGCGCATTCGTGGGCCACCACCGCGCAGCAGGCTATCGACGCCGCGCCGCAGCTTGCATTCGCCTATCCGGCTGAAGGATTTCCGCTGTATGGCGATAACGCAGTGATCCTGCGCGAGAGTGGACGCACGGAACTGGCGCACGCGTTCATCAATTATCTGCTGCGCGCGCCGGTGGCGGCGGCTATCGTGGAGACCTCACGGACGGCCACCGCGAATGGCGCGGCGCAGGCTTTGTTGCCGGACGCATTGCGGCGCAATACGACGCTATTTCCCACGGCGGAGACGCTCACGCGCGGGCAATGGATCGCTACCATGCCGGCCGCCACGCAGCGCTTGCGAGATCGCATGTGGACGGAGATCAAGTCGGCGTAATTGTGGGGCCAGGCACTCTGCCTGCGGCGGCCTCGTAGGCCGCCCCGGACAGGCCGGGAGGCCTGTCCTACGCGCGCGCCGAGATTGCGCGCAGTGGCCACCAGGATGCGGTCCGCGGGGTCGCCGTGCAGGTTTCCGGGAAGGCGCGTGCTATCGACGGCGATCTCGGGAGTGAGAGGCACGAGCGTGAGACCTGGGGTGTCGAGCGCCTGGCGCACCCATTCCATACACTCCCTGTTCAAATGCAGACGGCCCTTTGCTTCCAGAAGGGCGACCTCCCAAATCGATATGATGGAGACCATCAGAATTCGCTGGGCAGCTGCTTGCCTAAACAAGGCCAGACCCGTGGCCGAAAACTCATGCGCATACCCAAATGGCTCCAAACCTAGCAGTGCGTATCCAGCAGGACGCGGTCCTGGCCATTAATCATCGGTGTCCTTGTCGGCGTTCCATGCTTCGCCAGTCGGCCCGACAATATCCCCGAGAATTTCCCCAGTCCCCTTCATCCTCCCGAAAATGTCGGGTATGTCCTCCATCGGCGGCGCCAGACGTGCTACCGGCTTGCCTCGCTTGGTGATGACGATTTCACCGCCGCTTTTGCTGTACTTCATCGAGCGGCTTGAGGCATTTCGCCTTGAACTCCCCAGCGGGAATTTCATTGCGGCGCGCGGTAATCTTCATGACTAGTCGTCTTACCATGGTCACGATTTCGGGCAGCCCTTGAGAGCGTGATTAACCGTTTTGGAAAACCGCTCCCTGACGGTCGCGGCTCAGTGTTGTTTCCGAGCCGTGACCGTGAGGGAGCGGTTTCTTCAGTCGGAAATCCCCAAAACGGTTAAGCGCCCCCCCGCCAGGACCAGCCACTTTCATTCGGGGCCGCATCGCGCTACTAGCGGCCGTCGCCGTAGTCGCCTAATTCAACAAGCGCCCCTGCCGCAGATACGCCGGCGTATCCACATCCTCCGGATCGTAAGGCAGCTCCGGCTCTCCATTCACCACCGGCTCCGGCTCCTGTTCGGGCGCCGCAGCCGCCCCTGGTTCGGACCAGAACGCCGCCGCCTGCGTGGCCGTTTCTACCGCGGGCTTCGCTGGCTGCTCAGGCGCGGGCGCATACTGCGGCTGGAAGCCCGTGGCGATCACGGTCACCTTTACCGCATCCGCCATGGCTTCATTCATAGTCACGCCAAAACTGATCTGCACGTCGTCGCTGCCGGCGGCCTCCCGGATAATGGAGCAGGCTTCGTTGACTTCGTGCAGCCCCAGGCGGCTCGAACCCGTGATGTTGATCAGCACGCCGCGGGCGCCCGAGATGCGCGAGTCCTCCAGCAGCGGCGAATCAATCGCCTGCCGCGCGGCGTCCACCGCCGCATTCTCGCCGCGGCCCGTGGCCGTGCCCATCATGGCATAGCCCATGCCCAGCATGGTGGCCTTCACATCGGCGAAATCGCGATTGATAATGCCGGGCGTGTTGATGATATCGCTGATGCCCTGTACCGCCTGCCGCAGCAGATCGTCGGCCAGCTTGAACGCTTCGAAAAAGCTGGTGCCGCGCGGCACCAGTTTCAGCAGCCGGTCGTTGGGAATGGCGATCACCGTATCCACGGTGGAGGCGAGCTTGGCCAGGCCCAGATCGGCCAGGCGCATGCACCGCGGCCCCTCGAAGGAAAACGGCTTGGTGACCACCGCGATGGTCAGCGCCTCCAGTTCCTTGGCCAGCGACGCGATCACGGGCGCCGCCCCGGTAGCCGTGCCGCCGCCCAAGCCCGCGCTCACGAAGACCATGTCCGCGCCCTGCAACAACTCCACGATCTTGTCGGTGTTTTCCAAGGCCGCTTGCCGGCCGATCTCCGTGTTGTAGCCCGCGCCCAGACCGTTGGTGATCTTCGCGCCAAGCTGCAGTTTGATGGGCACCTCGCAAGCGGCCAGCGCCTGCGCATCGGTGTTCATCGCGCAAAATTCCACGCCCGGCATGCCCTCGCGATACAACCGCGCCACCGCGTTGCAGCCGCCGCCGCCCACGCCGATGACTTTAATGCGCGCGCCGCCCGCCGCTTCTTCCTGGATCTCGTATTTCAAGTCGTCGTTTTCAGAATCGATAAGCCCCATGTTCGCCTCTTTCACGCACAAACCTTGTTAGCCACAGATGCACACAGATAAGAACCACTGTTCGGTCGCGAAGTAGTTTTTGTTTTATCGGCGTTCATCGGCGTTCATCGGCGGCCAATTTGCTTTCAGAAACTCTTCCCCGGTCCACCCTGTTTCACAAAAACCCTTATTGGCCGCCGATGAACGCCGATGAACGCCGATAAAACTAAACTCTTATCTGTGTGCATCTGTGGCTAATTTCTTGTGTGGTTCATTTCAAAATCTTCCCCAACAATCCATACGTCTGCTTCCGCAACTCCTGCTGCGATTTCAACTTCGCGGAGTACATGGCCAAGCCTGCGGCGGTCGTCCAGCCGGGATCCGAAAGCTCATCCGGCCAATCGCGTATCCCCACCGGCAGCGCATTCGAAACCTGGCAGTTCAGAATTCCCTGGGCTATTTCGCACAAGCCCTCCAGGCGGGCTCCCCCCCCACACAGGAACATGCCGCCCATCAGCGCGCCATCCATCCCCACGCGCGCCAACTCCCGCTGCACCCTCTGGAACAGATCCAGCGCCCGCGCCTCCAAGATAAAGTTCAATCTGCGCCGCGGCACATCCCGATCGTCGCGCGACGCCACTTCCACGGAACAATTCTCGGCCGTCTCATCGGCTCTGGCGCAGCCGAATTCATGCTTGATGGTGGCAGCATCTTCGTACCCGATGCTCAATCCTTTCGCTACGTCGCGCGTGAAGTGGTCGCCCGAAACCGACAGGCTCACGGCCAACTGCAACGACTCGCCGTAATACACCACCAACTCGCAGGATTGCGCCCCGATACTCAGCAACGCGGCGCCCTCCCGGCGGTCCGCGGGCAACACGGCGGCGTAACAGGCGGCCAGCGCCTCGAACACGCTTTCCTCCACACCCAGGTGCGCTTCATTCACTGCCGTCACCAGGGTTTCGTGCTCCCGTTGCGAAGTCATCACCAGGTGCACGTTGGCTTCAATCTGGCCCGCGGGCATATTCCGCGGATCGCGATGCCCTGGGTGTCCATCCACCAGGAAATCCTGCGGAGCCATGTGCAGAATCATGGCGCCCTCGGGCAAACGCACCCGGCTGGCGCGTTCCATGGCGCGGTTCACGTCGCGCTGTTCCACCCGGCGCACCCGCCCCAGATCGTGCAGGCCTCGGCAGTTGGCGCCCCGCACCGTTCCGCCCACTCCCACCACCGCGCCTTCCACGGAAATTTGCGCATTGCGTTCGGCTTCCTGCAACGCGGCTAGCACGCATTCCGATACCGCGTTTTGATCTTTAATGGCGCCTTTGGCCCAGCCCCGCGAGGGCGCCGATCCGCACCCCAGAAAACGCATGCTGTGGTTCTCCAGCCGGCAGATTACACACCGCGTCCAGGCGCTGCCTGCGTCCAGACCTACGGCGTCGAATTGGTTCTCGGTACTCATGGTTGTTTCGGCTGCTCCTCCGCCGTGATGCGATCGTCCAGACGCAAATCGAATGTCGTCGAGTTGGGCGTGTGCTTGCGAATCTCCGGGTAGTTGAGCAGGAAATGTTGCATCCGTCTGGCGTAATTGCCGTCGCCCAGCCGCAACTCCAGCGGGCGGCCTTCCACCTGGGCCACTACCGTCAGGTCGTCCGGCGCGGCGGCGTTGATTTCGGAAACATTCTGTCCGGCGGGTCCCAGATCTTCCATCAGATTTTGCATCGCGCGCACGCGCAGGCGCCGCTCGGCGTCGGTCTGATCGTCGGTCAGCCCGGTCAGCACCGGGAAAGCGAACTCCGCGCGCGCCGGCGGATCGAGCAAAATGCCTTGCGCATCCACCAGCAGAAACCTGGCTGCCGGTTCGGCGCCGCCATGCACCGGCAGGCTCACGAAGGCCACCGGCTGGCGCTCCACAATGCGCACCAGCAAGCGGTTCGGCCAGATGCGCGAAACCGTGGCATCGTCTACCCAATCCACCGCCAGCAGCCGGCGGCGGCGCTCGTCCAGCGGCACCGCAAAAACGCTCCGGCCGTAATCGCCGGCAAACACGCGCAGCACCTTGGCGCGCGACACATAGTGGACCCCCTGTACGGTAACGGCAAAGCGATCCTCGCTCGACAATATAAAACGCGGCTCGTGCAGCATGTAACGATGTGCCTCGCGGGCGGCCCATGCGGACGAAGCGAAAATCGCGCAGCCGGCCAACACCTTCAGCCACAATCGCCAGCGAAACGGACGGCGAGTCTTTTCGCGCGCCATCAGCTTCGCGCTCCTTCCTGCCGCAGCCGCGCCAGCAACAGATCGCCTGCCTGCCACACATTCCCGGCCCCCAGCGTCAACACCAGATCGCCTTCGCGCGCCACCTCCAGCAGCTCCGTCACGCCCCGCTCGATGGTTCCCACATACTCCACGCCCCTATGCCCAAACTGCCGGATGCGCTCCGCTACGGCTTCCGCGTTCACGCCCTCGATGGGCCGCTCGGAGGCCGCATAAATATCCAGAATCAGTACCGTATCCGCCTGGTGGAATGCGCGCCCGAAATCGTCCAGCAGATGGAACGTGCGCGTGTACCGGTGCGGCTGAAACAGCACGTGGATGCGCCGGAAACTGCACAGCCGCGCCGCCGCCAGTGTGGCCCGAATCTCAGTGGGGTGGTGGCCGTAATCGTCGATCACCGTGATGCCGCGCTCCTGCCCGCGCGTCTGGAAACGCCGGTCCACACCGCTGAAACTGGCCAGCCCTTCGCGAATTTTGCCGGGCGGGACTTCCAGTTCCAGCGCTACCGCCGCCGCCGCCGTGGCATTCAGCACATTGTGCCGTCCGGGGACGCGCAGTTGAAAACGACCCAGATCCGTCTGCCGGTATCGCAAGCTGAAGTCGCATGAAAACGGACCGCAACAGATCTCGCCGGCTTCCAGATCCGCCTGCGTGCTGGCGCCGTACGTGATCGTTCTGCGGCGGATGGATGGCAGAATGGTCTTCACGTTATCGTCGTCCACACAAACGATGGCCGCGCCATAAAACGGGACTTTGTTCACAAACTCGATAAACGCGGCGCAGATTTCATCAAGCGACGCATAATGATCCAAATGCTCGCGATCGATGTTGGTGACGATCGCCAATATGGGCGCGAGCTTCAGGAACGAGCCGTCGCTCTCGTCGGATTCCACCACCAGAAAATCGCTGTGTCCCACGCGCGCATTGGAGCCGCCCATGGTAGCTACCCGACCGCCGACCATCACCGTGGGGTCCAGGCCCGCATGATTCAGAATCGTGGCGGTCATGGATGTGGTGGTGGTCTTGCCGTGGCTCCCGGCGATGGCGATGCCGTACTTCAGCCGCATCAATTCGGCCAGCAGTTCGCCGCGTGGAATCACCGGAATCTGCAAGCGGCGGGCTTCCTGCACCTCGGGATTCTGTTCGTCCACCGCGGAGCTGACCACCAGCGCGCGCGCCCCCTCCACGTTGGCGGCCGTGTGGCCTTCGTAGATAGTGGCGCCCAGCGCGGAGAGCCGCTCCGTGATAGGCGTCAGCTTCAGATCCGAACCGCTGATGGTATAGCCGAGATTCAGCAACACCTCGGCGATGCCGCTCATGCCGATCCCGCCGATCCCCGTGAAATGCAGGTGTTGCCGCCTAAAAAACATTATCTCCTCGTATTGTTTCGGGTTTGGCCGCCCGTGTCAATGGAAAAATGCATGCAAGCTCCGCTCGCGGGTGCTGGGTGCTGGGTTCTGGGTGCTGGTCACGCACGCGCTACCTCCTCCAAAACCTCCGCCGCCCGCCGCGCCGCCCCCGGATGCGCCAGGCCGCGCGCCGCCGCTCCCATGCGCGCCAATCCCGCGGGATCGGCCGCCAACTGCGCCACGGCCTCGAACAGTCTCTCGCCCGTCATCTCCCCGTCCTCCACCAGCCGCGCCGCGCCCGCGCGCGCGAAAGCTTCCGCGTTGCGCAACTGGTGTTGATCGGCCGCAAACGGAAAGGGCGAAAGAACAGATGGCTTGCCCGCCGCCGCCAGTTCGGCCACCGCGCCCGCGCCCGACCGGCACACCACCAGATCCGCCTGCGCAAACGCCGCCGGCATATCCGCGATGAACGGCAGCACCTCGCCCTCCAGTCCCGATGCCTCAAACGCCGCGCGCCATTCTTCATACGCGCCAGGTCCAGTCTGATGGATGATGCGTAGGGCCAATCCCACCTCACGAAACAAAGGCCAACTTTCGCGCGCCGCTCGATTCAACGTGCGCGACCCTTGGCTGCCGCCGGTAATCAGCAAGGTGAACTTCCCCTCGCAGGGCTTAGGCGGAATGGAAAAAAACTCCTCGCGCACCGGCAGCCCCGTGACTTCCGTCCGGCCAAACGGAAAATAGCGGGCCGTCTCCGGAAATGCGATCAGCGCGCGCCGCACATACATCGCGATGCGCCGGTTGGTGAATCCCGGAACCGCGTTCGGCTCCATCACCACCACGGGCACTCCGCTGGCGAGCGCGGCAATCACCGGCGGCCCCGCGACATACCCGCCCATGCTGAAGACCGCCGCCACGTCCCGGCTGGCCAGCAGTTCTCCGGCATGCATGGTGCTGGCCGGAAGCTGCCACAGGGTGGCCGCCGTCTGCCGCCACCCCACGCGTTTCAAGCCGCCGATATCGATCAATTCCAAAGTAAATCCCGCCTGCGGCACCAGCCTGGCCTCGAGGCCCCGCGTGGTGCCGATGAAGAACGGGCGGTGCCCGCGCTGGCGCAACTCGGCGGCTACGGCCAGGGCTGGGATGATGTGACCGCCCGTGCCGCCGCCGGCCATTAGATAAGCGCGGACGCCGCCGGGGCTAGGGGCCGGCGGCCGGGGGCCGGGGTTGTGTTGCTCGCTCCGCTCGATCATTTGCGAGCCTCCAGCGCGTTACGCAGCGCGTAGAGTTGTTTTCGAAGCTGCTGAATCGCCGTAAAGAGAGCGGTTGCCTTTTCCGCGGCCACATACTCCAGCCGGATTGCGATTTCGAGTTGCGTTTCAACTTCCGCTAAAGATCCTTGCGCCATGGAGAGGTGATTCAAATACTCTTTGGTCGATGAACGCGTGTGTCCTTCGGCTATGTTCGAAGGTACAGATACTGAGGCCCGCCGAATTTGCGATCTGAGTCCATAGGTCTCTTCAGACGGAAACCGCGCGGATACACGATAGATGCGCTGGACCAAATCCAGCGCTCCTTGCCAAACCCGAAGGTCCCTAAAACCCCGCATCAGTTCCGTCACAATGTAATCGCCGGCCCCAGTCCCCCGGCCCCTAACCCCGGCTAGCGAGGCGCGCCACAACGGCGCGCTTCGCTAGCCCGCGTTCTCCGACACATTCATCAAAATCCCCAACGACGCCAACGTAGACAGCAACGAACTCCCCCCGGAGCTGATCAACGGCAGTGGAATCCCCTTGGTCGGCATCATGCCCAACACCACGCTGATGTTCATCAATCCCTGCACCACCACCACCGTCGTGATGCCCAGCGCCAGATAGCGCCCGAAATCGTCGGGTATCTTCAGCGCCGCCCGCAGCCCGCGCCACAGAATCACTCCGAAAGCCAACAACACGCCTACCGATCCCACCAAACCCAGTTCCTCGCTCACCACCGCGTAAATGAAATCGGTGTGCGCCTCCGGCAGATACAACAGCTTTTGCCTGCTCTCCATCAGCCCCGCGCCCACTACCCCGCCCGTTCCCACCGCAATTTTCGATTGGTCCAACTGATAGCTTGTGTCGCGCGCGGTGAGCGACTTATTCATGTACTGCTCGATGCGGCCTCCCGGATCGATCTGGGAAAGGATCTTCGAATCGGGGTCCAGATATCCGGCGATGCGCTTCAGCCGGTAAGGCTTCATGCAGATGAATGCCGCGATGCCCACCAGCGCCACTATGCCCGCGATCGCACAAAAGCGCCATCGCAAGCCCGCCACAAAAAAGACCACCGTGGCCGCCACGCCCAGTACCACGGCGGTTCCCAGATCCGCCAGCACCACCGCCAGGATGATCAGCCCCACGGCCACCGCCGCCGGCATGATGGTATGCCAGTTGTTGATGGCCTCCGCGCGCCAGGCCACGAAGTAGGCCAGGAACAAGACCAGCGCAGGTTTCGCCAGTTCCGAAGGCTGCAAGCCCAGTGGCCCCATCCGCAGCCACCGATGGTTTGCGGAGTCCACAAAGAAAACCAACCCCAGCAGCATGACCACCAGTCCGATCGCGGCGAAAGCCACCAGGGAATTCTGCAGCTTCCGGTAGTAGGTGCGCTTCAGGGCCATCATCAACAGCAAAGATGGCGCCAGCCACAGCCCCTGCCGCGCTACAAAATGCCAGGAGCTGCCGAACTTGAGTTGCGCGACCACCGATGACGCGCTATATAAAATGACCACGCCAAAGGCCGCCAAGCCCACGGTGGTGCCGAAGAGAATCCAATCGGTTTTTTGTCTTTGCATATGTTTACCTGGCCTCCAGTTGCTGCACAAGGCTTTTGAATACCTGGCCGCGATGTTCGTAGCTCTTGAATTGATCGAAGCTGGCACAGGCCGGCGCCAGCAGGACTGTATCGCCCGCGTGCGCATGCTCGCGGGCGAAGCGCACGGCGTTCTCCAGCGTGCCGGCATGCTCCAGCGGCAGTGCGCCCGCAAGCTGATCCGCGATCATGGGAGCCGCCGCGCCAATCAATAATGCGGCGTGCGACTTGGCCGCCAGCGGTGCGCGCAGAACCGTGTAATCCAGACCTTTGTCCTTACCTCCGAGAATCACCCAAAGTCCGCCGCTGAAAGCGTCCAGCGCTTTTAGCGTGGCATCCACGCTGGTGGCCTTCGAGTCGTTGTAATAGTCCACGCCATCCAGATTCCGTACAAATTCGAGGCGATGTTCCACGGCCTTAAACGTCCGCACGGCGGCTGCGATGGATTCAAGCGTGGCCCCCGCCAGGTGCGCCGCCGCCGCGGCCGCCATCGTATCCTCGATGTTGTGGCGCCCCCGTATGGGGATCTCGCCCGCTTCCATCAGCGGTTCGCCGTCGAACCAAATTCGTCCACCGTCCAGCCAGATGCCCGGCCGCACTTCGCGCGTAGAACTGAACCACAGCACCGATCCGGCGGTCCGCGATGCATAGGTCACGCAAGTCGGATCATCGGCATTGAGGATCGCGAACGCCCCGGCCCGTTGCGTTTCAAAGAGCCGTCCTTTGGCCGCCGCGTAGTTTGCAAAGGTATGATGCCGGTCCAGATGATTCTGCGTGACGTTGAGCGCCACCGCGATATCGGCATGAAATTCGGAAATGGTTTCAAGCTGAAAACTGGATAGCTCCAACACATTCCATTGGTCCGCCCGCGAAGTTTCGACCATCGCCGTCACCGGCGTCCCGATATTTCCGCCCACCTGCGCCGGGATGCCAGATGCGCGCAAAATATGTCCCACCAAAGCCGTGGTAGTGGTCTTGCCGTTGGTGCCCGTGATCCCCATCGTGCGGCCGAGCAGAAACGGCGCCGCCAGTTCCACCTCCCCAATCACCCGCACGCCCCGCGCCCGCGCCGCCTCCAGCGCGGGAAGATCGGCCGGCACGCCGGGGGACAAGACGATCACGTCGTGATCGGGGAAGGGGGCTGGGGACTGGGGGCTGGGGGCTAGGGACTCCGCGGTCTGTTGCGCGAAGGGAACATTGAGGCGATTCAGCATGGCCTCGGCTTCGGCCAGCTCGGATAGCGGCTTCAGATCGGTGGCGGTCACAACTGCGCCTTTGCTCACGAGAAGTTGAATCGATGCGAGACCGGATTTCTCCATCCCCACCACGAGAAATTTTTGTCTCTCTGGCATATCAGTCTTTCGCGGCGGCGATTTTCTTGGCCAGCGCCTCGCGCAATGCCCGCACCTGTTTTGCAAGTCCCGCGACCTGCGCCATAAGCCGGCTGCATGGCTCGCTCTTCAGGTACCCGAGGCGCGTGGCGATCTCAAGCTCAGTCTCCAACTCCGAGATTGATCCCTGAGCCATGGACAGAAAGTTGCGAAACTCCTTGGTATGTTCGCGGCTGTGCCCTTCGGCAATGTTGGCAGGAATCGAAACTGCGGCTCTCCGAAGCTGCCCTGTGAGTCCATAGATCTCGTGCTTGGGAAAAGCCTGCGTAGCCACATAGACCGCTTCCACAATAGCCATCCCCTGTTGCCATACGCGAAGATCTCGATAACTTCGAATCACCTCAGCCGCCATAAACCCTAATCCCCAGCCCCCAGCCCCCCGTCCCCAGGCCCTAGTCCCTAGCCCCTAGCCCCTCATCGCAACTTCAAAGTCGTCAGCGCAAACAACGCCAGCACCAGTCCCGCGATCCAAAACCGCGCAATGATCTTCGATTCCGTCCACCCCAGCGCCTCGAAATGATGATGCAGCGGCGCCATCTTAAAGACGCGCTTCCCGCGCAGCTTGAAGCTGCCCACCTGCAAAATCACCGACAGCGTCTCCAGTACGAAAATGCCTCCGATGAACAACAGCAGAATCTCCTGCTTAATCAGAATGGCCACGATCGCCAGCGCCGCGCCCAGCCCCAACGATCCCACATCCCCCATGAAAATCTCGGCCGGGTGCGCGTTGTACCAAAGAAAGCCCAGGCTTGCGCCGGTCATCGAGCCGCAGAAGATGGTCAACTCAGACGTGCGCGCATTGCGCGCGATCTGCAGATATTCGGCCAGCGTGGCATGCCCGCCGGCATAGGTCAGCACGGTTAGCGCGCCGGATGCCACCACCATCAGCCCGATCGCCAGCCCGTCCAGGCCATCGGTCAGATTCACGGCGTTCGACGCGCCCACAATCACCACCGCCACGAAGATGAAGAACGGCAGCACGCCCAGCACATACGTCCACGGACCAGCTATTAACGGATCGATCAGCAGTGTGGGCTTGAACCGCTTCAAGAACGGCACGTTCATGGTGGTCGAATACCCGTTGAACGTCCGCATGTACATCAGCAGCGCCGCTACCGCGAACGCCACCCCGACCTGATACAGCATTTTGCGGCGCGCGGTCAGTCCCAGATTGCGCTGCTTGGTCACCTTGGCGTAATCGTCCATAAAGCCGATCGCGCCGTACGCCAGCAGCGTGAAGACCGCGATCCACACGTAGGAATTGCGCAGGTCCGCCCACAGCAGTGTGGGCACCACGATCGAAACGATGATCAACACGCCGCCCATGGTGGGTGTGCCGGCCTTCTTCTGATGCGATACGGGGCCTTCTTCCCGGATGTATTGCCCGATCTGAAATTGCCGCAGTTTGCCGATCAACCAGGGACCCAGCGCGACGCACAGGAACAACGCGGTCAGGCTGGCGAACGCCGTACGCGACGTCACGTAGCGGAACACGCGGAATGCCGATACCATCGGCGAGAGCTTTTCGTAGAGCAGGAAGTACAGCATGATTACGCCAGGACTTTCTCCATCGCCCGTTCGATGCGCACGCCGCGCGATGCTTTAAATAAGACAGCATCGCCGGGCTGGAGCATTTGCCGCACGAAGCCGCCGGCTTCTTCGGCATGTTCAAAAAAATGCACGGAATGTGGCGGCATGCCCGCGCGCACGGCTTCTTCGGCCAGGAAACCGGCCGCGCCAGCGACCGCAATTAGCAAGTCGAGACCGCTTTCCGCCGCGCATCGTCCCGCCTGCCGGTGCAGGAATTCCGCGGCGTGTCCCAATTCCAGCATCTCGCCCAGCACCGCGATGTGCCGCCGCGCGGGCGTCGCACGCAGCACTTCGAGCATCGCGCGCACCGCCTCGGGATTGGAATTGTAGCAGTCGTTCCAGATGACGACGCCGTTATGCTCCAGACGTTCGCCGCGCATCTTGCCGATGGTGAAGTTGGCAACCGCATCCCGCAGGCGTTCCGGCGGAATTTCGAACACCCGCGCCACTGCGATGGCCGCCAGCAGGTTCAGCACGCCATGCCGGCCTGCCAGGGTCGACTGAAAATCCACACCATCTACACGGAAACGGGTGCCTTCGGGGGTTAGCTCCACGTCTGTCGCGCGCACATCGGCCGCCGCGGAAAGGCCGAACGTAATCGTGCGGCCGGCGTGAATCTCGCGAAAGCGCAGCACGCGCGGATCGTCGGCATTCAACACGGCTGTGGTGGGATAGGCCTCCCGGCCTGTCCGCTGCGCCAGCGCTTCGATCAGTTCGCGCTTGGCCAGCGCTACGCCTTCGATCGAATCGAAGGCTTCCACGTGCGCGTATCCCACATTCGTTACTACGCCGATATCCGGCTTGGCGATGGCCGCCAGGTCTCGGATTTCGCCCGCGTGGTTCATTCCCATCTCTAGCACCGCCACGCGGGATTCGTCCGGCAGGCGCAGGATTGATAGCGGTACGCCTACATGATTGTTGAAGTTGCCCACCGTCTTACCTACTGGCAATTCCACAGCCAGCAGATGGGCGATGGCGTCTTTGGCGGTGGTTTTGCCGGCGCTGCCTGTCACGCCGACAACTTGGCCGTTCCATTTTTGGCGCGCCCAAGTCGCCAGATTCTGCAACGCGGCTAGGGTGTCTGGCACTATGAACATGGGCGGGCTGAGAGCCCGCCGCAGGCTACGAGCCTGCCCCACAATGGCCACCGCACCCTTCTCGACCGCTAGTTCGATATACTCATTCCCGTCGTGATTGGGACCACGGAGGGCGAAGAAGACATCGCCAGCCGACAACGTCCGGGTGTCCACCGACCAGCCCGTCGCCACCCCCTCTACCGAGCCGCGACCGCCTCCTACTGAGCCGCGACCGTCAGGGAGCGGTTGTGCCGAAACCGCTCCCTCACGGTCACGGCTCAGTAACGCAGCCACCGCGCCTAATGCCAGAATCATTTCGGCTCCCGATGGTAACCGAAACCCCGCAGCACTCCGCGGGCCACCTCCCGATCGTCAAATGCGATGGTCCTATCCTTCAATACCTGGTACGTTTCATGCCCCTTCCCGGCCACAATCACAATGTCGCCAGGACGCGCTTCTTTGATGGCCCGCGCAATCGCCGTGGCGCGATCCGGTTCCACCAGCAACGGCACATCGAACCGCCGGATGCCCACCAGCGCATCGTTCATGATCGCCAGCGGATCTTCCGACCGCGGATTGTCGCTCGTCAGCACCACGAAATCGCTGTTATCCGCCGCCGCCTGCCCCATCAGCGGACGCTTGGCGCGGTCGCGGTCGCCGCCGCAGCCGAATAAAGTAATGATGCGTTTGGGACCCAAACCGCGCGCCACCGCGATGGTGTTTTTTAGCGCATCGTCGGTATGCGCATAGTCCACCACCACGCCAAACGGCTGCCCTTCATCGATCCGTTCAAACCGCCCCGGCACGGCGCGGCATTCGGCGATGCCCGCCGCGATGGTCTCCGGCGCGAAACCGTAGCTGATGCCCGCGCAGCATGCCGCCAGGATGTTATATACATTGATCTTCCCCAGCAGCGGCGATTCCACCATGAATCGCAGCTTGCGGCTCTGCACTTCGAATCGCAGCCCTTGCAGATTCGACGTAATGTGCCGCGCGCGCACCGTGGCGCCTTGCCCGAGTCCATACCAAAGCGCCTCGCTGTGCGGCGAAACCTCCACGCGCCGGCACCATTCATCGTCGCGATTCAATACGGCCCACTTGGGCGGCGGCGCACCCGCGCCCGCGAACAAAAGCTGCTTCGCGGCGAAGTACTCTTCCATCGTGTGGTGGAAATCGAGATGGTCGCGCGTCAGGTTCGTGAAGATCGCGGTATGAAAGTTCAAACCGTACACGCGGCCCAGCGCCAGCGCGTGCGACGAAACCTCCATCGTCGCGTGCGAACCCCCGGCCGCTTCCAATTCTGTGAACAGCCGCAGCAAATCGAGCGATTCGGGCGTGGTATTCACGGCCGGCAGCACCCGTCCGGCGAGATGATATTCGATGGTTCCGATCAGCGCCGTGGTCTTACCGGCGGCCCGCAGAATCGCATCCACCAGGAACGATGTGGTGGTCTTCCCGTTGGTGCCGGTAATGCCCGTCAGTGCGATGCGCTCATCCGGGCGGCGATAGAAATTGCGCGCGGCCAGCGCCATCGCATGCCGGCCATGCTCGACTTCAATCCAGGGAGCGGCGAACCCTTCGGGCGCGGCAAACTCCGAGGCCACCGCCACGGCCCCGCGTTCCACCGCGTTGCGCGCGAACTCGCGGCCATCCGCCCGGCTGCCCCGAAACGCGAAGAATAGGTAGCCTTGCTGCACGCGCCGCGAGTCGTATTCGAGGCCTTGGATTTCCAATTGGGAAAGCACCGGCGAGAGTGGCGACTTCAGCCGTGCACCCGTCAGTATCTCTCCCAGGGTCATCTGGCAAGATCGACTCGAATCCTTTCTCCGTCGCGCAAGACGGCGCCCGGCGGCGGCTCCTGCCTGCGAACGATTCCGGTGCCCTCCATCAGCAACGGCAATCCTTGCGCTTCCGCCAGCCTTACTACCGATCGCATCGATAGGCCGATCAAATTCGGCGCCTTGGGACCGCTGGGTTGTTGCGCCGTTTCCACCGGCTGCGGCTGCGGCTGCGGACCCATAAACGGCCGATCCACGGGTTGCGCCGGCTGATCGGCATCCGCCTCCTGCAATACGGGCGGGTCCACCGGCCCGTCCAGGATCGGTACTTCGTCCGGATCCGGTCCCTTCGTTCCCCGCGTATCGGGAGCCGTATCCGGCAAATCCTTGGGCACATCCAGCACGCGCAACGCTTCCTGCATCACTTCCCGAAACACCGGCCCGGCCACCGGTCCGCCATATCCCGCGGAGCCGCCATGCGTTGCATTCACCGTCACAACTACCACGATAGCCGGATTGGTCACCGGCGCGAATCCCATAAACGACGCGTTATAGATGTGCGTATAACGGCCCGTCTTGTAATCGAAAATCTGCGCCGATCCGGTCTTTCCGGCGCTCGAATATCCTTGCAGAGTCGCGTACCTGTGTCCCGTGCCGAACAGCACCACGCCCTCCATCATTTTGCGCATCGTGATGGCGGTTTCCGGCTTCAGAATGCGATGCCCAGCAACCGGCGGAACCGTCTCGTTGCCCCGCTTCAGAATTAATCGCGGGGGCACCAGCAAGCCGCCGTTCGCCACCGTCGCACAGACCTGCGCGAGCTGCACGGTCGTCACGCCGACTTCATGCCCCATGGAAACCGACATCACCGAAGTGGTGCGCCATTTCACCAGCCTGCGCACGATGCCGGGCGACTCCGCCGGCAGCGGCAGTCCGGTACGTGAGCCCAGGCCGAAACGCCGCACATATTCATAAAGGTTGGCCGCGCCCACCTTCAATCCGATTTGGATGGCGCCGATGTTGCTCGATTTCGCCAGCACCATCGCCATAGGCATGACGCCATACCCATGATGCGCTTCGTGCACCGTGCGGCCGGCCATCGTGAAACTTCCGTTGCCGCAGTTGATCATGCTCTCTGGCCGCAGGCTCGTGGTTTCCAGCGCGGCCGATAGCGTGATTACCTTGAATACCGACCCCGGTTCGAACGGCACCGAAACCGCGTGATTGAATCGCGCGGTCGGGTCTTCGCCTTTTCCCGGCGGCGCATTCGGATCGAAGGGCGGATAACTGGCCATGGCCAGAATATCGCCGTTGTAAGGATTCATCACCACCACGCTGCCGCTCTCGCCGTGCGACGCCTCCACCGCGCGCGCAATGGCGTCCTGCGCCGGTAACTGGATGCGCTCGTCGATGGTCAGCGTCAAATCTACACCCGGTTTCGGATCGGTCTCCACCTTCGATTCGATGCCGCGGCCCTTGGCGTCCGTGAGCACATGCGCTTCGCCCGGCAACCCGCGCAAATCGTCATCCAGGCTCTTCTCGAGACCCCACTCTCCGTTCTCTTCGGCATCCACCGCGCCGATCACGTGCGCCGCCAGATTGTTGCGCGGATAACTGCGCCGGCTTTCATCTTCGAAACGGATCCAATCCAGGTGCAGGCTGCGCAGCCGTTCATATTGATCCGCCTCCAGGCCGTGCGCCACCCACATGAAACCCCGCTGGTTGTCCACGTACCAGCGCATCCGGTCGTAAAGGGCTTTGCGGTTCTCGCCGAGCACCCCCGCCAGTATCTCGGAGGCCACTTGCAGGTCCGGAATCTGCAGTGGATTGATATACACGGAATCGCGTTTTACACTGCCCGCCAGCAATTGCCCGTAACGGTCGTAGATCGATCCGCGGGGTGCGGATATCTCCCTGGAGGCTTCCTGCTGCTGGTGGGCCGCCTGCACATACCCCGCGTGCCGCATGACTTGCAGCCGGAATAACTGGAGCAGGATCAGCGCGCCCCAAAGCAGGATTAAGCCGCCGAAGCACATCAGACGTTTGTCGGCTTTACTTCTCGCGACAGGTTCCATCACGTCCAACTTTCTTCGGATCGGCTTAGTGCCGGTTCAAGGCCAGCTTGCTGTCGGCCTTCGGATCCAGGTGCACGAGCTGGCCCGGGCCGGGCTTGCTCATGGCGCCGCGCTGGGCCAGCGCCGCCAGGTTTTCTTCGCGCGTCAGCCGCGATTCCACCAGGTTTAAGTCGCGCTGTTCGTCCAGCAAACGCTGGTTTTCCTCTTTCAAGGATTGCAACTGATAGCCCGCAAAAATATTGGCCACGCGCGGCGTCATCAAACCCATGAACAGGACCGCCAAAACGCCCGCCGTGCCGATCATCGACCACTCTCCGTGTGCGGCCGGTTGCGGCGCGCGCACTACCTTGGAATTGTCAATGGCCTTCGAGTGCAGGAAAATATCCTCGTTCGGCAGCGCCCGCAAATAATAGCGGGAGTCGGTCCGGACGGATTCGGGTGGCACGGCGCTCGCTCGCGCGGCAGCCAGGGTCACGGGTTTGCGAAAGAACATTGCCAGCGTTGCCATGAATCGTTACCTCGCTAACTTCTCAGCCCTTCATCTCCAGCGCCCGCAGCTTGGCGCTGCGCGACGGCGGATTCAAACGCGTCTCCTCTTCCGTGGGCGTCAATGGGTGCCGCGTCAGAATCGTCGCGCGGCCCTCCTGCTCCAAGGCACGGAAGCGCTGCTTCACCTTGCGGTCCTCAAGCGAAGTGAAGGAGATCGCCACCATTCGCCCGCCGCCCGCCAGCAGCTCCGGTCCGATTTCGAGTAATCGATCGAGCTCGCCCTGCTCGTCGTTCACAAACATCCTCAAGGCCATGAAGGTGCGCGTTGCCGGATGGATCCTATTCGTTCGAGGCACGGCCTGCTCCACCAACCCGGCCAGGTCGAGTGAGCTCCGTAATGGCCGTGCCCGAACGATGGCTCTGGCTATTTTCCGCGCCCTCCTTTCTTCACCGAGCTGGTAGAGCAGATCGGCGATCGCCTCTTCGGCGTACTGATTGAGCACATCCGCCGCTGTAACGCCCTTGGATCGGTCCATGCGCATATCCAGCGGCCCCGCACTCAGAAATGAAAAGCCCCTTTCGGGTTCCGTGAGCTGATAACGGCTGACTCCCAAATCGGCTAGCAGCCCGTCCACCTGCTGCGCTCCGCAAGCCGGCAATGCTCCCGCCAGCCGCGAAAACGGCCCGTGATGAAAACAAATCCGGTCGGCCCATGCGGCTGTGTTGCGCCGCGCCATCTCCAGCGACTCCGGGTCGCGATCGTTGGCGATCACCTTGCCCGTGGTCAAGCGCCGCGCGATCTCCGCCGTGTGTCCGCCCAAACCCGCCGTCGCGTCCAGGTAGGTCCCGTCCGGCCGCACCGCCAGATACTCCATCGCCTGCGGCGCCATCACGGCAAAATGCATAAGGCATTAAACGAATCCCACCCGGCTCAGCGCATCCAGATCTTCCTGCGCCGACTTCTCGGCTTCCGCGCGCTTCCTCTGGAACGTATCTTCCGTCATCACGTGGATCGCGCCGTTCTCCACCAGCACCTTCACCGGCTGATTCTCCATGTGCAGATCCCGGCGCAACTCGGGCGAAAACTGCACCCGCCCCTGGGCATCCATCTCGGCTTCCGAGCCCAGATCCTGGGTAGTGAACCAGATGTTTCGTACCGATCCCGGCCGGTCCTTGTAGCTGGCCAGGACTCTTTCATTCGCGCGCCAGATATTTATCGGGTATACTGTTGCCATGACCCGATCCTTGCTGGTGACGAAGAGCTTCTTCTCCGCCAGTGCCATCAGGTACTTCTGGAACTTTTCCGGCAGTTTCAGGCGGCCTTTGTCATCCAACCGGGCGGGGTATATACCACGAGGTGGTTCTTCCAGTACCGCGCCCTGATTTGCCTCGTCAGCCACCTTTTAACCATCTTTGGGCCATTTTCTGGCCACAACAAATTGTGGCACACACTCTTCATGCAAATCAAGAGAAATTTTGCAGAAAAGTATTGAACCGATGTGGTTTAGTGTGATACTAGCCCATCCGTCCGCCGGATTCGCGACCCCTACCTATTGACGCAGGGGCGAATATTAGGCGAACAAACTTCTCGGCCTGCGGAGTGCCGTGTAAGCCAAAAAATGCGGTACGGAGTGCTCTCAGGCACCTCTGTACGGCTATAAGTACCAGTAACCAAAGAGGTTAGTTAATGTTGCCTATCCAAAGAGAGGCTTGAGCCGGCGGGGTCTCGAATGATACGACTGAAATACGAGCACAAACCGTGGAAACTAGAAGGGACGCGTAAAGCGATGGCGAAACGGAAAAAGCAAGACGAGCACGTCGATCGGCGTATCAAGCGCCGCTTCAGCATCGAACAAGGGCTGCGGTATAAACTCCTCTACGGCAGCCGTGTAGCCGAATCCGGCAATGGCCGGACCCTGAACATCAGCAGCAGCGGCGTCTGGTTCACCACGGAAAACATCCTCAGTACAGGTTTGCCCGTTGAGATCTCGATGACCTGGCCTGCCCGCCTCAACGACGTCTGCCCCATGAAACTGATGATTTACGGTTGTGTGGTGCGCAGCGACAAAGACGGCGCCGCCCTGGCCATCGAACGCTACGAGTTCCGTACCCAGGGCACCGCTCCCGTGCCATTGTACGAGGAAACCGGCATCCGCCTGCCTACTTAGCCGCGCGTCGCGCGGCGGGGTTAGGGGCTAGGGGTCAGGGCTAGGGATTACAGCTCCGCCTTCGAAACCCGCAATTTGTCCACCGGGAAACCCAAACCCCCAGCCCCTAGTCCCTAACCCCGCCGCGCGCCAGCGCGGCCTACCGCCCCGCCGCGGCGGCGGTCGATAGCCGGCTGCGAATCTGATTCATCACATCCGAAGCCAGGAAGGGCTTCCGCAGCACCGGGAAGTTGTGCTCTTCGCACATGGCCTCTTCATCCGGCGGCAGAATCGTGCCCGTCATCATGATCACCAGCATGCGGGGCTGCGCCTGCAGGAACTCCACCCCCAACTCCACGCCGTTGCCATCCGGCAGCATGTAGTCCAGCAGGGCGGCGTTGGGCTTCTCGGCCGCCGCCAGTTTGCGCGCCTCCGCCGCGGACTCGGCCGTCAGCAGTTTCCAGCCCGCATCCGCCATCAGCCGCTCCAGGAAATGCAGCAGATCGCGATTATCGTCCACCAAAAGCACCGTGGGATGCGCCGGCACGCGCGCATCGTCTCCCTCCACCGCGTGGATGCGCAAGCTCTCGCTATCCTCCGCCAGGTCCACGCGCACCCGCGCGCCGGGGCTCACCTGCGACGTCGCTACCAGGGTCGCCAGCGGCTGCGTCAAATGCCGGTGAATCGTGCGGTTCAGTTCGCGCGCGCCATATTCCGAGCTGGTGCCTTTCTCGAGCAGAAATCGCCGCGCTTCAAAAGGCACTTCCAGCGTGAACGATCGCGCGCCTAACCGCGTGTTCACGTGGTTCTGCAAGTCCGAAATCTGATGATCCAGAATCATCGAGAGCGATTCGGGTGTCAAAGGCTGATAAGTAATGATGCAATCGATGCGGTTGACGAATTCCGGAGAAAACCGCTTCCGCACGGAAACCAGCGCGATATTCTGCAACTTGCCGGTCAAATCGGATCGTTCGGGGGACTTCACGGATTGGAAACCGAACTCCGGGTTGATTTCGCGCATCATCTCGCGGGCGCCCAGGTTGCTGGTCAGAAACACCAAACTCTTCTCGAAGTTCACGATGGTGTTATCGCCCAGCCGCAAAATGCCTTTGTCGAGCACGCCCAGCAGCAGCCGCGTCATCGACGGCGCGGCCTTCTCGATTTCATCGAACAACACCAGCGACAGGTTGCATTTCTCGCTGGTCACGCCGTTGAGCTTCTGTTGGGTCAGCATCGGCTGCGTTTCGCGATGCCCCAGGTATCCGGGAGGCGCGCCGATCAGCTTGGCCACCTCGTGCTCCATCTGGAATTCGCCGCAGTCGATCTTAAGAACGTTTTTCTCCGACCCGTGCAGCACTTCGGCCAGCGCCTCGACCGTCTTGGTCTTACCGGTACCCGTAGGCCCCAGCAACAGAAATACGCCGACCGGCCGGCCTTCCGGGGCCAGTCCCGCCTGATACATCTGGATATAGGGTACAATCACGCGCGTCGCAGCGGGTTGCCCTACCACTTTCTGGGATAAAACGGCGATCAGGTTCTCGGCGGGATCGGCCGTCGCCTTCTTTGATCGTCCGGATGATTGGGTGCTCTTGCCGCGCTCCACAGTGCCCTCTGCTTTCATTATAGGGGGCCGCCGGCCTCTCATGCGCCGTTGGGGACGCTCCTCGGGGGTCATCTCATCGTTCATAGGAGTCCTCGAAAATGCCCTAAATTGCAGCCTTTTCGCCAAGCCGGCAGTCCGGGAGCCTTCAACTTGCGGACGTTGGGTGCCGGCTAATGATAAATAGTGCCGTGAGGACGCTAAACTCTAACCAAAATTTTTAGCATGGCGCGGCTGCTTCTGTATGTACTATACCGCACCGGACCAGCTTAGGGAATATACCTATGGGGTTTTACCTATGACGGAAGGTGATGCGGCCTTTGGTGAGATCGTAAGGGGAAAGCTCAAGCGTTACCTTGTCGCCCGCCAATACGCGGATGCGATTGCGGCGCAGACGCCCCGCCAGATGCGCCAGGACTACGCGGTCGTGGTCGATCTGGACACTGAACTTGCCGCTCGGAAACTTCTCTAGAACGGTGCCCGTAACTTCAATATTGTCTTCTTTGCTCATATACCTCCACGTGGAATTTCCTGAGGCGGGACCGCCGGTGGCGTGGGACGGCCCCGCCCAATCTGCCCTAACCGGCCGTGACGTTGGCCGCCTGCAGCCCCTTCGGACCGCGCGTTACTTCAAACTCCACACTGGCGCCTTCATCCAGGCTCCGATAACCCTCCGTCTGGATGGCCGAGAAATGCACGAAGACGTCTTCTCCGTTTTCCCTTTGGATGAAGCCGTATCCTTTGGCTGCATTAAACCACTTCACTGTACCTTTTTCTCTCATTCGATGTTTCCTCTTCAGATAAGTGCAGATCAATCTCTCGAAACGCGCCTTCGCAAAACACAAAAGGGGGTTGCGGCCTACTCACGCAGCCCCCCTCAGTCCTGTTCCGGCACGAAGATAAGAGTCAAAATGCTCTTACAGTATATCTCAGCGCGCGGCGTTTTGTAGTGGGGCACAAGCCGCGCCGTGCGCGGCGGGACCCGGGGGCTGGGGACTAGGGGTTAGGGTTTTGTCTCGCGCCTCGCCCACACTTCCGGATTCAACAAATTCGGCGGACGCCGCCCTTCGATCGCCGCCACCGCATTTTCCGCCGCCATCATCGACATCTTGATGCGCGTATCCACCGACGCGCTGGCAATATGCGGGGACAGCACCGCATTCTCGAGATTGAGCAGCCCCGCATCCACGCGCGGCTCGTTCTCGAATACGTCGATGCCGGCGCCCGCGATCACATGCCCGGCCAGCGCTTCGGCCAGCGCCGGCTCGTCCACCACCGGTCCACGCGAAGTGTTTACCAGGATGGCCGTGGGCTTCATCATGCGCAACTCCCGCGCGCCGATCAGGTGCCGCGTCTCCGGCAGTAGCGGCACGTGCAGGCTTACAAAATCCGCCTCGCGCAGCAACTGCTCCGCGCTCACCAGCTCCAACCCGAGTTCGCGCTCCACCTCCGCCGGCGCGCGCCTCGTATCGTGATAGATGACGCGCATCGAAAACCCCCTGGCCCTCCGCGCTACCGCTTGCCCGATGCGTCCCATGCCGAAAATACCCAGCGTGCGATGATGCACGTCCTGGCCCACCAGCAGATCCACGCGCCACTTCGTCCACTGCCCGGAGTGCACGTAGTGGTGGCCCTCCACCACCCGCCGCGCGGCCGCCAGCAGCAGCGTGAACGCGAAATCGGCGGTGGTGTCGGTGAGCACGTCGGGGGTGTGCGTCACCAGGATTCCGCAACGCGTGGCCGCCGGAATATCGATATTGTCGTAACCTACGGCTACGTTGGCGATCACCCGGATGCCTTGCAGGCTCTCCAGAATGGGCGCGCTGAATTTATCGGTGAGCTGGCTGACCACCGCCTGTTTACCGCGGATACGCGCGGCCAGTTCCGCCGCGCTCATGCCGTCGTCGGACTCGGCGTAATCCACCTCCGCGTGTTCTTTCAGATAGGCGATGGCCTCGGGAAAGATGCGTTTAGTGACCAATATGGCGGGTTTCATCGAACGCAAATTGTCGCATATGAGCGGGACCGGGGGGGACCGCTCCCTGACGGTCGCGGCTCTGTAAGTCAAACCAGGCGGCCGTTACCGAGCCGCGACCGTCAGGGAGTGGTTTCGCTGGTTCGAAGTATTGAGCAGCACCGTCACGCTGTTCGAAGACTCCATCGCAGCCACCACGTCCGGCCGGCCATCGCCATTAAAATCGGCGACGGCCACACCCAGGATTTGGTCGGCAGCCGCTCCCGGCATGAAATACATCCCGGGCTCATTAAAGCTCCCGTCCCCATTGCCCAGTAGAATCGCCACGCCCAGCGTGGTGGATTGGGCGATATCCAACTTACCGTCGCCATCGAAATCCGCCACCGCCATAAAATAGCCCCACAGGTTTTCCGCCGTCTCCGCGAACGTGCCATCGCCGTTGCCCAGAAGAATACGGCCGCCCACGCCCAGATCCGGTATTCCATCCGCGTTGAAATCCGCCGCCACCATCGGCGCGTTGTACGTGGTCAACGGGCTCGAGATCGGCGAACCGAACGTGCCGTCCCCGTTGCCCGGCAGCATCACCGCGCCGCTGGTGTTGGCGACGGCCAGGTCCATCTTCCCATCTCCATTGAAGTCCGCCGCAACCAGATACGGCGACCCCTGGCCGTTCAGATACTGCACCAGCGGCTGGAACGTGCCGTCCCCATTCCCTAACAGGATGGCGATACCGCCGGCTTTCTGCCGGCTCGTATAATCGTCGGCCACCGCCAGGTCCGCCTTCCCATCGCCATTGAAGTCCGCCACTACGATGGCTACCGGGTGGTTGCCGGCAGCCACGTTCACCGCGTGCTGGAAGGTCCCGTCGCCATTGCCCAGCAAGATGGACACCGCGTTCGAAACCGAATTGGTAACCGCCAGATCGACAACCCCGTCGCCGTTGAAATCTCCGGGAGCCACGGCGAAGGGCGACTTGAGCACGGCGTAATTCATTTGCGGACGGAACGTGCCATCTCCATTGCCCAACAGAATCGAAACGCTGTTCGACCTATTGTCGACTACCGCCAGATCCTGTTTTCCATCCCCGTTGAAATCTCCCACGGCCACCCAACTCGGCGTATCCAACGTCGCATAGCCGATGGGCTGCTCGAAGACGGCATTGCCTTTGCCCAGCAGTATGGTTGTGCCCGGCTCGTGGCCGCCGACCGCCACATCCAATATCCCGTCTCCGTTAAAATCCGCGATCGCCAGCCCCGTGCCTCCGGGACTGTATTTCACGGCTTTCTGAAATGTGCCATCGCCGTTTCCCAGCAGGATGGAGAAGAATGTGGCTCCGTTCCCTTCAAACCACGGGCTGCTGGCGGCGATGTCCGGCTTTCCGTCTCCATTCAAATCCGCCACTACCAGCCCCCCCGATCCCAGGTCCGCTGAGTAATCTACTTTAGCTTTGAAAGTGCCGTCGCCATTGCCCAGCATGATGGTCACGTTATCGCCATGTGCCACCGCCAGATCGGCCTTCCCGTCGGCGTTGAAGTCCGCCACGGCGACGGAGGTCGGCCCGTTGGAGACAGGGAACGACGTTTGTGGCGCGAACGTGCCGTTTCCATTGCCCAGTAGAATGGAAACACTGTTGCCCCTGGCGTTGGCCACTGCCACATCCAGCTTCCCATCGCCATTGAAGTCTCCAACGGCGATGGACACAGGCTGGTTTCTGGACGGCGTAGAAAGCGGGCGCCTGGAACGATCCATCGCCCTGGCCCAGGAGGATGGCAATGGACCCGGCGCCGGCTACGGCCAGGTCGAGTTTGCCGTCGGCATTGAAATCCGCCGCCATCAGGAAGCCCGGCTGCTTGCCGCCGGCGTAATCTTTGGCGGCCTGAAACGTGCCGTCACCGTTGCCCAACAGGATCGCGATGGCATGCGAATTGGGCATCGATACCGCCAGGTCCGGCTTTCCATCGCCATTGAAGTCTCCCACCGTGAACTGGGCCGATGGATCGTTGGATAGCGTGAGGACGGTCGAGACCGCTTGAAAAGTCCCGTCGCCGTTGCCCAGCATAACGCCCACGCTGCCGCTGCTGATTCCGGCCAGATCCGCGATTCCATCGCCGTTAAAATCCGCGGCCTGCAGTGACGAAGCCAACAGAAGGAACGAACGCGGAGCGTCGAAGTTCACCGCCGCCGCCGGCATCTGCGCGGAAATGAGTGCTGCCGCGGCGCAGCATCTTAGTAAGCGATTGACGTGTGGGACACGCATATCCCCCTCCTGATCTCCGCCAGTATTACACGGCGGGTTTCACCGGGGCAAATTGTCCCGGATGCCGCACGGGCTTACAATTCGAACATGGCTAAATTAGGTTTTTTGGGACTTGGAATCATGGGCTATCCGATGGCCCGCAACCTTTTGCGCGCGGGCCACGAAGTCGCGCTCTGGTCGCACAGCCTGGAAAAGGCGCGTGAACTCGCCGCGGCCGGGAAAGGCGCGTTCTGCGCCACTCCGCGCGCGGTCGCCGAGAACGCCGACGTGGTCTTCCTGTGCGTAGGCAACACGGCCATGTCGCGCGAGGCGATCCTGGGCAAGGATGGCATTATCGAAGGCGCGCGGCGTGGAACGGTGGTAGCCGATGCCAGCACCATCGCGCCAACCGCGAGCCGCCAGATCGGCCAGGCGCTGGCGGCCAAAGGCGTCGATTTTCTGGATGCGCCCTGCACCGGTTCGCGTCCGGGCGCGGAGGGCGGCACGCTCACGTTCATGATCGGGGGCAGTCACGAAGTGTTCGAACGTATCCGGCCCTATCTGGAAGCCATGGGTAAGCGTTTCTACTATTGCGGCGGGCCGGGCATGGGCCTGCATGCCAAGCTATCCCAGAACCTGATCCTCTCGAATCTGCTGCAGGGTTTCAACGAGGGCATGGTGCTGGCGGCCAAAGCCGGCGTGGACCCTGCGCTGATGCTGGATATCCTCGATAACAGCGCGGCGAAGTCGGGGCTGGTCTCAGCCAAGGCTCCCTTGGTGCTGCGCCGCGCCTTCGCGGCCGCATTCTCCGTGAAGTGGATGCACAAGGATATCGGTCTCATGCTGGATTCTGCCGACGAACTGGGCGTGCCCGTGCCATTGACCGCGCTCACCCATCAGATGTTCCAGGTGGCCATCGCCAAGGGGTACGGAGAAGAAGACATCTGTGCCACCATCAAGGTGCTTGAGGATATGGTGGGCGTGGAAGTGAAAGCTGCGCCGCCTCAGTCTGACTAACTTGCGCCGCTCTCCACACCAATTCAGCCGCAGATGCACGCGGATAAGGGCCAACTTGATAGCGAGCAATTCCCTTCTTATCTGCGTTTATCTGCGTTCATCTGCGGCCAAGACTTTTTGTTTTTTGCGCCCTACGCCTTACACTTCCCCTTGCCGAACATGTAGTTGTAGTAATTCTGCCGGGCCGAATTCTGCGCATGCGTCAGAGGTTTGCCATCCGTCCCCGTACCCACCAGCGGCGCATTCAGTTCCGATGCGATCAGCCCGGTCTGCGGAGGTCCCCAACTTCCCAAGGCCGCCAGATAATTCGTAATGGTCGTCTGTGTCGTCTGGTTGGTGCTGTAATAATCGTTGCCGAGTTCTTTCGTGTTACCCCCAGTCGCCGGATTGTAATCGTAAAACTCATAATCCGGCGGCGTGCTGTCCGGGATCACCGAGCATTCACCCCACGCCGAATAAATTCCCAGCTTGGCGCCGGGTTGCGTCTTGTTCTTAACTTCCGCCTTCGTCCGCAGACCGGCGACATGATACAAAAGCGCGGTCGGCGTGACACTGTTCTCATCGCAGGTGTGGAAGATATACGGAATCCCGAGCGTCGGCGCAATGCGCGTCTCACTCGAATTGTTGTAGAGAAAATTCCAGAGGGATTGGCGGTTGGCCAGATCCGGATACGCGTTCGGTCCCTGTTGCCATAGCCCGCCGCCGGTGGTCGCCAGATCGCAGGCCAAGCCGAAGAAGTCCACGCTCGAACACATCTGGCTCATGGTGGTGGTGCCGGTCTGCCCGGGGAAGTGCACGTACAGCGGCACCCGGATGACTTCGTCGTAAAGCGCGCTGCCCTTGTCGTGCAAGCCGTGCGAACCGCCGTACTCGCCGTGATCCGCCAGGAAAATCACAATGGTGTTCTCGTAATACGGCGAATTTTCGAGCGCATTCAGCACCAGGCCGATCTGATAGTCGACATAGTTCTGCAGCCAGTAATACATGTTCAGGAAAGTCACCCAATCGGTGACGTCGCCGTCTTCCGTATTGGTGCCGTGCTGAAAGGAGTACTGCACGCTGGGCTTATTGGTGACTTTTTTCAGGTTCTCGTAATTCCACGGCGAAGGTTTGTCCGTGTATAGCGCGGGCGCTCCTGAAGGAGGCGGAAAGACCGGCGGTGGAAAATAAACGGGCAGTTTCGGCACGTTCGTGGGCGGAAATGGACTGTTCTGAAACCACGACGGCGCATCGGTGATATCGTGCGGATTGATGAGGCTCACCGTCGCGCACCACGGCGACGCGGGCAGGCCCAAGGTGGGCGCCTGGCCCTGGATCCAGCCGATGAAGTCGTTGGCGATATCCGCATCGCTGGCATAGAATTGCTTGCCGAATTGGCCGCCATCGGTGCCTTCGTTGGGCGTGCCGTTGGGCGATGGATTGGAAGCCGCGCCGCCCGGATACGTGCGCGTGTTGAAGCCATAGCCCGTTAGTGGAGTTGTGGTTACACAATCGGATAGGTGCCATTTTCCGAACCACCAGCAGTTATTGCTATAGGCCGGATTCAGCTTTTGGATGCCCCACGCCCACGTGGGAAAACCCGTGACCAAAGCCGGCGTGGAAGCCGTAATCAGGCCGTCGATGCCATCCAGATAAACGCCCGTCTGGGGTGCGTACAATCCCGTCAGCAGCGTGCCGCGCGCCGCCGTGCAAACCGTCGCCGCTGTGTAATATTGCGGAAACACATACGCGTTGTTCTTGAGCCGGCCGGAGATATTCGGCAGAATCTGCTCGTCGAGCACCGTCATTTGCTGGCTGTTGACCCACTGCGGCCAGCGCATCTGGTCGACGATCACAATCAGAATGTTCGGGTTCTCCAATTGCGGAGGCGCGGTCCACGCGCCTTCCGTCCGCGGATTGAAGGCTTGCGAGAGCGCGGCTCCTCCCACCGCGCACGCGCCCAGCCTGCCCAGAAATGCGCGCCGATTCAACTCGTCTTTCATGTAATTCCCTCCGTGATGGCGATAACGAATTATTAGGCGTGAGAGGCATTCCTGTCAAGGTGGGCACTCTCGAAAAAGTACCGTGGGGCAGACCATCTGTCCCTCGACTTTCCACATTGTTGCCGTCGCTGTGGGGCAGGCTCGTAGCCTGCGCGGGCCTCGTAGGCCCGCTCTTTGGCGAGCGAAGATCGCCTTTTTTGGCGAGCGAAGATCGCCTTTTTTGGCGAGCGAAGATCGCCTTTTTTGGCGAGCCTAGCTCGCCCCGGACAGGCCGGGAGGCCTGTCCTACCGGCGGCCTAGGACTGCTGGAAATCTAGCGATTATTCCGACTTGCCCACCGGCAACAGCACGGTGCCCATATCGGCGGGCGAGGATTGCACGCGGATGGTCCCCGAGGGCGGCTCCGGCAGTCCGCTGGCGATGTCCGGCGGCCGCACCGGGTTGCGCGTGGGCCGCGCGGGCAGACTGCGCTGTTGCAACGCGACCCGCAGTTGCTGTTCGGGAACCGCGAGCGAAAGCGAAATATGCTTCCCTTCCACCTTGTAGTTCAGATCCTCCAGGCTGAGCGCGGTTCTCTCCTGCGTCGCGATCACACCGGCAAACCAACGCAGACTGTCGGTGATTTCCGCGATATCTTTTTCGTCGCGCATGGAAATCTCGGCGGCAAGCTCCAGATCCGGATTGACCCGCAGTCCCGCCGTGAACGAAGCCGTGCGATCGAGCCACTTCATGGAGGGTCCCACGGGAGTCTTCGCCGGGCCATTGACGGACCCCGCAGAGACTGCCCAAACATCATACTGGCCCTCATAGCGCGCCAAGCCTTCGGCCAGCACCGGCGAAGGCGGAGTATTCTGGCCGCGCCGTCGAATGGCGGCTTTCACATCTGCCGGCTGCCCGATGACCGCGATGGATCCTTCCAGGAAGGCCACCACCGCGCCGCCCCCCGAAGACAGCATGGGCACGCCCATAAAATTGCTCTTGGCGCCGCTGAACGCATTGAGCGACTCGATCCAAACCGGATCGATCATGCCCCGCACGACCATCAGTGTGGGCGCGGGGCGGCCGGGCGCCGGAGGTGCGCCGCTGGCGAAGATGACTTCCTGCGCATAATGGCCCCATTCGAGGCTGGCGAAACCGCTCGCGGAGTCCTGCCAGGCGGGCCGGAACGCGGCCAGTTCGCCGCGCATTTGCGTCGACATGGCCTGACCGAACGGCGAGGACAGTATGCGATCCAGATTAATCTCCATTACGGCGCGGGCATCCGGCATGATGAGTTCCAACATCGCCGGATCGGCGGCGGCCGCCAAGCCGGGCGCCAGCGCCGCAACTGCAAACAGACTACGCCATCGGGACATAGGGTTCCTCTGTTAAGGAATTAACACTCGTGAGGTTAATGGAACAAGTCCACGATAGTTAAGGCGCCAGGTAATAAATCAGGCCGAGGTTTGACCCGCCGCCGCTGTACGTGGCGCCATAGAGGGCGCCCACGCTATCCATTACCACTCCGGCCTCCGGATTGATTCCGTCGAAGTTCTCGAAGCTGTAGAGGATCGTCTCGGTCCAGGCGCCGCCGGGCGACGACGGCTGGGTCAGCGAGAAGACGGCTCCGTCGCCATACTCCCCGCCAAGATAGGCCGTACCGTAGAGCACGATCTGACCGCCGCTGCCCGTGCTCATCACCGGCCCTGCGCGCGGTTGAGATGCATCCGTCCCGCTGGCGAACAGGTAGAGCACGGCTTCGGTCCATTTGCCGCCCGGGGAAGCCGGCGGGGTCAGCGAGAACACCGCGCCCCGGCCCAGCGGACCTCCACCCAAGGTCGTGCCGTAAAGAACTCCGCCCGGCCCCAGGATCATGTCGCCATGCGGATTCGCGCCGTCGTTGGGGCTGCCGGCGAAGCTGTAGAGCACCGCCTCCGTCCATGCACCGCCACGCTGCGCGGGTGGGGTCAACTGGAACACCGTGCCCTTGTTGGACGTGCCGCCATTGTACGTGGTGCCATAGTAGACGCCGTTCGGTCCGGGCGTGAGAGCCGTGTGCGGATTCGCGCCGTCGCTCGGAGAGCCGGTGAAGAAATGCAGAATCGATTCGGTCCATTGGCCGCCTGATTCCGAGGGCGGGGTCAAACTGAAGACCACGCCGTTCGATCGCGTACCGCCGTTGTAGGTGGTGCCGTAGAGGATAGGCAGGCTGTTCGATTCACCGGCAATGATCAAGGCGGCATACGGATTCGCGCCATCGGTCGAGCCGCCCGCGAAGTTATGCAAGACGGTCTCCGTCCATGCGGCTCCGGGCGTGGCGGGAGGCGCCAGTGAGAAGATCGTGCCGCTGGGCGCGTGACTTCCGCCGCCGCCGGTGGTGCCGTAAAGCACTCCGTTGCTCGCCAGCACCAGCGCGCCATCCGGCGTTTCGCCGTCATTTGGCGGACCGGCGAAGCTATATAAGACCGAATCGGCCGTGCCGAATGCCAGCGGATAGGAGTAGACCGTGCCGAAGTTGGCGGCCCCGCCGTATGGCGTAACGCCGAATAGCGAGGGGACTCCGCCGGGGATCGTGCCGATAATCGGGACTCGCTTGGGGTTGGCTCCGTCCTTACTGCCTTGGCCGAGAAAGCTATAAACCGGCGAAAAGTTCGAGATTGTGAATCCCTGCTGGTATGAGAGTTCTTCCGTTCCCGTGGCCACCATCAACGGATTCGTGCTGGAATTCCAGGGCATGCCGATTACGATTTGCGCCGTCGCGTTTGTGGCCGTGTTGACGGTCAGCGGCCCCCAGTCACCCCGCGGCGCGCCTCCCACCGATACACCCGGTCCGAAGTTCGCCATCGTGGCGCCCTCGAGGAAGTTGGTGAAGTTTCCAACGATGGTAAACCGCAGCGACTCTCCAGGGCTCCCGTAACTGCCTGGAGCGATCGAGAATAAGGACGCCAACGGTGTGATCTGCAGCGAAGCAGTATTGCCGCTCGAAAACGCCGCTCCGGTGGACGTGGTTCCGGCTATCGATACGACATAGTTCACCGCTTCGCGGGGCACGATGGTGGTTGGAACTGTGAAGGTCAGCCGCTCCGTCGTGCCCAACAGAAGTTGTACCGTGGTGGCCTGTGTGGTGCCCGAGGGTCCAGCTCCAGTGCGCTGCGGTGCCAGCGTAATCGTAATGTTAGCGGGCTGAATCGTGCCGGCCGGAAATCCGGCGCCCGTAAGGGTAACCGTAGTTACACCGGGTTCGGCGATGCCGGGTGCTGCCGGGCTCTCCAGCGTGACCAGCGTCTCTCCGCATAGCGGCGCCATGCCGCACAGTATCGCAAGCGCGATTTTGCCGGGCAGATGTTTCATTGCCGCCACCGCATCGCCAATCCCGCCATGCCGAGTGACAACAGAATGAACGTGCCTGGCTCGGGAGTTGCGCTGCCGGAAGATTGCGCTTCGATCACCCCGAAGTCCACGCCAGCCTGCAGCGCGCCGCCCGACGACGGCAACAGATCGACGGTGACGTCCGGCAAGGCCGTAAACGTCGAGCCATCCGATAACGTGAACGAAGTCTGGCTCAGGGTAGCGGTCAGTTCGGCGGAGGCGATTTCCGCGTTGCTGGGGACCTCCAGTTGCGGCCCGAACTCGCCGGGGATTAGAACGTTATCCTGCACGGTCGCGGATCCGCCGCCGGCGAAAAAGATAGTCAGCGTCACGTCGTCGAGGCTCACGGAGTTTGTCACGTACGGGCTGCCGGCGAAAGGTCCGTAGGTCATTCCCGTGAAATCGTAAATATCGAAGCCATTCACGCCCGGCGCAACGCCCGCTGGAATTACCACATCGTAGGAGATCAGGCCGATGGGGATCAGGGATGCGGACGCCGGGATCGATAGGAGGAGATAGAGCAAAACGAGAACTGCGGCGATGCGCGGCATAGGTTGTTAGTGGAGTATAGCACTTCGGTCCGCCGCGTCGGTCCGATTAGGCACACACTGTCGCGGCTCAGTAACGGACGTAGCGATCTCGCGGGGTTTACTGAGCCGCGACCGTAAGGGAGCGGTCACCTGGCTCACACAGGCGCCTGCCCACATTGCATTTCATCAAAAAAGGATATTAAACTAGATATTTGCAGTGTTGTCCGTAAGCGGCATCTGCACCTGGCATGCACGATAACGCGATCCCGGTGCGTGTCCGCTCCGAGGAGGTTAGCGCATGGACAAGATCTGGCTGAAAAGCTACCGCGCAGGCGTGCCGGCCGAGATCGATGTCAACGAGTATTCGTCCCTGAACGATCTGCTGGCGCAAAGCTGCCGCAAGTTCCGGGATCTCCCGGCCTTCCGTAATCTCGGCACCACCATCACGTATGCCGATCTCGACCGTCTAAGCCGCCATTTCGCCGCCTGGCTCGAGAGCCTGGGGCTGCCCAAGGGCACGCGCGTCGCCCTGATGATGCCCAATCTTCTGCAATACCCGGTGGCGCTGTTTGGAGTGCTGCGCGCCGGGATGATCGTGGTGAACATCAATCCTCTCTATACAGCGCACGAATTAGGGCATCAACTCAAGGACTCCGGCGCCGAGGTCATCGTCATCCTGGAGAACTTCGCGCACGTGCTCGAAAAGGCGTTGCCGAACACGGCTGTCCGCTACGTCGTGACCACCCAGGTCGGAGACCTGCTGAGTCCGCCGCGGCGGTTAGTGGTGAATTTCGCCGTGAAACGCGTGAAAAAAATGGTGCCGGAGTGGCATATCGGAGGCGCCATCGGCTTCCGGACCGCACTGGATCGGGGCGCGCGCGCGCGCTTCGAAGAAGCCGAACTCACGCACGCCGATATCGCCTTCCTGCAATACACGGGTGGCACGACGGGCGTCTGCAAAGGCGCCATGCTGACGCACGGCGGGCTGGTGGCGAATATGCTCCAGGCCTGCGCCTGGGCGCGCGGCATCCTCGAAGAGGGCCGCGAAACCGTGGTCACGGCGCTGCCCATGTACCATGTGTTTTCGCTCACCACCAACTGCCTTCTGTTTATCAAGCTGGGCGCGTTGAATCTGTTGATTACCAATCCCAAGGACATGCCCGAGTTCGTGAAGGAGTTGGGCAAAACTCCCTGGACGGTGACCACCGGCGTGAATACTCTTTTCAATGGCCTGCTGAATACGCCGGGCTTCGACGCCCTGGACTTCAGCGCCCTGAAGTTCGTGCTGGGAGGCGGCGCCGCCGTCCATCGCACCGTGGCCGAGCGCTGGCTGGCAGTCACCAAGCGGCCGATTTTACAGGGCTACGGGCTCACCGAGACATCGCCTTTCGTTTCATGTAATCCGTTGGACACAGAGTTTAACGGCTCTATCGGAGTGCCGCTGCCCTCCACCGAAGTCGTCATCGTGGACGAGGACGACCGGGAAGTGCCGCTAGGCGTCGCGGGCGAGATCTGTGTCAAAGGACCGCAAGTGATGGCCGGATATTGGCAACTGCCCGGCGAGACGGCGGCCGCGTTTACCTCCAACGGATGGCTTCGCACCGGCGACATCGGAATCATGGATGAAAACGGATACATGCGGATTACCGACCGGAAGAAGGATATGATTCTGGTTTCCGGTTTCAATGTGTATCCCAATGAAATCGAGAACGTGATCGCATCCTTGCCGGGTGTGGTGGAGTGCGGAGTGGTCGGAGTGCCGGATATGATTGCTGGCGAAGTGGTGAAGGCGTACGTGGTTTCGAACGATCCGAATCTTACGGCCGATCGTATTGTGTCGCACTGCCGGCAGAGCCTGACGAATTACAAGGTGCCTAAGCAGATCGAGTTTCGCAGTGAACTGCCCAAAACGCCGGTAGGCAAAATCTTGCGGCGCGAACTGCGCTCCGCCGAGGTAGTTCGTGGGGCAGGCACCCTGCCCGCGGCGGCCGGGTAGGACAGGCCTCCCGGCCTGTCCAAGCAGGCGACCTAAGAGGTCGCTGCAGGCAAGGTGCCTGCCCCACTTATTTCTTCGGCATGTTATAGCTGAACGTCAGCTTCAGCACAATGCGATCGCCGGTATATTCCGCCGGAAATGGCGGAAACGGATGTGAGGCATCGATGCCCGCCACCGCCGCGCGCTCCAGAGCCGGAATGGAATGCAGCACGATCACCAGCTTCGGAATGCTGCCATCCTTGGCGATCACGAACTGGGTTTCCACTCTTCCGCGCAGTCCCATACGTGCGCTTTCCGGATAAACGGCAAACCAATTCCGCCGCACTGCCGCCAGAACCTCCAGCAGGTATGGCCGGAAATCGACACCCTTGGGATCGCTAAGCAGCTCGAGCGAGCTGGCCTGGCGTCCGGGCGATGCCGGCAGATTCAATCCGCCGCCGTGCCCGCCGAGCGGTTCATCGCTGGTGTCGTCGCCTACCGTGACACCGCCAGACGACCCGCCGTGCGTGAGCTCCTGGATCGCGCCTGCCACTGAAGTATCCGGCCGCGGGATGCGGCCCACTCCTTGAACCGGCGGCGGCGCCGTGGGCGTCTCAAAGGCCAGCTTAGGCTTTTCCTGCTCCTGGATCTGCGGCGGCGCCTCGACCGGAGGCCCCACCGGCAGACCCGTCATCGGTTGCAGATTACCGGCTTGGATATGCGGAGGCGCGATCGTCGGCGCCGGCGCAGGCGTAGGTTGGGGCGGACTGAAGGCCTTCGCAGGCGGCCGCGATGTGGAGGGCGGCGAATTGGGAATCTGCATGCGGCGCGTGGCTTGCAAGCCTTCCACCGTGACTTCCTTGGCGATGGGAGCTTTGTTGGGCGCTTTTTGGGTCAAATCCGTGGGCGGCTCAATCAAAGGGGTGATCTGCTCCTCGTGGCGCGGCGGTTCGATCAAGCTGTGCGGCATCAGCAGCAGGGCCACGATGCCCGCAACATGCGCCAATACCGAAAGGAAGCCCGCCTTGCGGACACGTCCGGTATCCTGCTGCCAACTGGTGAGCAGATGCAGTTCCGCCGGATCTTCCACCGAGGGACGCGCTAGAGTTTCCATCCGCCTGCCAACGACTTCGAGACTATCTCCGAATGTGCTTTAATTCTATCAAGAATAGCCAAAGCTATCCGCAGTGTTTGACGCGCCGCCGCGCCCGAAGTTTTCGGTGAATTTCGGCTTTCCAGGCAATTTAAAAAGGCGTCGAATTGTAACTGCAATGGCTCGGATTTCGCCATGGCCACGGACTCGAAGCCGACTTGCCGGTTGGCGCCCACCGAGAAGATCAGCAATTCCGGCCGCGCGTAATCGAGCGAACAATACTGTTGCGGCTGGAAGAGGCGCAGCTTGCGCACGCGCTCTGTGGAAACGCGGCTGGCCGTCAGGTTGGCGACGCAGCCGTTCGCGAACTGCAAGCGCACGTTGGCGATATCCACCTTCTCAGACAGGATGGAAACACCCGCGCCGCGGATTTCCTCCGGCTCGCCGCGCGTCAGGCTTAGCACGATATCGATGTCGTGGATCATCAGGTCCAGGATCACGTCCACATCCAGGCTGCGCGGGCTAAATACGCTGAGGCGGTGGATTTCGAAGAATAGCGGCAGCGTGACGCGGCCTTCGAGCGCGATCACGGCGGGATTGAAGCGTTCCAGGTGGCCAACCTGCAGAATGCGCCCGTTTCGTTCGGCGGCCGCGACCAGCCGATCGGCGGATTCCAGATCGGGCGCGATGGGCTTCTCCACCATCACGTCGATGCCACGCTCCAGCAGCCAGCAGCCGATTTCCGCATGCGCGGATGTGGGCGTGGCCACAATCGCCGCATCCACCTTGCCGGCCAGTTCGCGGTAGTCGGCGACGGCGGCGCGCGATGGATCGGTATCCACCACGGCAGTCAGTTCGGCGCGCGTGGATTGGCGCACCACGCGGCAATGGTTTTGCCCGAACTGTCCCGCGCCGATGACCGCGATTCTATGCATCGGGCACCCGCCTTTTAGGCGGCCAGCGCCGGCTGAAAGCCGGCTGCGGACACGATTGCCCGCCCCACAGTTTATTTCGGCTATGCATCGGGAGCCTGCCCTACAATGGCGATGCCGGCTTCATCGGCGCTCTCCAGCAGCTCGTCGCGGTCGAGCAGCAGCGTGCGGCCCGCGTCCACGGCCATCGCGGTGGTTCCTGTTTCACGCATCACGGCGATGGTCGCCAGGCCGGCCACCGGCACATCAAAGAGCAAATGCCGCCGGCGATGCGAAACTTTCACCAGCGTCAGCGGACGGCCGTTCACCAGGCTCGCCGCGCGCCGCAGCATGGCGTCGGTGCCTTCCATGGCTTCGAGCGCCACGCTGGCGCGTTCGCAAATGGCCACGCTTTGGCCGACGTCGAATCCGGCGAGGGCCGCGGCCACTCTCCGGCCGTACGCGATATCGGCTTGCTCGCGCGCATCCGGTTTGCGCTGGGTCATGGCGCCTGAATCAGCCAGCAGCGGCTTCAGCAGCGCGGTCGAATCGCGAAGCTGGATGCCTTCGTCGGCCAGCACTTGGGCCACTCCGCCGATTAATCCGTCGGTATTTTTCGAGGGCAGCGAAGCCAGCAGCTTGATGAGCCGCCAGTCGGGCCGGATGGACGAGAATATTTTGGCATGCTTCACCTGTCCCGCCATCACCACTTCGGCGATGCCTTCCGCTTTCAGGATCTCGATGAGGCGGCTGAGCTGTCCCAGCGACAGCCAATAGCATTTGGCGCCGAGGTTCTCGATCTCCGGCGCGGCTTCTTCCTGAATCGCCAGCACCACCACTTCATGGCCCAGGCGGCGCGCGCTCTCCAGCGCCAGGATGGGGAAGCGGCCATTGCCCGCAATAAGCCCGTATTTCATGAAGTGGGGCAGGCTCGTAGCCTGCGGCGGCCTCGTAGGCCGCCAGGGTTTGGCGATGGCAGGGAGCCTGCCCCACAATTCACTTGATTACTCCGCGCTGGGATTCGGCTATGAAAGCCAGCAGTTCCTCTACTTCAGCGCTATCGGTAATCTCCGCCCTGATACGCTCCACGGCCTGCGCCGTGTTCAACCCCGCGCGCGTCAACAGCCGGAACGCGGTCTGCAACTTCTCAATCGCGCCGCGCTCGAATCCGCGCCGCTCCAGGCCCGTGCGATTCGCGCCATACACTTTGATGCCCCGCTCGCTCACCGTATTCGAAAACGGCAGCACATCCTGCGTAACTACGCTATATCCGCCGACGATGGCATGCCGCCCGATGCGGCAGAATTGATGTACGCCTGTAGAAGCGCCGATCACCGCCCAATCGCCCACGGTCACATGTCCGCCCAGTGTGACGGCGTTAGCCAAAACCGCGCGGTTACCGAGGTGCACATCGTGCGCCACGTGCACATAGGCCATCAGCAGGTTATCGTCGCCGATGCTGGTCAGCATGCCGCCGCCTTGGGTGCCGCGATGAATGGTCACAAACTCGCGAATCTTGTTGCGATCGCCGATGCGCGTTTCGGAGCGCTCGCCGCGGTACTTCAAATCCTGCGAGGCCACGCCCACGGTGCTGTACGGAAAGAAGATGTTATCCCCCCCCACGCGCAGCGGACCTTCCATGTAAACGTGCGCCATGAGCCGCGTACCCGCGCCGATCTCGACATCGTCGCCGATGATCGAATACGGTCCGATTTCGGCGGTATCGGCAATGCGCGCCGCGGGAGAAACAATCGCGGTGGGATGAACCGGCATCGCTCAGGAAAGCGCGGAGGCTTCGTCCTTATCGGCCAGTTTGCACATCATCTCGGCCTCGGCCACCACCAGCCCGTCGACCGTGGCGGTGCCCGCCATCACGGCCACGCTGGCCTTGCGCTTAAGAACTTTCATCTCCAGGCGCAGCGTGTCGCCGGGAACCACCGGCCGGCGAAACTTCGCGCTGGTGATGGAAGCCAGCAGCACCAGCTTGCGATGGCGATCCGCGACCTGCTTGAGCACCAGCACGCCGGCGGTCTGCGCCAGCGCCTCCACGATCAGCACGCCGGGCATCACCGGGTAGTCCGGAAAATGGCCTTGAAAGAAAGGTTCGTTCTGGGTGACGCACTTGATGCCCACGATCCGCTCCGCCTCTAACTCGATGATGCGGTCGACCAGCAGCATGGGATAACGGTGTGGCAGTATGTCGCGGATTTCGTTGATATCCAAAACGGGCATGGAACTCGCTATTATAACAGCCGTGGATTCTATTCTCTCTGAAGCCCGCTCCCGGCGGAAGCAGATTGTGGCGCTGATCCGGGAGATGGTGGAATGCGAATCGCCCAGTAGCGATCCGGCGGCGGTGAACCGCTTTGTAGATCTGCTGGGCGATGTCGCGCCCTCTTTCGCGCGCCTGAAGACCGTGCCGGGCGGACGATTCGGACGGCATGTGGTCTGTGAGTTCGACCTTTTGGGCAAGGCCAAACAAGGGCAGATCCTGGCGCTGGGCCACTCGGATACGGTGTGGCCGCTCGGCACCCTGCGGACGATGCCATTTCGCCAGAAGGCCGGCCGTCTGTGGGGACCGGGCGTCCTGGATATGAAAGCCGGCATCGCGTTCTTCATTTACGCCATGCGCATTCTTCGGGATCTGGAGATACCCGTGGTGCATAAGGTGGTGATGCAGATCAATGCGGATGAAGAAGTGGGCAGCGAGTCGTCGCGCGCGTTGACGGAGGCGAATGCCAAACGCAGCCAGGCCGTGCTGGTTCTGGAGCCGGCCAGCGGACTCGAAGGGAAGCTGAAAACTGCGCGTAAAGGCATTGGCGGCTATACGGTGACGGTGCGCGGCAGGGCGACGCATTCGGGCCTCGATTTTGCGGGTGGCGCGAGCGCGATATTGGAACTCGCGCGGCAGGTTGAAAAGATCGCCGGATTTACAGATTTAGCGCGCGGTATCACGGTGAATCCCGGCGTGATTTCCGGAGGCACGCGGGTAAACGTGGTGGCGGCCGAAGCGCGCGTCGAGGTGGATATGCGGGTTCCACGAGTGAAAGACGCGGCGGCGCTCGATCGCAAATTTCATGGGTTGCGGCCGGTGGATAAGCGCTGCACCATCGACGTGACTGGCGGGCTCAACCGTCCGCCCCTGGAGCGATCCGCGGCCGTGGTGCAACTCTTTCGCAAGGCCCAAGCGTTAGCGGGCGGGATGGGTGTGGCGCTCGAGGAATCGTCGGTAGGTGGAGGGTCGGATGGCAACTTCACGGCGGCGTTGGGTGTGCCTACGCTGGATGGTCTGGGCGCGGTGGGAGAAGGCGCGCATGCGCTCAACGAGAGCATCCTGGTGGATCGGATCGCCGAACGCACGGCGCTGCTTGCGAAATTGGTTGCGGCGTTATGAGGCGGCTGTTGTTGTGGGCGCTGATAGCCGGAGCGGGCTTGGCGCGCGCGGCCGATTTCGATGCCATATTCGCGCCGCTGGTGGACGCGAAATCTCCGGGTATCGCCGTGCTCGTGCGGCAGAACGGGCGCACGGTGTTCGAACGCGGCTATGGTGTGCGCGACCTGCGCACGCTGGCGCCCATCGATGCGCGGACAGACTTCCGGCTGGCATCGTTCACCAAGCAGTTCACCGCGATGGCGGCTATGCTGCTGGTGCACGATGGCAAGCTGCACTACGACGAACGGCTGACTGGTATCTTCCCCGGCTTTCCGGCTTACGGCCGTGCGATTACTATTCGTCATCTGCTGACTCATACTTCGGGGCTGCCGGATTACGAAGATCTGATGCAGGGCGGCAACTGGACTGCCGAGCATCAGATTCAGGATGAGGAAGTGTTGCGATTGCTGGAACACCAGACAGCCGGTAAGTTCGCGCCGGGCGCCAGTTGGGCCTACAGTAACTCCGGATACGTCATGCTGGGATTGGTAGTGGCCAAGATATCCGGTGAACCATTCGCTAAGTTCCTGGACGAGCGGATCTTCCGGCCATTGCATATGGCGCGCACCTTGGTTTACCTCGGGGGAAGGAACGAGGTACCCGATCGTGCCTATGGACATACCAAGGGCGCGAGTGGATTCACAGAGACGGATCAGAGCCCGACCTCGGCCACTCAGGGTGACGGCGGCATTTATTCCAATCTCGAAGACTTGGCGAAGTGGGTCGCCGCGCTGGAGAGTCACACGCTGCTTAGTGAAAACGAGATGCGTCCGGCACTGACTCCGGTAACCCTAAACGACGGGTCGCAGCCGCACTGGCCCGTGGACGCGAATGATGACAATCTGCATCCGGGCCAACCTGTGGCCTACGGATTCGGCTGGTTCCTCGATCCGTTCAAGGGCCGCGCGCGGATGTGGCACACCGGCGGCACGATGGGCTTTCGCACCGTGATCGAGCGCTTTACGGGCGAGAAGTTGACGGTTGTGGTGCTTTGCAATCGGACAGATCTGGATCCGGAGAAGCTGGCGTTACAGGCAAGCTGTGCTATCTTCGGTCCCAATTGTACTGTCTTATTGCCTGCCGCAACTCCTGCTCCAACGCAACCAAAGCCGGCAGGGCGCGCAGGGGACTGAAGTCTTCGATAAATTCCGCGATTCTTTGCGTCATCGCGGCAACCCTGAGTTTGGCCTTCCGCCGCGCGCCTACTAGCCTATACGATGAGCGATAGCCACTGAACAGCAGCCGGCTGCCGACCATGTCCACGGTGCCGATGACTATCGCAGGCCTTGAGGGGTCCTCGACCCAGTCGCGATTATCCGCCAGTTGGCCGCGAAGAGTGCTCACGCACAACCGATCATCGCCCAGATTCTTCTGAATTGCCTCCGCAATCGTCGTTGCCTGATCGATAACCGTTCGGCGGTCAACCACGTACACCAGTCGCATCGGCAGGCGCTCCGTCGCGCGCTTGCGAAGCTGCTGAAGCAACGGGTCTTGCCCATCCCCGTCGGTAGGCGACGCTGCCACCTAAGCGGCTCGTAGCCATTGAAGCCCTTTCCTGCGTCCCTGGTCAGCGCCTTGAAGCTCGTTGATAAGTCGCCTATCTCCATGAAAGCAGGTCAACCGCCCAACCGCCGAAATCCGCCGGCGGACCGTTCCCCAAAACGATACCACGCGCCCAACGCCAAATACACCGCCAACCCACGTCTCAAACCAAATCACACCGCGACTCCAAAAGCCCCGCCGAACCCATCCCCCAAGTTTTCAATCACCTCCACACCACCACCCCCGCCCAAGCCACCAGCCCCCGCCGCCCGTCGTGCTATCGTCGAATCGCATGAGGATCCCGCCACAAACGCGCAAAGTGTCCCCTAGCCCGCTCAACGCCACTGCGGCCAGGCCAGCTCGCCAGCCGAAGACCAGCCCAGCCCGCAACAACAACACGCTCCAGTCCCCACCAACCCAAACAAAACAAACCAGAAAGAGCTCTGTCCGGCAAAATTGGCTTTGCTCGGTCGAAAAATTTCTTCACCCGCCACCTGCACAATTCTGCACAATTCGGCACAATTCGGCACAGCCCAATCGCCCCCAAAAAACACGAAAGCCCGGCCAGGACAAACCCGGCCGGGCCTCACAACCCGAAATCAGCGCACCTGACGCTAAGCGACCTGCTGAGTCCTATGTTGGCTCAAAATCGCTTCCATCTGGTCTTTCAAACGGAGCTTCAGCTTCTTCAACCGCACTTCTTCCAGTTGTTCCTGGTCGGTCAGGTGCGGCAAAGACTCCAGCTCGTCCAGCCTCTTCGCGTAATCGCAATGCGTCGCGACGAGCTGGCGAAACTCCGCGTTCGTCTCCATCAGATGCGCTTTATATTGTTCCTGCGCGTTCCGTTCCATATGGGGCAGTTCCTCCCAGTGAGGTTGCCACGCCGAGTCGATGGTACCGGGAACGAGGCTCGGTGGGTCATCTTCACTTCATCGGTTTGAGAAGTGCGGCAAGCCCGTGTGGCCTGCCGTCTACTGTGACGTTATCATGAATGGATCTTCATGACAATAGCGCCTTCGTTGTACTGCGGATAGTATCCGACCCGCCGCCCAGCCTCACGAAACCCTAACGATTCGTATAATTTACGAGCTGCCCAATTGGATTCCCGCACCTCCAGCCAGATCGTCCCCTTACATCTCGCGGCGACCTCCGCCACCATGCGCCGCCCGATGCCCCGCCGCCGGAACGCCGGATCGACCGCCAGATTCAGCAGTTCGCCTTCGTCCTCCGCCACCCGCCGCGACACTGCGAATCCCGCCACCTGACCATCGCAAACCGCCACCGTCAGATCGTACTTTGCGTAATCCCGTACGTCCCACTGCGACGCTTCGGGCGATGCCGCTTGAATCCGCGCAATCGCCTCCAGATCGCCGCCATCTCCCCGCCGCACTTCAAGATGCAAACCCGACCTCGCCCGCCGCCGTCCGCGTCAGATCCGCCGGACAACTTGCCAGCCCACCCTGGATCGCCGCCCAATACCGCACCTCCACGCGGCTCCGCGCCGGAATCCATCGGAATCCCGGCACGCCGAACAAACTCCCGCGCTCGATCATCTGCCGCCGCGTCTCCGCCATCGGCGATGCGCCGAATTCCATCCCGCGCGTCAGCGTCCGCCCGTTCCAAGGCGGGCTCCTACGACTGTAGTTTTCCTCCCAAACCCCTAGCCACGCGAAATCCGCGCGCCGCCACAGATACCCCAACGCTACCTGGCTGCCCGGCGACCAAGCCACGAAGTACGCCGTCTCCCGCGCCGGATCCAGCAAGTGCGCCGCGAACCCGCCCGAAACCGGTGCGTCCGTATACCGCCCGAAATCGCCCAGGCCCGCCTCCAGCACCTCCGATTTCACCGTCGGAGCGCGGAACTCCGTCGCGCCTTTCTCCAGAAACGGCGGTCCTAGCGTCACATGCTCCGTCCACGCGATCGGGCGGTCCGTCGCGCTCAAATTCTCCACTACCTCCACGATCTCAAGCGTCCGCCCGTCGAGCGCGATCCGCCGTTCCACCTGCAACTGCGCCTGCACCAGGCGCGCCCGCCCGGTCAGCGCGACGTCCGCCGCCGTCAACTCCCAAGCCGCTACCGACGCCTCCCCGTGCACCGTCAACCCCGCCGCCGCTTCCTCCGCCGACGGTGGACCGAAGATGTCCAGGCACAGGTTGTGCCCCATGATGCCGCTCAGCAGCTTGCTCTCGGAGTCGCTGCCGTATTCCGGATGCCTCCGCGCGTCGTACGTCGAAGGCTCTATCGAATCCCAAGGCGGTGTCCACAGCGGATTCACGCCGCTCGCCTTATCCGTGATCGCCGCGATATGCCCGCCTTCCGCAAGCAGCGTCACGCGCACCCACTGGTTCTCTATCGACGCCGCCCGCCGTCCACGATATAGCTCTGTCATATTGGAACTATTATGCATCTCGCATGCCTGTGGCAAGGGTTATGGCTGGCGCTCGCCCCGTTTTGGGCAGCCGCTCCGTTTTGGGAAGCCACGCCCCCCGCCGATTGGACCGAAGCTCAAATCGACCGCCTGCTCCACGACAGTCCTTGGGCCGAAATGGCCGATCCCGCGCCCGCCGTGCAGGTCTACCTGGCTACGGCCCGGCCCATGCGCGAAGCCGAGGCCGAGCTCGCCCGCCGCCGCGGCAAGCCGCTGAACGAAGAGTATCTCGACTATCTCCAACACGAAGGCGCGGATAAGCTGGTGATCGCCATCTCATACAAAAACCTGAATGCCCTGGCCGATGGCGCGGAAGCGCACCGCATGGAAGAGGAATCCATCATGCGCATCGGCCGCCGCAAGTTCCAAATGGAGGGCCACTTTCCGCCCGTCCCGTCCGACCCCTACCTCCGCCTGGTTTACCCGCGCGCCGCCACCGAACGCGACAAATCCATCGTCTTCGAGCTCTATCTGCCCGGCTACGGCCCTTATCATGAAGCCGAATTCCGCCTGCGCGACCTGGTATACAAAGGAAAACCGGAGATGTAGGCCTGTTACTGAGCCGCGACCAATGGTTACCGAGCCGCGACCGTGAGGGAGCGGTAACCAAGCCCTCCCCCCTGCCAATAAAATCCGACTATACTATGGTCGGAGGACCTAATGGTCTGGTTATCTGTTTTGCTTTTCTTGCAGGCGGCCACGCCGACGCCGCAAATCGGTCGCGGCCAGCAAATCTTTTTTGCCGACGGCAAATGCGGCACTTGCCACGCGCTGAAAGGACAAGGCACCGCCATCGGACCGGATCTGAAGGTTTTGGGACGCGTCGGTGTGCGCGCGCTGGTCACCGCCATTCGCGCCACCCGCACCGAGTATGTCGAGACCGTCACGGTGAAAGGCGGCGATACCTTTCCCGGCATGAAAGCCTCCGGCGACGCCACCACCGTCCAATATTACGATCTGTCGAAGACCCCGCCCGAGTTGCGGAAGTTCGCGCCGGGCGACGTGACGGCCAAGGCGGAAAACTCGGTCTGGAAGCATCCTCCGGCCGTCGGCGGCTATACCGACCAGCAGCTCGCGGACATCGTCGCCTACATTCGTTGGGTCTCGACGGGTGACCGTAAAGCCGTCGACCCTTCCGACGTCGAGTAGCCGCGCCGGACCACCCTAGCCCTGCCCTTTACCCGTAATAACTTCGGGACAAATGTCATTCGGCATCATCGGAATCCCGCAGTTCGAATCCTTCACACATGAGTAGAAGTTGCGAAAAGCCTTTCCACATCAGTTGGTGACCGGGTTCGGGATCGTTCTTGCGGCCCAGGTAGCCGCCGACGCGGGCGACGAGGCGCACTGTATCACGCAAGGTTGAAGGCTGTGCGAGCTTTTTTTTTCGCGTAGGCGCGGAGAACCTGCAGCTCGATATCGGAGAACAGAACTTCGGGCGGCAATTGTGGTGTCTCCCGCCCCAACAGTGTCATCAGCATGATGCGCCAGGCAATGACGAGATTGATCGCGATAGCTCGGCGAATGCGCTCAGCGGTCTCATGCGCGATCTGCTCGACGCCGCAACCAGATTTGAGTACTCGATGAAAGTCTTCAATCCGCCACCGCAGACAGTACCAGCGTAGGCAGGCAACGGCATCTTCCGCCGAGCGAAGGTTGACCGTCGTCAGCAGGAACCACTCCACGGGTGCGATTCCTTCCGGCGGCGACGATTCCACTGCATGAATAATCCAGATGTCGATGGGATCTTTGCCGGAATAATACTTGGAGGGACGGAGTTGAATCCGTTGGTAACGCACTTCCAACTCGGCCTGACGGCTGGGCCTTTTCGCTTTCGCCTTTTTCTTGCTGAGTTTGGGCCGGGCGCTTTGGCGTGGAACGTGGATCTGTACTTTGGTCTGCAAGGGAGCCTGACGAACGGCCTCGAAAAGCTTATAAGGTTCATCCATGATCACCCGGTTGTGATTGGCACGCACTAAGAGATCCACTCCAGGGGTGCGGCGTTGTTCCTCGAACAACTCGAAGAAATCGGCTTCCCGGTCACACACGTTGATCAGTCGTGTCTGGGGCATCTGCGCAGCCACCTCCAGGGTGTCGCGCAAACCCTCGATCCAGCGGAAGGTGTCTTTTTCCTCGATCGGGATGGTGTAGCTCAAACGCTTGTCGTCGGGCGATTTCAATTCCGGCGCTACGCACTGCGCGCGCAACACGCCCAACGGCAGTCCGTTGGGCGCCACCGCCAGGGTGGTGTGCAGATGTAGTCCTCGACTCTGCGCCGCTGTTTGATTGGTTCCGATCACCCCCAGACCGGGACACTGCGCCAGACTGGAGTAATCCAGATCGCTGCCGTCCTGAATACACAGCACCGTGCGTTGGCCTTTCATGCGCTGAATGGTACGTTGCCGATGCGGCTGCAAAATGTGCGGCATGCTCACGGCCTCATAGTCGGGATGATCGATGAACCGATAATAGGCCTTGACTGCCGGCCAATCTCCTTCCGCCACGCCCGTGAAGGCACTGCCCGGTTTGTCTGCCTTCGATTGCGCAATATTCACGAGTCGCTCACTCAATCGCTGGTCACCCAATGGCGCACCCCCGAATTCCTGCTTCGCCCAATGGTTACCCTCCATGCCATCGGCTGGCCCCAGTTGCCCTAAGCCCGCCCCCGCTGGTAAACCCAAGCGAGTACGGAAATCTTTCTCCAACGGATAGACGTATATGTCCTTGATCGTTTCCTCGCACTTGGTGAAACGGTCCTGCCGGCCTCGCCCTTGGGTTTGTCCCACTAGCATCCAGTTCGCCGCCCGATAGCAGGCGCCGGAAAAACGGGAGGTGTCGACGAAACTCTCCACCAGCCAGGGACGGTAATTGTAGCGCTGTGCGAAATCCTCCACCAGCCGATCCAAACTCATACTCAAAAGCCGCGAGGCCAAGTTACGGCACTCCACTGAGGGTCGGATCAGAAACCGGCTCAAGCATACGACCTGGTGCAAATGTGCGCGTCGTTGTTCCGCGTCCCAACCGATCCAACGGTCTCGCGCGCCTAATTGCAGTGCCGGCGCCGCAAAGCCGAACGCTCCCAGCCAGCCGTGCTCGGAACCAACCAAGTAACGAATCTGCCGTCCAACCAATGGTCCAGCTTCCTGCGGATGTTCCCGGATCATCAGTTCGTTCCAGGTCCGCATCTGGCCTTCCTGCTTGACCAGGATCAACTCTAGTCCGCTCAGCATGCCTACCTCGTCTGGCACGGCTCTTGGTTCCGGGACCGGTTCGGGCAACCGTCGCGGAGTGGGATGGGCCTTTTGAATCTCTGGCGGCGGGAGTTGGAACCAGCCCTTAGCCTCCAGTTCGCGCAGTGCTTTCAGGCAACCCGCGCGCTGGTTTTGTCCACGCGGGTCTTGAAACCCAAACTCCTCGCAAAGGAAATCCGCCAACTCGGTCCGCGAAAAAAACTCATCCATCTGCAATAGTTGGCTAACATACTCGATGGTCTCTGGCCGCGACAGCATGCGTTTGATCTGATTCTGCAGGTCCACGCGGTCATTATGAACGAGACAAACCTATTTGTCCAGTAATAAGTTACGGGTAAAGGGCAGCCCTAGCCACCCTAGCCACAATACCGTTCACTTTGGTGGGGCAGACCATCGCTTTTCGTGGTCTGCCGCCTTTGGCGACGCGGCAGACGACACAAACCGATCGTCTGCCCCACAAGGTTCTCCTTAAGCGAACGGCATTGACCCTAGCCGCGCTACAATCACCCACATGCGGCTAGTCACATTCCAACGCCAGGCCCACCCCGAGCCGGGCGTCCTTCAGGGCGACGATATCGTCGGTATTCGCAATGCCGGATTCCCGGACGTATTATCGGTTATCCAGGGTGGCGCCGATGCGCTCGACCGCGTGCAGCGCTGGCTTTTCGATCCGCCATGGAGCGAACTGTGCAAAGCCTCTGAAACTACGTTGCGGGCGCCGTTGATGCGGCCGCCCAAGATCATATGCATCGGCCTGAACTATCGCGAGCACGCCCGCGAGACCAAAATGGAACTTCCCGAAGTACCCACCATCTTCGCCAAGTTCCCCAACACTACAATCGGTTGCGGCGAGCCCATCGTGCTACCTCGGAATTCCACGAAACCCGACTACGAAGCGGAGTTGGCCTTCGTGATCGGCAAGCACGGCCGCCACATTCCAGCCGAGCACTGGCGCGACTACGTCTTCGGCTACACCAATTTTAACGATGTCAGCGCGCGCGACTTCCAGATGCGCACCTCGCAATGGATGATCGGCAAGACTTTCGATACGTTCGCGCCCATGGGACCCGCCATCGTCACCGCCGACGAAATCGCCGATCCGCACACGCTCGATATCGGCACCATCATCAACGGCGAAGTCCTGCAGCACAGCAACACCAACGATCTGATCTTCAAGATTCCCGAGCTGATCGCCTACTTATCAAGCGTGTTCACGCTGGAGCCGGGCGATGTGGTCGCCACCGGCACGCCATCCGGTGTGGGTTTCGCCCGCAAGCCCCCACGCTGGCTGAAGCCCGGCGACGAAGTGATCGTGCGCATCGAAGGTCTGGGCGATCTGCGCAATCCGGTCGTCGCCGAGCAGTAGCGCGCGCTTTAAGCCGCGCTTCGCTTGAACACCAGCACCTTCGAAGTGAACACCTGCACCGGTTCTCCATTCTGATTGAGTGTGGTGCTGCGGGCCTTCACAATCGCCTGGTTCGGTTTCGAGCGCGATGGCACGATCTCCAGGATCTCGCTTTCCACATGCAGCGTGTCGCCGGCGCGGGTGGGCCGCGGCCACGCAATCTCGCCGCCCAATCCGATAATGCCGGCCGCCAGCGGCAATCCGCCGGTGACCATCAGCCGCATGGTGATCGCCGCGGTGTGCCAGCCGCTAGCCGCCAATCCGCCGAAAATGCTGGCGCCCGCCGCGGCTTCATCCAAATGGAACGGCTGCGGATCGAACTCTTCGGCGAACGCCTTGATACTCTCCGCGTCTAACCGATATTCGCCCGAAGTAAACCGCTGCCCCACGCTGAGATCTTCCAGAAATAACCGATCCATCTAACCAATGTATCGCTCATTGTGGGGCAGGCACCCTGCCTGCGGCGGCCTCGTAGGCCGCCTGTTGCGCTATACTGGTTATCTTGGAATAAGATGCCGAAACGTACCTTTCAACCGAACAACCGCCGGCGCGCCAAAACGCACGGATTCCGCACCCGGATGGAAACCAAGAACGGACGCGCGGTTTTGGCCCGGCGCCGTGCCCGGGGCCGCCACAAGCTCACGGTCAGCTCCGAGAGGTAAGCATCCCTGGCTTTCCGAAACGTGTCCGCCTGTTGCGATCCACGGATTTCCGCAGCGTCTACGATAAGGGTTCCCGCTTTTCGAGCCCTTTCTTCGCGGCGTTCTGCGTCCGCGAGCCATCGGGCGGCGGCCCCAAAATCGGTTTCACCACCCCGCGCGCGCTCGGCAAGGCGGTGGTGCGCAACCGGATCAGGCGGCGTGTGCGCGAAGCCGTTCGCCTGCATCTGGAGCAATTGAGTCCCGAGTGGCGAATCGTCTTCAATCCCCGGCGCAAAGCGATGGAAGCTCCCTTCCCGGAACTGGAGCGCGAAATTCTTCGTCTTTTTCAACGGTGCAGCGCTTCGTGATCGCGGCCTTGCGGGTATACAAGCATTACATTTCGCCGCTGCTGCCCTCGGCATGCCGCTTCTATCCGACATGCTCGGAATATATGATCGAAGCTGTCGAGAAGCACGGCGTCTGGCGCGGCGTTTGGATGGGAACCAAGCGGCTGGCGAAATGTCATCCCCTGCATGCGGGCGGTTTCGACCCGGTCCGGTAAATACAAAACAGAATGGCTGAATCGAATAGCGGCGGAACGGGCGGTTTGGGCAAACGTAAAGAGATGCCCATGGAGTTGCGGCTCCTGCTGGCCTTCTTCCTGATGGGCGTGGTCCTGTTTGTGACTCCGTACTTTTATAAAACGGTCGCGCCGCCGCCCGTAAAGAAGACGGTTCCCGCTACCGCAACTACCGCTCCGCCAACCACTGCGCCCACCACTCCCACGCCGGCGCCATCCGCTGCCGCACCCCAAACCGCCGGATCTGAACCTGCCGCTCCGCCCGTCGCCGCGGAAAAGGAAGAGACTCAGACTATCGATACCGATCTCTTTCATATCGTCTTCAGCAATCGCGGCGGGGTGGTGAAAAGCTGGCTGCTGAAAAAGTACAAGGAGCACAACGGCGCGCCCCTGGAACTGGTGAATCCCGTATCGCATGCCGATCGGCCGATGTCGCTCTTCTTTTCCGCGCAAAAGCCTACCGTGGATTTGAACCAGGCCCTCTATGAAATGCATGCTACCGGAGACGGCCTCTCGATCGCCTTCGATTTTTCCAATGGCACGGTGGTGGCGCACAAATCGTTTCAGTTCCGGAAATCCAGCTACCTATTGGATGTCTCGGCGGAAGTTACCGAAAACGGCAAGCCGATCCCCAGTGAGGTCGAGTGGCGCGGCGGATTCGGCGACATGGCGGCCGTCAATCCGTCCGGCGATCAGCAGACGCTGTACTTCGATCTGACGGATGGCAAGCTGAGGAAGAATGGGGCCAAGGTAGCCAAGGACGGGCCGGTCACGCTGCCGGTCAATTACTCTTTTGCGGGCATCGAGGATAAATATTTCGTAGCGGCATTCCTGCCCGGGCAGAGCGGCACGTTGCGCGTGAAAAACGAAAGCGAGACTCCCCGCGGACCGCTTACCGTCACGACTCTCAGCGATACCGAGGCCACCCCACGCGAAGCCAAGGCACTGCCTTTCGCGGGGGTCGCGGTGGGCGGCGGCCCTGTCAACCAGTTTTCACTTTACGTCGGCCCCAAGGATATCGATATCCTGCGCTCGGTCAATCCCAAACTGGAGCAGGTGGTGGATTTCGGATGGCTCAGCATACTGGCCAAGCCTTTGTTTCTGATTGTCAACTGGGTGGCCGTCAGCCTGATTCACAATTATGGCTGGGCGATTATCTTAGTCACCATCGTACTCAACTTCGTGCTGTTTCCCTTGAAACTCACCAGCATGAAGTCGATGAAAAAAATGCAGGCGCTGCAGCCGCAGATCGCCGGCATCAACGAGAAGTATAAGAACGTCGGCCTCCGCGATCCGCGCAAGGCGGAACAGAATCAGGAGGTGATGGAGTTATATAAGAAGCACGGCGTAAACCCCATGGGGGGCTGCATCCCCATGCTGCTGCAGATTCCATTCTTCATCGCGTTTTATAAGGTGTTCTCGGTCTCGGTGGAAATGCGCGGCGCAACCTGGATGTGGGTGACCGATCTGTCGCAGCCCGAGACGCTGCCCATTCGCATCCTGCCCATCGTCATGATCGTCAGTCAGTTCGCCATGCAGAAGATGACGCCCACCACGCCCGGCGGCGACGCCAGCCAGCAGAAGATGATGCAGTTCATGCCGCTCATCCTGGGTTTTATGTTTTATAATTTTTCGAGCGGGCTGATATTATACTATTTGACCAGTAACCTGGTAGGCATCGCGCAGCAGGTGTTTTTTAACCGGACGTCGCTGGCCGCCGTGGCCGTGCAGTCGGTCCAGCCGCCGAAAAAGAAAAAGGATGGTAAGAAGTAGACAGTGACTCCCCGTAAGTATTCGGTATCGTCGGTAGGTTCCCGCATCGGGCAGTTTCTGGGTCCTTGTCTGGATCGCGCGGGCTTTCGCATGGGCTATGAACTGGCTGATGGCGACGCCACGGACGACGATTTCGAGACGCCGGATGTGGTGGTGAAATTCACCGGGCCGGACGTGGAGTATCTGCTGGCGAATCGCGCGGAACTGCTGCTGGCGCTGGAGCACGTGACCATGGAGGCGCTGCGCATGCCCTCCGAAGATCACTCGCGCATTTCGTTCGACGCCAACGATTACCGTCTACTGCGGATCGAGGAATTGCGCATGAGCGCCGGGGCGGCGGCCGAGAAGGTGAAGCGTACCGGGCAGCCGTTCCGGTTTAATCCGATGAACAGCCGCGAGCGGCGCGTGATTCACCTGGCACTGCGGAACGAAACCACGCTGCGCAGCGAATCGAGCGGATCAGGCGGGTATCGGCACGTGGTGGTGTATCCGGCGGGCATGCCGAGTTTACCGGAGTTGCCGCCACCGGCCTACCCGCGGCGCGATGGCCCCTCGGGCGGCGGCCGTGGCGATTTCGGACGCGACCGCGGTGGACCAGGCAGAGGCGACAGAGGCGGCCGTCCACAAAGGCGTGGCCGGCGCTAAGTAGGACAGGCCTCCCGGCCTGTCCAAGCATGAACCTAACCGACACCATCGTAGCCATATCCACCCCCCCCGGACGAGGCGGCCTCGGTGTAGTGCGCCTTTCCGGCGCGCTCGCGCGCGAGATTGCGGAGCGAATGCTCCGCTTCCCATCCGCGCCCAACTGGCAGCCGTGGTCATGCCAATTGGCGGATCTGCTGGACTCCTCGCACGACGCTCAGCCGGTCGATCAAGTAGTGGTCGCTTACTTCGCCAAGCCGCGCTCCTATACGGCGGAAGATCTAATAGAGATATCGTGCCATGGCGCACCGGTCGTGTTGCGGCATGCCGTGACGGCGGCCGTCGATGCGGGCGCGCGCCTGGCCGAGCCTGGCGAATTCACCCTGCGCGCGTACCTGAACGGCCGCATCGACCTTCCGCAAGCCGAGGCGGTGCGCGATCTCATCGATTCAACCACGCTGTATCAGGCGCGCATCGCCGCGCAGCAGGCCGGCGGATCGGTATCGCGCCGTATCGCGCCGCTGAAGGAGCGGCTACTGGAATTGATCGCCCTGCTCGAAGCCGGCATCGACTTCGCCGAGGACGATATCAGCGTGGCGCCCGCGGAGGAGATTCGGCGGCGGCTGCGGCCGGTCGCGGAGGGCGTTGCGCGCCTGGCGGCCAGCTTTGCGTTTGGCGGGTTGGTGCGCGCGGGACTGACATTGGCCATCGTGGGACGGCCCAACGTGGGCAAGAGCAGTTTGTTCAACCGGCTGCTCGAGCAGGACCGCGCCATCGTCACCGAAATTCCCGGCACCACGCGCGATGTGGTGTCGGAAGTCGCCGCCATCCGCGGCATTCCGGTGAAGCTGTTCGATACGGCCGGGATTCGCGAGGGCCAAGGACTGGTGGAGACACTGGGAATCGAGCGCAGCTTCCAGGCCATGGCGGACGCCGATCTGACCTTGGTGGTGGTGGACCTGTCCGCGCCGGTGGCGGATCAGGATCGCGAGTTGATGGCGCGCGCCGGCGGGCAGGGGCGTTGGCTGCTGGTCGGCAATAAGTGCGATCTGCCGCGATGCGCCGAGCCGCTCGCGGATCTGCATGCGGTATCGGCGTTGACCGGCGAAGGAATCGAAGCCTTGCGCGAAGCCGTGTTCCAAGCCGTCGCGCCCTCCGGCGGCGCGGAGATGGAGACAGGATTCATCACCAGTCTGCGGCACGAGCGCCTGCTGCGCGAGTCGCTCGAGTATCTGGAGAAGGCGGGCGAGGCGGTGGCACGTAAAATACCGCACGAAATGCTGCTACTCGACCTTTATGCCGCGCTACGGCCGATCGACGCTATCACCGGCGCGACCACTGCCGACGATATTCTGAACCGAATCTTCTCGACGTTCTGTATCGGAAAGTGACTTTCTTGTGGGGCAGGCTCGTAGCCTGCGCGGGCCTCGTAGGCCCGCTCTGCGGCGCGCTGAGGCGGCGACTACTGGTCGCGCAAGGCGGCCAACGGGTCGATGCGAGTTGCCGAACGGGCCGGCAGGTAGCAGGCCAGCAGAGCCACGGCCATCAGAGCCAGCGCGGCGGTGACGAAGCTTAGCGGATCGGCGGGGCTGAGGCCGAAGAGAAGGCGCGTGAGCGCGCGGCCGAGCGCCAGGCAGACCACCAATCCGGCCGCAATGCCATAGCACACCACCGACATGCCATCGCGCAACACGACGCGGCGCACCATGGCGGGCGAGGCGCCTAAAGCCATGCGCAAGCCGATCTCCTTGCGCCGGCGGATCACCGCGTAAGCCATCGCGCCGTACAGTCCGACGCTGGCCAGAATCAGCGCCAGCAAGCCGAAGACGCCCAACAAAGCCACGCCTACATGCGGTCCAAAGAGCACCTGCGTGAGCAGTTTGGCGCCGGTGCGCACATCGGTGATTTCAACGTTCGAATCCAATTCGCGAATCTGGCGTTCGACGCCGCGAAGCACGCCGGCGGGATCGCCCGCGCTTCTCACGTAGAGAACCATGCCGCCCTGCGAATTCTGCGGCAGCGGCAGATACACGCAGGGTTGCGGATTCTCGCCAAGAGTGGTGTAGTTGGCGTTGCGCACGATGCCCACCACCTGCCGCGGCGAAGCTTCGCCCGATAATTGCAGCCGATGACCGAGAGCGCTGCCGGCGGGCCACTGCTGGCGCGCCAGATCTTCGTTGACGATCGCCACCGGAAGGGAATTGCCGCCGTCAGCGTCGCTGAAAACGCGGCCGCTTTCGACTGGGATACCCATCGTGTCGAAGTAATGCGGATCGACCGTGATTGCCACCGTGGCGATGCCGCTGGACTTCGATCGCTGTTCGGTTCCCTCGATCGTGATAGACCGGGAGGGCTGATTCCAGAACGGCATGCCCGATGCCCAGGCAGCGTCCGCGACTCCCGGCAGATGTGCGATCCGCTCTTCGGCCGCGCGATGAAACTCTTTTACGCGCGTCTCGCCGTAGCCAGTCTGTTCCGGGTTCATCATGAATAACGCGAGGTGGCCGGCGTTGAAACCGGGATCTACCGTGTAAGCGCGCTGGATGCTGCGAAAGAACAAAGTGGCGGCGAACAGACAGACGAGCGAGAATGCGACTTGGCCGGCGAGCAGGAAGTTACTCACCCTGACGCTGCGGCGGCTGGGTCCGGCGCTGGCGGCGTCCTCTTTGAGGCCGGCGACGATATCGGACTTCGATGCACGCAAGGCGGGCGCCAGGCCAAACAGAAACGCGGTCACCAGAGACACGGCCAACGCGGCAAGAAGCACGGCTGCATCCAACTTGGGAGCGGCCATGTTCACCGCTACCTCGGCGGGCACGAACGACCAGACGAATCGGCATCCGGCATAACCGGCGCCGATGCCCGCCAGAAAACCAAACAGGCTTAACAGCACGCTTTCGGTAAGCAGTTGGCGTATGAGACGGCCACGGCGGGCGCCCACAGCCATGCGCACGGCGATTTCGCGGCGGCGTGCGGCGGCGCGCGCCAGCAGAAGGTTAGCGACGTTGGCGCAGGCGATGGCCAACACCAGCGCCACGATGGCCAGCAGCACAAAGCTTCCGAAAACCATCCCACCTCCGCCGTTCGAATAAAGCTCGTCGGTCACCGGCCGCACCACGATCCCATGACCTTCGTTATCCGCCGGATAGTCCCGTGCGAGCGCGGCCGCAACGGTCCCGAGCTCCGCTTGCGCGCGCTGCAGATTTGAATCCGGCCGCAGGCGCGCGACGGCGTGGAACAGCGGCTTGCCGCGATCCGTCAAGGCACCGGCAAACTCGGCCGGGAAGGCGCGCTCGCACATGGTGGCGGGCATCCAGACATCCGGTCCGAAGATCGCGCTGACTCCCAGAAAGCCAGGCGGCGCCACGCCCACAATGGTGAAATCGATATTGTTCAGCTCGATGTGGGAGCCGATCGCCGCGGGAGCTGCGCCGAAGCGGGCTTTCCACGCGTTGTAGCTGAGCACCGCGACGGGCGCGCCGCCGGGATGCGCGTTCTCGTCCGCAGCGAAAAAGCGGCCGAGGGCGGGCGTGAGCCCGAGCGTCTCAAAATAGCCCTTGCCGGCGAACTCGCCAAACATGCGCTGCGATCCGGCATCGGTGCGCAGGGTCATAGCCATCGGCGAAGTGAAGGCGGCAATATCGCGGAAACTCGTCTGATGTCCGGCGAGGTCGTTGAAATTCGCGTACGAAAGCGGCAACCGGGCAACCTCGGAACTGGCGGTCTTCGATCCGGTAGTGAAAAGCGCGGCGAGCCGCGACGGATCGGCCACCGGCATGGGATGCAGCAGAATGGTGTTGACGATCGTGAATACGGTAGTGTTGGCGCCGATGCCCAGGCCCAGAGCGAGCACGGCGAAGGCGGTGAAAACCGGCGACCGGCGCAAACCGCGCCAACCGTAACGGAGATCGCCGAGAGTTCCCCTCCAGGAACCTGAATAATTCTTCATGAAAATCATTATATACTGTAATTATTGACGTGTGCAATAGTAATTTGTGGATGAAGCCAACAAGTGAACTGGGCGCGCGCGGAGGCCCGCCCGATTGTCCTCCCGCCGCATTTCTGCTCGCCCAAGTGGGAGCACATGCGGCATCGCAGTTCGGGGGGCGTCTGGCGGCGTTGGAACTGGCGCCGCCGCATGCCGGTATTTTGAGGATTTTGGCGCGCCAACCGGCTCTGACGCAGCAGGCGTTGGCGGAAGCGCTCGGCACGCAGCCCAGCCGGCTGGTAGCGCTGGTGGACGATCTGGAATCGCGCCAGATGATCGAGCGGCGGGCCAATCCGGACGATCGCCGAAGCTATGCGCTGCACCTGACGGGGAAGGGGCGCGCGGCCATGGAGTCGATCGGACGCGTGGCGCGCGAACATCAGCAAGCCCTGTTGGCCGCGCTCAATGAGGATGAGCAGAGACAGCTTGGGTTGCTGCTGCAGCGGATCGCCGACCAACAGGGTCTATCGCGCGGCGTGCACCCCGGTTACGGGCGATGGGGCGGGCCGGGCAGGGGCGCGTGCGGACCGCCGGATGGGCGCGGCTGATGCAATCCAGCTGCGCCGTGGTGGGGCAGGCTCGTAGCAGGCACGGGCCTCGTAGGCCCGCTCTTCGGCGAACTTCGCGCGCGGACAGGCCGGGAGGCCTGTCCTACTAAGCGCCTTCGGTTACAATCGCTCTGTGACAAACGCAAGACTGGCCGTACTGCTGGTGTGCGCCGCGGCCACGCTGATCGCCGGGCCGCCGGAAGTATCCAAAGTGGAGCCGCCCAACTGGTGGGTCGGGCATTCCATCAATCCCGTGCGGCTGCTGATTCATGGGCGCGACCTGGAAGGCGCGCGCGTGGCGGCGGACAGTGCGGACCTCAAGATCGGGCCGTCGCGCGTGAGTGCCGCCGGCACATACGTCTTCGTGGATATCACGATCGGGCGTAACGCCCGTCCCGGAAACCATCGCCTGCGCGTCACCACGGCGTCCGGCGAAACCAGCGCGCCCTTTGAGGTCCTCGAACCTCTGGCGCGCGCGGGCCGCTTTCAGGGATTTTCACCCGACGACGTTATCTACCTGCTCATGCCGGACCGCTTCTCGAACGGCGATACGTCGAACGACGACCCGGCCGTGTCGCGCGGCTTATTCAATCGCCAGAGGGCGCGCTACTACCATGGCGGCGACTTTGCGGGCATCATCGCCCACCTGCCATATATCAAGGATCTCGGCGTGACCGCCATCTGGATGACGCCGGTCTACGACAATTCAAACCGGCTGAACGAACATGAGCGCTATAACGACCAGCCAATCACGGATTATCACGGATACGGCGCGGTGGATTTCTACGGCGTGGAAGAACATTTCGGCACGCTGGCGCAGTTCCGCGAATTGGTGGATGCGGCGCACCGGCTGGGCATCAAAGTGATTCAGGATCAAGTGGCGAATCACACGGGGCCGGAGCATCCGTGGGTGAAGGATTCGCCGGCGCCCACGTGGTTTCACGGCACCCAGCTACATCACATGGCCAACACCTGGCAGACCTGGACGCTGATCGACCCGCATGCCACACCGGCGCTGCGCGCGCCAACGCTGGATGGCTGGTTCATCGATATTCTGCCGGATCTGAATCAGGACGACGAGGATGTGTCGCGCTACCTGATTCAGAACACGCTGTGGTGGGTGGGAAGCGCCGGATTGGACGGCATCCGCGAAGACACGCTGCCGTATGTGCCGCGGCGTTTCTGGCGGGCATGGATGGCGGCCATCAAACGCGAGTATCCCGATTTGCGGGTGGTGGGCGAAGTGTTCGACGGCGATCCTGGGCTGGTGTCGTTCTTCCAGGGCGGGCAGGCGCGCTTCGACGGCGTGGATTCGGGTGTGGACTCCGTGTTCGATTTCCCGGATTACTTCGCGCTGCGGCATGTATTCGCCGAGGGCAAGCCCATGCACGATTTGGCGGCTATGACGGCGCGCGACTGGCTGTATCCTGACGCGGGCAGACTGGTGACCTTTCTGGGCCTGCACGATGTGGATCGATTCATGAACGGCGAGCATGCCTCGATTGAGGGACTGGAACTGGCGTTTGCATTTCTGATGACGACGCGCGGCATTCCGATGATTTATTACGGCGACGAGATCGGCATGGCAGGCGGCGGAGATCCGGACAATCGCCGCGATTTTCCGGGGGGGTGGCCGGGGGATGCGCGCAACGCCTTCACCGCGGCAGGACGGACGCCGGAAGAGCAGGGGATTTGGGAACGGGTGCGGCGTCTGACCGGGCTGCGCAAAGAGTTGGAACCATTGCGGCACGGGCCGATGGTCAATCTATGCGCCGGCGAGGAGACCTACGGCTATGCGCGTACGGGATCTGGTGGACCGGTGGTGGTGCTGATCAATAATGCCGCCGGAGCGGGCGACGTCGGCTGCGATCTGGCGCCGCTCGGGTTGGCGGATGGGACTGCGCTGACGGACCGCCTGGGCGGCGCGCCGGAGTTACATGTATCTGGCGGAACGGTACACGCGCGATTCCCGGCCCGCACGGCGGGGATTTATGTACGGCCATGAGACGTCTTCTGATGATCCTGCTACCCGCCGTAGCCGATAACCAGATTCACGGTTTCAAGCTACCGGTTTACGTCTTCATGGCGATTGCCGTCATCAGTACGATCCGAAGTTTGATCCATCTGCTGGCGCCGGACGGCGGCGCGGGCAGCATCGCGGGAATGGATCTGTCGGTGACGGGCGCGAGCGGCATTGTATTCGCTTTTGCCCTTTGGGGAAGCGCACAGTTAGTCTACGCTTTGATCCAACTGGCGGTGGCCTTCCGTTACCGCTCGTTAGTGCCACTTATGTATGTGCTGCTTATTGTGGAGACGCTGTTGCGCATGCTGGTGGGACGCATGAAGCCGGTGACTTTCGCGCATACGCCGCCGGGAGCGATCGGCAATTACGTCATGCTGCCATTGGCCGCGATGATGCTAGTGTTATGTGTCTGGCCGGGGTAGGACAGGCCTCCCGGCCTGTCCCGGCCCGGCGAAGAGCGGGCCTACGAGGCCCGCGCAGGCTACGAGCCTGCCCCACAGCGGCGCACACAAATGTAGAAAGTCGAGCCCGCCGCCTGAAAGGCGGCTGCGGCCAGGATTGGCCGCCCCACGGTGCGCTTTCGACGGTGCCCCACACACTAAATCGGATTTCCGTCCGCGTCAATGAGACGGATTTCGCCGAACCCTAACTCCCGCACTCCCGCCTCGATCTTGGCGCGATCGCCAACCACCACCCACACCAGACTATCGGGATGGATCACCTGCTTGGCGGCCGCATCCAGGTCAGTCGTTTTCAGCGCACGGATTCTTCCGGCCAGAGTCTGATAATAGTCATCGGGCCAACCGTACTGCAGAAGATCCATGATCGAATATCCGACTGAGTTCAGCGTCTCCCGCGATCCGGGCAGAGAGAGTGTCTCATTCGCCTGTATGTGCGCTAACTCTTCGGCAGTCACCGGCCGGTCCGATAACATGGCGCGCACCTCTTTGTTGACTTCCGCCAGCGATTCTTTCGTCTTATCGGTCTGTACCGGCGCAAAGACCAGAAATGGGCGCTGGGCGTGCGCCCCCAACAGAAAACTGAACGCGCCATAGGCCCAGTGCTTATCCTCGCGCAGGTCCATGTTCAGGCGGCTGCCGAATGTCCCTCCCATATCGTCGTTCATGGCCTGGATGGCGGCTTCCATCTGCGCGTTGGGCGGCAGCGAAACGTGTCCGGCCAGAATTAACGATTGAGTGGCACCCGGCTTGTCCACAATATATACGATGGATTTAGATGGCAGCGGAACCGTCGACACGTTCTTCGCCGGAACCGGGCCGGTTTTCCAGCCGTCGAACAGCGCCTCTAACTTCGGAGTAAGTTCCCCAAGGGTCGTATCGCCGGTGACTACCAGTGTCGAGTTATTCGGACGGAACCAGGTGTCATGGAATTTCACTAAGTCGTCACGCGTGATCTTCTGCACGCTGGCGGTGGTGCCCGATCCAGTCAGTGGATTCCCGTAGGCGTGGCCTGACCCATACAACAGTCTCGGGAAAACGCGCAGCGCCATGGAAAAGGGCTCTTTCTGCTCCTGCTCGATGGCATCCAATTGCAGCTTTTGTTCGCGCTTGAAATCCGCCTCGGGAAACGACGGGTTGCGAATCACATCGGCGAACAGTTCCAGCGAAGGGCCCAGCTTGGCCTTCAACGCCGAGAGTTGCACATAAGAGTAATCCAAATTGGAGTAACCTCGCAGTTCGGCCCCTAACAGGGCAGTCTGGTCGGTGATTTGGAGCGCATTGCGTGTGCGCGTGCCATCGATCAGGAGCGCGCCGGTAAGTTTGGCAGTCCCCGGCTTGGCGAACTGATCGGCGGCATAACCGGCGTCGGTGGCCAGCCAGAAGTTCACCAGCGGCACATCGTGCCGTTCCGCCAGAATCACTTTCAAACCGTTCGACAGCGTGACGCGCTGCAGTTTCGGCAGCTTTAACTCAGGCGGCGGACCGAGGGCGGGCAATTTCGAACGATCGGCGCCCGTGGCGGCAGCTTTGTAATCCGGGAATGGCAGCACGTCGGCAATATATACGCCATCCGTGAGCCAGCGGTTGGCTGCGCCCTTCAGATCGTCGGGCGTGGCTCCGCGCACGCGTTTGAGAGTGACTTTGTATCCATCCGGATCGCCTGTGTAGACCGCGTACTGCGCCAGCCGGTCCGAACTTCCGCCAAACCCGCCGATACGTTCCACACCGCGCAGAAACCCGGCCACATACTGAGTCGAGACACGCTGCACCTCTTCCGCCGACGGCCCGTCTTTCACGAACCTGGCGAGCTCTTCGTCGATGGCCTTCTCCAATTCATCCAGGTTGTGACCGGGGCGCGCTGTCACTTGAATAACGAATTGTCCGCCGATCTCGCGTGAGTCGTTATAGACGGTAACATCGCTCGAAATCTGATCGTCGTAAATCAACCGTTTGTAAAGCCGGGATGTCTTACCTTGCCCTAACACTGAAGTTACTAAGTCGAGATAGTCGGAATCGGCGCTGCCGAACTGTGGCACGTTCCACACCATATAAACGCGCGGCAGGGGGACGCGTTCACGGGTGATCTCGCGGTGCGTGCCGGTCATCTTAGCGATCCAGACCTGCTGGTGGACCACTGGCGGGCCAGGCGGAATATCGCCAAAGTATTTTTCTACTTTTGCCTTGGCGGTCTGTAGGTCAATGTCGCCGGCCAGCACTAACACTACATTGGAGGGCCCGTAGTAAGTCTTGAACCATTCCTGCACGTCCTTGAACGAAGCTGCGTCCAGGTCCGCCATCTCTCCGATGACATCCCAGGAATAAGGGTGTTCGGCCGGATAGGTATTTTCCGGAATGTACTCTTCGGTGAGCCGGTACGGCTCGTTTTCACCCTGCCGTTTCTCGTTCTGTACCACGCCACGTTGCAGATCGAGCGTAGCCTGGCTCAGATCCAGGTACGCCATGCGGTCCGATTCCATCCACAGCGTGTAATCCAGCGCCGAAGTGGGAACGTCTTCGAAATAGTTGGTACGGTCCCATGCGGTGGTGCCGTTCAGGTCGGTGGCGCCCACCGATTCGAGCGCTTTGATGTAGACGCCCTTGGCATGCTGGCTGCCGCCGAACATGAGATGTTCGAACAGATGTGCGAAGCCGGTCTTACCGCGCTTCTCGTTCTTGGAGCCGACGTGATACCAAAAGTTCACGGCTACGATGGGAGCTTTATGGTCTTCGTGCACGATCACGGTAAGGCCGTTGCCTAGCACGAATTTCTGGCAGGGGATCTCGATGTCTTGAGCCTGTGCGAACAAGGCCCATGTAAGAGGCAATAGCAACCACGGCAGATGCTTTCGCATGTGCATTCCTCCTGGTATGTCTGGAGACGGTTGAGCCGTCTAGCCTAGGCTAGCAGGCTGCGGAAAAAGGCCGGAACCGCTGGCTTACGCGCGCGGCTCAGAAGCCAGTCCCAATACTTACCGAGCCGCGACCGTCAGGGAGCGGTCCCCCGAACACGTTTCTCCGCAACCTGCTAGCCTAGGGGCAAGTGTACCACCGGACAGGGCGGCGCGAGCACTTACGATCGCTTCCAGAACGATCGCTTGGGTGCTTCGATCCCCAACATCCGCCGGTACTGGGAGGCCTCGTCTTCCGCCAGCGGTTTGGCTACGCGCAGTAAGTCGGACGCTTCCAGCAATCGGCAGTAATGATCCAGGCAATGAAAGCAGCCTTTCACATGCCGCTCCATTTCTTCGCGTCCGCGCCAGGTCGCACGGCCGTCGATCACATCGCAGAAGACTTTTGCCGGCGGACAATCCTTGGTTGCTAATCCGGCGGCGGCTTGTCCCAAGATGAGGCCGTTATCCACCAGGATGGAGCTTCGCCACGCATCCAGCTTGCCGCGGATCGATTCACTAGCGCGCACGCGGATTTTGTCGGCCGTCTCGGCGGACATGCGCAACATGCGGCCGGCATCCTGCGCGCCGTAGCGCATGGTTTCGAACCAGACCACCAGTTTCTCGGTGAGCGTGAAAGATTCCAACGCCGCACCCAGCGTCTCGACATCGAGGGCCATCTCGGGCGCCGGGCTGGCGCGATCCGTTTCCACCGCGCGCCGCACATGCTGCCGCAATTCCGCGACAAACAGCCGCTCCGGCGCCGGATCGAGCGATTGAAACAGGCGCGACTGCGGATCACGCAACTTCACGAGCACGCGTTCCATCAGCGCGCCTTCGCCCGCGCGATCGGAGAAGTAGTGCGCCAGAAGTCTGCGCACTACGGGCACATAATGCGAAACAAAATAAGACCAACCTTCAGGACGGCCGTCACGGCAATCCCGAATCATCTCATAGCAGGTGTAGACCAACGCCCATCATATCGTAAGGGCCGGAAGGGAAAACCGCTCCCTTACGGTCGCGGCTCGGAAAATTGGGCGCGTTACGGAGCCGCGCGCGTAAGCAAGCGAACGGCGCACCGCTCCCTTACGGTCGCGGCTCAGTAACAAGCTAGCGGCTCAGTAACAAGCTAGTGGCTCAGCGACGGGTCGCCGGTAAGACGGTTTCGGCTCGATAACGGGCGGTTCGCCCGAATGGCTACGAGTGCATGACGGCCAACTGCGCGCCCCGCGTGCGGAATTCGTAACGCTCGATCTTCACCGCTGCCGCATCCGCATCGCTCGCGACGACCCAACCGGAGATCTCCAGTTTCATGCGGCAGGTATTGTCCAGCATGGCCGGCCAATCCACCGAGAGACGCATTTTCTGACCTTTTTTGAGGGCGTGCTGGGTGGTGAAGCGGATCTCGCGGCTGCCAATCTCGAGCGTCTTGCCCAAGCCCACCATCGTGATGCGGCTACCTCTGATGCATTGGTAGCGAACCTCTTGTTGAATGGGAAAGCGGCGCCGCGCGCGCCTGCCGTCGTCGCCTCCGAGAAAACTATTCAGCGTTGACATTGGAAACCTGCCACTTCGTCCCTAAACGGCGAATCCTCTGAGTGCTTGGGCAGCGAGATCTCGCCCGACTGTTTAGGTCAGCATACCACAAGCGTAAAGATTGTGTAAAGTTTCCGCAGGTTACGGAGGTTACGGTTTATTCGCGAAATCCGATGGCGGATACCACTACGCCCAGTTCGCGGTGGTCGCCCGGCACGGAAAAGGTGCGATCGACGGCCAGCGTCACGGTAGTGGTAGGGCCGGCGGGCAGTTGCGGCGCGGATCGCAAGGTGTAGGCGCCCGGCGAGCTGTAGGTCTGCGCGGCGATAGCGCGGCCATCCAGCAGCAGTTCAACGTGCCGCGCGGGCGCGCGATCGGGAATGGTGAACACGGCTTCGATGGGCATCGCATGCGCCGGCGTCTTCAGCAACACCACCGCGCTTGCGGACATCCAGCGCCAGGCACCGCCCTCCACGTCGTAAAGGCCGCTCACGATCTGGCTGGATGCTTCCGGCGCATTCATGGGCAAATACGAAAGCGTGGGATGGCGGTCGAGAACGATGGCTGCGCGCACGATATCGATGGGCGCGCTGGTGATGTCGAACGGTAAGTAGCCCTTCGTGACGGTGGAGTAGCCGGAATGCGCGGTGAGTCCGATGAGTTCGAAAGGCAGTGAAGCGCGGATGGGTACCTCGGCGATAGTGGCGGTGGGCGCGGTGAAGGCGATCGGGTAGGCCAATTGGCTCGAGACGACAATGTCGCCGGGGCGCAGCACCTGGCCGCGCTCGAGCGGCAGACCGCCGTCGGCTTCGCCATAGAAGCGCAGCCCCCATTCGGCGTCAATGTACACGTGGTGACCGGCAGTGGCCGGACGGATCTGGCGGGCGAAGCGGCGGTAGCCATCCCAATGCTGATAGTTCACGGTGGCGAGCGCCAGTCCTAACGCGAGTTGCGCGGCGAAGCCGATCGCCAGCCATCGCGGACGCAGATGCGACACGAGTAAGATGACCGGGGCGGCCATAGGGAGCAGGTATCGGGCGGATCCGGCGAAGAAGAGCACGCAAGCGCCGCCGAAGAACAGAGCAACCCAGGCGGCCAGGAAGGCGGTATCGCGGTCGCGGCGCTTCCAGGCCAGGATCGCCGCGCCAGGCAGCAATGCGGGGAAAACGATGAAGCAGGCGTGCACCGCCAGCGCCGCGGCGTTGGGTAGTTTATTGGCGAGCGTTTGCAGGCCGTAGCTGGTCATGTATCCGGCGGAGACGGCCATGGGCATCGCGCCCGTGGACCAGCGCTCGAACAACTGTTCGGCCACCACGGCGATCGGCGGAACGAGGGTGAGCAGCCAGGCTTTGCGATCCCTGCGGCGGTAGATCCACACGTAGACCCACAAGATGGGCGTGAGGAACACCACTTGAAACGCGCTCAGCGCCGCCAGGATCATGGAGATGGCTGCGAGGGTCCAGCGGCCGGCGATGAAGAACGCGATGGCGGCCATCCAGAAAGCCAGGAAGGGCAAGTCGGATTCGAGCGAGTTGCCGTTCACCACGAACGCCGGCACCGCCAGAAATAGCAGCGTGGCCCACAGCGGATGGGGCGAGTAGCGCTTTGCCAGCGAATACATGGCGGCCGCGGCGATCAGCGAAAACATGATGTAGGCGGCGTGGAACGGGACTTCGCGGATATCGCCGGCGGCGGCCAGCAACAGCGCCAGAAACCAGGCGTTGAGGGGGGGGTGCGGAAAGCCGCGCAGATCCACGCGTTCGCCCAGCGAGATGTACTGCACGTGGTTGGGATGCAGCGGATCGATTTGAGCGTGCTCGGCTTGGGCGAGATAGTAGCCATCGTCGCCTTGGATGGCTTGATTCAGGAACGGCAGGCGGATAAGGAGAACCACCGCCAGGATCGCCGCGGCACGTGGGGCGGACCATCGTTTTTTGTGGTCCGCCGCATCCGCTGCGCAAATGGCAGACGACGGAAAACGATCGTCTGCCCCACCTAACTCGGCGTCCATTTCAATACCGGCTTGCGCGCGGCCTTCACTTCATCCACGCGGCTGGTGCGCGTGGAATGCGGCGCAGTCTTTACCATCTCCGGCTCAGTCTCGATCTCCTGCGCGATGGAGATCATAGCGTCGATGAACAGATCGAGTTCCAGCTTACCTTCCGTCTCCGTCGGCTCAATCATCATGGCGCCGCGCACGATCAGCGGAAAACTGACGGTGTACGGATGGAATCCATAATCGATCAGGCGCTTGGCGAGGTCGCCGGTACGCACGCCCTGCCGCGCCTGGCGCTCGTCGCTGAAGACCACTTCGTGCATATTGGGCAGCGTGTACGGCAAGTCGAAGAACGGCTCCAGTTTTTTGCGAATGTAGTTGGCGTTGAGTACGGCATCCATAGTGGCGGCGCGCAGCCCGTTCCCGCCGTGCGCCAAGATGTAGGCCAAGGCGCGCACCAACACGCCGAAGTTGCCGTAGAACGCCTTCACTTTGCCGATGGAAAGCGGACGGTCGTAATCGAAGGTCCAGACGTCCCCCGCGCGCTTCAGGCGCGGCACGGGCAGGAACGGCTCCAAGTGTTTCTTCACGGCCACGGGACCGCCGCCGGGTCCGCCGCCGCCATGCGGAGTGGAAAACGTTTTGTGCAGGTTCAGGTGCATCACATCCGCACCGAAATCGCCGGGGCGCGCGATGCCCACCAGCGCGTTCATGTTGGCGCCATCCATGTAGAGCAGCGCGCCCTTGCGGTGCAGAAGTTTGGCGGCTTCGATGATGCACGATTCGAAAACGCCTAGCGTATTCGGATTGGTCACCATCAGTCCGGCGACGTCTTCGTTAACGACGCGCTCCAACTCGGCGAGATCCAGCAGGCCGTGCTCATTGGAGCGGATGTTTTCGACCACGTATCCGGCGATGGCCGCGGTCGCCGGGTTGGTGCCATGCGCGGAATCCGGAATCAGGATTTTCTTGCGCGGATTGCCCTGCTGCTCAAGCAGCGCGCGGATGAGCAGGATGCCGGTAAGTTCGCCCTGCGCTCCGGCGGCGGGCTGCAGCGTGATGGCGTCCATGCCGGTGATTTCGAGCAAGGCGGATTCGAGATCGGCCATCACCTGCATGGCGCCTTGCGAGAGCGATTCCGGCTGATAGGGATGCGCCCAGGCCAGTCCTTCGGTGCGCGCCACCAGTTCGTTCACGCGCGGGTTGTACTTCATGGTGCAGGAGCCCAGCGGATACATGCCGTGATCGATGGCGTAGTTCCAGGTGGAGAGGCGCGTGAAGTGGCGGATGGCTTCCACCTCGCTGACTTCGGGAAAGCCCGGAATTTCGGAGCGCACGTTTTGGACGCCGAGGGCTTCGCTCGCGTCGACGGCGGGGACGTCCAGTGCGGGGAGTTGATAGGCTTTTTTGCCTGGAGAACTTCGCTCGAACAGGAGCGATTCGTTGGGCGAGATGTGGGGGCGGACTTTTTTAATGGGCATTAAGGCAAACCGCTCCCTGACGGTCGCGGCTCAATAACAGTGGCGGCCACAATATCCATGTCTTCGCGGCGGGACATTTCGGTGGCGCACAGCAACATGGCGTCGGATAGCTCGGGATAGAAGCGGCCTAGCGGCAGACCTCCGACGATCTTTTTATCGAGCAGCGCGGCGTCGATCTCCTCCGGACTGCGATCACCGGTGGAAACCACAAATTCGTTGAAGAACGGGCCCGCGAAGCGCGGCTTCACTTTGCCCGCCAGGTAATGCGCTTTCGCCAGATTCTGTTCCGCCAACTCGCGCAGGCCTTGCTTGCCGTAGACGCTCATGAAAACCGTCGCCATCAAGGCGATCAGCGCCTGGTTGGTGCAAATATTGGACGTCGCTTTTTCGCGCCGGATATGCTGCTCGCGCGTGGCCAGCGTCAGGCAAAATGCGCGGCGGCCGAGCGTATCGGTGGTTTCGCCGACCAGGCGGCCGGGCATCTGGCGGGCGAACTTATCGCGCGTGGCAATAATGCCCGCGTACGGTCCCCCATAGCTCGGCGAGATGGCGAAGGATTGTAGTTCGCCGGCCACGATATCGGCGGGAGGCGGCGCCAATATGCCGAGCGAAACCGCTTCCGTGAATCCCATCACCAGCAGCGCGCCATGCCGGTGGGCGATTTCCGCCGCGCGCGCCACGTCTTCCACCACGCCGAAGAAGTTGGGCGATTGCACGATGACGGCGGCGGTCAGGCTGTTGATGTTGTGCTCCAGTTCGTCGAAATCCGCCATGCCCGTCTCGGGATCGTAGCCGAACGAAGTGATCGGCATGCCTTGATTCTTGGCGTAAGTTTGCAGCACCTCTTGATACTCGGGGTGCACGGCGCGCGAGACCAGCAATCCGCCCTTGCTCGAGAGCCGCGCAGACATCAGGGCAGCTTCAGCCAGCGCGGTCGAGCCATCGTACATGGAGGCGTTTGCCAGATCCATGCCGGTAAGCTGGCAGATCATGGTCTGGAATTCGAAGATGGTGGTGAGGGTGCCTTGCGAAATCTCCGCCTGATAGGGCGTGTACGACGTGAGAAACTCGCCGCGCGATACGACGGTATCCACCAGCACCGGCCGGTAATGCCGGTACACACCCGCGCCTAGAAAACTGGCGTAGCCGTTGGCGCACTGGTCGCCGCGGCGGCGGAAGTAATCGACAATTTCGTATTCGGAGATTCCCGGCGCAAGTTCAAGCGGCCGCTTCAGCCGCACGGCCTCCGGAAGATGCGCGAACAGATCTTCGGGGCCTTCCACGCCGCATGCGGCGAACATTTCGCGGCGCTCGGAATCGGACTTCGGAAGATAGCGCAAACCTTTATTTTTCGGCTCCTATATATGTTTGATACTCCGCGGAGGAGAGCAGATTCTCGATTTCGGCGGGATTGCTCAGCCGGATTTTCACCAGCCAGGCCGCGCCGTGCGGATCTTCGTTCAGCTTCTCAGGCGCGTCGGCGAGCGACTGATTCGTCTCCACCACGTGGCCCGAAATCGGCGAATAAATATCCGATACGGCTTTCACCGACTCCACCGAGCCGATGGTTTTCCCCTGGTCCACATGCTGGCCGGGCTTGAGGGTTTCGCGGCCGTACTTGAAATCGACGAAGACGATATCGCCCAATTCGTGCTGGGCGTGGTCCGTGATGCCGACGGTGCCCGTATCGCCTTCAACGTGCACCCATTCGTGTTCCTTAGTGTAGCGGTAATTTTCGGGATACATTATTTGGCTCGCTTGTAGAATGGCGTTTCCACGGTGACGGCGGCCACCGGCTGGCTGCGAATCACGATTTCGATGCCGCGGCCGGGATGCGCTTCGGCCACCGGCAGGTAACAAAGACCGATGTTTTTGTTTAGGGCGGGCGCGGGCGATCCACTGGTGACCCAGCCGGCTGGCGCGCCGTCCAGCCGCACTTCGTAGCCGTCACGGCCGATGCCGCGGCCGCACATTTCGAATCCCACCAGCTTGCGGCGAATGCCCTGTTCGTTCTGTTTCACTAGCGCGGCGCGACCGATGAAATCGCCTTTATCGAGCTTCACGATCCAGCCCAGGTCGGCTTCCCACGCCGTGATGGAAGCGTGAATTTCGTGGCCGTAGAGCGCCATCTTGGCTTCCAGGCGCAGCGTATTACGCGCGCCCAGGCCGCAGGCTTTGATGCCGAATTCATCGCCTGCGTCCAGGATTTCGTGCCATAGCCGCGGGCCTTCGGCAGGCGCCACATAGATTTCGTAGCCATCTTCGCCGGTGTAGCCGGTGCGTGCGATGCGCGCCGGCGTGCCGGAAACTTCGCCATCGATAAACCAGTAGTAACGAATGGCGGCCAGATCGCCGGCGGTCAGTTTCTGCAGCGTGGCGCGCGCGTGGGGGCCTTGAATGGCGATCTGCGCATAATCGTCGCTCGACAGGCGCACGTGGGCGTCGAATTTGTTGTAGGCGCGGATGTGTTCGAAATCCTTTTCCTGATTCGACGCGTTCACACACAGGAAATAGTGATCGTCCGCGACCTTATGGACCAGCACATCGTCGACGAATCCGCCGTGTTCATAGAGCAGGCCGGAGTAGTGGATCTGACCGGTCTTGAGCCGCGCGGCAGCGTTGGTGGTGACGTAATCGGTGAGTCGCAGGGCCTCGGGGCCGGTGATATCGATCTCGCCCATGTGACTGACATCGAATGCGCCCACGCTGCGGCGCACGGCGAGGTGCTCTTCCACCAGAGAGGAGTATTGGACGGGCATGTCCCAACCGCCGAAATCCACCATTTTGGCGTTCATCGAGCGATGGACGGCGTTGAGGCAGGTGGCTTTGAGGGCGGCCGTGGCGGGCATCAAATTGGTACTGTAGCACGGGTGGGCGGGTGGCGATGCGCGTGGCGCGTATGACGTATAATCGGGACATGCCGAGAGACGCTGCCGAATTGTTGAGCGAGGCGCTCCATCTGCCTGTTGAAGCCAGAGCCGCGCTGGCCGACTCACTCCTTTGATAGCCTGGACTCAGAGGCGGACGCGAATGCCGAGGAAGCCTGGCGCGATGAGATTTACCGGCGGCTTCAGGAGATCGACAGGGGAGCTGCCCAGCTAATTCCCTGGCATGACGCGCGACGGCGCTTGCGCGCGCGCGTCCAGCAGTGACTCGTAAGCCTGTCGTTATTGACTCCGCAGCTCTTGCCGAGGCCGAGGCGGCGGCCGAATGGTATCGGCAACGAAGTGAGCGGGCCGCGGCCCGTTTCCTGGACGAACTCGACCGTGCGATCGAGCAGATCTCCTTGTCCCCGAATTGGTTCCCGGTTTTCGAATCTGGAACGCGGAGAATGTTGCTCAGGCGCCTTCCGTACTTCGTTGTCTTTCGCTAGACGGCCACACGGCTGGAGATCGTTGCTTCCAGTCACCACGATGTCACTCATCAAATTGGGACTGTAGCACCGGTGTCAAAGCAAGGGGATGAGTTGCTTCACCAGCCGACAATCGATTTGGTTCTTCCAAGCCCGCCTCGCCAGGGTACGCTCGTCCTGCGTGATCAAGACGCAGTTATTGCGAGCTGCAAGCTCGATCAGCCCGGTGTCGGCAATCCCAATATCAAGCAGGCATTCCTTCAGTTCGTCCCGGTTCGCCATGTCCAGCAAACGAACGAGTTGTTCATCAAATCCCCATTGCATGAGCAGGTCGATGCCAGCGCGCCAGAAGTTGAGGCGATCATCTCCACTCAGCTTTAGACGGGAACTTGCGAGGCCTTGTATCTCGCCAATCGCGTGCGAAGTGGTGAGTTTCTCTCGAATAGAAGCCAATAGGTTTAGAAACTGCTCCTGGTGGTCTGTAGCCAGCAGGGGGTCTTCAAGGAATGACTCGATGAAACGCCGCTGGCCATGCTCCCTTTGATAGTGCAAAACGAGAGCGCTGAGAAGCGGGCCTGAATCGATGACTGCTTTGCGGATCGTGATCACGCGAGAGCACTGGCTGGACTGCCGACCACATACGGGACGTCATGTTCCAACGACAACCTGAGGCGAAGATCCTTCAGCCCCCGCAGCAGGGCTTGAGCCGCCGCTTCCAATCGACGGCCGGCTTGTACCAGGGCCTCGTGGTGCGGATGGATCTCCGGCTCGTCAAGGGTGCCCATCAAAGCAGTGCGATTCCGGTTCCAAAACTTAGAGGTGGTGTAATAATCCGGCAGTTCGCCCACATTGTTGACGACATGTTGCGCGATTATATCGTAGCGGTCCTCTAGAGGATAGGCGCCAATGATTTCCTTTATGTCACGGAGCCCAGCGGCCGCCAGGGCGTTTGAGTCCCAGAGTGAGTCACAGAGGTCAGTGAAGGCCTGCGATCCCGTCAGAACTTGGTGCAGTGCCGACGCCGTCTCAAATACAGCGTGGACCCTGTCGTCATGCGACTGGACCATCGCCTTGGTCTTCCGGTCCAAGTCACAAATCTGCTCGAGACTTGCCACGACGATACCCAGGTGGCGCCACACAGGCCGGATCAGTTCCAGGCTTGGCGGCCGGAATCGCCAAGTCCAGTTTCGCTTGTCGGCAAGTTAACAGCCCACGCGGAGACGCGGCGACCTTCCCTATCCCTCCCGCGGACGCAGCCAGAAGTGATACACCGCCGCCCCCGCCCCGATGGTAGCCAGCGCTGTTACTGACGCGGCGGGCTGCCAGACGATGCCATATACAATCATGCACGCGCCCACTAGGATATACGCCAGCGGAATCGCCGGGAAACAGAAACTCACCGGACGGAGTTTCTGCCAGCCAGGCCGGCGGCGGAAGATAAATAGCGACGCTACCGCCAGCACGGAGAAGAAAGTCAGGCTGAAGCCGATGTAAATCACGAGCTGCGGAAACGGAGTCAGCGTCATCACCATGGCGCAAACAGCCTGGCTGAGGATGGCGATGACGGGTGTGTGATATTCGGGATGCACCTTGGCCGCCGACTTGAAGAATGCCTTGTTCTTCGCCATCGCGTAATAGACGCGCGGTCCGATAGTGACTTCGGCGTTGACCGTGGCCATCAGCGAGAGCGCCATCAAGGCGGCGAAGGTCCCGGCCACTTGCGGCCCGAATAAATTCGACGCCGCGAGCGATCCGACCGCCAACACGCCCTTCATCGATTCGAGCGGCGTGGAATAAATAAAGACCAGGTTCAAACCGATGAACAGCGCGGTCACCAGCGCCGTGCCAGCGGCCAGCGCCACGGGCAGCGTGCGCTCGGGGTGCTTCAATTCCTCCGCGACATACGTGGCGGCGTTCCAGCCGCTATAGGCCACCATCACCCAGAGCAGACTGATGACGAACTGCGACGGCAGCGTGGTGGGCGCGGTGCGCACGGCGGGTTCGGAGAAATGCCGCCAGCTTCCCGAGCCAGCCAGAAAACCCAGCCCGATGAAACCGATGATCACCGCCAGTTTCATACCGGTCAGCGCGTTCTGCACCCGAGCCGTGCGGCGCACGCCCAGACAATTCAGAATGCTGAAGGCCGCGATGAGCAAACACGCCACGGTCTGGCCGCCGCCCACGTGGACGGCCAAAGCGCCCGAGCCGAACACGTAACGCGAGTGCTCCTGCTTCAGCGCTGGGTAGAAATATCCTAAGTAGTCCGAGAATGCCAGGGCGGCCGCCGCGATCGGCGCGGAGAAGCCGGCGAAGAACGAGATCCATCCGGTCATGAAACCCCATGTGGGACCGAAGGCGCGCGTGAGATAGACATATTCGCCGCCTGAACTGGGGAAGTTGATGCCGAGCTCGGAATAGCTAAGCGCGCCGGCCAGGGCGAATAGGGCGCCGGCCAACCAGCATGCAAGGATAATTTTGGCGCTGCCCAGGTCGCGCGCCATGAATCCGGTGGTGGTGAAGATGCCCATCCCCACCATGTTGGAGACCACCAAAGCCGTTGCGCTTACGAACCCAAGCTGGCGCAAAAGTCCCGTTTTGCCCTGAAGTTGCGTCAGCATGATTGCTTATGGTCATTGTATGTCAGTTGGGGACGTACAGAGCCTTACAGTGTGCTTTTAGGACAACGCTCCCTTACGGTCGCGGCTCAGTAACGGCCGGCTCAGCTAGCGTCCGCGGCTCAGTAACGTCCGGCCCCCTTATGACCGGCCGGGAACATTCCTCACCGAGCCGCGACTGTCAGGGAGCGGTTGTTGTTCAGAGCGTGAACGGGAAGTGGAGTAGAACTGGCAGGAACATCTCTCAGGCGGGTTGGGGGTGGGTCACAGGCAGCATTTGTAGGATACGCCGTTCACGCTCTAAACGGTATAGTGACGCGTTCGCGCGAAACGTTTCATATGCGGTACTAGTTTTCCGGATGCTCCGCGTACTACCGGTAAGCCCGTGCACCCGATCGAAACGGGAGCCATAGCAGCCAGAAAAGTGCTAACGCGACCAGCAAGCCGCCGGCGAGATACCAGGGCCAGGGTCCCAGGAAGGTAAGTAACGACTCGCTGGCGGGCTTGCGGCACAGGTACATGTAATTGGCGCCGGTCATTCCATCGAAAGCGCCGATCACAGCCGCGAAGACGGCCACCGCGCCAAATGCCCGCCATACCGCGCCGCGGCGCATCTCCACCACTTTGCCAAATGTCAAAACGATACAGGCCACCAGCACGGCCCCATGCGCGATGAAGAAGTAGATCGCCGGGTAAGAGGACCACGGCGTCCAAAGATCCGGCGTCAAGAGCGCCATTCCAGGCCCCGCGACTCCCACGAAATAGGCGATCTCCACAATTACGGGAATCGCGGTGAGACACGCCGCGACGGTCAGCCAGACGGCCAGGTCGCAAAGCTGGAAGGGCAAGTTAGTCAGGTGGACGCCCTCGTGCGCGTAGCGGAACACCCACCAGACGATCTCGTTTCCGGCGATGCCGTAACCCAGCGCCAGGCGCACCGTACACACCGAAACTTTTCGTCGCCGGCATAGCCAGGCTAGTGTTACCGCCGCCGCGGCGATCGCGATCAGCCAGCATAAGTGAACGGTTCCGAAAAGCGGCATGGATTCACCGGTTCGATTAAAGTTCATGGTACTCCGCGCAGCCGCATGGAATCCCCGCGCGCTAAGATAGGTGCAGCCACCGCACCCGCACGCCCATGCATACCAACCGCTTGACCGGCGAAAAGAGCCCTTACCTTCTGCAGCACGCGCACAACCCCGTGGATTGGTATCCCTGGGGGCCGGAAGCGTTCGCAGCCGCGCGCCGCGAGGACAAGCCCATCTTCCTTTCCATCGGCTACTCGACCTGCCATTGGTGCCACGTGATGGAGCGCGAGTCGTTCGAAAATGAAGCCATCGCGGCGATCATGAACCGGCATTTCATTTCCATCAAGGTCGATCGGGAAGAGCGCCCCGATGTGGATCGTATCTACATGGCGTTCGTGCAGGCGAGCACGGGCGGCGGCGGTTGGCCGATGTCGGTCTGGCTGACTCCGGACTTGAAACCGTTCTACGGCGGCACCTATTTCCCGCCTGAACAGCGCTACGGGCATCCCGGTTTTCCGATGGTGCTGGAACGCGTGGCGGAAGTCTGGCGGCAGGATCGCGACCGGATCGAAGAATCCGGCCGCGAGGCCATCGAACAACTGGGCAAACAAACGGCGGTCGCGGCAGTGGGTCCGGAGTCCGCGTTGCGCGCCGATAAGGACACGCTCGATAGCGCGTTCTATGTCTTCCGGCGCAGTTTCGATACGCGCTACGCAGGCTTCGGCAATGCGCCCAAGTTTCCGCGTCCGGTCACGCTGAATTTTTTGCTGCGTTACTACGCCCGCACGAAAAACCAGGAAGCTCTCGATATGACGCTGGCCACGTTGCGCGCGATGGCCAAAGGCGGCATGCACGATCAACTGGGCGGCGGTTTCCATCGATACTCGGTGGACGAGCGCTGGTTCGTACCGCACTTTGAAAAGATGCTGTACGATCAGGCGCAGCTGGCCGCCTCGTATGTCGAGGCGTTTCAGATTGCGCACGATCCGATCTACGCCGGCACTGCGCGCGGCATTCTGGATTATGTGCTGCGCGACATGCGCGATCCCGGCGGGGCGTTCTACTCGGCCGAAGATGCCGACAGCGTGATCGACGCGGCGCATCCGGAAGAGATGGGCGAGGGCGCATTTTATATTTGGACGCAGGCGGAGATCGAAGCCATCGCTGGTCAACCCGCGGCGGAATGGTTCTGCCAACGCTTCGGCGTGGAACGCGACGGCAACGTGCGCGACGATCCGCATGGAGAGTTCACGGGCAAGAACATTCTGTACCAGGCGCGGCCGGTGGAAGACGGCACGCACCAGGCGGCCATGGAGGAAGCCGCGCGAAAGTTGCTCGAAGCGCGCAGCCGGCGGGTGCGCCCACATCTCGACGACAAAGTGCTTACCGCGTGGAACGGCCTGATGATCTCCGCGTTCGCGAAGGCCGGCGCGGTGCTGGCGGAACCGCGCTACGAAGACGCGGCCCGGCGCGCCGCGGATTTCATTATCGGCCGCATGTACGACCCGGCCACCCGCGTCCTTTTGCGGCGCTACCGGCAAGGCGAAGCGGCCATCCCCGGCTTCCTCGACGACTACGCCTTTTTCACACAGGCGCTGCTCGATTTGTATGAAACCGGCTTCCACTGGCGCGACGTGGAATTGGCCATCGGGCTCACCGAAAAGATGCTGGAACTGTTCGAAGATCGCGAGAATGGCGCGTTCTATAGCACCGCCGCGGGCGATCCCACGCTGGTGATGCGCATCAAAGAAGATTACGATGGCGCCGAGCCCTCGGGCAATTCCGTCGCCGTGCTGAATCTGTTGCGGCTCGCCGCGATGACGGACCGCGCGGATTTTCGCGCATCCGCGGCGCGTGCGCTGGAGGCTTTCGGATCGCGCATGGTGGCTGCCCCCGTAGGCGTTCCGCAGATGCTGCTGGCGTACGAATTCAGCCTGGCGAAGCCCAAGCAGATTATCCTCGCCGGTGAGCGCGGTGCCGCGGATATGCGCCAACTCATCCAAGTATTGCACGAGGGCTTTGAGCCGAATCGCATCGCGCTGCTTGTAGATGCGGAGTCGCGCGCGGCCTTGGCGTTATGTCTTCCAACGATCGCCGGAATGAGCGCCATCGAGGGAAAAGCCACGGCTTATGTCTGTGAGAACTATTCCTGTCAATTGCCCACCACGGACGTGGCCGCATTCCGGCAGTTGTTACAATGAGGAATCACCAAAACAACAGGAGGAGAAATGGAACGACCAGGAGGCACCACGCTGCGCGGCGATCCCAAAACGTTGATCGGGCCTGAGCTGAAACCGGGCGATAAGGCGCCGGATTTCGAGGTGGTGGACAGCAATTTGAGGCCGGTGACGCTATCCGGCACGGGCGATCATGTGCGTATCTTCAGCGTCGTGCCGTCGCTCGATACGCCGGTGTGCGATGCGCAGACCAAGCGGTTCAATGAAGAAGCCGGCAAGATGCCCAGCATCGATATTTTCACCGTGAGTATGGATCTGCCCTTCGCGCAAAAACGCTGGTGCGGCGCTTTCGGCGTGGATAAGGTGAAGATGCTGTCCGACCATAAAGACGGCTCGTTTGGCAGCCACTATGGCACGCTGATCAAGGAATTGCGCATCGAGAGCCGCGCCATCTTCGTGGTTGGCAAAGACAACACCATCAAGCACGCGGAGTATGTAAAGGAAGTGGCGGACTTCCCCAATTACGAAACTGCGCTGGCGGCGGCGCGCGCGGCATCCCAAGCGTAGCGCGAGGCGACCCTGAGCACGGACTCTCCAACCCCGGTCGTTACTGAACGAGTATTGGCTCGGGCAGTGGAGAGTCCACTGGTGCGCGGCGGGTTAACCATCGGCGCCGGCATCATTACCGGCAACGTCGTCGGTTTCGTACGCATGGCTTTAACGGCCTATCTGCTGGGCACGCACTCGCAGGCGGATTCGCTGGCGGTGGCCATAGGGCCGCTGGATGCGCTGAATTCCGTCCTCATCAACACGATGGTGTTTGCCTTCGTGCCCATGCTTACCGCGCGGCAGGGCGCGGAGCGTACCGCGCTGTTCCTGAAGCTGAACCGTTGGTTTGCCCGGGTGTTTTCGCTATTGACGTTGGCCATCGTGGCCGCCGCGCCCTTGCTGATTCGCGTTTTGGCGCCGGGTCTCGATCCGCGTTACTTTCACACCTCCGTATCCATCCTGCGCATCGCGGCTTTCTCCATCATGGCGGCGGGATCGGCGGCCATCACTTGCGCCTTGTTGTATACCGACCGGCGATTCGCGCCGTTCGCCTTCTATCAGGCTTGCCTGAACGTATTCACGATCGCCGGCGCGCTGAGTCTGTGGCATGTGCTGGGTGTGTATGGATTCGCTATCGGCTACGCAGCGGGCGCCTGGGTGCAATATGGCGTGGTGTGGTTTTGTGCGCGCGCGGGTTTGGAAACGCGCCATCTGCCGCGGCTGGAAGTCGATTGGCGCGAGATCCTGGGCCGGCCGCTGGTGGTTTCGCTGTATGCCGTCAGCCTGGCGTTGAACATGGTTTTCACGCGCGCCTGGGCCACCCATATCGGTCCGGGGATGGCTGCCGCACTGGATTATTGTATGCGCGGCGTGGGCGTGCCGCTGGCGTTTCTGGTGAGTCCGATTTCAAATTCGTTGCTGCCAGAGATCGCCAGATTGCGCAGCCAGTTGCAGTTCCGCGAGGCGTTCCGGCTCATCGATAGAACGCTGGCTTTGGCGGCGTTGGGAGCCGTGGTGGCCTGCGGTGTGGCTATGGCCTTTCGCGAACCGGTCATCGCGCTGCTGTTTCAACGCGGCAACTTTACGGCGGAATCTACGCGCCTGGTTTCGACCGTCTTCCTGGGCTTAGCGCCCAGCTTGATGGGCTGGAGTCTGCTGGAACTGACCGGGCGCTCTCTGTTTGCGCTCGATCGGCTGACGCTGGCCCTGGTAGCGTCGTTCATTCCGGTGCTGGTGAATGTGGGATTGACTTTCAGCTTGCATTCGCTCGATCCCAAATGGATCGGCTTGGGAGCGTCGGTGGGATGGATGGCGGGATTCCTGGTTTTATTCGGCGCGGCGCATGTCAGCCGGGAGCGATGGGCGCACAGCGCGCGTAGTTGACGCGAAAACAATCGGGGTTCCTCGGCGACCGATAAACTGGGCTGCTCTGCGAGATGTTCGCAGGTTGAGGAAACAGAATGCTGGCCGCCGATGAACGCCGATAAAAAAGCCGGTCTTGCGGTTAAGGCGTGCCGGGCACTTACGCGGCCGTCTTTTTCAGCCGCTCATACTCGGCATTGAACTCACAACCTAGCAGCGCGATAGCCGCCACCAGATACATCCAGACCAACAGCGCGATACTGGCTCCGATACTGCCGTACATGACGTTATAGTGCGCCACGTGCCGCACGTACCAGCCAAAGCCGTTGGTGGCCAGCATCCACAGCACGGCGGCCAGCGCGGCGCCTGGGAATACCGCCGCGAAACGCTGTTTGCGATTCGGCCCGAAGTAGTAGAGCAGCATGGTCACCAGGATGATCGCCGCAAACGACACGGCGTAGCGCATCACGCGGCTCAGTAACTCCCACGCCCAGGCCCAAGGGGTCCACAAAGGATCGACCTTCATCCACCCGAGGACTAAGTTTTCCGCCTGGGTGCCGAACAGCAGCAGCGCGGACGCGGCCACCAGCGGCGCCGCGGACAGTAGCACCAGCGCGATGGATACGCCGGTGTTGTTCAGGAATGTGCGGCTGCGCGGTACGCGATAGGCGGCCTGGAAACCTTCCATCAGGCTCTTGAATACGCTGGACGCCGCCCACAGCGAAACGAATCCGGCTACCACTAACACCAGCCATGGCCGCGCGCCGTGCGCCTGAAAGTGGCGGATTACCAGGTCTTCGGTTCCGGGAGGAAGTATTTGAGCGAGAAAGCTCGAGAGGGTATCGGATACGAATGCGGCGCGCGTTTGGAATAGGATGGCGGCCGCCGAGGTGAGCACCGGAAAAAGAGATAGCAAGGCGGAGTAAGCCGCGCCCTTGGCGATACTGAAACAGTTATCGTCGGCGGAGGCGACGATACTCCGCTGCAGAAGGTAGGGAAACGTCTTCCAGGTGGAGCGCACAGAGCTAGTATAACGGTGCGCTTCGGTTGAGCGCAGTTCACGATGACACACGTAGCATGCGCGGCGGGTGCTTGCATAGACGCGCCGCGGCCGGCAGCGATTCAGCCGGGCAATCTGAAACCAACTGGCCTACTTGGCCTCTTGCGCCTTACGGTACGCCGCCCAACGTTTCTTGGTGGCCGCCACGATGCGGGCCCGTCCGGCGGCGCTGATCACCCTCTTGGCCGGCTTGACAGCAGCCTTGGTACCTTGTCCAGCCTTTACAGCAGCCCACCGTTTCTTTTGCGCTAAGGCGATTCGCTTGCGCGCCGCGGCGCTCATGGTGCGCCCCTTGCGGCCGGAAGGCGAGGAGGCCGCGCCAGCGGGAGCGGAAGATCCTCCCATGTGACTGCGCAGTTCCGCTATCTTACGCTCTACTTCGTCCCGCATGTGCTCGAAACCGATTAAAGCAGCTTCAAATAGTTGAGTGTCTTGCTTGGATGGTCGTGGCATCAGCTTGATTATACCCACACTTATCCGGCATTGTCTTAAAATTTGTAGGTAATTGGTTCGTTCAATGTAGCAAGAGGGCGATATAATACCAAAATGCGCCGGGAGATATAGAGCGGTGTTACCTTGCGGGACGGATACTCGCATGCTTCGCGCGATACTTCGCGCGACTACGGCGGCCGTCAGTCTATGCGCCGCAATCCTATGGCAGAGTTGCGGCCCGAGCCGGAATGCCAGCCTCGCGGATGACATCGCCGGCATTCCGGCCATCGATAACCATGCGCATCCGGTGTCGGTAGCCGCTGGTGACCGGGAGTTCGACGCGTTGCCAGTAGATAACATGGAGCCGGCTTCCGATCCGGTCTACTTACGTCCGGGAGCGCCGGGTATCTTGGAAGCCTGGCAGGCGCTTTTCCACTATCCCTATACGGACCTACGGCCGGAACACGCGCGCCAGCTTGCGCCGCTAAAGAAGCGCATTATGGATCGTGAAGGCGATAGATATCCGGTGTGGGTGCTGGATCAGATGGGCGTGGATGTTATGCTTGCTAATCGAGTGAGTATGGCGCGCGGTATCGCTCCACCGCGCTTCCGCTGGGTACCCTATGCCGACGCGCTGTTGTTCCCTCTCGACAATGGTCATCTGGCGGCGAAAAACTCCGATCGCAAAGCGTTCTTCACCGATGAAGATGCGCTGCGGCGGCGATATCTGACCGAGGCGGGATTTACGGCTCCGCCGGCTACTCTGGACGAGTATCTTACTCGCGTGGTAACTCCCACGCTGGAGCGGCATAAACAAGGCGGCGCGGTGGCTGAGAAGTTCGAGGCGGCTTATTTGCGCTCGCTCGACTTCGCACCCGCCGACAAGACCGCGGCCGCGAAGGTATACGCGCAGTACCACGCGGCAGGTACTCCGCCGGACGCCGATTACAAACTTCTGCAGGACTATCTATTCCGGCACATCGCAACGGAGTGCGGACGCTTAGGAATGGCCGTCCACATCCACACCATGGCGGGCGCCGGGAGTTACTTCGAGGTAGCCGGCGCGAATCCTTTGCTGATGGAATCGGTGCTCAACGATCCGGCGCTGCGCAAGACTAACTTCGTGATGTTGCATGGCGGCTGGCCGTTTACACGCGAGATCATGGCGCTGCTTGAGAAACCCAACGCCTTTCTGGACTACTCCCAGCAGTCACTGATCTTGCCGCCCGCCACGCTGGCCGCCACCATCCGCGAGTGGCTGGAGTTCGTGCCCGAGAAAGTCATGTTCGCGACCGACGCCTATCCTTACTCGGAGGAGATGGGATGGGAGGAATCCGGCTGGATCGCGTCACATAGAGGGCGGGAAGCTTTGGTGATCGCGCTCGATAGCATGTTGCGCGATCGTGAAATTTCGCGCGACAGAGCTCTGGAGCTTGCGAGAATGGTGCTTCGCGGCAACGCCCAGAAGCTATACGGACTGTAGGACAGGCCTCCTGGCCTGTCCAAGACAGCGAAGCTCGCCAAAGAGCTGAAAATCCGGCAGACCACAAAAAACGATGGTCTGCCCCACGGGAGGTTTTTGACGGTGCCCCACACTACTCGTCGCGTAGCGCGCGCATGGGATCCAATTTCGACGCGCGCAGCGCAGGCACGAGACTCGCGGCGCACGCGATCAGCGCCAACAGTATCGCCGCGCCTGCCAGCGTCACGGGATCGTAGGGCTTCAATCCAAATAGCAGCGAACCAGCGCTACGCCCGGCCGCCAGTGACAACGCCGTTCCCAAGACGATGCCGATGGCCAGCAGCCTCAAGACCTCGCGCATCACCATGACCACCACTTGTCCGCGCTCGGCCCCCAGCGCCAGGCGGATGCCGATCTCGTTGCGGCGGCGCGCGGTCATATACGAGATCACGCCATAGAGACCCACCATCGCCAATAGCGCCGCTAACGCGCCGAAGAAACCGGAGAGCGTCGCCATCATGCGCTCCGGCAGCATGGCGTCGCGCAGGCCTTTCTGATAATCGCTGAACTCCGCGATCAGATCCGGATGATCGCGGGCCAGCTTGCGCTTCAATGTCGCGATCAGCGTCTCCGGCGGAAGCTGCGAGTAGACCATCACATTAGTCCACGGACCTTGCGCGGGGAACTGCGTAGCGGGCGCAAACGTCATGGCGGGTGTTTCGCCGCGGATGGTGTTGTACTTGGTATCGGGAATGACGCCGACGATCAGATACACGGTGGACGGATAATTCGGCTCTTGCGCGGTGCGTAGCGTGCGCCCGATGGGATCGGCGCCGCCGGTGAGTCTGCGCGCGAACGTCTCATTGACTACCGCCACGCGCTGGGATGTGGCAGTATCGCTATCGGTGAATCCACGGCCGCGAATTACCGGAATGGCCATGGTCGTGAAGTAATCGCGGCTCACCCAGGTGAACTTCGAACTGCCCTCCGTCGAGCCGACGCGCACGCCGTGTTCCCAACTGCCTCCCGTAAGCGGGACGTTGGTGGTGGTCGCGGCGCTGAGCACTCCGGGGGTGGATTGCACTTCTTCGAGCAGTTGCCGCGCGAACGGCATCCATCGGTCCTGCGGCATGTTCGATTGCCAATATCCCAGAAAGGCCTGCATGATGCCGTTTTCACGCATGCCTGGATTGAAGGTCAGCAAGTTACGGAAGCTGCGCACGAAAAGCAGTGCGGCGACCAGCAGCAGCAGAGATATCGAAATCTGGGTGACCGTCATCAAACGCTGCAACGAGAACCGCGCGCGCCCTTGGGTCAAGCCGCGGCCTTCCGCTTTCATCGCGGCGGCCGGATGGGAACGGCTGGCGCGCAGCGCAGGCAGCGCGCCGAAAACCACGCAGGTGAGTACGGCCGCCGCGCCCGCGTAAAGAAGCACGCGCCAATCCGTGACGATGCGCAGATCGGTCTTTTGCCCCTCCGGCAGGATGGCCCAGAACAGCGCGCGGCATAGAGTTTGCGACAGTGCGATTCCCAAGCCCCCGCCGATAGCCGCCAACAGGGCGCTCTCCGCTAATAGTTGGCGCAACAAGCGGCCGCGCGACGCGCCCAGCGCCAGCCGCACCGCGATTTCGCGTCCGCGTGTGCTGGCCCGCGCCAGGATCAGATTCGCCAAATTCGCGCAGGCGATTAGCAGCACCAATCCCGTGATGGCCAGCAGCAGCCAAAGCGATTTGTCATAACTCTCGCGCGCCTCGCTGACGCCGGTGGATGCCGGATACACGGACAGCCGGAAATGTTTGTACATTTGTTCCGTGTGCGGATCGCGCCCGGGAGGAAGGGTCGCTTCGAAGATACCGGGACTCAGCACCGCCATGGCGGCCGAGGCGCGCTCGATCGACCAGCCCGGCTTGAGCCGGCCCATCACGGAGACTTCGAAGATGTCGCGACGCAATCCGTCTTTAGGCTGGCAGAAGGGCAAGGCGAGGTCGAAGCTGTCCCCCACCGCCATGCCGAAGAAATCCGGCGGCGTCACGCCCACGATCTGCACCAGTTCGTTATCCGCAATTAGCTTGATGCCGGATGAGATATCGCGCCCGCCCAATTCGCTTTGCCAATACGCATAGCTGGCGACGGCGGCGGAGAACGGGCAGGCGCCTTCATCCTGCGGCCCAAGTAGCCGTCCGCGGTACGGCCGCACGCCGAGCACGCGGAAGAAATCGCCGGTCACTTGAAGTTCGTTGAAATGCCGCATTTCACTGCCTCGGCCGATGTAGCGCTGATTCGCGCTCCAGGCGAAGGTTCCCCAGAACGCCTGCTGCTTATCTCGAATCAACTCCCAAAGCGGGCGCGTCAATTCGCCGTACGACTGATTGAGTCCCATGCCATGATTGCCGCCGGCGATCTTCACTTCGGCCAACTCTTGCGGACGCGCGATGGGCAGGCTGCGCAAGAGCACCGCATCGAGCAATTGAAAAATCGCCGTATTCGCGCCTATACCGAGCGCCAGCGAAAGGATCGCCACGGTGGCGAATCCGGGACTCAGACGCAAGCCGCGCGCGGCGTAGCGCAGATCCTGCCAGGCGCTTTCCAGCCAGCCGATGGTGTTCATGCGATAAATCTCCTCCCGTACCCGCGTGGGATTTCCGAACCTGCGGCGTGCGGCCGCGGAAGCTTCCGCGGGTGACATGCCGCGAGCGAGGTTGTCGACAGTTTCGTTTTCAAGATACGCATCGATCTCGCGGGCGCGTTCCTGGTCCCATTTGCGCCGCTTGAAAAATCGCCGCCAGCTCATGCGCGCCTCATTCCTCCACCGGGCGCAGCACGCGGTTGACGGCGCGCACCACCCGTTCCCAGTGGCTCATTTCGGCGTGCAACTGTTTACGGCCCATCGCGGTGAGCCGGTAATAGCGGGCCTTGCGGTTGTTCTCCGACGTTCCCCAGAACGAGGCGATCCAGCCGCGGTCTTCCAGGCGATGCAGGGCCGGGTAAAGCGAGCCGTGCTCTACCTGTAGAACATCTTCCGATCGGCGCTCGATGGCGTAGGCGATGGTGTGGCCGTGCGCGGGTCCGGGCGCCAGCACCTGGAGAATCAGCATGTCGAGCGTGCCTTGCAGGATCTCGGTTGGCGCGAGCTTCTTGGCCATGAAGCCTTCATTGTACTCCAGAAGACGTTCTACTGGAGAGGTCTTGTTTCCGCGACCCAGATCCGCTCGAACCACTGCATTCCGGCTTGCCGGCGGGAGAGGCGCAATCCGGGCGCGAGATCGCGCAGCCAATCCTGGATGCCGGTATCGCCGGTCGCAGTCCAGCCGCACTGCTTGCCCAGTTCCGCCATCTCTTCCGGAGAATACGCCAAGCGCACGGGCTCGCCCAGCAACGCCAGGAATATGCTGCCCGGCGGCGAGACTCGCGAAGGATTATACTTTTTCTGGCTCAGCCATTCCGCCGCGGCGATAAAGTCGTCAAAGACGTTCTGCTTCTTGTCCAGCATGCCGGCCCGATGCCACGCTTCGCCGAACTCGCCGCCGCCGCGAATGTTGGCCACCGCGTAGAGGCCGCCGTGTTCGATCCACCAGGCGGCGTTGGTATTGAACGACGGCGCGATACTCACGTTAAAGCCGCCGTATCCGTAGAGAATAGTGGGGGGCTGTCCATCCGGCCGCAGACCTTTCCAGTGAATCAGGAACATGGGTATGCGCGTACCGTCTTTCGATGGATACCAGATCTGTTCGGTCTCAAAGCGCTCGGATTCGAACGGAACGGCATCCTGATACCAAAGAGTCCGCGCGCCCGTGGAAGCGCTGTATCGGTATAGCGAATACGGCGTCGTATACGAGGAAAGGAAAGCAGGCCTTCGTCCCGATCGGCGCGCCCATAGGTCCTGCCCGTTCCGGGACCCGGCAGATCGACTTCTCCCAATCGCGCACCATCGAGCGAGTAGATGGCGATGCGCGAAGTCACATTGTGGAGGCGGTCGACGAACAGCTTGCCGCCGATTACCGTGAAGCTCTCGATGGCGTCGTCGCCCGCCGGCACGACTTCGCGCCATTTTTCGGGAGCGGGATTGTGCAAATCGATGTTCAGAATACGGCCCTTGGGCGCCTTCCAATCGGTCTGCACAATCAGCGAGCGCCCGCGAATTGGGGATCGAATCGCGCATCGATGCCCATAATCAAAGGCTGCGGACGCGCGTTGCCGGCGAGCGGCTGAAAATACAGTTCGCCCTGCGCCCAACCATGCTGCACCACCAGTAGCAGATAATGCCCGTTTTCCGACGTGACCGGCTCGATCCACGTGTCCGGCCCGAAACCCCCGCCGAAGATCTCCGAGTCGTTCGCGGCGTCCGCAGCCAGCGCGTGAAAATAAACCCGCTTCCCGGCATCGCGCTTGCCGAGAGCATAATAGAACCCGCTGCCATCCATCTTCCAGGACAAGCCCAGATACAGTGCTTTCGGCAGCGGCTTGCCGATATCGGCGTGCTTACGCACATCGAAGATATGGATCTCGGTTTCGTCTTCGCCGCCTTGCCGCACGGAGTAGGCGAGCAGGTTGCCATCCTCCGACGCCCCCTCCGAACTGACGCTGGTGCGATGATCCGCACTCAGCGGCGCGGGATCGATCAGCAGTTCATCGGGACCGCCCGAGGCTTTCCGCCTGTAGATCGACCATAGATCTTCATCCGCGCCGTGCTTCACGAAGAAGTAATAGCCGCCACGTAATTCGGGGCCGCCCAAGTGATCGTGCCGCAGCATCTGCGTGAGGCGCGCGGAGATTGCGGTGCGCACGGGCTGCGTATCGAGCAAGGCGTGCGCATAAGCATTTTGTTGGCCGATCCATGCGCGGGTTGTGGAGCTTGCGCCATCCTCCAGCCAGTGATACGGATCGACGATGGTTACGCCGTGGAACGTTTGCGGCACGTTGTCCTGGCGAGTGACGGGCGGTTTGACCTGTGCGCACAACGACAGCGCGCACACCAATGGACCAGCGATGAATGCGCGCATACGGTTAATAGCGGCTTCGCCGATGGTATTCGCCGCCGCCCAAACCACCGATGTCGATCACCACGGCGATCACCAAAATGATCAGATTGACACCTTGGATCACCTGATGGTTATTCACCATCCAGGCATACGCCAGGGTGGTAAGGGGCAAAAAGAAAAAGCCGATCAGCGGAATGATCAACCCGTGATAGGCCCGTTGCAGGTAGGTCGTAAACAGCCAAAGACACACTAGAGCTACCCGCGGGAACGCCAGCACCACAATCACGACGAGGCAGGGCATAGCACCGATTGTCGCAAATTCTTGCAGACGCGAGAAATACCCGCGCCACAGCCGCGGTGTGAGTTCTTACAAGAGCGGCGCGATTCCCCATCCGCTTAACCGCTTTGGGGAATCCGCTCCGTTGAAGACGCCGGCTGGCCGATTGGAGGGCGGGCAATCCTGTCCGCAGGGCCATGGGGCACTCCCTGACGGTCGCGGCTCGGTAACGGACGTAACGATTTGGCGGGGTTTACTGAGCCGCGACCGCATGGGAGCGGTTTCTTCAGTCGGAAATTCCCAAAACGGGCGTATGCGGGTTATCACTATGCCCTGGCCAATCTCGGCTGGCAATATACTCCCACTGACACAGTCATCATGACGACCCACGCGGCGTGGATGCGCGAGAAGTTCGCCGACAATGGTCCGGACAATTTTCGATTTGGGCGCTGGCTACTACAGCGAGTGGGTGTGGAACACGACCGCTACCTGGATGTGGAGCCCCAACTGCCCGCTAGACGCGGGTTGGAGCATGCGCCGCCTCCGCGATGCGGGCTACGCGTTGCAGTTCGATGGCAATATTCTGCCCGTGAACCAGACCTGGAACGGCACGGCCCAGATCGAGGGCGGATATATCCAGCAGTCCATTGCGGCGCTGAGCGGGCGGCTAGGATTCACGGGCGGTGTGCGCTGGGATCGCGACTCGGCCGATGGTGTCGCCGCCACATCGTCCGCGGCGTCGGCTAAATATCGGCCTCGCGAAATCGACCCATCTGCAGCTTGCCTTCGGCCAATACGCGCAGTTTCCCGAACTCTCCGAATTGTACTCGGCATTAGGCGGACGCCGCCTGCTGCCGATACGGTCCAATCAGGCTACCGCCGCGATCGAACAGCGACTGGGCGAACGCACCCGCATTCGACTGGAGACTTACAATCGCGCCGACCGCGATCTGATTTACCAGCCTTTCTTCGATCCCCGCATTTTGGACGGCGCCGCCTTTCTCCCGCCGGCCAATCCGCTGTATGAAAACTCTCTGCGTGGATACGTGCGCGGCGCCGAAATCTTCCTGCAGCGTTCCAGCGCGAACCGCTTTACGGGTTGGATATCGTACGCATACGGCCGCACTGGCATGCAGGACGGCATTTCAGGCGCGCGGTTCGTCTCGGATTGGGATCAGCGCGATACGATCGACCTTTATGGAAGGTACCGCCTGCGCCCCACTGTTGATCTGAGGGCACGCTCGACATGGGCAGCGGATTCCCCATTCCCGGTTTTCTGCGCACTGGGGATGGCAATTATTCTCTGACCGATATTCGTAACAGCCAGCGTCTGGGCACTTACACGCGCACGGATCTCAGGATTAATCAGGCCTTGGACGGCGTGAATCCGCAGACCGGACAGGCTTACTTGACGGTGGATACCATGTTTCCCATCCTGCCGTCGGCTGGCTTGGTGTTTGAACGATAGAAGCGGCAGACCACACAAAACGATGGTCTGCCCAGGTCTGCCCCACTGTTACATCCCCGGCTTGGGCACTTCCGTGTGGCGCTTCACGGGCGCCTTGGCGGGGCTCGCCGCCTGCTTGCGCACCTGCTCGAAATACTGCTGCACGTAAGCCTGATATGCGGCCGGCACTTCGTCGCGATTGATCTCGCCGCCGGCCGCCGTGTGCTGCGCCTCGCGCTGCGCATAGGGTGTGCGCAGTTGCGAATTGCTGTTGGTCACTTCCACCGTCAGTTCGCCGGTCACATTGGCGGAGCGCTTCCCGATAATCTCGCTGATCTTGCCCATGGCGGCAAGTTGTTCGGCCAGCTTCACGTCTTTACTGCCGTCCTGCCGCCCAATGCCGCTGCCCGGCTGCTTGCTGGCGGGCTGCTGCCCGCTTTGTCCCGCACTGGCCGATTGGGCGCTCTGCGAATCCTGATTCTCGTCGCCCGCCTGACCCTCTTTTCCTTCGCCGCTGCGCGCATCCGCCGGCTGCTGGCCCTGTTTGCCGTTCTGTCCCGGCGTGCCCGACTGGCGGGCCTGCGCGCCGCCGTTCTGCGCGCCCTGTTGCGGCCGCACGCGATTCATCAAGCTGGACATGGCGTCGCGGAATTTGCTCAGCAGACCGGAGTTCTCGCCGGCGTTGCCGGCGCCTTGCTGGCCGCCCTCTTTTTGACCCGGCTTGCCCGGCGCAGGCCCCTTGCGTCCATCGGCCGACGGTTGGTTCGCCGGATCCGCGCCCACGCCCTCCGGCTCGTTGCCCTTGCTCTGTTCGCTTTCGAGCTCCGTGGATTGCGCCAGCTTTGAATTACCCGCGCGGCCCGAATTGTCTACGTTTGGCACCGCGGCGGTTTGGAGCGCGGCGTCCTGCGCGGCGTCCAATTCCGCCGGACTCTGCGGCGCGGAATCGTCGCGGGTAAATCCGCGGTCTTTATCCTGCTTGGGATCCCGCGATCCCTTTGGATGGCGCTCCCGCTTGGCCTCCTGAGTTTCCGAATAGCCCAGCTTGTCCTGAACGATACTGGCCAGCGGCGCACGCAGATCCAGCCGGCGCTCTAAACCATACCGCAGCGCGAACAGGCTGCCTGCCAACAGTGCCAGTATTGCCGACCCATAAAGCGCTCGCGGCATGCGGATAGGAATCGCACGCCGCAGATCGGCGCCCGCTGCCAACCGTTCGGCCTGCGCCCACTGCGTCCGCTGCACTCCTCCACCTTGGCGAGATGCGAAGAACAACGCCGTCGACAAGGTGTCGGCGAGTTGCAGATTGCGATCCACAATTTGCGCCGCGCGATAGGCAGAAGGTGCGCGCCGCCAGGTGGTATAGATTCCCACAACCACCGCGATCGCCGGCAGCACCAGCAGCCATGGCCAGCTCAGGATCTGGGTTCCCGCCAGCAACAGCACAATCAACGAGCCGAGCGCGGCGCTCGTCACGTAGGCGCTATGCCGCAATGTCTCGTTAGCTACGATACGTTGGCGGGCGCGTCGGACCGTTTCGAAGAGCATGAGCCCTGGTGCTTCCTATTATCGCAGAATCGCACGTTTCCACCCAATGAATACAACTTCACCCCGCCGTTGGTGTTCGGAATGTAGGATGCGCAGCGTTACAATAGGAAATGACCATCGGGAAGGTTGTACCTTGAGAGTTTTGATCGTTGACGATGAACCCGCGCAGCGCAGCGGGCTGGCAGCCATGGTTTCGGCTTGGGGCATGACGGCCGACACCGCCTCGGAAGGCAACGAAGCCCTGGAAGCTTTGAACCGCAATCCGGTCGATGTCATCCTGACCGACTTGAACATGCCCGGACTGGATGGCTTCGGCTTTCTTGAAAGACTCCGTGAAATGGGCGACATGCCGCCCACCATCGTGCTCACGGCTTACGGCAATGTCGAAACCGCCGTGCGAACCGTGCACGAGTTGGGCGCGTATTGGTTCCTTGAGAAACCAATTCAACCGAAGAGCCTCGAGGTTCTGGTAAGCCGTGCCGCCGCGCACGCGGCCCTGCGCAATCAGCAGCAAGCTTTGCTGCGGCACCTGGCCCACAACGGCGCGCTCGGTGAGATGGTGGGCTCCTCTCCCAAAATGCGGGAGATCTTTGCGCTGCTGCAGCAAGCCGGGCCGAGCCGGGCTTGTGTGTTAATTACCGGCGAAAGCGGCACCGGCAAGGAGATGGTGGCGCGTACGCTGCATAAGCTCAGCCCGCGAAACCAGGGACCATTTATCGCCATCAACTGCGCGGCGCTGCCTGAAACATTGATCGAAAGCGAACTGTTCGGGCATGAGAAAGGGTCCTTCACCGGCGCCTCCGAGCGGCGCGCGGGCTGCTTCGAATTGGCCCAGCACGGCACGTTGTTGTTGGACGAAATCGGCGAGATGCCGCTGCCTACCCAAGCCAAATTGTTGCGCATCCTGGAAGACTGCAAGGTGCGCCGCCTGGGCGGCAAAACCGAATTCGAAGTGGATGTGCGGGTGGTGGCCGCCACGAATAAAGTGCCGGACGAAGCCATCCGCGGCGGCCATTTGCGCGAAGACCTGTATTACAGGCTCAACGTTTTCCATATTCACCTGCCTCCACTGCGCGAGCGCAAGGACGATATTTCACCCATCTCCGAATCGCTGATCTCCGCGCTGAACGGCAAACACGACTGCCGGGTGACAGGTATAGCACCCGATGTGCTGAGCGCGTTCGAACGGTTCTCCTGGCCGGGAAATGTGCGTGAGTTGCGGAACGTGCTGGAACGCGCCGTGATCTTGGCGGGCGAGGGCCAGGTGGAACTGAGACACGTGCCCACATTCCTGCACGGCCGCGCCACCATGGCCGCCGCCGCCGGCGCCAGCCTGCCGCCGCCTGCCGAGGACCCCGAATCGGTGCGTTTCAGCATCGGCACCACGGTAGAGGACGCCGAGAAAGGCCTCATCCTCAGGACCCTCGAACACACGCGCAACAACAAAACCCGCGCCGCCGAGATCTTGGGAATCAGCCTGAAAACGCTGCACAATAAGCTGAAAGAATACGGCGGATAAGGAACCCGCTCCCTGACGGTCGCGGCTCGGCAGATGGCACACGCCGGCGCAGACCGGACCAACTTTTTGCGCTACTGTGTTAGGCATGGTTCTGGACATCGGTTGCGGCAAGCGCAAAGCCGAATCCGGCGCGATTGGCATCGATATGTCGCCGGATTCCGCCGCCGACCATGTCTGGAACCTCGACCAGTATCCGTGGCCGCTCAAAAGCGACCAGTTCATTCGCATCCACATGTCGCACGTCATCGAACATCTCGACGACCCCATGCGGGCCATGGCGGAAGTCTATCGGGTGTCGAGCGACGGCGCGGACGTCTTTATCACCACGCCGCACTTCAGTTCGCACAATTCCTACGTCGACCCGACCCATAAGCGCCACTTGGCCGCAGCCAGCTTCGATTACTTCACGGGCCGCGACTTTCCGACATTTGCCGGAGCGCCGTACCGCTTCGACGTGGTTAGCGTGGCACTGACTTTCGGGGGCAATTTCCTGCTGGATAACACGGGCCGCTTTCTGGCGCGCCATTGGATCAAGTGGTACGAGCGGCATGCGGCCTGGATTTTCCCGGCGCTCGACATCCGATGCCATCTGCGCGCACGGAAGCAGGGGACCGCTCCCTGACGGTCGCGGCTCAGTAACGCTGTAAAACTTTGCCTCACTCGCCGAACGCGAACCGAATCGTGAGTCCGATTAGCACGGCGGCGGCGCACACGAAGAGCCCTACGGCGGCGGCCACCGGTCCCAGTAAAGCCTGCATACCCGCCCAGTTCATCGCGCAGAGAACGATCGCCGCGACCACCGCCACCACCAGCGATACCCATTGCGCTACGGCCATCGGACGAACGGCGCGCGCCCGCGCGGCCTGCTTCTCGAGCAACTGCGCCTGCCACCAGATGATGGCGGGATCGGGCAGCGCGTCTCCGTTGCGCGATAGCGCCGCCAGCCGGCGCATCCAGACGGCCGTATCGGGCTCGTTCACAATGTCACCTCGCTAAGACCATTCTGCCTCAGAATACGCTCCAGATTGCGGCGCGCGCGGAAGAGCAGCACCTTGATGCTGCGCTCGCGCAGATCCAGCGCCGCGGCGATCTCGCCGTGCGCGCATCCTTCCACGTACGCCAGCCATAGCAGCGCGCGCTCGCGCGGCTTCAGTTTGCGGAAGCAGCGGGTAATATCGCCTTCGCCCGTGTCGGGCGGCGTCTCTTCGCGGAACCGGAACGTCAGTGACCATAGCCGCTCGTGTCTCTGCTTACGCCACCGGTCGTAGATGGCCGCCGTCGCGGATTTATAGAGATAAGCTTTCATGGCCGCGCGATCCGCCGCCGCGGGTCTGGCGCGCAGGAACCGCAGGTAAGTCTCCTGCAGCAGATCGTCGGCCGCCTGCCAGTCTCCCGAGACACGCCGGATATACCCGCGCAGGCCTGCGGCGGTTTCGTGGTAGAACGCCGTGAAATCGGCTTGATCCATTTGCGTTTCACTGGCGTGTCGTGCCGGGCCGCGGCATCAGTCCCAGGCTTTTCGATAGCTTATGGGAAACCACGGCGGAGATCAAGAAACCTATGCCCAAACACAGCAGGACTACGCCGATCACCAAAAGCGGGTTATCCTGCCAACCGTAGACGCGCGTCAGCCCCAGGCATCCTGCCGCCACGATCACCAATATGATCCCGCGGTGCGTTGCCCGCAAGATGGCGCTGGACGGCTCTTCGCGATCGCTGGAGATGCCTTCCACGAATTGCGCGCCCGCCGGCGTTTGCAGAAAAGCCACCAAATCCTGCGCCGAACCGAATTTGTCAAGCAGCCGCCCGTGGAGTTCGGATTGCGCCGCGGTCCTCCGCTTTCGTTTGGAATCCTCCGAGATGAGATAAAAAATCCACGCCACCGTCGCCAGCGAAAAGACCATCACCAGCACTATCGCAATATCTTTTTCTTGCACTTGAAATCCTCCTGCCCGTTAGAACGGTTGAGGCTTCTTGCGGTTAACAGGCGGGGCGTATTTGAAGTACAGGGTGACGTTCACGATGTGGGTTTTGTCGTCGATCTTGGTTTCGGACCGAGTCTCGCCCAGGTTATCGAACATGCCCTCTTCATGCACGCGCTTCAGGAAGAACTCCGGATAGTCGGGGTTGTAAGGCGTGCCGCCCTGGTGCGTCCACATCTTCCGGATGGCGGCTTCGCCGTTGAGATCCAGCCCCTCGACGGTCAGGGTTCCGAAAAGATATTGCGGGCCTTCGTCGATTTTCAGCACCAGGTTGACGATCTTCTTCTGATCGTCGATGTTGCGCACGATCTTGACGTCGTTCCGCATGTAGCCTTCATGCGAAAGGGATTTCCGGATGCGGTCGATGCCGATGTTGATTTCGTCGAAGTCCGCCAGATCGCCGCGCTTGAACTTGCCGGTTTTCAGCAGCCGGATGGGTTCAAAGTGAGGCGCGCCTTCGATGCGCACGTCGCCGAGATCGTAGGTGGGACCTTCGTTGATGGTGACTTTCACGGCCAGACCTTGCACATCCGTGGCTTTTTCCGCGGCGATCTTGGTGAAGGCCACACGAACGCGTCCGCGGGCATCGTAGAGCGGACGAATGCTGGAATCCAGGCACTGGCGGAAGGCCTCCTCTTTGTAGGGCAGCCCCACCGCGACTTCGGCAATGGTATTTCGCAGCTTGGATTCCGGGATGACTTCGTTCCCTTCGAACGAGACTTCGGCCACGGCGGGATCGGAGCGCGCCGGACGGAACAGGATGGCGAATTCATCCGGGCCGGTGGGCGTCACCTTCGCGATCACTTTGTCCTGGCTGCCGTGGGCCGTCACGTATTCCTGAATCCACTGCTTGTAACGGTCCATCACACCCTTGGTGGCCGCCAGGCGCGGCGCGAACAGCGGATCTTTGGTTTTCAGATACGCGGTGAGATCTTTGTCGGGCACGCCCAGATCGTCGAACCGGATGGGATAGGCAGGCTGCGCCTCCACCACCTGAAACGACGCGGCGTAACCATGCCCACTGCCGCCGGGAGCGAACTTGTATCCCACCGTTTCGAACATGCCGGTGGCCACCAGGCGATCGCGCGCGGCATCGAAATCAGGTTTGCCGGCCGTCTGGCCGACCTTCAACCCGGCAACGGCCAGGATCTGCGCCGCCGTATAATTGTGGCTGCCCTCCACTTTCAGGCTCTCGATGGGCCACTTGTGGGGTCCGGAGACCTGCGTGGAGGTTTTGGCTGCGCGGGTCTGCGCGAAGGCGGCCGGAATCCCCGCGCCGGCTCCGCACATCAGGAATAGAAGAAGCCAAATCATGTCTATCTTCATTACAGCACCGCTCCCTCACGGTCGCGGCTCGGTAGAGCGGTAATCGCGACGCGGCTCGGTAAAGCGGTAACCGAGCCGCGGTCGGTAGAATCGCGCCGCCGCTTAACCGAGCCGCGACCGTAAGGGAGCGATGTAGAATGGAAAAAGTGTCCTACGATCTGATCGTTATCGGCAGCGGTCCGGGCGGTTACTCGGCCGCCATTCGCGCCGGCCAATACGGCCTCAAGACCGCACTCATCGAAAAGCAGCCTAGATTAGGTGGGACGTGCCTGCTGGTAGGCTGCGTTCCAACAAAGGCCCTCCTGCATACGGCCGACGTCTGGGACCACTTCATGGATCCGGAAGCCGACGGCATCCACTGCCAGAATCCGGTGCTCGATTACCCGAAGGTCATCGAGAAGAAGAATCGCATTGTCACCAAGCATTCCAAGGGCGTCGAATTCCTGCTGCGCAAGAATAAAGTGGAATGGATCAAGGGCTACGCGCGGCTGAAGGGTGGCGGGCGCATCGACGTGGAGGGCGCGGATGGCACCGAGACGGTGGAAGCACGCAACATTATTATCGCCACCGGTTCGGAAGCGCGCATGCTGCCGGGATTGCAGCCCGATGCCGACGTGATCCTCACCAACATCGAGATCCTGAACCTGACCACCGTGCCGAAATCGCTGGCCATCATCGGCGCGGGCGCAGTGGGGGTGGAGTTCGCCTCCATCTTCAATCGTTTCGGCACGGATGTTTCGGTTTTCGAAATGCTGCCGCGCATCGTGCCGGTAGAGGACGAAGAGATCTCCAAGGAACTCGACCGTGCGTTCCGCAAAGCGAACATCCGTTTGGAGACCGGCGCCAAGGTGGAGAACGTCCGCAAGGGCGGTGAGGGAGTGCAGATGACCGTCACGCTGGCGGGCGGCAAGACCGAAGAAGTCGCAGCCGAGAAACTGCTGGTGGCGGTGGGCCGCAAGCCGAACACCGAGAAGATCGGCCTGGAAAATACGCGCGTGGAGCTTGACCGCGGCTTTATCAAGGTGAATCCGTATCAGCAGACAGGCGAGCTGGGAGTCTACGCGATCGGCGATGTGGTGGCGGGCACGCCGCAACTGGCGCATGTGGCGACTATGGAAGGGATGGTCGCGGTGGCACACGCGGCGGGCAAGCCGGCCGTACCCATCAATCGTAACCGTATCCCCGCGTGCACCTATACCGAGCCGGCCATCGCCAGCGTGGGGATGACGGAAGCGCAGGCGCGCGCGCAGGGCTACGAGGTGAAGATCGGCAAGTTTCCCTTCGCCGGCAACAGCCGCGCCAGCATTCTCGATAGCCACGGCGGATTCATCAAGGTGGTGGCCGACGGAAAGGCGGGCGAAATTCTGGGCGTGCACATCATCGGCCCGGAGGCGTTCGAGTTGATCGCCGAAGCGGTGGCTGCCATGGAGTCGGAAGCCACGGTCGAGACCATCATGCACACCATCCACCCGCATCCCACGCTTTCCGAAGTTATGGGAGAAGGATTCAACGCCGTCTACGGCCTGGCCATCAATGCTTAAGTGCGAGTGGCAGGAACCGGGCCGCATCGATTACGGCGAAGCGTTCGCCTGGCAGCAACGCTTGGTGACGGAACGCAAGACCGGCGCGATTCCCGACCAACTTATCCTGCTGGAGCATCCCCACACCATCACCATGGGCCGCAACGGGCACATGGAAAATTTGCTGGCTGGTGAAGAGATGCTCACGCGCGCCGGGGTCGCGTTTCATCCCACCGATCGCGGCGGCGACGTCACCTATCATGGGCCGGGACAGATTGTGGGCTATCCCATTCTGGACCTGCGCGAATGGAAGCGCGACGTGGGCGCTTATGTACGGGCCATCGAGCAGACCATGATCGACACGCTGGCGGATTTCGGTATCCAGGCGGCCCGCATTCCGAAGCTGACGGGCGTGTGGGTGGGGGATCGCAAGATCGGCGCCATCGGGGTGCACATCAGCCGATGGGTTACTTCGCACGGTTTCGCACTGAACGTCTCGACGGATCTGCGCTATTTCCAGTACATTGTTCCTTGCGGCCTCTCGAAGCCCGTGACATCCATGGCGCAATTGGGATGCGCAGCTTCCTGGGCGGAGGCCGCCGAACGCGTGGCCGCGCATTTCGGCCGCATATTCGATCGCGAAATGATTCGAGCGGGCGTGGCCGCCTGCACATAGAGAGGAATCGACATGACTGACGTAGTGATGCCCCAGATGGGCGAGAGCATCGTGGAAGGGACGCTGACCAAGTGGCTGAAGAAGGCCGGCGACCATGTGGAGCGCGACGAGCCGCTATTCGAAATTTCAACGGACAAGGTGGATACGGAGATTCCGTCGCCGGCCGCGGGCACGCTTTCCGAGGTCTTGGTGGAGGAATCGAAGACCGTGGGTATCGGCACCGTTGTGGCGCGTATCGATGAATCCGGCAGCGCTGCCCCCGCGGCTTCTCAACCTGCCGCAACTACCACCCCCGCACCCCCCGTGCGCGAACCTGAGCCGGAGCCGGAGCCGGAACCGGAGACCACCCCAGCCCCACTGCCGCCTCCGATTGAAGAGCCCAGCGAGCCCACGGGACCACTTTCGCCGCTGGTGCGCCGCATGGCGCGCGAATATTCCATCGACCTGACGAAGGTGAAAGGCACCGGCGCAGGTGGACGCATCACGAAGCAGGATCTGGAAGGGTACATTTCGCGCCAGGAGCAAGCGCCCGCGGCTCCGCCGCCAGCCCCGCCCGCCGTCGAGGCGGCTCCGCGCACGACCGCTGCACCGGCTCCCGCCGTCGAAGCGCCTGCGCCGCCCACGACCCCCATGTCGCCGCTGCCCGCCGCCGGCCAAGCCAAGTCGCACATCGAGCCGCTCAGCACCATGCGCAGCCGTATCGCCGAGCACATGCTGGCCAGCCGCCGCACCTCGGCGCATGTCACTACGATCCATAAAGTGGATATGACGAAAGTCGCGCGCATGCGCGAAAACCACAAAGCCGCCTTCCAATCGAATTACGGCATGTCGCTCACGTTTTTGCCGTTTGTGGTGCGCGCCACTGTGGTCGGGCTGCGTACCTATCCGTTGCTGAATGCCTCGCTCGAAGGCAACAACATCATTTATCACAATGAGATCAACATCGGCATCGCAGTAGCGCTTGAAAACGGACTGATCGTACCGGTGATCCGCCAGGCGGATGAGAAAAATGTGCTGGGCCTGCAACGTTCCATCGTGGATCTGGCCACCCGCGCCCGTTCGCGGCAGCTCAAGCCCGACGAAGTGCAGGGCGGGACGTTCTCCGTCACCAATTTCGGCAGCTTCGGCAGCGTGATCGCGACGCCCATTATCAATCAGCCGCAGGTAGCGATCCTGGGCGTGGGCGCGGTGGAGAAGACGCCCGTGGTGATTGACGATGCCATCGCGATCCGCTCGGTGATGTATCTGTCGCTGAGTTTCGATCACCGGTTGGTCGATGGCGCGCTGGCGGATCAGTTTACGGGTAAGGTGAAGCAGGTGTTGGAGGGGTGGTCGGAAGAGGTGCTGTAATGCTTGGACAGATGCTAAATCCCTTGCCGCCGACCTTACGCCTGCATGAAGCCGAGATCGCGCAATTGTGCCGCCGCTATGGAATAAAGGAACTGTCGCTTTTCGGTTCGGCGGCCCGTGGGGAGATGGGGCCGGCTAGCGACATTGACCTTTTTGGTCGAGTTTCTACCTGAAGCCAATGTCAGCCTGCTATGCCATTTCGCGGCAGATCGCGAGTTGAGCGAGCTTCTGCGCCACAAGGTGGATCTGGTTTCGAAACGCGCTCTGCGGGGAGCCGCTCAGGAGAGAAGTCATTGTGGCCGGCACATGCTATCCTTACGATGTGGTGCGCCAGATCGATTTCGACGAAGACACCGACCGGATCTTGACGGAATTGGCCGAGGAACACCAGGGCAATCTGGGCGAAGCTCTGACCGATTTGGTTCACGCGCACGCCGCGATTGAGGCATTCCTGGAGGAGTGCGAAGAAGCCCAGGGGATGCCGTTGCGCACTCAAGTGGAGCGCGCCGAAAGCGGCTTCAGCGAGGGCCGCTTTACCGACTGGGAAGATGTAAAGCGCCGAAACAGGCTTTGACCGTCCTCTTTGCCGACGGGCTCGGCGAGATTTTTGATGGTCTCCCGAAGCATGTTCAGAAGCGCGCCGCGTATTCGATAGAGTTGTTGCGGTTATACCCGCACATGTATCCAATACGCCGGCGTGGTCTGATGCGTGGCTATCGATACTTCGTGGCCGGGCGGTTTCTGTTCTACTATTCGGTTACGTCAACCGAGATCCGAATGACCGCCATTATCCCGGCGGCCATGCGTCTGGCTTAAGAACGTTGTACCGCCAATTTTCGAGGGAGGGCGTCGCCTCGCACGGCTCGCGTGAAACCAGGGGATCTTCGGCCGAATTTCGGCGTCCACGAGCTTGAGGGGGCTGAAATTCATTATACGGCCCAAGGCAGGCCTTCTCGTAAGGGCGGACCGCTTATACAATGTGAAGGGGCGGTTCTGTTTTCTGCTACATCGGTGCGCGTCACGAAGGAGATGCTCGGCATTCAGATGCGTAAGGGCGTCCTCATATCTCGATGACAATTTCTTTTCTTCGGTTTACCGGGGCAACGGTCCTCAATGGATCACTCAGCGGCAATCCAAGCAACGGGCCGTCGAAGATCGAAGAACTAGTCTAGACCTTGACAGCGCGCGGGGACTGGCACTGCGCATGCTATCCTCAAAAGAGTACATCTTCCCGGAAATCTACCTTGAAAATCGGCTTTGTCAGTTTGGGCTGTCCCAAAAATCTGGTGGATAGCGAAGTCATGATGGGCCAGCTTGTGTCCCGCGGGCACGAGTTGACGCCGCATCCGGACGAGGCCGACGTGTTGGTGGTCAACACCTGCAGCTTTATCGATCCTGCCAAACAGGAATCCGTCGATACCATCCTGGAGATGGCCGAGTACAAGAAGACCGGCCGAGCCAAGAAGCTGATCGTCGCGGGATGCCTGGTGGAGCGCTATCGCGGCGACATTCGCCGGGACATGCCCGAAGTGGACGCGCTGATCGGCACCAACGAACTCGACCGCATCGCGGCCCTTTGCGAGGGTTTGGCCGGCGACGGCGGTTCGCAAGCTGCGGCGCCGTACCTCTATCACGATCTGACGCCGCGTGTGCTCTCGACTCCCGGCCACTACGCTTACATCAAGATCGCGGAAGGCTGCGACCATCCGTGCTCGTTTTGCGTCATCCCGCAGTATCGCGGCAAGTTCCGCAGCCGCCGATTCGAATCGGTGATCGCGGAAGCTACCCGGCTCTTTCAGCAGGGTGTACGCGAGATCAATTTGATCGGGCAGGACACTACCTGCTTCGGCGAAGACTTGGGCCTCACCGACGGCCTCGCACATCTGCTGGCGCGGCTCGCCCAAATCGAAACGCCGCGCGAAAAGTGGATTCGGTTTCTTTACGCCTACCCCAACAAGGTGACACAGAAGCTGCTCGACACCATCGCCGCGCACGATGCGCTGGTGAAGTATATCGACATGCCGCTGCAGCACGCGAGCGCAAGCGTGTTGAAGCGTATGAAGCGCGGCGCATCGGGCGATATTTTCCTGAAATTGATCGAGCGCATCCGCCGCACCATTCCCGGAGTGGCCATCCGCACCAGCTTTATCGTGGGTTTTCCAGGCGAGACGGACAGCGATTTCGAGGAACTATGCGCCTTTGTGAAAGCCGCCAATTTCGACCGGCTGGGCGTATTTTCCTATTCCGACGAAGACACGAGCGCCAGTTATGCGCTCGATCGAAAAGTGGATGCCCGCGCCATTTACAATCGCAAGCGCCACCTGATGGCGTTGCAACGCAAGATTGCGCGCGCCCGCAATCGCAAGCTAGTGGGATCTGAAACAACGGTGCTGCTCTCCGGCGTCTCGTCCGAAACGGATCTGCTGTGGGAAGCGCGCATGTCCACGCAAGCGCCTGAAATCGACGGTATGATGTTGATCAACGATTTCGAGGGCGCCGCCCCGCGTGCGGGCCAGATGCGCCGGTTGCGCATCACCGAAGCACACGATTACGATCTGGTGGGAACGCTGCTGCCCGCGAGCGAAGCGGATGTCCCGCCGCCGGGTCTGATTCAGATCGCCGGTCTCCCAACGGCAATTTCCGCTAGACTGAATGTATAGATGACCATAGACGAACGCCTTGAAAAACTCGTGGAGCGCCACGAAGCCCTGGCGCAAACCGTCCAAATTATCGCCGGCATGCAGCAGGAATCGGAAAGGCGCGAGCAGGAACGCGAAGCCAGGTATGCCGAGCGCTTCGCGACGTATGCCGAGCGCTTCGCCGCGAACGAAACACGCCTGGCCCAACTGATGGACACCATGAATCGCCTTGGGCGCGTCGCCAGCCCCTAATCCCCAGCCCTCCGCCCCTGCGAGCCGATAGGCGAGCCATGAAGTGCCCCATCTGCAAAAAAGAAGTTCAGCCCGGCGATCCCGAGGCCCCGTTCTGCAGCGAACGCTGCCGCATCATCGACCTGGGCAATTGGGCGTCCGACAAATATGTGATTTCCACTCCGCTTCGCCCGGAAGAACTTCCAGAACAGGATGACGATGACGATCCGCGATAGGCTCGCGGCCGTGATCGCCACATGGTTCGGCTGCGGCTATTCTCCGAAAGCGCCGGGGACAGTTGGATCCGCGGCGGCCATCGGCATCGCCATCCTGATCGCGCACTACGCAGGATGGCCGCCCATGGCATTCGCGGCTCTGGCAGCGGTAGTGTCGGTGCCCGGCATCTGGGCAGCGGGCGAAACCGCACGGCTGGCCAACATCAAAGATCCACAGTTCGTGGTGGTGGATGAGGTAGCCGGCCAATGGCTGGCGCTGGCCGGCGCGCGCGCACTCAATTGGAAATCGTGGCTGGCGGCCTTCGTCCTGTTCCGCCTGTTCGATATCTGGAAACCCGCACCCGTGCGACAATTGGAATCGCTACCCGGAGGCGTGGGAATTGTGGCCGACGACCTGATGGCGGGTCTGTATGCCGCACTTGTCTTATTCCTAGCGGGATGCTTCAATCTTTATTAGTAATATGCCCATTCGGAAGCAGGCCGACGGCCGTCCTCAAATCTCCCAGGTGAAGCCGGCAGCCGCCATCGTGGGCGGCGAGTTGGTCATTCAGGGAAAAGGCTTTGCGAAAACCGACCGGCCGCGCGTGACCATCGGCGACGTAGCCGCGCCAGTGGTGATCGGCTCGGATTCGCTGGTTATCGCCCGCGTGCCGGAAGGCGCTGCCGCCGGAGAATTGGTGGTAGCCAGCGGCAACCAGTCGAGTGAAGCGTGGTCCTGCGATATCGGCTTCCCCATCGCCGACAGTCTGCACCCGGTGGCCAACCCGGCCGTGGATGCCTTCGGCAATATCTACACCACCTTCAGCGGCTCGCGCGGCCAAAGCGTCGCCGTGGCCGTATTCAAAATCGATCTGAATTACAACGTGCGCCCGTTCATCAAAGAAATGATGAACGCCACCGGCCTGGCTTTCGATCATCAGGGCCTGCTGTATGTTTCGAGCCGCCACGATGGCGCCGTCTACCAGGTGACGCCCAACGGCAATACCAGCACGTTCGTGGAAGGCATGGGGGTGGCCACCGGCCTGGCGCTCGATCCGGATGGCAGCTTGTACGTCGGCGACCGCCAGGGAACCATCTTCAAAATCAGCCCCGGCCGCCAGATCTTCGTCTTCGCCACGCTGGAACCGTCGATCTCCGCCTATCATTTTGCCTACGGCCCGGACGGGTATCTCTATGTGACCGGCCCCACTACTTCCAGTTTCGACTGCGTGTATCGCATATCCGATAAAGGCGAAGTGGAAGTCTACTATCGCGGACTGGGACGTCCGCAAGGCATGGCATTCGACGAAGAAGGCCGCCTGTACGTGGCCGCCCGGCTGGCGGGCCGTCAGGGTGTGGTGCGCATTAACACTGATCGTAAGGCCGAGTTGTTCGTCTCCGGCCCGGGGGTTGTCGGCTTGGCCTTCACGCCGTCGCGTTCGCTGGTGGTGGCCACTACCAACGCCCTCTACCGCGCCGATGTAGGAATCAAAGGCAGACCCCTGTACTAGCTCCCGATGACCGCCGAAATTATCGCTGTAGGTTCCGAGCTATTGACTCCGCAGCGCGTGGACACCAACTCGCTGTATCTTACCGATCAACTTAACGGATTGGGCGTAGAAGTAGTTACTAAGTCGGTGGTGGGTGACGACCAGGACCGTCTGTCCGACGCCGTTCACCGCGCCGTCTCGCGCTCTGAAATCGTGATATTGTGCGGCGGCCTGGGACCCACCGAGGACGATCTTACGCGCGACGCGGTAGCCGCCGCGCTCGGCCGCAAACTGATCTATCATCCGGAAATCGCCGCGCTGCTCGAACAACGGTTTGCGCTAATGAAGCGCAAGATGGTGGAAGTCAATAAGCGGCAGGCATTCATTATCGAAGGCGCCGAGATCCTGCCCAACGACCGCGGCACCGCGCCGGGCCAGTGGATCGACGAGTCCCACGCGCACGTGATGCTGTTGCCGGGTCCGCCGCATGAGATGAAGGCCATGTTCACGCGGCAGTGCCTTTCGCGGCTGACGCGCGTGGTGCCGCGCCAGGCCATTCGCACGCTGGTGTTCCGCGTGGCGGGCATGCCCGAGTCCGACCTCGATCAGCTTATCGCGCCTGTCTACAAGAAATACCAGAATCCCGCAACCACGATTTTGGCCGCGGCCGGAGATATCCAAATTCACCTGCGCGCGCGCTGCTCCACCGAAGTAGAAGCGACCGCGCTTTTGGCAGAGGTAGGCGGACCTATTGAGTTGCTGCTTGGCGACCGTATCTATTCGCGCAACGGCCAGTCACTCGAAGAGGTGGTCGGTGAAAAGCTGCGCGAGCGGCATCAGACGCTTGCGGTGGCCGAGAGTTGCACGGGCGGATTGCTGGGTGAGCGCATTACCTCGGTTCCCGGCAGCTCGGCTTACTTTCTGGGCGGATTTATTACTTACAGTAACCGCATGAAAGCGGAGTGTCTGGGCGTGCCGGAAGAGACCATCGCGCAGTTCGGCGCAGTAAGTAACGAGACCGCGCAAGCTATGGCCTTGGGCGCGCGGCGGCGCACGGGGTCGACTTATGCGCTGGCGATTACCGGCGTGGCTGGGCCCGATGGCGGGACCGAGCAGAAACCCGTGGGGACCGTGCATGTGGGTCTGGCGGATCCGGGCGGATGCCAGGTGTTGCACCGCCAGTTCATCGGCGACCGTACGCGGATCAGGCAGTTCAGTACGCAGATGGCGTTGGATATGTTGCGGCGTAAGCTGTCCATGTGAGTTGGCGGCCTGCGTATTGTGGGGCAGCCACTCGGGCTGCGGCGGCCTCTCAGGCCGCCTGACAACATCTCCTCGAACACCGGCAGGCGGGCTGGGAGCCCGCCGCAGGCAGAGTGCCTGCCCCACAATTTACCGGTCGAGCAAACCGCCAAACAGCGGCTTCCCCGCCGTCGATGTACGGAACGCGAACACCGCCAACCCGATCAGCGACAGAACTGTCAGCAGCGACGCTGTACCATACCACGCTCCGAAATCCGTCGTGCACGCCAGCGCCAACATGGTATCCGTCACGAAGGCGCACACGATCACCGCCAGAAAGCCGTAGCGCAACAGCAGCAGCACCAGAATTCCATAGATCAGAATATTGGTCGAAGTGGCGACCAGGGGATGCCCGCTAGAAAGCCCTTTGATGCCGGCAAACACCAGCACGAAGGCAATCGCCGCCAGCCATTCTCTGCGCAAAATCACGCGTAAGAGAAACAGCAGAAGCAGGAAAATCACCCCGCCGGTAAGGGCATCCAAGCCATGACTCAGATACTGGCTGGCGAACTTCGGCAGGCTCACCAGCGCCATCAACTTCGGCGCCGCGCTCGGGCTTTCGCCGGCGCGCATGACAATGCCGTTGCCCGCCGCGATCAGCAGGTCGTAACCCACGCCCACCAGGATGCCCGCCAGAATGTCGCGGCCCACCAGCGGATCGCGCCATCCGCCGCTCAGCGCGCGCGTCCAAGTGATAATCGTCTGGGGCCAATGCCGCCGCACGAACGGCTCCAGCGCCATATAAGCCAGCCAGAGTTGCGCGCCGGCCAACAAGGCGCGCGCAGCGGCTATGGAGAACAGATCCACTTCTTGCGGCCATGCCACGTGATGCGCGCCGCACAGCCACACCCCCATACTCAAAATAAACGCCGCACTGGCCAGGCGGAAGGCGCCTTGTTTGTCGCCGCGCCCCAGCCGCAGATTGCGCCACGACAGCAGCGATCCCGCCACCATCATCAGCAGGAACATGGAGGTCCACAGAATGTCGTTGGCGCGTTGCGAGGCGCTGCGCGCCGGAGGCCGCTCGCGATCGGCGTTCGACCACGGTCCGATGATCGCAAAATAGACGGGCTTCGCGTGCCACCAGGCGGCCTCGATACGGATAGGATTCTCCGGCCGTCCCGGAAAAATCCCCGTCCATGCCGCGCGACGATCGGCCATCGCGAGTGGCGTCCAGCGCGGTTCGGCGGGTTTGAACTGCGCCGGATCGAGACCGGCTGCGGCGAACAACGGCGCGGGATCGGGTGGGGTCAGGCTGGCCGTTCGATCTTCGATTTGCGGCGGCAACGCTTCGAAGTTCGTCAGCCGCCCCGCCTGGTCCAGCGACAACGAGAGCATGCCCGAAATCCGCGATGGCGGATCTTCCAGGTCCACAACTCCCGGCCCATCAAATTGGTCGGTCTTGAGCGACTGCGGGCTCTCCCGGTACCAGAACGAGACCGGCGACGGGTGTCCGTTGGCGATCTGGGTCCAATCGAGATGCGCCGGAAGGTGGCTGTCCAGATAGCGAATGTAAGGACTCGAATAATGCAAGCCCCAGGCGCGATCGACGGGCGGCGTGGTGTATCCCAGCTTCTGAGCCGTGCGATGCGCCTCCACTGCCAAAGCGTCGGGAGGCAATTCGAGGCGCATCCTCGCCACCCACGTCTGATGGGCAAAACAGTAGACGATGGCGAATAGGCCGATCGCGGCCGCGCTCAAACAAACCGCCGCTGCGGCCGGACGGATTCCTGCCGTAGCACCCGCGGCCGCCACCATTTCCGGTGACGGAGTTTCGCCGGCCGCTAGCGCCGCCGCCAACGGATCGCCGCCGGGTAACGCCGCCGATACGGCCAATGCAGAGGTGGGGCGTTTGCGCGGGTCCGGCTCCAGGCAACGCGCAATGGCCCGCTCCACGGCGGGATCGAGATCCCGCACCACGGTGGAGACGCTGATGGGCGGGCCGGTTTCACGCATACGGATCAGCTCCACCAGTGTGTCCGCATCGAAAGCCTTTCTGCCCGTGAAGATTTCGTACAGCACCAATCCCAGCGCGTAGAGATCGCTCTGCACGGACACTTCTTTGCCGCTGAGCTGTTCGGGCGCCATGTAGGCCGGCGTGCCGCTACGGATATCGGCGTTGGCCATTTCGGCCGCCAGGCCCGCCAAGCCGAAGTCGGTGATGACCACCTGGCCGCGCCCGTCGATCATGATGTTGGCCGGCTTCAGATCGCGATGCAGCACACCTTGCGCATGCGCGGCGGCCAGACCCGCGCACAGCTTGCGCGCGATTTCCAGGGCTTTATCCGGCGGCAGACGGCCGATGCGGCGCAGTAGCGACGCCAGGTCTTCGCCATCCACGTATTCCATGGAAAGGAATGGAATGCCATCGACTTCGCCGATGTCGTAAACCCGGCAGACATTCGGATGCGTGACCTGGCGCGCGATGCGTACCTCGTTGTGAAAGCGCGCAAGGCGGCCGGGATCGTGCGCGGCTTCTTCGGGCAGGAATTTCAGCGCGACGGTCTGGCCCAACCGGATATCGGTGGCGCGATAGACTTCGCCCATGCCGCCCTTGCCCAGCGGTCCGATGACGCGGTAGCGCTCGCCGAGCAGCGCGCCGGGAAGAAAGCGTCCCTCGTCGGCGCTGCTGGAGACGGAAAGGCTGGCGCTCGATTGGCTGGCCGCTCGCTGCCGCGGCGAAGCGATGGTCGCGGTGGCAGCCACCAGCACGGGACCGCTGGCCGCGACGCCGCACGCCGGGCAATACCGGCAGTCCTCCGGCATCTCCGTCGAGCAGTACCGGCATAAAGCCATTGAAACCAGGATAACCAAGATTGGCGCGATAGCGAGCGGACTGAAGCAAGAGACCATGATGGCCGCCGATGAACGCCGATAAACTCTGATGAAAGCCACTAGCAAACCAAGCAATTTTCTTATCGGCGTTAATCGGCGTTCATCGGCGGCCATTTAAGATTCTAGAAGCTCCCTCTCAACGCACGAACGCGCATACTCCGCCCCCCTCCCCACGGATTCCGTGATACAGTCGATCCTTGCCATGACCCTCAACGGTTATCTGGTAAAAAGCACCATCGTGGCGGCCCTGGGCGGTCTGCTGTTCGGGTTCGACACCGTTGTCATTTCGGGAACCACCGACGCACTCACCAAGACTTTCCACCTGTCGCCGTGGTATTTGGGAGTCACGGTTTTTAGCGCCCTCTGCGGAACCGTTCTGGGCGCTATGTTCGCGGGCATCCCCGGCGACCGCTGGGGCCGCCGCGACAGCCTGCGCGTGATGGCCGTGCTGTATCTCGTCAGCGCCCTCGGCTGCGCCTTCGCCTGGGACTGGTATTCGCTCATCTTCTTCCGCGTGATCGGCGGCCTGGGCATTGGCGGCTCTTCCGTACTCGGCCCCATGTATATCGCCGAGATCGCGCCCGCCAAGTGGCGCGGACGCCTGGTGGGGCTGTTCCAATTCAACGTGGTGCTCGGCATTCTGCTGGCGTATCTCTCGAATTACCTCATCGGCCTGGCGAGGTTCGGCGCGGCCGAGTGGCGCTGGATGCTGGGCGTTTCGGCGATTCCCGCCGCCGGATTCCTGGTGCTGCTCTTCGGCATTCCGCGCAGTCCGCGCTGGCTGGTGAAAAAGAGGCGCATTCCCGAAGCGCGCGAGGTGCTCCGGCTCACCGGCGAACAGGATTACGAAACCGAACTGCAGGATATCGTGGCGTCCATCGACGCCGAACACGGCCATGCGGACGAACCGCTATTCACCCGCAAATACCGCCTGCCGATTTTTCTGGCCGTCACCATCGGGTTGTTCAACCAGCTTTCGGGTATTAACGCCATCCTGTATTATTCGAGCTACATCTTTCTGCAAGCCGGCTATAGCAAGGACTCCGGCAACCTGCAGTCGGTCGCCATCGGCGCCACCAATCTGCTGTTTACGATGATCGCCATGTCGGTGATCGACCGGATCGGGCGCAAGACGCTCTTGCTGGTGGGATCGGTGGGCTTGACCATTTCGCTCGCCGGAGTGGCGGCCGTTTTTGGCACGCACCAACACGAGAGCATGCTGGTGTGGCTGCTGATTTTCTTCATCGCCTCGTTCGCGTTTTCGCAGGGGGCCGTCATCTGGGTCTATCTGAGCGAAGTGTTTCCGAACCGCGTGCGCGCCAAGGGACAGAGCCTGGGCAGCCTGAGTCATTGGTTGATGAATGCCCTGATCTCACTGACCTTCCCGTGGGTGGCGAGCAAGTCGCGCCCGGCGCCGTTCGCCTTCTTCGCCGTCATGATGGCGGTGCAGTTCTTCGTGGTGCTGTTCGTTTATCCGGAGACCAAGGGCGTTACGTTGGAGCAGATGCAGAAGAAGATGGGCATCGCGTGAGATATGCCTCAAACATCAGGCGTTCTTCAGAACGCCTTCATCGGCAGAACCGAGGTCCCTACAGACGGCGATCTGGATGCGGTGCTGGGCCGTTCGGCCAAAGCGTTTTGGGACCAGTTGCTCGCCGTTCTGGCTGAGCAGCATCAATTTGACACGCAGGAGTGGAACTCCTATTCGACGAAGGCCGGATGGTCGCTGCGGCTGAAGCAGAACAAGCGGACCATTCTGTATCTTTCGCCTAGACGCGGCGGATTCCAGGCGTCGTTGGTTCTGGGTGCAAAAGCGATCGAGGCGGCCCGGGCGGCGCGGTTTCCGGCGCGCGTGATCGAGACGATCGACAGCGCCATGCGCTACGCGGAGGGAACTGGCGTGCGCCTCGATGTGAAGGGGCCTGCGGACATCGCCGTGGTGCAGAAACTGGCGGCCATCAAGATAGCGAACTGAGCGGAGTGTGCATGACAGCCGCGGAGTCCATGGAGGCGGGCGTCGATTTCCTGAGCGGCCTGATGCAGTCCCACGGATTCGCCTACGCCGGCACCGCCATCGGTAAAGGAAGCGGCGGCGCGTTTGCGTCGGGCGAGTACCGCCGCGGCGACCGCAGATTGGAACTGCATTTTCGCCACTCTTTAGGGCTCGTGAAGTACCACGCCGGAGACGTCGAGCTGTCGCACGAGGATTATATGTGGTCCGTACTCGGCGAGCGATATGCCGGCCATTACCCCCGGGTTCTCCGCGGATGCGATGGATGGCTTTCGCCACCTGTTATTGGATCTCGAACAGTACGGTTCCGATTTCCTGGCGGGCTCCGATGCGGAGTTCGCCAAACACGCGGAGCGTGCCGCGGCGCTTAAGAGAAGAAGCCCCCGCTTCCCGTGACGAACCGGCCGTCCTCGCGGCTCTCTTCTATAATGAGAATGACGTGCGACTCCTTCCCGCGCTGTTCATTCTCTCCGCCCTGGCGCTCGGCGATGTGCGCAACTGCGTTTGCGAACTCTCGATCGCCGAAAGCATGGCTAAGCGCGAATGCGGGCTGTGCCGCGAAGCCGAGAAGCAGCCGCCGGACGCGCTGGTATTTTTCCTGAAAGACATCAATCCAACTAAGCCAAACCGCTGGCTGGTGCTGCCCCGCGCGCATAAGCACCAACTCGCCGATCTGACCGCCGCCGAGCGCACCGCCTTCTGGACGGGCGCCATCGGAAAGGCTCACGAGCTGTGGGGCGATCAGTGGGCGATAGCCGTGAACAGCGACGCGCGGCGCTCGCAATGCCACATGCACGCGCACATCGGCAAGCTGCTGGATGGCGCGGAAAACAACGATTTCGTCCTGGTGAGCGATCCGGCGGATATTCCGTTGCCGCACTCGGGCGGCGGCATCTGGATTCATCCGGTGGGTGGCAAGCTGCACGTTCATCTGGGCGAGGACGCTCCCGAAACGCTGCTGATGAGGTAACCATGCCTGCCGACCTATTGCTTGAAATCGCGAAGCTGCCGACGGCGGAGAATTCCGCGATCCATTTGCACGCGACCGACAACGTGGCCATCGCGCGCGTGCCGCTGGCCGCCGGGACTGAGTTGAAGATCGCCGGCCAACTGCTCACCGTGCGCGAGCCGATCCCCGCCGGACACAAGATCGCGCTGGTCGCGATCGAGCCGGGCGCCGTGGTGCGGCGTTACGGGCAGGCCATCGGGCGCGCCACGCAGGCGATTGAACCCGGACGTCACGTGCACACGCACAACCTGGGCTTCGAGGAGTTGCAATTCGATTACGAATTCCCCGCGGGCGAATTGCCGCTGCCCGCGCGCCTGTCCGTGCCGAAATTCTTAGGCTACCCGCGCGAGGATGGCTCGGTGGGCACGCGCAACTACATTGCGGTAGTGGCGGCCAGCAATTGCGCGGCGCATACCGCTGAGCTGATCGCGCATAGCTTCGATGGCGAACGGCTGCCTGCGAACATCGATGGCGTGGTGGCTTTCCCGCACGGTGAAGGTTGCGGCCACACCATCGGCCCCGATACCGAACAGCTTCGCCGCACGCTGGCTGGAGTTTTGGCGCACCCCAACGTCTCGGCGGCGGTGATTCTGGGCCTGGGATGCGAGGTGAATCAGATCGAACATTATCTTGGTCCCAACGCTCCGCGCAGCAGCCGCCTGATCGGGATGACGTTGCAATCGAGCGGCGGCACGCGTGGGGCAGTATCGGCGGCGCGCGCGGAGATCGCGCGGCTGATGGAGCAGTGCGCGGGCGAACAGCGCGTGGAGATGCCCGCTTCCCGCATCGTGCTGGGCCTGAATTGCGGCGGGTCGGATTCGTTCTCCGGCATCACGGCGAACCCGGCGCTGGGCGTCTGTTCGGATATGCTGGCCGCCATCGGCGCGTCGGCGGTGCTGGCGGAGACTACCGAGATTTTCGGCGCCGAGCATCTGCTGGTGCGCCGCGCGCGCAACCGGCAGGTGGCCGAGAAGCTGCTGAGCTTCGTCCAGGGCTACAAGCAATATCTGACGCGCTTCGCGGGCAGCTTCAACGACAATCCGTCGCCCGGCAACAAGGAAGGCGGGCTGACCAACATCCTGGAAAAGTCGCTGGGGGCGGTGGCGAAGGCGGGCACCTCACCGCTGACTGACGCCGTGGATTACGCCGAGCCGGTGCGCACCCCTGGGTTCGTTTTCATGAACACACCCGGCTACGATCCGGTGTCGCTCACTGGCCTCGCAGCAGGCGGATGCAACCTGATCGCGTTCACCACGGGACGCGGCAGCGCCATCGGTTTTCCCTCCGTGCCGGTGCTCAAGATCGCGAGCAATACGAACACCTACCGGCGCATGCAGGACAACATGGATATCAACGCGGGCGCCATTGCGGATGGTGAGAAGAGCGTGGAGGAAGTGGGCCGCGAGATTTTCGATGCGCTGCTGCGCGTGGCGTCTGGCGAGAAGACCTGCGCCGAGCGGCTGGGCCACCAGGAGTTTGTGCCGTGGCGGATCGGCCCAGTACTTTAAGTACTCCTCGATCAGTGTCGGCAGCCTCTCACGTGCTAGAATCACTCAGTCTTTGCCGAGGGGGCAAAGCACCACCCAAGGAGGGTACCCGATTCTAATGCGATTGAGTTTTCCGAAGAACGCCCTGGTCGCGGCGTTATCCCTGACCGGCCTTGTCCAGGCCCAAAACGACGACGCCGGCACTGGTCCCAGGCCAATGTTCACCGTGCTACACCCGAAACCGAACGCAAACCTCGTACAGCCCGCCGTTAAGTTGCCCACATGGAAGGGCAGTTACACATATAGCGGCCAGAAGTACTCCTACACGATGGTCGGCACGGCGCCGGCCACTGGCACGTCAACCACGGTTCCAGCCTATATCATCCCAATCAAAATCGTAATCCAGACCAAAACCTTCGACCCTTCGCACGTGCTTACAAATGGAAATACCGTCATCCAAAACACGGTGCTTTCCCCGATTTTCGATACGACGACAACCTACACGCAGGAGGGCGTGAACGTGGGTACTACCCAATACATCGACGCTTACCAGCGCGCCAATTTCTGGGGCAAGGTCAAGAGCCATCCGAACTACCATCTGTTACTCGGCGGGCCTACCGTACTCGCGGAGCAAACGCTCACTCCGCCGGCCGGCCAGAGCAGCACCGGAACGTATTTTGGTGTCGCGGCTGGGGTGGTGAACATCAACTGGTTCGACGCCCAGGTTCAGCCGCTTCTGAAAACCTTGAACATTCCAGCCGACGCATTACCGATTTTTCTGATTTACGATGTGTACCTCAGCAACACTTCCGGCGCAAGCGGTTGCTGCATTGGGGGCTACCACAGTTACACCGGGGTACAGGCCTATGCGGATTTCACGTATGCCGATGTGGTCGGAGCCTTCGCCCAAAACGTGTCGGCTTTGTCGCATGAAGTCGGCGAATGGGCCGACGACCCGGAGACCAACAACACCGATGTCCCGGCTTTGTGCGGCGAACAGGGTAACGACAGTCGAATTCTGGAAGTGGGCGACCCGCTGGAGGGCAACCCCAACTACGGGGGCTATGCGTATTCCCTGCATGGATTCACCTACGATTTGCAGGACTTGGTTACGCTGCCGTATTTTGGCGCACCGCCAACCACCTCGGTGAAGAAGCAGTTCACGTTCCAAGGGGAAACGTTGTCGGTTTGCCAGAACGGGGGCTAGCCGCACGCGGCCAGCCGAGCCTGTCCATACTCCCGGATTCGTTTTCATGAACGCGCCCGGCGACGAACCGGTGTCGCTGACGCGTCTCGCAGCAGGCGGGTGCAACCTGATTGCATTCACCACGGGACGCGGCAGCGCCATCGGTTTTCCGTCCGTGCCGGTACTCAAGATCGCAAGCAATACGAACACCTACCGGCGCATGCAGGACAACATGGATATCAACGCGGGCGCCATCGCGGATGGAGAGAAGACTGTCGAGGAAGTGGGCCGCGAGATTTTCGATGCGCTGCTGCGCGTAGCGTCGGGCGAAAAGACTTGCGCCGAGCGGCTAGGGCACCAGGAGTTTGTGCCGTGGCGGATCGGTCCGTTGCTGTGACGAGTCGCCCGCGATGCGAGGGTAAGTCCCTGGCCGAACTCGCAGGCGTATTCCGGCTACCGGAAAGTGAGACCTGGCCGCCTTAGTCGGACTAAAAACTGTCTTCCGCCCCTTACCCGGCCCGGCGCATTTCATCCCGAATGACACGCCTTAAAGTTGTCTCCAACGGCTCCTGCTTCTGCCGCATGAAAATGCGCAACGCGTCATTAATAAGCGTCTGGTAGTTCCCGCCGCCTGCGTCGTCGACCTGCTGACGAAACCAGTCCAAAACGTCGTCATCCAAGCGGATGGTGACTCGGGTTTTTCCAGCCCGCACCCTCAACACCGGTCCGCGCTTACCCTTGCCGAAATCATATTCCTTCTTCATCGCCTGCCTCGTATTGCCGCAACTCGCGCGGAGTTGCCAGCCGGGCTGAAATCAGCCGAACGCGCCCGTTGCGCCAGGTGTACACCACCACAAGGATGCGCGCCAATGAGTCCATGCCCATGGCGATCCATCGCTCCTCGTCCGCCAATTCGTCGCGAACGGAGATGGCCCGCGCGTCTTCCAACGCCGTCGCCGCGTCGGCAAAGCGAATACCATGCTTGCGGAGATTTGCTCTGGCCTTGGCGGGATCCCATTTGGGCGCCATCCTGTGTACTAGTGTACACCACCGCCGGAGCAGCCGCTACTGGAGATTTACCCCTGATACGCCCGCCAAAACACCTCACGGAACTTCTGCATCTCCGCCTCCGTCCCGATAGTCACTCGCAGCATATTATCGAGCGGCGGAAACGGACGCCCCACGGCCACTCCCATGGGCGGCATCTTGACGATAAAGTCGCGCGCGTTGCGGCCCACGTCGATCATCATGAAATTCGCCTGCGGCTCGATATAGGCGAGCTGGCGCTCCTTCAGCCAGGCGCATAGCGCGTTGCGATTGCGCGTGTTGATGGCGCGGCGCTCGGGAACCAGCGTGCGCGATTCCGCCAGTGCCGCCAGCACCCCGCGCATGGCAATAATCGAGAGCACATTGTTGCGAAACGGCCGCATTCGCTCGATCAACTCCGGCTTCGCGCAGACAAATCCGGCGCGCACGCCGGCCATGCCGTAGATCTTCGAGAACGTGCGCGCCACCACCACGTTCTTCGCCTGCCGCACGTAAGGCAGGGCCGTCTCCAACTCCGGAGATTCCCCAAAATGGATGTACGCTTCATCGATCAGCAACACCGTATCGGAAGGCAGATTCGCCACCAGCCAGGCCACCTCGGACTTGCGCGTGATCGACGCCGTGGGATTGTTCGGATTGCATATGTAAATCAGCCCCGCGTGCGATTTCTCCGCGGCTTCGGCCAGCTTGCGTACGTCGGCCGAATAGTCCGGCAGCAACGGCACCTCGATCACCTGACGGTGCGACGCGCGCGCTACCTCCGGTGGACCCTCGTAAGTCGGGTACATCACCACCATCGGCCGGTCAGGAGAGGTGAACGCCTCCACCGCGCCATGCAGCAATTCCGTCGATCCGCATCCGGCCAGAATGTTCTCCGCCTGCAAATCCTCGCTGCGGCCCAGCGCCGCGTAGAACGCGCGCACTTCCTGATAGTGGTACCGGCCGGAGGCCGGCAGCACTTCCGCCATGGCCGCCAGCGACGACTTCGGCGGGCCCAATGGATTCTCATTGGCGTTCAGCCACACCATGTCCTTGGGCAGGTTGCCTTGGATCATGGCGCGCTGCGCGTACGCCATCTCAGGCAGCATCCCTCCGGCGGCCAGGGCCGCCCCGATGCGCGTGGCAAAGCTCCGTCGAGTGATCATGATGCCTATTGTTTCAAAATCCTGTCACCTTGGTGTAACCTAAGCAGTCTGTCCGTCATCGTTAACACATTTTACGCACATGAATGGAAGACTACTGCTTGCCCTCTTCGCGGTGGGCCATATCGGCGCACTGCGCGCCCAAATGGATGTGCTCACTGCCAATTACGACAACAATCGCACCAACGCCAACCTGGCCGAAGGGATTCTCAACACCAACAACGTCAACCCTACCCAATTCGGCAAAATCTACGCCTATCCGGTGGATGGCCAGGTCTACGCGCAGCCTCTCTATGTGCATGCGCTGAACATGCCGGGAGCAGGCACGCTAAATGTGCTCTATGTCACCACCATGCACAATAGCGTTTATGCCTTCGATGCCGACGCCGTCAACGGCACCGCGCCGCTCTGGCAGGTGAACCTGGGAAGCTCTATTCCCCCGGCCGCTTTGAACACCGACGGAGAAACCTACACCGATATTCTGCATGAGATTGGAATTCTCGGCACGCCCGTCATCGACCGCACGGGCAATACCATCTACGTGGTCGACGAAACCACCGTCAACGGCAACCTGGCCTTCTTCCTGCACGCGCTGGACCTGGGCACTGGCGCCGAAAAGCTGAACGGGCCGGTCGAAATCCAGGCGAGCGTGGCCGGCTCCGGCTGGGGCGGCACGGGCGACGCGGCAAACGGTGTTCTGCCGCTAATACCGCTGGACCATATTCAAAGGCCCGGATTGCTGCTGGCCAATAACACGATTTATATTGGCTTTGGTTCGCATGGCGACTTCCCCCCCTGGCACGGCTGGATTGTTGCTTACAACGCCGCCGACATTCAGCAGCAGACCGCCGTCTTCAATACCACGCCGTCGGCGGCCGGTTCCTCCATCTGGCAGGGTGGCCGCGGCCTGGCCGCCGATCCGGACGGCAGCGTTTATTGCTCCACCGGCAATGGGAACTATGACGGCGTGATGTCCTGGGGCGAAACCGTGCTGCGCCTGACGCCCACCCTCGATGTGGCGGATTGGTTCACGCCCGCCGAGTACGCCGCCTGGACGGACGACGATGTGGACTTCGGCTCCAACGGTCCGATCCTCGTACCCGGAACCAATTTTGTCATCGCCGGCGGCAAGGCGGGCTTGGTCGCGCTGGTCGACCGGACGAACATGGGTCACGAGGGCGCGGACACCGACGCTCTGCAGTTCTTCACCGCTGTGCCGGACAACGACTTCGCCATATTCAACACGGCGCTTTGGAATCGTCCGGACGGCCCCATGCTTTATCTGTGGGGCAACGACGGCGTGATACGCCAGTTTCAAATGCAGAACGGCTTATTCAATACCACTCCGATAGCGGCCAATAGCGCGGACGTGAATGCGGGTCCGTACAGCGGCCTGGCGGTATCGTCGAACGCTTTTGTGCCCGAAAGCGGTATCTTTTGGGCCACCAGCGCCGACGCGGGTCCATGGCCCAAGACCGGCGCGCTGCACGCTTTCGATGCGACCAACGTGAATACCGAGCTGTGGAACAGCAGCATGCAAGCCAGCCGCGATGCGCTGGGCAACTTCACCAAGTTCGCCAATCCCACGGTGGCCAACGGCAAGGTTTATGTGGCCACCGATTCGAATCAAATAGTGGCATATGGATTGTTGCCCGTTCCAGGCATCCAGACCGTGGTGAGCGCGGCCAGCTACACCAGCTCGGCAGTCTCGCCTGGCGAATTGATTGCGATTTTTGGCAATCGCATTGGGCCGCCGGTGCCTGCCGGACCGGTGGTGGATCCTTCCGGTAAGGTGGGGACCTCGCTCGAGGGACTCACGGTCACCTTCGACGGAAACCCGGCGCCGCTGCTGTATGCCTCGCCGAGCCAGATTAACGCCGTAGTGCCGTTCGCCGTGGCGGGGCAAGCCACCACGGCGATGCAGGTCTCTCTGTCGGGTGGCGCACAGTTCGCCGCAACGCTGCCAGTGGGCGCGGCGGCGCCCGCCGTTTTCGGTATAGGCGCGGGGCAGGGCGCTATTCTAAATCAGGACTTGTCCGTGAATTTGCCGGCGAATCCCGCGGCGCGCGGCTCGTGGATTTCAATCTATGCGACCGGCACGGGGCTTTTGACTTCGCTGGTCTCCGACGGCACGATTATCTCTGCGACGAATCTGCCGCTGTCGGTGGCGCCTGTCTCAGTAACGATCGGCGGCCTGCCGGCGACTATCGGTTACCAGGGTGCGGCCCCCGGATTCGTGGCGGGAGTCATGCAGATCAATGCGCAAGTGCCCGCCGGCGTCACTCCCGGGACGGCTGTGCCGGTAACCATCGGCGCAGGGACCGCGGCCGGCCTGAACACAGTAACCATGTCAGTGAAATAGTGGGGCAGGCTCGTAGCCAGGCTCGTAGCCTGCGCGAGCCTCGTAGGCCCGCTCTTCGGTGCGCGAAGCGCGCCCTGGACAGGCCGGGAGGCCTGTCCTACCGGACTAACACGAACCGGTTATCCTCCCAGTCGAGCACGTAATCATAAGCATGCTCATCCACTTGTACGCCATGTGACTTCCACACGGTCATGCGGTGAACGACCAATTCCCGATCCCCGTAGTAAAGGCACAGAAGGAAAACCATGTCGAACTCGTCTCGCTCGCGCACGTCGGACAGCAGCAGGATGTGCGCGCCTTTGCGCGGCGCCGGAATCAGCGCGTGAATCTGTTCGATATAGGTTCGGAAACGTTGTTGCTCCGCGTGGTCCGCGTTGGCATCGATGGTCATCCATTTCTGCTGCCAGGGGATCAGGATTACTGCCAGCGTAGCGAATAACAGCGCCTGCAACGTGCGGCGCAGCCAGACCCGGCGGCCTGTAAGTGACCGGACCAGCCACTCCAGGAAGCCGGCTATCAGCACAGCCCAGCCCACCGACGGCACGAAATAAGACGTCCCGCCACGCGGTGCGATAAACGAAAGGGGCAAGATACTCACCGCGATGAATCCGGCGGCCCACACCAGACAGCGCCGGCGGGCGGCGATCCCGAGAACCAGCGCGGCGGCAAGCAATGCCGGTACCAGCCAGGGCGAGAGCTTCACTGGTGCGTATATGAGTCGATCCAGATAGAACGCCAGCGACCGTAAGTAGGCGCCGGTCGAGACCTGCGGACGATATGGGCCGAGCTGCCATAGAGACTCCGCGCCGTACCGCTTACCTATGATGTAAATAGCCACGAGCAATGCGCCGGCCAAGGCGTATCTGCCTTCACTCCAGATCCAGCGCCGCAATTCACGGACGTGACGATTCGCTGGCGGATGCCACAGTAACTCGTACAGCCCGACGGCGACGGGAAGCGACACGGCGATCTCTTTGGAGTCCAAGGCGGCCACCAGGAAGCCGCACAACAGAGCCAGTTGGCCGTAGCTCAGCGGACGGCCGTTTTGGCGAAATCGAACATAAAGTGCGAAGCCGCCCCAAAAGAATGTGTAGGCCAGGGTGTCGTAAATATTGCCACCCTCAAAAAAAGCCGGGGCGAAAGCTGGGTTACCACCAAGCAGTAGCAATACGATAAGTACGCCCCAACGTGACTTTGTAAGTTGCCAAACGACAATAGCGAGCAGGGCGAAATCAATGGACAACAGCGCCAGCAAAACGACATGGAACGGCAAGGGATGAAATCCCCACATCGCGTAGAGAGCGCGATAGAACAAACCGCCAGTGGGACGGTAGAAGGTCGACCAAAAAGCTAACGTACCTTTAAGGAAGGCGGACCACGGCCGTGTCCAGTAATAATGCAGGTTCATTAAGTCATCGGCATCGAACCAGGAAGAAAGGCCTGCACCCGCTAAGTACAGGAACCATCCAAATAACGCGGCGCCAACAGCGATGGGGAGTGCCGCGACCAATCGTGCGGTATCCACGGCGGGCTGCGCCACGCGAGCCGGCGGAATGTACAAATGGTCGTCCCAGTGCACGCTCTATTGCACCTCGAAGCTATCCAAATCGACAAATCGATCGGAAGATTTGGGATTCTTGTCCGGTAGCACGGTGATCACCGCTAAGTGGCGGCCGCGGGCGAGCTTGAAAATCGTCCGGCTTTCCCATTTCGTCTGCGGAGAATATAGGTCCACGGGCGGTTGGTGCACACCGTCGATCGATAGATCGGCCATGCCACGGTTAGCGGCCTTGGTGTATATATAACTGAGCAAGCCGCCATCGAATGCAAATTGAATCGTAGCGCCCGGTGAGTTGGTGAAAGTCAGGGTGTGCGCGTGCGCCTGCGGCCATGGTTGATTCTGAGTCCACGCTCCAGCAAACACGATAGCCGGGTCGGAGTCGTCATATAGGCCGGGCGGAACGAGTAGCGGCACGCGTTTGGCCGGCCGGCAGCCGTCCTCGATATGCGCCAGGTAGAAATACTTCGACTGGTACTCCGGCGTAGTGCATTGGGCGATCAGGCCTTGGAGCGGGCGCAGATTGACAGCCATGGGGAAGCCCGGCTTGGGTGCGGCGATGTAATGCACATTCCATCCGCTGAATAATTCTTCGATCTCCTTTGGGCTGCGCGCGGAATGCAAGCGCGTGAACACGCCATACTGATGCCAGCCGGTCGAATAAGCTTCGGCGTTGAACGCGGCCAGATCGTTGCCATACGCCAGAAATACCGGTGCTCCGGGATGCGCGTGGTTCATATACTCGCCGATCTCACGCATGGAGGCGTTATTGTGTATATATCTCTGGCGGCTAGCGCGAGAGAGCGGCGCCTGTTCATAGAAATCGCGGTGATAAGCGTTGGAAGCCGCCATAAACCACATGTTCAGCGCTATACAAGCCACCGCGAGTGCGACCAACGAGCGACGCAGCCGGCCCGCCTCCAACCACCCAAACATAGCCGCCACCGGCACCAGAGTGAGCGGCAGCGCTGGGTAAAGATAGCGCACATTCGGAAGAAATCTGAGGACGCATAGACTTGCCACCAGCGATATGATCGCGGCGATCACCGCGGGCCGCCGCCGAACGGCCGCGAGCGCGATCAACCCAAGCGGCGCAAGTAAGAAATAATGAAAACCAATCGATCCTGCGTCCCCTTCAAAGTAGCGATCGGTATGAAACGTCAAATCATAAGGTGTATGCCAACTAAGTGACTGATTGTAGCGGTTATCCACGAAGCTAACGTAGCTATCCACAATGGGCGATGGAAACGTCCGGTTAAAGAATGGGAAGACGGGATCGCCGGTAAGACGCCAGGAGATCGCGTAAGTGGGCAAGGCCGCCGCCAACAACAGAGCCAGGGCGATGGCGCAGGCCGACGCCGGCCGAGGGCCCAGGTTTCTCCAGTGGCGTCGAATCTCGAACGCGGCGACCGCGATGGCCGCAACCACATACGCCAAGCCTCCGAATTTGATGGCCAGCGCCGTGCCGGCCAATATCGCCGCCAGATACAGAAAACCCCTGTCGCCCGTGCTGGCAAAGTGCACCAGCGCCAAAGCCAATCCTACAACCATGGCTGCCAGGAAGTTCTCGATGAGTAGAGAGCCGGTAACCAATTGCACCAGCGACGTGCTCGCGAACAGAGTCAGAATAAGGAATGCCAGCGCCGGAGTGACAAAACGCCTCGCCAGGCGGTAAAGCAACGCCTCCACCAGCAGTAACATGGCGAAGTTAAGAAGCCGGGCGGCAAATTCCCCGCCAAGTAAGTACACGATGGTGTAACACCAATCGGCGCCCATCGGCATTGCCGACCAGAAGATACGATCGGGCCGGTAAGTCATGGCGTGATGGAGCAAGATATTTACCGGTATAGCCAGGTGCATAGCCAGACCGTCGGCGCTCGATTCCGGCTGCGGCACGATCAGCCAATGCATGCCTAACACAAATACGAGCAGAGCGAATGAAGCTACCTGGAGCCGCGGCCGCGGGCGGGCGTAGATCAGCGCGCGCCCCCAAGTTTTGAGACGCCGCTCCACCGCGCGCAGGTCGATCGCGATCGGAATCGCCAGCAGCACCAGGTAAACAGCCGGATAATTCACCGGCAGCCGCGCGATAAACGTCATCAGAAAGATATAAACGGCGATTCCCAGTAAGACGGCACAGAGATCGCGGTCCACGGACGATTCGCCGCCCGCGCCCAGCAGCTTCGATCCCAAGGCCCAGGCCGAGATCAAAAACAATGCTACGGCCAGGAGCGCGAGCGGTCCCAGCGCCATCGCCGTCGCCAGCGTGAATAGCGCGGCAACGATGGGCGCAAACAGGCCGGAAGCGAACAGAACCAAGGGTAGGCTTGCCGCTGCAAAAAGCGCGGTGTAACGCATCACCCGATGCCCGCCTAGGAGAGTCCAACCCGGGTTAGTCCACAGGTGTCCGGCTAAGAAGCCGAATAAGAAGATCGCCAGTAACACGATGGCCGCGCCTGCCAGTACTTGAGACATCGATGGCTTGTATCTGGCAATGTTCCATTTCCGGCGGATGGTCTTAGGATGGTACGGCGTGGCGTTCTTGCCGAATATGAAGTCGCGCTGGATCGCGAAATTCGCGAAGAACAACAGAGACTCCACCAATACCTTGGCGGGCACCATGCCGATCGCGAAACTGGAGTTCAGCAGCCGTATTCCGGCATAGGAGGCGCAGCCACTCAGACACACCAGCAGCAGGTACTTCGGCAACACGGAAGCATGCCGCAACTGGCTAAAGAAAACCGTGCGCCGCACCATCAAGTAGTTGAAGATCACAGCCAGAACACGCCCCAACGCCTGCGATCCCGCCAGATTTCCGAGACGCCGGTAAGCCAGATAGAAGACCAGCATGTCGAGCGCGGCGGTCATCATGGAAACCCATGCGAACCGCAGCAGCACGAAGTAAATCTTCATCGAATCGATCAGCGGATTGAAATGCGAGGTCGAGATGCCGCGATCGTAGATGGTGCGAATGGGAACTTCGGAGATCGGCACGGCCTGCTGTTTCATGGCTACCAGCGCATCCAGTTCGAAGTCGTAGCCGTTGGTTTCGAGGCGCAGCAGTTGCGGCAGCAGCCGGGCGGGAAGGCCGCGCAGCCCGGTCTGCGTATCCTGCAGGCGCTGGCCCACCACGGCGCGCATCACGGTGCGGGTGATCAGATTGCCCGCCCTGCTGCGCAAAGGAACGCCCGGCCCAAACGTGCGCGCGCCCAGCACCACGTGGTCCGGTTCGGCCGCGATCCGGCGGGCCACTAACTCGATATCGTCGGGATGATGCTGGCCATCGGCGTCGGCGGTGACTACCGCCTGCAAATCGGGAAACTCGCAAAGCGCGTAGTTGATGCCGGTTTTCAGAGCGGCGCCCTTTCCCAAGTTCACCGCATGGCGCAGCAGGTGCACCGTCGGAAACTCCGCGGCGTGTTTGAAAATATCGCGGTATTCCGGGCCGCTGCCATCGTCCACCAGCACGATGGCCGGAAGGTTTTTTTGCGACAGCGCATCCAGGAGTTTGAGCAGGGCGTGCGTGGGACGATACGCGGGAATGATGACCGCTAAACGTGTGGCAGCGGCGGCCATATCCGGTTCGTCTGTGCGCTTCACGTACTCATCAGGGTATCGCGACTAACCGCGACTCTGCTAACTTGAAAGAACTGGGGGCGCTTAACCGTTTTGGGAAAACCGCTCCCTGACGGTCGCGGCTCTGTAACGGACGTAGTGATCTCGCGGGCTTACTGAGCCGCGACCGTCAGGGGGGCGGTTTCTTCAGACGGAAATCCCCAACGCGGTTAAGCACCCAAGAACTGGGAGTCATGCGGACCGGGTTTCTCTTCTTGATATGCGGGTTGGCGTGGGGGCAGTTGGACACAGGCGAATTGCGCCTCTCGGTCGCCGATTCCACCGGTCTGGCGCTGCCCTCTTCGGGGGCACTCGTCAGCGAAGTTACGCAAACCCGCCGCAACTTCCAAACCGACGACGCCGGACATTTCACGTTCCAACATCTTCCGTTCGGCATATACCGGTTGACTGTGGAACACGCCGGCTTCGGGCCCGCATCGTCTCTGATCGAAATCCGATCGGCGGTGCCGCGCGAGACCCACGTGGTATTGAAGGTGGCCGCCGCGGCCGCCGAAGTAGTGGTCACGGACGCCGCAACGCTGATCGATCCGCACAGCACCGGCGTGAATTACGCAGTGGGATCGCAGCAGATCCAGGAACAGCAATCCGCCATTCCGGGCCGCGGCTTGATGGACCTCGTAAACATGCAGCCGGGCTGGCTCTTCGAAGCCAATGCCGTGTTGCATCCGCGCGGCTCCGAGAACCAAACGTTGTTCGTGGTGGATGGCGTACCCATGGACGAAAATCGCTCGCCGGGATTCGCGCCCGATCTGGAAACCAGCGAGATCCAATCCATGAGCGTGCTCACCGGCGACTATCCGGCGGAGTACGGCCGCAAACTGGGTGGCGTGGTGGACGTAACCACCAGCCAGGATATCCGTCACGGTCTGCATGGCGAAGCCGATCTCGGCGGCGGCAGCTTCGACGAGATCACCGGCTTTGCATCCGCCGTCTATGGATGGAGCCGCAGCGCGCTCACGGTCAGCGCCTCGGGCGAGCACACGGATCATTACCTCGATCCACCGGTGCTGGGGAATTACACCAATGCAGGGACGCTGGATGGCGCCACCGCAATCTACGATCAGGATCTCTCGGATTCCGATCGCATCCATCTATCCGTACACCGCAAGCAGGCGGCCTTCGAGGTGCCCAACGAAAATCTGCAGGAAGCCGCCGGCCAGCGGCAGGACCGCACCAGCCGCGAAGATCTGGGTCAAGCCGCCTGGACGCATGAATTCTCGCCGCAAATCCTGCTGAGCATGCGCATGGCCGTCGAGGATCTGTCGGCGAACCTATGGTCGAACGCGCTCTCGACGCCCATCATCGCAGGGCAGCAGCGCGGGTTCCGGCGCAGCTACGCCAACGCGATTGTGTCCGCGCACGAGGGCCGCCACGATATCAAAATCGGCGCGGACGGCTACTACGCGCCCGTCACCGAGGCGCTTCAATACCAGATCACGGACCCGTCGTATTTCGATCCGGGCACGCCGCTCAATTTCAATTTCTACGATCATCGGCTGGACCGCGAGCAAGCCGGGTTCGCGCAGGATAGCGTGCGGCTCGGCAACTTCACGCTGAGCGCGGGTCTGCGCTGGGACCATTATTCGCTGGTGGTGCGCGACCAGGCCTGGAGTCCGCGACTGGGAGCCGCCTGGTATTGGCCGAAAGCCGGCCTGGTGCTGCGCGCTTCCTACGATCGCGTCTTTATTACGCCCGCCATGGAGAACCTGTTGCTGGCCAGTTCGCCGCAGGTAGATACGATCGATCCCCTGGTGCTGCGCATTCCTCTGCGTCCGTCACTCGGCAATTTTCTGGAGACCGGATTCAGCAAGACGCTGTTCGGAAAAGCCCGGCTGGATACCAGTTTTTTCCGGCGGACCTTTGTCGATTACGCCGATGACGACGTCTTTCTGAACACCGGCATCAGCTTTCCGATCGCCTTCGCCAGCGCCCAGATTCGCGGCGTGGACGTAAAGCTGGCCGTGCCGAATTGGGGTAAGTTCTCCGGGTTTCTGAGTTACTCGAATCTGATTGGCATTGCCCAACTGCCCGTGGCGGGCGGCCTGTTCCTGGGAGACGATGCCGTGGGCGTGGTGGGAGTGACCGGCGCCTTTCCCATTTCGCAGGATCAGCGCAACACGGCGCGCGCCCGGATTCGCTACCAGCCGCTGCGGCGCTTGTGGGTGGCCATGATCTCGACTTACGGCAGCGGATTGCCGGTCGACATCAACGGCAACCCGGATATTGCCGCACTGATTTCGGAATACGGACAGCAGATCGTCAACCGCGTCAATTTCCAGGCGGGACGCGTGCGGCCAAGTTTTACAGTGGATGCGAGCCTGGGCGCGGATCTTTGGAAACAGGAAAAGCGCTCGCTACGTCTGGAAGTTGTAGTAGAAAACCTGATGAACCGTCTCAATGTGATCAACTTTGCGGGCCTCTTTTCGGGCACCGCGATCGCGCCGCCGCGCAGCGCCAGCGTGCGCCTCCAATATGCGTTCTGAATTGTGGGGCAGGCACGTTGCCTGCGGCGGCCTCGTAGGCCGCCCTCAGGCTCTAATCAGGGGGTCTTGCATTGCGGCCCTGGTTTTCGCAAGCGCCACCCTCCAAGCCGCCGATCCGCGCGAGGTCTACGAGCAAGCCATCCAAGCCAAAGGCGGCCGCGACCGCCTACATGCCGTGCATTCCCTGGCCATCTACATGAAACCTGCCGAGGTAAACCTCCCTGGCACCCTGACCAACTGGCTATGTGTTTTTCCGGACCGCTATTTCCACTATGAAGGGCTCGGCGGTCCCAGCCAACGCGCCATCGTGGTGGATGGAACCACTAACCGCGTGGCCATGGACGCCACGGGCGTACCTCGCAAAAGCGGGGGTCTCACCCGGAGCGAACACGACCGCCTTGCGCTGAATCAGATTCTGTTTCTGCTCGAAAGCGCCTGGCTCCAGCCGCAACCGGTTGACGTCCGGCACAACGTCTTGACAGTCGAAGCGGCCGGCCGCACTTACAAGTTATTCCTGAATAGCGCGAACTTACCCGAACGCATCTTATCGCCCCCCGTGAAGTCCGAAAAACCGAAGATCACTTACGATTACAAGCTACAACATTATCGCGACTTTCAGGGCATTATGCTGCCCGCGCGCGTGACGTCGAGCCGCAGCGTGACTGAATCCACCTGGGACGTCGATTACGAAGTCGATGCCAAGTACAATCCCAAGCTTTTCGAGCGCATGCCGGATCTGAACGACGGTCCCGAGCCCTGGAGGCGTCGATGAAGCGCCTGCTGCTATTGGCTTTGCTGCCGGCGCTGCACGCGCAAGAAGAGCCCACCTTCAAGACGGAAGTAAAAGTCGTCAACGTGCTCGCGTCGGTCCGCAACAAGAAGGGCGCTTTTATCCGCGATCTGGAGAAAGACGATTTCTCGGTCTCGGAAAACGGCCGGCCGCAAACCATCCGCTATTTCTCGCGCGAAACCGATTTGCCGCTCACCCTGGGTTTGATGATCGATACCAGCATGAGCCAGAAGCGCGTGATGGAGGCCGAACGGATCGCATCTTACAGCTTCCTCGAAAAAGTCCTGCGGGAGAAGAAGGACCAGGTCTTCGTCATGCAGTTCGATCTCTCGCCCATTTTGCGGCAGGCCCTCACATCTTCTTTCCGCGAGTTGGCCGACGCCCTGCAGCGCGTGGATACGCCCAGTATGAACGATTTGCAAAGCCAGACCGGCGGCGGCACCATGCTCTACGATGCGGTTTTGAAAGCATCGCGGGAAATCATGATGAAGCCCACCGGCCGCAAGGCGCTGATCATACTATCCGACGGCGTCGATACCGGCAGCGCGGCGACCATGACGGAAGCCATCGAGGCTGCCCAGAGAGCCGACACGCTGATCTACTCGATTCTCTTCTCGGATGAGGGTTTTTACGGCATCTTCAGCGGCGAAGCCAACGGCCGGAACGTTTTGATGCGTATGTCGCGCGAAACCGGCGGCGGTTTCTTCGAAGTCTCCAAAAAACAAAGTCTCGACGATATTTACACGCAGTTACAAGAGGAGTTACGCAGCCAATATAACATCGGCTATGAGTCGGATCAGCCGGTGGCTATCTCGGAGTGGCGCAAGATACAGTTGACCACGCACCAAAAAGGCCTGATCGTGCAGGCGCGCGGCCGTTACTGGGCGCAACGCTGAGTGGAGCAGGCGCTTTGGCCTGCGGCGGCCTGGCCGCCGGCAATGCACCCCCAAGGTTGCCCGTTTGTACGAAAGAGTACTGTGACGCGAAATAGAACGCCATACTGGTTTTCCTGTATTGAAACATACGGCCCAAATGGTGCACTATTTATTCAGGCCCCAAAACGGCCGCGACGAAAATGAGAGAAAGCAATTCGCAATCGCGCAAGCTGGCGGCGCGTGAAACCCGCGCGGTAACGTCTCCCGAGACGTCTCCGGCGGGCGCCACGTCCGTCTTTCAAGCGCCCATATATCATCCCGGCCAATGGCTATCGCTGCCCGAGGCGGCCGCATATACGGGATTGCCCCAATCCACGCTGCGCAAGCTGGTGGCTGGCCGCAAGCTCCCGGCACTCGATACCGGCCCACGTTTAGGCGGACGTTGGCGCATTAAGCGGTCGGACCTGGACAACCTGTCGACTATCTAGCCCCTGTCTAGCCCGGCGGACTAATGCCTCGGCGGGCAGTGGGGCAAACGATCGATGTGTGTCGTCGGCCCAGCCGCGAACGCGGCAGGGTCGGAAAACCTCTCCGATGGCCCACCACTCAAGTTCGAAACTGCGCTTGCCAAGTTTTTCATGAAATTTCGCGGGCCGCAGGCCCACCCAAACAGACTACAAGAAACGATGGTCCGCCCAAGGTCCGCCCCACGTGCGGAGTGCCCGCCCCACAGCAGCTACAATGGTTCCTTGATCGTTACACTCACCGTCAATCCCGCCCTTGACCACACCCTTTCCGTGGAACGGCTGGCGTTCGAGGATCGCTCCTATATCGAATCCCGGCATGAATCTCCGGGCGGCCGCGGCATCAACGCGGCTTGCGTCATCCACGCGTTCGGGGGCCAGCCGCTGGCCATCTTTCCGAGCGGTGGAAAGAGCGGCGAGCGTTTCCAAAAGCTGGTGTCCGGATATGGGTATGCCACAGTCGCGGTTCCCGCCGGGCACGAGATCCGCACCAATCTGACCATTACGGATCGCCAGGGCCTCACGGTCAGCGTGAACGAACGCGGCCCGCACCTGGAGGCCGCCGAGATCGACCTGCTGGAAAAGGCCGTCGAAACCAGCATCGAAGGAGCGGCGTGGCTGATGTTGTGCGGCAGCCTGCCGCCCGGGGCGCCCTCGGATTTCTACGCGCGCCTCATCGAGATGGCGCGGCGCAAGAAGGTGCACACGCTGCTCGATACCGATGGCGATGCGTTGCGGGAAGGGATCGAAGCTTCGCCTACAGTGGTGTCGCCCAATCAGGCCGAGGCCGAGCGGCTGCTGAACCGCGCGCTGCTGACGCGCAATCATTTTCTGGATGCGGCGGCGCGCATCCGCGCCATGGGACCGGAGACAGTGGTGCTTTCGCTGGGCAGCCGCGGCGCCATGGGCGCTATTGAAGGCGCCATCATCGAGGCTCTTCCGCCGCGCGTGGATGTGCTTTGTCCGCTGGGCGCCGGCGATGCGCTGGCGGCGGCGTTCGTGTGGTCCATGGAGAAGAAAGGCGATTTCACGGAGGCGCTGCGCTGGGGAGTGGCTACCGGAACCGCTTCCGCCACGCTGCCGGGGCTGCGGTTGGCTTCGCCGGCGCAGGCCAAGGAGATTTACCGGCAGGTGGAAGTGCGCCGCATCGAATAGGAAACCGGTGGCCTATACTTCATCCCGCGGCGGATCGCGCGCCGGCGGCCCTTCCAATAGCGAAAACGTGATGCGCTCGGCGGGCGTGGTGTCCGCGGCCGTTTTTTTGAGCCGCATCAGCGGGCTGATGCGCGAGATGGTCATGGCCCGGCTGTTCGGCGCGGGCGAAGCCTACGATGCATTTCTGCTGGGCTTCCGCATTCCGAATCTGACGCGCGATCTTTTCGCCGAGGGCGCGCTTTCGTCCGCATTCGTTCCGGTTTTTACGGAATACCTCACTAACAAGGGCAAGCGCGAGGCGGCCGAGCTTTCGAATCTGGTGGCCACGGCGCTGGCGCTGGTGGTGGGAGCCATTTGCGTGCTGGGCATTATTTTCAGCCCACAGCTGGTTTGGCTGCTGGCTTCGGGATTCGCGCGCGTGCCCGGCAAGTTTGCGCTGGCCGTCACGCTGACCCGCATCATGTTTCCATTTCTGCTGCTGGTGGCGCTGGCGGCGCAGGCCATGGGGATTTTGAATGCGATGAACCAGTTCGGCATTCCGGCGCTTTCTTCCACCTTCTTTAACATCGGATCGGTGGGCTTCGGTTTGTGCTTCGGATACACGGTGGGCCGCTGGATGGGCCTGAGCCTGGTGATGTCGATGGCATGGGGGGTGGTCTTCGGCGGCGCCGTACAGTGGCTTTTCCAGATGCCCAGCTTGTACCGCTCCGGCATCACTTACCGGCCGCGGCTGGATTTCCGGCATCCGGGATTGCGCAACATCCTGAGGCTGATGGGGCCCGCGATTCTGGGTAACGCCGCGGTACAGATCAACGTGCTGGTGAACACGAATTTCGCTTCGAGCATCACCGACGCCGCCGGACATGTGATCAACGGTCCCGTGAGTTGGCTGAGTTACGCGTTCCGGTTCATGCAATTGCCGCTGGGTTTGTTCGGCGTATCGCTGGGCGCGGCCACCCTGCCGGCCATCTCGCGCAGCGCCGCCATGCACAAGATGGATGAGTTCCGCTCCACGCTGGCGCGTTCGCTGGGCATGGTTCTGCTGCTGACCATTCCATCTTCGGTGGGATTGGCCGTGCTGGGACCCAGCATGATCGGCGCGGTCTATCAATGGGGCCATTTTCGCGCCAGCGATACGCACCAGACGGCCATGGCGCTGGCGTGTTACGCAGTGGGGCTGGCGGGCTACTCGGCGATCAAGATCCTGGCGCCGGCGTTCTATGCGTTGAACGATGCGCGGACGCCCATGCTGGTCAGCGTCGTGTCGATTCTGGTAAATCTGGCGGCGGCTTCCACGATGGTGAAGCTGGCGGGGCTCGGGCATCTGGGGCTGGCGTTATCCACTTCCGCGGTAGCCTTGTTCGGGTCGGCCGTATTGTTTATCTTGATGCGCAAGCGGATTCACGGCCTGCATGGGCGGGCGCTGGGGGCTAGCGTGGTGAAGATTCTATGCGCGTCGGCGGCCATGGGCGTGGTGTGTTATTTCTCGAGCCGGGGCGTGCATCACTGGCTGGGCGCGCGGAAGATCGCGCAGATCGCGGACGTGGCTGTTTCCATTCCATTGGGTGGGCTGGTTTATTACGGGATGTGCCGCGCGATGCGGGTGGCGGAGTTGGAGGCCGCTTGGAATGCGTTAGCGGGGCCTTTGGCTGGGCGGCTGGGATTGAGACCGAGAGTTTGATGTGGGGCAGGCTCGTAGCCTGCGCGGGCCTCGCAGGCCCGCCAGGACAGGCCAGGAGGCCTGTCCTACCACAGTTTACTGTCCAATGGTGATGGAGAGGCCCGATTGGGTTTGTTGTCCGCCGATCGTGGCCACCACTGCGGCGTCGCCGCTCGGCAGATTATTGGGCACAGTCACATCGAATTGATAAAGTCCGGATGCGGTGATTCCCGCGAAGGACACACTCGCCGCCACTCCACCGATGGTAATTTGAACCGAATTCGCAGGCAGCGGGACGGCGGAGGTGACCAGTTGGCTGGTGGGCGTCGCCGGATCGGTGGGGCCAAATCCCGTGCCATACAGATCGATCACTTCACCCGGTTGCGCAGGTGTCGCGCCTCCAATGATACTGGACGAACCTACATAAGTGTAATTCGAGTTATGCAACGCTGCCACATACTTGCCGTTATCGAATGTGAAGAACGACGGCGCATACTGCTGCTTTTGCGCCGCGAAGCTATTACTGGTCTGCCCGGCGGCGGTCACTTGTATCTGTACCGATCCCGTGGTGGCGTCATCGGGAGCCAGCACATTGATTTGCATGGGGCTGATGTATTCGACATAGGCGGGGATACCGTCGATAGATACGGATACACCGTCGAGCGACGTAGGCAGCAGGCCGTTGACAAAGTCGCTGCCGCCCCATTCCAGCGTGCTTGCCGACAGATTCGTGCCGAAAATAGCTACCCAGGTTGCCGATGCAAAACCGGCCAGGTAGCTGCCTGCATTCGACACGCTGGTGATGACGCCGGCCGGCTGTGTGCCGGTAACTGTCAGCGTAATCGATACGGACGCGGTGCCTCCGGCAACGGCCGTGACCGTGACGTTGCCGGTGTAGCTGCCGGCCGCGAGGTTGGCCGGGTTAACCGATACCGAGAGCGTTCCCGAGGCGCTGGCGGACACAGGCGATACCGTTGCCCAGAATACGCTCGATAATGCGGTCCACGAGGTCGATCCCGCGCCGCCGGTAGTGACGGCAACCGTCTGCGCGGCCGGAGCCGTTCCGCCAACTGAGTAAGTGAAACTAAGCGTGGACGGCGACACACCGAGCGTGGACGTCGATGCCGTTACCGTAAGAGTGACACTCACTGATACGGTGGTCAGGCCCGTCGCGGCGATTTGAATCGTACCCGTGTAAGTTCCGGCGGACAGAGATGCAGGAGAGACGGACACCGAAAGCGTTGAAGGCGCCGTGCCCGAGGCGGGCGACACACTCAGCCACGAGTCACTCGCGGTGGCCGTCCAGTCGAGCGTCCCGCTACCGCTGTTGGTGATCTGAATGGTTTGCGCGGTGGGCAGCGTGGCTCCCGCCGTGTAACTGAATGTCAAGCTAGTGGACGATGCTGCGATACCGGGACCGGGAGCCGCCGCCATAATCGCGATGGCATCCACCCCTGGTACGGCGGTCACCTGTAACGTGATGTAACCTGTCATGGACGACGGCAGCAGGACAGAGATCGAAGTATTGCTCCACGACTGGATCTGAAGAGCGGTCCCTGCGGTGGCGCCCGATGGAGTAGCCAACACCTGGCAACTGTTGCATTGTGAGCCGAAAGTTTCGCCGGTGAGGGTAATTGTGCCGCCCGAGGCCACAATCCGCCCGGGTGCGCTGGTCAGCGGGGTGACATTAAATATAGCCGTCTGCAGCTTACAACGTGCGGACGAGAAAAATCCCGCCGGCTCCATGAGCGAGAAGCAGTTCACAGTGCCCAGCGATGAACTGTCGGCCTGGTAGTCGCCTGTTCCGGACACGAAATCGGTGTAATACACCGTATCCAGATCGGCGCCGGGCGTGAGGGCAACGCTTCCCCACGATGCGGCTGTGAGATCGCTAACATAAGAGCCGCTGCTGTCCTGCATCGCAAAGAAGATGCCGCCATCCACGGACAGCCACGGATCTTTGGCGGGCGTTCCTCCGATGGACTGCCAATCCGAAGTGCCCGCCAGAAACGAGCGCACAATCTCGCCGGTTTCCTGCGTTTCGCTGGTGACGTTGGCGATTCCCACGGCATTGCAGTTGAATATGCCAAAGATGCTGTTCGTGAAATCGACAGGGTCAACGTGGCAGTAAGGCACAATCTGCGTGGGAGTGGAGCTCAACAGCGCAAAGCCCAGCGCGGCGCTGGTCACCGAGACAAGCCCATCGCTGGCATAGTTGAGTTGCGTAGTCGCTTCGAGACTCGATAAGTAGCCGCCCGCGTTGCCGATGATGGCCAGTGCGTTGACGCCGCGCAGATCGTCGCCGCGCTGGTTCCAGGTGGCCAGGTTCCACAAGAGTGAACTGGCCGGAACTAACTCGGCATCCTGCGTTCCAGGTTCGGACTCGAGCGTCGTCTCATAGTTACCTGCCACGAAGGAGCCGAAATTCGGCGTGGCGATCAGAATCAGGTCGCGCACCAAGGTGGTTATAGGTGGCGTTACGGTCTCGTCGGGCTGCAATCCCGCTAAGTACGCCCGGGCAATGAGACCGCCCATACTGAACGCCACTAAGTCGATTTCCGGCACCTGGTCGCCGTTGGTGTACTGGATGGAATTCAGATAAGTGGCCAGATCGTTGCCTAACGTTTCGATAGTTTCGTTCGGATCGATGGCGCAGTTATCGAAGAAATACACAATAGGCACGCCGTCTGTGACCAGATATTGCGCGAGATTGCCGAATGTGTCGGAGGAGCTGTTGGATACCAGGCACTCGCCCGTAATGCCGGTTTGCCAGCCGTTGAGCAGCACCACGGGAACCCGCGAGGAACCGGTGGGCACCTGCTGCATGGGCTTCAGCACGATCGCCATGGAGGTTTCGCGCTTCTCGCCGGTGGCGCTGGTGGCGGTGAGCTTGGCCGTATACTCGCCCGGCTTCAGGCGGGGCGGCGCGGCCAGCAGTACGCGGTTGCGGCCGCGATTCGGACTGGCGATCAAGGCTTTGGCCGGCTGGCCATCGATGGTGACCGTCAGGCTCTTGGCTTTCAACAGGAAATCGAGCGTCTCGGCAGAGGGCGCGATTTGTACGGTTTCGCCCACTCGCAGCTCGTACTGCGACTGCTGCAGGGCGAGCGGACGCACGGCGGGCGGCGCGCTCGGTGTCCCGGCGGCTGAACAGACGGCCCGGCACACGAAAAACGCGGCCATCCCCGCGATGTTACGGCCAGCCTGGCGGCACGAATACCTGGGTAGCACGTCCAAAAGAGGAAGACGAACGTCACCCCCTAAACGCGCAAGCTGTTCTCGCGCGATACTGGAGCTTATGCACAAAATCCTTGGCGCTATCCTGCTGCTGGCCCCGTTTGCCAGCGCCCAGACCGCACATTTGTTATTGCGTAGCCCGGCGCTCAGCCGGACGCAGATCGTATTCTCCTACGCGGGAGATTTGTGGAGCATTCCGCGCGCGGGCGGCGAAGCCAAACGGCTGACCACCGCGCCGGGCGTGGAAACAGACCCGGTGTTCTCTCCCGACGGATCGCAGATCGCCTTTACCGGCGAGTACGACGGCAATGTGGATGTCTTCGTAATGCCTGCAGAGGGCGGCATACCGCGGCGCTTGACCTATCATCCGGGAGCGGATCAGGCGGTGGGGTGGACGCCCGACGGCAAGCGCGTCCTGTTCGTCTCGGCGCGCGCGGTGGCCAACGATGGCGCGCGATTGTATACGCTGCCGGCCGAAGGCGGCGGCCTGCCCGACGAATTGCCGCTGCCCATCGCGCTCGAAGGAACGTACTCTCCCGACGGTTCGCACCTGGCTTACGTGCCGCTGTTTCAATGGCAGGAGGCCTGGAAGCGATATCGCGGCGGGCAGACCAAGAAGATCTGGATCGCCAACCTGGCGGATTCCAGCATCGTCAAGGTACCGCGCGATAATTCCAACGACTTTAATCCTATGTGGGTGGGCGACAGGGTCTACTTTCTCTCGGACCGCGAAGGCCCGGTGACGTTGTTCTATTACGATCTTAAGAGCAAGCAAGTCACGCGCGCCGTGGAAAATCATGGACTGGATTTCAAGTCAGCTTCGGCGGGCCCGGGCGCCATTGTTTACGAGCAGTTTGGCGAGCTGCATTTGTACGATCTGAAGACCGGGCAGACCAAAGCCGTAGCCGTAACGCTGGCGGGCGATCTGCCTGAAGTGCGGCCGCATTTTGTGAATGTCGCCAAACGCCTGCGGAGCGCGGATATATCGCCGAACGGGGCGCGCGCGGTGTTCGAAGCGCGCGGGGAAATCCTGACGGTCCCGGCGGATAAGGGCGATGCGCGGAATATTACAAATACGGCCAACGTAATGGAGCGCGACCCGGCGTGGTCGCCGGACGGCCAGAGCATCGCATACTTTTCGGACGAATCTGGCGAGTATGCGCTGCACGTCCGCAATCAGGACGGCACCGGGGATGTGACGAAAATCCCGCTGGGAGACAAGGCATTCTACTCCAACGCGCGATGGTCGCCGGATAGCAAGAAGATCGCGTACCTGGATAACCACGATCATCTGTTCTATGTGGATCTCGCTGCCAAGAAGCCCGTGCTGGTGGAGACCGACTATTACTACAATGGCACGGGGCTCGATCCGGTTTGGTCTCCGGACAGCCAGTGGCTGGCATACTCGAAGACGTTGAAGAGTCACATGTCGGCGATTCATCTTTACAACCTGGCGGACGCCAAGAGCACGCAGATCACCGATGGCATGAGCGACGCCGAGAATCCGGTGTTCGACAAGAACGGCAAATACTTGTATTTCACGGCCAGCACTAATGCCGGCCCGGCTATGGAGGAAGACGTAGCGCGGGTAGCGCGGGAAACGACGGCGAGCGTGTACTTAGTGGTGCTGTCGAAGAGCGACCCATCGCCCTTGGCGCCGGAAAGCGACGACGAGAAAAAGAAGGAAGAACCTAAGAAGGATGACGCCAAGAAAGACGACGCCAAGAAAGACGACAAGGACAAAGACAAGAGCGCCGAGAAGGTTGAGGTAAAGATCGATCTGGATAAGATCGGCCAGCGGATTCTGGCGCTGCCTTTGCCGGAGCTTCGTTATGTAGCGCTGGAGGCCGGGAAGTCCGGCATGGTATATGCCATCGAGATGGGGCCGCGTTCGCCGGAGGCGCCGCCGCTGCTTAATATTCATCGCTTCGATTTGGGCAAGCGAAAGTCCGACGTGGTGGTGTCTGGAGTCAAGGGCTTCCAGATATCGTTCACCGGCGAAAAAATGCTCTACCAGCAGGGCGATAAGTGGACCATCGCCGAACCGCCGCCGGTGCCCGAGGGTTCCGATGGACCGCCGCCCAAGCCCGGCAATGAAAAGACGCTCAAGACCGAGGACCTGGAAGTAAAGGTGAACCCGCCGGCAGAGTGGAAGCAGATGTTCCACGAAGTCTGGCGCATCGAGCGCGACTTTTTTTACGACCCGCACTATCATGGCCTCGATCTGCAGGCCGCCGAAGAACGCTACGGCGTGTATCTGAACAGCATCGCATCGCGCGACGATCTGAATTATCTTTTCACCGAGATGCTGGGTAACATGACCGTCGGCCATATGTTCCTGGGTGGCGGCGATAAGCCGGAGGTGAAGCACATTCGCACCGGGTTACTGGGGGCAGATTATAAGATCGAAAACGGAAGGTACCGTTTTGCGCACATTTACGATGGCGAGAATTGGAATCCCGAGCTGAAGGCTCCGCTGACGCAGCCGGGCGTAAACGTCACCGAGGGCGAGTATCTGCTGGCTGTAAATGGGCGCGAAGTGCGGGCCACCGACAACATATACAGCTTCTTCGAAGAGACCGCCGGAAAAACCACCGTGCTGAAAGTGGGGGCGGATCCAACAGGCGCCAATGCGCGCGAAGTGCAGGTAGTGCCGGTGGAGGATGAATTCAACCTGCGGCACCTGGCATGGATCGAAGGTAACCGCCGCAAAGTGGATCAACTGACTGGCGGACGCGTGGCGTACGTCTATATGCCGGACACCAGTTACGGCGGATACACCAGTTTCATGCGTTATTTCTTCGCGCAGGTGGGGAAGGACGCAGCCATCATCGACGAACGCTTCAATCACGGCGGCGCGCTGGCGACAGATATCATCGAGTATCTGCAGCGCAAGCCGATGAGTATAGCTACCTCACGCAGCGGCGCGGATTTCGTGCAGCCGCAAGGCGCGATCTTCGGGCCGAAGGTGATGATCGTCAACCAATTCGCGGGCTCCGGCGGCGACGCTATGCCGTGGTACTTCCATCGCGCGGGCGTGGGCAAGCTGATCGGCGAGCGCACGTGGGGCGGACTTGTGGGGCTGCAAGGATACCCACAGTTGATGGATAGCGGCAGAGTGATGGCGCCCAGCGTGGCGATCTGGAATCCCAACGGAACGATGGACGTGGAGAACCACGGCATCGCGCCGGATATCGAGGTGGAGCAGGATCCGGCGCTGGTGAGGCAGGGGCACGATCCGCAGTTGGAGAAGGCGGTGGAGGTGGTGATGCAGGAGCTAAAGGATAACCCGCCGCCGGAGTGGAAGCGGCCGGTTTTCCCGAATTATCAGACGAAGTAAATGGGATCGTGCTTCAGCGGTGACCAAAAAACAATGACGGAGCAAAGCCAAAAAATGACGCCGATGTTTCTTCCCGGCGTGGAGCAAAACCCGCAGCCGGGGCCGTATGCGGATTTGATCGGGACGATGCGTAATAACGGGTCCGAGTATCCGCAGATCTGGCATCTTTTTGCGTACATGCCGAAGGCGACCGAACATCTGGGCCGGTTTACGCAGGAGGTTCTGCGCGGCGAGGGAGCGTTTAGTCCGGGCATTCGCGAACTCATCGCGGCATTCACCTCTTACCGCAATGCGTGCCCGTTTTGACTAAAGGCGCACGCCGCGGTCGCGGCGGAACTATTGGGAGACGAGGACCTGGTTTGGGGCGTGCTGCGCGACCTGGAAAGTTCCAGGCTGGACGACAAGCACAAGGCCTTGTTTCGATTCGTCGATAAGGTGAATCACGATTCGCCGCGCATCACAGCCGACGACATGCAGCCGCTCTATGCCGCGGGATGGGACGACGACGCCATTTATCTGGCGATCACGGTTTGTGCTCTTTTCAATTTCTACAACCGTTGGATTGACGCGAGTGGCGTGCATGCGATGTCGGAAGAAGCACACCGGGTAGGTGGGAAACGTACGGCGATGCACGGATATGCGCGGAGTTAGCCGAGCGGGGGTTTGGTGGGCCCTGTAGGATTTGAACCTACGACCAACGGATTATGAGTCCGCTGCTCTAACCGCTGAGCTAAGGGCCCGGCTCTCTTGATGTTACCAAACCGGACTAGCGTAACCCAACAACTGGCGCTAGAGGGATTCCGGCCCAAGGATCCGCTTCCTCACGGTCGCGGCTCAGTAAGGTCGCGGCTCGGTAACGTCGCGGCTCGGTAACGTCGCGGCTCGGTAGATCGTTTGGCGGCTGGAGGCATGGCGGCTGGAGGCCGTGACAATCGAGGTGCAGTTAGGGTAGGATGACGGAAGACCGATGACAGATCCGGCGGTTCAAGGCGACACACCAGAAATCCCCGACAAGTTGTACTTCAGGATCGGGGAGGTTGCCAGTTTGCTCGCCGTCGAGCCTTACGTCTTGCGCTATTGGGAGAGCGAGTTTCCGAGTTTGGCGCCGAAGAAGTCCGGCACCGGCCACCGTCTGTACCGGCGCAAGGACGTCGAACTCCTGCTCAAAATCAAGCACTTACTGTATGAGAAGCGCTTTACCATCCAGGGGGCGCGCCAATCGCTCCTGCATGACGGCAAGACGAGTAAACCGAAGCCAGCTTCACGGCGGCAGGCGGATCTGTTTGCGCCCGACCCATTGACTGGCATACGCGCCGAGCTAGCCTCTATATTACAGATTCTAAAATAGTTAATCTGTTAACCGACAATTGCAGTGTAGATACGGTCCAAGTCCTCGGCGGAGTAGTAATCGATTTCAATCCGGCCTTTTTGGCGGGCTCGTTCGACGATTCGGACCTTTGTGCCCAGGACCCTTTCGAGCTCCTCGATGGCGGCCTTGACGTTGGGGTCGGCTTGCACTTCGTCGACCGCTTTTGGCTTGCGATCCTCCATCATTTTCTGGGTCAGACGTTCGACCTGCCGCACCGACCAGCCCTGAGCGACCGACTTCTCGGCCACCTCTCTTTGAAGTTCAGCGGTGGGCAGCGTAAGGAGGCAGCGGGCGTGTCCGATCGACAATCTTCTTTCCGCAATGAGTTGCTGAAGATCGGGTGGAAGCTGGAGAAGGCGGATCAGGTTGGCGATCGTCGATCGGTCCTTGCCGGTTCGTTGGCCGACCTCTTCATGCGTCAGGTGCAGTTCGCGACACAAGCGATCAAATGCCTGGGCTGTTTCGATTGCGTTCAGATCTTCCCGCTGAATGTTTTCGATTAAGGTGATTTCGAGGAGCCGATCGTCGGGGATATCCTGAATCACGACGGGAACTTGGGCCAATCCGGCGATTTTGGCGGCTCGCCAGCGCCGTTCGCCGGCCACAATCTGATAGGTTTCCCCGCGACGGCGGACTACCAGCGGCTGTATGATGCCGTTCGCGCGGATGGATTGTGCGAGTTCCTCTATACGGTCATGTTGGAACACGCGCCGGGGTTGTAGAGGATTGGCTTCAATCAGGCCGATGGCAAGTTGGGCAACCTCTTCGCTCTGGCGGAGAGCTTCGACGTGTTCCTGAGCCATCGGCCGGGTGGGCAATAGAGCGCTGAGGCCCTTACCGAGCGCTCTGCGCGGATTGTCCGCGTTCTTGTTCATTCTCGAGGATCTCCTTGGCGAGACGAATATAACTCTCCGCGCCGCGCGAACGAACGTCGTACGCCAGGATGGTTTGGCCGTGGCTGGGTGCCTCTGCCAGCCGGATGCTACGCGGGATCACCGTTTGGAAGACCTGGTCGCCGAAGAAGTCTCGAAGATCATTGGCCACTTGGCGCGTAAGATTTGTCCGGTCGTCAAACATGGTCAGCAGAATTCCCTCGATTTCCAACGGGTGGTCGAAGGAGTCCCGGATTCGTTCGATCGTGCCCATTAGTTCGGAAATGCCTTCGAGCGCGAAGAACTCGCACTGAATTGGCACGAGGACGGAGTCGGCGGCTATGAGTGCATTCAATGTGAGGAGATCAAGGGCGGGTGGGCAGTCGATGAGAATGAACTCGTATTCCGAGCGGGCCGCCTGGATCTTGGCTTGGAGCCTGAACTCGCGCCGTGGTGCGTCTACCAGTTCCAGGTTTGCTCCAATGAGGTTCTTGTCCGCTGGGACCAAGTCGAGGCCTTCAAAGCCGGTGTGGACGACGGCGTCAGAGATCTGCGCTTCGCCGAGGAGGACTTGGTACAAGCTGGGACGGTCTGGGTCCTTGGTGATACCGAGCCCGGTTGTAGCGTTGCCTTGGGGATCGGAGTCGATCACTAAGATGCGGATATCGTTGGCAGCCAGTGCTGCGGCCACGTTGATCGCGGTCGTAGTTTTTCCGACGCCGCCTTTTTGATTCGTGATGGCGAGGACCTTAGCCAAGCGATTCATGCTAGCACGATTGCCTGGCGCTGGATAGGGCCCAAAGGGGGTATGTTTCACGTGGAACGAGTCCCTCGATTCGCGAAGCAAGCCCTCTAGTTTCAGGACAAAGACCGCTCCTGTTTCACTTGAAACACAATGGCGATCCTATACAGGCAGGCGGCCTGGGAGGCCGCCGCAGGCAGAGTGCCTGCCCCACCCTATCCAGAGATACCGTGATGCGCCCCACGGGATCGGAATAGGGGGTTCCCACTCAAACCCGTCCCCAGGCCGAACTTCTCCACTCAAGAGTTCGGCATTTCTTCCCAACCTCGTTAATTCGCCTGCGATGTCTGCGCAACGGACGGCTCGCGAAACCACCCAGTCGAAAGCTCGCTCGAGGCTTTCAGAGCGGGCAGCGATCACACTGACATTGGACAAATCCCGGGTCGCCTCCTTCAGGAACGCTGCTTTCCGCTGATGCGACTCGATGAGCACGACGTCGAAGTCGGGCCGAACAATCGCGATCGGAATGCCCGGAAAGCCAGCACCGGAGCCGAGGTCCGCTATAGAGGCGGGACCCGCTGGCAAGAAACTGGCGGCGAATATCGATTCACAGTAGTGCCGCTCCACGGCTTCCTCAAGAGTCCGGATGCTGGTCAGATTCAGTACTATGTTCCACCGTGTGAGCAGCTCGTAATGCTGCCTCAGCCGCTCCGCTTGCGAATCGCTCAACCCGAAGATTCCCGCTAGCTTCGCGCGCAGCAGATCAGTGAACATGATCCAAGCTCAGGTAGACATCCAGAATAGCGACCGCTGCGGGCGTAACCCCGGGAATACGGGCCGCTTGTCCCAGCGTCTCCGGCCTGACCCGCTCCAGCTTCTCGCCGATCTCCCGCGACAAGCCGGGTATGCCGCGGAAGCCGAAGTTATCCGGAATCCGCCGGCGCTCAGAGCCCTTGAGGCGCTCGATCTGGCGCTCCTGTTGCGCGATATAGCCGTCGTACTTGATCTCTGTTTCGACGGTAGCCAGAACTCCGCGCACCGGTTCTTCGCCCAGGGTCTCCCTTATCCAGGCGCCAAGTTCGCCAATCGAAGACTCCGGCCGTTTCAACCATTGGCCATGCCGGCTCTTCACCAGCCCCGCCACCAGCCGTTCCTTTTGAGCGAGTTTGCGCGACAATAGCTCCACGCGCTCCTTGGTAACCAATCCCACACGCCAGCCATGGGGAGTCAACCGCTCGTCCGCATTGTCGATCCGCAAGTGCAGCCGAAACTCGGCCCGCGAAGTGAACATGCGATAGGGCTCGTCCGCGCCTTTCGTAATCAGATCGTCCACCAGGATGCCGGTGTACCCCTCGGCGCGTCCGATGATCATAGGCGGCACGCCTTTAATCGAGCATGCCGCGTTGATGCCCGCCACCAGACCCTGGCATCCGGCTTCTTCGTACCCGGAAGTCCCGTTGATTTGCCCGGCCAGGTACAATCCCCGGATCGATTTCACCTCCAACGTATGATCCAGCTCGCGCGCATCGATGGCGTCGTACTCGATGGCGTAGCCGGGTCGAATCATCTCCGCGTTTTCGAGGCCGGGCACGGAAGCCACCATGGCCGCCTGCACATCGATCGGCATGCTGGTGGACATCCCGTTGACATACACTTCGTTCGTATCCAGCCCCTCGGGCTCCAGGAAGATCTGGTGACGCACCTTGTCGGGGAACTTCACGATCTTGTCTTCGATCGACGGGCAATATCTCGGGCCTACGCCTTCGATCTGACCGCTGTATAGCGGAGATCGCGGAATCGCTTCACGAAGAATGCGATGCGTTTCCTCCGTGGTATACGCAATGTGGCACATGACCTGAGGCCGCTCGATTTTCTCTGTGAGAAACGAAAAAGGCGTTGGAACCGCATCGCCGGCCTGCGGCTCAAAGCGGCTCCAATCGATCGTGCGCCCGTCCAGCCGCGGAGGCGTACCAGTTTTGAGCCGCGTCCAGTGCAGACCCAGAGTCCGCAACTGCTCGCCCAGGATTTGCGAAGGAGCCTCGCCGTTGCGTCCGCAGCTATACTGCATCTCCCCAACATGGGCCAGCCCATTCAGGAATGTCCCGGTCGTGATGATCGTGGCGCCCGCACTGATCGTTCTACCATCGCGCAATCGGACTCCTGTCACACGGCGCCGGTCGCCATCGGCCGCGATCTCGAGCGCCGCCACCTCCGCCTGCTTGATGCGCAGGTTCGGCTCCCGCTCCAACACCTCGCGCATGCGAATACGGTACATCTTCTTATCGCATTGCGCGCGCGGCGACCACACCGCCGGACCCCGGCTGGTGTTCAGCAGCCTGAACTGAATCCCCACGGCATCAGTCACTTCGCCCATCACGCCGCCCAGCGCGTCGATCTCGCGCACCAGGTGCCCTTTGGCGATGCCGCCGATGGCGGGGTTGCACGACATCTGCGCGATCAGATCCAGGTTCATGGTGACCATCGCCGTGCGCAGCCCCATGCGCGCACACGCCCGCGCCGCCTCGCATCCCGCGTGTCCCGCTCCGATCACCACCACGTCGTACTGCTCGTGCATTGTTATTATTGTATCGGCTATGAAGGTACTGATCGTGGGCGGGGGAGGCCGGGAGCATGCGTTGGCGTGGCGCATCGCGCAAAGTCCCGAGGTGGAGCGCGTCTTCGCGGCGCCTGGGAATCCGGGCATCGCGCAAGTGGCGGATTGCCTTTCAGGGGGCGATGGATCGCCCGCCGGTTATCTGGGCATCGCCGAGTCCGTGGATGCCGATCTTACGGTGGTCGGGCCCGAGGCTCCGCTGGTGGCGGGTATCGTAGACGCATTCCGCGCGCGCGGCCGCGCCATCTTTGGACCCACCGCGGCGGCCGCGCGCCTCGAAGGCAGTAAGGTATTTGCAAAGAACTTTTTGCAACAGAGTAACATCCCCACAGCCGCCTTCGTATCCGCATCGGATGCGGAAGCAGGACGCCGCGCACTTGATCGGTTCAGCTTCCCTGTCGTAATCAAATCCGATGGCCTCGCCGCCGGTAAAGGCGTGGTGATTGCCGAGGATCGTCCCATGGCCGAAGCGGCGCTGGCATGCCTGAAGCCGCCCTTCGTGATTGAAGAATTCCTGGCCGGCGAAGAAGTCAGTTACATCGTGCTGAGCGATGGCCGGAACGTTGTGCCACTCGAGCCCACGCAGGACCATAAGGCCGTTTTCGATCACGACGCCGGGCCCAATACGGGCGGGATGGGCGCCTACTGCGATTCGCGAATCCTCACCGGGGCCGAGAGCCGCACGATCCTCGATCGCATCATCCTTCCTACCATCGAGGCAACCGGCTTCACCGGATTTCTGTACGCAGGCCTGATGATGACCCGCGACGGTCCCAAGGTGCTGGAGTTCAACGTTCGTTTGGGCGATCCCGAAACCCAACCGATCATGCATCGCGTTCGCAGCGATCTCGCGCCGCTGCTGCGGGCGGCCGCGCGCGGCGCATTACCGAGCGCTCGCCTGGAATGGGGCTTCGGCCCATCTGTCTGCCTGGTGCTGGCGTCCGGCGGGTACCCGGGATCGTTCGCCGCCGGGAAACCGATCGCCGGTATCCAAGCCGCCGAGTCTGCTGGAGCCACCGTATTCCACGCCGGCACACGCCTCGGCCCGGCTGGACTTGAGACCGCGGGCGGGCGCGTCCTGGGCGTCACCGCTTCGGGCGCGGACCTGGCCGCCGCCATCGACAACACCTACGCTGCGGCGCGCCTCATTCACTTCGAGGGAATGCACTACCGTACCGACATCGGACAGAAAGGCCTGAAGCGCTACAGCGGCGCAACGGTATAATGAAAACGTTGCGGGCACGTAGCTCAGATGGATAGAGCGGTCGCCTCCTAAGCGACAGGTCGGCAGTTCGAATCTGCCCGTGCCTACCACATACGCCCAGTAGGACAGGCGTCCTCGCCTGTCCGCATGCTAATGCTGGACCAGTGCTCACACGGCCGGGACAGGCCAGGAGGCCTGTCCTACTATGTCTCGCTCAGAATCGGGAACGGTTCCGGCGCATCCATATCGAGCAGCCGCGGATCGAGCAGCCGCTTCGTATCCACATTCCCCATCGCCGAAAGCAGATTCTCTTTCAGGTGCGGATACTCTTTCTCGAGTTCGCCGAACAGGCCGCGCAGGGATCGCCGCACGGTGCCCGTGCGCAACGAGCAGTCGCACGGCACCAACGGGACCGCGCGCGCCGCGGCATAGGCCCGCGTGATCTCCTCGGTCACGAACACCAGCGGCCGGATCAGGCGGAATTGCTTGTCGCGCGAATGCGTAACGGGCGGAAGCGCGCTGAGCCGTCCCGTGAACAGAGCGTTTCGCAGTAACGCTTCGCAGAAATCGTCCGCCGTGTGCCCGAAAGCGATCACGTTAGCGCCGAGCCCGGCGCAGATCTCGTAAACCGCGCGCCGCCGGTAACGGCTGCACAAGTCGCAGCCATGGCCGGGCTGCTCTTCGAGGAGGCGTAATGACGGCTTGTCGCGATAGTAGGTCCAAGCCACGCCGCGTTGTTTCAGGTAGTCGCCCAATGGTTCGATGGGCCGCAAGAACTTGCCTTGCTCCACGGTAAACGCGCAGACCGAGAAATCGATCGGCGCCCGTTCGGCCAGCAACAGCAGCGCTTCCAGCAAAGTCACGGAGTCCTTGCCGCCCGAAAGCGCCACGGCCACCCGGTCGCCGTCGCGGATCATCTTAAAGCGGTGGATGGCTTCCCCCACCTTGCGCAGCAGTGTTTTTTCCAATTCCACTTAGTTTGATTATAGCGAGACAAAATCGGTAGTCCGGTCCGCCCTGTCCACGCGAGAATTGTTATATGGTGGTTTGAGCATGACCGCAAAGAAAGAAATCATCCTGCTATTCCACTCCGCGCCGGTCGTGCGTACAGTCATTCGCGAGATCCTGGAGAATGACGGGTACGTGGTGCGGGCTACCGGCGATCTGGGAATCGCCGTCGACATGGCGCGTGAAACCAAGCCGGATCTATTGCTGATCGATATCTACGTCGCCGATATCAATGGACACGATGCGGCGAAGTATCTCTGCCAGAAATGCCCATCCATGGGCGTGCTGATGGTAGCCGGCATGCCCGCCGCTGAGCGCATCGCGATTAGAACCACGGGCGAAGGATTCAGCGTGTTCCCCAAACCATTCGCGGCGGCCGAACTGCTCGCGGCCGTCATTGACGCTCTGGCTGCGAACCGTGCCGCGAAGCAGGGCGGCGGGTAGTTATCCTTCTGCCGCCAACCGGCGTTTGCATTCATCAAGCATCGCCGCGGTGCGTGTCGCGCCCACGCGCGTGACGCCCAGCGCGCGCACGGCGAGCAGCGCGTCCAGATCGCGCACACCGCCCGCCGCCTTCACTTGCACCGATGGCGGCGAGTGTCGGCGCATGAGCGCGAGATCTTCCATGGTGGCGCCGCCCGTGCCGTATCCGGTGGACGTCTTCACCCAATCCGCGCGCAACTCGCCGCAGATTTCACAGAGCCGGATCTTCTGCGCATCGTTCAAATAGCAATTCTCGAAAATCACCTTCACCTTTTGGCCGGCTTCGTGCGCGGTTTCAATCACGCCGCTTACATCGTCGCGCACATAATCCCAATCGCCGCTGAGAAGCTTGCTGATATTCACCACCAGGTCGAGCTCCTGGCAGCCATCGGCCAGCGCCTGGCGAGCTTCGGCCACTTTGATGGCCGTGGTGTGGCCGCCGTGGGGAAAACCGATCGTGGTGCTGGCGAATACACGGCTCCCACGCAGCGCCTCGGCGCAACGCCGCAGGTAATACGGCATAATGCAGACGCTCGCCACATCGTACGCGAGCGCCAGGTGGATGCCCCGCTCCAGATCGTCCACCGTCAGCGTGGGATTCAGCAGCGAATGGTCGATCATTTTCGCCATGTCCTGGTAGGTGTAGTTCAGCATGTCTGCGCCATCGACGCGGTTGTTACTGAGCCGGGCCCAGAGGGCACCCCGTGAGGGAGCGGTCGTCAGAACGCTTGCGCGCTCCAGTGTATCGCGCCGCGTGGCGCAGCGTCGCTATGCTGATGCGCATGAGCCTGAAATCAACACTCTGGCTGGCCGCGCTGGCGCTGGCAGCGTCGTAGCCCCCGCCTGGGCGCAAGGCGGATTCAGCGCACCGGGCCGCTACGAAATCACCAACGTGCGATCCGGAAGAGTCATCGATCTGGACCGCAACACCGTCGCCGGTCATGCCCCAGCGATGTTCATCTGCGCTACTGGACGGAGGCGGCGGCGGGCCAGCCAGCAGACGGAACACGAACCGCTGATTGGCTTCGCCATTGACGTCGTAGGTTTGAATTCGGACGCCATCGCGGGTGGCGCCGTTAGGGATGTCGAGCGTCTCGCCGAGCCGGTTGGCGATCAGCGCGTTGCCATCCTTGGCGGGGGCAATGCGCCATTGTTGCGTGGGACCGTCGGAGAGTGGCATGCCACGCACGGGTGTGCTGTTGCCCGGTCCCATGGCATCGAGCGCCGCGCCGTTCGTGGCGTTCCGGAAATGTGTGCTTCTATCGCGAACCAGGATTGCACGGACGATCGTTCTGCGTGACGGTGGGCGACCAGGTGCCCGCGTCTGCCCGACCCGCTGATCGAGCGCTTCGCCTCGGTGAAGCTCTTGGACGGGCGCTCGCAGCTGAGGTCTTCGGCGAGGAGGGCCTCGGCGGACGGCGCATGCGCATCGAGCACGATCAGCCGGAGTTGACCGGGATGCGCCGCATCCTTTTCGCTGCGCGTCGATCAGGCGCAACCTGTTATAAGTATTCCGTGATGAATCGCCGTCACTTCGTAGGCAGCGCCGCCGCGGCCGGCCTTGCCGCCAGCAATGCCGCCGCCCAGCAACCTGGCGTCTTCGAGTTGCGTTATTACTACATGCGCACGGGCGGCCAGACCGGACGCACCGCCGATTTTCTGCGCAAGTATTATCTGCCAGCCGCGCAGCGAGCGGGCATCGGTCCGCTCGGGTTTTTCGAAGCCGTGATAGCCCAAAGCAGCCCGTTCGTCCTAGCGCTGATCGGTTATCCCAGCAGCCAGGCCTTCGCCAGTGCGCCCGAACGCCTGGCTGCCGACCGCGAATACCAGCGCGGATTCGACGAATACAATTCCATGACGGAGCTGAGCTATATCCGCATGGAAAACTCCCTGCTGCGGCCCTTCGATAGCCGGCCATCCATCAGCGTTCCGGCAGCCGGCGCGCATCCGCGCATTTTCGAATTGCGCACCTACGAATCCAATAACGCGAAGGCCGCGCAGCGCAAGATTCGCATGTTCAACGAAGGCGAGGCGGCCATTTTCGAGCGGCTGGGCATGGCGCCGGTGTTTTTCGGAGAGACGTTGGTGGGCCGTAATCTGCCGAACCTGACCTATATGCTTTCGTTCGAGAGCATGGCGGCGCGCGACAAACTGTGGGGCGAGTTTGGTGCGGATGCCGAGTGGCGGAAGCTGCGCGCTCAGCCAGGCTACGGCGATGCAGAGATCGTTTCGAATATCAGTAATGCCATCCTGCGGCCGCTGGAGTTCTCGCCCATCCGGTGAAAATCGTGGGGCGGACCATCGCCCTTTGTGGTCGGTCCTTTTTTCCCATCGCACCAAGGCAGACGACACAAACCGATCGTCTGCCCCACGCTTACCTCTGATACCATAAGGGCGAAATGGAACGCCGGGATTTTTTGAAAACTACCGCCGCCGTGGCCGCGCTCGCCGGTCCGGCCGCGATCCGCGCCCGCGGAGCCAACGACAAAATTCAGATCGGCTGGATCGGCGTGGGCACACGCGGCAACGCTGGCATCGACTGGCTCAAGAAGGCCGCGCCGGATACCGTCACCATCACCGCCATCTGCGATACCTTCCAGGGCTACCTGGCGCGCGGCAAGGACCGCGTGCAAACTATCTGGGGCAACACGCCTGCGACCTACGAGGATTATCACGATCTGCTAGCCTCGAGTTCGATCGACGCGGTGTTCATCATGACGCCGGAACATCTGCATCACGATATGGCCATCGCCGCATTGCGCGCCGGCAAGCATGTCTATCTTGAAAAGCCGCTGGCCCACACCATCGAAGAGGGTTTCGACATCGTGCGCGAATGGAAGAAATCCGGCAAGATCGTGCAGGTGGGCACGCAAAACCGCAGCTCGTCGCTCTACAAAAAGGCCAAGGAACTGGTGCAGCAGGGCATGATCGGCGACGTGCATTTCGTGCGCGCGTTTTGGTATCGCAACTCCACCGACGACGATCCGGCTTGGCGCTACGTGATTCCGCCGGATGCCACCGAGCAGAACACCGACTGGCCCAAATTCCTGGGTCCCGCGCCGCAGCGCGCCTGGGACCCACACCGCTATTATCAATGGCGGCTCTACTGGGATTATTCGGGCGGCATCTCGACCGATCTGCTGGTGCACCAGACCGACATCGTTAATTTCATGCTGGACCGCACGGTGCCGAGTTCCTGCATGGCATCGGGCGGAATCTACCGTTGGACCGGGGCGGACGACGATCGCGACGTGCCGGACACTTTCAGCGCCATTTACGAATATCCGGGCAAGCTGCAGATCAACTATTCAAGCTATTTCGGCAACGACAATTACGGCTACGGCGAGCAGCTATGCGGCAACGAGGGAACTATCGAGGTGCTCAACCGCATGGATCTGTATTTCACCCCGCAACTGCTCAGAGGCAAGGCTCCGGATCGCGTAAAGGCGCGGCAGGCCATTCACCTGAACGGTCCCAAGGATTTCGGGGAGCGCGACGGCGCCATCAACCATTTTCGCAATTGGGTAGAGGCCATACGCGGCAACGAACAGGTGATTGCGTCTCCCGAAGTCGGCCAGCAGGCGGCTATTTCCGGCCACATGGCCACGCTTTCGTATAAGCAAAGCCGGAAGATTTTGTGGGACGAGAAGGGCGAGAAGTATCAGTTCGTTTGAGCTGCGCTCGCCTGCCAGGTGTACATTTTTAATATTTCTGCACGCCAGGGGCCAAATTGCGCACATCTCAAAAGATCCCGCAAAATAACTGCAAATAATTGATCTACAAAAGTTTACGGGGATTTCAGGCGGGTTACAACTGTACTCTGGGCATACGCTGTGCGATACTGATTATAGACCATTTCACGGTAGCGAATGTCCCAGTTAGACGACGCCATATCCCGGTACAACAGGCTACTGGAGAACGGCCCTTGCCGAGACCTCGCCTGGGTCGACGATCTCCACAAGCGCATGGAGAAGGAGCATCTTTCGTCAGGGGGGCGCCTGATCTGCCCGTTCCTGCGCCCAAACTTCATCACCCGCCGCCAGTACGACACCCTGGTAAAGACCGGCGAAGCGTTGATCAGCGCCATCGACCGCATGCAGCGCATGGTGCTCGAAAGCCCCAGCTTGCTGGCTCGCATGCACCTGTTGCCGGCCGAAAAGATGTTGGCCGCCATCGATCCCGGATATCAGGTGCCCGAAGTGGCCGCACGCCTGGATTCGCACGTCTACAACGGCACGCTGCAAGTGGTACAATACAACGCCGATTCGCCGACCGGCGCGGCCTACACGGAAGTCCTGGCGGACTTGTTCTACGACTCGCCGCCGGTGAAGGAATTTCGCAAGCGCTATCATCTGACGCGCGTGGGCGGCAAGAAGAACCTGCTGGGCGCGCTGCTGAAGGCTTATAAACAGTTCGGTGGCCACAAGAAGCCCAATATCGCCATCCTCGAATTCCGGCCCGCTTTTCATTCCGGGCAGAGCGAATTCCAGCTTTTCCGAGACTTTTTCCGCGAAGAAGGCTACGAAGTCGAGATCGTGTCGCCGGATCAGTTGGAATACCGCAACAAGGTGCTGCACAAGGGATCGTTCCAGATCGACCTGATCTACCGTCGCATCAGCATTCAGGAGTTTCTGATGCGGTTCGACCTGACGCATCCGCTGGTGCGGGCGTATCGCGAGCGCACCGTTTGCGTGGTAAACAGCTTCCGCTCCGAACTGGCGCACAAGAAGGCCATGTTTGCGCTGCTCACCGACGACGCGCTGACCGCCAAGTTCCCCATCGCCGAGCGCAAAGCGATTCACGACCACATGCCGTGGACGCGGCTGGTGGCGCCGGGCAAGACCACCTATGGCGAGGACTCCATCGACCTGCCGGAGTACATCGCCAAGAATCGCGAGAAGCTGGTGCTAAAGCCCAACGACGACTACAGCGACCTGCACAGTTTCTTCGGTTGGGAGATGGATGACGCCGGCTGGGAGCGCGCGGTGAAGCAAGCCATGCGTTCACCGTATGTGGTGCAGGAGCGGGTCAGCCCGGTCCGTTCGATATTCCCCATGGTGACCTATGGAAACCTGGAGTTCAAGGAGATGCAGGTGGACGTGCATCCGCTGGCATATCTGGGTAAGGTGCTGAGCTGCTCGAGCTGGCTCTCAACGGGTAACTCCGGGTTCTCTTCGGTGGGCGGATTGGTGCCCACGTTCATTCTGGACAACAAACAGTAGCCTCCGGCGATGGCGCGCAGCCTTGGTACAATCAAGACAGATGGCGAAGACTCTCGTAACAACTCGCTTTCCGACAACCTCAGGGGTGGCCCGCAAGCTGGGCGTTTCGGATTCCCGGGTTCGACGCGTGAGGGCCATAATGGACCTGAACGCCGCCGGAGACGGGGGCAGTGGGGTGAAAGCGCGCAAGAAGTTGCTCAGACGCGCCGGTGCCGAGAGGTCCCAGCGAGCGCACGCTAACAATAGGTAGATGGCGGGCCATAGTCTCCACTCGGAGAAGGCAGGTCCAAGCTTCGCCTTCCTGAATATTCCTCTTGACCAACAATTCAAGTCCTTAAAGCTTTTGAGCGGCCGCATCAAGTTCAGGCCGGCGATCCCGTGGAGTGGAATAGGAGGCATCCTGCGTTTGGCCGGGAAAGGTAGGCCGCGCCCGGCTCTTGGAAGATCTGCTTCCCATTGCCACGCCGGAGCTGAATAGCCCGAACCTCACTTCCGCGCCCGATGCCGCGCTCAGCCTGGCTTTGCACAGCCAGGAATCGGCAGAAGAGTTACTTGGCAGCGGCTCGCCGCACTGCGGGGATCACTGGCGCGATTCGATTCCGCTCGACAGACCCGCGGCTATTCCACCGTGAACGAAGTGGGGGACGTGGCACTGCCGTTGGCGGTGGTGACGGCAACCGGGCCGCTTGTCGCCCCAGGAGGGACCGTAGCCGAGACGAACTGGCTGCTGATGTTCGCGAACGTCGTAGCGGAGACGCCATTGAAACTGACCGCCGTGACGCCGAGTAAGTTGCGGCCCCAGATGATGACGGACTTGCCCGTGGGTCCGCTGGTGGGCCGCAGAGCGTGAATGGCGGGCTTCGGTGCGGGCAGGCCGAGGTCCCACACCCACGCGCTGCTGTTTGAGGTGCCATAGAATTTGCCGTCGCTGCCCGGCGTCATGAAACACGGGCAGCCGCCGGTTACGCCGGGGTTGAAGTGCTGCAGCGTCTCGTATTTCCTCTGCCGGCTGATGCGGAACAGCGAACTGCACGCGCAGAGTTGGTCATCGCCTTGGGCCACCCCGTACAGGTTGCCGTCGGTGCCTTCCGACAGCGTCGTCGGGACACCTGTAAGCTGGTGCGGATAGTCGTACAGAACCTTGAAGCCCTTCCCCTCCGGGGACAACTCGAAGACTGTGCCAGCGCTATGTGTGCCGCCGGAGTAGGACACTCCATACAGCTTGCCGTCGCCGGCTTGAAGCAGCGTGTTGCCCTGCCCGGGGTTTGTTCCTGCGGATCCCATTAGGTACGTCACGAGGATAGTGAGGTCGCCTTCGGGTGTGACGCGGTAGACCGACTTGGCCGGGGAGCCGTTCTGGGTGGTTCCGGCCGAGCCGTAGAAGTCCCCGTCAGACGCTACGATAAGCGATCCTGCGGGGGCGCCCTCCTGGGGCGAGAACGTGTGTAGGGTCGTAATCGTGCCGTCCAGCGCCATGTTGACGAATGCGTTGGTAACGCCGCTCCACTGCGTGCCATAGATGTAGCCGTCGGGCGTGGGGACGAAGGGCACCGTCGGAACCGGGGTGACGTAAGACTGCGGATGGCAGTCCAGGCCAAAACTGAAGTCGAGATCGGTATTTACGCCCCCCTGGCTGCCCACCCCGGATCCGTAGAGCCGGCCGTTCACCGCCTGAACGGCCGTCGGCCAGTTGATACGCCCGTTGGAAGCCGTCTGGCAGATGGCGGCAAATTTTCCCTGGCTGGTCATTAGGAAGACCAGGGGACCATCGGTCAGCCCCACGAAGCTGCCGGGGGATACCTCCGTGAGCCCCACGAGCCCCGTCAGTTTTCCAGGCGTAGCTATGTAATTCAGTGTGCCGGGGTTGGTAGTTGCGGCCCCGGCGAAGGCCGGCCCGATAAGGCGGCCAACAGCAGCAGCGGAATGGCGGCGCGAAGTGTGCGGTCTGGGGTCAAATGCTTTTGAAGTTTCATCCCTGGTTCCCCTGGCGCTACTGCGACTCCCAATTGTCGTAGACGCGCACGCCATGATCGTATGTGGGCACATACAGTCGGCCGTTGATAAGCGTGATTTGGGAGAGCGGGGAACCGGTCCAGGCCGTATCGCCGTTATTAGCATTTTCCCAGATATAGTCGATGGAGAAGTCCGGGTAGCTGGTTGACCCGCCTAGCGGGGGCTCTCCGTTTGCGGTGAGGCCGTAAGCGCGGAGGTACCCTGTGAAGCAGCCCGAGGACCTGCACGTCCCAGGGTCGACGTAAGGCTGGTTCGCCGTAGTCTTGTCGAACGCCAGAACCCAAAGCACGGCGCTACCAAGCGGGTCCTGCGCGCCGCCGTTAACCGAGAGGACCATGCTACCGCCGGGATTACCCACTGGCGACAGATGGTCGGACGAGGGTCGGACGATATATGCGTGGCATCCGGTGTGCACACGAAGTTTCCATTGGCCCCAGCGGCGGAATCCCAGTAACACCAGTCCAGGTCCTCGCCGGTGGGAAAGACGAACAGGTAGTCAGCCCCACTAGAGCTGTCGTGCCAGTAAACCTGGCTGGTGATCATATCGCACTCGCCCCACTGGTAAGGATCGGTGTAGCTCGAAGTGTTGGGATCGCTTGATCCGTTGCAGATGTTGTTCACCAGGTAGCCGTTGTCATGGTACGGGGTGGTTGGGGGCGTGCACGAGTTCGCGGACGTACCGCCGCTTGGGGTGTAGCATAGCGGACTGGTCGTCGAGCCGGGGAACTCGCCGACGACGTTATCCGCCCCGTTCTGGCCTGCGGCGAATCCTCCGAGGTCAGCGGTGTCCAGCGCATAGCCGGTAGCGGCCTTGTCAAACCCAACGAGGACCACGTTCCCGTTCCCGCTGGGAGAATTGATCTGGGTCGCCAGGAGGCCGCTCGCCATGTCCTGATCAAAGAGACTCATAGTAAAATACTGAGGGCTAGCGGGCGCGCACGATCACGAGGTTAACCGTCCCGCAGTATTGCGTCGAAACGGAGGGCACCCACAACGGCTCCGCGTAGACGGGGCTGTCCGTGGAGGCCCCATTGGTTTGCGTCTGGCACCCCGCGCCGGACGTTCCGTTCGGAAGGTAGTAGCCGTAGGCGCAGGTCGTGGCGAGGTTGAACACATAGGACGGGAGCACGCCGTTCGCCCCGGCAAGGCTCGACTGCGTCATTCAGGTTTCGTTCGTGTTCGTGCTGTCGCGCAGGTTGCTCCCCCGGCTGGTCGACCAAGCCGGCGGCGCCGAGCCCGAGTTAGGGCACTGCGCGAGCGCCTGGGAGGCGCATAAGCCGGTTAGCAGCGCGGCGCCAGGAGCCGCGCGCGCAAAGGAACCGTTGATCCGCATTTACCCTCCTTGATTTGCCACCCGTCGTCGTGACCGCCCGCCGCCACAAGGTACTCGCGGCGGTTTCAAGTAGAATACTGCCGGCGTCGATGGTTGTCATGGCCCTCTTAGACCCCCTTAGACAGGATCGGATTTGCGGCCAAGTGCACCTGCAATTACATTGATGGAGCCACTACGCTCAACGGGGGACCGCGCGATCCAAAAGCGCGTTGCAGCCCTGGCCACCGGTGGTCACCGGCCCCGGCGAAGCCTCCGCCAATTCCCCCGTGTTATCATCCGGTTTCAAACTGGAGTCTTTTCTGTGAAGATCTACGAAGGCAAGGACATCCGGAACGTTGGTGTGGTGGGCCACGGCGATTCCGGCAAAACTACGCTCACAGCCGCGTTGCTGTACACCTCCGGAGCTACCAGCAGATTGTTGCGGGTGGATGAAGGCAACACCATCACGGATTTCGACGAAGAGGAGATTCAACGAAAAGTGACGATTTCCACCGCGCTCGCCGTAGCCGAGTGGAAAAAGGCGAAGATCAACATCCTGGATACGCCCGGTTACAACATCTTTATTAACGATACGCGCGGCGCGCTGGTGGCGGCCGACGCCGCGCTGGTGGTGGTGGATGGCGTGGCCGGCGTCGAGGTGCAGACCGAAAAGGTCTGGAGCTATGCGAACGATTACAAGCTGCCGCGCGCGGTGGTGATCAACAAGCTCGACCGCGAGCGCTCTTCGTTCGACCGCGCTTTATCGAGCGTTCAGGAAGCGTTCGGCCGCACCGCGATTCCGGTGCAGATCCCCATCGGAGCGGAACGCGATTTCAAGGGCGTCGTCGACTTGGTGCGCATGAAGGCGTACACCTACACGCCGGATGGCGATGGCAAGGGCAAGGAAAGCGATATTCCGGGCGATCTGGCCGACGCCGCCCAAAAGGCGCATGAAGCGCTGGTCGAACTGGTGGCCGAAGGCAACGACGCGCTGATGGAAGAATTCTTCGACAAAGGCACATTGCCGGCGGAGCACATCCTGGACGGAATTCGGGATGGCCTCAACAACATGCGGCTGTTCCCGGTGCTGTGCTGCTCGGCGCTGCACAATTTAGGTACGGACCAGATCCTGAACTTCGTGGTCGATCATCTGCCCGCTCCCACCGAGCGTGACGTCACCGTGAAAGCGAACGGCGAAGAAACGCCCCGAAAAGTGGCGGATGCCGGACCCTGCGCGGCGTTCGTTTTCAAAACGACGGCCGATCCGTTCGCCGGACGGATCACCTATTTCAAGGTCTATTCGGGCGTGGTAAGGAACGACGCCAACCTCTATAACGTACAGAAGAGCACGGCCGAGCGCCTGGCGCATATCGGCGTGCCGGTGGGCAAGACGCTCATGCCCGTCACCGAGGTGCACGCGGGCGATATCGGGGCAGTGGCCAAACTGAAAGATACCCTGACGGGCGACACGCTGGCAGATAAAGGCGTCGCGTTCACGTTCCCGCCGGTGCAGCTTCCCGAGCCTTCCATCGCGTTCGCCATCGAGGCCAAGTCGCGGCAGGATGAAGACCGCATGGGCAATGCCGTCCACCGGATCCTGGAAGAAGATCAATCGCTGCGTTTCTATCGCGATCCGCAGACCAAGGAATTCCTGTTGGGCGGCAGCGGCCAGCAGCACGTGGAGGTGGTCGCCAGCCGATTGAAGAAGCGCTACGGCGTGGAGGTGCTGCTGAAGGCGCCCAAGATTCCGTACCGGGAAACCATCCGCGGGCACGCGGACGTGCAGGGACGCCACAAGAAGCAGACCGGCGGCCACGGGCAGTTCGGCGATTGTTGGATCAGGATGGAGCCGCTGGCGCGCGGGGCCAAGTTCGAGTTCGTCAACGAGATCTTCGGCGGCTCGATTCCCAAAAATTATATCCCGGCGGTGGAAAAGGGCATCCTGGAGGCTGCGGAAGGCGGATTCCTGGCCGGATATCCGATGGTGGATTTCCGGGTGGTGCTATACGACGGGTCGTACCACGACGTGGATTCGTCGGAACTGGCGTTCAAGCTGGCGGCGCGCAAGGCGTTCAAGAACGCCATGCAAGAGGCCAAGCCGACGTTGCTGGAGCCAATTATGAATGTCGAGATTCAGGCGCCCGTCGAGTACGCAGGCGATCTGATGGGCGATCTGAACAGTCGCCGCGGGCGGATTTCGGGCATGGATACGCGCGGCAACACGCAATTTGTGCGCGCCCAGGTGCCCATGGCTGAGATGCTGAATTATCAGAACGATCTGACGTCCATGACGCAGGGGCGCGGAACGTTCACCATGGAATTCGACCATTACGATTATGTGCCGGCGCTGCAAGCGGACAAGATCATCGCGGCGGCGCGGGCGGCGAAGACGGGTGAAGAGGAAGAAGAGGAGTAGCGGAGGCCGCTGCTGGGTGGGCCAGACGATCGTTTTGTGTCGTCTGGCTTTTGCTTGCGGCAAAGGGCGGACCACAGACGACGATGGTCCACCCTACAGGGCGGCTACCGAAGGATGTTAAACTGTAGAAACGATCTGAAGTTCCGCGGGCAGGTGTGCAGCATCTCTTCGCGGAATTCGATTCAGCCGATGCATAAAGCCTAGGGGAGAGCGGCAAATCCTGCACGCGTGTGTGTCGTTGGGACACACGTATACTTTTGGGATACCCGGTTGACCTCGCCCAGGCAATGCGCTAGATTCTAGGTTTCATTTTGGCTACAGTTTGCGCAGCTAGCCTATAAATCCGTTCGAAGGATCGCTTTAGTGACGAATCGAACCAAGCTTTTTTACTATATTTTCGCGACCTCCGCCGCCTTGAGCATTACGGGCTGCGGTTACAATCAGCAATCCAGGTTCCAAACGGCGTTCCTCCCTTCCACACCGGCCCCACCGGCTTCCGTCCAATTCGCCGAACCACCCGCGCTGGAGCCTAATCTCTACCTGAATAATGAGCCCCCGCTATTAACGCCGAAGGCGCAGTTCGCGCCATCCGAGGGCGATTTGCTCATGGATCACGCGGATCAAGCCTTCCAACGTGGCAAGAAGGCTTATCAAGCGACGGATCTTCAACAAGCGCGCCGGGAATTCGACAATGCCATCAGCCTGATGCTGGAAGCATCGGTGAATAACCCCTCGGAACGCATAGTGTTTCAGGCCCGGCTGGACGATTTGGTGGATTCGATTCACCGTTACGATCTTGCCGGTTTAGGAGCGGGCGCGGACGTGGACGCCGCGGGTTTCGAGAAGGCGCCTCTGGAAGACCTGCTACAGATGACCTTCCCGGTGGATCCCAAGCTAAAGGACAGGGTGAAGGAGCAGGTGCAGGCCACCGCTTCGCAGCTTCCGCTCTCGGTCAACGACGCGGTGTTAGGTTACATCAACTACTTCTCCGGGCGCGGGCGCAAGACACTGGTCGCCGGCTTGGAACGAGCGGGGAGGTATAAGCCGCTCATCCAACGCATTCTGCAAGAGGAAGGCGTTCCGCAGGAGTTGATCCACCTGGCGCAGGCGGAATCGGGATTCTTCGCGCGGGCGATTTCCAGCAAGGCCGCCGGCGGGATGTGGCAGTTCATGGCCTGGCGCGGCCAGGAATATGGGTTGATGCGGACGGCCCTTACCGACGACCGCTATGATCCCGAAAAGGCCACGCGCGCGTCGGCCAGGCATCTGCACGATCTGTACAATATGTTCGGCGATTGGTATCTGGCGATGGCGGCTTACAATTGTGGCCCGGTGGCTGTGGCGCGGGCGGTGGAGCGCACCGGCTATGCGGACTTCTGGGAGTTGCGCAACCGGCATGTTCTGCCGGAGCAGACCGTCAACTACGTGCCGATCATTCTGGCCATGACCATCATGGAAAAGAACGCGGCCGAGTACGGATTGGACAGCGTGGTTCCGGATGCGCCGCTCGACTACGACACCATCGAGGTGAATGCGCCGACACACCTCGGCTTGGTGGCGGATCTGACCGATGCGCCCATGCCGGAGTTGTTGGATTTGAATCCGGCGTTGCTGAAGGGAGTGGTCCCAGCCGGTTACGTGCTGCATGTACCCAAAGGGACTGGCAGCTCGCTGTCGGCTTCGCTGCAGATGATTCCCGCCGAGCGGCGCGCATCGTGGCGTATGCACAAGGTGGCCAGCGGCGAGACATTGGCCTCCATCGGCAAACATTACGGCATGGCGGCTGGCACGATTGCGGCGGCCAACGGCCTGAAGGAAACGTCGCCGGCGGCGGGCGCGCAGTTGCTGATTCCGGTTGCGTACCGGGCAGCGGCGGTGACGCCAAAATCGGCGGTCGCCGGGCGGCGCGCGGTGAAAGGGCAGCGGAAACAGCTGCTGGTGGTGGCACACTCGGCGGGTAACCGCGGGCCACGCGGGTCGCGTCCGGCTGGGGAATAAGCGGACTTCTATCCTCGAGGCGGCCTACGAGGCCGTCCCAGGCAAGGTGCCTGCCCCACTCTTTAACAAAACCAGAATCAAGTTGGATTGGTGTGTAATGTAACCACGTCTGTGCGCACAATAACAGCATGACCTACACCATACGGCAACTCACCCTACTGCTTGCGGTACTGGCTGCTTTCACCATTCCGATAACGTCCGCTCAAGCGCAGACTTTTCAGACGCTCTACGCATTCCAAAACACCACCGATGGAGCTTATCCGGGCGCATTGCTGCTGCACGGAGGCAGTTTGTACGGCGTCACCAGCAACGGAGGAGTTTCGGGTTGGGGAACAGTCTTTCAATGGGAACTCGCCGCCAAACAGGTAAACACGCTCTATTCGTTCGCGGGCTTTCCCACGGATGGCTCTTCACCGCGAGCCGCCCTGATCCGGGACTCGGCGGGGAATTTCTATGGCACCACTTATGGCGGCGGATCATTCGATCAGGGCACGCTATTTGAGCTTCCGGTCTCCGGAAACGAGACGGTGCTCTACAGCTTCAGCAGCCGGAAAATAGACGGGGAAGGCGTTCCCCAAGGGTCCGTGGTCCGAGACGCGCATGGCAATCTGTTCGGCACGACTTCCGATTACGGCAACGGCGGGGTTGTCTTCAAACTGAATTCCGCCGGAACATACAGGACGATATCCAGCTTCAAGCTGCAGAGCGACGGATTTGGACTTCTGGACGGCCTGCTCTATGAAAATGGCATGCTCTATGGGACGGCCTATGCGGGCGGCACTGTCGGTTATGGAGTCGTTTTCCAGATCGATCCAAAAACAGGCGCCGAAACCGTGCTGTACAACTTTACCGGAGGCGCGGATGGCGGAAGTCCGCAGGGCGGCGTGATCTCGGACGGCGCAGGCAACCTGTATGGCACCACCACCGGCGGCGGCAGCGAGCCCTATACCGGTGTGGTCTTCAAGCTGAACATCGCCAGCGGGCAGGAGACCGTGCTGTATTCGTTTACCGGCGGGGCCGATGGATCGGTTCCGCTGGCCTCTTTGGTGCGGGATGCCGCCGGCAACCTTTATAGCACCACCTACGCCGGCGGTTTCAACGGCATGGGGACCGTCTTCAAGCTGGACACCTCCAACAACTTGACCACGCTGCACAGGTTCATGGGTGGTACGGAAGGAGATAATCCTTTGACGGGCGTGATACTCGGTCCTAAGGGGCAGCTTTACGGTACGGCGGAGGATGGCCAATACGGCTTTGGAACGATTTTCGAGATTACGCCGTAACGGCAGAGCTATGCGACGGGTTCTGTGATTCAATCAATAGTCATGGGAACCGCTCGTCTGATCTTCTTATTTGGCTGCACCTACGCATGCGCGATCCAGGCTGCCAGCACGCCGCGCGAATCGCTGCTGGTGCTTTCGAAGGGCGATCACACCATTGCCATTGTGGACCCGGCAACACTGAAGGTGGTCGCGAAGGCGCCCGTGGGCGAGGACCCGCACGAAGTCATCGCCTCGGCCGACGGCAAGTTCGCGTATGTCTCGAACTACGGCGGCGGCGCTTATAACACGCTCACCTTGATCGATTTGATCGGCCAGTCAAGAGTCACGGCCATCGATCTGGGCCCCTTGCGCGGTCCGCACGGATTGACGTTCGCGGGCGGCAAGACCTGGTTTACGGCGGAAGGCGCGAAAGCCATCGGCCGATATGATCCGGAGAAGAAAGCTGTCGATTGGATCATGGGTACGGGGCAAAACCGCACGCACATGATTTGGGTGACAGCCGACCAGCAGCGGATCTACACGACCAATGTGGCCTCCGGCACCGTCACGATCATGGAGAAGGGCGCGCGCGATTGGGACGAGACGGTGGTCCCCGTGGGCCACGGCTCCGAGGGGTTCGACGTAACGGCCGACGGCAAGCAGCTCTGGACGGCTAATTCGGGCGACGGCACCGTATCGATTATCGATTTGCCGGCGAAGAAAGTGGTCGATACCTTGCAAGCCAACGTGCGCGGAGCAAACCGGCTGAAGTTCACTCCGGACGGCAAGCTGGTGTTCATCAGTTGCCTCAGTAATGCCGGACTGGCCATTTTGGATGCCGCGACTCACAAGGAAGTGAAGCGCATCGATCTGGGAGGCGGCGCGGCCGGCATCGAGATGCAGCCGGATGGCGCCCGCGCGTACGTGGCGGTCACCGGCGCGAACTACGTCGCAGTGGTGGATTTGAAGAAGTTGGAGATCACCGGGAAGATCGACGCAGGCCCGGGCCCGGACGGGTTAGCGTGGGCGGTCCAACGGTAAACGTCACGAAGCGCGTAATTGCGACGCGTCGATCATCGCCCGGTAATGCTCCAATCCCGGCACGCGCATGCCAGGGACCTTCGCCAGATCGTCCCAGCGCCTTAGCCGCACCGCTTCGCGTGCGAACGGCTGTTGCTCGAACGTGCGCGCTTCGGCTTCGGTGAACGGTCCGCCTTGCAGTTGCAGGCTCTGCACCGAGGCGGGCGAGAGCTGCGCGAGATACTCCAGATCCGTGGCGCAGAGATAGCGTTTGGCATCCACATGCATGCGCACCGGCGCAGTCACCTCTGGCCCGAAATATTGCGCTAACCAAGCGTGGCCGATATCTTCATGCCGCGCATCGATTCCCAAGTCCGCGACGTGTTCCGGCATATCGTGCAGCAGGTGACCGATGTCGTGCAGAAGCGCCGCAACCACCAGCCAATCGGGCGCGCGGCCGGACTCCGCATGATACGCGGCCTGCAGCGCATGCTCCAGTTGCGAGACCGGCTCACCGAAGTACGCCGCGCCACCTTTGGCTTCGAAGATGTCGACAATGCGATCGCCGATGTTCATACCAGTCAAGCTCCTTGCGCCGCCGTCGCGCGCCGCTGGCCGAACAGCAGCAGGGCGGCCGCTCCGCTTGAAAGCAACGCGACAGCGGCTAAGGCCATGAACGCGCCCCTCCATCCAAAGCTTACCGAAATGTGCGCTACGGGGTCGCCCGCCAGAATGCCACCGAGATAGCCGACGCCATCGATGATGCCGGAAGACGTGGCGCTGCCGTGCTTGCCGCCGAAATCGAGCGCGATGGCGCCCGCGAGATAAGCATATGGCCCGATCACCAGAAATCCGACCAGGCCGACTAGAATCGCCGGCCATGCGCGCCCACCGCCCGCGCGCAGCGATCCCAAGGCGAATAGGGCGCCCGCGCAGAGCAGCAGGCTATAGAACATGATCCCGGAGCGTCCCGTGCGGCCCAGGCGATCGCTCCAGAATCCCGTCAGCAATACGGCAACGCCGCCGAACAGCGGAAACACCGCGCTCATGCTGGCCGCTTCCGCCTTACCGTATCCCGCCACTTGATTGAAGTAAGTGGGCGTCCAGGTGTTAAACGTTTCGCGCACAAGCGTGGTGCCGAGCGACAGCGCACATACGATCCAAAATGCCGGGCTGCGGTAGAGCGGCGCCAGCAGATCGCGCAAGCTGGATAGCTTAGGATCGCTGCCCTCCGCGCCAAACAGGTTCAGCGGATTTACTTCCGGCTCCGCCATACCGATGCTCGCGCGGGATTCCTTCAACAGCAGCAGATTGGCGATAAAGATTGCGAACAGCGTGCCCGCCGCCACTTGAAACACTGCGCGCCAGCCCAATCCGCGGCCAATCAGATAACCCATGAACTCGCGCGCCGCCGCGTCGCCAAATAAGTAACTCAGGCTGATGGCGCCCATCACCGCGCCGTAAGTGGAGTACGAAAACCAGCGCGAAGTAATCTTCACCATGCCTGCCCAGCCCGTCGATTGCACCAGCCGGTTGCCGATCCAGGCCAGCGTGAAGATAGGCAATCCGCCGCCCAGCGAAAACAGCAGCGTGAAGAGCACCGAGCCGCCCATGCCGATCAGGAAGTTGCGCTTACCGCCCAGAAAATCCGCGGTGCCCGCCAAGAACAATTTGCCGATAGCATAAGTCAGCACGGCGAGCGAACTAATCGCGCCGAGGCGGATCTTAGCCTCGGCGGGCGACATGCCGCGCGCGGCTAACTCGTCGATGATAAGCGGCAGGCTAACCGAGAAATCCGAGCGGCAGAGATAGTAACCCGCGTAGCCCACGAAGAGCAACGCGATGGTGATCCCTTGCCAAAGCGCCAGGTGGCGCCTCATGGACGGTCTCCCTTCGCCAGGCGCTGTTCAATCGCATCCACCGTCAGGATGCAATCTGATACCGCGTCCGCGACATAGTGAGCTCCGGCGTCGCGCAACCGGGCGCGGGCGCTATTCACCAGCACGCCCTGCGCGGGTGGCGTAAGGGCCGCGAACTCCTCCGCCGTAAGTCCGATCATGTTTCCGGTGCGCGCGATGCCAATGGTCCACATACCGGCGTTGAGTCCTTCCGCGATGTCACTCGTTGTGTCACCAATCTTGATCATGGTATGCATCGGGTAAGTCCCGAGGCGAGTCGCGTTCAGGAAACACATCCAGGGCAACGGCCGTCCAGCGACGGTATCTTCGGGGCACAGTGCGCAATCCGGTTTGTAGCCTTCGGCGGCGGCGATAGTGAGTAACAGATCGAGCATGCGCCGCGTATAACCTGTGGTGCTGCCTATCTTGATGCCACGCGCGCGCAGCTCTTCTACCGTTCCGGAAACGCCGGGAATCACGGCAGAGTACGCCACCAGGCACTCCATCTGCATAGGGATGAAAGCGGCGAATAGTTCCTCGACTTGGCTCTCATCCGGCGCGGCCCCGAACTTAGCGTGTAGTATCGCGCGAATGTGATCCTTCTTGTGAAGCCCCATATCACGCCGGGCCTCGTCTTCCGTGACGGGCATACCTCGGCCGGCGAATAACTTCTGCAACGTGCGGACGGGCGCAAGGCTGCCGTGATCTACAGTGGTTCCGGCCCAATCGAGAATCACGGCAGTGACGCGGCCCATCAGAATCCCATCTCCTTCGCCGTCTGCTCGGCGAGCCCGAACGATAGTGTCATACCGGATCCGCCAACGGCGGTGACCACGCGCGCGTTGGGCGCTGGCGCGAGTGAGAGATACGGCTGGTCCGGGTGCTTCGCATAGACACCGTGCCAGTGTTCCGCAATCTCAGTTACCGGGGCGGCGAGAAAACCGCGGACATAGGTTAGAATCAGATCGTCTATCTCCGTGCGGTCGAATGGATCTATGGCCGTGCCGTATTCGTGCGAATCGCCGATGGTCAGCTCGCCGGCGGCGGTTTGGGAGACAAGCACGTGAATGCCCCAGCGGTCGTACTCCGCTAACTCGGCGGCGATGCGGCGTTCGAGTGCGGGTAACGTCTGGCAGATCCGGAATGAGTCATAGAAACGTAATGTCAGTCCGGCAGCCAGTGCGGGACCCAGAAGCCAACCTTCCGGTTGCGGACGTGTGCGCATCATCTGCAGCTTGCAGCGTGTGACGCCGCTCGCACGGAATAGGTCGGGATAGAGTGTTTCGAAATCGTGACCTGTACATACGATGGCGGCGTCGCATCTTAGTAAGCCGATGTCATGAACCACCGTGCTCCAACGGAACTGGACACCGAACCGCCCGGTGAGAAATAGTGGCAATTGCGCCAGAGTGACGCGTGGATCGACTGTGATTTCGGTCGGGCTCCAGATGGCGCCCAGCAGGCCGTCGGGGCGCACAGCGCCGCTGCGATCGCAAACTTCGGCCGGGTTCAGCCATTCACACTGGTAGCCTTGTGCGGGCGCCATCCCGCAGAACTCGCGCGCAACAGCGCCTTCGTCGTCGCGATAGACAACGTGTAGCGAACCCGTCGGAAAATAAGGGAGGCGCGCGGCTTGCAACACTTCCACCCACACTTCGCGGCTGCGTAATGCGATTTCGTACATGCGGCCGGCAGGCTGTCCGATAGGCCAGATCATGCCGAAGTTGCGGACTGACGCGCCCGCGGCTTGCGGACTCCGCTCGTATACCGTAACGGAGTGACCGCGCCGCGCCAGGGCATAGGCATGCGCCAGTCCGAGAATCCCAGCGCCGACAATGGCGATGTCCGCTCCGTGTGTAGCCATGAAAAAGAGAGGCTATCGTATTTGCGGTGGCGGCGCAAATGCCCGGCGAACGCGGTATCGTTTAGGAAGGAGATTCACCATGCCAATGCCGTCAGCCACCCTGCAAGAGTCGGACATAGACAAAGCCGTCAAGGCTGCGGCGAAGAAACTTGCGCCTGATGTCCAGTGGATTCGTTACGACGTAACAACGGACTGGAGTGGTGATCGAGCGATCTTCTTCCGCATCATGCTATCGGACGAGGCCAGCAGAGAAACGAGGCTCGCAAAGATAACCAAGCGCGTGGAGGCACTCCTGTCTGAGAAACTCCATCTTGATGACTCGGATCTCCTTTCATACTTCAGCTACCGAAGCCGGTCCGAACAAGCCATGCTCAAAGAATCCGCGTGGTCGAAGCGATGAACCTGGCGGAAGATTTGCTCGAACAGGCGAATCATCTTGCCCGTCGGGAGAAGAGAAAACCCATGCGAGCAAGCTTGCGGCGGGCGGTGTCAACCGCGTATTACGCACTGTTCCACCTGCTCGTCGCGGAAGCGGTTGGCAATTGGAAAAGAAGCGATCAGCGGGCGAAACTGGCCCGGACCTTCGAGCACGGAAGGATGAAACAGGCATCGATCAAGACGCGTAGCGGAAAGTATGACGGGCAGAATCCGCAGACTGTGGCGGCCTTGAAGACGGTCGCCAATGCGTTCATTCGCCTTCAGGAGTTCCGACATGAGGCGGACTACGATGACTCCTTGAGGCTGACCCGCACAGATGCGCTCGTCAGGATCGCCCTGGCGTCCGACGCCTTCGCACGTTGGAACGCCATCCACCGGGAAATGACCGCGCAAGAATACCTTCTCGCGCTCTTGATCCAACGATAGCGGCGGGTCCGTCTTCACTCGTAACAAACAGTACCCTCCGCTCACCCGCATATTGCGCCATTCCTGTCGAAAAACCCGCCATTCGATGCAGGTCTCTTTATTTCCAATGGCTTAACGCGGGAAGATGTCCCCATCGGGAGGGGTGTCCCTGAACCCGCCCGTTGTGAGGGGACCGTTATGAGCACTCAGCCGTTTGAACCGAAGCCCGCCGCATCCGCCGGTCTGATTCAGATCGACACCGGCATCGAAGACATCATTCAGAAACGCCTGGCCGAAGAACGCGCCCGCCTGGAGCGCGAAGCCGGCTTGGCAAAGCGCGAGCTGCACCACTTCAAACGTCCCGTGGAGCGTCCGTTCACGAAGGAACAGCGCGGCCGGACTACCCTCTTATTTGGCGGCCTTACCTGGAAGCACGAGAAGCTGGTCCACGGTGCGCTCGAAGGCCTCGGTTACATCGCCGAAGCTGTGCCCACCCCCAACGTGCGCGCGTTTCAGACCGGCAAAGAGTACGGTAATAACGGGCAATGTAATCCCACTTACTTTACCGTCGGCAACTTAGTACAGTATCTGCAAAGTCTGGAAGAGCAGGGACTGACTAAGCAGGAAATCATCGACCGGTATGTGTTCTTCACCGCCGGCGCCTGCGGACCGTGCCGCTTCGGCATGTACGAAGCCGAGTATCGGCTGGCGCTGCGTAACGCGGGTTTTGATGGATTCCGCGTGCTGCTGTTCCAGCAATCCGGCGGCTTGAGTCAGTCGGACGCCGAGGCCGGGCTGGAGATGAATCTCGATTTCTTCCTGGGCATCCTGAACGCGTTGAATTGCGGCGATGTGCTGAACGAAGTCGCCTACGCCGTGCGGCCTTACGAAGTCAACGCCGGCGAAACAGACCAGAAGCTCGATGAGTGCATGGACTACATGCACGAAGTCTTCCGTAAGAAGCAGCCGTGGAAGCTGGGCGACAGCTTAGTCAAGTACTTAGGCGGTTTTAAGGATACCGCGGAGTATATCGGTAAGTTCGTCAACCAGTTGAAAGGCGAAGATTACATTCCGGCGCTGCATCGCTGCCGCGATGCCTTCAACGAGATCGAAATCGACCGCTTGCGCGTGAAGCCCATCGTCAAAATCACCGGCGAGTTCTGGGCGCAGACCACCGAGGGCGACGGTAACTTCAACATGTTCAACTTCCTGCAGCGCGAAGGCGCGCAGGTGCTGGTGGAACCCATCGGCACGTGGATCATGTATATGATCCACCAGGTGGTGCAGAAATACAAGGACTTCAAAGGCCTCGAAGAGGGCGCCGTGTTACCGCCGCTGTGGCGTCTCGATAAGCGTGCCAAAATCGAATGGAGTTTCCGCAACAAGGTCGCCAAGCTGAAACTTGCCGAGGCGATTTTCAAGAACGAGTATCACAAGATTGTTGGCGCGCTGGGCGATGTCGCGCATCATTTAGCCGATCAGTATGAGTTACAGCGGCTCGGCCATCCTTTCTATAACTCGCGCGCGGGCGGCGGCGAGGGGCACTTAGAGGTCGCCAAGAACATCTATTACTCGAATAAAGATCTGGCCCACATGGTGCTGTCAGTGAAACCTTTCGGCTGCATGCCGTCTACGCAATCGGACGGTGCGCAATCGGCCGTAGTGTCGAATTACAAGGACATGATCTATCTGCCTATCGAGACATCCGGCGAAGGCGAGATCAATGCGCATTCGCGCGTGCAGATGGCGCTGGGCGAAGCCAAGAATAAGGCGAAGAAAGAAATGGCCGAAGTTCTGGAACGTACCGGCTTGACCATGGACGATTGTCACGCCTGGGTGGAAGCGCATCCCGAGTCCAAACGGCCGTTGTACCATGTACCCCACACGAAAGGCATCATCGGACTGGCGGCGAACTTCGTGATGCACATCGCGGAACAAAAGAAGAAGGAAGGCCTCGCACCCGCCTCCCATGAGCGCGAAGAAGCGCTCGCAGTCCAGTAAATCCGAGGCATCCATGGACAAACAATTCTTCATCGGAATGGATGTAGGCTCGACCACCGTCAAGGCGGTGGTGGTCGATCAGGCCACCGACCAGATCTTATGGTCGGACTATCAGCGGCATGACACCAAGCAACCCGAAAGGGTCCTGGAGTTTCTGAAGCGGTTTGAAACCGAGATCGACGGATTCCAGGCGAACCAGTCGCGTATCTTCATCACCGGCTCGGGCGGCAACGGCATGTCTAAGTTTCTGGGCGCTAAGTTCGTGCAGGAAGTGAACGCCGTTTCGCTCGCCGTGGAAAAGCTGTATCCCGAATGCGGATCGGTGATCGAGTTAGGCGGTCAGGACGCCAAGATCATCATCTTCAAGAAAGATCCCGAGACTGGACGCAAGAAGAAACTGCCTTCGATGAACGATAAGTGCGCCGGCGGCACTGGCGCGGTTATCGATAAGATCAACGCTAAACTGCGCATTCCCGCCGAGCAGCTTTGCCAGATGGGTTACAAGGGAGTGAAACTACATCCGGTGGCCGGCAAGTGCGGGGTATTCGCCGAAACCGATATCAACGGCCTGCAAAAGATGGGCGTGCCGCCGGACGAGTTGATGGCTTCGCTGTTCGAAGCTATCGTGATGCAGAACTTATCCGTGCTTACCCGCGGTAATACCTTGCTGCCCGTGGTGCTACTGCTGGGCGGTCCTAACTGTTACATCAAAGGTATGCGGGACTGTTGGAAGCACAACATCCCGAAAATCTGGGAAGAGCGCGGCACGGAACTGCCGGCGGGTGTTCCGCCCGAGGATCTCATCCGCACGCCGGATAACGCGCAGTATTTCGCAGCTATTGGGTCCGTCGAGTTTGGCAAGACGGAAGATGCCGCCGTGGGCCAATACATCGGCTGGGAGAAGCTCGAATGGTACGTCACCGTGGGCCGCGAAGAAGAGAAATCCAAGCGCGGCGGCACCGGCGGACTCGCGAAGGACGCCGACGATCTGGCGCGGTTTAAAGAGAAATACCGCACCAAGAAATTTGTGCCAACAACCTTTCAGCCCGGCGAGTTAGTGGAGGGTTTCGTCGGAATCGATGGCGGCTCTACGTCCACTAAGGCGGTGCTGCTCTCTAAGGACAAAGAGCGCCGTATCCTCGCCAAGACTTACCAGCTTTCGAAGGGCAACCCGATCGAGGACACCGTCGAGGTGATGGCCAAGCTTGAACAGCAGATCACCGATCAGGGCGCCACGCTCAAGGTATTGGGTGTGGGCACCACCGGTTACGCCAAAGACATTTTGAAAGATGTGATCGGCGCGGATGCCGCATTAGTCGAAACCGTCGCCCACACTCAGGCCGGCTTGCATTTCTACGACGATATCGATGTCATCTGCGACGTCGGCGGTCAGGATATCAAGATCATCATCTTGAAAGACGGCCGTGTCAAGGATTTTAAGCTGAATACGCAGTGCTCGGCGGGCAACGGCTACTTCCTGCAATCCACCGCGCAAGGCTTCAACGTACCCGTCGAACAGTACGCCGACACGGCTTTCGCCGCCAACGGCTATCCCAGCTTCGGTTACGGATGCGCCGTCTTCATGCAATCAGACATCGTGGATTTCCAGCGCCAGGGTTGGAAGCCCGAAGAGATCATGGCCGGCCTCTGCAACGTGCTGCCCAAAAACATCTGGCTGTATGTTTCGCAGATACCCAACCTATCGGCGATCGGCCGGCGCTTCCTGTTGCAGGGCGGCACGCAATATAACCTGGCCGCCGTAAAAGCGCAGGTTGATTTCATCGAGTCGCGCTTCAAGGGCAAGGATGTACCGGCCGAAGTAATCGTCCACGAACATTGCGGTGAAGCGGGCGCCATCGGATCGGCGCTTGAGGCGGGCCGTTTGTGGGATCACGGCCGGCAGACGACCTTCATCGGAATGGACGCGCTCTCGAAGATCAGTTTTAAGACAACGCGCAACGAATCCACCCGATGTTACTTCTGCAAGAATAAGTGCCTGCGCACGTTTATCGATGTAAAGACCACGGTATTGAATCCGGATTACAAGCCTCCGGTGAAGACCAAGGTTCCGCTCGATGCCGGGTCGCAACGCCTGATTATCGCCACCTGCGAAAAGGGCACCGTCGAGAATGTCGACGACATGCGCCAGATCAAGGGCAGTCTGGATAAGATCAAGCAGGCCAATCCGAACTTCGTGGAGATATCGGCCAGGGCGGTCTTCCGCGTGCCGGACGCGCCGCTGGTAGCCGATCCGTTGCCTAAGTTCCAATTCACTTCGTCCGCCAAGAAACGCGTCGAGCTGATGAAAAAGCGCGCGGAGATCCGCATCGGTATGCCACGCGTGCTTAACATGTATTCCATGACGCCTGTCTTCACGGGTTACTTCGCGTCACTCGGAATCCAGGCGGAGAACATCGTTTACTCGGATTACACCAGCGAGCAGTTATATAAGGAAGGCGCCAAGCGCGGGGCCATCGACCCATGCTTCCCGTCGAAGCTCGGCATCCCCCACGTACACAACTTACTGTTTGTGGCGCATGCCAAGAAACCACTGGATATCATCTTTTTCCCGATGATCGATTGCCTCACCACCGATCTCAATGGCGTGCAAGCCAGCCGCTCTTGTCCGACCGTCGCGACAACACCCGCGGCGGTGAAGGCCGCGTTCACCAAGGAAGGCAATCTGTTCAAGGAAAAAGGCGTCGTGTTCCTGGATACGTTCGTCAATATCTCGAAGCGCGATGTGTTCGAGCGGCAGATGTTCGAGCAGTTCAAGGATATCTTCGGACTGTCCGCCGAAGAGAACGCCCGCGCCATCGAGGAAGGTTACCGCGCGCTCGATTACTACAATAACGTAACCATCCGCGGTGAGGCGCGCCAGGTGCTCGAGCAACTCGAGCGCGAGGACCGGCTGGGTGTAGTGGTGCTGGGCCGGCCTTATCATAACGATCCGGGTGTGAATCACGAGATCCTGGAAGAGTTCCAGAAGCTCGGTTATCCCGTGTTCACGCAAGACTCGCTGCCCATCGACGAAGATATGGTCTGGCGCCTGTTCGGGCCGGAAGTCGAGTCAGGCGAGATTCCGCATCCGATGAATATCGACGATGTGTGGAAGAACTCGTATAGCGAGAATACCTCGCGCAAGGTATGGGCGGCTAAGTACACTGGGCGGCATCCTAACCTGGTGGCGCTGGAGTTATCGAGCTTTAAGTGCGGCCACGATGCGCCTATTTACAGCGTGGTCGAGGAAGTGGTTGAACATTCCGGCACGCCTTACTTCTGTTTCAAGGACATCGACGAGAACAAGCCGACCGGCTCCATCAGGATTCGCGTGGAAACCATCGGTTACTTCCTGAAGCGCTACCGCGAAGATATAGTGGCGAATAAGGATAAGGTGAAGAGCATCGACGAGCAGATGGCCGAGTTCGAGGCCCGTTTACGGCGTCAGGTCATGCGCGAAAAGCTGCACGACGAAAGCAAGGTGCGGGAGTCATTCGAGACAGGCGCCATGCCGACCATTCACGTCACCCTGGGCGCGCTGGCCGCATCGAAGCCCGCGCCCGCGCGTGAGTACGAGACCGTTTCGGGAGACTGAGCGTCTTTATCGCCATCGTTTCGATCCCATGAGATCGAAGTGACGATCGTACGACAAACAGTGTGATGACTTGGTCCGGATACGCCATGATAAGCTCGATGGCCGCCGTATAGTCGGCAGCTCCGGGTTTAGCAGCACTGAGCCATCGAGAACCTCGTGCAGCCACCGGTGCGCATAGCCGATGCCGAGACGCCTCACGACCAGACTGTACGACTCCGCGAATACCGGGTAAACAATCGCGACAAATCTGCCGGCGGCGCTTAGCCGCTCCATCTCCTCTTGTGCCCTGGCGTGATACTAGTCCGAAGGATCGGCCAACGCGTAGAGTGGACCTGTATCGGCCAAAACGTATCTAGGCATCCGCGGCAAAATACTCGTCGTGTCGGCGGCTCACATCTGGCTTGCCGCTCGGCTTCCTCGCTTGGCTGGCGAGATGCGCAGAGGATGCGCGGGCGTGGCGACGCCCCGGCGGACGAGGTACTCACGCAGGGCCGTTTGCACCAGAGCCGTAAAAGATGGAGGGATTTCCTGTCCGCTGATGTACAACTCGAGGGCCTTTTCCAGGTCGCCGCTGACCGTAACGGTTGCTCTTCGCACAAACCCACTTTATCACCAACTGGTGAAATTGGTGATTCCTTGCCCACCCGAGCAGTCAGCGTCGACTTCGCCACCGTGTACGCATCATACCAAAACTCGAATACATACGGCTTCTATTCCCCTCCTCCGCCCCGCCCGCCATTCGCCGGTTTCAACTGATACTCCTTCGGCGGCTCCGCGCCCATCAAATACCTCACAAAGTAATCCCACCGCCGCCGCACCATATACGGCTCATTACCGAATCCGTGACTCCGGTTGGGCAGCAGCAGTAAGTCGAAATCCTTGTTCGCCTTAATTAACTCATTCACCACTAGCAGCGTGTTATACGGCGGCACATTACTATCCATCGTGCCGTGGGCCAGCAGCAGGTGTCCCTTCAGGTTCTTAGCCAGACTCTGATTCGCCTGTCCGTCGTAGTTACTACCATCCTTGGACTTAACTAACAGCCCCTGATAGCGCTCGCCCCAATCGTCTTCATACTCCCGGTTATCGTGATTGCCCGCTTCCGACACACCTACCTTGAAGAAATCCGGATAGCGGAACATGGCATCCGCCGCCGCATAACCGCCGCCGGAGTGTCCCCAGATGCCGGCATGATCGATGTCGATCCATGGATATCTCCGAGCCAGTTCTTGCATGCCGGCCACCTGATCGGGTAGCGTATTGTCGCCCATATCGCCGTAATACGCGTCGTGGAAGCTCTTCGAGCGCTGTGGATTCCCCATGCCGTCGATCATTACCACCACGAATCCCAGTTCGGCGAGCGCTTGAGCATCGCCATGCGACGCGGCGAACGACCGGCCATACACGCCCAAACTGCCGGATTGCGGACCGGGATAAATCTGGTTTATGATCGGATACTTCTTCGACGGATCGAAGTTAGTAGGTTTGAATAACAAGCCATACAGATCGGTCGCGCCGTCGCGCGCCTTCACTGTAACTGCCAGCGGCGGCTTCCATCCGGTCGCTTCGAGCTGCGAGATATCGGCTGTCTCCAGTGTCGCCAGCAATTTTCCATCTGCCGCGCGCAGCACAGTAACGGGTGGCGCGTCGGATTTCGAATAACTATCTAAGAAGAGCTTGCCGGAGGGCGAGAAAGTCACTTCGTGATTGCCATCCTCGGGCGTCAGCAGCGTCAGGCCGCTGCCATCGAAACTCACCCGATACAAGTGATCGAAGTATGGGTCGCCCTTTTCGCGCCCATCGGCCACGAAGTACAGCAGGCGCGCATTCTCATCCACATGCAACAGCTGAGTCACCACGAAATCGCCCGATGTGACCTGGTTCTTCAGCTTGCCGGTGTCCGAATCGTAGAGATACAGGTGGCCCCAGTTACTGCGCTCCGAATACCAGATGATTTCATGCGAGTCCGGCAGATAGCGCCAGTTCACCGTGCCCTGGCCCGATTCGTATTGCGTAGAGACATGTTCTTCCATCACATCGCGCACCGCGCCATCCGCGGCCGAGGCGATACGCAACGTCTCCTGCTTGTGATCCCGCGAGGTGGAGACGAACGCCAGTTTGCTGGCATCCTTGCTCCACTCCACGTCCACCCACTCACTGCTCATTCCGCACGCCACGTGATCACACAGTGTGGAACGGTGCTGGTCGGGGGGCATCTGCAACGGAATCACCTTCGGCGTATCCACGTCGATGATCACGCGGCGGATCATGGCTACCGTGTCATCGCCCGGCAAGGGATACTTCCACGCATGCAGCGTCGGATGGCCCGGCATGGTCTCCACCAGATACATCTCGCCCACATTGCGCTGATCCTGCTGGAACGTGGCGATCTTCTTCGAATCGGGCGACCACGCCAGGATGGCGCGCTCGCTCTTGATCCAGCCGGCATTATCCAGCGCGTAGGAGTTATCCTTCACGCCGTCCGTGGTAAGCTGCGTCTCTTTGCCGGTGGCCAGATCGCGCACCCACAAGTTGTACTGGCGAATGAAGGCGGTCTTCTTCTTGTCGGGTGAGGGAGAGTCTGTGCGGAAGAATCCGCCGGCGCCGCCCTTTTCCGCGGTGCATTGACTGCCTTGCCTGTCGCAGCGGTATTTCTTTCCGCCCGCGCTGAATTCCACCGACAAGCCGTCCGCCGAAAATTCGATCGTACGGAACGGCAGCTTGTTCGGCTCATACTTCTTACCGGCGGCCGCGGAGAGAGCCGCCGCCAGCTTCACGTGATCGAAGGCCGGCTCCTTGGCCAGTTTCACCGCATCGAACAACACGAAGCTCGACCCGCCGGCATCCGTATCGCGATACCAGAGGCGCTCGTCGCCCGCCCAGACCGGATGCACGGCGTGATATACGAGCGGTTCCGTGTTATATCCCATGAATTTTTCGGCGCGGGCATAATCCGCAGCGGTCAGCGCGGTTTGTGCCGCGCCATGCAGAGCCAAGGCCAGCACCGCCACGAAGGGCGCCAGCCGGCGGAATGAATAAGACATGGGCCGATTATAATCGGGGTGTGGGTACTGAAGCAGGCGCGTCCGGCGCTACTCGCAGTCTCCCCACATATAATTCAAATACGCCGCCTGCGCATTGGCCAGCGCATCGCTGAGCGGATTGCCGTCCGTGCCCGTACCCACCAGCGGCGCAGCCAGTTCGCTCCCGATCAGCCCGGTCGAAGGCGTTCCCCAGTTGCCCAGCACCTCGGTGTACTGACTGATCTTAGTCTGCACGGCCGAGTCCTTACTGTAATAGTCGTTCCCTAATTCGCTGGTGTTGTTAGTTGTTTGCGGATTGTAATCGTAAAACTCCGGATCGGGCGGCGTGGAATTGGGTAACACCGAGCATTTGTCCCACTCCCAGTAATACGCCAACTTGCCACCGATGGCCCCCTGCCGCGGATCTAACTTGGTACGAAAGCCGACGATGTGATTCTTAAGTTGACTCTTAGGTTGAGGACTGCCCTCATCGAAGGTATGCAGAATGTAGGGCAGACTCACCGGCGCTGGCGCTACCCGCGTCTCTCCGCTGTTGTAATGCAGGAAGCTCCACAACGACTGCCGGTTTGCCAGATCCGGATAGGTCAGACGCCATTGCCCTTTCCTGGCGGAGGCGAGGTCACATACCAGTCCGAAGAAATCCACGGCAGAGCACATCTGTTGCATGGAAATTGCGCCGGTTTGTCCGGGAAACTGTACATATAAAGGAACGTGCAGTGACTCGTCGTATACCGCCGCGCCTTTATCGTGCAAGCCATGCGATCCGGCGTACTCACCGTGATCGGCTAGGAAGATCACGACCGTGTTTGAAGCAAACGACGATTCGGCGAGCGCGTCCAGAACCAGGCCCACCTGCTGGTCGACAATATGCTGCAGCCAGAAGTAATCGTTCAGAAACAACGTCCAACTGTTTACCATTCCCGAGCCGTGGTTCAGTGACTTCTGAAACGTATACTGCAAGCTGGGCTTGTTGGTGACGACTTCCAGATCCTCGTAATTCCAGGGCGACGGCTGGCTGTTATAGAACGACGGTGCATTACCCGCGGGAGGCGGAAAGTAGTAACACGGCACAGGGACGCCTTGCGGGGGAAGCGGGCCTTTGCGGAACCACGCGGGCGCCTGCGCAATATCGTGCGGGTTGATGAAGCTTACGGTCGCGCACCAGGGCGTGGGCGGAGTTCCGGAAGTGGGCGCCTGTCCCTGCAGCCAGCCGACGAAATCGCCGCAGATCTGTGAGTCGCTGGCCAGCGTCTCCCCACCGAATTCGCCGCCGTTGCTACCTTCGTTGGGGAATCCGTTGGGCGAGGGATTATAGGGCGCCGGACCGCCGGGATAAGTCCTGGTTTTGAAGCCGTAGGGCTGCAAGGGCTGCGCATCGAGGTTGGCCGATAGGTGCCACTTGCCGAACCACCAGACATTCCCGTTGTAAGCCGCATTGAGCTGCGGCACGGCGGTTCCCCAAGTCGGGTAAGCCGGATTCAGGGCGGGCATGGTGGCGACACAATTCCCACCGAAGCTATCGCCCGTGATGTACATGGCGGTCTGCGGGACATACAGCCCCGTAAGCAGCGCCCCGCGCGACGAAGTGCAGTTGGTGGCCGCGCAATAGTGCTGCGTGAAATTGTATGAATTGGCCTGGATGCGGCCCATGATATTGGGCATGATCGAGCTGGTAAGGCTCTTCGACTGGCTCGCGGAAAGCCATACGGGCCAGCGCATCTGGTCCACCATGACGATCAGGATGTTCGGATTCGTCAGGACCGGCGCGGAGGTCCAGGCGTTGGGGGCTGCCGCGCCCAGCGTCCGGTTGGGGGAGCCCGCTGCCACCACGGCTCCTGCGCCCAGGCTACCCAGGAATTTCCTGCGGCTTACACCGTGACTGTTTGTCATCCCCGTTCCTTCGGTTATCTGGAGAGTATAAACGATTCGGCAGGCGGCCTGAGAGGCCGCCGCAGGCAGGGTGCCTGCCCCACTTATTTGGCGCGTTTGTGGGGGGACGGCGGCTCTTTCAGCAATGCCTCAATCTCTTCGCGGATGTGCTTCTCCTGGTCGTCCCAGAAAGCCTTGTCCTCGCCGGGGTGTTGCGCGCGTATGGTCCCCTGCTTGTCGATGAACACAAGCTGCGGCACGTACATTTTATAAATCACGGGATTTTGCAGGAAACCGTCCGCATCGTTTTGCGGCGTGTAGCCTATCGGAAAGGTGGGATGAAACGTCTTCACGAAGTCCGGCACGTTCATCTTGCCCAGATCGTCGATTGCGCTGGCGATCACTTGCACACCGCGGGGGCCGTATTCCTTCTGGATTTGGGAGAGAATTCCAACAGTCTTCTGGCAGTGCGGGCAGGTGGTCAGAATAAACGCCAGCACGCAGATCTTGCCTTTGTATTGGCTCAGCGGAATGGGCTGGCCATCCACCATATTGATGGTGAAATCGGGGGCGGGGCGCGGCACATCGACGGCGTTCGCGATCGACGCCACGCAAAGACCCAGCAACACAAGCAGAGAGCGCTTCAACATATTTCCACAGTTTAGCGCGCGGGCGAGACCGGGTCCGCGGCGCCTTCCACGCTGGTTACCACGGCGCCGGTCAACTGCACCAGGAAGTGTCCATCGTCGCCCGAGCCGGCGAGCGATGTATCGCTTTCCGATTCGATGGCCAGATGCTTCCACTTCTTTTGCAGCACCTTGCGATAGTCCTTGAAATAGCGTGCGGCCGAGGCGGCATCGTCCCACTGGACCGCGTAGAGCAGCACCACGCGATCCGGCGATTTGTGTTCCTCAAGCGCATATACCCCGCCGCGCCAATGCGGCGAAAGCGCCTTCGATTCATCCGCGCCGGCATATTGCTCGATCAGAATCGAGTGATCCAATTCGCCCATGGTGCCCTCGGCGATGCGCTTATATCCGTGCGTCTCGGGACGCGGCGGCAGAGCCGGCTTCGCCGGCTGCAGGCCGGAGAAATACGTATCCGGATGCAGGATCTGTTGCGTGGATACGGGCGGATGCTTGAACACTTCTTCGAACGACCGTTGTTGCATGCGCATGTATACCGCGTTCTGAAACAACATGCCCTCGCTGTAAGGGAAGACCAGCGTGACGCGGATATACAGCGGCTCGCTCTGAAACACCGGAAACTCGCCCGCGCCCGATTCAATGGTGTGCGCCATGGTCTCGAGCATCGCCGGGGAATTGGCCAGCGATTGGCCCGCTTTGCGCGCCACGTATTCGGCCATCAGCCACGAAGCCTGGCCTTCCATCACGGCCAGCCGCGCCAGCGAGCCATCGTCGCTTTTCTGCCCCTGCTTGATGAACTTTTCCAGGTTGACGTTTTGGTCCGCCAGGGCATGCGCCAACTCGTGCACCAAGGCGGGCTCGCGCGTGGCCGAAGGCGTCCAGTCGGTGATGAACATGCGCTTGCGGTGGTAATCGTAGAATGCCGCGGCTTGTTCGGTCAGCAGATCCACGGTGCTCTTCGCCAAGTTGAAATCCGGCGGCGCCAGACCGAATTTCTTGAGCGTCAACTCCTCCACGCGGATCTCTTCCGGGGAGCTGGCTTCTTTCATCCGTTTTTCGATGAATTCCTTCACCTTGTCGCGAGTGATGATCTCGGCCGGGACGCGATGCTTCACGCGGAAGCCGGTAATATCGTGCAGCCCCTGCATGATGCTGTCGATCTCGCTGAAGATTTCGCGAGCCTGGCTGATATCCACGCCGGATTGCGCGGCGGCAACCGCGACGAGCGTAAGCGCGATGAGCGCCGCGATAAGAGTTTTTAAGCGGGCGTTCATGCTACCGCACCCTTCCGGAACACGTCCAATTTCAAGCCGAAGATCAGCGCCGCGGCGATGGAGACCACGCCGCCCGCAGCCACCGTCAGCCGCGCACCGTAAGCGTGTGCCAACGCGCCCGCCGCCAGGCTGCCGGCCGGGCCGAGCCCGACTACCGTCATGGTATAGAAGGCCATGGTGCGGCCGCGGAATTCATCGGGAATCAAGGTTTGTATCAAGGTATTAGCCGAGGCCAATTGACGCATCACACCATATCCGATCAGCGGCATCACCGCTAGCGAGAGATAGAAAACTTTCGACCATGCGAAGAAGCAGAACCCGGCGCCAGTGAGGAGAGCGCTCTGGAAGATCACCCGCGGGAGCGTGGAGACGCTCGCCCGCCACGCCAGCACCAGCGTGCCGGCCACGGCTCCCGATCCCATGGCGCCCATCAGAATGCCCAGGCCGCGCGAGCCGCGATGAAAAATCGCGTCGGCGAAAACGGGCATCAGAACGACGGCGGGCATGCCGGAGATAGTGACAGCTCCCATCATGCCCAGCAGCCTGCGCACGGGACGATGGCCGTGGACATATTTGAATCCGGCGGCCAGGTGCTCCCATGGCGAAGCCTGCGCGCGGCGCGTGAATTTAGGCAGCCGCATCGCCAGCAGGCAGCCGATCACGGCCAGAAAACTCACGCCGTTCACCAGGAAGCAGATGCCTTCTCCGAACGCCGCCACCACCAAGCCGGCAACGGCCGGGCCGATCACGCGGGCGCCGTTGAAGATGGCCGAATTGAGCGAGATGGCGTAGAGCAGATCTTCCTTGCTGGTCATCTGAATGATCAGCGATTGGCGGCCGGGCATATCGAAGGCGTTGATGGTCCCCAGCACCACGGCTAGCGCAAGGATGTGCCAGACTTGCACCTTGCCGCTGAGTGTCAGCGCCGCGAGCGCGAAGGCCTGGAGCATCAGAAGCGTCTGGGTGATGACCACGAGCCTGTGGCGCGAGTAGCGGTCGGCCGCCAATCCGCCTAGGGTGCTGAAGGCGAAGACCGGGATCTGGGTGCAAAACCAAGCCGTGCCCAACAGCAGTTCCGAATGCGTGAGCCGGTAGACCAGCCAGGCTTGCGCCACGTTTTGCATCCAAGTGCCCACGAGGGAGACGATCTGGCCGGATACGAACAGCCGGAAGTTGCGATGGCGCAGCGCGCGAAAGGCCTGGCGGATGCCGGGGCGCGGCTCAAGGGCTACCGCGGGTATGGCGGCGGCCTGCAGATCGGCTTGTGTGGAGATCTCCTGGAGAACCAGCGGCGGGGCGTCCCTCTCGGGCCCCGGGGTGGGAACCGGCATCGTAAGTTTCAGGATAGCCTACGCGCCGGCCCAAGCGGGACACCGGGGACACAAGCTCAGGTCAGGGCCATGATGAAGCCGCGCTTCTTCTTATTCGCATCACCACCGAGGCGATAATCGCATAGAAGCGTCGCTCGCCCTCCCCGATCACAAATCGCGCGCGGTGGCCGGATTGGCGACCTGTGGGTCCCCGCCGCCACGCTGGCCCCGGGCAGTGACCTTCCGAAAGCTCGACTCTGCACCACGAACGTGCGGCCAGCCGTGAAATGCGCCCTAGAGGCAGTCGCCTTGGCCGGCATTGGCGAGGCAGTATGCCCCACAGCCGCCAGTCAGGAGCAGGTAGGTAGGTGTGATCCGGATGATCATGCGGCAACCTTCGGCGGTATTCGCGCATGGTGCTCCGCCGGCAACGTGGCGCCTAAGGCGTCATCAGGAAGCCGTGATACACGCCCTGGGAGTCGATGTAGTATCCCGCGACATCTCCGGCCGTGTTAATGCTCATGGGAAAGGTTCCCGAGTCTCCTACGGTACCCGCGCCAGGAGCTTCATATGTAGTGACGGTTCCATCTGTGGCTATGGTGAAGGCGGTCGCGTAAAGATTCGAGTCGATGTAGTATCCCACGATAGTTCCCGCTTTGTTTATACCTGTCAGGTAGGTGCCTTCACCCACGAAAGTGCCCGCCCCCGAAATCTCAACCAGATTAATAGCGCCATTTGCGGCTCGGGCAAACCCGTAAGTCCCAGTTTGGGTGCCATTAAGGTTATAGGTGTATCCGACTACCGTGCCACCCTCGTTGATCGCGGTGGCATACGTGTTGTCGTAGTTGCTCGTCGAAAACGAGGTCAGATCTCCGTTAGGTTCGCGCACGAAGGCCTGTGTGGCCGTCGGGTAGGTGGGGATTATGAAGGCGGTCCCGGTTACCGCCCCCTTGGCATTGATCGCCGAAGGTTGCACGACGTAGACGCCGTTAACTTGAAATGTCTTAAACTTCCCGGCGGACGTACGCACGAAGCCGCCTCCATCGAAGTATCCGGTTGCGGTGCCCGCCGAGTTGATGCCGGTTACCGTCGCGCCGTTTCCCATGACGGTAAAATCGGTCATCGTGCCGCTGGATGATCGTAAGTAGCCGTAAGGGCCTTTCGAATCTACATGCGTGCCGCCAATGGTGCCGCTGGCGTTGATACAAAGGGCGCTCGTGTAGGCGTCCGTGCCGGGGTTATTAAAGTGGGTAATGGTTCCATCGGATGTCCGCACGAAACCGCGCGGCTCAATCGTGTAGCCGCCGTCTTCCGGGATCTGCACATAGAACGATCCCGCGATCGTTTGTACATCGTTTATAGCCAGTCCTTGAGTGCCCAAGCCGGCAGTCTTACCGGCAGTCGGCACGTTGAAAGTGACGAAGGTTTGCGCGCCCGCCTGGATGGCGCACGCCAGGCACACTGCACCCAGGAAGAACGTTCGTGTGTTCATCTCGTTTACTCCTTCACGTGACGTTTTGATAGCCCCAAAAACCGATCCGGCGACCTCGTAAGTGCCGTAGGTTTGAGTACCAAGAGTTTATCTGATGGATTCTCCCATTACGGGGCCGAGTCGTCAATTGGCGGTTACGGGAGCTAAGGACGGTTTCGTACCTTTGGGGTCTGCCCGCGGCGAAATCAGCGCGCGGCTGGCCGGATCTCCGCAATCAGTGCATCCACCTGCCGGATCACCTGGCCGCCCGGCGTGATGTGAATGCCGCATTCCTTCTCGGCTTCCTGCTCCCACCACCACCGGCCGGCGCGCTCGTCTTCGCAATCGAAGGCCGCGCGGGTGCAAGGGCCGCAGCCGATGCTGGGGAAACCTTTGGCATAGAGCGGATGGACCGGGACATCGTGGCGCCGGATGTAGTCTTCCACATCCTGCTTGCTCCAGTCGGCGAGCGGGCTGATTTTGACCGTGCCATCGCGCTCTTCGACCTTTGGGATGGAAGCGCGTGATTCCATCTGGGAACGGCGCAGACCCACCACCCAGGCGCTCAGCGTGGCGAGTTTGCGCTCCAGCGGCCGCACCTTGCGGATGTGGCAACAGAGCTTGCGCAGCACCACCTCGCGGTAGAAAAGATTCGGGCCGTGCGTCGCGATCATGGATTCGACCTCCGCCGCCTCGGGGAAGACGATCTCCACCGGGATTCCGTAGTGCTGGCGGACCGTCTCCATCATCTGGTGCGTTTCTTCCGGCAGCCGGCCGGTATCGATGGTGAAGACGCGAACCTTTGGATTGATGCGGGTAGCGATATCGATCACCACCATGCCTTCCTTCTGAAAACTGGTGGAGATGGCCAGTGAATCGCCGTAGGTGGCCAGCGCCCAAGCGAGGACTTCGTGGGCCAGGGCGGATTCGAGACCGGACAAATGTACCAATCTATATCAAGATATAGTAGATTGCTCGAAGGAAGTCAAGTGTGGGGATTGGGGAACCGCTCCCTTACGGTCGCGGCTCGGTAAACGGCCGCGTCGATTCGCACGATCCTAACCGAGTCGCGACGGTCAAGGAGCGGTTTCCGCTTGACGCTATAATGATCCAGATCGGCAGATCGCCCACCTTTCCGTCCAGAACCCAGATCTTGCTCCAGATCTTGCTAAGGAAGTCAGGTAGAGTGTGGTTTGGAGAGATCAGCATGGCTCAATTGCGCTGTTCGATCAACGTCCAGCCCAATTTCTCCGCCATTTGCCGACGTAGCTCTTTGAGTGCTTCCAAGTCGCGGGCTGGATCCTGGCGCTTGCATGTGGCGGGCTCGTCCGCCGATGCGCACTCAACCACCTGTAAGTCGCAGTTCACCTTTGGCACTCCCACGGACAGAATCGATGATTATCGTCAGGACGCCATCACCATCGATACCGGCGACGCACAAACGCTCGCCATTCAGGGATGTTTCGAAGGCTAGCATCAGCCGAACCCGCTAGCCTTCCACCTTGCCCGCTATGATAATCGAGATCGGCAGATCGCCCACCTTTTCGTCCAGAACCCAGTCGTGATCGTTCTGCTTCTCGAGGTTGGGGAACTTGTCGGCGGCCGAACCCCAGATGCTTAGCACCGCCGGGTGGGGTGTGCCGGATGCCTTGGTACTGAGCGCGACGAGCGCATCGAAGCCGGGCATGGCGTTAGGATCGGTATCGTCGCTCGTGCGCACCAGAAGCGCGAAGTCCCGTTGCGGGGCGACACCTTGATGATCGCCATTCACGGGGTACTGGCTATAGCGCATCGTATACGTTGCGGCCTTAAGGGATTGTCCGCGGCGGTCCTGGGCTGGTTCGGCGAAGCGAATCACACCAAGGAGCGCACCTTGCGGGATGGACAGAGTGATGGCGTCGTCAGTGGATTTGGGTCCGGTCGGGATTTTCGTGCGAAACCACACTTCGCAGTAGACGGCGCCGGCGGCGTTCAGGATCTTTACGCCCTGCGGTTGCAGGACGGCAGTAAACGCTGCCGGCAAGTCGGAGGGTGGTGCGCCGCCCGGCTCCATTTTGTACTGCGCGGAGGCTAGGGAGACGGAAAAAACCAGGAGAGGAAAGAGCTTTCTCATAAGCTCATTAGATCGCAAATCGCCTACGGCGATGCGCGGGCTGGATGGTTCTGGGAAATTGGAGCGGGAGACCGGATTCGAACCGGCGACATCGACCTTGGCAAGGTCGCACTCTACCAACTGAGTTACTCCCGCTCGAGGAGGAAGTACTATTATCGTGAAACGCAGGTGCCGCTGTCAAACGGTCTGTAACCGTAACGAAACGCAGCCGCTAAAAATTTGGTTGCAAACCGGTTGGGTATGTTAGACTCAGGAGCGGTCGGTGGCCCACCCCTATCGGCACTCCCCTTGTAGGCAACTGCTTGAAATGAATCCTTGGGAACGAATCAAAAAAGAACTGGAAACCAAACTGAGCCCCGAGAGCTATCATAATTGGATCAGCCGTATCGATTATATGGCCACGGATGGCACTGCATTGATTGTCTCCGTGCCGGATGAAGGAACCAAAAAATGGACGGAGGCCGAGTACAATTCCGAAGTGCTGCTGGCGGCCGCGCGGCTCGGGCTACAGATCGAACGCGTGGAGTACATCCTTCCATCCACCCGTGAGCCTTCGAGCGATTTTGAGCCGCCGCCCGTCAGCACCCTCAATCCGAAGTTTACGTTCGACAGCTTTGTAGTGGGCGCATGCAATCAATTCGCGCACGCCGCGGCGCGCTCGGTTGCTACGAATCCATCGCGCAGCTATAACCCGCTCTTTATCTACGGCGGCGTAGGGATGGGCAAGACCCATCTGATGCACGCCATCGGCCGGTCGCTGATGAATAATCATGCATCCATGCGTATCATCTACACGTCGAGTGAGCGGTTTATGAACGATATGATCACGTGCATCCGCCTTGACCGCATGCCGCAGTTTCACGATCGCTACCGCTCGGCGGATGTGCTCCTGGTAGACGATATTCAGTTGATCGGCAACAAGGATCGCACGCAGGAAGAATTCTTTCACACCTTCAATGAACTGCACGATCACCAAAAGCAGATTGTGATTTCAAGTGACGCGCCGCCTAAGGAGATCCCGGGGCTCATTGACCGGCTTCGCTCACGCTTCGAGTGGGGCCTGATGGCCGACATCCAGCCGCCCGATCTCGAAACCAAGATGGCCATTCTCGACAAAAAGGCCGAGGTGGAAGGTGTGGCGCTGCCTGAAGACGTGCGAACGTTCATGGCCACCAAAACCAAATCGAACGTGCGGGAGTTGGAAGGCGCCCTGGTCAAATTGATTGCCTACTCTTCGCTGACCGGATCGTCGATTAACCTCACCATGGCGCAGCAGGTGTTGCGGCACCTCATCCACAGCCAGGACCGCAAGGTTACCATCGATTCGATTCAGAAGGGCGTCGCCGAGCGGTACGGCATCCGCCAAAGCCAACTCAAAGAGAAGAGCAACACGAAGAAGATCGTGGTGCCACGCCAAGTTGCCATGTACCTGGTGAAGGAGTTGACGCCGGCATCGCTACCGGAAATCGGAAGGGCCTTTGGCGGGAAGCACCATACAACCGTGCTCCACTCCGTCAAGAAAATTGACAAGCAACGCCAGACGGACCCGGAATTAAACAGGATCATCCACGCCCTAATCGATTCATTGCAATGAGCTTATCGTTGTTTTCCACAAACGCCTGTGAGGATCGCCTGTGAAGTTTGTGCAAGACCTTGCCCGGAGCCGTTTCGTGCACCGGGACGCACCTGAAATCCTCAGCCCGGTGATGGCCAAAACTACCATAATTTAGTATAATTTAGGAAGCCTTCAACAATATTCACAGAGCCTATGAATTCTGCTCTTCTACTGTATCTAAATAGACCGGGAGAATAGGAGTTTTAAGACCACATGGAGTTCACAATCAGCAAAGCAGACCTCGTACGGGAACTGAGCCTATCGCAGGGTGTGGTCGAGAAAAAGACCACCATTCCCATCCTTTCCAACGTCCTGTTGGAGGCCAAGAATGACCGCATCTCGCTTACCGCTACCGATTTGGAATTGGGCATCCGCTGTAGTTGCCCGGCAAAGGTGAAGAAGGAAGGTTCCGGCACAATCCCGGCGCGCAAGTTGCTCGATTACGTCCGGCTGCTTCCAGATGCGGATTTGACTATAAAGTTTCTGGAGAATCATTGGGCCAGCCTGACCTGCGGCCGTTCGCGCACGCGGATCGCGGGCATGTCGCGAGAAAGTTTTCCCGAGCTGCCGCAGATGCCGGAGGCTATCGCCGAAATTCCGGTAAAGATGTTGGCATCCATGATCTCGCGCACATCGTTCGCGATCTCGCTGGAGGAATCGCGCTTTACGCTGAATGGCGCGCTACTGCTGCTGAAGACGGATTCCACAACTATGGTGGCGACGGATGGCCATCGTTTGGCCTATGTGGAGATTGCGTCCCCCGCGGCGGGAACGGGCAAGAGTTTTCGTGCGTTGGTGCCGAAGAAAGCCATGGCGGAGATTGTGAAGCTGGCGGATGAAAGTGGCGCCGATAGCAAATTGATATTCGCGGGGGATGAAAACCACCTGTTCTTCCAATTTGGCGAGCGGTTGCTGATCACGCGCAAACTGACCGGCAATTTTCCGGACTACGACAAAGTCTTGCCCAAGGACAATGTGCACATGGCCAAACTGCATCGCGATGAGATTCGCTCGGCCATCGAACGTGTATCGCAGTTCGCCGACGAACGCTCGCGCGCGATCCGGGTGCAGTTTACACCGGGCGAAGTGAAGGTATTTTCGTCCTCGGTGGAGACCGGTGAAAGCGAGGAGAGCGTCCCCAGTGAATATGCGGGTCCGGACATGGAGATCGGATTTAACGCTCAATATCTGCTCGATTTTTTGCGCGCTACGAATCAGGAGCAGGTGGCTTTCGAGTTGAAGGATCAAAAGAGCGCCGGCGAAATGCGCCCGGTGAGCGATGGGACCGAGGATCATTACCGTTATGTGGTCATGCCCATGCGAATCTGACGGAAGGTAGGACAGGCCTCCTGGCCTGTCCACCACAGACCGGCCGGGAGGCCTTTCCTACATGAGTTCAAATGTAATGGAAACACCCGAAAAACAATCTAACGACCAGCCCCAGGTTTACGATTCCAGCAGTATCAAGGTTCTGGAGGGTCTTGAGGCGGTACGCCTCCGTCCTGCCATGTATATCGGCTCGACCGGCGAGATGGGTCTGCATCACCTGGTTTACGAGGTAGTCGACAATTCCGTAGATGAGGCGCTAGCCGGATACTGCACGCAGGTGGACGTCACGATCCACATCGACAATTCCGTAACAGTGGTAGATAACGGACGCGGCATCCCCGTGGACATGCACGAAGAAGGCGTGTCCGCGGCTGAAGTGGTGATGACCAAACTGCACGCCGGCGGCAAGTTCGATTCAAAGAGCTACAAGGTGTCCGGCGGCTTGCACGGCGTAGGCGTGAGCTGCGTGAATGCGCTTTCCGAGCGGCTGGAACTGGAGATCTGGCGCGAAGGTTACACCTGGCAGATGGAGTTTGCCTGCGGGCATCCCAAGAGTCCGCTGGTGCGGGCCGGCAAGGCGGGCCGCAAGACCGGCACACGCATCACCTTCAAAGCGGATCCCACCATCATGGTGGAGACCACCTACAACTACGACACGCTGGCGCAGCGGCTACGCGAGTTGGCGTTTCTGAACAAGGGCCTGAAGATCACGCTGAGCGATGAGCGCGTCGACCCGGTGAAGAACCACGAGTTCCTGTACAGCGGCGGTATCGCCGAGTTCATCAAGCATCTGAACAAAGGAAAGTCGGTGCTGCACGAGAAGCCCATCCATTTTGAAGCCGAGCGGGAATTGCCTAACGACGCGGGCACGCTGTCGATGGAAGTGGCGCTGCAGTACAACGACGGCTATTCGGAGAGCCTTTTCAGCTTCGCCAACAACATTAATACGGTGGATGGCGGGACGCACCTGACCGGCTTCCGCACCGCGCTCACGCGCACCATCAACGCAGCCGGGCAGCAGGCCGGGCTGTTCAAGGACGTGAAGGAGAATCTCTCCGGCGACGATGTGCGGGAAGGTCTGACGGCGGTGGTGAGCGTGAAGATTCCGCAGCCGCAGTTTGAAGGGCAGACCAAGGGCAAGCTGAACAGCGATATCGCCGGATACATGACGCAGTTCGTCAACGATAAGCTGGGCGAATATTTCGATAAGAATCCGGCGGTGATGAAGAAGATTGTGGGCAAGGCGATCGACGCGGCGCGCGCGCGTGAAGCGGCCCGCAAGGCGCGCGATCTGACCAGGCGCAAGGGCGCGCTCGATTCCGGCGGCCTTCCCGGCAAGCTGGCCGATTGCCAGGAGAAGAATCCCGAGCGTTGCGAGTTGTTCCTGGTAGAGGGCGAATCCGCCGGCGGCACCGCCAAGCAGGGCCGCGACCGGCACTTTCAGGCCATTCTGCCGCTCAGGGGCAAAATCCTGAACGTGGAGAAGGCGCGCTACGACAAGATGCTGGGCCACGAGGAAATTCGCAACCTGATTACGGCGATCGGCACAGGCATCGGCAAGGACGATTTCGACGCGGACAAACTTCGCTACTGGAAGATTATTATCATGACCGATGCGGATGTGGATGGATCGCACATCCGCACGCTGCTGCTGACGTTCTTTTTCCGGCACATGAAGGAGCTGATCGACCGCGGGCGGATTTTCATCGCGCAACCGCCGCTCTACCGCATCAAGAAGGGGAAAGCGGAGAAGTACATCAAGGACGAAAAGGAATTCACGCGGGAGATTATGCGGCGCGCCACTGAAAACCTGAGCGTGGAGATCCGGGCGAACGGCGATGGCGTAAAAGCTACGCTCGAAGGCGGCGAACTGCGCGCGTTTCTGCTCAGCCTGGATGAGTACGAGCAGATGTTCCAGAAGGTGGAGCGGCGCATGCGCGACACGCGCGTGGTGGCGGTGCTGGGCAATGCGGAGCTGCGCGCGGACCATAAGGTCGATTTCCAGGACCGCGAGAACATGGAGAGGCTGGCGGCCGCGGTGAATGCCGCGCAGGTGCCGGCCGAGGTGCGGGCGGACGAAGAGCATTCCGCGTTCACGGTGACGTTCCAAGATTCGACGAAAGCCGACCGGCATATCGGCATCAACCTGGCGTCACAGCCGGAGTACAAGAAATTCCGCTCGCTGGCGCGGCAGATCGCGAAATATAACGAACCGCCCTTCGTGGTGGTGCGCGGCGAGCATCGCGACACGCAGGCGGACGCCGCGAAGCTGCTGGAATTCGTGAAGGCCGAAGGCAAGCGCGACGCGTCGGTGCAGCGCTACAAGGGGTTGGGCGAAATGAACGCCGAACAACTCGCGGAGACCACCATGAATCCGGAGAAGCGCACGCTGCTGGTGGTGCGTCTGGAGGATGCGGTGGAGAGCGAAGAAATTTTCTCCACGCTGATGGGCGAGGATGTGGAGGCCCGGCGGAAGTTCATTGAGGATAATGCGCTGGACGTCAAAAATTTGGATGTATAGCGCCGCTCACTCCACCGACCAATATCCCTGGCGCGTTCTGGCTTGAAGTTCCGGCCGGTCCTTTACCGCTACGCGGATCGCGTGAAACATCCCCGGCTGTCCGCCGCGCGGATGGAAGCTGAGAATATACTGGCGATGCACCTCTTCGCCCACCAACTCAATAGTCTTCTCCAAAGCGTCTTTCCTCAGGAAGCCCAGCGTGCGGCCGCCGGTCGTATCCGTAAACAATTTGGACAAATCCGGGCGGCGCAGCCGGATTAACTCGGCGATCGAATACATCAAACCGCCTGGACCAAGATCGGGCGGGACGGGCGTATCATCGGGTGCGGGACACAGCGCACACTTCCGTACCTTGATGCGTTCGTCGATGGGTTTCTCATCCTCGGCGGTTTTCGGCCTGGTGGTGAACGGCTGCATGAATGGGGAATATGTGAGCCAGTAGACCGCGGCGTTCACATGCTGCAAGCGCTCCATGACCGCTGGCAGTTTCGCCTTGCTGCCGCGATCGCGCTTCTCCGCGATGAACACAATGACGCGGCGGCGTCCGGGCGGACGGTGTTCGAACATGACCAGTGCTTGCTCGAAAGCATCCAGCATGCAGGCGCCGCCGCCTTCCTTACGCAACATGCGAAGCGCGTGGCTCACCAGATCGGGATTGGCGGTGAAATCCTGATGAACCTTGACTTCGTCGCTGAACGATAGCACGGCCGTCTCGCCGGCATCCGCGGCCAACAGTTCTGAAAGCAGGATACCGCTGCCGCCCAGCTTATCGATTACGGCTCCGGAATTCGCGCCGGTCTCAACCGCGACCACTAGGTCGATGGGAAATGCCGTCCAGTCCATCTGTATCGGCTGCGGCACGTTGTCGTCGTAAAGGATCAGGTCTGCAGGCGTCAATCCGTCGACGTAGTTTCCCTTCGAATCGGTTACTGTAGTAGGTGCGAGCACAAGCGGGGCAGTGCTTTTGAATTGCGCCCAAGCAGGGGAGGCGATCAGCAGAATGGCTGCGGCGGCGGTGCGCACTTCCCAGACGATAGCAAATATCTGGCCAATGGCTCGTCCCGCGCAATCTGAATCGCCGTCTGAATCATGGAGAAGACCATGCAAAAGATATTGCACTTCGATTCACCACGGGAACCTTATCATTGCGACGCGGCGGTGGTTTGGTGCTACGACCAGCGCTTTGAGGCGGTGCTGCGCAAGCTTCTCAAGCGGATCGGCGTGGCGCGCGCGGACCATATCCGGCTGGCCGGCGGCGCCAAGTCTCTGGCGACTCCGGAACGGGAATCGGATAGGGAGTTTGTGCTCGATCAGATCCGCAAGTCCGTGCGCTTGCATGGTACGGATCGCGTAGTGCTGATGGTGCATTCCGATTGCGGAGCTTACGGCGGCCTGGCGGCGTTCGGTGGCGATGCCGACGCAGAAGCGCGCCATCATAGCGACGAGCTACAGCGCGCGTCGGCGTGTCTGCGGCAAGCCTTTCCCGATCTTGCCGTAGAATCCTACGCGGTGGATTTCGACGGAGTATGGTACGCCGAGACGGCTCCCGTTAATACAACCTTTACGGCTCTCTGACACATTCTTAAGAACCACCGCGCTAAGGTGGTGCTGATTACTCATACAAAGATCTGATTGCGGGGATAAGTAGTCTCTATGGTGTCTTTATATCTTATTTATGACTTGTATGCTGGGGCTTTGTCATACTGTCATGGACCGAAGACAGCAGACCAGACCGAGTCTCCCGCCCTGTTGCAGGACTCACAGCCCTGTCGCCCTTAACCTGTTTAACCAGGAGCCCGAATTCTACTATGGCGTTCACCAATGGCAGTCATTTGTTTCAGAAGTCGATTCTCGGCCTGCTAGGGCTGGCCGCCGCAGCCATGCCCGCTTTGGCATTTCAGCTTGCGGCGGACCTACCGAGCGCCGCGGCCGCAGGTACGCAGCCGTATGGCGCTCTCCACGGAATCGCTAAAAGGCCTAACGGACAGAGCGTCTTGGGCGCTCAAGTGACCGTGGAAACCTTGGATCAAAAAAGTAGCCGGACAGCGACAAGCGGCAGCGATGGCAACTTCTTGATTACGGATCTGAAGCCAGGGCAGTATCGTCTGAGCGCCCGCGCGGGGGATCTGGCGGCGTCGCCGGCCACCGTCGAAATCGCGCAGAACCAGGTCACTTACGCCAGCGTCGAATTGGGTGGACCAGCGCAGCCGGCGGGGGCAAATACGCCGAATGCGGCGCCGGGCGCACCTCCGCCGGCGGCCCCCGTCACGGCGTCCTCCGTGGTGGCCGAATTAGCGGCGATGAGGGCGCGCATCGAGTTTCTGGAAGCCGAGTTGAAGAAGCAGAGCAGCCACGAGGCGTCCAGCGCGCCGGCTGGCGTGGCTCCAGAGGCCGATGCGCCGCGCACGCCCTTGATGGCTGCCGCCAAACCTGCGCCGGAAACGGCGGCAGCGCCTGCGGGGCTTCCGCAAACTGCCACCGCGCCGGCAACTCCGCCTGCGCCGACGATTCCGGACGCCTTGACGGCCCCTGAGTCCACTCCGGGAGTGGACAACTTCACTCCCTTCGCCTTTGGCGACTTCACTTGGCTCAACGGCACTCCGCGCAACAAAGATGAGGTGCTGGATACGAAATTCTTCACCCCCGAAGTTCGCTTCGACACGGACTACATGGAAGATTTCAACCAGCCCATCGATCACACCATCGTGGGGGCCACCGAGTCGTTCCGGTCAGGCGAAGTCCAGGTCGAGCAGATCAGTGTCGGCGGCGATTTCCACTGGCAGAACGTTCGCGGCCGCGTATTGTACATGGATGGCCTGTTTGCCACCACCACGCCGCGCAACGACGCCAGTGCCGGCGTAGGCCAGTGGGACCTGCGCGACGCCTACAAATACGTTTCGGAGGCATACGGCGGGTATCACTTCAACGTGAATCATGGGCTCAACATAGACGCGGGTATCTTCGTCTCGTACATCGGCCTGTTCAGTTACTATAACTTCGATAACTGGACTTATCAGCCATCCTATGTGTCGTCCAATACGCCTTGGTTCTTCAATGGCGTGCGTCTGCAATGGTTTCCGACTAACAAGCTGAAGATAGAGCCCTGGTTCATCAACGGATGGCAATCCTACGCCAAGTATAACGGCCATCCGGGTTTGGGAGGCCAGCTACTATGGATGCCAAAGGAGTGGTTCAAGCTGGTCGCGAACCAGTATGGCTTTGGGCAGGATAACCTTGGTCTTCCCAAGACGGAACGTATCCATACGGACGATAGCATCGAAGTAAGATACTTTAACAAACCGGAAAACCTGGGTCTCTCAAAAATGGCATTCTCCCTGACCGCCGACGCGGGATGCCAATACGGCGGCGGACTGCAGTGCACGGGGGCGCCCAGCAAGGGTAAGGACACGTTTATAGGGTGGATGGCTTACAACCGCTTATGGTTCCACAAGGATCTGTGGGGTCTTACGCTGGGTGGCGGAGAGATGAGCAACTGGGGCCGTTATCTGACGCTGCTGCCGCCGATCGACGGGGCCGACGCGGTATCGGGCACGCCTTACTTCACGGAAAATCCCGGCCAAAGGGCCCACATGTGGGATAGCACGATTACTCTGCAGTATATGCCCAGAGAGTACATCACCTGGTGGGCGGAGGTTGGATATCGCCACTCGGACGTGCCCTATTTCGCCGGACGCGGCGGTGTCACCCCGCCGGGCGGCAATAATGGCGCCCCGCAATACTATACCTGCGCCAGCGGCGCGACCTCAGGCACCGCTAATCTCGCGGCGGCGGAATCCGCGTGCGGCGGCGGGCCCAGCAGTGTGTGGTTCCCCGACCTTCGGCGTAGCGAAGCAAAGGCCTCTGTTGGCGTGATGGTAAAGTTTTAGTGCACTATGTGAACGGAGTAACGAATGCGTAATTTGGCAATGTGGCCGGTCTGCCTGGTAGCAGCTGCGGCCTGCCTGATGGCGGCGGATCCGGTTTGGAAGAGCAAGCCGGCCGCCCAGTGGACCGAAGAGGACGCCCGGCAGATCCTCACCCGGTCGCCTTGGGTGAAACAGAACAAAGCCACGATCTCGCGCCGGCTGACCGAGGATCAACTTAGGGAAGCCGGACAAATGGGACAGCCCAGCGGCATCGGCTATGACGGCGTGGACCCGAAGGGCAGCGGATACAAGGTTTCGCCCAACGTTTTTACAGGCTCCGGTGGCGACGACCGCAGCACCCGGTCACTTGCCCGGCCCATTACGTTATACATGCGTTGGGAGAGCGCTCTTCCGGTGCGGCTCGCGGAGTTTAAGTCACACGATATCGAACCCCCCACTTTGGAGGGCGATGGCTATCGCATCGCGGTTTACGGCATTCCCCGCGCCGATATTAAGGGCGAACCCGAAGAGTTGGGTAAGCCCCTGAAGAGTCTGGCCGCATTGAAACGCGAGGGAAAGAAGGATGTGAGGCCGGTCAGCGTGGAGGTGTTCCAGCGGGACGACGGCATGGTGGTGGTCTATCTGTTTCCCCTGTCGGCGGAGATCAGCAAGAAAGACGGGCAACTCCAATTCGTCGCGCAGATCGGCCGGATTGTTGTCGACCAAATTTTCGAGCTGAGCGAAATGGAGTTCCTGGGGAAGTTAGAACTTTGAGGGTGCGGTAACGGCCGCGTTGATTTCGCGGGTTTACTGAGCCGCGACCGTGAGGGAGCGGTTTCTTCAGTCGGAAATCCTCAAAACCGTTAAGCACGCGAACTTTGAAATGGTTTTTTCATTCGCAATTCCGCACAGAGCGGGAACAAAGCTGGTACCCGGGGCGCCCTTCTGGCTCTCTCTGGCGGCCATCGCCGCATGCACAGGGGTGTCGTTCCGCCTGGATCAGAGCTTCGCGTTTACGGGTTTTCTGCATCTCGTCATTGTGGTTTTGGCGGCCATGTACGGCGGGTTCTGGCAGGCCACGTTTGTCTCGGTTGTGGCGGCTGCCTGCCTGAACTACTTTTTCGTTCCACCCATATTCAGTTTCGTAAACAGTCCGGCTAACTGGGTCGCGCTGGGCGCGTTTGAGTTTACGGCCCTGGTCATCAGCAGGCTCTCGCTGCGCGCGCGTCTGGAAGCCATCGAAGCCATCGCGCGCCGCCGCGAGATGGAACGGCTCTATGAAACGTCGCGCAGGATCCTCTTATTGGATACGCGCGGGGAGTCCGGCGCGGTGATTACATCGCTGATCCGGGAGACCTTCGATCTAAAGTCGGTTCGTTTGTTCGATGCGCTATCGGGAACCACCTATCAAAGCGGAGAGATGCCGCCGGGAGCGGAGCGGCAGACCCGGGACGCCTATTTCCTGGCGGCCGATCGCTTCGATGCGGAGACCGGCACCTGGTACTGCGTACTGCGCTTGGGCACGCAAGTGGTAGGCGGCCTGGCGCTGCACGGCGCCCAGATGACCATGTTGGTTGCGACGGCGCTGGCTTCGTTGAGCGCCGTGGCGCTCGAACGCGTGCGCGCCCTGCGCAAAGAGGCCCGCGCGGAGGCGGCGCGCCAAACCGAGCAGTTGCGGACGGCCGTGCTGGACGCTCTGGCGCATCAATTCAAAACACCGCTGACGGTAGCTCGCACAGCCAGTTCCGGCCTGCTGGCGGTGGGCGGATTGACCGAGCTGCAAACGGAGTTGGTGACGGTGATCGACGAACAGGCCCGCACGCTGGATCGGCTGGCATCGCGGCTGCTTGGCGCCGGGATGCTGGACGGCACGGAATTCGAGCCCAAACGCGAACCGGTGTTGTTCTCCGGCCTCATTCATGCGGCTGTGGACGGCCTCCCTCAAGCGGCGGACCGGGAGCGCTTTCGCATCTCCGTGCCAGATCCCGAGACGCCTATATTTGGCGACCGGGAACTGATCTTGACTTCTATATCCCAACTTGTCGACAACGCGGTCAAGTATTCCGAGCCCGGCTCGCCCATAGAGATCGCCTGCACAGCCAAGGAGACAGCCGTGGTCCTCACCGTGCGCAATAAAGGTCTGGTGATTGCCCAACAAGACCGCGAGCGCGTGTTCGAGCGCTTCTATCGCGCGCCCGAAACGCAACACCTGCCCGCCGGCACCGGGTTGGGGCTATCGATCGTCAAGAAGATCGTGGCATCGCATCAGGGAAGCGTGTGGGCCGAAGGCGAAGCGGGTTACGGGACTTCTTTCTCTATGTCTCTTCCAGTGACAGGTACGCGTTGATTATGTCCACCTCGAATGGCAGTGTTCTGGTTACCGACGACGACGCCGATCTCCGGCGAGTGCTGAGAAAGACTCTGGATGCCTTGGGCTTCGAGGTTTCCGAGTCGGCGAATGGCGAACAGGCGGTGCGGGCGATTGCCGTGCGCCCATTCGATGCGGTCCTCATGGATGTCAATATGCCGGGTATGGGTGGCATCCAGGCCTGCCGGGAGATCCGCAGGAACGCTCCACGTTGCCAGATTCTGATGCTCACCGTGCGCGCCCGGGAGACTGAGAAAATTGAAGCGTTGGACGCCGGCGCCGACGACTACATCACCAAGCCTTTCTCGATCCCGGAGCTGGCTGCGCGCTTGAGATCCGCGGTCCGGCGTTCCGCCACAACGGCGCTCGACTCGCGGATGCCGATCGCCATCGGAGAGATCGAGCTGGACGCCGCCCGGCGCGTCGTCCGGAAATCCGGCGCCCTACTGCGTTTGACTCCCAAAGAGTTCGACTTACTGCATTATCTGATGAGCCATGCGGGGATACCCGTCGCTCACTCCAAGCTACTGCGGGCTGCCTGGGGTGAAGAGTACGGGCAGGAGCTGGAATACCTGCGCACATTTGTGCATCAATTACGAAGAAAACTGGAGGACGATCCGTCATCCCCCGAATACCTGCTCACCGAACCTCACTTCGGCTACCGGTTTCGAGAGACAGTGGAGCGGGCTTCTGAGCCGCGCGAGTGAGCAAGCGGCGCTTTTGGAGCGGGCTTCCGAGCCGCGCGTGAGCCAGCGGTCTTGCGCTTTTGGAGCGGGCTTCCGAGCCGCGCGCGTGAGCCAGCGGTCTTGCGCTTTTGGAGCGGGCTTCTGAGCCGCGCGCGTGAGCCAGCAGTCCTGCGCTTTTGGAGCGGGCCTCCGAGCCGCGCGCGTGAGTAAGCGGTCTTGCGCTTTTCCGCTCGATGGGATAAGGACCGCCTATCGCTTTCATAGGATTTTTTGTTGCGGTCCTTATGCGGTCCTTAGATCGCATGTCCTACTCTAAGGCGAAGTGGTATGTGAATTGGAGTTACGTATGAAGAGCAAGATAGTAGGGATAGGGATTGTGGTTCTCTCGATTGGCTTCCTGTTGACTCTGGCGGGTTGCGGCAATGTACATGCGCAAGCCGAGGATGCGGCGAAACAGGGAGCTCCGCCTCCCGCTAACATCGTAACGGTTGCCGAACCCGACCTCTTCTCCGTGGAGCGTCCCGACCAATTCCCGCTGGCGGCCGCCACGGCCCGTCCCGCGACCTCTGAATTAGTAGTGACCGGCACAGTCACGCCCGACATCGCCCGCAACGTCCCGGTGGTCTCGCTGGCTTCCGGCCGGGTGGCATCCATTCACGCGCGCCTCGGCGACACCGTAAAGAAAGGCCAGTTGCTGATGACGATCCGCAGCGACGATGTGTCGGGCGGTTATTCGAATTACCGCATGGCCGTGGCGGACGAGGTTCTCGCCCGCACGCAATATGAACGCGCGAAAGATCTTCATCAGCACGGCGCCATAGCCCTAAACGACCTGGAGGTGGCGCAGGATGCGGAAGACAAGGCCAAGATAGCGGTGGATACCATGGCCGAGCACCTCCGTTTGCTCGGCAACGACCCCGATAAGCCGGTCTTTATGGTGGATATCGTGGCGCCTACTTCGGGGATACTTACCGATCAGCAGGTGACCATGGGATCGCTGGTGCAGGCATACAATACACCGTACCCGTTTACCATCTCAGACCTTTCCTCTACGTGGATTGTCTGCGATGTATACGAGAACGATCTGGCCACAGTCCATCTTGGCGACATAGCGGAGATCAGCCTGAATGCCTATCCGGATCGCGTGTTCAAGGGAAGAGTAAGTAATATCGGCGCTATCCTGGATCCAAATATCCGGACGGCCAAGGTTCGCATCGAAGTTCCGAATCCGGGCATGATGCGGCTCGGCATGTTTGTCAAAGCCACCTTCCGCGGCCAGAAACAGGAAATGCACACGATCATCCCGGCGTCCGCCGTTCTGCGGATGCACGACCGGGACTTTGTATTCGTTCCCGCGCCGGACAAGAAGTTCCGCCGTATTGAGGTGGTAAGCGGCGATCTGCTGCCGGACAACGTTGCGCTGCAGGAAGTCAAGTCGGGTCTAAAGCCGGGCCAACAGGTGGTCACCAATGCGTTGGTGCTGGACCACGTGCTCGCACAGTAATTAAAACCAGGTCACACAAACAGGAAACAAGAAATGATTCGCGCTCTGGTGGACTTTGCGCTGAACAATAAGTTCGTGGTGTTGGCGACCGCCGTGTTGTTGCTCGGCTGGGGCGCTATCTCCTTTCATAATTTGCCGGTAGAGGCTTATCCCGATATCGGCGACAACTACGTGACAGTCATTACCCAATGGGCAGGGCGGTCCGCGGAAGAGGTGGAGCAGCAGGTTACCATTCCCATCGAAATTCAAATGGCCGGCATGCCGCACATGACCTTTCTGCGCTCCGAGTCGATTTTCGGCCTGTCGTTCGTGATCATGATCTTCGACGACACCTCCGTCAACGATTGGAACCGGCAGAAGGTGCTAGAAAGGCTAACACAAGTCGATCTCCCTCCGGGACAGAACCTACAGCCTCAAATCGGTACGGACTGGGGCCTCGTAGGGCAGATCTATTGGTATACGCTGCGAAGCACGAATCCGCGGTACGACCTGATGGAACTCCGGTCCATAGAAGACTGGGTGCTGCTGAAGCAGTTCAAATCCGTCACCAACGTGGTTGACGTTTCCGACTTCGGGGGCACGGTTCGCGAGTATCAAGTGAGGGTCGATCCGAGCAAGCTGGTGTCGTACGGACTCAGCATCGGACAGGTGGAGCAGCAACTCGCCAATAACAACATCAATGCCGGCGGCAGCTTCGTTGAAGTAGGCATGCAGCAGATGAACGTGCGCGCGCTGGGACTCTTCGGCGGCGTACGGGACATTGAGCAGACGGTCCTGAAGACGCAAACTGGAACCGCACTGCGGGTGAAGGACATCGCTGAAGTGACCCAGGGCCCTAAGATCCGCTTGGGCCATATGGCCAGGGCCAACCACATGGAGGACGGGCGCATCATCGACGAGCCCGATGTGATTCAAGGGATGGTGCTGCTGCGCAAAGGCGCGGAAGAGGAACCCACGCTGGAAGCCATTCACAAGAAGGTGGACGAACTCAACAATGGCATCCTGCCGCCAGGCGTGAAAGTCGTTCCCATGTTGGACCGCAGCGACCTGCTGCATTTCACCTTGCACACCGTGATGGATAACCTGACGGAAGGCATGATTCTGGTCAGCGTCATCCTTTTCCTGTTTCTTCTGAATGCTCGCGCAGCCCTGATCGTTGCGCTGACGATCCCGTTCTCTCTGCTTTTTGCATCCATTTGGCTGGATTTGAGCCACATTCCAGCCAACCTCCTCTCACTGGGCGCACTGGATTTCGGAATGGTCGTGGATGGAGCGGTGGTCATGGTGGAGAACATTATCCGGCATCTCAGCCGCAGCAGCCGCCAGACCGCCGTGGGCACTCCGAGAACAACTGCGGAGGTGATCCGCGAGGCTTGCCATGAAGTCCAACGGCCGGTGTTTTACGCCATCGCCATCATCATCACGGCCTACCTGCCGATCTTCACGCTGCAACGCGTGGAGGGACGGCTGTTCCGGCCGATGGCCTGGACGGTGGCCTTCGCCCTCCTGGGCGCCATGACCTTTTCCATTCTAATCGCCCCGGTGCTGGCCGCCACTTTCTTCCGAAAAGGTGTGCGGGAGCGGCGTAACGTAGTGATGGAATTTCTGACGGAGCAGTACCGGCGGCGGCTGCGCTGGGCCATTCAACATCGGTGGGTGGTTGCCTGCATCGCCATAGCCGCGCTGGTTGGAACCATCTACATGGGCTTTGGTGGCGTCATCGGAGCGGAGTTCCTGCCGCACCTGGACGAAGGCGCTATTTGGGCGCGCGGCAGCCTGGCGAATAGCACGAGTCTTCCGGAAGGCGAGAAATTCACCGCCAACGAGCGCATTGTCTTCGCGTCTTTTCCAGAGGTCACGACGGTGGTTTCGGAAGTCGGGCGGCCGGACGACGGAACCGACACGGGCGGATTCGGCAACACAGAATATTTCGTCGACCTGAAACCGCACGACCAATGGCGCCCGGTCTTTCATAAGAACAAAGAAGAACTGATCGCCGCCATGAACCGCGCGGTGGAAAAGTATCCGGGTGCGATCTGGAATTTCTCACAGCCCATCGAAGACAATGTGGGAGAAACCATGACTGGCACCAAGGGTTCGGCGGCGCTCAAGATTTTCGGCGACGACTTGAAGGTCCTCGAGCAGAAGGGCGAAGAGGTCACTGCCGTCATGTCGGGCATCGCGGGCATGCATGACGTCAAGCTCTTGCGCGACTTCGGCCAGCCAAATCTCGACCTGACAATCGACCGCCAACAAGCCGCCCGCTTTGGGATCAACGTGGCGGACATACAAGACGCCGTCCAAACAGCCGTGGGCGGCAACGCCGTAAGTCAGGTGCTGATCGGCGAGCAGCGATACGACGTGGTGGTGCGCTACCAGGCGCCCTATCGTAGTACGTCGAGGGCCATCGAGAACGTTCGCCTGGTTTCTCCCACCGGAGAGCGGGTATCTCTGGCGCAGTTGACGAAAGTCGAAGTTAAGGACGGTGCGTACGATATCTACCGCGAAGGCAACACCCGCTATGTGGCGGTGACCTTCAACGTGAGAGGCCGGGATCTGGGGACGACGGTCCAAGAGGCAATCAGACAGATCGCTCAAAAAGTAAAGATGCCGACTGGCTATCGGGTGGGCTGGTCGGGCGAATACGAGAGCGAAAAGCGGGCCGAAGCGCGGCTGGCCGTCATCGTCCCGCTGACTGTTCTCGTAATTTTCATCATTCTCTACACGATGTTCCGGTCCTTTAAGTGGGCGATGCTCATTTTGCTGAACGTAGGTCTAGCCCGCGTCGGAGGCTTCCTGGCGCTGGTAGTCACCGGAACTTATCTCAGTGTCTCTTCGGGCGTTGGCATGTTGGCTCTCTTTGGGGTGTCGGTACAAACCGGCGTGATTATGCTCGAATACATTAACCAACTGCGCGCGCGCGGCCACTCGATCGTGGACGCCGCCGTGGATGGCGCGGTGCTCAGGCTGCGCCCCATCATGATGACCATGCTGGTGGCCACTCTGGGCCTCCTGCCCGCGGCACTGTCGCACGGCATTGGATCGGATTCGCAACGGCCATTTGCCATCGTCATCGTAGGCGGCCTGATCTCCGATCTGCTGCTGAGCATCGTTCTCCTGCCGACGTTCTACGTCTGGATTGCGGGAGATAAGGATGTATTGCCAAAACCGGAAGGTTCCTTCGAGGGCTGATGAAGATTCATATCAAGATGGCCTTGGCGGCCGCCGTTCTATTTAGTTGCCGGGCGCCGGAGGCGGTGTTGTGCGCCCAACAACCGGCCAAAATCACGCTGGAGGAAGCCATCCAGTTGGCGTTTAAGCATAACCATACGTTACAGGCCGCGCGGACGACCATCGCCCAGAGCCAGGCCGCGGAGGTTACCGCGAACCTGCGCCCCAACCCGAACTTCTTTGTGGATTGGGAATACCTGCCCTTGTTCTCCCGTCCGCAAGGGGAATCCATCCCCGTGTATTTGCAGGCCTCCACCGAGGGCGACATGGGAATCAGTTACCTCATTGAGCGCGGCCATAAGCGCGCGCGGCGGTGGGAAGCAGCCAAAGCGGCGACGGCCGTAACGCGTTCGCAGGTTACCGACAACGAGCGCGGCGTGGCGTTTCAGGTGGGCTCTCTTTTCATCAATGTTCAACTGGCCGAATCGACTCTGGAACTCGCGCAAACGGATTTGAAAAGTTTTCAGAGCACCGTGGATATCAGCGAAACCCAGTACAAGGATGGCAGCATCAGCGAGAACGATTATCTGAAGATCAAGATCCAGTTAGTGCAGTTCGAACAGGATGTGCAGCAGGCTCAGCTGGGCAAAGCGCAGGCGCTGTCGGACTTACGGCAGCAGTTAGGCTACGAATCGGTGCCCGCCGATTACGACGTGGCCGGCGAATTCGAATACCGGCCGCTGGCGTTCGGTATCGACGAGTTGCAAGCGAAGGCATTAGAGAACCGGCCGGACCTGCGCGCGGCGGTGTTGGGTATCGCCTCCGCGCAGAGCCAATACGCCTTGGCCAAGGCCAACGGTAAGCAGGATCCCACGCTTTCGGGCAACTACTCGCACGCCAACGGCATCAATGGCGCTACCTGGTCGTTCAGTATTCCGCTGGCCATCTTCGACCGCAATCAGGGCAACATCGCGCAGACACGGATCGCCATCCGGCAAGCCGAGGAACAGCGGAAGGCCGCCAGCGGACAGGTGCTGACCGACGTAAAGGACGCCTACGAGGCCTTGCAGGAAAGCGCGCATTTAGCCCGGCTTTATAAGTCCAGTTACCTGGATGTGGCGCAGAAAAGCCGCGATATCAGTGAGTACGCTTATCGCCGCGGAGCTCTCGCGCTGCTCGACTTTCTGGACGCCGAGCGAAGTTATCGCGCCACCCAACTGGCCTACCGGCAAACTGTGGCCGCTTATTTGACGGCGCTCGAACAACTTCGCCAAGCGGTAGGAAGCAGGGACTTACAGTGATATCGAAATCCGGGAGGCGCAATCCATGAATAGGGCGGAAGTACGCGCGCGCATTGAGGAAATCGGCGTCGTGCCGGGCCTTCGCGTATCCACGCCCGGGCACGCGCGCTTTGCCGCCGAAGCGGTCGGTCGCGCGGGAATTCCGATCGTGGAGATTACCATGACCGTACCCGGCGCCATCGATGTGATTGCGGATTTGGCCAAGCGGCTGCCGGATATGGTCGTAGGCGCAGGCACTGTGCTGAATGTGGAAACGGCGCGACGTTGCCTGGATGCCGGCGCCACATTTTTGACCAGCACCGGACTTGTTCTTGAGGTTGTAGAGTTCGCCTTGAAGCACAATGTCGCCGTTTTCCCCGGCGCCATGACGCCCACCGACGTGATTGCCGCCTGGAAGACCGGCGCCGATTTCGTCAAGATTTACCCTTGTGGGGCGCTGGGCGGGCCCCGTTACATTCGGGCTTTGAAGCTGCCTTTTCCGGACGTGCCGTTGATCGCCACCGGCGGCGTGAATCTACAAACCGCGGCTGACTTCATCCTCAACGGGGCCACCGCGCTGGGTATTGGAGCGGAATTGATCAACCCGGAGGGTCTGCCCGCCATGCAGGAAGAACAAATCCATGAGCTATCGCGCAGATATCTGAAAATCGTGAAAGCCGCCCGCGCGCAGAGAGACGGAGGGTAAGCATATGTTATACAGACGAGCGGCCTGGATCGGGCTGAGCATACTGGCGATGATACCGCCGGTTGCCGGGCAAGAAGGACCTAAACGGTCGTTTGAAGTTTCGAGCACCCAGCACGTCGCTTTCGCCGCGGGCGGAGTTATTCGTCTGCAGAACTCTTACGGCTATTTAGCCGTGGAAGGCTGGGATGAGCCGGAGGTCGAGATTATAGTTACTAAGTCGACCAACGGCTTCTATGAACCTGGTCAGAAGGATCGCGCCACCGAGCGGCTCAGCCTGGTGAGCGTGTCTACAAGACCCACCGAAAAAGATGTAACGATCTCTACCGTTCCCGGCCGGAAGAAGCTCCTGGTGGTCAGTTGGCCATTTACCAAGAGGCGCGGTGTGACGGCTGAGTATTCGATCCGTGTGCCGCGCGATTCGAAGCTTGAGGTTACTCAGGACAACGGCTACGTCTGGGTAAGTGATGTTACCGGCGACATTCAGGTACATAGCCACACAGGCGACATGATCGTCATGCTGCCGGATCCGGGTCCATATGCCATCGATGCCAGAACCGGAATGGGCACTATCTCCTCGGATTTTGCAGGCAAGGGCCACAAACAGTTACTGGTCGGCACCCACTTTTCCTATGCGGGCCAAACGCCGAAACGGCGAGTCGATCTGCGCATGGGAAGGGGATCGATCAGCATTCTTAACGGCCCGCCTTCCGGTCCCTTCTGGAAGGAATAAGCTTGCTGCGCGCATTCGGCATTGTCTTGGTCTATCTGTTCATGCTGTCGGCCTGGCTGGCCGCGGGTGTGCCTGGTTATGGCGCCGCGGCGTATTGGTGGGGCTGGGATTGCTAGCGTTCTCCGCGCGTTTTATCCGGGGTATCCGGCACGCCTTCTGTCGGCGCGGCCGCGAACCGATAGCCTACCCATGGTTCCGTCAGGATGTATTTCGGCTTGGCGGGATTCGGCTCGATCTTCTTGCGCAGTTGGTTAATAAAAACCCGCAGATACTCGGGCTCATCGCCGTAATCGGGTCCCCACACGGCCTGCAGCAATTCGCGGTGCGGAATGGGCTTGCCGGCCTGCGAAACAAGATAGCGCAGCAGATCGAACTCCTTGGGCGTGAGGCGCGTCTCTTTGCCCTTTACGTGGATGCGCCGCATGTCGAAATCGATGTCGAGGTCATCGGTAACTACGGAGTGTGGGCCGCCCTCGGGAGAAGTGGGCGCCCGCCGCAGTGCCGCGCGGATGCGCGCCAGCAACTCCTCCATGCCGAACGGCTTGGTAATGTAGTCGTCGGCGCCCGCATCCAGAGCCGCCACTTTATCTTTCTCGTTATTTCGCACGGAGAGAATGATCACCGGGATGTCGGACCCCGTGCGTAACTGCTTGCAGGTCTCCAGGCCGTCGATGCCGGGCATATTCATATCGAGCAGGACGAGATCCGGCATTTCCGCGGAAATGCGGGTCAGGGCATCTTCGCCGTTGCGCGCCTCGAACACTTCGTACTTGTGGCCGACCAGCGAGGTTCGCATGACCCGCCGGATTTGTGGATCGTCGTCCACCACCAGAATTTTTCCTGAGCTCACGAACCTATTTCACCACGGTGCGCGGGCAATGAGAAGCTGAATACGGAGCCTTGCCCCGGTTCGCTGGTCACCCAGATCTTGCCTCCGTGCGCTTCCACGATGCCTTTGGCGATGGCTAGGCCCATACCGGTGCCGGGAACCCGGAAGCGGTGCTCGCGGGCGCGGAAGAATTTATCGAAGATGTGCAGTTGTTCCTGCTCGTCGATACCGCTGCCGTGATCGGCCACGCTGAGCACCACGCGGCCATCGCCCGACCGCGCCGAAATCGTCAGAGGGGATCCGGGCGGCGAGTACTTCAACGCGTTGTCCACCAGTTGCCGCAAGGCCTGCTGCACGAATTCGAAATCGGCATCCGCCGGCGGCAGAGCGTCCTGCAGCCGCACCTCGACCAGGCGGCCCTGCAACACCGGTTTCAATTCCCCGATAGTCGATTCCACGACCTCGCCGACATCCAGCGGACGTTTTTCAAGATGCAGCTTGCCCGCTTCGATACGGACCATCGCCAGCACCTCGGCCACCAAATGATTCAGCCGGTCGGCCTCTTCGTTGATGATGGTCATCAGCTCCCGGTCCGCTTCGGGATGGTCGTGCCCGAGCAGGCTGGTGGCCGCCGCCTTAATGGAGGTAAGGGGAGTCTTGAAATCGTGCGCTAGCGCGTCCAGCAGAGCGGATTTCAGCACCTCGCTCTGGCGCGCCGCTTCCGCGCGGCTGGCTTCTTCCAGATTACGCGCGCGCTCGATTCCAATGGCGATCAGATACGCCACGGCGTTGAGCACCGCTTCGGAGGGCAATGGACCGGTCAGCCCCAGATTGCCCAGAGCCTGGCCGCCTAAACGAACGGGAATGATCGCAAATTGTCTTCGCGCATCGATCAGGGTTTCTTCGCGGCCGGCCTGCAATTCCTCGTCCGGGATCGGCGAGGCGTCCGGTCCCCAGCGAAATGTCTCATGCGTCAAGTTGGAATAAAAGACCGCGGTGGTTACGCCCAGGATCTTCACTACGCGGGTGACCAGGTCCTGACTGGCGGTGCGGGCGCTGCCTGAGAGCAGCAGACTCTGGCTCAGCGCGTACAATCCTTCCACTTCGCGGCGGCGTTCTACAGCTTCCTGGGTGCGCCGCTTGGCCCGCGCGGAGAGCTGGTTGGCCATGATGGCGGTGATCAGGAACGCGGTAAGCGCTACCCAGTTCTGGGGATCTTGAATTTCAAAGGTTCCGACCGGCGGCAGGAAGTAGTAGTTGAATCCCAGCACGGCGGCGATGGAGGCGATGGTCGCTTCCGTAAGGCCCCAGCCCGCCGAAATGCCGAAAATGGCGATCAGCAGCGTCAGGGCGATGGTGGTGTTGTTTACCGAGACGACTCTAAAATAGAAGGCGATCACCGCGGCGACGATGGCGAGCGCGGCGATCAGGCGGAGGCCGTGGCGGAGAAACGAAGTCATTTAGTGCCCAGTGTGGCAGACGATCGTTTTTCGTCGTCTGCCCGCGTCAGGCGCCCTGAGAGGCCGCCGCAGGCAGGCTGCCTGCCCCACTGACATCAGGCTCCGAAGACGCGATTGAAGAATTCACGCGTCTTCTGGCGGATCTCGCCCAGCTTCAGGTCGATCCGTTGATCGTGCAGGCGGGCGGGAGTCCAGCGGCGAACCAGCGTGGCAAGAGTTTCAGATTGGGAAGGCGACGTGGGCAGATGTCCGCCCGCGTAGCCGCTCGAAACGCGCAGCCCGTGATCCACGGCGCGATAGAAAACCGCGGCGTCGCGCAAAAAGTCGGCATCCTCGCGCTCCAGGTGGCCCATCTGTTCCACCACATCGATGCGCGCCGGCGTGTTCAGCACCTTATAGAATATCCCGGCGCCGCGCAGACGGAGATACAGCAGCGCAAAATCGATGTCATAAAATCCGCCGGCGGCGGCCTTCAGCGGATTGCGCGAGCCTTGTTCCTTTTCCAGGCGCGCCCGCATTTGCACCAGTTCCTTGCGCGAGCGGCCGCTCTGCCCATAGCGCCGCCAATCCTGTTCCTGCAATTTGTGCAGGAATTCCGTGGCGCGTTCCAGGTTGCCTGCCACCGCGCGCGACTTCATATATGCGATGCCCTCCCAGGCTTCGGCGTGCCGGGCGAAATACTCGCGATACGCGCCCTCAGGCTGCACCAGCGCGCCTTCGCGCCCATTGGGACGCAAGCGCGTGTCCACGGTAAACATGACGCCATCGCCCGTGTAGGCGCTGATGGCATTGATCATGCGCTCGGCAACAGCCGTCCAGAAAACCTGCTCGGAAGCGTCTTCATCGGGGATCACGAAAATCAGATCGGCGTCGGAAGCCAGATCGAATTCGCGCATGCCGAGCCGGCCCAGCGAGACCACCATCATCTGGCGTTCGGGCAGATAGCCGGGATTGGCCGGCGGCGGCGCCTCCAACAGCGCCAGGCGGTACGCCGCCGCGATCGCCGTATCGGCCAGATCCGACGTGCGCTCCAGAGTTTCGAAAATAGGCGCCGGCCGCAGCAGGCTATCGCTTTGGATGAGGAGCATCTGCCGGCGGAAATAGCTGCGCAGCGATGCAGAGTCGAGAATCTCCTCTTCGGAGGAACTCGCGCAAAACGGGGCGTCCGCGCCGCTGAAAGCTGCGGAGTTCTGTATGGCGGCGCGGAACCACGCGCCCCTTTGCGCTTCGGAGGGAGCGGCGTGCGAATTCAGGCTGGCCAGCATTTCCGGGCGCCGTAGAAGCTGATCGCCGAAATATTGGCTGTGTTCGAAGATATCGACCAGGTTCTCCACCAGTTTCGGATTGCCATCCAGGCGCGCCAGCCATTCCGGATCGTCGAACATTTTCTCGATGAAATGTTCGAAGCGTTCGCGGCCGCGATTCAGCTTCGCGCGTGCCACCGTGGCCGCCAGTTGGGGCGCCCGCCGCTCCAGATAACGCAGCAGATTGCTCGCCGGCAATGGCGTGAGATCCAGTTCCAGCGGCTGCCAGCGGTCGTCCACCTCGCCCTCGAGTGGCATGTAGTACATGGGCTTGCGCGCCTGGATCACGCGCGCGTACATCTCGCGCACATTACCGAGATGCTCCTCCAGCCGAACTTCGAGCGATTCGGCGGTAAGCGGCTCGCCGGATTCGGCCGGCATCTTGCGCGCGAGCACATCGAGTTCCTCGGGGTTGGTGGGGAGCGTGTGGGTCTGCCGGTCGTCGTAGAATTGCAGGCGGTGCTCGATCTGCCGCAGAAATTCGTAGGCCGAAGCCAGGCGCGCGTACTCGCTGCCGGAGAGCAGATTCTTGTCGTGCACGCGGGAAAGCGCGAACAGCGTGCCGCCGTGCCGCACCCAAGGCTCGCGGCCGCCATGCAGGCGTTGCAGGCATTGGACCAGAAATTCGATGTCGCGGATACCGCCGGGTGTGAGCTTAACGTCCACTCCGGCGCGCGCGCGCTTGGCGGCTAATTTTTCGCCGATGCGCTCGCGGGCTTCGGAAACGGCTTCCACGGCGCGGAAATCGAGAGTTGTCGAATAGATAAGCGGCTCGACAAATTCCAAAAGCTCGCGGCCCAGCGCCAGATCGCCGGCGCACACGCGCGCCTTGATGAGCATCTGCTTCTCCCAATCGCGGGCGCGCTCCTGATAATAGGTCTTGGCGCCATCGAGTGAAATGCAGACTTCGCCGAGGCGGCCGTCCGGCCGCAGCCGCAGATCCACGCGATAGCAGGAGCCGTCCGCCGTATACGTGGAGAGCAACTCCGTGTATTGATTGGCTACTTTCTTAAAGAACTCCTTGTTGGTGACCACCTGCGGTCCGGCCGTTTCGCCGTTGGCCGAATAGACGAACATCAAATCCACATCGGAACTGTAGTTCAACTCCTGGCCGCCCAGTTTGCCTAATGCGATGACCGCGAAGCCGCAGGAGCGGCGTTGGCCATCCGGCCCTTCATAGAGCGGCTCGCCATGGCGCGCGACCAGTTGCGCGCGAATCCGGCGATAGGCCAGATCCAGGATGGCGTCGGCCAAGTTCGACAATTCGCCGGTAATGTCGGCCAATGCAGCCAGGCCCAGCACGTCGCGCAGCAAGATGCGTAGCAATTGGCGGCGGCGGAAGCGCGCCAGCAGTATAGCGGACTCGACGGCGGGGCCTTCGGCGGTGCGGAACTGCACCAGGCGCTCCCCGAATTCCTCGGCGGACAGCATACGGTGCAGATCGCCCGGATCGGCCGCCTGAAGCAGCCATTCGGGATGCTGCAGCACGGCTTCGGAGAGAAAACGGCTATAGGAAAACGTAGTGATCAGGCAGCGCAGGGCGGCGGGCGAACTCGCGATGCGATTGAATGCGGCGGGGCCATCCTGGCGCAGACGTTCGAGGAAATGGAGCGCCTCGTCGGGATCGGGTACCGAAGCCAGGAGCGACTGAATGCGCGCGCCGATGCGCTCGGGAATGCCGCCGCCCAGGCGCGCAATGTCTTCACGGGCGCGGGACGGATTACGAAATTCAACCGCTTCGAGCAGACGCTGCATGGAGTCGGGCGAGCGCGGCCACTATTGAGATTATAGCCTTAGGATGAGCCGAAGCGCGCATTCTGAGCCAAGGAAACCGCTTCCTGACGGTCGCGGCTCGGTAACAGCCGAGTCGATTTTGCACAATCTACAGAGCCGCGACCGTCAGGAAGCGGTTTCCCCAAAACTGTAAAGCACCCGGTGAAAATGCCCAATTTTTCTACAGCCGACGCCTCGGGTACGCGTTTTCAAGGTAGGAGGCCTGTCCTACCTGCCGCCGCACCCCGGTAGAATAATCGTGTGCCCGCATTCAGCTTCGAACAAGCGCGACATTGCGTGCTGGAAACCGTCCGGGCGTCGTGTCCGGCGCCGCGCACCGAAACTGTAGCGCTCGAAGCCGCGGCCGGGCGTGTGCTGGCTGAGCCGCTCGCGGCGGATCGCGATTATCCAGCGCTCGAGCGCTCGGTGCGCGACGGTTTCGCGGTGCGCTCCGCCGATCTGCCAGGCCAATTGGAAGTGATCGGGGAAGTGCGCGCCGGCGAAAGCTACAGCGGCGAAGTGGGCGCCGGGCAAGCGGTCGAGATCATGACGGGCGCGCCTGTGCCACGCGGGGCCGACGCGGTGGTCATGATTGAGCATGTACGCCGCGAAGGAACACACGTGATCGTCGGCGAGAGCGCCCCGGTTGGGCAATTCATCAATCCGCGGGGGTCGGAAGCGTGCGCCGGTGAGATCCTGATTCGACCCGGGCAGCGCCTGGACTACACGGCTGTCGCCATGCTGGCGGCGGCAGGCAAGGATCGCGTGTCCGTGTATGCCGCGCGGCGTGTGGCCATTATCGCGACAGGCGATGAAATCGTGCCGGTGGCCGCCACGCCGCGGGATTTCCAGATTCGCAATTCGAACGTGTATTCGCTGGCCGCGCAGGTCTCCCGCGCCGGAGGCCTGCCCGAGATTTTGCCGGTGGCACGCGACGAGATCGCCCATACACGCGAACTGGTCGAGCGTGGACTGGCGGCCGATCTGCTGTTGCTCTCGGGTGGCGTATCGGCGGGTAAATACGATATCGTGGAGCGCGTGCTCGCGGATCTGGGCGCGGAATTTTACTTCGACCGCGTCCTGATTCAGCCGGGCCAGCCTCTGGTTTTCGGCAACGCGCGCGGCAGGTTTTTCTTCGGCCTGCCGGGGAATCCTTCGTCAACCATGGTCACATTTGAAATCTTCGCCCGCGCTGCGCTGGAGCTTCTGAGCGGGCAGGAGGAAGTTGCGTTGCACATGCCCTTCGCCCGGCTTACCCAGGATTTCCGTCACCGGACGGGTCTCACCCGTTTCCTGCCCGCATGGTTGAGTTCCGATGGCTCGCAAGTAACCCCGGTCGCCTGGCGCGGGTCAAGCGATGTGCCTGCGCTCACGCGTGCGAACGCCTTCATGGTGGTGGATGCGGATCGCGCCGAGTGGCAGGCTGGAGATTGGATCAGGGTGCTTTGCAAATGAAGAAGCTCTCGCATTTCGATGCCGCCGGCAGTCCACGCATGGTGGACGTATCGGCCAAGCCCGAGACCCGCCGTACCGCGCGCGCGCACGCTTTTGTGCGCATGCGGCCGGCGGTGCTGCGCAGTCTGCCGGACAATCCTAAAGGCAATCCGCTGGAGATCGCCCGCATCGCCGGAATCGCTGCCGCCAAGAAGACGGCGGACCTGATTCCGTTGTGCCATCCGCTGATGTTGACGCATGCGGATGTCGAGATGCGCGTGGAAAAAACGGGCGTGCGCATCGTGGCCAGTGCGGCTACCACCGCCCAGACCGGCGTGGAGATGGAAGCGCTCACGGCCGCGGCGGTGGCGGCTCTGACGGTCTACGACATGACCAAGGCGCTCGACAAATCTATTGAAATTCAGGATGTGTATCTGCTCGAAAAGACCGGCGGCAAGAGCGGAGAGTACCGCAGGGTAGGACAGGCCTCCCGGCCTGTCCATGCCGGCCGCTTCCCCGGCGACGCGTGATGGGCTAACGCTCATTTTTGGGCCGACGGCTGGTTGTGGGGCGGCATGTCTCCTCTCACTGTTGCCTGGCCCAACGAACAGCGCTTCTGTCTGGCGCTGTTGATCGGCGGAATCGCGACGGCGCTGCAAGGGGACTGTGGAGATCGTCCGCTTTCTGGCAGCCTTCAGTGGACGCCGCCCAATTTCCCGGCCGCCTGCAGTCGAGGATCCACGCGATTGAGCCCCCGCGTCAATCCGGGACTTAGCAGCGGGATGTGCGCGATACCGAGCAGGTATTGCGGAATCGCCCAAACGTCGTCTTCGGCGGTCATCCAGCCGATGCGGTCGAAGCGCCGCAGGTTCACCGGACGCGAATATGTGCGCAGGGTCTTCTCGCCAACCAAGTTGAAATAGTGCTCGAAGTAGGACATCGCCAGTTCGCGCAGCGTGCGATACACCGGCTCGCGGAATCGCAGACCGGAATAGTTGGATTTGGCGATTGCTCCCCAGTGCCCGTGTTGCCGGAAGATGGCCAGCACATGATCGTCGTCGCGCACGGCCTCCAGATCCAGCAATAGAGGCGGAAAGCCCTGCACCCGCAAGGCAGCGGCGCCGAAGAGAGCGCCTTCCATGCAGTGCGCCAGACGGTCCCGCAGAACGCGGCGCGGGGAGCGACACGTAGAGCCTTGTGGTTCCTTGTTATAGCCGATCTCGCTATCGAGGAAGGATTGGATCCTTTCGGGCGTCTTCAGACGACCGAGGATGGCGAGCTCGTCCCGGCCAAAGCCGTGCGGATCGATCACCCGCGCAGCATGGCCCGTTTCGCAGCCCGCCGGGCTTTCAGCCGGGCATTGGCTTTCTGCTGCTTCTCGTAAGCCACTACTTCCTGGCATGCGTCGCAGCGCTTCCGTATGCGCGATTTCGTGGTGAACGTAGCCCCGCATCGCCGGCAGGACTTCGTGATCGTCTCATCGAACGGAAGGATGCCCGGTTTTTGGGGCAATAGATATGAATAGTGGAACTCGCAATGACTCATAAGCAAACCCTCATCCCAGTGCCGCACTGGGTGAAATCACGCACGCAACTTCACGCAGGCCGAAGCCTGCCTCACTCATGCCGCGTAAGCTTCTTACCGGCCGTCACGTCACGGGTCGCCCCCGGGCGCAGGACCGAATCTGTTGTACCGCAAGGAGTTGCTGTTTCGCCGTATCCCCGGAGCCTCTCCCCACGAATGCCCCAACCTAACGGCAGCGGCCGGGACTCGATACTCGCAGGCTCCTGACGGATTCATGATTGTACAGTTTCTACTGCACACTTGCAACCGAAAAACTTCGGATAAGCTTTCATGCCGCCGTCGCCGGCCGGAATGGCTCGGCTTGATCGGTTAATTCCCATGACAGGTGATTTATATAAAATAGCAGAACCGGCTCGGAATAAACGGCCCGAAATTTCTCGAAAACCCGCTCTGCCCATCCTTCCGTCAAATAGCTCTTCGCGTTCAAATCCTTATTGAAGAAGCCGCCTTCGTGCGGCACGCCCAGAAAATCGAGGACCGCTATAATCATGCCAAGGTGTGATACTAGCACAGTCTGAGCCAGATCTTTCGCGAATTGTTCATCCCGCTCGCTCAAACGCGCCCAAAATCGCTCGGCATGCTTGTGCAGCGCCTCCGTATTGAGCTTGGTTAAATGCGCGCTGGCCTTGAACGCGTCGTAGAGTTGATAGGTTTTCAGCTTGCCGATGGAGATGCTTCGAATCAGTTGCCCGAAGCCGTTTTCCCCGAGCGACAGATAGACTTCCGAAAGCTGCATTTAAGGTAAGGTTATCACATGCGGTAGAATGGATGGGTTTGGTGTGCTTAACCGTTGTGGGGATTTTGAGCCAAATGGACCGCTCCCTGACGGTCGCGGCTCGGTAACGGACGTAATGATTTCGCCTGGTTTACTGAGCCGCGACCGTGAGGGAGCGGTTTCCTCACAACGGTTAAGCACCCATGCGTTTGGCCAATCATGAGCAACGTAATTATCCTGGGCGCCCAATGGGGCGATGAAGGCAAGGGGAAGGTCGTCGACCTCTTCTCCGAACGCTTCGACTTCGTGGCCCGCTACCAGGGTGGGCATAACGCCGGGCACACTGTGCGTATCGGCGAGAGCAAGTTCGTGCTGAAGCTGATTCCCAGCGGCATTCTGCGGCCTGGCAAAAAGGCCGTGATCGGCAACGGGCTGGTAGTCGATCCCGCCGCATTGCTGGAAGAAATCCGCATGCTGGAAGCCGCGGGTTTGCCGGTGGATGGCAATCTGTTCATCAGCAACCGCGCTCAGGTTTTATTGCCCACGCACCGCCTGATGGAAAAGCTGGGCGACGCCCGGCCCGGGCGCGTTTCCATCGGCACCACCTCACGCGGCATCGGCCCGTGCTACGAAGACAAGATCGCGCGCCGCGGCATACGTATCGGCGACCTGATGGATCGCGAAGTGTTCGAGCCGCTGTTCGACACGCTGGTGTCGGAACATCGCGCGGCCGCGCATGCGCTGGGGTTGGGCGACAACCTGGATGCCGGCGCCATCCGCGCGGAATACGAACGACTGGCCGAGCGCATTCGCCCCATGGTCTGTGACACCGCGCGCTTGCTTCACGACGCCATGGCCGCCGGCCAGAGCATCATGTTCGAAGGCGCGCAAGGCACCATGCTGGATATCGACCATGGGACCTACCCGTTCGTGACATCCTCCAGCGCCGCGGCGGGCGGGGCGTGCACGGGGACTGGCGTACCCCCGACCCGCATCCAAGCCGTCATCGGCGTGGCGAAAGCGTATATCACGCGCGTGGGCGGCGGCCCTTTTCCCACCGAGGCGCTGGATTCCTGGGGCGACCAGATCCGCAACCGCGGCAATGAATTCGGCTCGGTGACGGGACGTCCGCGGCGCTGCGGCTGGTTCGACGTGCCGCTGATGCGCTACGCGGCCATGATCAACGGCTTCGACAGCCTGGTGGTGACCAAGCTGGATGTGCTGGACGAGATGGAGAAGATCCCGGTTTGCGTGGCGTATCGTGGCGTGGAGAACATGCCCGCCACGGTGAAAGGGATGGCCGCGCTGGAGCCGGTATACGAATGCGTGCCCGGCTGGCGGAGTTCCACGTTCGGAATTTCGTCGTATGGCGAGTTGCCGGCGCCCGCGCGCGCGTACCTGGATTTTCTGGAGGAGAAGAGTGGGGTGGAAGTGGGCTGCATCTCGACGGGACCGGAGCGGAACCAAACTATGGTGAAGCCCGGATCGAAGTTTGCGCGCTTGTTTGGAGTGGAATAACTTGCCGTTCCGCTTTCCACGTTTAGCTGGCATGTGCGCGCTCGCGTGCACGGGCCTCATGGCCCAACCGACGCGCACTCCGGTCGGATTCGAAACCATTTATCAATTCGCCGCCTCTTATGGCAGCGGCGTCGGCTATGGCAGCGATCTGGTGAGCGACGGTCACGGCGGGTTCTTTGGCAACACCATCGAAGGCGGTCCTGCGGTGTGCCCCGATCCTTATGGCTGCGGAACGATCTACCATCTGGCGCAACCAGCGGCGTCCGGCGATCCGTGGACGATGACCATGCTTTACAACTTCACGGGATCTCCCGATGGTCAGAATCCCGGCGGCCCGGTGATGGTGGCTTCCAGCGGCGTACTCTATGGCATTACATCCGCGGGCGGCACGGCTTCCTGTGGCACGGCGTATTCGCTGACGCCTCCCGCGACGCCCGGCGGCGCATGGACGGAAAGCGTTCTCTACAGCTTCGCCGGCGGCGCCGATGGATGCTATCCGGCCAGTGTGGCGCTGGGCCAGGATGGCGTGCTCTACGGCGTCACCGTGCAGGGCGCGAACGCCGGCTGTGGCTATCCAGGCTCCACTTGCGGTACGGCATTTGCGCTGAGTCCGCCCTCCACGCCGGGCATGCCTTGGACCAATGCCACCATTTACAGCTTCTCGGGCGACTATTACTCGGCCTCGGCCTCGAGCATCATCGTGGGTCCTAACCAGGTGTTATATGGCACCATTGGGGCGGGATTAGACCCATGCTTCGATCAGGAATGCGGCGCGGTGTTCTCGCTAACTCCGCCATCCAGTCCGGGCAGCGCCTGGACCGAGACCATACTTCACAGCTTCGTCGGCTGGCCGGACGACGGCAACAGTCCCAACGCCAGCCTTGCTCTAGGTCCGAACGGTGAACTCTACGGCACGACTTACCTGGGCGAAAGCCATCCGTGTGGCGATAAACACGCGGGCTGCGGCACTGTTTTTGAGCTGGCGCCTCCGGTTGCTCCCGACGGAACCTGGACGGAAACATTGCTGCATACCTTCCCTGCCAGTCCCGCGCCCAGTCACCCGCAGAACGGCGTGGTGCTGGGCAAGAACGGCGAACTGTATGGCACGACGCCCTTCGGCGGAGTACCGGGCTGCCAGGACGATTTCGGCTGCGGCGCCATCTTCAAGCTGACGCCTCCAGCCGCGCCTGGCGGAGCGTGGACTGAAACCGTCCTCCACCATTTCACCGGCGGCGCCGACGGAGCGGAACCCTACACGACCCTTGTCGTCGGCAAAGACGGCGCGCTCTATGGCACATCCGCGGGATTCAACAGCTCGTGGCCCGGTACTGTCTTCCTGATACGCAACCCCTAGCCCAGGAACCGCTTGCTTACGCGCGCGGCTCAGACGCCGGTCCCGGTACTTACAACAACTTACTGAGCCGCGAGCGTCAGGGAGTGCCCCATGGCGCCTGCGGCCCACCAAAGGTGATGAAGACGGGCGCGCCTGTGGGGCAGGCTCGTAGCCTGCGCGGAGATCATAGCTCCGCCCGGCGAGCGCAGCTCGCCGCCAGCCTGCGTCTTCAACGGAGCGGTCCCCCCACCTTTTTTCGCAACCTAGACTCGTCCAGGTCCCCAGAGCAACGGCGCACATCCTTCAGCAGGACGAACAGATGCATCGGATCGGCCGGCGACGGGATGAAATCGAAATGCTCGTAAAAGTGCCGGGCTTCCTGGTCCTTCGCGTGCACCGCAAAGGCTCGAATGCCTGCAATCTCGGCGGCCTGGAGTGTGCGTAGCATGGCATCTCTCACGAGAGCCTTGCCCACCCCGTGACCTTGCCACCGCCGGTCCACCGCCAAACGGGCGAGCAGCATGATGGGCACTGGATGTCGCGCGAGGCCCTTGGTTAGCCGCTCTGGCACCTCCGCGTGGCTTACGTGGCCAACAGCCAGAGTGTAAAAGCCGATGATCGTTTCACCTACCAGACCTACATAGGTTTGCGCCGCGCCTGCTTGTTGGTTCTGCCACGCGTAACGCACCAGATACCGATTGAGTTGCTCACTGCCGCAATCGAAGCCTTCGATGCCATGCACGCGCCCAAGCTTTACGACGCGGCGGGCAGGCGTCACAGTTTTGGCTCTGCATCGAAGAATCCAGGTTCCTTCAGGAGACGCTTCAAGCGCGGCAGGGGCCGTGGAGGAGCATCCAAAGCAGCCATGAATGCTTTCCACTGCTTGGCATCCAGACTGAAGGAGCGCCGGCCGGCAAGGGCTTCATCCGCCCTGGCGAGAGCGCTTTCCAGCACGAACTCGCTCACCGAACGGCGCAAGGCCGTCGCGGCCGCTTGCAAGGCCAGTTTGTCGGCATGCCTCAGCCGCAGATCGAGCTTTTCGCTGCGTGTCGTGCGCGATGCTGCATTCCGGGACCTCATCACCCTGATACTATCAGTGGCGCCCGACAATGTCAAGACAACTTAACGCCCCCAAAATGACGAAAGCCCCGCCGGCCGGCAGGGCTTCTCTTTGAGTTGCGGTGGGATGGCTTACTGCGGGGGGGAGGCCTTCTGCATGGCGGGAGTCTGACCGTTCGAGGTCCCCACCAGAAGCATGGTAAATCCGGAGCTGAAGTTCTGCGAATTGTAGCTCTGGAGTGCGCTGGTACAGGTCAGTTCCAACTGGTCACCCGCGTTCAGAAACGGCGCTGCGCTGATGCTCATGGTTTGCGGGCCGGGAGCGCTGGTCTGGGCCAGGGTGGAAATGGATTCGAAGTATTTGACGCTGGTGATGTAGCAGCTTACCGTATCGCCCTGCGCCACGTTTACGGTGGCGCTGCCGCTCACGTAGTAATAACCGGTCGTCGAGATTTGCGGTGTAGCGGCGAGCACCTGGCCCGCGCCGAGACCGACCGTATTCAACTGATAGGCGTTGTAGCCGACAGTGGAGCCGGTCGGACCGGCGGGCCCTTGCGGTCCGGCGGGTCCCTGTGGACCTTGTGGCCCCTGCGCGCCTGGCGTTCCGGCCGGTCCTTGCGGTCCAGTGGGCCCTTGTGCACCGGCAGGTCCTTGCGGACCAGCGGGACCCTGCGGACCGCTCGCACCCAGTGTCAGGTCGAACGATGCGGTTCCCGCCGCGGTCGTTAAAGTCAGCAGAAAGCTGCCCATACTCATGGTGCCGGGCAGAGCCACCACCACCAGCGTGCTGGTATGCGAAACCACTGTGACAGTCATCGCGTCCAGCCTCACGGTTGGAGCGGCCGCGCCAAAACCCGTGCCGGTAATGGTCAATTGGTTGGTTGTGTAGTTGGGCGCCGCGCCGACGATGTTCGGCATGGCGCTGGCGAGCGCTGGCAGCATGGCCATTACAGGCAAGATTGCGGCGAGCGCGAAGCGATAGCGTCTCATTTTCGTATCTCCTTATTGATTTCTCGTTTGAGGTTTGAGCCGGGAGATTGGCTCGTGCCTGTTTCTTCCCGCTCACCATGTAAACCGACGCAAGCGGCCGAATTCCCTCACCCTGCGCGCTAAAAATCGTCCCGCGTCAGGGGACAACCTCACAGAAACGCCTCACAGAAACGCCGCTTGTGAATCGAACAGAAGTGTTCGACAATGGAGGGGTGAAGGGCAGTGAATTCCTCCGGAAGGTGAAAATTGTCGCAAAGCGGAGGAAGCTGGCTTATCGGTTGGATGCCGAGCGGGCGTTGGCAGCCACGGCACGCTCTATCTCGGTGAGCGATACACGATTGTAAAGGATCTCAAGAAGGAACTCGGTCCCGGTCTATTGGCGGACACGTGCCGGCAGCTAGGGATTCGAAAGGTGGACCTCCGATGTTCAACGCAAGTTATCCAGCGAGTTTTTTGACCGAGGGAAATGGCAAGGGATTTCACGTGCGGTTTCCGGATCTGCCCGAAGCGCTGACCGGTGGAGACGACCTGGAGGATACACTGGCGCAGGCGGCGGACTGCCTGGCTGAAGCCATTGCCGGCCGCATCGCCCGTGGAGACGAGATTCCTCCACCCTCCCGAGCTAAGCGGGGCCAACATCTTATCGGCGTTCCGCTATATCTTGCGCCGAAGCTGGCGTTATATCTTGCCATGCGTGAACGCCGGATGCCGAATACGGAGCTTGCCAATCGTCTGGGCGTGAGCGAAACCGTGGTCCGCCGCATGCTGAACCCGAAGCACAATACCAAGCCGGAGAGGATTCAGGCGGCGCTGGCCGCTCTGGGCAAGCGCATCGTGGTTACATTCGAAGACGCCGCGTGAGCATGAAGCATATGGAGAAGGCGTGGATACCATAGCGGAGATCACCATGACCAGCAAGGGACGGATCACAATCCTCACAATCCCGAAGGCGATCCGCGCTCGTTTGCGGTTTTGGCCAGTCGCAGGGTGGAGTTTAAATCGACTCGTCAAGGGCAATCGAAGAGCTGAACGAAGCCATCGCGCGCGGCTGGTCGCGTACGTAAGGCTAGAGATCCGGCTTCCGCGTGTTGGCGGCCTGCGAGGCCGCCGCAGGCAAAGTGCCTGCCCCACTCCAATCCACCTGCTCGATGCGCCCGATCACGAACATATAGAAAAACGCGCCCAGCAGCGCGAAGCCGGTGGCCACCGCAAAGGCCCAGAAGAACTGGCCGGTATGTTCGACCACCAGGCCGGTCAACGCAGGCGCGGCGACTCCGGCGAGATTGCCGAAGCCGTTCTGCAGCGCCGTCCACTTACCCGCCGCGGGCGGTCCGGCTAATGTCTGGATCAGCGCCCAGTGATTGGAACTCCACAGACCGAAGAAGATACACGCCAGGAATAACAAGGCCATGGAAAGGTTCTTGCTATCTACCATGGCTACGGGCAGGATGACTGTCGCCAGAGTAAGTCCGCCGACGGTGAATGTTTTGCGGACGCGCGTGGGAGTCGCTCCGGAGGCAATCCAATGGTCGGAGAGCCATCCGCAGAGCGCGGAGGAAAGCCCGATTGCCAGGAATGCCAGCGCGCTCATGTTGGCCATCCTGTCTTTGGAAAAATGGCGTTCATCGACCATATACGATGGCAGCCAGGTTAGCAGGAAATACCAATAGTAGTTACCGCAGAATAATCCGCCGAACGATCCCCAGACGGACCGCTCACTCAGTACACGAAAGGTGGGAGGCGGGACCACCGTATGTGCGGCTACGATGCCGTTGCCGCGCGGCATCCACTTCAGCCAGGGGACCAGCCAGAGCAGGCTGGCCGCGCCCAGCACGATGAAGAAAGGCCGCCATCCGAAGCGGGCCATCAGCAGGCCGCCCACCAGCATGCCGAGAGCCGGGCCGAATTTCGATCCGGCATCGATCAGGCCATTGGCGAGACCGCGATGATGTTCAGGGTAGTAAGTGGCGAACGTCTTCGAGTAACACGGGTAAGCCGCCGATTCTCCCACGCCAAGCAGCAGCCGCAAAGTAAAAAGCACCGCGAAACCGCTGGCCAGGCCGGTGGCGGCGGTGGCCGCGGACCATAGGAGAAAGGCGATGGCATAGACCCAACTTACCTTCACCCGGTCCAGCACGAAGCCCACAATGCCGAGCAATTGAAACAGCGCATAAGTCGCAAAAAACGCGGAGAGTAAGTACCCCTTAAGTGCCGGATCGAGATTCAGCCCTTTGGGTGGAGGCAGAGCCACCGCAATCGAAAGGTTGCTGCGGTCGATATAATTAATAAAGATAGATACGACCAGGAGGATAAGTGCCGCCCACTGCGATCCCGACAACTTAGAGCGCGCAATGGAGGGCACGGCGGGCATTCCTTATCAGTTAGCCGGTTTATCGCGGGGCGGAGCTACCGTGGCGAAGTCCTGCTTAACGCGCTCGACATATTGGTCGAGCAATTCGGCCACCCGCTCGCGGCGCGGCGACTTCACGATCATCCCCACGTGATGCGGCAACGGCATGCGCCACACAATCTCGGGATCGTTGTAAGCCGAAGTATCCGGCTGCTCCTGCTTGGCGAGCGATACCAGCAGCGCGGCGTAGTCGTTGGCGGGCGCGTGCGGCGCATAGGGCAGCTTGCCGCCGGCGATTTCGATCTTAGCCCATTCGGCCCACAGATTCAGGCCGGTGGCGGCTTCCACCAGCTCCGCGATATGCGCGCCCCCCACGCGCGCCGAAGTTTCCAGGAAGTAAACCACGCCGTCGCGACCCTTGATGAACTCCGTGTGAGACACGCCGCGCAGCAGGCCCATGGCGGCCAGCACGCGCCGATTGTCGGCCAGTAAACCCTCCGCATCGGGCGCGCCGCGTTCCAGCAGACGCGTGGTGAAGATGCCTCCGCGATGCGAAACGTCCAGCGGCGGATACCCATACTGGCTCGCCACTGCGAACAGAATCCGGTTTTCGTAGACGATAGAATCCACGTGGCAGACATCGCCTTGGACGTAGCGCTCCACCAGGAAAAATGAGCGCTTGTCGCCCAGCGCATGGTCGGCCGCGCGCAGTTCGTCGAGCGAATGAATCACCTGGATGCCGATGGCGCCCGCCATCGAGCGCGGCTTCAACACCCACGGGGGCGGCACGCGCTCGGTGAACTCGCGCACTTTGGCGTCGTTGAGCAGATGCACGAATTCGGGCACGTTCAGGCCGGCTTCCTCCGCCTTCATGCGCATGGCCAGCTTGTCGCGAAAATAGCGCGTGGTGGTCTCGCCCATTCCCGGAATGCGCAAGTGTTCGCGTAGCGAAGCAGCCATTTCCAGATCGAAATCGTCGAGCGCCACCACCCGGTCGATCACCTCGGTGCGCGCCAGGTGGCTGATGGCCAATAGGGTATCGTTGCGGTTCCAGGTCTTATCCTGGTCGGGCATGTAGAAGATGTCGTCGATACTCTCGCGTGGCCACTGCGCTTTGTTTTGCAGGCTGAGCGAGGTGATCAGGAACACGCGCGCGCCCTGGCGCTTGGCCTCACGCATGAAGTCGTGCCCCTTTTCGTAGCTGGCCAGGCAGAGGAACGTCAGCGGCTCGGTTTTCTCGCGCATGGATTCGGGCGCCGGCATCGCAGAGGGCAAGAGACGCGGTGCGTAACAGTTTTGGGAATTCCGGCCCCTTGGAAACCGCTCCCTTACGGTCGCGGCTCAGTAGTCGCGGGCTGTTACCGAGCCGCGACGTGTTACCGAGCCGCGACCGTCAGGGAGCGGTTTCCCCAGAACGGCTAAACACCCAGAGACGCAGTATAACAGGCGCCGCGGGTGTATAAAAGATGAAGGGGGCTGACTGTAAATGCGATTTTTGTCTTTCCTGCTGGCAGCGGGCTTGCTCTATGCCGGTACACCGTTCCGACCCGCCATCGACCAGGGCGCCGGAGGCTGGACGGCCGCGCGCGGATCTCTGACGGTGGATACGTCCATAATTCACGAAAACAACCGCTCGCTACGCCTGGAACCGGGCGCTTCGCAGGATGCCTGCGTGCAGTCGGCGCCCGTCGCACTGCGTATCGGCAAGAGCTATGAGCTGAGCGGCTGGGTGCGCACCGAAGACGTCGAAGTGCGCGATCTGCACCGCTCGCCCATCGCCATCGGCGCGGCGTTGACCATGTCCTCGATGCCGTTCGATGTGCACTCCGCCGCGCTAGGTGGCACGCGGCAATGGACGCACCTGACGCTGCGCTTCGTGGCCAGCCGCGCGGAGGATCGCATCCTGCTGACGGTGGGCAATGGCGGCGCATTTACCGGCAAGGCCTGGTTCGCGGGCGTGTCACTCGATGAAGCCGCCTCGGCCGGCGATCCGCCCGCGGCTACCGTGCGCACTTTCGGCCCGGCGTATCGCTATCCCTCGGCCGGATGGATCTATTTGCACATCGAGGGCAAGCCCTACGAGCGCGGCTATCAGCATGGCTACTTGATGGCGCGCGAAATTCCGGAGTATCTGGAGCGCTGCGCGGCGGATCTGGGAATGAAGGCCGAGCAGGACACCTGGAATCAGCTTCGCACCGAAGCGAACGCGTTGTTCCTGCGCGGTTACGACCAGGAAATCCTGGAAGAGATGAAAGGCATCGCGGAAGGGGCTTCCGATGCGGGCGCGAAGTGGCTGGGAAGGCGTCTCGATCTGGTGGATATCGTAATCGCGAATAGCGAGGTGGAGCTCGCCTTCTTGAATTACGCCATGCGCATGACGCCCACGGGCCTGGAAGGGCTACGATTGGATGCGCCCGCCTACGCCGGCGGTAAGCACGATACGGCGATGGATCATTGCAGCGCGTTCGCGGCCACGGGTCCGGCCACGCGCGATGGCAAGATGGTGATCGGGCACGTCACCTGGTGGCCGCTTACATTGGCGGAGCAGACCAATGTGATGCTGGATATCAAACCCGAGCAGGGCCACCGCGTGATCATGCAGAGCTACCCCGGCGGAATCGAGAGCGGCACGGATTGGTACCAGAACGATGCGGGCATGGTGCTGACCGAGACCACCATTCGCCAGTCGCCGTTCAATATCCAAGGCAAGCCGGAGGCTTTTCGCGCGCGGAAGGCGATTCAATATGGCGGCAACGTGGATGAAATCGTGGCGTTGTTGGGGGCCCAAAACAATGGGCTCTATACCAACGAATGGTTGATCGGCGACGGCAAGAATAACGAGATCGCCATGTATGAGTTGGGCACCGCGCGCACCAAGCTGTGGCGCAGCTCGAAGAACGAGTGGTTCGGCGGCACGGAGGGTTTTTATTGGGGCGATAACAACGCCAAAGACCTCGGAGTCCGGCTCGAATATGTTCCCAATCCGCAAGGCGAGCCCGAATATGTGCCGTACTCGACCGCGCCGCGCGATGCGGCGTGGCAGGATCTTTATCGTCAGTATCGCGGACAGATCGACGAGCAGTTCGGATTTCTGGCGTTCCGCTCCGCGCCGCTGGTGAGTGGTTCGACGATGGATGCCAAGATCGCCACGGCGGACATGGCGCGAAGTTTGATGGTTTGGGCGGAGATCGGCAAACCGAACCAGGATGTTTGGGAGCCGCATGGGCGGCGGCACACTTACGCCAAGAACGACGGGTTGTATCCGTCCGGCTATCGTTTGTTCCAAGGCGAGGCTTCGCAGGGTTTGCTCGCGGCCGTCGTGGCGAACGAGAAGTCGCGGCTGGCGCCGGCGCCCAAGGAGAGCAAACCGGATAAAGGCGCGCATGCGAAAGCCTTGGATGAAGATCGCTTGTGGAAGGGCTGGATTCTGCCGGCCAGCGACGCAGACGATTGGTTTGTAGCGGGCGCGGCGGAATACGGCCGCGTTTTGTCGGCGCACGATCCGGAAACTGAAATCAATTCGTGGCGTGTCACTTACAGGCGTCTGAAGAATGGCGCGGCGCCCGACGAGCGGCTGGAATTCGAAATGGCCAAGGGCGTGTTATTCCTGGACGGGTTGCGGCGCCGTATGGGCGACGATGCCTTCCTGAAGACCATGCGCGATTATTTCGAAGCGAACACCACCAAGACGGTAACCGCGCAATCGTTTCTGGACCGCGCCGGCGCGAAGTTCAGCGTGGATGCGGGCGATGGTCCCGAATATTTGACCACCGATATCGAGCGCAGGCTGCGCTCGGCGATATTGGTTTACGGCACGGTGCGCGAGGCAGGATCGAATCGTTACGCGGCCGAGCAACTGCAGAAACGTTTCATGGGGATGTACGAAATCTGGATGCCGATCCGCAAAGATTTCGAGGCGACAGACGAAGATCTGCGGCAGCACGACCTAATTTTCGTTGGCCGTCCGGAAGCGAACTCGGCGCTGGCCGCCTGGAGCGGGCAATTGGGTCTGGACTACGGCGAAAACGTCTTCCGCCTGCATGACGATACCTATTCGGACGAACGCGACGCGTTGCTATTTGCCGCGAAGAATCCGCTGAACCCGAGTCATATGGTGTTGGTCGTGGCCGGTAACGACGCCTTGCGCACCGTGAAGCTGGCCATGTCGGCGAATGACTGGAAGACTGGCGAATATCAGTTAGTGGAGGACGGCAAGGCCTCGGCGGGCTTTGAAAAACAGGATCACCTCGGGAGATAAGTCGAGAGATCCCGGATGATCTGCTGTTCCTGCGGCGAATAGCGGCTGCGGAAGTCGTCGCTATTCAGGCGCGCCTGGCGCTGCGCCTCAGGCAGTTTGCGCATCTCCACCGTTTCCCGATGCACCGCCGTCTGGCGTTCCATGGGCAGGTGGCGGAACTCACCCAACCGCTGGCGGACGACCTGCTGCGTATCCGGCGGAAGTTGGCTGAACGTTTGGTAGCGCTCGCGGAGGGCCTGCTGAGCTTCCGGATTCATCTTGTTGTAGCGCGCAATGCGTTGGCGGATCATCCGCGCGCGCGCCGGCGGTAGTTTGGCTAGCTCGCGTTCCCGTTCCTCGGGCGACATGCGGTTCCACCGGTCAATGGAATTCTCAAAAGCCGGTGAAGTGGATTTATCCGGTTCCTGTTGGGCTCTGGCGGCCAAAAACGGCGTGGCCAGCAACATGGCGGCGGCTACAAGCAATTGCCGCCGGAAAGGCCCGCTCCGCCGGGAATCACATGGCATGGGAGTGCACACTCTCCTGCGTGTTCGCCGCGCTGAACTGGCGCAATAAATCGAGATCGTCGAGTGTACGTTCCACCTGATCGGCGCGTACGATGCTGCCTTGCGGTGCGGCCGGCGCGGTGGCCGGTTGGTGCTGCAAAAGGAAGCCCGCTATCACCAGCAGTCCCGCCGTGGCGGTCAGAGGCAGTGCGGTGCGCAGCGGCATGGGACGGAAGCTGCGTGTCAGGCGTTCCCACCAGGATAGGCGAACACCGTCTTCGATGCGTTGGTATAACCGGCGGTTAAAATCGGACGGAATCGCGGGAGCTTCCCAGGCGTCCAGCGCGTTCCATACCGCGGCTTGATCCGCCGCCGCCGAGCGGCAAGAGGCGCAACCCGCCAGATGCTGTTCGAGCTCGCGACTCGATCCCAGATCGAGTTGGCCGGCGGCATAATCCACCAGCATTTCCGGTTTGTGGCTTGCGATTGGGCAGTTCATGCGTTTCCCATGTGCGCCAAACGGGCGCGTAGCGTCTCATAGGCCCGGAACAGCAGCGATTTCACCGCCGATTCCGAACATCCCAGAACCTTCGCGATCTGGGTATATTCCATCTCTTCGTACTTGTGCATTAACACGGCCGCCCGCTGCTTTTCCGGCAGCGAGGCCACCGCGCGGCGGACTTCCCGCAGTTTCACTTCGTAAACCAATTCCTGCTCCACCGATGGGCGCCGGTCGGAAACCTGGCGCACGGGCAGATCCGCCGAGACATCGTCCAGCCGTTCCTGCCCCCGGTCGTGCCTCTCGTCGCGCAGCCAGTTCAAAGCCAGGTGCGTGGCAATGCGAAACAGCCACGTCTTGAACTTCGCCGTCGGTTCATAGCTCGACCGCGAACGATATACGCGCAGAAACACTTCCTGCGCTAATTCTTCGGCGATAGCCTGCTCCTGCACCAGCCGGTAGATGAAGTGAATCACCGACCCGCGGTGCTTCTCCAGCAAAACGCCAAAGCTGGTGCCGTCGCCATCTTTGACGCGGAGCATCAACTCGGCGTCGTAGTCCAGGGCGACTGCGGCAGCTACCCCCATATCTGTGCTAACCCCAGGTTCCATGTCCATGTTGCGCGTTATGTTATGAAAACTACTCACCCTTCAGCGTACGTTCCATCAATCTGCGGATGGCCTCGCGGGGAGGCAGTCCAAAATTCAGCATCTCAAACATTTGCGTCGAAATAGGCATCTCCACCGCACAGCGGCGCGCCAAATCCACCGTGGCGTTGGTGGTTTTGATACCCTCGGCGACCATTTTCATGGATCCAACGATTTCTTCCAGTGTACGCCCGCGGGCCAGTTCCAGGCCAACGGTACGGTTCCGGCTAAGCTCGCCGGTACAGGTGAGTACCAGGTCTCCCAGCCCCGCCAAGCCCGCCAGCGTTTGGGGCCGCCCTCCGAGAGCTACGGCCAACCTGGTCATTTCGGCTAGACCGCGCGTAATCAAGGCGGCTTGTGTGTTGCTGCCCAACCCGAGCCCGTGGCAAACGCCCGCGCCGATGGCCACCACGTTTTTCACGGCGCCGCCGATTTCGACGCCCGCCGGATCGGGACTGGTATAAAGACGGAACGCCGGTCCCGAAAAAGCGGCTTGCACGCCGGCTGCCAGCGCCAAGTCCGTGGAAGCTACCACCAGCGCCGTGGGATCGCCGCGCGCCACCTCGCGCGCGAAGGTAGGTCCGGAAATCACCGCAACGCGCGGCTCGAAGCGCTCGCTCACTGACGCGTGGATCACCTCGGAAGCGCGCAGCAAGGTGCCGTTCTCCAGTCCTTTGGTGGCGCTGACGAAAACCATGGCTGGATCAAGGTAGCGCAGCATCCCGCTATAGACGGTGCGCACAAGGTGCGACGGCATTACGCTGAGAACGGTGGCCGCGCCGTTGAGCGCGGCGGCGAAGTCGGTTTCGATGGTGACGTTGGCGGGCAGCGGAAAACCGGGCAGGTAAAGATCGTTGAGGCGCGCGAGGCGCATGCGTTCAGCCAAATCCTGCTCGTAGACCCAGAGCCGGATGCGTGGAAAACGCGGCGCCAGCACGATGGCCAGCGCAGTGCCCCAACTGCCGGCGCCAATGATGGCTAGGGTATTTTCCGGATGCGATGCGGTCACTTGCGCCCTCCGAACGAAAAGACCGATTCGCTTCCTTCGCGCAGGCGCGCGATGTTTTCACGGTGGCGATAGATGATCAGCGCGCCGCTCAAAATCGCCGTAATCACGACCGTCGCCGGCGGGTGTTCGATCAACCAAACTGCCAACGGGAACGTGCCCGCCGCCACGATGGAGCCGAGCGAGATATGCCGGGTCCAGGCCACCATCACCAAAAAGACCACCAGTACGGCGGCCAGTGGCAAGGGCGTGAGGTAGAGATAGGCGCCGACGAAACTGGCCACCGCTTTCCCACCGCGAAAGTGGAGAAACACGGGATACGAATGCCCGATCATGACGGCCAGAGCGGCGGCGCTCATCCAGCCGATGTTCCCGCCGGAAAGACGACCCTCCAGCCACACAGCTAGATAGCCTTTGGCCATATCGAGCAGCAGGGTAGCCACTCCGGCGGCGCGGCCGGTGGTGCGCAGGACGTTGGTGGCGCCGATGTTGCCGCTGCCGGAAGCCCGCACATCGCGCCCGGTGGTCAGTTTTACGAGCAGAAATCCAAAGGGAATGTCGCCCAGCAGGTAGGCGATTAGGAGTCCGAGAGCGGCGGTCATCGATTTGTGGGCGGAGGCTCCGCTAGCTTAGTTTACCAGTGGGGTGGTGTGAGGCAGGCACTCTGCCTGCGGCGGCCTCCCAGGCCGCCTGTTACCGGGCCGCGACCACGCGGGAGCGGTCGCCCCACAACGGTTAAGCGCTCCGCCAAGGCCGCTTAGCCCATCAAATGGGCTAAGATGGGATCATGCCGACGGTGGTTAACATGCACGACGCCAAGAGCAATCTATCCCGCCTCGCCAAGCGGGCCGCAGCCGGCGAAGAGATCCTCATCGCGCGCAACGGCAAGCCGGTGGCCATGCTCACCCGCGTGCCCGAGCATCGGCGCCGGACACTACTCGGCGTCTTCAAGGGGCAGATTCATATGGCTGAAGACTTCGACGCGATCCCGCCGGAATTCGAGCCTTTCGTGTGATCCAGCCGATTCTGCTCGATACCAATGCGCTGCTGTGGATTCTTGCCGGCGATCCAAAGCTGTCGAGGCGTGTGCGCGCCGCGGTGACCTCTCCGCACGCGGACGTTCGCGTCAGTGTCGTGAGCGCGTGGGAGATCGCTGTGAAGTTTCAGATCGGCAAGCTGTCCTTCGCTCTGCCCATTGAACAGGTACTCTCCGAGGTCCTAAGCGGCGTAACATGGCCGGTCCTGAGCGTGCTTCCAGCGCACATTATGGCTCTGCTCGAACTGCCTGCGATTCACCGCGATCCTTTCGATCGGCTCCTGATTGCGCAAGCGCTTGCGGAAAGCCTGACCCTCGCGACAGCCGACGAGCGGATCCAGGAGTACAAAATTTCGACGATTTGGTAGACTTGTTTTTTCAATGCTCGTTTCAGCGCCATCGGATCCGGACATCGTAAGAATCGAGGCCAAATTAGCCGAATATGTGCGCACTTTCATCGACGCATCCCGTTCTGGCGATTCCAATCTCGACCAGGACGCGCTCCGGTGGGTTTGCTCTGCCCTGGAGTTTCTGTTGAACGGACTGCTGCGGCCGTACGACGGCTGGCACGGTTGGATCGACGGCATCTCTCCGGCTACCGACATCCTTGGTGACGCGATCGAGGTGGCCTCGCCTTCCGAGTTGAGAATCCGCGGCAAGGCGCTATGGGGGCAAGGCGCGGGTAAGGGTCCCTTTTGGATAGAACCATTCTTCGCGGTGCTGCGGATACACGGAAAACCCGAAGAATTGATCCATTACGAAATTAGCTTCGACGATGCCGGCCGCGGGCTTGGCAAGACCGCTTACGATAAACATATACGCAGGGAAGATTGGTTTCGCCCAGTCGACTGGCTATTCCAATTCCAGCGCTGATTTTCCGGGAACTCATACTCGCCCCCCGGAGCCACGCATTACTCGTACCGCAGCGCCTCAATCGGACTCATACGCGCCGCCTTGATGGCCGGCAGTAAGCCCGCGATCAACCCCACAAACTCCAGCAGTAACGTCGAAGTCATCACCGCGAATTGTGAAATCTGTAAGTGAATGTCACCCGCGCCGCTGGTATCTTTGAACAGCGGCCCCAGCAGCGGCAGCGTCTGTAATGTCGCAGTCACTCCATAGCCCGCCGCCACGCCGAGCACACCGCCCACCGTGACAATTGTCATGGCTTCCAGCAGAAATTGAAATAGAATCGACCGGCTGGTGGCGCCGATGGACTTCAGCATGCCTATCTCCCGCGTGCGCTGCGTGACGGATACCAGCATGATGTTCGCCAAGCCCACGCCGCCGATGGCCAGCGTCAGCGTCCCCACGAATCCCAGCAGGATGCGCAGGGCCATCCCCATGGTGTCCACGATGCGCAAGAATTCGTTAAAAATGATCATGCGGACCGCGCGCTCGTCGTTGGGCGAATAATTATGCACGCGCGCCAGCACCTCGCGCACCTGGCGCACGGCCTCGGTGCGAAAGACTGGGTTCACGGGCATCCAAACGATATAGTCCGGGTACTTGATATCGCGCAGCAGGGAGCCTGTGTCATAGGGGATGAAGATACATTCGTTGTCCGGCTCGTTGTAATTCGAGATTTGCGTCTTAGTCTTCAGCACGCCGATGACGGTAAAGTGCAGACCATTGATGGTGATGTCTTCTCCTTCAGGCGGAATCTCGCCGAACATCTTTCTGGCGGCCTCCGCGCCCATCACGGCCACGCGTTGTTTCTCGGCTTCGTCTTCGGGACCCAGCCAGCGTCCGGCGGCCATCGTCTGGTTGCGGATGCGCCCATAGATGGGATAAACGGCGCGCACCGCGATGGATTGCGTACGATAGCCGCGCACCACGGTCGCGCCATGCACCATCACCTCGGGCGAGACCGCGGCCGCCAGCGGCACCGAGTCGCGGATGGCGTCCACGTCGGTACGCTCGATGCGGATCCGGCGGCCCGCGCGTTCGCCTCCCGCCTGGGTGGAAGTCTGGCCGTCGAACATCAGCACCAAGTCCTGTCCGACCGCCATGAAAGCCTTGCGCAGCGCGAAGTGGAAGCCATCGCCGTAAGAGTACAGAATGACGAAGCAGGCTACTCCCCAAGCCAGACTGATGGTGGTAAGGATGCTGCGCTGGCGGTTGAATTTCAAGGCCGCGGCGGCTTCGGTGAGGATGGAGTAAATAGCCATATCGTTATGGACAGGCCGGGAGGCCTGTCCTACCGTTCATAACGCAGCGCCTCCACGGGCGTGAGCGAGGCCGCGCGCCACGCAGGGAACAGCGCGGAGGCCACCGCTACAATGGCCAGCGCGCCGAACGACCAAGCCGTGGTGGCGCCCTTCACCGGCAGTCCCGCGAACATATCCGATTGCAGAGGCAGTGCATTCACCACGGAGGCCAGACCGTAAGCGCCTAGGAATCCCACCACGCCGCTTAGAACCGCCAGGATCACTCCCTCCGCCAGAAAATCCATCATGATGCGGCGCCGCGTGGCGCCCACCGCCTTGCGCAATCCGATCTCGCGGGTGCGTTCAGTAACCGATACCAGCATGATATTCAGCACGCCTACGCCGCCCAGGGACAGCGTGAACACCGCAATCGCGCCCAGGAACGCGGTCATCGATACGAAGATCTGGTCCACTAATTCCGCGCTCTCCACCGTATCCCAAATGTAAACGGCGCCCGCGTCATCCGCATCGAACTGATGATTACGTCCCAACACTCGCAGCACCTGCCGCCGCGCGGCCTTCCACTCCTGAAGCGACCGAGGCACGTAGATGATATCGTTGACGATGCCCGGATGAAAGTTCACGTCCTTGGGCGGCAGGTCGCGGACCATGGTGGCATAAGGGATGTAGATCTTATCGCCATCCAGACCGTTGTAACTGCTGTTCTGATTCTTAGCCGGCATCAGGCCGACAATGCGGAAAGGCAGATCGTTCAGAAAGATCTTCGAGCCCAGCGCCGTATTGCGGTCGCCAAATAACTGCTTGCGGACGTTATCGCCTAACACGGCAATCCGCTCGGCATCCGTTTCATCGGGATCTGTGAGAAAGCGGCCTTGCGCTATGGGTATGGTGCGAATCTTGGCATAGAGCGGCTCTACTCCATTTACCGTAAACGAACCGCTATTATAGGCGCTGGCCACTTTGGCGCCGTTTTGCAGCTCGCCAATCACGCGACTCACCAGGTAACATTCCGTGCGGATGTCGTTAATATCGTCGTAAGTGAAGCGAATAAGCCGGCCGGCGCGCTGCCCGCCTACTTGTTTCTCCGTGCGGCCGGGAAACACAAGGACGATGTTCTCGCCAAGCTGTTTCGTATTATTGCGCTGTCCCTGCTTGAAGCCGTCGCCCATAGCGACGATCAGGACGATCGAAGCCACACCCCAGGCGATCCCAGCCATCGTCAGAAAGCTGCGCAGCTTGTTCCGAAGCAGGCTCGTCCCGACTTGCGAAAGTAATTCGTTGATGTAACCCATAAGTTTCCGCGCCTTGTGGGGCAGGCACTCTGCCCAATGTCACTTAGTTTTCGAGTCATGGAATTCTGCACAAAATTGTGGGGCGGCCAATCATGGCCGCAGCCGCCTTTTAGGCGGCCAAAACGCTCGCAAACGGTCGAAGAGCCGGCTGAAAAGCCGGCTGCGGCCATGATTGGCCGCCCCACGATTTATGCCGCCGGCCGCTCGACGGAAAACTAAGTGACATTGGGCACTCTGCCTGCGGCAGCCTCTCAGGCCGCCTCGCTATTGCAGAATCACTTGCTCGCCGGCGTTAATCCCCTTCACGATCTGCGTCTTCGAGCCATTACTAATGCCAGTGACCACCGCGACCTTGCGCCTACCCGTTTCGTTCGATGAATCGGGTATCTCAACCGCGGTGGACTTATCCTTGTTATAGAGAATGGCGCCTTCAGGCACCGCGATCACTCCCTTGCGCTCTTCCAGAATAATCTCGGCATTGGCAGTCATTTCGGCGCGCAGTTTGCGTGACTCGTTCGAAATGGAAACGCGAACTTCAAAGGTAGTCACGTTGTCTTTCTCCACGCCCATCGGGGAGATCTTAGTCACTTTGCCGGCGAACTTTTCGTCCTTGAACGATTCCACGGTAATGCGCGCGAGCTCGCCGAGATAAATCTTACCGACATCGCTCTCATCTACCTTACCCTTCACATACACTTCGGACAAATCGCCGAGCGTCATGATCAGAGTGGCGCCGGAACCCATGGTCAGAATGGAGCTGACCGCGTCGCCCACTTCGCGGTCGCGCGAAAGAACCACCCCGTCGATGGGTGACACGATAGTGGTGTTATGCAGATCTTCTTCGGATTGCGCCAGCGCCGCCTGCGCCTGTTCGATGGACGCCTGGGCCTTCGCGATGGTGGCTTGCGCGACGCCTAAATTCACGGTCGCCGACTGCTGGCGATTTACCGCCATCTCGTAATTCTTCTCTGAGTCTTCGAGCAGGTTATGCGCCAACAACTTCTCCTGGTACAGGCCCCGGGCACGCTCCATATCGCGTTTCAGAAACGGCACATCGGGTCCGGCGGCATCCACCTTATAGCGCTCGTAATCGGCCTGCGCGCTTTTCAGATTGGCTTCGGCCAGCGACAGCGCGGCCTGATACTGGCGCACTTGCGGCAACACGTTGTTCTCATCCAGCTTGCAAATGAGCTGGCCTTTGTGCACGGTGTCGCCGATATTGACGGGCAGGTTCTGAATGATGCCGCTGGCCTTCGACTTGATTTCCACCTGGGTGACGGGCTCGATCTTGCCTGTAGCCACCACGGACCGCGCCAGATCGATGCGCTCCGCCTTAACCAGTTTTTCCGGATCGATTTTCGGGGAATTACGCCCGATTGCCTTCAATGTAAAAAATGCTGCGCCACCTAGCAGAGGCACCAGCAGGAACAGGATCCACTTGACGGACCGCTTCTTGCGCGAGGCTGGCATTTTGATCTCTTAAGGGGATACGAACCAACCGGCCGCGGAGTTCCATGATGTAGGATAGGCCTCCTGGCCTGTCCCGCAGGACACGCAGACGCAAGGGACAGGCCGGGAGGCCTGTCCTACAATGGAACAAGTGGGTAAATTCTTCGTTCAAAACTTCGGTTGCCGGGCAACTCAGGCCGATGGCGCCGCGCTCGAAACACTTCTTTCCAATAAAGGTCTGGAAGCGGCGGCCGAGCGCCGCCATGCGGACCTGGTGGTGTTGAATACCTGCACAGTCACAGAAGCCGCGGACGACGATGTGCGCCAGACGTTGCGCCGCGTGCATCGGGAAAATCCCGCGGCGCGCATCCTGGTGACCGGCTGCTACGCGCAGCGCGCGCCCGATGAACTCGCGGCCATGCCGGGCGTCGAATGGGTGGTTGGAAATTCCCACAAGACCCACATCGCCGAATTGGTAACCGCCGCGCCGTACCACGGCAACATTCTGGTGGGCGATATCTTCGCGCAGCACGATTTCCTTTCCGCGCCCGTGGAAGACGCCGCGGGCGATCGCACCCGCCCCAATCTGAAGATTCAGGATGGCTGCAACAATCGTTGTTCGTTCTGCATTATTCCGTTCGTGAGGGGCCGCAGCCGCAGCGCTCCCGCCGATCGAGTGATCGAGCAAGTGCGCAACCTCGCCGCGCGGTATCGCGAAGTGGTGCTGAGCGGCATCAACCTGGGCCGCTGGGGACGGGAGCCTGGCAGCCGCGTGCGCCTGGCGGATTTGATCCGCAGGTTGCTCGACGAAACGGCCATCGAACGCCTGCGGCTCAGTTCGGTCGAGCCGATGGATTTTTCCGACGACCTGTTAGGACTCATGTCCGAATCGCCGCGCATCGCTAAACACGTACACGCACCGCTGCAGTCGGGCTGCGACCGGATCCTGCGGCGGATGCATCGCAAGTATCGTCCGCGCCACTACGCGGATCGCCTTCTGAAGGCGCGCCGCCTGATGCCGGATTGCGCCGTGGGCGCGGATGTGATGGTGGGGTTCCCCGGGGAGACCGCCGCCGATTTCGAAGAGAGCCGGCAATTCATCGAGAGCCTGCCCTTTACTTACCTGCACGTATTCACTTACTCGGAACGCCCCGGCACGCCGGCCGCCGCAATGACGGATCAGATCCCCATGCAGGTGCGCAAAGAGCGCAACCGCATTCTGCGCGAGCTGGCAGCGCACAAGAATCTGGAGTTTCGCCGCGCCATGCTCGGCCGCACGCTTTCGGTGGTCACGCTCAACGAGCCGGCTGCGGCGCTGAGCGGGAATTATCTGAAGGTCGAATTGACTGAGCCCGCGGAGGCGAACCGGCTGCGGGATGTCGCGATCGGCGCCCTGACGCCAAATGGCCTGCGGGAAGCCGCGGCGGCATTCCACATCGTGCCCGATTCGCGCTGCGGAAGCTAAGATTCCCGCGGCAAAGAAGAGAGCGCCGCCGCGCCCACGATCACGTTCGCTGCCACCACCGGGAATGCGCGAAGTACGAAGCTGAGAAGACTGCCGTCGCCGAGCGCGTACACGAGATAACGCGCGTTCTCGAATACCGGCGCGCGATCCGGCAGACGATTGCGCGGCGACAGCACGATATAGTCGATACCCAGCGCATGGTATCGCGGGACGTTATGGGGATCGAACGGCGCGGCGAGCACTTGTTGCCAGCGCGTCCACCATTCGACGCCCAGGCCGGCCAGATAATTCACCTGGCCGCCGTCTTTCCAATCCACATAAATGGCACGCAACGCTTCGCTGCGGAAAACCCCGGGCTGTAATTGTTTGCCCGCGTCCGCGAACAGAAACACGGCGTCGCGCGGCGTGGAGGTGCGCGCCCAATCCGATAATTGTTTCAACTCGGGGGTGTGCAATTGCGGATGCGTGCTGACATTGCCGAGATGCGGCACGAGGAAGAAGCCGGCAATGGCCACGGCCGCGAAGGCAGGCGCGCTCCATCGGAATTTGCGCGCTTCGGCCCATGCGGCAAGAACCGCGCCCGCAGCAAGCAGTGCCGCCGCGAGCGCCCGGTTCCAGGAGGGCATCCACGTGATGTTGGTATTCAAGGGAACCAGATAGGCGAGAGCAAACCAGGCGGTGGCTTCCACGTAGCGGCGGGCCTGCACAGCGACAATCCCGGCGGCCGCTGCGGAGAACTGCGCGATCACCGTGACGAACAACAACGCGCGCATCGGCTGCAACTGCGGCACGAGCACCCACTTCATCTTTTCGAGCAGCACGTAGGAGAGCGGCATCGTCAGCACGCCCACGAGGGGCAGGCCGATCAGGAAGAATCGCAGAGGAAGCGGCGCTCGCTTGCGCAGCCGCACATACGCCAGCAGCGACGCGGCGTAGAGCACAAGATAATGCGGCAACCAATCCCGCCACCATTCCGAAATCCACGAGTAAGGCGCACGCAGACGCTGCAAGTATTCAAGCTGGGCTGGAATTCGCGAGAAGAACAACTGCGCTTCGCTGGCGCCATCCTGGAAGCGCGCAGCGATCGCCAGCGCGATGCAAGCGGCGGCTAGCGGCACGAACGCCCGCAGCCTGCGGCGCACGACGGCGAGCGCCAGATACACGGCCCAAAACGGAATCACCGTGGGCGGATGCATGAGCATCGCCACCGAGGCGGCCATTCCGGCGGCAAGATCGCGACCGTGCACTGCCAGTCCGATTGCCAGAAAGAGTAACGGCACGGCGAATCCGCGCGGATCGGGCTCGATCTCGAACGAAAGTACGGCGGGTCCGGCGATGGTCGCGCCCAGCGACACGATTCCCGCAACCAGCAGCGAGGCCGGCACGGAAAGCCCCAGCGCGGACGCCATCAGATACAATCCCCAGATGCCCAATGCGCGCGTGACGATTTGCGCGCCTTCGAGCACGTCGCGAAAGCTCAAGCCGGTGATGCGGGCCAACGCGCGCGCGGTTTCGTCATACAGCGTGAACGATACGTGCGGACGCTCGACCAGCATGTCGCGCCGCAGCACGGAAGGATCGCGCAGATGTTCGAGAATCGGGACGTAGATCTGGGTATCCTGCTGCAGCCAGGTGTGGCCGGGAAATTGAGCCCAAGTGAGCGCGGTCAGCCCGAGAATCGCGGCCGCCACTCCGAAGCGGCTCATTGCGCGGGCGTTTTCTCCAACTGCTGTTTAATCCAGACGCGCGCGGGGTCGAGTTGCAGCGATTTCGTGAACGCTTGCCGCGCTTCGCCGTTGTGATGCTCCTTGCGCAGGGCCAGGCCCAGCCACAGATAGACCTCGGCGGACGACGGGTCGAGCGCCGCGGCCTTGCGAAAATCCGGAATAGCTACGGACGGGCCGCCGCCGAACGCTTCGGGCAGATAGTAATTGCCGACGCCGCGCGCCAGATATGCCTGCGGAGATTTGGGATCGAGTTCCAGCGCCTTGTCGATGGCCTCCCGCGCCCGCTTGCCGTAAGAGAACGCCGAGAGCATGCTCGCGGGTACCGCTTGCCCGCACAGCGTGCCCAGTACGCGATAATATTCGGCCTTTTTGCCGTTGATGGCGATGGCGCGTTCGGCGGCTTCGATGCCGGATTCGGCCGTCCGCTTGGCCCGGTCTTTATCGTGCAGCTCGAGGGCGATTTCCGCCAGGTAGGAATAGGCCAGCGCCACGCGATATTGCGCTTCAGCATCGTGCGGCGATTTTTGGGCGGCCGAGGTAAGCTCGGCAACCTGCTTTTCGAGGGCGGCCCGATCCTGGCGGTCGCGGGCGGATTCGAGCGCGCCGGGCGCGATTGTAAGGGCAGCCAATACGACGACGGACACCATCTCTTCTATTACAGCGCAGCCGGAGGCTTTTGCGCATGCGACACGATTTCGCACCATTATTACCGGCCGAGGACATTATTTACCGAGCCGCGACCGTCGGGGGCGGTTTCCGTGGCTCACAATCCCCAAACCCGTTAAGCACGCGAGGCGCGCGAACCGCTTGTTATACTGAAGTTTCCTGATGCTACGGGTTCGCTTCGCGCCGTCTCCCACCGGCTTTCTCCACATTGGCAGCGCGCGCACGTTCATCTTTAACTGGCTCTACGCCCGCCACAACGGCGGCGCCATGATCCTGCGTATCGACGATACCGACGTCGAACGCAATACGCAGACATCGCTCGATTCTATCTTCGATGGCTTGCGCTGGCTCGATCTGGGATGGGACGAGGAGTATCGCCAATCCGAGCGCCTGGCGATCCATCGCGAAACTGCCGAAGCCATATTCCGCAACGGGCTGGCTTATCGCGACTTTACGCCCGCCCAAGCGGCCGGCGACGCGGCCCGCGGCGAAGGCGGATGGCTTTTCAATCCCGGCATGCGCGAGCTTTCCGCCGCCGAGAGCGACCGGCGTGCCGCTACCGGCGAACCGTTTGTGCTGCGCTTCCGCGTGCCGCGCGACCGGCCTACGAACGTTTGCTTTCGCGATGCCGTCTACGGCGATCAAGTCAAGTCTACCGCCGATATCGAAGACTTCGCGCTGTTGCGCAGCAACGGCATGCCGACTTATCACCTGGCTTCGTGTGCGGACGACGCCGACTTGCGGATCAGTCACATTATCCGCGGCCAGGATCATCTGACCAACACGTTCAAGCATGTATTGATCTTCGAAGCTGCCGGAGCCACGCCGCCGCAGTTCGCGCATTTGCCGCTGCTGATCGCCCCCGACGGCGCCAAACTGTCCAAGCGCCGGCACGGTCCGGTGGTGAGCGTGATTACTTATCGCGATTACGGGTTCGTGCCGCAAGCGTTCGTGAATTTTCTGTGCCTGCTGGGTTGGTCGCCCAAAGACGATCGCGAAGTGATGAGCCGGCAGGAATTGATCGACGCGTTTTCGTTCGAAGGCATCAACCGCAGTAACGCCGTCATCAATTTCACCGAGGAAGATCCTATAGATCCCAAAGCGCTGTGGCTGAATGCCGAGCATATTCGTGCTCTGCCGGTAGAGGAACTTACGGATGACTTATTGCCGGTGGTGCGGGGCGCGGGATTCGATATCGATCGCGCTAAGATGCTGCGAATTACTCCCTTACTGCGAGAGCGGATCAAGTTACTGCGCGATGTCCTCACCGTGGCCGATTTCTTTTTTGTCGATGCGTTGCCGCCGTATGACAGCGCCGAGTTGATCCCGCAGAAAGGCGACGCAGCCATGGCGCTGAAGGCGCTGGAACGCGGCCGTGAGGTTCTGGCTACGGCGGAGTTCACGCACGATTCGCTCGACCAAACATTGCGTTCCGCCGCGAGTACTCTGGGAATCAAGACCGGCCAGATGTTCCAGCCCATCCGGGTAGCGGTCTGCGGCCGCAAGAACGCCCCACCGTTGTTCGCCACGCTCGAGGTGCTGGGCCGCGATGTTTGTCTTGCGCGCATGGATCGGGCAATCCGGCAATTGCAATAGGAGTCCCAATATATATGAATCCCTCTCCAGGTCCTTCAAACTTCGTCCGCGAAATTATCATCGAGGACTTAAAGACCAATAAGTACAGTGGCCGCGTGCATACCCGCTTCCCGCCGGAACCGAACGGCTATCTGCATATCGGCCATGCTAAGTCGATCAATCTGAACTTCGGCCTGGCCAACGAGTTCGGCGGTAAGTGCAATCTGCGCTTCGACGATACCAACCCATCCAAGGAAGAGACCGAGTATGTCGATTCGATTATCAAGGATGTCCGCTGGCTGGGCGGGGATTTTGAAGGCCGGCTTTTTTATGCGTCCGATTACTTCGATCAGTTATACGAATGGGCCGTGCAACTGATTAAGTCGGGGGATGCCTATGTTTGCGATCTTACCGCCGACCAGGTGCGCGAGTACCGCGGCACGTTGACCGAGCCAGGAAAAGAGAGCCCCTGGCGCAACCGAACCATCGAAGAGAATCTGGATCTGTTCGAACGCATGCGGGCGGGCGAGTTTCCCGATGGCTCGCGCACCTTGCGCGCCAGGATCGACATGGCCGCGAAGAATCTGAACATGCGCGATCCGGTGATGTACCGTATTTTGCACGCGGAGCATCATCGCACGGGCGATAAGTGGTGCCTCTATCCGATGTACGATTTCACGCACGGACAGTCCGATTCCGTCGAGCGCATTACGCATTCCATTTGTACGCTGGAATTCGAAGATCACCGGCCGTTGTATGATTGGTATATCGAGCGGCTGGGAATTTATCACCCGCAGCAGATTGAATTCGACCGGCTGAATCTGACTTACACGCTTCTTAGTAAACGCAAGCTGCTGGCGTTGGTGCAGAACGGCCATGTATCCGGTTGGGACGATCCCCGTATGCCGACCATTTCCGGGATCAGGCGGCGGGGTTACACACCCGAGGCGCTGCGTAACTTCTGCAATGCGATCGGAGTATCCAAGACCAACGGAACGATTGAGCTATCTCTCCTCGAACATTTCCTACGCGAGGATTTGAACAAACGGGTGCCCCGCGTGATGGCGGTTTTGCGGCCGCTGCGCGTAGTGATCGATAACTATCCGGAAGATCAGGTGGAGGAGATGGAGGCTGTGAACAATCCCGAGGACGCCGCCATGGGCACGCGCAAGGTGCCGTTCTCGCGAGTGCTGTACATCGAACAGGACGATTTTAGGGAAGTGCCGCCCAAGCAGTTCTACCGGCTGTCTCCGGGACGCGAAGTCCGCCTGCGTTACGGTTACTTCATCTGCTGCACCGGCGTGGTGAAGGACGAGAAGACCGGCGAAGTGACGGAAGTCCACTGCACGTATGACCCGGCCACGCACGGCGGTAATGCTCCCGACGGGCGCAAGGTGAAATCGACCATTCACTGGGTTTCAGCCGCGCATGCCATCTACGCGGAGGCGCGTTTGTACGACAATCTGTTCACTCGCGAGGACCCCAACGAGACCGACGAAGGAGAAAACTTCGTGGCAAATTTGAATCCCCGGTCGCTCGAAGTAGTCACAGGCGCGAAGCTGGAGCCCTCCCTGGCCGATGCCGCCGAGGGAGCCAGATATCAGTTCGAGCGGCTGGGTTACTTCTGCGTGGATCCAGATTCCAGCCCGGGTAAGCTTGTCTTTAACCGGACGGTGGCGTTGCGGGATACCTGGGCCAAGATCGAGAAATCCCAGCACGGCGGTTCGAAACAGAAATGATCGTCCTAGGGATCGGCGGCATTCTGGGCGATGCGGCGTGCGCCATTCTGCACGATGGGTGTCTGGCGGCGGCCATCGAGGAATCCAAATTAAACCGGCAGAGAGTCAAGGCCGGAACGCTGCCGGGTTCCACGGAACTTCCGGAGCAGGCCATAGCTGAGTGTCTCACCATGGCGGGCACGTCGCCGGACCGCGTCGACGCCGTCGCTATTGCCCGTCCATTCGCCGCCGGACCGGAAGCGTCGCTGCATCTGCAATTGCGCGCGCGATTTCCCAATAGCCGTATCGTGGTGGTGGAACATCATACGGCGCACGCCGCATCGGCATATTATCCGTCGGAGTTCGACGAGGCCACCGTACTTACTCTCGATCGCGCGGGCGATTTCCGCTGCGGCACTCGCTGGCATGCTTCGGGGACCCAACTTACTCTCGAAAGAGAGCTATATTATCCCGACTCTTTGGGCGACTTATATGGCCGGGTAACCGAATTACTCGGCTTCAAAGCCAACCTGGAAGAACATAAAGTGCAATGGCTGTCAGCCGGGGGCGATGCGCGTTTCCGCGATCTGTTTCTCGAGATCATGCCCATGCGCGACGGAGATTGGCCGCGCCTCGACCGGTCGTTCTTCGATGCCGAGCGGATGAGCGCCGGCGGCTTCAGCGCGCGCTTTTACGAGCGTCTGGGGCTGGAAGACGGCGCGCCGGTGCCCGATTCGCTGCGCGCTCCCCTGGCGGCCGGCATACAACATGCTATCGAGGAAACCGCAGTCCGCATGGCCGGCGACGGCGCCAACCTATGTTTCGCGGGCGGCTTGGGATTGAATGCGTTATTAGTGTTCGCCCTGGAGCAATCCTCCTTTAAAGACGTGTTCGTACAGCCCGCGGCGGGCGACGCCGGCACTGCATTGGGCGCGGCGCTGTACGCCTGGCATATGGTTCTCGGCCGGACGCAGCGTATCCGGCTTGGCCATCTCTATCTCGGCCCCAGTTATACGGCCGAAGAGATCAAGAAAGTAATCGAGAATTGTAAGTTGCGCTTCCGTTATATTCCCACGATGGATGAAACGGTGGACACGGCCATCGCGCAACTCGCGGAGAATCGCATTGTGGCATGGATGCACGGACGCATGGAATTCGGACCGCGGGCGCTGGGTAATCGCAGCATCCTGGCGTCTCCGCTCGATCCTTATGCGGCCGAGAACCTGAACGCGTTCATCAAACACCGCGAGCCTTTTCGTAAGTTTGCCGCTTCCGTGCCGGCGGAATGCGCGGCCGAGTATTTCGAATGCGGCTCGAACGCGCGATTTCTCGCGACTGTTGGCCGTGTCAGACCGGCCCATCGCGAGCGTTTTGCGAGCGCCATCCTGAATGGCGACCTAATCCGCGTGCAGACGGTTTCGCGCGAGGACAATCCGTTGTACTGGCGCCTGCTCGATGCCGCGGGCAAGGCCACCGGCCTGCCGGTTGTATATAACACGTCGTTCAACTTGTTCAGCGATCCGCTGGTTTGCAGTCCGCGGGATGCGGTACGCAGCTTCTACTCGTCCGGTATCGATGCCATGTTCGTAGGTAACTTCTTCTTGCAGAAGTAACCCGAGCAGGCTGAAGGAAAAAGACCCGGAACGGCTTGCTTACGTGCGCGGCTCAGAATCTGAGCCGCGACCGTCAGGGAACGGTTCCCCGAACACCTTTTCGGCAACCGGCTAGGCTAGCGCGGCGGCACAGATACGGGATGTTGGACAAGTAAGGCGTTTCTTATCTCGATCGCACTGGCTTTGTTCGCATCTGAACCTGCAAAGTCCGCGGTGACGGTGACGGTATCCGGCGTGGGATAGGCGCTCACTGCCACAGGGTTGAAGTTGCCAGAGGGAATCGGCAGTGAGGGAAACACCGCCAGGATGTGGCCGGCCGAGTCTTTAAACGCGAGGCGCAGGCACGCGGACGGATCGCCGGAGACGAGCTTTATAGAAGCCGCGAAAGTATAGGGCCGCGCCGGGTCAGCGCAAGCCGTCTCAAAGATGAAAGAACTGCGGCCGGCCGCTGAATCCGCGCCTCCGTGAGGACACCGCGCAGTAAATTGGACGGCGCAAGATCCCCGCTCGATAGCAGGGACTCTACTGGAGCGGCCGGAATGTTGGCGCCGCCGAACAAAGGAAGCGCGCGTTCGAGATAGAAGAACGGATACGGGTACATGGCCGTGGGTAAGTAAAGGTTCGGACGTATACAGGTATTACTGGGAGTCACTCCCGCCCAAGTGTGCCTGTCTATGGCGAGACTTACAAACCGGCGCGCTTGAACGCCCCATTGAACCATGGGACTGTTACGGCGAATGTACAAATAACCCGCCGCGGCATGTAGCGGAAGGGTGAGTAACAGCGCCAGCGCGAGCGGGAATAGCATCTTCGGATACCGCGCCTGGGCGATTTCGAATATACCTGAGGCAATCCAGGCCAGCATCAGTCCCAACGCCGCAGCCGCTAAATACTGATAACGGCTGGAGGCGGCCAAGCCGATGCCTGAGTTCGCTCTGCCCACTACTGTAAGCGCGTACGGCAATAACAGCATCGAGATCGGCGGAAGTAATATCAAGAGCCTGCTTGGGGAAACGAAGCTATGTCCCAGAAAGAATCCGGCGAGCAGAAGAAGCCCGCCGAGTACCAGCGGCGCGCTGAGTGGTGCTAAGTAGGAGGCCGCCAAGCCTCGCAGAGCCGCGGCCGTCCAAGGTAGTACCTGCAATGCCTGCCTGAGCGTTGCGGCTCGTCTGGCGTTGCCGAAGCCGGTTGGATCTGTCCGCAGCATTACTCCGAAGGCGACCAGAATCGTCAGTGTGGGTAATAGGCAAACCGCTGCTGCTCGCTTCCACTGGCGCCGGCCTGATAGGAGCGATATAATAGCCTCCACGGCCAGGAGTGGCGAGGCGAGTAATCCATAGCCCATCGACCAAGTCGCAAATAGCGCCGAGGCCATGGCGCCCGCTAGCGGCGCTGCCTTACCCTGGCGCAGGTACTGCCGCCCGAGGATCAGACTTAGCAGGATAAACAACATTGCCAGAGTGGTTTGCTGTCCGGCTTCCCACATAGTAAGTTCCCAATAAACGCCGCTAAATCCAAAGAACAGTGCGCCGAACAGTCGCGGAATAACCATGCCGGTAAGTTGCCCCGCCGCTATATACAGCAGCGCCGCATTCAGCGAATGAATCGCGATACTGACGGCCTGATACGGAAGATTATGCATCCCGAACAGCGCATACTGGACGTAGAGAACGGCTTTTGAAACCGGCATGAAGTGTTCATTATGCATGCGCCATATGGTTGTCCAGCCGTTTTCGTGAAACTCACAGAGAATATCCCAGGTGTCGCCGAAAAAGTAGAGTCGCCACGGCTGGTAGGCAATGAAGGCGAACACAGCAGTCAGTAACGCGACGATTACAATTGCGGAGCGGTCGGCAATCGGTGTGTTGCGGATGGACGTCATGGCGCGCTAAGCCCGAAAGAATAGCACACGTGCGCGCGGCTATACTGGAGTTTTCCATGCGTTCCATCTATTTGTGCCTGATGAGTGTGCCGTTGCTCATCGCTCAACCACCCGCCGAAAAAGACGATCTCCCCAATCCGGTGGCTGGCCAACCCGAAGCCATCGCCGCCGGCAGGAAGTTGTACCTCGAAAGCTGCAGCGGTTGCCACGGACCCACGGCGGAAGGCGGCCGCGGGCCCAACCTGGCGCAGGGCGATCAGATCCGCGGCGCCACCAACCGGCAACTGACGTCCGTGATTACGGAGGGCGTGAAGGGTACCGAGATGCCGCCTTCGGGGCTTGCCAACGATAAGATCTGGCCGCTTATTGCCTACCTGCGCAACTTAACCGCGGTGGCGTTCGATAGCCTGGCGCCGGGCGATGTCCAGGCCGGCAGTGCATTGTTCTTCGGCAAGGCGGGTTGCGCGAACTGCCACACCATTCGCGGACACGGCGGCTTTCCGGGTCCCGATCTTACGAATATCGCACGGGTGCGGTCGATGCGCCAATTGCGCGAATCGCTGCTCGACCCGGATGCGCAGATCGCGGAAGGCTATGGAGCTGTCACAGTAACTACGCGCTCCGGAGAGACGATTGCGGGTGTGGCGCGTGATAATACCAACTACGCCATCCAGATACTCGATGCGCACGGCGACGTTCATCGACTGCTCAAATCGGATCTACGGGAAGTGGTGTTTCGTAAGGAATCGCTGATGCCGCACGATTACAAGCAGCGGCTCACGGACGCGGAAGTCGAAAATCTGCTCGCGTTTCTGAGCCGCCAGTCGTTACGCGGTGCTTCCGCTGCGGTTAGTGCGCCGCCAGCCGCGACCCGCCCGGCTGACAACTCGATTCGCACCAGCCCCGGCGATAACTGGCTGACCTATGCTGGAGACTACGCGGGCCATCGCCACAGTCCACTTACGCAAATCACCACGGCCAACGTGGCATCACTCACATCCGCATGGGTCTATCACTTAGATGGCGCCACTCATTTGGAATCCACGCCGCTGGTTGACGATGGCATCATGTATGTGACGAACAGCAACGAAGTGCATGCGCTCGACGCCCGCACGGGCCGGCCCATCTGGAAGTACCACGACGACCTCGTCCAACGCAGCGACGTGAATCGTGGCGTGGCGCTTCTGGGCGATCGCGTTTTCTTCGTCACCAGCGACGCGCACTTAGTCGCGCTCAATCGCAAGACGGGTGGCGGATTGTGGGACCGCGAGTTCGCCGACACCAGCAAGGGCGCATTCGCGACGCTCGCGCCCATGGTAGTGAAGGATCGTGTGATTGTGGGAGTGTCCGGCGGCGATACAGGCGTGCGCGGATTTCTTGCGGCTTACTCTGCGGCCACGGGCGAAGAACTGTGGCGCTTCTGGACCGTACCCGCCAAAGGCGAACCCGGCGCGGAAACCTGGGGCGAACTGGGACCCGAATGGGGTGGCGCGGCTACCTGGCTGAATGGTACTTACGATCCGGAACTCAATCTCGTTTACTGGACCACCGGAAATCCCTGGCCCGATTTCTACGGCGGCGCGCGCCACGGCGATAACTTGTATTCCGATTCGCTCCTGGCGCTCGACGCGGATACCGGCAAACTGAAATGGTATTTCCAATTCACGCCCCACGACACGCACGATTGGGATGCGCAGGCCTGGCCCGTGCTGCTGGATGCGCCGTTCGAAGGTCGCGCACGCAAGTTGTTGCTGCACGCCAACCGTAACGGTTATTTCTATGTGCTCGACCGCGTGACCGGCACATTTCTGCGCGCCACGCCTTTTGTGGAGCGGCTGACTTGGGCCAAGGGCATCGACGCCCAGGGCCGTCCGATCGAAAGCCCCGGCATGGAACCGTCGCCCAATGGCACGCGCGTGTGTCCTTCAGTGCGCGGAGCTACTAACTGGATGTCGCCTTCTTATAACCCGCAAACCGGGTTACTGTATGTTCCCACGTTGGAACAGTGCGATATGTATAGCTCATCCGCCAAGAAGCCGGAGCCGATGAAGAACTTTGCCGGCACCGGGGGCGAGTCGATCTCCAAGGAGCCGGGCAGATTTTATCTGCGTGCGCTCGATCCGCTCACCGGCGGCAGGCGCTGGGAGTATCCCATGACCGGCCACGGAGATTCATGGGCTGGCACGGTATCTACCGCGGGCGGGCTGGTTTTCTTCGGCGATGACGATGGCCAGCTTGTAGCTTTGGATGCGGCCACCGGCCAGTGCTTATGGCATTACTATCTCGGGCAGACCATCACGGCGTCGCCTGTTACTTTTATGGCCGATGGCAAGCAGTATGTGACCATCGTAGCGGCCACAGATGTATTCACGTTCGGGCTGTTCGAGCCTGCGGCACGTTAACGCGTGTTGTGGGGCAGCCACCCTGGCTGCGGCGGCCTCTCAGGCCGCCTTAGCAGCATCTCCTCGAATGCCGGCAGGCGGGCTGGGAGCCCGCCGCAGGCAAAGTGCCTGCCCCACTTACTGAAGCGGTAGCTCCGGCTGGCCGTCGCCGTTCTTGCCCTCGCCGTTCTCCGCTTCCGGAATCACCGACGCCGCCGCCACCTGATCGTCGTCCTCCATGCGTACCAGGCGGACGCCCTGCGTCGAACGGCCGGCCTGCCGGATCTCGGCCGACTCCAGCCGGATGATCTTACCGTTCTTAGTAACAATCATCAGGTCGGTATCTTCCTTCACCGACAGGATAGCCACCACCTTGCCGTTGCGCGTGGAGGTCTTCATATTGATGACGCCCTTGCCGCCGCGCGATTGCAAGCGGTAATCGGTCAGCCGGGTGCGCTTGCCGAAACCATTCTCCGAGATAGACAAGATAAGGCCTTCCTCTTCGACAATCTCCATGCCGACCAGATAGTCGCCGGCATCCAGGTCCATGGCCCGCACGCCGCGAGTGTCCCGTCCGATGGAACGCACTTGGCTCTCGGCAAAGCGGATGGCCTGCCCGTCGTGCGAACCGAGGAAGATGAAATTCTCGCCATTTGTAAGGTGTACGGAAATCAACTCGTCGCCTTCGTCCAGTTTCACCGCGATGATGCCCCGCGAGATGGGATGATCAAACTCGGTAAGTTCACATTTCCTGATCACGCCATGCTTGGTGGACATCACGATGTATCGATCAGGCACGAACTCGCGCACGGCCAGGAACGCTTTCACGGTATCGTCCGGCTGCAGGTTGATCAGGTTCGAAACATGCTTTCCCTTGCCCACGGTGGCGGCATCCGGAATTTCGTAAATCTTGAGCCAGTACACGCGGCCTTTGTCGGTAAAGATCAGCAGGTAGCTGTGGGTGGAGGCTACGATCAGGTGCTCGAGGAAATCCTCCGTGCGCGTGCCCATGCCGATGCGGCCCTTGCCGCCGCGCGATTGCCGGCGATAGGTATCCACGGACGTGCGCTTCAGATAACCACCGTGCGTGACGGTCACCGCTACGTCTTCCACGGCCACCAGATCTTCCAGGCGGATCTCGCCGGTATCTTCGACAATCTGGGTGCGGCGCTCGTCGCCAAAAGCTTTGCGCACCTCTTTCAACTCATCGATAATGGCTTCGCGAACCAGCTTCTCGGAACCCAGCAGTTCCAGGTACCCGGCGATGCGCCGCTGGATCTCGGCCAGCTCGTCGATGATCTTCTGCCGCTCCATGCCGGTGAGGCGCTGCAATTGCAACTCGATAATCGCCTGCGCCTGTTTCTCGGTGAAAGCGAACGCCGCGATCAGCCCGTCGCGGGCCTCGCGGGGAGCGCGCGCCGCGCGGATAATGCGGATCACTTCGTCCAGGTTTTCGAGCGCGCGCTGGAAGCCCAGCAACAGGTGCTCGCGTTCGCGGGCCTTGCGCAGTTCGTATTCCGTGCGCCGCCGGACCACTTCCACGCGATGCTCGATGAACAGTTTGATGGCGTCGATCAGGGCCAGTTCGCGCGGCTGCCCGTTGACGATGCACAGCATGATGATGCCGAAGCCGATCTGCAACTGCGTGTGCTTGTAAAGGTTATTCAGCACCACTTCGGCCTGTTCGCCGCGCTTCAGCTCGAAGATAATGCGCGTGTCTTTGTCGCTAAGATCGACCACATCGGAGATGCCCTCGATCTTTTTCTCGTTCACGAGCGCGGCGGCCTGCTCCACCAGGCGCGCGCGATTTACTTGATAGGGAATCTCGGTGACCACGATCTGCTCGCGGTCCTTGCCCATGCGCTCGATAGCGGCGCGGGCGCGCAGCTTCAGGTGTCCGCGGCCCTTGGTATAAGCATCCAGAATTCCCTGACGGCCGAGAATGATCCCCCCAGTCGGAAAATCCGGTCCAGGCACCATCTCCAGGATTTTTGCCAGCGGCGTCTGCGGATTGTGGATCAGCGCGATGGTAGCGTTGATGATCTCTGTGAGATTATGCGGCGGAATGTTCGTCGCCATACCCACCGCGATGCCCGCCGAACCGTTGATCAGCAGGTTCGGCACACGCGTAGGCAGGACTTCGGGCTCCTGCTCGCTTTCGTCGTAATTCGGGCGGAAATCGACGGTTTCCTTATCGATATCTTCGAGCAGCGAACTGGAAATGCGCGCCAGGCGGGCTTCGGTGTACCGTTGCGCCGCGGGCGGATCGCCATCCATCGAGCCGAAATTGCCTTGCCCATCCACCAGCGGATAGCGCATGTTGAACGGCTGCGCCATGCGCACCAAAGCGTCGTAGATGGCGGCATCGCCGTGCGGATGGTATTTACCCATCACGTCGCCGACGACCTTGGCGCACTTGCGGGTGGGGCGATTCGGTTGCAGGCCCAGTTCATGCATGCCCCACAGAATGCGGCGATGCACGGGCTTCAGACCGTCGCGCACGTCGGGCAGCGCGCGGCCCACAATCACGCTCATGGCGTAATCGAGATACGACCGCCGCATCTCGTCTTCGATGTTGATGGGGACCTGATTGCGGTCGCCGCCGCCCCCGCCGCCCAGAGGCATCTGGGGATCTTGCGGAGGCGTAGGTGGACCTTGCGGCGGATTTTCCTGATCGGGCAAGCTGTCTCCTTCGGATGGGTTGTAAGTACTATTTTACCAAGCGGGTATGCGGATTTGGGCGAGCGAAACCGCTTCCTGATGGTCGCGGCTCTGTAACGCAGCGGTTGGAGCTGAGCCGCGACCGTCAGGGAGCCGGAGAGCGGTGACAGACGAATCGCAAATCGCATACTATGCACGTTGGGGGAATATGCGGAGAATTATCGTCTGTCTATCCGTGTTGGGCATAGCTCTGGCGCAGGAACACAACCACGCTGCGAGCGACGAAAAGCCGGTCGCCTTGTACAAGGGCCTGGGAACATGGCATCATCCGATCCATACCACCAACCCCGACGCGCAGAAGTTCTTCGATCAAGGGCTGGCGCTGATGTACGGCTTCAATCGCTACGAAGCGCTACGTTCGTTCCGCAAAGCGGCGGAGCTCGATCCGTTGGCGGCCATGGCGTATTGGGGCATGGCGATGGCCCAGGGTCCCTACGTCAACATGGATGGCGATGCCGAGTACAACATGAAGGCGTCCTGCGCGGCGGCGGATGCGGGCTTGAAGATCGCCGGCGCGACGGAACACGAGAAAGCCTATCTGCATGCCGTGGCCGTCCGCTGCCCGGAGTATCAACCGCAGCCGTATGTGGATGCCATGCGCGCATTGGCCGCGCGCTGGCCCGACGATCTGGACGCGCTCACGCTGTATGCCGAAAGCCTGATGATTCCGGTGCGCTGGCATTGGTACTCGAACGATGGCACGCCCGCTGCCGGCGTTCCGGAAGCCGAGCGTGTCCTGGAAGGGGTAATGCGCCGCTGGCCCGATCATCCGGGCGCAAATCACTTGTACATCCACGTGGTGGAATCGTCGCGCACGCCAGAGCGGGCCATCCCCAGTGCGCAGCGGCTGATGGGCATCATGCCATGGGCCGGTCACATGGTGCACATGCCGGGACATATCTGGCTGGTGGTGGGCGATTACGAGATGGCGGCTTCGGTGAACGAGCGCGCCGTGGCCGTCGACCGCGAGTACCTGGCCCGTACCGGCGTGCACAGCGGGTACGAGACCTATTACGTTCACAACCTGCACTTCGTGGCTTATGCACGATGGATGGAGGGTCGTAGAGCGGATGGTTTGCGCGCCGCGGACGACATTGTCGCGGCCCTGGCGCCGATGGAGAAGAGCATGCCGGAGATGGCGGATGCGTTCAACTCCGTCGCCATGTTCGGGCGGGTGCGCTTTCGCGATTGGGATGGCATTTTGAAAATCCCGCAGCCGAAGGAGACCATGCACCAGAGCATGGCGATTTGGCGCTACGCGCGCGCCATGGCCTTCGCGGGACGCGGCGATCGGCCGGCTGCGCAGAAGGAGCAGGCGGCGCTCGAAGCCATCCGCGCCAGCCTTCCCGCGGATGCGTACATCGGGTATAACAAGTCGGCGGACGTGCTGACGCTGGCGCTCGAAATCGTGGCGGCGCGGCTGGCGGCCACTCAGGCGGACGCTATTCCGCATTGGCAGCGGGCGGTGGCCATACAGGATGCATTCAACTATGACGAACCGCCCGACTGGTATTATCCGGTGCGCGAATCGTTGGGAGCGGCGCTGTTGCTGGCGGGAAAGCCGGTGGAAGCCGAAGGCGCGTTCCGCGAGGCCATGAAGCGGTCGCCGCGCAATGGGCGGATGCCTTCGGCTTGATGGAATCGCTGCGGGCCCAAGGAAAGGATGAAGATGCCGCGTGGGTGAAGCGGGAATTTGACGCGGCTTGGGCGAAGGCGGATGTGACGCTCAAGATCGAGGAGATGTGACAGCGCGGTGGGGCAGACCATCGTCTTTTGTGGTCTGCCTTTCCGGCCGCAGCAAGGCAGACGACACAAAACGATCGTCTGCCCCACGCCGAAACACGATAGAATAGGGGGCTATTCTCCCGTGCCGCGGGGCTTCGCTCGACGCGCCGGGCAAGAGGAAAATCCATATGAAAACAACGATCGGTTTACTTGTTTTGGCGGCTGCCGCGTTCGCTCAGACGCCTCCCGCCGCGACGCCTCCCGCGGCGCCTGCCCGCGAGCCGGGCCTCTACGCCACAATCCACACGTCCATGGGCAATATCACGCTGAAGCTTTTCGAAAAGGAAGCGCCCATTACGGTGAAGAATTTCGAAGCTCTCGCGCGCGGCACCAAGGCGTGGAAGGACCCCAAAACAGGCCAGATGGTGCATGGGCGCTCCCTCTATGCGGGCACCACGTTTCATCGTGTGATCCCCCGGTTCATGATTCAGGGCGGCGACCCGGCGGGCAACGGAATGGGCGAGGTCGGTTTTACGATTCCCGATGAGTTCGTGTCCAGCCTGCAGTTCGATGTGCCGGGACGTCTGGCCATGGCTAACACCGGGCAACCGCATACCGGCAGTTGCCAGTTCTTTATTACCGTAGCGCCTACGCCGTGGCTGAATGGGAAGCATACGATTTTCGGGCAGGTGGTAGAGGGCCAGGATGTGGTCGATAAGATCGTGGCGGTGCCCAAGAACGCGGAGGACAAGCCGAACACACCCGTGAAAATCGTCAGCATCACGGTTAAGCGGGAAGGCCCGGCGCCGGCCGCCGCTCCTGCGAAGAAGGCTGCGGCGAAGAAGTAAGAGGCGACCGCTTGCTTACGGCGCGGCTCGGAATCAGGACGCCCGCGCCGTTTACCGAGCCGCGACCCTCGTTACTGAGCCACGACCCTCGTTACTGAGCCGCGACCGTGAGGGAGCGGACTACGCCTGCGTGACCGGCGCAGGCTTTTGCGCCGGAGCAGCCGTACTGGCCTTCGCCGGTTGCGCCGCGGGCGCGGGAGCCGGTTCCATCGCGCGGCGGATCATGAAGACAATGTAAAGGCCGAACGCCAGCGCCACCAGCAGGCACGTCAGCAATAGGAAAAGGCCGTCAACCGATCCGGCTTGACCGGTGGCCAATAACCATCCCGCCGCCACCAGCGATGCGATCTCAACCAGTAAACTGAACAAAAATAAAATTGCGCGATCCGACACGTTCCCCCTTCGGAGCGGCGGAAGTACCGCCGAAAATCATTGTATGCGTTTGGACAGCCGCGGGGCAAGTCATACGCGTCGATTCGACAGGTCGCCAATGCTACCTTGCGGCCAGCCCCACGCTATACTCGGAGAATCGGGAGGGACAACTTTTGCTCACCAGACGCGCATTCGTCGAATCCAGTGCAGCCGCGGCCTTGGCCACAGGTCTGTTCGGCGACAACAAAGGTTCCGCCAAACCGAATCCCGAGTTGGAAAACCTGGGTGGCGTGGCTTTGCGCGAAGCCCAGCGCCTGAAAGCCTCGTACGCCGATATACGGATCATCCGCTACCGGCAGCAATTTGTCACGGTGCGGCTCAATCCGGAGCGCGGCACCGGCAAGACGCTCGAAGTACCCGTGGTTTCCGACGGCGGATCCTTCGGCTTCGGCGTACGCGTGATCGTGGATGGCGCCTGGGGATTTGCCGCTTCGCCGCTGGTGACCAAAGAGGAAATCGCGCGCATGATCGGCGAAGCCGTAGCGGTGGCGCGCGCCAACGCGGCCATCCGTTCCAAGCCGCTCGAGCTCGCGCCCGTGCCAGTCTACCGCGAGCGCTGGCAGACACCGCATGAACGCGATCCCTTCGCGGTGCCCATCGAAGAGAAGCTGGAACTGATCCGCACGGCGGCGGCCGAAGTCAAGAAGGAGAAGGGCGTCTTCTCATCGAACTGCAATCTGTCTTTCCGCTCGGAAGACAAATATTTCGCGTCGTCCGTGGGATCTTCCATCCAGCAGCTCAATTTGCAAACTTACGCTACGGTAAACGCCACGGCCGTGGATTTCAAGCGCCGGCTCTCGAAATCGCGCCGTTATCAGCCGCAGCAGGTCACCGCGGGATACGAATATGTGCCGCTGATGAACCTGGTGGAGAACGCGCAGCGCATCCGCACGGAGGTGATCGAACATCTCAACGCGCCGCCGGTGACGCCCGGCAAGAAGGACTTGGTGTTGATGCCCAGCCATCTCTGGCTTACCATTCACGAGAGCATCGGGCACTCGACGGAACTCGATCGCGCGCTTGGTTACGAGGCCAACTTCGCGGGCACCAGCTTCCTGACAACGGACAAAATGGGCAAGGAACGCGTGGGCAGCGATCTGATGAATATCTGGGGCGATCGCACCAACGAGCGCGGCCTGGCCACCACCGGCTTCGACGACGATGGCGTGAAGGCCACCAAATTCCCGATCATCGAGAAGGGAATCTTCAAGCATTACCAGACCATCCGCGACCAGGCGCATCTGATCGGCGAGCGCGAATCGCGCGGCTGCTGCTATGCCGATAACTGGGCGAGCGTCCCGTTCCAGCGCATGCCCAATGTGTGGCTGGAACCGGGCAAGTCGGGAACAAATATCGACGATTTGATTTCGGGCGTGGACGACGGCATCCTCATCGACGGCGACGGCAGCTTCTCCATCGATCAGCAGCGTTATAACTTCCAGTTCGGCGGCGATGCGTTTTGGGAGATCAAGCACGGCAAGAAGCAGGGCATGGTCTCGCGCGTGGCTTATCAATCGCGGACCACCGATTTTTGGCAGTCGCTCGACCTGATCGCGGGACCCAGCTACTGGCAGCAATGGGGCGCGCCCAACGATGGCAAGGGCGAGCCGGAGCAGATCAACTCGGTGAGCCACGGCTGTTCGCCGGCGCGCTTCCGGCAGGTGAATGTCATTCTCACGGACTAGGGCGAGCTTCGCCCGCCGGGGCTGGGGGCTAGGGGCTGGGGTTGTGTTTCACTTGGAGCCGAAACGATGCTAACAAAAGAAGAGGCGCAAAGAATAGCTGAGAAGGCGCTCTCGTTTTCTACCTTTCCGGAGTGCGATATCAGCCTGAATAGCTCGCAGAACGCCTTCATCCGGTTCGCGCTGAACGACGTGACCACGTCGGGCTTCACAGTGGAGCAATCCCTGTCGATCACTTCGGTGCGCGACGGCCAAAGCGGCAGCACGCGCGTGGACGAATTCGACGACAATTCGTTGCGCGAAGCGGTGAAGCGTACCGAACAACTGGCCGCTATCGCGCCGCCCAATCCGGAGCGTGTGCCGCCGCTTGAAAAACAGAAGTATGCGGATATGGAAAATTACTCCGCAACCACGGCCAGCGCGCGTAATCAGGCCATGATTCCGCATATTCGCGCCATTATCGACGGAGCCAAATCGAACAACCTGGTGGCCGCGGGATTCTTCGAGCGCTCCGCGCAGACCGCGGCCGTCGCTAACAAGCAGGGCAATTTCGGTTACGGGCGCGTGACGGATGCGAACCTCTCGGCGACGGTCCGAAGCGCGGATGGGGCCAGTTCCGGATGGGCATCGCAGCCGGCCGTGGAAATCGGCAGCATCGATGGCGCGTCTGTGGCCAAGATCGCGGTCGGTAAGTGCCTGCGCTGGAAGGAACCCAAGCGCCTCGACCCCGGAAAATATACCGTGGTGCTGGAACCGACCGCCACTGGCGATCTGCTGCAGATGATGGGATTCGGCATGCAGGCGCGCGCCGCGGAAGAAGGCCGCAGCTTCTTGAGCAAGCCGGGAGGCGGCACGCTGGCGGGCGAAAAGCTGTTTCCCGATTTCATTACGCTGCGCTCCGATCCGTTCAATAAGCTGTATTCGTCTCTGCCCTGGGGCGGTGGCGGCGGCTTCGGCTTTGGCGGCGGAGGTGGCGGCGCCGGCGGCGGCCTTCCGGCGGAACCCATCGCGTGGATTGAAAGCGGCGTGGTGAAGAATCTGTTTTACGACCGTTATTGGGCGGCCAAGACCGGCAAGCAGCCGACGCCCTTTCCTAATCGGCTGGTGCTCGACGGCGGCGGCAAGAGTTTGGATAATCTGATTTCCTACGTGGATCGCGGACTGCTGATCACGCGCTTTTGGTATATCCGGGTAGTCAACCAGCAGACCATGCAAGTCACCGGGCTGACGCGCGACGGTGTTTTCCTGATTGAGCGCGGCAAAGTCACAGTGCCGGTGACGAACTTCCGATTCAACCAGAGTCCCGTGGAGATGCTGAAGAGCACCGTCGCGGTAGGCACGCCGGTGCGCGTGCGCGGCGGCGAAGGGCAGGGCATGATCGCGCCGCCGATTGTGGTGAACGACTTTTCGTTTACCAGCATCTCCGATGCAGTGTAGACATGTTGCCAAAAGTTAACAGCCGGCGATCTTCCATCCGGATTCACCAACGAACCAGCGGTACGTTGACCTTACCGCTGCAACGCCGATTTTCGCGACCTTGAGCGATTCCGCGGGTTAGGATTTCTTTGGAAGCGCAAAGGCGCGGGACGCCCCGTTTTGCGCGAGTTCCTTCGAAGCAAGTTGCAAACGGATCGTTGTGTTGCGCAAGCACGACGCGTCATTGATCGGGGATGCCGGCCTGAAGCCGGTAACTTCGGGCCGCCCCCGTTCAATAAACCGTTCGATGACGCTCCTCCGCCTTCGTTGCCAGCGAATAGCGCGGCTCTCCTTCATCGCCATATAGAATCCGCGCGGCGGCATACTCGGCTACTGCTGGGCCGTGCTTGAATCCGTGTCCCGAGCCTCCGCCAACCAGCCACACATTGCTGAAACCCGGATGACGGTCGATCAGGAAATCGCCATTTGAAGTGTTCTCGTACTGGCAGACCCGCGCTTCCATCAGCGGCGCATTTTGCAAGGCGGGCATTCTCAGACCGAGGATCTGGCGCGCGGCGGCTAGCGAATCGGGCGACGGCACGCGATCGGCCGTATCGGGATCGATGGACGGGCCGTGCTGGTCGAGCGCGATTTTCACGCCGCGATTCTCCAGATCGGGAAAGCCGTATGGCCCGCGCGGATCGCTGAAATCGATCCACACCGGCATGGCCGGCGCGGAAAAACGTGCGTCGCCGGGCGGTGTGCCGAAGAAGAACGCTTCCTGCCGCGTCGGCTGGATGAGCTTGCCGAGCAGATCCGGAAACAATTTCGGCAGCCATGGGCCGCAGGCGAATACGAATGCGCCTGCGCGAATTGAGGCGGCGCGGGCGGTGCGGACCGCGTCGAGTGAACCGCTGCCTTTCGGCGGCGCCACGGCTTCCCGTAGATAGACGACGCCGCGGCATACCGCGTCGCTCACCACGGCCTCAACGGCCTGGCGTGCCATGAGCGCGCCGCTCTCCGGCTCGAAGATGCCCCACGCGCCCAGTGCGAATTGCATCTGCGGATATCTCGCTGCAAGCTCCGCCGGGCTGAGCCATTCAAACGGTACACAGCATCGGGCGAGCGTCTGTCGAGTGGCCTCCGTGTAAGCATCGCCCGCGCAGGCTGTCCACAGAACGCCGGTTTGATGGAACAACGGCGCGCCGGTCTGTTGGCAAAACTCCCGCCAGAGGAGCAGCGATCGCATGGCCGATCGCGTGTAAATTTCGTCCGCGCCGTAGCCCATGCGGATGATGCGCGATTCGCCGCCGGAACTGGCGCGCGCATTGGCCGCGCCATAAGCGTCGATGAGCGCCACGTGCGCGCCCGCCTGGCGAAGGCGATGCGCCGTCCACGCGCCGAACACGCCAGCGCCGATCACCGCCACGTCGTAGAGCATACGGTCAGGTATAAATGGAGGGCGGCCAATCTTGGCCGCCCTCCAGAGCCATTCTAACTTCCGGCTTCCGCTTTCAGGTCAGAGGAGGGCAGCAGCAGCTTGAAGCACGCGAGCACCGCCAGCATCAGCGCCAGGCATGCCACGATTCCCGGATTGAAGGTGAGATCCGTTTCCAACTCACGCAGCAGATTTCCCCACGAAGGCAGCGGATCGGATACGCCCAACCCCAGCAGTCCGAGATTGGCTTCGCTCAGAATAAAAAGCGGAATGGACGTCCAGAATTGTGCGAGCAGTACAGATTTCAGATTGGGCGCAAGTTGGCGCAGCAGCAGGCGGAAGCCCCGGCAGCCGCAGGCGCGCGCTTGCAGCATGAAATCGGAATCGCGCAAATCGCGGACTCCAGCGCGGATGACCCGCGCGGGTCCCGCCCAGCCGAGCACACCTAGCAGCGCGAAGGTGACCAGCAGCGAAGCCGCGGGCGAGACGTTCAGCGGCAACAGGGCGCGGGCGGCGATCAGCAGGAAGATCCAGGGCAGGGACAGCATCAGATCGATGGCGCGCATCACGAAGCGGTCGAGACGCCCGCCGCGATAGCCTGCAAATCCGGCGATGAGGGTTGCGAGCACCGTGGAAAACAAGGCGGCCGCGGGCGCCAGCAGCAGCGAGATACGCGTGGCGGTCAACAGCCGTGCCAGCCGGTCGCGACCGAGCGCGTCGGTGCCCAGCGGAAATCGCCAGGAAACAGGCGCGCCGGGAAAGTCGCGGAATTGATGCGCATAGGATGCGCCGGCGATGCGGTCGGAAAATAGCGCTGCCAGAAACAACAGCGCCAAAAAAATCCAGGCGAGTTGGCGCAGGCGGCGAGTCATGCTTCGACCTCGTTGCGCCGCGCGGAAAGCAGATCCGCCGCGCCGTTGGCCAATTGCGTGGCCAGCGTGACCAGCATGGTGAGCGTCACCAACAAAGGCAGATCGCGCGCCAGCGCCGCTTTCCACGCAAGCTGCCCTATGCCCGGAAAGTCGCACACCACCTCCACCGCGACCGCCGCGCCAAAAGCCATGCTTACCGAGACGCCCGCCAACGCAAGGGCCTGCGGCGCGGCCACCGGGAAGATGTGCCAGAACAAGATTCGGACGCGGCCGATACCGCGCGCGCGGGCCGCCAGCACGTGCGGTTGCGCGGCGGCGTGCGACAGCACGTTATGCAGATACTGATAGACTTTCGGAAAAACGGCTAGAGCCATGACGGCGCGCACCGGTCCGGCATAGACGAAAACCAGCAGCGCCAACGCGGCCGACGGCATGCACAATAACAATCCGCTGAGACCGCCGCCCAGAGTGTCCCAAATGCGGCTGGGATAAATTAATCCCGGCGAGGCGAAGGCCAGCGCCAGCGCCCAGCCTCCCAGGACTCCCACTGCCATCAACCGCGCAGTCACCGGCCAACGTTCGCCTATCAATCCGGCCACCGGACGATTCCAATTGCGGGAGACGCCGAAGTCGCCGTGGAACATGGCGGAGGTGTAACGCACCGCGTATGCCAAAAAGTTCCCCTGCTCGGGACGCGCGGCTTGCTGCGCGCGCATGGCCGCGACATCGCGGGTAGGATCGAGTTCGTGCTCATCCACGCCAAATCCGGGGCTGAGGCGCACCAATGCCGCGGTTAGAAAGCCGCCGATCAACGCAGTTGCCAGGAGGGCGCGGAGCAAGCGCCCCAGCCGCCTAAAAGCGCAAAGGGGCGCGTGTCCGCGCCGCCAAAAAGAGAAGAAACTCGCGATATGGGGGAGGCGCGGCCGTGCCCCGTTTTGCGCGAGTTCGTCAGAAGACTGTCCCGACAATAGTCGCCTTACGCTCATCAGTTCACCGGATTTATCCGGGCGGTCTCCACGCCCGCCGCGGCCGGCAGTAAATGAATGCCATTTGCGCCCCGGCTCTTGCTCTCATTTTTCGATTTGTACATCCGGCGGTCGGCTTCGGCCAGCAACTGCTCGGCATCCGCGCCATCCTCGGGATAAAACGCCGCGCCCACGCTCAATGTCACCATGCCCGCAGTGCCGTTGGCTTCGCAGGCGATGCTCTGGAATTCCTGGATGCGCTGATTCACGGCCGCGCGGTCGCTGCCCGCCAGCAGGATAACGAACTCGTCGCCTCCCATGCGCGCCACGTAATCGTACTCACGGCAATTCTCACGCAGAACGTCCGCCACATCGCGCAATACTTTGTTGCCTTCCAGGTGGCCGAAGCGGTCGTTCACCTGCTTGAAGCCATCCACATCGCAAACCAGCACGGTGAGCGGTTCCAAGGTCCGGCGGCAGCGCGCCAGTTCGCTATCGAGGCGCAGAAACAGCGAGCGGGCGTTGGGCAGCAGGGTGAGATAGTCGGTGGTGGCGGAGTCCTCCGCAAGCTGAAAGCGCAGCGCATTCTCGATGGCCAGCGATACCTTGGACGTGATGGCCTCCAAAACGCGCAGGTGGTCGCGCGCGAACGCGTCCTTTTCCCGGCGATATAGAGTGAGCGTGCCGATGACTCCACTCAGGCCTTCGAGCGGCACGGCCAGAGCCGAGCGCAGCGTGCTGAACTTGGCCGGATCGCTCAGATAACCGCACTCCACCGAAGGGTTGCCGTTGAGTATGCTCTTGCTATTCGACGCCACCCAACCGGAGAGGCCTTCGCCCATGGGGATTTCGAGCGACGAAAACAGCCGGTAGTTTTCGCCGTTCACGTAGCGCGGAATCAGGGCTTTGCCGCGGACGATATACACGGCGATGGCGTCGTAAAGCACCATCTTCCGCAGCCGCACGGACACCACGGACAGGGTTTCGTCCACGCTCAACGAATTGCCGATATCCTGCGTAAGCTCGAACAGGAGTTGCACCTCCTGGCGGGCGGCCGCGATGGACGCTAAGAAATCGACTTGCCCACTTGCGCGGATCGGCGCCGTCGACTCGAAACCGGCGGCGGGCGCCATCCCATTGAAGATCCGGATGCCGGTAGACAGCCTGGTTTCGGAGCGAGGCTGCGACTGGGCCATGTCTTCCAGATCCCGGTAACGGCGGGCAAGCACGTCCACCACGGAGGGATCCAGCGTTTTACCGGCGAGACTCTTCACCGTTTCCATAGCTTCGTCGAGCGGCAACGCCCGCCGGTATTGCCGGTCGGCCGCCAGCGCATCCAGACAATCGACCGCCGCCAGAATGCGCGCGCCTAGAGGGATTTCCTCGCCTTTCAAACCGTTGGGATAACCGGAACCGTCCCAACGTTCGTGATGCGCGCGCACCAGCGGCACCACGGGATACGGAAAAGCCACGCGTTCGAGGATCTCCGCGCCGACTACCGGATGGATCTTCATCTTCTCGAACTCTTCCGGCGTCAAGCGCCCCGGCTTCGAGATGATGTGCTCGGGGATCGCCAGCTTGCCGATGTCGTGCAGCAGCGCGGCGGCCCGCAGCGCTTCCAGTTCGGCCCGGCCGAGTCCCATGTCCTTGCCGATTTCGACGGCATACACGCGTACCCGGCGCAGGTGCTCGTGGGTGGTATGATCCTTGGCCTCGATGGCCAGGGCCAGGGCTTCGATGGTGCGTAAGTGCAAACCCGCCATCTCTTCGGCATGGCGCTTCTCGGCGCTCAAGCGGTCCAAATAGACACGATAGGAGCGGTGGATGAAGTAAATGATCGGCAACAACAGTACGGAACCTTGCCAATGCACCTGGCGGCTGAAAAGGTTAATAATCCAGGCAATGGTCGAACCTAAGATATAAAACGGGAAACACCAGAAGTAAGTCTCGCGCCAGACTGAGACAACCGGTTTGCGTTCGGCCAACGCAATCGCCGCCGAGACTGGAATGGTGTTCAGCAGAAAGTAGGTTAGCGCCGCCACCGTCAGCAGGGACGGGCCGGCGTTTCCGAATGCGTGTAGGGCCGGCCAGTGATAGAACCGGTATGCAACGGCCGCGGCCGCGCCGGTCACCGCCAGACTGAAAATCACCTGAACTGCCTGCGGTCTTTGTTTGGCTTTCCATAGACATTGGATAACAGTCGCGACACAGCTTATGGCCAAAGTTTCGCCCAGGGTCATTTCGCCGATACCGATCAGCGTGAAGAGAAACCCGACCGACATGGTGCCCTGGATAGCGGGCAGATTGACTTTCATGCCGGAGGCCAGGGCCGACAAGACCAGGTAGAAACAGAACCGCGCGATATCCCCCGGCTGCCAGGGATACACGCCCGCCGCGATGACTACGGCGCCGCCGGCAATCGAAAGCGCGACGAAAATGCGGGCCTTCCAGGGCATCGCGAGTTACTCCACGGCTCCCCTGGCCGGCTGAACATATGCCATAGGTAGTCGCCGGCTATGAACCAAAGTGGTAGCCGGAAAGTAAGAAAGTAATTGCGTTCGCGCTTCGGCTCCCATATAGTTATAATGAGTTGTAAATGCCGGGCTTTCAACAGTTATTTGGATGTACGAAGTACTTGCTGTACTAACTGCTCGTAATTATAAAGAGCGAGTTAGCGATGGATAGCGGCGTCCAGTTATCGTAAGTTAACCGCATGTAAAAAGATCTATCGAGGAGAAGGTCAAGATATGTCAACGGGGTTTGCCATGGGTGGATCGGAAGCGGGTGTTTTGGCGTCTCTCTTAGCGTCAGGACGGAACGGAGAACATGTCTCGCGCGACGCTATCCGCCGATTTCTGCCGGATGCGCCCGTCACGCAGGAGCAGGCGGGCATCAGTTCCGCTCTGATCGAGGACTTATTCCTGCGCCATGTGCACCTGAAGCGATGTAACACCATCGGCGCGTTGACCGAATCGATGGGATTGGCCTATCCCATGGTGGAGCGCGTCTTCCGCGAGATACGCAACCAGCGAATGCTGGAAGTGAGCGGCATGATCGGCGACGATTACGTCTTTTCGCTTACGGGCTTGGGCCGCACGGTGGCCGCGGAACGCTGCCGCATGTGCAGTTATGCGGGCCCGGCGCCAGTCAGCCTGAACGCATACCAACAGGCGGTTCTGGACCAACGGCCTCAGGTGGCCGTGAATCGCGCGGCATTGCGCCTGGCCTTCGGCGACCTGGTGGTGACCGACCGCTTGCTCGATCAATTGGGTCCCGCGCTGGTGGCCCAGAACTCCATGTTCCTCTACGGACCGGCGGGCACCGGCAAGACCAGTCTGGCCGAACGATTGTTACGCGTCTATGGCGACCAACTGGTGATGCCTTATGCGGTAGAGGTGGACAATCAGATCATTGTGTTGTTCGACCCCGCCGTACATGAGCGCGTGGACATCGATATGGAGGGCGCCGACCCGCGCTGGGTGGTGTGTCACCGGCCTTGCGTGATCGTGGGCGGCGAGTTAGTGCCCAGCATGCTGGAACTGCGGCGCGACGATTCGTCGGGGACTTACGCTCCTCCCGTGCAGATGAAGGCCAACGGGGGCATGCTGGTGATCGACGACTTCGGCAGACAGTTGATCTCGCCGCGTGACCTGCTGAACCGCTGGATCGTGCCTCTGGACCGCCGAGTGGACTACCTTTCCCTGAACTATGGCGTCCGCTTTCAGATTCCTTTCGAGGTGATGATTGTCTTCGCCACGAATCTGGAGCCGACCGAACTGGCGGACGAGGCGTTCTTGCGCCGCATTCCGAACAAGATCCTGGTGGACGCCATCGCCCCGGATGTTTTCGACGAGATCTTCCGGCGGGTATTGGCGGGCTTTAAGATGACATGCGACGAGGGCGCCAGCGCGCACCTGCGCAAGCTGTGCATGCAGCGCGGCGGCGATCTGCGGCCGTGCTATCCGCGGGACATGTGCCGCATCATCCGGGCAGTGAAAACTTACGAGGAAGAACCGTTAGGAGTTGGTCTGGCCGATCTGGATCGCGCCGTGGAGTTGTTCTTTGGAACCATGGAAGCCGGACATTCGAATTAGACTTGCCGGGCGGACCGTTTGTGATCCGCCCACGCAGGTCGAAGGAGGAAAATGAAATGCGGATCGAACGTACCAAGGAAGTCCGCAAGGGAGAACGGCGGCCTTTTCAAGGCGCCGTTCAGATTTCGTGGCAGAACCGGTCGGGAGAAACCAGGACCGTAAGGGCGAAGTGTCTGGATGTCTCTGGAGAAGGCGCGCGGGTGGAGTGCGAATGCGCCATGGACTATCGCACGAACGTCTACGTACAGGCGCCCGCGCACGGGCTGATGGGCAATGCCACGGTCCGGTATTGCAAGAGCAGCGGCATCAAACATATTATCGGGCTGCATTTCGGCTCGGCTGTCAGCCAGGCCGAAACAGGCTTGAAGCGCGTGATACATGAACCCGCCGGCGCGGAGAAATTAAATGCAGGTTGAGCGCTCGATTCGTTCCATGACGCCGCAGGAAAAGCAGGCCAAGCGCGATTGGGGCACGGGAGCGTGCCAGGCGCGCGGCTGTACCACGCGGGCGGCCTATCTGGTGCTGGAAAAAACGTCGGGAGATTCTGACGACGGAGAGTGGTGGCAGTACTGCTGTCCGAAGCATGCGCGGCGTTTCGCGGAACAGCATGGCATCGAGATGCCGGAGCCGGTGAGCTTTGCGCATCGCGCGTGATGAATGTGGTGAGCGCCCAGGCCTCTGCGACAGGCGCAAGGAAATCCGATCGATCGATCAATAAGCCTCGCCGCGATTATCGATGCCATGGATACGTATGATGTCGGCGGAATCCAGATCAAAGAAGATCCGCCATTTTCCAACACGGAGCCGATATAATCCTACGCGGTCGGTGAGGCGCTTGACGTCGCCTTCGCCGGTCCTGCCATACCGTGTCAATGTGTAGAGAATGCGCATGGCTGTGTCGCGATCGATACGGCGCAGGTCGGACCGCGCTGCGGGCTCCCAAACAAACTGCTTCACGCACCAAACTCCCGCAGGATTTCCTCATGCGGGATTCCGGGAGACGGATGGGCCCGCGCGGCGTCGATGCGGGCTAGCATCTCCGGGTCGACCGGTTGTTCTTCTTGGTGAATCAAAAACTCCAGGTATCGCGCCGCTGGCGTGATTTCCGATTCCGGTAGGCGATTGACAAGTTCGTGCAGTTGTTCTTTGCTCATCGGACGGCGCCTCTCCCCGCTATAAGAATTCTACCGCGACGAAGCCGCGTCGGGGCTGGCCTCGTCTTGGTGCGGGCGCGTTCAATCGGCGCTCAATCGGAAGCCAATTCGGGAAGCCAATTCGGGAAGTTGACAGGTCAATCTTTTCCTCTTATGATTACACGAGAAATGGACGCTACTCCTACAGCCAAACGTTCTAAACAAGAGTTGCTTGAAGTCGTTCAGGACAACGACCGCGCCTGCGTGGACAGGGGCGAAGCCATTACCGGGCTAGTTCAGGCCGGCATGACCCAAGCGACAATCGCTGAGTCCACGCACCTCTCTACGGCGGCAATCAGCCATCTGAAGACGTGCTTTAACAATTTGCACGGGGGAGCCCGCGAAATGTGTCGACACGGGAGGATGAACGCGGATGCTTGCTACTCGCTTGCGAGCGCTCATGCCGACAACCGTGAGCGTATATATCAAGCCGCGGTAAAGATACGTGAGAGAAAGGACGCTCAGCGCGATGTGCAGCGCATAGGTTCAAAGGGCAAACAGTCTCGACCAGGACAAATTACCGACGAAGATATTAAAGACGCAGTTCACGATGTGAAGCGCGAACTGGCCAGCAAGACCTTGGCGGAGCGGGGGACCCGAGGGGGGTTCCAAAAGACCTTGGTGAAGAGACGGGGCAGTCGAGAATTCACGGAGCCGACTGAGCGCGACGGCGTTCCCAACGAAATATTGGCTGAATTGAAATCCGAGAGGCTCAAGGTGGAGCAGGAGGCGGAGGAGGACGAGCGGGAATACTTCAGGCAAATTAGAAAGGAGGAGGAAGGTAAGCTTAAACGGGCCGACACCGGGCCAAAAGGCCGGTCTCCTTCTAGTTGCCTGGAAGATAGGCCCACGGCGCGAAGTGCTTACTTCGCGGGTACGTACATCGACGTCGCCGCCATCGCCTCCGCATCAGGCCTGAGCGCGGTCCACATTTCACGCACGTTCGCAGGCAAGAGCAAGCTCACCCTCGAGGTAGCGCGTAAAGTAAGCGCGGCCCTCAGCATGAGCGTTGGGGATTTCATCGATACCCTGGACAAGCAGGCCGCGCTCCAGCGCGGTTTGCGGAAGCGCGGGCTTACGGATGTCGAGATCGGGTACACGATCTCGGAAGGCTGGAAGCGAGGCTTCAAGCCCCCAGGCCTGTAAACAATGACGCCACTGCACTCGGGAGATCGCCCGCCGCATTTATTGGGCGCTGACTGTCCCACTTACCGCTGGCTCAACCCGCCATCCACCGCAATTATTTGCCCCGTAATAAAGTTACTCGCCTCCAGAAAATACGCTACCGCCCCCGCCACTTCATCCGCCGTGCCGCCGCGGCGTGCCGGCGTCGCCTCGACCATCCGGGTAGCTTCCGCATTCAACTCCCCGAATGGGATCACGCCCGGCGCTACCGAGTTCACCGTAATCTCCGGCGCGAACGCCTTGGCCAGCGCGCGCGTCAGCATGATCACACCCGCCTTCGACGCGCAGTAATGCGCATGGTCCGCCCAAGGCCGCAAGCCGCCCAGCGAGCTGATATTCACGATGCGTCCGCCGCCCGATTTACGCATCAACCGCGCGCCTTGCTGGCAGCAGAAAAACACCGCCTTCAGGTTCACGGAATGAATGAAATCCCAGTCGGCCTCGGTAATCTCGAGCGGATCGAAGCGTGTGAACCTGGCAGCGTTGTTCACTAAGCCATCGAGGCGCCCGAGGGTGCGCTCGATTTCGCCGAACAGGCGCGCGATCTCCGCCACGCTCTCCAGATTCGCGCGGAACAGCGGCGCACCTCCGCATTCTTCAGCCGTCGCGCGCGCTTCAGTTTCCGAATTTCTATAATGAATCGCCACGCGCGCGCCTTCCCGCGCCAGGCGCAACGCGATGCCCCGCCCGATGCGCTTGGCCGCGCCGGTCACTAAAACCACTTTGCCCTGCAAGTTAGATGGTGGGTTCTCCATGCACTTCCACGTCCTCCGGATCGACGCCTTCTCGCGCGGGCTCGGGTAGGCGTCCGGTCCAATTCGCCCAGCCCCAAAAAATCGCCGTTGTCGAGCTGAGCACGCCGGCCACCGCGCCGATCGCGCGCGGATCGTAATACTGCGAAGCGATGCCGGCCAGTGTCATCGAAATCATCATGGTAGACCAGACCATCGACTCCATGGTGGCGAACACGCGCCCGCGGAATTCGTTGGCCACGTGCCGCAGAAGCTGTGAATAGTTCAGCACCGAGCTGATGGCCACCGCCGCGCGCGAGAGCGCGATGAAAAACAGCGCGGCGTGGAAATTGCGCATCTGGCTGAATAGCACATACGCGCCGCCATGGATCACGTAGACGATTACCACCGTGCGCTTATAGCCATCGAAGCTCAGGTGCTCGCCCAACCGGTGCGCGATCACGCCGCCGATCAGCAAGCCGATACCCGCGAATCCCCACACGATGCCGATGCCCGCCGGCCCGCGCTTGAAAACGATCTCGCCGAAGATGCTGAACAGGATCTGCGCCGCGCCGCCACCAGTGGCCCAACCTACACCGATCAACGCGATGCCCAGGATCAACGGATGCGCCTTCATGTAGCGCAGACCTTCGGTGTACTCCTTCCACGGCCGCACGACGTCGGCTTCGGTGAGCGATTCGCGCCGCGGCCGAAAACCGTCGTTTGGGAGGAACAGCCGCGAGATGCAAATCGCGGAGAAGACGAAGGAGAGCGCATTCCCCAGGAAAGCCCACTCATAGCCGAAGCTTGCCACGCTCGCCCCGCCCAGAAAGGTGCCGATCGTCAAGGTGGTCCAGCCGGTGGTTTGCGTCAGCGAATTGGCAGTGTGCAGCTCGTCTTTCGTGGCAATGCTGGGGAGAATGGACGAGCGTCCACTGGTGAAAAACGGCGAAGCGAACATCAGCAGGGCGCTGAGGAAATACAACAACCAGGTGTCGTGCCGGTGAATCGTCAGTATGAAGCCGAGCGCCAGCACGGCGCGAATGACATCGCTGGCGATCATGACGTGCTTGCGATTCAGGCGGTCGAGCAGCACGCCCGCGATAGGTCCTCCAAGCACCGCCGCAATCGCGCGCGAAAGCATCACGCCGCTTACCACCAGGCCGGAGTGCGTGGTCGCCAAGGCCAGGCTGAATACCGCGATGTTATTGAAGTGATCGCCGATCTCGCTGACCACCTGCCCGATCCAGGTGTAGCGGTAATTGCGGTTGCTGCGCAATAATTCGACGAACGAAGCCATCAGCCGCGCTCCGCCAGATATACACCGGCCAGAATCACCGTGCCACCGGCGATTACGGACGCGCCCAAGCTCTCGCCTAGAATGAACACGCCCATGATGGACGCGAAAATAGGCTGCAAGTAAGAGAACGCCGACACGCGGGATGCCGTCATGCGGCCGAGCGCATAGTAGTAAATCAGGTAGGCGGCCACCGAAGGAAATAGCGCCATGTAAATTGCCGCGAGCCATGCTCCCGCGCTCGCATGCGTCACGGGATTGCGCCCGGCTTCCCACAAAGTCAGCGGCAGCAGCGCCACGCCGCCGCCCACATACGCGTAAGTGTTCACGGTGATGTTACTGAACTGATCAGTTACCTCTTTGCCGAACACGGTGAAGAGTGCAAAACACAAACCGCCCAGCAGCACGATCGTGTCGCCGAGCAAAGTGGCACGCGCTCCGGGCGCCGAGGTGGGGTACACCAGAACGGCCACGCCGGCAAGTGCAATCGCCATGCCCGCGGCTTTCCGCGCCGTGATATGCTCCTGGCCGCGCAGGCGCGCGATGATCAGCACCTGGATGGGCGTCAGGCCGATGGCGATCGAGGCATGCGCCACGCTGGTGCCGCTCAGCCCCACGATGAAAAAGAGCTGATTCAACGTGACGCCAAACAAGCCGAGCAACAAGAGGTGGATAATGTGGGGCAGGCTCGTAGCCTGCGGCGGCCTCGTAGGCCGCCTTGCAGCCCGCTCCCACAAATACAATGGCACCATGGCCACACCGGCGAATCCGATGCGCAGCCCCGCCAGAAACAGCGGCGAAAACTCGCGCAGAGCGATCTTGCCTGCAATATAATTGCCCGACCAGAACGCCACCATCAGGAAGAGGAGGGCGTAAAGTAAAGCGGTTCCGTTCAACCCACCGTCTCCTGGCGGATGGTGAGCGAGCGAATGTAGTCGTAGTCGAGGGCGTAGCCGAAGCCGGCTTCATCGGAAACGCGAATGGCGCCTTGCGGCGTGGTCTCCACCGGCGGCACGACAATATCGCGCGCCCAGTAGCGCTTGCTGGCCGAGACATCGCCCGGCAACACGAAGTTCGGCAAAGTGGAGAGCGCGATATTGTGCGCACGGCCTATGCCAGCCTCCAGCATCCCGCCGCACCACACCGGTACGCCCGCCGTCTGCGCTACATCGTGCACGCGTTTGGCCTCGCGAAAACCACCCACGCGCCCCAGCTTGATATTAATGATGCCGCACGCGCGCAGCCGGATGGCCTGTTCGGCATGATGCGCGGACCGAATGCATTCGTCCAGGCAGATGGGCGTATCCAGCTTCGCCTGCAGCACGGCATGATCGATGATGTCGTCGTGCGCCAGCGGCTGCTCGATCATCATCAGGTAGAATTCGTCGAGCTGCTTCAAATGGGCGGCGTCATCCAGCGTATAGGCGGAGTTGGCATCGGCCATTAGCTTAATCGCGGGAAAGCGCGTGCGCACTTGCCGGACGACATCCACATCCCAGCCGGGCTTGATCTTCATCTTGATGCGCTGGTAGCCGTCCGCCAATTCGCGCTCGATTTTTTCGAGAAGCTGCGCTACCGAATTTTGAATGCCGATCGACACGCCGCACGGAATCTCGCGGCGTGCGCCACCGCCGATGGTTCGCCACAATGGCTGGCCGGCGATCCGCGATTGCAGGTCCCACACAGCCGCTTCGAGTCCGCCGCGCGCCATCCGGTGGCCACGAATATGCCGGGTGAGTGGCGCAACGTCATCGGCGTCGGCAAGATCGCGGCCCAGCACGCGCGGAATGGCATAATCGCGCAGGATCAGCCATGCGGATTCGGTCCACTCTTCGTTGTAAAAAGGATTCTCGCCCGCGGTGACTTCGCCCCAACCCGAAGCTCCATCGCCCGTCACTTCCACCAGCACGATATCGCGCCCGGTGGTGCGTCCGAAGCTGGTTTCGAAGAAGTGCACCAGCGGCATGCGGATCTGCCGGAGGGTTACGCGTTCGATCCGCATTCCCACCTCCCCAGCAGATACGCGCCTACATTTTCCGACCGATCAAAGCCAATTACCGCGAGGCCGCGGTCGAAGCCGCCCATCAGGCTCGCGCCCAGGGATTCTTGGATTTCACGAGCGCGGCGCGGTTCCTCGCGGCGGATGACTGCAATATCCGCGGGCACTTCAATGCGCTCTTCAACCCCGCGCGCCGGGGCGCGGCCTGCAATTACGGCCTCGGCGTGCGCGCTCGCGAGCCACCATTCGGCCACGCAGCGATCCGTCGGCAGGCCGCCATGCAATGGACTAGTCGTGGTGCCGTACTGATTCTCCACGTAGCGCCGCACGATCGCGCCCAGGCGCTCGATGTTGAAGAATGCGTTCTTCAACTCCAGCGGATCGAAGGTCCACTCGATCAGTTGGACGCCGCGCGCCAGTGCATCTTCACGCTGCCGCAGCTTCAACATGCGCCCGACGCCTTTGTTGCGATACTCGGGCAGCACGCCCAACATGTGGCTGTGCAAGTACGAGCCGCCGCCGGGTTTCAATCCAGGAATCGAAAGCAGGAAACCCACCATCGCGCCGCCATCGAAAGCGCCGAACGCCTGGCCTCCCACCTTAGTGGCCACCACGAACAGCCGCACCGGCAACAGCTCAATGTCACTGAATCCCCAAACGGCTTTTTGCAGAGCGACGGCTTCCTGAAACTGGCGCGTTTCGGTCAACGGGCGGAGTTCGATCATCGCTTGGACTCCTCCCATAGCGCATCCATCTCGGCCAGCGTGGCTTGTTCTGGCGACTTACCCCGTTCGGCGAGCTTGCGCTCGATATAGCCGAAACGCCGGCGGAACTTCGCGTTGGTTTTGCGCAGCGCCTGCTCGGGATCGGCTTTGATGAAGCGCGCCAGATTCACGAGCACGAACAGCATATCGCCCAATTCGCCTTCTAGTTCCTCGGGCGATGCGGCCTCGCGGCGTGCCGTGTTGAACTCGGTGAGCTCTTCGTGCAGCTTGGCGAGCACCTGATCGGCGTTATCCCAATCGAAGCCCACGTGCGCGGCGCGTGTGGTCAGTTGCTGCGCTTCCACCAGCGCGGGCAGCGCGCGCTGGACGGAGTCGAGCAAGCCGCCGCCGTTCGCGCCCTTTTGTCTTTTCTCTTCGGCCTTCACTTCGCCCCAGATGCGGCGCACATCGTCGCCGGTAGCGGCCGTCTGATCGCCGAAGACGTGCGGATGGCGGCGGATTAGCTTTTCGTTGATGGCATCCAGCGCGTCGGCGATGGTGAACAAGTTTTGCTCGGCGGCCATCTCCGAGAAAAAGACGGATTGCAAGATCAGGTCGCCCAACTCGCCGGTAAGTTCGGACCAATCGCGCGCATCGATAGCGTCCATCACTTCATAAGTCTCTTCCAGCAGATAGGGCTTGATGGTATCGAAGGTCTGTTCGCGATCCCAAGGACAGCCGCCGGGCGCGCGTAAACGCGCCATGATGTCGACAAGTTGTTGGAATTTTTCGCCGACGGTGGGGGACACGTTTCAATTTAACATGGCCGGGCGCGGCGCCGAGTTATGCGGCGTCGCGATCCGTTTTCGATTGCGGCGCGCGTGGCTTCAGCGGCTTGAGGTCTGCCATTCGCTCGGGATGCAGTTGTTCCTTTTTCTGGATGTCCTCGAAAATCCGGGCGAGGTCGTAATCGAAGCGCGCGGCATAGGCATCACGCGCCGCGCGAACTTCTTCCACGATTTCGTCTTTCCATATCATAATTCCAGCCCCATCATTTCTTCAGGTGTGCACAAAGCCGGTGCCTCGTACCCACGTTCCTCAACGACCCGGCGTATCGCCCCGCGCAGTTCCGCATTGGCGATATGCCGGCAGTTCCAGGTTAGCAGGTACTCGCAGCCATGCACGGATGCGATCGCAATGTGCACAGCATCGATAGCGGCTTTTCGCGGAATTGGGCCCTTGGCGACCAAGTTTTAGGCTAAATCGAGCACGTCCCTGCTCGAAGTCAAAATCGGGACGTCTCGCACAAGATCCAGCCGTTGGGCGGCAATGCGCTGGTCGCCGGCACGCACTTCGTCTAGCACGAACTCCGATACATACAGGTCGAACTCAGATCGACGCAATTCCCACCGGTCACGCGTGATCTGCTGGTGCGCAGCGACCAACAGGTCGCGACTCAACCGCCCGACAAGATAGCTCGGGATCGTCGTTTCCAGGTAGACCTTGGCTTTCATCGAGTTTAAATCTACCACGGTCCTCGCGGGTCAGCCAAGCTTGGCGAAGGGTCGTTAAATGCCCAACTACGCCTCGCACACGCATGCGCCGCCTTCTTGTGTGTAATCGCAGGCGGGGAGGGACACGTTTCGACTTAACATAGAGGTTAGGGGACCTAACTCCGTGGCGATCGAGACCCGGTTTTTACAAGCAGTGGAAGCGATCACAACCGGCGACGAGACCGCTCTCCGCGAGCTACTGCAAATGCATCCCAGCCTGGTTCACGAGCGGGCGCCGTTTGCCCATCGCGCCACGCTGCTCCACTACGTTGGCGCCAATGGCGTCGAAGTGCAGCGCTCGCCGGCAAATTCGCCCGCGATTGCGCGCATTCTTTTGGAAGCAGGCGCGGAGCCCGACGCGCTGGCGCCGATCTACGATAAGTCCGCCGGCGATACCACGCTTTGCTTGACCGTAACCAGCGTCCATCCGTATCTGGCCGGAGTGCAAGCAAGCCTGGTGGATGTGCTCGCGGATTACGGCTCGAAGATGAATGGCGTCGCGAACGATGGCGGGCCGCTAGGAGCTGCGCTCCTCTTCGGATACAGAGAAGCGGCGGAACGCCTGGTGCTGCGCGGCGCGCGCGTCGACAATCTGATCAATCTGATCTATGCCGCGGGATTGGGCCGCACCGATGTGGTGCGTCACATGCTGGCCACCGGCTCCGGCATGGACAATATTGTTCGACGCACGGATGATCGCGCGGGCCGCTTTTCGTTTCCCATCCCTCGCGATGCGGATGCGCGCCAAGTGGCTTTGATCGTAGCGGCCATGCACGGCCGCCTATCCACCGTGCGCACGCTTTTGGATGGCGGCGTGAACGTGAATGCCACGCCTTATTGCAACCAGAGCGCGCTGCATTATGCCGCATACATGGGCCGCGGGGAGGTCGTGGAGGAACTGCTGGCGCGCGGCGCGGATACGTCGCTGGTGGATACGCAGACGCATCAGACGCCCGCGCAGTGGGCCCGCGAGCTTGGGAATTTGGCCATCGCGGAGAGGCTGGAGCGCGTCGGAGGGCGGCCTACGAGGCCGCCGCAGGCTACGAGCCTGCCCCACGACGGAATCTAAGGTACAATACGCCGAAGGAGGTAGTAAATGAGATTCTTACCTGTTTGTGCCGTTTTTCTGACGTTCGGCGCTGTCCAAGCGTTCGCAGGGGCGGCGGAAGGCAAGGCGCTCTACGAGGCCAAGTGCCAAAAATGCCACAAAGCAGACGGATCCGGCATGGCGGCGATGAAGATGCGTGCGCTGGGGTCGGCGGAAGTGCAAGCCAAGTCCGACGCGGATCTGAAAAAAGACAGCATGGGCTTCGGTAAGATGCCGAAGCAAACCCTCACCGACGCGCAGTCTGCGGACCTGGTCGCCTACATCCGCACGCTGAAAAAATAAGGCGTCAAGCAGCAGCGTGCGCGGCCCGGCCCCACGCGGTTTCGTAGCCGCGCACCATGCGCACCGTCAGCTCGTCGAAGAAGCGCCAGATGGTGCGCTCCAATTCCTCCTCCGCGTAAAGATCCACGGAAGTGCGCGCAAATCCCTGAAAGCGCATAAAATCGATCATCTTGTCTTTGATAATCGCCAACGCCCGCACCGATTCGTGCAAAGGAATCCCCTGCTCAAAGCGCGATTTCCCAATCGTCTCGTAAAGCCGAACAATTTCCGCTTCCTGTCCCATCGCGAGCCAGGCGCCTAGATTCTCAAGAATCTGCTGGCCCCGCTCGCGCAACTCCGCATCGGATAGTTTGCGGAAAGCGCTAAGTTCCGGACGCCGCCGTATCTCACGGATCACGTTGGTGGCGATCTGCTCCTGGTGATCTTCGATCAATCGGATCAGCCTTCCCGACAACATGGTTTCTCCTTAAATTACTCTCTACTATTATCGTAAACCCGCCCGCGAACCGCGCGCTATGCTGTAAGAAATGTCACATAAACTCCTGGTGGCGTTGCTGGCTTGGCAAACACTGGCCTGCTGCCAGGATGCACATCCAGTTACCGGCCGCGAGCCCGCCCCGGTCATGGGGATGGGCGGTGCGCCGTGGCTGGTGCGGCCGGAGCGAGAGTCCGAAGAGGCCCCCGACGCGGCGCTCGACGCCATCGGTATCGCCAAAGGCGCCACGGTGGCGGATATCGGGGCCGGGGTCGGATACTTCACCTGGCGGCTGGCGGCGCGCGTCGGGCCGCGCGGAAAAGTCTATGCGGTGGATATTCAACAAGGCATGCTCGACCAACTCCGCCGGAACATGGCCGTGCGCAAACTCACGAATTACGAAGCCATCCTGGGCGCGGAAGACGATCCACATCTGCCGGCCGGCCGTATCGATCTGGCGCTGCTGGTGGACGTCTATCACGAGTTCTCGCATCCGCAAAAGATGCTGCACCGGATCCGTGCGGCGCTGGCGCCGGACGGCCGGATGGTGCTGCTCGAATACCGTAAGGAAGATCCGCAAGTGCCCATCCTGCCGGCGCACAAGATGAGCGTGGCGGAGGTGAAGGCCGAGATCGAGCCGGAAGGTTTCCGCCTCGAGAAGACCCTGGAAAACCTGCCGCGGCAGCATATCCTGATCTTCCGGAAGAACACGATGTGAAGACGCCTTTTTCATCCCTGGACCGATTGAAGCGCCGCATACTGTATGTCGCCATGGCGCTGGCCGCCGTGCTGGCGGTAGGCACGGCCGGCTTCATGCTCATCGAGGGTTACTCTCCGTTCGAGGCGTTCTATACCACGCTGCTGACCATGACCACGGTGGGCTATGGCGACACGCTCCATCGCTCCGGGCGTATCCTTAATTCTTTCCTTTTGATCGTCGGTGTGACCACCATCCTGGTGGCGATCGGCGCGATCACGCAGACGGTAATTGAAGCGGAGTTCGGCGAGCTGATCGGCAAACGGCGGAACAAACGCATGATCGACAAGTTACAAAATCACTTCATCATTTGCGGCTTCGGCCGGGTGGGCCGAGGCGCGGCGGCCGAGCTGCAGGGGGCGGGCGTGCCCTTCGTGGTGGTGGATATCGAAGAGGATCGCGTGGAGAAAGCCATCGCGGCCGGCATGCTGGCGGTGGCTGCCGATTCCACGCGCGATGAAACGCTGCGCGCCGTGGGCGTGGCGCGCGCCAAGGGCCTGGTATGCGCACTGGCCACCGATGCCGATAACTTATTCGTGCTGCTCTCGGCGAAGTTTCTGAATCCCGGTATCTATGTGGCCACGCGCGCGGCCGAAGAGAGCGCCGAGGATAAGATGCGCCGTGCGGGCGCCGACGCCGTCTTCGCGCCTTACGCCATCACCGGCCATCGGCTGGCGCAATCGCTGCTGCGTCCGCACGTGGTGCAATTCCTGGATTTCACCACACAGGCCGCCGGGCTGAAAGTAGCCATCGAACAGGTGCGCGTCGCGTCCGAGAGCGACTTAGTCTCGAAGAGTATTCGCGAACTCCAGATCGGCCGGCAGTATGGCGTGATCGTGCTGGCGATCCGCAAAGGCGATGGAGAGATGGTCTTCAACCCGGCGGCGGATACGGCGATTTCAGGCGGCGATTATTTGATTGTGATGGGACAGCCGGATAAGTTGCATACGCTTGAAGGCGCGTTGGCGGCGAGATAGAATCTGAATCGCTCCGTTGAAGACGCAGTCCAAGTTATTGATTCCGCTGGAGGGCCTAGCCGCGTCTTCATTCGCTTTGGTGGCCCGTCGCGGGCCATGGGGCACTCCCTTACATGTTGTGCGAAACGACGCGGCTGCAACTGAGCCGCTACCGTTAGGGAGCGGTCTCCTCAGAACGTCCAACCGGTCACGCTACAATCGAAGAGAACCATGCCCGATCCGCACAGACTCCGGATGGCCAAGGTCCGCATCGCCGTGGTGGCCGTGACCGCGGTGTCGATCCTGGCGGTGCTGGCCTACCTGCTGAGCGGCGGCACGTGGATGAGAGCCAAAGCATATCTCACGACGCACATACCCGATTCCACCGGACTCGAACCGGACGCCGACGTTCTGCTGAACGGAGTCAAAATCGGCCGCGTGGCGTCTGTCCAGCTCACTCACTCGCGCGATCCTAATCGCGTGGTGGAAGCGCGGCTCACTGTCCAGGAACAATATCTGCCCTACATTCCCGACGACTCCACCTGCACCATCGACAGCGAGAACCTGCTGGGCGATAAGTACCTCGATATCACGATGGGAAAAAGTCCGCACCACGTACTTCCCGGCGGCGAGCTGCTTTATCCGCCGCCATCCAACGTCATGCAGAATATCGATCTGCAGCAGTTCGATGCCCAATTGCGCACCATCGATCAAATCATCCGTGACATTCAGGAGGGCAAGGGGCCACTCGGTGAATTCGTGGTGAGCGACGATCTGTATCGCCAGTTTCTCGATGGCGTAATCAAAGTCGAACGGGAAATGCGCGCCGCCACCACCTCGCAGTCTCAATTGGGACAGATGTTGTATAGCGCCAAGATGCACGACGACCTGGTCGCGTCGTTGAAGCAACTCGACGGCAAGCTGGCCCAAATGCAGGCGAACGTTCTGTTGCGCGATCCCGCGCAATACGATTCCATCCGCAACCAAATCGCCCAAGTGCGGCAGACGCTGGCAGACCTGCATGCGGGCAAGGGTACGGGCGGTGAGTATTTCGTGAGCGATCGAGCTTACGTCGCATGGAACAAACGCGTGGCGGCGTTCATCGATAACCTGGACGCGCTCAACGCGGGCGGAGGCGCGATGGGCCGCATGTTAATGACCGCCGAAACGTATGAGTCTATCGCCGGCCAATTGCTGGAACTCGAAAAAACCGTGAAAGAATTCCGCGAAGATCCGCAGAAATTCCTGCGCATTAAAATGTTTTGAGGCGTTCGAGAGCTTGTTCCAACGATTCTCGGTGGGGCACGCTGCCTTGTGCCATGCGCTGGTTGCCGCCGCCGCGTCCGCCGGCCTCCGTCACTGCGGCTTTCAGCAGTTTTCCCGCATCCAGGCCGCTATCGGCGGAGACCGCCAGCAGCACGGAGGGCGGCTGGTCCAGCGCCGCGACGAATATGGCCATCGGCCGCGATGTGAAACTCTGCGCCACGGCGCGCAGATCTTCGAGACTGCCGGCAGGCGACCGTTCGAAGGCCCGCCGCATGCCATTTCCGTCAGGCTGCGTGGCGGCATACAGTTCACGTCCGCGATATTGCGCCAGATCGGCCTCTAATTTTCGGCGCAGTTTGTCCGCGTTGCGCGCGGCTTCAAACTGCGCGGCCACCAGCGCCGGCGTTTCGTCGAGGGGTCCGGAGACCAACTGCGCGATGCGCGAAAGGGCCTCGAAATCGGCGTGCGCACGAGTGACGGCGCGGCCGCCGCATAGAAACTCCACGCGCATAGTATTGCGGATGCGATCGAGCTTCCGCAGCAGGATCGGGCCAATCTCGCCCGTATGCGATACGTGCGTGCCGCCGCAAGCGCTACGGTCGAGCCCTTCGATCGATATGATGCGCAGCGTGCCTTCGCGCTCGGATGGCTTGCGCAAACCGTGCGCCTCATCGGCGGCGGCGAACGAAACGGTCGTGGGACGGTTCTCGAAGACCACTTCGTTGGCGCGCCGTTCGGCTGCGAGCATCCGAGCGGGATCGAGTGAGGTCGTATCCAGGTCGATCGTGGAAGTCTCCTGGCCCAGGTGGAAACTCACGGTGGCGATGCCGAACCGCTCCACGAAAATCGCCGAAAGCAGGTGCTGTCCGCTGTGCTGCTGCATGTGATCGAAGCGCCGCTGCCAGTCGACCCGGCAATCGGCCTCGCCGGCCGTTACGGGGGATGCGACCACGTGCGCGATGCGCTCCCCCTCGTCGATTACGTCTAGCACGGGCACGCTGTCGATGGAGCCTTTGTCGCACGGCTGGCCGCCCGATGAGGGATAGAACGCGGTGCGGTCGAGATAGATGCGGCGCCCGTCGTCTGCGCGATCGGTTACGCGCGCGTGGAATTCATGCAAATAGGAGTCGGTGTAGTAGAGGCGGTCGGTCACTCCATTCAGCTTAGCGCTCTGACGGCGATGTTATACTCATAGACATGGCGGATGGCTTGGACTCCCGTGTGAACCGTTTGGAGGCCAATCTGGAGCGGTTGAGCGGTCTGGTGCTTTCCTTGGCTGACCGGCAGGAGCGCCTAGATACTGCCATGGCTACTCTCGCGGATTCCCATATTGAACTTGTCGAAGCGCAGAAACACACCGACGAGACCTTGGGCTCGCTCATCAGGATGATGGATGAGTGGATTCGCCGTAACCCTCGCCGGGAAGACACGAACTAAACGGCGCTGGGTGCCCGCCCGTGGTTGTGCTCGCTCGCAGTGTTATACTCCACCAATGTCAATTCGCCGTTTGCTTGTTCTTGCTTTCGCGCTGGCCTTGACGGCCGCCGCGCAGAGGACGCTCATCCGCGCGGGACACGTGGTGAATGTCCGCACCGGCGAAGAGCCGGCCGATCAGACTATCGTCGTGAACGGCGACCGTATCGCGGCCATTGCGTCTACGGTGTCCACGCCCGCACAGCCGGGCGACCGCGAGATCGACCTGCGATCCATGACCGTGCTTCCGGGCTTGATCGACGTGCATACGCACCTCACATTCGGCAACGATTTCGATCCGTACACGCGCCTCTCGACCGATGCGGTGCGCGAGGCGCTCAACGGCGTGCGCTTCGCCAAGATCACGCTGGAGGCCGGATTCACCAGCGTACGCAACGTCGGCGCGGGCGGCTATTCGGATGTCGCCCTGCGCGACTACATCGACGCCGGATACATTCCGGGGCCGCACATGCAGGCGAGCGGGCCTCCTTTGAGCATCACGGGCGGCCATTGCGACAACAATTTTTTGCCCGCCTCATACCACGCGACCACCGAAGGCGCGGCCGATGGCATTGCGGCCGTCCAGCACCGCGTGCGCGAGAACATTAAGTACGGCGCCGATTTGATCAAGGTGTGCGCCACGGGCGGCGTGCTCTCGAAGGGCGACGATCCGCAGGCCAGCCAATACAGCCTCGACGAATTGAAAGCCATCGTGGCCGATGCGCACCGGCTGGGCCGCAAAGTGGCCGCGCACGCGCATGGCGCGCAAGGCATCCTCTTCGCCACCGATGCGGGCGTGGATTCCATCGAGCACGGCACTTACATCGATGCGGACGATATCGCCGCCATGAAGCAGCACGGCACATGGCTGGTGCCAACGTTGTATCTGATCGATTGGATGCGCGACAACGGACACCTGCCGGCAATGTTCCAAAAGAAGATGCTGGACGTAAGCGCCGTAGTGAAGGAGAATCAGAAGAAAGCCGTCGCGGCGGGCATAAAGGTGGCGTTGGGCACGGACGCCGCGGTCTACCCGCACGGCTTGAACGCGCACGAGGTCGAGGTATACGTGACCGAACTCGGCATGACCCCGCTGGCTGCATTGCAGACGGGCACCATCAACGCCGCCGAGCTGATGGGCTGGTCCGATCGCGCGGGCGCGTTGGAGCCGGGAAAATGGGCGGATGTGATTGCCGTGCAGGGCGATCCGTTGCGCGACCCGCAAACGCTGCAGCACGTGCAGTTCGTGATGAAGGCGGGCGTGGTATATAAACAGTAAGCGGGCGCGGACGCCGCGCGGGGACTCGATGCATAAGGTGGTCAAAAACAATCTGGCCCTCGCCTACCTGCTTCTGGTGGGGGTGCCCGTGCTGGGTTTGCTCGGTATCCTGGAAGCGGGCCGGGGTATCGTTGCGCCGATTGCGATTTCAGGCGAATGGACGCTCCAGATCGATCCAGCCGCCGCGTGTGCAAACGACGCGTCCGCGCTGCTGCGGCAACAGGGATTCAGCGTTTCGCAATCCGGGCCACAAGCGCTGCTTACACTGCACGACGGCCGCGGTACCACCTTCGAAGCTACCGTTGACGGCCCGCAGTTCGCCGCCAAGCTTGCGACCGCGGCGATTTCTGCGCGCATCTCCGGCAAACCGGGCTCGCGCACGTTGGAAGGCAAAATCGCGGTCGATGGCTGTGCGCCGGTCAATTTTCGTGCCGTGCGCCAGTCCGCCGCGAAGGGAGGCGCGTAATGCTCAATCTCTTCCAACTGGTGCTGCAGGTCGCCGTGGTTCTGGTGGCGGCGCGCATCGTGGGCTTCCTTTTTCAGAAGATCAATCAGCCGCAGGTGATGGGTGAGATGGTGGCCGGAATCCTGCTGGGACCGTCGCTGCTCGGCTGGCTGGCGCCGGGCGTCTCCGCGGCTCTGTTTCCGCCCGCCAGCCTGAGCTATCTCAACGCGCTGAGTCAAGTCGGGCTGGTGGTGTTCATGTTCGTGGTCGGGCTGGCGCTCGATCCATCCGAATTGCATGGCTATGGACACGCCGCGGTGCTTACCAGTCACGTCAGCATTGTGGCGCCGTTCTGCCTGGGTGGCCTGACCGCGCTCTACCTGTACCCGCGCCTCTCGGACGATTCCGTCACGTTCACCGGCTTTGCGCTGTTCATGGGCGCAGCCATGAGCATCACGGCCTTCCCGGTGCTGGCGCGGATTCTCAGCGAGCGCGGTTTGGTGCGCAGCCGCATGGGCACGCTGGCCATCGCCTGCGCGGCGGTGGACGATGTCACCGGATGGTGCATTCTGGCTATCATCGTGGTGCTGGTGCGCGTCACGCACGCTGCCCGTCCGGCCTGGGTCACCATTGCTGGATCGGCGGCCTATGTGGCGATCATGTGGTTCGGAGTGCGCCGCCTGCTGCCGAGGTTCGAGCGTGAATTTCGCAAGCGGGAGAGCCTCAGCGATAATTACGTAGCCGCCATCGTGGTGCTGGTATTGGCCTCGGCGCTGGCCACCGAGTGGCTGGGCATCCATCTGCTATTCGGCGCTTTCCTGATGGGCGCGATCATGCCGAAAACTCCAGCGTTCACGCGCTATCTGCTGCATATGTTCGAGTCGGTGACGGTGGTCCTGCTGTTGCCGCTGTTTTTCGCTTACACCGGATTGCGCACGCGCATCGGCGTTGGCGGTGGGCGCACAATCTGGCTATACGCAGCGATCGTAATCGTGGTTGCCATTAGCGGCAAGTTGGGCGGATCGATGTTGGCGGCGCGCCTGGCCGGCACGCCTTGGCGCGAAGCCGCTTCACTCGGCATTCTCATGAATACGCGCGGCCTGATGGAACTGGTGATCCTGAACATCGGCCTGGATATCGGCGTGATTTCCCCGGCAATGTTTTCCATCATGGTGCTGATGGCGTTGGTCACCACGTTCATGACCACGCCGCTGCTGGAGCGAGTCTATCCGACGCGCCTGTTACGCGCGCAAAGGGCGAACCTTACCCAGGGCGCTGCGTAAGCCAGAGGCTAAAGCTCACTCATAACGGAGCGCTTCCAGCGGGTCGATTTTGGCGGCCGCGCGCGCCTTCAGATACACCGCGGCCACTGCGGTTGCCAGCACCACCGCCGCCACGGCCAAGTAAGTGAGCGGATCGAGGAATGTAACTCCGAATAACATCCCGGTAAGTAGCGGCGTAGCCGCCAGCGAAGCAACCATGCCTACGGCCAAACCAACCAACGTCAGCGAGGCGCCGCGAGACAGCACCAGCCGCAGCACGTCCCGCCGCGCCGCACCCAATGCCATGCGGATTCCCAGTTCGTGCCGGCGGCGCACGACGGAGTGCGAGACTGCGCCGGAAAGGCCGATCGATGCGAGCGCCAGCGCCAGGCCGGCAAAGCATGTTACTAACATCATCGATAACTGCCGCGGCGCCACCGATTCGGCGACGATACTCTCCATGCTCTGCACTTCGGCGACGGGAACATTGGGAGATCCATGCCGCGAACCACCGTGCGAATGGCGGGAACTGTGGCCAGCGGGTCCGTGGAAGTGCGCACCACCAGACTCAGATTCGCCCAGTCGCGCTGGCGTTCCGCGAAGTACGCTTCGGGCCACTTCTTGCCGTCCAGTCCGAAATGCTTGACATCGCCAACTACGCCCACCACGCGAATCCAATAGACGCCGCCCAGGGGATTCAGCCGGAACCGCTTCCCCACCGGATCCTCACCGGGCCAGCCGGCCGCAGCCATCGTTGGGTTGATGAGCGCGACCTCCGTCGAATCGTCGTGCAGATCGAGGCCGCGTCCCTGCAACAGCGGAATCCCCATGGTCGCGAAATAATCCGGCGTGACGATGCGCGTGCCGGCGAAGGCTCCCGACCCATGCCACGGACGGCCTTCTACGGCGTATTCGATATTCGGCCCGGACCCTACGATCGGCAGATACTCCACGCCCCTTGCGGACTTCACTCCCGGGATCGCTTTGACTCGCTTGATTCCACAGCCTATCTATGCATAGACTGTCCGGAATTGGCAGGCATGTCAATCTTTGTGGGGCGGGCACTCTGCCAGGCCGAGTGCCTGCCCCACATTATTGTCCGGGGACCGTGAATTGAATTACAAAGAGCGGCGTTCCCGGCGCCGAAGGATACAGCATCTGATCGGTTGCGTCATAACCGCCTCCCATGGTTCCGCCATGGTAGCCTGAGGGAACCTGCGCCACATACCAGCCGGAGGGATCGGCCAGCGCGTGATCGACACTGTGCTGCACAAAGTACTGTGACTTATCCGGCACAAAGCCGACCATAGGAAACGGAGTTGTGACATTATAGGCGATCTGCCAGCCGGCGATGGCGCTCTGGCCGGCGAAGGCCCCCGCGTCCGCCGGAAAGACCTTCCCCCACGTGGCCGGCCATGCCTGGTTCTGTGTCAGAGTATTCAGGTCAAAGATCTCCCAGTTAGGACTGGTTGAAGATGAAGTGGTTGTGGATGTAATATCCACGGAGGTCCATGCCGCACCGTTTTGAGTCGCTATACGGACCCTGGCCGCGGTACTCTGGAGCACCGGATCTTGCGCCCCTTGTCCCACGCCGCCAGTAACATTACCCGGAAAAGTAGCCCAGGGAACTAAGTACAAATACTCGTTCTGGTGGGCCGAGTCCCAAGCGACAGCCGTGCCGGTAAAGCCTAAGAGATTAGCGGGGTTTCCTAAGCCGCTCGCCGCGGGATAGCCCGGTGAGTTGAGTTGTGTGGGATCCAGAAGCGTGTACGACGCCGGGTTGGTGAAGGCGGCGGGATTGGCCGAAGAACCGCCGCCCCAGGTGTCATAGCGCACGATCAGATTCTTGTGAAACGGGATGAAGTAGATGTATCTGTTCCCGTCGTAGACGGCCGATTGAAAACTTTCCGCGTTCGGACTGATATTCTCGCCCAGATCGAAGTTCGCCCACGAACTAAGATCGCTGAAAGCCCCGGTGGTATCGTAGCGCAAAATATTTCCGCTATTGCCAACCAGCGGGTCGGACAGTGGCGCATAGTATATGAAGCGGCCGTCGTTCGTTCCCGAACACCATCCGTATTTGTCGCCCAGTGCCCCTCCCCGAGGCGGTGGCACGAAGGTCTGGTACGCACTAGGTGAATTTAAGGCTTGAGAAGCATCGTAGGCGATGAAGACGGCATAGGGGTGCCCGGAATTGGGGGCGGGATACACGATGTTGCCGACCACCGTGCCTCCTTGAAAGGCCGCGGGCGAATTCGGTACCGTACCTTTGCCTGCCCAATCAAGAGTGGATAAGTCGAACCATGTCCAATTCGCCGGATTGTTGAACCCCGCGACTCCGGAGGTAGCATCATAGGACAAGATTACCGATTGCGGGATTCCGTTCTTGATGACCTCGACCCAGGTGGTCCCACCATTTGAAACCTGCCATGGGAAGTAAATCGCCTTGTCTTCTAAGAACGCCCCATCTTGATAACCCACGCTCGGCGCTTGGCTCTGGGACCCATCCGAATTTGTGACAGTGACAGTAGGCAGCCCGGTTAGTGTCGCGGTACCCGGAGTGAAGCTATTGATATTCGTCGTCATGATATTGAACGCCGGAGGTGGGGTAGTGACAGGAATGGTGACAGTGTTGGATGTCAGGCTGCCGATGGAAATAGTGACTGGCACTGAAGATCCGGCGGCTACACTGGCGGGTACTTGCACGTTCACCTGGTACAGCCCCACGTAGCCCGGCGCGAGACCGGCAAAAGAAGGCGTAGCCTGGACTCCTCCAATGGTGACCGTCGCCGCTGTAGTAGTGGATGCCGGAGGATTGCTGGGCGCGGGTGCACCGGTGGCTACGGTAGCATTGACCGGGCCGAGTCCCGTGCAGTAGATGAGGATGTAAGTGCTGCCGGAGACGGCCGGATTCGTGGAATTCACCAGTTGATAAGACGAGTCCAGGACTGCGCCGGGACCACTGCCGGTGGTGTCCAGGCTGAAGATGGCGGGTGCGAACGTAGCCAGACTGACAGTTTGCGCCGTGCCGGTCTGGCCGTTCGCAGTATCGGCCAGTGTCGTGGTCGATTGGCCCGCCAGTTCCCAGGGCACCTGAAAGTTCACTTGCGTGCTGGAAACGAAAAACAGGGGAACCTTTGCGCCGCTGGCGTCCTGCAGCGACAAGCCTCCGAGGCTGGTGGTCAGCGGCACGGTTGTCGCGCCAGTGGTAGTGGACACGGCGAATGTTCCAAAGGCCGTCGCGATACTGCCGGGAGCGACAGGCGCGGTATAACTCGCGGCATTCACAATGCCGCCCCCGTTTATGGCGCGCGGCGAGGCCGGATGCGGCACAGTCTGGGCGACCAGACAGTATGAAGCAGCCCAAAGCAGAATCGGTGTAAATCTCAAATGCATTTAATCCCCCGCGGCGCGCACTTGTAACACCGGCGCCACATAGTTTGTAACCCGAAGTTATCCACGAAGTTCCGCCGTCAGTGCTTAGTCAGGTTCTCGAACAGGAAAAGCCCGCTCTTGCCGGCGGCCACGAAGTCAAGATCGCCGTCGCCATCCAGATCGGCGACCGGGATTTGCATACCGCCCCCGGTACGCGTGCTGTAATCCACCACGTGCTTCACCCATTCGATTTTCTTGCCGCCATCCAGGCGCATGAATTCGTACCAATAGATACCTAGCGGCTCACGTTCGCCCGGATCGTGGCCGTTGTGCGCCATGTAGCGCTTACCTGTGAGTAGGTCCATTTGCCCGTCGCCATTCAGGTCGACCAATGTCAGAGCGTGCGCTTGCGACCAACTCTCGTCGATGATGTGTTTGATCCATTGTCCACCGGCGCCCTGTTCCATCCAGAAGATGCCGTAGTTATGAGCCATGGAAGCGATGATGTCGTTGCGGCCGTCGCCGTTTACGTCGTAGGCGTAGATGAAGCCGGTTTCGCCTAGATCGAAATCGGGATGCCACTTCCACTCGCCGGCGCGCGGGTCGGGTGGCGCTTCGAACCAGCCCTTGGGAGTGATGATGTCGTTGCGTCCATCGCCGTTTACATCGCCCACGCCGATGCCGTGTCCCCAACTACGGGGGCTGACAATGTGCTTCACGAACTCGCCGTTCTTCGCTTCATACCAGGCGAGCGGCTTGTTGGTGTCGCCGAATTCCGGCAGCACTTCGCGAGCTTTGCCGTCGTTATCCAGATCCACCAGGAACGCGAACTCCACGGGCGAGCCGGTCTCGATCATGTGCTCCTTCCATTCGCCCGTGCCGCGGCCGGGGTTCTCACTCCAGAAGAGACGCTGTGCAAACCAGGAGCAGCTTACTATATCGATGCGGCCGTCGCCGTTGACATCCAGCGGCAGATCGCTGAAGTTATCGATGTAATTATTCGTATAGGGCAGCGAGCGGAACTTGTGCTTCGCCCAGCGCGGTCCTTCGTACCAGTTTTCGCCGGAAACGATATCGGGACGGCCATCGCCATTGATATCGGCAATGGCGCAGCTTTCGTTGGCCCCGAGATCGAGAGTATGTTTCTCGAACGGAATGTCGGGGGGGCGCGTGGCGGTCCACGATAAGGCAGCGGCCAAGCCAAGACACGCGACGGCTAGCGGCGCGGAGAATTTTCGAGCCATGTGCGCGATTGTAACTCGGGGTATGCTGAGTGATTATGCGAAAGCTATTTGGCGTGCTCGTTTTGGCGGCTTGCGGTTTGGCGCAGCAGGCTGGAGATCCATGGGCCAAGGAAGAACTGATCCAGCCGGCGGTGCTGGTTGCAGAGCTTCATTCTTCTAAACCGCCGGTCGTTTTGTGCACCGCGTTTACGGTGCTCTATCGCAGCAAGCGCATTCCGCATGCGCTGGAAGCGGGGCCGGGAATGAAGCCCGAAGGCATCGCCCTGCTTAAGAAAGCGGTCGCGGACCTGCCGAAGGACGCGGATATCGTGGTCTATTGCGGTTGCTGCCCGATGGTGAAGTGCCCGAATATCCGGCCGGCTTATCGCGCGCTCAAAGAGATGGGCTTCCAGCATGTGCGCGTGCTCGACATCCCCACCAACATGCATGAGGACTGGTTCGGCAGGGGCTATCCGGCGGAAGGCAGCGCTGCGGGTGAAGGTCACTCGTAACGGAGCGCCACCAGCGGATCCACAGAAGCGGCGCGCCGCGCGGGGATATAACAAGCCAGCAGAGCCACGCCCGATAAGATGGCGGCCACGGCGACGAGAGTCAGCGGATCGCGCGGCGAGATACCGAACAACAGACTCGCCAGCAATCGCGTCAGCGCCAATGCGCCCGCTACGCCGATGGCGAGCCCGATGGCAGTCAGTCGCATGCCGCGGCGAATGACCATCGAGAGCAAGCTGCCGCGGCTGGCCCCCAAGGCCGCGCGAATGCCTAATTCATGCGTGCGCTGCGTGACCGAGTAACTGATCACGCCGTAGATGCCGATGGCCGCCAGCAGTAGCGCCAGGCCGGCAAAAATGCCCAGCAGCATAGTTTGAATGCGGTCGCTTGAGACTGTGCCGGTCTTGATCTGCTCCAGCGTTTGAAGATCCGCGATGGACTGGTCTTTATCGACGGCGTGCACCGCGGCGTAGATGGCCGATGTGAGCGTATGCGGATCGACGGCGCCGCGCAGCGTCATGTTTACTTGGTTCGTGGGGCTCTGCTCGAAGGTGACATACAACCCGGGATCCTTTTGGTCCGTCAAGCTGCCGGTCTGCTCGTCGCCTACAATGCCGACTACCTCCCACGGAATTTCGTTTCCCAAGCCAGGTTGCCCGTAGAGGATCTCTTGAATGAGAATCCGCTTGCCGATAGGATCTTCGCCTTTGAAATAGCGCTTGGCCATCTCCTCGTTGATCACGGTCACCGGCGCCGCGCCGCGCGTATCGTCGCCGGTAAAAGTCCGGCCGCGAAGCACGTGAATATCGAGCGTTCGGAAGTAAGAACTGGTGACGCGCTTGTAGAAACAAGCGCGGCGGTTGGCGCGATCGACGAACGGATGTCCCGCAATCAGGAACGGCATGCCATCGCCCCAGCCTTGCATCGGCAGCACGTTGCTGAAGGCTACATCCCGCACGCCGGGCGCCGCGCGCAGGCGTTCATCGAGCAGACGCATGTATGCCAGGAGTTGCTCGGCATGCGGGAAACGGTCGCGTGCGACGGGCAGGCGGGCGGTGATCACGTTGTCGCTCGAGAATCCGGTGTCGGCGCGCAGCATGCGGAAGAAACTGCCCACCAGCAGACCGGCGCCCGCCAGCAGTACGAACGCCAAGGCGACCTCGGAAACGATCAGCGCATTCCGCAGGCGCGCGCGGCCGGCGCCGGTGGATGCCGAGCGGCCGCCTTCTTTCATGGCGGAGGCCGGATCTACACGGGCGGCGTGAATCGCGGGCGCCAGCCCGAACAGCAGCCCGGTGAGAAGAGAGATCGCCAAGGTGAAAAGGAGTATCGACGGGTCCATGGACACATCGGCTTCGCTGGGGAGCGAGAAGGGCGGCGCCAGGCGGATCAGCCCGCGGATCATGGCATAACCGAGCGCCAGTCCGATTGCGCCTCCCGCCCCCGCGATCGCCAGATTCTCGGCGAGCAGGTGCCGGATCAGCCGCCATGTGCCCGCGCCCAGCGAAGCGCGCACCGCAATTTCGCGCTCGCGGGACGCGCCGCGTGCCAGCGTAAGATTCGCCAGGTTGGCGCAGCCGATGAGAAGAATCGCGCCGACCGCGGCCAGCAGCACCAGCAGCGCACGGCGCAGTTGATCTCCGACGATGCGGTCTTCGAAGCGATCCACCGTGACTCCCCAACCTTTGTTCGACTCCGGGTAAGCTTGCGCGATACGCGCGCCAATGGCATTCATTTCGGCACGTGCCATCTCGATCGTGACGCCGGGCTTGAGTCGGGCGTAACTGACCATCCAGTGATAGTCGCGCGTCATATCGCGTGGCTCGAAAGCCAGCGGGCGCCAGAGTTGCTCCCAGGTGCGGTCGAACGAAGTATTGGCCGGCATCACGCCGATCACGGTGCATGGCTTGCCATCCAGCGAAAGCGTGCGGCCGACGATGGAGGGATCGGCGCCGAAACGGTTCTCCCAAAGGCGATGGCTGAGAACCACAACTTGCGATTTACCGGGTTGGTCTTCGTCGCGCGCGAACGTGCGTCCAAGAACCGGTTGGACGCCGAATATGTCGAAATACTGCGCAGTGACGCGCACGCCCGGAATTTCCTCGGGCCTGCCTGCGCCGGTCAGAGTGACAGAGCCGCCCCAGTTGATCGCCGCCATATGTTCGAAGACATTGTTCTGACTTTTCCAATCGAGAAAGTTGAGTGTGGAGATGCCGTTGCGTTGGCCGCCCGGCGGCTTTTCCCAAACCATCACGATATTGTGCGGATCGCGATACGGCAGGGGCTTGAGCAGCACGCCATCGACGAAGCTGAAGATGGCGGTGTTGGCGCCGATGCCCAGAGCCAGTGTAAGAAGGGCGATGATGGTGAAGCCGGGAGACCGGCGAAGCGTACGAATGGCGTATCGCATGGCTGTTCGTTAGACGGTGGCCGGGGCTTGCGGTTGGGCCGCCTGATTTGGATACTGCCGTTGGCGCGAAAGGTTACCGGCGGGTGCTTACCGCTCCCTGACGGTCGCGGCTCTGTAACGAGTGCGAAATCGTAAGGTGTGCGAAATCGTAACGTGTGCGAAATCGTAACGCGTGCGAAATCGTAACGTGTGCGAAATCGTGACGTGTGCGAAAAGGACGCAACCCGTTGCTGAGCCGCGACCGTCAGGGAGCGGTCTCCCCAGGTTGACAACAGGGGCCGCTTTCGTGGTCAGATGGCGAGTAACATCATGGCAATGGAAAGGAAGATTGCGTTGGTCACGGGCGCGGGAAGCGGCATCGGCCGTGCGGTCAGCTTGGCTCTGCAGGGCGCGGGATATGCGGTGATGCTGGCTGGGCGGCGCGCGGCGGAGTTGGAGCGGACGGCTGCCATGGCTGCGCCGGATGGCGGCCAGATGCGGGCCGTGCCCACCGATGTGGGCGATCCGGAAGCGGTGCGCGCGTTGTTTGCCAAGGCGCGGGAAGCTTTCGGGCGGCTCGATCTGCTGTTCAATAACGCGGGCATCGGCGCACCGGGTATTCCGATGGAGGAACTGACCTATGAGCAATGGGAACGCGTGGTGAGAGTGAACCTGACCGGCGCGTTCCTGTGCGCGCAGGAAGCCATCAAGATGATGAAGGCGCAGACGCCGCGCGGCGGCCGGATTATCAATAACGGCTCGATCTCCGCGCACGCACCGCGCCCCAACTCCGCGCCCTATACGGCCACCAAGCATGCCATCACGGGACTGACTAAGTGTATCTCGCTCGATGGGCGCGAGTTCGATATCGCCTGCGGCCAGATCGATATCGGCAATGCGTCGACCGAGATGACGGCCAGGATGGCGGCGGGCGTTCCGCAAGCCGATGGATCGCGTACGCCGGAGCCCGTGATGGATGTACGGTACGTGGCCGATGCGGTCCTATATATGGCGAGTCTGCCGCTCGATGCCAACGTGCAGTTTATGACCGTGATGGCGACTAAGATGCCGTTTGTGGGGCGCGGATGACTTTCGATTACCGCGATCGCTTTTATATACCGCGCGCCGCCGATGGCAGCGATTGCGTGTATCTTTGCGGCCACTCACTGGGCTTGCAGCCGAAGAGTGTACGCGAGTATATCGAGCAGGAGCTGCAGGATTGGGAATTGCTGGGCGTGGACGGCCACTTTCGGGCGCGTCATCCTTGGGTGCAATACGGCGGGCTGTTAACCGATCAGACGGCGCGGCTGGTGGGCGCGAAGCCTCTCGAAGTGGTGACGATGAACTCGCTCACCGTGAATCTGCATCTGATGCTGGTCTCGTTCTACCGGCCCACCGCTCGCCGTCACCGGATCGTGATGGAGGAGCATGCGTTTCCGTCGGACCGGTACGCCGTAAAGTCACAAGTGCGGTTTCATGGATACGATCCGGCTGAGTCGGTGGTAACGGTGGCGGGCGAGGACGAGTTAGAGGAGTTACTCAGCGGTGAGGGTGACTCCATCGCGCTGGTGCTGATGGCCGGTATCAATTACTCGTCCGGCCGGGCATTCGATATGGCGCGCGTATCGCGTGCGGCCCACGCGCATGGTTGCGCGGTAGGTTTCGATCTGGCGCATGCCGCGGGCAACTTACTGCTGAAACTGCACGATTGGGATGCGGACTTCGCCGTGTGGTGCACTTACAAGTATCTGAACGGCGGACCCGGCAGCATCGCCGGCTGCTTCGTTCATGAACGTCACGCGCATGATGAGACGCTGCCCAGATTAGCCGGCTGGTGGGGACACGAGATCGAGACCCGCTTCCGCATGGGGCCGGATTTTCATGCCACGCCCGGCGCGGAGGGATGGCAGGTGAGCAATCCATCGGTGCTGGCATTAGCCGCGCTGCGGGCGTCGATGGATATGTTCGATGAAGTGGGCATGGATCGGGTGCGGGCCCGAAGCATGGAACTGACTGGCTATCTGGAATCATCACTCAATCGGCATGCCGGCCTCGGATTTTCCATCGCGACGCCGCGCGATCCCCAGCGGCGCGGGGCACAGCTTTCGATACGCGTGCCCGGTTCGGTGCGTACGGTGTGGGAACGCCTGGCCGCCGCGGGCGTGGTATGCGACTGGCGCGAACCGGATATCTTACGAGTAGCGCCGGCCCCGCTTTATAACTCGATGGAAGATATCGATCGATTCGTAGATCGTTTTGCCGCAGCGCTAAGCTAAGTTAAGGTAAGAGGATACTCACTTCCGTGCGGCCTGCACGCGGCTGTGTTTTTGGCTGTAAGTGAAGTACACAACCAATCCGATAATCAACCACCCGATCAGCCGCGCCCAATTGACCCAGCCTAGCTTATACATCATGTAGCCGTTAAAGCATATGCCCAGGATGGGAACCAACGGTACCCAGGGCGTGCGGAAAGGCCGCGCCTGCTGGGGATCGGTGTGGCGCAGCACCAGGATCGCGATGCACACAATGACGAAGGCCAGCAGGGTGCCAATGTTGACCATCTTGCCGATATCGTCGATGGGAGTGAGGCTGCCAACCACCGCGGCTAGCGCACCGACCAGGAGGGTGTTCTTCCAAGGCGTGCGGAAGCGGGGATGGATGGCGGCGAAGAAGCGCTTGGGAAGCAATCCGTCGTTGGCCATCGAATACAGCACGCGCGTCTGGCCGAGCAGCATTACCAGCATGACGCTGGTGAGTCCTGCGAGCGCGCCCAAGGTGATGATGTGAGAGGCGCCCACCAGGCCGCGATCGATGAAGGCGCGGGCGATGGGCGCTTCGATATTTACCTCGCGCCAAGGCACCATGCCGGTGAGCACGGCGGCCACCGCGATATATAACACGGTACAGACCAGTAACGAGGCGATGATACCGATGGGCAAATCGCGCTGTGGATTGCGGGCCTCCTGCGCGGTGGTCGAAACGGCGTCGAATCCGATGTAGGCGAAGAATATGTACGCCGCGCCCGCGCCGATGCCCGAAAAACCGAAGGGCGCGAAGCTGGTCCAGTCGTGACCCCAGTTGGCCTTATTGATATAAGTTACGCCGAGGCCGATGACGAACAGCACGACTGACACTTTAATGACAACGATGACAGTGTTGAACCGGGCGCTTTCCTGGATGCCGACGGCCAGGATACCGGTGATGACGAGTGCGATCAGAAAGGCCGGCAGGTTTAATCCGATCTCCACGCCGAACAGATGGGGCGCGCCCACCAATTCGTGCGCGCGTCGCGCGAGCTCGGGCGACGCCGCGGCCACGATCGCCGAAACCTTGTTCATGAAGGCTTGGGTGCCGGGTACTAGAGTCGCATCGGCAGCCAGGGCCATCTGGCGGGCGATGGTGGCTTGCGCCGTGCGCAGGGCGGTCCAGTGGTCGTAAGCCAGCCACAGCGGGATTTTCAAGTGGAAAATGTCCAGCAGCTCGATGAAATGGTTCGACCAGCCCGACGAGACTGTGCTGGCGCCCATGGCGTATTCGAGCGTCAGGTCCCAGCCGATGATCCAGGCAAAGATTTCACCGAGCGTGGCGTAGGCGTAGGTATAAGCGCTGCCGGCCAGAGGAATCATGGCAGCGAACTCCGCGTAGCACAGGGCGGCGAAGGCGCAGCCCAGTCCAGAGAGTACGAACGAGAGCATCAGGCCCGGTCCGGCGTAGTGGGCCCCCAATCCGGCCATCACGAAGATGCCAGCGCCGATGACGGCGCCGACGCCCAGCGCGGTTAACTGAAAAACTCCGAGGGTGCGTTTGAGGCTGTGTGCGCCGGTTTCGCGGGCCTCCTCCATGAGGGTATTCAGCGATTTGCGCGCCAGAAGGTTCGGTTTGGTTTTGGGTTGACTTCCGATCATGACGGATTCCAGGATTGTAGCGCAGGTGGAGCGGGTGGTGGGTTGCGGTTCGTTGGGGGGACCGCTTCCTCACGGTCGCGGCTCAGTAACAGCCCCCTGGATTTCGCACGATTTCACCGAACCGGGCCGCACGATTTCACCGAACCGGGCCGCGCGATGTCACCGAACCGATTCGCACGATTTCACCGAACCGAGCCGCGACCGTGAGGGAGCGGTAATATAGTCTGTTCCAATCCGGGAGGCAAAAATGCAATTATCGCGGCGGGATTACTTGGCACTGCTGGGCGCCGGTGCGGCTGGCGCGGCTTTGGCGGCTACGCCGGGCGGCGATACGGACCGCGACCGGCGCATCGAGTGGTGGCACGAGGCGCGCTTCGGCATGTTCATTCATTGGGGATTGTACAGCGTCCTGGGCCGCCACGAATGGGCCATGGAAGAGGAAGGTATTCCGGTCGCCGAATACCAACTCCTCGCCAACCGCTTCACGCCGAAACCCAATGCCGCGCGCGATTGGGCGCGTCTCGCCAAACAGGCCGGCCAGAAATACATGGTGATGACCACCAAGCATCACGAAGGTTTTTGCCTGTTCAATACCCAGCACACCGATTACTGCGCGCCCAAGCAGGCCTGCGGCCGCGACCTGGTGAAGGAGTTCGTCGAAGCCGTGCGCGGCGAGGGCTTGCGTGTGGGCTTCTATCACTCGTTGATGGATTGGCATCATCCCGACGGCGCCCGCTGCCAGCACGATGAAGCCGCGCGCCGCCGTTTTGTCGACTATGTGCACGGCGAGATCCGCGAGTTGATGACCAACTACGGCAAGATCGATATCCTGTGGTACGACGTGGACTGGCCGCTGAGCGCCGCCGGATGGGAATCCGAAAAGATGAACAAGATGGTGTTCGAGCTACAGCCGGAGATCATCGTCAACAATCGTAACGGCCTTCCCGGCGATTTCTCGACGCCCGAACAGGAGATCCGGGCCACCAAGGGCGCCTGGGAATCGTGCATGACCATGAACGATAGCTGGGGATATCAGGCTGCCGACGACGCCTGGAAGTCGCCCAAACAAATCGTACGTAATTTGGTTTTGTGCGCGCGCGATGGCGGGAATTATCTGCTCAACATCGGTCCGCGCCCCGACGGCTCGATTCCCGAAGACTCGGTGCGAATTCTGACCGCGGTGGGCCACTGGATGGATCGCAATGGCCAGACCATTTATCAGGGGGAGCCGTGCCGCGTGCGCTCCTCGGAATTCGCGGGCTTCACGCGCAAAGGCAACACGCTTTACATGCATGTGCATTTCTGGCCGGGCGAAACCGTCGCGCTGGGCGGATTGATCACCAAGGTGCTCTCGGCCAAGCTGCTGGCGAGCGGCCAGCCGGTGGAGTTCGAGCAGGAGGAATTTCGCGTGCGCTTCAAGGGTCTGCCGAAGAATGCTCCCGACGATCCGGTGACGGTGCTGGCTATCGAGTGTGAATCCGAGCCGGTGCAGGATACCGGTGCGGTCCGCTGGGATCGGCCGCGGCTGAAAGCGTGAGGGAAATGGACGCAGCCGGCAACAAGCAACTGATGCAGGACATTTTTTCCGATCTGTCGAAGGGTAACTCGAAGCTCTTTGTCGAGCATCTCGCAGACGGCGTTCGCTGGACGGTGACGGGAACAACCAAGTGGTCGAAGACTTATGAAGGCAAGGCGGCGGTCTTCGCGGGCATTCTGGAACCGTTGCGATCACGATTAGCCGGCCCATATAAGGCCACCGCGGAGCGCTTCGTCGCCGAAGGCGAATACGTAGTGGTGGAAGCTCACGGATGCGCCACCACAAAAACGGGGCAGCCGTACAATAACGGCTACTGCTTCGTCTATCGTATTGCCGACGGCAAGATACAGGAGATCACGGAGTATCTGGATACGGCGCTGGTCACGGCGGCGCTTGGCGAACCGGACTAGCATGGCCAAAGAATACAGTCTCATCCCGCACCCCGTGCCGCGCGTGGAGACGCCGTACCGCCGCATCGTGACGGATCTGCCGGTGCCTGAGTCGCTGCCGATTTTGGAGCGCCTACACGCGTGCGAACCAATCGCCATGCGCGGACAGCCGCCCATCGTGTGGCATCGCGCCGAAGGCTTTCAGGTTTTCGATGCTTGGGGCAATCGGTGGATCGACTGGTCGTCCGGCGTGCTCATCGCGAACGCGGGGCACGGCCGCCAGGAGATCGTGGATGCCATCACCGCGCAGGCCTCCGGGCGCCTGCTCACCAACTATTGCTTTCCCAGCGAGATCCGCGCGCGGCTGGTCGAAAAGCTGGTTTCGATTCTTCCCGAGCCGTTGAAGAAAGTTTTCCTGCTGACCACGGGTTCGGAAGCCGTCGAAACCGCCATCAAGCTGTGCCGCACGCATGGTGTGAAATCGGGCGGGCGCTCGAAGAATGTCGTCGTTTCGTTCGACAAATCTTTCCACGGCCGCACGCTGGGCGCACAGCAGGCCGGCGGCATTCCGGCGTTGAAGGAGTGGATCGTCAACCTGGATGCCGGATTCGTTCAGGTGCCGTTTCCGGATGGCTACCGTACGCCCGATACTTCTTTCGCGCTGTTCGAACGCAGCCTGCGCGAACAATCCATCGAGCCGCAGAATGTGGCGGGCGTGATGCTCGAAACGTATCAAGGCGGCAGCGCGGCGTTCGCACCCGCGGCGTACATGCGCGATTTGCGTTCCTGGTGCAATGGTCACAAAGCGCTGCTGGTGTGCGACGAAGTGCAGGCGGGCTTCGGCCGCACGGGCACGCTTTGGGGGTTCGAGCATTACGGCATCGTGCCGGACCTGGCGCTGTTTGGCAAGGGCATATCGAGCTCACTGCCGCTGGCCGCGGTGGCCGGGCGGCCCGACATTATGGATCTGACGCCGGCAGGCAGTATGACGTCCACGCACACCGGCAATCCTGTGTGTTGCGCGGCCGCGCTGGCCAGCATCGATCTGGTGTTGGGCGAGAATCTGGCGGAAAACTCGCGCCGCGTTGGGGCGTTGTTACACCAGAAGCTTTGCATACTGGCTTCGCGCACGCCGCAGATCGGCCATGTAGGTGGAAAAGGCCTGGTGGCCGGTATCGCCTGCGTGATCCCCGGCACGAAAGAGCCCGATGCGGCGCTGGCGTGGGATGTCGTGCGGCGCTCGGTGGAGAAGGGTGTGCTGATGTTCAGTCCGGTTGGATATGGCGGTGCGACCATCAAGATTTGTCCGCCGCTGGTAATCAGTGAAGCCGCCCTCCTCGATAGCCTCTCGGCGTTTGAGGAAGCGGTAGGACAGGCCTCCCAGCCTGTCCAGCATGTCTAAAGGGACAGGCCGGGAGGCCTGTCCTACTGTTCTCATCGTGGGCGGAGGCATGATCACGCACGATCAGTTACTGCCTTCGCTATTTCATATGCAACGATTGGGCCGCATCGGCCCCATCTCCGTGTGCGCCTCGCGCTTTGCTACGGTCAGCGCACTCGCGCAGTCCTTTCCCAGCCAATCCTTCCGCGCCTGGCCCGATCGCGACGGTCCGCCCCAGCCGGAGCTTTACCGCGAAGCCATCGCCGCGCTGCCGCCGCGGCAGATGGTAGTCGTGGCAGTGCCCGATCCGCTTCATTACGACGTCGTGATGGCCGCGCTGGCGCACGATCAGCATGTCCTGTGTGTGAAGCCGCTGGCGCTCGAATATCGCCACGCCGCCGACATCGAGCGCGAAGCCCGCGCACACAAGCTGCTGGTCGCGGTCGAATATCATAAGCGCTTCGACGATCGCAGCCTGATGGCCCGCCGCCAATACCGCGCCGGCATGTTCGGCGAATTCCGTCTCGGCTCGGCGCGCCTGTTCGAGAAATGGTATTACCGCCATTCCAACTTCCAGAACTGGATGACCGCCGCACACTCCGACGCGTTCACTTACATCGGCTGCCACTATGTGGACCTGGTGCATTTCATCACCGGACTGCTGCCTGTCGCTGTGAGCGTCTACGGCGTGCGCGATCGCTTTCCCAACGGCAACGAAGGCTTCCTGTGGACCGACGCGCGCGTCATCTGGAACAACGGCGCGTGCCTGAACGTGCAAAACGGCCTGGGTTTTCCCGACGATGCCCCAGGTACGAACACGCAAGGGCTGACGCTTTATTGCAGCGGCGAAGACAAAGGCGCGCTCATCGAGCATTCCGATCAGTATCGCGGATTGAAGTACAGTTACACACGGAAGCCGGTTTCGCCCGGCGCGACGATTTATGCGGAGCCCAGCCCCGATTACTTCCAGTATGTGGACTTAGGCGGCGAAGGACTGACTCCGGTGGGTTATGGTTATCGCTCGGTAGAATACATCGTATCGGCGATGATTCGGGTAAACGAGCAGCCCGAATTACTCGACGAGATCGATCGCGCGGGAATCATCGCGACACCCGGAAATAGCAGTTACAACGAAAAAGTCATCGAGGCGGCGAGGCAATCGATCGTGAATGGCGGACGGCAGGTGGAAATCGCGTAGTGGGGCAGGCTCGCAGCCTGCGCGGGCCTCGTAGGCCCGCTCTTCGGACAGGCCGGGAGGCCTGTCCCACATCAAGGGTTGCGCCGCGCCACGATCAGCGTAATATCGTCAGCCTGCGGCGCACCCGCCGCAAATTCCGTCAAAGCCTGGTTCACCGCAGCCACAATCTCGGGCGCGCCTTTCGCACGATTCTCCTTCAGCACCGCCGCGAAACGCTCGTCGCCGAACTCCTCTTCCTTCGCGTTATTCGCTTCAGTTACACCGTCACTGTAAATCGCCAGAACATCGCCCGGCTCCAGTTTGGCGCGATACTCCGAGTAATTGGCGATCGACAGAATGCCCAGCACCGGCCCGCCGCCATCCAGATACTCGACGGCCCCGCCCGCGCGCACGATCACTGGCGGATTGTGTCCCGCATTGCAGTAGGCCAACTCGCCGGTGGCCGGGTCCAACACGCAAAAGAAGAACGTAATAAACCGATTGCTCGGGCAGTTCTTGCAGGTAATCTTGTTCAGCCGGTTGATCACCGCGGCCAGATTCTGCGGCTCGTCCGCCAATACCTGCACGCGCGCCTGCAGGCCCATCATCATGAGCGAAGCGGGCATGCCTTTGCCCGACACATCGCCCAGCACCATGGCCACGCGGCCGTTGGGGTAGGTGAAGAAATCGTAGTAATCGCCACCCACCGTGCGGCAGGCGGCGTTGTATCCGGCGAATTCCGCGCCCGGCACCTGCGGCGCGCTGGCCGGCAGAAAGCTGCGTTGAATCTCGGCCGCCTGGTCCAACTCGCGCGCCATGCGGCGCTCCATCTCTTCCACTTCAGAAAGCCGCGCGTGCTCAATGCGGATGGCGGCCACATTGGCCATCACCGTAAGCAGGCTCAGATCGTCCTTGGTGAAAGCCCGGAACATATTCGGCGAATCCACATAGATCAGTCCGATGGTGCGCTTCTCGGTTTGCAGCGGGACCGCCATCAGCGTGCGCACCTTTTGCTCCACGATGCTCATACGCTCGCGAAAAGCCTCGTCCGACTGGGCATCCCGGATCAGCATGGAAGCCTTCTCTTTAATCACGCGATCGCGCACGGCCGAACTGATGCGGAAGCCTTCGCCCTTGTTGGCCTTCACCTCCAGGCTTTCGCCTTCGAGGATCATCAACACGCCGCGTTGCGCGCCAACGCCCTCGATGGCCAGATCGAGGATCAGCGGGAACAGATCCGTCAACGTGCCGCGGCCGGCAAGTTCCTGTCCGGCGCGAATCAGCGCCTGCACCTGCTTGGCGCCCTGCTGGCCCGGCCGGTCCACGATTGTCTGGCTGGAGAGCGCGCCTTCCAGACTCGTGAAAATGGTGGAGGTGCTGGGCGGATCGGCCTCGCCGGTCTCGAAGACCACCACGCCGTCCTTGGGCCGGGTGACGCCGCCTTTGTCGTCGAACACAATCGCCAGATGGCCGGCCGTAATGCGGTCGCCGGGTTTCAGGCGCAGCTTGGCGCGCAGCGGAATGTTATTGACCAGCGTGCCGTTCTTGCTTCCGAGGTCTTGGACGGTCCACTCGTCGCCATCGCGTTCGAGGGCCATGTGCTGGCGCGACAGGCCGGCGTCGTCGGGAAAGCATAATTCGGCGGCGCTGGAGCGTCCTACAATGAAGCGGTCCCCGCGCAGAGGGACTGTTTTAAGCTGCCCGTCCGGGCACTGAATGAGGATCTCCCGTTGTGTGCTGGGTTGGGGGTGGGCCACAGTTGAATTATAGCGGAGTGAGCGGGCGGCGCGAAGGGCGCGGGCCATTACAGCCGACGCTACCTCCAGCCAACTTGGCAGGCCGGCGCGCCCCGCGGATATTTCCAAAGACCCGCCGAAGGCTGACCCCAAGCTGTTGGGGCTTGCTGAAACAACGGATAATCAAAAGACGGCTAGGTGACGCGAGGGGGACTTAGCCGCACCGGAGGCACCTGGCGAACACGTTTTTTTGTCCACCCTCGTTCGCCGGTCTGCGCCTTTAGAGTGTACAGCATATAGTAGCAAAACGAGCACTACCTGCTATATATAGTAGTGGACTTGAGGGACCGATCGGGTGTACAAAAGGATTACACACCACGATGAGCTCGATTGGCACGAGCGGGGACGATAAGGGCCCGGAATTAGTATTCGGGCTCGTTGGTCCGGTTGGAACGGATCTTGCATCCGTCGGTAGTGTGCTACAGGATGTGTTGAGCCAAGTCGATTATAGGAGTGAGGTGTATCGCTTGAGCCAATTGATGCATGAGATTCCTCAAGCGCCATGGTCATTTTTGAACGACGGGACGTTCGAAGAGAACGTGCATTCTCACATGACTGCCGGCAACAAATTGTGCGAGACCCTGAAAAGATGTGATGCCGTTGCACTTTTGGGTGTGGGAGCAATTGCGGAGTTCCGTGAATCCGAGGCTGGAGACGCGAATCACTCAATTCCACGCTTCGCTCACATACTGAGATCTTTGAAGCGACCTGCAGAGGTGCAGACGCTTCGGAGGATCTACGGCCCTGCTTTTTTCGTGATTGCAGCTCACGCGCCCAGGGAAAAGCGACTGCGGAATGTGGCCAACAAGATCGCTGTAGTCTCATTTCAGCAATCAGATCGGCGAATACATGATCGACGCCGAAAGATTGCTAAAACGAGATGAAGCGGAAGTGAGAGATGATTTCGGTCAGAATGTCCGGGATACCTTTCCACTTGCAGACATCATCATTGATTCCTGCGATGAGCCGTCAATGGCAGCTTCGATTGGCCGTTTCATAGAGTTACTGTTCGGCAACACTTGTCACACCCCTACCAAGGATGAACAAGGGACTTTTTGCGCGCAGGCTGCAGCCATGCGCTCCGCATCGCTCGCGCGTCAGGTTGGAGCAGCGTTGTGCCGGGAGGATGGAACTGTTGTGGGGCTCGGTACGAATGAGGTCCCAAAGTTTGGCGGCGGGCTCTATTGGTGCGGCGATTCACCCGACGGGCGAGATTACCATAAAGGTTATGACACGAGCGACAGGATGAGGGAGAATCTTCTTGCCGACATTCTGGAGCGTCTTCAAAAGAATGACTGGCTGGCCGCCGCGAGGAAAGATGTGCCGGTGACGCAACTGGTGCAAGAAGCCCTCCGAACTGGAGCACCCCAAGAAGGGAAGCCGCCCATCATGAAAGGCGCTCAGTTCACAAGTACGATAGATTTCATAAGGGCGGTGCACGCCGAAATGGCGGCAATAATGGATGCGGCGCGCCACGGACTATCGACTAAGGACTGTGTCCTGTACACGACAACCTTCCCGTGCCATGATTGCGCGAAGCATATCGTTGCTGCCGGCATCAAGCGTCTCGTTTATGTTGAAGCGTATTCTAAGAGTCTCGTAGGGGAGTTGTATCCTGACTCTGTCGTAGTCGATACAGGAGCTGATTGTGGGGACAAGGTCCGCTTCGAGCCTTTTGTTGGTATCGCTCCAAAACGGTACGCGGAATTATTTTCGCTGGCTGGCAGAAGTAGGAAGAACAAGGACGGTACTGTGATGACTTGGCGCAGGTCCGGGTCCTCTCCGCAACTGCCGGAGTACATGCCATCTGCCGTGGCACGAGTTACCGCTGAGCAAGAAGAGTTCAAGAATTTCATGGATGAAATGCGAAGACAAGGCTTGGCAACACCTGAGGAGTTTAAGCAATGACGCTAAGGAAGGGTTGGCTCAACCGACAATTCAGTAGAGTGGAGAGCGACGTGCGATGTTGGCCGGTTTCAATGCAACGAGAAGCCGGTTTCAGTGTTCCCGCGCAGCACGTGCCTCCACGGCACTCTGCGAATCCAGCGCGCGACAGCACTCAAATCGCGGCTCAAGAGGGTCCCGCGAAAAAAGAGGATAGACCCGCCGGCGCTGCGCAGGATGGGTAACGCGTCGGCTGGGCAATCCCTTCACGGTCCCGAGGAGGACGCAAGCGCGCTCGCAATCTAGCTCTCGTTAGCCCGCGTCCTGCTCGGTAGCAGGCCACTTTGCTGGTTAGTGGCCGTCTCGTGATTGGAGCATCCGGGCCGATTGCCTCCGGCCGCATCAACGCGCCACTCGGAGAATGTTCGGCCGATTCAGACCGCCTCTCCGACCCGTGCGCGTTCCTCGTGGTAAGCGCATTCTGAGAAGTTGCGGCCAACCCGCGCGAAACGGGACCAAACCTCGGGGACTGCTCTACCTTGAAGAACGTCGAACAGAGGACCCGTCGCCTCCCGTTTTTTCACTCGTTCTTTCGCAAAGCACGCAGACGCCGCCGACGTACCACACGCCGCGCCCGAAGCGCCCCTGCTATGCTGAATACGCAGCATCCAATTCATCCCAAACGAGGTAATACCCGCGTGCGCGTAGTGGCCGGAATCGACCTTGGCGGAACCGCCATCAATTATACGATCGTCAATCCGCAGGAGCAGTTCCTGATCGAAGCCCTGTGCGAATATCCCGCGCGATCCAAGGAGGGTCCCCAAATCTGTCTCCCACAGATCGTCGATGGCCTGAAAATCGCCGTCGAGATGGCCGGCCTGAGCGTGGCTGATGTAGTTGTTGCGGGCCTGGATACGCCCGGTCCGGCCAGCGCCGCGGGCGTACTCAGCGCGCTCGGCTCCACCAACTTCGTCCATGCCGATTGGGGCGGCTACGACATTCGCGGCAACCTGGCCGCGCGCCTCGGCATCCCCGTGACTTACTTGAATGACGGAAATGCGGGTGCGCTCTGGGGCCACTTCAATATCTTCGGCACGCGGCGCGACGCTACCTCGGTTACGGTGGTCATCGGCACCGGACTCGGTGGCGGCGTCATCATCGACGGCCGCGACGTGAAAGGGCGCAAAGGTTTTGGCGGCGAATTGGGTCACGTGCTGCTGCCCTATCAGAATATCCGCGGCATTGAAGGGCTGGTCCCGCAATGCAATTGTGGACGCACCGGCGATCTGGAATCGGTGTGCTCTCTAACGGGCATCGAAAAGTCGTTTCTGCCCTACTTTCTGCCGCGCTATCCCGATCACGAACTGGGCAAGCTGGGCAATCTGCATCAAGCCGCCAAGCTGGTGCGCGGCATGGCGGAAAAAGGCGACCCCATGTGCCGCGAAATTTTCCGCGTGCAGGCGCATGCGCTGGGCGTGTTCTTCGACGAAATGATCAACACCTTCGATCCCGATGCGTTGATCGTGGGCGGAGGCGCCATCGAAACCGGCCCCGAATTCCAGCGCTGGTTCATCGATGAGATTCACGCCGGCATGCCGCCGCAGCGCGAAGAGCAGTCCGATATTCCGGTTTACATCATGCCCAACGGCGATACCGCGGGCGCGCGCGGCGCAGCCATTGAAGCGCTGCAATACGCGCGGCAGAATGGCCTGCTGTAGGGCGGCTCGATGACCCTCGACGATCACCGCCGCTTCTACGCGGAAGAGATCGAGCAGGTGGCCAGTCTCGATTCACCCGCGCTTGTCGAGGCATTCGCGCGCGTGCCGCGCGAGAAGTTCCTGGGCCCGCCGCCATGGTATATCGTGGTCCGGGCGGGCGCTTCCGCCGGTCTGGGCGAGATGGCTTATCGCGCCACCAGTGAACCGCGCCATCTTTATCACGACGTCGTGGTTTCCGTGGATCGCGCGAAGGATATCAACAACGGGCAGCCCAGCGCGCTTGCCAGTTGGATCGCCGCGCTCGATTTGAAGACCGGCGACCGCGTCTATCACATGGGCTGCGGCGTCGGCTACTACACCGCGATCATGGCGGAAGTTGTGGGTCCCACCGGCAGCGTGGTAGCCATCGATGCGCAGCCGGAACTGGCGGCCCGCGCGCAAGAGAGCCTGGCCAGTTATCCGAACGTGACCGTGCACGCCGCCGATGGCGCGACATTCGATCCCGATGCCTGCGACGCCATGCTGATCACTGCGGGCGTCACGCATCCGCACGCGCTGTGGCTGGAACGTTTGCGCGAGGGCGGCCGATTAGTTCTGCCGCTGACTATCGCCGTCAGCCCTAAGATCGGCCAGGGTGTAATGCTGAGACTGATTCGTCAGCCCGAGGGCTTCGCCGCGAATCTGGTAACGTTCGTGGCCATCTTCAACGGCATAAATCTGCGCGACGCCGAACTCGAGGCGCCGCTGCGCGCAGAGCTTCCCAAGGCGATGGGCTCGGGCGCATTGGCGAAGTTGCGGTCGCTGCGGCGCGATGCGCACGAACGCGATGCCGCCTGCGTCGTCCACGCGCCGGGCCTGTGCCTCAGCAGCCGCGCAATATGCGAACCTGACGGGATATGAGCACATTTCAAAACCGCCAGTTCAAGTTGGCCGCTCGCCCCGTTGGCATGGTCAAACGGAGCGATTTCGAATTCGTCACCACGCCCGCCGGCGAACCCGGTCCCGGCGAGGCGCTGGTCAGAGTCCTGTACCTTTCGCTCGATCCGGCCATGCGCGGCTGGATGAACGCCGGCCGGTCGTACATCGCGCCCGTGGGCATCGGCGAGGTGATGCGCGCCGGCGGCATCGGCCGCGTAGTGGCTTCGGGCGATCCCAGCCTCGCCGTCGGAGATACCGTCGTGGGCATGACCGGCGTGCAGGATTACGCCATCGTGCGGCCCAAGACCGTCACCAAGGTCGATCCGCGCCTGGCGCCGCTGCCGCGCTTTCTGGGCGCGCTCGGCATGCCCGGACTCACTGCCTACTTCGGTCTGCTGGATATCGGCCAGCCGAAAGAAGGCGAGACGCTGGTGGTTTCAGCCGCCGCGGGCGCGGTCGGCGCGGTCACCGGACAGATTGGGAAGATCAAAGGCTGCCGCGTGGTGGGAATCGCGGGCGGGCCCGATAAGTGCCGCTATATCGTGGACGAGCTGGGCTTCGACGCCGCCATCGATTATAAGAGCCAGGATGTGCGCGCGGAGCTGGCGCGCCACTGCCCCAAGGGCATCCATATCTATTTCGATAACGTGGGCGGCGAGATTCTGGATATCGTGCTTTCGATGTTGGCGCGCCAGGCCCGCGTCATAATCTGCGGCGCGATATCGCAGTACAACAACATGGAATCCATCGAAGGGCCGCGTAATTATATGTCGCTGCTCATCAATCACGCGCTGATGGAAGGCTTCGTGGTTTTCGATTATGCGGCGCGTTACGCGGAAGGCATGCAGGCGCTGGCAGGTTGGGCGATGTCCGGCAAGCTGAAGGCGCGCGAAGACGTCGTCGAAGGGCTGGAGACCTTTCCGGATACCTTTCAGAAGCTGTTTCGCGGCGAGAATTTCGGCAAGCTGGTACTCAAGGTAGAGTAAGTGGGGCAGGCACTCTGCCTGGATAGCGTCGGGATAAACCGGCGTGAAGTAGTGAATGAAAGAGTCATACAGGAAAGGAGTAGCGAACCATCCTGACCCCGAGCCATGTGAGGGCGGCGGCAACGACGCACTTGAAGCGTTGGCCTGGGGCATATGTGGGCTGGGTATCCCTGAAGTTGATGAGCTCCGAAATTGCCAAAATCATGGGCGCCGACGGTGTCAGGCTAACCGGAAGGCAACACGGCAGCGTGCGTAAACAGCGCGAGCACGTTGCGGCCCTGCGGAGTCGTAGACCCCACGCACGCATAGAAACTTCACGCGCGAGAACCGAGAGACCCCGTGGCTTTCCGCCGCCGGTAGAGGGCGGAACGCTGGGAGAAAGCGATGAGCGATAAGACCCAGATGCACGGCGGCGGGGAGTCGCACAGCGGCGTAGTACCGACGAAGCGGTCGAACGCAGGCCAGGGAGGGCCGAAGGAGATCGCGGAGGGAAGGCCGCTGACCGAGGAGAATGCGGAAGAGCCTAACCCGTACCGGATGCAAGGCCGGGAAAGCGGGCCAAGCGGGCTGGACCGTGTACGTCAAGCAGCGCAGAAGGACAAGCAGTTGCGGTTCACCGCCCTGCTGCATCACGTCACTATCGACCTGCTCCGCAGCAGCTACTACGACCTGCAAAGGCAAGCGGCGGCGGGAGTGGACGGGGTGACGTGGCAAGCCTACGGGGACGAACTGGAGGAGCGGCTCGCCGACCTCCATGGACGCATCCATCGCGGGGCCTATCGCGCGCAACCGTCGCGGAGAGTCTGGATCGACAAAGCCGATGGGCGGAAACGGCCATTGGGCATCGCCGCCCTGGAAGACAAAATCGCCCAGGCAGCGGTGGTCGCGGTTCTCAATCCGATCTGGGAAGAGGACTTTCTGGGCATTTCGTACGGGTTCCGGCCGGGGCGCAAGCAGCACGACGCACTAGACGCGCTCTACGTCGGGATCACCAGCAAGAAGGTGAACTACGTTCTGGACTTAGACATCCGGTCGTTTTTCGACAAAGTCGAACACGCTCAGATGGAAAAGTTCGTACGGCATCGGATAGGAGATGAACGGCTCGTCCGCTTGATCCTGAAATGGTTGAAGGCGGGCGTGATGGAGGACGGACAGTGGTACGAGACGAAGGAAGGGACCCCACAAGGGGCGGTGATTTCGCCGTTGCTAGCCAATCTCTACCTGCATTACGTGCTCGATCTGTGGGTGCAGGCATGGCGGAAGAAGGTGGCGCACGGCGACATGATCGCGGTGCGGTACGCGGACGACGTGGTGTTCGGATTCCAGGACCGGGAAGAGGCCGAAAAGTTTCTGGCGCAATTGCGGGAACGCGTGCGGAAGTTCGGGCTGGAATTGCATCCGGAGAAGACGCGCCTGATCGAATTTGGGCGCTATGCCGCTGAACGGCGGGCGAAGCGTGGGGAAGGGAAGCCGGAAACCTTCAACTTTTTGGGTTTCACTCACATCTGTGGGAAGAATCACGCGACGGGGTACTTCATGGTGCTGCGGAAGACGATCGGCAAACGGATGGCCGCCAAGCTGAAGAAGATTCGGCAACAGCTCCGCCAACGCTTGCATGCGCGGGTTCCGGACACGACGGGGTGGCTGCAATCGGTGGTTCGCGGATATTTCCGATATCACGCCGTGCCGCGCAACGAGGAACGACTGAAAGCGTTCCGGCACGAAGTGCTACGCATGTGGTGGTGGCAGCTTCGGCGGCGGAGTCAAAGAACCCGCTGGACCTGGAACAAATTTTGGGAGAAACTCGGGTGCCTCATCCCGGACGTCGAAATTCTGCATCCGTATCCTGACGTTCGCTTTGCGTGGCAGCACATCCAAGGTAAGAACCGTGTGCGTTAGGAGCGCTCGCACGGATCTGTGCGGGGGGTGCCGGGCAACCGGCATCCCTACCGCGACCGGCGGCCTCTCAGGCCGCCAAGCGCCGCAATAGAATCGCCCAATCCAGCCATCCGGGTGCCTGCGGCGATTTCCAGCGCGGCCCCTCCACAGTCCCGATCGGCACCCATTCGCCGGTGAAAGCGCTAAACCAGACGGCCGCGTAGCGTCCCGGTGCGAGCGTCACCGTAACATCGCCGCCCTGCGGTAGATACACGGCGTAAGCCTCACCCGGCTTGGCCAGACAATACGCACCGTGGTCGGCCAGTTCGTCGTGCGGATCCGTCTTCCACCATTCGAAGCTGGTAAAGAAATCCACCATGTGCTCATAGCCTTTCAGCATCACCATGGTGTCATCGCCGCGCCCGTTGATCCAACCGCCGCCGGTATCCGGCCAGATATTGGTGCCGCGCCGCGCGCTCTCTCCGGCAGTCCCGTACGCTCCGGCCATCGCGATATCCCAAGCGACGTGCCGCAGCGTTTCCGCCGAGTCGCCCCCCATACCCGGCGCCCAGTGCGGATAGTGATCCTCATAGCCGTACTCTTCGTTGGTCTGCGGAATGATACGGCCGGTCTTCGCCTGGATCTGTCTCTCCTCCAGCATCAGCGTGTGCTGCGTGCGCGACCAATCCTGAATGGAGGTAAATCCGAACCATGCCGACGCGCGGTCCTGATGCTCGCGATGCACCGGATGGCTGGTGGCCAGATGGTGGTAAGGATCCCAGCTTTCGAGCAGTGTGCCCGTCTCGTGCGCCCACTTCTCGTCGCGAAAGCTATCCAAGTCGTCGCCCAGATCCCATGTGATATTTGAGAAGGCGCCCAGGCGCGCGGCCGCGTAGCGCAGATAGCGGCGCTCGTCTTCGCTGCCCGCGTCCGGATGGACGTGGCCGTCGCTGATGTCCTGGATGACGGAGACGACCATGTCGCGCTCGCGTGCAAAACGCAGCATGCGCTCGAACTTTTGCCAATAGGCCACATCGAAGCGCGTATAGTCGATCCCAGGGTGATCGAAGCTTCCCGGGTCCTTGGCGATCCAGGGCCGCAGAAACAGCGTGAAGTTGTCGCCCGTCATGGCCGGCTCGCCGTACATGGTGAACGTGGCGCCGGACAGCAGCACGCGCATGCGGTTGATCTTCAGATCGTGCAGGCGCTGGATGGAATTGCGGATGAAGCGTTCGTCGCGCCAGCCCATCAGCCAGAAAGCCGTGGTGCCATTGAAGAAGTAGTGTTCGCCGGTGCCTTCCCAAATGAAATGCCACGGATACTGAGGATCGACGCGGATGGGACCGCGCCGCGCGGTGGCGCCAGGTGCGACGGTAAACGCGCCTTGCCACGTCTTGTTGAAATCGCCGCTCTGGTACACCACCGAGAAGGTGTAATCGCCAGGCGCGGAGGGCATGAAGCGGATGCGGAACAGGCTGCCATCGGCCGCGTCGCAGAAGCCCTCGACGGAAGCGCCTGGATGGTCGCCCCGTTTGGAGAACGATCCAGCCAGCGTGGCGCCGGTGAAAGGATTGCCCGCGCGCGGTTCGCCGATGGCTGCCGTGATCTCGACGAAGTCGTATGGCTCGATGCGCGTGGCGGATTGCGAGAACATCACATCCGCGGGCGCAGCCCACAGAGATGCCGCCTGGATCGCGGCGAGCGCCAGGATGGCAAGGGTGCAACGGAACATGCCCACACTGTAGCGCCGGGCTGCTCCTTGTGGGGCAGGCTCGCTCTTCGGGGAGCTTCGAATCGCCCTGGACAGGCCAGGAGGCCTGTCCTACCCGGCCCCCGCAGCCAGAGTGGCTGCCCACCACGACACTCGATTTCGAGCGCGGCTTGCTATCATGAAATCGATCATGCCCGATCTCAGTTCCGTGACCGCCCCGATGTCCGATGCCGTCACCAGGGATATCCGCGTGGAAGTTTTAGCCCGCTATTCGCCGGAGAACTCGCGCCCCGCGCAAGACGAATGGGTCTTTCAATATACGGTGCGCATCACCAATCAGGGCACGGATACCGTCCAACTTCTAAGCCGCCATTGGATCATCACCGATGCGCTGGAGCACGTGGAGGAAGTCAGGGGCCCCGGCGTGGTGGGCGAGAGGCCGACGTTGGGGCCCGGCGAGTCGTTCAAATATTCCTCGTGGTGCCCGCTCAAGACTCCCATGGGAATGATGCACGGCACCTATCAGATGGTCCGCCAGGATGGCACCCAGTTCGATATCGAGATCGCGCCCTTTGCTTTGAAAGCGCGCTACACGGTCAACTAACAACTACCATGTGTAGTGCGCGGTGTAAGTGACCACCTTCTCCTCGTCCGGCTGCAGGGTCACTTCGTATTCGATCGTTCTGCTATCCACCTGCCGGTGAGGCTGCGATTCCTGGCTGATACTCCACGTGGACCAGCGGTAAAGATGCTCCACCACGCGCACCGTGGCCGCCTCCTTCTTGTGATTGCGCAGCTTGATCTCGAACGACTCGTCCAGCAATCCGCGTTGATGCTCCGATGAAAAATGCGTCTGGCGCCGTTCGCCCGTGATATCGAACGCGTTGCCGGTATACACGCGCACGGTTTCATCTTTAGGTGTGTGATCGATGCGGTTCTCGCCCGTGAATTCTACCTGGCCATCATGGTCGCGGCGATAGAACCGCAGGCGGCCCGCGGGCAGCGGAACTCCCAGGTGATTGGCTTCGCTGTTTACGAATTCCCGTATCACCCACACGTGCGGATTGGATTCGACGCCGAATTCCGAGATGTTCCGCAGATCTTGAATTCCGTACCGCCTGTCCGGCGCGAAGCCATCGTAAATATACAATCGCTTGGATTGAATGCCGGAAGCGCGCAGAAACTCCACCTGCTTGGTTTCCCTATCGTGCAAGGTTGTGGGCAACGGCAGCGTATAGAGATGATAGTCTTCAAACGCCTTCTCGGTAACCTTGGGTTCAATGGCCATTAACATAGCCTGATCGCGGCCCATTCCGGCCATCCCACCTCCTTGCGGCTGTTCCTTGTTCACATCGCCCGCCATCAGCTTGATATGCGCATGGTCGAATTGCTTGCCGCACTGGTTATCGAGTGTCACCCAGGCAACCAGGTCCAGCGTATCGCCGGTCTCCGGCGCGACGATGTTATAGTCGCTCGACCAACTCAGTCCGCCTGAGATATAACTCAACTCAGCGTCGAAGCGGGCCGCCTGTGCGGAATTGAGAATCCAGTCGAGCGTGGGCTTGAGAATGGTATCGTCGCCTAAGGCGGGAAACATCGGCTCACCAGGCAGGGAGAATTGCAGCTTGCCATCCACCTCGATAATCGGCTGGCCCGCACCTCCGGAAACCATACTCATCTGGTTGGCCGCATATTGCGATCCGTAACGGTTCATCGCTTGGTAATGCGGAACGTATCCGCTGCGCACGATCTTGCCCGTAACGATGCCGGTGCTGCCATCCGGCCTGCGCACGGCGAATTCGACGGTCTTGCCTTCGAATAGATTGAGCAGCAGGTCCTGCGAAACCGGATCGTTGCGATAGTTCTGTTCCACGATGCGCAGGGGGTGTGCGCCCGCCGGATCGCGCAGGATCACCGAATCCGGTTCCACCTGCGCGGTCGCGCCCGTGAAACGGACGGTGTTGTTGCCTGCCTTCAAATCGAGCGGCAGGCTTTCGCGAATCACCGCGAAATCCTGGTTGTAAATGGTCAGGGCGGGATCGGCGCCCCATGCAAAACGTGCGAAAGCTGTGAAGCCGATGCACAGTTGGGCCAGCCGGACATAGCGGCGGCGAGAGAAGTGAGCTGTAAGTCTCATCATGGAATTGTCGCACGGGCGCGCGGAAATGCCTATGCACTTAGCGGTCCGCGCGGTGATAAGGTGAGTGAGAATGTCGCTCGATCCCGACCCAGCCATCTTCCGTGCCGTGGTTTCGACCATCGTTCCGGAAGCTGCGGCGCTCGATGAGCAAGGGTGGCGCGACGTCGGCCAAGTCGTCGAAACGCTGCTGCGCGATCGTCCGGAAGCGCTGAAGCGGCAGATCCGTTTGTTTCTCGGCGCGATCCAGTGGCTGCCCGTGGTGCGGTTTGGCCGCCCCTTCACGCGACTAAGTACGGACACCCGCACGCGCGTATTGGCGCATCTGCAGAGCGATCGCATCCAGAAAATCCGCGTGGGTTTCTGGGGATTGCGCACTATCGTGCTGGCCGGATATTACGGCAGAGCCCAGGCGGCGCGGGAAATCGGGTACACCGCCAGTCCACGAGGCTGGGAGGCGCCACGGTGAAGCGCGTCAGCTACGACATCGCGATCGTCGGCTCCGGCGCGGGCGGCGGCACGGTCGCGCAGGAGCTTTCGCCGCTCTGCCGCCAGGGCGTGCGCATTGCCGTGCTGGAGAAAGGTCCCCGTTTGCGGGACGACGAATTCACTGGCCGCGAGCTCGAAATGGCCGGCGCACTCTACGAAGATGGCGGCGGCTTTCTCACTTCCGACGGCGCCATGACTATCGCGTTCGGTTGCGCCTACGGCGGCTCCACGGTGGTCTACACCGGCACGTCCATGCAGCCACCCGAGCGCGTAATCAACGCGTGGAACGTGCCCGGACTGACGCACGCCGATCTCGATTGCCGCGCGCGGAAGTTCATGGCCGAAAACAATGTCCACCTGCTCGAAGACGAACTCATCAACGAAAATAACAAACTGTTCGTCGCGGGCTGCCGCAATTTGAACTACGACGTGCGGCAGTTTCCAGTGAATATCAAAGGCTGCCGCGGATCGAGCCTTTGCAATCTGGGTTGTCCCAATCAAGCCAAGCAGGGTACCGATCGTGTGCAGTTACCGAATGCCGAGCGCCACGGTGTCGAGGTGATTACGCGTTGCGAAGTGCTGACGGTGGGCGAGAAAACGCTGGCAGTGCGCGTGGCCGCCAAGCCCGAAGGCGCGAAGGGCGACGCTTCGCCGTGGGAACCGGGCGATTATCGGATCGACGCCAGGATTATCGTGCTGTGCGCGGGCGCCGTGAATACGCCGGCGCTGCTGCTGCGCTCGGGCTTGGGCCAGGCGCTGCCCAGGCTGGGACGCGGATTCACCACCCATCCCGCGTTCATCATCGTCGGCGAGCACCCGCGGCCCATCACCAATTTCGTGGGCTTCCCCAAGAGCTATTACGTCGATCAGTTCGCGGAAAGCGACCATTTCGTGCTCGAAACCTGCATGTATTTCCCGTTCATCACGGCCAAGAGCATGGCTGGTTTCGGCGCGCCGCACAGCGCGTTCATGCGCGCTTTCCCGCACTTGCAGATGATCCTGGTGCTGGCTTGCGATAAAGCGGACACTTACAATCGCGTGGCGATCGATAAAACAGGCAAGCCCGTCGTCGAGTACCGTTTCCAGAGCGAAGCCATCCACGGACTGATTCGCGGCGCCGCGGCCTCCGCCAGGATCTTGTTTGCCGCGGGCGCGGAGCGCGTGCACATGCCGGTCGCCCGCCACACCACCATCGAGTCCAGCGACGCGCGCCTGGAAGAGATCGCCGCGAGCGCCGAATTCGTGCCCGGCAAAACTCCCGTGTCCGCCGCGCATCCGCAGGGCGGCTGCGGCATGGGCAACGATCGCACTGACTCAGTGACCGACTCGTGGGGCCGCGTCCACGAAAGACCGGGCCTGTTTGTAGCCGACGCCAGCTTATTCCCCAATTCTCTCGAAATCAATCCTTATGTAACCATCATGGCGCTGGCCGATCGCGTAGCCCAGCGCATCCGCGAAGAGGCTTCCGCCCTACTCGAAACCTGACCATGAAAATGACTGGAGCAGACATCGTCGTGCGGGCTCTCGAAGACGAAGGCATCCCCTTCACCTTCGGCATTCCCGGCACGCATAACATTGAACTCTACGACTCGCTCGCCCGTTCCACCAAGGTTCGCCCCATCCTGGTCACCGATGAGCAGAGTGCGTCCTTCATGGCCGATGGCGTGGCGCGCGCATCCGGCATGCTGGCCTGCGCCAACGTGGTGCCGGGCGCCGGACTCACGCACGCGCTTTCGGGAATCGCGGAAGCCTATCTCGATCAGATACCCATGCTGGTATTGGCCTGCGGCATCCGCCGCGATACCGGCAAAGCGTTTCAATTGCATGCCGTCGATCAACAGGCGATTGCCCGTCCGGTGACCAAGGCGCAATTTCTGATCGAGCACGGCGCCGACCTGTATGCCACTATCCGCCAAGCCTGCCGCATTGCACGCGCCGCGCCCGCCGGGCCGGTGTTCGTGGAAGTACCCGCCGAACACTATATCTTCCGCCACGACGTAGACGTAGGACAGGCCTCCCGGCCTGTCCCGTCACCGCCGTTCCGCGCCGCGGATCTGGACCAGGCCCGCGCGCTCCTCGCCAACAGCCAACGTCCGCTCCTGTATCTAGGGTTAGGCGCAGCCGGCAGCGATTTAGTAGCGCTAGCCGAGCGCCTGGAAGCCCCGGTCGCCACGACGTTCGAAGGCAAGGGAATCTTCCCCGAAACTCATCCGCTGTGGCTATGGTGCGGATTTGGCGCGGCCGCGCCTCCGTTCGTCCGCAAGATCGCGGACGATTGCGATCTGGTGCTGGCCATCGGCTGCCGGTTCTCTGAGGTCGGCACCGGGAGTTACGGCCTGAAGATACCCGGCAAGTTACTGCACGTGGATATCGATGCTTCGTCGCTTGATAAGAATTATCGCGCCGACTTAGCCGTGGTGGCGGACGCCGCCGAATTCGTGGCCGCCGTACTGAGTAACCTGCCGCCGCGCCCGGCCGATCCAAAATTACGAGAAGCCATCCGCGCGGGACACGTTAAAGTGTGGGCGGGCTGGGAAGCTCCCTCTGATGCCGAGCGAGTCACTCCGCCTCAGTTAATCAAGGCCGTCCAGGAGTTAGTCGGCCCCGACGCCATTTATACCACCGATAGCGGTAATGGCACTTTCTTAGCCGTCGAGTGTCTGAGACTTGATAAGCCGCGGTCGTTCCTGGCGCCTATCGATTACTCCTGCATGGGCTACGCAGTGCCCGCCGCGATTGGCGCCGCGCTGGCGTGTCCCGGCCGTCCCGTGGTATCGTTCGCGGGCGATGGCGCTTTCCTCATGACCGGCCTCGAACTGCTGTCCGCCGCGCAACTGCAGTTGCCCGTCGTGATCTTGCTGCTGCGCGATCGCGAACTGGCGCAGATCGCCCAATTCCAGCAGACCGCGCTGGGCCGCAAGAGTTGCAGCGAACTGCCGGATTACGATCTGCCCGCGTTCTGCCGCGCGGTAGGCGTGGAGTATCTGATGATGGCGAAGAATGCCGAAATCGACTCGGTCCTGCGGCAGGCGCTGGCGCTGAACGAGGCCAAGCGCCCGGTGGTGGTGGAAGTGGCCATCGATTATTCGCGCAAGACTTACTTCACCGACGGCGTGGTGCGCGTGAATCTCGCGCGCCTGCCTTGGCCCGACCGTTTGCGGATGGTGGTGCGTGCCCTGTCGCGCCGCATACGCTAATGGTAGGACAGGCCTCCCGGCCTGTCCAGGTCGAGCAAAGCTCGCCGGGGGCGCACTCCGCGCGCCGAAGAGCGGGCCTTCGAGGCCCGCGGAGGCAGAGTGCCAGGCAGAATGCCCAATGCCACTTAGTTTTCCGTCGAGCGGCCGGCGGCATAAATCGTGGGGCGGCCAATCATGGCCGCAGCCGGCTTTTCAGCCGGCTCTTCGACCGTTTGCGAGCGCTTTGGCCGCCTAAAAGGCGGCTGCGGCCATGATTGGCCGCCCCACAATTTTGTGCAGAATTCCATGACTCGAAAACTAAGTGACATTGGGCAGAATGCCTGCCCCACACTTTACGGCTTCAACCTATACAGCATCCGCGGAAACGCGATCGTCTCCCGGATATGCTCCAGCCCGCACAACCACGCCACGCACCGTTCGATGCCCATGCCGAATCCGCCGTGCGGCACGCTGCCGTACTTGCGCAGGTCCAGATACCAGTCGAACGCTTCCGCTGGCAGCTTCTGTTCTTCGATGCGCTTGAGCAGCAGATCCAGATCGTGAATGCGCTGCCCGCCGCCGATGATCTCGCCGTAGCCTTCGGGCGCCAGCACATCCACGCCCAGCGCTACTTCCGGCCGCGCGGGATCGGGCGCCATGTAGAATGCCTTCACCGCCGCCGGATATCCGTCCACCATCAGCGGCCGGTCGAAATCCTGGCTCACCAGCGTTTCGTCGGTCCCGCCGAAGTCGCCGCCCCATTGGATCTCGCTGCCTTTGGCTTGCAGAATCTTGACGGCTTCGTCGTAACTCATGCGCGGGAACGGAGCTTTAATCGCTTCCAACTTAGTAACATCGCGCTCGAGCACTTTTAATTCCGGGCGCTTGTTCTCCAACACGCGTCCGGCGACGAACACCAGCATGTCTTCCGCGAGCTGCTTCACATCCTCCAGCGTGGCGTAAGCCATCTCCGGCTCTACCATCCAGAACTCAGTCAGATGCCTCCGCGTTTTGGATTTTTCCGCGCGAAACGTCGGCCCGAAAGTGTAAACTTTGCCGAACGCCATCGCCGTAGCTTCGTTATAAAGCTGCCCGGACTGCGTCAGATAAGCCTTGCTATCTTCGAAGTAATTCACTTCGAACAGAGTGGTGGTTCCTTCGCAGGCGGCCGGCGTAAAGATCGGCGTATCCACCAGCGTGAAACCGTGCGCATCGAAATAGTCGCGCACCGCCCGGATCACTTCGTGGCGCACGCGAATGATGGCGTGCTGCCGCTGGCTGCGCAGCCACAGGTGCCGGTGGTCCATCAAAAAGTCGACGCCGTGCTCCTTGGGCGTAATCGGATACGGATCGGACTCCGGAACGCGCTGCACCACTTCCAGATCTTCCACATCCATTTCATAGCCGCCGGCGGCGCGCTGTTCGGCGCGGATCTTGCCGGTCACGATAATCGACGATTCCTGCGTCAGATCTTTGATGGTTTCAAACAGCGCTTCCGGCAGCGCGCTCTTCACGGCCACGCATTGCATCAGGCCCGTGCCGTCGCGCACGATGGGAAAGACAATCTTGCCGGACTTGCGCAGGTTGTACAACCAGCCGGCGATTTGAACGGATTCGCCGGCGTGCTTCGACGCATCGGCGATCGTGATTCTGGGGGCGCTCATATTAGTGGGGCAGGCTGGCAGCCTGCGGCGGCCTCGCAGGCCGCCCTACAAATTCTCCAGGCGATCGAATAATTCCGCCGCGGTCGCCAGCGTACACTCCGGCGCTTCCTTCAACTCCAGCATCAGCGGATACTGGTCCGCGCGCGTCCGCAACAGATCCATCGTCTTCTTCCAATCGATGCTCCCGCCCTCGCCAATCAGCGGGAACAGGTGCTTATCGGTCTTGCCGTCGTTGTCGTGAATGTGCGTGGAGCGGATGCGCTCCTTCATCACCTCGAACGCCGCCTCCACGCCGCCGCCGATGTGCGCGTGACCCACATCGAAGACAAATTTCAAATCCAGATGCGTCAATTCCAGAAAAAGCATCAGGCGCTCGGGAGTCGACAGGGCGTTGGGAATGTTTTCCAGCAGCACCTCCACTCCCCGCTGCCGCGCGAACAGGCTGATCTGCTCCAGCGCCGAAAAAGCCGCATCCACCGCGCGCTCCGAAAATTCCTCGCCGGAGACGCCGATATGCTGCACTACATATTTGAACGGAATTGTTTCCGCGATCTCGAGCGCGCGCTTGATCTCATCCACCATCTCCAGGCGCTTGCCTTTCACCGGCTCGGTAATGCTGATGATCGAATGCGGTCCCGAGCGGCCCCAGATATCGTCCGTATACATGGGAGCGTGAATCGAATGAAGCTGCAAATCCGCCTCGCGAAACCAGTGTCCCAACTCGGTGATTTGGGCGCGGTCGCGATAATCCAGGTGTTGCCGCGCGCAGAAGATCTCCACGGCCGGAATCCCCGCGTGCTGAATTTTGTCGAGCTGCGCAACCGTCAGCCGGTGATTGATGAACAGGTGCGTGGAAAGAACGTGTCGCATTCCTAATATCCCTTGGCGGTGCCTTCCGTGCGTGGATCGGCGGCGCCTTCGAGCCACCCGTCGCGCGCCTCGATCACGGCCATTTCGCCGATCGAATGCGCGATTTTCACATGGTGGCCGCGCGCCTTCAGCAGCGCGATCGTATCGGGCGAGAAGCCGCGCTCCATCACCAGTTGATCCGGCAGCCACTGGTGATGGATACGCGGAAAGTCCACCGCATCCTGCACGTTCATGCCGAAATCCACCACGTCCACCAGCACCTGCAAAACACTGTTGATAATGGTCGGTCCGCCGGGCGTGCCCAGCACCAGGTCGAGCTTGCCGCCGCGCGTCACAATGGTCGGCGTCATGGAAGAGAGCGGACGTTTGCGCGGCTGAATGGCGTTGGCTTCGCCCTGCACCAGGCCGAATCCGTTGGGCTCGCCCGGCTTGGCGGCGAAATCGTCCATTTCGTCGTTGAGCAGGAAGCCCAGGCCCGGCGCCGTTACGGCGCTGCCGTATCCAAAATTCAGCGTGTAGGTGACCGCTACCGCATTGCCGTCCGCATCCACAATCGAATAATGCGTCGTCTCGCTGCTTTCCGGCGCAATCGTTACGCCGGAATGAATCTGGGAGCTCGGCGTGGCGTGCTCCGGATCGATGGAGCGGCGCAACTGCGCGATGTAAGCCGGATCGAGCAGCTTCGCCACCGGCACTTTCACGAAGTCCGGATCGCCCATCACAGCGGCCCGGTCGGCGAAATACCGGCGCATCGTTTCGGCCAGAAAATGCAGTTCAGCCGCCGATCCCGCGCCGGATTTTTCGTATCCCGAGCCTTCCAGCACGCCCAGCATTTGCAGGATGCCAATTCCGCCCGAACTCGGCGGCGGCGCGGTTATCACTTCATAGCCGCGATAGCTGCCGGTGAGCGGCCGGCGCTCGACCACGGCATAATCTTTCAGATCGGCCAGCGTGATCAGCCCGCCGTGTTGCTCCATGGCGGCGGCCAGCAGGTGCGCGGTCTCGCCTTCATAAAAGTCGCGCGCGCCCTGCTCCTGAATGCGCCGCAGCGTGCGCGCCAGTTCCGGCTGCACGAATGTTTCGCCGAATTGGTAGAACTTGCCATCGCGCAGGAAAATGCGTTTCGATTCCGGAAAACGTTCCAGCCGCTTGGCCTCGCCGCGCAAAGATTTCTCGAACTCGTAGGAGACCGGGAACCCTTTTTCGGCCAGCGCCACCGCGGGCGCCATCACGTCCGCCCACGGCTTGCGGCCGTATTTCCTGGATGCATATTCGAAGCCGCGCACCGATCCCGGGACTCCCGCCGCGCGATAACCCGTCTCGCTATCTTCGGTGGGCTTGCTCGAAGCATCCAGATACATGTTGCGCGAGGCTTTTTCGGGCGCCCGCTCGCGAAAATCGATGAACGTGGAACGGCCGTCGGCGAAGCGCACCAGCATGAATCCGCCGCCGCCGATATTCCCCGCATCCGGATGCGTGACGGCCAGCGCAAATCCCACGGCGACAGCCGCATCCACCGCGTTACCGCCCGCCTGCAGGACCGCGACACCGGCGTCGGTGGTGTGCTGTTCGACGGTTACGGCCATGGCATGCCGCGCGTGCACCGGTAGCGCCGCCCATGCCGGCAAAGCCAACGCCAGCCACCCCAACCACGCCCATTTACGCATCGACACTTGATTCTACTATGAGGCGCGCGGTCCTATTCGCGCGGCGGCGTTTCTGAGCCGCCCGTTACTGAGCCGCGACCGTAAGGGAGCGGTCCCGCTTACCCTTCCGCACGCCGCCGCTTGCACTCAAACAGCACAATGCCGGCGGCCACCGACACATTCAACGACGGTATGTGGCCCTCCATCGGAATGCGCACCAGCACATCGCAATGCTTGCGCACCTGATCGTGCAGGCCCTTGCCTTCACCGCCGAAAACCAGCGCCGTAGGCGCGTGGTATTCGACGGCCGAGTAATCTTCGGCGCCGCGTTCATCCAAGCCGTAAATCCAATAGCCCAGTTCCTTCAATCGCTCGAGCGTGCGATTGATATTGGTAGCGCGCGCAATCGGCATATATTCAAGCGCTCCGGCCGCCGCTTTGGCCACCACATCTGTAAGCCCCGCCGCACGCCGCTCCGGAATCACCACCGCAGCGGCGCCGGCGGCATGCGCCGTGCGTACGATGGCGCCCAGATTGTGCGGATCCTCCACGCCATCGAGCACCACCAGCAACTGCGCGGCCGGCGCCACGTCGTCAAGCTCCGCGTATTTCTGCGCGGCGCCCATGGCTACCACGCCCTGATGCGCCGGCGTCCCAGCCAGCCGGTCGAGCCCCCCGCGATCTTCGAACCGCACCGGCACCGAGGCGCGCCGCGCCAGGTCGATGATCTCCTGCAAACGCGCGCCCGCCGCGCCCTTCGCGATCAGAATGCGATCCAGCGGGCGCCGTGCTTTCAGGCTTTCGAGTACCGGATTGATACCGCTGAGGATAGCCACTTTACTGTTCGGGCGCGAGGTCCAGCCCGTTGTTGACCCGATTGGTGAAGTTCGCCAGCGCGGCGATCAGCGTGAGCTCCACGATCTGTTCGTAGTTGTAAAATTCGTCGAGCGCCGCGCGCGTTTGTGCGCCGTCCGCCGTGCGCGTCAGCTCGCGGGCGTAGCGGATGGCGGCGCGCTCGGCTGCGCTGAATCCGTCATCCTGGCTGGATTGGAGCGCCTGCATCTCGTCCTTCGTGACTCCCGCTTTGCTTCCCGTGGCCACATGCGCGGCCGTGCAATAGGCGCAATGGTTGGCATACGAGACCGTCAGGTAGACGAGTTCTTTCGTGCGCCGGTCGACGGGGCCGGGTCCCATAACCACGCCGTAGAACGGCACAAAATGCTTGAGTACCTCCGGCCGGTTGGCCATCAAGCGGAAGAAATGGACCGGGCGCCGGGCGCCCTTTTCCAGGTCCGCCAGAAATTCGTTTTGGGTTGGTTCGATCAGTTTGGGTGCAGTAGCCATCTCTCCAGTATAGGGTGCTTAACTGTTTTCGGGATTCTGAACCGCTCCCTCACGGTCGCGGCTCTGTAAATCGTGCGAAATCGACGCGGCTGTTACCGAGCCGCGACCACGTTACCGAGCCGCGACCGTAAGGGAGCGTCCTCCCTCCGACTTTTAAACATGTTAAGCACCCCTATCTGGCGCGATTTCCAAACCGGTGGTAAGCTGTAGCAGAGGGTGCCCATGAAGGTCTCCGGCGCAGTCTTCGTCGCGTTTCTAACGGTGGTCCCGCTTTCGGCGCAATTCTTTCCGGCCGGCGGATTCGGCAACGTCGTTTTTCCGGCTGGACGCGCTCCTGCGGCAGTCAATCCATGGGGCAACGTCGTCACGCCTGCCATTCCGCAAGGCGCGGCCGCGCTGGCCACCGGTCAAGCGGCGGCACGCTACGGCGTGGGCGCCACGGGACGTTCCTACTATAACGGCCTGGGCTCCGGACGCCGGCGCGGCGGTACCGGCAGCATCTATGCGTATCCGGTCTTCGTAGGCGGCTATGGCTATGGTTACGCGCCGCCGGATCAGCCGGCGCCGAATGGTGCCAATAGCGCGCCAGGCGATCAACCGGCGGCGGCGCCGCCCGTGGTGATCAATCAATATTTCGGCACGCCTCCGCCCGCGCAAGGAGCGCCGTCGGACCAGGCCAATTCCAATTTCCATTACTATCAGGCGCCGGCCAACGACAATGCCGCGCCGCCCGATACCACGTATTATCTGATCGCATTCAAGGATCACACCGTCTATTCGGCAGTGGCCTACTACACCGAGGGCGATACGTTGCACTACTTCACGGAAGGCAACGTACATAATCAGGTGTCGCTGTCGCTGGTCGATCGCCAGTTGACCGAGCAGTTAAACCGCGAGCACAACGTGGAAGTGCGCCTGCCGTAGCCGTGGGGCAGACCTTTGGGCAGACCATCGTTTTTTGTGGTCTGCCGCTTTCGCGTAGCCGAGGCACGAGTACCTAACCCTCCGCCGCCAGGCGCTTCACGAACCCCACGTCTCCTTCCAGAAAATCGAAGCGCGGCAGCTCTTCCGGCATCGCCCAGCGGATTTCCTCGAATACACAATTTCGCGGCTCGCCCGAAAAATGATCTACCGCATGGAAGATCAGCAGAATGGGACTCTTGCCGGGATAGGCAAACTCGTATCGCGCGACTTCGCATCCGATTTCCGCCTGCACGTCGAGCTCTTCGTGCAATTCCCGTTCGAGCGCCGCGCGCGGGATCTCGCCGGGTTCCACCTTTCCCCCGGGAAACTCCCATTTCAGCGGATGCGCGCCGCCCACGGCCCTGCGGCAGATCAGAATGCGGCCGCCGCGCCGTATGATAGCTGCCACGACAGTAACCAATTAGAATATTGAAGCACACATGTATTCCGAGCGCCTCCTCGATCACTTCCGCAATCCGCGCAATGTGGGCGAACTGCCGCCGCCCGCCGTCACCGTCGAGATAACCAATCCGGCCTGCGGCGATATCCTGCGCTTGTCGGTCCAGTTCGGCGATGGCCGCGTGGTGGAGGCTCGCTACAAGACCCGCGGCTGCACCGCTTCCATCGCGGCGGGGTCGGCTCTGACTGAGTTGCTGATGGGCAGAACGGCGGAGGAGGTGGCGGCGCTCCGCGCGGAGGATATCGAGGAGGCCGTCGGCGGATTGCAGAACGAATCGAAGCACGCTGCCGTGCTGGCGGTGGATGGTGCGCGCGCGGTGCTGCGATCGTACAGCCGGGCTCCGCGCGCGCTCTAGCGCAAAGGGGCGCGATTTCCGCGCCGCCACACAGGAGAGGAACTCCGCAGACTGAAGCGGCGCGGGACGGCCCGTTTTGCGCGAGTTCCTCAAAAGGTATGCGGACCGACTAGTGGCTTAACGGTGCGGTATATTCGACGGCCCGCACGCCTCCGGTACCTTGCAGCACTGTGCGCGTGGCGTTCTTAGGCGCCCAGGAGGGCCAAGTCGTCAGAATGTCGTCGACATTCGGCTGGACTTGCGGTAACGTATTCCCGTTGAGGTACGCCGGCACCAGAGTGTTGGCGCAAAGCACTCCAAACTGGTAATTCTCTCCGTTACCGGCGTTGTTGGTCATAATGCAAGCCGCGGTTTCCGAACTGTTCCAAATCCCGGTGTAGTTCAGGTTTACCGCGGCCGGGTTATTGTTGACGTTCAGGTTGCCGCAGGAGACGGCGATGGCGCTGCTGCTGCCGCCGCAGTCGAACACAAAGCCATTCCAAGTTTGGCCAGTCAAACCGCCGGAAAACAGGTTCCAGGACATGCCGTAATTGGGGCCTGCCGGACCAGACGGACCCGTAGCGCCTTGCGGGCCGGTGGGACCCTGCGGACCGGTCGGGCCTGCCGGACCCTGCGGACCTTCGGGACCCTGTGCGCCCGTGTTCGCCAGCGTGATCTCCAACTGCGCCGGATGGCTGGTGGTGGTGCTTTCCTTGGTGTCGAACAGCACCGCTACGCTTTCCGTGCTGGAGTCGGCGACAATCGCGAAGCCGTTATTTGCCGCGGGTGCGTTCAGCCAGCCTTCGACCGTGCTGGTGACATCGAACGCGATATATTCCTCGCTCACGCTAAGCGCGGCGGTGGCGCCCGCAATGGGCGTCAGAGTAGGAGCGTTGGACATCGTCAGTGTGAATTCGGTCCAGGGACCATCCACTACCGATAGATCCACCTTGCCCGGCACAGTTAGCTTGTTTACGTACAGAATCAGGGTGGCCTTCTCAATCTGGGCGGAGGTCACCGACGATGGCAGATTCGCCAGGCTGAATTGCAGGAAGGCCGTGTCCTTGGAAGTCACGTGCATACCCGCCACCGTGCCGAAATTGCTGGTTGGGCTTACCGAGTCGATGTAAGCGTCGTTTGTAAGGACTCCGTCCGTGGCCCAGGCGGGGATGGACAGCCCGGCGGCCAGTATCGGAATCAATGTTGCGGTCGAAAGCGTTTTCATTTGGTTTCTCCTCGTAAGGCTGTTAGAGCCGTTTCAAAATAGAAACCGATGATTTTGCCGCAATCCCCTCACGAGAGACCAAAAAAAAGAAGGCGGCCCGAGCCTGCCCCGCAGGTTATCGAGCGGCGAGATCCCGCAGAAACGTGCCGCGCGCCTGCTTGAAATCGTCCGTCAGCAGGGGACCCAACTGCGCCGACTGCTGCGCCGCGTTGCGCTCTTCCGCGAAAGTGGCGGCCAGCGACTGGAAAGCCAGTTGGCAGGCTTCCACCACGTCGCTCGAATACGCGTCGGCTGCATCGAGCACACGATTGGCGTTTTCGAGAACGTTCTCCGCGGCCCGCACGCGCGCGGACGCCTCTGGAATGATCCCCGGATAACGCGCCACCGCTAAGTGCGGACCAAACGCGGCCACCAAGGCGCCCCAACGGTCGAGCACGGTCAGTGCGCCATAGCGGTGCCGGTCGAGCGACATCTCATAAGCGAACGCCGCGCCTTTGGCCTGGCCTTCCAGCTTGCGCAGGTACATGGCCGCGGCATTCAACTCGCCGGAAAGCGAATCGGCGAAGGCGCTCACGCACCCCAAGAACTGGTCTTCCGAAAGACTTGCGTAACGGGTGATTTGCACTGCGATCTCAAGCCACGTGATCGCCCAGCGCGCGTTCGATCTCGGCCGCGTCCAGCTTTTCGCCGCCGTTCAGGCGCGCCAGGCATTCGTCGATAATCTGCTTGGCCTCGTCCTTACGGAAGTTCTTGATAAAACCGTCGTAGTAATGCTCGCCGTTCAGCGCGTGGTTGATTTCGGTTTCCTTGTTGTGATCCTGCAGTTCGGTAAAGTAGACCACCCGGTATTTGCCGGAGTATTGGGTCTCCCGGTAGATCTCGAACATCACTTTATCGGACTCAAACGCCATAGATCAAAATTACCACAGCAACTACCGAGCCGCGACTGCGTTACTGAGCCGCGGCCGTAAGGCAGCGTCTTCCGCGCCATCAATGCATGGCCGCCGCGATGATCATGCAAATGCCGATGGCCGTGGCGCCCGCGAAAATGGCCACCGCCACATTGCGCTCCTCCACCAGCTCGTGCCACAGTTTCAGCGGCGTCACTTTGAGCAGAACGGATGCCGCCAGCACGAACACAGCGATCCCCAGCGCGGCGAAGATCATGGCGTTCAGCACGGCATACTGGGTCAGCATGCACCCGCCAGAATATCAAATCGCGCGCGCTGCGTAAGAATCGGAGAATTGGCCGATGAGAGAGGAGGGCAGCCTGTCCCTAGAGACGTGTATGCGCGAGCCGGAGCCGGAAAACGAAATCGCAGCCGAAAGCGGCCAGCCGCGGGCGCGCGAGCAGAAGCTCGAAACCTGCGTGGCGCGTATCTCCCGCGAGGAAGGCGTACCGCCGTTTTGCCAAAACGCAAACGAAGTGATCGTCCGCACGCTCGATCTGGATGGCGGCAGCTCCAGCGCCCTGGCGCGCGTAGTGCTGAAGGACCTGGGCCTCACCTCGCAGATTTTGCGCGCCGCTAACTCGGCCCTCTATAACCGTTCCGGCCGGCCCATCTTGAGCGTGCCGCATAGCATCGTGCTGATGGGGTGGGAGACGCTGCGCAACCTGGTGGGCGCCATCCGCTATATCGAACATTTTGCAAGCCGTTCGCCTGGCCTGCGCGAGCTGATGCTGCTATCGTTGTTGGGCGCCGTGCACAGCCGCGAGATCGCCGCCGCGGTGGGCTATCCCCGCCCCGATGAAGCGCATGTTTGCGGATTGTTCCGCAATCTGGGCGAGGTGCTGATCGCCTGCCATTATCCGGAGGAGTATTCGAAGATCGTCGTCACCATGCAGGAGGAGAACATCGGCGGGCGCGCCGCCTGCCTGCGCGTGCTCGATTTTTCCTGGGACGAAGTGGGGCTGCGCGTGGCCACCGGCTGGAACATGCCGCCCAAGGTCTACGTCTGTCTGCGCGGCCTGGGCGGCCTGGTGGGATCGCCCATGGACCGGTCGCTGGCTTCCATCACCGACTATGCGCGCGATCTGACGCACGCCATGTATCGCGATGGCGCGGCTCTCGAAGGCGTGCATCTGCCGTGGATCGTGGATCCGCAGGGTCGCCGCGCGCTGGTGCCGGGAGCCGAATTACGCCGGCTGGCGGACGCCGCGTTGAAGGAAACCGAAGATACGTTTGCGGTGCTGGGAATCCCTTCCGGCAGCCTGCGTCTGGACCGGCAGGCCGAAGGTGCGCGGCGGTTGGCGGCGTCCCTTCCGGTGTTTGAAGAAGCGGGCTGGCGGTCGCTCGACGAGGCCGCGGAAAATGCCGGCCGCTCGTTGCGCGGTGGCGATTTCGAATTGACGGCCATTCTCAGCGCATTGCTCGAAGCCGTGCGCGGCGCGGGCTTCGATCGCGCGGTGTTCGGCTTGTTGAGCGACGACCGCACGTCGGTTCGCGGACGCCTGGCGAGCGGGTGCGCCGCCGACGATGTGCTGACCCGTTTCGATTTTCCGGTGGACCGCCTGGATGGGCCGATCCGCGCCGCGCTGCAATATAAGAGCGACGTGCTGATCGGCTGCGCGCGCGAGAGTCGCTACGAGCGCAGCGCGCTGGTGACGGCCATGGAACCGGGCGCCTTCGCGCTCTTCCCGATCGTGGTGGATGCGAAAGCCGTCGGGTGCCTGTATGCGGACCGTCACACCGCCGCGCCGGATCTGGATACCGCGCGGCTGCCGCTGGGGCGGGTGCGGGATACCATGGCGGCGGCCATCCGGCAGAAGTCGGCGCGGTGATGGCGAATGCGGCATTCGCGAGGGTTGGCGACTATGGGTGCTGCGCTGTCAGTGTTTTTGCGGCGGCTGCGGTGAGCCTGGCATTTTGTCAAGCCATATGCCGGCCAACATCGCTGCATAGAACAGCGTCGGCGCGAGCAGGCACACGAACGAGAGCACGAGCGGTATCCCGAGCACCGGCCACAACGCGTGCGCCGGCATGCCCTTTAGGATGAGGCTCATCGCGGCCACGTTGGCGAGCGTACGCGACCCATATTTCTTCAGCCCCTTTTTCGCGACCGCAATGGTCAGCCTGTCGAACCACGCAACGGGACCCTCGCCTGGTTCGGGGCCGTGGCCCTCCATCATGAGGTCTCCGTTATAATATTGCGTGGGACGCGATTTCTCCTGCCGGTCGAACTTGGCCCAGGCGCAACCTGATGCCCGGCATCCGGTATCAAGGCTCTTTCTTCTTAGTCCAATCGGGTCCGCTTCCAGTTGGACGATGAGACGATTCGCGTTCTCCGGGTCCGCAATCGGCACGAGGCCCACCGCTGAGGGAATCCGCGAACAGCGGCTGGATAATTCGCGGCTTACCCAGCCGCCGCGACCGCTCGCACCGGACAGGTCGCGGCTGTGAAAGACCGTTTGCTAAGATAGTCACGCGAAGGCATGCCCACACAGCCTCTCAAGGTTCTGGTTATCGACGTAGGCGGCACCCACGTCAAGGTTCTCGCCACCGGCCACCGGACGCCCATCGTAATCCCCTCCGGGCCGGCGATGACGGCGCGCAAAATGGTGGCCGCCGTGCGCAAGGCCGCCGCCGATTGGGATTACCAGGTCGTATCTATCGGGTACCCCGGCCCGGTCATTCACGGCAAACCGGTCGGCGAGCCGCACAATCTCGGCCACGGATGGGTAGGCTTCGATTTCAAGAAAGCCTTCGCACGCCCCGTCAAGATTATCAACGACGCCGCCATGCAGGCTCTCGGCCACTACGAAGGCGGACGCATGCTTTTTCTCGGTCTGGGCACCGGGCTCGGCTCGGCCATGATCGTGGATGGTGTCCTGGAGCCTATGGAGTTGGCGCACCTGCCTTACAAGCACGGCCGCACTTACGAGGATTACATCGGCCAGCGCGGCCTGGACCGCTTGGGCAAGAAAAAGTGGCGGCAGCACGTGTTCGACGTCGTAAAACGGCTGAAGACGGCACTCGAGGCCGACTATGTGGTGCTGGGCGGCGGCAACACCAGGCTGCTGAAAAAGCTTCCGCCCAGCGCGCGGCTGGGCAACAACGCCTACGCCTTTCGCGGCGGATTCCGGTTGTGGAAGGATGCGGGCGACAAGCCGAAATTTAGTGGTGGATTAGCTTGAGCGTTCCTTGCTACGCGAACGCGGCAGACCACAAAGAACGATGGTCTGCCCCACGCGCTACCGGTGTGGGACCCTGCCCCCACGCGTTCGCGACGCTGCATTCGGGAAGGATGGCGCGCCGTGCGTCTGCCCGTGGCACACCAGATTGCAGGTATTCTTCGTCCGGTTGTAAGAGACCGGCGCCAGCCCGTTCGGCGCCACCACATTCGCATCGAAGTTGACCAATCGTTCGCCGGAAATTGCGGGCGAGAAGCTGCCCATCCCGTGCGCCGTGTGGCAAACCGAGCATGAAAAACCCGCGTTGATATGCATCGCGTGTCCCGAGAAGCTCGAGTTGGCCATCACGATTTTCAGGTCGTGACACTTGCCGCACAGCGCGTAAGGACCCACGGCGCTGAGGTCCGGATCCGGAAACGGATTCACGATCGGCAGCCCCGGCCGCGGCGCCTGGCTCATCTCATAACGGCGTTCCAGAATGTGCGTGAATTTCGAACCGTGCGGACCGTTGGGACCCGCACCGCCGAACTCGCGATTGTCGTCGCTGTTGTGGCAATCGGTGCATAAAATGCGTACGCCCATCGCGCGACCTTGCGTCACACCGTCGAGATTCATCATGAACGGCCGCAAACTGGGTTGCGGAAATATGCTGCTGCGATCGTGCGTTACCGGATGGCTGGACGATGCGGTCTGTGCGAATTGCGGCACCAGGTTGAGCGGGTCGCCGGCCGAAACGGTCCACACCGGAAGATATCCGAATACGCGGCTGGCGGTCTTGCCGCTGCTGGTAGCGTGGCAGCGCAGGCAATTCTCGTATTGATTGACCGCCGCGGGTTCGACCGGACTGACTCCGTCCGTGGCGCTGATGCCCGCCACATTGGATTGCGAAATTCGAATCGCGGGCGCGGCGGGAAATGCCGTGACTTTGCTTGAAGAGTGCGCATTGTGGCAGTCCACACACGTGGCGTGCCGGTTCTGATTCAGCAGCGCATTCTCGCCGGCCTGGTGCTGATCGTTGGCGGAAGGGAACGGATGGCCGGTCTTGGCGAACTCGGCGGCCACGTTCGGAATCGCGGGCGAGATGCTCGAGCCGCCGCCATGGCACAGCAGGCAATCCTGTTCGTTGGGCGCCCGCAACAATTCCGCCGATCCCGGAGCGTTGTGCACCTGGTGGCAGGAGATACAGGCATTTTGCCCGACCGTCGAATAATCGCCCACCGGCGCGCTCATCACATTGCGCACGCTGTTCGCAGCCACGGCATGCGCGCTGGTTTCCCACATCGACAGGCGATTGTTCTGCCCGGTGACTACTCGTTTCGGATCGTGGCAGGCCAGGCAAAGCTGGCCGCGCGAGCTGTCGATCACCAGAAAATTCTGCGAAACCTTGTCCGTCCCCTGCGCGTGCGGATCGTGACAAGTGGTGCATTCGATGTTGCCCTTGATCAGCTTTACGGCGCCGGTCTTATCGAGAGTCTTTCCCGAGGAGGTCAGCGAGGCGGCCAGATCCGGCGAATCCTTGATCGGCAGCGCCAGATCGATAGGATGCGATTGCTGCAAATTGCGGCCGAAAACGTCGGCCGCCTTCATCTGACCGGACGTGGGGATGGTGCCGTACGCCTGCGTTTGTCCGGGCGCTACCGTGCCATCGTGGCAACTCAGGCATAGCAGGCTGGGACTCGTGGCGGCAGGCTGGGCGTCTGTCTCTTTGTACGTGGAACTGGTGTACAGCGTATAAACCTGTTTCGAGAGCTTCTGATTCCACAGCGGCGTGGAACCGCCGATCCCGTTGTGTGGCGCGTGGCAATAGCGGCAGGACCCGGGCAACTGGCCGTTGACGGGTCCGCCCCCGCCCGCCAGGTTATGCACGCCGATCACGTCGACGCTCTGCGCGGAAAGCGTGGCCGCGGCGAATAGGGCTGCCCACGAAAGCTTCATTGCGCCCCTCCCGCGGCCGGTTGCGCGGCGCCGTAATAATGAAACACCTGGACGCGGCGATGATAGCTATCGACGATCAGAATGCGGCCGGAGCGATCCACCGAGAGTCCGGCCGGCAGAGCAAAATCGCCGATACCGGCTGCCTTGCCGAAGTAATAGAGTAAGTGCCCTTCGCGATCGAATACCTGGACGATATTAGAAAACGCGTCGGCCACATACACGTGACCTTCGGCGTCGATGCCCAGACCTTTCGGCCGGAAGAGACTGCTGTTCTCGTCCGCGCCTCCCAGAACGTAGCGGAAGGCGCCGGAGCGATCGAAAACCTGGATGCGAAAATTCATCGCATCCACGACCATCAGATCCTGGCCTTCCAGCCGCAGATCGGTGGGAAAGTTGAATTCCCCGTCTCCGTGACCTTCTTTACCGATGGTTCCTACAACGCTGCCCTGCATGTCGAGCACATAGATCTTATCGCGCCAGGTGTCACTTACATAGATACGTCCGGCTTCCGAATCCACGGCGATACCGGTGGGCCGCTTGAAAATTCCTTCGCCGCCGCGCAGGCTGCCGATGGTGCGCTGGAATTTTCCATCCGCGGCGAAGACGAAGATCATGCCGGCTTCCGAGTCTGTGACATAGATATTATCTTTTCCGTCGACGGCCACGCATTGCGGCGCACGCAGCACATCCCGGCCTTCGGGACGCGACAGGAACTTGTATTTCTGTTGTACGAAATCGAAGATGTGCACGCCGAACGCGCCCGGATCCGTGATGATGATGCGGCCGCGCGAATCCTGCGCCACGCCGTAGGGACGCACCATGCTGCGATAGTCAGGCTCGCCCAGCGCCGCATCTTTGAGCTTGGTCCAGAATCCGCGCTTGATTTTCACTTCGCGCTCGGAGCTGAAATTTCGCTCGAACACCAATCGCCGGCCGCCGTCCATCAGCAGTTCGGGCGCATCCGGCGCGGCGGGCGCTTTGGGGGCGGAGCGCGCGGCGGCCATCCCCGGCGTGAGCAGTATGAGCGCCAGCGACAATGTGGGGCAGGCTCGTAGCCTGCGCGGGCCTCTTAGGCCCGCTCTTCTCGCGGCACGCGAGCGGTCTGGGATTGAACTTAGAAGAAGCTGAACCATCGCGTTAAACCGAAATAAAAAGATCCCAACATGCTCGGCGGCAGGTTCGAAGCGCTGAAGCCCTGCACCAGCCTTGTGTAACCCGCCTGAAAGTACGTCTTCCTCACCAGGTAGATGAGCGTCGCCGATAATTGCGACGTGTTGTTATTGGAGTTGGCGGAGTCGTTCTGCGTGTTGCTTGCCGCTTGCGAGTAAGAGGCCGAAAGTGTGAGGCCCCGGATCGGATTCGCTCCCAGCGCAAATGTATAGGCGTGTCCCCCGTAAAGAACCACCGCTGCCTGGCTGATCACGGGGAGTGGAATCGGCGTGGCCACCAGGCCCGAACCGGTCAGGATGGCGTTGCCGCTGGATTCTGAATATGTGACGGCCCCGCTGATCCGGTTCACTGTAACGGACGTGGAATACGCCTGGCTGGAACTGCTGGAGCCGGACACTCCGGCCAATCCCGTCTGGGAACCGCTGGCCACGCTGGTCCACGTCGATCTTCGGCCGAGGCGGCGGCTCAGGTTGCCCGAATAACCCAGAGAATTTGTCAGGTACGAAGCTAACAGGGTCTGTTGATCTTGTGCGTAGTTGAGCGAGCCGGACATGGTCCAACGCCGCACTTCGCGCGCATAGTTAACCGCGCCAATCAGGCCCACGTGGGTTAGATTGCTTGGAGTCATCTCGCTGCGCACCGCGCCCAGGGTGGCGTTCAACATGCCTCCCAACAGATAATTCGCATAGGTTGCCGTTCCCGTCAGCGAATTGGACTCCAGGGAATCGCCCTCGAAGCGTTGCTCCTGGTATTGTTCGGTCCCATTGAAGCTCATGTGCCAGGCCGGCACCGTATATGCCGCGAATCCGGTAAGATCCAGGGCATGCGACGACTCCATGGGAAGTGGTCCCTGCGCCGCGATGCCACCCGCCCCGACGATCGTCTGGTAAAGCTGTCCCGTGAGGTTATCCAGATACTGCGCGTTAGCCCCGAAACTCAGCCTCTCTATCGGACTGAACATCATCCCCGTGAACACGGAATCGACCACCCCGTTGTAGTTGCCTTCCGTGCTGGCGTAGTCCAAGTCCGACCTGGTGGCTTCGGATGAAAATTGTCCATTAAACGGTAGCCGATGCCCGAGACCGGCAGAGTACGAAGTCGTATCGGAGTCGGATTTCTCCGCCGCTTGAGCGGAATACAGTTGCGGCAACTGTGATTCGACGGTCGAGTAATGGTAACCCGCATTCAAATTAAAGCCGGCCAGTGAATAAGTGAGGTTGGCCATGAATGAATGAAAATCGTTGGTGCTGTTCGCATCCGTGCCGTAAATCGAGTAATCGCTGGTCCCCTGCTGATAGTTGAACGACAAAGCGGGTAGCTTGGCGACATGCTCGCCCCACCCGATACTGAATAGCTCTGAGTTGCCGTGACTCGTGTAATTAGCAATACCCGGAACTCCGAAGTTCCCCTCGCTGTTTAATATGTTGCTGTAGCTGATCGATCCGGGGAAATTACTGCCTCCGAAGATCGATGCGTTGGCATTCACGCCGCTGGCGTCGGTGATGGATTGAAAGTCGGAATTGTTCCGGGACTGATTAAGGAAGGGGTCGACGTTGAATGAGAAAAACCCGGGATTGTAAAACGAGCCGCTCAGGTTCGCCGAGCCGCCTGCGGTAAGACCATGGTCGGAGGCTGTCAGGCTTCCATAATCCGCGGTATATCCGGCAGAGAGATTGCCGCTGAGGTCGGTGCTGAGGTCCCCCCACTTAACCTGCGCCAACGCTTGGGGAACTATGGCCGCCAGTACCACACAAATCGCGGCTGTTGATATTTTCCCCAAGGCGGCATTTCCTTCTCACCGTTCGACGACGGCTTAAAGTTCCTCTATCTTGGCTTTGGTTCGCAGCCTCTTTCCCAGCGCCGATCGAAGTTGCTCGGTCTTGGTCTTGGTGAGTTGTTTGCGCAGCTCATCCTTGGCTTCGTCGAATTTCCGGACTCCGCCAGGAGTGTGCGCGTTCAGGCGCACGATGGTGAGCGTCTGCTCCACCTGGATGATGCCGCTGACGTCGCCGGGCCGCATGCCCTGCAACGCCAGCAGGATTGCCGGCGGCAGCTTGGCGCGCTCCACCGCCCGGTGATCGCCCATCATCACGCGGTAGTCGTCTTCCGAAATCTTTTCCGCGAGCAGTCCGAACTGTTCATAGGTCTTGGTGGCTTGCGCCTGCTTCAGCGCCTGGGCAGCCCGTTTGCGACCTTCTTCCATTTGCGCCGGCGTCGCCTTGGCGGGCGGGACCATGGAGATGCTCTGCACCGAAAACGATTCCTGGATGCGGAAAGCTTCCGGATGCTGGTCGTAATAGACCTTGGCTTCGGCTACCGACACCGCAGCCTTGTCCGAGACTTCCATTTTGATCATTTGTGCAACCAGCAGCGACCGCTGGATCCTGGCCCGCGCCACTTGCTCGGAACCGTTCACCTCCGCCTTCAGAAACTGCCGGTAGGCTTGCTCGGTGGGAAACTCCTTGCGGAATTCCGCCCACGCCCGGTCGATTTGGACGAGCGGCACCGTCACCTTTTGCCGCAATGCCTCCTGATATACCAGTTCTTCAAACTCGATCATCTGTAAGGCGCCCTTCCGGATGTTCGGCTCCAGGGCTTTGGGAAAGTCGCCGCCATGCTGGGCCGCGTATGGAAAGATAGCCAACATCTCCCGGTGGAGATCCCGATCCGTGAGGACGACTCCGTTGATCCGCGCGACGGGCCTGCCCGCCGGCGCCGCCGTGGAAGGAACATTGGGCGCGCCAGCCTGGGCGGACAGCGCGGAAGCAAGAAGGGCGTATATCGACAGATGTTTTTTCATAAGATTCAGAGAGCGAGGGGGGGAAGTCCCCCCCTGTGACTCTCGGCTTTTCTACTGGTGGGTGGCGCCGGTCGTCGGAACGTTCATCAGACCGTGCTCTTCATTCGACTCTCCACCATGGCAACTCCGGCAGAATTGCGCTGCCACATTGCTGCCGCTGGTGTTGCTGGGAGTGTATGGCCCGCGGACGAAGAAGGACGTGTTCCAGTTCTGCTGGCCTTGCGGTCCCATCTTGCCGGACCAGATGATCTCACTGTGCTGATCGTGGCAGGTGGTGCAAGTGACCTCCGGGACGCCGCCGACCCATGCCAACGAGACGGGGAACGCATAGTTGGTGTTGACGAAGACCGTGCTGATGGGTCCCCATGTGATGCTGTTGCTCGATGCGTTGATGGTGCAGTCCCAGTTGTAGGGGGGACCGCAACCGAATTTAGCATTCGGTCCGACCGGGTGGTCGTTGTTGTAGTTACCGGCGGTCGAGCCATCGCTTCCAAGGAACGTCGGAGCGTTGCCGCCTACCACCGGCAGCGTCTCCACCGTCGAACCCTTCATCATGCCGGGCCTCGCCAGGTTGCCATCATGGCAGCTCAGGCAAGCGATGATGACAAACGTGGGGTCATGCGCGGTCAAGCCAGCCTGGGTAAGGCTGGTGGGAAGCGTGACGGGATACCCGCCCGCGTCGCCGAAGTTGATTGTCTGGCCGTACAGAGGGGTGAGATTCTGTCCCCAGAGAGCCAGGTCGCCGGTGGTGCTGTCGCCCCCGGCCATGCCCGTTCCCATTCCACCGTTGGCGCCACTATGCGGCGAGTGGCAGGCAACGCAGCCACGGCCGTAAACATTGTGTGCCCCAAGAACGTCGGTTTGCGCCATGGCCGTCATCGCCACCAAAGCGACGATGAGAGCCAATAGAGCTACTCTACTCATAAGATAAAGGCCTCCTAAGCCTGATCTTGTTACTTAGTGCGGACGTGGGCTTCGCCCCGTCATCCGTTTTGACTCCCACCGGAGCCAAATCCCTAACGCGGCGCATGCGCCGCGGAACTTTGCGCGTTAGCAGGCGCGATCTCTTTGTTAGCCGGTTGCCCCGTTGCCGGCGCGCCCTCAAGCTTCTTGCGGGCTCCTTCCGCCTCGGCGTCCGTCACATACTGGAACGTCTGCACGCGGCCGGGGAACTGCTCGGAAACAATCACTCGATTCTTGCCGTCGATGGCGATGCCATAAGCCGCCTGGAATTGGCCGGGATACGGTCCCTGCTCGCCAAAATAGATCAACAGGCGACCTTCGCGATCGAAAACCTGCACGCGGCTCTGGACTTCGTCGACCACCCAAATGTGTCCGTCGCGATCCACCGCGATACCCTTGGGCCGCGCAAATCGTCCCGGACCGTCGCCGGACTTGCCAAACTCGCTGATGAAGTTTCCTTCGGCATCGAAGATTTCCACGCGATTGTTCAGCGTGTCGGTTACGTATAAGTTGCCATCTCCGTCCACCGCAACGTTGGTGGGCATGGAGAAGGTGCCGGGATCCGTCAGCGTATGCTTCTTGCCGGTTACGCCGATCGTGCGCAGCAGTTTGTAATTGTCGGCGTCGAATACCGCCACTTGATCTCTAGAGGTGTCCGCCACGTACAGAAAGCGGTTCTCCCGGTCGATGGCCATACCGCCCGGATCCGCCAGCACGCCGGCTCCTACGATCGCCTCCTGCTGATGCTTGGAGTTGAACACCAGCACGTAGCGCAGCTTAGAATCCGAAACGAACAGCCGGTCGTTATCGTCCATCGCCAGGCCATTGATCAGGCCAAAGCGCGCCTCCTTGCCGTTGCGGATCATCTGGGCTTCTTTGGTAGCCGGATCGATAATGAAAATCGCGCCCACCGCTTGATCGGCGGCGTAGATATTGCCTTCCGAATCGCTGGCCACGCCGTAGACGCGCATGAACTGGTATGGGATTTTGGTGGCTTTTTCGGCCTGCGATTGCGCGCCGGCCAGCACGTCCTTCCAATTCTTCTTCTCGTGCTTCGGCTTTTCCAGAATGGCCGGGTCGAACTTCTGACCCGTGTACATCGCCAGGAAGCGAACGCGGGCAATCTCGGGCGGCTGCGGCCAAACCAGGTTGCTGGTGTCTATGGCGATCCGTTTGGGCGCCTCCGGCTCGGCCGGCGCGTTCTTGGTTTTCTTGTCGCCGGCGGCCAGCGGCAAAGCGAATAACAGAGCCGCGACCGCGAATAACTGAGCCGCGACCGTAACGGAGCGGTGCATCCTATGTGCCTCCCACTTTCGTACTCTTCAAATCCAGTCCATTGGCATGGCACGTCTTACAAAAATCCATGTTGTTCGCCTGATCCTTCACCAGCAATCCAGGCTTGGCCGACGCGTGCGGCTGGTGACAACTCGCGCAGCTTATCGGCGTCACCACCTGGTTCGTCGCCGGGTTGGTCACATCCTGCACCGGATGCCGCGTGGTCGGGTGCCCCAAGCCGTACTTCAGCGGCAGGATCGGAACCTTGCGGAAGTAATCTTCCGGCAGCTTTACCTTGCCGTCGAAAATCGTTACCAGGTGCTCTTTGTCTAGCTTCGCGGGCGCGGCGTCCGGACCGTGGCACTCCAGGCACAACTGGTTCTCATTCTTGGCCCGCAGCAGCTTGGGATTGTCCCCGCCGTGCGGCTCGTGGCAGGTGGCGCAACCCTGCTCGTAAGCCGGCTGGTGCACATGTCCTTTCTTCTGCATCTCCGCCTGATCGCTATGGCAACCGAGACAAGCCGTCACCGGATCGGGACGAATGAAGCCGGGAGTCTTGCCCGCATGCGGGCTGTGGCAATCCGTGCAATCGCCCTGTGTGCCCGGGTGTGGCACCTTGGCGTTCTGGATCTTCTTGGCCACATCGTCGTGACAGGTGACGCACAGTTCTTTCACGCTGGCGGCCGTGAGCACCACTTTGCCGTCTTTCGCCGGCTGATGGCACGTGTCGCAGGACTTCGATTCGAACGGACTATGCATGAACTCACGCATCAGCTTGGGAGCCGCGGATTGATGCGGATCGTGGCAACTGAGGCAATCCGATTTTTCGATCGGTTGATTCTGATGCGCCTTCAAGAGCTGCGCATCCTTCGGGTCATGGCATTCGGTGCAGAGCGCCGGACTGGCTTTGGTCAGGTGATAGCGGAATTCCGTCTCGGCGGAAGCGCCCGTTTTGTGAGTGACGTGGCAGGTTTCGCAGCCGCCGTCCAGCGCCGCGTGACGGCTGCCACCAGTGGGCACATTTAAGCCGGTGTTATGGCATTCGAGGCACAGATTGGCATCTTTGGTGGCGCCGTCCGTTGCTTTAAGTAGCTGATTCTTAAAGTCCGAGACGTGCGGATCGTGGCATTTCAGGCAGTCGCGCACAGCCGGACTGTGCACATGCCCTTTGATTTGGCTGGCGTCCTTGTCCGTATGGCACTGCAGGCACAGTTTTACAGGCGTGACCGCGGTTAGCGTAATGCGCGTAACATCTTTGCTTACACGGACTTGATGGCAGCTCAAACAGCCCGTGGCGATGGCCGAATGCACCGCTTTCCCCTTGGTCTTGTCTTCGTGGCAGGTAATGCACTTGGCGGCGTCGGTGTTGGGCTCGAGCGGAACGGGGTGCGTTTTTGCGAGAGAGGAATTCGCCGCCGCCAGCACCATTAGGATAGAAATGACTCCTTGCATGGCGATGGCGCTCACCGTTCGGACGTTCCGGTAGCCCATCGCCTCGATGGCGCAAGGTTTCGTTCCGGATTTGAGCGGACCCAGACCCATATACCCCTCGCCCTAAGACCGGCTGCCTCCCGACCCCCAGAGCTGCGGAAAAAGGAAATAGACCTCAGGCGATGCACTTCATATGCCATAAGAGGTATTAAGAGTTGAAAATCTTATTAACCAATGGCGGCCAGCGCGTTAAACGTGCTGGTTCCTGTCCGACGGTAGCGTCTACCGCGTCTTTGCGGCCTTTTCGAGCGCGTTCAGGGTGTAGGGAAATCTTTCACGAGCTCCTCTGGAAACCGGAGAAGGCAATCCTGGTTCCGTCATTCGACAGGTTAATCTGAGGGATTTCACCCAAACTGCGCGGGCCATTGTTCCCACCCTAGACGGTACTAGAGGGTCTAAAGCTAGGGAATTTCGACAGCTAACTCCAGTCCTTCCCCCGCCGGATTTCAGGGCTGCAGCCGGTAGCAGTAGATGGTATCCGCGATCGCGGGCCCGCCGGTCATCGGTATCGCGGTCGTCATTGCCAGGTAGCCGGCTGCTCTGTTCTGTTTTCCAAATTGTAGGACAGGCCTCCCGGCCTGTCCAGGGCGAGCTTCGCTCGCTGAAGAGCGGGCCTACGAGGCCCGCGCAGGCTACGAGCCTGCCCCACAATTATGCCGACTCTTCGAACTCCGCCTCGGGCGTGGGTAGCACGTCCCGATCGCCCGCCCACCACACATACAACGCCGGCAACAGAAAAATGTTTAGCAGCATGGCCAGGATGAGCCCGCCCACGATGACGATGGCGAAAGGCCGTTGGGAATCCGAGCCAATGGCGCGCGACATGGCCGCCGGCAGCAATCCCAGAGTCGCTACCAGGGTGGTCATCATGATGGGCCGTAAGCGGAGCACGGCGCCCTCCACCGCGGCATCCACCACCGAATGGCCGCGCGCGCGGAGCTGATTGATATACTCCAGCATGATTACGCCAGTCTCCACACAGACGCCGAACAGAGCCAGAAAACCCACACCCGACGACACACTGAAGTGCGTGCCGGTGATCAGCAGCGCCAGTAGTCCGCCCAGAGGCGCCATGGCGATGCTGGCCAGCATCAGGTTCGCCCACTTGAACGATCCGAACATCGTGTAGAGGATGATATAGATCACCAGAATGGTCACCGGCAGCACGATCATCAACCGTCGTTGTGAGCGCTGCTGGCTGGCGTATTCGCCGGCCCAACTAATGCGATAGCCTTCCGGCAGTTTCACGCGCCGGTCGACGGCCTTGATGGCTTCTTCCACCGTGCTGCCCAAATCGCGCCCCCGCACGCCGTATTTAATAGCCACGTAGCGGGAGTTCTCCTCGCGGTAGATCTCCGACGCGCCATCCAGCACCTGCACCTTGCACAATTGCGCCAGCGACACGCGCTCGCCGGTGGGCGCCAGAAGGCGGATGTTCTCAATGGCCTCCGCCGTGTTGCGATTGGGCGCCGTGTAGCGCGGCACCAGGTCGAAGCGCCGTTCATCCTGCAGAACCTGGCTGACCGCGTTCCCCCCCACCGCCGTCTGGATGGCGTCCTGCACGTCGGACACGTTGATCCCATAGCGCGAGGCGCGATCGCGATCGACCTCCAGGTTGAGGTTGGGCTGGCCGATCACCCGGAAAAGCCCCAGATCCTCCACCCCCCGAATGCCGCGCATCACGTTGACGATTTCGTCGCCCTTCTCTTCGAGCGTTTTCAGATCGGTGCCATAAAGCTTGATGGCCAGTTCGCCCTTCACGCCGCTGACCGCTTCTTCCATGTTGTCGGCGATGGGTTGCGAGAAATTCCAAAGCACGCCCGGAATGCCTTCCAGCTCACGGTCCATGGCCCCGATCAATTCGTCTTTATCCTGGCGGAATACGGGCCGCCACTGTTCTTTGGGTTTCAAATCCACGAAATATTCGGTGTTGAAAAAGCCCGTCGTATCGGTGCCGTCGTCGGGACGTCCCACTTGCGACACCACTTGCGTCACCTCCGGGAAAGCGGCCAGCATCAGCCGCGCCTGGTTCATCAGCCGGGTGCCTTCGGCCGGGCCGGTGCTGGGGGCTAACGTGCCGCGCGCCCAGATGGCGCCTTCGTCCAGGTGCGGCAGAAACTCGGAACCGATCAAGCCGCTGGAGGCCAGCCAGACGGTCGCCGCCAGACATACAACCGCCACTCCCACGGTCGCCCAACGCGCGCGAATGGCCCACCCCACCAGCGTGCGGTAGCCGGCCGTCAGCCACGCCAGCGCGGGATTGCGCCACTCGCGGGTCTTGGCGGTAAAGATCAGGCTGGCCATCACCGGCGCCGCCACCAGCGAGAAGACCAGCGCGCCCAGCAGCGCCAAAGCCACCGTCCAGGCCATGGGCTTGAACAGCCGCCCCTCCACGCTCTGCAAGGTGAAGATGGGAAGGTACGCGGTGATAATGATGCCGCGCGCATAGAATACCGGCCGCTGCACCTCGTGGGTGGCTTCCCGGATGCGCGCGATCAGCGGCTTCGGCTCGCCGGTTTGCTGCCCCAGGTGGCGCACGATGTTTTCCACCACCACCACGGTGCCGTCCACCACCATTCCAAAATCCAGGGCGCCCAGCGACAGCAGGTTCGCCGGAATCTTGCTCAGGTCCAGGCAGATGGCGGCGAACAGCAGCGCGAACGGTATGGTCAGCGCCACAATCACGGCGCCCCGCACGTTCCCCAGAAACAGAAACAGAACGATCACCACCAGGATGATGCCTTCCGTCAGGTTGTGCAGCACGGTATGCGTGGTGTAGTGGACCAGTTGGCTGCGGTCCAGGAACGGCACGATGCGCACTCCTTTGGGAAGAAGACGATCGTTCAGCTCGGCGACCTTCTCATGAATGGCCCGCAGCGTGGCGTCGGCCTCCGCCCCTTTCCGCAACAGCACGATCCCCTCGACCACATCGTCGTCGTCCAGGATTTTGCCGTCGCGCCGGTGAATGGCCTTGCCGATCTGGCCCAGGCGGATGCGCGGCCCTTGCATGACTGTGGCTACGTCGCTGATACGGATGGGCGTCCCGTTTTGGGTCTTCACCACGGTCTTTCCGATGTCCTGCACGTTCTTGAAGAGCCCCACGGAGCGCACGTTGATCTGCTGCAGGCCGGCTTCGATGAAACTCCCGCCGGCGTTCACGTTATTGTTCACCAGGGGCTGCTCGATCTGCCCGATACTCAGGCCATAGGCCACCAGCTTGTTCGGATCGATGGCCACCTGGTATTCCTTGGTGATCCCCCCGAAACTGACCACGTCCACCACATTTGGAACGGACTTGAACTGCTTCTCGATCACCCAATCCTCGAGCGATTTCAGCTCCATCAGGTCGTAAGCCGGATTCGTGCTGGTGAGTGAATACCAGTAGATCTGCCCTACCGGACTGTAATCGGTGCCGATCTGCGGTTGCAGGTTTTGGGGCAGGTTGAGCTGCGCCAGGCGCTCCAGCACTTTCTGCCGGTTCCAGTCGTTCGTGGAATCGTCATCGAAGATCAGCATCACGCTGGAGAGTCCGAACAGCGAGGTGGACCGCAAGTGCTGCAAGTGCGGCAGCCCGTTCATCACGATCTCCACCGGTATGGTGACCTGCTGTTCCACCTCCTCGGCGGCCCGGCCCGGCCACTGCGTGATCACTTGCACGTAGTTATTGGCGATGTCGGGATAGGCTTCGATGGGAAGGTTCTTGAACGCGATCACGCCCCAGGCAAACAGCAGAATGGCGAGAGCCACCACCAGCAGGCGGTTATTAAGAGAGAAATCAACGAGTCCGCGAATCATGCTTTAGTTCTGCCGCGTCATTTGAACGTAACCACGTTGGCCGTGGGCGCGGTGGCGCGCGCGTTTTTTACGATGGCCATGAACCGGTGCGCCAGTTCCGTGATCCAATGCGCCTTGCGCAGACGCACGGCTTCGTGCGTGATCAGTTCTTTGCCCACGCCAATGGCGCTGGCGCCCGCGGCGATATAGTGGCCGGCCGTGTGTTGCTGCACGCCGCCTCCCGCGATCAGACGGATTTGCGGCAAGGCGGCTTTCAGAGCCCGAATATAATTTTCGCCGCCCAGGGGCGCACACGGAAACACCTTCACGAAATCCGCCCCGGCTTTCCATGCGCCGATGATTTCCGTGGGCGTCAGGGCGCCCGGCAACACGAGCACGCCTTCCTCCACGGCCAGTCCTACCACGCTGGCGTCCATGCCGGTGCTGGTGATGAACAACGCTCCAGCCTCCACGGCGCGGCGCGCGGTGTCCGCATCCAGCACCGTTCCGGCGCCCACTACCATGTCGGGAAACTCCCGTTGCACCTCGGAAATCAATCCCAAAGCTCCGGGAACCGTCATGGTGATCTCGGCAATGGGCAGCCCCGCGCCATAAATCGCTTCCACGGCAAACCGCGCATCCTCGGTGGACGGCAGACGAATCGCGGGAATAATACCGATCTCTTCGATGCGGGCGCGAACTTCCTCTTTGGTCATGATGGCTTTACTGTATTATTGTTCCGCCGTGGCTTGCAAGACGAGCGCGTTGGAAACTACCTTTTGACCGGGCCGCACGCCCGCCACGATTTCCTGTTGATCGCCGGGCAGCATTTTCCCGGCGGTCACTTCCAGGCGCTGAAATTCGCGGGACCCCGCCGGGACGTACACCCAGTCGCGATCGTGCAGGTGCAGAACGGCGGAGGCCGGAACCACCGCCCGCGTTTCGCTCTCGGCGCCGTGGAACGTGGCGGTGACAAACATGCCGAGCCGCATCATACCCGGATTGCGCATTTCCAGGCGCACCTTGGCCGTGCGCAGATTCGGATCGAGGATCGGGCTGATATTGCCGATGTGCCCGCGCATCGCCTGGTTCGGATAGGCGTTCAGCCGGACGTCCGCGTACTCGCCCAGCCGCACTTGCGGCAAATTATTTTCGTAGACATCGCAGATAATCCAAACGTACGAGAGATCCGAAATGGTGAAGGGATTCGGCGAGGCCAAGCCTTGCAGGCCCCCCGCGGCCGTCACTTGTTGATCCGTGATCACGCCCGCAACCGGGGCGCGCACCTCGATAATGGCGGAGGGATGCTCGGGATCCGCGCCCAGGACATGCAGGTGGTCGGCGGCCGTCTTCACCGCGACGTGCGCCTTGATGTCGGCGTCCTCGGCCACCTCCACATCCTTCTGGGCGATGGCGCCTTTGTCTAACAGAAGCTTGGCGCGTTCCAGTTGAGCTTGCGCCAGGGTTTCGTCGGCGCGCGCCTGTTCGTATTCGGAGTAGGCCGCCGCGACATCCGCGCTTTGCACCTTGAGCAGCAGTTGATCCTTCGCCACGGTGTCTCCCAGCCGCGCGTAGATCCCCGCCACCCGCCCGGTGGCCAGCGTCACCACGGGAATATTCCGCGATACGTCGGCGCTCACCACGCCCGTCACATTCAATTCGGGAGCCGCGCGCCGCTCACCGGCCACCGCCAGCGGAAACTTCGCGGGATCGTCCACCTTGAACTGGCCCGCGCCCGGCACGCGCTCGACCTCCGCCGGCGGCGGCGCCTCGGCTTTGGGATCGCCTTTGCCCTGGGCGCTGCAGCCCGCCAACGCCAATATCGAAATCAAGCCCAGCGCCAGGAGCGCAAGAGCCGGTTCACGCCGTTTCATTGGATAACCTCACGGCCCACGGCGAGATTCAACTGGCCCGCGGCGGTCAGGTAAGCCCCCACCAGGTTCAGATAACTTACTTCGACCGCCCGGTAGTCTCTCTGGGCATCCAGATAATCGACCAAAGCGGCCTGCCCATGCTGATACGAAAACGCGATCGTGTCGCGCACCCGGGCGGCCGTCCCCAGATACTTCGCCTTGTAGGGCCGCAGCAGCGTCAGATTGCTTTGGAGAGTCGCATAGGCGGAATCGACATCGCTGAATACCTGCGCCTGGGCCGCGTCGCGCAATCTTTCGTTGCGCTGAATATCCACCAGCGTGCGCGCCTTTTCGCCTTGATTCTTGTCGAAGATACGCAAAGGAATGTTCACGTTTACGCCCATATACGCCGGAATGGGCGGATTGCGTCCCAAGTCCACCCCAAAGGTAGGATCGGTCGATCCGTTGGCCACCGCCAACTTATAATCGGTGCGCGCTTTCTCGATGGATTCGACCGCCGCTTTCAAATCCGGCCGCTGTTCCATGGCTGCCTGCCGCAATTCGTCGAGCGGTGGCGCCTTCTCGGAGAAATCGAAAGTCCCCTGCACGTCGAACTGCTCCACGGAAGTCCGGTCGTTCAACAACTGCAGAAGCTGAATCTTGGCCGTCCGCAGATTAACTTCCGCGGTCTGCAGATCCGATTCATAGGTCACGCGCTGCAATTCCAGCCGGTCCAGATCCACGCGTGCGATATCGCCTGCCTTAAAGCGGTCCTGGCTGATCGCAAATTCGCGATCGAAGTAAGCCAAGTCGTCCTTGGCCAGATCGCGCACCGCTTTGGCTTGCATGGCCTCGACGAACGCGCTGCGTAAATTGAAAATCAGGCTGCGCTCCTGGTCGGCCAATTGCGACTCGGCGATGGCGGTGCCCTGTTTCGCGCTCTCCAGGCGCAGTTCACGCTTGTGCCGCCGTTCGTGCAGATAGCTGAACGAAAGATACGGCTCGGTGTAGGCGAACGGAGCATACTCATTCGCACCGCCGTTGGGGGGCGGTTGTTTGGTGAAGGGATTGATCTGGTCCAGGCTCAAGGTGAAATCCGGGTTGGGACGCAAGAAGGCAGTAATCTCGTCGTCTCGCGACTCGTCAATACCTAGACGGGCGGCCCGCAGGGTCGGATTCGTCTTTTCGAATTCCTCGCGCGCCTGCTCCCATGTCAATGTTTTTGGCGCCGCCGTTTGTCCGGAAACGATTTCACTGATGCAGCCCGCAAAAAAAAGCCCGATCGACAGCCGGCGTACCAAGCGCCGCATGTCACCTCCCTGGTGAAATTGATTGGGTGTCTTTGTCCAGGAGGAAGGTTACCATCTACCGGTCACGGAAAGACTGGGATCCTCTAAGGCGATCGAGCACCCCACAGGTCTCTTCATCGTATCATGGCCCGATATAGCCCGGCTCCCGCGTCACAGGGCATCTTGCAGCCGGGACAAGCCTATCTTTCAGCCAATTTGTTAATGAGATGCGGGTAATAGGAGGGCGGGCAATCCTGCCCTGGGGTCCCCTCGGGGGACGGCTTTTAGCCGGCTAGCCGCCTGAAAGGCGGCTGCGGCCAGGATTGGCCGCCCTCCAATTGGTCTTCATCGCTTTCGGTAGCCCGCAGGGCCATGGGGCACTCCTTGACGGTCGCGGCCCGGTAAATCGTGGGAACGGATAAACACCCGCACCGAACCCAATGCCGCGGCACGGTGCTAAAATCGGGCCAAATGCGATTCCGATATTTCCTACCTCTGGCGTGCGTAGCGTTCGCCGCTTCCGTTCCCGTGATCAAGTGGAAGACGGGCGACCGCGGCCGCCCTCTGCCGCCCATGGTCACACCCGGCGAGCCCAGCACTCAAGAACACGCCGGCACGGCTCCTTCCGACGCCGTGCAGCTCTTCAACGGAAAGGATCTCTCCGGCTGGCAACAGCGGAACGGCAAATCCGCCGCATGGAAAGTGCGCGACGGCTACTTTGAAGTGGCGCCCGGCTCCGGCGATCTGGTAACCAAAGAGCCCTTCGGCGATTGCCAGTTGCACGTCGAGTGGGCCACGCCCGCCCAGCCGCACGGCAGCGATCAGGAGCCCGGCAACAGCGGTGTGTACCTGCACTCGCTTTACGAAATCCAGGTGCTCGAATCCAACCGCAACAAAACCTATCCCGACGGCCAGGCCGGCGCGATCTACTGCCAGTATCCGCCGCTGGTAAATCCGGCGCGTCCGCCCGGAGAGTGGCAGACTTACGACATCGTCTTTCATGGCGCGCGATTTACGTCCGATGGGAAGCTGAAAGATGCGGCGACTATTACCCTGCTCTTCAACGGAGTCTTGGCTCAGGACAATGCTATGCCTACCGGGCCGACTGACTATATGAAGCGCCCCCCCTATAAAGCGACCCCCGCCAAACTGCCGCTCCTGTTACAGGATCACGGCCAACCCGTGCGCTACCGCAACATTTGGATTCGGGAATTGAAAGAACGCGCGGAGTAAGTCCGGCTGCGCCACAAGTATTCGAGCAACAGAATCATCTTGTGTTCTTGATCGTCGAGCGGCTCAGCACGCCTGCGGCGAGCCTGCGCGAACTGCGCGATGCCTTCCGCCAATTCGCCCCGGCTGAGTGCCGAAGCGCCCGCGGACTCCAATACGCAGGCTCCCAGAAACTCGGCGATGTACTGCAATTCATCGGTGGAGAGCCCCAGCAGAAATCTGCGCGCTTTCCTTTGAAAGCGATGCTCGGCACAAGCCGTGATGGCGGATATCAAGGCCGTTCGCAAACCTTAGGCTCCTGGCGCTGAGGCGAGTAAGTTACACCGGTTGAAGTTAATTATGCCGGAAAGGAATGCCGTATGCAAGGGGGGCGGCCGTTACCGAGCGGCGACCATTACCGAGCCGCGCTAGCTACCGAGCCGCAGTAGCTACTGAGCCGCGACCGTAAGGGAGCGGTCCCCGGAGCGGTCCCCGTGGCTCAGAGCGTGTCCTAAACGGCTTCGCCCGCGGCTCTTTCCACTAACAGCACCTTTTCCATCTCGTCGATCTCCTGGAACTTCACCTCGATGATCTCGCTGTCCGAGGTCTGCACCAGGCGGCCCACGAACTGCGCTTCAATCGGCAGCTCGCGATGGCCGCGGTCGATCAGCACCAGCAGGTGTACGCGCGCCGGGCGGCCGTGGTCGAACAGCGCATCCAGCGCCGCGCGAATGGTGCGGCCGGTGTACAGCACATCGTCCATCAGGATGATGTCCTTACCTTGCACGGAGAATGCAATTTCCGTGGCGCTGACCACCGGCTTGATATCGACGGTGGTAAGGTCGTCGCGGTAGAGGTTGATATCCAGAATGCCTACGGGTACGGAGCGCTGCTCGAGCGATTCGATTTTGCGCGCCAGGCGCTGGGCGAGCGGCACGCCGCGGCGGCGGATACCGATGAATGCCAGCCGGTCGAGATCGGGATTCTTTTCCAGGATCTCGTGCGCCAGCCGCACCAGCGTGCGGTCGATTTCCGAGGCGCTCATCAGTTGGCCTTTGACGCGAGTGAGGGGCATGGTCGTGGTAAGCAACAGCGTAGCATAGCGGGTAATGGGCCACGAAGCGTGGCGCGGCTCAAAACTTTCCGGCGAAGTAGTAGTGGTTTTCGCCTTCATCGCGCGCTTCGCCAAGCGTTGCCAGCCCGGCATCTCGCAAAATCTGGCGGTAGCGTTCCGCGCCCAGCGATACGGACATGCGTCCAGTCAGCGCATCACACCATGTGACGGCCTCTCGCGGAGAGGTAAAGAGGAACCGGCCGCCGGCATTTAAGACCGCGCCGGCCTTGTGGATCAGCGTCTCTTGTACGGTGGGCGGCAGCAGAAACAACAAGCCCCAGGCGATCGCGGCGTCGAATGTGCGGTCGAAGAATGTGGAGTCCGGGGCGGCTTCGCATGCCGCGTGCGCCTGGGGAAATCGCCGGCGAAACGCGGCGAGGAGCGTTGCGGACGCATCCATGCCATAGATGTCGAATCCTTCGTTCATCAGCGATTGCGAAATGGGGACGCCGTGCCCGCATCCCAGATCGAGAATGGCGGCCCCGGATGGCAATGTTTTGCTCCATTCCAGGACGACCGCCGGACCGATCCGCGGATTTCGCGCGCGCATGAAGGTCTCGGCGCACTGCTCATAGCCATGGGAGAGGTCTTCGGAAAACGCGTCCGGCATTTCGGATGTTAAATCCCCAGTTAATAAGTGTAAAACCAGCTGCCAATGCGCAGCCCTCCAGGGCAGTTAGGTATACACTGGCGCTAGCTAACCATAACACAAAGACGTGAATCGGCCGCTAAGTGTGATGGTGATCACTAACAGGAGGCTAGATACAAGCCATGTCACTGCGCAACTGTGTTTTGTTAGTAACCGCACTTTCAACCTCGCTGTGGGCCTCAAATGCCTATGTGGTTCGCAATTTGGCCTCGGATATTCCCGACTTGGCCGACTATACGGACCCTAACTTGAAAGGCGCATGGGGCATCTCGGAATCGGCCACCAGCCCGTTCTGGATCTCGGATGCCGGCTCGGGTTTCTCCACCCTCTATTCGAGCGCTGGCAGTCCCATCCCGCTGGTGGTAACCATACCGCCCAAAGCCGGCGGCATGACGGGTGTTCCGACAGGAACCGTAAATAACGGCACAACGGGTTTTGCGATCGCCACCGGGGAACCAGCCGCTTTCATCTTCGATACGTTGGATGGAACCATATCCGGCTGGAACGCCACCGTGAATAAGACCGCGGCGCAGGTGATGGTAGATAACTCATCGTCCGGGGCATCCTATACGGGTCTGGCGATCGGGACCAACGGTTCGAACACTTATCTTTACGCTGCGAATTTCTCCGCGGGCACGATCGAGGTCTACGACTCGACTTATACGCCGGTAACTATGACCAACGCGTTTCAGGACCCAACTTTGCCGGCCGGATACGCCCCGTTCAACGTGCAGAATCTGGCAGGCAGTTTGTATGTCGCCTATGCGCTGCAGAACAGCAGCAAGAGCTTTGCGACGCCCGGCGCGGGCAATGGCTATGTGGATGTCTATACCACTGCGGGAACGCTGGTGATGCGCCTGGTCTCGGGTGGGCAACTGAATGCGCCGTGGGGCCTGGCCATGGCGCCCGGCGGCTTCGGCGATTTCGCCAACGATCTGCTGGTGGGCAATTTCGGCGACGGCACGATCAACGTGTTTAACCCCAGCACCGGCGTATATATCGCAACGCTGCAGGATCTCTACGGCGCGCCCATCGTGGTGCCCAACCTGTGGGCCTTGCAACCTGGCAACGGCGGCAGCGGCGGCGATTCCAACGCCGTCTACTTCACTGCCGGGATTCCGGGGCCGGATAACGGGACTCACGGACTTTTCGGCCGTCTGCAGGCAGCGCCCATTGTAACTGCGCCCATGGTGGTGAACGGCGCCAGCTTTCAACCGGGCATCGCTCCCAACACATTTGTCTCGATCCTGGGGGGTAATCTCTCGGGAACTACACGCGTGTGGGATTCCGAGGACTTCATCAATAACGCGCTCCCCACAAACATAGATAGCGTGAGCGTTACCGTGAACGGCGAATACGCATTTGTGAACTATGTCAGCCCCGACCAACTGAACATCCTGCTGCCGGTGGATGTGGCGCCCGGACAAGCGCAACTGCAGACGTTTAACTTCGGGCTGGCCAGCTCCACGGTAACTGTTCAGGTACAGGATGTGGCGCCCGCGTTTTTCTACCAGAGCGACTTCGTGCATGTGGTGGCGCAGCATGCGGATGGCACGATGGTCGGCCCAACCAGTATTAAGGGAGACACGCCGGCCGCTCCAGGAGAGACCATCATCCTTTACGGTACAGGATTTGGTCCGACCAATCCGGCCACGCCGAACGGTCAACTAATTACCACTCCATTGCAGATGGCGACTTATCCGACGGTTATGATCGGCGGTACCTCGGCCAGCGTGCCGTTCGCCGGAGTGACTTATGCCGGCGTATATCAAATCAATGTCACTGTGCCCACGTCGGCCACGAGCGGAGATGTGCCGGTGGTGGCGCTGGTTGGATCGACGTCGTCGCCGAGTGCCGCGATGATCGCCGTGCAGTAGTTTGTGGAGCAGGCTCATAGCCTGCGCGGGCCTCGTAGGCCCGCAGAGTGCCTGCCCACAGACTACAATGATCGTAAGTGAATCGCATAAATCGCCGCGGCTTTCTGTCGGCATTGGCGGCCGGCCTGTCCGCTCAAACCGCGCCCGAGACCGCCGGAGCGGATGTCACGTTGCGCATCGCGCCGGTGGAACTGGAGATCGCGCCGCGGCGAATCATTAAGACCATCGGATACAACGGCTCCGTGCCAGGTCCGCTGCTGCGCTGGCGCGAAGGCCGTCAGGTGACGGTGGACATCCACAATGACACCTCCACCGCGGAGGTTGTGCACTGGCATGGGTTGTTCACTCCAACGGAATCCGACGGAGCCATGGAAGAGGGCACGCCCATGGTGCCCGCGCACGGCTCGCGGCGCTACACATTCGTGCCCCGCCCCTCGGGAACTCGCTGGTATCACACTCACATACCGGCTGGCCGCAACTTGAAACGCAGCACTTACACGGGACAGTTCGGCTTCTTGTATATCGAGCCTGCCGGCGACCCCGGCCGATACGACGCCGAGGTTTTCCTGGCGCTGCACGGATGGGAACCCTATCTGGGAACCATGGGCACGGACGAGGGCTCGCTGGATGTGATTTATCAGAGTTACTCGGTGAATGGCCACTCGCTCGGTTACGGCGATCCCGTACGCGTGAAGGAAGGCCAGAGAATTATGTTCCGGATCTTGAACGCCAGCGCTACCATGGTGCACCGGCTGGCATTCGCCGGACATCAGTTCGAGGTGGTGGCCCTGGATGGTAACCCGGTTCCCGCGCCGCGCGTGGTCGACCTGCTTGAGCTCGGCCCGGCGGAGAGAATCGACGCGCTGGTAACTATGAACCAGCCGGGTGTTTGGATTTTGGGCGAGATGGACGAACACGTGCGGAACGCCGGTTTGGGTGTGGTTGTGGAGTACGCCAACCGCAGCGGCCCGCCGCGATGGAGCGCGCCCTCGGGCGCCGCGTGGGATTACGCCATCTTCGGCCGGAATGCCGCCCCATCCGCCCGCAATGCCGAACTGGCGCCGCTTGTGTTCAAACGGAAATTCGCCGGGAATCGCTGGGTGGATTACTGGACCATCAACGGTAAATCGTATCCTAAAACCGATCCCGTCCAGGTTCGCGCGGGCCAATGGTACAGGCTGCGGTTCGATAACCAGAGCAACGAAGCGCATCCGGTTCACTTACATCGTCATTCGTTCGAACTTACTAAGTTGGCCGGCAAGCCGACTTCGGGAATCGTTAAGGACGTAGTAATGGTGCCGGCGAATAGCCAAGTCGAGGTGGATTTTAGAGCGGATAATCCCGGCGCGTCTCTTCTGCACTGCCATATGCAAATCCACATGGATTATGGTTTTATGACCCTCGTCCAGTACGTCGGATAAGTTGGCTAGCCTCCACAAACGCGCGAATCAACGGATGCGGCCGTCCCGCCTGCGACGATAACTGCGGCTGAAACAAAGTAGCGATAAAAAACGGATGCGCAGGTAACTCAACAATTCGAATGTCCCCGCCCTCTGAGAAACCCGACAAAACCAACCCAGCCGCCTCCAGCGCACTCGGGTAAACCGGATTGACCTCGTAATTGCAAAAATAGCGCTCCGAAACTTGGTCGCACCCGTAGATCTCAAACGCGCGCGTGCCGCTCTTCAACCGAATCCCGGCCGCCGCATGCAGACTCGGCGCGCCGGGAGAGCGGTCCGGCATGGGACACGCCACCGCCGTAATCAGCAGGTGCGAAGACGGCACGCCATGTTCCGACGAATCGGCATCCGCCAACCCCATCACATTCCTGGCATACTCTAACAGAGTATGTTGGAAGCCCCCTCAAGTTCCGATCAGCGGCCAGCCTTCGGTGCGCGCGAAACCAATTGCTGCAAACGCACCGTGCATGCTGCGGTACGGACTGCCGGAAGAGATAAACATTCCGTCATAATTGCGGAAGATCTTGTCCGCATCGCGCTCGGCGCATGCGGTGGCGATCCACTTGGAATCCATGCTCACGCCCAAAGATTCCGCCGCATGCCCCAGCGCAGCGTTGATGGCGCGATGCGTTTGATATTCGGGATTGAAATCGCCCACCACGGCGATGCGCACGGTGCTCATTCGATCCATCCTATCATCGCGCCGGTAACTTGAGTTTCGGCGTGGTAAGCAAGTTGATTTCTGAGCCGCGCGCGTCGGCAAGCGGTGCTTTACCGGGGACGAAGCCGTGCGTCGATCTCCACCTGATATCCGCTGACCAGCCGGTTGGTTTCGTTCGCCATGCCCACCACCGCCATCAGTTCGGCGAACATCGCGTCCGACATGCCCGCCTTGCGCGCAGCGGCCGTGTGCGACGCAATACAGTATGGGCACTGATTGCTGGCGCTGACCGCCAGGTAAATCATCTCCTTGGTCAGTGCATCGAGCGCTCCGGGAGCCATGATCTGTTTGATGCTCTCCCAGGTGCGGCGCAGGGTGGCGGGATCGTGCGCCAGCGCCTTCCAAAAATTGTTGATCCAGTCCGTTTGCCGGGTGGCCATGATATCGTCGTACACGGCTCGCACTTCGGGACTGGCGTCGGAGTATTCGATCATCGGTTCGCTTGAGTATACCCCAGATCGCACGCGGCCTCTAGACCAATCTTCAGGAGGTCATTCGCGGCCAGATAGCAGCGTGAGGTCGAGTCCGGCAATCTTTGGGAAAGTTCGATCGAAGGTCACCAGCCGCAAACCGGCGGTTCGGGCAAAGGCGGCAAGATAAGCGTCCGCCCACAGCTTGGTCGCGGGCCGTTCGCGCAGGCTTGCAGAGTGGAAAAAATGCTCGAATTCGGCTGAAGCCGGCTCGGGCATGAACGCGACGCGCCCGTCTTCGAACCAGCGATGATAGGCCGCCCATGCTCCTCGCTGGGTCATAATCTCTTCCTCCATGACCTGCGGATTGGTCAACAGGCGCAGCAGGCCGAGTTGTGTGAAGCGGCAGAAGAACAACGAGGAATCGCCCGCGGATTCGAACCACATTGACGCGACACTGTGGTGGACATGCCGGCTGTGGGTGAGCGCGAGCCATACGTTCACATCAGGGAAATGGGATGATCTCATAGATCTTCTCGTTCGTTAGATGGAGCGCACCCGGCCGTTTGGAGCGAACGATCGGTAGGCGGACGCGGTTGCTCCGCTTGCGGTTCTCAAGCTGGCTTTCGACTCCACGCAGGATCAGCTCTTTTACGGAGCATCCTTGTTCGGCGGCGGTGGCCTTCAGCCGGCGATAAGCGGCGTCCGGAATATCCACTGTGGTTCGCATGACTGCATCCTACCATATTTATGGCTGGGCCGGCCCAGCTTGATCCGCCCGCGTCACTGCGATATCACTAGAGGGTTGTATGCGTCGCGCTCTGCTGCTCCTAATCGCCGTTCTGTGCGCGAGCGGGGAAACCGTCCGCTACGAATTGCGCGGCCGGCTGCTGCCCGCTATGCGCGCCTCCGTGTGGCTGCACGGGGCCACCGCGCCGTTCGAGGACAGCACCCTGACCGACGATGCCGGCCATTTTCGTTTTCGCGGCTTGCTGGCGGGAGCTTATACGCTGGCCGCCTATGTGCCGGGCCGCGGCGAGGCGCGCCGCACCATCGAGATCGGCCCCAGCCAGGCCGATGCGCAGAACCGCATCGAACTGACGGTGGAACTGCGCGACCAGGAGTTCGAATCGCGTGAAAGCCTGCGCCGCGAGAATATCGTGTCCGCCCACGAACTGGCCATCCCGGACAGCGCCCGCAAGGAATATGAGGAGGCCGAAAAATGTCTGGCGCGCCGGGATGTGGATGCCGCCGGCGCGCATTTTCAACGCGCGGTAGAGTTGGCGCCCAAGTTTTCCGAGGCTTGGAACCACCTAGGCACTATCGCTTACCAGACGCGCGATTATGCCCGCGCGGAGAGCTGTTTCCACAAGGCGCTGGCTGCCGATCCCACCGCGTTTCAACCGCTGGTGAACCTGGGTGGAGTATCCATCAACCTGGGTAAGTTCGAGGAATCGCTGAAATACAATCTATACGCGGCACTTACCAGGCCCGGCGACGCGCTGGCTAACTCGCAGCTCGGCATGAGTTACTACTTCTTGGATAAGTTGGACCTGGCGCGCAAGTACCTCGCCACGGCAAAGCAGCTCGACCCGGCGCATTTCTCGCATCCGCAACTCCTGCTGGCGCAAATCGACCTGCGCCAAGCAAATCCGGCGGCGGCAGCAGCGGAATTGGCGGAGTTTCTGCAGTATCATCCGGATTCGCCGGAGGCGGGAAAGGTCAGGCAGAACCTGGCGCAATTACGCGCCGATCCGCCCGCGCCGCGCGACCCGGCGCAAGCCTTGGCTGCGACCGGCATGGCGCGCAGTTTCTCGGAAACTCCGGAGCTCCCGCCATTCGATGGGGCTCCTTATAGCGTGGTGCATCAGGATGGACGCGATTATCTCGGCAGCCGGGACGCCCAGGGGAAGACTGTCTTAACCAGCATCGACGCCACCTGCGGGTCGGGCCGGCACGCACGCATCCTGTTAAATCGCACGGCGGATGGCGGCTGGAAGGAACTGCCGCTGGCGTGGTTGGCTGGGGATGGCGGGCATTATGCAGCCGCGCCGGCATTTGAGTTTTCGGCGAAATGCCTGGCATGTCACGCGCGCCAGAATGGCGGCCATCCCACGGCTATCGGCTGCGTCAGCTGTCACGGCACGGTGGGGTCCGGCAAACCTGGGGAGACGGTATGCCTCGAATGTCACCCCGGCGCCAGCGGTCCGGAATCCGCGCACGGAGTGGCCGCCGCGAGCGATGACAAGTTTGAATTGAACAGCGCCGGATACCGCCTGCTCGAATCGCACTGCTATCGCGCGTCCGCCGGCAAGCTGACCTGCATCACGTGCCATCCACCGCATAGCTTCGCGAAGACGGCGGCGGAAGTCCGGATGGTCTGCCGCGGCTGTCACCCCGATATGCACGGCGGCGCGGCGCTCGATTGTGCGCACTGCCATATGCCCATGCGGGAGGCGCGGGACGCACCGGGCATGCTGGTGACCGACCATCGCATTCAGCGGCCGCTGTAGAGCCGGGTAGCCATTCCCAAGCGCAGGGCGAATGTGACGCGCAGAAGGCGGTTTCGTCGAAGGAAGCTGGTGGACGCACACACGCTATCGAAAACGCCACTGCCGGATGAATTACGCGCGGCGCTCGCACACCGCGCCCGGAGCGATTACGGATCACGCCGGACATTTGAAGACGCGCGCGCGTTAGAGGTGGTGGCGCTTGAGCCAGCGCTTGAAATCCGGCAGGAACTCCGGAAACAGATTGCCGAATCCGCTGCCGGCAATACTGTTCCCCCAGTTGATGGCTGTGGCGCTGAGATTCCGGCTGGGGTGGGGATAATACGCGTTCGAGAGCCCGGCCTGCAGGCCGCAGCCGATGAGGTTGGCCCAATTCGTAGTGGGGGCTCCGCTGTCCGTGCGGGTCACGAACGCGCGGCTCACGGCGTATCCAAAGCGCGACCAGAAGCCGTGGTTCTCGCCCTTCCGCCGGTAGCGCGTGTCTTCGTGAAGCAGCGAGGCCATCACAAAATCACTGAAAAAGTTCTGCGTGAGGTTATCGGCTGTGGCGGCTCCGAAACGCTCCGCAAGCGGCAGGGCGCCTACGCCATATTGCGGATCGGACCGGGTGGCTTCCGACACTCCAGCAGTCACGCCGCTGGCCATCAGGACGAACGGCGAGACTGTCTCCTCTTCGAAGAATTTCCATTTCTCGGCGGTCGAGGGCGGCGCCAGCGGCGTCTCCTGCGCGCGGCTCTGGTCTGTGCTTAGCAGCGCGGCAGCCACCATCGACAGCAAGAAAAGACATCGCACTCTTATAGGATGCGCTAAACCGGCTGTGAAATGCACAAACCCTTGGGGGCCTGAAAAATCGTAGCGATCTGGGGCGGTTGTTACCGAGCCGTGACCGTCAGGGAGTGCCCCATGGCCCTGCAGGCCACCAAAGGTGATGAAAGCTATCGGAGGGCGGCCAATCCTGGCCGCAGCCGCCTTTCCAGGCGGCTAGCCAGGCTAGCCCTGCCCTTTACCCGTAATAACTTCGGGACAAATGTCATTCGGCATCATCGGAATCCCGCAGTTCGAATCCTTCACACATGAGTAGAAGTTGCGAAAAGCCTTTCCACATCAGTTGGTGACCGGGTTCGGGATCGTTCTTGCGGCCCAGGTAGCCGCCGACGCGGGCGACGAGGCGCACTGTATCACGCAAGGTTGAAGGCTGTGCGAGCTTTTTTTTTTCGCGTAGGCGCGGAGAACCTGCAGCTCGATATCGGAGAACAGAACTTCGGGCGGCAATTGTGGTGTCTCCCGCCCCAACAGTGTCATCAGCATGATGCGCCAGGCAATGACGAGATTGATCGCGATAGCTCGGCGAATGCGCTCAGCGGTCTCATGCGCGATCTGCTCGACGCCGCAACCAGATTTGAGTACTCGATGAAAGTCTTCAATCCGCCACCGCAGACAGTACCAGCGTAGGCAGGCAACGGCATCTTCCGCCGAGCGAAGGTTGACCGTCGTCAGCAGGAACCACTCCACGGGTGCGATTCCTTCCGGCGGCGACGATTCCACTGCATGAATAATCCAGATGTCGATGGGATCTTTGCCGGAATAATACTTGGAGGGACGGAGTTGAATCCGTTGGTAACGCACTTCCAACTCGGCCTGACGGCTGGGCCTTTTCGCTTTCGCCTTTTTCTTGCTGAGTTTGGGCCGGGCGCTTTGGCGTGGAACGTGGATCTGTACTTTGGTCTGCAAGGGAGCCTGACGAACGGCCTCGAAAAGCTTATAAGGTTCATCCATGATCACCCGGTTGTGATTGGCACGCACTAAGAGATCCACTCCAGGGGTGCGGCGTTGTTCCTCGAACAACTCGAAGAAATCGGCTTCCCGGTCACACACGTTGATCAGTCGTGTCTGGGGCATCTGCGCAGCCACCTCCAGGGTGTCGCGCAAACCCTCGATCCAGCGGAAGGTGTCTTTTTCCTCGATCGGGATGGTGTAGCTCAAACGCTTGTCGTCGGGCGATTTCAATTCCGGCGCTACGCACTGCGCGCGCAACACGCCCAACGGCAGTCCGTTGGGCGCCACCGCCAGGGTGGTGTGCAGATGTAGTCCTCGACTCTGCGCCGCTGTTTGATTGGTTCCGATCACCCCCAGACCGGGACACTGCGCCAGACTGGAGTAATCCAGATCGCTGCCGTCCTGAATACACAGCACCGTGCGTTGGCCTTTCATGCGCTGAATGGTACGTTGCCGATGCGGCTGCAAAATGTGCGGCATGCTCACGGCCTCATAGTCGGGATGATCGATGAACCGATAATAGGCCTTGACTGCCTGCGAATCTCCTTCCGCCACGCCCGTGAAGGCACTGCCCGGTTTGTCTGCCTTCGATTGCGCAATATTCACGAGTCGCTCACTCAATCGTGGTCACCCAATGGCGCACCCCCGAATTCCTGCTTCGCCCAATGGTTACCCTCCATGCCATCGGCTGGCCCCAGTTGCCCTAAGCCCGCCCCCGCTGGTAAACCCAAGCGAGTACGGAAATCTTTCTCCAACGGATAGACGTATATGTCCTTGATCGTTTCCTCGCACTTGGTGAAACGGTCCTGCCTGCCTCGCCCTTGGGTTTGTCCCACTAGCATCCAGTTCGCCGCCCGATAGCAGGCGCCGGAAAAACGGGAGGTGTCGACGAAACTCTCCACCAGCCAGGGACGGTAATTGTAGCGCTGTGCGAAATCCTCCACCAGCCGATCCAAACTCATACTCAAAAGCCGCGAGGCCAAGTTACGGCACTCCACTGAGGGTCGGATCAGAAACCGGCTCAAGCATACGACCTGGTGCAAATGTGCGCGTCGTTGTTCCGCGTCCCAACCGATCCAACGGTCTCGCGCGCCTAATTGCAGTGCCGGCGCCGCAAAGCCGAACGCTCCCAGCCAGCCGTGCTCGGAACCAACCAAGTAACGAATCTGCCGTCCAACCAATGGTCCAGCTTCCTGCGGATGTTCCCGGATCATCAGTTCGTTCCAGGTCCGCATCTGGCCTTCCTGCTTGACCAGGATCAACTCTAGTCCGCTCAGCATGCCTACCTCGTCTGGCACGGCTCTTGGTTCCGGGACCGGTTCGGGCAACCGTCGCGGAGTGGGATGGGCCTTTTGAATCTCTGGCGGCGGGAGTTGGAACCAGCCCTTAGCCTCCAGTTCGCGCAGTGCTTTCAGGCAACCCGCGCGCTGGTTTTGTCCACGCGGGTCTTGAAACCCAAACTCCTCGCAAAGGAAATCCGCCAACTCGGTCCGCGAAAAAAACTCATCCATCTGCAATAGTTGGCTAACATACTCGATGGTCTCTGGCCGCGACAGCATGCGTTTGATCTGATTCTGCAGGTCCACGCGGTCATTATGAACGAGACAAACCTATTTGTCCAGTAATAAGTTACGGGTAAAGGGCAGGGCTAGCCGGCTGAAAAGCCGGCTGCGGGCAGGATTGCCCGCCCTCCAATTAGCCAGCTGCGTCTTTCAAAGAAGCGCTTTCCGTGCACCCGGTTGTACCGATAGCGCCCGATTGTGCGCTGTTATACAATGCCGCAATGCTGCGTAGCTTATTCCGGGCGGCTCCCGCCGTGATTTTTCTTTTCTGCTCCGCCAGCTTCCCGTTTCAGGAAGGCTCCCATCCGGTCCTGACCACGATCCGCTCTAAACCCGCCCCGCGCGACGCGCCAAGCGCTCCCGATATTCGCGTCGATTCTGCTCTCGTCCTCATACCCGCACACGTTACCAACGCGGTGGGAGCCATCGTCGCCAACCTTTCGAGCGCCGACTTTCGGATTACCGAAGACGGCGTTCCGCAGACCATTACGCATTTCTCGTTGGATGACGCACCCGCGTCCATTGGATTGGTTTACGATTGCAGCGGCAGTATGCGCGGCAAGATGCACCGCTCGGCGGCCGCCGCGGAGGCGTTCTTTCAAACGGCGAATCCGCGGGACGAATTCTTCCTGGTACAGGTCGCGGACCGGGCCAAACTGACGGTGCCGTTCGCCGCCGGACCGGACGATATCCTGAGCCATATCGAGCGAGTGAAACCATTCGGGCGGACGGCGCTGCTCGACGGCCTGCAGGTGGCCATGAAACAAATGAAGCAGGCCCGCAATTTGCGTAAGGCGCTGGTGGTTTTGTCCGACGGCGGCGACAATCAAAGCCGGCGCAACGTCCGCGAGGTCAAAGCCGCCCTGCTCGAGTCGGACGTGCAGGTTTACGCCATGGGTCTGTTCGACCAGGACGACCGGAAACGGACCTCCGAGGAACGCCGCGGGCCTGGCCTGCTGGACGAACTTGCGGCGGAAACCGGCGGACGGTTATATCCGGTGGCCAGCCTGGACGAACTCCCCGCCATCAGCGAGCGCATCAGCAACGACGTTCGGACCGAATACGTGCTGGGGTACTCTCCGCCGGGTAACAACCGCGATGGCAAGTATCATCGGGTGAAGTTGACTGTCACATCGCCGGATCTGCACACGTACTATCGGCAAGGTTACTACGCGCCGCAGCAATAAGAGGCAGACCACGCAAAACGATGGTCTGCCCCACCGAATTACCAGCGGAAACCGAATGTTACTGGCACGTAATCTGTATGATAGTAACCGAGGGTCCGGTTGAAGCGCGCCTCGGCGAAGAATTTGCCGTGCCACCTCGAGCCGAATGCGACACCCATCCCGCCATCGAAGCCCAGATGGTTCGTACCGTAGCTGGAGACTGCGCCGTTATAGTAACCCAAGTAGGGATAGTAACCGGTAGCGGACGGTCCAGCAGGCTGGGTAAAATCTTGCATCAGATGATATATCCCAAAACCGCCGGTAACGTAAACGTCAACGTGCGACTTAGGCGTCACATGAACGATCGGATCCAGTGTGGCGGAAAATACGTGCAGTCCACCGCCTGAACCCCCCACGTTGCCTAGAGTTGTGCTATTGAACGCAAGGCGATCGTAGTTGAGATCCACCAGAGCGCCGACGTACGGATCGAAATTGAATCCAAGTCCGCCACCCACGTTCCAGCCGACATTGGTGTACTGCCCGGTGGTGTTGACGGGTTCGGTGAATCCGCCCCCCACGCTAAACGCGAAGTGCGAATATTCCTGCGCGCTCGAAACGCCGAGCTAACCCCTGCGATTGACAAGCACGAATACGACCACCGTACGGCGGACGGCGGCCATCTCCGCCACTTCCCGCTGGATGCGTTAGAATCCGGGAATAAGCTGCGAGGGAGGGTCTGTATGCGGATGGTCACGTCCACCATCGTGCTACTAGCGTTGCTGACGCCGGCGTTGCCGCAAACCACGACGGATCGCACCGTCATCCATGGCGGAACGCACGTGGTGCTGGTGAGCGTGGTGGTGACGGACAAGCACGGCAAACCGGTTTCCGGGTTGAACCGCGACGATTTCGTGCTGCGTGATAACGGACAGGAGCAGAAGATCTCGTTATTCGCGCGCGAAGATCCCGGACTTCGGGCGATCGCCGCGCTTAGCGCCCCTGCCAAGCTGACGTTCACCAACCGTCCCGCATCCGAGGCGGCGGGGGTGACCGTTTTTCTCTTCGACGAACTGAACACCAAGCTGACCGACCAGGAGCTTGCCAAGAAAGATTTTCTGCGCTATTTGCGAGGATTGCCTGACGATGCCCACGTCGCGGTCTTCGTGCTGGGCAACTCACTGGCAATGCTGCACGATTTTTCGGAGGATATGGCATCGCTGCTGGCGGATCTCGACAAGCACAAAGCCCGCGTGAATCCTGAACTGGATGCTGCTACGGCGCCTTCGGCTTCCTCGAATTCGCTTACCGGCGACCAGAAGACTAGCGCGCAATGGGATAGCTTTCTGCAGTCCTCCGGCCAACAGTACGTCGACTATACGGAGATGGTGCGCGCCACGCGGACGGCGGCCGCGCTAGACACCATCGCGGGACACTTACAGGGGATTCCCGGCCGCAAAACTTTGATCTGGATCTCGGGCGGCTTTCCGGTTCAACTGGGCCTCCATAAAAGCGTGGATAGCGTTCCGCAGAGCAATTCCGGCAACCGGCAGTCCCGCGGGCGAGCGGCAGGCGGGGGCGGCGGGAAGGGAGGTGGCAGATCGGCTGCGACGGGCCAATCGGGGATGCCGAGCGCGAATTCATCGGCGAATCTGGCGACCACGCAGTTGCCGGGCACCGACACATCGTTTGGGAGCGATGTGGTGCGCGCCATTCGCGCCTTGAACGAGGCCGACGTAGCCGTTTATCCGGTGGACGCGCGCGGCGTCATGACTCCAGTAGCCTTTGGAGCGGACCGCGGTTCGATTGGCAAGCGCAGCAAACCGGCTAAGGCCTTCGGTCCGCCCGATTACAATTACGAGACGCTCGAAACGCTGGCGATCGAAACGGGTGGCCGGGCCTTTCATCACATCAACGACCTTAGCGCCGCGATACAAGATGCGGCCGGCGATGCACGGGTGAGTTACTCGTTGGGGTTCGCGCCCGCGGCCGACAGCTTGGATGGATCGTATCATCGGCTGGAAGTGACTGTGAATCGTCCCGACGCGAAGGCCCGCTACCGTCCGGGCTATGTGGCGTCGCCGGATGCGGCCATGGCTCCTACGCTGACCGAGGCGATCGCCAATCCCGTACCGCTGGCGGGCATCGGCTTCAGCGTGCACCTCGACCCGGTGGAGGGCGGCTATAAGGCGTCGGTAACTATTGACGCGCGCAATATTACTCTCGAACCCAAGGACGGTAAGTGGACCGGCTCGGTGCAATTCCTGGTGGTGGTTGGAAAGGTGGAGCAACTTACTACCATTCCGTTGAGCTTAAGCGATGCCGTGTTTCATCAGGTTCAAGAAAGGGGACTGTCGCTAGGTGCGCGGGTGAAGACTCCCCCGGGCACCACGGGTTTCAGCTTGGGTTTTCGCGATATCCCATCGGGCGTGGTGGGGACGTTGCACGTCGCGCTATAGGAGTTGCGCGTGCCAGCCGTGGGGCAGACCATCGTTTTTTGTGGTCTGCCTGGTTTGCCAGTTTTGGCGGCGGGCTTCGCTCGTCCTGGACAGGCCGGGAGGCCTGTTCCTCGACTTTCTACATTGTGCCCGCCAGAGTGGGACAGGCTCGCAGCCTGCGCGGGCCTCGTAGGCCCGCTCCGCGGCGAGCAACGCTCGCCCTGGACAGGCCGGGAGGCCTGTCCTACCGCGTCCCCGCTTCCTGCCTGGCTTTTTCGAGCATGCGATCTAAGTCCGCGCGGGCGAAGTAAGCGCCCTCCATCCAGACCGCTTCGATCTTGGTGGTGTTGTGAATGCCGCCGAGAGGATCGGCCCCCAGCAGCACCAGGTTCGCCATCTTGCCGGCTTCCACCGTTCCCAATTCGGCGGACCTGCCTAAAAACTTCGCCGGATTGATGGTCGCCGCCTGCAGCGCGGCCAGCGGCGAAAGACCGGACTCTACCAGCAAAGCCAGTTCATCATGTAGGCTGAATCCGGCAAAACAATAAGGATTCCCGGCATCGGTGCCCGCCATCATAGGCACGCCTGCCCGAAACATTCCACCCGTGACGTGTTCTTCGGCCGAGAAAACGCCGCGCGCCATCTGATATTCCGCGTTGCTCCACATGCGAAGCTGCGGCGCGATCCTCTCGCGCCAACGGTCCCGGGTCCTGCCCCCTACATAGGCCAGGCGCGGATCGCTGGTGAACCGGGAGTCATCCAGACGTCCCCACACGCGAAGCACCGTCAGGGTAGGAACCTGCCAGGTTTGGTTCGTGCGAAACTCCGCGAACAGAGCCTGGCACTTCGCCTGATCGAAGGTGCGATATCCTTCCGCCTCCACCTCGAGACGGTCGCGAAAGAAACGTGCCCGCATCAGGTCGCCCATGAGACCGTCCTGCCGGCTGGAGCAGGCCGGTGCGATCCCTCCCAGATGCTCGATGGAGCGCTGCCCGGCGTTGGAGGCTTCTTGCGCGCTGATCGCAAACGGCAGGTGTCCCTCGAAATCGATATGTTGAAGTTTGGCTTCCTCCGCCAAAGCGAAGTACGCGTCGCGCGGGATGCGGTTATACACTTTGATGAAATCCGCGCCGCTGGCTTTGATATCGTCCACCGCGCGGCGTGCGTCCGCGGGCTTCTTCACCACGATGGAACCGGGCCACGCCGGCGGATTGCCATCCACGATGGCGCTTGCAAGATAGATATCGGGCGCCGGCGACTCCCTCGCCAGCTCCGCGCGCACACCGCGCGTGTCTTTATCGCCGGACATGATGCGCACGCCCGTTACGCCATTCGCGATGTAGAGCGGCAGTTCAAAGGTGTTGTGTATGTGAACGTGCATGTCCCAAAGTCCGGGGATCAACCAGGCGCCGTGAGCGTCCAGCGCGCCCGCCGCGGCGTCGTCGGCCGGTTCGGTAGGAGCAACCGACACGATGCGATTTCCGCGCAGGCGAACAGTCTGGTCTTTGTTTTCCGCGCCTGTAGCGACGTCGACTACCGTGACGTGGCAGATAGACATCTCGGGAGCGGGAGTCTGTTGGGCGGCCGCCATAGCGGCGAATAAACTGAGAATCGCAATCCGCATCTACGAAATCCTCCACTGCGATGAGCCATGCTAGAACGAGCCTATGCGAAACGAACTGGCGCATTACACCTGTTACCGCACAGCCGGGCCCATCCTGATCGACGGCAAACTCGATGAGCCCTCCTGGCGCATGGCGCCTAAATCCAGCCCGTTTGTCGATATCGTAACCGGCGAGCCGGCTTGGTTCGACACACGCGTGGCTTTGTTATGGGACGACGATTGCCTATACTTCGGTTTCACCGCCGAAGAGCCGCACGTGCGCGGTTATCTGACCGAGCGCGATTCGCGCATTTATGAGGATAACGACATGGAGGTCTTTATTGGCGCTGAAAACGCGTATTACGAATTCGAGATCAACGCGCTCAATACCATCTATGAGGTTTTCTGGATCTGGAAAGACGCGCTGGCGCCCGGCAGCCCATACTTCGGCCGGCTGGAGTTCGAGCCCGCGACGCAGCGCACCATGGTGCTCGATGGCGTGGGCGGACATGTTCATCCGCGCGGCGAACGATGGGGGTTTCTCGATTGGGACTTCCCGGGTTTGCAGCATGCGGTGCACGTAGCGCCGCCGGGTTGGACCGTGGAACTGGCGCTGCCGTGGCGCGGATTGCGCGATTTGGCGGATGGGCGTGCGCTGCCGCCGCGCGATGGCGATGTGTGGCGCATCGACTGTTCCCGATTCCAGCAGTTCGATCGCGCCGGGCGTAAGTTGGAACCGAGCGCCGGCTGGACCTGGAACCGGCACGGCCACTATGACTCTCACATTCCGGAGGTATTTACTTATGTGGAGTTCAGGGATCGCCTAGTAAGTTAGTTAGTAAGTTAGTTACTCGTCGCCGGCGACCGATACGGCATGCTGCCTGAGAGCCCAGTCGCTGAAACCTTCGGGAGCGTTGCGCACACCGTGAATATTGGCTTTGGCGATGCCGCGGATGCCGTTCCATTGCGCGCCCTCGAGGTTGACATTCCGCAGATCCGCGTTTTCGAAGTTAACGCCGCGCAGGTCGGCGCCGCTAAGGTCGGCGCTCACAAGATCGGCGTCGGATAAGTCGGCAGATTGTAGTTTCACGTGGCTTAGATTGCCTTGCCGGAAGTTAGCCGATCGTAAGTTGGCAAACTGCAGATCGGCGGCTCGCAGGTTGGAGTCGCGCAGGTCGGCGGCTTCCAGATCGGCGCGAAACAGATTCGCTCCCGGCAATTGAACGCCCTGGAGAAAGGCGCCGGCCGCATTCACGCCGACCAATGGGACGCGATCCTGGTTGAGTTCCTGCAGAGCTTCGATGCGCCCGCCGCTGCCGCCCTTGCCCTGCGCCGTATTAATCACCTGCCACGCCTGATAATGCTTCTGTTTCTGGCGGTCGCCCGCCTCGCTGAAATAGAAGATGACGGCGAATAACACGGAGAGTACGCTTAGGTATTCGAGAACCTCCAGCAATGCCCAGCGGCTGAGAAAATAGGCGAACCATTCGAGCAGCCACTCCAGCATGTGGAACGGAATGGCCACCGCCGAGCGATGCTCTCTATATTCCCGCCAGGAGTGGGGTCGCGGCCGCAGTTCTCGAACCAGCATGGAACGTTTTTAACACGGTTTCCGTAGCGCTTCCGATATGCGTCCACCGGCCGCCGCAAGACGCCGCTCGGCGGACTCGTGGTCGACGCCCATCTTACTCATCACGATAGCCGTGCGGATGCTATTGCCGGACGCCGCCAGCAACGCTCCGGCCGCATCATAACTCACTCCCGTTGCGCGAGCCACGATGCGCCGTGCCCGATCGGCCAGCTTGCTGTTCTTCGGCTGTACGTTCACCATCAAATTGCCATACACATATCCGAGCCGGATAAATACCGACGTGCTGATCATGTTCAGCACTAACTTGGTGGCCGTGCCCGCCTTCATGCGCGTGGAGCCGGCTACGATCTCGGGACCGGTCAGTGGCGTGATGGCGATAGCAACGGCGCGCGCCAATTCCGAATCGGGTGTGCAACTGATTCCCACTGTAACGGCTCCCAGCCGCCGCGCTTCTTCTACTGCACCCAATACATAAGGGGTGCGGCCGCTGGCGGCGATGCCCACTAATACGTCGCACGCGGAGAATCCGCGTTCACGCAGATCGCGCGCCCCCAGCGACGGATCGTCTTCGCTGGTTTCGGTGGCGCGCGCCAGCGCCGCCTCGCCGCCCGCCATGATGCCCTGCACCAACTCCGGAGGAGCGCTGAACGTCGGCGGACATTCCGCGGCATCCAGTACGCCCAATCGTCCGCTGGTGCCCGCGCCGATGTAGAACAATCGACCGCCGGCCTGAATCGCCGCCACAATCGCATCCACGGCGCGCGCGATCGCCGGAATCACGCAGGCCACCGCGTCCGCCACCTTCCGATCTTCCGCGTTGATGATCTCGAGGATGCGCGCGGTGGCCAGCGCATCGATCCCTTCCGAGGCAGGGTTCACCTGCTCGGTCAGCAGATCGTCAAGCGGCTTATTAAGCAACACCGGCCTTCCGCATCACGGCGCGCGATGTCTCCAGTCCCATGCGCGCGGCCTCTTCGGAAGTCATGTCTTTCGTGCGGCCGAACACTTCCACGCTCAGCGCGTCCTGATAGCCGATCTCTTGGAGCGCGCGCAGAAATCCCACCAGATTGATCACACCCTCGCCGGGCATCAGCCGATGGTCATCGCGGATCTGATCGGGCGGCAAATTAGGCGAATCGTTAAAGTGGACGTGCACGATGCCGTCTTTGCCGGCTTTGATGATATCGTCCGTCGTCGCGCCGGCGTGGTACCAGTGCCATACGTCCAGCAGCAGGCCCACATTAGGACCGCACTCGCGCGCGAAAGCCAGCATTTCGGGCATGCGCCAGATGAATTCGTAAGGCTCCGCCTGGCGCAAGTGCAGTGGTCCCAGAAACTCGAGTCCCAGTCGCACGTGCGAGCGCGCCAGCACATCCGCGCAGGCTCGAAAACGTTTCAGATACAGGGCGCGCAACTCGGCTTTGGGCGTCTTGCTGGACGACATGATATAAGTCACCATGCGCGGGCAGCCGATGGCCGCGGAAAACGACGATTGGTCGGCCAACCGTTCCAGGCCGTGGCGAAAGGTGTCGTCGTCCTTGCGAAACTCGACTGGCAGATTCACGGCCGCCGGTTTGAGATGCAGTTCTTCGAGCAGAGCGTTTGTCGGCGCGAGGCCGGCTTTCATGGCCGCTCCCAGTTCCACGTCCACGCCGGGATATCCGACTTTGGCGGCCAGGCGGGCGAAATCGGGCCACCCGACGCGGCCGCCGATCAACACGGAGTTCAATGAGAGGTACACGCTTCATTGTGGGGCGAAGCGGTGCTGGTTGGCAACCCCGTTTGCCCCGAGCCTGCGTATGGGCGTTATAATTCTCTGAGCGCACTCCGAACCATCCGGAAGAAGGAAGACCATCCATGTGGATTCGAAAAGGACAACGTGATCGTCTGAAGGGCGTCGATTCGCCCGTGCCCACCCAACTGGTTTCCAACGAAGAGTACATCCCCCGCCCGCAAAGCCAAAAGCAAAAGGAGGTGGAATACTGGACCGGTCAGATCGCCGACGAGAAATCGCGCAAGCTCGGCATGGACCGCCGCAAATTCATGGCGACCCCCATGGGTCTGGCCGCCTGCTTCCTGGCCTCCAACAAAGTCTGGGGCAAGGTGTGGGACGTGGATGAAGACGAAGCTGCCGACCAGGGCGCCTACGAAGAAAAGCTGCCCAAGGGCGAATACTTCGTCTTCGATGTGCAGTCGCATTTCACCAATGGCATTCCGATCGGGCTGCGCGGCGAGATCGGGAAAATGGAATTCTTCCAGAACATGGGCTTCAGGCTCAAGGAAGACAAAGAAGCCTACAGCTTTCACAATTTCATCAAGGAGATGTTCTTCGACAGCGAAACGGATATGATTGTCATCTCGGGTGTGCCCGGCAAGGAATTGCAGCGCGACAAGGATGGCAAGGTGCTGGAAGGCCAGGCGCGCACTCCGGGTCTGAATATTCTGCCGAGTTGGCTCATGGCCCAGGCGCGCGACGAGATCAACAGCCTGGCGCAGTCGAAGCGCGCAATCAGCCAGGGCAATCTCGCACCCAATCACTATTGGGATAAGACCGCTAACAAGCCGGACAAAGCCGCTACCATGGAACAGATGGAGCGCGAGCTCAACTTATACAAGGTGTCTTCCTGGAAATGGTACTGTCACACAGATCCCGGACGCTCCGGCGGCGGATTTCAATGCGACGACGATAACGCGCAATGGTTCATTGAAGAGTCCCGCAAGCGCGGCATGAAGACGTTTAGTGTGCACAAAGGCTACTCGTATCAGTCGCGCATTCTCGGCCATCTGGCTAATCCCAAAGATATCGAGCAAGCTGCCCTGCGCAACCCCGATATTACCTGGGTGATTTATCACTCCGCGATCCAGCACGGACCCAACGAGCCGAATTGGGAAGAAGCGAATAAGTATGATCCCGTTACCGGAGATTTCGCCTGGCACAACATCCTGATGGATATCAAGCGCCGCAATCCGCTGATGAACAATGTGTATCCGGAGATCGGCAGCTTCTTCGGCCCGCTGGCCATTTCCAATCCCACTATGGCCATGCACGGCATCGGCAAGAATATCGAGTATTACGGCGTGGATCATGTGATTTGGGGGACTGACTGTCTTTGGTGGGGATCGCCGCAGTGGGTCATCGACGCTTTCAAGCGCTTTCAGATCAGCGACGAGTTATGCGAGAAATTTGGCTACCAGAAGCTGACGAAGGAAGACAAAGCCAAGATCTTTGGATTGAATGCGGCTAAGATCTATAAACTTGATGTGAGCGCCAAACGCAATCCGTTGCCTGCCGATGCTCTGTCACGTCTGAAGACGGCCTATGTAGGTAATGGCGGCCAGCGGTCGAACGAGGCTTACGGGTGGGTGCGCGCCGGCGACTAAGACATGTGGGGCAGGCTGGTAGCCTGCGGCGGCCTCGTAGGCCGCCAGCTATCTTTGTCTTTGTCTTGGGGTTCGCGAGTCATCTCGCCGCCCAGACGCACGTGAACCAGCCCATCCCCAAATACGTCACCGGCGACGAATGCCTCTTCTGCCACCGCGTCAAGGTCGCCGACACGTGGGAGAAGAACCCTCACGCCCGCACCGTGCACCCGCGCGAAGATGGCGACTCGGTTCCACCTGAAGCAGCGTTTGTCCTGGGTGCGCATCCGCCCCAGCGCGGCCTCAGGCCGGACGGCTACGGTAAGTACGACTTACTCTCGGCTGATAACAAGACATGGGATAAGCAGGCATTCGCCCTGCGCTGTGCCGGATGCCACACCACCGCGGTGGATCCGCAGGCTCACGCCTTTTCCGCCTCTTCGCTCGATTGCTACACCTGTCACGGCATCGCCCCGGAGAATCATCCCAACGACACTTCGCTGATCTGGTTCTCAAAGAAACACTCCAAATATCCCAAACTGGTCGTTTCCATCTGCGGACAGTGCCATCTGCGCGAAGGCAAAGCCAAATCGAACGGCTTGCCCTACCCCAATAACTTCATCGCAGGCGACGATCTGTTCGCCGATTTTCAAGTCGATTTCGCAAAGGCGGACGACGCCAGCCTGAATCCTGGCGACCGCCACATCGTCCGCAACGCGCGCGATGTGGTCTTAAACGGGAGCGATGTTACATGCATCAGTTGCCACAAGATACACGACGATACATCCGCCAGGCACCGACTGGTGTTAAGCGGACCCATCTGCCTCGATTGCCACAACGCCGATGGTCCCAAGAAAATAGTGAAGAAATACACCGTGCATAGTGACTTATGCGAATACTAATTTTGCTGGCATTGATCGTCCCGGCGATTGGGCAGGAGCCGCCCAAAGCGCATTTTCATCACATCCATCTGAATTCCACAGATCCTGCCGCTGCCATCGACTTCTATACTCATAAGTTCGATTGCGAGAAAGGCAAGTTCGCCGGCCAGGATGCCGTCTGGGCACAGCAATCGTGGATACTCTTCAATCAAGTGAAAGACGCTCCGCCCTCTGACATCGTATCCACGATATGGCACTTCGGCTGGGGCGCTGAGGATATGCCCGCCACTTACAAGAAGCAGATTGAGTCCGGCACTAAGTTCCAAACTCCTATCACCGATATCAGCGATTTGGTAAATAAGCCGGCCGGCAGCTTTTTCTTTGCTTATGTCGATGGCCCGGATCGCGCACTCATCGAGCTGAATAGCGCAGCGCATCACCACTTCGGGCACGTCCACTTGCTAAGCCAGGATCCGATCGCGGCCGGCCAGTGGTATAAGAAAACCTTCGGCATTCCCGGCTACATCGGGACGCGCACCGGGCGCGTGTATCGGGGCGTCCACGTGGAACCGGTTGCGTCGCTGATGATGGACAATGTCAACATCATCATTTATCCGGTCGAATACGCGCGCGACGCTATGCCGGATTTATGGAAGGATCGTAAGGACTTCGAGCCGACCAAGGGCCGCGTGGCCGATCATCTGGCTTTCAGCGTAGACAATGTGGCGGAAACCCTAACCCGCCTGCGCAAGGAAGGCGTTAAAGTAACGGATGGAACATTCATTGAAGGCCCCGATCATATTCGCATCGAGTTAGTCGAAGGGCGGGCTAGTAAGGAGTAATATGGAGCAACCAATCTGGAATTTTGAGCAGGAGCCTTGGGGCGACGAACGACCCGATGAAACCAGTGTTAATTTGCGCGCCTATTTCGATCGCATGCCGGACGAAAAGATGCGGCAGTATTCGCCGGACTGGAGCGACGAGCACATCATCGAGTGGGACGGCAATTTCCGCGACGATGGCGCGTTGATGATCGCCTGTTGCGAGCGCGACGTGGACGTTGGGGAATATCGCCGCGTGATCGATCAGGCCCGCGCCTACCGCGATCGTGTGCGCGGGCACCTCCTGCAGCCGGTATAGCGGGGTCCGCTCCCTGACGGTCGCGGCTCTGTAAATCGTGCGAAACTGAACCGGCTGTTTCCGAGCCGCGCGCGTCAGCAAGCGGTTGCATCCGTTTGCTAGCCTGAGTTACTCGACGCGCGCCCATTGGTGCACATCGCCCGACCGGTCGGCGCGCAACACCTGCCGGCACTCTAAATACTCCAGGTGCGCTAAAACTTCGAAAATGGCGAACCTGTAGTGAAACGGGGATAAGTGGCGGTTCCAAAGCCGCTCGGCGATCTGGTGGGCCGTGGTGGCGCCGCCATCGATCAGTTCCACGATGCGCGCGCAGCGTTCGGCATGATGGTCGTGTGTCTTCCGCACCCAATCGCGGTGCCCTATAAACGGCGCGCCGTGCGATGGCAGAATGAGTTCGACATCCAGCGCCGCGATGCGATCGAGCGAACAAAGGTATTCGCCAAGAGCGTCGCGGCCCGGCTGCCATCCGATGTTAGGCGAGATATGTTCCAGAATGTGATCGCCGGAAATCAGAATGCGCCGCTCCCGGTCGTACAGGCAGACATGCCCCGGTGAGTGACCGGGCGTCCAGACCACCTCCAGTGTACCGTGCGCGGTGGCGATGGTTTCGCCGCCGGCGAGCAAGCGGTCCGGAGTGAGCCGCTCGAAGTTCTGCTGAATATCGAACATGGAATCGTGCACCAGCGCGCGCATTTCAGGAGATACGCCGGCCGCCGCCAACACGTCCCGCTGCCAATCGCGATGCAGATCGGTGTCAGTAATCTGCTGTAATAACTCGTGGTCGGCGCGGTGCAGATCGAGAGTCGCCCCAGTAAGTGGCACGAGCTTGGTAGCCAGACCCAAGTGATCCGGGTGAATATGAGTAAGCAGGATGTGACGTATGTCTCGCCATTCGACCGACAGGCCTTCCAGCGCGCGCGCCAGTGCGTCAAAGCAGGCCTCGGTGCGCATGCCAGTGTCGATCAGGAGCCAACCCGCGTCCAGCCGCACCAGCCATACGTTCACGATGCCCAGAGAGAAGGGAAGAGGCAGTTCCAGCATGTAAATGCCGGGAACTACCTCGCGATAGTCGCCGCCAATTTCGAGATAAGGTGTCAATAGATCATCCAGTAAGTCGTGGGGCAGACCATCGTCTTTTGTGGTCTGCCAGCCTTGCGCGCGCCCCAAGGCAGACGGCCCAAAACGATCGTCTGCCCCACCGGCTATCTTCTAACCCTGCCGATTCTTCACCTCGGCCCGGATCCCGCGCATATACTCGGCGGCCAGCAGCGCATTCTTATCCACGAATTCCAGCCCGACTGTATGTCCGTTCACCACCGGCAACGGATGACACAGTTCAAATCCTGCGTAACCCTGGTAACCGATATCGAACAAACCCAGCATTTCCGCTAGCGCTTTTTCATCGCCCTTCACGGTGATGCCATCGGGGCCGCGGTCGAATTCGCCGCCATAATGCCAGAGTGTTTGCAGACCCCCAACTTCGTTCACGGCTTTGCGCACGCCCGCGTCATCCAGACCGTGCTCCAGACGCGCGTCGAAGCAGATCTTCAGATGCGGGGAGGCGATCTCATTCACCATCCGCAGGCTATCATGATAGCCGGTGATCACCGGCGGATGATTCTGCAGGGCCAACGTGACGCCGAAGTCTCCGGCAAACTGAGCGGCTTCCACGAGAGTCTCGCGGCACCAAGCCCATGTTCGATCGGCGGCAAAACCTTCATGCTCGGCCTTCCACACACCTTTCGCGAAATCGTAGCTACCGCCGCCTTCGGGCAGAAGCGTCACGCCCGGCCAAGCCAGAAAGACACGCAACAGCTTGGCGCCCAGGTCGGACGTCATACGCATCAGTTCGCGCGTGTATACCAATTGTGACTCGCGATGCTCCGGAATCGGGCTGCTGAAATCGTTGTTGGCGGCGACGGCGTAAATCTCGATCCCCTGATCGGCGGCCATCCGGCGCAGTTCGCGGCAACGGGCCACGGGCATATCCAGCGGATCGCCGTGGGGGCGCTTGCCATCGATCTCCACGCCTTGATATCCGAACTGGCGGGCGCGTCCAATCACTTGCTCCACGGTCAGAGCGTCACCACGATACCAAACGCCTCCGTAGGTGATGCTGTACAATCCGATTTTCACATCGGCGGACGTTTTGGCTGCGCGGGTGCGGTCCGCCGCAGCCAGCGTACCGGCCGCCACCGCCGCGGTTTGGACAAACGCGCGCCGGCTGATTGGGTTTGTTTCGTCATCCATAAAATTGCTCCATCCCATTACCGTAGCGCATCTGCGTTTATCGGCGTTCATCTGCGGCCATTTTTGTGTTTTTGACGATCGCCGCACCCGAAATGCAAACCCCCTTTTCAGCCGCGGATGAACGCAGATAAACGCCGATAAGAAACCGCTTGGGCCAACTTATCGCCGCGGCCGCCGGCTGACGAACGCATTTCCCCGAATCACAAAACGCAAAGGCCAATCCGCGCATTGGCGGATACCGATGCGGGGAGTCACTTCGATTTCGAACGGCGGCTCGCTCGCCGGTGTGCGAACCGTGAGAGACCCGCGGGTGACATCCGCGCCATTCAATGCGCGTGTGACACCCAGCGCCAGAGTCAGACGGCCCGGCCCACTCGCGAGTTCGTGCAAGCTATGCGCGGATGGACGGCGGCGCTGCATGGCCTCGATACCGGCGACGGGTTCGAGCGCGCGAATGAGTACGGCACCCGGCTGTCCATCGGGCTCCGTGACCAGGTTCAGGCACTCGTACATGCCGTAAATAAAGTAGACATAGGCATGCCCGGGCGGTCCAAAGATCACGCGTGTGCGGTTCGTGATGCCGCGCGCGGAGTGCGCCGCCAGATCGTCGCCGCCCAAATATGCTTCGGTCTCCACGATCCGTCCAGCGGTTTCACCGTGCTTCACAATCTTGCCGAGCAGGTCGCGCGCCACGGCCACGGTATCGCGCGCGTAAAAAGAACGCGGTAGAATCATGCTACTTCGTCGCCCGCCTCGACCACCACGCTGCCTCCCGCGCCGCTCTGTGGAGGCACACCGCCGGCCATCTGTGCGGCGGCGATCAAGCGGCGCGCTTCGGAACGCAATTTGGGCAAGCGCCAGCCGAAAAGCGCAGCCCCTGCGATGCAAACAACGCCGCCCGCCGCCACCGTTAGCGGCGCGCCCCAGCGCCCCGCGGTGAATCCTGCCAGCACAGCTCCCAGCGGCGCCATGCCCATGAACATCATGGAATAGACCGACATCACGCGCCCACGCAGATGATCGGGCGACATGCTTTGGATCAGCGTGTTCGACGATCCCATCTCCACCATCATGGCGAAGCCCACCGGCAGCAGCAGCGCACACGAAACCCAGAACGAGCGCGAAACCGCGAAGGCGATAAGCGAAACGCCGAACGAGGCGGCCGAGATCGCCACCCATCTGCCCAATCCGAAGACCGTTTGGCGCGAGGCCAACAACAAAGCGCCGCCCAGTGCGCCCACACCGGACGCGCCCATCAGAATGCCCAGACCCCTGGCGCCGCCGTGCAGAATTTGGTCCGCGAAGATCGGCATCAGCACGGCGAAAGGCATGCCGGTGAGACTGACGATGCCCAACAGGATCATCAGATGGTGAATGGGCGGGCTGCCGATGACGAAGCGGAAGCCCTCGATCACGTCAGCCAGGGGCGAACCGCGATGCCGGGCTTCCAGCGGCGGGACGCGCATCATGAACAGCCCTATGATCACCGCGATGTAACTCGCGCCATTGACGAAGAAGCACCAGCCTTCGCCGATGCTGGCCACCAGAATGCCGGCCACCGCCGGTCCGATTATGCGCGAGGCATTGAACATGGAGGAATTCAGCGCGATGGCGTTGATCAGATCTTCGCGGCCCACCATTTCCACGAAGAACGCCTGCCGCGCCGGAATATCGAATGCGTTTACGACTCCCAGCAGCGCGGAGAGAACGAAAATGTGCCAGATCTGCACGGTATGCGTAAGCGTGAGAGCGGACAACATCAAGGCCAGCAGCATGGAGGACGTCTGCGTGGCGATCACGATGCGCTGGCGGCGGAAACGATCGGCCACAATGCCGCCCACCGGAGCCATCAGAAATACGGGAATCTGGCTCGAGAAGCTGACCAGCCCCAATAGCACTGACGATCCGGTGAGACGGTAGACCAGCCAGGCCTGCGCCACGTTCTGCATCCAGGTGCCGATCAGCGAGATCAACTGTCCGCCGAAAAACAGTTGGAAATTGCGGTAACGGAGCGCACGCAGCGTGACGGGAAGTGTCTTAGCCGGACCCTCGGGAGACGCCATTGGAATTACTATGGTAAAGGACAGCAGGATGCCTCTGGTTCCTCCCTATATCGAATCGCTGCGGCCGTACGAGCCGGGACGTTCCATCGACGAAGTGCGCCGCACTTATGGGCTGACGAACGTCGCCAAGATGGCGTCTAATGAGAATCCGCTGGGGCCTTCGCCACTGGCGGTGGAAGCCATACGGCGGGAGTTGTACGGGCTGAATTTATATCCCAACGGCGGCCTGGATCTGCGGCGCACGCTGGCCGGGCAATTCGATCTCAAGCCGGAAAATGTGATCGCCGGCAGTGGGTCGGAAGGCATTATGTCCGGAATCATACGGACGTTTCTGTGTGACGACGACGAAGTGCTCACCACGGAGGCGGCGTTTATCGGCTTCCAGGTGTTGGCGCGTTCGCGCGGCGTGAAGTATAGGACGGTACCGTATCGCGACTGGCATTACGATCTTACGGCGCTCGCGGAGCAGATTACCGAACACACCAAGATTGTGTATCTGGCGAATCCCAATAACCCGACGGGAACAATTTTCACCAGGCATGAGTTCGATAGCTTTTACAGGCACGTGCCGGAGCGCGTGCTGATCATTCTGGACGAAGCTTATTTCGAATACGCCAAAGATAATCCGCGGTATCCGGACTCGATGCATTACCGGTACGACAACGTGATCACGTTGCGCACGTTTTCGAAGATCTACGGCCTGGCGGGCATTCGCATCGGCTACGGATTCGCGCACGAAGATCTGATCGGCAATCTGCTGAAGGTGAAACTGCCATTTGAGCCGAGCACCTTGGCGCAGGCGGCGGGGATTGGCGCGTTGGCGGACAAGGAGTTTCTGCACCGGTCGCTTGAGTTGAACGCGCGCGGCTTGCGGCTGCTCACGGATTCGTTGCGCGCGATGGACCTGACGGTGGTGCCCTCGGATGCCAACTTCGTGATGGTGCCACTCGCGAACTCGGATGAAGCGCGGTCGTTAACCGAGGGGCTGCTGCGGGAGGGCGTGATCGTACGGCCGCTGGGGGCGTTCGGGTTGCCGCACTGTATTCGTATTTCGACGGGCACGGATCAGGAGAACGCCCGCTGCGTGGAAGTTTTGGGAGGGGTATTATGCAAACACTGACAGAATCGCCTGGCGAGACGCAGAAGGACTTCTTGCCGCTCAATGGCACCGACTATGTGGAGTTCTATGTGGGTAACGCCAAGCAGGCGGCTTACTTCTACCGCTCCGCGTTCGGCATGCGGCTGACGGCGTATCGTGGGCCGGAGACGGGCACGCGCGATTGCGCGTCGTGGCTGGTGGAGCAGGACAAGATCAGATTGGTATTCACGACGGCGTTATCGCCCGATCATCCGGTGGCCGAGCAAGTGCGGCGGCATGGCGATGGCGTACGGGATATCGCGCTGTGGGTGGACGATGCGGATGCCGCGTTCCGCGCGACTACCGGTCGCGGCGCGGGCGAAGTGCGCGAGCCGGAGACCCTGCGCGACGAGCACGGCGAAGTGCGTATCTCGGCCATCGCGACTTATGGAGACACCATTCATTCGTTCGTGGAGCGGCGCAATTATGGCGGCGTGTTCCTGCCGGGATTCGTGCCCGTGGACCAGCCGGATATCATCGCACGGCCGGTGGGATTGAAGTATATCGATCACATGGTGGGCAATGTCGGCTGGGGTGAAATGAACACCTGGGTGGATTTCTACCGCGACGTGATGGGCTTCCGCCTGTATCAGCACTTTGACGATAAAGATATCTCGACGGAATATTCTGCCCTGATGTCGAAAGTAATGGCCAACGGCAACGATCGCGTGAAGTTTCCCATTAATGAGCCGGCGGAAGGAAAACGTAAGTCGCAGATCGAAGAGTATCTGGACTTCTATCATGGCCCAGGCGTGCAGCATATCGCCATGGCGACGGATAATATTATCGATACCGTGACTAAGTTGCGCGACCAGGGCATTGAATTTCTGCGGGTACCTTCGACTTACTACGACGATCTGACTGCGCGCACTGGACCGATCGAAGAACCCATCGACCGTTTGAAAGAACTGGGAATCCTGGTGGATCGAGACGATGAAGGTTACATGCTACAGATCTTCACCAAGCCCGTGGAAGACCGGCCGACGCTGTTCTATGAAGTGATCCAGCGCAAGGGCAGCCGTAGCTTCGGCAAAGGCAACTTCAAAGCTTTGTTCGAAGCGTTAGAGCGCGAGCAAGCGAAGCGAGGGAATCTGTAGGACAGGCCTCCCGGCCTGCCCAGAGGCGCAGCAGCGCCGGAAGGCGGCCTAAGAGGCCGCCGCAGGCAGCGTGCCTGCCCCACTTGTCAATCGATCTTATAAATCGTCAGCCCCGACAATAGTTTCGGATAAAAGTCGGTGGACTTCTGCGGCATCACGCCGCCGCCGAACGAAATGCGCGCCACTTCCTCCACCGAAACCGGCTTCAGCAGAAACGCCACCTGCGCCGCGCCGCTGCGGGCGGCTTCGAGCGCCGCATCCAGACCGCGCACGTAGCGCAAATTCTTCTCGTCGCGCACGGCTTCCTCGCCGATGCCCAGCAGGCGAAGCAGGCGCTCATGAAGCACGCGCACATCCAGTAGCCCGGCTGCATCGCGCGCTTCGATCTGATAGATCCGGCCACCGATCGCCGCGCCTATGATCGTCCGGCCCGGCGAATCCGCCCATGCCCGCTGCAACGCTTCCGCACTCGGGATCTGCGCCACCTCGAAGCCCGCGGCCACCTGGCGGATGAACTCGCCCGCGTCAAATCCCGCTACGCCGCTCACCAAACGATGCGTCGCCAGAATCTTCAGGCCCGGCGAGTGCATGTTCACGAACGTCATCATCACGCGATCCGCGCCGGGAAGATTGGGATTCTCGCGGTGGAAGGCCAGCGCGGTTTCGTAGCGGTGATGCCCATCGGCGATGAGCAGCTTCTTATCCGCCATCAGATCCCGGATGCGCGCGATGCGGCCGGTATCCGCGATCTTCCAGTAAGAATGCCGCGCACCGTACTCGTCGGTCATCTCGCCGGCCGGTTGCGCTTGCGCGGCTTCATCCAGCATGCGATCGATCTCGCCGGCGGGATCGGGATACAGCATAAAAAGCTGGCCGAAGTGCGCGTGCGTGTGACGCAGCAACTCCAGGCGGTCCTTCTTGGGGCCGGAGAGTGTCCGCTCGTGGCGATACACCACGCCTGCCGAGTACTCTTCCACCGCGCCCAGGCCGATGAAGCCTTTGCGCACCAGGCGCTCGCCCGAATCTGGCATAGTGAACTCCTGGAAGTAAGCGTAAAGCGACGGCTCGGCATCACGGGCCAGCACGCCCTGCGCAATCCAGTCGTTGAGATAACCCGCGGCGCGCGTGTAGACATTATCGGTATCGGAATCGACGTCGTGGCGTTCGCCCAGAATTACGCGCACCAGGTTATAGGGGCTGGCTTTCAGATAGCGCTGCTGCATCTCGGGCGAGATTTTGTCGTAAGGCTGGGTCGCCAGATTCTGGAGCGCGCCCGCCTTGGCCGTGTAGCGGTAGGGTTGAAAAGCAAAGATATTAGCCATGCGGAGAAAACTCAGGATAACAAACCCGGCGGCACGAGACGATCTTGGCATCGGATGTTTTACGTGAGATCATCAGTCATCATGAGGATCACCCTGGATATTGACGACCGGATTCTGCGCGAAGTGAAAGCGATTCACCAGAAGGAAGGCAAATCCATGGGAGCCGTCGTCTCCGAACTGCTCGCCGATGCGCTGGCGCGCCGCGACGCACACCAGTCGCGGCCGGCATTCCGTTGGGTCTCTCGCCCGATGAAGGCGCGGGTGAATTTGGAGGACAAGGACGCGGTTTACGCGATTTTAGACGCAGGCCGGCGATGAGTTACTCGCTCGACGTCAACATTTTGCTTCACGCATCGGACCGCTCCAGCGATCGACATCAGGCGGCGAATCGGTTCTTGGCGCAATGCACCACCGGCCGCGAAATCCTGTGCCTGGCCTGGCCCGTCCTGATATCCTACCTGCGCATCGCTTCGCATCCTCAGATTTTCGATGCCCCGCTGGCGCCGGACGAAGCCACCGCGAATGTTGCGGCGTTGTGGACACTTCCCCATGTAAGGGCTGTTTCCGAACAAGACGGATTTCTGGACGTTTAACGCCGTCACCGCCAATCTGGTGGTGCGCGGGAACCTGGTGCCCGCCCAACTTGCCGCCAGCCTTTCTCAGCGACGATTTGCAACACAGGCATCGCAAAATCCACATTTTTGAGGGCGGCCAATCTTGGGCCGCAGCCGCCTTTTAGGCGGCCAGAGCCGGCTGAAAGCCGGCTGCGGGCAGAATTGCCCGCCCTCCAAAACCAAACTGACCCGCGCTGGGTTCGGAACGAGTACAAGGGGTCGATTCTCGAAATCGACAGAGAGCCTAACCTAAAATCGCGCTGTCCGTTCGCGAACACCCGTTCCCACTCGCGGTCACGGCCAACGCGCCATATAATGGCTTAGCGCGCGCCGCCCACGGCACGGCAATTGCTGTTCACTCTGCTGAGGGGTTCCATGCTCAACAGTCTCGGAGTTCTCGCTCAGGACGTCCGCTTCGCCCTGCGCCAACTGTGGCACAAGCCGGGCTTCGCCATCGTCGCCATCGCGGTGCTGGCGCTTGGATTGGGCGGGAACGCCGCGATGTTCAGCGTGGTGAATGCCGTGCTGCTGCAGCCGCTGCCCTACGCGAACCCGCAACGGCTGGTGGCGCTGTTCGAACGCGATGTGATAGGCCACGAGCCGTTCAATGTAGTCGCGCCCGGCAATTTTCTCGACTGGCAGAAACAGGCTCGCGACTTCGACCAGATCGCCGCCAGCGGAGAAACGGCGTTCAATCTGGCGAGCGCGTCCGGTTCGCTTATGCCTGAGCGCATCGACGGCTCGTACTGTTCGGCCAACCTGTTTGCCACCCTGGGTGTGGCGCCGGTGCTGGGCCGATCGTTTCGCGAAGACGACGACCGGACGGGCGCCAAGCAAGTCGCGATCATCAGCTACGACCTGTGGCAGCGCCGTTTCGGCGGATCAACGGATGCCATTCATCGCCAGATCCGGCTGGATAGCGAACAGTACGACATCGTGGGCGTGATGCCGCCCAATTTCGCGTACCCGTATCGCACGGTCAAAGCATGGGTCGCGTTGCAGCGGTACCTGACCCCGGCACAGCTAAAGACTCACAGTAACCATTCCCTCCATGTGATTGGGCGGCTGCGGCCGGGCGTGACCGTGGAGCAGGCGCGCGCCGAGATCGACGGCATGGCGCGAAGATTCAAGCTCGAACATCCCGAAGAGATTTCGGGCAAGGGCGGCAATGTGGTGGCGCTTTACGATTACACTGTGAAGGGGGTGCGCGTATCGCTCGAGGTGCTGTTCGGCGCGGTGGCGTGCGTGTTGATCATCGCCTGCGTGAATGTCGCGAACCTGCTGCTCACGCGCGCGCTGGGCCGCGAACGCGAAGTGGCGATTCGCTCCGCCGTGGGCGCCACGCGCGCGCGCATCATGCGCCAACTGCTCACCGAAAGCGTGATTCTGTCTTTGCTGGGGGGCGCGGGCGGACTGCTGCTGGCGTCGCTCGCCACCGATACCCTGGCCGCAAGCGCTCCAAATGCCGCTTATCTGCCGGGCATCGATCGCATCACGGTGAACGGGTGGGTGTTTCTATTTACTTTCGTCGTGGCGCTCGGAACCGGCATCGCGGCGGGATTATTTCCGGCGTTCCAGGGTTCGCGCGCGGACATCGTGGAGAGCTTGAAAGGCCGCTCGGTAAGCACAGGCCGCTCGCACGCCCGCTTCCGCGATATTCTGGTGGCCGCCGAAGTGGCGCTGTCGCTGGCATTGCTGGTGGGCGCGGGACTCCTGCTGCGCAGCTTCGACCGTCTCGAAAACGTGTCCACCGGCGTGCGCGTGGATGGCACGCTCACCATGGGCCTGTCCCTTCCCGACGCCGCCTACAAGACGCGCGCGCAAGTGTCCGTGTTCTGCCGCCAGTTGATCGATCGCGTGCGGCGGGTGCCGGGCGTGCTGGCGGCGGGTATGGTGACAGTCGTGCCAGTGGGTGGCCATTGGTACGACCAGGTGTTCAAGATCGAAGGCCGTCCGCTGCCGCCGGGAAAGCTGATGGATTCTCTGTATCGCAACGCCGATCCGGGTTACTTCAAAGCCGCCGGTATTCCGCTACTGGCGGGACGCGTGTTCTCCGCCCGGGATGGAGCGGGCTTCGATAATCTGGAGCCGCGGCTGGATGCGGTGGTGGTCAGCGACTCGTGGGCCAAGCGGTTTCTTCCGGGAGAGGATCCGCTGGGCAAACGGATCTATTTATACACTGAGGATACGCCCACGAAGAAGTACCCCCATTTCGAAATCATCGGGGTGGTGGGCGATGTGCTGACGCGGCTGGATGCACCCGTCGAGCCGACCATGTACTTTCCATTGCTGGATGGCGATTCGCACGACGTCTATCTGGTAACGCACACGGCGGGCGATCCCCACAGCATGATTTCCGCGCTGCGCCACGAAATCAACGGCCTGGACCGCGATCTTCCCGTGTATAACATCCGCACCATGGACGATATCCTGGGCCATGCCGCGCAGGATCGGGAATTCAGCGCCATGCTGCTCGGTTTATTCGCCGCGTTGGCGCTGGGCCTGGCGGCGGTCGGATTGTACGGCGTGCTGTCGTATGCCGTCTCGCAGCGCACGGCGGAAATCGGCATCCGCATGGCGTTGGGCGCGCCGGCCAGCGAGGTGCGCGGAATGGTCCTGTGGCAGGGGATGAAACCGGCCTTGGTGGGCATCGCCGCGGGACTGATCGGCGCGGCAGTTGGCGCGAAACTGCTCAGCGACTTGCTATTCGGCATCGGGGCCGGCGATATGGCCACGTTCGTCTCGGTGCCGTTGCTGCTGCTCGCGGTGGCCACCGTTGCATGCCTGATTCCGGCGATGCGGGCTACGCGGATCGATCCCACGATGGCGTTGCGGCGGGAATAGCAATCCTGGCAAGCTTATTTCGTCAAGCTTGCGACGTATACCGCGCGCTCCGCGCCCGCCGCGCAGATTCTCGCGCCGCCATCGCGCCAGGAATCGGTGCAGTTACGGCAGTATTCCAAGAGGCAAGGGAGCCGGCGCGCTTCTTTGCCGGCATTGGAACTAAAATGAGAATTCGGTGCCGGCGCCACCTAATCGGAAGATCTACCACATTACGCATCTCGACAACCTGCCGCAGATTGTCGACGCAGTTCTCTGGTCAGACGCTGAGCGAATCAGTCGAGGCTTGGATTGTACAGTTGTGGGCATGAGTGAGATCAAGCGGCGACGTCTTGAGGAACTCCAGGTTCATTGCCACCCCGGTACCACAGTCGGCCAGTACGTTCCCTTCTATTTCTGTCCTCGTTCCGTGATGCTGTACCTTTTGCACCGAGGCAACGGCCCCGGCTTGGCATACCGAGGCGGACAACGGCCGATCCTGCATTTAGAGGCGGATCTAGCCGCAACGGTGAATTTGGCGATCTTGTCAGGTCGCAGATGGGCCTTTAGTAAGGGGCAACGCCGGCGCTTACTATACGCGTTTCTTCAACAAGCTTGATCAATTAGACCTGCTGGACTGGGATTCGATACAGGCGACGGACTGGCGAGACCCTGACGTCAAAGAGGCCAAGCAGTCGGAGTTTCTGTTGGAGAACAGCTTTCCCTGGCATCTCGTTGAGAGGATCGGCGTCATCGACAATCAGGCCGCGCGGGCGGTGTCAGCACGGGTAGCTACGGCCAACCACCGTCCTTGCGTCGAGGTCGTTAGAGAATGGTACTACTGAGAGAACACACGTCATGGTCGAGCTAAAACAAGGTGACATTCTCGTGGCCGACGCCGAAGCCCTCGTGAACACCGTCAACTGCGTCGGAATCATGGGGCGTGGGATCGCGCTGCAGTTTCGGAAGGCATTTCCGGAGAACTTCAAGTTCTACGAAGCTGCTTGCGCCCGAGACGAAGTACGTCCAGGTAGGGTTCTTGTTTACGAGACCGGACTGCTGACCGGCCCGAGGTTCATCATAAATTTCCCGACGAAGAAGCACTGGAGAGGGGATAGTCGCATTGAGTATATAGACGCCGGGCTGAAGTCACTGATCGAGGAGATCCGAAGCCGCGGCATCCGCTCGATTGCGATTCCGCCACTCGGATGTGGTCTCGGCGGTCTGAACTGGAATCAAGTTCGGCCGAGGATTCTCAAGGCGTTTGCCGACCTGCCAGATGTGGATGTGCTCCTCTTCGAACCCGTAGGCGCACCGAGGCCCAAGGATATGGCTAAAGAACGTCGCGTTCCCCGGATGACGCCTGGGCGGGCCGTCCTCATCGAACTCATCAACCGGTATCTAGCCGCGGTGCTTGACCCCTTTGTGTCGCTCCTAGAAATTCACAAATTAATGTATTTCATGCAAGAGGCCGGCGAACAACTCAACCTGAACTTTGAAAAGGGCGTGTACGGACCCTATGCGAAAAACTTGCGCCACGTGCTGACCCTAATCGAAGGCCACCTGATCAGCGGTTATGGCGATGCCGACGACACCCCATCACGCCCGATTGAGTTGCTTCCCGGTGCCTCCGAAGCCGCCGCACAATTCATTGCATCGCATCCAGGGACGTTGAACCGCTTCGATCGGGTAGGCCGGCTAATTCACGGCTTCGAGACTCCTTACGGCATGGAACTGTTGGCCACAGTGCACTGGGTCGCGAAACGCGAGAATGCCGGTACTCCGGAGGAGGCAATCGCCAAGACCTACGCCTGGAGCAACCGGAAACAGATCTTCGAAGACGAACAACTCCGCTTGGCTTGGCGGATCTTAAGCGAGCAAGGCTGGCTATGAGATAGGTCAGCTATTCGACGTTTTTACTGCCTTTGCGCAGTACACCAGCGAGTCATGCGCGGAATGACGCCGACACCGCGCGCATTCCAACGAACTCCGGTCCACACAAGCCGACCTCAGCGGGGGAGCGGGTGCCGATGATCATGGAGCAGGCTCCCTGGCCGGCTTATTTCGTCAGGCCCGCCACGTAGATAGCGCGGACCCCCTCCAGGCGTGTCTCCGTACCCATCACTTTAACGATGTGCCCCATATTCTCGGCGCCCGCGGTGCGGATGTTCACGCCCCCGTCCCGCCGCGGATCGTGTTCCTCGGGCATGACGATGTACAGAGTGCCGTCCTTGGTCACTAGTCCCACGGGCTCGCCATTCTGGACGCACTTCTGCCCGCAACTGCGGTGCTTCTCGCCATGCTTGCCGAGTTGCAGATAACAGGAAACGTCTACAATCTCACCGACCAGGGCGATCGGGTGGCCGGACTCGGGCTTCTTATCCACACCGGCCGCGATAGAGGTGGCCGACCAAGGCTCCGCCGTAGGGAAACCCAGCTCGGCGGCCGGCGCTTCGTAGGTGCCGGTCTCCACTTTCATTTCAGGATGCAGGATCGCGCCTGCCATCAAAAGGGCCGCCGCTCCGGTGAGGGCGGCTCCGGACAGAACAGCTTTGAGAAGGTTCGACATGGTTTCCTTAGTTTACCGCGCCTACAGGAATCTGGGGCAAGCGCCGATATGGTGACGTGGAGACCTTACCAACGGTTGTGGCGATCGTGCGGGACGCGGAGAGCCTGCGTCTCATTGAGTCCACGTTGGCGGCGCAATCCATTAGCCTCTTGGCGGCCGGCGAAGCGGAGGAAGGTTGGGATCTGGTCCGGCGTGCCGGGGCGGACACCATCCTGGTGGAAGCCGCCGTGGCCCAGGGCACGGGGCTGCTGGAACGGATCGCGGACTGGGATCCGGGCGCGCAGATCTTGCTGTTGACGGACCATTACACCGCGGAAGCCGCCGTAGAAGGCATCCACCACGGAGCTTGCGATTGTCTCAGTAAGCCGCTATCGGCCGCCGCGCTCGTATGCCGGGTGCGCGAAGTGCTGGCCGAAGCCCGCTTGCGGCGCGAGACCCGCGAACTGGATGCCCGCTTGCTCGAGAACTTCCGTTTTCACGGCATGGTGGGCCGCAGCCCGCAGATGCTGGAAACTTTCGCCCGCATCAAGCGGGTCGCGCCGCATTACCGGATTGCGTTGATCAGCGGCGCCACGGGCACCGGGAAGGAACTCGTGGCGCACGCATTGCACGAACTTAGCCCCGTGGCGTCGCGGCGTCTGGCGGTCTGCAACTGCTCGGCGATCGTGGAAACGCTGTTTGAAAGCGAATTGTTCGGCCACGTGAAAGGCGCGTTTACCGGGGCCACTCAGGACCGCGCAGGGCTGTTTGAGTACGCCCAAGGCGGCACGGTGTTCCTGGATGAAATCGCCGACATGCCGCTGGCCACACAGAGCAAGCTGCTGCGCGTGGTGCAGAATCAGGAATTCCAGCGCGTCGGTTCGCCCGAAGTGCGCAGGGTGGACGTGCGGGTAATCGCGGCCACTAACCGGGAAATGCGCGCGCTGGTGGCCGCCAACCTGTTTCGCGAGGACTTATTCTACCGGTTGTCGATGGTGGAGCTGAAACTGCCGCGGCTGGTCGAGCGCAAGGAAGATCTGCCGCTTCTGGAGCGCCATTTTGTGGAGAGGTTCGCCCGGGAATACGGCAAACCGATCGGCGGCATCACGCGGCGTGCACAGGCGGCCCTGGCGCGTCACGCCTGGCCCGGCAACGTGCGCGAAATGGAGAACGTGCTGGGGCATGCCTGCATGATGGCGGACGCCGAATTCATCGATGTGCGCGACCTGCCGGATTACCTGCGCGACGAGACGCGCGGCACTGCCGCCAACGAGCCGGATTTGATGCCGCTGGCCGAACTGGATCGCCGCTACACGCGGCATGTGCTCCAACGCATGGGTGGAAACAAGCTGCATGCGGCGCAAGTGTTAGGCATCAGCCGCGCCACGCTCTACCGTATCTTGCGGGACGGTCCGGCCGTGAACACCGGAGCCGCGCCGCTCGATTTCCTGGCGCCGGTCACGCCGGACCCACGTATGCGCGTACAGTAGAAACAGCTTCAGGCGGCGAATTGCTCGTCGGCCGAAGGACCGTAGAGCGACGGCACCGGCACGTCATTGAGCCGCAAATACACCGTCAGTTGGCCGCGATGGTGAATCATGTGGTTCATCACCATGCTGCGCAACACGGCAATGCGCGGCATCGAAAATATCTGGTGGCCGCCCGCCAGCAGAGTCCAGTTCACACTCAACTGCTCGTCGCTGGCCGCGGCGATGGCCGCGTGCGCGGACGCCACCGCCTTATCGAACTCGGCCAGCAGCTCCGCGCGCGAGCCGGCCGTCTTGGGCTGATACGGAGGCGCGCCCGGCGGCGCAAAATCCAGCGATTCGGTTTCCAGAGTGGTGGGAGCCCATGCCGCCAGCTCGGCGATATGCGTCGCCAGGCGGCCCATGGTCATGGATTTCTCGTGCGGCTTCCAGCCGTACTTGTCCTCGGGGACGCGCTCCAGCGTCCGCCGCGTGCTAGCCATTTCATGATCGAATTGGGGTAAAAGACCTTGGCTCATCGACATAACACCGGTGTACCACAACGCGAGCTTTTAACCGCTCCCTTACGGTCGCGGCTCGGTAACAGACGCGTCGATTTCGCACGGTGCGTCGATTTCGCACGGTGCGTCGATTTCGCGGGGTGCGTCGATTTCGCACGGTGCGTCGATTTCGCGCGGTGTTACAGAGCCGCGACCGTCAGGGAGCGGTGTCCATCTGTGGTTCCATCTCTTCCCCATGTTAAGCTGCCGGAATGGCTGAACCTTCCGGCCAGGCGCCGAAGACTCCCAAGGTATCGGCCCTGGTGGTGTCGTACAACCGAAAAGCCCTGTTACGGCGTGCGCTCGAAGCATTGGAACGGTCGGAGTCCCGCGATGCGATCGAAGTGGTGGTGGTGGACAACGGCTCTATCGACGGCAGCCAGGAGCTCGAGACCGAGTTTCCGCGCGCGCGATTCATCCGCATTCCGCGCAATTTCGGATTAACCAAGGCCCTCAATCTGGGCGTCCGCGGGTCGGAGGGCGATTATGTCTTCTTCCTGCATGAAGACACCGAAGTCTTCCCCGAGACCACGCGTCTGCTGGCCGAGCTTCTGGACGCGCGGCCGGAAGCGGCGGCCGCCTGTCCGCTGCTGGTGGATGCCGAAGGCCGGCCCGCGCCGCAATTGGGAAGGTTTCCGCCGGACGATACCTGGCGCCCCGCCGAGCCGGGCGCTGAACCCATGCCGGTGGAATACCCGCGCGGCGCCGCGTTAATGATGCGCCGCTTCTTTTTCACGGCTATTCGACAGATCGACGAACGCTATGGCCAGTTCGGCAGCGACGCCGACCTGTGTTTTCAAATCCGGCGCGCAGGCAAGAAGATTCTGCTCGATCCCGCAGCGCGCGCGCGCCACGAAGGGCACAGCGAGGAATCCACGCTGCGGAAAGCCGACCGCAAATCGGGAGCGATAGCCTGGATCGGCAAATATGGCGGCTTGTGGAAAGGTACGCAAGCGAAAATCGGTGCGATTTTCGGCGCTTTAGGTTCACTTCAGTTAGGGTCTCTACGCTATCTATTGGCTGGTCAGAAGATTGACGGTAGTCAACAGGAGTAAGTCTTCAGAGCGCCCGCCGGGGGGGTTCTTTCCGCTATCATGTAGCCAATGGACGCAATTCTTTGGATATTGCTGCCGGGCTTTGTGGCAGTAGGCTCCGGCCTGCTGGCGTTCTATATCATGCAATCCCGGATGGAGGTTGCGCTGGCCCGCGAACGGGAGGCCATGGCCCAGGCGCGCGGCACCCTGGAGGCTGAGAAGAATTCGTTGGAACAGGCCTTGCGCGGCGCGAAAGAATCCGCCCGGCGCGAGGCGCTGGACGAGTTTCTGGCCGACGTGCACGTGGAACAGCGGCACTACGTGAAGGATAATAAACTGCTGTTCCAGAACCGCAAAGCGCTGGTGCTGCAGGAGCGCATCTTCTTTCGCAATATCCCGCTTTCTAATTGGATTGAGCACGAAATCGTGTTGCAGGAAGGCGAAGATGTGGATAAAGCCGCGCGCAGCTTGACGTCCTTCGTGGATGTCGTGGCGGTCGGCGATCAGGCGCCCACCACCAACCGGCTATTGCGGTAGCCGACGGCAGCTTCACGCGCCAGCACCCACCATAGCGGTAAGATCCATGACGATGGCCCTTAGGGTTTCCGCGATTGAGCCTTCAGTTCCGTCCAACAGATCGGCAAAGCCATGGCGCAGATGGAGACGGGACGCCGCCGGCTTGTTGTTGACTGCTCACCTTCACTTCGTCCGCCAGGACCTTCACCTTCCCGTCCGCGGTCTCGTCAAAGATCCGCCTGAGGCTGCCGGCCGAATCCATCGATGTAAGGCTGAGAACCACCGTCAGCAATACCAGCACGGTGGAACAAACCGTTCACTTCACGCCTATTGTCACACTTCATCGTTTCAGGCTCTCGCTTTTGAATGGCTATCGGCGGGACAGCGGATTCGGAATAGGATATGGAGACCAGTCCATCCCGCGAATTGACTCACCCCTAACCTCCCATTCATCTTCATGAGCCTTGTGCCCATCGACTTGGGCGCCCTGTTCAATAAGCCTCTCAAGCGCCGGCTTTCTCCGGTTGAGCCTGCCATCCAGAAGTTCCTGCTGGTGGACCGCCTGGGCGGCATGCTGCGATCCGCCTGTCGCGAAACGCCCGGCCACGACGCCTTCGCACGTTTGCTGAAAATGTTGGATGTGACTTACCAGGTAGCGTCCGCCGACTTGGCCCGCATTCCGCCCACGGGACCCGCCGTGGTCACGGCCAACCAGCCGTTTGGATTTCTGGAAGCCGCGATTCTGGCGGCCGTGCTGCGCCGCGTGCGGCCGGATTTCAAGATCATGGCCAACTCCCTGCTGGCCTCGGTTCCCGAATTGCGCGGCGGCTTCATCTTCGTCAATCCGTACGGCGGCGGCGCGTCCATTCGCGAGAATCGGCGGCCCATGCGCGAGTGCCTGGAATTGCTGGCGAACGGCGGACTCTTGGCCGTATTTCCTGCGGGCGACGTGGCACGCATGAATTGGAAGGACCGAGGCATTGTGGACCCGCCCTGGAATCCGTCGGTCGCGCATCTGATCCGGATTGCGGAGTGCCCAGCGGTGCCGTTGTATTTCCGGCGATCGAACGGCCTGGGATTTCAACTGATCGGCGCACTGCACCCGCGATTGCGGACCGCGGATCTGCCCCGCCAGACGCTAAACAAACGCGGCCAGAACATCGAAGTGCGCCTCGGCCGGCCGATCGCCGCCAAAGCCCTGCAGTCGTCCGAGGGCGAGCGGCAGACCATCGAGTATCTTCGTCTTCGCACGTTTCTGCTGGCTGGCCGGAGCACTGCCGCCTCGGCGAAAAGTGTGGCCAGGTCCCCCATCGGCCTTCCGAAAAACTCCCCAGCGCCCGTGGCCGCGGAAACGCCCCGCGAGTTATTGGTCGAAGAGACCAGCCGGCTGACGCCCGTGTGCGGGAACGAATTTGCGATGTACCTGGCCCCGGCTGGCGCGATTCCGCACACGTTGCGCAAGATCGGACGTCTGCGTGAATTGACCTTTCGCGGCGCGGGCGAAGGTACCGGCGAAACGCTCGACCTTGACCGGACCGGCGCTTGAGATGGGACGCTCTTTCGTGCGGCCCGACTATCAGAAGCAATATGCGCCTCTGCTGCTGCTGTGGAAGGGAATCACGCGGTATGTTGCGGCACATTCGGAGTGCGCTGTATTGTTTGGCGCGGTAAGTATCAGCAACGATTACAATCCCGTTTCACGCAGTTTACTGGTCGGTTACCTCGAAACGCAACGCGAGCCCGCGCTGGCCCGCCTGGTCAAGCCGCGGCGCCCTTACCGCCCGCACGGTGCGCATTTCTACGCCCAAGCCCTCAGCCGGCTCTCACGCGACCTGGAAGAGCTTTCCGCACCCATCGCGGATATCGAGAGCGATGGCAAAGGCGTGCCTATCCTGATCAAGCAGTATATGAAGGCCGGCGGCCGGGTGCTGGGATTCAACATCGATCCACGCTTCTCGCATGCCCTGGAGGTGCTGATGATGGCCGATCTGCGCCGTGCGCCGCAACCCATTCTGGAACGCTATATGGGCAGAGAAGCCGCCGCCCGGTTTCTCGCACGATAATTTTATCCTTCGTTCATCGTTCTGCAACATACCGCGGCCTACGCTGGGCTTAAGAACATTTCTTCGTGGAAATGTTTTTAAGCTCCCAGAGGAGGAACGGTGAAAAAAACATCGCTGCATTTTCTGTGGAAAGACCACGGTGCGCCGCATCGTTATCCAACCGGCGTTTCGCTGCACGGCCATACGCTCCATTCCTGGGAGAATTTGCGTTTCCTGCACTCGTTCAAACTCCCTTTACCTTTGATTCCCGCCGTGCTGCGCGTCGCGGGCTGGCAACACCGCCGCGCCACAGGACGGGAGATGGCGCTTGAACGGGTCCTCTGGACGCCGCCGCTGGCTCCCGAAGAGGCCTATCGCCTGGAAGCCCGTCAAATCGCCAATCTGGGCTTCGAACCCATCGTCTCGCTCACCGATCACGACGATATTGAAAGCGGTTTAGCGTTGCGGCGGACGCCCGTCGCGCCTGCCGCTCCCATATCCTTTGAGTGGACCGTCCCCTTCGGTCCGACCTTCTTTCACTTGGGTATCCATAACCTGCCGGCCGCGCACGCGCGTGAAATTGCGGCCGATCTGGGGCGTTACACGGCGCAGCCGGAGCCCGCCCGTTTGCCGGAATTGCTGGAGGCGCTGGACGCGCGCGAAGATCTGCTCATCGTGTTGAACCATCCGCTGTGGGATGAAGCGGGAATCGGCGCGGGCGAACATCGCCAGACGCTACACGCCTTGCTTGCGCGGCATGGCGCGTGGATTCACGGCATCGAACTGAACGGCCTGCGTTCGTTGGAAGAGAATACCGCGGCGCTGGAATTGGCCCGCGAATGGCAACTGCCGGCCATCTCCGGCGGCGACCGTCACGGCCTGGAACCTAACGCCAATCTGAACCTGACGCATGCCGCGAGTTTTGCCGAATTCGTGGCTGAAATCCGGCGTGACCGGTTGAGCACTGTCCTTTTCATGCCGCAATATCGCGAAACTCTCGGAATGCGCTGGTTCGAGACTGTAAAGGACATCGTGCGCACCCATCCGGGAACCCAGCGGCCGCGCTGGATCGATCGCTTCTTCTACCAATGCGAAGATGGAGCCACCGAGCCCATCTCCGCGTTGTGGCCCAATGAAGGGCCCGCCCTACTGCGCTCAGTCTTTGCCATGCTGCGCCTTTCGGAGTCGCAGAGTCTGCGGGCCGCGTTGCGCTGGACCGTCCCCGACCCCGCCGAGATGCTGTCGTAAGCGAGCCACTGAACATTCGCGAAATCCTCTCCCTCACGGTCGCGGCTCTGTAACGGTGTCTGCCGGCCCGCGATAGTTTGCTTACTGAGCCGCAGGCGTTGGCTTACTGAGCCGCGACCGTGAGGAAGCGGTTTTGCTCTGGAGCGCCATCCAACGGCCTAGCACTCCGGTCCGTACCCTGTTAGTACCCGCATGACTACTTCCGCCCTACAGTCCGGGCTGATAATGAGGCTTTCCAGGAGACCCAGGTGGCGAGAGACATAATCCGGGGCGACCGCCGCTTACAGCGGCGTTACCCACTCGAGTTGGAACTAGAATTTAAGATCATCGACGGCGACAAGGTCGTTTCGACAGGCGCTGGCCGCACGGGAAACATCAGCAGCGGCGGCGTTCTGTTCCATGCCGACGAGGATGTGCCCAACGGCCCCCACGCCGAGCTGGCGGTCCGCTGGCCCGCGGTTCTGGGGAACGCGCCGTTTCTCGAATTGCGCATCTTCGGACGCTTGGTACGCAACGACTCTCGCGGCACCGCTCTGCGCATGAGCCGGTATCACTTCGAAAAGCTGTGCAACGCGCGCGGGGCTTTTGAGGAGATCTTCACCGGCGCCGTGATTCAATAGCCGGCTCGGGGGCTTGACAATCGCTGGTGTTCGAGGACAATGGCACTTAGCGGTCTAAATGCCCATTCGAGCCGAATACCGGAAGTATTACGACAAGCGCTGGCGCAAATTCCGGCTGACCATGCTGGAAGCGGCCGGTAACGTTTGCCAGATGTGCCATCAGCCCCACCGTTTGCTGAACGTGGTGCATCTTTCAAACGATCCTGCGGATCGCACCCGCCTCACGGTCCTCTGTCCGCGCTGCCATGCAAAACATAACTCTGCTCACATTACGGCGATGGCGCGGCGCACGCGCGCCCGTAAACGCGGGCAAATGTGGCTTTCGGCGGAACTGGAGGTCGCGCCCATGCCCGTCCGGTTGTGGCCTATGCGGCTTCGCCAGATGGACCTGTTCTAGCGCATGGCGCGTCTGAGCAACGCAAACCGCTTCCTGACGGTCGCGGCTCGGTAAAGGCCGCGGCTCGGCGAATCGTGCGAAATCGACGCCACCGTTCCCGAGCCTCGACCGTTACCGCGCCCGGGCCGTTACCGAGCCGCGACCGTGCGGGAGCGGTCCCGCCGCGGCACGCAGCGCAGCGCCTCGCGCTACCATGCCTCTTTATGGACACTCTGAATCGACGGACGTTCTTGAAGAGCAGCGCCGGCTCGGCCGCTCTCTGGCAAGCGGCCGCCGCCCCGCAAACGACTGCGCCGCAGTCTTCGCTCCGCCGCTCCCTTTCGATGAACCGCAACTGGCTGTACGGTGGCCGCACTGTCCCGGGCTGCTCCGCCCCGGATTTCGACGACAGTAAATTCCAGCGCGTCACCATCCCGCACTCGAACAAAATCTTCCCGTGGCACAGTTTCGACGAAAAGGACTTCCAGTTCGTCTCCATTTACCGCCGGCACTTCAAACTTGCCCCGCCGCCCGGCCATCGCATCTTCGTGGATTTTGCCGGCGCCATGACCGCCGCAACCGTCACCATCAACGGCCACAAACTGGGCGAATATCGCGGCGGTTACACGCCCTTTTCTTTCGAGTTGACGCCGCACCTGAAGCCGGTCGGATCGAACGTACTAGCCGTGGAAGTGGATTCCACCGAGCGCCCCGATATCCCACCCTTCGGCGACAACATCGATTACTTAACGTTCGGCGGCATTTACCGCGAAGTCAGTTTGCGGATCGTGCCGCAGGTGTTCATCGGCAATACCTTCGCCAAGCCGGTGGATGTGCTGGGCGGCGGCCGGCGCGTGGAGGTGAACTGCCTGATCGAAGGGCAGGCCGCCGGCGCGCACACTGTGAAAGTGGAATTGCGCGACGGCACGCACGTGCTATCGTCCGCCGAAGGCCCGGCTTCCGCGCAGCCCCTGATTCTCTCCAATCTCGGCTCGCTCGAACTTTGGGGCCTCGAGCATCCCAAGCTCTATACCGTGACTGCCCGCCTCATCTATAACGGCGCGCCCATCGACGCATATTCCACGCGTATCGGCCTGCGCGAGGCGCGTTTCACGCCGCAAGGCTTCATGCTGAACGGGAACCACATCAAGCTGCGCGGACTCAACCGCCATCAGACGTTCCCGTATGTCGGCGGCGCCATGCCCGCCCGCGTGCAGCGCCGGGATGCCTTCATCCTCAAGCGCGACCTGAAAATCAACCTCGTGCGCACCTCGCATTATCCGCAGTCGCCGCATTTTCTGGACGCCTGCGACGAAGCCGGCCTGCTGGTCTTCGAAGAGATCCCCGGCTGGCAGCACATCGGCGACCAGGCCTGGAAGGATCTGGCCGTGCGCAACGTGGAGCAGATGGTCCGCCGCGACTGGAATCATCCCTCCATCGTTTTATGGGGCGTGCGCATCAACGAATCGCTGGACGACCACGATTTCTATACGCGCACCAATGCCGTGGCCCATAAACTGGACGATTCGCGCCAGACCGGCGGCGTGCGCTATCTGTACGACTCCGAGTTACTGGAAGATGTGATGACCATGAACGATTTCGGCTTCCCGCTGCGGCCGCCGAACCATCCGCTGTACCTGAACACCGAATTCATAGGCCACACATTCCCCACCAAGCGCAACGACAATGTGGATCGCGTGATGGAGCATGCCCAGCGGCATGCGCGCGTGCATAATCAACTGGCGTCCGATAATCAGTACGCGGGCGGCATTGGCTGGTGCGCTTTCGACTACAACACGCATGCGAACTTCGGCTCGGGCGATAAGATCTGCTACCACGGCGTGACCGATATTTTCCGCATCCTGAAGCCCGCCGGCCAGTTCTACCGCTCGCAATGCGATCCCAAAGACGAGATCGTGCTGGAGGCGTGCTTCAACTGGTCGCAAGGCGATCAATCCGAAGGCGGCGGCATCCGGCATGCCGTGGTTGCTTCCAATTGCGATCATCTGAAGTTCTATGTGAAGGGCGATCTGAAGGCCGAGGCCGAACCGGACCGCGAGAATTATGGGCACTTGCCCCATCCACCCTTCGTGATCGACCTGACGGGCGAGCACCTGGAGGATTGGGGCGACCTGCGCATCGATGGCTACATCAATGGCGAAAAGGTGATTTCGAAGACCTTGCCCGGCAACGATTACGATCGCCAATTGCATGTGGAACCCGACGATGCGGAACTCACGGGCGATGGCATCGACGCTACGCGCGTGGTGCTGCGCGTGACGAATGAGCACGACGGTGCGCGGCCATTCGCCAGTGGCGCGGTGCTGCTGCGCATTGAGGGTCCCGGCGAGATCATCGGCGAAAATCCGTTCTCGCTGGCTGCCGGCGTGGGGGCGGTGTGGGTACGGAGCAAGGAAGCGGCGGGTGTGATCCGGCTGCACGCGCGGCATCCGTATTTGGGCGAGAAGACGGTTGAAATCCATGTGAAACCGGCCGAAGCGGAGTTGGTGTAGGAAAGGCCTCCCGGCCTGTCCGAAAGTGATGGGATACCGGATAAGTGCCGACGGTTTTGCGGTCGGGTCCGTACCGCATATATTTCTACAGCCATGAGCCAAACGCGCCGCCCCACGTACACGTAGATCGCGAGGATTGGTCGGCGAAGTTCTGGTTGAGACCCGCCGGGCTAGCTGTCAACCTGGGTTTTGGTCCCGTCTCGCACCACCAGCGGCGAGGCGTCCGGCGCCAGACCGCTCCACCCCGCTGCATCGCGTATAAAGCCTTCCAAACCTATCGCCGGCTCCCGCCTCCCATCGCTAACTAACTAACCCGCGCGCGCAGAATCGCGGGAGGCGCCGCCAAGCAGTCGGAGCCGGCTCAGGGCGGGTTTGGTGCGTGAGTCACTCCAGCGCCAAGTGAATCTCATCCCACGCCTTTCGATAGGCGTCCCGCACCTTCGCATCGACATCATAGTCTCGCGGAAGCTGGTTGGCTTCGATCAGTTTCACCACATCCGCATAATCCTGAATCCGATGAACGCCGCGGCCGATGTAGGTCGACAGCTTTAGTGAAATCAGGTCTTGCAAAATCAGAATTTGCGGCTCGCTTGATATCCGTGTGGGCACGGGAAAGGTAAGCGGTCCGGGATCCACTTTGCTGCCGCCCGGCAGAAGATCGATCTCCACCCGCGTCTCTCTGTCCGTGACGGTCATCTTCGAGCCGGGGTTCTCCTTGAAGCCATTCATCGCCAATTTTCCGCGTGCGAAATCAACGTCCGGCACGATAATGTCGACATCCACCGTAAAGCGCGGATAACCATGCTCTTGGACGGCGAAACCATCGCAAACGTAGTGCGGGATGCGAAAGAGCGCCAGGACCTTGACAGCCTTTACCAACGCTTTCTCTATACTGGAGCCGCTGGATTCCCTCAAGAACTCCGCCGCCTCGTGAAATTGAAGGACGCTGTTCATACTCACATCTTAACCAGCCAGCATCGCAGCCACCTTCGCCGCCCTCGCCACATCCCGCGGCATCCGCCCTTCCTTATCCCGCCGCTTCGCATCGCCCCCCGCATCCAGCACCGCGCGCAACATTCGCACATTGCCGCGCGAGGCCGCCTGGTGCACGGCCGTCCACCCGCGCTCGTCGGGCACGTTTGGACTGGCCGCATGTTCCAGCAGCCACGTCATCTGCGGAATCTGTCCCCAGCGAATCACGTCGTTGAGCAACAGCTTCCCGTTGGCCGTCGCGCGGTCGATAATAGCCCCGTGCGCCAGCGCCGATTCCGCCAATTCGTAAGCGCCGCCCCACACCGCGTGGCTGAACGCATCCGTGGCGTCGGCACCGCTCTCGAGCAGCAGATCGAACATGGCCCTGTCTTTTCTGCCGGCCGCGAAGTATGCGGCATTCACATCGTTCGCCCACGATCGGGTAAGCGCGCCCACCTCCGCGCCCGCGTCGATCAGCAGCCGCGCGATCCCCAGCGTATCCGCTTTGGGCATACGCGATCCGGCGGCGCACTGCAGTGCGGTCAAGCCGCCAAGGTCGCGTTCGCGGGGGAAATCAGGGCGCGCCCGCAGGGTCTTCTCCACCAATTTGCGGTCGCCCAACGCGGCGCCCGCGAAACCGTCCATCTTCGCGCCGCCCTTGCGCAGCACCTTCACATATTCCGGCGACCCCACGAAGGCCGCCACGATGATGGCGCGCGCGGAGGGCCATGCGCCGGTCAGTTCGGGATCGGCGCCGTTTTCGAGCAGCCATTCCAGGCACGCCAATCGGGCAGGATCAGGCTTGCCGGCCGCGCCGTGCGGTTCCTCCTGCAACAGGTTGTGCAACGGCCGGTAATTGCGCCAGGAAGCGTTCAGGTCCGCGCCGGCTTTCTTCAACAGGACGAGCGCGGGCTGCAGCGCCCGGCCCGCCGCCGTCCCTACCAGCCGGGGCTGTCGCGCCACCTTGGGATCTGCGGCGATTGCCGCGCGCAATGCGTCCAGTTTGCCTTCGCGTAAGGCTTGTAACAAGTCACGCATAGCTCAGGCCGCCTGACCTGGACAGGCCAGGAGGCCTGTCCTAACTTTACCGAAATCGGGCGCTACTTATCGAGGCCCAACTCGTCGACCAGTTCCTGGAAACGCGGATCGCCACGGAGGGGGTCCCATCGCGGGTCGACTTTGAGCAGCGCCAGCGAGGCTTCATGCTGCTCGTAACTCATCTCCAGCAAAGCCAGGGCAGCGCTTGTGTTGCCCAGCCCGGTATGCACCAGCGCCAGATATTGCGGCGAAACGTGGCGCGTCCTGGCCATGCGGGTGAGGTCCGCCATCACCTGAAGGGCTCGTTCTTTTTTGCCGGAAACGGCATAGACATGCCCCAGGTCGCCCAGCACGCTGGCGACGTTACCTGTCCTGGGCAGGTGCTCAAGAATCGCTTCCGCATCCGCGTACCGGCCCAATCCTTCATACGCGCGGGCTAGCACCACCGGCGCACGCACCAGGTGCGGATCCAGATCCAGAAGCCGGCGCTCCAGGTCGATGGCGTCCCGATAACGCCGGCTGCAATAATACACGGTGCCGATGTGCGCGCCAATATACAGCGAAAGCGGATCGAGCGCTTGCGCCTGGCGGATTTCGGCCTCCGCCTCCGAGAACCGTCCCGCCGCCAGTAGATTGATGCCCCACCAATGATGTGCGTTCGCGCTGCTGGGGTTGGCTGCGATGGCCGCCCGGTAGGCACGCTCGGTGCCCCCGAAATCGGAGTGATCCATGGTGGCCGCCTTGGCCAATAACGCCTCTGGCAGGTTGGGATCGATGGCCAGCGCGCGCTTCACAGCCTGCCTGGCTAAAGGCGTTGCCTGGGTCATTTCCAGATCTTCATTGGCCGCCAATACCACGTAATCCTCGGCCACACCGGCGTAAGCCGATGCAAATTTGGGATCTCGGTTCAGTGCGGCGTTATAGAGTTGAACGCTGTTCCATAGATTCTCCGGCTTGCGGCTGTTGAACAGATAGCGCCCCTGCAGATACAGATCCAAGGCCGCGGAATCGCTGGACCAGCCCGTGGCGTAGTGCGGACGATTGGGATTGGTATTTCCCAATTCCAAGGCGCGGGCGACGGCGGTTGAAATCTCATCCTGCAACGCCAGCACGTCCGCCGCCGGCCGGTTGAAATCGCTCGACCAGATCTGGCGGCCGCTGTGCGCGTCATAGAGCCGCGTGGAAACGCCGATGTTGTCTTCGGCAAAGCGCACGCTTCCCTCCAGCACCAAATCCACTTGCAACTGTTGCCCCACACGGCGGACATCGCCGCTATTCTTAAATCCCTGGGTGGATCGCAGCGCCGCCACTTTTAGCTTTCCGGATTGTCCCAGTTGAGTGGCGATCTGCTCTGTCAGTCCGTCGCTGAAGTAGTCCTTCTCCGCCACGCTGCCGCCGTTGGTGAACGGCAACACGGCAATGGAGCCGCGCGGAGTGATGGACCGGCGGCTCAGTGGAACCAGAGCTCCCATGGTGGCCACCGCAGCCAGCGAGACCGCCAAAGTCAGGCGCCAAGTCCTCCGTTCGACGACGGACACCGCCTGAGCCGCTTGCGGCGAGGCTTCGAATACCGGGAGGTAGCTATCCAGCGGCAAGCGAATACGTACCGTGTCGCGATGGCCCTCCGCCTCGTAATAAGCCCGCAATTTGGCGCGCAGGCGGTCGGCCTCCACGCGGATAATCGGATCGATATGGGGATCGAAATCCAGATCGCGGCCATAGATTTCGATCGCAATCAGGTACTCGTTCACGCGCGCGGTTTCGCCCTCCAGCGCTTTGGAAGCGATGAACCGCAGAAACTCGCTGAGCCGACGGGAATTGGAGAAATGCGGACTGGCCAGAACTTTTTCGAGTGTGGCTTGCGCAGTTTCCGCCGGCACACCCGAAGTCGTCCCAATCCCACCGCCATCCGCCATGTATACAGGATACAGAACAGGCGTGTCGCACCGGATATTTACCGAAGTTAGCAGCCACCGCGTGCGGGTATTACCGCTGGGTTCACTTCCACCTTTCGATCATCATCAATTCCTGGCTGTTGCGTTGATGAGGAGCCCCCTGAGCTCGCGTCACGGCCTTAGTCTTATCGGCGTTCATCTGCGTTCATCGGCGGCCAATTAGGTTTTTCTTCCCGCCCAACAGGAAAAATCAAAACCCTATATCGGCCGCCGATGAACGCCGATGAACGCCGATAAAACAACCCTGAAGCTCGGCTTTGCTGGCTGGGCGGCTCGAATCATTTTCGCAGCGGTTGCAAATACTTCATCACCGTGGCCGCGACCAGCCGGTTGCCATCCGCCGTCGGATGCAGACCGTCGCGCTGCATGCGGCTGGTGCCTGCCACGCCTTCGAGCAGGAACGGGATCAATGCCACTTTATATTTCGCGGCCAGATCGCGGTACACACTTTGAAATTTGGCGATGTAATCTGGACCGTAGTTGGGCGGCAGCGTCATGCCCGCCAGCAGCACCTGCGCGCCCGCTTGTTTTAGCCCAGCCACGATCTGGTCCAGGTTCGATCGCGTGGTGGAAAGCGGCAGCCCGCGCAGTCCATCGTTGCCGCCGAATTCCACGACCACCACCACCGGCTTGAGCGCCGTTACGGTGCTCAAGCGCTCGAGCGCATCGGTAGTAGTCTCGCCGCTGATGCCCGCGTTCACCACCCGATAGCGCAGGCCGCGGCGATCGATCTCCTGCTGCAGGAAATCCGGATAACTCTTGCCGGGATCGGCGCCGAAGCCGGCCGTCAGGCTGTCGCCAAATGCCACGATCGCGGGACGGTTGTCCAGTGGGGGAGCCGTCTGTGCGGGCGGAGCGGCTTCCCGCGCGGCGTGCCGTGGCGGCTCGGGAGCGCTGTCGCAAGCGCTCAGTACCAGCAAACTCGCCAATAAGACGGCCAAACGCATCTCAATGCCATAATAAAACGTAGACCACCCATTCATGATTCAGACCCGCGGACTCACCAAGACCATCGATACGGGCACACATCGCGTGGAGATCCTGCGCAGCATCGATCTGGAAATTCCGCGCGGACAATTCGCCGCCATCATGGGGCCTTCCGGGAGTGGAAAAAGCACGTTATTAGGCCTGTTGGCCGGGCTCGATACGCCCACGGCGGGAACCATTTCGCTCGATGGGCAGGAGATCACCGGCCTCAAGGAGGATGAACTGGCCTTGGTGCGCGGCCGCAAGATCGGATTCGTCTTTCAGTCGTATAACCTGATCCCCACTTTGACCGCCGAGGAGAATGTGCTGCTGCCGATGGAGCTCGCCGGCAACGGAACGCATGGCGGCGCGGCGCGCGCGCGCGAACTTCTGGATCGCGTGGGCTTGGCGGACCGCCGCGATCACTATCCCGTACAGCTTTCCGGCGGCGAGCAACAGCGCGTGGCGCTGGCCCGCGCCTTTGTGACACATCCGCCGATCCTGCTGGCCGACGAGCCCACCGGCAATCTCGATTCTGAAAACGGACGCCTGGTGCTCGACCTGTTGCTGTCGCTCAATCGCCAGGAAGGCACCACGCTGGTGCTGGTCACTCACGATCAGGAATTGGCGGCGCGCGCCGATCGCCGCATCCAACTGCGCGATGGGAGGATTGTATGACCCACTCCCCAGCCACCAGCCACCACCTACCAGCCACCCTCAAGATCGCCTGGCGTGACGCCCGTTCCGCGCCCGCCAAATTTCTCTTCGTCATATTGGCCGTCGCGGTGGGAGTCGGCGCGCTCACCGGCGTACGCTCCTTCAGCCGCGCCTTCCATAACCTGCTGCTGCGCCAGGCGCGCACCTTGATGGCCGGCGACATTTCGCTGCGCGTGTTCGGGCAACCCACCGCCGCGCAAACTGCGGCGCTCGAGGGACTCGAACGTCGCGGCGTGCGCGAAACATCCATCACCGAAACTCTCACCATGGCCAACACGCCCGCGGTCCCCGATCCGGTGCTGGTGGCCGTGAAAGCCGTCGATCCTGCGGTTTATCCCTTCTATGGCGAAGTCAAGCTCGATCCGCCCGCAGCTTTGCGCGCGGCCCTGGATAGCCAATCCGCGGCGGTCTCCGACGATCTACTGATTCGCCTGAAGGCGATCGTAGGCGGCACGCTGCGCCTTGGCGGACAGGAATTTCGCATCGCCGCGCGCCTTGAATCCGAACCCGACCGGCTCACCGGCACCATTAACGTCGGCCCGCGTGTGATGATCAGCCGCGCAGGCCTCGACCGCACCGGCTTGATCAGCCTCGGCAGCCGCGCCGCCCAGCGCTACCTGTTCCGTCTTCCGCCGGGCGGTCCCGATGTGCAACAGGTGCGCAACGTCCTGAAGCAAGCCTTCCCCGAAGGGCTGATCGCCGATTATCGCGAGACGCATCCCATCATCACGCGCGGCCTGGAGCGTTCGACCACCTTCCTTAGCCTCATCAGCCTGATCGCCCTTATCGTAGGCGCGCTGGGCGTGGCTACCGCCATGCATGCGCACCTGCAGCAGAAGATGGATACCATCGCCATCCTGAAATGTGTCGGCGCACGGTCGGGACAAATCGTACGCATCTATCTGGCGCAGACTTTGGCGCTGGGCCTGGCGGGCGGTGTGCTGGGTGTCGCCTTCGGAATACTGGTGCAGCGCGCGTTTCCCGCTCTGATCGGCCGCTACTTTCCAGTGCCCGAGCACATGGGGCTCGATCTGGTTCCCGCCGCGCAAGGCCTGGCGATCGGCATCCTCACCACGTTATTGTTCACTCTGCCCACGCTGCTGGGAATTCGTGAAATCCGTCCGGCGGTGATTTTCCGCCGCGAGATGAGCGAAGCGCGGCCGGATTGGCTGAAGCGCTGGAGCCGCTCCCGCCAGGCGATCGCCACGGCCGCGGCCATCCTGGTGGGAATCGGACTGATCGCCGCGTGGCTCGCTGGAACCACGCTGCGCGATTCGCTGCGCATCGGCGCTTACTTCGCGGGCGGGTTGGTGGTGAGCCTGTTGGTGATCGCGGCCGCCGCGTGGCTTCTGCTGCGGGGGCTGCGCTTGCTTATGCGCGGTTCCGGCCGCGCGCTGCCCGCAGCATTGCGGCAAGGCATCGCCAATCTCTACCGCCCCGGCAACCACGCGCAGACGGTGTTGGTTACGCTCGGCACGGGCGTGATGTTCACGCTGACGGTGTACCTGGTGCAGCACGCCGTGATCGCCGACATGATGCAGAACGCCCCGCCCGGCATGCCTAATGTCTTCCTGCTGGATATTCCCGCCGCGCAACGCCAGTCGCTTACGGATCTGTTGAAGCGGCAGAAGGGCGTCGAGAACGCGCCCGAGATTCTGGGAGCGGTGGCGGTGCGGCTCACATCTGTGAATGGCGTGCCGATCGCGAATTTGGGCTTGCGGGATTTCGGCCGGCGCTTCCTGCGCACCCGCTCGGTGACCAGCGCGGTGGAGCGTCCCCGCGAGACGGAGATTCTCAGCGGCGCATGGTGGGAAGGCCGCCCCGCCACGCCGCAAGTCTGTGCCTCGGAAGAGGCCGCCCGCACGCTGCATTTGAAGGCCGGCATGCCGCTCGATTGGGATGCCTGGGGCCGCACGCTGCACTCCACACTGGCCTGCATTCAGCGCACCGATTCCGTGCGCATGAACGCGCGCTTCGAATTCATCTTCAGTCCCGGTAGCCTGGATGGACTTCCGGCGATATTATACGGCAGCATTCGCGTGAAGCCGCGCGACGTGCCTGCCCTGCAGCGCGCCGTTTATGAAAAGATGCCCACCATCACGGTGATCAACATGGCGGACGTGCTCGAAATCGTGCAAAAAGTGGTGGATCAGATTTCGCTGGTGGTGCGCTTCGTTTCGGCATTCACCATTGTGGCGGGCGCCATTATTCTAGCCTCCAGCGTGGCCGGCACGCGTTTCGGACGGGTGCGTGAAGTGGTGATCCTGAAAACGCTGGGCGCGACGCGCCGCCGCGTGGCCGGCATTTTCTCGATGGAATTCCTGGTGCTCGGCGCCGCGGCGGGAGTGCTGGGCAGCGCGCTGGCCACCGGATTTGCCGCATTGGTGGTGAAGCGTCTGCTGAAATCGGAATTCCATTTGGATCCGGCCGCGGATTTGTTCTCCATCGTACTCACTGCGCTGGTGGCCGTCGCGGCGGGATGGCTGGCGAGCTACCGGATTCTGGGCCAGAAGCCGCTCGAAGTGCTGCGCGAGGAGTGAGGACTGCGTTCAAATCTGCTCTCCGGCAGCCAAACTTGATCGACTTCCGCGCCGGCTCGATTCCATACTGGTAGCAATAACCTTATGAGGGAGTACAGGCCCGCTCCCTGACGGTCGCGGCTCTGTAAACGACGGCTCTGTAACAGCCGCATCGTACAGAGCCGCGACCGTAAGGGAGCGATCCCCGCGGTCCCCTCCTCGCAAGGACGACGCATCGTGAATTATCATAGTATGGACAGAAAGCCTGGGGGTTTGGGAGTGGACCAGATGCGGGACGAGCGCAACGGTCGTGTGCTTCAATTTGGGGCCTTCGAGCTGGAAACCGGCACGGGGGAGATACGGAAGCATGGAACCAGAGTTCGTCTGCAAGGCAAACCCCTGCAGTTGCTCCAGGCTCTGTTGGATCGGCCAGGCGGCGTGGTCACTCGCGAAGAATTGCGCGACCGGCTGTGGGCCGCCGATACCTATGTCGATTTCGAAAGCGGATTGAACACCGCCGTCAATCGGCTACGGCTGGCTCTGGGAGATTCCGCCGATCGTCCGCGGTACGTGGAAACGCTGGCGCGCAACGGATACCGGTTCGTGGCCATGGTCAGCGAGAGTCACCCCGGTCAGGAGGTGGAAGAGAACGGATCTCCGGCGCCTCCCGCACTGCCGCCGCCGGCCGAAGTTTCCCGCCGATCCTCCCGCGTTTGGTGGCTGCCCGCGGTTGCCATTGTGGTTGCCATGCTGGCCGCCGGATGGTGGTTAGCGATTCGCCAGCGGCGCGTATCACAGCCCACGTTCCATCAGATTACCTTTCGTGGAAGCACCATTGACGGCGCGCGCTTCGGCCCGGATGGCCAGAGCGTGATCTACGACGGGCAGGTTTTGCCGGGCGATCGCGAATTATATCTGGTGAACACCATCAGCCCGGAATCGCGTCCCCTCGGTTTCCCAGGCGCGCTGCTGGCCTCGGTAGCGCGATCCGGCGAACTGGCGCTGCTCTCTCCAGGTGGACCCCGTAGGGAACGCAGCCTGGTGCGCGTGCCCATGAACGGCGGCGCGCCTCTGTCTCTGGATGTCGGCGTGTGGTCCGCCGACTGGGCGCCGGACAGCTCCCGCATGGCCGTGGTGCGTTACGGACCACATCCCGAAAGAATCGAATATCCGCGCGGCAAGACTTTATACGTAAGCAGCGGATGGCTTTCGGACGTGCGTGTTTCGCCCTCCGGCCGCGAAGTAGCCTTCATCGAACACATGGTGCTGGGCGACGATGGCGGCGATATCGCGTTCATCGATGCACAAGGGGTAAAGCGTACGCTGGCGGCCGGCTGGGCCAGCGCCCGAGGCGTCGCTTGGGGCCGCGGAGGCCGCGAAATCTGGTTCACCGCCGCGCGCTCTGGATTAACCCGCGCACTCCATGCCGTCTCTCTTACGGGCAAGTTACGGCTGGTAGCCGCATTTCCGGGCACCTTGACGCTATGCGATATCTCCGCCTCCGGCCGCGTCTTGATTTCACGCGAACAGTTGCGCGCCAGGATGATCGGTCTATCGGAAGGGAATCCCAAGGAGCAGGATCTTTCATGGTTCGACTATTCCACAGTGGAGGGCATCTCGGCGGATGGCCGGGTGGTTCTGTTCAATGAAACCGGCGAGGGCGGCGGAGATCGTCACGCGGTCTACATCCGGCGCGCCGGCGCACCCAGCGCGATCCGCGTGGGCGAAGGTTTTGGCATGGCCATCTCGCCTGATGGAAATTGGGTGATCGCCAAATCCGATCGGGATCAGACCACATTGAATCTGATGCCCGTGACGCCCGGCCAGCCGCGCACGCTTTCCGGTCACGGCCTGAGGTATGACATCGTACGTTTCTTCCCCGGCGGCGACCGGCTGCTGGTGGGCGGCAGCCTCGCGGACGGCCGCGCGCGATTCTTTGTGCAGGCGCTCGATGGAAGCCCGCCGCGCCCTATCGAAACCAGCGCATATTTTGTGCGTCCCGTCATATCCGACGACGGCAAATGGATGGCCGGCGTGGATGTCGAGCGAAGGCTGTTGGTGGTGCCCTCCGCGGGAGGCGAGCCGCGCGTCCTGGACACCGCCTTCTTCGCCAATGTGCGGAGCTGGAGCCAGTCGGGTAAGACGCTGCTGGCCCAGGCCGATGAGGTACCGGCCACCCTTTATCGCGTAGACGTGGAAACGGGAAAATTCAAGGCGTGGAAAGATATTGCGCCGCTCGATATGGCGGCCGTCAGCGAAATCTGGCCGGCGTTCTTCTCGCGGGACGAGCGCACCATGGTCTACTCTTATCTTCGCAACCTAAGCGAGCTATTCGTGGTGGATGGCTGGCGATAACAGACGTGTAACAACTCTCTTCCGGCCGCTTTAGCAACTCTTTAGATTCCGTTAGACAACTCTGTAACTACCTTACTTGCCATTATTTTACCAATATAGAAACATATTAGCCGCCATCCATTGTCAAGGCCTCCCCCACAGAGGCACAATCGCACCATTGGTGGGGAGGAAACTCCGTTATAGGGGTCTTTTCAGCAGTGCCCTGCTTGGCAACGACGACGGCCCCCGTCACGGTTAGTGCGCTCGAAAATCGTCGGCACCATTCCTCCGTCCAGAAAAAACTCTACAAGGAGGGAGTTATATGCAGTTCCATCGGAAAATCGCTTTTGGGTTGGTAGCCGCTTTAATGCTGTTCACGCTACCGATGGCTCTCACGCAAACGATCACCACCGGCGACGTCGTCGGCACGATCAAGGATACCACTGGCGCCGTTGTTCCGGGCGCCGAGGTGACTCTGAAAAGTATAGACTTTGGGGATACCCGCACCGTCACCAGTGACGCCACCGGGGCGTTCCGCTTCACCTTCCTGAAGCCGGGAAACTATACGATTTCGGCATCCTCCGCCGGCTTGAAAACGGAAGTGCAGAAACTCGCGGTGGAGGTCGGCCAGGTGAACAATCTGGAGTTGACCGCCAAGGTCCAGGCCACCCAGGAAGTGGTGGAGGTGGCGGCCAGCGGAGCCCTGATCGAAACCGAAAACGCCAACCTTAGCACAACCTACAACACCACGCAGATGGAGGAGCTGCCCACGCCCGGCGGCGACATGACGACCATCGCCTTCACGGCTCCTGGCGTGGTGGTGAGCACGGGTATGGGCTACGGCAACTTCAGCGCCCACGGGTTACCGGGTATATCGAACCTGTTCACAATCAACGGCAACGATTACAACGACGCCTATTTGAATTTGAACAATTCCGGCGCCAGTAACCTGATGCTGGGAACGAACGAAGTACAGGAAGCCGCCGTGGTGCAAAATGCGTACAGCGTGCAGTACGGGCGGGAAGCCGGAGCGCAGGTGAATTTCATCACCAAATCCGGCACGAACGGCTTTCACGGCGACTTGAACTACAACTGGAATGGCGACCGTTTGAATGCCAACGACTTTTTCGCCAATACCAACGGACTGGCGCGCTCGAAGGCCATTTCGAACGAATGGGCGGCGGACGTGGGCGGACCGGTCCGCAAGGACAAGACATTCTTCTATGCGGATACCGAAGGTCTGTATTACACGCTGCCGTCTTCGGGCGTAGTTACGATTCCCACGCCGCAGCTTCAGACCTACATTACGAATACGGTGCCCGCGGGATCGCTGCCGCTTTACCAGACGGCGCTCAAGATCTGGAACAGCGCGCCGGGACTCTCGGGCGCGGTACCCATCACCAACGGTCCGGGCGCCTTGCAGGATGGCAACAGCAATCTGGGATGCGGCGTACAGGGTTTCGCCGGAACGCCGGCGCCGGGCGGCGGCATCTTCGGCCAGACGGTGCCATGCGGCGAGTCGTGGGCGGAAAGCGGGTCGAACACCAACAAAGAGCACCTGTATACCTTCCGCGTGGACCAGTCCATCACCGATAAGCAAAAGATCTATGTCCGGTTAAAGCACGATGATGGATTTCAGCCGACGGCCACCGACCTCATCAACACCACTTTCAACGCACAGAGTATCCAGCCGGAATGGGATGGCGCGGTGAATTACACGTACGTCATCTCTCCCACGGTGGTCAACAGCTTCATCGGTTCGGCGCTTTGGTACAGCGCGTATTTCGGTCCGGCCAACGTAAGCGCGTCGCAGCAATTGTTCCCCAGCCTATTCAGCATTAACGACGGCGGCGCTAACGGCGGGGGCTTCTATCCCATGGGTTCCCAGTGGAACGCGTTCCCGCAAGGCCGCGATGTGGGCCAGGCCCAATTGATCGACGACCTATCCGTTACGCATGGCCGTCACACCTTCAAATTCGGCGAGAACTTCCGGCGCAACCGGGTCAGCGATTTTGGCCTGCTCTCCGGCACCACCGGATACTACGAATTCAATTCGCTGGCGGACTTCGCCAACGGTAACTTCGACGCCGGCGTGGACAGCAACTATCAGCAGAAGTTCACCTCGATTACCACGGCGCACATCCGGCTGTATAACATCGGCGTTTACGCGCAGGACGAATGGGCCGCCACCAGCAACTTGAAACTCACCTTCGGCATTCGCTTCGATCGTACGGGCAATCCGGAGTGCGTGGATAACTGTTTCTCGCGGCTTACCGCGCCGTTCACCTCTTCCAGTTTCCAGACCGGCGTGGATACCCCGTATAACCAATCCATCGATACCGGCTTGAGCAACGCGTATTACAGCGTGGATTCGGTGGTTCCACAGCCGCGTTTGGGCGTGGTCTGGAGTCCCAAGGGCGGCGGCAATTCCATGGTGATTCGCGCCGGCTTTGGCCTCTTCGCCGACTTATCGCCGGCCTTCCTGGTCTCGGGTTTGTATAACAACGCGCCTTATCCCTACAGCGCGTTCGTCAACAGTAGCTCCGTGGAGGTGGGTTTGGGCAGCGACTCCAACAGCGCCGCCGCTCTGGCGCAGAACGAATTCAACGCTTTCAAGACGGGCTTCTTCAACGGCTCGACCTTGGCGCAATTGAATAGTGCCGTGCCCGGCGGATTCAGCCCGATTGGTTATTTCTCGATCCCGCAACATTGGGGGACTCCGGAGTACGCCGAGTGGAGTTTTGAAATCGAACAACCTATAGGACAAAAGAATGTATTAGTGGCCACTTACACCGGCAATCACGGATACAATCTGCTGGTGCAAAATGGGTTCGCCAATGCGGCTGCATTGGGCGGTAGCTTTACCGGTTTGCCGTCCGTCCAGCCCGACCCGCGTTTCCTGGGCGTGAATCAGATCAGCAACCAGGGCATCTCGAATTACGACGGGTTGACCGTTCAATACCGGCGTGCCTTCTCGCACGGCTTCCAGGGTCAGATTAGTTATACCTGGAGCCATGCGCTGGACGATATCTCGAACGGCGGATCGGGCCTGCCGTATACATTCACCGCTAACATCGTCACAAGCCTGATTAACCCCAACGTCAGGGCTAACTACGGCAACTCGGACTACGACATCCGCCACAATATAGTCGGCGATTTCGTGTGGGACACGCCCTGGAAGTTCTCGAATCGCGGCCTTAATTACTTACTAAGTAACTGGTCGCTATCGAGTAAGTTGTACTTGCGCAGCGGCGTCCCGGAAAGTATCACGGATAGCGTACTGCCGGGCAACCTGGGTTTAGGCACCATCCTCGATCCTATGCTGGCGACCGCCGTCACGACCATTCCCGGGCATTGCGGGACCGCCGCCGTCAATGGCGCCACGTCTTGCCTGAGCCAATCGCAATTCCTGCCCTACGGCACCGAGACAGCCTTCGGCAACATCGGGCGGAATTCGTTGTTTGGCCCCGGCTACTTCAACATCGATACGACGCTCTATAAGAACATTCCGATCACCGAGCGCGTGCGCTTCGTCGTGGGCGCCAGCGCTTATAACATTCTGAACCACGCGCATTTCGCCGATCCGTTGGCTGACGTGGCGGGCGGCGGATTCGGCGGCATCTACGGGACAGTCTCGCCGCCTACCAGCGCCTACGGCGCGTTCCAGGGATCGCTGGTCTCCGGACGCGAAGTAGTGCTTACCGCCAAGCTCAAGTTCTAACGAAGAACCCCGAGGCGCAACATTTTGGCCGCCGGTCAGCTCGCGAGGGCGCCGGCGGCTTTTTTGTTTTGGCCCGTGCAACTGCGTGGCCGGACAATGCCTATCCCCGCGGCACTTCGCTCATCAGCGCTTGCAGATTGTTGTCGGCGTCGCGGAAGAAGGCCATCCACAAATCGTGATCCGGCATGGGGGCGACCAGGTGAGGCGGGCGATCGAAGCGCACCCCTCGCGACTGCAGCGTTGCCGTGACAGCCTGAATGTCGGCGACCTTGAAATAAAAAATCGAACTGGGGTGATCGAACTGCGGCTCTTCCGGCGTGGCCAGCATCAGGCGCACGCCGCCGCAATCGAAGAAGGCCATTTTCGGCCCCGCCTGGAACAGGAATCGCAGGCCCAGCGTGTCGCGATAAAATGCCACGGCTTTATCGATATCGTGGACGTTGATGGAGGCTTGTCCGATGGTGGCGGAAGAGAGATCCGTATTTGCCATGAATGCTCGTTTAGCGTCTGCTGTTGTATCCAAGAAACCGCTCCCTGACGGTCGCGGCTCGGTTCCGTCGCGGCTCGGTTCCGTCGCGGCCGGTTCCGTCGCGGCCGGTTCCGTCGCGTCCGGTTCCGTCGCGGCCGGTTCCGTCGCGGCTCGGTTCCGTCGCGGATCGGTTCGGTGTGTTGTCTTCCTACGGAGCCGCGACCGTCAGGGAGCGGTCATCGCGCGGTCGGCTACGCTATGAGATTGTCTCAAACATTCCTGCAGTGACCGCCATCTTCAAAGATCCGCTTTTCAACGCCCAATGGCTGCGCACCGCCGGCCACTCGATCAGCGGTGGCGCGGAAGTTGGCGAATGCCTGGCGGCGGCCGGCCAGATCCGCGAACCGGATGCCGGAAGTTGGTTCGCCGCATGGAATGTCCTCGCGGAGAACGTGCTCGCCGGAGCCGAGGCCAGCCTCGCCGAAGGCCGCCGCATCAGCGCGCTTTCCGCCTTCTTGCGGGCATCGAATTACTTCCGCGCTGCCTATACTTTTCTGATCGGCGCGCCGCTCGCCCCACGCGCCGTCGAAGCCTATCGCCGCCATCGCGCCGCGTTTGAAGCCGCGGCCACGCTGATGAGCCCGCCAGCCGAGCGGATCGCCATACCTTATCCCGACGCCCCGCTCCACGGCTATCTCTTTCGCGCGGCGGACGACCATACCCCGCGCCCAACCCTGATTATCAACGGGGGATACGACAGTACGGCCGAAGAAGTCTATTTCTTCAGCGGCGCGGCGGCGGTAGCGCGCGGCTATACCACCATCGTTTTCGACGGGCCGGGCCAGGGCGAGGCGATCTTCGAGCGCGGTTTGGTTTTTCGCCCGGATTGGGAAGCCGTCATCGGTCCGGTGGTGGATTTCGCGGCCGCTCGTCCGGAAGTGAACGCCGCGAAGATCGCGCTGATGGGGATCAGCTTCGGCGGTTATCTAGCGCCGCGCGCAGCCAGCGGCGAGCCGCGCTTGGCCGCCTGCATCGCCGATCCCGGCGAATTCTCGCTGCTGGAAGAGTTCCGCAGCCGCGTTCCGGCGTTTGTGGGGCGCGCCATTCCGGATGGCAACCCATTGGTGCTGACCCTGCTCGACCGCATCTTGCGCCGGCGCATGCGCCACGCGACCGCCGGTTGGGGTCTGCGGCGAGGCATGTGGGTGCATGGCGTGAGCAGTCCGCTCGAATATGTGAAGTTGACGGCGGAGTACAGCCTGGAAGGCCGCACCGGAAGCATACGCTGTCCGACGCTGGTCTGCTCCGCCGAAAACGATGAGATCGGAGTTACCGCCCGGAAGTTGTATGATGCGCTGGCCTGCGAGAAGACCTTTGTCGCGTTCACCGCGCGGGAGGGCGCGGGAGAGCATTGCGAAGCGGGCGCGCGCGCTGTGTTTCATCGCCGGGCGTTTGATTGGCTAGACGGGGTGATGGCGCGCGGCCGATAGCGCGCGGTACGCAACAATCCTATGCGGCCGCCGCGCGCAACTCCGCCAACTCAGGCGCCAGCGCCCCTTTGCACACCTTCTGGCAAGCTTCCAGCGCCTGCGCGATGTGCTGTTCGCTATGGCTGGCCATGGGCATGAAACGGATGCGGGCTTCTCCCTTGGCCACCGCCGGAAAACGGATCGCCGACGCGAAGATGCCATGCTCCAGCAGCACGTGGGAGATGTGGTCCACTTTATGGTCGTCGCCAATGTACCAGGGCACAATGTGTCCCTCGCCCATCACGTCGCATCCCATCGCGGCCAGACCGCGTCGCAGCATGGCGGCGTGAGATTGCACGCGCTGGCGGCGCCAGGGTTGCCGCCGGGCGGTCCACAGCGCTTCGGAAACGGCCGCCGGGATGCCTGCCGGAAGGGTCCCGCTGAACACATATCTGCGCGAGGACGCACGCAAGTAATCCATCAATTCCCGCTGGCCCGCGATGTACCCGCCGCGTACGCCCAGAGCTTTGGCCGTCGAGCCGATCCAGAAATCCACGCGGTCTTCGACGCCCAACATCTCCGGTGTGCCGCGGCCGTTCTCGCCGAAGACGCCCGTGCCGTGCGCGTCGTCCACCAGCAGCATGGCGCCCGACTCGTCGCAGATCTCTGCAATCTGGCCGAGCGGCGCAACCCGCGCACTCATCGAAAAGTATCCGTCGGTAACCACGAGCTTGCGCTGGTGGCTGCTGCGGCGCACCAAGTGCCGCAGATGGTCCGCATCGCAATGACGATAGACGTAGACTTTCCCCGGACGCGCCAGCCGCACGGCATCCAGAAGCGACGCATGATTCTCGCGGTCGAAGAACACGGCGCATGACCCCAGCGCGCGGCTGGAAACGCCATCCAGTATGGAAAGCAGCGGCGGGTTCACCACGGCGGCGATCACGCCCGCCGAGGCATCCGAAACGGCGTTGTAGAAGATCGCGGATTCCTCGTTCATGAACCACGCCAAATCCTGCTCCACCTGGCGATGCGCTTCCGTATAGCCGGATAAAATGCCGGATCCCACCGTTCCCGCCCCATAGCGCGTGGTGGCGTCGCGGAGCGCCCGTACCACACCGGCGTCGTTCGCCAGCCCCAGATAATTCGGCGAACACATCAACACCACGCCCCGTCCGCCCATGGCTACATGCGGATCGGTGGGGCTTCCCTGGATGGTTTGAATCCGCGGCAGAATCCTGCGCGCCTCCGTGGCCAACCATTTCATGTAACTGTTTTCGAATCTGGATTGCTGCATTTCGATCACCTCACTCAATAAACCGACATTTTCCGCGCAATTCCCTCACGAAGATTCCAGCCGCTCAGAATGCCCAGCGCCACAGCATGGCGCCAGCCGTATAGCCCGCGCCCACCGACGCGAACATCGTTAGGTCGCCTTTGCGCAGCCGGCCATCAGCCACGGCATCCCGCGCGGCCAGCGGGATGGTGGCGGTGGTGGTGTTGCCGTACCGGTCCAGGTTGATCATCACCTGCTCCGGCCGCAATCCGATGCGCTCGGCCGCCGCGCACAGGATGCGCCGGTTGGCCTGGTGCGGAATCCAGAGATCCAGATCTGCGGGCCGCAGTCCATTACGTTCCAGCAATTGCCGGGTTATATCCACGAAGGCCGCCACGGCATACTTGAACACGGGCGGGCCCTGCAATTGAATGTAATGCTGGCGTTTTTCGAGCGTATCCAAAGAAGCCGGCAGACGGCTGCCGCCCGCGGGCAGGCTGATCGAGCGTGCGCCCGATCCATCCATCTCGGCCACAAAATCGATGAACCCGGCGTCCGCGTCGTCCTCGGCCGCGGCCTCCAGCAGCATGGCTCCGGCGCCGTCGCCGAAAAGTACGCAGGTGGTGCGATCGCGATAATCCACGATCCGGCTCATGGTATCGGCGCCAATCACCAGAACCTTGCGGCACAAGCCCGTGGCAACCATGGGCACGGCAGTGGCGAGGCCGTACACGAAGCCGCAGCAGGCCGCGCTCAAATCGAAACCCAACGCCCGCCGGGCTCCCAGCGCTTCTTGCACAATGCTGGTGGTGGTGGGAAAGACGGTATCGGGCGTGACCGTGCATGTCACCACGGCATCCAGGCCGCGGGCGTCGATATCCCGCGATGCCAGTGCGATTTTAGCCGCTTCGATGGCCAGGTCGGATGTGGCCATCCCGGGCTCTGCGATATGCCGGCGGCAGATGCCCGTACGCTCCATGATCCACTGGCTGGTGGTACCCACCATCTGTTCCAGGTCATGGTTGGTGAGCAGGCGCGGCGGGGCATAGCAGCCCAGCGCGCTGATCTTTACGTTGTGTGTGTAGTGCTGCATGCCGCTCCCCTCTCAGCGCAAAGGGCGCGTTTCCCGCGCGGCCATTAAGAGCAGGAACCCTAGAATTTAAAGCGGCGCGGGGCGCCCGTTTTGCGCGGTTCCTTTAAAACAAGGAAAGCGACATTTTTCCGGCGATTCCCTCACCGGAATTTAGGCGTAGCGGCCGCGAATCTGATTCCAGCGCACCAGCAGCGGATCGAGGAAGGCCGTCACGCCCTTCCACGCGCTCACCTTGGTGCCCGCCACGTCGTTCCATTTCACGGGAACCTCGATTTCGCGATAGCCCAGGCGGCGGCCGATGAACAGCGCCTCCACATCGAAGCCGAAGCCGTCGAGCAGTTGGCGCGTGAAGATCTCGCGCGCGGCGCTAGCTTCGAATAATTTGAAGCCGCACTGCGTATCGCGAAACGGCAGGCCCGTTACGATGCGCATCGACAGGTTGAAGATCCGGCCGGCGTTTTCGCGGAACCAGGATTGGTGCACGCCGATCAGCTTGCGGTCGAGCGCACGCGACCCCACGGCCACTTGCGCGCCGGCCCGCTCGGCCGACTGCCAAAGCTTCTCCAACTCCTCGATGGGCGCGGAAAGATCCGCGTCGGTGAACAGCGCCCACTCTCCGCGACATTCGAGCATGCCGTGGCGCACGGCGTATCCCTTGCCGCGATTGGCCGGATTGCGAAGTACGCGCAGGTTCGGAAAGCCCGCGCCCACTTGCTCGGCCACGCGCACGGTGCCGTCGTTGGAGCCGTCGTCCACCACCAGAATCTCCACGAAAGTCCAATCGCCATGCTGCATAAATTCGATCACGCGCGCAAGCGCCGCGGGCAATCGCTTCTCTTCGTTGTAGGCTGGAATAATAATGGAAATGGATCGGGTCAAGGAAAACCCATAATATCCGAATTCCGTTTAGGAGAACCATTTGTCTTTGGAAGACGAGCTGTTGCAGCAACGCATCGAGCGCATTCGCGAAATCGAGGCCCTGGGCTTCCGGCCCTACGGCCAGCGCTTCGATTTTACGCACACGATTCCGGATATCGTGGCCGGGTACGGATCGAAGACCGCCGAAGAACTGGCCGAGCCGGTGCGCGTGCGCATCGCCGGCCGCGTGCAGACCTTGCGCCGCATGGGCAAGGCCGGATTCGCGCACCTGGCGCAAGCCGGCGAGCGTTTGCAGGTCTATATACGGAAAGACGCCGTCCCTGAGCGCGATTTCGCGGTCTATCAGTTCATCGATCTGGGCGACATCATCGGCGTGGAAGGCTATCTCTTCCGCACGCGCACCGGCGAATTGAGCGTGCACGTGGAGCATCTCGAATATCTATCGAAGACGCTGCTTACTATGCCGGAAAAATGGCACGGCCTCGAAGACGTGGAGACACGCTACCGGCAGCGGTATCTCGATCTGATCGCGAATCCGGAAGTGCGCAAAGTGTTCCTGACGCGCAGCCGCATTATCGCGTCGTTGCGTCGCCAGCTTGAAGCCCGCGGATTCGTAGAAGTGGAAACGCCCATGATGCAGCCGCTCTATGGCGGGGCCACGGCGCGGCCGTTCGTCACGCATCACAACACCCTGGATATCGATCTGTATCTGCGCATCGCGCCCGAGTTATACCTGAAGCGGCTGCTGGTGGGCGGGCTCGAGCGCGTGTATGAGATCAATCGCAACTTCCGCAACGAAGGCTTGTCGACGCAGCACAATCCCGAGTTCACCATGCTCGAGTTTTACCAGGCATACACGGATTATCAGGGCATGATCGATCTTTCGGCGGAGTTGTTTGCGCAAGTGGCGCGGGATGCCACCGGCGGCGTGGAAGTGGAATATGACGGCCACAAGCTGAATTTCGGATGCCTGCAGCGGTTCAGCATGCGCGACGCCATCGTGGAATTCTGGCAGGGCGAAGGACGGCCCAGCCCGGAACAGGTGCGCGACGCCGAGTGGCTGCTCAGCAAATCCGGAAAGACCACGCCCGGCGAAGCGCTGGCCGATATCTTCGAGCGCGTGGTGGAGGATCAACTCATCCAGCCCACCATCATCTACGACTATCCGGTGGAGACGTCGCCGCTCTCGAAGACCAAGCCGGACGATCCCGCCTTCGTGGACCGCTTCGAAATCTACATGGCGGGTATGGAGGTGGCCAACGGCTACACCGAATTGAACGATCCGCGCGAGCAGCGGCGGCGCTTCGATATGCAGCTTGCCATGCGCGAACGCGGCGACGAAGAGGCGCACCAGATGGACGAAGATTACGTGCGCGCGCTCAGTTACGGCATGCCGCCAGCCGGCGGCGAAGGCATCGGCATCGACAGGCTGACCATGATTCTGACCGGCTCGAAATCCATTCGCGACGTGATTCTGTTTCCGCTGCTGCGTCCGGAAGGCCCCATCGATCTGGTGTCGCGCCTGCGCGAACTGGACGGGCGTTAACGCCGTGCCTTCGTCTTTCGAACTGTTCGTCGCGCGGCGCTATCTGAAGGCCCGCCGGAAGGAAGCCGTGATCTCCGTGATCACTGCCATTTCCGTGATCGGCGTGGCCGCCGGCGTGATGGCCCTGATCGTGGCGCTGGCCATCAACAACGGCTTCCGCGATACGCTGCAACGCAACCTGCTGGGCGCCATGGCGCACATCAACGTGCAGGAGAAGGAACCGCGCAACGGCATCGAGGATTGGGAATTGTTGGTGGCCAAGATCCGTCGTGTGCCGCACGTGATCGCGGCGGGGCCGGCGCTCTATACGCCGATCTTTTTCGCCGGTCCGGTGCAGTCGCAGGGCGGCATCCTGAAAGGCGTGAACATCGGCGACGAACTGCGCATCAGCGATACACTGCGTCATTTGAAATCGGGTTCGGTGGACCGCTTGCGCGCACCCGGCGACGGCGCCCCCGGTATCATCATGGGCGCGCGGCTGGCGGAAGACGTCGGCATGCTGCTCAACAGCATGGTGAACGTGGTCAGCCCACAGGGTGAACTGACGCCCTTCGGCCCGCGTCCCAGTATCCGCCGCTTCCGCGTGGCGGGGATTTTCGAGACCGGCTTCTACGAGATCGATGACCGCTGGGCATACACTACGTTGGAAGCCGCGCAGCAGGCGCTCTCGCTGCCGGACGTAGTAAATCAGATCGAAGTGAAGCTGGACGATTTGAACCTCGCGCCGGAAGTTGCCCGCCAGATCGAGCAGATCGCCGGGCCGAAGTACGCCACCACTACCTGGATGGAGCGCAACCGGCAACTGCTGAACGCGCTGCGCATGGAGAAAGCAGTAACTGTAATTACTATCGGACTCATCGAGTTAGTGGCTGCATTGAACATACTCATTACATTAGTAATGATGGTCATGGAAAAGTACCGCGACATAGCCGTGCTGATGTCGATGGGCGCGCGGCGCGCGCAGATCCGCCGTATCTTCATGCTGCAGGGCATTCTGATTGGCTTTGTGGGGACCGCGGCCGGCTTAGCGGTGGGATACGCGCTCTGTTACTACGCCGATCGCTATCGTTGGATCAGGCTCGACGAGCAAGTCTACGCGCTAAGTTTCGTACCCTTCGAGCCGCGCTGGATCGATGGCGTGTGGGTGGCGGCGGCGGCCATCTTAGTAAGTTTCCTGGCGACCATTTATCCGGCGCGCAGCGCGACCAGGATCGCCCCGGCGGAGGTGCTGCGGTATGAGTAAGAATCCTGTGCCAAGCATTTGCGCACCAGGCGTCAGCGATCAGGATCTTCGAGCCTCCTTGCGGAGGCCTTCATGCACCAACATCTTGAGCAGGGTCTGGTAGCCAATGCCCTTGCGCTCAGCCAGTTCCCGCGCTTTCGCCACGTCGGGCTCCGGCAATCGCAGCGCAATCTGGATGCTTTGGGTCCGGTTCAATCGGCCGACCAGATGCGACCCTTTCGGCGCTGTTCCTTTTTTGAGGAGCGCCGCGGACTTCCGTTTTACAAATTCCCGACCCTGGCGGCTGGCCCACCAGTTCGCCTCTTCTTCATCGCTTGCAAATTTCGGCATTTCCATCGAGCTCTTTTCATCGCCTCGTTCCCCTCGCAGCCGCGGCGTGAAATAGTCCCTGTTCTGCCCGGCATCCAGGGCCTACGCCGTGACCACACGGATCCGCTCATCGCGCTCCATTAGGGCTACAACCAGCAGGTGCTCCGAATCCGTTTCGCCATAATATACATAGTGCAGTTCTCCTTCGATGTCCTGTTCATAGATGGCAATCGGGCTGTTCGACAGTGCTTGCTCGACCTCTTCGGGTTTGATTCGATGCGCCCGAATCTTGCGCAGGGTTTTCGTCCCAATCGAACACCGTACGTTAATTGTATATGCAAAGCATGACAGCCTGGCAGCGCTCACAAGCGGCGCTTTAGAAGCCCGCTTGCCGGTACATCTCCTCTAATCGCGGAGGGTATATGCATCGCCCGCCGGCGTGCTGGCCAACATGCTCAGGCTGAACGCCGCGGCCATGGGCGGCGAGACGCGATCCTCGTTGGGCACGAATTCGAGCGTGGCCGCGCGGCCTCCGGGCTTCAACGCCGCGTGCACCTTCTTCAGCAGCGCGATGCAAGTGCGACATCGTATGGACCGATGTAATCTACCGCGAAGGCGCTGCCGGGCAACCGCCTTCGCCGCGTTGGCGCGCGCCTCGCGATTGAGCCTGGCCACCTCGATGCCGAACAGGCCGTGGCCGGCGGCGATATCCAGCACGCGCAGTGGGCCCGCCAAGCCTTCCAGCGCGATCTCGCCCAGCGGTCCGGCCCGCACCGTTGGCGATTTCTCAAAGATCTACGCAAACCGGCGCGAGGCAACCGTAAAGGTGCGGAGAAATTGAAATGCTTTGGCTGGCGCTGTCACTACAACATGTACTCGATGCGGCGAAAACGCCAACCACAAAAAAGGACAATGAACCAAATGAAAAGAAGTTCGTTTACGCTAACGCAGCTTTCACAATCTGCCATGCAAAATGCGCGTAGGAGCGCGGGACTCCTGGCAGCGATGGCCGCCGTCGCTCTGCTCGGCGCTACCCAAGTGCGCGCCCAAGCCATCGGATTTGTCTGGAATAATAACCCGACCACGGCGGGTACCACCACACCCGACTCCACCTACAGCTACAATTCTTCGGGCGGCGCAATCAGCATCACCCGCAATGCCGTTGGTAACTACAACGTCGTTTTTGCGGGTCTTGGAAACGGATTATTCAGCAACGCCGTCGCCAGCGGGTATGGTTCCGGCGCGGATTTCTGCGTCGTGGGAGGCTGGTACTCGACAAACGATATCGATGTCCAGGTCAATGTCCTCTGCTACAACAAATCAGGGAATCCCGCCGACCATAGCTTCACGGCGCTTTACCAGGCGCGCACTCACAGTGATCCAACCACACCGTCTGTTGCGTTCTTGTGGGCCAATGAACCTACCGCGCCCAGCTACACGCCGGACCTGGATTACCAGTACAATCCAGGGGGCGGCACGAATACTATCATCCGTAACAGCACGGGAAACTACGCGGCGACACTACCGGGTCTGACCCGGGTTGGCGGCACCGTGATCGTAACCGCGTACGGCGGCGCGCCGGCGCACTGCCAGGTGAGTTCTTGGAGCGGCGGCAGTTCGGGCACTACCGTGTACGTTACTTGCACGAACGGATCCGGTGTGGCCACGGACGAGGAATTTTCATTGGTATATTCCATTTTCGAGGTCGCCGGATATGGTCCCGGCTCGGGCAACGGCGGCGCGATTTGGGCTTCCAAGGACAAGGACAACAATCCTTACGATGTCAGCACGAGGTACAGCATCGCCATCGATGGCGAAGAAATGCTGGCCCAGCGCATCGGCAAGGGCTCGTATACCTGGACCATGAATGTGGAAGACACTTGGACCTCCAGCGCCGTAATCGTGACCGCGTATGGTAGTCCCGGCAACTACTGCACCACGGATTATTGGTCCAGCAGTTCCACGACGACGACCGTGTATGTCCACTGCTTCAGCGCGACCGGCGCACCGGCGGACACCCCCTTCACCGCTACATTCCAGTTGGCTGGCGTTTCCTAAGCGGCGCGTAACTCTCGGGAAGGAAGGCCCGGCTCGAAGCCCCGCCGCCGGAGGGTAGCGCCCGGCAGCGGCTTTGTCTTGTGAGACTCAGTCATTTCGCGGCGGCCACCCGAATGCGCCCGCTCTCCTGGTGGCCGCTTTGCCGGTCAAGGAAGCGGGAGAAACTTTAAACCGGCAAACCAACTGTGTCACGTGCTGGATTATCGCATTTTTAATACCAGGCTCAGCGAAGCCCGAAGATTGGGGTCCTCGGTCATCGAGCGCTTCTGATGCAGCGCAACATAATAGTACATACCCGCACACTCAGGCGTGGCGCGCGGCCAAACTCACTGTGCGACGCAAGGCTTCTAGACGTCCATCCAGGGATTCCCCGACGGGCGGAAGCTCCTCCAAGGATGTCGCCAGTTCCGTGAAGGACAGCGTGAATCCCGTGTGTGAGATATCACGCTGGCGGCCCTGTTGCTGCAAAACGTCCTTGATCGGACGGGCCGATGGTGCAAAAGTTAGACTGTATGACCCGGTGCGCGTCAATGCCAAAGCCCGCGGCGGAAGGCTTAGACCAAATCATTGAAAGAGCGTTGGACGAGGCCCAGCCCGGAGCTCGAACCCGCGACATCGCGGAGGCCACCGTCGATCGGTGCAATTCGTCGCTGGGACCGCAAGCTCGGGAGTGGGCTATTGAAGATCTGATGCTGCTGCTGCGTCGGAGGCGTGCGCAACGAAGGCGGCGAGGCAAAAGGGCACTGACGCGTAGCGCCAACTCCTTGGCATGCTAAGAACTCAGGTGAACCAAGAGCCCCCCCGCCCTCCCCTGTTAACAACCACCCTCTGTCGCTGGCGGCCCGCTACCGATATCCTAAGGCCGGCTTGGCCTCGCACTATTTCGCGACGAAGATAAGTTCGCCACGACGAAGACCAATTGGAGGGCGGCCAATCCTGGCCGCAGCCGGCTAAAAGCCGTCCCCCGAGGGGACCCCAGGGCAGGATTGCCCGCCCTCCAATTAGCCAGCCTGCGTCTTCAACGGAGCGTTCGCGTAATATCCGCCTGGCAGCGCCACTGCATCCCACCGCACCGTGCGGAGAGATTTAAGATCTCCAACGATCCGAAGTTCGAAGGAAAAGGTGCAGGACGTGGCGCCGCAGCGGGCAGACGCAGCGGTCTGGGGTCTTTCGTACTGAGGAACCGCGGACGTCTTCTAAGTCTATGGCAACGCCGCGACCGGCTGCGGTTTCGAGCGGCTGGGGGATCTCGCCGCGAACTTGCGCCGTTCGTGAAATGTTCCGCGGTTTCGGCGCACTATGCACAGTGGAGGATTTATGAAATTCGCCGGCTTCTCGCTCGCCTTGGCGGGCATTTTTGCAAGCAGTGCGCTGGGGCAGGCGCCCACCGTCAACACCGACGGCACGGGCGTCATGAACGCTCTCAGCTTTGAAAGATCATGGGCGCCCAATTACGGTATCGCACGCGGTTCGTACTTCGTCGTCTACGGCACGAATTTCGCGTCGACGGCCGCCTATGCGAGCCTGCCATTGCAAACCACACTGGGCGGCGTCAGTGTCAGCGTGACGGTGAACGGCACGACCACGCAAGCACTGATGTCTTTCGCAAACTCCACCCAGATCAACGCGGTGCTTCCGTCGGCGGCTCCGGCGGGCACGGGCACGTTCACGGTGACCACCAGCGCCGGCACCAGCGACGCCTCTCCGATCGTAGTTGTGGATAGCGCCTTTGGTTTACTGACGTGGAACTACGGTTCCGGCGCGGCCAAGGGCTTCGACGCCAGCATCGACGCCAGCAATCCCTACATCCTGTTCGGGTGTTCCACTTGTCCGGCGGTCAACCCGGGCGACATTCTGGAGCTATACGGAACGGGGCTGGGTCCGGTGTAGGGCGACGCCACCGGGGTGTCCGTGACCCCTACAGCTCAGGTTTATATCGGAGGCATGCCGGCCAGCGTGCAATACTCAGGACGGTCCTCGTATATCGGTGAGGACCAGATCAACGTGGTGGTTCCCGCGGGAGTTTCCGGCTGCTATGTCGATATTGCGGTAGTGACCGGCAATTTCGTGAGTGACTTCGGCACTTTGGCGGTGGCGCCCAAAGGCACCCGCACCTGCACCGACAGTTCCACTCCGCTTTCCGCGTCCATCCTGAACGGCATCACCCAAAATGGCAGTTTCACGATAGGCGACGTTTCCGTGGGTCAGGTGACTACGCCGGGGATCCTGGGAGTCGGCGGCGGCACCAGCGATAGTGGTTCCGCCAGCTTCATAAAATACACGGCTATCAACACGGACGCTTATGCGGGAGCCTTCGCTTTTAGCTCGATCGGCAGTTGCAGCGTCTGGTCCTTCAGCGCGAACGCGAATTCGCAGAGCGCTCCCCAGCCCTTTCTAATTACCACCCTCAACGCCGGCCCGGACGTCAATATCACCGGCCCGGACGGCCTCATTGCCATGCCTCTCCAGAACCAGGGCGGCGTCCTGACTTACAATACTTCGCCGGGCGGCGCGTCCTTCATTCCGGCTTCCGGCGGCAGCTTTACATTCGCTAACGGCAGCGGCGGCCCGGACATAGGCGCTTTCAGTGTGCCACTCCAAATGGCGCCTCCGGCGACGTTTTCCAACGTCGCCAACCTTGCGACGATCACGCGGTCGAATGGGCTCACGGTGAACTGGACCGGCGGCGATCCTAACAGCACCGTCGATATTCTGGGCCTTTCGGTCGGTTCCGTAGGCGGCAGCAGCACCGACTTTGTGGGGGCCGTCTTCACCTGTCTGGCGCCGGCTTCGGCGGGCACGTTTACCGTGTCGCCAGCGGTGTTGCTTTCCCTGCCCGCGAGCGCCTCCGTCGAAGGCATTTCCTTTTCGACACTAACGCTGTCCAACGGCGCGTCCCAAACCTTTACCGCGACGGGCCTGGACTATGGGTTTGCGTCGGCGGGCGTCGCAAACACCATCACGGTGACTTACCAGTAGCCGGACTTGGCATCATCGGCAGTATAGCCTGTAAATTAGGCCCGTATAGTCGCCGGGCAGCCTGGTCGTCAGTCGTCATCCCCGAAGACCGCGCTGCCCGGGATGACCCGGGACGGCATCCGGCTATAACCCAGGCCCTGACATCGTCAGAGTTTCGATGCCGCATCTCGCGCCAGCGTTTTCTCGAGGGTTTCGGTTTCGGCTTCGGAGAAACCTCCGACGCTGATCTCAAACACCGACTCGCCTTTCTTCACACAGAGTCGCTTGAGCATACCGCCGCTCTTTAAGAAGAGCGCATCGTCGCCAATCCCTGCGACAGGCTTGCTGGTAATTCCTTCGAGGGCCGGTTTCTTAAGGTTGGCGAACCGGTCTGCGGGAGTCAGGCGCCCGATCGGGGCATAAAGATGGATCATGACGCGCTTGGTGTCACCCAAGGGCGCTGCGGCTGGTGGATTCCAGGTGCACAGAAGCCGGCCGCTGGGCGTTTCGCCGGAATGCGTGCCCGGGGCGACCTGCACGCCCAAAACCTCGCTGATCCGGACCTGTGTGAGCAGAGAACAGCCGTCGTCAGCCGACCATAATGGCAGCCTGAGGAACAGCCATCCGAGGATTACCGCGATCTTCATAGAGCACATAGGAACAACCTTCCGAATCGGCAAAACGGACATTTGCACTGAAGCTTACGTCCCCAAACCCAGGCAAGTAATATCGGCCGGCGGCGCTCCGATGGGGATCGCCTTGAATGACGTCACCGCCCAGCTATTTCCACCGATGGCGCTGTCGGTCTGGAAGATGAAGTCCATGAGGGTGATGTCGCCGAAGTTAGCGCCGGATGTGGCGCCGCCCGGCGTGAAGTACTCGAACGGAAAGTCGATGGTAAACGAAGTGATGCGGGGGTCGATGTTACATCCGGTCTGGCTATAGAGCGTGCCGGTCCAGACTACCAGATTGAAGTTCACGCTCAGATCGCTGCCGTCGAAAGTCAGGCGAAAGCGGTCATATTGCCCCGACAGGTTGAGATTCAGCGGCGCGGTTGAACCGTAAAAAACATCGAGCCTTGGACCGACTTTGTAGCCGGCGCTCTGGATCAGGGCGGCAGGAGTGGTCTTGGTTGCGGGACGAACCTCAAAAGAGCCCGGTTGGGCAAATGGATTGGATGCGCCGCATGGGCTGGTTGAGCAAACCAGAAACTCGGTCTGGCGGCTGCTCCCCATCATGCTGCCCGACTGTGTATTGGTGTCGGAGCCAGACTTCAGGGTCTTTTCATATTTACCGGTCTTGAAGTTATCGATGACCAGTTGGGCCAAGGCCAACTCGGGGACGAGCAGAAATGCGATGCAGATAAGCTTCATCAGACTCTCCTTTGAGCGATCTACACACTGCTCGATCTTACGGGCCGCCGCAGTCACGGTCAAATGATCGTTGTCTGACCTGCATCTGACCTGTTAAGTCACTGCCTTCCTTAGCGATACAGCGGGTTATGACACCCGCCACCACCGGCGAGTCGGATAGGATGACGGATTCAATCGATCGCCAGTCGGAGGCTCTCCGCGGGAATTGGCCCAAGGCCACCATTTTAGGATCTGCGTCGCGCGCGAGCCGACCTTACACAGGGCCAGGAATGGTGATGCATGGCGATAGGCCAAAACGACAGTAAACACATGCACGGTCAGCCTTCGATCACGGCCAACTGGGATATCGATAGCCGGTTACCGTAGAAGGCCCCTGGCCGCCAAATTCGCGCATGCTCGCCGAAGGTTGCGCACGGCGGAGCACGACGTCCCATTCTACCGGCCCGGGGTCCCGGCGCCACTGATGGCGGCCAGGAACTCAAGCGCGTAGAAGAGGCGGAGCGCCCTACTAGGGTATCCTGAAACTGATGCCCGCGCCGCTACTCTCCGTGATGGGCGCCGGTAAGTCGTTCGGCGCAGCTCCCCTGTTTTCGGGCATCGCCTTGCACATTTCCGAAGGCGAGCGGCTGGGCTTGATCGGTCCCAATGGCGCTGGAAAATCCACGCTGCTGAAAATCATGGCGGGAATGATCGAGCCCGATACCGGGGCGCGCACGGTGCGCAAACAGGCCCGTATCGGATTCGTGCCGCAGGAGCCGCAATTTACCGCGGGAATGACCGTAGGCCGCGTGCTGCACGAAGCGCTGCCCGCGCAGGGCATGGAGGATGAGGAACGCGCCGCAGCGGTGAATATCGCGCTCGGCCGCGCCGGATTTACCGGCGGCGGCGCTCCGGTGGAAACCCTCTCCGGCGGATGGAAGCGCCGCCTCTCCATCGCCCGCGAATTGATCCGCAATCCCGATCTGCTGCTGCTCGACGAGCCCACTAACCATCTGGATCTCGATGGTATTCTGTGGCTCGAGAAACTGCTGCGCGCCGCGCCGTTCGCCGCCGTGGTGGTGAGCCATGATCGCTATTTCCTGGAAAATGCGGTGAACGGCGTGGCGGAAATCAATCGCGCCTATCCCGACGGCCTGTTTCGCACGACGGGCGATTACGCCGATTTTCTCGAGAAGCGCGAAGCGTTTCTCGAAGCCCAGTCCGGGCAGCAGGCCGCGCTCGCCAACAACGTGCGTCGCGAAGTGGAATGGCTGCGGCGCGGTCCCAAGGCGCGCACCGGAAAATCACGCGCCCGCATCGATGCCGCGCACGAGCTGATGGACGAACTCGCCGATGTGACCGCGCGCAATACCAGGGCCACCACCCGTATCGATTTCACCGCCTCCGGCCGCGCCACCCGCAAACTGATCCGCGCCGAGGGCATTTCCATGAGCCTGGGCGGCCGCCGGTTATTTCGCGATCTGAGCTTCTCGATCTCGCCTGGCATGCGGCTGGGCTTGGCCGGCCCCAATGGCAGCGGCAAGACCACCCTGCTGCGCGTACTGAACGGCGAAATCCAACCGGACACCGGAGTCATCGAACGCGCCGATGGTTTGCGGATCGTCTATTTCGATCAGGGCCGGGAACAGCTCGACCCCGCGGCGCCGCTTCGCGAGGGACTGGGCGCGCACGGCGACAGCGTCATCTATCGCGATCGCGCGATCCACATCGCCGGTTGGGCCAAGCGCTTTCTGTTCCGCCCGGATCAATTGGACACGCCCCTGGGCCGCTTCTCCGGTGGCGAGCGCGCGCGCATCGTCATCGCGGGCCTGATGCTGCAGCCGGCCGACGTGCTGCTGCTCGACGAACCGACCAACGACCTCGATATTCCCACGCTCGAAGTCCTCGAAGACAGCCTGATGGATTTCCCGGGCGCGCTGTTGCTGGTCACTCACGATCGCTATATGCTCGATCGCGTTTCGCGAGGCGTGCTGGGGCTCGATGGCGAGGGCGGTGCGCAGATTTTCGCGGACTATTCGCAGTGGGAGCAAGCTCGCGCCACAAAACCATCGCCCGCGGAGACCGATGCGCCGGCCCGTCTCGCAGCGCCCGCGCCCGCCACTCCGCGCAAGAAGCTCGGTTATCTCGACGCCCGCGAATGGGAGCGGATGGAGCAGAAGATTCTCGACGCCGAGCAGGCCCTCGAAGCGGCGCGCGCCGCCTTCGAGGCTCGCGAAGTGGTTTCCGATCCCCTCGCCTTGCAGCAGCGCTATGCGGAGATGCAGGCGGCGGAAGCCGAAGTCGACAAGCTCTATGCGCGCTGGGCCGAACTGGAGGCGAAAGTCCAGGTACCATAGGGAGTCACACGGCAATGGCGAACCCGCCGGCGGAGATGCGTGCCGCGCGAAAACCAAAGTGGTCTGTGGGGTCGGCGATATTGTGGGAACGCGCCTCAATCGCTTTCCGCGGGCTCGGCACGCGACCACAACTGCTTCGGTGTGTCTTTCACCATCTGAAAGAGTTAAATCATTCCGCTTTATCCGGGTACGGGAAAACAACAGGGGGCGTCAGCACGCTCAGCCGTGCATCGCGGCTATCGCGGATATGTACGTCCTGTTATCCGTGTTCCCGCGCGGCTCGCTCGCTTACTCATCGCTTATAGCCATTGCCCCCAGGAAGCGTGGCTTCCAGACCAAGGTTTTTTGGAATGAAACCTTTCGGATTTTTGCGTCTGAATTTTTCGAGGATTGCTGTGACCGGCCGGGCTGCTACGAGACATTCGTGCGCCAGCGGCGAAGTCCCTTGCAACGCTTCTGCTCGCCCACGTGCCGGCATGCACCGGAGCGTGTCCAGGAGTGGGAGCGGCGTTGGAAACCGGCGCGGACTTAATCCGGAGATATTGATCCACTGGCGGAGCTTGCCTTACATTCAGCCTGTTAGCGGCCGATTACCGCGCCGCCGGTCCCCTCCGCTAACATGGTCCGCGTGGCCGGGGTTCCCCCAATTGGCCCAAGCATGCAGGAACGACCGGCGATCGGTTGACACCATGCCCCGATTCTAGCAAGGCGGAATGCGCTCGACGCTGCGGTGGACATGCTGTCCATGCTGTCATGGATGTCGTGGACCCAGCATTTTCTGCCGCGCATGTGGTCAGATATGCTAACCGACAAATATCCCGCGAGGAGGTCTACGATGCGCTCAGCATGGAATTGTCGACGCTCCCGCCAAGCAGGAGTGAACCGCATCCTGTGTTTGGCATTAATTGGTTGGGGGGGCGTTGGGATCCTCAACGCCCAGACTAACCATCATTCCTGCAACGCCTCTCTATTGGCCCTGTGCCTGTTTGCGGCGCGAGGGGCATGCCCCGCCTCCCCGCCCGCGTACAGCGTCGTCTCTTATATGACTAGCCAAGATCAAGCCCCCATTGGCATAGCCGAGGGCCCCCCCGGTGTCTTCTTTGTCCAGGCATCTTCGTCCGTAATCTTATCCGTGACCACCCAGGGAACCACGACCATTCTGGCATCCTTCCCGAGTCAGTATGTCGTCGAGTCAGCCCCCGGCGCCACCGCATCGAACGGCTTGCTTTACTCTTCAGTCGCGCAGACATCGAGCTCGGGTGGCTCCGCAAACGTGTTCTCCGTGGCCCCGACTGCGGGGAGCCAACAGACCTAACCTACCCAAAGCCTCTCGCCGCAACTGGCGGGCAACCTCCCAAGCGGCCAGCTGTTCGGCCTCGTGTATAATTTTTCCAACGGCACCAACAACGTGGGGACCAGCGACCTCAGCGGCAACGTGACGAGCCTGTACCAGTTCCCCGGCACGGATCGCCCCGGCGGGCCAATCTATGGCGCCGACGGAAACTATTACGGCGTGTCCCAGCCCGGAGTGAGCGGCGCGACCGTCTACTTCTATAAGCTGACCCGATCGGGAACATTCACCAAGACGGCAACGCTCCCCTTTTCCGCGAGCTCGTACGTCGGAAACGGACTGCTGCTGCAAGGCACTGATGGCAATTTCTATGGCATCCAGTCGCCGGGCCTCGGCTGCCCTAGCAGCCAACACGGCGCAATCTATAAGCTGACGCCGAGCGGCCAGTCCACTATTTTGCACGACTTCGGAGTCTGCGAGAAGGCCGTCGTGAATTCGCTGATCCAAGCGAGCGATGGCAAACTGTACGGCGCGATCCAAGGCAGCGGCACGATCTTCGGTCTGACCACCTCCGGCGCTTACAAGGTGTAGACGACCGGGAACGCGGGCCTGTGCACGTGCGTTCTAACGCAGGGCAGCGACGGAATCATCTACGGCACGGCACTAGGAGGCGGACCGGGCGGATACGGCCTGATCTTCGCCTTAGACGTGGGCCTTCCCCTGCCCAAACCGCAAGTCCGAGAGTTCACGCCCAAATCGGGCGCGATAGGGACACAGGTGCAGATCTGGGGCCACAATCTCCTGGACGCATCGGTTACCTTTAACGGGGTCCCCGCCACGTCGGTCTCCAACAGCGGCCCGAACTACGTTGTGGCAACGGTTCCGCCTGGCGCGACAACGGGACCCATCACTGTTAGCACCCCCGGCGGCACGTCCACAACGCGTGCGAGTTTCAAGGTGAGGTAAAACGTCACCGCTAAAGCAGCGGAGGAGCAGTGGAGGAAACCGCCGGAAACACCGCCTTGTGGGTGCTATTTCGCGCGAATGAGACGTCGGGGGTGGTCCGAAACGCCTATCTATACATTCACCGGTGGCGGCGACGGCGCTGGTCCTCTCGCCGGCGTGATTCCCAAGCCGGTAGGGAACGGATGGGGTCGTGGCAATCACTCTCTTGCTGGCCCGCCTCACTCTCTGCCACTAACAGCCGCCCCATGCAACGGCGTGCTTCCGTCGTTGTCCTTAGCGTTGACATTAGCTCCATGGGCCAGAAGAATTCCCGCAACATAACAGGAAGACCGGGTAGAATAACCCAAACCATGTGATACTTCTCTGCCTGCGCGTCTGTCCCATTCTGCCCACGTGGCGGAGCGGTTGACCAACAGACGGAACGCTCAAATATTGGAGTTAAATCATCGCAGTTCATCGGGATAGCGGAAAACGACAGGGGGTGTTGCCGCAGTCAGCCGTGCATGTCTTCCAGTCGCGGTGCATCTAAAGGCTGCGCGCGGCCGTGGATGTGCGGCAAGTTCAGTTGCGCGGTGGATCACTGGCACGCATTAAAGCGGAAGCTGCCGATCCGCGTGCTCCAGTCGAAGCCCGAATGCGTAGTCTTCACATACTCCCCGGTAAACCAGAACACGCAATCGTCGGCCGGATCCAGACTCATATCCGCGTGCGTTCCCCACTTAGAAGTATTCTTCTGCGCTCCGCCGCCCTCGACCAGAAACTCCGGCGCCGACATGGTCCCCAGCGGGTCGCCCGCCAGCCGTCCGGCGATTTCAATGCTGGGATCGAGCGTGGAACTCGACGCGTTGAAACCCAGCGCGATGTCGCCGTTCATATCCTGCGCCAGGCTGCCGGTCCAATAACTGATGGCCGGATCCGAGACCACGCCCTGTTGATCAAGCGACGGGTTGGTGGGATTGACGATGTCGAACCACTGTATGCCCGCCACCACCGGCGAGTCCGATAGGATCACTGTCTGGTTGGCAACCAGATGCTGCGTGTTGTTTACGCTGCGCCAGGCCAGCCGGTACATCAATTGCTGCGGGTAAGCTACCAACTCCGTCCCGTTCGCCGCGGGTGGCTGCGCGATTGACCCCTTGGCCCACTGCGGCGGATTTCGTGTGCATCCCAGACCAGCCGATTGAACCATCACACGCGGCAACGCCGTGAACGTGGAGTTGCCGGGGCTGGCGAAATCCACATGAAATGCGAACAAACTCAGGTAAGTGGATGCGCCCACGCCCATGTAGAAATCCGGCGTGCCAGGCGGAGGCGGCACGGCGCCATCGAAATCGGACGGCAGCAGATTGGTTCGCGCGGCGGGCTCGAAGCTCACCGGCCCGCGCGCCGCTTGTCCCGCCAGCATATTGGTGCGGTCGTAAGCCACTACCATCGGCGCGGCGGTCTTCACGGCTTGTTGCACATTAAAGGATGCGTAGTAGGCGTCCGGCCAGACCGCCAGCCGCGGGGTATTCGGCGTCAAGCCCGCCGGGATGGCGAAGGCGTAGAGATTAAACGGGCCGCGCGCGTCCGACGTGGTGGAGACCGCGAAGCAATAGTATGCCGGGCTGGAGAGGGCCAGTTGAGCCAGCACCCAACGCGCCGCCAGCTTGTCGTACTCCACCATCGGTTGACCGCTATTCAGATTCGAGCAGGGTCCGCCGAAGCTGGACCAGAGCGAGTTGCCTGGCCGCGGAGCCTGTATCTGCGCACCGGTGGTCTTGTCGTAGATAGCGTACCGGTCGTTCACCCACTGGACGAATTGCGTGGCGCCGGCTTTCCCCGAGGTATTCGGCGGAGCTACACCATCGGCCGCAAGGCCGTCGAAACTTTGAAGCACCGTGATGGGCGGCTGGGCCGCGGCCGGCATCGCGGACCATAGCGTTGCCGCGGCGACGCATGCTTTCATTTGCCAATGCATTTTAGCTCCTAAGTGGGGCAGGCATTCTGCCGGGCCCAGAGGGTACCCCGGCCTCTCAGGCCGCCCTCATTTTTGTACGCTCTTCCCCGCGGCGCGCGCGATATTCAGGAATCCCCGCGACTGCGCCTCCCGCGCAACCCGCCGCAGCCTGCCCAGCCCCGACGCCTCCCGGCCGGCCGCCATCTCAACCTGGCCCATCGCCAGTTGCGCTTCCAACTGCAATCCGGCGAAGCCATAATGATGCGCCTCGCCCGCCGCCCTTTCCAGTGCCTTGAGTGACGCCGCCAGGTCCGCCCCGCCCGCCGCACGTACCCGTGCCATCGCGATGACGAATTCCACCCGATGCACGCGGCTCTGGCTGGCGGCAGCCATGGGCGCGGCCCGCTCCAATTCCTGCCGCGCCGCGTCCCGTTTGCCTTCGGCCAGCAGCACGCGCGCCAGCAGTGTGCGCGCAGGCAATTCCACGCGCACGCGCTTCTCGCCTTGGAGCGCCGCCAGGCACTCCCGGATCGGCCCCTCGGCGCTTGCGGCTTGGCCGGATTCCAGATCCAGTTCCGCCAGCGGCAGGCGCGCCGCCGCCGTGTAGACATCGCCCATATCCCGCCAGAGTTGCAGCGATTCCTGGTATCGCGCCCGCGCACCCTCCGCGTCGCCAACTGCCCGCCGCACCTGACCCGACCACTCCAGCGCGTCCGCCGTCTCCCCCTTCTGGCCACTCCGGCGATCCAGGCTCAAGGCCTCATCCAGCTTCCGCGCAGCATCGTTCAACTCGCCTTGAAAGTAAAGCGTCTCGCCCAGATTGTTCAGCGCGTTGGCCACCCCGCTCGCATCCGACATCTCGCGAAACTCTCCCAAGGCGCGCTCATAGGTCTTGCGCGCCTGCGCCAAGTCTCCTTCTTCGAGCCACGTCGAACCAATGTTGGCCAACGCATCGGCTGCGTCCGGGCGGCTCTTGATCTCTTGTGCCGAGCGCAGCGCCTGCTCGTAAATGCCGCGCGCGCCCGCCAGATCCGCCTGGTTCCACAATTCGCTGGCCAAGCCGTTCAGATCCCATAACGCGCCACCCTGGTTGCCAATATCGCGCTGGATGGAAAGCGCCGCGCGGTACATCTGTTCGGCGGCCTGGTGATCGCCCGCGCCCGAAAGTGCCGCCGCCAGATATCCCGTGGCCGAGGCCGCTCCGGCGCGATCGCCGGCCCGCGCATAGATCGCTTTGGCGGTCCCGCAGGATGCCTGGGCTTGCGGCATGCTGGCCAGCGCTTCCAGTTCCCGGCACTCCAGCAGCCGCGCGTCAGCCACCAGCATGCCTTCGCCCCGCTGCTCGGCTTTTGCGGCTGCCTGCGCCGCCGCCGCTTGCGCCCGCGGAAAATCGCCGATTTGATTCGCCGCCAGCGATTCTGCGTAATCGATGGCTGCGTCGTCGCGCACGGCCGCCGGTTTCGCGCGCAGCGTCTCAATCGTGGCCAGCGCGTCCGTGCCCTTACCCGCCTTCACTTGCGCGGCCGCGCAGCGCAAGCCATAATCCGGCTCGTCCGGAAAAAGACCGCCGAGCTGCCGGTAGATGGCGATGGCTTTGTCCCACTGGCCCGTGCTCTCGTGGAAGCGCGCTTCGATCGACAGACGCTCCGCGCGCGGCAGCCCCGCCGCCAGATCGTGCGCTTTGCGGGCCTCCTGCCGGGCCATTTCGCCGTAACCCAGCGCCGACCAGGCCGCCGCCAGCGCCGAGTGGGCCGGTGCATACTCGGGAGCCGTAGCTACTGCCTGTTCCAACAGATCGCGCGCCCCCCGTGCATCGAACTGGCGCAAGCGCGTGAGCCCCTCCGCGTAGAGATGCGCGGCTTCGGATGTGGGCGGCGCGGTGGCCTGAAACGCGCCGGGGCTGGGTCCGCTCGCCGCGATTCCCAGCCGGGACCGCAAGCCCAGGCCGGCGCGCGCCACCAGATCCGGCAGATCCGCCTCGGACCCGGATTCCGTCGCAGTCCACAGCGTCTCGCCGTCGCGCGCATCTTCCAGGCGTAAATCCAGCCGCAAGCGTCCGCCGCTCTCCATCCCGGCATCGAAATATGAACCGGTCAGCACGTAATCCGCGCCCAGATCCTTGCGAATGCGGCCCAGCGTGGGCGGCGAGAAGCTGTCGGCATCGGGCAACCCCAGCTCGATCTTGGCGCGCGCCACGTTCTCGCCCGGCACGGTCCGCAAGCGGTCCGCCACGGCCAGTTCGGAGGCCATCATCTCCGCCAGCGCCATCGACACCCAGGCGCGGTCGCTCTTCGCCGCCAGATTGCGGAAGCCCAGAATAGCCACCGCCGGGCGTACCCGCACGCCCGCATTCACCGGACCACCCAACCGCGCCAGCAACAAATACGCGACGCCGGCCAGCGCCAACCCCGCCAGCGCACCCGGCGCACCCAGCCGCCGCCACCAGGGATGCACCGCCGACGGAGGGGATTCGAGCGGCCGCTGCGCCGAGGGCTCCACGGAAGCGATGAAGCGGTATCCCCGCTTGGGCAGCGTCTCGATGAATTGCGGCTGCGTGGCGTTATCGTTAAGCGCCTGCCGCAGCTTGCGAACCGCGATATTGACGCTGTTATCGAAATCGACGAAGGTGTCGTCCGGCCACAGCTTTTGGCGCAGATCCTCACGCGTGACTACTTCGCCGGGCCGTTCGAGCAGCGCCACCAGGATCTGAAAGGGCTGATCCTGCAGCTTCAGCTTGCTGCCGTTCTCGCTCAGCTCGCCGGTTTCGCGGTTCACCTGGTAGGGTCCAAAACGAAGCACATCCCCCCGCGTAACGATCGGCTCCACGGACTTGGCCAGCATACCTTGTTGGCTAGTCTACCATCGCCTCCGAGCCGTGTAAATCGCTGAAACCCCCGTTACATCGTCAGTACAGGCGCTGTACAGGCGCGGTTTATTCGCATTCTGCGCCACGTGCGGGATAAGTGGAAGTGCGCAGCAGCGCAAACGAATCGCAAAGGAGCAAAACAATGACAACCACATTACGAAACTGGCAACCCGCAATCCTTTTGGCGCTGGCCGCCGCCGCACCCTCGCTGGCGGAGAAGCCGGCAGAGAACAAGGCACCCGGCATGGACACTTTCGCCAAACTTCCGCTAGCCTTCGAAGCCAATCAGGGTCAGACGGATTCCCGCGCCGCGTTCATGGCCCATGGCATCGCCTACAGCGTCTTTCTCACCAAACAGGAGGCCGTGCTGGCGTTGTCCGAACCCGACGGCCGCAAGAACGTCCTGCGCATGGGCTTGGCCGCCGCCAATCCCGACCCGGTGGTCTCCGGTCTGGAGCGGCTCTCCGGGCAGAGCAATTACCTGATCGGAAATGACCCCACTAAGTGGCGTACTGGTATTCCCAGCTTCGGCCGCGTGCGATACGAAGGCGTTTACCCCGGTATCGACCTTGTATATTACGGCAACCGCGGGGAGCTGGAGTACGACTTCGTGTTGGCGCCCGGCTCCGATCCGTCGCGCATTCGCCTGCGTTTCGCGGGCGCCCGCCACCTGCGGGTAGCGGAGAATGGCGATCTGATTATGACGGCAGGAAGCGAAGAGGTCCGCTTCCGCAAGCCGGACATCTATCAAACTTTCGCCGCCGGCGCGCGAACCTCCGTGAACGGCCGCTTCGTGGTGCGAGGCGCGAGCGAAGCGGGCTTCCAAGTGGCTGCCTATGACCACTCCCGCACGCTGGTGATTGATCCCGCAATCGTACGCTCCACCTACCTGGGCGGCAAGGGAAAGGACCTCGGCTACAGCATTGCCGTGGATGCTCAGGACGCCGTTTATGTCACCGGCAGCACCACCTCCGCCGCCGGGTTCCCATTGCCGGGCTGCTTCGACTGCGCGCTAGGCGGTCCCATGGACGCTTTCGTCACCAAGTTCGTCCCGGGCGGCGCCGGATTTTTTTACTCAACCTATCTTGGCGGCGCAGGCAGCGATGCCGGCTTCGGTATCGCCGCGGACGCGAATGGCAACGCCTATGTCACCGGTGAGACGGATTCGAAAAACTTTCCGGTAGTCGGCGCGGTCTTTCCGGTGTTCGGTGGCGGCACGTGGGATGCCTTCGTCACCGCGCTGAATCCCGGGGGCTTTCCCATTTACTCTACCTACCTGGGAGGCAACGACACGGATATCGGGCACGGCATCGCGGTCGATGCGAAGGGTAACGCCGTGGTCACCGGCAGCACTGATTCTCCGAATTGGCCGGTGCTGGGCTGTTTCCAGTGCGCCCTGCAAGGCGGCACCGACGCTTTCGTCGCTGGCTTCACGCCCGTCGGCGGTCTGCGCTTCTCCACCTATTTCGGAGGCAAGGGCAACGACATCGGCTACGGAATTTCTCTGGATGCCAACGAGGAGATCGGCATCACCGGTTCGACCACCTCTCACAATCTTCCGGTGCTCAGTTGCCCGCAGTGCGTCAATCATGGAGGCGGCGATGCCTTTGCCAGCGCCTTCATTTTCCCTGGTCCCGCGCTGGTTTTGAAATGGTCCACTTACTGGGGCGGTGCAAAGAACGACGCAGGCTACGGCATCGTCATGGATAGCGTCGGCGAAGCTTGGATTACCGGCTATACCGAATCCGTGAACTTCCCTATCACGGCCAACTGCGTGCAGTGCGCGAACGGCGGCGGACAGGACGCTATTGTAGTGAGGTTCAACTTCGCGACCGTAGCATTCTCGGATTATCTTGGTGGCGCCCTCAATGACACGGGCCGGGCCGTCGCCGAAGCGCAACCGGCCGCCGGCGGCCCCGCATTTGCCTACATCACCGGCGACACGTTTTCCGTGAACTTTCCGCTAGTAGCCTGCATGGCCGGCGTGGGATGCGCTCCCAACGGCGGGGACGATGCTTTCGTCGCCGAATACACCCTGGCCGGCGGACCCATCCGCGTCTTTTCGAGCTATTTGGGAGGCAAGATGAACGACGTAGGCCGCGGCATTGCAACCGGTCCAGAGGGTGAGTATGTCACCGGCAGCACCGCGTCAAATCCATTCCCGATCGTGCCGCCTTGCACCCAGTGCGCTTACTCCGGCGGCGGGAGCGACGCCTTCGTGACGGTCATTCACTGACCTTCTGAGTAGCTCGCGCAAAACGGTGCACGGCCGCGCCGCCACAATCGCGCGAGTTCCTGTCCTGTATGGCGGCGCGGACACGCGCCCCTTTGCGCTTTAAGTTAAGGCAATCGGGCCTGAGTTCTCCTGCCCGCGGCGAGCGAGCCGGAGGACTCGGGCCTGTTGTTACTCAAACTGATTCACTCACTACGCCGGCTTGCCGTGCGCCGCCAGATAGCGTTCCCTCCCGCGGCGGATCGCCTCCCGCGCCTCCCGCTGTCCCAGCCATCCTTTCATTTCCGTGCGCTTTCCCTCCAACTCTTTGTAGATCGAAAAGAAGTGCTCGGTCTCGCGCAGGGTATGCGGAAATACCTGGTCGATGGTTTGGATCTGATCGTACCGCGGATTGCGGTCGGGCACCGCCAGGATCTTCTGGTCCGGCTGGTCGCCATCCACCATATTCAGGTAGCCGACGGGCCGTACCGTTACCAGACAGCCGGAGAAGCTGGGCTCTTCCGTGATGGCCAGCAGGTCCATGGGATCGCCATCTTCGGCCAGCGTTCCGGGAATGAAGCCGTAGTCGCCTGGGTAGTGCATGGGCGAATAAAGTGTCCTGTCCAAGCGGAAGACGCCGAGTTTGCCGTCGTACTCGTACTTGTTGCGCGAGCCTTTGGGAATTTCCACGATCAGGCGCACGATTGCGGGCCAATCCGGCCCTGGATCGAGATCGTAAAGGCTGCCTGCCACATTGCCAATAATATCAGGGTAGACCGCTCCCTTACGGTCGCGGCTCGGAGGTAACGAACCGCTTGCTGACGCGCGCGGCTCAGAACCGCTTACCGAGCTGAGCCGCGACCGTCAGGAAGCGGTGCGCATTTGCCGCTCCGCCGCGGCGCGCCGCGCTGCCAACTCCTTGCGCAAGCTCTCTTCCCCCCGCGCCATCGCCCATCGATGATTCGCCGCGAAGAACGGCTTGAACAGAAGCGAAAAATACCGCAACAGCGGCTTATCCGCGCGCACGCGCCAGTCGTATGTGATATTGGTAAAGGCTCCATCGGGCGCGAATGTCCAAATCCCGCGCCCATCGAAATCGCCCCAAGCCTCCAGCGAGAATCCATGCGGATGACGCCGTTCGATCACGCGAAAACTCCAGCGCAAAGTGTATGGCAGCCAGCCCTTGGTGTGCAAATGGAACACGCCCGCTTCAGGCTCTGTAACTCTCAAGTACACCGACGGCCACCAGCGCGGCAGGTCCAGCGCGTTCTCGAGCACATCCCAGACCTGCTGCGGCGTCCCTGCCACCCGCCAACGTGTTACGAAGTGATAATCGTTCGCGGGCATGCCGCCGTCATTTGCCCGCCTTAGCCAGGGTCGGGTCGGTCACCGCCTGTTTCTGCGCGGTCATGTGTTCTGAAATCAACTCCGCCTGGAAGCGCGTCAGGGTATCCGAATCGGTGAAGACCGATTGCGTATTGTTCTGCGCCTTATACCCCGAGCCGCCCGGCGTCCCGTTCACCACAAATTTTCCCTCGCCGGAATACGACCAGTTGGTGGATCCCTCGCCGCCCACGCGTCCATCGGCGACAAACCCCTTGGTGTGGGTGATCTGGTGCGTCAGGGACTGGCCAATCACGAAATGCGTGTTAAACGCCGCAAGACTCTTGCCCTGGTCGCCGTCCAGCAGGGCCTTCTCGGTCTTGCCGCTGGCCTGGCTTTTGTCCAGCGTAATCATTACCGTGATATTCGGATCCATGCATTTGGCCATCAGAATATCGTTCAGTTCGGGATCGTCGTAGCCGAACATATTAAGATACAGCGAGACGCTCAGCCGCGACAGGACGTACTTGAGTATATCGTGGACGTCGTCGCGCCCTACATAAAACAAGTGAAAATCCTTGCTGGCAGTATTCGAATAAGCTTTCTCCTGCGTATATTGCTGGAGATCCAGAAGATTGAAACTTTGCAGGCTCTGCGTCGGATCGCCGACCACATTGCTTGCGCTTTTCGTTTTTGCGGGCTTTGCTGCTGTAGACGGCATAGTGCCCCTCCTCTACAGCCTGTAATCATAGCGGCGGGCGGCCGGACTGTCAATTCCCCGGGCTATGAAAAAGGCGCGCCCGGTCTTTCCCGCGCGCGCCTCGTCCCTATCCACAGTCACCTACTCATTACTTACCGCCAACGGCGGTGCCAGTGATGCCAGTAATGACCATGCCATCCCCACGCACCGTACACGTACGGTCCGCCATAGTAATAGCCTGGATACGGGTATCCGTAATAAGGCGCACTGTAATACGGGTAGGCCGGCGCGTAGACAGGTCCGCCGATTCCAACTCCGAATCGTATTGCTGCCTGGGCTGGCACAGCCGCCATTACGGCCGCTAATACCAACGTCGGGATTCCGAGTTTTTTCAACATCGCTCTCTACCTCCTTCCTCACTTAACTGGATGTCTGCCGCCGAAGCCCGGTTTCCGGACCCTCGAATTCCGGTGATCCTTCACACACACCTGCGGCAGCCGCCACGATGTATAATTCCGATGTGAAAAACATCTCGTGCATTGCCGCACTCCTTCTGGCTGCCGCCGCCCCGCTCTTGCCCCAGACCGTGCAAAAGCTCGACCCCGCCGTCGACCGGCTGGTATCTCCCAAAGCTGTCCTGAAACGCGCCGCCACCGGCTTCGACAAGTGGACCGAAGGGCCCGTCTGGACGCGCGCCAACACACTCCTGTTCGCCGTCATCCCCGCCAACAGCATCATGCAATGGCAGCCTGGCAAGCCCGCCACTGTGTTCATGCACCCCAGCGGTTATACCGGCTCCGCGCCGTATGGCGGCCCCGAACCCGGATCGAACGGCATGACCATCGACGCGCAAGGCCGCTTGACCGTCGCCGGCCACGCGCGCCGCAACGTCTGGCGACTGGAGAAGCTCGATCCCTCCGCGACCATCACCGTCCTGGCCGACACTTACCAGGGCAAGCGGCTTAATAGCCCCAACGATCTGGTCTATCGCGCCGATGGCTCTCTGTATTTCACCGATCCTCCCTACGGCTTGCCCACACAAGGCGACCAGGATCCGGCCAAGCAACTGAAGGTCAATGGCGTATACCGCATTCCAGGCGCCGCGGGTCAGAAGCCCGGCGCACCGCCCGACCGCGCGAAACTCCAGCTACTTATTACGGACTTACCCAGACCCAACGGCATCGCCTTCTCACCCGATCAGAAGTTTTTGTATGTGAACAACTCTGAACCTAAGAAGATATGGATGAGATATAACGTCGCAGCCGATGGATCGCTTACTGGCGGTAAGTTACTCTATGATGCCACTGCCGATCCCGCGCCCGGAGCCCCCGACGGCATGAAAGTGGATCAGCAGGGCAACCTCTACAGCGCCGGACCCGGCGGCGTCTGGATCTTTTCGGCGGATGGCAAGCATCTGGGCACCATTCTGGTCCCCGAGAGAGTGGGAAACCTGGCGTGGGGTGGTCCGCTGGGCAAGACCTTGTATATCACCGCCAGCACTAGCGTCTATGCCATCGATCTAAACGTGGCAGGCGTGAAACTGTAGCAGGTTGCGGAAAAAGGTGTTCGGGGGACCGCTCCGTTGAAGACGCAAGCTGGCTAATTGGATCGTCTCATCGCTTTCGGCGGCCCGCAGGGCATGGGGCACTCCCTGACGGTCGCGGCTCGGTAAGCTGCTGTAAGTACTGGGTCCGGCTTTCTGAGCCGCGCGCGTAAGCAAGCGGTTCCGTGCCGCCAACGTCGAATGGGATAAGGCGATCCGCATCTACTCGCAGCCCTCGATCTGTTTCCCGATAACGCCGATTACGGCCTGCGCCTCGCCGGCGCGCAAATCCAGGCCGGCAAAGCCACCGACGCGCTCGCCACACTGGACAAGCTGCATCGCCTGCCTTCCCCCGCCGCCGACGATGCCGCCATCGCCATCGTCCAATCCGAAGCCGCCGGCAAACTCGGCAACTTTGAGCAGGCGCGCACCTTCGCCGCGAATGCCGCCGCATCCGCCCAGGCGCGCGGCGCAGGAATGCCGTCAACTCCTTCAGCTCAGCCGTTTGCCGCAAGCCGCCGCCGCCTGCGAGAGCGCCGAACAGATCTACGCCAACGTTGGCGACCGCGCCGGACTGGCCGATAGCACCGGCTATGTGGCATCCACGCGCGGTCTGCTCGGCGACCTGCCCGGCGCGCGCAGCCTCTACGAACAAGCGCTCGATATCGACCGCGAAATCGGCATCGCGAAACCGGCTACAAGCTGGACACCGCCGATGCCCTCTCGTGGCTGGGCCGCGTGCGTCTCGCACAAGCCAATTTCGACGATGCCCACCGCCAATTCGACGACGCCATTAAAACTGCCAACGAAACCGGCAACCACATTTTCGTCGCCCAATGCCGCGTGAAAATGGCCGCCTTGCCGCTCGCCACCGGCCATGCCGCGGATGCCGACGCCATTCTGCGCGACAGCCTCGCCCTCTTCGATCGCGAGCATCATACGCGCGAAGCCCTGGAAGCCCACACGCTTCTTGCCGCAGCGCTTCTCGACGAAGGCAAGCCGGCCGATGCCCGTCAGGAGCTGGATCGCGCCGCCGCCCCAGTCAACGCCAGCCAGAAGCTCGCCGCCGCGTGGAGGCCTCCGCCAACGCCGCACGCAGCTTGGACACCGTCGCCGCCGAAGACGCGCAGCACGGCCTGGTGACCTCTCAATTGCAAGCGCGCCTGGCGCAAGCCGAAATCGAATTCCATCTTGGCAATCGCAGCGCGGCCCGCCTGTTGGAAAAACTCGAACAAGATGCGCGCGCCCGCGGCTTTGAAGCCATCACCCGCCAAGCCGCCGCGGTAAGGCACTAGCCACCAGAGTGCTTAACCATTCTGGGAAAACCGCTCCCTTACGGTCGCGGCTCCGTAGATGGTGCGAAATGGACGCGGCTGTTACCGCGCCGCGAGCGTCAAGGAAGCGGTTTCCTCGGCTCAGAATCCCCAAAACTGTTAAGCACCCATCAGCCACCGCCTACCTTCCCGGCGCTATCATGAACTCAACCATGCTGACACGTCGTGAAGGAATGAAAGCAGCCGCGCTGACGGCCCTCTCGTACGCCCGTGTAATGGGCGCCAACGACCGCATCCAGTTAGGCCTCATCGGATGCGGCGAGCGCGGGCTCTACGTCGCCTCCATATTTCAAAAGACCGGCCAAATGGACCTCCGCGCCGTCTGCGACGTATTCGGCGATCACACGGACAAAGCCGTGGCGCAGGCCCCCGGCGCGCAGCCCTTCGCCGACCATCGCCGCCTGCTCGAACTCGCCGGTCTGGATGCCGTCCTGATCGCCACGCCGGACCACTGGCACAAGGCCATCGCCATCGACGCCCTCACCGTTGGCAAGGATGTTTACGTCGAAAAGCCGCTCACCCGCCTCCGCGAAGAAGGACCCGAAATCGTGCGCGCCGCGCGGGTGAACAACCGCGTCTGCCAGGTCGGCATGCAGCAGCGCTCCGGCCAGGTTTACCTGGAAGCCCGCGAAAGATTCGTCCGCTCCGGCCTGATCGGCAAGATTTCCCACGTCGATTGCGTCTGGCACAGCGGCGCCGCCAGGCCGCTACCCACCGAGCCCGCCGCCAAGCCCGCCAACCTGGATTGGGTCCGCTTCCTCGGCCCCGCCAAATACCGCGACTGGAATCCCGCCCAATATCTCGATTTCCGCGCCTTCCTGGATTTCGGCGGCGGCAAGCTGACCGACTTCGGCGCGCACTGGCTCGACGTGGTGCACATGTTCATGGATACCGAAACCGTACGCAACGACGCGCCCGTTTCCGCCGTGACGGCCGGCGGCGTCTACTACGACTTTCACGATGGCCGCACCGCGCCCGATACCATCAGCGCCCTGTTCGAATATCCCGGCGGATTCACCGTCAGCTTCGTTTCGCTGGCCATCGATAATGGCCCCGAATATAAGGTTGAGTTCCTGGGCTCCGGCGGACGCCTCTTCATCAATCGCAACCGCTACGAATTCCGCGCCGCCGAAAAAGGCGCACAGCCGGTGATCGCGCGATTCCCCGGCGACATCACGGCGCAACACGTAGCCAATTTTTTGGATTGCTGCCGCTCGCGCAAGCTGCCCAACGCCGACGTCTATATCGGACATCGCGCCGCGCAAGCTGCCCTGTTAGCCAATCAAAGCTATCTGGAGAGACGGCGCATCCGGTTCAACCCGCAGAGCGAAGAAGTGCTCCCCTACTCCGCGTGATACTCACCTACCGAGCCGCGACCGTGGCGTCTGTTACCGAGCCGCGACCGTAAGGGAGCGGTCTTCCGGTGTTGCCAATGAACAAGTTTCTCGTACCTGGGAAATGGGTAATGGGTAATGCGAACATGACAGTAATCGAGCTTCCTGACGAGCAAGTGGCGGCGCTGAAGGACAATGCGGAATGAGGCGGCCCTCACCCTGGAGACCTGGCTCAAGCACGTTGGCGGACGCTGAAAGGCGAACCGTCGGCGGCCGAGCGAACCTAAGTCGAGCTAAGTTCCCATCCAGCATCAACGCACACAATCCGCGCAAGCCAAGGCGGTAGCCACACTCCACAGCCGAACATTCCCACATAAGTCGCGCGACTGAGTACCAGGCGCTTGTCTTATGCCGTTCGGTTTTGCTATTATCCGACCAAGGCCTACCTCGCGGCCTACCACTTACTTAAACAAATACATTAGACAAGAAAGGGAATATCAATGTTAGTGGAAAGAAACAGTAATCATAACCTGCATCAAAAGGAGTTAGGAAAGAGAATGACACAGACTAAGTTGGCGAACAAAGGAACGAAGTTGACGGTTGTGGACTATGCTAATAAGCTTGGAATTAGCGGGCTAGGCATCCAGAATATTAGGGAGTTGTTCGAGACGGGAAGGTTCTGATTATGGCAACAATTTCCAAAGTGCAGAAGTTCTGGGTGTTTGTGGCAAATGTGAAAGGCCAGCGTCGGTTCAAGATAGCCCTAAGGCCATTCTATTACCGGTCCCAGACCGAGACCACGCAGCCATTCCAGTTTGTCACCCAGCGTTCGTTTACCTCCGAAAAACGCGCTATGCAAGAAGCCGTATGGTTGTTCGGCACACTTGTGTGGAAGCGCGTCGGCGCAAATCTCAAGGCGCCTGTCGCGTTTGTCCGTAGAGCGCCATAGCTGATGGCCGCCAAAGATACCCGGCCCCGACATCCCAAAGGCTGGGTCCGCGTATCGCCGCCTACTTTATTCGCGTGCCGCAACGTAGTGTCGCTCTTCCCACCTGCCGCCCCGCCAATGCTGCCGTCTCTGCTATAATCCCTATCATCCGCAGTGTCCAAGCGATCCCTGATCGACACCATCGCCAGCCTAAGCTCCCGCTGGCGGAACGCGGACCCAGATAAGGCCGCCGACCAAACCGCCGGCAAGACCGAAACCCTCAAAGCCACTCGCCACCCACCCGCAGCCCTCCAAACCGGCGCCCGCTGGGGCCAGTACGAAATCGTCGCCAAACTCGGCCACGGCGCTTTCGGCTACGTCTATCATGCCCGCGACCGCCTCGATCGCGAAGTCGCCCTCAAGATCCTCGATGGCCCCGAAGCCATTCGCGAAGGCAAAATCCTCGCCAAGCTCCAGCACCCTAACTTAGTCGCCGTACATAGTTACGAAGAGAGTCCCGACGGCTCGGCGCTGTGCCTCGAACTTATACAAGGTCATACTCTCGAAACCTTTGCCCGTGAACGAGGCCGCCTCGATCCCGCCTATGCCTCGCTCATCTGTCTGCAAGTCTGCCGCGGCCTGGCCGTGGTCCACGGCAAGGGACTCGTGCATCGCGATATCAAAGCCGGCAACGTCATGCGCCAACCCGATGGCCGTATCGTGCTCGTCGATTTCGGACTCGGCCAAGCCATCGATCCCTCGAACACAACAGGTGAGTTCGCCGGCACCCTACCGTACATGGCGCCCGAGTTATTTTGGGGAACGCCCGCCTCGCCAGCCACCGACCTATATGCCGCCGGCGTCTTACTCTATCACTTAGTAACTCTCCAATACCCACTTACCGCGCAAAGCACTGGCGCGTATCGCGAGGCCCACGCCGCCGGCCGCCGCAATCACTTACTCGACGCCCGCCCCGATCTTCCCGAGGCGTTCATCGCCGTGGTTGAGAAGGCCATCGATCGCGATCCCGCCAAGCGCTTCCGTTCCGCCGGCGCGATGGTTCTCGCCCTGGAGCAGGTGGTTCAAAGCAAGGCGTGGTCGCAAAAGCGTTCCCGTCCGCTGGCGTGGTCCATCCCCGCCCTCGTTATCGTGCTACTCGCTGCGTTTTTCTGGTTCCGGTCGCGCGGCCCTTCCGCTAACTGGCCGCCACTTCAACTTGACCGCATAACTACCGACGATACTCTTAGCGGAGATCCTACTCTCTCCGGCGATGGCAAGTTACTCGCCTATGCCTCCGATCAGGCCCACGCCGGCAAAATGGATATCTGGATTCGTCAGATGCCCCACGGCGCGGCTCTCCGTCTTACTAACAGTCCCTACGACGAATCCAACCCCGCCTTCTCGCCCGATGGCTCACAAATCGCCTTCCGTTCCGAGCAAGACGGTGGCGGTATCTACACCGTTCCGGCGTTCGGCGGCCAGCCGCGACTGCTCGCGCCCCGCGGTCAGGACCCGCGCTTCTCACCCGATGGCCGCTATCTCGCCTATTGGATCGGCGAAGTCCATCCGCGCCAGCCGTCCGCCAAGACCTATGTCATGCCTGCGTCGGGTGGCGCTGCCCGCCAGATCGCCGCGCAGCTTGCCGATGCCCGTTATCCCATCTGGGCGCCCGGCTCACGCCACATTCTTGTGCAGGGTTCCCGCAGCCCCAACCTCCCGCCCGATCAGGATTCCGAATGGTGGGTGGCTTCGGCCGATGGCGCTGAACCGGTGAATACCGGCGCGCTCCAGCGTTTCCGTGCGCAAGGTCTGGAGGTTAAAACCTACGCGGTCTGCTGGTATCGCGACTATCTCATCTTCTCCGCGGCCGAAAAGGCCAATGTGAACCTCTGGCGCGCGCGCCTCGATATCGCCCACCTCACGCGCCCCGGCCCAGCCCTGCCTCTCACTTCCGGCACGGCCTTCGAAACCGCGCCCTGGGCCGCCCCCGATGGCACCCTGGTTTTTCAAAATCAGGAAGGCTATCTCCGCATCTGGTCGTTTGCGCTGAGCGGCCCGCAGTCCGATCAAACCCTCGATCGCGTCACCGACACCGCCGATTTCGACGCCTTCCCTAGCGTCTCTCAAGATCGCCAGTGGCTGTCATTCACGCGGACCTCCACGGAGTCCGGTCTGCGCCAGATCTTTGTGCGCAACCTGGCATCTGGCACGGATACCGCGCTCACCGACACGCCCGCCCGCAAGTGGAATCCGGTTGTGAGCCCATCTGGCGATCGCATCGCCTACGGCGCCGAGGAAGGCGCAGGCGTTTCCGTGTATCTCATTGATCGCCGCACCCGCGAATCGCGCCGCCTCGGCGCCGCGTGTGGATCGCCCAGCGCCTGGTCTCCCGACGGCGGAACCGTGTTCACCTCGAACGGCAAAGACATCCAAAGAATTGACGCGACCACCGGCGCAGCCACCGTGGTCCTATCCAAGCCCGGACAGTCACTCGACGAAGCCGAATGCTCCCCGGATGGAAAATGGATGGCCTTCTCCGCCCGCCTTCCCGAACAGGAACGTAACGTGTATGTGGCGCCGTACGGCCGTGCGGGCGACTGGCAGCGCGTAAGCACGGCAACCGGCTGGACCGACAAACCGCACTGGTCGCCTGATGGAAAAGCCCTGTACTTCTACGCCGACTCCGATAGCTACCGCTGTATCTGGAAGCGGGCGTTCAATCCGTCCTCCGGAAACTTCACCGGACCGCTCCGCGCCGTGCGGCACCTGCACAACGCCCGGCTCTCCGTGATGGCCATCTCGCAGCCCGTAAGAAGTTTCGCGGTTACCGCCGATCGCATTTACCTGGACCTCGCCCAAAACTCCGCCTCCATCTGGAGAACCAGCTTGCCCGCGAGGTAGTGGGGCAGACCATCGTTTTCTGTGGTCTGCCGGGGCGCCCTTCTCAGGCGCGGTATCCATATCTTCCGGCTCCTGAATCCGCCTGCCGGCTGGTTATCTCAGGTTGAACTTCTTCATCTTATACCGCAGCGTATCGCGCGTGATGCGCAGCAGGCGCGCCGCCTGCGTCTGATTGCCGGCGGTCTTCTCCAGCGCGCGCGCCAGCAGCATGCGCTCGTTATCTTCGAGTGAGAGGCCTTCGGTAGGAATCTCAGTGCGCGGGGCGGCGGGGGCGGGCCGGCCATCGGGGCTCGTAATGGCGATGGGCAGGCTGGCGCGCGTGATCTGGGTGGACTCCTCCAGGATCATGGCGCGCTCAATGGCGTTGCGCAGTTCGCGCACGTTGCCCGGCCAATCGTGCGCCAACAAGAGTTGTTCGGCGGCTGGCGAGACGCCTTCAATGGCGCGGCGGAACTTGCGGTTGTAATGTTCGACAAAAAAACGCGCGAGAGGCAAAATGTCTTCGGGCCGATCGCGCATGGGCGGCAGCACGATCTGGATGACGTTCAGCCGGAAGTACAGATCCTGGCGGAAGGCGCCTTCCTTGACGGCCTCGCGCAGATTCTTGTTGGTGGCGGCGACCACGCGCAGGTCGAGTTGGATATCCTTCAGGCCGCCCAACCGGCGGAAGCTCTGATCCTCGAGCACGCGCAGCAGCTTGGCCTGCAGCATCAGCGGAATTTCGCCGACTTCGTCGAGAAACAGCGTGCCTTTATCGGCCAGCTCGAAGATGCCGCGTTTCTGCTGGCGGGCGTCGGTGAAGGCGCCCTTTTCATAGCCGAACAATTCGCTTTCGAGCAACGTTTCCGGGATGGCGGCGCAGTTGATGGCGATGAACGGTTCTGCCTGGCGGAGGCTTTGATAGTGCAGCGTCTTGGCGATGAGATCCTTGCCGGTGCCGTTTTCGCCTTCGAGCAATATAGTGGTGGCTTCGCTGGCGGCCACGCGGCGCACGAAGTTCAGGGCTTCGCGCATCAGGGGCGATTCGGCGATCACTTCGCGTTTCTGCGGAGCCGCCTCTTCGGTGATGTCTTTGATGGTGGCTACTACGCCTTCCAAACGGCCTTCGTCGTCGAACATCTGCGTGGTGCGCAGGACTACCAGGCGCTCCATGCCGTTATCGGTATGCAGGCGAATGGTGCAATGCGGCGCGGAGGGCGACTGGTTGAGTCCGATCAGGATGCCGCATCCGGGTTCGCAGACGCCGCAGCGGAAGACTTCCTGGCAGTTGCGGCCGACCATATCTTCGGAGGTCATACCGAAGAGTTTTTCAGCAGCGCGGTTCACTCCGGTTATGGTGAAATCCGGCGAATACAGGACGAGTGCATCCGATAATTGGTCGAAGACGGCTTCAAGAAGGCGGGATTGTTGCCACTGCGGCGTTAATTTGGACATCGTGGGCGTAACACTTCATTATACGGCGTATAGGTCTTTATGCGTTAATTGGCCCAAGAACTTGAAGATAGAGGGGGCAATTCACCCGACGAAGCGGAGGCAGGCATCCGGAAAACGCGGACAAACCGGGACGCGCGTGTGGCGATGCAATTGCAAATTGGCGGAATGGAGGTTTCATGTCGAAGATCAAATACGCCGTGCCGGCCACCATCCTGTTAGGAGGTTTGTTGGCCGTTTCGACGTTATCGTTTGCCAAGCCGGAGTACGTTAAGACCACCAAGAAAGCGTGCGTGTACTGTCACGTGGATTCCAAGGCGAAGCCCAAGGAACTTACGGAAGCCGGAAAATACTATAAAGAGCATAACTCCCTGGACGGTTACGCGGAAAAGAAGTAAGTGCAGCTCCAGGCGGAGCGGTCATCATGCAAACGATTCAGCTCGCGATCGCGGATTCGGCGTACGAAGCAACCTTGCGCGAAGCGTTGCTCCGCAGCGGCCCATGGCATGTGGAAAGCGTTCAAACGCCGAAACCGGCCGAGACAGGCGTGCTGGTAATGGATGAGGTGTGCCTCAACCGGGTAGCCCTGCCCCTGCCTTATCCGGAGCGGGTGGTCTTGCTGACGCGCAAGGACCCCGCGAATCTGTCGCACGCCTGGGAAGCGGGGATCGTGTCGTTAGTGTCGCCGGACGATCCCCCGAGCACGATTCTGCTGGCCATCATGGCGGCCGCCCTGCGAGTTCCCAAGCCGCAGGCGGTGGCGGCCGTGGGTGGTATTTCCCCCAACAAGCCTTCCTCTGCTGCGCCAATGTCCCCAGAGCTTCCGCTGGTTGGCGCTAAACGCAACAAAAATTAGGAGTTTGAGGTCTTCTGAGATTTGGACTTCGGCGTGCACGAGGTCTGACTTCCAGGAGGGTTTCATATGGACCGCACGTTGGCCGAGCTTGAGGAACTGGTGCGTCAGCGCATTTGCCGGGTGTGTTCGGACCGCAAGATGGACGGAACGTGCGGGCTGGAAGATCCGGGCGAGTGCGCCTTGTTTCGGCTGTTTCCACAGGTGGCCGAAGCCATCCAGGGTACCGACAGCGACAATCTCGAGGATTATATCGAAGCCATCCGGCGCCACGTGTGTACGGTGTGCGCCGCGCAGGAGAAGGACTTGAGCTGCGGCCTTCGCGAACAGGTGCAATGCGCGCTGGATGCGTATCTGCTGCTGGTAGTGGAAGCCATCGAGGAAGCCACGGGCAAGGACTTCGGGCACCCGCTACCTCAAAGACCCAATGACAGGCCTATTTCACTTCAACTTTAAGAGGAGATTACTATGAACATCAACTTACTGCCATACGCGCTATTCTGGGGCGTCTTAGCGCTCGCCGTCGTATTCCTGATTATCTATCGGAAGACGGTTTCCAGCCACGAAGACGACTCGCTTCATCTGGAGGGCGGCGCGCCCGGCGAACAGGTGACCCTGGCGCATCGGCTGGCCTTGATCGACCGGTGGGGCAAGACCCTGACGGTGGTTGTGGCGCTGTACGGCGTGGCGCTCGCGGGCATCTACTTTTACCAGATCTGGAACAACGTTCCGAACTACTAACCGGATCTAGCCAATGAGACTTGCAGGGAGAAGCGCATGGGGAATCTTTGCGGCTGCCGCCGGCATCTGGTTGGGGTTGGCGGCAGCCGCTGGGCCGGCCTCGGCGGCGGACAACTCGACGTGTGCCGCGTGCCACGACGAGCAGGCCGCCAAGCTGGCTAAAAGTGCGCACGCGGACGTAGCCTGCGCTTCCTGCCATGTAAAACACGACGAATATCCGCACCCGGCCAACATCCCCAAACCGGCGTGCAGCCAGTGTCACCAAGGCCAGCAGGCGGATTACGACCGCGGAATCCACGGCCAGATTGCTCGCAGCGGCGGCGCCGCGCCCGATTGCGGCGTATGCCATGGCGCCGCGCATGAATTGTTGCGGCCCAAATCGGAAGATTTCCGCGCCAAGGTGCCGGACACTTGCGGGATGTGCCATAGCGAGGTGGCCGATCAATTCCGCGCCAGCGTGCACGGCCAGGCGCTGGCCAAGGGTGTCACCCAGGCGCCCATCTGCACCGATTGCCATGGCGAACACTCCATCCTTCCGCCTACCAACAAAGCTTCCACAGTGTATGCCGCCAACATTCGCGATACCTGCGGAAACTGCCACGGGAACGTACAGTTGTCGCGGCGCTTCGGGCTGCCCGCCGACCGGGTAGTGAGCTTCGACGCTTCGTTCCACGGGCTGGCCGCCAAAGAGGGTAACGAAACCGTGGCCAACTGCGCGAGTTGCCACGGTGTGCACAATATTCTGGCGTCTTCCGATCCGCGCTCCACCATCAATCCCAAGAATCTCGCGAAGACCTGCGGCAAGTGCCACCAAGGCGCCGGAAGCCGTTTCGCGATCAGCCAGGTGCACGTGGCGGAAGGCGCGCGGGAAGCGCCCGCCCTGCGCTGGGTGCAGCAGTTTTACCTGTTGCTGATCCCGCTGACCATCGGGCTGATGTTGCTGCATAACGGCGGCGACTGGGTGCGGAAACTGTTGCGGCTGCGCGGGAACGGGGCGGCGCAGCGTGCGGCCGATGCGGAACTGCCGGTCCGGCCTAATGTCCGCATGTTGCCGTTCGAGCGGGTCGAGCACGCGCTGCTGGTGATTTCGTTCGTCACGCTGGCGTGGACCGGATTTGCGCTGAAATTCTCGGATCAATGGTGGGCGCGCCCCTCGCTGTTGCGGGACGGCAATGTGCGCAGCATCGTGCATCGCATCGCCGCGGTGGTTTTCATGGCAGTGTCGCTGACGCATCTGATTTCTCTGATTGTGAACCGGCGCCTGCGTAAGCACTGGACCGAACTGTTTCCCAAGCCGCGCGACGCGCGTGAAGCCTTGGCGAATTTCAGTTACAACATGGGGCTGCGCTCATCGCCGCCGGGCCGCTCCGCGCATAGCTACATCGAGAAGGCGGAGTATTGGGCCGTGGTGTGGGGCGCCATCGTCATGATCGGCACGGGCGTGATGCTGTGGGGCAACAATCTGATGCTGGCCCTGTTCCCCAAGGAGTGGCTGGACGTAGCCACCTCGGTGCACTTTTATGAGGCGCTCCTGGCCACCCTGGCGATCGTGGTCTGGCACTTATATACTGTGATCTTCGACCCGGACGTTTACCCCATGGACACGGCGTGGCTCACGGGCGTCAGTGTAAAGAAGATCGAGGAGCCGCATGCGGCGGAACCTGAGCCGGAGAACCAGGAATCGGGAGAAGTTGCGGCCGTCCGAGAGACCATATCCAAATGAACGAAACGCTTAATGTCAAGCTGCCCCGCCAACTTTCTCCCCTGGTGCATCTTTCGAACAATTGGATCAGCCTGGCGGGGGTGGTAGTGGTCACCACCGCCACGGTCTTCTGGCTGTTTTTGCTGCCTACCACGATGCGCGGCGAAGTGCACAATCCTTACAACGGCATTCTCGCCTTCCTGTTGCTGCCGGGGTTGTTTTTTCTGGGGCTGCTGCTGATTCCGCTGGGCATTTACCGAAGGAACCGCAGAGAGAAGCAGCGTGGCTTATACCCCGCCAACTTTCCGCCGCTTAATATGAAGAACCTGGAATTCCGGCGGCTGTTGACGTTCGTGGGTGTCACCACCTTCGCCAATATCGTGATTGCCAGCCAGTTGGCTTATGGCGCGGTCTCTTACATGGAGACGGTTTCTTTCTGCGGCCAGACCTGCCATACGGTCATGCAGCCGGAATTCACGGCCTATCAAAGCTCGCCGCATTCGCGAGTGGAGTGCGTGCAGTGCCACATCGGGCCTGGCGAATCATGGTTTGTACGGAGCAAGCTCTCCGGTATCCGGCAGGTATTCGCGGTCATGTTCCACACCTACGAAACGCCCATTCCCACGCCCGTGCACAACTTGCGGCCCGCGCGCGAGACTTGCGAAGCTTGCCATTGGCCGCAGAAGTACGGCGAAGACCGCCTGCGCGTCATCGACAAGTTCGGCGACGACGAAACGAACTCACCGACCAAGACCGTGCTCTTGATGAAGATCGGCGGCGGCAATCACGGCATCGGCATCCATGGCACGCATCTGGGGCCGGGCGTGGTCATTCGCTACGGGCATTCCGATCCGCAGCGCCAGACCATCCCCTGGATCGAGTACAACTCGCCGCAGGGCAAGACCGTGTATCGCGCGGAGGGCGCGGCCCCGGATGGCAAAGGCTTGACCATCCGCACGATGGATTGCATCGACTGCCACAACCGGCCGTCGCACAGTTATAAGTTGCCCGAGCGCGCGGTCGATGAGGCCATGGCCGCGGGCGATATGTCCGCCACCCTGCCGTTCGCGCACAAGAAGGCCGTGGAACTCTTAAAGCAGCCATATGCCAGCCGGGACGCCGCGGCGGCGCAGATCCCGGAAGCCCTGGTGGCCTTTTACCGCCAGAATTATCCCGCTATTTATAAGGAACGCCAGGCGGAAGTCGTGAAGACTGCGAGCAGCTTACTCGCCATCTACAACCGGAATGTATTTCCGGCCATGAAGATCACCTGGGGCACGTATCCCAATAACATCGGGCACACCGATTTTCCGGGATGTTTCCGATGTCACGACGACAGCCATGCCAGCGCCGATGGACGGAAGGTGACGCAGGATTGCAGCGCCTGCCACAGCTTGCTGGCGATGGAAGAGCCGGCGCCTAAGATCCTCACGGATTTGGGCGTCGTGGAAAAGAAGTGAGCAGGCGCGCCGGCACGGCGAGGTGCAGCGCGCGATGCTCAGGAGGTTGTTCGATGAAGCCTTTAAGTAAGATCCTGTTACCCGTGGATTTTTCGGAACGGTCGTTGGGAGCGGCGCGCTATGCCAAAACACTGGCGGACCACTTCCATGCCGAGTTGACCCTGTTGCATGTCTTGACGCCGCCGCACTATGAGTTCGGCGCGCTCGAAATCGGCGGATCGATGCTGACCGAGTTGTACACCAATCGCGCGGCGCAGGTGGAAAAAGAGCTGGAGACGTTTCTGGCCGCCGAGTTGGCGGGCACCGAAGCCCGGCGCGTGGTGCTGGAAGGCGATCCCGCCCGCCAGATTGTGGAATATGCGCATGAAGAGAACGTGGGCCTGATCGTGATGCCTACGCACGGCTATGGCCCCTTCCGGCAGTTCATCCTGGGATCCATCACGGCCAAAGTGCTGCACGACGCGGATTGTCCCGTGTGGACCGGAGTGCATCTGGAGGAGGCCCAGCCAGCGGAACCCGCTCCGTTCCGGGATATCCTTTGCGCCGTCGATCTGGGCCCGCAAAGTTGCAAGGCTATCGAGTGGGCCACGCTCATGCAGAAGGAGTTTGGGGCACGGCTCACGGTTTTGCATGCCATGTCCGTTTCACCATCCGGCGGCCCGGAAGCCGAACACGCCCGGGAGATGGAACTTTCGGTCCGCGACGATCTCGCCCGGATGCAGCAGACCCACGGCACCAAGGCGGAACTGGCCGTGGTAGCCGGCGATCCGCCAAAAGTGGTTTGCGAAATGGCGGAGCACATGAAGGCGAGCCTGCTGGTGATCGGCCGCGGATCGGCGGCGGGAGTCTTCGGCCGGCTGCGCACCAACGCCTATGCCATTATTCGCCAGTCGCCCTGCCCGGTAGTAAGCGTTTAGTTGTGGGGCAGGCTCGTAGCCTCTGCCCCACAAAATTAGGAACCGTAGCGTTACTCGAACGTATTATTTTTAGGCCTCGTCATGTGGAACGACATTCGCTACGCTTTCCGTACGCTGCTCCGTGAGCGCGCCTTCGCCTCCATGGCCGTGTTGAGCCTGGCCGTGGGCATAGGCGCCAATACCGCCATCTTCTCGGTGGTGAACGGTGTGCTGTTGCGCCCGCTGCCCTACCAGGATCCGCAGAGGCTCTTTGCCATCCGCGAAGTGCTGCCCAAGCTCGTGCATTTGTATCCCACCTTCCCCGTCAACTTCAATCACTATTACGACTGGCGGCAGCGCTCGACCACCCTGGAATCGATCGCCCTGGTGCGCTCCTCCGCCCCCACGTTGACGGGCGTGGGCGAGCCCCAAGCACTCGACGGCGCATTGGTGACGGCCAGCGTTTTTCGCGTGCTCGAGGTTACACCGCAACTGGGCCGCGGATTCCTCGACGAAGAGGACCCGGAGGGCCACGATCAAGTCGCGGTGATCTCCGATTCGCTCTGGAGACGGCGATTCAGCGCCGACCCATCCATGGTGGGCCGGAAGATCGTCTTAAACGGCAAGCCGCACGTAGTAGTTGGCGTACTGCCGCGCGGATTCCAGTTCCCCGCCCACAACGATCTCTGGGTGCGCTCGGGGATAGGCATCCAACCGGACGTTTTGCAGCCGATCGGTTACTCCAAGGATGACCTGGAGGAGATCAATGGCGACTATAATTGGTCGGCCATCGCGCGCCTCCGCCCGGGCGTGACGGAGCAGAAGGCGCTGGCGGAGTTGAACGTGATCGAGGCCGCTATCGCGAGCCGCATTCCCGATAAGATGGATCTGCAGGCCCGCATGACTCCGCTGCGGGATGACTTGGTCGGGCAGTCGCGCACCGGTCTGCTGGTATTGCTCGGGGCCGTGGGCGCGGTCTTGCTGATCCTGTGCGTCAACCTAGCGAATCTTTCGCTGGCCCGCGCCGCCGGCCGCGCGCGCGAGTCGGCCATCCGCACGGCGCTGGGAGCGGGCCGTGCGCGCCTGGTCCGCCAGACGCTGACCGAAAGTCTGCTGCTGTCGGTGATCGGCGGACTGCTGGGCATCGCGCTGGCGGCGGCGGGTGTCCAACTTTTGCTGCGCACCGCGCCCGCGGGTCTGCCGCGCTTGAGCGAGGTCACCGTGGATGGCCGCGTTCTGGGCTTCGCTCTGCTCGTTTCGCTTGCTACGGGAATCGCGTTCGGCATCCTGCCCGCGTTGCGTAGCGCCGGCGCGCATCCACAGGAGGCGTTGAAATCCGGCGGCTACACCACTACCGAAGGCCGTCGCGGAATGCGCGTACGCGGCGTGCTGGTGGCCGTGGAAGCGGGCCTCAGCGCCGTGCTCCTGATTACCGCCGGCCTGCTGATGGGCAGCTTCATCCGGCTGATGCACGTGGATAAAGGCTTCGACATCGAGCGCGTGCTGGCTGTGCGCGTGGCCATGCCACCCGCCAGGTATACAGAGGACGCGCAGCAGGCGGCCTTCTTCAACCGCTTGCTGGAGAAGGCCCGCACACTGCCGGGAGTGATTTCGGCCAGCCTCGTCTCGGCGCTTCCTTTGCAAGGCGAAACCTGGATCGATTTGGCCGCACCCGAGGGCGACCAGCGCCCGCTGTTCGAGCGTCCCATGGTGAACGTACGATTCGTAAGCCCGGATTATTTCAAGACACTGCGCATTCCGTTCCGCGAAGGGCGCACTTTCGACGATAGCCAGCGCAATCGCAAAGTGGTGATTCTTTCGCAGGGCACCGCGCGGCGCTTGTGGCCCAAACAGGACCCCATGGGGCGCCGTATGCTGCACAACGAAACGCTGGAAGAGGTAGTCGGGGTGACGGCGGACATTCGGGGCACGGATCTCGACAAAGCTCCGGTGATGACGATTTACGTTCCCTACTGGCAGCGTCCCCGGTTATCGAGCGCCCTCCTGTTGCGCACCGCCATGGATCCGCGCGGCGTTGAGGCGGGCGTGCGCGAAGTCATCCACCAGGTAGATGCGGATGTGCCGGTTCCCGAGATGCAAACGCTAAGTGAAGTAATGTCGGATTCCGTGGCCGAGCGCCGCTTCCAGATGACTTTGGCGGTCCTCTTTGCCGCCGCCGCGCTGGCCTTGGCGGGGTTCGGCATTTATGGCGTGGTTTCTTATTCGGTGGCCTGCCGGCGGACTGAGATGGGCATTCGCATGGCATTAGGCGCGGGCGCCGGCGGATTGCAGCGAATGGTTCTGTGGCAAGGGATTCGTCCCGTAGTGGCGGGATTGGCTGCAGGCGTCGTGGGCGCACTGGCGGCGGGCCGGATTCTGAGCGGCCTGCTGTTTCAGACGAGCGCGCGCGATCCGGTGACGATCGGCGGCGTGGCTCTGGTGCTGTTGGGCGTGTCGGCGGCGGCGGCTTTGATTCCGGCGCGGCGGGCTACGCGCTTCGATCCGATGAAAGCATTGCGGTTTGAATAGTCCGTTGGCACATCGGTTGCATCTCGATCCGTGAAGGAGAGAACCCATGCGAGTTAAGCACAACTCTGGCGCTCGGACTTATTGCCATCTTACTATTTGCAGGCGCGGTGGCCGCCAGTAACCATCATGATTTGAATGGCACTTGGGTGCTGATTCCGGAGCAGAGCGATTTCGCCGGTCAAACGGCCATCAATGCAGGCAGCCTGACGATTAGCGACCGGGAGCGGCACGTCTATGTGTCTCGTACGTTTAGTTATGATGGCGCACTCGGTACGGTTTCCTACAGTTCCAGTCTTGATGGCAATGAAAATTCAACGATCCACGAAGGAAAAACGTTTAAGACCAAGGCTAAGTTCACTGGAGGTGTCCTGCAAGTTACAACGACACAGGACGGAATTCCAACCGTGGAACGCTTTAGCCTGCAACCTGACGGCAGATTGATACTTTCAGTCGAACGCCCGGGTGCGGCGCCCATGACACTGGCATTCCGGCGCCACTAACAACCTTGCTCACGCCATGCCGAGCAGCGCGTTGATGACGATGGACGCCATGCCCACCGGAATCATGATCTTCCATCCGATGTTCATAAGTTGATCGTATCGGAAGCGCGGGAAGGTGCCACGGAACCAGATCATCAGATAGATGATCGAGGATACCTTGAAGAGGAACCAGAAAATACCGATGGCGGCGGCGTTAAAGCTGGGCACCATGTAAATTGCGCCGATCAGCACCAGCAGCAGCGCCGCGCCCACCAGCACCTTTTGCTGCAGCGGATCTTTGAGTTTTCGTACGAGAGTTAAACTGGCCAGACCGGAGCCGGCGAACACGACAAGCGGCACGATGTAATTGAGCGGCACGAGCCATGCCACGCTGGGAAACGGCCGCAGCCAGCCGCCCCAGAATAACGTCACGGCCACCGACGAGATCACGAAGATATTGGCGTATTCCGCCAGGAAGTAGAGCGCCCAGCGGAAACCGCTGTACTCGGTGTGGAAGCCGGCGACTAACTCAGACTCCGCTTCGGGTAAGTCGAAAGGCGCGCGGTTGGTTTCGGCTGTCGCGGCGATGACATAAACCACGAACGGCACGATCATAAAGCCATAGTTCGAGAAGATAAACCAGATATGATGATCCTGCTGCGCGCGAATGATCCCCTGCATGCTCAGCGTGCCGGCGACCATCACGCCGGAGAGCAGCGCGAACGACAGAGCGACTTCGTAACTGACAAGCTGCGCCGCGCTGCGCAGAGCGCCCAGCAGCGGATAGTGGCTGTTGGAGGCCCAGCCGCCTAAGATAATACCTAGAATGCCGACCGCCGACATGGCCGATACAACCAACAACCCGACATTCACATCCGCCACATATAGATATTTACTAAATGGAATTACAGCGAATGCGGTGAGGCCGGTGAAGGTGGATATCACGGGCGCCAGCCAAAAAATGGGCTGGTCGGCGTCCGTGGGAATGATATCTTCCTTGATCAGCAGCTTCAAGGCGTCGGCGATAGGCTGCAAAAGGCCATGTGGGCCGACACGCATGGGGCCCAGACGCACCTGAAAATCCGCCAGCACCTTACGCTCGATCAGCACGATGTATCCGGCCACCAGCGGAAACAGCGCGATGATCACCAACGTGACAATCATCGGCGTGAATAAAGGATGATGGATGATCGCGTCCATATGTTCTTTAGCGCAACGAAGTTCCCGCCAACCGGAGGAAGGGTTCCGGATAAAGCCCGATGCCCAGAGTGAGGACGAAGCTTACCGCCAGGGCCACGCGCATGCCGAGGCTGGTCGAAAGAGGCGCCTGTTCGGTAACATCGCGCGCGAACATACTGCGCACGATGCGAAAGTAATAGTAAATCGCCACAGCCACATAAAGCGTACCGATCACGGCCAGGATATAGTGCTTCGTCTCAATCAGCGACAGAAAGATATAATACTTGCCCAGAAAACCGGCGGTCGGGGGAATTCCAGCCAGCGAGAGGATAAACACCAACATCAACAGAGCGTAACCGGGGCTCTTGTGCATCAGGCCGGCAATATCGTCCATATCTTCGCCGATGATCCCCTTGCGGCGCAGCGCCACTAACACCAGGAACGCGCCCAGGTTCATGAACGTGTAGACCATGACATACACCGCGACACCCTTGATGCCGGTGGCGTTGCCGGCAATCAGGCCGAGCAGCATATAGCCGGCGTGCGAAATGGAGCTATAAGCCAGCAGCCGCTTGATATTACTCTGATTGATGGCCGCCAGGTTACCCACCGTCATGGTAGCTACCGCGATGAAGCTAAGGATCGGCTCCCAAGCCTGCCGGGCCGGCGCCAGCGGCGCTAACTCGCCGTAGAAGATGCGCAGCAGGAAGGCGATGGATGCGGCTTTGGAAGCCACCGAAAGATAAGCCGTAACGGTGGTGGGCGCGCCTTCGTAAGCATCCGGCGCCCACATATGGAACGGGACGGCGGAGATCTTGAAAAGCAAGCCGACGGACGTGGTTGCCAGCGCCAGCAGCACCATCGGATCGAACGGCCCGCGCGCCTCGATGTGTGCGGCGATCTCGGAAAGTTTAGTGGATCCCGAGATGCCGTACATCACGGAAAACCCGTAAGCCAGAAATCCGCTTGAGAAGGCGCCCAGCAGCAGATACTTCATGGCGGCTTCATTGGAGCGCTTGCTGGTGCGCAAGAAGCCCACCATTACATAGAAAGAAAGCGCCATCAATTCCAGGCCGATGAAGAGAGTGACTAAGTCAGTGCCCGAGGCCAGGAAGAACATGCCGCATTGGGCAAACATCAACAGAGAGTAGTACTCGGCGTGGTGTTCTCCTTCCACATCCAGATACTTATAAGAGGCCATCGCGACGATGGCCGTAGCGGCGATGAAGATCCAATTGAAAAAGATAGAAAAACCGTCGATGGTCAGGGATCCCTGGAAAGCCGACAGAGGGCCAGTGAGGGCCAGATTCGCCTGTTGGTTCCAAAGCGACCACGCCGCGAACCCTTCGCCGGCCAGCAGCACATAGACCAGATACTTACGCTGCCGCGGATCGGGAAAGACAATAAAATCGAACAGCAGAATAGCGGAGCCAAACAAGGCCATCATCACGGCCGGTACGAGCGCGAAATAATCGTTGCCGGTGAAGTACTGGTTCATTGGCCTGTCACCCCTTGTGCGCGGGCCGGAACAGGCACTCGCTGGGCGGCCGCCTGCGCGGCTCCCTGATAGTAACCAGGCCGCACGCGCTCCACGATCTCCTCGACGGGCTTTTCGAGTATGTCGAAATACGGCTTGGGATAGACGCCGATCCAGATAGCCCAGGCGATGAGCGGCAGAAAGACGGCCATCTCACGTAGACTGAGATCTGGTAGATGCAGATTCTTTCCATTAGTCACTTGGCCAAACATGGTGCGCTGATACAGCCACAGAAGATAAGCCGCGCCGAAGATCACTCCCAATACCGCGAAAGCCGCCCACACGTGACTGGCCTCGAACGCTCCCTGCAAAATCGTAAATTCGCCTACGAAACCATTTAACAGCGGCAGGCCGGCTGAACTTAGCATGGCGATCGCGAAGATCACCGCGTACTTCGGCATAACATGCGCCAATCCGCCGTACTCCAAGATCTCGCGCGTGTGCCGGCGTTCATAGACGACGCCGATAATCAAGAAGAGCATGCCCGTCGAGATGCCGTGATTGATCTGCTGCAATACGCTGCCGGCCAAGCCGTTGGGATTCATGGCGAAGATGCCCAGCGTGCAGAAGCCTAAGTGACTCACCGAAGAATAGGCTACTAACTTCTTCCAATCCTTCTGCATGAGACTTACCAGCGCGCCATAGATAATGCCGATGATGGACAATACCGCCAAAATTCGTACGATGCTCTGGTCTACCGAAGCCTTGGGCAGCAAGGGCAGTGAGAATCGAATGAAACCGTAAGTCCCCATCTTCAGCAGCACGCTGGCCAGGATCACGGAACCCGCGGTGGGCGCTTCCACGTGGGCGTCGGGCAGCCACGTATGGAACGGGAACATAGGCACTTTGATCGCGAACCCCAGGAAGAAAGCCCAGAAGACCCACTGCTGCAGGCCTAGCGGCAAGCTAAGCTTCATCAACTCGGAAATTTCGAAGGTGTAGCGGCCGAACTGACTGGCGTACTGGAAGTACAGAGTCAGAATGCCGAGCAGCATCAGCACGGAGCCGGCCAGCGTGTAAAGGAAAAACTTGATGGCGGCGTATAGCTTGCGCGGACCGCCCCACACGCCGATGATGAAATACATCGGCACCAGCACTAACTCCCAGAACACATAGAACAGAAAGAAATCGAGCGACATGAATACGCCCAGCATGCCCACTTGTAGGAGCAGGAACATGCAGTAGTATCCCTTGACCCGGTCTTGAATGGCGTTCCATGAGGATAGGATGGCGATGAAGCCGATTAATGTCGTCAGCATGATCAGCAGCAAGCTGATGCCGTCGATGCCAATCAGATACTGCGCGCCCAGGCTGGGGATCCAGTTCGCGCGCTCCACGAATTGAAAGCCGGCGATGCCTTTGTCGAAGCGCGCAACCAGCGGCAGTGAGATCAGGAATCCGCCGAAGCTGGCCAGATTCGCCCAGACCTTGATCAGTTCCTTCTGGCGCGCGGGGATGAGGAGCAGGATCAGCAATCCTGCCAGGGGCGTGAACAGCACCAGACTGAGTAAGTGGTTTTCCATCATTTACCCGCCAGATAGTATCCGAAGAAAACCAGCACGCCTACTACGACGAATAGAGCGTAAGCTTGCACGCGTCCCGTTTGCAGGATGCAGACGGGATAAGAGAGCAGTTTCACGGTGAACGATCCCAGCCGTACCGCGCCATCCACGATCCAGGTATCCCACCAGATGGAAACGCGGGACGAGAAGCGTGTCAGCCATCCGGCGCCGTTTACCGCGCCATCCACTACGTTGCGGTCGAACGCGCCCAGCACCTCGCCGCCGCCTTTGCCGAGGCCGTTGACGAACAGCACGTCGTAAACTTCGTCCACGTAGCACTTGTGGTAAAGCAGGCTGTGTATGGGCTTAAGCGACTCTTCGAGCGAGTCGGGAATCTCGGGCTTGTGGTGATAGAAATAGCGAGCCACGACGATCCCGACGATGGCCACGGCCACCGAGATCCCCATAAGAATCCATTCGAGCGAAGCGTCGTGCGCGCCGCCCTTAGCGGCCTCCGCGGCGGCGGAGGCGAAGGCCGGCTCCAGCCAGCGTTCGAAGCCATGGAAGCGCTCCGAAAAGCCCCACGCGCCGGGCACGCCGAGCCATCCGGCGAACACGCCGCCCACCGCCAGCAACATCAGCGGAACGGTCATGCTGGCAGGCGACTCGTGAATATGCGCGGCGACTTCCGGCTTCACGTGCGACTTACCATAGAAGGTCATATTCATCAGCCGCCACATATAGAAAGCCGTGAGACCCGCGGTCGCCAAGCCGACGAACCAGAGCGCCTTGGATCCGCCGGGAGAGCTATACGTCTGCCAGAGAATTTCGTCCTTCGAGAAGAAGCCCGCGAAACCGGGAATGCCGGCGATGGCCACCGAGCCGATCCACATAGTCCAGTGCGTGATGGGAATTTTGTCTTTCAGGCCGCCCATGTGGCGCATATCCTGTTCGCCGCCCATGGCGTGAATTACGGAGCCGGAACAAAGGAAGAGCAGAGCCTTGAAGAACGCGTGAGTGAATAAGTGGAAGATAGCCACCCAATAAGCGCCCACGCCCAGCGCCAGAAACATATAGCCAAGTTGGCTTACGGTGGAATAAGCCAGCACGCGCTTGATGTCGTTCTGCACCAGGCCAATCAACGCGGCGAAAATCGCCGTGAATGCGCCGATAAAGGCGACGATATTCAGCGTGTGCGGCGTCAACTGAAACAACGCCGCGGAACGCGCCACCATATAGACGCCCGCGGTCACCATGGTAGCCGCATGGATCAGTGCGGATACCGGAGTAGGACCTTCCATAGCGTCGGGTAACCAGACATACAGCGGAAATTGCGCCGACTTACCCGTCGCACCGATAAACAGCAGGATCGCCATGATACTCAGCACGCCGAAGCCGCCGGTCTCGGCATGAAAATGGCCGCCGCGCAATGCCGCATTCACATCCAGAAAACGCGCGGTGCCGAGCAAACTGAACATCAGCAGCATGCCGAGAATGAACCCGGCATCGCCCACGCGATTGACAATGAACGCTTTCTTGCCTGCGTCGCCCGCCGACTTCTTTTGGAAGTAGAATCCAATAAGCAGGTAACTGCACAATCCCACGCCTTCCCAACCCACAAACAGAAGCGTGTAATTGTTCGCCATTACCAGCATCAGCATGAAGAAGATGAACAGGTTCATGTAGCCGAAGAAACGGTAATAACCGTTGTCGTGGGCCATGTAACCGGTGGAGTAGACATGGATCAGAAAACCAATTCCGGTTACTACCAGGATCATGACCGAGCTAAGTGGATCGAGCAGGAATCCCCAATCGGCGCTGAATGTGGCAATGCGGCCATCCATCATGTGGAACGGGAGTCCCGCCAGCCATGTGAATTGGATGAGTTGATGGACGCGTCCCGGTTTGTCCGTCAGTTGCCAGACCGCGCCCACCGAAAGGATGAACGAGATCAACACCATGCCGGGGCAGATTACGCTGACGAGCCATTTGAACGGCGAGTGATGATGATGATCGTGCCCGTGTTCGTGGGTGTGCCCGTGATGATGATGATCGTGCTCGTCGTGCACGTGCTCTACGCCCGGCGCCACCGCGACCGCGGATTCCGGTTGCGGGTCAAGCAGCCTGCCGAACAGGAGCATGAGCAGCGCGCCGGCCAGCGGGAATAACGGGATGAGCCAGATGAGATCGAGGAAGTTCACAGGCCAACCTTCCGCGCGGTCTGAGCGGCCGCCGCAGGCAGAGTGCCTGCCCCACATAACGGGTTTACCATTTGAGTAAGTCCACCTCGTCGGCCAGCACGGTCTCTTTATTGCGGAACAGCGCGATCAGGATGCCCAGTCCCACGGCGGCTTCGGCCACCGCATCGGCAATTACAAAAATGGCGAATACCTGGCCGTTCAAGTTATGCAGCGCCTGCGAAAAAGCCACTAAGTTGATATTGACCGCGTTCAGGATCAGCTCGATGGACATCAGAATGATCACGATATTCCGCCGTGTCAGAACGCCCACAGTACCGATCAGCAAGAGCGCGACACTCAATGCGATGTAATGCGCTGTAGTTATCGGATACATTGTCAAATCCGTTTCTTGGCCATAACTACCGAACCCACTACCGCAACCAGCAGCAGGATCGACGCAACCTCGAAAGGCAACAGATACTCCTTAAACAACACGTCCGCCAGTAATTCGGTATTTCCCAACCCGGACGCAGACGGTAATACCCCCGGCTGGGCGGTTTTGAACGCTCCGCTGCCTTTCGAGACGAACCAGAATACCTGCACGCCCACCAGGACTACGCACGCCAGCGCGATCCACCGCTGGCCGTTGAACTGCTTCTCCTTGGCGGCCTGATCCAGGTTCACCAGCATGATGACGAACAGAAACAGCACCATGATGCCGCCGATATACAGCACGATCTGCACGGCGAACAAAAATTCCGCCTGTTGCAACAGATACAGGCCGGCCACACCCATCAATGAAACAATTAGCGAAAGCGCACTGTGGACGGCATTGCGGCGCGTAATGGTCAATATGCCGCCTGCCAGGACCATAGCGGCAAAGATATAGAAGAAGATGGCCTGAGTCAGCTCGGGGGTCAGCATTTGTATTGGGTCGGCTTGGGACCTTCTTCGAGCATCTGGCGATCCCAGATGGCGCCTTCGCGGGTGTAGCTGGCCAGTTCGAAATCCTGCGTCAGCTCGAGCGCGTCCACCGGACAAGCGTCTTCGCACAACCCGCAGAACATGCAGCGGGAAGTATCGTAAGTGAAAGTAGTCAACTCCTTGCGCTTGGTTTGTTCGCTACGTTGGCTGGTAACTACGATTAGATTTTCCGGACAGGCCAGCGCGCACAAGTTACATGAGATGCACAGCGTTTCGCCGTTATCCGGATTGATGTTTAGCCGCGGCGCGCCGCGATAGCGCTCGCCGACCTTGGGCCGCTCGGCGGGATACTGCTCGGTATAAATGCGTTTGGGATCCTGGTTGCGGAACGTGACCCAGAGACCTTGAAACAGGTCCACAAGAAAAACGGTTTTAAGAAACTTCGGAATCATTGGCGTACTCCCCGCGCGCTGGCCACTCATCGATCCACCTCCCCCAGCACGATATCCAGCGTACCAATAATCGCCACCACGTCGGCCACCAGTCCGCCGCGCACCATGCAGTCGAGCGCCTGCAAATTCACGAACGAAGGCGGCCGCACGCGCATGCGATAGGGCTGCGTGGAATTGTCGCTCACAATGAAGTAACCGAGTTCTCCTTTAGGCGCTTCGATGGATACATAAACCTCGCCCACCGGCGGTTTCACAACCTTCGGCACCTTGCCCATAATAGGTCCGCTGGGAATGCGGTCGACAGCCTGGCGGAGGATGCGAACGGCCTGGCGCATCTCCTCCATGCGCACGGTATACCGGTCGTAGGTGTCGCCGTTCTGGCCGGTAGGGATATCGAATTCGTACTGCTCGTAGCCGGAATAAGGCTGCGCCTTGCGCAAGTCCCACTGGACGCCGGCCGCGCGCAGCACCGGACCGGTCACGCCATATTCCTTGCATTCGTCGGCGTTAAGCACGCCTACGCCTTTCAGTCGGCCCACCCAGATGCGATTGTTGGTGAGCAATTCCTCGTATTCATCCACTTTGGGAATGAACCAATCGCAGAATTTCTTGACCTCGTCTCCGAACCCATCGTAGGTTTCGTACTGCAACCCGCCGATGCGGAAGGCGTGCGTGGTGAGGCGCGCGCCGCAATAATTTTCGAAGATCTTCAGCACTTCCTCGCGCTCGCGCAGGCAATAGAAAACCGGGGTGATGGCTCCGATATCTAGCGCGTGCGTGCCCAGCCACAGCAAATGGCTGGCAATGCGATTCAGTTCGGTGAGGATCACGCGCACCGCCTGCGCGCGCGGCGGCGCTTCCACGCTCAGCAGTTTCTCCACAGCCAGGCAATAGCCCAGGCCGTTCGAGACCGCCGCTACATAATCCATGCGGTCCACGTAGGGCGCGAACTGCTGGTAGGTGCGATTTTCGCCGATCTTCTCCACGCCGCGATGCAGGTAACCGATGACGCACTCGGTGCCATTCACCTTCTCGCCGTCCAGCTTCAGAATCACGCGCAGCACGCCATGCGTGGACGGGTGCTGCGGACCCATGTTGATTACCAGCTCGGTCGCGTCGAGGAAAGTGGCGTCCGGCATAATTTATTGCCCGCTTTCGATGCCCATGTTCTCGCGCACCCAGGCATCGTCCTGCTGCAGGATCCCGTAATCCTTGCGCAACGGATAGCCCTGCCACTCTTCGGGCAGCAGGATGCGGCGCATATCGGGGTGGCCGGCGAACTGGATGCCGAACATATCGAACACTTCGCGCTCCAGCCAATTGGCGGTCAGGTGCACGGTCACGGCGGTGGTTGGGCTGTAGCCGTCCGGGATCATGGTCTTCACGCGCATGCGCTCGTTGCGCGCAAAGCTGTACAGGATGTAAACCACATCGAAACGCTCGGCGCGTTTGGGGTAATCGACCGCCGTGAGATCGACCAGGTAGTCGAAATCCAATTCCAGCTTGAGCGTGTCCAGGATGCCGATGACGGCGTCGGGTTTGGCGACCATGAAATTCTGGCCCAAATACGTTGAGCACTCGGTGATATCGGCGCCAAACCGTTCCTTCAGCAGTTGCGTAATATCGCTATCCCAAGGCGTCACGGCCATGGTCGCGGGAGGCTTGGGAGGTGCGGCGTGGGCTGCGGCGGCGGGCTTCGGAGCGGCGGGTTTCGCCGCCGGCGCGGCCGGTTTTTCGGCGGGCGCGGATGCCTCGCTCCCGGCGGGAGGAGGCGCCCCCAACCCGTCGGGCTTTTGCTCGTCAGCCATGCGATTTCCTAAGGAAGATCATTACACATATCACTTGCTGTTGGGGAGTGTCAAACGCGGCGCGGAGTTCTCACCGCAGGCCGCCAGCAGCCCCGCCACGCTTCAGGTCACGCGATCGGCGGGTGCGGGACTGAGAACACCGGCCATTTACGCCGATACGTAGTACAGTGGTCAGGAAAGATTCAAATGGATACCCTGACCCCTGCCGAACGAAGCGAGCGGATGAGCCGGGTTCGGTCAAAGGATACAAAACCGGAACTGCGGGTCCGGGCGCTCATTCACGGGATGGGATTCCGGTACAGGCTGCACGACCGGTGCTTGCCGGGAAATCCCGATCTTGTTTTTCCTAGCAGGGGTAAAATTATCTTTGTGCATGGATGTTTCTGGCACCGGCACGGTGCGCGGTGCGGGCGCGCGTCACGGCCCCAGGCTAGGCGCGCTGACTGGGAGCCGGGGGATGTTTGACGCCTTGGCCGTGGGTTGGCTCTATTCAAACGAGGAGATCTTCACGACGCTCAGGGTGTCGAATGCCGGGGGTATCCGCCTGTCGTTGCACGGCGGGACAATTATACGGGCCGTTCTAATGACCTCGCTGCAGGGCCTGCACGGTGCCGGAGAGAATCCCTACCAAGACCGGCTCGAAGCCGGTACCCTGACATACACTGCAGCGGGAAAAGTCGGCCTGCAGACGCTCGCTGGCGTGAACAGCCGGCTCATTGAGCAAGCAACGCTGAACTTCCCCAATTCACGGGTTCGTACTTGTCGCAAGCAGACGGGATGCGTCCGTCGGACCCAAGCGCTGGAAGTACCTGGGACTGCTCGAGTATCTTCGTCATTATCCGGACACGCAATTGGACGCAGACGGGAAAGTCCGCCGGGTCTGGCTTTTCGAATTCAAAATCCACTCCGACCCGCAAGTCCTGCCGCTCGCCAACGAGGCAGCGATTGCGGCACAGTTACTGATCGAGTCGCGACTCCGGGCCGACAGGAATGGAGACGACGACGAGATTGTCGAGCAAGGCGGTCGCCCGGACGCGATGACCCCCGAAAGGGCCGAGGAAGTTCGCGCAAGATTGCTAGCAATGAGCCCCAAGGGCTTTGAGTTTTTTATCAAGGACCTGCTCGTGCATTGCGGGTACACGGACGTTTGCGTCACAAAATTCAGCGCCGACGGCGGCGTCGATGTGAACGCTAGGGCTGGCAGCCGAATCTGGGTTTTTGAAAGCTCCCTTGTCCAGGTGCAGGCCAAGCGCTGGCTGCACTCCGTCGGCCGCAAGGAAGTTGCCGAACTGCGCGGAAGTCTACAGTCATTCGCTAAGGGCGCCGTCATCACGACCAGCCATTTCTCAAAGGCGGCTATCAACGAGACCAACGAGGACGGTAAGAACCCAATCACTCTCGTCGACGGCCTCAGGCTGTCAAGAGTTGTGATCGAAGAGGGCCTTCGCCTGGCAACGTAAGCACGCTCCTCGCGAACCGCCGGAACGATACGCCATGTGGGTAACCCAGATCGGCAGCATCGGCCGAAAGGTTGGCGGACTACACACGCGGCTTGCGTCGTCGCCCGCACGATTTTTGCCGGCCCGCGCGCAGCCAAACTCACCGGACGGAGCGCTCAATCCATAAACACGCGCCCGGGCAACTTTACGGAGGGTTCTATCCGGCCGGAAACGACCATAGGACACAGCTCTCGGAACATACCCTCCATATCTCCTCCCGGCGCACATAGGTGCCTGTCTATGAGATAGGCACAAAAGTTGGCCAGCTGTATGCCTACCGAGAACCTGGAGTCGCCGAAATGAACGTTGTCTTGCAGATGTGCCAGCCGCGAACGTCGCCGTACGTGCTTAACCGTCGCCGCATAATCTGCCGAAGGCCGTAAGGCAACGCCGTCCGCATCGGATACCCACCACGCGACTGGCGGATGGGGTGCTATGCCGGCTCGGCAAGCGGTCGTCTAGTCCGGCCCATGCTAACCCCACAACGGGTGCGCCACGCGCGCTCCGTCGTGGTAACCTTTCCACATGCCGGGTCGCGGAATCGCTGTTCTTCTCTGCGTTTTTCTGAGTACGCCGATATGGCCGGCTGACTGGCCGCAATGGCGCGGACCCAATCGCGATGGCATCTCGGCCGAGACCGGCTTGCTGGATGCATGGCCCAAAGGCGGGCCGCCGCTGGTTTGGAAGATCGACGGCCTAGGCGAAGGTTATTCGTCCGCCGCCATCGCCGCGGGACGGCTGTTCATTCAGGGCCAGCGCGGTAACGAGGAGTATGTCCTGGCGTTCGACGCCGCGACGGGCAAGCAATTGTGGCGCACCCATACCGGAATCCCGTTCAACGAATCGCGCGGCCATGGCCCGCGCAGCACTCCCACCGTGGATGGCGACCGCGTCTACGCCCTGGCAGCCGATGGCATGTTGGTGTGCCTGGCCGCAGCCACCGGCCACACCATCTGGGGTTACAACATCGTGGATCATTTTCACGGACAGGTCCCGCAGTGGGGCATCAGCGAATCGCCGCTGGCGGATGGAGACCGCGTCATCGTGACGCCCGGCGGTCCCGGCGCAGCCGTGGTGGCGCTCGACAAGATGACCGGCAAGCTGCAATGGCAATCGCAAAGCGATCGGGCGGGCTACTCTTCGCCCATGATTTACGATGCGGGCGGCGCGCGCCGCGTGGTCGTTCTTACCGCTAATTCAGCCATGGGGCTGGATCTGGCGAGCGGCAGCCTGCAGTGGCGCTACGAACGCGTCGCCAACGGAGTAGCCAATATCGCCACGCCCATCGTGCACGGCGGCGAGATCTTTCTTTCATCGAACTACGGCACCGGATGCGTGCTGCTGAAGGCCGCCGGGGGCGACGCCGCGGAAGTGTATTTCAGCAAGAACATGCAGAATCATTACAGCACTTCGGTGCTGGTGGGCGATTATCTCTACGGATTTTCCGCGAGCATATTGACGGCCATGAAATTCGAGACCGGCGAAGTGGCGTGGCGCGACCGCAGCGTCGGCAAGGGCTCGCTGATCTATGCGGACCGGCACTTGTATGCGCTGGGCGAAGACGGCATCGTCGGTTTGATAGAAGCGACGCCGGCGGGCTATCGCGAAATATCGCGCTTCGAAATTTCCAAGGGCGGATATCCCACGTGGAGCCAGCCGGTGATCGCCAACGGCAGGCTCTATCTGCGCGACCAGGACAATCTGTTTTGCTACAACATAAAAAAGTGATGAACCGCTGGCTGACGCGCGCGGCTCGGAAGCCGGTCCCGGCGCTGGCGCTGCTACTTTGCCTTGGTTTCCCGTGTCTCGCCGCGGACGACGGCTGGACGCAATTCCGCGGCCCCGCGGCGGGCGTCGCCGCCGACGATCCAGCGCTGCCCGAAACCTGGAGCGCCACTTCCAACATTGCCTGGAAGCTCGACATTCCCGGCCGCGGCTGGTCGTCCCCCGTGGTGGCGGGCGACCGCATCTTTCTGACGTCCGTGATCGCCGCGCAGCCTGAGGAAGCACCCAAGAAAGGCCTTTATTTCGGCGGCAATCGCGAAACAGCGCCGCCCGACGAGTACCGCTGGATGCTCTACTGCGTCGATTGGAAAACCGGCAAGCTCCTTTGGGAGCGCGAAGTGCATCGCGGCAATGCACCCCCACGGCATCTGAAGAATAGTTACGCTTCGGAAACGCCCGTTACCGATGGCGAGCGCGTCTACGTCTACTTCGGCAGTGTGGGTGTGTTCTGTTTCGATCGCGACGGCAAGCCGCTCTGGTCGCAGCCACTGGGACCGTTCCGCATGCGCTTCGGCTGGGGCGCGGCGTCGTCGCCGATTCTGTATCGAGGCCGGCTATACATCGTCAACGACAACGAAGACCAGTCGTTCCTGGAAGCGTTGGACGCCAAAACCGGCAAGCAGATCTGGCGCGTGGCGCGCGACGAGGGCAGTAATTGGTCCACGCCGTTCGTTTGGGAGAACGGCAAGCGCACCGAAATCGTAACGGCCGGTACGCGCCGCGTGCGCGCCTACGATCCCGATGGCAAGCTGCTTTGGGAGTTGGGTGGCATGTCGTCCATCGCCGTCCCCACGCCGTTCGCGAAGTTCGACCTGCTATATGTGACTTCGGGCTACGTCGGCGATCAGGTGCGGCCCATCTTCGCCGTGCGTCCGGGCGCTTCGGGCGATATCAGCTTGAAGGGCGATGAAACCGCCAATGCGTACATCGCCTGGTATCAGCGGCAGGGCGGTCCTTACAATCCATCGCCGCTGGTTTACGGCGATTATTATTACACCCTGATGGATTTCGGATTTCTCACTTGCCGCGATGCGCGCACCGGCAAAGAGATTTATGGCAAGCAGCGTATCAACGCCGCCGGCGCGGCTTTTACGGCATCGCCTTGGGCCTACAACGGCAAGATCTTCGCGCTGAGTGAAGACGGCGATACGTATGTGATTCAGGCGGGGCCGGAGTTCAAAGTGCTGGGCAAGAATCCGCTCGACGAAATGTGCCTGGCCACGCCCGCCGTTTACCGCTCGACCCTGATTGTTCGCACGGCGTCGAAGCTTTACCGCATCGAGAGGACCAAATGATTTTGTGGGGCAGGCTCGTAGCCTGCGGCGGCCTCGTAGGCCGCCTTCCGGGAGTAGCTTGCCTTTTTGGCGGCCTACGAGGCCGCCGCAGGCTACGAGCCTGCCCCACAATACTCACCCTCCTGCTCTGCGCCCGGCTGCCCGCCGCCTCTGACGCCTGGCCCCAATTCCGCGGCAATCCCCAACTCACCGGCGTAGCCACCGCCCCGCTGCCCGCCACGCTGAAACCGCTCTGGACCTACGATGCCGGCGACGGCATCCAATCGTCCGCGGCCATCGCCGATGGCACAGTCTACGTGGGTGTGGAATCCGCCGACCTGCTGGCCATCGACCTGGCCACCGGCAAACTGCGCTGGAAATATCATGCCGCCGATGGCATCGATGAATCCTCGCCGCTGGTGCACGATGGCGTCGTCTACGTGGGCGATATCGCGGGCACTCTGCATGCCGTGCGCGCCGCCGATGGCAAACCCGTCTGGACTTTCAAAACGGAGAGCGAAATCCGCTCCTCGCCAGTGGTCGACGGTGACCGCATATTTATTGGCTCTTACGACGGCAATCTCTACTGCCTTTCCATAAAAGATGGCAAGGTCCTCTGGAAATTCACGACATCGAGCTACGTGCACGCGACCCCGGCCATTTCCAACGGATTGGTTTATATCGCCGGCTGCGATGAGATTTTCCGCGGCCTGCGCATCGCCGATGGCAAAGAAGTGTTCCATTTCGATTCCGGCGGATACACCGGCGCCTCTCCCGCCGTGCTCGGCCAATGGGCTTACTTCGGCACGTTCAACAACGATGTGGCGGGCGCCGATCTGGCTCGCAAGCGCGTCGCCTGGCGCTACCAGAATCCCGCACGGCAGTTTCCGTTTTACTCTTCCGCGGCCGTTACTGGCGATCGCGTGGTGGTCGGCGGTCGCGACAAAATTGTGCACTGCCTCGATGCCAAAACCGGCAAAGCGATTTGGACGTTCGCCACCCGCGCGCGCGTAGATTCGTCGCCGGCCATCGCGGGCGACCGCGTCTATGTGGGGTCGAACGACGGCCGGCTTTATGTGCTCGATCTGGCCACCGGCAAAAAAATCTGGGAATTCGATGCAGGCGCGCCGCTTTCCGCCTCCCCGGCAATTGCCGCGGGCCGCCTCGTGATCGGCTCGCAGGATGGCAAACTATTCTGCTTCGGAGCATAACGATGCCGAAATCCGCCAAAGCCAAAGCCAAAGAAGATGCCCGCCTCGCCCGGCTCACGAAGATCTGCCTGGCGCTGCCCGAGGCGACTACCTGCCGCCAGGGATCGCACGCCGGCTTTCTGGTTCGCAAGAGAACCTTCGCGTATTTTCTGGATAACCATCACGGCGATGGCATCGTAGCTGTCACCGGCAAAGTGCTGCCGGGCGATAACAAGGCGCTGGCCGCCGCGCAGCCCGAACGATTCTATCTGCCCGCGTATCTTGCGCCCAACGGCTGGGTCGCGCTGCGTCTCGACGTGGGCGAAATCGATTGGGACGAAGTGTCCGAGCTGATCGCGTGCAGCTACCGGCTAGTGGCGCCCAAACGGCTGGCCGCGCAGGTGAACATCGAGTCGTGACGCCCGAATTGGAAACGCCGCGCCTGTGGCTGCGCCCGTTGGAATTGACCGATGCGGCGCAAGCTCAGGTGTTTTTTCCGCAATGGGAAGTCGTGCGCTACCTGACCGACAAGGTGCCCTGGCCTTTTCCGCCGGATGGAGTTTTCACTTACTATCGCGATGTGGCGCTGCCGCAAGCCGAGCGTGGCGAGGCGTGGCATTGGACCCTGCGGCTGAAGACCGATCCCGATTCGCTCATCGGCTGCATCAGTCTGATGCGGGGCGGGGAGACCAACCGCGGATTCTGGCTGGGCGCGCCCTGGCGTGGGCAGGGCCTGATGAGCGAAGCGAGCGTCGCGGTGACCGATTACTGGTTCGGCACCCTGGGCTTCCCGCTGTTGCGCGTTCCAAAAGCTGCGGCCAACATCCCGTCGCGCCGCATTTCGGAAAAGCAGGGCATGCGCCTGGTCGAAACAAAAGAAGGCGACTACGTTTCGGGCCGTCTGCCTACGGAAATCTGGGAAATTACCGCTGAAGAATGGAGAACCGCCCGCGGCTGGTAATCCTGTTCACGTTGGTGGGGCAGACCATCGTCTTTCGTGGTCTGCCGCCTTCGGCGGCGTGGCAGACGACACAAACCGATCGTCTGCCCCACGGTGTCTCAACGAAAGCGGGCGCGTAGCTTTAACCTGGAGTATAATCTGGACGGGTAGCGCCATGGACACTTTGGAGATTCAACGGGCCGTATCCAAAGACGGAAGCCGCAAGTACAGTTTCGAAGTCGAAAGCGGGCGCCGCATGGAATCGGCTTTCTTCACTGTCCCCGGGCGCGAACGCCCCCACATCGCCTGCGTTTCCACCCAACTGGGGTGCGCCGTGGCGTGTCCCTTCTGCGCCGCGGCGCAGGCGCCCTTTTTCCGGAATCTTACCGCGGACGAGATCCTGTTCCAGGTGGATGCGGTGCTTGAAGACCACTCCGCCGCCCTTGACGAAATTCTCGCCGAAGGATTCGAGGTTTCGTTCATGGGCGCCGGCGAGCCTCTTGCGAATCTTACCAACCTGCTGGAGACCATTCGCCGCATTCACCTTCGTTACCCGCAAATCACGCGCGTCTCGGTTTCCACTGCCGGCCCCGCCCGGCGCATTGAAGCGCTCACGGCGGCCATGCCCACGGTCCCGCCCGTCCATCTTCAAATCTCTTTACACGCCACCACGGACGAAACCCGGCGCCGGCTCGTTCCCAACGCGCCCGATTCCATCAAAAACCTGCTCGACGCCGGACGCCGCTTCCACGAAAAGACCGCGGACCAGGTTTTTCTCAACTACGTGCTATTGAAAGGCATCAACGATTCGGACGCCGACGCGCGCTGGCTGGCGCATCTCGATCGGCAGGCGTTTTACGTCAAGATCGCCGCGCTTAACGACATCGCCGGCATGCCTCCCGGTATGGTGGGCGCATCGCTCGATGATATCTTTACCTTTTCGCGCCGGCTGGACAGCTATCGGCTGCCCCACAAGATCTTCGTCGGAGACGGCTTGGACGTAGGCGCAAGCTGCGGACAGCTCGCCGCGGTCCCCCGCGAAGTCCGGGCGCCTGCGTCCACATCCGCCGTAATCGCGAAAGGAGCTTCCCTTGCTTGATGCCGCAACTTCAACGGCCGTAGCTTCATCGATCAGCCCGAACAGTCTGAATTGGCTTCTGGGCGGCGGGGCGGCACTCGCCGCATTCGTCGCGTCCGTGATGGGCGATGAGCAGAGTGAACGCTTGAAGAACGGGGCCGTTGGAGGAGTGGTGGGTACCTCCATCGGCGGGCTGGCCGGTCTGATAAAGGGGCAGCCGGACCTCGTGATCTTAGGCTTTTTTGGATCCGTGCTGGGCGCCACCGCGGGTTGGGTGGTCTATTTCATGCTGTCGTTGCTCGCGCCGAATCCCAAGTCCCGGACGGTACTCGATTTTATGACCGGAGGGCTGAAAGCCGTGAAGGATAGCTTGTACGTGGATAGTCCCACAACCATTATTCCCGCCTTGAATTCATGGTGCGACAACTTCATGTCGATGGCCAGAAAAGCGCAAGCAGGCCTGCTGAATATGCCTCAAGATCCGACTTGGCCTTTGTATGCGAAAGGGGCCATCGCGAGTTGGCTGACTACCGTCGTCGACACGTTCAGTCTGGTTTTCCGCACCTTGGCCAAGAAGCCTGAGTACCAGTCGCGTGTGACGATTATCGTTTATGGTATGGCGGCGGGCAAGATCACCGGCAAACACTGGATCCATTACGAAGGCCAGCTTATCCAATATCGTACGAACCAGGCCTTCGACGATTCGTCCATCGGTTACAAGGTGTTGACCAGACAGAGCCAGTACGATTCGCCTTATTTCACAACGTCCAAAACCGCCCAAGACACCGGCCAGCGGCGCGCGGACGACCCCGCCTATCGTCCCTTCATCACGTTTCGGCTCAACGACAGTGCGATCCTGGCGCTCGATTGGCCCGAGACGCTCGACGGAGGTGAAAACGATCCTTACGTCAAGGCGGCTCGCGAGTTTTTCAATCGCGACCTTTCGCCGCTGATTGCCGAGGTGCTCGACAAATGGCCCACGCCGTTGTCGGCAGTCGTGGATTTGGAACCTCTAACCGCGAATGTCCAGGCGGCCCCCACTACCGCCGCCTCCACGACCACCGCCGCTCCTAGCAGATGATTTTTGGGGATTTCCAACTGAAGAAACCGCTCCCTGACGGGGTGCCCTCTGGGCCCGGCTCAGTTGCACCTCGCGAAATCATTACATCCGTTACCGAGCCGCACATTCGTTACCGAGCCGCACATTCGTTACCGAGCCGCGACCGTCAGGGAGCGGTCACTTTGCTCAGAATCCCCAAAACGGTCAAGCACCCTTGCAGCCAGCACCGGGCGCCGCTCGGTCCCCGCACCGTTTACAATAAAGAAATGAGCAAAAGCTGTCTGCGCGCTCTCGCCATTGCCGCGCTATACGTTTTGGGAGCCGCCCTGATCTGCGCTCAGGACTGGACCACCCTCGAATCCCTGCCCGGCATCGACATGAGCGGTCTCTCGCCGGCGCAAAAGACGACGGCCCTGAAACTGATGCGCGCCCGCGGCTGTTCCTGCGGCTGCAACATGAAAGTCGCGGAATGCCGTGTGAAGGATCCGAATTGCTCTTACAGCCGGGGCTTGGCGGCGGTTATCATCACCTCCCTGAAAGCCGGCAAGAGCGAGCAGGAAGTTCTGGCCGACGTGGAAGCTTCACCGCTGGCGCATCCTCCGCAGCACAAACTGCTCGAGGACCCACTCGAAATTCCCACCGCGGGCGCGCCTGAAACCGGACCCGACAATGCCGTCGTCACGCTGGTGGAATTCTCGGATTTCCAGTGCCCTTATTGCTATCTGGCCACACCCGAATTGCACGCGGTGTTAGATGCGTATCCCAAGCAGGTGCGGCTTTTCTTCAAGCAGTTTCCGCTGGATATTCATTCGCAGGCCGCGCTGGCCGCCGCCGCCGCGGTGGCCGCGCAGAAGCAAGGCAAATTCTGGCAGATGCACGACGCCCTGTTTGCCAGCCATCACGATCTGCGCCGCCCCACAATTCTAGCGCTGGCTTCTGCCCTCGGCCTGAATATGCAGCAGTTCGAAGCCGATCTGGATTCGCCCGAAATCCGCAAGGCCGTGGAGCATGATATGGAAGACGGCAGCAGCGTAGGCGTCATGAGCACGCCGACGCTCTTCATCGACGGCCAGCATTATAACGGCGCCATCAAACTGGACGCCCTGAAGCCCATACTGGAAGCCGAACTCAAGCATCCGGCGAGCGCCAAGAAGAGCGCTTCCGCGCCCACCGGCGTTTCCCGCTAAGCCCCCATCGCACGTGATCAAGACCGTCATTTTCGACATGGGGAAGGTGCTCATCCCCTTCGATTTTTCGCGCGGCTACCTCGCTATGGAAAAGTTCTGCAATTATCCCGCCGCGGAAATCCCCAAGCGTATCGCTTCCACCGACCTCGTGCACCGCTTCGAAACCGGCCTGGTTGAGCCAACCGATTTCGTGGAGCAACTCAGCCGCATCCTCGATCTGCGCGTCAGCTTCGATCAGTTCTGCGAAATCTGGAGCAGCATCTTTCTGCCCGATACGCTGGTGCCCGAGAGCTTGCTGGCAGGCATCCGCGAGCGCTACCGCATGCTGGTGCTTTCGAACACCAACGCCCTGCATTTCGCCATGGTGCGGCGCAGTTATCCCATGCTGCGCCACTTCCACGATCTGGTGCTATCTTACGAAGTGAAAGCCATGAAGCCGTCGCCCGCCATCTACCACGCGGCCATCGAGCGCGCGGGCTGCCGGCCGGAAGAGTGCTTTTTTACGGACGATATCCCGGCGTATGTGGAAGCCGCCCGCCGCGAGGGCATCGACGCCGTCAGGTTTGAGTCGTGCGCGCAGCTTGAGCGCGATCTTGCGGCACGCGGAATTCGCTGGTCATGATTACGGATTTAGTGCAAATCAAGCGCCTGGGCGAGAAGAAGCGGCCCGAAAACATGCGCTTCCGCGTGTATATCAAGAACCATTCCTTCTCCGATCTGAAGCTGCGCCGCATCGCCGAAGGAATTCAGGAACAGATCGATTGCACCGAATGCGCAAACTGTTGCCGGGTGGCCACCACCGGCATCACAGACCGTGACTTTGGCCGGCTGTCGCGCTATCTGGGCATCACCCCCGCCGCGTTTCGCTCCGGCTATACCGTCCATGACGAGTGGGATGGCACGATCCTGCGCCGCCATCCCGACGGCGCTTGTGTGTTCCTGGAAGGCAATCTATGTTCGGTCTACGAGGCGCGCCCGGATACCTGCCAGCGATTCCCACACCTGGTGCGCGGCAACGGCTCCATCGCCAGCCGCATGTGGCAGTTTGTGGATCGCGCCGAGTACTGTCCTATCGTCTACAATTCGATGGAAGCGTTCAAGGACTTCACTCGCTTTCGCCGGTAGATCGTCCGGGGGACTAGGGGCTGGGGACTAGGGGTTGGGGGAGCGCGGCCGTTTCCGCTGCAACTACTCCCTAACCCCAATCCCTAGCCCCCTAGCCCCGCTGTTATCTAGCCCCGCAGTTACTCCTCCCGCAACGCCACCATCGGATCGATGCGCATCGAACGCCGCGCCGGCACGTAGCACGCCAGCAGCGCCAGCGACGCCAGCAGCAGTGGCGCGCCCACCAGCAACACCGGATCTGCCCCCTTCACCGACGCCACCCAGGCGAACATATCTCCCATCGCGCGCATCCCCGCCCAGGCGAACGCCAGGCCGACAACCGCGCCCACCGTAACCAGCACCGCGCCTTCCTTCATCACCAACCCCAGCACGTCGCCCTTCTGCGCGCCCAATGCCAGCCGGATGCCGATCTCGTGGCCGCGCTGCGCCACCGAGTACGCTGTCACGCCCGCCAGCCCCACCGCGGCCAGGATCATGCCGAACACTCCCAGCAGACCGTACGTCCAGGATGCCCCCTTCAATGCGGCCATGAACTGCGCAATATGTTCAGCCATGCTGTGCGCGTTGAACGGCGTGACGCTGGGATCGATTGCGGAGATCTCGCGGCGCACCGCGCTGATGGCGTCCACGCCGGGCTTGGCGCGCAGCATCAACGTGACGCCGCGCAGGGAGGGCTGCGCGTAGTCGGCCGCGCGCAACGGGAAGTAGATGGCCGGATGCTTCTTACTGCTCACGATGTCTTCGGTGACATCATGCACCACTCCCACGACTTCGTACACCTGGCGCCCCTGCGCGATCATCCCGGGGCGATGATCGATGGTGCCGGGCCAGGCCCCGTAGTTGCCGGAGGACTCCGCATTCCCGATTTCGATGCGCCGCCTCAGAATATCCTGCCCGTTCCAGTATTGACGCACAAGTTGCTCGCTGACGATTACGTTGGCCGCGCCGCCCACCTCATCCTGCTGACGAAAGCCGCGGCCGGCCAGGATCTTAATGCCCGCCGTTTCGAAGTAGTTGCGGCCTACCACATGTTTGCGCGCCCAGCTAAGCTCTTGCGATTTGCCGGCCGATCCGCCTGGAGTCGCGAACGTCACGCCGTTGTTCCCATCCACGGCCACCGGGAGCGTATCGGTGAGGCAAGCGGCGGTGATGGAAGGCAGCCTCTCGACGCGCTCGAGCAACTTCTCGAAGAAGTCCTGCGCGCGATCGGCGGAATATCCGTCGCGCACCGGATCGAGAGAGATCAGGTAAAGGTTTCGAGGATTGAAGCCCTCCTGGACGCCCAAGGTGCTCTGTATCCCGAACCCCATGTATCCGGTAAGCAGCAGCAAGGTGAGCGACGCGGCCATCTGGCAAAGCACCAGCCCGTTGCGCAGGCTCAAACGGCGAAACTTGCGCAACTGCACATTGCCGCCTTCTTTCAGGGCGGGCAGCAGGCTGGGGCGCGTGGCCTGCAGCGCGGGCGCGAGTCCGAACGCCACGCCGGTGATTACCGTCAGCGCGAAGGTGAACAGCAGGGCGCGCCAGTCCGGATTGAGATCCAGGGCAATGGGGATGGGAAACGGCATGCGCAACTGCGACATCAGGTGCATCAGCCACATACACAGCGGGAACGCCGGCACGGCGGCGCCCAAGGCCAGCAGCATACTCTCGGTCAGCAATTGGCGGATGAGGCGGGCACGCCCCGCGCCCAGGGCCAGGCGCACCGCGATCTCTTTGCGCCGCTCCGCCGCGCGCGCCAGCATCATGTTGGCCACGTTGGCGCAGGCGATCAGCAGCACCATGCCGCCCATCACCAGCAGGAAATCCCGGAAAAACGGCATGTCCTGTTTGCGGATGGGAATTACTCTGCCCGCGCTCAGCAGCAGCACACGCGGGCCCTTTTGGTTCCTGGCGGCCTCGCCGTACGACTGCTCCATCTGCTGCGCGACGGCGTCCAATTCGGCTTCGGCGGCCGTCTCGGTCACGCCTGGCCGCAGCCGTCCCGCAACCTGGAATATGTTCAGGTCGCGGCGCTCCAGCGCACCATCCGCCAATTCCGGCGTCAGACGCGCATCCACCGTGACCGGCAGCCACACGTCGGCGGCAAACAAAGCGGGCGATGCGCCAAGAAAATCCCTCGGGCCAACGCCAATGATGGTGGACGCATATCCGTTAATGCGCAGCGATTTCCCGACGATGGCCGGATCGGAGCCCAGATGCTCCCGCCAGTAACGGTCGCTGACGACCACGGCGGGCGCACGGCCCGGCTGTTCGTAAGACTGGTCGAAGAAGCAGCCCATGGCCGGATGGATGCCCAAGGTCGTAAAGTACGATGGCGTCACCAGGTGGCCCCAGGTGCGCTCGGTATGCCCACCGGCCGAAATGCCGAACGGCACCGGCGCCACATAAGCGAAGGTGGACGAAAACAGATCGTCCAATTGGCGGTAGCGCTGGTACGCGGGGTACGACGAGGGCGCCTGGATCGCGACCAATTCATTGGGGCGAGGCACGCCCGGCAGATCGCGCAGCATGCCGTTCAATTCGCTGTACGCGCAGGTGGCGATCGAGATGCCCAAGCTGAGCGAGATCAGGGCCACCGCCGCGAATCCCGGCGACGCACGCAGCATGCGCAGCCCATAGCGAATATCCTGGCGCAATTCCGCCAGATGCTCGGCGGGCACGCGCCAGGCTAGATCCAGCAGCAGCCGCACGAGCCCCAGCAGGCCGTGGCGCTGCCAGATCTCTTCGATAGCCTGTTCGGTGGTTTCGAGCAACTCGTCACCGTAGGCGGCCTTGAATTCGTAAGGAAACGCCGCAGCTAACGCGCGGTATAGCCGCAGCCCGAGAGTGGCGGGCTTGTGCGATGTCATGATCCCACGTTTCTTTTCCCGCGCTCCCTGGGCGACATATAGATATCGATTGATATATAGATCGCCCGAGATTGGAAGTCAAGGTCTGGTGGGGCAGACGATCGTTTTTCGTCGTCTGCCGCCTGCTAACTAAGCCATGGCGGACCACAAACAACGATGGTCCGCCCAGGTCCGCCCCACTGGTCGCTTTCCGCCAGCGCCAGCCGGTCAAGGTCTTGGTGGGGCAGACGATCGTTTTTCGTCGTCTGCCACCTGCTAAGCCATGGCGGACCACAAACAACGATGGTCCGCCCCACTTAGGAGGTAGGATTTACCCCAGCGCCAGCCGGTCAAGGTCTTGGTGGGGCAGACGATCGTTTTTTGTCGTCTGCCACCTGCTAAGCCATGGCGGACCACAAACAACGATGGTCCGCCCCACTTAGGAGGTAGGATTTACCCCAGCGCCAGCCAGTCAAGGTCTTGGTGGGGCAGACGATCGTTTTTCGTCGTCTGCCGCCTGCTAACTAAGCCATGGCGGACCACAAACAACGATGGTCCGCCCAGGTCCGCCCCACTGGGAGGTAGGAATATGAGGAAAGTTGGTTTACCCCAGCGCCAGCCAACCCAGCGCGCCGCGCGTGGCCACCCGGGAAATCGGCCGGTCGACCGACGGATCCCAGGGCCGCTCGCTCAGAACCATCGGACCGGAGAACGTAGCACCCCGATCGTAGGACACCGCCATCGCCAGATCGACCAGCAAATCGCCGCCGGGTGCCTTGGGTCCGAACTCGTAAAATGCGCAGCAGATCTCGCCGCCCGCCGTCACGATCAAGTGCGGCTGAAACTCGTGTTGGCCGGGCGTGGTATCGCGCACCAGAGGCTCGCCGGCCACGGGGCCCTGCCATGTGCGGCCGCCATCGAGCGAGCGGCGGCGGTAAATGCGCGCACGGCCCTCGCGGTCGTCGGCCCACACGCAGAGAGCCACCCCGTCATCCGCGATGCAGGTCGCCGGGGCGGTCTCCGGCAAACCTTCCCGGGCCCCCACAATCCCCTCGGCCACCGTTACGGGCGCGTTGAACGACTCTCCGCCATCCGTGGAATGCACCGCCAGAATGCCGCAAGCCGACGGTCCGGTCATCCAGATCACATGCACCGTACCGTATTTATCCACCAGCACTTCCGGATTGAAGCACAAACCTGGGAACAGCGGACCCGGCCGCGCGCGCCCTTGCCCGCTCCAATCTTTTCCGCCGATCGATCGTGCAAAGCACAGGCTATTGCCCATATCCGCGGCCACATAGATGTTTCCGCGATGGGGACTCGACGGATTCAGGTCGGTGACAAGGGAGTAGCAACACTCGGCGGCCCCGCGCAGCACCACCTCGGGCGCGGTCCAGTGAATCCCTCCATCCGCCGAGCGATAGATCGCCAGGGAGGCGCGCGAGCGGTCCGGATCGAGCGCCAGCGCGGCCAGGTTCAAGCCGCCATGCGCGTCCATCGCCAGCACCGGCCCCACCACGCCGGCCCAATCCCTATCCACGGGAAACGGCCAGGATTCCCGCCACGAAGCGCCGCCATCGAAGCTGATGCGGGCCGAAATCGCCGGGGCGCCATCCGGCAAGGCGATCTCCTCCACCCCCACGATGTGCTGTGGATCGAGCGGGTTGACGAGCAGCGCGGACGCATTCCGCGCGGCGGCGGTTCCGTCGCGGCTGGGGATGTGTTTGCGGTCTACGTGCGGTTCCGTCATAGGCACCCGGCCGTCTTAACTACATTGTGACGCAAAATGGGCAATTACTGCTCTATTGTGGGTGCAGCCGGGGGGTTGTCGCAATTGGAGCGTAGCTTATTGTAAATTCAGGAGATGCTTAAATCTCGGCGGGCCGATTGTTAACCTTTTGGGATTTGTCTGACAACTCTCGGCCATAACCCTACCCTGCATAGTACTACTGGCGGCAAGCGCGTTCGATTCCCGTTAGCGCTACCATGTTTTCATAGAGTTACGGACGCTGGGTGACCACGGGTGGCCACGCGCAACGCGCCTGAAAACAGTTCCCCAAGATTTTCACGTTACCGCCTGACGTTACCGTCCGTGTTTCCGGCCTGTCGAACCATGGCCGGGCCGCACCAAAGGCGCCACCCGTCTCGCGCCACGTTCGCCCACGTTGAGCCGGTAGCGTCCGCAGCGACCAATGTTGCGGCGGGTTCAGCGGACGCGCCCAAGGCCGAAAAGCCCAGTTCTGGGCAGAGTGTGACGATCCGGATTTTCCGGGTTTTTCGGGGCTGGACGCCGATACGCCGAGGGGCTTACCTTAGAAGGCATGACCTTTCGATGTGCGCGATTTGCGATTGTGCTCTTGGTGGCGTGCGGCGGCTGGGCGCAGGATGTCGCCCGGATGGAACAGGTGATCCAGGCCTACACTGCTAACCAGCGATTTATGGGAGCGGTACTGGTAGCGAAGGGCACAGAGGCCATGCTGAACAAGGGGTACGGGTCGGCCAACCTGGAATGGGACGTGCCGAACTCACCGACGACGAAATTCCGGCTGGGGTCGATCACCAAGCAGTTTACGGCAGCTTCGATTCTGCTTCTTCAGGAGCGTGGGAAATTGAACGTGCAAGACCCGGTGAAGAAGTACATGGCCGATGCTCCAGCGGCATGGGACAAGATCACGATTTATAACGTGCTGACGCACACTTCGGGGATTCCCAGTTTCACCAGTTTTCCGGAGTACTCCAAGTGGGAGCCGTTCGCGACCACGGCTGCGGAAGAGGTGGCCTGGTTCCGTGACAAGCCTTTGGATTTCGCACCAGGCGAGAAGTGGAGCTACAGCAACTCGGGATATGTGCTGCTGGGGTACCTGATCGAGAAGATCACCGGCGCCAGCTATGAAAAGTTTGTGCGCGAGAATATCTTTACCCCGCTGGGTATGAAGGACTCGGGGTATGACTCGAATTCGACAGTGATTGTACACCGGGCCGCGGGGTACACGGCGGGCAAGAACGGGCTGGAGAACGCGGGGTTCGTGAACATGACCATCCCATTCTCGGCAGGAGCACTGTATTCCACAACCGAGGACCTGCTGAGGTGGGAGCAGGGGTTGTTCGGCGGGAAACTGCTTTCGGCGGCGTCACTCAAAACGATGACCACGCCGTTCAAGAACGATTACGCATGCGGGCTGGGCGTGCAGACGAAGAACGGGCGCACGGTGATCGAGCACGGCGGAGGCATCGAAGGCTTCAACACGCAACTGACCTACTACCCGGACGACAAGCTAACGGTCGTGGTGTTGGGTAACGTGAGCGGCGCGGCGCCCGGCGAGATTGCCGCAAAGCTGGCGGCGGTGGCGCACGGCGAGGCGGTGAAGTTGCCGACCGAGCGGAAAGAGGTCACGGTCGATCAAAAGGTGCTGGCACGTTACGTCGGGGCGTATGAATTGGCTGGCGCTGGCATGCTGATCACGCTGGACGGAGATCAGCTTTCGGAGAAGCTAGGCGAGCAGCCCACGTTCCCGATTTTCCCGGAGTCGGAGACGATGTTCTTTCTGAAGGTGGTGGACGCTCAAATCGAGTTCGTGAAGGATGCCAGCGGCGCGGTGACGGCATTGGTTTTGCATCAGGGCGGGCGCGACCAGAAGGCGCCGCGGATCAGCGATAAGGCGGTCCAGGCACGCGACCATTTAAACAAGGGCGTCCAAGCGTTTAAGAGCGCGCTGTATCCCGCGGCGGCGGAGTACTTCAAGACAGCCGCCGAACTCGATCCGAATTTCATCACGGCGCGGTTGTATTTGGCCACGGCCTACATGCAGCAATATATTCCGGGCGCCGACTCGCCGGATAACCAGCAGATGGCCAAGGCGGCCTACGATCAGTTTCAGGAGGTTCTGACACGGGACCCCAAGAACGAGATGGCCGTCGCCTCCATCGCCTCTCTGCTGTTCAACGAGAAGAAGTTGGACGAAGCCAACGAGTGGAACCTGAGGCTGATTGCCCTCAATCCAAAGAACAAAGAAGCCTACTATACGTTGGGGGTGATTGCCTGGACCAAGGCGTGGGTTGTGGACGGGGAAGCGCGGACCAAGTTGGGCATGAAGCCCGAAGATCCCGGCCCGCTGAAGGACAAAAAGGTGCGGGCCGAGGTGGCCGCCAAGAACGGACCCATTGTCGATGAGGGCTTCAAGGATCTCGACCGGGCGCTGCAAATCGATCCCGAGTACGATGACGCCATGGCGTACGAGAATCTCCTCTACCGGCAGAAGGCGGACCTGGAAGATTCACCGGAAGCTTACAGGGCAGACATAGAGGCTGCTGACAACTTCTTCGCAAGGGCCCTAGAAACCAGGAAGGTTAAGGCCGAACGGAACGCCCACAGCACCACGCAGGAACCAAGGTAGAGTACAGGGTCCAGACAGGATTCATGGCTACCCTTGAGGATGCGGCAGGCAGTAGCCGCCCGCCGTGCCAGAAACTGGACTGGTACAGCGAGCCGTCCCGCCCGCGCCGGGCGCGACGTGGGCCAAATGTGTATTGTGGGGCGGCGGCCTCTCAACGCCGGCAGCCGTGCAGAGTGCCCGCCGCAGGCAGGGTGCCTGCCCCACTTTAGCGTGGTGGATTGCCGGACACCCGTATCGATTGCGAGACGCTTCCTCCGTCCGCCTCGAAAACTTCAAGCCGGAACTGCGTATCGTCGCTCGATGGCGTGTACAGATAGCTGCCGCGCAGGATGTCCGTTTTATCCAGGTTCAAGGTTTTCGGCTTCTGCCCGTCGCCATCGTGAATGGAGAGCGTGGCGCGGCGGGCGCCGGCCACCTCCCGCGTATTGCAATCCCAACTTACCAACAGGTCCGGAGGATTGCGCTCTACCCGCAACCCCAGTACGGAAGCAGGGCGGGTGGCGGCGGCTTGGTCGCGCGGCGGACGGGGGGCGCGCAGATAAGCGATCACCGCGACGACCAACGCCGCGATCGCAATCACGATGGTGGCGGCTCGCAGCCAAAGGCCAAGCCAGGGTGATCCTGATTTGACGGGAGGCGCCGGGGCGGGAGCCGTGGTTTCCGATGGAGATCGAAGGGCGGGAGGCTCAGGCGCAACGGGTGTTTCGAATAGCGCCGTTAATTCCGCAGGTAATTCGCCTGCCGCCTCGTCGAGTGCTTCCGCTGCGCCGGTGGGAACGGCTTGATCGGAGGCACGGCCCAAAGCAACCTCCAGCGAACTGAATTCGGACTGGATCTGGCCATCTTCCCAGAAGAAAAAGCCGGCCGTACAGGCGTTTCCTCCGGCGACAGTCTTGATGAGTAGGAATACGCTCGCGGGCGCCTGAAAGTAGCTGTCTATTACCTGCAAGTCGGCGGCCGATAGCGACATGCCCTCGCGCAGATGGCTGCGGTAATAACCCAGGATGGCTGGCGCATCGGCATCCGCGCATCCCGCCAGCGCGGCGCGCAATAAAGCCGCCTCCAGATTCACGCTGTCATCGCCCGAAACGTCGTAAAGCCGCCCGCCGCCATGCGAACACAGCACCGGCACGAAGTCGTCGACGATGGCGATGGTTTTCCCGTGATCCTCTTCCGTGCGCCCCAGCAGGATTCCGCCGGCTTCCGTTCCGCTATCCGGACCGCATGCGGCCGCTCGCAAGACTTCGGCTTGCAGGCGGTCCACCATGGCCGAATGCATGTAGATGCGAATGCCTCTACCGGTTTCCTCCCAGTGGTAGTAGTCCGCCAGCGGCCCTTTCATGCGGTGAGTTTCTCAGTAATTGCCGCCAAAATCAAGCCACCGGCGCGGCTGGGGTGCTTAGCCGTTCTGGGGAAACCGCTCCCTGACGGTCGCGGCTCGGTATGGTCGGGCTCGGTAACGGACGTAATGATTTCGCGGGGTTTACTGAGCCGTGACCGTAAGGGAGCGGTCACTTTGCTCAGAATCCCCAAAACGGTTAAGCCCCCGAGCGGCTGGTGCGGCTGGTCGCGCGGGTGAAGATCCCGGCAAACAGGCCTTCAGGACCCGCGCTGCGGCGTGCGCGGCGGCGGCCATCCCCAAACTCCCGCGTGCCGCGATGCTTGCCGCCCGCCGGTTGAAGAAGCGGAGCGTCAGGTTCTCTTGTGCGTGGCCGGCCCATTGCGCTTTGTACGATTCGCCGCCTCGCAGAAAATCGAAAACCGTGTGCCCCGCGCCGATAGCGTGCTCAATCGCCTTGCCGATGAGTACCTGCCCCAGTCCGTACTTTGCCCAGCCGGGATGCATGCCGCATTGGTAGAACTGAAAAGTGCCGCCCACCGAAAAGCCGTATAGCGCCGCCACCGGTTCGCCATCCGCCTGAAGCACAAACAGACGGGCGAAACCTTGGGCTGCCAGCACCCGCATGGCATCCGCGTGAAACTCGGGAATTCCCGGCGCCAGAAAGGCGCTGTCCGCCGCGCGCTGCTCGAACCGCATGCGGTGCAGGGCGATTAGCGATGGGAAGTGCTTCTCCAGTTCCGCGATGCTGGAAACCACCAGGCACTCGGCGCCGTGTTCCCGCTGCAGATTGCGCCAGCGCCGCCGGTAATTCGCGCGCAGACCGCTGCGGATGCCCGCCAGGTATTCCTCGAACCTCTCCGGCAAGGGAATATAGCGGCAGACGCGGTGGGTTGCCGCGCAGGCGCGCATGCCGCGGCTCGATAGTTCGGCCGAAAGCGCGGCCATGAACGGCGAATCGGGCGTGTCGCACAGCTCGATGTAATCCCAGAGGTGCTGGAAAGCCACGAGCACGCGCGCCAGCTCTTTCGCGGCCGCGGCTTCCAATGCGGGATCGCAAAGAGCGCTCAGATAGTCCGATCCCACCTGCTGGTCGGCCAGGAATCCCAGACGGCGCATGCCCGCGGCAGAACCCGCGCGCGCGATATAGAAAGGCGCCAGGGCCACCAGCCGCCCGTCCGGCTGGCGCACGGCGATCAACGCCAGTTGACCCTTGCCGAAGTGTTTCCACCAGGTGGACATCCAACCGAAGCTGAGGAAGATGTTTTGCGGGTTGGCGCGCCGGAACAGATCGTCCCACTCGGCGGCCAGGGCCTGGAACTCCGCGGGCCGTGAGATCAGCGCACCGCGCAATGCGTGGGTGGCAGGCACCCGCGCGGCGGTGATGACGGATTCCTCGCACAGCGTCTGCATGGTCAAAGGCTCCGCCAGCGCACCGCGCTCAAAATCCGCTCCACGGAATGGCGGTCCGGGATTTGCAACAGCTCATCCAAAAGGCCCGTAGGCTGCGTGCCGGCTGCAGCCGTGTCGCCGGGGTTGTGCCCGGCGGCCAGGCACAAGGACATGGCGGCTTCCAGCAAGCCCGCCTGCAACGGCCGGCCCATGCGGCGGCACTCTCCGCGCGCCACTAGCTCGCGAACCTCGCGCGAGGCGTTGGCCGGGGCAAACGCCATCTCGGCAGCGCGCAGCATGCTCACATCCTGCGCCGAATCCCCGATGGCCGCCACAGGATCGCTGGCGCGTCCTAGATACGCCTTCACGCTCGCGATCGCCGGACCCTTTCCCGCGCCTTTGGCCACAATGTAGGTATCCGCCTGGCTTTGTACGATCGTCAGCCGGTGGCATCCGGCGCGTTCCAAGAGCGCTTCGGCTTCCGCGGTTTCGAGCGGCCGCATGTAATCGCCGGCGAACCGGTAAGCGCGGATCGAATAGCGATTTTCGGGATCGACGAAGACGCCTGGCAGGCTGCGTACTTGTTCGCGCAAGCCTTCAATTTGAGCGGCGGCTTCGCCATCGATCAACGGCACTTCCCAATCTCGTATGGCGTCCCAGAATACGCTGCCTAATTCCGCGACGCCGCCGGGCAGGCCATACGCGCGGCAGTATTCGCGCACATGCTCCAGGCTGCGCGCGGTGTTCAGAACCACCGCGAAGCGGTTGCGCCGCAGCAGTTGCAATGCGTGCACGCCGCCGCGCGTAGTGTGCGGAAAACCCAGTAAGCCCCAATCGAGCACGCCATCCAGATCCAGGAAAAACAGGCGCCGTTCCCAGGCTCCCGGCGCCGGGCCTAACTGGCGGCCCAGGTATCGTGCGACATGGAACGCCGCGAAGCTGCGCGCCGCGATGAATTGCCGGTTCCAATCGTCGCGCCGATCGGCATCGGGCTTGCGCGCGAGCCAGTATTGCGCCGCCCGCCGGGCGTTCATGGCGTAAAGAATCTTGTAGAGCAACAGCCGTTCTTCCACGGCCGCATCGCCGGTTTCAGCGACGTATTTGTCGAGCAGGACCCGCTCGGCGGCGGACGGCATTTGGAATTCAAAAATCGCCGACGCCAGGTCCCACGCGGGGTCCACGATGTCGGGCTCGCCGCCACCGAAGTTGTGATGTTCGAAATCTGCCTTGAACAGCCGCTGGCCGGAATCCAGCCAATCGGCGGGCTGCATGCGGCCATCCACCAGGGTGGGGTTCGGCGCGACATAATTCCGCAACCGCTGGCGGATGGCGCTTCTCTTGAAGGGCCCCAGGCGTGCGCCGTAGATGCGGCTGAGGACAGCCACCAGATCGTCCCAACCGCACCAGCGATATCCCGGCGTGGCGAAGGCGGGGTCCTCAGGCAATGCCAGGTTGCGGACGCGCCGCGCGATGTAACTGGCACAGGCTTCGGCCTGCCGATTCGTGACGCAGGTTTCCCCATCGGATTCCACATACGCGGAGAACAGCATGCCTTCGCGCAGGCAGATCGGCTCCGGGACGAAGCCTTGCAACGCTTGCGCGGCCAGCCACGCGTGATATCCCAGCCAGCCCCAGCCCGTGCTCTTGGCGATCACACGGCCGGCGGGCGTATCGAAGACCCGCTTGAGGCGGACCTGGAAACCATCGGGGTAGTGCGCCGCCAGATGGCGATTGAGGCGGGCGGTCGCGGGGCTTTCCGTCAAGCGTTCGCCCAGCACTTGTTCCGGCCACGCGGATTCCAACAGGCGCGCCTTATGGCGCTGCGCGGGCGGCATCAGGAAGATGCGCACACCGCGCGCGGCTTCCTCGGCGGCGGCGAAGTTGGGAATCGAAGGGTGGCCGGGCAGCGCCGCGACTATGTCTTTCGATGCGGCGCCCAGGTTGCGAAGTTCGTTCAGAAGGAGCCGCAGCGTGTTGCCCGAGTTGGGATGATCGTCGACCATGAGCCATTGCGCGCCGGCGCGCACCGCCGCCTTCACCGCGCGCGACTCGCCGCGCGGCAGGCCGTTCTTGGGACGTGTAGTGAGCCACGTGACGCGCTGGTAGCCAAGCGCGCGCAAGTGGGCCGCCGCCAGCGGCGCGAAGTACGCGCCTGCTGTACGCGGTCCCATGATCGCAATCGGGCGCTCTGTTTTGGGCAAAGCCGGCAGGCACAAGCGGACCATGGCTCCTACATCCTGATGCGCCAGATCCTGGCAGCGGAAGGCTTCCGGAATGCGCATGCGCTGGCTCAACGCGCGTTCGTCGAGCGCTTTCGATGCAGAGGCGAGCAGTTGGCGCGCGCGACCGGCGAAGCCCGCGCTGTCCGTTTCGAGCAGCATATCGCATGCGGCGTTCACGCAATCGGTCCACTGGTTGCGCCATTCGCGTACACGCGCCTCCGTAGGGCTCGGCAAGCAGTTCGCGGCGCGGATCGCCGTGCGCACAGCCGGCAATCGCCGGGACAGCGCCGCCAGACTGCGCGGTTGGGACGACAGATAATCGTCCAGCGTGCAGGCGATGGCGCAGGCGAACAGCCACAGATTGATGCGCCGCTCTGCGCCCTGCCAACCGGATGGCCCTTCGTCGCGATAGTAATCCAGTTCCTCGCCCATGCGCCGCAGGAGATCCCGCAAACTCAGCATGGGATTGAGACACCACCGGTATCGCTCGTAAAAGCGGTCCGTGGGTGGCGCAGCGACGGGCGCAAGTTGTACAGTGCCGGTGGCCATGATTTCGCAACAACCTACAGAGCCGCGACCGTGAGGGAGCGGTATTGTTGGCGCCTTTTTCAACAAACGCCTACAGTGAACTCCGCGAAGCGTCCCGCAGCACCCACCACAAGATGCGCGGATTCTTGCGCGCCTGCCGCAGCGCATACGGCAGCCAGGCGTGGCCGTAAGGCAGATAATAACGAACCGGCACGGCCACATCGCGCGCGATTCTCAGCACCGCGCTGCTCGGCAATCCGTAGAGCAATTCCATTTCGCACGGCGTGCCGGACGCTTGCAGCCTGCGCATGGCAGCGGCGGCCAACTCGGGCTGATGCGTGGCCACCGCTACGGTCGCGGCGCCGCCCGCCAGCGTATCGATCACTTCCAGAAAACCGGAGTGCGGATCGGTGGCCGCGGCCGGATCGTCCCACTGGCCTTTCACCACGCGCACGCGCAGGCCCATCTGTGCGGCCCACGCGGCATCCTGCGGACTGCGCCGCCAACGCCCCGGAATGGTGCAACCCATCGCGACGCCGCACGGGAGCAACCGTTCGATCAGGCGCCGCGTGCGGTCCACGGTTTCCGGGCCCAGTGAATCGAAATGCAGCCGGATTTTTGCCTCGCGCGCAGCTCCCGCAATTCCCGCGAGCAACTCGGCGTCGTAATCGAGCGAAGGCGCTTTGATCGAGACATACGCATCCAGGCGCGCGCTCTGGATGGCCCGCACCGTGGCCGAGTACATGGCTGCCACATGCTCCGGGGTATCGTCCTGCGCATCCCAAAAACACAGCGTGGAGGCCGGCACGCCGCGCGCCGCGAAAGTTTGGGCGAGACGCAGCGCATCGCGCAACTCCGGCCCCGCCACGTAACTGCGCGCCGCTTTTCTAAGCACGGGCAGCCAGGGAGCGGCGATCATGCGTGCAACCTCCGGCGCAGTTTTCCGAGCGCGGCAGTTCGCCCGTCTGCGAATAGCGCGCCAGCGCCCCGCGGGCTAAACGGATAGGCGCGCAAAGAGCAGCAGGCGTGCTCACGCTGCGTCCACAGCCTGGTCCATGGCTCCGCATCGCCGTTGAATTCGTAAGACCGCAGATCGCGCCGGGCCGCGTAGCGGATACTCTCGGCGGTGAGCAGCATGCCTGGCGAGCAGCGCGCGAAGCGCTCGTCGTAACCCGCGCGCAGCAGATCGAAACGGCCGCCGCGTTCAATGGCGATCTGCGCCGCAGCCGGCTGGCCGCCGATTCGAAGCACGCAAATTCGCAGAATACCCTTGGCGCAAGCCCGCTCCGCATAGCGCCGGAAGAATGCCCCGCGCACCGGATCGGCCGCCAGCGCGGTGCCCTGCGCGCCCTTCCAACCCGCGGCCTCGACTTGAAACACTTCATCCAAAAGGTGCGCCAACTCCGCATGGCTGGGAGTCAGAATGGCGCTTTCCACTGTGCCGATCTTCTCCGCGTGGCGGCGGGCGCGGCGCAGATCCGAACGGCGGCCAGCCTCCAGCCGCATCTCCGGTTCGGCCCAGGATTCATCCAGCGCGATCCACGGCGATCCGCCCACGGGCTGCCGGCGCACGATGCCGCGTCCGTGGTAGGCCGTCTCCATCGCGGCGATCGCAGGCGAATCGGCCAGCATGCGCTTCACGTACAGCGGACGTCCCGTGCGCACGATGGCGCCGGCTAATTCCGCGAGAGCGCTTTCGTCCGCATACGGGAAGTCCATGATTTCGTACATCTCCGCGGCCAGCAGGCTCAACCATCCGGCGGCTCCGCGGTTTGCCACCAGGGGCGCGATGGCTCCCGGCTCGGAACCGCCTGCGCATAATACGTGCAGCCGCTGGGCGCCATCGAGTCCCGCGACCCACGCCCGCGCGTAAGCGAAGTCCGATACCGGGCTGCTACCGGACGCCATCCGTTCCCACGCGGCGCCGATCCGGTCGAGCCCGGCCGGGCTGTCGATGGCTTCCACTCCGCCGCGGGCGCGCACCACCGCCCGGCTCCCGGCGATGGCCATTTCCATCTCAGGCATTACCGGGTGCTCCCGAGCAGTTGGTCGTACATGGCCACCATGTTGCGGATCATGCTTTCGGCCGAAAAGCGCTCTTCGACGACGCGCCGCGCCGCCCGGCCCATGTGGCGCGCGCTTTCCGGATCGTGAAGCAGACTGAGAATACGCGCGGCCGCGGCGTGGTGATCCTCGCTCGGAACGATATATCCGGTGCGTCCCTCTTCGATGACTTCGGGCGTTCCGCCCACCGCGGTGGCCACGCAGGGGAGGCTGCATGCCATGGCTTCCAGCAGCGCGTTGGACATCCCTTCGCTGCGGGAGGGCTGGCAAAACACGTCGCACAGTTTCAGCAGCGGCCAGACTTTCTCGTTCTCCATCTTGCCGAGGAAGCGCACGTTGCGCGCGATGCCCAGTTCCGCGGCCAGCGCGTGTAATGCGCGGTCGCACTCCGCTTCCTGCACCGCGCCCACAATCGCGAACACCGCGCCGGGATGTACGCGGCAAACTTCCGCGGCCGCGCGCAGCAGCACGTCGAAGCCTTTCACGCGGCGGATGTGACCCACGGATACGATCAGCGGCCGCGCGTTTCCGAGGCCCAGGTCGTCGAGCAAGCCGACCGTTGAAGTAGCCGCAGACAACCGGTCGATTTCGATGCCGTTTGGAATGGTGACTACTTTATCCGGATCGATTCCGTCTGCGCGAATGGTTTGTTCGCGCACGGCGCCTGACACGGCCTGCACCTGGTTGAACAGCGGGCTCATCACGCGATAGGCGATGCGGTGGCGCGTAGAGCGTAGAATCCCCATGTCGCGCCGGCTGGAGACCACCACCGGAACCCCGCTCAGTTTGGCCACCAGCCCCCCCAGCAGGTCCGCCGATTCAAAGAACGTGTGGACGATTTGCACCCGTTCGCGGCGGATGAACCGCCGCAAATCGCGCGCCGTCCGCAGCGCACCCATGCCGAAAACCCGGTTGACCGGAAACTCCCGCACCGGGCATGGAAGTTGATCGAACATCGGCGACTGCGGCCGCAACCGGAAGGTGCCGATGGTCGAGCGGTAGCGATCTTTCGGCAGCAGCCTGGGGATGCGCAGCAGGACTCCTTCCGCGCCTCCCAGTCCCCATAACACATCGATGAGATAAAGGACGTGAATAGGTTCTCGCATGGGCGGGCCAAGGCGCGCCGGGGTGGTCTCCGGAGATGAGATCGGTGGCGTCATTTCAGGCCAGGCCAACGTATTCGTGTGCGGCTTCTTCGTTGACTAGCTGGAGATAAGTCATGGCGTCAATTCGTGCCGGATTCCACGCCGCGCGAAAGAAGCATCCGCCGCAGCGTGAAGTACGACTCGCCGGCCAGTGCTTTAACCGGTTTGCGAGCCTGCCAGAGTATGCTTTGGCTCAGACGCGGCCATGGATTCCCGGCGGCAATGGCGCCGGATACACGAGCCGGCGTGTGGCTTTGGATGGCATAGCGGCCGAGGATCATGCAGCCATCCACTTGCGCGATCCGGGCGCTCGGTTCGGAAGTAAACAGCACCTGAATTCCGGCCGCCGCCGCGGCTCTGCCGACCTTTCGGGAATAATATCCATCGGCCACCGACGCAGTTACCACCGGCTCCTGCAGGATCTCACTTAGAATCGCGCAGCTATCTTTCCATTCCCGCAGTAACTCATCCCAACTCAACTTAGACATGCGCGCCGGGTGCGAACACGAGTGACTGCCGATAACATGTCCGCGCGCGTATAACTCGCGGATCTGCGCGGCGTCCAGAAAACCGGCGCGTCCCGTCCAGTCGGTGGTTACAAAGAGGTGCCCACGCCAGCCGCGCCTTTCAAGCTCTCCGGCTACGATGGTGTACGAGCTGACCGCGCCATCGTCGAACGTCAGGAAGCGGGGAACTTCGCGCCGCCACTGCCGCGCGCGGTCGATCACATGTACGGACGAATGATCGATGCTACGCCAGATCGAATCCATATGTGCGCGGAAGTGTCCCTCGTCCAGCTTATACCGTCCGGAGTGGCGGGAGCCATCTTTTGCTAAGCGCTGTCCGCTGTCTACGATGTCGTGATAACCGATGGATATGGCTTTCATATGGCCTTCGAGGATAACTTCGTTTACTGAATGGCCAGCGTGACTCCGGCTTGGCTGGAAGCGCCGGCCGCGGCTATGACCAGTGGAACGGCGCTGCCCGGAGCGGCCGCTTCGGGCACCCGCACGTTCACTTGGAACACCCCGGCCACAATTCCGGGCGCGGTGCCGGCGTATTCCACGGGCGCGTTGACGCCGTTGATGCTGGCCGAAACATTCGCCACCGCCGTCGAGAGCGCACTGCCGGTGATCACGCCGTCGATGCCGCCAGGGTTGGTTTGACCCAGTCCACCGGCGTACACCGAGACGATCGAATTCCTGAGCGCCGGGTTCGAAGGTGAATTGATACTGTAATCCTGGTTAAGGATTGCGCCGGGTCCCTGTCCGGATGCGTCCAACGTAAATATGCCCGGCGCCGCCACTGCCACAGGCAGAATCAGCGGGTTCGATAACTGGCCTTGAACTTCAATTTCGACATGTACAGTGGACTGACCGGCTATCTCATACGGCACCACCGCGCTCAACTGGTTAGCCTGCACATAGAGCAGCGGCGCGGGAATATCGTTGAATAGTGCCTGGCTGCTAACCAGCGTGGTGGCTACTTGGCCGCCATCGGCTTGGAGTGCAGCAGCACTTTGCGGTCCCAGGTTGAGCCCGAACGCCGTCACTAAGCCGCCGGGAGTTAAGGGAACTGTTTCATAGCTTGCGCTGTCGACCACGGCCAACAATGCCGGAGCGAGAGTGCCCACCGGCAAGACCCACAACACCCAGTTAGCCGTGCCACCTCCTGCAGATGCCGTAATGCTCGTGGTCGCTTGCCCTGTTACTGCTGCTGCTGTTGCCGTGAAACTTGCGTCGGACGCGCCGCCTGCGAACGATACATTCGCGGGCACTGCGACCGCTCCATTGTCAGTCGCCAGCGGTACTGTGCTTCCGGATGCGGGGGCGTCGCCGGTCAGACTGACATCACAAGATACCGAACCTGGCGCCAGCACGACCGGCGGATAGCAATTGATCGCCGCGATTCCCCCGGCCACATATAGAAAAGCTCCGATATCGTATCCTTCCGCGCCGCCCTGCGCCACGCCATCCTGATCGCTCGGCAAACCCGCATTCACACCCTTGCTACGCGCAAGGCTATTCGACTGTAAGTGAAAATTCCATTGAGATAAGTTGACGAACTGTGGGTTGGCGTTTACCGAGGCTGCCATGTTCGTGTTTCTGGGCGCGGCGCCACTGCCGTAGAATAAGTTGTTCGACCCTTGAATCCACTTGCAATTATCGGTATCCGCGCAGACCGAGCCCGTGGAAGGGTTCCAAATCGTGATGTACGGGACACCGGACGTAAATAGGCTGGTTGGAGTCTGATAGACGATGTTATTACGGATCCGCAAATAGATAGCCGCGTTGCCGCCACCATAACTGATACCGGAATTGGAGTTCCCGTACGGCGGACTCGCAAAGGTTCCGCAGCCGTACAGCGTATTGTTGTAAATGTCCACCATACCTGAGCCAGGCGGGCCGTATTCGGTCGATCCGGGCGCATAGATACAAGACCAGTCGCCGCTCTGCTCTGGATTGTTAGGACCTTCTCCGGCATTGTAAATCAGGTTGTTATAAATCGAGATAGGGCCCTTTAAAGGATCGATCGTATCGAGAATAATACCGTCGCATTGCGTGTCGTGAATGGTATTGTCGTGGATCTTGATATCGTATTGGTTCTGTCCGGATGCCGGCTCGCCGCTTTGTGGTGTCGAATGAATTTGAATGCCACGGCAGCCGTGCACATTGGCGATCGTATTCCAGCCGATATCCAGGTGGTTACTGTCCGTGCCGAAGTAAGCGCCATGATAGAGCGCGGAAGCTGCCGCGGTGCCGGTATCGTGCACAGTGTTTCCATAGAACGCCAGCGTCGATGATTCCACGGTATCCATGCAAGCGCCCGCGCCATTGCCATTAGGACACGAAAAATCGTTCGCCGCGATGCGCCAGCCCGTGCTGCCCCACAGAGCCATGGCCGCGCCTTGTCCGCGCAGAATGAAGCCGGCGAATACAAAGTAATTCGGATACGCGCCGCCCCTGGGCGCCGAGCGGACGCCGGTTGGCGGTCCAGTGTTACTGCCTATGGTAGCCGTGGCGTTCGGATAGACCACGAAAGCCATGGGCGCTGACGCCGTGCCGCCGCTGCTCAGCAATAAGGAAGTGTTCCATCCGGAGCCATCGTCGCCGGTCTGCGCCACGCCATTCATCGCGTAAGTAATGTCGCCCGGTTGCATCGTGTCTCGCGCGTGCATCAAGGTGAGCCAGGGGGAGTTATACTTTCCATTGTTGCCGTCGCTTCCGTTAGGTGACACGAAGTAGATGTTTCCCGATTGTACCGTGAAGGGCGCGCCCGTAGACACCCCCGCCGCAGTAGTTACAATGATGTTACCAGTGACTGCTGCCGCCCCCAGCTGAATCGCGATTTTTGTGTCGCTCCACAACGCATAGGAGGCCACCGGCCCGCCGCCCACGCTAACTGAAGACGTGCGGCGCGCGGCGCCGAAGTTGCGGCCGTAAATAGTGACAAACGCGCCCGCATCATTCTGCCCGCCTTTGTTCGGGCCGCTGGTCAAATCCGTGAAGAATACGGCCGGAGGCATGCCCCAAGCCGCCGCGGCGCCCGCCAGCGCCACATACACCGCGCACCATCGCCTGGTCATATCACCTTTCCGCGCTGCGCAACCGGCTTAGGCGGAATAGAGACCCTGACTACAGGATCCAGCACGGCCCTGATCAACATATAAACGTTGGGGGCGTTGAAAGGGTAATACAGTACTGCGCGAAGATAACTGCTGGTGGCCCTGGCCACTCGACCGCCCCTGAAGAGTGAGTCTCCCAACTCCCTGTGGATGTTACCTAACGCCCGCAAACGGTCCATCGCCGGCGCCGCACCTGATTTATGGTGCTTGTCGATGAAATAAAGCTGGCCTTCCATTAACCGTTCCAGATTCGAAGTCATCGATGAGGGAGAAAGCCTATAATGCGCCAGCACTTCGTCTATATACACGACAGCATAACGCAGTGCGATCCGGAACCATAGGTCACGATCCTCGGTAGCCCGCATGCGCTCGTCGAACCACCCCGCGGTCTCGAGGCAGCGCCTGCGGAAAGTCACCGTAGGACAAACGATGTGCGCGCGGCGCGTGTAGATATGCCGCGCGATATGCCCAGACATGTATTTCGAGTCCACTTTGAGCTGGCCGATCACGTTCCCCTGCGCATCGATGCGCCGTACCTTGGCGTGCGCTAAACCCGCGGCCGGCTCCGCATCCAGCGCTTGTATGCTTCGCTCCAGGCGATGCGGAAGCCACACGTCGTCTGCGTCGAGCAATGCAATAAACTCGCCGCGCGCCGCGCGAATTCCGCTATTGCGGGCCGCCGGCAGGCCGCGATTGCTTTGGTGAATATACCGTAGCTTGTCTTGTAACCTGGCTCGGTAAGAGTCCACCAGCGCGCCTGTGTCGTCGGTGCTGCCGTCGTCCACTAACACGATCTCCCAATCGGCATAGCTCTGCGCCAGAACGCTGTCGAGGGCGTACCGCAGATAGCCGGCGGCGTTATAAGCCGGCACGAGCACGCTGACTCGAGGCGTCACCTGTAAACCTCCTCCGCAATCTCCGCCTCGACTGACTCGGGAACTACGACTGCGGATACCGGCTCCGTCCGGCGGCGCAATAAGTACGGCGGCAGTGACCGCACGCGCGCATCCAGCACAAAGAGTACGCCGGAATAAACGGCCACACCCGCCGCACATCGCGATAGTACATTGAGTAGATGCGACGCCAGGCCTATGTGCGAAGCAATAGCCCATCCTGCGAGGCCGGCAATCGCATACTTAGCCAGACCTGTGACCCGCACGCCGATCGGCAAAATGCGTGACGACGCCAGCCACAGTAGCAGGATGGTGACGATGTGTGTCAGCAGCAGTGCCACCGCGGCGCCCTGGAGACTGAACCGCGGCAGCAACAGACAATTCAGCACCACGTTCAGCACGGTGGAGCAGATCAACGCCAGAGCCATGGTGCCGGTCTTCTTCTGAATAAGCAGCCCCGCGCACAGAAACACGTGGGTGGTGTAAATCAGCAATCCGCCAACCAGAAAGGGGATCAACCGGTCCGCGCCCATGTATTTTGGCGAGGCCAGCAGCAACAAAGCGTCATGCGCGCCTAGAGTGACTAACATGTAGATGCCGGCTGCCGCCATTAGATAAAAATCGAGCGAGATATGCAGGAATTCCGTCGTGCGCGCGCGGCCCTCCGCCGTCCACAAGCGCATGTAGATTGGTAAAATAGCCAGGCCCAGCGGCACAGTCATCAGATCGTTGACATACTGGGACAGGCCATAAGCCACCGAATAATAACCTAACGCCTCGCCACCGAGATAATGACGCACCAGCGCGCGGTCGGCAGTCAGCAGAATCACACCGGCCATTTCGTAGAAGACCAGCGGCAAGCCGAAACCCACCGCCGTCCGGAACAGGGAGCGGTCGAAACTGACGATCGCGAGCAAGCGCCTTCGAAACAGCCACCCAGCCAGCACCACCACGAATACCATCTCCGCCACCATCGTGCCGGATAAGTAAGTGCGCACGGAGCGTCCGATCCATGGCAGGAAGGCGCATACCGTGCCCACCATGGCCGCCTTCATCAAAACCTGCGCGGCGTTGTACGCGGCGGTGCGTTCCTCGATGCGCAGAAACGATAGCAGAATGGACTCGATCGCGCGCAGCAGGATCAAGATGGAGGCAAAGCACAGTAACGTTGCCAACTGGCCGTCAATCATATTTCGCAGCAGGAATTTCACCGCCACCAGAAACACGGCCGTAATCGCCACTGCCATAGCGCCCACGCCGAATAACATGGTTGAGTAGTAACTGCGCGCGGCCCCGCGGTTCGCGGCGAATTCTTTTTCGTTATAAAACCGTAACACCGAATTCTGCATGCCGGCCTTGGAGAGGGCCGTGGGTACTAACAAGATCTTTTGAATAAAATCGATGAGGCCGTAATCGGCGACCGAGAAGATCCGCGTAAAGATGGGAAATGAGATAAATCCAATCGCCAAGCCGCCGAACAGACCCGCCAGATAGTGAGACGAATGCTGGATCAGTTTCTTCAGTTCCGCCGCGACAGAGTGTGAAAGTAGCATTGCTAGTTCGCTTAGGCTAATACCGCGCCGTCCTGAAGCGGGCTTTCCATTTCCGCCTCCGCGCCATCCTCTTCCGGCTCGGCGTCTTCCACTGTCATGGCGTGCGCCACCATACCCGCGATCACCCACATATAGCCGCAGATCTGCAAGTAATTCCAACGGTCGCCGAACAGATTGGCGAAGAACGCCGCCACCAGCCACCCGGCCAGCCCCAGACCAAGAGAAGCATAAAAGGGATCCTTGGCCCGGCGCGAAAACGCCAATCCTACACGGAAAGTCTTGCCGAGCAGCCAGAGAAAGAGGCCCAAACCAAAAACGCCGGTCTCCACCAACACCTTCAGGAAGAAGTTATGCGTGTCCTCATAATTCCCCACCCGGTGCATATAGGCATAAGTGTTGAACCCCGAGCCCAGGATGACATTCGAGTCGAAAACCTGCAGCGCATCCTCCCAAAGAGTGACTCGGGTTTCGGACGAGTGATCCAGGCCGCCGGACTCATAAGTCATCGTGACGCGCTCCCTGACGGCGTTGGGCACCAGGGTGGTCCAGGTGAAGATGAAGGCGATTAACGCGACCAGCATCCAACGCTTCTTCGCCAGACCAAGAAAAGCCCAACCCGCAAGCATCGCCACATAGCCACCGCGCGAGAGACTGTACATCAGGCAGATCGCGGACATCACCGCCAGGGCGTAGTAGCCGATCCGGAATAACAGGTTCTTCTCGAAGGCCGCCAATGCCAGCAAAAACGTGGCGAACTGTGCCTCCAGGGCCGCCATGCCATTGATGCCCGCGTACCCCACACTGCCCGCGTCGCGCAAGTCGTAAGAGAACGCCGAAAAATCGCGGTCCGAAACCGTACTTAGGAAGTTCCGGTCGAGCGCCAGCATGGAGAGACACATTAGAATGACGATGAATTTCATCTGCCGCCGGCTGGGTTCGACGGCGGCCACCAATAAGAGCAGGCCCGCCATCATCATGTAGTCCGCCCAGACAGAAAATCTTTCGCTGCCTGGCAAGGGCAGCGGTCCCCCGAGATACATCGATCCCAGAATCAAAGAGAGAAAAGTGAAGCCGGTATAAATGGCGATGAACTTAGTCCAAGGTGTCTTAGGAAAGAGCGGCCGCTTTGTCCGCATCACGCCGATGGCAACAGCTACTAGAACAATTGTTACCACGCTGGCGCCCAGCGGATACACGTTGAGGCGATAGCGCGCGGTCTGCAGGGGAATCAGCGGAGCCAGGTAGAAGATGCCCAACACCGGCCGCCAGAAGATACTGCCAAGAATGGCGGCGATGGCGCCCACATACAGCAGGATGCCCAGCGAGCCTTCCGCGCCAAAGTGGAGTGACATAGCGAAGCGTGCTCTGAATTAGCTCAGAAGTTCCGTCGCAGGACGAGTGTCATGCGTTCCGGCAGCGCCTGTCCGGGGTTTGCGCGCGCCACCGGCTCCCACCAGGCACATAGCGCGTGCCACGCCATAAGCCGCGTATAACACGCTCAGCGGAACAAGGTAATTCCAGTGTCTGTGATCCCGGCAAGCAAGCGCGGCCAGCGCCAGGGGACCGATGAACAGCGGCGTGGCGCAGCCCGCAGCCGCCCACACATTACCGGAAACTGCGCCTACGCATACGCCTGCCAGCGCTGTGGCTATGGCCGCCAGAGTATAAAGAGCGAAAAGCATGGCCTTGCGCGACTTGGAGCGCCGCACATCGCGCAGAAACAATTTGTGCACATTCATACCGTGCCACAACTGCTTTCTATAGAAGACCTCCAGAGTCTGCGGGGTGCCTAAGTGGATGACGCTTAGCGATGGAATGGCCAGTATAGGCGCTGACGACGCGGCCGCTCTCTCGCAAAACTCGGTGTCTTCGCTGGTTACTATAGTCTCGTCAAAACCCCCCAGATTCAAAAACAGGTCACGGCCGATGGCTAGGTCGCCGCCCGGCACATAGGAGACCGGACCGTCTTTCATACGCCATAAATCGCCATACCAGGCGCGCGCCACCCATGACGAGCCTGCCGGTATCCGGTATTGGGCGCCCACGATCCGTGACTCGTCCGCGTGCAGCAGATCCGCAATCTGCAGCAGCCAGTGCGCAGGCGCCACACAATCCGCGTCGAGGAAGGCCAGGAACCTGCCGCGCGCAACGGACGCGCCAAGATTTCGCAGTGCGGAAATCCGGACGCCGCGCCGTTCGAGTATGGTCAGCCGCAGCCAGCCTCGGAAACTTCGCGCGATTTCCCGGGTATGATCGGTCGATCCGTTATCCACCACGATCACTTCAAAACGGTCGGCGGGCAGTTTCTGTTGCTGCAACGAGGTCAGGCACTGCCCAATGACGGCCTCCTCATTCAACGCCGGCACGATGACCGAGATTACAGGAGTCAGCCCAGATTGTCGCATGTTGATCGCCCGGCTTACTAAGCCTTCTGTGCCAGGGCAGCCATCACTTGTGATCCCAGCGGATCGGTTTGCAACGGGCTGCCGTGCTGTTTCAAATACTTGACGTTGCTGTATAGCGCCGCGCCGTAATCGGATATCCGTCCGCTCTCAAACGCGACTTTGATCTCGTGAATGCCGTCTTCCAGGGTCTTCGAACAAGTGAAGCCGAGTTGGCCCTTTACTTTGTCGAAGGAAACGCGATAACTGCGCCGGTCGGAGTTTTCGATATGTTCCACGCGTGTAGACGGAAAGAACTTAACCAACTTATTCGCCACGTCAGTGAGCGTGTAATTGAGCCGGCTATCGCCCACATTGTAAATCTGTCCGCCCACCAGCGCGGCGGACGCTTCGAGCACGCGCACAATCGCCGCCGCCGCATCGGCTACGTGCAGAAAAGGCCGCCATTGCTGGCCATTATAGATGGTGATAACTCTGTCATTCAGGGCTTTGGCGGTAAGTAAGTTTACCACTAAATCGAACCGGGGACGTGGCGACAGGCCAAAGATAGTGGCGAAGCGCAGGATCGTCGGATGAAAGGCGTCATTCGCGGCCGCCAATAGGACTTCCTCCGAATCCACCTTTGTGTCCGCGTAAAGCGAGATAGGGTGGACTTGTGAATTCTCGTCCATCACCTGATCGGACGCGCCATATACGCTGCAACTGGACGCGAAGATAAACCGCTGCACATGTTCGCCCTTGGCGATTTCAATCATCATGCGCGTAGCCGCGTAGTTAATCTCCTGCGCGGTCTTATGGTCCTGATCGCAAGCCGGATCGCCCACAATGGCGGCCAGGTGTATGACGGCAGCCACGCCGCGCATCGCGCTGACCACGTCCTGGATGTTCCGGCAGTCGCCGTGCTTGAACTCGAGGCGTGGATGATCGAGCACCGCTTCAATGGCTGACGCGCCATAGACCAGGCTGTCGAGTACGCGCACGCGGAATCCGCGCTTTAACAATGTCCGCACCAGAATGGAACCGATATACCCCGCGCCGCCCACCACCAACACCAGGTCGCCGCGCGGCGCCATCGTAGGACGCCCGGCCTTTTCGTTCTCCAAAAGGGTGTGTTTGAGCCAGCGGATACCCGGCGTGCCCACAATCGCGAGGATGGAAAAAATGAGCGCCGCGGTCCGCGGCAGAGTTCCCGAAGCCGGCAACAGAAAGCTGGCGGATAACATGCCCAGCGCGGCGATACCGGCGCTCGAAGCGGCTCGGCGCAATGCCAGCGCCTTGCTGTAAGTGCGTGAAGTTGTGTAGAGTCCGCTTAAGCCGTAGAATGCCGGAAACAGTATCGACAAAGGGAGAAACAAGGTCAGATAATAGTGGCGCAACTCGGCCAATCCTACTCGGACGGACGGCTCGGGGCCTGCCTGAAACTGCGCTGCCACCATCACTAAGGCGGCCAACATAGCTGTCTGCACGATGAGAAAATCGGCCACCACACGGAGTGCAATATGAAAAAAGCCTGATACGATGCCTGCCGGTCTCATTTAGTTAGTCCACCTGTTCTTAAGCTTCGTGATTGACGAACCACTTAGTCGCCGGCCACTGCCATGGCGGCCCAGTGTTTCCTGTGCGATCTCTGCGCGATCTGCCGCACGCTCTTCGCCACGTATTCGACTTGCGCTTCCGTCATGGCCGGGAAAAGCGGAAGGGAAATCAACCGCGGATACAAATCCAACGCGTTTGGACATTGATTTTGCCGCAAACCGGCGCGCGACGCGAAGAATGGATGCAACGGGATGGGAATGAAATGCACGCTCGTTCCCACGCCGCGCTCCCTGAGCTGTTCGATGAATTCGTCCCGTCCAATCTCCAGCCGCTCCAGGTTCAAGCGCAGCGTATAAAGATGCCATGCGTGACGGCAATCCGCTCTGCCGGTGGGTGTTTCCACCTCCTCCACGTCCGCTAACAGTTCGTTGTATAATTCCGCGAACCGCGTGCGCACCTCGATAAACCCCTCCAGCTTTCTAAGTTGGTGAATACCTATCGAAGCCTGTATGTCGCTCATGTTGTACTTATAGCCGGACTCGAGAACTTCATAACCCCAATGCCCGCGATCGGAATACCGGTTCCAGGCGTTCTTACTGATCCCGTGCAGGGACAGTATCTTCATGCGGGAGGCCAGTTCTTCGTCATGCGTCAGCACCATGCCGCCTTCTCCAGTGGTCAGGTTCTTCACGGCGTAAAAACTGAAGACCGCGGCGGCGCTGTGCTCGCCAGTCAGTGGGTGCGCCGCACCCGCATGCGCGCCCCGGTAAAACGATCCCGCGGCGTGCGCGCAGTCTTCGATCACATCCAGTCTATGCCGCCGGCCCAGAAACCAGATCGCTTCCATGTCGCAGGGCAGTCCGGCGAAATGCACCGGCACGATGGCCCGCGTCTTACTCGTGATGCGTGAGGCAATAGATGCCGGATCGATGTTTCCGTCTGAACTCACGTCCGCCAGCACCGGCGTTGCGCCCGTATGGATGATGGCGTTTACCGTGGCGCAGAATGTAAGTGGCGTAGTGATCACTTCCATTCCGGGACCGATATTCAGGGCCGCCAGGGCAAGGTGCAGCCCCGAGGTACAGGAATTCACGGCGAGCGCATGCGGCACGTCGGCATAGGCGCTGAACTCGCGTTCGAATTGCGCCGTGCGCGGGCCGGTCGTAAGCCAGCCGGACCGGAGTGTGCGAACCACCTCGTCGATTTCTTCATCCCCAATGCTGGGGCGGTGATAGGGTACTTGAATGCCAGTATGCATCTTTGCTCCTTCGATGAACTTAGTAAGTGATAAATCCGATTAGCGGCGGGCGAATGCGCGCAATACCAGGCCGGCCGTCGCCAGCACTATTTTTGCGTCCGTGAATGCAGTGCGGCACCGGAGATAAGCAAGATCCATCTGCAGCTTGCGATCCATCAAGTGCGTCAAATAGTAATCGTAAGCCTGCTCACCCGCCGGGATGATTTCCGACTCATCGTCGTTTTCGATCTGCACTTTTCCGGTCAGACCCGGCTTTACGGCCAGCACCGCGCGCTGGCTGGACGTATACAGCGCTACGATTTCGGGCGCCTCCGGCCGCGGCCCGACTAATGTCATATCGCCGAGCAGTAAGTTGAACAGCTGCGGCAGTTCATCGAGCTTTGTCTTGCGCAAAATACGGCCGAACGGCGTCACTCGCGGATCGTCCTTGCCGGTGATGGGCCCCATTTTCGCGGCGCCGTGAACCATCGTGCGGAATTTCCACATCCGGAAGTTTCGTCCGTTTTTGCCCGCGCGCCAGCCGCCATAAAAAGGATTACCCGGCGACGAAATGTACACGGCCATCGCGGTAACCAACCACACCGGACTCAGAGTGGCCAGCGCCACCAAGGCAACCATGACATCTATAAACCTGCGCATAAGTGCCATCGTTTACTTTAACGGGAGATTCGCGTGAAGAACGACTTGTTAAACTGCGATTGAGAAACCCCCGGGAGGAACCAACGGAAGCCCGCCAGGAAGCCCAACCCCCAGGAGATGTGATACACGGTGAATACCGCCGGCAGATAGGGAAAAGTGGCCCACCCGGACTTTTGGGCCGCGGCGGCGGACGCGGATAAATTTGCAAGCGCGTACGCCAGAATCAAAGTTGCCCACGCTCCTCCGGCCAGGACAAAGGCTTTTGAGCCGGCCAAGGCCGTAAGTGCGCATGTTACAAATAGCGCGATATGTGCCGCCACAAATGTCACTGGAATTAAATGTCGCCACGAGCCCGGCAACTTATGTTTGCGAATCACCGCCGCCTTCCAAAAGCCGTACTGGAAATATTGCACAAATAGCGCCTTGAGGGTAGCGCGCGGCGAATACCACGACACAATATCCGGGCTCTGCCAAATCTTACCTCCAGCCCGGATCAGTCTTAGGTTCAATTCATCGTCCTGGTTGCGCACTAAGTGTTCGTCGAATAATCCCAGCCGTTCCAGAGTCTCTTTGCGCCAGCACCCATACGGCACAGTGTCGATCCAACCTTCGTAATTCTCGTCATGAAATCGGGCGCCCGTCGAGAAGCGCGAATGATAGGCTGCCGCGAAGGCCCGCGCGCGCGTTCCTTGCGTACGGGTGCGCGCCGGACCGCCCGCATTATCCGCTCCCGTGCGCTCCAGTGTGGTCACGCACTTACGGCAATAGTCCGGTGCGTAACACGTATGCGCATCCATGCGAATGATCATGGCGCCGCGCGCCGCGCGAATGGCGGCGTTCAGTCCGGGCGATACCACCCGCCGTGGATTATCGACCACACACAAGCGCGGGTCCCGCGCGCTATACTCACGCAGAATCTCACGTGTCCCGTCGTCACTCATGCCGTCGGCTACGATCGCTTCCCAGGTCATCCCGCCCATGTCCTGCGCCAGTATGGAATCCAGTAACTCGCGAATGTGGCGTCTTTCGTTGCGGCAGGCCACCACGATTGTTAGTTGCATTGACCCGCTCATGAACGGCTCCGCTGCCACAGTGCCGGCACGTTAGCGCGACAAGCACGTTCGCCTAATACCTCGCGGTATAAGTCGACATACCTGCGCGCCACCACCTTGGCCGCGTAATGCCGCGCGACATGCGCCCGGCCATTGTTCCCAAACATGCGCGCTAAGTCGGGCTCGCGTATTACGCGCAGTATGGCCGCCGATAGCCCGGATACGTCTCCCGGATCGCAAAGTAACCCGGTGACTCCGGGAATCACCACTTTAGGCACGGCTCCCACGGCCGTAGCCACCACCGGTCTGGCGGCTGCCAGCGCTTCCAATAGACACATGGGCATGGCCTCCTGAAACGACGGTAGAACCACCAGGTCAAGTGAGGCATACACGGAAGGCATATCATCGCGTCCACCGGTGAACACAACCTTGGATGCAATACCCAGCTCGCAAGCTCTGGTCTCCCACTCCTGGCGCGCCGGGCCCTCGCCGACGAACACGAACTTAGCGTCCGGATAGGTAGTCAGCACGGTCTGAGCGGCGGCCAACAGTACCGCGCCGCCCTTGTCTGGCACTAACCTTCCCACGAATCCGATCAGCCTCTCCGCGCCGCCGCCCATCTCCGCACGGAGCGATGCGGGCGCCTCGCGAAATGCTTCCGTATCCACGCCGTTGGGGATGGTTCTCAACTTGTGCGCCGGAATTCCCGCGCGGGTAAGTATCTCCGCCACAGGGTCCGACGCCGTAGCCACTCTATCGAAATGCCGCAGCACTTGCCGGTCGATTGCCGCATAGGCGCGCATGCTAGCCAGCCGGCTGGGCCAATTGTGACACGTTGCCACCAGTGACACACGGCCCCGCCAGGCAGCCGCGCCGCCATAGATATCCGCCTTATAACCGTGCGTATGCAGCACGTCCACGCGGTGTTCCTTGGCTAACTCCCGGATGCGGCGCACCGCCTTCCAGTCCCATCGTCCGTTGCACGGCACTACTTCGACCCGTAAGCCCCGCCGCGCCGCATGCGTCTCTAATCCGCCGGGTTCCGTTCGCGAATCGCTGAACACCGCGATCGTACTGCCACAGCCCACTCCCGGCAGTGCTCGCGCCAGGGCCAGGAGCATACTCTCGGCGCCGTAGTATCCGCCGCTGCTGATCACTTGCAGAATATTCACGGAGTTCGTTTCGACTGACTAAGTGGGCTGACTTATGCGCCTCTGAGCACGGGTTCGTGACGCGGTTCCACCGGCGCGCGCTGTTCGCATTGCATGGCCCGCCACGCTTTCCACAGCACCGTGTACTGAAACAGCGCCGGTGAGAAGCGGCCCGCCAGCCCGGCCACGCCAGCCTCGGCAATATTGAGGCGTGGAATGGCCATGCGGTCGCAACCGCGGGTCCAGGCGCCGCGGCGTGTGGTAAAGGCCGCGGCGAAGCCTTCTTCAGCCAGCATCCGCCGTGTCTCGGCGGAAGTGTTGCCGTTCGGATAGGCGAACAGCTCGCAGCGCGTCTTCAAAGCGTTCTCAATCGCCCGTTTCGACTCACGAATCTCGCGGCGGGCAGTCTCCTCGGGCACCGTCGTGAGTATCTGATGAGTATGTGTATGACAACCGATCGTAATACCGGCGGCAGCCATCTCTCTGATGTTCTTCCACGATGCGGTACGGTCGCCGTCATGCGCATCGTCGCCGCCTGCGGGTGCATACATCTCACACAGCCGGGCGATAAACCGCTCTCTTCGCTCACTAGAGTAAGTTTTCAGAGTTTCGATGAGCGACTCGACCTCGGCGCCGCCTACAGGCGTGGAGGCTTTCCCTAACAGGGCGGCCACCGTCTCCGGCCAAAACGGCAGCGGACGTTCGATCAATCCGGGACAAACAAACAAGGTTGCCGGAATCCCGCGCTTGCGTAACACCGGGAACGCATTCGTGTAAGTATCCTTCCAGCCGTCGTCGAAGCTGAACATCACCCGCACCTTGCCTTGCGCGGACTCCACGGCGCGCGTGAAATCCACGGCTTCAAATCGCCGGGCCACATATCCTGCCAGCTTGTCGAATGTGTGACGGCGCACTACAATTCCAGGCAGGCTGCAGGTACGCTCGAATTGGTCGCGATCGAGCACGCGGTGGAAAGTTAGTACCAGGACCGCGTTGCGCCGGCTTAGCTGGCGCTTCGCCCACCACACGCACCCGGTGGCCAGCAACAGCCAGGCCCACACTAACTGGAGACCCTGCCGGACCCTCTCGGGAACAGTCATCGTTTCTCCGCCTTGGCGCGGTCCTTACGCGCAGACCCGCTTTGATAATAGTGGTAACTCGGCGATCCGCGCCTCCACAGAAACCAGTCTTCTACATCGTTGATCAGGACCCCGGTAAGTTTGCCCTTTACTTTAGCCAGCGCGCTGGTCAGGAGCGGACGGCTGGTATGATCGGGGCGAACCACCAGCACCACGCCGTCGCACGCGGCTGCGATCAAGTCATAATCCGCCACGGCTTCCACCGGAGGACAGTCGATGATTGTCCGCTGGAACTGGTCGCGCAGGCGCGCCAGGAACTTACCCCAGTGAGACGAGTCCAGTAACTCGGTCGGATTGATGGCTGCCTCCCCCGCGGGTAAGATACTGAAGTTAGGCAGTTGCTCTACTTGCAACATAGCGTCTTCCAGCGCACAAACGCCGGAAAGTACTTCCGCCAGGCCTGGAGACTTAGGTATACCAAGACGCTCATGCACTTTAGATAAGCGCAGATCCGCGTCCACCAGGATGACTCGATCCTCGCTCTTGTGTGCCAGGGAAGCCGCCAGATTCACGGCCGTCACAGTCTTGCCGTCGCCCATGCCGGGGCTCGCAATCACCGTAATCGACGGCGCGGGAAGTTGATGAAAGATCTTGGTACGGATGATTCTGTATTGCTCCGCGGCGCGCCGGTCCTCGCGCGCGGGCGAGAGTAAGGGACTGGCGTCTAAGATGCGGAGCGAGATTCGTCTCGCGGCCGTGCCATCCGCCTCGCCGGCGAGACCCAGAATGGACAGTACTTCGGGGATTTCCTCAGCGCGTTGCGGCAGACGGACCACCGGCGGCTTTTCGAAGATGGTCTCGATCATCGGGACCGCTGCCGTGCGGCGGACGTTCAGAGATCTTGTCTCGACCTCACGACCCGCCTGCGCCTCCGGCGCATCCTCCAGGCACTGCATCACCAGATCGCGGATATCACCCTCGGCGGTTTTCAGCGCATTTAGGATTTTACCCATAATATGAATTCCGGCTACCGCCCGGAGGCGCTTAGTTTGTTTCGTGGATGTAGCTTCAGCTCGGTGACCGGCTCCACGTCCGCGGTCGTCTCTGTGCCGTCGAGTAAGTCGAGATCCACCGAGCTTTGGGTTACGTGGCCGGCCTCCACTACGCGGCTCTGTTCGCCGAAAGCCGCCAGCAGCGCGTTGTCGCACACCACATTGATCAGGCGAGGAATGCCTTCCGACACACGCGCAATCAAATCCACCGCCTGCGTCGAAAAGGGCGCGCGCTGGCGCCCTCCCGCCCGCGCCCATCTGCAGGCGATATAGCGGCCCACGTCGGCCTGCGATAAGGGCCGCAGCGTCACTCGCAACGCCACGCGTTGCTTTAATTGCACGCAGTCGTCGCGGTTCATGGTGGCCGCCAGCTCGCTTTGGCCCGCCAGGATAATCTGCAGCAGTTTCTCCGAACGCCGCTCGAGATTACCGAGCAGGCGGACTTCTTCAAGTGACTCCGTACTTAACTTATGGGCTTCATCCACGATCAGCGCCCCGATCTTGCCTTTCGCCTGAGCTTCTAATAAGTGTTTCTCCAGACGCGCCAACCGCTGCGGCTTGCTGGCCGGAACGTCGCGCACGCCGAAGCCCAGCAGGATCGTCTCCAGAAACTCGCCGGAAGTAAAAGTGGGATTGACAATCGATGCGAACTCTACGCGGTTCGGCGGCAGCCCCAGCACCGCGCGCGCCAGCAGGGTCGTCTTCCCCGTGCCCGCGTGCCCTAGCAGCAAGATCAGTCCCTTGCGCTCCAACAAGCCGTAACACAACACCGCCAGTGCCTCGCGATGCGAATCCGTGAAATAAATCATCGACGGATCAGAAGTCAGGCTGAACGGTTTCTTCTTAAGACCGAATGACTCTAGATACATGATCGGCTAGACCCGCGGACTCTCGACTGACATCTTAGGCACCCTGCCAACGATTACTATGCCGGCGGGCAGTTCCCATTCGCCCAAAAATACGTTGCGCCGGGTTTCCAGCAGGAACGCGATGCCGGCCGCCAAAGCCAACGACAGGATGACTCCGCCGGCCATGAATACAGGCTGATTCGGCGATGTGGGCTTCTCCGGCACGCGCGCGGCATCCAGCATCACAAAGCGCTCCGCTTTTTGCCAGCGTTCCATGTTCGCCGCCATCTCGGCCGCCATCTTTTTGTCGAGCAGCGATTTGTAATTCGCCTTGCTGGCTTCGTAGTCCCGCGTCAGGCTGGCCAATTGCTGTTCCCGCATGGGCAGCTTGTCCATCCTGACTTGTAACTCACTTACATCGTGAAGCACGCGTTCGCGCCGCTTTTCGAGATCCTGGATCTCACGGTCGGTGAGGGCGATCTGGGATTTCAGACTCGCCACCTTCTCTCTCTCGGTCACCAGCATCGGATCTGTGCTGGAATTGACCCCCGCCGCTGCGCCGCCCTTCTTGTCGCTGGACACCGCGGCATTGGCCGCTTCCGCAGCCACCTCCTCGCGCACGGCTTTCTTGAGAACCGCTTCCTCTTGCAACAGCGCCTGAACTTCGGGATGTTCATCGCGATAGCGCAAACGCAGCGTGCGCAGCTTCTCCTCCACGCGCTCCAGATCGGCGCGCGGCCCGCGCACGGCGGCCTGTCCCGTATCGGAAGGCGTCCCGCTGCCCGACAAATCCTGCGTGGCGCGCCGCTTGGCCAGTTCCTGCAGCCGGTTGACGCTCTCCTCGGCCATCGCCAAAGAGCTTGCCAGGATCAACTTGTTCTGTTGCGCCCGCCCCATCGAATCCTGGATGCCGAGTAACTCCGCCTTATTCTGGCCGTTGGTTGCCAGCATCCCGATTTCCTGCTCGGGTAACTCGCCATTGTAAGTGGTCTTAAACTCGCGCAGCTTACCTTCCTGTTCCTGTAAGTTCGTCTTAGCGGCTTCCAGTTGGCTTTCCAGAAACTGCGACGTGCCGTTGGCTTCCTGTTCACGCTCGCGCAGGTTCTCCGTGCTGAAGAAATCGCCCACGCGGTTCGCCACCTCCGCCGCGATCTTCGGCGAATACGCTTTGTACGATACGCGGAAGGCGCCCGGCCGGTTGGCGCTCCAGCCCCGCTCCAGGCCGATCGTAATATCGTGCCGCATGGCCTGCAGAACTTCCTCGGTGGTCTTTTTCTTGCGTAACTCCGGGTAGAGATTCAACTCTTGGATCAGGCTCCACAGCCGCTCCCGGCTGAGCACCTGCTGCTTCAATTCATCGAGCCGCGCTTCCAGGCCGGTCTGCACCGTGGGCGCCACAAAGTTCTCGGGAATCTTCTGCGATTCCACCACGATCAGTGCGTCGGCCGTGTAAACCTTCGGCAGACTGAAAAACACCGCCATGGTCAGCGCGGCTCCCGCGACCCACAACACGGCGATGAACGCTTTCCATTTCCACAGCGCCCGGACTACCGAGCGCGGCAACATTGCGGAGTTATTAACTTGCTTTTGTAATACGCTCACAACGGTTTGTCCTCGTCCAGGTCGCTGTCATCGCTACGCCGCCGTACATTGTCTGCCAAACGAGTAAGCCGGCTTTCTGGGCTCCGCCCAATCGCTCTCTATTTCCACGATTACCGACCGTTGCAGCATCTCCACGGAGACCACCAGCCGGCAGTTACTCTTCGATGCCACCACGATGCCATCTAGTCCCGCCAACGGGCCGCGACGGATGGAAACCGCTTGTCCGGCGTTGAGAAATGGGTAGGGAGTCACCGGCAACCCCGACTTGACGATGGTTTGAATCGCTGCAATCTCGTCCTCCGGTATAGGCATGGCGCTTTTGCCTATGCCCACCAGGGCCACCACTCCCGGCGTGTCCAGCAGGGGCACGCGCTGCCGTAAGTCCATCCGGCAAAACAAATAACCTGGGAACAAGGCGCACTCCACCAACTTAGTCCGGTCCGACCAGCGGCGTTTCGACAGATAGGCGGGGAAGAATATCTCATAGTCCTTGCCGCGCAGGCTTTGCGCCACGATGCGCTCGAAGTTACTCCTTACCGATACCGCATACCAAGCTGCGTTTGACATCGTTGTTCCCTATGCGTCCTTCTCGTATGCCGTGTCGAGCTTTCTGCCGTGCACCATTTCGGTAAGACGCTGGATCGTTCCAGAGAGCCCGGCAATCAAGCTGCTAAGCGCGGTCACGCGTTCGTTCAAGCCCGAAAGCGTGTAACCGCGTTCCTCGGCGATCAGGACCTCCAGTCCCGAGCGAGCCAGATCCGAGATGCTGCGCACTCCTTGCGCGCGGCAGAATGCCATGTATCTTTCAAACTCCGCTTCAGTAACGCGAAAATATACGACTTTTGTCCGGCTTCGGGCCAAGTTCATAGCTGCCTCGCAATTACACACGACGAGTGTGCTGATTCTGTGTTTTGCGCGCGCTGGGCCGCCGATGTCCGCTCGCGCGTGAGTCTTATTCTTATATTTATTGGTCGGTTCATTCTACTGGTTAGTATGTCAATCGACGGCTATCAAGGCAGCCTTCGGCCCCTTCTGTCACAGTGAACTGTGTCTCTGAGTTCCGCGTGTCAGGCGCGGGGCGGTGGCTGAACCTGTATCATCTCCGACTTTATTACAGTTGTCAATGCGGGACTGTAGATTGCGAAGTACCTTGGCTCCTATCGTTTAAGGTTCGTAGTACGAATGAGCCTTCAAAGCCTCGAAAGCCTCTTCCGTACCCCCGGCTTCGATCAAAAGTGTGAGCTTTATAGGACTACATCCCGACAGTTGGCGATGCTGCATTGATAATTTGAATTGTAGAAGCATTTTGGTACTAATAGCAGCTTCGAAACCAGTTGTAAGAACCGGCGCTTTTGCTTGGCTAGCGGCCTTCCAGCCTCAATTTGGACCGTGGCGCAGTCACCCGCCGGCATTCGATCGGGGAATGTGTGGCCCGTACTGAGGGTTTGCCAGAGTTTGCCTGTAGTACTCGTCGTCGAGACGCGCTGAAACGCACATCGTGGTCGGCAAGCGTTCCTCACTTCGGCATCCTTCGTAAAGTGCTAGGGTGCTCCGTCGATGCGCAATCGTTGCGCGGCGGCCGGCGGCACACCAAACAAATCCGGATGCGCGACCCCCGCCAGAATCGCTAACGACTCCACCAGCCGCGGCCCCGGCCGATTGAAATACTGATTCCCATCCGCCACCCAAACCCGCCCCGCCCGTACGGCGCGCAACTCGTCCCACCCATCCCGCGCCGCAAGCCAATGCATCTCACCCATCGCCCGCGCCACATCGAACCCGCACGGCATCACCAGAATCGCGTCCGGATCGGTCGCCGCCAATTCGTCCCACGTCCGCCATCGAACGTTCTCGGCGCCCGCCATCTCGATCAGCTCCGGCATCCAATTGCCCGCCGCCATCACCGGCTCGATCCATTCGATACAGGCCAGGCGCGGACGCGGCCGTGCGTCGCGAACCGCATCGGCAGTGGCTCGCATACGCGCCTGCAACTCCGCCACCACCCGCTCGCCGCGCGGTGCGATCTCGAGCGACTGCGCCACGCGCCGGATATCTTCCCACACCTCGCCCAGCGACGCCGGGTTCAGCGGCACCACCACCGGCCGGCTCGCGAGGCTCCCGGCCACCGACCGCTCCACGTCGCGCAGGCTCACCGCGCAAACTTCGCAATGGATCTGCGTCAGTATATGGGTCGGCTGCAGCCGCTCCAGCACGTCGTCGAAGATTCGATAAACCGTGAACGCATCGGCCATGCTCTCGCGCACCAGGCGATCGATTTCGCGGCTATCGCCATCCACCGCGATACGCGGCGCGGTACACACCGGCAGCCCCCCCACTTCCTCCGGATAATCGCATTCGTGCGAGCGGCCCACCAGCCAGTCGAGCGCGCCCAGCGCGTACACGATTTCGGTGGCGCTCGAGATCATGGAAACGATGCGCGGCATCAGGCGCCTTCACGCGCGGCTTCGGCGCCGGCTGGCAGCAGGTCGGCGAACATGAAACCATCGGCGTCGCGCAATTCGCCCGCAGCCACCGGTATGGGACGCGCGAACATCGGGCCGCCATAAGCGAACGTGTGGAACTCGCCGTTTTCGCCGCACGGATCGATATGCGGCGGCAGATCCGCAAGCAGCGCGGCGTCGAACTCGCGTCCGGAGAATCGCGCGTCAAGCTGCTTCTTGTCCACGCAGGTGATGCGCGCGCGCAGGCCGCCGGCAATCATCTCCCGCGCCAGTTCACGCGTCGATAGCTCCCAAAGCGGAAAGAGCGGCTGCAGTCCGCTGCCTGCCAGCTTCTGCTCGCGGTATTCGCGAATATCGCGTAGGAACAGATCGCCGAACACAATGGCTTCGATTCCATCGGCCACCGCCGCGCGGCACGCTTCGGCCATGCGTGATTCGTACTCTTCGTTCGAACACGGCCACGGCAGCTCCACCGCGCGCAACGGCAGTCCCGCGGCGGCCGCTTGCGATTCCACCAGCGTGCGGCGCACCGCATGCATGGCCACCCGATCGGCAACCTGATTGAAGGTAGTAAGTAATCCGGCGATTACAATATCCGGCTGCGGCGCAGTGCGGCGCATCAGGTGCAAGGCCCACGCGCTGTCCTTGCCGCTCGACCAGGAAAGCAGCGCGCGTTTCAAGCGGTCGCGGGAACGCGTTCGGCAGTGCGCACCGTGCGGCTCAGCCACGCGTGCAAGCCGAACAGAACGCCGGAATAGAACAGGTCGCCGGCCAGAGTGCGTCCGAAGAACGGAATGGCTGCGGTATAGCACGCCGTCAATCCGGCGATGGTGTGCGGATAGATGGGGCCCAGCCACGTGCCGAAATTCGATAGGAAGAAGAAGATGGAACTGCACCCGAGACAAGCCGCGCCGATGCGCACCGGACTCTCGGTCGCTTGCAAGCGCCTGCCGATCCACACGTTGATCATGAACGCGAGGTACACGAACGGCGTGGCGATAGTGTAGCCGCCCACCAGCGGATCGGTCACCGCCATCAGCAACAGGGGCAGCGCGAAGGCCTGCCAACCGCGCAGGCGTGCTCCCGCATACAGGCTCATGCCGCCCACCGGAGCGAAGTTCGGCGGATGCGGCATCAGCCGCAGCACCGCCCCCGCTACGGTCAGGCTCAGCGCCAGGGGCCGGACATTGTTTTCTCGATCCATGTTCCTCCTTATTCAGATAGTGTACCGCCGCCGCTGGCCGCGCGGTTGGGTTCCCACAAAGTTTCCGGCGCGCCAGTCAGGTGGCTGGCCCAGCGGCTCCACACAAAAAACGCGTCGCCCAGGCGATTCAGATATTTCACCGCTTCCGCCGGCACGGCCTCCTCGCGCGCCAGTGCCGTTACGATGCGTTCCGCGCGCCGGCAGACGGTCCGGCACACGTGCAATTCGGCGTTGAGCCGCGAGCCGCCCGGCAGCACGAACGATCCGAGCGCGGGCAAGTGCGCATTGGCGCGATCCATCTCGGCTTCCAGTCGCTCGATCTCCGCCGCCGTGATGCGTGCCTGCCGCGGATGCACATCCTCCGGCAGCGTCGCCAGAATGGAACCCAGGTTGAACAATTCGTGTTGCACGCGCAGCAGGATCGCGCACAGCGGGGCCACCGCGGGTTCTTGGGCGGCGGTTTCGCGCGCCAGGCCCACGCAGGCGTTCAATTCGTCTACCGTGCCATACGCCTCGATGCGCCGCGCATCCTTGGGCACCCGCTGCCCGCCCGCCAGGCTGGTTTCACCGGTATCGCCCTGCCGTGTGTACACGCGGTTAATGGCCAGTCGCGGTTCGTCAAATTTGCTCTCCATGCATCGAGCATACAACGCCGTGTGCGTAACTGAACTGAGCCGCCACCGTAAGGCAGCGGTTACAACGCCCGCGATCGCTCACGCGCGCTGTTATGATGTAAAGAATTCGGATACTGCATGAACGTCGACGAACGCCTCGAAAAGCTTACCGAACGGCACGAAGCTCTCACGCAAACCGTGGATCTGCTGGCCGCTATGCTCCAGCAAAACGAGCGGCGCATGGCGCAGGTGCTCGACGCCATCAACCGCCTGGCGAATATCGCGGAAGCCCACGACGTACGGCTCGACGATCAGGAGCGCCTGCCGGGCGGCTCGTCCGACGCCGCATAAGCGTGCGATTCGCCAACCCGCGACCATATTACCGAGCCGCAACCGTATCACCGAGCCACAACCGTATTACCGAGCCGCGACCGTAAGGGAGCGGTCACACCACTCCATCCACCTCCAAACAACTGAAAAACCTCACCCCACACCGCCGGCCCAAACTGTCTGCCATGGGCGCCATGCTATCCTCCTGGCTAATCGGACAGCCGTGGTCTGTCTCCACGCTGACGCTCTTTGAAAACCGGATATTTCCCCGATTTATCTCCCGCGCGCCCGGAAGCCACGTCCCGCCCGCCAGGTGCCCGCCGAAACCATAAATCTTTCATTCCAAAACGCATTTGGGTTTGCTCGGACGATTTTTTCGCCAATGCCTATTGCCCAAAACCGCCCAAAGCTGCACAAAACCGCCCAATCGGACCGCGCCCATTTCCGCCACCCGCCGCCCCGCCGATTTGAAGAAACTGCCAACCTGGGAGGCGCGTCGGTGGTATCAACCTTCACGAAAGGACTTACTAATGCCCCAGCGCCTGGTATGCCTTCTTTTCGCCGCATCTTTGCCGCTGTGCTTCCCATCGCCGGCCTGCCCCGCCAACACCTCCGATAACTTGCCCATCAAACGCGTCGTCCTCTATAAGAACGGTGTAGGTTACTTTGAGCACTTAGGCAAAGTCCACGACAACCAGCAGGTCGCCATCTCCTTCACCTCCGGACAACTCAACGACGTACTGAAATCCCTGACCGTGCTCGATCTCAACGGCGGCCGCATCACCGGCGTCGCCTACGGATCTTCCGCGCCCACCGATCGCCAGTTGGACGACCTGCACATTCCCACGGATGACAAGACATCGCTCGCCGATTTCCTGGGCGCACTCCGCGGCGCGCGCCTCGAGGTGCGCAACGGAACTACCGTCATCACCGGCCGGCTGCTCAGCGTGGAGCGTAAGACGCGCGTTGCAGGCGGCACTACATTGGAGGTCGATTATGTTTCGTTGATCGGCGATACGGGCGAACTGCACACCACCGAGATCTCGCCGGCCTTCTCCGTCCGCCTGCTGGACCACAACCTCACAGGCAAAGTGGAGCGCTTTCTCGACCTGGTGTCCGCGGCCCGCGAGCCCGACCTTCGCCAGATGGTGGTGTCCACCGCGGGCTCCGCGCTGGTGCTGCCATCGCCCAACGGCAGCGCACTGTGTCAAGCGCAAAGGGGCGCGATTCTTGCGCCGCCATACGGGAGAGGAACTCCGACGCCCATAGCGGCGCGAGGCGCCCAGTTTTGCGCGAGTTCCTTAGAAGCCGCCAACGTCGCCACGCTGTTCACGGCCTGCCTGCGCAACTGCCGCGCTGTGGCGGCGCACGCGCACACACACGGCTCGCGCATCGCCGTCATCCCCGCGGGCGAGCAGTGGGGTGATGACTCCCTGCGTCCCGCCATCGAAGATCTCATCGGCGCGGGCGCCGTGCTGGCGCATCTGCCGGGCCGGCCATCGCCCGAGGCGGAAACAGCCATCGCCGCATTCGAGCGGTTCCAACGCAATTTGCACGATGCGCTGGCGCGCAGCACGTGTTACCGAGCCGCGACCGTGAGGGAGCGGTTGGCAGACCGCGCAATACGACGTCAGCGCCGCCGCGCCGCTGCTTGAAACGGATCGTTTTGTGGACGCTATATGCACCCCTTCCGCGTTTGGCACTTCTTAATGGCCGCGTGTCTCTCGCTCGGAGTAATGCCAGCGGACGGCGCAGGCCGTGTCTTCACCTACATCTTCGTTCCGCAGGTGACTCCCGCCGGCACCGTGCTGCATGTCACGCTCAACTTCCGCGGCGGCGCCGGGCCGGCGGATACCGTCGAAGTGCCCACCGAGTGGGCCGGCGAAACTCTGCGCGGCATTGTCAACCTTCGCGCACTTTCCCGCGACACAACCATCGCCGACGCCCCCACTCCCGGCCAAAAGCTGGTTCGCCATCCGCCCCATCGCGAAGTGACTCTGACTTACGACATCGTAAAAGATTGGACCGGACCTTTCCGTCACCCCGCGGAGTTTCACGGCGCACTGTTGCCGGAGTACATCGAAGTCAACGGGTCGAACGCATTGGTGCGCCCCAGCCTGACTGACCAGACGCAAGCGACTGTGCACTTCGATTGGCGGAAGCTTCCGGCCACCTGGGTCTTGGCCACCAGCTTCGGCTTAAGCCCACGGCAGTCCTACACGGGCGCTTGGAGCACCGTCGAACACGCGCTATTTACCGCCGGCCAGTTTCGCATCCACCATTTTCGTATCGGCGCCGAGCCGGCCATATTGGCCATCCGCGAGAAATGGAGCTTCACGGACGACGAAGCCATCGCCGCCTTCCAAAAGACCATCGGCATCGTGCGCGACTTTTGGCGCGACCATCGCTTCCCGTACTATCTGGTCACTGTAAAAGCCTTTGACGACGACAAAGGTAACCAAGATGGCTCCGAATTCACGAATGCCTTCTGGCTGTATTTGTCGCGGCAGGATTCTCTTTCAAGCCAGCTTGTTACCATGATTCACGAAACGTTTCATGCCTGGGACCCCGGCAGCATGGGCCGTTTATCGGGCGCCGACGACAGCGCCGTCGGATGGTTCAAAGAAGGCTTCACGCGCTATTACGCATCTCTCCTGGCGCTGCGCGGCGGTGTGATCGATCTTCCGGCGTACACCCAAGAGATCAATCGCGACCTTCGTGACTCCCCCCGATCGACTGATATCTATGTGCGCGGCCGGTTGATCGCCCTGTGGCTGGATCGCGAAATCCGCAAGGAATCGCAAAACAAAAACTCGCTCGATAATGTGATGTTCGACATGGTGAGTGGGGCAAGCCGGCCATTGACCGAAGCCCGTATCTTCGAGACAGCCGGCCGCTATCTCTCTCCCCAGTCACGGAGTCAGTTGGCGCAGGCCGTGGAACCTGGCGCCCGCATTCCCACAGCCGATGACGCTCTGGGCCCCTGTGTTCACGGATCGGTGGATCGGATCGCGCCGTTCGATCTAGGCTTCAACTTCGATGCCTCGCAGCAGGTCCATAAGGTCGTAGGCGTTGTGCCAAACGGTCCGGCCTTCCAAGCCGGTCTGCGCGATGGGCAGGAGATGGCCGGTTACTCCGTCTATAACGGCCAACCCGACCGAACCGCAAAAATAAAGATCCGGACCGGCGAAACGCGCAAAACCATCGAATACTACCCGCGCGACGAACCCGTGCCGGTCATGCCGTATCACCTCAACGAACGAACCTACAATCAAAACCCAGCCGGTTGTCTGGACCCCATACAATAAGTCTATGCGCACTCTGTGGTCACTCCCATTCCTCGCCGTGTTGAGCCTGGCCGCGAGCCTGCTCGTACCGCGCGAGCGTTCCTTCCATTTCGAATATGCGGTCACCGTGAAGGAGATCCCCACCGGCGCGCACACCGTGAATATCTGGTTGCCCGTGCCGCATGACGATGCCTTTCAGCGCATCACAAACCTGCGCATCGATACCCCCTATCGCTTCGAGGTCGCCACGGGCGCCGAGGGAAACCAAATCGCGCACATCCGCGTCACGGATCCGAAAGAGCCGTCGATCACCGTGACCATGCGCTTCGACGCCGCGCGCAAGGAGCATATCCAACCGCTCGCCGCGGAGCCGGCCACTCACGCCCCCGACCCGCCGGACCTCGATCGCTATCTTCGTCCCGATCGCTTGGTGCCGCTCGACGATACCATCCGCCAGTGGGCGCGCGAGGTGGTGGACGCGGCCGGCGCGCACACCGATCTGGAAATGGCGCGCGCTATCTACAACCACGTGGTGGCAACCGTGAAATATGACAAGACAGGCAAAGGCTGGGGCAATGGCGATATCTATTATGCCTGCAGCGAGCGCCGCGGCAATTGTACCGACTTCCACGCCATCTTCATTGGCTATGCGCGCGCCGTGGGCATTCCGGCCCGCTTCGCCATCGGATTCCCGCTGCCTGCCGATCGCGGCGCAGGCAAGATCGCCGGCTATCATTGCTGGGCCGAATTTTACGCCAAGGGCATCGGCTGGGTGCCGGCAGACGCGTCCGAGGCGGCCAAGAATCCCGCCCGCCGCGAATATTTCTTCGGCGCGCACGACGAGAACCGCGTCGAACTTAGCAAAGGCCGCGATGTCATTCTCACTCCGCGGCAGCAGGCCGATCCGTTGAACTATTTCGTCTACCCCTACGTCGAAGCGGATGGCGGCAAATATACCGCGGTCGAAACCAGTTACTCGTACAAAGATTTGCCATGATGAAGGCGGCGCAACTCATGAGATTTCTATTGCGTTTCTCAGCCGCGGCGGTGTTGGCGCTGGCGCTGACGCCATTGCCCGCACAGCAATCCAGAGCGCCGCGATTACCGCCCACGCCCGAGAGCGACGCTCCCGCGCTCGAGAGGAAACCGGATGAAGTCCTGAAAGCCGATCATGAAAAGGACCTGAAGGACGCCGCCCAGCTCGTGGAACTCGCCCAACAACTCAAGGCCGAACTGGAAAAGAACGACCGCCACGTGCTTTCCATCGCCAGCCTGAAGAAGACTGAAGAAATTGAAAAACTGGCCAAACATATCCATTCGCGCCTGGTGCGCTAGGCAAGCGCTGCATCTGCGGGCGTTGCTCCCGCTGGCCCTGCTGGCGGTTCCTTCCGCTGCCGCGCAAGCGGCCAAGTCTCCCCTGCTGGTGCTGCTGGGCGGCGACGCGCAAATCTGGCAGGCGGCCTCGAAGGAACGCGGCTGGCAGTTTCTGGAACCTCACGCCGACGCCGGCCAGGCGCTCGACCAGCGCGTCAAGGCGTTGGCGGCGGAAGTGGAGCAGGCCGAAAAAAGCTTATCCGCCGATCCCGATCGCGTGTACCTCGCCGCCCAGGGTCCGTCTGTTTCCATGCTGTTCTACGTGGCGTCCCGCATGCCCGATCTTTGGGCCGCCGCCGTGGCCATCGGCGGAAGTCCGCGCGCGGCCATCGATACGAACCGTCTGTTCGCCGCCAACACGGCGAATCTTCCGGTGCTCTGGCTGTTCTCCGATAAGGACGAAGGCGCCTTGGGCAAGAAACTACAAACCGCCGGCTTCAATCTCGAATGGCGCGACGCGGCCACGGCCAAACCCGCCGAGATCTTCGCCTGGCTCGCCACGCACGAACGCGATCCATTCCCGGTCACTGTGGATTTTGAAACGGGCACCCCGGTCTTCACGCATTGCTATTGGCTGGAGATCACCAAGTTCGATCCCGCGGAAAAAAACGACGTTCTGGATTCTACGCGCGTAGCACCGCTGGGATCGGGCGCGGCGCTGGCCATCGGCCCATTTGGCTATAATCCCACTGCCGAGGGGCCGGGTGTCTTAGTGACTTCGTTACCCGAGAAATATGCGGGGCCGCTTCGAGTCAACGATCGCATTCTGGAGATGGGCGGCAAGGAATTGAAAGACGGCGCCGAGTTCACCCAGACCCTGTACCATACCTTCGAGGAGAAACCGGTGGTAGTCATGGTCGCGCGCGGCAAAGAGCGTCTGCGCCTGGAGACTAAGATCGTGATCGCGCCCCGCAGCGAATCGGTCACCGCGCGGGTGCGCGCCCAATTCCTGCCCGACTGGCATACAGTCGAGATCGTCAGCCGCGCCATTACCCAGATGCAGGTGACGCTTCCGGAATCCTGGCTGCCCGCCAAGATCACCTGGAATGGAACCGAAGTCGCGAATGCCACCGCGGCGGGTTGCTGGCTGCTCGATGAGCAGAAGGAGTTACTCACTGGCAAACGTTGCCCGTAGCCACAAGGTGGGGCAGACGAAGGGCAGACGGTCGTTTTGTGTCGTCTGCCTTGCAGCCGGAAAGACAGACCACAAAAGACGATGGTCTGTCCCACTTAAGAGCGGTTTCAGTGCCGGGTAACGTTGCCGCCGGGCGTATAAGGGCAGCCGTTAATCCAGATATCGAAGGCGTCCAGTGCCACCGATCCCGTGCTTGCCGTAACGGTCAGAACATGGTCGCCGCATGTCAGACCATCCTGCCACCACGCGCGTTGCTGGTATTCATCCGACGAACCGGCGTTTAAGTTAACCGTAGTCTGGAAAACTCCGTCCAGAGTAATCGATGCGCTCCCTTGATCCGGTCCGAGGATGCTGATCCAATCCACACTGGTGCCCACGAAATCGAAGACGGCGGTATCTTGCGCCTCGGAAGTGCCGGCGTATTGGTTGGTGCTGGCCAGACTCTGCGACACGAACGACCAGTTCCCTTGATAAGTAACTGTCGGGGGCTCCTGTAGCACGCTCGTTACATTGCGGGACTCCTCGACTCTGGCGGGAGTTATCAAATAAGTCCACGTGTTGCCCCCATCGGTCGACTTATATAGACCGTGATAGCCCGCGGCGAATAGCGTTTGATCGGTCGTGCCGAAGCCGGGAGAGATGCCTACCGCCGACACGAACACGTCCGGGAACGAGGCAACCGAAGTCAATGTCGCTCCGCCGTTAGTGGACTCCATCAGACCATATTGAACGGTACCGAAGAACACGGTATTATCGTTGGCGAAATTCGGAGAGAACTTGATATCCAGCACGCGCAGCGAGGCTGTGTTGGCGATCTCCGTCCAGATCGATCCCCCATTGGTGGTCGTATAGATGCCGCCATGGATACCGCCCGCGAACACAGTGCCGTCGGCGGTGAAATTAGGTGAGACGGCGACGATGGAAATTCCTCCGGGAGAGCCGGGCAGTGCCGGGCCAGTCCAGCTCTTCGCACCATTGGTGGTGAAGTAGACACCCCCCGTTTGATCGGCCGCAAAGGCAGTCTGATCAGTGGCGAACCCCGGGGAGAATGCGATCGAAACCACGCCTTTGCCGCTCAAACTGGAAAGAGTCCAGTTCTGGCCCTTATCGGTCGAGACGTATAACCCGGCAGTGATTTTGGCATCGCCGTGCATTCCGGTGGTATGGCCGGAAGCCGACGTCGTGCCGATATAAACCGTCTTGTCGTTGGCAAAATCGGGAGACACGGCCAAGCCGCGGGGATAAGCGGCCGTGCCGCCCGGCGGCCCGGTCATCATCTGCCAGGTTGCCCCGCCGTCTTGGCTTCTTTCCAGGCCGACGTGGTTTCCGCCAAAAGCCGTCTGATCGTTCACGAAGTCAGGAGAGATGGCCGACGCATCGGTATAGGGAGCCTGCATGCCCGTGTTCTGCACGGTCCATGTGTTACCGCCATCGGTAGTCCAAAGGTTGCCGCTTCCGTAAGTACTCACGAAAACGGTTTGATCGTTCGGATAATTTGGCGACACATTCACGTAGCGGACAAACCGCGTGGGGCAAGTATCGATGTATTGCCACGAAGCGCCCGAGTTAGAAGACGTCCAAAGCCCCTCGAACATACCCATGAACTGCACCCCGGAATAAGTGGCTATGGTCTGATAATGAACGCTCGTCAGGTTCGACAGCTGGCGTGGCACGGTAACCGGCGATCCCCAGGACGCTCCCTTCGTCGCGGAATGAAACACGCCCTTGGTGGCCGTAGTAACCCAGAGCGTGGAGTCCTGCGCATAGGTGGGCGAGAACGCCATGGCGCTAATCTTGGTATCCGTAAGTCCCGAATTGGACAGAGCCCAGGTAACTCCGCGCGTGGTGGAAACCAGGAATCCGGAGCCCAGGGTGGACGCAAAAACGGTCTTGTCCGAAGAGTAGTTCGGTGAAAAGCTCAAAGCGGTCACATTGGGAAGAGTCAAACCCACGGTAACGTTGGTCCACGCCCCGCCTCCGTTCGCCGTCCGGAAAATGCCGTTAGCGGATGAGCCCACCAGAAGTGTGTGGTCGTTGGCGAAGTTAGGAGAAACGGCAATTACTCCTAACGTGGTTACGCCCGTGGGCGAAGCGATCTTCTTCAAGGTGGTTCCACGATTGGTGGACTTATAAATCTTATCGTTGTTGTAAACCGCGAACAGTGTGTTATCTATCGCGAAGTTCGGCGACAAAGCCACGCTTTCCATGGAATCCGGCGACAATGTACTCCACGTGTTGGCCCCGTCGGTGGACATAAATAACCCGCCGCCGCTCGCCACGTAGACTGTCTGATCTTGGCTGTACGCCGGCGAGAACACCACCGCGCGAATGGTCTGGTTATTGTGCAACCCCGGCACCACCGTCCAGGTAACGCCGCCATCCGTGGATTTGAATATGACGATGACGCCAAGCTTCAGCGTCAGCCCGCCGGTGGCGGCCAGCACGGTATGATCGTTGGCGAAGTTGGGCGATATAGCCACCACTTGCATGGGATCGTGAGGATCGTGAGCGAGTAGCGAACTAGCCGCGAGCACCAGGCACGCGGAGAAGGCGGCGAAGTTACGAATTGTTGACGGCAAGCGACTCTCCTTAGGAAGCGCAGTCAATCATGGCGTTGACTACGCGTGCACGAGTCTGGTCGACTAACAGGGTTTACCCAGCCACCGAGGTAGGCTTCGTTGTATTATAGGGCCATCTGGAAAAGGTGGTCAAGATTGTTGGCGGCTACCAGTCCTGGGCCACTGGTACTGGGCGCGTGCAGGATGCAAAATCAAGCCAGAATTCCCTTCACCACATTGCCCGCAATCCCCGTCAACCGCGCATCCAGGCCTTGATACTTCACCGTCAAGCGCTTGTGATCGATCCCAAGCAGATACAGCATGGTGGCGTGAAAATCGGGCACGGCCACGGCATTTTCAACAGCCGCATAGCCAAGTTCATCGGTAGCGCCGTAACTTAGGCCGCCCTTGATGCCGCCGCCCGCCAGCACGAAGCTGAAGCCCTTGATGTGGTGATCGCGGCCATCGCCTTGCGACATCGGCGTGCGCCCGAACTCGCCGCCCCAAACCACCAGCGTGTCGTCCAGCATCCCGCGCTGCTTCAGATCCTGGATCAGCGCGGCGGTGGGACGGTCGGTTTCCCGCGCTTTGATCACGATGTTCGCCTTCACCCCCGAGTGGTGGTCCCAATCGCGATGATAGAGCTGAATGAAGCGGACGCCCCGCTCGGCCAGCCGCCGCGCCAGCAGGCAATTCGAGGCGAACGAGCCATCGCCCGGCTTGGCCCCGTACATCTCGAGCACGCTGGCCGGCTCCTTGCTCATATCCACCAGATCCGGCACGCTCGATTGCATGCGGAACGCCATCTCGTATTGCGCGATGCGCGTGAGGATTTCGGGATCTTGCGTGGTCTTGTATTCCAGGCGATTCAGTGCGTTCACCGCCTGGAAAGATTCGCTCTGCGCCGCATCGCTCACACCGGGCGGATTCTTGATATGCAGCACCGGATCGCCAAATGAGTTGAGCTTTACGCCTTGAAACCGGCTGGGCAGAAATCCGCTGGACCATTGGCGCGCGGCGATGGGCTGCATCTGCCCACCCTTGCCGTCGGACATCAGCACCACGAAGCCGGGGAGGTTATCGGCTTCCGCGCCCAGCCCGTAGAACACCCACGAGCCCATGCTGGGACGTCCGGTAATGATGGAGCCGGTGTTCATCAACGTGTGAGCGGGGTCGTGATTGATCTGTTCGGTCCACATGGAGCGCACGATGCAGAGATCGTCGGCCACGCTCCCGATGTGCGGAAACAACGAACAGATCTCCTGGCCGGATTTGCCGAATTTCTGAAACGGGTGCTGCGGGCCGAAGCAGGTGAGGCGCTGGCCTTGCAGTTGCGCGATCTGCTGCCCCGCGGTGAAGGAGTCCGGCATGGGCTTGCCGGTCATCTCGGCGAGTTTGGGCTTGTAGTCGAACGTTTCGAGGTGTGACGGGCCGCCGGCTTGGTAGAGAAAGATGATGCGCTTGGCTTTGGCCGGATGATGCAGCGGGTTGACTACTCCGGTGGATGCCAGCAGCCGCCGGTCCAGCAGGGAGTTCAGGGCCAGCAGGCCCACACCCGCCAGGCCGTTGCGCAGGAACGTGCGCCGGCACGTTTCACAGTTGTGGGGCAGGCTCTCAGCCTGCGCGGGGCTCGTAGCCCCGCTCCCCGAGTGTGTGCCACTAATTTCGAGTGATGGTTTCATGTAAGTTCAGAATTGCCCTCGCTACCATGGCCATGGCTGCCGTCTCTGGTTCGGTCGTTCCCGCGTTTAGCGCCTCTCCTACGCGCATCAATTCCGCGGCCGCATCCGGCGACGCCCGAAAACGCGCCAGGCTGTCGCGATACAATCCCTGCAAGATCTTTCGCTCATCCGCGGATGGCTTGCGATCCAACGCGCGTTCGAAGGCCCAATCCAACTGCCCATCGAATGCCGCGCCGCCCTGTTTTTCGATATTCTGCGCAAACACCCGCGCGCTCTCCACAAAAATCGGATCGTTCATCAGATCGAGCGCCTGCAGCGGCGTGTTGGAGCCAACCCGGTTCACGGTGCATTCCTCGCGTGTGGGGGCATCGAACGTCTGCAGCGTGGGATGCAGGAAAGTGCGCTGCCATTCGCTATAGAGCGCCCGCCGGTAAAGGTCCGCGCCGCGGCTGGCCGAATATTCACGCTTGGGAAAGTTCATGGCCGCCAGATACCCCGGCGGCTCGTACGGCCGCACGCTGGGACCGCCGAACCTCTCCACCAGCAACCCGGAAACAGACAGTGCGATGTCATGCACCACTTCCGCATCCACGCGATAGCGGTTCTGGCGCGCCAGCAAACGATTGTCGGGATCGCGTTCGTCGATCTGCGCGCTGCTTAACGATGCCTGGCGGTAAGTGTGGCTCAAGACGATGGTGCGAATGATGTGGCGCACGTCCCAATCGTGGGCGCCCTGGGCATCCCATTCCGGATGCATAAACTCCGCGGCTAACCAATCGAGCAATTCCGGATTGACGGGCCATTCGCCTTGCGAACCGAGATCTTCCAGAACCTTGGAGAGTCCCGTGCCGAAAAGTTCGCGCCACATTCGATTCACGAAGGCGCGGGCCGTCAGCGGATTCTGTTCGGAGACCAGCCAATTCGCCAGGTCCAGGCGCGTGGCGCGGCGGCCGTCGGTCGCGAGTTTGCCGAGGAACGCCGGCACGGCTGGATCCACGATCTCATGGGAATCGTCCATCCAATTGGCGCGCGGCAGCACGCGCGTGACTCGCGGGCGCGTGGATTCGGTAAGCAATACGCGCGGGATGGACGCATCCAGCAGATCGCGTTCGGCGCGTAATTTGGCCAGGCGCACATAAGCCGGCTGCAATTCCGGCGTGGAGAATTCGAAGAAATCCAGCACCGCGTCCTTCTGCTCCGGCTTCCGTTCGTCCTCCTGGCGGCGCAAGGCATCCACCAGATCGGGCGGCAAGCCGCGGCCGGCCGCGACGGTCAGAGTCAGCGCTGGATTGTCGGTGGGAGCGGCCTTCGTCTTTGAATCGGAATCGCCGTCCTCGGGCCACGCGTAGGTGGCGGCGGAGAGCGCCAGGCGGAATCGCCCTATGGTGGCGCGGCGCAGATCGGAATCGTGATGCAGGCGCACGGTGACGATGGAATCCGCGTGCGTGTGCACCGGTTCGGCGAAACGCAGCGCCAGAAACGGATTGTATTCCTCGACGATGGTGACTCCCCATCCGGTCTTCGGATCGCCATCGATAGCCGCCATCGGCGGGTTCTCCACGCGCTCGCCGGCCCCTCCGGAAGTGGCCAGGATGAACGGCAGCTTGCGGGAAGCCGCGTCCGGCTCTTGAATTTCCGCATCCACCTCGGTGAGCACGAAGCGGTCCGCGCCGCGCGCAAAGCGCGAGCCCGGCAGGCTCTCGTCCTGAAATACGTCGATGCCCAGCGCGGTCCACACACCTTCGCCAGGTTTCAGCGCCACCGTGTACGTTTCGTTATCCGGATTCGGCCCGGAGGCCACCATCAGGCCTTCGCCGCGCTTATGTTCGGAAACCAGCGAACCATTCAAGTAATAATTGCTATCCACCGCTTCGTCGTTGTAGATGGTGAGCTTCGCGCCGTTCGCCGCCGACGCCGTCGCGGGCCGCTGATAGACCCAGGCCAGCTTGCCCGCTTCATAATCGGGCAGCAGGCGATCTTCCCAAGCCCATCGTTGCTTTTTGAGTTGCTGCGCCTGTGCGTCGAGCCCGCGGCGCACTTCGGTGATCTGTTCGTCGAGTGCGGCCAGTTGCCGCCGCTGCGCATCGGTGGCCAGTTGCAGCTTCTCGCCCCAAGCACCGCGTCCGCGATCCGGAATCAGGCCCGTTTCGCGTATATCCGCGAAGAACGCCTTCATGGCATAGAAATCTTTGTTGGTGAACGGATCGAATTTGTGATCGTGGCATTCGGCGCATCCCATCGTGGAGCCCAGCCAGACGGTGCTGAGCGTGCGCACGCGGTCGGCGCCATATTTGGCCAGATACTCCTTGGGCTGCAAGCCCCCCTCCGCGGAAGCCCGATTCAGGCGATTGTAAGCCGCGGCGACTAGCTGATCCATCGTGGCGCCGGGGATCAAATCGCCGGCCAGTTGTTCGCGCGTGAAGCGGTCGAACGGCATGTCATCGCGAAAGGCGCGCAGCACGTAATCGCGATAGGGCCAGATGGGCCAGAGGTTGTCGCCATGAAAACCGGCGCTATCCGCGTAGCGCACCGCGTCGAGCCAATGCCTGGCGCGCTCCTCGGCGTAGGCCGGCGAGGCGAGCAACCGGTCGACCAGCTTCTCGTAAGCATTCGGCGAACGGTCGTTCAGGAACGCTTCGGCCTCTTCGGGCGTGGGCGGAATGCCGGTAAGATCGAGCGTGACGCGCCGCACTAAGGTGCGCCGGTCGGCCTCAGGCGACGGCGTCAAGCCTGCCTGCGCCAAGCGAGTCTGAATGAAATTGTCGATGGGATTCCTGATGGGCGCCTTCGCATCCGCGACCTCTGGCACGGGTGGGCGCTTCACCGGCTGGTACGCCCAGTGGCCTTCATACACCGCGCCTTCCGCTACCCAGCGGCGGATGGTTTCCTTCTGCGCAGCGGTGAGGGTCTTCTCGGCGTACTTGGGCGGCATGCGGCGCGCGGGATCGGCGGCGAAGATTCGCTGCACGATGGCGCTCTTATCGGGATCGCCCGGCACGATCGGAATGGCGCCGGATGGATTGGGCTTCAGGGCATCTTCACGGCGATCGAGACGCATGCCCGCCATGCGCGCGCGCTTATCGGGGCCGTGACAGCGGAAGCAGGTATCCGACATGATCGGCCGGATATCGCGATTGAACTTGACCGGTTCGGCCCCGGCCGCCAGGGACAGGCAGGCTACGAGAAGGACAGTTCGCTCCGGGTACCGCATGGGGAGAATTGTACAACGCGGCGCGGGCCGGAAAAACAAAGCCGCGCTTCGCGGGCGCTTAACCGTTCCGGGGAGAACCGCTCCCTGATGGTCGCGGCTCAGTACGCGTTGGCCTTTGCCAAACCGCCGCCCTGCTACCAAACCGCGACCCTGCTACCAAACCGCCGCCCTGCTACCAAACCGCGACTCTGCTACCAAACCGCCGCCCTGCTACCAAACCGCGACTCTGTTACCGAGCCGCGACCGTAAGGGAGCGGTAGCCGCGGCATGGGCGGTAAAATGAAACTACTGAATGCATAATCTCCTCCGCGGCTCCGCGATTCTTGCCCTCCTGCTGTGCCTGTCCTCCTGGGCGGCCGAGGACAGCGCCGACGGCCTGGAATCGAGCATCAAGAGCGTCACCGAAGCCTATGCCATCGTCGAAGAGAACGCCGCCAATCCGGTGTCCGCCGAGCAAGCCTTCTTTCAAGGCGCCATTCCGGGCATGCTGCGGCGCCTCGACCCGCACTCTGTGTTCTTCGATCCCGGCCAATTCGAGCAGCTCAAAAAACTGCAAACGTCCACCGACCAGGGCTTCGGCAGCGTGGTGTCGGTGCTGCCGGGCCGCGTGATCGTGTTGCAAACGTTTCCGGGGACGCCTTCGGCGCGATCGGGCATGGCGCCCGGCGACGAGATTGTGGCCGTGAATGGCTACCAACTTAGCCGGCTCGATATGGATCAGCTCATCGGTTTGCTGTCCCAATCCAGGCAGCGGCAGGCGCAACTGATTGTCCGGCGGGCCGGCAACGCGCGCTTCCTGACCTTCGTCCTGACGCCCGAGGAGATGCAGGAGCCCAGCGTGGAACGCGCGTTTATGCTGGCGCCCGGCATCGGCTATCTGCGCGTGGCCAGCTTCGATGAAAAGACCGGCGGGCTCATCAAGACAGGGATCGAGAAGTTGGGTAGCCGCAATCTGAAGGGGCTGGTGCTGGATCTGCGGAAGAATCCCGGCGGTTTGGTGACGGCGGCGCTCGAAACGGCGTCACTGTTTCTGAAACCCGGCGCCAAGATCGTGACCGTGCGCGGACGCAACGTGGCCGAGAAGTCCGAATATGTTCCGGCGGGAACGGTTCCCTACGAATTTCCGCTGGCCGTGCTGGTGAACGAGAAGACGGCCAGCGCCTCCGAGATTGTGACGGGAGCGTTGCAGGATCATGACCGCGCCACGGTGATCGGCGTGCCGAGCTTCGGCAAAGGGCTGGTGCAGAGTGTCTATCCGCTTTCCGAGGGCACCGGGCTGGCGTTGACCACCGCGCTCTATTACACGCCCAGCGGACGGTCCATTCAGAAGCCGCTCGACCCCACGCAGTTTGCTCTGGCGGGCGCCACCGCGCACCCAAATGGGGAGTCCGTGTTTCATACCGACGCGGGCCGTAAGGTGACGGGCGGAGGCGGCATCGTGCCCGATTATGTCGTCGAACCGCCTGTCATTACGCGCTTCCGGCTGGCGCTCGAGGCCAGCGCGTCCTTCACCAGCTTTGCCACTAATTATGTAGCGAACCATCAGATCACGGAAGCTTTCGAGGTGACGCCTGAGGTACTCGATGAGTTTCAGGTGTATCTGTCGCAACAACGGATACAGCCGAGCGTAAGTGAGTGGTCGCTCGAGCGGCCATATATTTCGAACCGGCTGAAGACGGAGATTTTCAACCTTACGCTGGGAGTGGCAAAAGGCGACGAGGTGGAGGCGCAGCGCGATCCCGAGATCCTAAAAGCGCTCGAAGTTCTTAAGTAAACTGGACAGGCCGGGAGGCCTGTCCTACCGCGGCCGCGACGGTGTTCGACATCAGCATGGCAATGGTCAACGGACCTACGCCGCCTGGCACTGGCGTATAAGCGGAAGCTTTCTCCTGCATGGCCAGCGGATCGACATCGCCCACCAGCACGCTGCCTTTGCGCTCGAGCGTCGCCAGCCGTTCGGGCGCATGCCGGAAAATGCGGGCCGCTTCCGCCGGATCCGTAATGCGATTCATGCCCACGTCGATGACCACCGCTCCATGGCGAATATATTCGGCCGTCAGCGTGGCGGGCCGTCCCATGGCGGCCACCAAGATCTCGCCTTCTCGGCAGACTTGCGGCAGATCGGCTGTGCGCGAGTGGCAGATGGTGACCGTGGCATGCGCATGCAGCAGCAGCAGCGCCATGGGCTTGCCGACGATATCGGAGCGCCCCACCACCACGGCGCGTTTGCCCGAAACGGGAATATCGTATTGGCGGAGAAGCTGCATGATGCCAGCCGGGGTGCACGGGCGCGGTCCGGGCCGATTCGCCACCAGGTTGCCGACGTTCATAGGATGGAATCCGTCGACGTCTTTGTGAGGATCGACGGCCAGCAGGACGCGGCGCGAATCCACCTGCGCGGGCAGCGGTAATTGCACCAGGATGCCGTCGATATCGGGGCGTTCGTTCAGGCCGGCGATGAGCGAGAGCAACTCTTCGGTGGAGATGGAGGCGGGCGGCGTAAGAGTTTGGCTCGTGATCCCCAATTCGGCGCAAGCCTTCACCTTGTTACGCACGTAAATTTGGGAGCCGGGATCGCTGCCGGCCAGCACGACGGCCAGTCCCGGCGCGCGCCCCGCCGCGGCCAACGCTGCCACGCGCGGGCGCAGATCGCGCAGAATCTGGTCGCGGACGCGGTTTCCATCGAGGATTGTGGGCATCTATACCCAATCATAGCGAGGGCGGCGGTCGACAAGCATCCCGCGGCAGTCCGCGTGCATCCCCAAAGGCGATGCGCCTGAACTGTGTAATTTCGTCCATATTGGCGAGCGTGGCATTGTACGGCCAGGAGGCCACGTTTCGCGCCGACACACGCCTGGTAGTGTTGAACGTTTCGGTATTCGACAAAGACGGAAAGATGGTGAGGGATCTTCCGAAGGACGCGTTCACGGTCTACGAAAACGGCGGGAAACAGACCATAAGCGTCTTCCGGCAAGAGGACGTGCCCATCTCGCTGGGGCTGATCATCGACAACAGCGCCAGCATGACGGATAAGCGCGACCGGGTGGCCTCGGCGGCACTGGCGTTGGTCAAGGCGTCGAACCCATTGGACGAGGTGTTCATCATCAACTTCAACGAATCGGCGGTGCTGGCGAAGGATTTCACCAACAATATACAGGATCTGGAAAAAGCGTTACGCAACCTGGATGCGAAGGGCGAGACCGCCATGCGCGATGCGATTCTGCTGGGGATCGAGCACCTTCGGCATCGCGCCCACCGGGACAAAAAAGTGCTGGTGGTGGTGACTGATGGAGAAGACAACAGCAGCGGAGAAACGCAGGCGCACCTGATCCAGGCGGCGCAGGAGAACGACGTGATTATCTATGCCGTGGGCCTGCTGGGCGCCGAGGAGCCGGCCAGCGCGGCGCGCGCCAGGAAACAGCTCGACGAATTGACGGAGCAGACTGGCGGGCGCGATTGGTTCCCGAACGATGTGGCGGAGATCGCCAATATTGCGCCGCAGATCGCGCACGAGATTCGCAATCAGTATGTTTTGGGGTACACGCCGACGAACCTGGCGGCGGATGGGAGCTATCGAAAAGTTCGCGTGGAGGTGAATTTTCCGGGGGCCACCGTGCGCACGCGGGCGGGATATTATGCGCCTGCTAAATAAGGGGCTGGGGACTGGGGATTAGGGGCTGGCGCGGGTTACTTTTTGTTCTGTTCCTGGCGGTGCTTTTCCCGTTCGGCTTGCATCTTGGCGTATTCCGCCTTTTGATTTTCGTCCAGGATGGCCGTCACTTTGCGGATATGCTCGTCGTGGATGGCTTTATGCATATCGTCAAATTGTTTACCCGTCTCATCGGCAATCTGCCGCAGTTGCGTCAGTTGAGCATCGGTGAGGTGCAGACGGGTCTGCATATCCTGCAGGTACCGTTTGCGGAGTTCGGCGCCGCTGGGCCGGGCGACCGCCGTCGCCGACACTGTCTTGGCCAAGTAGAGGCGCACGCCAAATCCGCCCACCACGGCGCCACTGGCGAAGACCACCAGAAGATAGAAAAGCGTAGCCGCGTTGGAGCGGCGCATGGGAGTGTGGTCCATTACAGCTCATCCACGGAGGGTTCCGGCAGATCCGCGGCGTCCTGCGCGTGTCCGGCCGCCAGCGCCTCCACGTAGCTTTCCACGGAGAACACCGACGTGTGGCCGCGCGGGATGTAGAGATATGCCGCCATACCCAGCGAGAGCACGGCGGCCGCCGTCACCAGCGCCCGCGCCCAACGCCCCATGAAAAACACGGACCGCTGGCGCTCCTCGATGCGCCGCCACAATTCAGGCATGAAGTTGGCGGACACCTCGGGATCGGGGTTGCTATCGCGGTAAGCCCGGAACAACGCATCCAGAGCTGCGTTTTCGTCGCCTTTAAATATCCAATTCATACGCTTATATCTCGGCTTTCGCCGCACCTTTCGCGCTCGGCTGGCTGCCTGCCTCCCCGAACGCCTTCAAAACCCGTTGCCGGGCCCGGAACAACCGCACCTTAAGAGCATTCTCCTTGACGCGGTAGATTTTTTCAAGCTCCTTCAACGAAAGACCTTCCACTTCTTTGAGTGTCAGGAGGATGCGATCCGCTTCCGAAACCTGGCTCAACATGGCGTCCACCGCCTCGGAAATCTGCCGCCGCTGCCGGACATCGTGATCCACGCGGCCCCCGGCCATGGCGTCGGCGAGCATAACCTGCTGCTCGGAAAGATCCGACATGCGCGATTCCATGCGCCGGCGATGTTTCCGCAGATAATCATAAGCCGCATTCACCGTCAGCCGGTAAAGCCACGGCTCGAAAACCTCCGCCGTACGGAGCTGATCGAGCGAAAAATACAGCCGCAGAAACACTTCCTGGCCGACATCCTCCACATCCTCGGGCCGCGAAATCAGCCGCGCGATGGTGCCTAAAGTCCGTTTCCGGTATGCCAGGACGATTTCGTTGAACGCGGGGGCATCGCCTGCTTGTGCGCGCTTGATGATCTCGAAATCGACTAGCATGCAGACCCGAACCGGCCATCATCGAGCACCTGAGCTTTCGATGTATTGGCGAACCGGCTTAATTCCAGGTTACAAGGCCTTGATAAGAAAGGCAAAGGGTTTTGGTTAGCGGTTGGCCGGTCTTGGGTGGGGCGCGGGTCGGAGGCAGATTGGCAGCTTTTCCCCTGCTACCGAACCTGCGCCGGTGAACCGTCCGATTTGCCGTCCCTTGCGGCAAACGCGGGTAGTGTCTCAGTTTGAATTTCTGAGCGCCGTCCGTCGGGCGAGTCGCGCGATTAAGCAGGAACGTACGTCAACCGAATCAAGTCGTCGGCGATTAAATCGCTGGCCACCAGGTGGAGCGGCGGCCGGGGGCCGGCGAAGAATGGCTTGCCACCGCCAAGCACGACGGGGCGGAGGTAGAGTCGATACTCATCGATAAGACCGGCCTCGGTCAGGCTTTGCGCCAGGACTGGTCCGCCAACGTGAATCTCGCCAGCCAGCTCAGCCTTCAGCCCGCGTATCACCTTCTCGAAGTCATCCGCGACAAGCGTGGCGTTGGGGCCAGCTGACTTGAGGGAACGCGACACGACCCACTTCGGCTGGCTCCGCCACGCCACCGCGAAGTCGCGATCGTCCGCGTCCCAATCAGGAAGATCTTCGTCCCAATAACGCATGATCTCGTACATGCGGCGACCGTAGATGAGGCCCGTCAGGCCACGCACCAGCTCGACGAAGTGACGGAAGCCCGCGGGTACAGGCGGCCCAAACTTCATGTGGTCGACGTAGCCATCGAGGGACTGGTTCAATCCGTAGACAAGCTTTGCCATGCTGCAAATCTCCCTCCCACGTTCTTCAGAATAGCTTGAGCCGACGTCGCGCGGAAGGTGAGGTTGAACACTATCTGCGCGCCGCATTGCTGGTGTGACCAATAACCGGAGGTCCGTTTCCCAATCCCGAGATTGAAACTGAGACACTACCCAAACCCGGTACGCAGCACGCGCGTGGTATCGCGGTCGAACCAAATGGTTCCGGCGCCGGCCGGGCAAATCTCCTGGCCTCCTTCGCGCACCACCCGGCGCGAATGCCCTGCGTCGATGTAAAACGCGTATTCGACGGCCGCATGCGCGCCCAGCTTGGAATCGCCTTTGTATTGGATTCTCGCGCCGCCTGACGGATCGGGAACGTCCGCCAGGCCTGCAGGCCGTTATGGAGAACAGAACGAGTTGCACTGCTACTCCGTTTTGGACCATCCGTACCAACGGCGTGATCGAGTTCGAGCTAAACAACGGCGAACGGGACTTCCCGGTCAATGCGGGCGGTAACGTGGTGGATGGCAATTTTCATCACATCGCCGTAGTCCGCCAGGGCTTCCACCTCGGGGTGTTTTTCGATGGCACAAAGGTTGGCAATGGCGCAACGGGCGACACGGAGATCAGCGTAGGCGATCCTGGCGTTTTTCATGTGGGTACCAGCGTTTGCACAGGTCTGGACGGCACGGCGAACTTCACGGGGCAATTGGACGAGATTCAAATCTATAACGGTATCGCTCTGGACGACGGCGAAATTCGTGTCCTCTACGAGTCCGGCCATGAAGGCATGTGCAAGTAGCCGTCCGCACCAGCCCGCATAAACAACAACAAAAGGAGAATAAAGATGAAAGCCTATCGCAGTCTGAAAATCACAGTTTGGAGTACTCTTTTACTCGCCCTGCTGGGATGCGCGGAGCCAGGGCTGGCACAAACCTGCTCGAAATGTGCAAATGCGCCGGCCGGAATCACCAACTGGTGGCCCGGCGATTTCAACGCCCAAGACCTCCTCACCACCAACGCTGGGACGGCCACGAACGTTACGTACACGGCAGGACAAGTGCAGAATGCCTTCACTCTCGCGGGCAACGGAGACATCCAGTTTGGCCCCAACATCGCGAATTTCGGCACCTCCGACTTCGGTGTGGCTTTCTGGATCAAGTCCACCACCATAGGCGGGCAGGCGGTTATGGAGAACAGGGTAAGCTGCGAAAATGGGCAGTTTTGGAGCATCCGTAGCGGCGGCCAGATCACCGTCGAGATAGACGACGGCAGCACGGATTTCGCGGTCATGGGGTCGGTGAACGTGGCGGATGGCAATTATCATCACGTCGCGGTGGTCCGTCGCGGCAGGGCGCTCTCTATCTATGTCGATGGTCAGCTCGATGCTACCGCCACGGGCACGAAGAAGATCAACGTCGGTAGTCCCGCCGTTTTTCAAGCCGGCAGCAGCGTTTGCTCAGGCCTGGACGGCACGGTGAACCTTAACGGGCCAATTGGATGAGATTCAACTTTACAATAAGGCTCTGACAGCGACCCGGATCAACAGCTTGTACCTCGCCGGCCACTTAGGCAATTGCAAGTAGCCGGACCACCAACCGGATTAATCGAGCCGCGGGCGCAATAGGTGCCCAGCGGCTCTTTTCATTTGGATGTCCCCAAAAACCTGTGCGGACGTTATCCCGGTGGCGCCAGATTTCTTTCCTTGCCCGGACCCGTGGTGGACCTTTTTGGATTCGCACTTTACCTTGCGCAGGACGGCAGGAAGCACGCGCAGGCAAGCCTCTCAGCGGTTTCGGTTCCGCCGGTGTGCTGGAGGTTGTCGAGGATTGGGACCGGAGCACGTATCGAGCCGTCGACACATATCTTCCAAATAGAAGTCTAAGCGCGGAATATCCACGCCCAAGGCTGATATCGATCTGAATCCGCGGGCGTCTTAAAGTGGCGGCGCAGATCGCAAAGGAGCTATCGAGATGAAGAAACAGCGAGTCGTACGCGGCATTCCTGTCGAGGAAGGTTCAGGGAACGTGTACAGGGACCTCGGCTACCTGGACAGCGAGAGCATGCTGGTGAAAGCTCAGTTGGCCGCCAAGATCGCCGAGATTATCCAAAGGCGGGCGCTTACCCAAACCCGGACCGCGGAAATCCTGGGGCTAACACAGCCCAAGGTCTCAGCCCTCCTGAAAGGGCAGTTTCGCGGAATTTCGGAGCACCGTTTGTTGGAATGTCTGACCCGATTAGGCCGGGATGTACCCGCCCGAAAACCCAAGTGAATCGTCACTGGCTGGCGAGTTGGGGGGTGTAGATGCGACATGAAGATCAACTACCCACACACCGGTCCACCAAATACGCACTCAAGGTACTCTATTCGAGGGCAGCAGGTTGTCGATTTCTGTGG
>CAWAUR010000003.1:0-692077 GCA_963785255.1 Bryobacterales bacterium
GTAGCCTTTGACGGGATCAATATTTGGGTGACCAATAACGCTATTCCCGGCACCGTAACAAAGCTGAAAGCCAGCACGGGCGCAGTTCTAGGCACTTACAGCGTAGGGAATGGTCCACTGGGCGTGGCGTTCGATGGGACCAATATCTGGGTGGCCAACTCCGCCGATTTCACGGTGACAAAGCTACAAGCGACCAACCGGGTCAGTCCTTGGTACCTTCCACGTCGGTAACTTCGGGGGCGCAGTAGGCTTGGCCTTCGATGGAGCCAACATTTGGGTAACGAGCGGGACCTTCGCCTACGTGTCAGAGCTACAGGCGAGCACCGGGACAGTCTTGGCCACTTTCCCAATTGGGGGCACTGACGGTGTGGCCTTCGATGGGGCCAACATTTGGATGACGAGCGGGCTTGGCGGAACGGTCACCAAGATACAGGCCAGCACAGGGACGGTTCTAGGGACTTTCACAGTGGGTAGCGGGGCTTCCGGTGTGGCCTTTGACGGGATCAATATTTGGGTGACGAACTCCAACAGCGGCACCGTTTCCAAGCTATGAAAAAGAAGGGTTTGTCCCGATGGGACGCGGCGACTGGCGGGACCCCAAAGAAATTTCCGCCCTCCCAAAAAAAAATGTATGCGTAGCTGATGTCAACGTACACATAGGTGGCGGGACCCTCGCACAAATCCGGCGCGCGCTCACGTCTTCGCGTTTCGCTTTGCCGGTTTGTTGGCGCGTTCCCTTGCCAGACGTGCAGCCGTGCGCTTGCGGGCCGCTGCCTCTGATGCCTTCTTTGCACGGGCCGTGCGCTCCTCTGGCGTCATGTTGCGGGCCGCTGTCTTGCCCCCCAGTTTGCCTGTAGCCTTGCCCATGGCTCTGAGGTATTCCAGCACTTCCGGGGGCATTCGCTTTGCCATGTTCCTATCGTACATCTAACGCCCGTAAGATTTCTTGCGACACGTGCGGATTTCTCTTGACGCTTAGGGGCGTAAGGTGTAGGATTGAGGTAGTTCTGATGTTCGATAATTGAACGGAATCGAACATTAGAGCGATACGGGACCGCATCAGATTGGCGTCTGGTACGGCCCCTAAACACCAAAAGCTGGTTAGGAGCTTCGATGTCTACATACGAGAATACCGCACCGAAACCGGACGTGTACGAACGTGTCACGTCCCAAATCGTCAACGCAATCGAGCAAGGCACGGGGAATTGGCGTATGCCGTGGCACACGTCCGGCAAGTTTGCCTTCTCACCCATCAACGCTGTAACCCATAAGCCCTACCGTGGCGTGAACGTTCTTGCGCTGTGGGCCGTGGCGCAATCCAAGGGATATGAACGCGGGGAGTGGGCCACGTATGCGCAATGGCAGGAACGCGGGGCGCAAGTACGGAAGGGCGAAAAGTCCGCGTCCGTAGCGTTCTGGAAATTCGCGGACGGGCGCACCGAAACGCAGGATGGAGAGCAAGACACGGTTAGCGCCCGCTCCCATCTGGTGTTCTGTAGACTCTACAACGTTTTCAACGCGTCGCAAGTGGACGGATACACGCCCAAACCGGACGCGGACGCGCCGATAGAGGAGCGCATCGAATCGGCTGATGCGTTCTTCGCGCGGGTTAGCGCGCGCGTGGCGCATCAGGGAAACCGGGCGTTCTATAGCCCCGCTGAGGATGCGATCACGCTACCGCCGTTTGCCGCGTTCTTTACGCCAGTCGATTACTATTCGACGCGCGCACACGAAACCGGGCATTGGACGGCCAAATCGGACCGCTGTAACCGGGAATTGGGCAAGCGGTTCGGCGATAGCGCGTATGCAGTTGAGGAGTTGATAGCGGAGCTTACCGCCGCGTTCACCATGGCGCACTTGGGGCTGAGTAGCGAACCACGGCCCGATCATGCCCAGTACATCGCCTCATGGCTCAAGGTGCTCAAGGCGGACAAGCGCGCCATTTTCACGGCTGCGAGCAAAGCGCAACAGGCAGCCGATTACGTTATCCGGGAGTCCGGGAGCGTGGCGGAGGTGGCAGCATGAACGGGCGCTATCTGATCTATACGCCCGTGGAAAGTGTGCGGGATGAAAAGCGCTTTGATGCCACGTGGCGCAAATTCGTAGCCGTGTGCCGTTCGCTTCATGCGGACGGCCTAAGCTATGACGTGCGGTTCAATCTGGCGGATGCTAGACCGCATGTGCTGATTACGGCAAGCGGCACGGCCACACCACGCAAGGCACGGGCCGTACATCGGCTGCTACCGCCCCCGGTTCCCGCGCAACGATGCAAAGATCGGGCGCTAGAGGCTTCATGGTTCCTGCCAGAGAACGCGACGCGGCGGAATAGCAATACGACGTATTGGGGCAAGCATCAGGAGCGGTACCGGGAGCTTTCCGGCATGGCTGAGGACTTGCTACGGGCCGAAATGGAGTACTGGCAGGAACTCGAAACGCTCAACAGGCAACGGGAGCACTTCAAACCGGGCCGGACGGATGAAACCGCGTACCAGGATGACGAGGTGGCCGCATGATGCCGGACTCCGCGATTATCGGGCCGGTTGGGAGCACGGGGGCGGACTTGGTTCCGCTCCCGGTCCCTACATCGCCGATTCCGTCCCTGCCTTCCCTGCCTTCGCTGGAACAGGTCCGGGAGTACATCCGGGCATCGAAGGCAGAGAACACGCTACGGGGCTATAGCGCCGATTGGCGCGACTTCTGCGCATGGTCCGATGCTCACGGCCTATCCCCGTTACCGGCCACTCCTGAGGCGGTAGCGGCCTATATCGCCGAATGCGCGGGCCGGTTGAAGGTCGGGAGCATTCAACGGCGGTTGAACGCGATTGCAGAAGCGCACAAAGCGGCGGGCGTAGAGTCTACAACGCACAATGCAATCGTGGTGAACACCATGAAGGGAATCCGCCGCACAAAGGGGACAGCGCCGGTTCAGAAGGCAGCCGCACTAACCGCCGATGTTCGCACAATGGTAGAGGCGACGGATGCGGGGATAATCGGCACTCGGGACCGGGCGCTAATATTACTCGGGTTCGCGGGCGCATTCCGCCGTTCCGAACTGGTAGGGCTTGACGTTGAGGATTGCGCTTTCGGCAAGGATGGCTTGACGGTAACGTTGCGGCGGTCCAAAACGGATCAGATTGGCGCGGGGCGCAAGGTCGGGATTCCTTACGGGTCGAATCCCGAGACATGCCCGGTCCGCACAATGCAAGCGTGGATGGAACAGGCGGGCATAGACGGCGGGCCGGTATTCAGGTCCATCAACCGGCATGGACAAGTGCAACCGGGCAGGTTGAGCGGTATCGACGTGGCGCGCGTCGTAAAGAAGCTGGCACAACGGGCCGGGCTGGATTCGGCAAAGTATGCCGGGCATTCATTGCGGGCCGGACATGCCACGACGGCGGCCATCGGGGGCGCATCGGAGCGGTCCATCATGAATCAGACGGGCCATCGGAGCGTGCAGATGGTACGGCGCTATATCCGGGACGGGAGCTTGTTCCGGGAGAACAGCGCGGGGAAGTTGGGCTTGTAGTCACGTTCCACAACGGTACACGTTTTATGCACAGGTTCCACGTCGAATCTGGCCGTAAGCTGTTAAAAACAAATGCCAACAAAGTTGTGGAAAATTCCATGTGTGCATAACCCTAGAGCTTGACACGGAACCATTTCAGCGCTGATATGTTTTATAGCTCTCGTTTCTGAGTTGTTGAAATGGAGAGCCAAATGCGAAAGTTCTTCAAGAACCCAGATTCGATGGTCTTGAAAGTCGGCCTGACCATCCTGATAGCAATCGAGCTGTACAAGTTCATTCGGTATGTTGCCGCGCATTAGTGCGACCACTGCTGTCCGTATCGCGATGGCGCACATCAGGGGAAGGCTGGCTTGCTCCAGCAGAACAGCGCAGTGAAACTGGAGCTTTAGGTGCTACAACAGGGGAAGCCTGCAATGAAATCGGTAGCCTGTTGGCAGTTCATGTTCCACCAGGGCACACCAATAATCTGCTCTGCACGCGCGAACCGCGTGGCTGACTCTTGTAATGAGCGTGTCGGATGCACAACGCGGATTCGGCCCCCGTCCGCGAGGATGTCTTGCAAACAGCCGGTACGGAACCTGTCGCCCGGCCCTGGACTATGTGCTACGACGCCACTAGAAACGACAAGAAAGCGGTGCTCAAAGAGTGATCCCGGCTTGGTGCGTCCGAGGACATCGCCCGGCCTGACTGGTGGCAAGCCAGCTATCCTGATCGTCGGAAGGATATACATGACAAGCCGATTGTATCGCGCCTGTTCAGGGCGCTGCAATCGGCCCGAAAAAGAAACATCTAGTCCCGTTTAGTGCTACACCACGCGGATTTGGCCGCCGCACTTTCCACGGATACGTTTTATGATGGGTCTTCCACGCTAGGGTCTTGAAGAGTCGCGCTATGGCAACACGGAACAGGTTTTGGCTGAAGCCCAGCATGGGCCACGCGGATCGGATCATGTGGCACCTTGGATGGGAACCGCACGTCCTGAGCATCGCCGCGCTGGTGCTTGCCGTCGCTGGCTGGGTACTATTTCGCAGCCCGTTTGGCTTGCTGCTTGGCACCATTGTGCTAGTGCTCCGCTGGAAGACTGCCACCCTGATTAACGCCAAGTACGAAGAACGTATTCCTGAAGCCGAGTCCCTTGTGAAACGGGAAGGCGCTGGTAGACTGGGTGTCCAACTGTCGGACGCCGAAGCCCACGTAATAATCGCCGGGAGTGGCAACTCACCGTTCGGTGTTAGAGCCAAGCCGGAATACGATATCAGCGTGGTGTACATCGCGGACGTGTTCTTTGCGGTCTATTCAGGGGCGGTCTTCCGGGTGCCAAAGCTTGAAGTTGAATTACCCGCCAAGGGTGAGGAAATCTACTTCCGCCACGTGAGTGCTATCAACTATCAGGACCCACTGCTTGAAGTGGTGCTGGCGAATGGGCGCACAACACGGCAATTCAAGATAGGGTCAGTAAGTGATGCCAGCGTGCTTGAAGCGTTGCGGACGAAACTCAGGTCCGCGTCACAGCAAACCGCGCGCCGCGCTGTAGTATCGCCACCATCCCAAAATGTGACGCCAGCAGTCCCCACTGAGGTTGCCGCGCCCATTGTCCCGTTGGAATCCCCAACCCATTTGCGAACCGAGGAACCGGCAACGGGTGAAGAGGAAAGATACTGTTACTTGCGGTTTAGCAAGTTGATGCAACTTTACAAGGACCCGATTGTCCTGGACGCGCTGATCGAACAGCTTGAAGTGCCCGGAAAGGCGTCGGTGCTGAAGCGCCTGACCGAACGCGAGAAGCAAGAAGCCATTGAAACACAGATTGACCACTTCCGCCGCACGCCCACTTCTGTTTGGCACGGAGTGCCGACATACGAAGTACTTGCAGCGTCTCTCTGGCGTGCTCAATTCAATGAATCGCGTGACCTGCGTCCGCGAACAGTCCGCGAAATCTTCGCGCGCATTTCCCAAGAGGAAGACCTGTTGCGCCCAGTGTCGAAATGGCTGGTGGGCCGCGGTTACGAACCCTATATGGAGGTTCCCCTGGGACGGCGCAGAATTGACGTTCTAGGGCATATGGCTGGTGGCATTGGACGAGCCGCATCGCTGATCGGAATTGAGCTAAAGAACGAAGACACCCAGTTTGCGCGCGGCATTGACCAGATGGGTACGTTTGCCGAATACGCACACGCGGTCTACCTTGCCTGCACGCCTGCGTTCTGCGCGGAATACCTCGACCGCAACACTGAATCTAGGGGCGTGAGCCACTGGGACCCCGGTGTGCTTGAACGAAAGCTGAATGCGGGCGGGTTCGGTTTGCTCATCGTGGAAAGGGACACCGTGTTTGTAGTTCTCAACCCCACTGAACGCACGCCCTCCAGCGCAAATTTCAACATTGCCGTGAATGGTCTTTCATCAGTAAGGCGCGTGGAGTGCTGATGCCTTGCGGCGTATGCGGCGGAACCGGCCACAACGCGCGATCATGCGTTCATGCAGGGCCGCGTTTATCGATCTCCGGGGAGAGAAGCAAGCGTTGCGAGTGCTGCGGATTGTATGGCTATGACGTGCAACGCCACCATACCAGAGGGCGCGGGGATGATTCGGATTACTTGGACGTGTGCTGCGATTGCCACCTGACCTGTTGCCATGGCGGAAACTTCAGGAACATCGGCAAGAAACCAAGGGTATGCCGGATTATGGGCCGTACCGCATACTGGTGTGGGTGAGATTCGTTGAAAACAATGTAGTGGCCGCGTTTGCGTCCGGCGCGGTGCTGTCGGAGTCAGCAGGCCCTCTTCTCAACCCTGCGGGTCCACGCCAGGAAACGATGCCGCAACCCACTGCTTGAACGTCGCGTCCTGTTCCTCTACGGAAACGTCCGGGCAGCCCAAACGGATCGCGTTCGCTACGCCGGACGCATCCGGCGAGACCACAAGCAATTTTCGGCCCTTGGACTCACCCAACGCGTGCAGTAGGGGCTGATATGACGCCCGATCATAAGCGTTGAAGCTGTACCCAATCACAATAACGATGTCCGAACCCCTCACCAGAGGCAGAGCCTTGGCGTAGGTAGTGCGGATGAACGCCTGTTTCAACCCCGGCGACTTGTCTGGGACCGGGGCAATGATCCGGTCTTCCACGTCGTCAGCGCCAGCATCCCGGTCGAAGGGTGCGAAATTACCGGAAATGGAGGATGGGTCAAAGGCGTACAAAGGCCTATCGCGTTCTTTCAGCCACGCCATGGGTTGCCCTGATTTGCGCCGTGCTTCGTACTTCGAAGTGCGGATGCACAGGGTGCCATGAAGATGTAGCACAAGCGCGCTGGATTGTTTCTCGGCAAATTCCTGATTATCCGGTGAGAGGCGTGCAACGACAGGCACTCCATACCCATCGTGCGGATACCAGCGCCCTAGTCGAAATAGAAAGGTTTCGGGCAGGGAGTCATAGTTGAAAGTGAGGAAATGGCTGCCCAGAAACACCTGAAAGAACCTTTGATAACAGTTCTGCCCAGTGTCGGAGGCGAGGGCTGGAGCAATGCGGTAGTCGGCATACCTCAGACGCTTAGCGAGTTTCCGAAGTGGGTCATAGTCCCCATGCCCTTCTGCCTCAGCGAAAAGATCCTCTATCGACTTTCCGGGAGGGATTTCGTTCTGACCAAAGCACAGGCGAAGTGTGTCGCCAACCAGCGGGTAGCCGCAGTCGATCTGGTACCGCCCCTTGTGGAGGGAGTCTGCAAAGAGCGGCCCGGCTTCCCTTGCCGCGTCCGCATTGAAGCCTGCGCCGAGAATGAAGGTTTGCACCATCCAGACCAATTATCGCAAGCCTGTCCCGATGCCATTGTGGCGTGCCAGAGGTGGCCTGTCGCTGAACCCGTGCGCCCGCGAAACGGGCGCGGTTGGCACAAGCGCGCCCCGGAGATGGCGCGCCCGAAGGCGATCCGTCCCGGCACAACACACAGGGACTACTACAGGGACTTTCACAGGGACTAGTGTTCAAAATCTTGGCATCACGTGGGCGCTCATGGGTACAGTCGGTGCGCCGGTGAATAGGCCGGGCGTCCGCACTAACCCCAACGCAGCAAAGGATTTCGAGCACTAGTGCGCAATCGTGGGTGCTCCCGGTTGCTCTTTGGCGCGACCGCTCAAAACGCCGCTGGCAGCGATTCGTAATCAGCAGGTCTCCGGTTCAAGCCCGGAGGGTGGCTCCATTCTTTTCAACCACTTACGCAAATCGACTATCTCATCAGTCTCTCCTCGTCTGAGGTCCACACCCACCTTGCGGCCGAGACCGTTGCAGTTCGGGCATATGCCCTTTGGGTCGCTGAAGGAAAAGACATTCGCATGTCCCACATACGGTTTGCCGGCGTGGGAATACAACCGGCGGAGTACCGGGTAGATGTCGGTGATCGTGCCCTTCGTCGAGTGTGACCCGCCGCCGAGCCGTTTCTGGTCCACGACGATCGCCATGCTCAGGTTTTCGATGGCGTCCGCATCCGGCTGGGAGTAGCGCGGAAGGAAGGTGCGGATGAACATGCTGAAGTTTTCATTCAACTGGCGCTGTGCCTCGGTTGCCAATGTGTCAAAGACGATCGACGATTTGCCAGAGCCCGAGACGCCGGTAAAAATTGTGATCTTGCGTTTGGGGATCTTGAGCGATACATTTTAAGATTGTTTTCGCGCGCGCCGCGAATTTCGATGTATTCCTGGGTCATGGTTTCCTCTACGATTTGCTATTTTAATTCGGGCGGAACCAGTTGGCCGGATCGTACCTGGCGTTGATCTGGTGCAGGCGATTCCACGTTGGACCTCGCATCTTCTCCCTGTCTTCCTGTTCGTTAGCGTGGATTGACCCGTGCGGTCGAGGTGGCGTTCGGGTGTAGGTCAATTTGCTTTTGTGGGGCGGCCAATCTTGGGCAGAATTGCCCGCTCCACAAAATTATACGCGGCGGCTGTCGCCTGAAGGAGTTGGGTATGGACGGCGGGCCGGCATCGCCGACGGCCATGTGTTCCGGCCGCCCGTGCCCCGTGCTCGAGGCGACGTGCATCGGTGTTGTAACCCATCGTTCATAGAAGGGTCCGCTGGCGATCTAACGCAGTCATCGCCGGGCAAGGTCGAGAAGCACAATATCAGAACGCTCCTCGACGCGCTCTAAGATAACTTCACCGCCGTCCGCAGAGATGTCGAAGTCCCGAATGTCAAAATCGTAGGCAAGAGTGGTCACCCGCCGCTCGGCGCCGGTCTCCGGGTCCGCCAGCCAGACATCTTTGTGATCAATCCCTCCCCGCAGGAACGCGAGTCCACGTCCTCCCAAAAGGAATTTCACGTGTCTGGCGCCCCGCGTCAAACTCGTCAGGCGTGGAAGCGGATGTGCGAAACCCTCGGGCGTTACGGCCTTCACCGAAAGCGTCGTGCCGATGTCGGGTCCCGAGTAAACGACGAAGCGACCGGAGGGTTCCCACGCCGGATCGACCGCGTAATCGCGGACCAAGACAGTTGCGGGGCCACCTTCAATCGGCACCTGGAACAGGTGTGGCACACCATGATCGTTGGCGGCCGAGGTAATGGATCGGCCATCCGGGTTCCACGCCGGAGAGCCTTGCAACTCGAGTGAATCGGCCACCACCAGCGTGTTACTTCCATCCGCTTGCATCACATACAACAAGGTACGCGAGCCTTGATGGACCGAAAATGCGATACGCCCGCCATCGGGGGAAATGGCGGGGCTGCCAATGATGTGAGCTCCAGGACCACTCCACAGCTCTGTGTCCGTTCCGTTCGCCTGTTTCCAAATGCTTTCGCTGGCGCCGGCCGCGGAGACACATATAAGATAACCCGGCCCCAGTCGTGCGGAAAACGCGGTCGCGGGCGCCATGGCGATTCGGGTTGGAACCGGCAACTCGGCTTGTGAATCGCCGATCCGCATTCGCCAGAGGGATCTCCTTGGATTTGCGCGTGTGACAACCAGGAGTTTGCCGTCAGCCGTAGCGGCCAGCGACGTGTACCGGTCCGGACCAAAGGTAAGCCGGTGTGGAATGCGGCGCTCGACGTCGATGCCGTACAGCCACGGACCTGCGCCGTCCGGATCGTTGGCGAGGTACAGCAGCGTTCGGCGGTTCAGCAGCACCGGATAACTCACGTGCCCATAGTGTGCCGTAATCCGTTCCGGTTGGCCGCCAGCCGGCCTGATGCGCCAGATGTCCAGTTTGTCCGGAAGCGCGCCGACAACGAAGTATATGAAACTATCATCGGGCGCCCACACGGGAAAATGAGAATGCAGGCCCGCGGGCGCGGTGAAGATCGGTAGTCCGTGAGCATGCGGAGCGCCGTCCGAAACGAAAAGCGGATCTCCCGGAGCCGCCGTGTGGTAGGTAAGCCGTGAACCGTCGTGCGACCAATCGAACTCCGCCGCGTCGTCCAAATAGGGCTTGGGCTGTCCGCCCAGCGTTGGCGCCGCCCATATGCCGATCTGCCCGCCGGCATTGGCGGGCTTGCGAGTCCAAAACGTGACCAATGCGCCATCGGGTGAGAATCCCAGCGTCCGCACCGAAGGATTGACCAGCTCCGGAGCCCATCCGTGGGTAAGGTTGTGAAACTGTCCCGAACCGGGCTGCGTGACCCAGACATCGGTATGTCCGTCCCGGTCCGACAAAAAAGCCACAAACTTGCCGTCGCGCGATACGGCAGCCGCCTGCTCGGTTCCATCGGAATCGGTGACGCTCTGAAATTGCGCTCCCTCAAGGGGGTTTCGCCAGAGGAACTCCGTTTTCTCGAACCAGACGATTCCGGCGATTGCCAAGGCCATCGCCACCACGGCGGCGGTCAGCCACAAGCGCCAGCGTGTCTGCTTTCCAACGGTCTGTGGAGGCAAGGGGTCCCGCAACTCAAAAGAAGGTGTGTATCCGCCCTTTGGCAACCGGATGATCACCGCGTCCCGCGTGCCGTCACCCACGTAGTATTCGGCCAGCCGGGCGCGCAGCCTGCCCGCCTCGGTCCGCACGATAGAGTCCTGCGCAGGATCGTGATCCGGTCTGCGTCCAAATACCTCAACCGCGATTACGGACTCTTTGATCTGACCATCGTTGCCTTCCAGGTGCCGTTCGGCGAGAAACCTCAGGAACCGGCTCATCCGCTCATTCCGGACAAAACCCGGGCTGGCCAGGACCCGTTCCAACTCCCGGCGCGCGGCGTCCACATCTGTCCCCGCAGTGCGCATGCTCCGAATAATACCTCTTGTTTCAATAATATGCAAATGTATGAAACATGCTTTCAACCTGTACGGACTTGCTCTTTTTCCTTGCCGGGCGCATCGTGGATTCCAGACTGGATCGAAACGAAAGATCCACATCCACAAGGAGGATTCATGAAGATGAGAAACGTTGTAGGCTTCTGTGCGGCCGCGATAGCTTTCGTAGGATTCGTACAGGCTCAGGATCTGAGGCGCGTAACGTTTATCGGTACGATCAACGACTACTCACCCTCAACGGTATCGGGGGGGCCCTGGGAAATGCGCGGTGAATGGTCGCTGGACCTGTCTGGCACGGCCAATTTTTCCGCCGACTTCACGATGGAGACTTCCGATTACGGGATTACGGATAGTACTCAGGTGGATCCAACGAACCCGGCGACGCGAAGCCCCCACACTCACCATATTGTCATGAACAATGCCACGGTCGCCTACGACACGAGCGCCTGCCCCGCCAACAAACCCCCGTCCACCGGCGCGGGCGTGACGATCACGGGCACGGCCACTACTTCGGCGAATGGAAGCCCGGCGCCGTTCGAGAGCATGGGACCGTCAACCCTGCAGGTCTGTATCATTGGCGGGTCCGAAGTCGAATGGTCCAACGTTACGCTGGTATACACCGGACCTGCCACCAGTCACTTCGGAACGCAAGCGATCCATGGCGTCGTCAGAAAGATTACCGCCCAGTAGGAGGAGCAGGCGGCCACCTTTGCTCGTGGGGCAGGCACAATTGCCAGGCACAATTGCCCGCCCCACAAGCCAAACCGACCCACAAGGAAGGACAATCATGAAAACGTCAACCACACAAACGCGGTTGCTTTCACTGCTGGGTTTGCTGGTGTTCTTGTGGAGTACGGCCTACGCACAGGTCACGCCCCTGGGCGACTCCTACACCAACACCGCCGATCCGGCCACGAACTTCGGGACTGGAGCTGTGCTCCATGTCGGTGCTACCGAGATCACATACATTCAGTTCAATTTGGAGTCGATTCCGGCCGCGGCCAGCATCAGCCAGGCGACGCTGAAACTCTACGTCAATGCAGTCCCAACGCCGGGCAGCTTCAATGTGGACTACGTCGACGGCGCCTGGGTGGAGAATAAGATTGACGCGAGCAATGCTCCGCCCCTCGGAGCGGCCATCGCCTCCGATGTTTCCATTACCGCGGCGGACACGAATCAATACATCCTCATCAACGTCACGCCGGCGGTCGAAGCATGGTTGAACGGCAGCCAGACGAACAACGGCGTTGCCCTGGTTGCCAATGGCTCGTTCAGCGCATCGTTCGATAGCAAGGAGAACGCGGGGACGAGTCATCCGGCGGAGTTGGACATTGCGTACGCCGGAGGCGATGGGACGATCACGGGGGTGACGACCGCCGCGGGCAGCGGCCTGGCCGGGGGAGGCACCAGCGGCACACTCAACCTGTCGCTGACGAAAGCGTGCGCGGCGAATCAAATTTTGCAGTGGAACGGCAGTTCGTGGGTATGTGCCACCGCAGGCACGGGGACGGTAACCAGCGTAGCCGCCGGCACGGGACTGACCGCCAGCCCCAGCCCGATCACGGGAAGCGGAACTCTCAGCGTCAACACGGCTGTGGTGCCGCAGCTAGGCGCAGCCAACACGTTTACTGGCAATCAGACGGTGAACGGGAACCTGAGCGCGACCGGGATGGTGACCGGCGCAAGCTACCAGATTGGGAGCAGTCTTTTTGCCTTCGGCTCCTCCGCGAACGAGAATGCCTTTCTCGGTTTTGCCGGCAACCCCACGACCACGGGGATAGGCAATACCGCCAGCGGCAACCAGGCGCTCTATAGCAACACGACCGGCGGATTCAACACGGCCAGCGGCGCAGCCGCACTCAAGAGCAACACTACCGGTTATTACAACACGGCCACGGGAACAGGGGCCCTCTTCAGCAACACCACGGGCCACCTGAACACGGCCACGGGGCAAGACGCCCTCTACGCCAACACCACGGGGATAGGCAATACCGCCAGCGGTTACAGCGCCCTCGGATTCAACAGCGTGGGCAACTACAATACCGCCGAGGGCTATGAAGCCATGTTCTCCAATGTCGGGGACTCCGCAGGGGACGGATGGTACAACACCGCAGTGGGCTATCAGGCGCTCTACACGAACAACGACACCAGTGGCACTGGCAGTTATGCCATCTACAACGTCGCCGTCGGCGATCAGGCGCTCTACAGCACCACGGGCCCCTACAACACGGCTGTCGGCAGCTTGGCGCTCAACAACAACACCACGGGCTCCAACAACACGGCCGTCGGTTTCTTGGCGCTCTCCGGCAACACTACGGGCAGCGACCTCACTTGCATCGGCTTCGAGTGCGACCTTTCCGGCGACGGCCTCTCCAATGCAACGGCCATCGGCGCGCACGCCACGGTGGGCGCCAGCAACTCCCTGGTGCTGGGCGGTACCGGACAATACGCCGTCAAAGTCGGGATCGGCACCACCACGCCATCCAACGTCCTCACCGTTGCCCAAGGCGCAGGCCATCCCGTCAGCGATAGTTGGGAAACCTACAGCTCGCGCCGCTGGAAGACCAACATCCAGCCGATCGACAACGCGCTGGCGAAAGTCGAGAAGCTGCGCGGCGTTTCCTACGATCTGAAAGAAACGGGCAAGCACGAAATCGGGGTGATTGCCGAAGAAGTGGGCGCAGTGGTGCCCGAACTGGTCAGCTACGAAGCCAACGGCAAAGACGCCCGCAGCGTCGATTACGCCCGCCTTACCGCCTTGCTGATCGAAGCGACGAAGGAGCAGCAGCGGGAAATTCAACGCCAGCAGTCTTTTTTGCGCACGCAGGCCGAATCGATTCGCGATCTGAGGTCGGAGCTGCGCCAGACGCGCCAGAGTTTGCAGAAGATCAAAGCGCAGATGAGTTCCACGCAGCCGGCAGGCGCTGCGGAAAAGGTGCTGTGGGTTGCGGGCCGAAAATAGTGTCCGATATGAGGTGTCAAGGCCCGTGGCGCGTGCCCGCTCTTAGGCTGTTGGCGTGGTGCCTGTGCTCATGCGGCTACGCCCTACAATAGCCAGCCCAACACACACAACGTAAAGATCAGCGCGCTGGGCTGCTATGCCCCGCCACGGCTGCATGCCGCTCCCCGCCAATAAGCCCGCGTCCACGGGTTACGGCGTGATGATCACGGGTCCGGCTACTCCTTCGGCAAATGGAAGTCCCGCACCCTTCGAGAGTATGGGAGCATCCACCCGGCAGGTCTGCATCATTGGAGGGTCCGATGTCGAATGGTCGAACATTACGCTGGTGTACACCGGACCTGCAACCGGGCATTTCGGAGCGCAAGCGATCCATGGGGTCGTCAGAAAAATTAACGCCCAATAGGAAGAGCAGGCGCCATCCACAGTGGACATTCCGGTTTCAAGCGTTCACCATTCACCCGGACGGCACTGACGAATGTCCGCCTTTTGAAGCTGATAAACGCGGTTGGTTTCACCTGTTAGGAGGCTCCTCGCTGCAACTGACGCAGTGACGGCGAGACCAGACCACCCAGCCCGGCCAGGATGCAGGCGAGGCCGGAGATAGCGATCACCCGCGGCGCCGGGAGATATTGCAGCAGCACGCCGCCGCAGGCGGCGCCCAGGGGCGTCGCCGCTACCACCAGCGAATGCCGTGCGCCGAAGACCTGGCCGCGTATCTCGGCCGGGACGAGCCGCTGCAGCAGGGTGGTTTCCATCGGTGTATACGGCGCCCAGGATGCCCCCGCCGCACCGAGGAACAGCATCGCCAGCGGGAGCTGCCGGATAAAAAACAGGGGGCACAGCAGCGCGCCCCACAGCACCGCGATCAGCGGTAAGGCAATGCCCGGCCGCCAGCGATGTGAGAGCTTGGTCAGCGTCAGCACACCGGCGAAGGCTCCCATGCCGAAGCCGGTCCACAGCAGCCCGTAGCCGCCGGCGTTGGCGTGTAATGTCTGGCCACTGTAGACCGGCAGGGCCGCCTCCAACGGGCCGTAGGAGAAGAAAAACACCAGCGAGAGGAGCGTGAGCGCGGGCACGTAGGGCAGGCTGAACAGCGCGCCGAAGGCTTCTCTTAACAGCCCGCAAAACGGCGCGCGGGCAGTTATTTCAAGGATTTTGGGCGCCCGCCCGCCTTTGCGGGCTAGTAACAGCCCGTTGCGGGCTAGCCAGCGATTAGCCGCCGCATGCTGTGCGACACGCGGTGCGCGAGCGATCGTGGGCAGGGTCAACACTAGCAGGCCCATCAGCAAGAAGCTGGCGGCGTCGATGAACAGCGCCCAGGGACCGCCCAACCTGGCGACGGCCAAGCCTGCCGCCACTGGGCCGGCCAGATACGAAAATTGCAGGCTGGCCGCGGTGAGCGCGTTGGCGCGATCGAGGGCGGCGTCTTCCACCAGATGCGGCACAAACGCCCGTACCCCAGCCGTGGTTGCCGGCGAGAGCGCTCCGGCCAGCGACGCCAGCACCAAGACGTGCCAGAACTGCAACGATCCCAGGGCGTAGAGCATGGGAATCGCCGCGATGAGCGCCGCGCGGGCGAGGTTGTCGAAGCCCATCACCAGCCGCGGCTGATAACCATCCAGCAGACGGCCGAGGATCGCCCCGGTGACCACGCCGGGCAGGTCGAAGCAGAGGATCACCAGGCCCACCGCCGCGCCAGAGCCGGTCAATTGCAGCACGAACCAGAGTAAGGCGATGATAGTGAACTGGTCCCCGAGATACGAGATGCTCAGCCCCAGCCAAAGCCGCTGGAACGCGGGACGGCGCAATGGAGAGCCAACCGCAGCGGTGTGCGCCATAAGCCGTGGACGGGCCGGTTCAGCGCCTGCCGGTTCCCAGGTCGTCCGGATACCCGGCCTTCAGGCGAGACCACTGGGCGGTGGGACGTCCCTCGGTGCGGAAGTTTTGCTTGCCTTTGAACCGTTTGGGCCAGTGGGCCGGCGAGTCCTCCCACATCTCCTGCCGCCCGTAGACGGTCAAGTCCAGCAACCGGTAGCTGTTATCCATCGCCTCGACGCCGCGTATTGTGGTCCAGTAAGTCTCGAAGACGTTTGATCCCTGCCGCAGGTAGCAAACGATGTACATCATGCTCACCCGGCGTCCAGCCAGGAGGGTGTCGAGCGAGTCCTGGGCCGAGTACCAAGGCATCTCCCAGCCCATGAAGGCGCGGTACCGCGCGCTCTCTTCGTACGGGCCTTTGCAGAACACAGCGAAGGTGACGTCGCGGGAATGCATATAGGACAGCTCGCGGACCTGCGATGTAACCCAGGTGCACCCCTCGCACTGCTCCGGCGCAGGGTGGCCGGCGTGCCACATGAAATAGTAGGCGATGAGCATCCGGCGTCCCTCAAACACATCCAGCAATGTTACCGCCCCGTGTTCGCCAATGAGCGGTGTGGCGCCGTCCACCTCCACCATGAGGAGCCGCCGGCGGGCGGCTGCAATGGCGTCGCCTGCTCTTGTGTGAGCCTTCTCTCGAACCCGCAATGCGTCCAGCTCGGCGTGGAAGGTGATCCGATCGACTACCTTAGGGGCTCCCAGTTCATCTCTCGCGATGTCTGTCATGGTTCTCTCCCTTGCGCACCTCGGTCATGCTTTCTCCTCCGCCTCGCGCTTTCGGGCGGCTTCTTGAGGGTTGGTTATTATGTCGTCCCACTTCTGGTCAGGCGAGGCCTCGGCGTCATAGTTGTCGTGCCAGTTCCACCACTTGTACGGCGGGGTCTGGGGGTAACCCTCCGGCGAATCCTCCCAAGTTTCCTGGCGGCCGAGCGGCGTGATGTCCAGGTAGCTCCAGGTGGTCCCTATCGCTTCGTCGCCGCGGCTGTTGATGAAGTATGTGCGGAACACCCGCTCGCCGTCGCGGAAGAACACGTTGTGGCCGTGCCATTCATCGACGCCGAAGTCCGTGTCGAAGCTGTCGGTGATGGTGTACCACGGCATCTTCCAGCCCATTCGCGCCTTCAGGCGCGCGATATCCGCCTGGGACGCGGGTGAGGCCCAGGCCAGCGTGGTGTCGCGAGCGTTCAGATGGGACAGGTGGGAGACCTGATCGGCGCCCAGCGAGCAGCCGCGGCAGGCGTGCTCCGGCCAGCCGAACACTCCGGGCTCGAAGAAGGCGCGATAGACGATCAACTGACGGCGGCCCTCGAACAAATCGAGCAGGCTTACCTTGCCCTTGGGTCCGTCGAACGCGTACTTCTTGTCCACGGCCAGCCAGGGCATCCGCCGGCGTTCGGCGGCCAGCGCGTCACGCGAGCGGGTCAAAGCCTTCTCCTTCACCAGGAGCTGCTGGCGCGCAGCCTCCCACTCCTGCTGCGATACGATCGGGGGTGTGTTCATCGCCTGATGTCCTTTGCTTGTTGCCATCTTATTTCTCCTTTTCTTTCTGAAACAGCCCGGGACGATTCGCTCTGGAAAAATTTTCTGAACTTGCCGATGCACACCGCCAGAATTCCTCCCGTGGATCCGGCTCCGGCGACCATGAACGCTGTGCTTGCGATGCATGCTGGGCACATATGTTCCCTCCTCTGAAAGTCTATTCGACTTTGTACTGCAATCGGCGTTCCTTCGGTCACTGTTTACTTTTATGTACTTTCGCGCGAGTACCCGCAGCCGCTTTGCTCTTCAATCTGCTCCGATTGTAATCAATGGCGGCGCGCACGAGAGTTTTTAGAGCGCGCGCATTAATCTTATCCCCCTCGAAAAGATCGATCGCGCGCCACGCGTTGCCTCCGAGGCCCGCGTTAAAGAGCTTGTCGGGATCCGGGAGGCTCGCCCCGTGGGAAAAGGTAAGCTTTACCTTATCTTTGTGGGCGTTGCCGACCGCGATGATTCCGTCGCGAGACCACACGGGGCTTCCCATCCACTTCCATTCCTCGATGATCTCCCGGTCGGCCTCCAGGATGCTCTTGCGGATGCCGGCGAGCGTTTTGCCGCGCCAGTCTGTGAGTCCTGCGATTAGTTCGTCAATACGTTCCGATGGATTCATTGGATCTTACCTCCAATTCTTGTCTCGTTTTCATACGAGCAGTTATAAGCCTTCTAAGGACGTGGCCTTTCCACATCCAAAGTCCCGAAAGCAGCATTACAGGAATGACGACAAACCGAACACGGCCGGCGTACTTTGGAAGTTCTTCAAACGGACTATAAATGTAACCGAGGATCGGAATGCTAAACACGATGTGAATCCAGCGGAGAATCGAACGATCGGTAGAAGCTTTCATCATTTGATCTATCCTCCATTCATGACTCTTGCGCCGCCTGAGGCGGCTTGTTGGGCGTTTCCATACCGAACAGCTTGGCGTACCCGGCGTGCAATCGCTGCCAGCCGCCGAACTTTATGGCCTCGGAACCGACCATGCGGCCGATGGGAGTTCCGCTGAGCAGGCGATCCAGAACATCGAAACAAATGTGCCACCCGGCGGCGCCCATTGCGATGAAGCGGCGGCCGATGTTGGTCCACAGCGTCAGGCGCGTGCCGCCGCCAAAGGCTTCGAGTTCCCACCGCATATCGTGGTCACCCCAGTTGTACTCAAGCAGCTCGGGAGCTTCGGCTCGCGTCACTGTTGTTTCGGTAACGTGCAGCGCGGGCGCTCCCACCGTGGTGAGTTTCACCGTGGTTCCCACTGTACCCAGGCTCCCATCGGCTTCAAAGGGCGCCCACTCGCGCAGATGTGCCGGATCGGTAAGCGCCTGCCAGACTTTTTCCGGCGAGTGGCGTAGTTCTCTGACCAGAACGAGCGTCCACTTCTCTCCGTCCTTCCGTATCTGCGCCCCGCTGGCCGGACCGGGTGTGTACTGCTCGCGACCGGTCATCCTCTTTTCCTCGTCTTCTGTGCCATGAACATATCACTAAAAATATACCTTGAGCCGGGTGTGGGCGACGCGGCCTTTCGTTTATGTATCAACGCCAGGGCAGGTACGGCGGGACGGCGAGTCACCAACGGTCCCGATTAAGGCAGCGGAGTGGCGGCAAGACGCCACCGCTCCGCGCTAGCCGATCATTGCTTCAACGTTCCAGCCCGTCCACGGCCAGTGCATCCCGCAATGGACCAGCGAAACCCGCCCTTACCAGCGTGCCAGTTGGGTGAGCTGAATCAGGTTGCCGCAGGTGTCCTTCAGCATCGCAATGGTCGAGCCGGTCACCTCGGTGGGCGGCATCGTGAACTCGGCGCCCCGCGCCTTGATCCGTTCGTAGTCGCCCTTGACGTCGTCGGTGAAGAACATGACCGCCGGCTGGCCCTGTTGAAAGATCGCCTGCTGATACGCTTGGGCAGCGGGGTTGTTGTTCAGCGCCAACTGCAGCTCAGTGCCGTCCGGCTCCTCGGCCGGGGCCACGGTCAGCCAGCGGTATGGTCCCTGACTGAAATCGGTCTTCTTGGCAAAGCCCAGTACCTCCGTATAAAAACGCAAGGCCTTGTCCTGGTCGTCCACGTATATGCTGGTCACTTTGATTTTCATTTCGTTTCTCCTTTATTACGTTCGCGGTTTGGGCCGCGTCATTCCTGAAACCCTCGGACTGCCGTGTGTGCGAAACCGAGCCATCGGTTAGTGCATGTGTGTCAACCTGTACCAGACCGGAGCAAAACCGACGAGGACCAGCGCGCCGAGAACCGCCAGTCCTTTCAGTAGGCGGAAGGCGCCGATCGACGCGGGCGCAACCGGCCTCACAAACAACCGTCCATATGCGATGAACACGGCGACCCCTCCCAGCACCACATTGATGAGCACAAAGTTGTACTCGCCCCTCACAATGTGAAAGACAGCCGCGAGGATCATGACCAGCGTCAGGCCTATGGCGGCAAACGGCGTGAGCTTCGGTCTTACTCCGGTGAGCGCGGGCACGATCAGGGCGACGCCCCCCAGAAACTCACATACCCCGATGAAGATGATCAGGCCCTGCGGCACTGCGGAAAGCCAGGGCACTTCATGGAGCGCCTGATTCCACAGGGCCGGCTTGTACCATATGATCTTGCCGAAACCGGTGATGCTGAAGAAGATTCCCCACAATATTTGCGCGGCCCAAAGTGCAGTCTTCATGTTTACGATTCCCCTTGATTTACGAATTCAGAGCCGCCTGCGGCGGCCAGTTGAGCGTTTCTATACCAAACTGCCGGGCGTATTCCGAGTTGAGCCGAGCGAAACCGAACTTCATCGAATCGGTCATCTTTTCCTTGTCTTCCTTTTGGTTGGTGTTGCCTGCTCCATGCGGTCGAGATGGCGTTCGAGAGCATCTACGTGCGCGGACCAGAACCGGCGGAACGGAGCCAGCCAGGCATCCACCTCCTGAAATGGCTCAGGTTTCAGCCGGTAGAGACGGCGCTGTGCGTCCACCGTGGCCTCCACGAAACCGGCGTCGCGCAGCACGCGCAGGTGCTTTGACACGGCCGGCTGCGGCATACGAAGTTGACGCTCGATCTCTCCCACCGACTGTTGGGACGAGACCAGCAGGCTCAATATGGCGCGGCGGTTGGGCTCCGCAATGACTTCGAACACCGATTCCACGCTCTTAATATACGTCACAACGCATATGCGTGTCAAGGCATATTTTAAAAAAAAGTAGGGCAGGCCATCGTTTTTGGTGGCCTGCCGGTTGCCGTGAGCGTCTTTCCCAGAGAGCTCTATCGTCTGTAACTCATTCGTTAGTGTCCGTCGCGCCGCCACAACAGAAAACCGAACCTTGCAAACAAAAGAAACGCGATCGGGCTCAGCCATGCCAGGCTGCCGGACCACAATCCGAGAAAAAACGATCGCGAATACACGTCCGTCTCCTCGTACTCCAATCCATAGTGCGACTGCGAGTAATTGCGGTTTTGCGCTGCGATCCGGATACGCGGATCGCGCGGCGCCAGACAATTCACTTGATAGGCCGCGATCCGGCTTTGGTGACGATTTTCGAGGGTGAGTTTCCGGTGGCGGCCGCCCGGCGGCAGATCGGCTTCGAATTCGAGCTGGATCTGGCCCAGTCCCTCCTTCATCTCGTCCACCGCGGGGAACCGCATCGATAGCAACCGGGGTGTCAGGCGATGGCCGTCGATCGAGAGAGACAAATCCCGGAGAACGCGTGCGGCGTAAGCGCGCTGCTCCGCCTCAGAGATGACTCCGTCTGCGTCGGTGTCGATATCCGGGATCAGTAGCGGAAAAACAATCACACCGGGCGTCAGAGTTATCTGCGCCTCGATCCGGCTTTTCTCGACCGAGATGAGCGTGCCCTGCAGATATTCGTCGAGCCGGTGCGCCCATGCCGGCGCTCCGGCCAGAATCAATAACGCAGCGGAAATCTTAAGTGTCATTTCACGACGAACTTCCGGCCGTAGTCGTTCGTGGGATCGCGGTACATGGTGTGCACATGCAGCGCGGGATCGCCACCCAATTGTTGAGGGGCGTACTCAATCACCAGATGCGGCCCCTGAATCCGGTAGTAGGCCGTAATGTTGCTTCCCGGAGCGGCGGTCACTGGGCCGCTCCATGCAAACCAGGTGTCGTTAATGTCCGCTTTCAACTCTGCCATACGGGCCGCCGCTGCGCTTTCGTGGACGATATCCGCCCATTCCGAAATGACGTCGAGCAGCATGGCCTTTTGCTTCTCATTCATGTTCGAGGCTTTGAGGCCCTCGGGCTCTATGGTCTTGCCGTCCTGCCCGGGCCCGAGCACCAGATCCGCCAGATGGTAGCTCAGAATGGCTTGTTTCCGCTGGTTCTGGTCCAAGGCATTGAGCAGCGCCAGCGCTTTGTCGCTCTCCTGGCCGAGCGGCCGCACCGTCTTTCCATTACTGGTGTATAGTGCCGGTTGCGCGCCTGTCAGAGTCGGTGTCAGAACGCCATGTTCCCCGGCGATCGTGATATTGAGGGCCAGATGGTGCCCACCAAACTGCAACATCCACGGGTTCTTTTCGGAGGGCGTTCCGAGGATGGAGATGTAATAGAGATCTTTGCCGAACATTTGGTTGCCGCCGCGCCCCCGGCCAGGCGGCGGTCCGTTGCCCTCGTTCGCCTTGAGAATCTCGTCGCCCTCCATAATCTGCCGAACCTTCTCAAAGCCCCGCGGGCTGAGCGCAGACGAAACTAGAGCCATCGCGGCGGAACGCTGCGCAGCATTCATGTCTTTCAGGCTGACGCCGCCTCGCGGCACGAATCCGGTCGGGAAATTTGACCAGCGTTTGCGCTGTTCGGCGTCGTCGAAGGCGAACAAGACGGTCCGCTTCTGCTGGGCATCGAGCGTCTTCAGGAAGGCATTTGCGGCGCTCACGATCCGGGACGTCGCGGTTTGGGCAGCGGAAAGCGAAGAAAGAATCAACGCGGACGCCCATAAGGCGTGGACTGCTTTCATGAAATTCACTCCTGTACCGGCCCGATGTCGGCCGGGCGGTTTTTGCTGTTCAAGAATCCTCTGAATACTCTATTAAGACGCATAGCGGGATTACACTTGTTACGTTAAGAATTGTTAGAGAGCGGCACGACGGCGGCCCATTCGGCGGCACTTCACGTGGCCGGATGTAGATAGAGTGCGCCACTGAGACGAGCGGTGGGGCGCTGGCTTCGCTTGCCGAGCCAGGGATTTTCCCGGCGGGTTGGTGACGCATGGGTGCGCGACACAACGTGGGCATTTTCGCGCAAAGTAGCCTGAGCCGGCAGATGCAGCAACCCCGGTTTTATCTGCGTTCATTAACGCGGATAAGACGCCATGCTGGATTTGACTTATTTGGCGCACGCCCGCAAGTCCCGTTCTCCTTGACATTCTAGGAGAGTGTCTCCTAGAATGACTAGAGGAACAATATGGGCAAACAGGTCGACCTTTTGCAAGGCACGCTGGACATGCTGATCCTGAAAGCGGTCTCGCTGGGGCCGCTGCACGGCTACGGCATCCTGCTGCGCATCCAGCAAATCTCCAAGGATGCGCTGCAGATCCCGCAAGGATCCCTCTATCCGGCGTTGTACCGGTTGGAGCGCCGCGGTTGGATCGCGGCCCAGTGGGGCGAAAGCGAAAACAAGCGGAAGGCCAAATATTACCGTCTGACGGCGGCGGGGCGCAAACAGTTGAAATCCGAGCGCCACGAATGGAAACGTCTGGCGGCGGCCATCGGCGACGTGCTGGCCGCGGAGCCCGAGGAGGCCTGAGATGGGTTGGTGGCGGCGGGGATCGCGCGTGGCGCGTGAAATCGAATCCGAAATGGCAAGCCACATGGAACAGTATGCGGCGGACCTGATCGCACGCGGCGTGGCGCCGGAAGAAGCGCACCGGCGGGCGCACATCGAATTCGGCAGCCGGGTAGCCGTGGCCGAGGAATGCCGCGAAGCCGCCGGTCTGCGCTGGCCCGACGAAATCGCGCGCGACCTGCGCTACGCCGCGCGCGTGTTGCGTAAGAGTCCCACATTTACTGCCGCGGCGGTGGCCACTCTGGCATTATGCATCGGGGCGAACACGGCCATCTTCAGCGTGGTGGACGCCGTGCTGCTGCGGCCGTTGCCCTATCCGCAACCGGAGCGGCTGTTCTCGGTCGCCCGGCATTTTCAAGGCCAAGGCTCCGAGTCATACCAGACGAATCTCTGGGGCGGAGCCTGGGAGACGGTGCGCGACCATGCCGGTTATGTGGACGCCGCCGTGTTCAGCGACGGCTCGATGGGCGTCAACTTTGCGGCGGGAGGCCGCGTGGAATACGTGAAGCAACAGCGCGTCTCGGCGGGTTTCTTTCGCGTGCTGGGCATTGCGCCGCTCATCGGGCGCGAGTTTTCAAAGGACGAAGACCGCCCCGGCGGACCGGCAGTCACGGTGTTGAGCTATGCACTTTGGAAGCGCGCCTTTCGCGGCGACCCCGCGATCGTGGGACAGGCGGTGACCTTGCGCGGCGAGCCGTACACTGTCATCGGCGTGCTGCCCGCCAACTTCCAGAGCAGCATTCCGGCCGACCTGTGGACGCCGCTGCGTCCTTCCCGGGACGGCGAAGGCGGCGGATCCAACTATGCCATCGTGGCCCGCTTGCGTTCCGGCGCGACATGGGCGCAGGCCAACGGGCAGATCGAAGCGATCGGGGCGCCCATGTTGCGTGCGTATGGGCAGGACCCTGCCACCGAGCATCTGCGCTTGATCTCGTTCCAGCGCGGCTTGACCGAGTATGTGCGCCAGCCGCTGCTGATTATCTGGGCGGCGGTGGGGCTGGTATTGCTGATCGGCTGCGTGAATATCGCCGGACTGCTGCTGGCGCGGGCCGCCGGCCGTACGCGCGAGATGGCCACCCGCATGGCGCTGGGCAGCGGGCGCGCCGCGCTGATCCGCCAGATGCTCGCCGAGAGCGTCCTCCTGGGACTCTGCGGCGGCGCCGCGGGAGCTGCCCTAGGATGGCTAGGGGTGAAGTCCCTCAAGGCCCTGCTGCCGGCCAGCTTGAACGTTTGGCAGGCCGTGGAACTGGACTGGCGCGTGCTGGCCGCTACCGCTGGCGCGTCCATCCTGGCGGGCATCCTGTTCGGCTTGTACCCCGCGCTGGTGGCCAGCCGCCTGGAGATTCGCGCGGCGCTGGGCGAGGCCGGCCGCGCCGTGGCTGGCGGACGGAATCCCTGGCCACGCCGGTTGTTGGTGTCGAGTGAAGTGGCGCTCGGCGTAGTGCTGCTGGTGGGCGCCGGCTTGCTCATCCGCACGTTCGCCCATCTGCAAAGCCTCAAGCCGGGTTTCGATGCCCGCAACGTCGTCACGGCCCAACTCTCGCTGCAGGATGCGCGCTACGCCACCAGCCAGGGCGCGAACCGTCTTTTCGATCAAAGCCTTGCGCGGATGCGGCAATTGCCGGGCGTGGAAGCGGCGGCTGTAGCGCTCAGCCTGCCCTACGAGCGGGCGCTGAACACGGGGTTCAAGCGCCTGGATGGCCCACATGTGGACACCGAATCCCAGATCACCAATATGTTCTACATCACGCCCGAATTCTTCCGGGTGCTGCGCATCCCGTTGCTGCGCGGGCGTGTTTTCAGGGACACCGATAGCGCCGCCGGCACGCCGGTCGCGCTGGTCAGCGAAGCTTTCGCAAAGATGTACATGCGCGGCGACGATCCGGTCGGCCGCCATCTGGATCTGGGCGGCGGCGAAAAATGTGAGATCGTCGGGGTGGTCGGCGATATCCAGCAGAAGAGCGGCTGGGGGGACGGCGCGCCGACGGCGGCCATGCCGGATATCTATATCCCATCCACGCAAGTCGAGGATAAGTTAATTCAACTGGTGCACACCTGGCTTTCGCCCAGTTGGATAGTGCGCTCTTCCGGACCGGCGGAGGGTGTCATCGCCGGGATGCAGCATGCGCTTGAATCGGTGGATCCGCAACTGCCGTTCGCCGGCTTCCATAGCATGGAGGACGTGCGTTACCGATCGCTCGCCCAGGAGCGTTTTCAGGCAGTGCTGCTGGGTGCCCTGGCGGGGCTCGCGTTATTACTGGCCGCGGTGGGAATTTACGGTTTGATTGCTAACTCGGTGGCCGAGCGGACGCGCGAATTGGGTATCCGGCTGGCGCTGGGTGCCACGGTGGGGCAGGCGATGCGCGCGGTGGCATTACCCGGCGTGGCGCTGGCGCTCGCGGGAGTGGCCGCCGGTTGCGTGCTGGCCGGATTCGCATCGGGCTTGTTGCGGCATCTGGTATGGGGTGTCGAGCCGGGCGATCCGCTCACTTTCGCGGCAGCGGCCATCGGATTGATCGGCGTGGCTGCGGCCGCGAGTTTTGTGCCGGCGATGCGCGTGGCGCGATTGAATCCGGCGGAGACGCTCAGGCAGGAGTAGGACAGGCCTCCTGGCCTGTCCAAGGCGGGCGGGCCAGCTAGAAGGTGAACCGGGTTTGCAGTTCCAAGCGGCGGTTATTGGCCGTCTCCGCAAATGCTCCGTACCCGCCCGCGACCGAATTGGCCTCGCCAAACAACGGCGAAGTGATCTGGCCGATAATGGGACCCTCATTCACATGGTTCAGCAGGTTGCGCGCCGAAATCGAAAGGGTCAGATTATAACGCCGGTTGGTCGAGAGATCCGAAAAGACGCTGTGGAATCCGGCGTTGTGGCCGCCGGATACCGGAGTCACGCCGCTGGCGCTTTCGCGTTCCGCCCCGAAGCCCCACGTCTTGCCCAGCCGCGCGTTCACCGAAATCTGGCCGGGGCCGCGACCGTAATTACGCGGCAGAAGCTGCTCACCGGGCGACGGATTGGGATCCAGCCAGCCGTACATGGTATCGATCAGGCCTGGCTTGTTCAGGTCCGTGGGGATGCCTGGCCGCGCGTTAAATAACGTATCGCCGTAGATATCCTGGCCCACCGTGATGTTATACGGCGCGCCGGATTGCACCACGATGAACGGACTCAGACGCACGTTCCATTTGGTATTGATGGAGCCACCAATGAACGCGCGGTGCCGGATATCCCAAGCAGCCGGACCGTATTCGCCGGCCATCGACCAGGGGACCGCGGGGAACGTGCCCAGTCCATCGGTATTGCTCATGGCCCGGCTCAACGTGTAGTAACCCCACAGCGAGACATTGCGGTTCAATTTGGAATTGACGTTGGTGATCAGTTGGTTCTGATTAAACAGCCCCGAAGACTCCATCAGATAGACCGGTCCCGGCGCGTTGAATTCCTCCGAGCGCAGCATGTGCAGCCCGTGCGAGTTCATATACGTCGCCGTAACCGTGGTACCGCTTCCTAACTGGCGCTCGATGGTGAGAGCCGACTGCATGACATACGGCGCGCGCAACGTGGCACTCACTTCCTGAATGGTCTGGATGGACTGAATGCCGGGCATGGCCAGCAACTGTCCGATGCTCGGAATGGTGGGGAAGAATGCGGGGTTATCGACAATGTACTCCTGCTGCACGGTTCCGTTGTAGCGTTCGGCAGTCTCGGTATTGTAAATATTGAAGCGGGAGTAGAACATGCCGAATCCGCCGCGCAGCACGAATTTCGGATGCAGGCTCATCTGCTTCGACCCAGGCGCCCAGGCGAAGCCGAACCGCGGCGCGAAATCGCGATAGTCGTGGATGTTGGTTTGGGTTTCGTAGCGCAGTCCCATGCTCAGCGTAACGTTGGGGCGCACCCGCCAATCGTCGCCTACATAAGCTCCTACGTCCGCCTGGTCCAGCGCCAGGAAAGGATTGCCGGCCGCGATGCTGAATTGCGTGGGCGTGCCACCGGGTAGGCCCAACAACGCGCGCTGATATTGCTGGATCGAGGTGATAGGCACCATCACGGGCGCGGAGCCTTCCAGAATCTCCTGATTTTGGGCGTCCAATTCGGGGGCCAGGCCGCCGGCAAATGTGAATGTGCCGCCAAAATTCGTGGGCGACGAGTTAGCCACGGTGTGGCCCCGCGCGCGTACGCCAAACTTCCAAGTGTGCGTTCCCTTTGCGATCGATGTGAAATTCTGCAGCTCGTAGTAATTCTCCGCGTTCACGCTGTTGCCAAGCTGCGCGCCGCCGCCGCTGAAGGAGCCCAAGACCAAAAGGGCGGGCGCCAGGCTGTTGGAATTCAAATTGTCTAGCTCGTGGTAGAACTGGAAGCGCGTTTCGTTGATGGTGGTGGGACTTAGCACGGCAGTGTCCGTCACCTGGACCTGCTGGTCCTGCTCGAGCGAGGTATAGCCGCGGGAGATAAGGTTGAATCCGCCGATGCCCTGGTCTTCCACGTCGTCGTGCGTGAAGCCGTAGCGGACGATCAACGTATTGTTCTGGCTGATTTGATCGTCCACGCGCGGGCTCACGCGGATGCGGTGTTGCGGAGACAGCAGCGTGCCGGTGTAGGGGTTGATTGCGTTGGTCGTGGGATCGAGTGTCACCGCGTCGATCACCTGGCCGTTGTCGATGGCCCGGCGCTCGGTATCCAGGAAAAAAGAGGCGTGTTTGCCCAACGGTCCGCCAATTGAGCCGCCGTACTCCTGCAGGTGGAACGGCGCTTTCTGCTGCGCATAGGGATTGCGGGAATTGAAGTAATCGTCACCCAGGTTGAGGAAAGCCTGGCCATGCAGCTTGTCCGTGCCCGGCTTGGTAAGGATCTCGATACGGCCGTAGCCCAGCTTGTCGTACTCGGGCGAGAACGGATTCTGGTTGACGCGTACTTCGCGGATGGAATCCTTGGAAGGAAGTTGTCCGCCGCTGAATCCGTCGACGAAGATTTCGCCGCCGTCGGGTCCCGCCGCGGGGCCGGCCAGCGCTTGCAAGTCCGACTGTAAATCGTCGGGATCGTCGGACAGCGCGTCCAGGTCTTCGCCGGTCAGGATGGTGGCATTAGAATTACTGGACGGGTCCGTCGAAACGCTGGGACCGCCGGTATCCTGCACGGTCACCTGCTGCGTGACGGAGGCGACTTTCATCTTAAGGTCGAGCGATTGTACGCCCGGCTGCAGAATGATCTTGGTGGGTTGCGCCTGGGTAAGGTCAGGCGCGGAAACCCGAACCGAGTAACTGCCGGGAGCCAGGCCGGCGATGGAATACGATCCGTCGTTGCCGCTGGTCGCGGTCTTGGCCGCCCCCTGCGGACCGTCGATGGTGACGGTGGCGCCAGGGACTACCGCGCCGGTTTCGTCGACAACCTGACCGCGCAAAGTGGCGGTTTGCGCGCAAACGGGTACAGCCAGTACCAACAGAACTAGGAGGAAAAGGAAGAATCTCATTTTAGGATCTGAAAATAGCGCAATCGGGGAGCCCCGAACAATTTAAATAGGCGATGGATGCCGTCGAAATGTTACGCCGTCTTGGAGGAAAATGCGTGCGAGGCTGGCCGTCGCTGGTTGATCCGATCGAACATGACAGAGAGCCCAAGTACGAAGAACTGTCACAAGCCTTAAACGAACTGCCCGACCCGTGGCTCAGGCAACCGCAGTCAGCGACCAGGCCAGCGTCAGTCCGTCACCCGGAAGGGGACGTTGCTCTTTAGCGTGCCGCCGGGCGTGACCACCTCGATGGTTCCCGTTGTGGCGCCGGCGGGCACCGTGGCGATAATCAGGGAAGCCGAAGAAACCGTGAACTCTGCCGCCGTGCCGTTAAACGTAACGCTGGTCGCGCCGGTCAGGTCCGTGCCCAGAATCTTGACATTCGACCCCACATGGCCGGAGGTGGTCTGTGGCGCAACAAAGGGCTCTAAGCCCATCGACAGGCTGAACACCGTGCCGTACTCTGTTGCACCGTAATATGTCGTGCCGTAGAAGACGCCGTTGGTATCTTGGACCAGCCCCGCATAGGGCAACTGGCCGTCCTGGCACTGCGTCTGAGAACAAAAGTTGTAAAGAGTGGTCAGTTTGCCCTTTGACGTGACCTTGAAGATCGTACCGTCACCGCCGGCGGAGCCGTTGGCGCCCCCCTTCTTCGTTGTACCGTAGAAATTTCCATCCGTGGCTTGAATCAGACCAACGGGTGTCTTGCCGTCCGTGCACTTACTTTTCGTACAGAAGCTGTAGAGGGTCGTGGCCGTATCGGAGGCAGGAACATTGAAGACCACGCCGCCACCGTGAGTTCCACCATTAAGCGTCGTACCGTAAAAATTCCCGTCAGCGGCCTGAATCACGCTGTTGGGAGAGGATCCGTCCGGGCACCCGCTTTGAGCGCAGAAGCTGTAGAGGACCGTCAGCGTCCCGCTGGACGTGAGTTGAAAGACCGTGCCCTTACCGTAAGCCCCGCCAGCGCTTGTTATACCGTAGAAATTCCCATCGTTGGCAAGGCCCAGCACGGTGGGGCCATTGCCGTCCGTGCAACCACTTTGTGTACAGAAGTTGTAGATAGTTTTCAGCGTGCCGCCGCTGGTTTTGATCCTGAAGACAGTTCCCCCCCCGTAAGCCCCGCCATCAAGCGTTGTCCCGTATAACTCCTCGGCGCTGTAAACCAATCCCGCGAAGGGGTAATTGCCGTCCGGGCACCCGCTTTGCGCACAGAAGCTGTACAGGGTCGTCTGAGTGCCGCCGGCGTTGACCTGGTAAATCGAGCCCTGACCGTAAGTCCCTAAATCGAATGTTGTACCGTAGAAATCGCCGTTGAAGGCCTGAACCACCGGCGTCACAGGTCCGGCTTGCACATTGAAGTAGCAGTAGACCGCCTTCTCCTTGCCGCTTGTGGTGATCTTGAAGAGCACGCCCCCGCCGCAACGCCCGCCCTCGAAGGTTGTGCCGTACAAACTCCCGTTGGTGGCCTGAATGAGCGGCGCCTCGGGCACACTGCCGTCGGTTCCATTAAAGGCGAACAGCGAGGTAAAGGTTTGCGCGGGAGAGTTAATCGCTATGGCGCCACACAGTGTGGCAACAGCGGAAGCTCGTTTCAAGAAGTTAACGGTTCGTTCCATCGATGTGCTCCTTTCTGAGTGCCATGACGACGGTGGCATCCCTTGGCTGATTACCCACACCGAAGCGCCAGTGGAGTCAAACCACTTGGTCGGTTTGACAACAAACGAGGACACTCTTGCTCAGTCTCAGGAACCGGGATTTCCAATTTGCCGTTGCGGCTTGAAATAGTATACACCCGGCGTCTGCATGCTGGGTGGCTTCTTGCCCATCCGATGTTTGTAGGAAATAGATGGGTGTGCAACACGTCCGCCTGCTCACGCGCGCGGCTCGGAAGCCCGACATTACTGAGCCGCGACTCCCCAACCTGCTACGCGCGGTGGCCGGTCACGAGGCCGCTCGGCCCGGGCAGGCGGATACGTTCGATTTCATGGAAGCCAGCCGCGCCCAGCCACTCGGCATATTCACTTTGGTTATAACTGGCGCCGCTGTCGGTGCCCACCAGCATGTTGAGCGAAAACAGCGCGGCAAATTTAGGCGCGGTCTTATCCTCCTCCAGAATAAAATCCTGGATCACTACGCGGCCTCCCGGAGCGAGCGCCTTATGGCAACGGCGTAGCAGATCGCGATTTTCGTCCGGACTTAGCATGTGGCAGATGGCGGAGACCAGCATCAGATCGAATCCTTGCCCGAAATCGTCGGTACGCAGGTCGCCTACGCGGGTGGTCACACGGTTCGCCAAGCCGGCGTGGTCGATGTGGCCTTGCGCGATGGCCAGCACCTCCGGCCGATCGAGAATGACGGCGTGCAACTCGGGATTGGCTTGGGCGAAGGCGATGGAATATGCTCCCGATCCTCCACCCACGTCGAGCATACGGTGCACACCCAGCACCCCCACTGCGCGCACCACATGCGGCGCACGCTCCCGCGCATTGCGATGCATGGCCGCGATGAAGGGCTGCGTCCAGCGATCGTCCACCTCGCGCGGCTCGCGGCGCGCCACCGCCGTACCCTGGCGGACGCAATCCGTCAACGTGGACCAGCGATGCCACAAGTGTGCCGCGTGCATGGTGGCGGCGCGGGAATCGTCGGGCGAACCCGCTACGAAATAGCGTGCACTGACCGGAGTGTTATGAAACATGCCGTTCTGTTTCGCGAGCAGCCCGAGAGCGGCCAGGGCGTTCAACAGCATATCGGTGGCGCGCGCGTCGGTGTTCATTTTTTGGGCGGACTGCGCGGCGGAAGCGCCGTTCGCCACGGCCGTGAATGCATCGAGTTCGATGGCGGTCAGGATGGCGCGGCTCTCCTGGAAACCGCGAATGGTTTGCGCCAAGTCGTCCGGCAAGGCGCCCGCGGCATCCTTAGCCTTCATGGCGGCCTGCATCTTGCTCTTATTGGATTCGATTTCGGAGCGCACCGCTTGCACATCGGAATTCGCCAGCCGTGCGACCGGGATTCCGTTGGCGAAGTGGCTGCGCACCAGTTCCGCCACATCGCCCGCGGACACGCAGGAATACCACACGCCTTCGGGATAAACCACCATGTTCGGTCCGCGTTCGCAAAGGCCGAGGGAGCCGCAAGGGGTGACCTGCACCTGGTCCGCCAATCCTTGGGCCGCGACCTCCGCGCGCAGGGCGTCCACAACACTGCGCGAGCCACGTGCTGAGCAGCACGGCACGCCTTCGGGCTTCTGCTGATCGCACACGAAGACGTGATAACGAAAAGGCTGCATGACGATCTCATTGTAGTTCGCCGCGGAACGGGGGATATTGGATGAAGGATGATTGCGCTGATTGTGGTGCGATGGCAGGGCGTCGTGGATTTCTTGGTCCTCACCACGGCGCTGTATATCCTGTTGCGATGGGCACAGCAGGCGCGGGCGCTACGCGTGGCGCTGGTGGTGCTGGGGCTGCACGCCGGAGCCCTGGTGGCGCGGCATTTCGACCTGGTGCTCACGAGTTGGGTGCTGGACGGCGCGGCCATCCTGGCAGTGGTGGTGCTGCTGTTGGTTTTCCAGGTGGAACTGCGGCGCTTTTTCATGCGCCTGGATAGCCTGCTGATTTGGCGGTCGCAGGCGGCATCGCGCCTGACCGAGACTTATCAGTCGATCGCACAGGCGGCTTTTCGGCTGGCTGGGACTTCCACCGGCGCGCTCATCGCGATCGTGCGCCGCAACGCGGTGGCGGAACTGGTCAGCGGCGGCATTACACTGGAGGCTTCCGTCTCGCCCGAGATTTTGGAGGCGGTTTTCCAAAAAACTTCGCCGGTGCACGACGGCGCCATCGTGGTACGGGGCGATCGCATCGTGCGCGCCGCGGCGGTGCTGCCGCTCACCGAGCGCGAGCGCGTTCCCAGCTACTTCGGCACGCGGCATCGCGCGGCCATGGGCTTGGCGGAACGCTGTGATGCCCTGCTGGTGGTAGTTTCCGAGGAACGCGGCGAGGTGACCTTGATGGAAGGCCAACGCACCGTCCGTTTCGACGAGGAGGCCCGGCTCGCGCAAACGCTCGAAAAACTCTGTGCGCAGCCAACCGTCGGGATGACCAACAAGTTGCGGCAATGGCTGTTCTCGAACGCCGGCGTCAAACTGGCTGCGATAGGCGTGGCGGCAGCCATCTGGAGCACCTCGTTTCTCTCCTCCGGAACCACCGTCCGCACCATCAGCGTGCCCGTGCAGTTCGTCAGCGTGCCCGCGGGCATGGATATCGCGGCGCCCGCGACGGATCGTTTGGATGTACAGGTGCGCGGCACCGCCTGGCTGATGGATTCGGTCGGCCTGACCCGGTTGGTAGCCAGTTTCAATCTGCGCGGGGCGCACGCCGGGACGTTGAATCTGCCGGTGGATTCGGGGAACCTCAACCTGCCGCCGGGGATCGTGATGGAGCGGGTGTCGCCCCCGCGTATTGCGGTGCGGCTGGTCCTGCGGGCGCGGTAGGGGGCAGACGATCGTTTTTGTGTCGTCTGCCTGCGCGAGGCCAGAGCGGCAGGCCACAAACACCGCTGGCCTGCCCTACGGCGCCTATGGCCAGCGGACGCTATCGGGCGGAGTATTGTGGCACTGATTGGAATCGGTGATGCCCGATGAAATCAGCGCGCAGGCGTTGTCGGTGGCCGTCCGCAGGGCCTCGTCGCGGGTGCTGGCCGCGGCCGTCCGGCAGGCTTGCTGGCCGCGGAACGTGATACACACTTCGCAACGGATGCGTCCGGTGTTCAACGTCGAATACACGAGGAATCCGGCCACGATCGCCAGAAACAGAATGCCCAACCAAACGCTCTTTTTCACGCGAAGAAATTGCCCATGTGGCGGAACTTGGTGTACCGCTGCTCTACAAGTTGATCGGGCGTCAGCTTCCCCAGGCTTTCCAGCGCCTCTAAAAGGCTATCGCGGAGGAAGCGCGCCGCGGCCTCGGCATCTTCATGCGCGCCACCCGGCGGCTCGGGCACCACACTATCAATCAGCCGGAGCTTTAGCAGTTCCTCGGCCGTAAGCTTCAGTGCGGCCGCCGCCAACTCGGCTTTCGTCGAATCGCGCCAGATAATGGCCGCGCAGCTTTCCGGTGAAATCACGCTATAAACGGCGTTTTCCAGCATCAGGACGCGATTGCCAACGCCCAACGCCAGCGCTCCGCCGCTGCCGCCTTCGCCGATACACACAGTAATTACCGGCACCGTAAGGCGTGCCATTTCGCGGAGATTGCGGGCGATAGCTTCGGCTTGTCCGCGCTCCTCGGCGTCGATCCCGGGATACGCGCCGGGCGTATCCAGCAAAGTCACCACCGGCCGCCCGAATTTGGATGCCAGTTGCATGATGCGCAATGCCTTGCGATATCCCTCCGGCTTGGGCATCCCAAAATTGCGATAGAGCTTCTGCTTGGTGTCGCGGCCTTTCTGCTCGCCCACGACCATGACGGGGCGTCCATCCAGAAATGCCGCTCCGCAAACGATGGCGGGGTCGTCCCCGAAGAGGCGATCGCCGTGCATCTCCTGAAAGCCCGTGAAGACGCGCTCAATGTAATCGAGCGAGTGGGGCCGCTTGGGATGGCGCGCCAACTGCACGCGCCGCCAGGCATCCGCGGGTATTCGATCGGATGCCGGGATCGGTAGAGGTCCTGGTAAGTCAGTAGGTTCCGGATGCACTTCCCACCCATATTACCAGAGGAGTGGCAAGTGCCGCCGATTTCGAAGCGGCGCTCGTGCTCAACCGTTTTGGGGAATCGGAGCCAGTGACCGCTCCCTGACTCGGTAAATCGTGGAAAATCGACGCGGCTTTAACCGAACTGCGACCGTCAGGGAGTGCCCCATTGGCCCTGCGGGCCACCAAAGGTGATGAAGACCAATTGGAGGGCGGCCAATCCTGGCCGCAGCCGCCTTCTGAGGAACTCCCCCGGAAGTTATTGATAACAATCGATTGGCGAGAAGCGAAAAAATGCCAATTGGCTGAAAAGCGCAGGCCAAGTTCCTCTCCAGTATGGACCCGCACCACGCGGGCACTTCGCTTTCAGGCGGCGAGCCGGCGAAAAGCCGTCGTTCGAGGGACCTGCCCTCCAATTCGCCAGCCTGCGTCTTCAACGGAGCGGTGTTTCCCGGACGCCCCCGGTACGCAAGGCATGGTACTGCTGTTCCTACAGAAGGACGCCGGGCGCGTTTATAATCGAATAATCTCGTGCCGGAGCACTCGTGTTGCGGATATTTCACCTGCGGAGTTGATGTGAGGGAACACATGTCTCGTTATCTCCGGATCCTTGTTTTACTGGGTTCCACCTTTGCGATAGCCATCGCGCCATTGGCATGGGGAGCTGGCGCTCCGTCGATTTCGAGCGTATCGGTTAATACGGCGACTAACCAGATGACCGTCGACGGAACGAATTTTGTGCCGGGCACGGCCGCGCCTACCGTGTCGCTGGCCGGCACCAACCTGACGGTGCTTACTTTCACCAATACGGTAGTGACCGCGACGGTGCCGGGGAGTTTCGGCCCAGGTTCTTATACCCTTAGTTTGACGAATAGCAATAGCCAGACTGCGGCGTTCAGCGTGACGCTGGGCGCGACTGGTCCAGCGGGCCCGCAAGGCCCCACGGGCGCGACCGGACCTGCGGGTGCGCAGGGGCCCGCAGGTCCCACTGGACCAACCGGACCGGCGGGACCAACTGGCCCGGCGGGCGCCAGCGGACCCTCCGGACCACCGGGACCGGCATCATTCCCCATCAGCCTGCTGCGCTGGTACACGGCGGATGAAACCAACAGCTTCGCGGTGGGGACTAATCCCACCGGCGCGGCCTTTGATGGAGCCAGCATGTGGGTGACAAACAACGGCAGCAACAACGTAACCCGGTTGTCGGCCAACGATGGCACGGTGATGGGAACTTACAATGTCGGCCGGTCGCCGCGCGGCTTGGCCTACGACGGCGCGAACGTCTGGGTGGCTAACTCGGGCGGCAATACCATCGGCAAGCTACAGGCGAGCACCGGTACGATAGTCGGCACTTACCAGGTGGGAACCCAGCCAGAAGGGGTTGCTTTCGACGGAGTGAACATATGGGTGGCCAATAACTCCTCGAACAATGTGACTAAGCTGCTGGCGGCGACCGGCGCGTTGGAGGGGACTTTTCCGGTGGGAAATTACCCGCGGCAGTTAGCCTTCGACGGCGCCAACATTTGGGTAACGAATTTCAACGACGGCACGGCGACGGAGCTGCGCGCCACCGATGGCGCGGTGTTGGGCACTTTTCCCGTTGGCTTGAATCCCACCGGTATCGCCTTTGACGGGACGAATCTCTGGGTGGCGAATCAGGGCGCCAATACCGTCAGCGAGATTGCGGCGAGTAATGGCTCTACTGTGGGCACCTATAATGTGGGCAGCCAACCCTATGGCGTGGTGTTCGACGGTAGCTACATCTGGGTGGCTGGAGCGAATAACATCACGAAGCTGCAGTTCAACGATGGAGCATTGGCCGGCAGCTTCAGCGGATTCATCGGCGGCCCTTACGGCGTGGCTTTCGACGGGGCGAGTATCTGGGTAGCTAACTTCTATACAAACACGGTTTCGAAGATATAAGGTGGGAGACCGAATGCCACCACGCGCGTTTCCAAAGGGAGCCGCAATCATGGCCGCCGCGATGAGTATTTCGAGCGGCTGGGCGGCGGCGCCCTTGATTCAGAGCGCAGTTGTGGATTACGCCAAGAACCGCATCGTGATCGGCGGCCAGAGTTTCAGCCCGGCCAAAGCCGCGCCCGTGGTAACACTTGCCGGCATGCAGTTGACGTTGGTATCGTTCGGCAACACGAAAATATCCGCCAATCTGCCGGCCAGTTATGCGCCGGCATCTTATGAACTGTCGGTGACTAACAGCAAAAGTCAGACGGGGTCGCTGGTTGTCACCTTGGGTAGTGTAGGTCCCTCAGGACCGCAGGGACCGCCGGGCGCCACCGGAGCCGCGGGGCCTACGGGCGCGCAAGGTCCAACGGGACAGACGGGTGCGGAGGGACCCGCCGGTCCAGCGGGCGCGCCCGGTGCGCCGGGGGCGTTGGGAGCATCCGGCGCGCGCCTTAAGGCTATTGCATTACTGCATTGGTACGCCGCCAACCTGGCGACCGAATTTCCCGTGGGGGCAGGTCCGTGGCGCGCCGCATCCGACGGCGCGAACATGTGGATCACCAGTTTCTCGGGTCATACGGTCACTAAACTGCGGGCCAGCGACGGTGCGCTGCTGGGCACGTTCTCTGTGGGAGATAAGCCCACGGGCATCACATTCGACGGAGCGAATCTGTGGACCGCCAACAGCAAGAGCAACAATGTGTCGAAGGTGCGAGCCAGCGACGGAACGTTGCTGGGCAATTATCCCGCGGGAACGAAACCAAATGCGGTTATCTTCGATGGAGTTAACGTCTGGATAGCCAACTACGGCAGCGCCAATCTGACCAAGCTACGCGCCAGCGACGGCTCGCTGGTGGCGACCGTACCGGTCGGGGATGGCCCCACCGACTTAGTTTGGGACGGCGACAACATATGGGTATCGAACTGGCAGGGCAATACCGTAATGAAGGTGCGCGGCAGCGACAACACTATCCTGGGGACATTTCCCGGCGGTGACGTGCCCAACGCGCTGGCGTTTGACGGCGCTAACATCTGGGTGACTAATTTCTACAGCAATACCGTGAGTAAAATGCGCGCCAGCGACGGCGCGCTCTTGGGACAATTCCCAGTAGGCGACGATCCGAACGGGGTGGTCTTCGACGGTACGAATATCTGGGTGGCCAACCAGAATACCGACAGCGTTACCAAGTTGCGCGCCAGTGACGGTATGCTGTTGGGCACTTACCTTCTTGGAAACGCGCCGGGGTTCGTGGGCTTCGACGGTGTAAATGTATGGGTGGTCAACTACGGCGGTAACAGCGTCTCGAAGTTATGAACCTTAGACTCACACTTCTGCCGCTCGTGTACGTATCTGCCGCCTTCGCGCAACCCGCTTTGACCACTCTCTATAGCTTCCCGGGCTATAACGGCGATGGCGCCAATCCCTATGCGGGCGTGACGTTAGGGTCGAACGGATCGCTTTATGGCACCACTGGCTACGGAGGGACTTATGGCGCCGGCGCCGTATACGAACTGACTCCGCCTGTGTCGGGTAACCAGTGGATAGAGACGGTTCTCTACAGTTTCGCGGGCGGGACGGATGGCGGTTATCCGCAAGGCGGGGTGGTGCTTGGTTCGGGTGGAGTGCTCTATGGCGCTACCAAGGCAGGCGGCTCGTCGGGGATGGGTGTGGTATTCGAATTAACGCCGCCGGGCGAACAGGGCGGCGCCTGGACGGAGACGGCTATTTACAGCTTCAGCGGCAGCGACGGAGCCACTCCCTATGCGTCTCCCATCGTGGCGCCCAGTGGAGTGCTGTACGGCACTACCGAACTTGGTGGATCGCTGGGCTATGGCACGGTGTATGAGTTAGCGCCGCCGGCCGGAGATGGCGCCTGGACGGAAACCGTGCTCTATAACTTCGCCGGCGGGAACGATGGAGCATTTCCTTACGCATCGTTGGCCATAGACGCGGCCGGAAATCTTTATGGAACCACCGATTTTGGCGGCTCCCACAACAAGGGAACGGTTTTCAAGTTAGCGCCGCCAACTAAGTTGCACGATTCGTGGAAAGAGGCAGTTATCCACACCTTCACCGGCAAAGACGGGGGCTATCCCTACGCTGGGCTAGTTTTGGACACAGCCGGAGATCTGTACGGCGCGACGCCGGGAGGCGTAGGAACTAACTTCGGAACTGTTTACGAACTGACTCCGCCCGCCACGGGTAATGTTTGGAACGAGACTGTTCTAAAGACGTTCAATGCAGGCGTTAACGGAGGCGCGCCGCACGCAGTTCCGGCCTTCGGTCCCGGAGGAACGCTCCTCGGCACCACGTTGGCTGGTGGCTCATCCTCTGCCTGGAAGGGTTATGGCGTCGTCTATGAGTTGCAGCCGCCTGTCACAGGCAAGGCATGGACGGAAACTGTTTTGTACACTTTCAAAGACACTGCCAATGGCGGCGATCCGGATGCACCTCTGATCCCTGGCCCTAACGGGGTGTTCTACGGAACGACGTTGCGCGGCGGCGCTAACGGCCAGGGCACGGTATTCCTCTTAACTCCCTAGAAAACCGCTTGCTCACGCGCGCGGCTCGGAAAGCTACCAGCCGCCCTCGGAAACGCTAAGTTACAGAGCCGCGACCGTCAGGGAGCGGACATACCCTTCCACAGCTTTTCCAGCCTCTCAAAAGGCTTTTCCAGTCTCTGCGTATTCTTCAACACGCCTTCAAATAAGTCGCCCACCTTAGCAAACCTCTCCGGCGCATTATAGATATTAAATTGCGTAGGTGTCAGGCCCGGCTTCACCTCACTCCAATCGAGCGGCGTGGCCACGGGCGCACCGGGATACGCTCGCAGCACATACGGCGCCGCGATGGTCTTGGACTTGCCGTTCTGCACCCAATCGAAATACACACGGCCCTTTTGCCGCTTCGAAACGCTCCGCGGCGTAGTAAACAAGTTAGGCTTCTCGCGCACCACTAAGTGCGACAATAACTCAGCGAAAGTGCGGCTTTCTTCGTAGCTGTAGATTGGCTCCAGCGGAATATAAACGTGCATGCCGTCGCCGCCTGTAGTCTTGGGATATCCGGCCAGTCCGATAGCCTGCAGCTTATCGCGCACCAGCAGAGCAGTCTCCACGATCATATCGAACGGGCAATCCTGCGGGTCCAGATCGATCAGCACGAAATCCGGATTGTCGAGAGTCGGCGTGTGACTCATCCAAGGGTTTTGGTCAATGCAGCCGAGATTTACAAGATACAAAAGGCTGGCGCGATCCTGTGCGAAGACATACCGGATGGGCGCTTCGTTGTGATCCGAGTAAATCTCCTCGGTGCGCAGCCACGGTGCGAACGTCAGCGGCGCGTCCTTCTGGAAAAAGAACTGCTGCGTGATCCCGTTCGGATACCGTTTCAGCGACAACGGCCGGTCCTTCAAATGCGGCAGGATAAGATCGGCGACCGAGTCATAGTAATTGAGTAAGTCACGCTTCACAATTCCTTCCGCCGGATAGAACACCTTGTTAAGATTCGTGAATTTCAGTGAATGGTGGCTGATGGTAAGAGTGACTTCTTCACGGCCGGGTTCGAGCAGCGCTTTCTTTGCCGGCATGGCCGCTTTAGCGGGCTGCTCCGCCTTTTCGCGCACGCACTCTTGCGGCTCCACATCCGGCCGCAGCCCCAGATACACTGGCGCGCGAAGCTTGGAGTCATTGGTCCAGTTAGCGAACTTCACTTCCGCCACTAACTCCGGTTTCACCCAGGTAACTTCCTTGGCCACTTTGGGCGAGTCCGGAAACGGTGAATGCGTCACTACCAGCGGATCGAGCCTCTGCCGCAGCATGGCCATGGTCTTCTGATCGAAGCCTGTGCCCACATTGCCGACCCACATCAACCGGCCGTTATCATACACACCCAGCACCAGCGCGCCGAAGTGATCGCGTTCGCCGGCGGTAAAGCCACAGATCACGAACTCCTGCCGCTCCACGATCTTCAGCTTCACCCAGTCGCTGCTGCGGCGAGATTCGTAGCGGCTGCTCGCGCGCTTGGCCATCAGACCCTCGACCCCGGTTTCGCGCGCGGCGTGCAGCATCTCTTCTCCGGCGCCCGGAAAATGCTCGGAATACCGCAGCACGCCGGTGGGCTTCAGGATCTGTTCCAGCGTCCGCTTGCGCTCTTCCAAAGGCGCCTGCCGCAGATCGTAGCCGTTCAGATACAGCAGATCGAAAGCGAAATACACTACCGGCTTCGACCGCGCCATGTGCGAGATGGAATTGGCATCGGACTGGTGAATGCGCGGCTGAATCAACTCGAATCGCGCCACGCCCTTTTCGTCGAGCGCGGCGATCTCACCATCCAGAATCGCCTGGCTGGCGGCGATATAGTGCGGAATCACGCTCAATTCGGGATATTGTTTCTCGCAGGAGTGGCCGGTACGCGAGACCAGCCGAATCGATTCGTCCTCGATGAAACAGATGGCCCGCACGCCATCCCATTTCACTTCGAACAGCCATTCATCGCCCCGTGGCGGCGCAGTGGCCAGCCCGGCTTTCATGGGGGTAATGGCAGTGGGCATCTCGGCCTTCACGGCGCCTGGAATCGTCGCGGGATTGACTGCCGACTTCGTCTTGGGCGGCGGCGCGGCTTTGGCGACTGTCTTGGCAGGCCGTTCCGCGGGTTTGCTTTTCCATTCGCGCCGCGGATCGCCCGCCGTTTTTTGCTTGGTCTTGCGCGCGGGCAACCCTTGCGCGATCTCCTGCTGGGTGCGGCCGGAAAGCACGCTCCACGCGTATTGCTCGATGTCCCAGCCTTCCACCGCATCGGCATCGCGCTTCTTGATGAGCAGCCATTCGTTGCCCTTGCCGCGATTCTTCATCAGCACCAGCGCGAACTCGCCTTTCAGCTTCTCGCCATGCAGGCGGAATTTCAGATCGCCGCGCGCGATTTGCGCCTCCGCCGGACCGTCGCCCAGCAGTTCCCACGTGCCGCGATCCCACAGCATCACGCTGCCCGCGCCGTAATTGCCCGCCGGAATGTTGCCTTCAAACTCGCCGTATTCGAACGGATGGTCTTCCACTTTGGCTGCCAAAACTTTCGAGAGCGGCTGCAGTGAAGGGCCTTTGGGAACGGCCCAGGAGACCAGCACGCCGCCGATTTCCAGGCGAAAATCGTAATGCAGGCGGGTGGCGTCGTGACGCTGCACACAGAAGTACGGCGCGCCGTTGGCCTCGACCGGCGCCTTGGCGTGCGGCGCCGGCTCCGGAGTTTTCTCGAATTTGCGTTTCCGAACGTACTCCTCTAGCGCCATAACACCTTGCCCCTCCTCCATTTACATGATATCTTCGGAACTGCGCCTACTACTAATGTGAGGGTGGGGACATGGCCAGCACAGTCTGGAAAGGACATTTGACGTTCGGTTTGGTTTCGTTGCCGGTGAGGCTCTACAGCGCCGCGCGCGGCGAGACCGTGAGTTTCAATATGCTGCACGCGAAGGACAATTCGCGCATCAAGCAGGTCACCTATTGCCAGGCCGAGGATCAGCCTGTGCCGCGCAGTGAATTGGTGAAGGGCTACGAATATGAGAAAGATCATTACGTGGTCATCGACGAAGAGGACATCAAAAAAGTCGCTCCCAAAACCGCCAAGGTGATGGAGATTCTGGAGTTCGTGAAGGGCGACGCCGTCGATCCGATTTATCTCGAAAGCTCCTATTACATGGCACCCGACGGCGGCGGCGAGAAGCCTTATGCGCTGCTGTTCGAGGCCATGCGCCAAGCGAATTACTACGCGCTGGCGAAGATTGCCATGCACAATCGCGAGCACATCGTGATCCTGCGGCCTGGCAAGAAAGGCATCCTGTTGCACACCATGTACTACCAGGATGAGATCCGCCAGGTGGATGAATTCCGCACCGATACCAACCTGGTGAAGCCCAACGAACTGGCCATGGCCAACATGCTGATCGATACGCTGAAGGCCGAGTTCGAGCCGGAAAAATATCACGATACGTATCGCGACAACCTGATGCAGATGATCGAGGCGAAGAAGGAAGGGCAAAAGGTGGTGGAGACGCCTGAGCCGCAGATGGCCCCGGTGATCGACATCATGGAGGCGCTGAAACGCAGCCTGGCCGAGAAGAAGAAGCCGGTGCAGGTGGCCACGGCAGCGGCCGGCGAGTCCGCCGAAGAACAAACGGCCGAGGAGCCGGTGGCCAAGAAGCGAACCCGCAAGTCGAAAGCGATGTAAGGGGCGGCGTTACACCGCTCCCTTACGGTCGCGGCTCTGTAGATCGTGCGAAGCCGACGCGGCTGTTACCGAGCCGCGACCCTCAGGAAGCGGTTGCCTTCCTTTATTCGCGCCGCAGCGCCGACATCGGATCCATCCTGAGAACCCGCCGCGCGGGCAGGTAGCCGGCAATCAACCCCACCGCGAGGAGCGCGCCCGCAGCCGCCGCCATCGACAGGGGATCGAACGGCGTGAGCCCGAACAGACCGCGCGCGAGCAAGCGCGTCGCCGCCAGCGCACCAGGCAAACCCACCAGAATGCCCGCCAGTGTCAGCACCAGCGTCTGGCGGCAGATCATGCGCAGGATCGCGCCGGGCTCGGAACCGAGCGCCATGCGAATGCCGATTTCGCGCGTGCGGCGCGTAACGGTATACGACATCAGGCCGAACAGCCCGATGCCGGCCAGCATCAACGCCGCGGTTGCGAAGGCGGTGGAGAAGATCGCGGCGGCCCGTTCGGCAACCAGCGCGCGATCGCTCATCTGCTCGATGGTCCTGGTTTCGGTAACGTATTCACGGCCGAGCGACTGCACTTCGCTATCCAGCGCGCGCGCCAATGTCCCCGCGTGGCTGGCGCGAACGAAGAGGTGGCCGTCTCCGCCATAAGGGTACTGCTGGCAGGGAATATAGATGGCATGCCGGCTCGCGTCGCGCAAATCAATCAGGCGCGCCGCCCGGACCACGCCTACGATCTCGAGCGATTGAAACTGCGGCTGCACGCCGAAGCGCACGCGTTGGCCGATGGCGCCCGCGGGGAACAGACGGCGCGCCACCTCGCTATCCACGATGGTGACGGCCGGTTGCCGCCGGTCGTCGCTCCAGTCGAAGTCGCGGCCTACAACCACGGGCATGGCGAATGTCCGGAAAAATTCCGGCGAGACGCAAATCAGAGTAGCCAAAACGCCGCGGTCGGGGTTCGAATCCGATCCGGCGGCGGACACGGTCTCTCTCCATCCGTTATCGTTGGCGGGCACCGGAACATCCGAAAACGCGGCGGAGATGGCTCCCGGCAGAGCTGCGGCGCGCTCCACCAGTTGATGGCGATGATTATTTGTGTCCTCGTCGGTGTGTGCGCTCCGAGCGGACACAGGCAGCGAGTGCAAGCCGGCTTCGAGGATTCCAACTTTCTGAAAACCGGGATCGGCCGAGCGTAGATTCTGGAACGTGCGCAGCAGCAATCCGGCCCCGAACAGCAATACGAGCGACAGCGCGATCTGCGATACGATCAGCACCTTGCCCGCGCGCGCCTGCCCCCGGCCCACGCCACGCTCCCGAATGGCCAGCGCGGGCTGTTGGCGCGACATTTGTAGGGCCGGAACCAAGCCGACCAAAATCCCGGTAAGCACCGCAACCGCGGCAGTGAACGCGAGGACCCGCCAGTCCGGACGCACATCGAGAACTGCCGCGCGGAGGCCGCCATCCGCCAGAAGGCTGAGCAGCAACGGACCGCCCCAATACGCCAGCGCCAATGCCAGCGACGCTCCGCCAACCGAAAACAGCAGGCTCTCGGTGAGCAACTGCCGCGCGATTTGCCAGCGGGTGGCGCCCAGCGCGGCGCGCGTGCTCATCTCCTGGCTGCGCCCAGCGGCGCGCGCCAAAGTGAGATTTGCCAAATTGACGCAAGCGATCAGCAGGATCAGAACCACCACCCCCATCATCACGTACAACGGCCGCGAGACCCGGTTGCGCAAAGCCGTCTTAGCTCCCGCAGCGGCTGGATCGAGGGCCAGCCGCATAGCCAGGAACGATTGGCGGCGCGCTCCGCGGCTCTCCGTGGGGACCGTGGTGCGCAACACGTCCGGCCAAAACGAGGCAAGCTGCGTGCGCGCCTGCTCCATGGTTACCCCGTCGCGTAGCCGCCCAGTGGCGGAGATCCATAGCAGCGAACGGCTGCCGCGGTCGGCGGACGATGTAGCTGTAATGGGAATCGTGATGTCGGCAGGCTCGCCGGGCGTCATGCCCGCAAACCATGGCCGCGTGATGCCCATGACCGTGAACGGCCGGCCGTCGATGCGGATCGATCTGCCGATAACGTTGCGCGCGCCTCCAAAACGGCTCAGCCAGCATTCGTAGCCGAGCACCGCGACCTGCGGATTCCCGCCCGAAATTTCCGGCGCGATCAGCCGGCCAAGCAGCGGAGTAACTCCCAGCCCGGAATAATAATTTCCGCTGACGGCGCGCACGCCTGCCAGGAACGGAACGCCGCCCGCTTTCACGCTTGAATCCATGGCGAAGGTCCATCCATAGAGGCCCTCAAATACGCGTTGCCAGCGCTCTATGGCCTGGAACATCGGATACGAAAACGGCACCCGTCCGCCATTTCGATAGATCACGGATAGCTCGACAAGTTGCTGGGGCTGCCGCACCGGCAGTTCGCGAAGCACGACCGCATCGAGAACGCTGAAGATCGCCGTGTTGGCGCCGATGCCCAGCGCGAAGGTGAGTATGGTGACGGCCGCAAAGGCGGGACTGCGCCGGAAGATGCGCGATGCGCGCCGGATATTTTGCGACAGCAGCATCAACGATCCAAGGAAACCGCTCCCTGACGGTCACGGCTCGGTAACAGCCGCGTCAATTCGGCACGATCTACCGAGCCGCGACCGCCGTTACAGAGCCGCGACCGCCGTTACAGAGCCGCGACCGTGAGGGAGCGGTTCGAATCAAGGAACGTTCGGGCCGCGCGACGCGAGCGAGTTGCGGATATCGGTCAACGTCTCGTTCATGCGAAACAGCACGATCAACAGTTCGCAGTAAATACGCACGCCCAACGGGCCCAGCACCAGAATCAGCAGGCCCGAGAACACCCCGGCGCCGCCGCCGAAGGGGGCATTCATACTTTGAAAGATCACGCCCAATCCCATGAGTACGCAGGCGACCACGCCGATCCAGAACACGATTTCGATAATCACAGGCGTGATCATCTTTCGAAAACTAAGAAAATCCGTCATCTCCATTTGGAACCATCCTTCGAGCGGTGCGCAGAGCGAGCGCCCGCGAACTAGAATTAGCCGAACATGCCGGCAACGGCGCTGGCCGCCAGGATCCAGATCACCCAGGGCGTCAATACCAGAATCAGCGCCTTCGAAAAAGGCATCTTGCGCACGGCGGCCATTAGCCCGACGGCGACCAGAAGGATCGTCCAAATCGCGAATAGATCGATCGAAGTCGCCAGGCTGTACACGAACTTGGACGAGTTGGGCGGCGGTTCCATGAATGCGCCCAGGTTGAAGAACGCCAGCGGATTTTGCAGATTGAACTCCTCGGGATTCTTGATGAACATCACCACGATGGCCAGGATGCCCGCGAGAATGCGGGGCAGCGATGCCCAGGCGCTGATGGCGAAGGTCTGCTTAAACGACGGCGATCCGCCGCCCAGCTTAGCCATCAGCAGGACAACGCCGCCAACGATGAGAGCCATCAAGACAGGTCCAATGACGGCGAACACATAGCCGAAGGGCGGGCCGAACTTGACCTGCATCTGAATGGCGTTCTCGCGCTGCGCGGGCTCCATCTGCTGCATTTTCGTGCTGATTTCGGCGAGCTGATGAAAGTACCGGTCCCATCCTACTCTGCTGGTGAAAAAGTAGATGAACGCCAGGCCAACCACGATCGATAGAACCACCGGCAGTATCCAACTCGGCCGCGCGACGATGTCCGCGAACGTTGGCTTAGGGTCGAGGATTACGCCGGTGATGCGGCCCGCTTCGTTCATCGGCTTTGGGGAGTTGTCGGAAGGGTTATCAGGTGTCATAGGAATCGAGTCCGAGGGGCGATTATGACAAGATTCGGGGCCGGATGCAAGGGGAGCCGCGTACTCGTGCGCCGTTGGGAGACAATGAAAGGCTTGGTGAGGTTGGCTACATGGATTTGGGAATCAAAAATCGCGTGGCGCTGGTGGCTGCTTCCAGCCGTGGATTGGGTCTGGCCATCGCGCGCGGACTGGCACGCGAAGGCGCCAAGCTAGCGCTCTGCGCCCGCACGGCTGGGGCCCTCGAAGCCGCCGCGGAAGAGATCCGCCGCGAAACGGGCAGCGAAGTCTTCACCCGCGCCGTGGATGTTACGGTCTACGATCAGGTGCGCGATTTCGTCGCCGCGGTCGTCGAGCAGTTCGCCCGGCTGGATATCTGCGTGGCGAACGCCGGCGGCCCGCCGGGAAAGAGCTTCGCCGAAACCACCATCGAAGACTGGCGCGCGGCGGCGGATCTGAACCTGATGAGCACCGTTTATTTCGCCAAAGAAACCCTGCCAGTGATGCAGCGGCAACGGTGGGGCCGCTTTATCGCCATCACGTCGGTAGCCGTGAAGCAGCCGGTGGACGGCCTGGTACTCTCGAATTCCGTGCGGTCGGGAGTCAGTGGACTGATCAAGACGCTGGCCAACGAATACGGCGGCGATGGTGTGCTGGTGAATAATGTGTGCCCGGGTTACACGGCCACCGCGCGCCTCGAAGAGCTCAGCCGCCGTCTAGCCGCGCGCGATGGCGTCGATCCGCAGGAGATCCAGCAGCGTTGGGCCCGCGAAACGGCTCTGGGCCGCTTAGGACGTCCGGATGAACTCGCCGACCTGGTGGTATTCCTGGCTTCCGAGCGGGCCGCTTATATTACCGGTGCGGCGATCGCCGTGGACGGAGGGCTGGTGAAGGGTCTGTACTGATTCGGACCTGCCGCCGTTCCGAATCGGGACATTTGTTGCACTCAGTGGGATGCCGCGGACTCATGCGCGCCTGCTGCATCCGTCTGCGTCTGATGCTCCAGGCTCAGAATACGGCTCTCAATGGCGGTCAGAAACACCGATTTACGGGGTGATTCTGGCCAACTCCGGACCACTTCCCGGCGGTATTTGAGAAATGCCATCTCTTCTTTCATCGCCGGTAATCAATGCACGCGCGGGGCCAAGGTGTGGGGCAGACCGGGCAGACCATCGTTTTTCGTGGTCTGCCAATACGCCGTCACACGGCAGACGACAAAAGACGATCGTCTGCCCCACTCTTCATCGCTCGATGATCTCCCGCAACGGCCGCCAATAGATATTGCGGAAGGCCACCGGGCCATGATCGCCCTGCAGCATAATCGGATTTTCCGCCGCTTCCGGAATGTCGTTCGCCGCGCGTGTGGGACCGTCCACTTCCACGTTGTTCTGCACGGACAGTCCGTTATACACCACACGAATGAACTTGGCATTCTCGATCTTCTTACCCGTAGCGTCGAAACGCGGCGCGCGGAACCAGATGTGATACGACTGCCATTCACCCGGCCGCCGGCAGGCGTTGCGGCTGGGCGCCGATCCGCCGACGCCCTTGTTATCGATCCAGCGATGATAAATGCCGCCGCCATCGGAGGACGTCACCGGCTCGGTGGATCCGTAGCTATCGAAGATCTGGCACTCATACAGGCTGTGCATGTAGACTCCCGAATTGGAGCCCTTGGCCAGCATGAATTCGACATACAGTTCGATATCGCCGAATTTGCGGTCGCTGATCAGGTTGGCCGTGCGGCCGCGCAGCCCGTTCAGAATGCGGTCGCCCGGTCCGGGAACGGCGGAGAGCCGCGTGGGTCCTAAGAGGCGATCCCAGATGATGCCCGAGGTGGAAAGCCAGTCGGCCGTGCCTGACGATCCCAGCGCATGCCAGCCGGAGAGATCGTGTCCAGTGAGCAGAGGCGTCCAGCCTTCCTCGATCAGGTAGGGCGCATCGCCATGCGCGTCGCCATCGTTGAATTGCTGGCGCTGCTGGGCGCACAGAGCCGCGGCTGCCGCCAGACAGAGAATCGCTTTCCACATACCAGCCGAGTGTATCGCGAATTATCCGGCCATCAGGACGCGCAGCCGGTCCAGCGCGTCCGACCAATAGCGCTGCATGCGCTCCACGTTGTCCTCGGAAAGCTTGGCGTGCGCCACTACGATTCTGGCTCTGCCGCGCCGTTCGTAAAAGCGGACCGTGACGCTGGTGTCGCCGGGCCAGGCCAGGCGCAGCGTCTTTTGCGGCACGGCGCTGGAGACTTCGAACGATGCGCCAGGCAGCCAGCGCGCCAGCATGCCCGGATCGTGCCATGCATCCCAAACGGCCGCCCGCGGCGCGAGTACTATTTTGTTGAGCGTCACTTCATAGCGCTTGCCCGCCGCATCGCCGCGCCCGTCCTGGCGGATGCCGCGTTCGTTTTCGTAGCCCACCGCCACCATCTGGCCCCACCAGCGCGAAAGTCCAAACTGCTTTTGCAACGTGGCGGAAATCTCCTGGTGATCCATCATGCGCGCGCCCGCCTTATCCAGGAGCTTGAACCATTCCTCCCACGTTTTACCGGTCCGGGCGGTTACGGCATCGTCGGTGAGGGTTCCCACGCGGGTCTGCTGGAACATCTTCGCCATGATTATCTAAATTCTATTTCAAATACCTCGGCAAAATCCTAATTCGCTGTCGGCACACTCGCCTGCTCGTCGCACCGGCAGCATCGAAAGAGCACAAGAATGAATTGCCGCTGGAAAACGTTGTGGTGACCTTTCCATTGACAGCGGGGAATAACCGCTCCGTTGAAGACGCAATTGGTCTTCATCGCTTTCGGTGGCCCGCAGGGCCATGGGGCACTCCCTGATGGTCGCGGCGCGGTAAAGAATGTTCCCGGCCGGTCATAAATCGTGCGCGATCGACGCGGCTGTTACCGAGCCGTGACCGTCAGGGAGCGGAGTGTCAACGAGCGGAGCCGTCTCTCATACCTTGCTGTGGTATGATGTCCAGAACTTGGAGAGGAGACACTTATGCCCGCCGCGCGCGCTTTCGGAGACCCCGATTTAACTCCGGATAATTTCAGCAGCTTCAGCCAGCAGGAAATCTCGGCTGACACGAAGGCCAAAGGGAACGAACAATTGGAGCCGATACCGCCGGCCAGAAGCACGACGCCGATGGATTTAGCATCGGTGATCGGCACGGATGTTGTGCAAAAGCTCCAGGACACCGGCAAGATTGTCTTTCACACCGTCGGCGACACCGGCGGAATTCATAGCCCCCAATTCCAGTTTGCGGTAGCCGACGCCATGGCAGACGATTTGAGCAGCGGCGCGGCCTTCTGGTATCACTTGGGCGACGTAGTTTACTACTTCGGGCAGGACCAATACTATTTCTCGCAATTCTACGATCCGTATCGCAACTACAATGCGCCGATCTTCGCAATTCCAGGCAATCACGACGGGGCGCTCTTCACTGGCGAAACCGCGAAATCGTTGGACGCCTTCGTGGCTAACTTCTGCACCAGCCAGCCCACTAACAATGCAGATAGTCAGGGAGCCGCCCGGACCACCATGGACCAACCGGCCGTCTACTTCACACTGAACGCTCCCTTCGTGAAGTTCATCGGGTTGTATTCGAATACCAGTGAAGGCGGCACGGAAGGAGTGATCGCCAGTTCCAAGGTCGGCAACGCCCAGTTGACGTTCTTGCAACAGCAACTGGCCGCGGCAAAGGCGGAGCGGGACAAAGGCCAATGGCGCGCCCTGGTCATCGCGACCCATCATCCGCCCTTCACGGGCAGCCCGCAGCACGTGCCCAGCCCTACCATGCTCAAGCAGATTGACGATGCCTGCAGCGCAGCCGGTATTCAGCCGGATCTGCATCTCTCCGGCCACGCCCATCTCTACGAGCGATACACGCGGACGGTGGGCGGCCAGCAAATCCCCTACGTCGTAGCGGGCATGGGCGGATATTATGACCTGCCGGGTTTGAAGCCGGCGAACCGGCGCCCCACCGCTCCGCAGACACCGGCCTCCGGTACCGACGCCAGCGGCAATCCGCTTACGCTGGAAGCGTACAACGATAGTACCTTTGGCTTTTTGCGAATCACCGTATCGCCCGCTTCTATCTCCGGCGTCTTCGTAACCGTCGATCCCAGTTCAGGAAAAACCGGCGTGGGCGATAGCTTTACGCTGGACATTAAGTCCAGTACCGTTTCCAACGGCTAACATGCAGGGCCGGACGGCCGTCAAGAGTACGCCCAAGCAAAGAACAAATCGGCCCCCGTACGCAAGAAGTAAGCGCGCCTTGGCGCCGAAGTCCCGCTAAATCGAGCCGATTTTCCGGACGGACTGGCCCTGCACTTCGCTCAACAACTCGCGCACGGACTTGCGCGTCACGGGATCGCGCAGTTGCGGAGCCAGATCCACCAGCGGCGCCAGCACAAACCGGCGTTCGCGGAAACGCGGATGAGGGATTTCGAGCTTCGGCGTATTCACGATGGCGTTCCCAAAGAGCAGAATATCGATGTCGATGGTGCGCGGCCCTTTCGGCGCCACCCGCCGGCGGCCCAACTGAATCTCGATGCGCGCCGTGCGGTGCAGCAATTGCAGCGGAAACAAATCGGTGGCCGCTTCCGCGACCAGATTGAGAAACCAGTGCTGGCCCGCGACATCCACCGGCTCGGTCTCATAAACCGGCGAGACGCGCTGTATATGCAGGCCGGGCGATTCGAGCGCGCGCAACGCCTCGCGTAGCAACGCCTCGCGATCGCCCAGATTCGAGCCGAGACCTAGATAGACAGTCTTCATAGCAGGCGGAACATCGCGCTAAAACAACGCCGGATGGTCTCCCCGAAAGCGCCGTTCAATCCCAAAATATTGGAATGCGGCATCCGTGGCTACGCGCCCCCGCGGGGTCCGATTCAAAAATCCAAGCTGTATCAAGTACGGCTCGTAAACTTCTTCGATGGTGTCGGCTTCCTCTGAAATGGAAGCGGCAATGGTGTTGACGCCCACCGGACCGCCGCGGTATTTCTCCAAAATCGTGAGCATGATTTTCTGATCGATTTCATCCAGGCCGTAACGGTCGACTTCCAGCAGGTTGAGCGCGGTCTGCGCCACCGCCTGCGTGATGCGCCCATCGGCGCGCACCTGCGCATAGTCGCGCACGCGGCGCAGCAGGCGATTGGCGATGCGTGGCGTTCCCCGGCAGCGGCGCGCGAGCTCTTCGGCCGCATCGTCGTCGATACGCACGTCGAGCAGGCGCGCGGACCGCTCCACGATGATGCGAAGCTCATCCACAGCATACGGATCGAGCCGCAACACCAGCCCGAAGCGTCCCCGCAGGGGCGCGCTGACCAGGCCCTGCCGCGTGGTGGCACCGATAGCCGTGAAGCGCGGCATGGGCAGCGAGTGTGTGCGCGCGCCCGGTCCGGCGCCCACCAGGATATCCACGCGAAAATCCTCCAGCGCCGAATACAGCATCTCCTCTACATCGGGCATCAGGCGGTGGATCTCGTCGATGAAGAAGACCTGCCGCGCGCGAATGTTGCTGAGGATGCCGGTGAGGTCCAGCTTCTTTTGCAGCACGGGACCGGACGTGGTGGTGATCTGGACTTCCAACTCTTCGGCGATGATGCAGGCCAGCGTGGTCTTGCCCAGACCTGGCGGGCCATACAACAGCACGTGATCCATGGCCTCGCCACGCAGTTTCGCGGCTTCGATGGCGATCGACAGGTTCTCCTTCAACTTTTTTTGTCCGGCGAAATCGTCAAGGCGGCGCGGACGCAGTCCCACTTCGAATTGTGCGTCTTCAGGCTGTCGTGCGCCGGAAACAAGATCTCGATCGGGCATTCATTCTCACTCACGGTTGGGCAGACCATCGTACTTTGTGGTCTGCCGCTGAGGCGCTGTTCCAGGCAGACGACACAAAACGATCGTCCGCCCCACGACTTACAGTACCAATCCGCGCCCCTGTGGGGCAGACCGGGCAGACCATCGTTCTTTGTGGTCTGCCACTGACGTGTTACCGTACCAGTTCCAAGGCGCGCCGGAAAAGCGGCTCGAAGTCGCTGTCCGGCGGCGGAGGCGCGCCACCCACGCGCGCCTTTCGTACGGCCGCTTCGGCGGCGGGGCGCGCGCATCCCAGATTCAGCAGCGCCGAAAGCACATCCTGCTCGACAGCGGTCAACGCGGCGCTGGGCGCGCCCGCCGCTGCCGATGGCTCTTCACCCGACGGCGCCGGCATCTTATCGCGCAACTCCAAAACCATGCGCTCGGCGGTCTTCTTGCCGACGCCGGGAATGCGCACCAGCCGGTCCACTTCGCCGCGCCGGATATTGGCGATCAGATCGAGCACGGGAATGCCGGAGAGCACCGCCATCGCCATTTTCGGGCCGATGCCGGTGACCGAGATCAACTTCTCGAACAGCGCCTTTTCATCCTGCGTGAGGAAACCGTAGAGCGCCAACGCGTCTTCGCGTACGTGTGTGTGGATGCGGAGCCGCACTTCCGCGCCTGTATCGGGCAGGTGCGCGTAGGTCGACACCGGGATCGTCACGTCGTAACCCACGCCGTTCACATCCACGATAGCCTGGTTGGGATGCTTTTCAAGCAGCACGCCGCGCAGCAAAGCGATCATAAGAACGTATTGTAACGGGAGCGCGCCTTTGTCTTTGCGCCGGGAGCGAATCAGGGAGATTCAGGACCAACTTCAAGAGCGCTGAACCGTTCTGGGGAAAACCGCTCCCTGAACGGTCGCGGCTCGGTAAGAGCCGCAGTCGATTTAGCGCGAGTTACCGAGCCGTGACCGTCAGGGAGCGGTTTCTTCAGTCAGAATTCCCAAAACGGTTAAGTACACCAACTTCAATGCCCGTTATCCGTGGATGCTCTTCCATGCGAACATCGTGACATGGCCCGCCGCCGCTTTCTTGTGGCGCACATCCGCGACAACACCGCCATCCTGAGCGGTGACGACGCCCGCCATCTCACGCGCGTACTGCGCGCCGAACCGGGACAGCGGTACGAGATTGCCGATGGCGTGCGCGCATATCTGGCCGAAATCGCCGCAGTCGAGAAAGAGCGTGTGATCTTCCGGGTACTCGAAGCTCTCGACACGCCCCCCGCACCCGCCGGCATCGCACTCTATGTTGCGCTGATCAAATTCGATCGCTTCGAATGGCTCGTCGAGAAAGCCACGGAACTGGGCGTGGCGGCCATCATTCCCGTCAACGCCGCGCGCAGCGAGAAAGGGCTCGCGGAGGCTGCCCGCAAACGCGCCGAACGCTGGCGGCGCATCGCGCACGAGAGCAGCCAGCAGGCGCGCCGCGTGGGCAAACCCAGCATCGATGAGGCGCAATTGTTCGCCGCGGCGCTCGCCGCGCCCAAAGGCCTGCGCTATTTTCTCGATGAGCAACCCGGCGCCTTGCCGCTGCTGAACGCGATCCCACCGTCCGCGAAACGCCGCGATTCCGATTCGATCGCGCTTTTATGCGGCCCCGAGGGCGGCTGGACCGGTGCGGAACGAGACGCCGCCATAGCCGCCGGATGGACGCCCGTCTCGCTGGGCCCCTTGATCCTGCGGGCCGAAACAGCCGCGCTGGCCGCCGCCGCCATCCTGATGCATGCGTGGTGGGCACGTCGGTTAGAATGAGAAGCGTAAGGGAAGCTTCTGCACACTCTTTTCAAGCTGCTGGCCATCTTCGTTGTCGCCGTGACGCAGGGGTACATGAGCCGTCACTTCCTGGCCCTGGCCGCACGCAAGCTGTCCGCGCGCGCTATGCCGGCCGTGCGCTGGGCGGTACTGGCCTTCTACGCCGCGATGGCCGTGGCCTTCGGGCTGAGCTTCTCGTACTTAGCGAGCTACTACAAAGGACCCGCCGGCGCGGCGCAGGTGCTGGGCGCGATCGCTCAGGTCTGGCTTTTCTGCAGCACCGCCGGGTACCTGGCTTACCGCACGGTGCGAGCTCTGGCGAAGCGCTTCGCGGGGCCCACATTCGATCCGGCGCGGCGCCGGGCGCTCAACGCCACGGGAAGCGCGCTGCTGGCCGCGCCGTTTGCCCTGGTGGGTTACGGCATGTTCGTGGAGCGTCTGGATTTCCGCGTGCGGGAAGTGGAGATCCCGGTCGACCACCTGCCCCAAGACCTCGATGGCCTGCGCCTTCTGCACTTGAGTGACATCCACCTGAGCGCGTTTCTGAACGAGAAGGATCTGGCGCGCGTCATCGATAGCGCCAACGAGCTTCACCCCCATCTGGCGCTGGTCACGGGCGACCTCATCACGCAAGCAGGCGATCCTCTGGATGTGTGCCTGCGGCAGATCGCCCGTCTGCGCGCCGATGCGGGCATTCTGGGATGTCTGGGGAACCACGAGGACTACGCCAGGGTCAAGAACATCACGGAACGCGAGGGCGCGCGGCTTGGAATTCCGTTTTTGCGCGGACGCGCGCAGTCTCTGCGCTTCGGCGGCGCGGTGCTGAACGTGGCGGGCGTGGACTATCAGCGAACCGGCCAATGCTACCTGCGCGGCGCCGGGCGGCTCGTAGCGCCCAACGCGTACAACCTGCTGCTGTCGCACAATCCGGATGTATTTCCCGTCGCGGCGGAGCAGGGATTCGATCTGACGCTGGCCGGCCACACCCACGGCGGACAGGTAACCGTGGAGATCCTGGACCAGCCCATTAACGTGGCGCGATTTTCGACGCCTTATGTATATGGATTGTACCGGCGCGGCGCGGCCGCGGAGTATGTGACGCGCGGCATAGGCACCATCGATGTTCCGGTGCGCTTCGGCGCGCCGCCGGAGATCGCGCTGCTGCGCTTGAGGAAGGCATAACGGCCAGCGTGCGATACCTGATCATGAGCGACATTCACGCCAACTGGGAAGGCTTGCAGGCCGCCATGGAGCATGCCGCGGGCCGCTACGATCAGGTGGTCTGCCTGGGCGATTTAATCGGCTATGGCGCGGATCCCAACGCCGTGACCGAATGGGTGCGGGAGCATGCCGTGATGGTGGTGCGCGGCAATCACGACAAGGCTTCGGTGGGGCTTGACGACCTGGAGTGGTTCAATCCCGTGGCGCGGGCCGCGGCGGTCTGGACACAGCATCAACTGACGCCGGAAAATGCCGATTACATCCGCAATCTGCCCCGCGGACCGCTCTCGCTCGATGGCTTCCAGTTAGTGCACGGCTCGCCGCTCGACGAAGACGAATACATCCTGGATCCTATAGAGGCCGGGATGGTGTTCGGCTATTTGGAGGCGCCGCTTACATTCTTCGGCCACACGCACCTGCAAGGAGGCTTCATCTGGAATCATGCGCGCGTGGAGACAATTTCGAAAACGCCTGCGCGCGAGGAACGCCAGACCCTGGAACTGGATCAGGACTGCGCCTACATGATCAATCCCGGGTCGGTCGGGCAACCGCGCGACGGAGATCCGCGCGCGGCTTACGTCCTGTACAATTCCGAGGAGCGCTTTCTGATTTTCTACCGGCTGCCCTACGATGTGCGCAAAGCGCAGGAAAAAATCCGCCGTGCGGGGCTTCCACCATTGTTAGCCGACCGCCTGGCCAGCGGCCGGTAGGACAGGCCTCCTGGCCTGTCCAGGACGAGCGAAGCTCGGCCTTTGAGCGGGCCTAATAGGCCCGCGCAGGCAGAATGCCCGCCCCACAATACCTATCCGTTCGCGCGATGGCTGGTCTCGCCGTCACTTCCCAGAATCTCCCGCACCTTGCTCGACAGGCTCGCCGGCGTGAAGGGCTTTTGGATGAAAGCCGATTTGTGGGCCTGTAAGCGGACATTCAATACCGTCTGGTCCGTGTAACCGGACATGAACAGCACCTTCATGTTGGGCCGCCGTGCGGTCAGACTGGAAGCCAGATCGCGGCCACCCTCCTTGGGCATCACCACGTCGGTGATCAACAAATGGATGGGCGCCTTGTGTGCTGTCGCGATGCGTCGTGCCTCCGTGGCGCTGGCGGCGTCCAGCACCTTGTATCCTTCGCGAAGCAGCGTATCGCGTACGAGGTTGCGCACCTGTTCCTCGTCCTCCACCAGCAGAATCGTCTCGGAACCGCGTGCGGTGTGGGCCTGCGGCGCCTCGGTTTCCGATAAGGCCGCTTGGTCCAGACGCGGCAGGTACACGTTTATGGAAGTGCCCAAGCCGATGGTACTCTGCACCTCAATCACGCCGCCGCTCTGCTTGACGATGCCGAAGACAATCGTCATGCCGAGGCCGGTTCCGTGGCCTTTCCCTTTGGTGGTAAAAAACGGCTCGAACAGATGCGCCAGTGTTTCCGTGCTCATTCCCGCACCATCGTCGCGAACTGCCAGCGCTACGTATTTGCCAGGCGGAACCACGCCGGAGGGCGGGTATGCATCCACGTCCGTATTGCGTGTCTCGATGGTCAACATGCCGCCATCCGGCATGGCATCGCGCGCATTTACCGCCAGGTTCATGACCACCTGCTCGATTTGACCGGGGTCGGCGCTTACCTGTCCAATCCTTCGTCCGGGAGTGAAGCGCAGTTCGATATCCTCGCCGATCAGCCGCCGCAGCATGGGCTCCATTCCGGCGAGAAGTTCGTTGAGGTCCAGCAGCCGCGGCTGCGGCACCTGCCTGCGGCTGTAAGTCAGCAATTGGCGCGTGAGCGTGGCAGCGCGCTCTCCGGCTTTCATGATCTGCTCTACGGAACCGCGATGCGGATCGTTTGGCGCGAGCGAGGTCAGCAGGATATGGCTATATCCGTTGATGATGGTGAGAAGATTGTTGAAGTCGTGCGCAATCCCGCCGGCCAACATGCCGACCGCTTCCATTTTGGCCGATTGCCGCAATTGTTCTTCGAGCTGCTTTCGTTGCGTGATGTCTTGCAGCACCGAAAGCACCGCTGGGCGGCCGCCATAGGTGATAGTGTGAGAAGCTACCTCAACGTCGATGAGACGGCCATCCTTCAGCCGGTGACGCCATTGGCCGGACGCCGCCAACCCATTTGCCCGCTCGACCGAATCCTTCAGCCGCGCCAAATCTTCGGGCGGGCGGATATCCGCCACCGTCATGTTTAAGAATTCATCGTGGGTATAGCCGTAATGGGCCACGGCTGCGTGGTTGGCCTCCAGGAAGCGGAGGGTCTCCCTGTCGAACACCCACATAGGCATGGGATTGTTCTGAAACAGCAGCCGGAACTTCAAGTCCTTCTGCTTCAAAAGATCTCTCGCAGGCATAGCACTCGAAGAGACTTTCACCCGTCTATAGAATAACCAACCGCATCCCAGTGTCACAACTTAGTTAACTAGCGGCTAGTGTCGTATCATACAACGGCTCCCTGGTGATGTAAACGGCAAAATGTACTCCATCGGTTCTGCGTAAGTCGGGCGACGGCCAAGATCTTTCTGCCGGGTACCACCGGATTTATTTAGTCCGATGAGTACGCGTAGGAATTGCCATGAGCGCGCGGGGCTGGCATCCTATAAGTGCTTTGCCAGACTTGTCCAACGTGCATTTCCTGGAGCGGGGCCTCAACTGGTCGACTTTGGCCTATATAATCTTCGTCTGCCTGGCGGCGGCCACCAGTTTCCTGCTGGCCTTGTTTGCGGGACGCGTGACCTCTGCGAAGGACATGGAACTTAAGAAATTGCAGAGCACATCCGCCGAGGCGGTGGCCCAGGCGCATGCCGGCGCCGCGCGCGCCAATGCGCAAGCCGAAATGGCCTATAAGGAGAAACGCCGCCTGGAAGCCGATATGGCGCACGTCAAGGTACGCCACGAGGAACTGCACAAAGAGAATCTTCAATTGCAATTGGCGGTGGAGAAAGAGCGGACCGTTCGCCTGCGGCTTGAGGAGCGGCTTGCGGTGAGGCATCTGGCAGCGGCCCAGCGGCAGGCGATTGAAACGGCGCTTTCCGTCTTCCACGGGCAGAAAGTATCGATCGTCACGTATCCCGGCGACCCGGAGAGCGCGGCTTTCGCGGGCGAGATAAAAGCCGCGCTGGAGGCCGCGGGTGTGCAGGTCGCCATGGCGCCGGCGCTCATCGCCGGCAAACCCGTGCGCGGGATCGCCTTGGAAGTCGGATCGCATCGCAGGCAGTTCGCTACGGCGCTGGCGAAGGCGTTTGTGGACGTGGGCCTGGCGAGCGGGCCGGTTTATGCAACCGAAGCGGAGGACCCGCAACTGCTCGAGATAACTGTAGGCCCGAAACCATAGCAAAATTGTGGGGCAGGCTCGTAGCCTGCGCGGGCCTCGTAGGCCCGCTGTTCTGCCAGGTCGCTCGCTGTGGTCAAGCCAGGAGGCCTGTCCTACAAAGGCCCAAACCTCAGTAAGGGCGAGCATAACTCGCCGAGCGCGCGCTTCGCGCCCGGAGGAGCGGGCCTACGAGGCCCGCGCAGGCAGAGTGCCTGCCCCACATACTACGGGAACTGGTAAAACGCGCTGATCGTCGCCCGCCCCACGCGGTTATGCGCCGCGAAGTAGCCCTTCGCCTCCATCCCGAAACCCACATGCCTGGTCACGTAATAAAGCGCCCCCACGCTCACGTTGCCCGCCACCTCATCGGTGCTTTCGTTTACGGTAGCAACCGAATTAAATCCACTCGTATAATCGCTGGTCGAGTGGCGCAATAATCCCACGCCCAGCCCTACGTAGGGTACCCAATCTCTCTTCTTACTCGGAAAACGAAACTTGATGCCGCCGTTTACATCCCACAACTGCGAAGTAAATAACCCCTTGCCCGTATCGTTCACGCCATAGGTAAAGCCGTAACTGGTAAGCGGCGAATACGAAAATTCGATGTACGGTACCGCGTACTTCGAGGTAGGAACCCACAGGCTTCCACCCACATTTCCGTGCGCTCCCAGACCGAAAATCCCTCCGCCCGAAAACTCGGCGATGCCCACGCCGGTATCCGCGGTCTGGGCGTGCGCCGGTAAAATTGAAATCATCCCTACCGCGGCGGCTAATAAGAGTTGAGATCCGCGCCCTCGGTGTTGCATTAGCGATGCCTCCGTGAAGTCCAGTCAGATGCTGCGTACACCCATGTTGACGATGTCTTCCACCTGCATGGTTTCCTTCACCACGAAAGGCTCGCCGTATTTCGTACCGATCAAGTTGCCGTAGAAGCGCGCGATGGCGCCCAGGCGCTCGCGAATCTCCTGTTCCTGGGGAAACAAGCCGCGGCCTTCGTCCTGCGCGCCGTATTGCGAACGATAGCTCAACAACGCCGCCATGCGGGCTTCGAACTGGCCGCTGATATCCACTACGAAAGAAGGCGCCACATTCGCGTAGAGCGACGCGTAGATCACCTTGTAAGGCCGGTGCGGCTCCGAGTATTCATCAAGTTTCTTCAGGCCCGCGAGGAAACAGGCTTCATAGCCTAATTCGCTGGCCCGGTAATGATCCGGATGGCGCCCCTCCCAATACGGCAGAATCACCACGCGCGGGCGCAATTCCCGAATCTTCACCGCCAGGGTCAGACGCGCCGCAAGCGTGTTCTCCAGGCGCGCATCGGGAAATCGCAAATTGCCGCGCCACGCGAGACGCATAAGGCGCCCGGCCGCATCCGCTTCTTCGAGGCGCTGCTCGGGAGTGCCACGGGTGCCCATGTCGCCCGCCGTGAGATCCAGCGCCCCCGTGCGATAACCGCGCTCCGCCATGGCGATCAGCGTGCCGCCGCAAGTCTGCTCGATATCGTCCGGATGCGCCGCGATCGCCAGAATATCCAGGTTCATGCGCGCGCCTTCAGCCGTTTTAGAAATTCATCCATGGTTACTCTATATTTGAAAGCCTTGCGCCCATCGATTGCAATCACCGGCGCCTCGTCGTTGTAAAGTGCCAGCCACTCGGGGTGCCGGTCGATGTCGATTTCTTCGAGTTCGAAGACCGCCCGGCCGCGGGCCATATCAAGCACCTGTTTCGCCTCGTCGCAAAGGCAGCATCCCGCGCGGGTATAAAGCGTCACGCGCATCATTCCCAATAACGGCTGCTGCGCCGGCGATTGTATTCGGGACTGGCTCCCATCACCTTCACCAGTACGATGCCGGCTACGAATCCGCCGATATGCGCGAAGTACGCCGTCCCGCCCTGGGATAGGTGCGTGTGTGCGATCGAACCGAGCCCGCTGAATAACTGGATGACAAACCAATAAGCCAGCATGATGGGCGCGGGAATTTCGATCGTAAAGAATATGATGATAAAAACAAGGGTCAGAATACGCGCCTGCGGATAGGTGACCAGATACGCGCCCATCACGCCGGCGATGGCCCCGCTGGCTCCCACCATGGGAACGGTGGGATCGGGACTCGCGATCGTCTGGCCCAGCGCCGCCACCACGCCACAGAGCAGATAGAAGATCAGAAATTTCCAATGTCCCAGCAGATCCTCGATGTTATCGCCGAAGATCCACAGGAACCACATGTTCATCAATACGTGCAGCCAGCCGCCATGCAGGAACATGGAAGTGAAGACACGGCTGATTTGAAAATGGTCGGGCACCAGCCCGTAATATTCGATGAACGCGTTGCGCGTGTCAGTGCCCAGCGAAAACTCGAACAGGAATACCAGCAGGTTCACCCCGATGATCGATAGGGTGACCACCGGCCGGGAATAACTGGGCTGCGTATCCTTGAGGGGAAACATTTAGATCGCTTGGGCCGCGCGTGCGATACGGGTGCGCATATCCGGATGCTCCCGGCGGGGCGCGCCGGCCATAAACGCGCGGATCTCCTCCACGCCGCGGATTCCGCCGCGCGCACCCATGGCCGTGCAGTTCAGCGCCGCCATGGCATTGGAGAATTCCAGTGAGTCGGCCAGGCCCATGCCGTGTAAGACAGAATAACAGAAGGCGCCGTGAAACACGTCTCCCGCGCCGGTGGTATCTACGCAGTTTACAACAAACGCGGGCGAATACAGGAAGCGCCCGCGTTCCAGCGCCAGCGCGCCATGCGCGCCTAATGTCATGGCCGCGACGCGCATGCCATATTCGCGCTGGATCAATTCGAGCGCGCGCAACGGATCGCGCTCGTTGGTCCACTGCGTGGGAAACTCGGAGCTGGCGATGAGATAGTCCACATGCGGCAGAACCTGATCGAAACCGTGATAGATGGTATCCACATCCACCGTGACTGGAATGCCGGCGGAGTGCGCGATGTGCGCCGCATGGGCCACCGCGGGAGTGTCGTGTCCGTCGATATGCAGCAGCCTGGCGCAGAGAATCTGGCCGGGAGCGATTTCGCTGGGGTCGATACGCAAACATTCCGGCCGCGACCAGAGCACGGTGCGCTCGCCCGTGCCGCGATCGATCACGATGTAGGCCGATTGGTTGGGACAGCTCGCGCGCCGCTGTACGTGGTCCAGATTGATGCCCGCTTCGAGCAGGCTGTCCCACTGGATGCGCCCGCGTTCGTCATCCCCCACCGCGCCGATATATTTTGTGCGCAGGCCCAGCCGCGCGCACGCCGCCAAGGCGCTAGCCACCTGCCCGCCCGGACTGACAATCTCTTCTTCGATGGGCACCTTGCCCGCAAAAGCCGGAAATCGGGGGACCACCAGCAAGGTGTCGGTGGCGTTCAGGCCTACGCCGACAACGTCGAATTGGGGAGACACCAAACCATTGTAATGTGGCTTCGTGGGGCACCGTCGAAAACGCACCGTGGGGCGGCCAATCCTGGCCGCAGCCGCCTTTCAGCCGGAGAGCGCGCCTGGAGGCACGCTTCAAGAAACCAAAAACAGCCCCTCCTAGAAGAATCAATGACTTGCCGGAGCTGTTTCTGGAGAGGCGGCTAGCCGGCTGAAAGCCGGCTGCGGGCAAAATTGCCCGCCCTCCAGTTGGTTTCATCACTTTTGGTGGCCCGCAGGGCCATGACGACAGGCTCGTGCCTGCGCGGGCCTCGTAAGGCCGGCTCTTTGGCGAGCGAAGCAGCGGCGGCTGCCGCCCAGATTATCCGCCGTTCTACTCGCCGGAAGGATCCCGCTTCCAGTTGCGCAGCACGTTCAGAATGTAGGCTTGGGTTTCGCGATAGGGTGGGACGCCGTGGTACTTATCCACCGCTCCCGGTCCCGCATTGTAAGCAGCCAGGGCGTGATACGCGTGGTTATCGTACTTCAGCAGGAGATCGCGCAGGTAGCGGGTCCCGGCATCCACGTTCTGCTCCGGATTCTTAGGATCCGCGCCTAATTCGCGGGCCGTGCCCGGCATGAGCTGCATCAGCCCGATGGCGCCTTTGGGCGAAATCGCGTTCGCTTGATATCCCGATTCGGCGGCTACCACGGCGCGTACAAACGCCGGCGGCAATCCATACTTGCGGGCGGCGTTATCGATGATTTCGGTGGTGGAAGCCGGTTTCGCGGCCGGCGGGGCAGCCGGTGCGGATACCATCGGAGAAGTGTAATCCTCCTGCTCGAAACGCGTCACCAGCGAAGCATCCAGTTCCGTCGAACCCGTTTTGGTGAATAGCGTGACCTTGCCGCCATCCGTTTCGTGTCGTTCAGCGTAGAGGCGCGCACCACTCGACAGCACGGCATATTCGCCCGCCGTAGCGGAGAACGCGGACAAGATAAGAGCAGACAGGAGCGCGGCGGGCTTCATTGGGCCTACAGATATTATGACGTATCAGCAGGCTGAAGCGTGGAGCGGTTTCCCTGTTAGACTTGCCTTTCATGCCGAAAGCTACCCACCTGGAGTGCAGCCTCTGTAAGCAAACGTACCCAGCCGATCAGGTGCAGCACCTGTGCGCCTGCGGCGGACCGCTGTTCGTCCGTTACGATCTGGAAGCTATCCGGAAATCCTGGAGCCGTGCGCAGGTGCGCGAAGGACCCAACAGCATGTGGCGTTATGCGCCGGTGCTGCCGCCGGCCGGCGCGTCGATCGTCACGCTGGGCGAGGGCATGACTCCGCTCATCCGGACGAGGCGCCTGGGCGCGCGCATCGGCGCACAGAACCTTTGGATTAAGGACGAAGGTCTGAATCCCACCGGCTCCTTCAAGGCGCGCGGCCTGGCGTGTGCGGTATCGATGGGCGTGGAGTTGGGCGTGCGCCAGATGGCGATCCCATCCGCCGGAAATGCGGCCAGCGCGTTGGCGGCCTACGCGGCGGCGGCGGGCATTGAGGCGCATATCTTTATGCCGCGCGACGTGCCGCAGGCCAACTACATCGAATGCAAGGCGTTCGGCGCCCACGTCACGTTAGTGGATGGCCTGATCAGCGATTGCGCGAAGCTGGTTTCCGCGGGCGTGGCGCGCGAGGGCTGGTACGACGTGAGCACGCTCAAAGAGCCTTATCGCATCGAAGGCAAAAAGACCATGGGCTACGAAGTGGCCGAGCAACTCGATTGGCAGTTGCCGGATGCCATCTTCTATCCCACGGGCGGCGGCGTGGGAATGATCGGGATGTGGAAGGCGTTCGAGGAGATGGAAACGCTGGGCTGGATTGGGGCGGCGCGGCCGAAGATGATCGCGGTGCAGGTGGAAGGCTGCCAGCCGGTGGTGCGGGCCTTCGAGCGCGGAGAGGCGCGTAGCGAGTTTTGGGAGAACGCTACTACCGTCGCCGCGGGGTTGCGCGTGCCCAAGCCGCTGGGAGACTTTCTAATCCTCGACGCGGTGCGCGCGAGCGGCGGCACGGCGCTGGCCGTGAGCGACAGTGAACTGCTCGATGCGGGCATACAATTGGCGCGTGAAGAAGGCATCTTCGCCGCGCCGGAGGGCGCCGCTTGTGTGGCCGCGCTCGAGAACCTGCTGGCTTCGGGGTTCCTGAAGCCGGCGGAACGCATCGTGATCTACAATACCGGCGCGGGTTTGAAGTATCTCGAAGCGTATGCCACGCGTTTTCCGCGCGCCGCCTCGGGCGAGCAGGATAAATTAGGCGGGCTGATTACGCCGCGCTGAGTCTGTTTATCTGGACATTATGATCGATATGATCGATCGAAGAGCTTTTCTTGCATTCGGAGCTTCGGCGTCCGTCGCGGCGCAGACTCCGCCTTCGGCCGCTCCCGAACCAGCCGCCAAACCCGCATCGCCGTTCACCGATCCGGATTTTGGCTTCACCGCTCTGATCGCCCTCGGCGAGTCTTACTACCGCGGGGGCGACCCCGGCCGCCTGCTGGCCATCGTGTCGCGCATTCAGCCGGGCGATTTCGAATCCGGCTGGCAGGCGTATCGTGACGCGGGCATGGAAACCCGTGAGCTGGCCGATCGGGCCAAAGCGAAGGCACATAACGTGAGCGCGCGCGAAGCTTATCTATGGGCCGCCGGCTACTTCAGCGCCGCGCTGCGCTTTGGCGACGGCTCGAAAGATCCCGATCGAATGCTCGCCTGCTGGCAGGATTACAACGCGTGTTGGTCGGCCGCCACAGCCTTGTTCGATCCGCCCGCCGAGCGTCTGGAGATCCCTTGCGAGGGCGCCGCTCTTACCGGCTGGTTCCTGCGCCCCGATGCGTCGCGCCGCCGCCGCCCGTTGGCGATTCTGAACACCGGCGCCGACGGTTTGGAAATCAGCTTGTACGTCCGGGGCGCCGCGGGGGCCTTGGCGCGCGGATACAATTGCCTGATCCTCAATGGTCCCGGCCAGGGCGATTCGCTGTGGGTGCGCAAGCTCTACTTCCGCCCGGATTGGGAAAAGGTGATTACGCCGGTGGTGGATGCCATGCTGCGGCATCCCGAGGTCGATCACAAACGGATCGTCCTGACCGGCGAAAGCATGGGCGGCTATTGGGTTCCGCGGGCGCTGGCCTTCGAGCATCGCATCGCGGCCGGGGTCGCCGATCCGGGCGTCTGGGATGTATCGGATCCGTGGCTGCACAATCTGCCTAAGTTCGTCCGCGACTTACTCGACGCGGGGAATAAGATGCAGTTCGACCAAATGATCAAGATGGGTACGGCATCCAATCCGCGAGTCACTGCGATGCTGCGCTTTCGCATGCGCCCGCTGGGTATGACCTCTTACTATGACGCCTTTCGCGCCATCCAAAGCTATCGTCTGGAAGAGGTGGCCGGCCGCATCCGCTGCCCCATGCTGATTACCGATCCGGAGAGCGAGCAGTTTTTTCCGGGACAGGCGCGCAAGCTCTACGATGCACTGCAGTGTCCCAAGCAGATGGTCGCCTTCACGCGCGCCCAAGGCGCCGATCAGCATTGCGAAGTAGCCGCGCCAGGTTACCGCGACTATTGCATCTATAATTGGTTGGACGAAACTCTGGCCGTTGCGTGATTGGGGGCTGCCACAGCCGCAGGATGCGCTGTGGGGCGGGCGATCCTGCCCGCAGCCGGCTCCTCGACTTTCTACATTTTTGCCGCCGTTGTGGGGCAGGCTCGTAGCCTGCGCGGGCCTCGTAGGCCCGCTCTTCGGCGCGCGAAGCGCGCCCACAGCCGGCCTCCTGGCCGCCCAAAAAGGCGGCTGCGGCCAGGATTGGCCGCCCCACAAAAGCTAACTGTCCCAGTACCTACCCCGCTAACTTCGCCACCGCCGCTCGCGATTGCATGCGAATATCCCGATCGAACGCACTCATGGCGATCGCCAAGCGGGACTCCAGATATACATTCACACGCGCTTCGTGAATCAACCCGCCCACCCAGCGAATGACATGCGTAACCGGAAAAGCCAGCGTGGCGCCGCTAGCCAGGCGTAGCGTCATGTCGGCTTCAAATATGGAGAGGCTACCTGCCGTCCACAACTCGACGGGAGCGTGGCGCAGATCGTCAGCCTCGAGCGATAATTGCACCAGCGCGCGGCGGATGGCCGCCCGTCCCGCAATCGGCGAGAGGCCCGGCAGCCCGATGACGGCATCGGCCGCAAAGAAGGATGCCACCGCGTCCGCATCCAAGGCCTCCAGCGCGCCAACATACCGCTTGACGCGCGCCGCCAGCGACTCGGCTTCCCTTCGGATGGAGACGCGCCGCGGTCCAGCGTCCCCTTGTACTGTTTCGGGCAAGTATGTGAGGCGCGCCTGCGCCCCAGCGGGTTTCGCACGCTTTGTTAAGCCTACGTAAAATGTGTGAACCGGAACGGACTTACAAAATCCCGAACACGGCCACCGAGTCTCCCGTGCCCACGTACACCTGTCCATTAGCCACTACCGGCGTGGCGAATTTGACCGCCGGCCCCAGTTGATCGCGCGCGGCGTTTTGCGCCGAACTATACAACACTTGCGACAAGTTTGCGGCGTTGAAGGCATACAGGACCGCGGGGCCGCCGCTCGACCACGCGGAAACGTCCAGCGACCACACAATGCCGTTGGCGTTCCCCAACCCCGAAACTGTGGGCGTGGTTCCCGGATATCCGAAAACATTGGGTGTCTGCGAAATCGGGCCGGGCAGAAACAGGCCGCTCGATAAGTTGAACGCTTTCAAGGTGTCGTTCTGCCCGCCAAAATAGACGGCTCCATTAAAGTAGGCAGGAATGCCCCACACGCCCGCGATGGCATTGGGCAGTTCCTGTACAATCTGCGAATTTCCGCTCGAGTTATACTTACCCAGGTTATCGCGGTCCAGCAAATAGATACTACCCTCTTTGCCGACCGATACCGCCAGGTTAGGGTTGTTTCCAGATTGAGTGGGCAGTAGTAACACGCCACCCGACCCCAGGTCCGTATCGTTCTCATCGAGAGTATCCTGATCGGACGGCGTGAAGTAATCGGTTACTGTGAACGCAGGCTTAGTCAGAGTAAGTTTCAATACACTGTCGCCATAACCCGCCCCGCCCGAGTTAGCGTCGAAATATCCGTTGCCGGTGGCCAGGAACATATTACCGCCGCTATCCACTGCGGGCGCCGCGCCGCTCTGCCAGATGCCGCCGCGGCACTCATAGGAGAGCGTGCCCATATTGGGATCGTCGTTAAACGTTGCGAGTTTCTTCCCGGTGGATGCCTGGAAGGCCATCGCCCATCCGGTGTAAGGATTGTTGTCGCAGTGAGAAGCCCACACCACCACCAAAATGTCATTGTGCAACACCAGCCCGGCCCGCTGATTTTGCCGCAGCGCGCTGAAGACCACGCGGCCGTTCTGATTGGGATAACAGTTGCCGGGCACGGAGGCGTCGATATCGAAGGGACCGCCGAATTTCTCCGCCCCCGAGCCGACATCGAGCGCGTGCAGCCGCTGGTGGTATTGCGCCGTGCCCTGCGAGAATTCCTTGGTCTTGGCCACCACGTAAAGCGTACCGCTGGCAGGGTCGATCACGGGCGTTCCGGTGATGCCGACTTGCGGATTGATGTCGCCGCAGTCGGTGTCCGACGACGGCACGGCTTCCACGCTCTTGGTCTTATCCGCCAGCGCCGCGTGCCACAGAGGCGCGGCATTCTTGCCTTTGTTGCTGTTCGCGTCAAAAGCAAAAACGGAATCGTTCTCCGTGGCGACGAACACCACGTTGTGCGTTCCTTTGCCGGTAATCGCTGCACCCGGCATGAACAGCGGCTGCGCATAGATTTGGCCATCCACTTTTTGACTGAAGAGCTTGCCGAAGGAATTGCTATTCACATTGCCCGGCGTGAGAATCGGTTCGTGAAAGTTGGCGCCGGAGCGAAAGTTATCGTAGTGATAAGTCGTGACACTTACCTGCGCGGAAGCCGCCGATATGCAGGAAAACGCGCCAAGCAGCAGTGACCACCGGATGTTACTGCCCACAAACGATTTCATATTTTCGATAGCATAGCATTATTGTAGGACAGGCCTCCTGGCCTGTCCACGAGTGAAGCTCACCGAAGAGCGGGCCTGAGAGGCCCGCGCAGGCAGAGTGCCTGCCCCACAGCAAATTCTAGTGCTTCTTCCCCAATTCCCTGCGCTTGCGGGCCCAGTCTTCCTTGTTCACCTGGCGCGCCCTGCCCACCCCCAGGGCATCGGCGGGAACATCGCTGGTGATCACCGATCCTGCCGCCAGATACGCGCCTGCGCCAACCGTCACCGGCGCGACCAGCGTGGAATTGCTGCCGATGAAGGCGCCCGCGCCGATCCGCGTGGGGTGCTTGCGCGATCCATCGTAGTTGCACGTGATAGTGCCGGCGCCCACATTGACCTCTGCGCCGATTTCGGAATCGCCCAGATACGCCAGGTGCATGGCCTTCGATCCGGCGCCCAGATGCATCTTCTTCAACTCCACGAAATTGCCGATGTGTGCGCCTCGGTCCACGCGATTCTGCATGCGCAAGCGGGCAAACGGACCTGCATGCACGCCGCGCTCGAGTTGCGACGTTCCAACAATAGTGAACGCGCCGATTTCCACTTCGTCCGCCAACTCGGAGTCCGCCACGATGGAACATGCCCCGATGCGGCAATTCTCTCCGATGGTGGTGTGACCCAGGATCTGCGCAAACGGCTCAACAACGGTATCCATGCCGATGGTCACATCCGGATCCACAGTCACGGTTTCAGGCTTCTCGATGGTCACTCCGGCGAGCATCAATGCGTGTACCTTGCGCTCGCGCAGCAGGCGATCTACCACGGCCAGTTCGGCCCGGTCGTTGATGCCCAGCACTTCGCGCGCGTCGTCGATGCGAAACGCACCGATGGCGTGTCCAGCGCGATGCAGAATCTCGACCATATCGGTCAGGTAGTATTCATGCGCGGGATTATCCGGCCGCAACTGTTGAATGTGCCGCCAGAAGGGCGCCGCCAGATAGCAATACAACCCCATGTTGGCTTCCCGGATGGCGAGTTGTTCGGGCGTGCCGGCGCGCTGCTCCACCACGCCCGTGACGTTTCCGGCGCCGTCGCGCAACACGCGGCCGTATCCGGTGGGATCGTCCATGATGGCCGTCTGGATCGAACCCGCGGCGCCCGAAGACTCCTGCGCGGCCATCAGTCCTTCGAGCGTCTGCGGACGCACCAGCGGGCAATCGCCGTACAAAATCACCAGCCGGCCGTCCAGGCGCGATAGCGCATCGGCCGCCACCATCAGCGCATGACCGGTGCCTTTTTGCTCGGTCTGTTCGATGAAACCAATTCCCGGCGTTTCGATGGCTGCCCGCACCTCCGCCGCCTGATGGCCCACCACCACGAAGATCCGCTCCGGCGGCGCCAGAGCCAACGCTGTGCGCAGCACGTGCTCGATCAGATAGCGGCCGCCCGCGCGATGCAGCACCTTGGCCCTGCGCGATTTCATGCGCGTGCCCAGCCCCGCCGCCAGGATGACCACCGTTAAGCGCGCGTCCACGATTTCCTCCCGTCGTTCATCCTGCGCCGCCGGCCCTCATGCGCCAGACGCACGGCCACCGCCGCCGCCGCCTCCGGATCGTGGCGCACCTTCTTGGATTCCTGCAGCAGTTTGCCCGAAACCACTCTTACACCCATCTTCGAGATGCGCTCCAGATCGTTTTCCACCGGCAGCGCCTGTAGACGTTCGTAGCGCTTCCGCACGGCCATTTGAATGGGCGCCACATTGATCACCGCGCAATCGATCAGTTTGCCGCCCGCATGCTTGTGGATGGCGCGAATATGATCCGATGCCGTGAAGTTCACGGTCTCGCCCGGTTGCCACATCAAGTTCACGAAATACGCTTTCAAAGCCGGCGAGCGCCGGATCGCGGACGAGATGCCGTCCACCAGCAGATTGGGAATCACGCTGGTGAAAAGCGAACCGGGCCCCAGCGTGATGAGATCGGCTTGCGCGATGGCGGCCAACGCGTCGGACATAGGTTTCACCCGCCGCGGAATCAGCCGCACGGCGCGAATGGGCTTGCGGCTCTTGCTGATTTTGGTTTCGCCGGTAACGCGCGTGCCATCCTCCAGGGTAGCCTCCAGCGCCACGTTCGCGGCCGTAGCCGGATAGATGCGCCCGGTGATCTTCAGCACCTCCGAAGAGGCCTTCACGGCCTCCGGAAAATCTCCCATCAGTTGGGTCAAGGCGGTCAGGAAAAGATTGCCGAAGCTGTGACCCTTCAGTCCCAAGCCGGCCTGGAAGCGGTGCTGAAAAAGCCGCGAGAGCAGCGCTTCATCTTCGGAGAGCGCCACCATGCAGTTGCGGATATCGCCCGGAGGCAGCACATCGAACTCGCGCCGCAAACGGCCGGAGCTGCCGCCATCGTCGGTGACCGTAACCACCGCGGTAATGTCCACCTGAGGATTACGGCGCGGGCGGGCATAATGCTTCAGTCCTTGCAACAGCACCGACAGGCCCGTGCCGCCGCCGATGGCCACCACGCGCAAAGGTTCAGAGGCAGGCATGGAATCGTGTGTACCCGAACGGCGCATCGTCCAATGCGCCATGCTGCCGCGGCCGGAAGAACGGCGCTCCGTTACGGCTTGCGGTCGGGATAAAGGAGGCGGTTGAACGCCGCGTGGTCGGCCATGGCTGCGAAATCGGGATCTTGGCGGGCAGCCAGCCGGTTACGAGGTTGCAATTCGATCGCACGTTTCAGGTTCTCATAAGCGGACGGCAAATCTCCACCCAGACATTGGCAGGCGGCCAGAGCGTAGAGCACATGGTCGGCGCCCGGATCGGCCTCCAGCGCGGACCGCAGATGTTTTTGCGCTCCCACCAGGTCGCGCGAGTTGATCAGCGCGACGGCGTAGTTGTAGTATTCTTCGGGTGTGTTCAGTACGGGCCCCGCCGATTCCAGCCGCTGCTCGCAGATGCGCGCGTGCAGGCCCGCGCGGTGCGCCACAGTACGATCCGCGCCGCGCATGGCGTTCTGGAAGGCCTCCCGCGCTGGTTGGTATTGCCGCGCATGGAACAGCCGCATGCCCTCCTCGAAAGACTCCATCTGGCGCGGTTCGCTGTCCCGCGATGGCTCGGCGGAGCCTGTCTTCACACCCGCGGCCGGACGTCCAGGTTGCCCGTTCTTCCCTTCCTGGGCGCCGGAGCTTTCCGTGATATTGCGCTTTTCGGCACTCTTCGGCATCGCTATAATCTTTTTCGCGGGCATAACGTGGCCCCAAAAACTGGCAACTTAGTCAGTATGCTCTTATACCAGACCCGCCATCCTCACGCAAGGGGGGGCCGGACGTCAACCTCCCATTACCCATTTCGGAGATTATCGCACACGGCGCACGGGCGTTATACTCAGTGTCGATGAAGTCCGCCATTTTTCTGTTGGCGCCGTTGTGCGCTTTCGCCGCCTCGCCCACAACCGATATCAAAGTGGATCAGGTTGGCTACCTGCCGCACTCTCCGAAGTTGGCGATGGTGTCCAGCGCCACGCTGGCCAAGGAATTCTCCGTGCGCCGCGCGGCGAACGACTCCGTGGCCTTTCATGGCAGACTCGCCGAGCCCGTCACCGATAAGGATTCCGGCGACTTGATCCAAATTGTGGATTTCACCAGGCTCGAAAGGCCCGGCAAATACTATCTGGAAGTGCCCGGCGTGGGCCGGAGTTGGGAATTTTCGATCGGCCCGGATGTCTTCGCGCGCGCGTTCTATCTTTCGATGCGTTCGTATTATGGGCAGCGCTGCGGCGCCGCTGTGGATCTCGGTGACCAGTTCCCCGGCTACAAACACGCCGCCTGTCATTTGGAAGGCGCCTATCACGCGTCGTCCGGCAAGACCGGTCCGCACGTATCCGCCAAGGGCTGGCACGATGCGGGCGACTACGGCCGTTATGTGGTCAATTCCGGAATCACCACCGGCACGCTGCTGTGGGCCTGGGAGATGTTCGGCGATCGCGTCAAAGACGTCAAGCTCAACATTCCGGAATCCGGCAACGGCACGCCCGACATCCTGAACGAGATCCGCTGGAACCTGGATTGGATGCTCTCCATGCAGGATGACGATGGCGGCGTCTGGCAAAAACAGGCCAGCGAGCGCTTTTGCGATTTCATCCCGCCGGAGAAAGACACGTTCACAAGCTATGTGATCGGCACGGGGAAGGCGCCGTACAAGAGCTCTTGCGCGACGGGCGACTTCGCAGCCGTGATGGCAATCGCGGCGCGCGTCTATAAGCCCTTCGACGCGGCCTATGCGCAGAAATGCGAACGTGCGGCGCGGCAGGCTTTCGCCTGGCAGGAAAAACATCCGGACGTGATATTTCGCAATCCGCCTGGCGTTTCCACCGGAGAGTATGGCGATGACGACTGCGCCGACGAGCATCTGTGGGCCGCCGCGGAGCTATGGCGCACCACCGGCGGCGAGCCATACGAAAAATACTTTCTCGATCATTACAGCGCGTTCCGCAAGACGGTCAATCCCAACGGCCCTCCCGATTGGGGGCACGTGGCGCCGCTGGCGCTGTGGACCTACGCGCTGGGACACGGCAAGAACGCCGACGCCATCGCCGCGATTACCAAGGATGCGGTGAGCGCTGCCCAGCAGATCGCCGAGCGAACCGCGCATGACCCGTATCGCATCAGCCTTACAAGCGCGGATTACATCTGGGGATCGAACGGGGTAGCCGCCAATTACGGCATGCAGCTTCTGGTGGCGAATGCCCTGCAGCCCGATCCGCGCTTCGTCGAGACGGCGCTTGATAATCTGCATTACCTGCTGGGCCGGAATACGTTTTCGCTCTCGTGGGTGACGCAGTTGGGGCAGAATCCGTATCGTCATCCGCACCACCGTCCCAGCGCCGGATTGCCGGAGCCGTGGCCGGGGCTGCTTTCCGGCGGTCCCAACCGCGGCCGGCAGGATGATGCCATGAAGAAGCTGCCCAACGGTCCGCCGGCCAAGATGTATCTCGATGAGCAGGCGTCCTACGCCAGCAATGAAGTGGCCATCAACTGGAACGCGCCGCTCGTTTTTGTGCTCGCAGGTTCGCTAGGTAAGCCACCGTCCGAAGCTAAAGTGGGGCGGGCAATCCTGCCCGCAGCCGCCTTTTAGACGGCGGTAGGCGAGCCTATCGTCATCGCCCTGCGGGCAGTTGTGGGGCAGCCACTCTGGCTGCGGCGGCCTCTCAGGCCGCCTAACAGCATCTCCTCGAATGCCGGCAGGCGGACTGAGAGCCCGCCGCAGGCAGAGTGCCCGGCAGAGTGCCTGCCCCACAAGCTTGGGTCACGGCAGGCGCCCCTTCAAGTCTTCGACAGCCGGCGCTGCAGCCCTTTCTTTATGCGCTCGGTGAATGTTCCAAACGGCTGGTCGGTGGAAAGATACGTCCAGGTTGCGCCGCGCTCCAAACGCTCCGCGTTGCGAAAATGGAACGCGCCGTTCCGAAATCCAGCCGTCTCCAGCGCCGCGGCGATCTCTTCCTTCAGACAGGCGTGAAAGTCTTCGTAAATCTCCCGCTCGCCCGTCAGAAACTTGTGCAGCGGGCTGGCGCCGGTCCAGGATGCCCAAATGATCCCGCCCTTCAGCTCCGCAACATTCGCCAGGTAATCGGCCCAAAGATCGTCCAGGATGCCAAGAGTAAGTTGCCGTGCGGCGCTTTCGAGCGCAGGCGCGTCGCCGCCCGCGGCCTCGATTAACCCGCCGTACTGATCTTCAGTCACCAGTTGCCGCAGGCTCCAATCGGGCGAGAGCAAAACCTCGCGGCGCATGGTGCGCACTTCGTTGCGATGGTCCTCTACAATGCCTTCGTATTTCCATAGCGTCTGGCGGATTTCGAGATTCTGTCCCTCCGCCGTGCGCTGCACGCTCTCGATATCCGGATTCTCTTGGATTCCAAAGCGCACCAGCAGATCGTCCTCCAGGCTCAGAAAAAAGCGCGAAGTGCCCGGATCGCCCTGCCGTCCCGCGCGTCCGCGCAACTGGTGGTCGATCCGCCGGGCTTCGTGCCGTGTCGTGCCCATCACATAGAGGCCGCCAAGATCCACCACCTGCCGGCGGTCCCGCGGCGGATTTCCGCCCAGCAGAATGTCGGTGCCGCGCCCCGCCATGTTCGTCGAAACCGTGACCGCGCCGGGCGCTCCCGCTTGCGCGATAATCTCCGCTTCCGCCTGGTCGTTTCTGGCATTCAACACCGTGTGCGGAATGCCGGCCAGTTGCAGCCGGCAGCTCAGCATCTCCGATTCCGCCACGCTCGGCGTTCCCACCAGAATCGGGCGGCCGGTCTGGTGAACGCGGCGAATCTCTTCCATCAGCGCCTGGTTGCGCGTCTCTTTATCGGGGTAAATCAAGTCCGGAAGATCCCGGCGAATCACCGGGCGATTCGTGGGAATCACCGTTACCGGCAGCTTGTACACCTTGCGAAACTCTTCGGCTTGCGTGGCGGCGGTGCCCGTCATACCGCAGATGCGCTCATACATGGCGGCCAGGCTTTGCACCGTAATCGAACCTAGAATGCGCCCCTGCTTCTTCAGGTTTACGCGTTCCTTGGCTTCCACGGCGGTCTGCAATCCGGCCGGCCAGCGCCTGTTCGCGGCGATACGTCCCTTGAACTCGTCCACCATTTCCACCGCGCCTTGCTTCACCACGTAATCCACGTCGCGGTTAAGCAGCGCGTGAGCATGCAGCGCATCCTGAACGGCGGTCAGATAGCCCAGGTTGTGCGAGTCGAACAGGCATCCGCAGCCAAGCGACTTTTCCACCCGCGCGATGCCTGCATCGGTCAACTGCACGTTGCGCGCGAACTCATCGAGCGAGTAGTCGATGTGAGGTTCAAGCGCGGCCGCTACCTTATCGGCACGGTATGCAAGCGCCGATTCGTCGCTAGCTCCGCCCGCAATGACCAGCGGGATGCGCGCCTCATCGATCAGGATGGAATCGGCTTCGTCGATCACGGCAAAGGCAAACGGCCGTTGCACCAGCTCCGCGGGAGTACGCGCCAGCCCATCGCGCAGGTAGTCGAAGCCCACTTCGTTGGCGGTAGCGTACGTCACGTCGCAAAGGTACGCGGCGCGTCGCTCGTTCGCGGGCATAATTTCCGAGATATGGCCCACCGAGAGCCCGAACCATTCGTAGATGCCCCCCATCCAATGGGCATCGCGGCGGGCCAGATATTCGTTGGCGGTCAACACGTGCGTGCCGCGGCCCTGGCGCGCGTACCAGACGACGGCGGGCACGGCTGCCAGTGTCTTGCCCTCGCCCGTCTGCATCTCCGCGATATGGCCGTGTTGCAAGGCGAGCGCGCCCAGGATTTGCACGTCGAACATCTGCATACCGAGCACGCGCGCCGCAATCACGGCGGCCAGCGCGAATGTTTCGATCACATCGGCGTTGCGCGATAGATTCCTGGCCGCCGATTTAAGCCGGTCGTCCGTTAACGCCGATAGCTCCCGCCGCCGGCCGTTAATGGCGCGCAGCCGATTTTCCGTTTTACGAGCGTTGTGACTTAGAAGGCGCAGTAACTTTTCAAAAGACACGGGTCCTCTCCTTTTCCTTCTTTACCCTTGGTTGTTAGTTGTTAGAAGCGCAAAGGGGCGCGCCGTTCCGCGCCGCCATACGGGACAAGAACTCCGCAGAGTGAAGCGGCGCGGGACGCCCCGTTTTGCGCGAATTCCTCAGAAGAGAGAGGGCCGCGGCGGAGGACGCTGAAACAGAGCGGCGGCGGCGGGTGCGGGCCGGACGCGGGAGACATATGCCGGCGCCGTGTGCGGCAACCGGACGTGCGCTTGGGGTTTGCGAGCTTCGCGCGGAGTCTCTTGTACGGTCTCCGCGCAATAAGAGATTTCAATAGCGGTGACGACACGGACGGAGGGCAGGCCGGCCTGGGCTGAAAGCAGCGCCAGCAGCGCGGCGAATACATATTGGGCTACCGCTCGTGCCATGGTTTCAGGATCTCAATTTCCGGCGTTCCGCGCAAGGGCAGGCGTCTACCAAGTTGCGCGATTCTGGTGAGAGCGCCGCATAACGGTCTAAAGTAATTCTATCGGCTGCGGATGACCTTGCAGAACGACGACAGAACGAAGGCGATTCTGTTCGGCTTCGCGCCTGGGCAGGAACTTTCCGCGCACACCGTTCCCTGGACGAGCGGCTGAACTTACGACTTTCCAGCGTGGTCGCCATATTCCCAGTCATAGGGCACACCGGTGTCGCCGAGGATGAACCGGACCAGATCGGCGAAACCCGCTTCGGAGCGCACATCGTTCGACAGGATCACGACGCAACGCTGACTGGCATCGATGCAGACCAAGGTGTTGGCGGTCTGGCCGTCGTGGCCGCCCTTGTCGAAGCCGTGGCCCTGCGGGCCATCGAAATCGGTCACGCCCAGGCCCGAGAACAAGTCCTTGCGCTGCTCACTTGGCGGAAAGTCGGGGAGGAAAAGGGGGAACAGGTGGGCAGTGGTGATATGCAGTCGCGGTTTCGTCATCTCTGCGCGGGAGGCCGCGCTTAAGCCGTCGCCGCGTACCAGGGCGGCGGCAAACTTGGACAAGTCGGAAATCGTGGTATTCATTGAGCCCGCCGCGCGCACCTTGCTGCGCTTTTCATGTGCCTGCGGCTGGCCCTGATCGTTCCACCCGTCGGCGACATTGGTTTCGAGACCGTTATGCCATACCAGGCTCGTGCGGGTCATCCCCAGCCGGTCGAAGTTGGCCTTGGTCAGATCGCCGACATCGAGACCCAACCCCTGCGCCTTGCGGCCGTGTTCGATAACGAACTGCAGCAGGATGAAACCTTCGCCCGAATAGCTGAAGCGCGTGCCGGGTTCAAAATGGATTTGCAGCTTCTGGTTGGGTTCGATGAACCAGAAGTTGCTGAAGCCTGTGGAATGATCCAAGCACATACGCGGCGTGATCTTCTCCCATCGCGGATCGTCGGCCAGATCCTTGTATGGGCCGTACTTGTCCGGGAAGGCCGGATCGGGGCCATAGCTCGGCAGCGGCTTGTCGAGATCGTCCTTGAGGGGCGTGTCGAGGTTGAGCTTGCCCTGATCGACCAGTTGCATTACTGTGTATGTGAACACTGTCTTGGTGAGGGACGCACCGTACATGACAGTGTCCGCAGTCAGCGGATCGCCCTTGGCATCACGGATGCCGTAGGCGTGAACATATCCCACCTTGCCGTGATCGATGACCGCAACGGCCATGCCATTGGCGTGGGTTTTGGTCATGATTTTGCCCACCTCGGCGTCGATGGCGGCGCCATTAGGTATCGCTTGTGCGGTAGCCGCGACAGGAAAGAAGGCAGCGGAAAGCACAGCTAAAAGGGGCGGAACCTTTTTCCTCGTTCTCATTTTGACAGTCCGGTCAGAACCGCTAATGATCGTTCCATGATGATGTCCCCTCCAGGGCCTGATTAGAGTTACGCAATGGATACCCGGGAAAGTTCCATCTATGGCGCTCTCAGTCGGTAACGGAATTGCGAGCGTCGTCGTGGTCCGCCCAAGCTCAGGCTTCTTTGCAGCAACGGAACGAGGTCACATGCGCCCAGGTTTGCCCTGCCGACGCCATCAAGAAATATGAGGATGGCATCGTCGGCTCTTCGCTGAAACCGCGCTGCATCGGCTGCTCCAATTGCGTGCTGGCCTGCCCCTTCGGAATTCCCAAGCTGGTCCCGGAATACGAGCAGATGATGAAGTGCGACATGTGCTATGACCGCACATCCGTCGGCAAGCGCTCCATGTGCGCCACCGTTTGCCCCAGCCAGGCGCTCGCCTATGTTACGCCTGAAACCATCGCGGCCACGCGACGCGAAAAGCCCGTCAATACATTCTGGTTCGGCAATCAGAAGATCACTACCAAGGTCTACATGATGGCTCCGGCCGATGCCGGCGAGATCGCCTTCGATGTGGCCGATTACACGTGGGAGGGAGACCATGAAGTGGTTCCGCAAGCCTTCTAGCGCGCCGCTCTGGCAGGACGAATTCCCGGTGTTTACCGCCGACGAGCGCTACGTGAGCCGCCGCCAGTTCACCAAGTTCCTGACGCTCACCAGCTTCGGCATGCTGGTGGGCAATCTCTGGGTTCTCGCGCGATCCGCGTTCCACCAATCACCTTCGCATCCGCGGCAGCTAGTGGCGGCAGCGGACGAACTGGCCGTAGGCGGCGTCAAGCTCTTCACTTATCCCACAGCCGAAGACCCGTGCATTCTGGTGCGGACGGGCGACCATTACTATGCCGCCTACAGCCAGAAGTGCACGCATCTCTCCTGCGCCGTCTACTATGCCAAAGAGCAAAACCGGCTGGAATGCCCTTGCCACCAGGGCTTCTTTTCCATCGCCGATGGCGCGGTTCTGCAGGGCCCTCCGCAGCGCCCGCTCCCGCGAGTGGCGCTGGAGATGACGGACGGACAAATAATCGCCGTGGCTATGGAAGGGGAAAATGCATGAATGCCGATCCGCCGCAAAATCGCGGACTTACCGCGATTGATGGCGCCATGGTCCTCATCGTGGTGCTCCTGATCGTGCAAATCTGGCTGCTCTCGGCGACCCTGGAATCCTACTTGGCCGGTCATCGTGAGGTGGCCGTTCCCGGCGCCATCATCTCCGGGATTCTGTTTGCGGCCTGCCTTGGGCTTTATCTGTTCGTCGACCGCATCGATTCCGAAGTTCGCAAAGGCTGAGCTCTATTTCACGTGCGCAGGCTACCGGGCGAGATGCGATTCGAAGAAGGTGCCTTGCAGCGCTGTTTCGTCCCCATAATCCGCCGCGAGATGTCGGCGATCGATCCGAACTCGGCCCCGTGCCCAAGGCGATTCTGTATGACCCGCGACAATTGCCGGCAACTTGATTTAATGAAGCGCGAGGTGAATTGAATGCGCTGTTTTAGCTTGCTGTTATTGTTAGCCGTTGCGGTACTTTGCGTGGCCGTTACGGCGCCCCCGGCAAAGGCTCAGGTGGGTGTCGAGGTGGGAGTCGCCCCGGACTGTCCGTATGGCTACTACGATGTTCCTCCCTATGCTTGTGCTCCGGCTGGCTATTATGGGCCCGAGTGGTTCGTCGATGGCGTCTTTATCGGCGCCAGCCCATGGTTTCATGGCCCTGCACACTTCCATGGGTACGTAAACAACCATTTTCATCCGGCCCACGGCTACAAGGGTCCAATGCCCAAGGTTGGGGAGAAAGCGGAACCGGCGAAGCGTGTAGATGCTGCGCACTTCAAGGGGAACGAAATGCGAGATGGGCGCGGACACGTAGTTAAACGCTAGCCCCGCATGCCCTTCAGCCCGCGGTGTACGGTAGCCGGGTGCATGCCGGCCGCTGCCGCCTTCTCGATCGTGCATCGGTAGTTCGCGCCGCCGTCTCCCGGCCAGGCGTGCGCCGCGGCGCGCGGGCGCCACCAAAGCGTAAAGCAGGCCGGGCCTCGCAGACCCGCGGTATGGCGTGCGAAACTCGCGTCTCCCTCGCGATAACTGGGGACGGCATGATCGATCCGCCCCGCTGCCTATGGCTTCCATGTCCCTTTGGCTTTGGCCACTGGGATTAGGGTTGGATAGAACTGCACAAACGTTTCGTCCACGGCGCCGTTCTTGGCATGGCACGCCTGGCAGCTTGAGTTGGCCGGAAACGGCTTGGCTGTCCGTTGCGAGTTGCCGAATTCGAAGAACGCCCATTTCGTTGGAAAGCGCTCCGCGTCTTTGAGGTGGATCTCCAATCCAGCGAAGCCTTCCTGGTAATGGCCGCCGTTGTTGATGGAGCCTTTGCTGGCGGAGTAGCGGACCTCCAAAGCAAACATGGTCTTGTCCGGCCAGGAGCCGGTTTGAAGAAAAGCTTTGTAGGCTGCGGGCGTAACGAAGACATTATCGAAGCGCTCGGAAGATGGGGCGGCGGCGGAGTCGATAGGGCCATAGGTCATCCCCAGCCCCGAACTCAGATAGATCCACTCGCGATAATTGTCCGGCCGCATGAGTTGGCCGTCGCCGGTGAAGCGTGGATCGTCCGGCGGAGCTTGGGCGGGCACGGGCACACACAACAGCGACAGGGCGATCAGCAGTCTCTTAAGCATTGCTAATATGTTATCGCGCCTGCCGCGGTTCAATAGCTCCCCTTTATCAGGCCCTGATGACGCCCTGTGCCTGCCTGTTGTTTTTTTTCCTCGTCGGTGGCCTTTGATACAAAATCAACTTTAGAATGTGCACTCTAGCGCCATGTTGTGGATCTTAGCTTCCGGCGCCAAGCCGCTACTGAGCACAAGCACGCTCGAATCCGATACCGTAGAGTTAGGCATGAGACCGTTAGCCTGTCTCGCGGCGCTCGGAACGTGCGCTATCGCCGCTGAAGTTTTGCCCAGGGGACAGGTCATCGATAGGGTCGTCTGCAGCGGCGAGAAACGCCAGTCCTACGCCCTCTATCTACCCGCGCAATATGCAGCTGAACGTACCTGGCCTATCCTTTACTGTCTGGATCCGGACGCGCGCGGCCGCATCCCGGTAGAGCGCTTTGCCGAAGCCGCCCGACACGCCGGCTGGATCGTGGCCGGCTCGAACAACTCGCGCAACGGGCCGCTCGACATCGCGCGCGAGGCCATCCGCTGGATGATCCAGGACACTCACCAACGCTTCTCTATTGACGACTCACAGATCTACGCGGCTGGTTTCTCCGGTGGCGCGCGCCTGGCTCTGGCGTGGGCAGCCCGCAACCGGGTCGCCGGCGTAATTGCGTGCGGCGCCGGATTCTCCGGCGGAGCCATTCCCAACCAGGTGGGGTTTCGAATCTATGCCACGGCGGGCGTTGACGACTTCAATTTCGATGAGGTGTACGCGATGAATCGTGAACTGGACCGGCGCGGGTTCCCGCAGCGTTTTTCCGAGTTTGCGGGCGGCCACGACTGGCTGCCGGAAAATATGACGGCGAACGCGCTGGAATTCCTGTCTGGCGGGTCACCGCCAGAGCCGCCGCCACCCGTTTCGCCGGCCCAGAAGAAGACGGCGGAGCGGTATGCCCGGTGGACTGAAGAGATTACGGGGAGCGACGATGCTGCCCGTCGCTTCCTGGTGCAGACCCTGAGGCGCGACGCCCAGCGTCCCGAAGACGGCATTGACCGGCGCGCTGCGCGGCGCGTGCTGGCTGGAAGCTTTGTGTCCTCGATTGAGCAAGGGAACGAGTTACTGGCCGCTAACAAGTATCCGGAGGCTGCCCGCCTGTGGCAATTGGCGGTGCTGTTGCGCCCGGCATACGCCGAAGGGTGGTACAGCCTCGCCGTGTCCGAAGCCGGCGCTCACCACAAGCGGCGCGCCCTGGAGGCGCTCGAAGAGGCGGTTGCTAATGGCTTTCGCGACCGGGACCGCATCGCTCGTGAGCCGCTTTGGGAACCTCTCCGGAAAGAGCCGAGGTATGCCGCGGCGATGGCGGGGATCGCAAAATGACTGGTTGTCCGGATGGTACTTACGGCTGGCGTGCCAGTCCGTGAGAATTACTTGAGCACACGGCGCTTCGCCACCTTAAATAGCAGCCGGTCGGTATCATGGCCGCCTTTGGATCTCGAAGCGTCTGCGACGATGGCGAAGCCCTTTTGGAAATCGGGGACTCCATGGGCTTCCATGTACTTGCCGATCCAGTACGAGTAGAATTTGATCGCCGCCTCGGTAGGAGGCATGTCGCGTGTAAACAGCGGGTCCACTTGGCCGAGCCAGGCCCACACCTCGTTCTCGTCGACTTGGGGTATGGCGATGGTGGCTTTCGCTGTGGGTGCCACGTCGGTGCACTTCATGTGCAGCACGACTTCCGTCTCTTTGTCCGGCAGCGACTCATATTCAAAGTCGATGTTGCTGATCAGGCCGCTTTTCGTTACTTTTTGCAGCGCTTCGTGGAGTTTGAGAAAGTTCACCTGATCGCCCACCTTGATTTCGGCCAGGCGGACGACCGACAGTGTAGGCAAGCGTGTGCCTTCGACGAAGATGCGGCGGAGGGTGACCAGTTTCTGGGCATCGCCGGCGGTGGCTTCTTTGGCATCCTGCCCCAGCGCGCCTTTGCACAGAGTGAACGCCAGCGACAATCCGGCGAGCCAGCGCAGCGTCGTACGTTGTCGCATTCGGTTTCGTATACACAATGACGGGGAGCAGAGCGCAGGGCAAACCACTACCGATATCGCACAACGGTCCCCATGATTCGGCACGCACGCGATTGTGGATGCTTGACCGTTCGTCACGATGGCCACACCGAAATGGCAGTTCTGGCGAGGCGGGCTGGCTGGCTGCCTTTCCAATGAAACAGCTACTGCGCGGCACCTGGCTTGCCGCAGCAAATGCGCCCCCATCGCGCAGCAGCCGGCCTCAGCCCGTTACAATTGATCTTTACTCCGCCCAACGTCCATGATCCAACTCACCGGGGCCAAACACTTCGGCCCCAAAACACTCTTCGAGAATTCCGACTGGCTGGTTACGCCCAACGAACGCGCCGGCATCGTGGGCGCCAATGGCACCGGCAAATCCACGCTGCTGAAGATCCTGGCCGGCATGGATTCGCTGGACGCCGGCACCGTCGTCACCATGAAAGGCGCCAGCGTCGGCACGCGGAACGAGGTCGAAGGACCGCCGGACCAATGTGTCCAAGGGGCCACGGCGTGAGCGACGAGGGCGGAGTCCCTGTGCCGATGCCCCCGCAGGAAACAGGGCAGCTGGTGTTGTATCGAACCGAAGACGGTCGAACGCGCATCCATGTCAGGCTGATCCAAGAATCTGTATGGCTAACCCTCCATCAGATTGCCGACCTCTTTCAGCGCGACAAGTCGGTCATCTCCAAGCACGTCAAGAACATCTTCGAGACGGGCGAACTCAGCCCAGAACGAACTGTTGCAAGATTTGCAACAGTTCAAACCGAAGGCGCCCGGTCCGTGATGCGCGAGATCGAATTCTATCGTTTGGAGATGGTCCTTGCCGTCGGCTACCGCGTGAAGCCGGCACGTGGTACGCAGTTCCGCCAATGGGCAACCGCCCAGTTGGAACAATACCTGGTGAAAGGCTTCGCCATGGACGACGAACGCCTCAAGCAGGCCGGCGGCGACTACTTCGACGAACTGCTCGACCGCATCCGCGACATCCGCTCCTCCGAGCGTGTGTTCTGGAGGAAGGTTCTAGACATTTACGCCACGAGCGTGGATTACGATCCGAGCGCCGAGGCCTCGCAGAAGTTCTTCGCCAATGCTTAGAAATAGTTCAGAACAAGATGCACTGGGCCGCGCACGGCCAAACCGCCGCCGAAGTGATCGTCCGCCGCGCCGATTCAACCCAGCCCAGCATGGGTCTGACCACGTGGGCTGGCCGCCGCCCGCGCCGCGACGATGTCGGTATCGCCAAGAATTACCTGACCCGCGAGGAAATCGAGACGCTCAACCTGATCGTCTCGGCCTACCTCGACTTCGCCGAGCTCCAAGCGCGCAGCCAGAAACCCATGACGATGCGCGACTGGATCGTCAAGCTCGACGACTTCCTCCGGCTAAGCGAACGCGACCTCCTATCGCACGCTGGGACAATCTCACACGACGCCGCATTAGCAAAAGCGGAATCCGAGTTCGACAAGTTTCGGGCCATCGAAGACGCCAAGCCGCAGCCGGTAGATCTGCATTTCGAGGAGGCCATTGAGCAAGCCAATCAGATCGCGGCGAAGGTGAAGCGGAAGCCGAAAGAGGGAGCCAAATGACGGCCAAGGCGCCACATGTCCTTAGCTCGCCTGGACAGCTTCTGATAATGATGAGAACGCCATTTGAAAGTTCTGGAACGGACTCCGTGTGTCCGGACTGTGCGCTCTAATTGAGTGGCGCGGCGGATGGATCATCGATTAGGCTAACGCCTTGGCAACTTCCTTTGAGCGGTCGATGCTTGCGATGGTAGAAGAGGGACTCGATGGGGATCTGCCACAGCTTGGCTAGGAGCCGGAGTGCAACAGCGCGAACTAGATCAATCTGTTCCGGGGACACTGGATCTCCATGTACCGCGGATTGCCGGTCACGAATCGGCATCCGCTCGTATCAAGCTGAAAACAAGCAATAATGGCTAATGCTCTTCTCAAATTTCGGTTGCCGCCGCGCTACTTTGATCTCGGGTAAGCAAAACATCGGCCGTGGGCCCGCACGTCTTTCGCATCGGTGTACAAGTGCGGACCAAAAAAAGCGCAACAAATGCAACGCAATGCCCCCTCACGCAATCGAAATCCCGAAAAAGCCGCGTGCCAAATCCTGGCGCGCCTCCGCTCGACCGTGCTGGCCCGCGAAACCCTGTCGAAATCCAAACGAAATTTACGAAACGAAGCCAATCCGGCCCTTTGTTTTCAACAAGAGCGCAAATGCGGAAGCCAACGGCCCCGTCGACGGTCCTGCTCCACCGCCCAGCACCCAGCACCCAACACCCATCACCCACCACCCGTTACAATGGACCTTTATACTTACACTCGCCCCAACTTCCCATGATCCAACTCACCGGGGCCGCCAAACACTTCGGCCCCAAAACACTCTTCGAAAACTTCGACTGGCTGGTTACGCCCAACGAACGCGCCGGCATCGTGGGCGCCAACGGCACCGGCAAATCCACGCTGCTGAAAATCCTGGCCGGTATGGATTCGCTGGACGCCGGAACCATCGTCACCATGAAAGGCGCCAGCGTCGGCTATCTGCCGCAGGAGGGCCTGTCGCTTTCCGGCCGCACCGTTTTCGCCGAATGCATGACCGTCTTCGCCGACCTGCTGGCCCTCGAGCAGGAGCAGGAAACCCTCGCGCATAAGATGTCCGAGCTGGATCCCGCCAGCCCCGAATACGCGCAAGTGGCCGACCGCTTTCATCAAGCCGAAGGCGAATTCCGCGCGCGCGACGGGTTCGCCATCGAGGCGCAGGTCGGCATGGTGCTCTCCGGCCTGGGATTTCCGCAGCGCGAATGGACCAAGCGCACCGAAGATTTCTCCGGCGGCTGGCAGATGCGCATCGCGCTGGCTAAGCTGCTGCTCGAAAAGCCCAACCTGCTGCTGCTCGACGAGCCCACCAATCACCTGGATCTGGAAGCCCGCAACTGGCTCGAAGGCCATCTCGAATCCTACCCGCACGCCTACGTGCTGGTCTCCCACGACCGCTATTTTCTGGACGTCACCGTGCGCAAATTGCTGGAGCTGTGGAACAAGCGCGTGCACTTCTATACGGGCGGCTACTCGCGTTACGAGCAGCAGAAGGCCGAGCGCCTGGCGCAGCTCGAAGCGGCCTACGCCAACCAACAGGATCGCGTCACCCAGCTGGAAGCCTTCATCACCCGCTTCCGTTATCAGGCAACCAAGGCCAAGCAGGTGCAGAGCCGCATCAAGGAGCTGGAGCGCATCGAGCGCATCGAAGTTCCGCCCCAAGAGAAGACTATCCACTTCCGTTTTCCGCAGCCCAAGCCCAGCGGCCGCATCGTGGCCGAATTCAAGAACGTGGCGAAGAGTTACGGCGATACGGCGGTGTTCGCGGGTGTGAACTTCGTCATCGAACGCGGCGACCGCGTGGCGCTGGTGGGCGTGAACGGAGCGGGAAAGTCGACGCTGATCAAGATCCTGGCGGGCGCGGAGCCGCTTACGTCCGGCGAATACATCCTGGGCCACAATGCCCAGCCCGATTACTTTGCGCAGGATCAATATAAGGAGCTGGACGTGAACGCGCGCCTGATCGACGACTTAGGCAACGTCGCGCCGCGCGCCACCAACACCGAACTGCGGTCGATTCTGGGCTGCTTCCTGTTCTCGGAAGACGATGTGTTTAAGACGATCGGTGTGCTCTCGGGCGGCGAGCGCAATCGCTACGCGCTGGCCCGCATGCTGATGATGCCGTCGAATTTCCTGCTGCTCGACGAGCCTACCAATCACCTGGACCTGCGCGCCAAAGATGTGCTGCTGACCGCGTTGCAGGAGTTCACCGGCACGGTGCTGTTCGTCTCGCACGACCGCTACTTCATCGACAAGCTGGCCACCCGCGTCTTCGAAGTCGCCGATGGATCTGTGCAAGTCTTCCCCGGCAATTATGAAGACTACATCTGGCGCAGCAGTAGGACAGGCCTCCCGGCCTGTCCCGAACCCGAGCCTGAACCGAAGCCGACCCACCACCCCGCAGCGCGTGAGCGCAGCCCCAGTCCCCAGCCCCCAGCCCCTAGCCCCGGCGGCGGCGGTAGCCGCCGCCTCAACCCGATCAAACTCCGGCAACTCAAACAGCGCCGCCGCGAGATCGAAGACGAAGTCACGCGCCTGGAAGTTGAAATCGCCGACTATGAAAATGCGCTGTCGAACTTCCGCAACGCCGACGAATCCGTGCGCCTGAGCGATCTGCTCACTGCCCGCCGCAGCGATCTGCTGAACCTGATGGCGGAGTGGGAAGATGTGGCGCAGATTATCGAGGCGAACAAATGACCGTTCCGACTGAAGAAACCGCTCCGTTGAAGACGCAGTTGGGCTAATTGCTTTCGGTGGCCCGCGGGGCCATGGCCCACTCCCTGACGGTCGCGGCTCGGTAACGACGGCGCGGCTCGGTAACGACGGCGCGGCTCGGTAACGACGGCGCGGCTCGGTAGCAACCGCCAGCAACCGCCAGCAACCGCCGGCTCCTATTGCAAGTGCATAAGGAATCCGTTAAAATCTCTGCACAGCGGCTTTAGGCGCCAACTGCTGGCGCGGAGTCACGATCAGGATGCAGATCACGGATCTATTGCGGCGCGCCCACGATGGCGACGTCGAGGCGCTCAACGCCGTCACCCCGCTGGTATACCAGGAGCTGAAGCAACTTGCTATGGGACACCTGCGCCATGAGCAGGCGCCGGCGGCGATCGAAGCGACCGCTCTGGTCCACGAAGCCTTTCTGCGGTTGGCTGGTTCGCCCCTGCCCGAGTTCGAGAACCGGTCCCACTTTTACGGCATCGCGGCGCGCGTGATGCGCCAGATCCTGATCGACATGGCACGCGCCCGGCGGGCCGGCAAGCGCGGACAACAACTGCAGGTCACGTTGTCCGGCTTCGAGGAGCTTGGTGCGCCGGCGGGTGAGACCTTCCTGATCTTGAACGACGCACTCGATCGCCTCATACGCGAGCATCCCCTGAAAGGGCAATTGATCGAGTGGCGCTTTTTCGCGGGCCTGACGGCCGAGGAGTCCGCGCTGGCGCTCCGCATGCCGGTTCACGACGTGCGCCGCCAGATGCGTTTGGGCCTGGCCTGGCTGCGGCGCGAGCTGGCCGGGGAACGCGCATGAGCCCGGAAGTGGAAGGTCTCTTCGAGCAGCTTGCCGACCGGGACGCCGCCGCGCGGGAGTCTTATTTCGCTGCGCACGCCATTGACCCGGCCGTCCGGCGGGAAGTCGAATCGTTGCTCGCGCATGACTCGTTTTCGAGCGACACGCTGCAGGCGCCCATAGCGGAACTGGCGGCGGACGCGCTGCCCGACTCGCCCGCGGATGTGCAACCTCGGCGCTGCGGTCCCTATCAGTTGATGCAGTTGATCGGCCGCGGCGGCATGGGCGCGGTGTTCCGGGCGGAGCGCGTGGATGGAGAAGTCCGCCAGCAGGTGGCCGTCAAGCTGATGCAGGGCGGCGCCGGCGACCCGCTCCAGCGGCAACGGTTCCTGCAGGAACGGCAGATTCTGGCTGGTCTTTCGCATCCCAACATCGCCAGCCTTCTGGACGCCGGTCATACCGCGGACGGCCAGCCCTACTTCGTCCTGGAGCTGGTGGAAGGGCGGCCCATCGACGAATTCTGCGAGGGACTCACCGCGCGCCGGAAGATCGAGTTGTTTCTGCAGGTCTGTGACGCCGTATCGTTCGCGCATACCAGATTCGTAGTGCATAGGGATATCAAGCCGGGCAATATCCTGGTGACCGCCGGTGGCGTGCCTAAATTGCTGGATTTCGGCATCGCCAAAATGCTGGGCTTCGACGCCGGCGTTACGCTCACATGGCAGCGCGTGATGACGCCGGCCTATGGCAGCCCGGAGCAGGCCACCGGCGGCCAGATCACCACCGCGTCGGATACATACTCGTTGGGAGCGGTGCTGTACAAACTGCTCACCGGGCATGCGCCGCTGGAGATAGACGGCGCCTCGCCGGAAGCCCTGTTGGCGGCCGTGCGCACGCACGACGCGCCGCGCGCCAGCCGATGGAATTCAGAACTGAAAGGGGATCTCGACGCCATCCTTTCCAAAGCGCTCCGCGGTGAGCCCGGGGAGCGCTACGCCACCGTCGAGCAGCTTTCGGGCGATCTGCGCAGCTACCTGCACTGGATGCCGGTTCGCGCCCGCCAGGGTGAGCTCCTGTATCGCACTCGAAAGTTCGTGCGGCGCGCCTGGATTCCGTTGACCGCCGCGCTATTGGTGGCCGCGGCGCTGGCCGTGGGGTTGGTGGTCGCGCTCGGTGCGCGGCGGCTGGCCGAGCGGCGCTTCCGGATCGCGCGCGAATTGGCCGGCGATTTATTCGGCGTGGAAGACCGCGTGCGCGATCTGCCGGGATCCACCGCCGCCCGGCAGTATATCGCGGATAAGGCGCTCCAATACCTGAACGACCTCAGCGCGGAAGCCAACGAGCGCGACTTGCAACTGGAACTGGCGGAAGCCTATCAGCGCACGGCCGATGTGCTCAGCCGCCGGGGCGACTCCAGTCTGGGGCGGGATGCCGACGCTTTCGCCGCCCTGGAGCGCGGCGACCGGTTGCTCGCCAAGGCGATGGCGGCGCGGCCCAACGACCGCGCGGCGCTGCGCGCCAGGATCGAGAACCGCCTGGACACTCTGATGCTCAAGACGGACAAGGGCCAGAAGAATCGCACCGCGGAATTGGTCCAGCAGTTGACCCCCCTGGTGGACAGATTCGTCGCGGGGAACCTGGCGACGGCGGACCTCAAACTGGCAGCCAGCGCGTGTGCCAGCCTGCGCCGGGCGTTGACCAACCTGGACAGGAACCGGGAGGCCGGCCGGTTTGCCGAGTTGAGCCTCCAGTACTCCCGCCGCTATGCCGAAACTGTCCGCACGCCTGAAGCTTTCGTGCGATATGCAGCCATGTCCCGGAGCTATGCTTCATTCCTCCGCTACGACGGCCAATTAGAGAAATCCCTCGCCGTGCTCGACGAGGCGCGCCAGACCCTTGAGAAGTTGCCCGAGGGGAAACGCCAGCAGATTGAGTTGAGCGCCGTGCTCTATTACATCGGCTTGGTGAATAGCGAATCCGATGCCCTGGGGCTGGACCGCCCCGCCGCCGCCATTCCCGCCCTGGAACGTAGCGTCGCCATCAGCCGTAAGCTGATGGCCGCGGACCGGAAGGATCATGGCGCCCGCGTCGATTTCGTGCAGAGCGAACTCCGGCTCGCCAGCCTCCTTCGCTTCACCCATCCATCCGCCGCCATACCGCTTTTCGACGAAGCCTGGGAAGTCATACGCGCCGAGCCGGAGGGTTCCTTCCTGAGGGCCGAGTATATGACGCGTGTGGCCGCCGAGTCTACCTACGCGTTACGCGATCTCGGACGCGCGGCCGAGGCCCGCCGGCGCCTGACGGAGGTCAAGACCATGTTCTATCCGAAAGCACTCGCAGGGAACATGGTGCCCTCGGCGTATTCCGCGGAACAGGACCTGGTGGAAGCGGAAGCGGATCTGCAGGCCGCCTCCGGCAATCCGAAAGCGGCCATCGCGACTTATCGTTTGCTCCTGGGCAAATATCAAGCCACGAACTACCGTCCCCGCGAGAGCCTGATCGATGCGCTGGCGCTTTCCTCCATGCAGGATCGTCTGACGGCACTCTGCCGGCAGGCCGGCGACGCCGCGGCCGATGGAATTGCCGCCGACCGCATGGCCCTCTGGCAATACTGGAATCGGCGGCTCGAAAACAATTCCTTCGTTCTGCATCAGTTGAACGCGGCCGAGCAAGCATCGAGGTGAGTTCAGGGCACCAGTTTAAAGATGATGCCGGCGCCTTCGCCCTTACCTGCGGGGGTTGTACCATAAAGCGCCCCGCTCGAATCCTCCGTGAGCGCACAGCCGGGGTTTGCTCCATCGCCGGCATAGATGCCCTGGAACGCATATACCTGGCTGTAATCGTAAGTGACCCGGATGGGGTCCCGCGCCAGCTTATAGACGGTACCCAGGCCCGGCACACCGCCCTGCTGCGTCGTCCCCCAAAACGTGCCGTTCGCGTCCAGGTAAAGGCCGGCCCTCGGGTTAAAACCATCGGTGCCGATACCGAACTCATGCCACGCCGTTAGAGTGTACGTGGGATCTCCAAGAATCTGCTGTGACAGCTCAAACACCGTTCCGCACCCGTATTCCGTATTGAAGCATTCAGTTCCTGTGCCGCCGGTGGTGGTTGTGCCCCAAAGATCTCCGGCGCCTCCGATGAGCCCCCCGTTGGGTTGAGCGCCGTCTGCACCTCCCGTGAACTGGTCGGCCCCGCGGTTTGTAACGGCGCCTTGCATCTATTCCTACCCAACCTGCGGAATCTGCGCGGAAATTTAGCGCAGGCCGAAAAAAAATTTACGTGACCGGGCAAAACGGCCGCGATCTGCTGCCGATGGACGGCTGCATCGCTCCGATGCAAACCGCTTCCTTACGGTCGCGGCTCTGAAGATCGGCGAGATCGACGCACGCCATCGCATCACTGCAATGTGACCAGCACCTGGATCACTCCGCTCCCCTTCTCCAGCGGTTCGAGCGCCTTGCCCACCACGGCGCCCAACATCCGGCGGCGGTTGGTCCCCTTCATGGCGTAGCCGGGACGCGACGAGGTCACCAGCAGATCGCCCCGCGCGACCGGTCCGTTCTCTGTGCTGACTTTGCAGGGCACAATACCGACCACCGCCAGCGGCACTTCGCTCGACTGGATGGCGGGATCGTCCATGTTATGTTCCGTGGCCAGCACTCCCGGTTTGGTGGAGTAGATGCCGGCCACCAGCGTGGCGTAGGCGTGGTGCGACAGCGTGAGATGCCGGTCGGCGGTGCGATCGATCTCCAGCACATCCCCCGGCTCATAAAGCGAACGCCGCCCGCCCACCGCCACCGACTCGGCGAAGTCCGCGCCGCCCGTCTGCGTCCCCCCGTTGAAGTAGCCCTTTCCGGTGTAGTCCACGCGGAACTCATGCGTGCCGCTGGTCATCCCCAGATAGAGATTCCCACCGCCGCCATTTACCACCACGCCGCTGTCGATCCCGGCGAGGACGGAAGTCTCGACATCCAGCGCATAGTCGAAATAGGGAGTGGCCGTGCCGATGCCTACGTTCACCGCATCCCCCCCCGTGCCGCCCAGGATCATGGCATAGTCTTGGTTGACGACCGCGTTGGCGCCGATGGCCGTGGCGAAAACGAATCCGGTTTGGCTGCCCTGACCGGCAGCATACCCAAGGTACGTGTTGTACGCCCCCGAGACTTCATAGTTGCTCCCCGTGCCTGAACCTGCGACATAGCCCACGGCCGTGTTGTAGAACCCGGTGGTGTTTGCCCCGAGCGCCCCTGTGCCAAGGGCCGTGTTGCCGTATCCAGCGGTGTTGCCATACAGTGAACCGTTGCCCATGGCAGTGTTGTAGTAGCCGGTACTGTTGGTGAACATCGCCGAAGAGCCATTGGCGGTGTTGTATGTGCCGCTTTCGTTGGCGGTGAGCGCTCCGTAGCCGGTGGCGGTATTGCCATCGCCCCCGTTTTGGTTCAGCGTATTCGAACCAACGGCAGTATTGTAGCTGGCCGTCCCGTTCCCACGCAGCGCGGTTGCGCCGACCGCGGTGTTGTTGACGCCAGTCATCGTAGAGTTCCCCGCGAATCCTAGAAACGCGTTGGAATTCGCATAGGAGCCGAGAGCGAAGAGGTTGCTTCCAATCTGATAGCTGCTGCCCGTGACCACGCCCGTTGCGCTTAGGTTTCCGTTCACCGTCTGATTGCCGGTGAAGGTGTTGGCGGTGTTCAACTGCGGTACTTTGGTGGTGTCCAGGTTTAAGGTCACGTTGCCGCTGGCGCCGCCGCCAGTCAAGTCCGTGCCTGCCGTCACTCCGGTAATGCCGCCCCCTCCCGAGCCTACCGCGGCGCAGGCCCACAAGCTGCCATTCCATTGCAATACCTGGCCGCTGGCGCAGGTGTTGGTTAGCCCTACTGTCACGCTGCCGATAGTGCCGCCGCCCATCAGTCCCGATCCCGCCGTGACTCCCGTGATGGTGCCCGCGCCAGGAAATGTCTGGCCCGTGGCGAACTCGATTTGCCCGTTGCTCGCGAGCTTGAGACCCGTGTCCGCGGGGGTACTGCCGCCCGCGCCGTACAGCAGATTCAACGTAGCGCTGGGACTGGTGGTGTTGTTACCGGCGGACTCCGTCTGCAGCCGGAAGGTCGTCGCGACCGCGCTGCTGGTGCCGCTATTGAACACGGAACCGTCGAAGTCCAGCGGCTCGGATTTCTTTCCCCCATTAACGGTGGCTACCCCAATGGCCGCCATGGCCGTGTCTCCACGCAAGGTCGTGGTTCCGTTTACGTCCAAGGTGGTCGCCGGGGTGGTGGTATTGATCCCAACGTTGGCAGTGGCCCCCGCGCCGGACTGGAACAACACCGAGTCTCCCAAATTTCCGGTGCTATTCCTCCAGAGGGGGACGAAGCCGGTGGTGCCGGTGCCGGTTACGGCCGGCGTTGCGGAGGTGGACGCGGCGGCCGGCGCATCTCCACTGCTCATCGCGCCAGGCTCCCGATTCGGCGTCGCGGCGGCCAGCACGAAGGCGGAAGGTGGCAGTCCGCCGATGGTTTCCGCGTCCGCCGCCTTCAGTGCGTAGGGCACGCTCACCAGCAATACCCGCGGCACGGTAACTTCATCCGGCACATGGAATGTCACCTGCAGCCAGCGGGCTTCGCCGGCCGCAAACAGTTCCATCGGCACGCCTCCGTTTTTCGTCGAGCCCAGCAGCACCGTGTAATTGTCATGGGCATCCAGCGCGACGTTCTGGTCCTCGCTCCAAAGAGCGGCGCCGCCATCCTGTTCTCCATATATCGCGAAAGTAGCCCCTAGCGGCCCGGTGGGCTGGCCTGCCGGAGGATGGAACGACCCGGCATAATGTACGAGCCTGGGAACCGCGGTGGCGCCGGCGGTGCTCTCGGTCTGTTGCGCGCCGGCGATGGCCGTCAAGCCCAGAAGAGCGGCAGCCAGCCAGCATCTCGTATTGCGAAGGCTTAGGTGGCCTTTATTCAGTTTTCCTGTTTCGTTTTTCATAAAATGTGTTCCGTATTACCACCGCAGCTTCCGCTGGCTGAGGCAGGTTCTGTGTGCAATTTCTCCTGCCCAACCTGCGGAATCCGCGAGGAAATTTAGCGCAGGCCGGCGATTTTATTTTTGGACCTGAAGATTTGCGATGATCGGAGCATGCTCCAGACGGCCTTCGAGCGGCTGGCCGCCGGCGAGGCGATCAACCAGCCGCGCAGGCGCCTGAACTCCATCAAGCTGCGCCAACTCAAAAGGGCGCCGCCGACTACGAACATGCGCTTTCCAACTTCCGCAGCGCCGACGAATCCGCCGCACCGATCTACTGAAGCTGATGAGCGAGGGAAGACGTAGCCCAAACCACCGAAGCGAACAAGTAAACCGCCTGTTGTATCATTGACAGATCAGTTGAACGGCGGGGAAATCCATGGCGACCAGACATACGTTATCGCTCGCGCTTCTCGCTTGGGGCATCGCTCTTCCGCGCATGAATGCCGATAGCTTTCAGATCATGCACGATTTTGGCGGGTCGCCCAGCGGAACCGAACCCCTGGCGGGCCTGATTCGCGATGCAGCCGGTAATCTCTACGGCACGGCCGAATACGGCGGGGACGATAACAGCGGAGTGGTATTCAGGATCTCCCCGGCGGGGAAATACACTCTGCTGCATGCGTTCCATGGGACGGACGGCGCGGCTCCCGTGGCAGGCCTGGTCGAGGACCAAGCCGGCAATCTCTATGGCGCCGCTTCCCTGGGGGGCCGGTCGCATCATGGCGTGATCTTCAAGATCGATGCTGCCGGCGCATATTCGGTGCTGCACAATTTCACCGGCGCCGACGGATCTTCGCCGCAGGACGCTCTCATCCTGGATTCCGCCGGAAACCTTTATGGCGCCACCGTCGAAGGCGGCGCATCCGGCAAGGGAGTGGTCTTCAAGCTGGATACCTCCGGAAACGAAACCGTGCTATACAGCTTCACGGGCGGCGCGGACGGCTCGGAACCCCACGCCAGCCTGATTCAGGACTCGGCGGGGAACTTATATGGCACGGCCGCCAAGGGCGGGGCCGCGGATAAGGGAGTGGTTTTCATGCTGGATGCAAGCGGCCAGGAGACCGTGTTGCACAGTTTCACGGCCGCCCACACCGACGGGGCAAAGCCGTTAGCCGGCCTGCTGCGCGACTCCACCGGCAACCTGTTTGGCACGACATCCCAAGGCGGCGCCTACACCAGCGAAGGACTCGCCATCGGCGGCATTGTGTTCAAGATCGATACAAGCGGCCAGGAGACCGTGCTTTACAACTTCAGCTACGACGCCGGCGGCGACACACCCATGGGTAATCTTATTCTGGACGCGGCGGGCAATCTTTACGGCGTGGCGTTGGCGGCCGGCAACCAGGGATGTACGGAAATTCTGACACCCTATTACATTTACGGTTGCGGCGTGGTGTTCAAGCTGGATACCGGCGGCCATGAGACCGTGCTCTACAGCTTTAGCAACGGTCCCAACGGCTATGGCCCCGCGGGAGGCTTGGTCCAGGATCCGGCAGGCAACTTCTACGGCACGACCGAGCACGGCGGTGCATCCGACTGGGGAGTGGTATTTAAGCTCGATACGGCGGGCCTGGAAACCGTTCTCTGGAATTTCACCTTCGAAACGGATGGCACAAATCCCGCGGGCATGCTGCAGGACTCTTCGGGCAACTTCTATGGCACGGCCACCAATGGCGGGTTGGGTCCGTGCGCGGACCCGATCGTGACCGGCTGCGGGGTGGTGTTCAAGCTCGATCCGGCGGGCAACGAAGCCGTGCTCTACAGCTTCCTGGGAGGCGCGGATGGCGCGGCGCCGGTGGGAGCGCCGATCCCCGATGCGGACGGCAATCTCTACGGCGTCACCAGCGCCGGCGGCGCTTTGACGTGCGTGACCGATACGTATCCGGCCGGCTGCGGCGTGATCTACAAGCTGGACGCGCAAGGCAAGCAGACTGTCTTATACACGTTCACGGGATCGGGCGACGGTCAACAGCCGGCTTTTGGCCTGGTGCGCGACTCGGCGGGAAATTTCTACGGATCTGCCCCAAGCGGGGGATCGCTCTGCAGCGATTTTACCTGCGGAGTGATTTTCAAGATCGATCCGGCCGGCAAGTATAGCGTCATTCATCGCTTCGACGGAGATAACGACGGATTTGCTTCGGGCGCTCTCACTTTGGATGCCACCGGCAATATCTACGGAGTGGCCGGCGGCGGTAAATGGGGTCAGGGAATGGTATTCAAGCTGGATACCGCGGGCAAGTATACCGTGCTGCACGATTTCACGGGCGGCAAGAAGGACGCGGGCCAACCCATCGGCCCGCTGCTTCTGGATCCGGCGGGCAACATCTATGGCACGATGGCCATTAACGAGGGAGCCGTGTTCAAGCTGGACCCGCAAGGCAGCGTGACTATCCTGTATACATTCACGGCGGACGTGAACGGTTGGTATCCCAACGGCGGATTGGTCGAGGATGCGGCGGGTAACCTTTATGGGACTACCTTATTCAGCGGCACTGAATTCGATGCCGGCGGCGGAATCGTATTCGAACTAAGTCCCTCCGGCAATCTAACCGTGGTTCATAACTTCACCAGCTTTGCGGGTGGACAACAGCCGGTCAGCCTCTTCCAGGGGCTTTCCGGCGAGTTATACGGAGTGACCATCATTGGCGGCTCCGGGCCCTGCGTATATGGCTGCGGAGTGGCCTTCAAGGTCGAACCCTGACGCGCCGGGAAAGGATAAGCTTTATGGCCACATTGTCACCCGCCCGGTTCTATTTCGCGCTGCTATCGTCATTTCTTATCGCCGCATCACCGGCGCACGCGGGGAGTTATGCGGTGCTGCACGTATTCGGACAAGCTCCCAACGGCTCGTTCCCTTATTCCGGACTGATCCAGGACCCCGCCGGTAACTTCTACGGCACGGCCTCGGGATCTCAGTCCGGGCCTGGCGTGGTCTTCAAATTGGATATGGCCGGCAATTACAGCGTCCTGCAGCGGTTCAAGGAAGGCGATCTTCCCACCGGCGCGCTGGTTCGAGACCCGTCCGGCGCGCTCTACGGAACCACCTTTCTGGGCGGGGCATCCAACCACGGCGTGGTCTTCAAGCTCGATAGCGCGGGCAAGTATACCGTGCTGCACAGCTTCAATGACGAAAACGGCTCCGAGCCGTACGCCAACCTGCTGCGCGACGCGGCAGGCAATCTTTACGGCACAACCGTGCTGGGCGGCAAATGGGGGTACGGTGTGGTGTTCAAGCTCGATGCGTCCGGCGCGGCGAGTGTTCTGCACAGCTTCAACGGAGAAACCGAAGGCGCCGAACCGTACGGCGGTTTGATTGAAGACCCGGCCGGCAACCTCTATGGCACGACGGCCTACGGCGGCAGCAGCGTGTGCAGTTGCGGCGTGGTGTTCCAGATCGATCCGGCCGGCAAGGAGACGGTGCTGTACACCTTCAATGGCTACGACGGCGCGTACCCCGAAGCAAGTCTGATGCAAGACACGGAAGGCAATCTCTACGGAACCACGCTGAATGGCGGGGCCGACGGTTTAGGCACTGTGTTCAAGCTGGACCTCGACGGGCAGGCGGCCATTCTGCATAGTTTCACCGGCGGCTCGGGCACCCAACCGGATGGCGCTTTCCCCCATGCGGGCCTGATCATGGACTCAGCGGGTAATGTCTATGGCACAACCCTTGGAGGCGCCAGTTACGGTACGGTCTTCGAGATCGACGCGGCCGGCAACGAGACCATCCTCTATTCGTTCACGGCCAGTTATTATCAGAACGATCCATCCTCGCTTAATGGCTATTCTCCCATGGGGACCCTGGTCCGGGACGCGGCCGGGAACCTCTACGGGACCACCACCGATGGCGGTGTGGATGAGTTCGGAACGGTGTTTGAACTAAGCGCCGGCGCAAAGGAAAGCCTGCTGTTTAGCTTCCCGGCATTTCCGGATGGCGCGCAACCGGCCGCGGGTTTGGTGCGCGATTCCGCCGGTAATTTGTACGGCACCACCGTTGGCGGCGGCGCCTACGCGTGCGACGGCGATTTAGGCCCGGCTGCTCCCGGTTGCGGAACCGTGTTCGAATTGAGCGCCAGTGGCCAGGAGACCTTACTTTACAGTTTTCCCACGGCATTCAATCCGCGCGGCGACCTGATTCGCGACACGGCGGGCAATCTCTATGGCACGGGCTCCACGGGCGGCGCATCCAATGCGGGCGCGGTGTTTGAACTGGACGCCTTGGGCAACCAAACGGTGCTCTACAGCTTCACGGGAGGCGCCGATGGCGGCAAGCCCTTGGGTGGGCTGGTCCGCGATTCGGCGGGCAACTTCTACGGCACGGCATCCGCCGGCGGCGCATCCCATGCCGGGGTGGTCTTCAAGCTGGATGCATCCGGTAACCAGAGTGTGCTTCACAACTTCACCGGGGGAGCGGACGGCGGCGCTCCGCTCGCGGGATTGATTTCCGATAGCGCGGGCAATTTCTACGGCACAACGTCCGCTGGTGGAGCGTCCCAGGCGGGAGTGGTATTCAAGCTAACCGCGGTGGGCCAGGAGACGGTGCTGCACAGCTTTACCGGCGCGGACGGCTCCACCCCATCGGCGCGCCTGCTTCGGGATTCCACAAGCAATCTGTACGGGACCACGCAAAGCGGCGGAGCGTCGAACGCGGGCGTTGTGTTCAAACTCGATGCGGCGGGCAACCAAACGGTGCTCTACAGTTTTACCGGAGGCGGGGACGGTAAGGCGCCCGAAGCGGGATTGGTTCAAGACTTGGCGGGGAATCTCTACGGGACCGCTTCTCTGGGCGGCACGATCACGCACTCGAATCCGGCGGGCTCGGGCGTGGTGTTCAAGGTCGATCCGTCCGGCCACGAGACGGTGTTGCACAGTTTCGCGGGGTCCGCGGACGGCGGCAACCCGGTTTCCGATTTGATCATGGATCCGGCGGGCAACTTGTATGGCGCCGCTCAACTGGGCGGAGGCTCCGTGCCGGTTCTTACCGGCGGCGTGTACCCGAGCGGAGTGGTGTTCATGGTCATACCATAAAGTGAGCATGCTTTACCTCAACGAACAGCAAGTCCGCGATCTGCTGCCGATGGCCGGCTGCATCGGGCTCATGCAAACCGCTTTCGAGCGCCTGGCCTCGGGCGAGGCGATCAACCAACCGCGCCGGCGCCTGATCCTGCCCAGCGGCTCGCTGCTGCACTACATGGCCGCCGGCGATGGACAATACTACGGCGCGAAGATTTACGCGACCAATCCGCGCTACGGCGCGAATTTTCTGTTTTTGCTTTACCGGGCTGCGGACGCCCAGCCGCTGGCGATCATGGAGGCCAACAATCTGGGCCAGATTCGCACGGGCGCAGCCAGCGGATTGGCGACCAGGTTTCTGGCGCGTGAGGACGCCGCGACGCTCGGCATCATCGGCAGCGGATTTCAGGCGCGCACACAGTTGGAAGCCATGCTGGCCGTGCGCGCCATTACCGAGGTCCGCGTCTGGAGCCGCGATCCCGGCAAGCGCGCAGCCTTTGTCGCCGCGTCGGCCAAGTTTGGCGTGCCGATCAGCGCCGTGGAAACCGCCGAGCAGGCCGTGCGCGGCGCAGAGATCGTGGTGACGGCGACTTACTCGAAGGAACCGGTGCTCTCAGCCGATTGGATCGAACCGGGCGCGCACATCAATGCCATGGGATCGAATCAGGCGGCGCGCCGCGAAATTCCAGCCGAACTGGTGCAGCGCGCCGATCTAATCGCGGTCGATGCCATCGAGCAGGCGCGCATGGAAGCGGGCGATCTGTTGCTGGCGTTTCGGGAACAGGACTGGCGCAGTCCGCGGCTTGTGGAGCTGCAAAATATCGTGGCAGGACGCGCACCCGCGCGCAGCAACCCCGCGCAAGTTACTTTATTTAAGTCGATCGGATTGGCCGTGGAAGATGTAATTGCCGCCGCGTTCGTCTACGAACGGGCGCAAGCGGCGGGAATAGGAGAAGCCGTTCCTCACTCCTGAGCGGGCATCTGCTGTTCGATATCGCGCCAGGCGCTGATCTTCAGGCGGCGACAAACCCAGCACAAGGGTTCGCCGGCGCCCAGCGAGGTCTCCGCCCCGCAGACCGAGCATTTCGCCGGTTTCCTCAGGCTATCGGTCACCAGCGACCGCTTGGCCTGTTCCAGAATTTCCGGGGCGATCACCGGTTCGGATTTTTGGGGCGTCCTTTTTCTCATCTCTTTCCCAGTCTGACTACACTATAGCGCGCATTCGCCCCGACTGCCAATTCAGAAAAGTACTGACTGTTTAGGCGGCTTCTGCCACCTGTACTACGATGGCTACGTCCAGCGGCGACGAGCAACGCGGACACCGCTGCCCGGGCGATACACGCATTTGCTTTCCTATGATATCGATCGAGGTAGGCACCGTATGGGTGCAAATCGGACAATGGGCCATCCCTGGAACGCCCTTCTCAATGATGGGTTTCATGATTTCATGCCCTCTCACCAGTTCGGACGCAAAAACGTGCGCCGGGGTTTTGCCTATTTACAAAAATTTTCAAAGGTGGACAGACCTCCTGGCGGGTCCAGGCCACGTTTCGCACGGCGGAGGCGCTTTTTCGCACGAGTTGACCGGGTCGAAAAAACCTCTCCCGTGGCTGGTGGGTAGTGGCTGGTGGCTGGTGGGCAAGTTAGACACGACACTAGCGGGCGATCGAACCGGGATCGAGTCCGGTGGCCAGATGGAAGCCGCCGCCGACTGCGCCTACGGCGGCGGTCTGCCGGTCGAGACCCGTGAGCGCGCGTAAGCGGTACACGGCTTCGATGCCGGTGCAATGCGCGCCCAGCAGGTTTCGCAAACCAAACTCCTTTAGCTTGGAGGCGGTCCAGGTGAGCGCGGCGTCGCTCGCATTATAGAGATGGAATCCGCCCAGCGCGGCGTAAACCGGGGCGGGCGCGATCTTCGCGCGGGCATACTCGATGGTGTTGACGATGCCCGCGTGTCCGCAGCCGGAGATCACGACTAATCCCTTGTCAGTTAGGATGACCAGCGATTGATCTTCGGGTAGATTGTCTTCCACCGGCGTGCCACCGGGACCGTGAGTGAGCTGGCGTCCGGCGCTCCAGTTCTTTTCCGGATACTTGCGCGGGACCGGACCGGTGAGCCACACGCCGGGAAAGAGCTCGCGCGGCTCGGTGTACTGGATGAAGGTGCCGCCCGCGCTTTCATATTCGGGCCTGGTAGCGATCATGGGGTTGGCCTCGGCCGGCCCGCCATCGGTGCGGCTCAGGAATATGCCGGCGCCGACATGCGCGCGGGCCAGCGCGGCGGGATTCGATTTGGCGTACTCACGACGGAGCGTGATTAAGCCGGCGGTGTGATCGAGATGATGGTGCGAAAGGATCACGTCGGGCACATTGGACAGATCGATGTGCAGCTCGCGGGCATTGCGCAGGACCGTATCGGGATGCGCGCCGGTATCGAAGAGGATGCGGTGGCCGTCGGCGACGATCAGCGCGGCGAAGCCCCATTCGCCGAAGCCCTGGTCGGCAAGCATGGTGGAGAGAATGCGGACGTCGAGGGACGTGACTTTATCGGCGGCGAAGCCGGCGAGCGCGATGGCCAGCAGGCAGGCGAGGCGTGCGGTTCGGCGGAACATAGCATGTTACGTTACCACAATCCGGGAGGAGCGCCGATGGCGGGCAAGCGCACCGCTCCGTTGAAGACGCGGGCTGGCGGCGAGCTGCGCTCGCCGGGCGGAGCTATGAGCTCCGCGCAGGCTACGAGCCTGCCCCACAGGCGCGCCGGTCTTCATCACCTTTGGTGGGCCGCAGGCGCCATGGGGCACTCCCTGACGGTCGCGGCTCGGATACGGGTGCGGTTCGGAAACGGGTGCGGGTCGTTGACGGGTGCGGGTCGGAGACGGGTGCGGGTCGGAGACGGGTGCGGCTCGGAAACGGCTGCGGGTCTGAGACCGTCGCGGCTCGGAAACGGCCGTGCGGATTGCCCACGAATTACTGAGCCGGGCCCAGGGGCGCCCCGTGAAGGAGCGGTCTGAAATGACGATGCGAGTGGTGACGTTGGGTTGGTGGCTGGCCATCGCGGCGGCCAGCGCCGGCTTCGGCCAGCAACGCGGCACGGTGCTGGCGGATCTGACCTGGGTGGAAGCGGAGAAGGCGCTGCGGCCGGAAACGGTGGTGGTGATCCCGATCGGCGCGGAAGCCAAGGAACACGGGCCGCACCTGAAGTTGAAGACCGACTATCTGCAGGCGCGGTATTACACGCGGCAGATTCTGGAGCGCGCCGATGTGGTGGTGGCGCCGATGGTGAACTACAGTTTCTACCCGGCGTTCGCGGAGTATCCGGGTTCGACGAGCTTGCGGCTGGAGACCGCGCGCGACATGCTGGCAGAGATCTGCCGCAGCCTGGCGCGTTATGGGCCGAAGCGGTTTTATGCGCTGAATACGGGCGTTTCGACGTTGCGCGCACTGCGGCCCGCGGCGGAGATACTGGCCGGCGAAGGGATCGTGCTGAGATACACGGACATCCTGGAGGTGGGCGCGGCGGCGGAGCGGCAGGTGCGGCAGGAGGACGGCGGGACGCACGCGGATGAGATCGAAACATCGCTGATGCTGTTCATCGATCCGGCGTCGGTGGATATGCGCAAGGCGGTGAAGGATTATCATCCGGCGGAGGGGCCGTTGACGCGCGATCCGCATAAGCCGGGCGCGTATTCGGCAAGCGGGGTTTATGGCGATGCGACGCTGGCGACGCGGGCCAAGGGGGAGGCGCTGGCGCGGGCGACGGTGGAGGGGATGCTGCTGGAGATCGAGGCGTTGCGGAGGGCTCCGGTGGGCGGGAGATGAGGGCTCACTCCAATTGGGCGGTTTTGTGCGGTTTTGTGCGGTTTTGGGCAATGGGTGCGCGCGTTTTTTTCGTCCGAGCAAACCCAAATGGCGTTTGGAATCAATACTTTGATATGCAACAGTGCTTGAATTTGCGGCCGCTGCCGCAGGGGCAGGGTTGGTTGCGGCCGGGCCGGGCTGGTGGGGCCGGGGCGGTAGTGGATGGGCGGCATCGGAGGGCCAAGGCCGCCTGGAGGCGGACGTCGGCGGGGGTTTGCGGATCGGCCAGGATGGATTCGAGGGCGGCGTTGGCATGCGTCGAGAGCGATGCGGTTTGGGCGCGAAAAGCGAGCGTCTGGCTGCGGCGGGCTTCGGCGAGCGAATCGCGAAAATCGGACGAACGAAGCCAATTGCCGATGGTGTTGCGATGAATGCCGGCGGCGCGGGCGGCAGCGGTGGCGCTGGTTCCGGTGGACATCAGGGATAGGACGCGGTGTTGGATGGGGGTGAGTTTGGGTTCGGGCATGGCGGTTCTCCGATTCCAGGAGAGCATGGGGATTTGGGCGATGGGGGTGGGAGGTGGCGGAGAGATTGAGGGGATTGGAAATACTTTTTGGGTGAACGTGTCACCGATGGCGGCTACCTGCTTCGCTGCTGGCGGGCTGGGAGCCCGCCGCAGGCTACGAGCCTGCCCCACATTAAAAGAAGCGCCAGAAGGAGTCGGGGGGGGTGGATGCTTTGAAGGCGCCGTAGCGGCGGCAGGCGAAATAGAGGGGCGGTAGTCCGGCGGCCCAGACGGCGTAGAGCGCGGGGAGGCCGGAGCCATCGCGGAAGAAGAGCGCGCCGATGGCGGCATAGAGATAGAGATGCGCGAGGTAGAAGAACATGGGGGTCTGGCCGATAGTGCGCAGCCAATCGCCGCGGACGGCGCGGGAGAGGATCAGGTTCAGGCCCAGCATGAACAGAGAGAAGACCAGCGACGGCGGGTATTTGATGAAGTTGAGAAACTCGATCCAGGAGGCATCGCGCGGAAGGCGCAGATTGCCGAATCCCGCGGCGGCGCGCAGCAGCAGGGCAGCGGCGATGAGCGCGACTCCGGCGAGCGGAGCCCAATGAAGCGGGCGATCGCCGTAGCGCACGATCCAACGTCCGAAGAGGACACCGAGAGCGGTGAGTCCGAACCAGGGGATCAGCGGGTAAAGCACGATGGCGTGGCCGCTCTGGCCGGGGAGGAAGAGCAGGCGCAGCCATAGCGGGTATGGGGTGGCGGCATGGGCGGGTCCGGGCGTGAAGGCGGCGGAGGCCAGCAGCGAGCCGAGGCCTGCGAGCCACCAGATCCAATCGCCGAAGCGCAGGAGCCAGGCGGCGGCCATGATGGCGAGGCCGAGGCCGGTGAGCACAGTGAAGATAAGGAACGGCGTTCCATCCGTGCCGGGCAGCACGCTGGGCAAAGCGGGGGCGCGGCCTGAGAGCAAGCCGAGCGCCCAAGCGGGATTTTCGATCAACTGGTTGACGGCGAGCAGCAGCAGGCCGCGCTTAAAGAGGAAGGTGGAGATGCGCGTGTGGGTCCAGCCGGATTTTTGGCGGGAGGCGGCCAGCAGCGCCATGCCGGCGCCCATGAGGAAGAAGAAGCCGGGGGCGCAGAGGTGGGTGACGAAGCGGGTGAGGAACCAGGCGGGGGAATCGTAGCGGGTCCAGGCGGCGGCCCAGAATTCCTCGCCGTGGCGGCGGGCGACGAAGGCGGAGACGTGGTCGATGGCCATGACGGCCATGATGAGGCCGCGCCATTGGTCGAGGGTGGCGATGCGGCGGGGGGCGGGCATTTGGATATTATGCTATAGGCGCACTCCGCCGGTTTGGGCTTGGCACCGCTTTATGCGCCGGCTTCCTTTTTCAGGGTTGCGGCGACGGCCTGATCCACGAGGTTCTGCAGCGTCGTACCTAAATCGAATTGAGTCTCGCCGAAGCCGATGATGAACTTGCGAAAGAGAAACTCAAAACCGAGGACGCCCACCACGGCGGCCGTCATCGAGAGGAACGAAGGCGGTATGAGGGTCACTCGAGGCTGGCCTTTCTCGGACCATCCACAGATGGAGGAACGATTTCCAATTTACCGATATCTTGGTTTCCTTGGCCGCCCGTCCCGCGCCGAATATCAGCGTGAGAATCGCCATGACGACAAATGCCCACAGGCGGCTGGTGGCGGCGTCGAATTGGGAGATGGAGTTGGAGGCGCCGGTGAGTTCGGACAATCCGCTCTAGCCGATGGGAAGCTTGTCCAGATCCCGGGCGACCTTCAGGCCCTTGGCTGTGACAAAGTATTTTTCGCCGCCGCGTGCGGAGCCGATCAGGTCGGCGCTCTCCAGGGCGGCGAGCGCAGCTTGAGAATCGGATGTGGCGGGCAGCGCGCCCTTCTCCGCGATGCGCTTGTTCACAATGAGCGTGAAAGGGTTGCGGGCCGCGGGAGAGGCTAACACAGACCCCAATAGACTTCCGGTGACGGCTTCGATTGCCATAGCAGGATTCCGACTTGTAGTTTAGTGCAAATGCCTGGGCGGGGGTCCGGTTCTCTTCGCTTTTGCAAACCGGTCTTGCCGCGGCGGGATCAAACTCGAGGATCCGCGTATTCAGCTGTGGGGCAGGCCATCGTTTTTGGTGGCCTGCCGAGATCGAGCACTTTGCGCCGACGACAAAAAACGATCGTCTGCGCCACGCCTGCGCTGGAACTGTCTAGTTATTTCGAGGACGCTGCACCAGGATCCGCTCCCTGACGGTCGCGGCTCTGTAAATCATGCGAAGGTGAGATTTCATGGGACACTACGGTTTGACACGGGTTCGCACTTCGGCTTCCGCGAGCCAGCCCCGTCGTAGCTGTTCGGGCGGAACGCTCGATAGATAAGGTTTGATGTCGAGAATGGGGGTTCCGTCGAGCATGTCGATGCCACGGACGCGAAGCGCCGGACCCTCCCGGCCCAGCAACTCGACCACGGTTAACCCAATAGGATTCGGACGCCGCGGCGAGCGGGTTGCGAACACGCCGTGCGGCCGATTGTCGCTCGGCGGCGTTGCCACCAGGCTGCATCCTGCAGAGCGATCGAATGCCCAGATGACGAACAGGTGAGAGAAGCCTTCGATATCGGTGAGGCCCGGCTCAAATTCCGCGTTTATTTCGAGAAGCCCTTCGGCCGCATGCTGGGCGCCTAATCCCTTGGGTATCTCATGCGTGTCGCTATAAGGGCTTCTTACATAGCCGATGGGCTGCATCGAAAACATAGCGGACCTGTCTCCGTTCCCGCTCTTCCATGCCCCTCGCTTTTCTACAGGTAGAGTCAGACGCGTGGCGACGTCGCCGGACGATTCGATGCGGCGGCGAGGCGCGGAAGGAGGAGCGCAGTTGACACGGTAGCACCGGGCGGACTGGGGCGGAAGCCGACAGCGCGACCGGGGTGCTCAATCGTTCTGGGGGGGGACCGCTCCCTTACGGTCGCGGCTCGGAAGCTGGTCGCGGCTCAGTTGGGCCTCCGGCCATGTCGATTTCCCGCGATTTACCGAGCCGGGCCAGGGGGTGGGAAATACCTTTCGGGTGAACGCGTCGCGATGGCGGCTACCTGCTTCGCTCCGGGCGGCCTACGAGGCCCGCGCAGGCTACGAGCCTGCCCCACGGTTTCAGTGCGGAGCGGGGGTCCCATCGGACCACTTGCCGACCCAGACGAGGAAAATAGTCAGCCGTTCTTCAGGGTCGTCCGCCGCTATTACCGGCGAGCCCGGCAGATTGGCTCCCCAGCTTTTCTCTGCGTTGCCCGCCACAAAAAACATCAGATGAGGATGCCAGTGCACGTCGCGGTCGCCTAAGTACTGTTGCTTCGACAGCATGTAGCACATCGCGGCAGGCTCCAGCGCGGGCAGTTCCTTCTTATCCAGTGCAGATGCGGTGGCCTGAACGATCTCGGTCTTCGATTTTCCTTCGAGCACCAGTTTGGTCTTCATCAAGAAGATAGGCACAAGGGTCCGGGCGGCTGGCGGATTGTAGCAAATGGGGGCGCGCACTTTGGGATTCCAGAAATCCGGATCATTGGTAGCGGCGCCCCAGGATCGCTCCACGATACAGAGAAAGCCATTGCTGCCCTTCACCGCGGTTCGGTATCCCGCCCGTCCCAGCACCATCACTTCGGCGGCGTCCGAAATGGATGCGGGAGCAGCACTGCGAGCCAGCGCGATCTCGGAATTCTGGTCCGGCGCCAAATACAGATCGAGAGGAGCCATGGCTGGGTAGCGAGCTTTCTCCGCCTGCGCGCGTGCCAGGCAGGTTGCGCCGATAATCTGCACGAGGAATGCTATGGGAAGGAAACTGAGCGTCGTCTTCTGCATTGAACTCCGGTAGGGCACTTTCCACCTCAGGTTTGGGAACACATCGGGCATCGAGATCGCGAGACGGTTTGGTTGCCTTGATTAGATCACAGAAAGGCCTAAGCGGTCAATGCTTGCGCTCACCGGCGATTGGACGGGTGCGGGTCGATCGATGACTCACCCGGAGCGAGGGAGGGGAGGGGCGGTTCCTGGCTTCGCTATTCCCGGATCCGGCGGAATGGATCCGTCCGCGGTATGGAACGTGATGAGGGCGCGCAAGAGGCCCCCGCGAATTGCGGCGGCGAGCCTCTGACGGATGGTCGTGGGGCGCGGAGTCTATCCTACGGATCGCGCCCCTCCGATGGCGTGCTTCACGCCGCACGGCCCGGCTCACCGATCTTGTTATTATGGCTCCACCGCGGGAAAGTTATGCAGAAGTCCGTGTTCAACTGCGTATACAGCGTGTTGAAGAACGATCCCTGTTGCACCGTGTCGGCAGTGACATACGCCACCCCGCAGTAAGCGTCCCCCACGGTGTTGTTGGATATCAGATTGCCCGCAACACCCGTCCCGGAGTACTCGCCGATCCCGCAGCCTTCCCCGTCGTTCACCGCATCCTGGTCGATCGGCCCCACGTTGAAGATGCTGTTCCTTCGAATCAAGCTGTCGGTGAACGATCCCGTCGCCGACCCCTGGATGTCGATCCCGCTCATGGCATCGATGTTACGGATCTGGTTGTTGGTAATGCTCACGAAATTGCCACCGTTGATGAAGATGCCGCTCTGCGCGTTGGAGATGACATTGCTATCCACCACCGTGCCGTCGCCCGGCCCTCGCAGCGTGAAACCTTCGCTGCGCACCAAAATGCAATCCGAGCTGCTGAGCACACCGCACAACCCTTCGGTGATCACGTTGTTGGTGATGACGCCAACCGCGCCGTTCAGGACGAACACGGCGAACTGAAAGATGCCGTTGGCCGACCCCACGACGGAGATGGTGTTGCCCTGGATTTCCGCCGTGATGGCTGTGCCGGAGCCATTCACCTGGATGCCGTTGGCAGTGTAGTCGTGAATGCTGTTCTGGCTGATGGAGACCTCGTATGGCCCCGGCCGATTGCCGTCCACCAGCACGCCAAAACCATTGCCGAAAGGCAGCGAGGTGCAACCCAGCGGATTGGCCAGGTGTGTGCCGAAGATGGCGTTGTTGTTGACGGCGCCGGAGGAGTTGTAGAAGTGGATACCGGCCACGCCGGGGCTGCAACTGGTGACGGTGTTGTTACGGTGCGTCGAAGGAAGTAACGGTTCCGTCGGGAGAGCGGAGGAAGCCGTGTTGTACTCCAGTCGAATCCCCGTATACCCCCGAAATCAGTCCGAGTGCGTTAATGGCGTTGGCATAAGTTCCCAGGTACGGTTGGAGCGCGGCTTTGGGCTCATCGATGGTGGTGATCGTTCCATCGACTGCACGGAGGAAGGCGTCATCACCCAGCTCTACTTCATGCCCGACGTCGAAGTCACTTGCGGCGTTTGCAAATGGCGCGCGCTGTGGCGCCGAGACCCTGGAAGTCGCCCTCCGCGGCAAAGACCATCATCGACATCCTCAACATGTCCGCCGAAAGAAGGCGTCGCGTTCTTTGCCTAACTGCCCGTCGTCGCCAAGAAGACGACGCCGGGCACACAAGTGATCGTCATCGAGCCTCCGCGAGGTGATCCAGACAGACGACCAGGTGATCGATCTCGGCCCTGAGGGCGGCTACGCCGGCGGCGAAGTTGGCGTGCCCCGCCGAGAAGTCGCCGCCTGGGTATGCTCCCACACCGGCCGTTTCCTCAAGCCGCGGTTGGAAACTGCTGCTTCATCCACGCCTGCCACCACCCCTCGTCGCGCGCCGCCGCGGCCGCGCCCCGCTCGCCGTACAAATAAAAAGTGATCGCCGCCAACACCTGCGATCCCATGCCACAAATGTTCAGGATCGCGAATCCCGGCGCGGGCGCCTCCAGCCGAACCAGCTTAAATGCGTGATCTGAGTCTCTCGTCATTTCCACCGTGCCCTTCAGCGGCGCGCTGCTCAGAGACTTCCAAACCGGCTCTTCCGGACCCGGTACAATGCTCATCACATTGAAGTACGAGCACCGTTGTCCGCGGAATCGCGAGAGGTACAGTTCCAGAATTCGGAAAAACGGCGGCCATCCCGATTCCAGGCTCTCGAGCTGGTTATCCCAGTCATCCGTACTGGCAAAGAGACTGTGGACTACCCGGACCACGCACTTTCCGCCCGCGCGCGCCTCCACAATCCATTCCGTCGCCATAGCCGGAGCATCCGGCCCCAAGTCCGAACTCTCTGCCGCGTACCTCCGCGGTGGATCCCACGCCGTGATTCTCGCCTCGGAGTCCATCCCCGGACCGAAGTGCGCTGTCGTCTTTCCCGCGGTCTCATCCAGCTCGGTCGGCACGAACCACGACGACACCCCTGGCCCCGTAGCGATCGCCTCCCAGACCTCTTCCGGCGTCCCCGCCACCTCGACCTCAACCGCAATCGACCTTCGTCCCGACTCTTCCTTCTTCACGCTCATATATTCCTCCTCAGTCTTCCTTAAAATGTGTCGCTTTTGGAGCCCACACGCATGCGTGCGAGGCCGGCACTCCTGCCGTCTATCCCTTCCCGGGCAACGGATGCGCCACCACAATCAGTCGATGCGCCCGCCCCCCCGGCGCCGATTCATCGTGATACTGTGCCGCCAACCCAGCCACCGCAGCCGCCAACTCCCTGCTAAACGCAGCCCGGTCCGCAGCCGACCGAAACCGGATCACGGTATCCACCGACAGTGTCGGCAACCGCTTGTCGAGTTCCTCAGACCTTCCCAGCAGCGCCTTCACCTCGCGCACAATCCTTGCCGCCAGCGCAATCAGATAGCTTGCCGACAGCCGGTCGATACTACGACCCGGGTCCGCCGCCACAGCTCCCATCGCCACAGGCGACACGATGTACGACGACGCCGTCGCCACCATCCGTCTCTCGGTCAGTCCACCCCACGCGCGCTCTTCCGCCACCCGTACCAACTGATGTTCCTCGAGCGTCCGCAGATGATAGTTAATCTTCTGCCGTGCGATCCCCAACCGCCCCGCAAGCGTCGCGGCCGAAGCCGGTTCGGCCAACTCCGAGAGGAGACGGGACCTCGCAGGATCGAGCGCCACCACCGCGGCCGCCGGATCGTCGATCACCTCAACAGCAAGCATTCTGGCCTATTAGAACATTGACAAAGTTATTTGTCAATAGGGAAAATCGATAAAACTGACGAAGCATGCGAACCAAACTGGAGGCGCGATTTGGCGAGCGACTATGATGCCATGCTGGCCGTCAACACCGTACACTGGTTCAGCAGTGGCGTTTTTCTGCTTATGGAACCGGCAGGAGCCGAGCCGCCGTTTGCGCCGGGGTTCGACGCGTGGCAAAAGGAACAGCCAAGCCAGCACAAGTACGAAGACTGGCGGCGTTTCTGGTCGAGAGTGAATGCTCTATTGGGCTACGATTATGGCTTCCTCGGCGACCCTGACGATCAAGATCGCATCGGGGACGGGTTGACGGCGATGCGGTGGGCTGGTCTGCTCACGGATGCCGGCTTTGAGTCTATCGATATCCTGCTGAGAGACGCTGAAAAAGTAGTCGTGGCAAGCGTCAAGCCTTGAACGCCAGCCGGATTGCTCCCTTTGGTTTCATTAAAGGGATTGCGCTTTTCGGGCGCGCTTGGCATGCGCCAGGAAGTCCGCCATGTTCGTGTCTTTGGCGGCGTGGCGCGCCCACCCCTCCGCGGTCGCGTTCCAGCGATAATCGTGAATCGTCATATCGATGCCGCGGTCAATGAGAAACTGCGCGGCTTCGTAGTTCGCGTGGACGGCGCACTCGTGCAAGATGCTGGCCGGCTCGTGCGTGCTCCAGTCCGTATTGATGTTGGCTCCGTGCTCCAGCAGAAAATCCGCAATCTTAAACTGGCGATTCATGGACGCCCATGCCAACGCGACGTCCAGGACGTGCTGGGCGTTCGGGGGCATCCAATGAAGATTCCGGAGCCAGGAAGGATGGTTGGCCGGGTGATGCTGACTGAGGCTCCCCAGACGCGGACGGCCGGCCTCATCAAACCAACCCTCGACTCGGGCGAAGTCCCCTACGCCGGCGGCGTGAGGGAGATCGCCGGGCAGCGGCCAAATCCGAGTCAATAGAGGGATGAGATGCGCGTTCCCATACTCCAGCGCGAATTCCAGCGCGGACGAAGGTGGGCGCTTCACCCTCAGCGCGGGACTGAGCTCTATCAGTCGCGCGATGAAAGGTCCCCGATCGTGGTACGCCGCATTCTCAATTAACCCCACCTGGAGCCCGAGATTGGATTCGCCTAGCAGATCGGGTTCCCGATGTAGCCACCGGTTGAACTCTGCCAGGTCATTTGCATGCATCGCCGCTTGCAGTTCGTTCCTAACGACCGTCCGCCAGGGGCTTCCGTAGACTGGATGTTCGGCCAAGTAGTCGATGAACCCGCTTGGTCCACGCCATTTCTCCACTCGCTTGCCAAGCGCGGGGTCGAGCTCGATCGAACGGCGGAGAAGGAGAGCGGCGGCCGCCTTGTGCTGAAAACGGCAGGCACAAAGGAACGCGTGCGTGACGGTGGCGACATCGCCACCGGGGCGTGTTGACGCAAGACAATCGCGTAAGCCGTCGATGTCACCCAGCGCCGCGAGAACATCCAGCGTGCGCGGCAGAATACCCTTGCGCAAAAGAAGCTGCAACACTGCCTTCGCGCGGGCGCTAATTGCGCGTTCCCATATGGCCGGCTCCACGGTAGAGCCCGCATCCAGTAGAAACGTGGCGCAGTCGAGGCGCGTGAACATCTTCTCCCGGTAAGGATCGCCGCTGTCGCCAAACGAGCCGGTGGCAAATCCAAGTAGCGATTCTCCGGAATTATCGCGCCACGATAGAAGCGCAGGATACTCCTGAGCGAGTTGCCTTAATCGTTCGACCTGGTTGTCATGGATGGCGCGCTCCGCCTCCGCGGCGGCCCACTCCAAGCCCTTGCCTTCCATGCGGAGGACTGCGGCGCGAAGATCCTGCCAGCCGGCGAAACCGTATTCCCGGGCGAGCACCAACTGCGCGTCGCGTAACGACAGAGGAAGGGCCGGAGCCGGCAATTGCGCATGCACACGGTCGAGTGCATGCGCGTCGGCGGCGGCGAACTGGCGCGCCAGTTTCTTGGCTTGTTTCCGGATGGATTCAAAAGACGAGTGAAGGGGTAAGAACTTCGACGGGGTCACAAAGCCTCCTTTCATGTTTGCCGGTGTCCCGCTGATACCAGGCGGAAAGAAGGTAACGGACGCCTCAGAACGAAAACAGGTGGGATGCTTCCCTTGCCGCGGGTAGGAGACGCCCTGTTAGCGCACTGCTTCAACTGTATCGGGCACCGTCGAGATTGTCAATTTCATTCCGCGCCATTCATTCCGCGCCGCGTAATTTCGTCGTTTGGGCCACGATCCCTCGTGGCAGGCTATGGGCAAGTTCTTTCTGTTGACGACCTCGAATCCGCGATTGCCGCCGCACGGCTGCCGGTCAGCGATCAGGGCGCTTTCGACGAGTGGCCTGCGGAGTAGCCAGGAGTGGTCTACCTTCTCGACACAAATGCGATTAGCGACTTGATGAGGGGATTGCCACAGATTGAGAACTGGATGGCTGGACTGGAGCGGGCCGATCACGTGGTTACTTGTCCCATCGTTCGGGGCGAAATCCTTTTCGGATCGCACGCCTCCCGCCGGGCAGACGGCGCACGGAATTGGAGGAGAGAGGCCGGCGGTTCCTGGATGCACTGCACTGCGAGCCGGTACCGGAACGGGCGGGCGACCTTTACGCGGCCGTTAAGTTGGGCCGCCAACAGCGTGGTCTCGCAATGGACGAGAACGACCTATGGGTGGCGGCGACAGCGTCGGCGCTGGGTGCGACACTGGTCAGCCGGCACGGCGATTTCGGAGGCATTGAAGGCTTGGCGGTCGTGGCTGTGACTTAGCCGTTCGGCGGGGCTTTGCAAGCGCCGGAGATAGCGGCTAACCAGCCATTTGGAAATGTGGATCTCCAGACGCAAGGCGTTTCCCGTTGCCGATCCGGGCGGTCTTCGGCGGCGGCTCTTTCCGAGTGGCGCGTCACTCGCACGGAACGGATCGGCGTTACCTCGCAGAACGCCGCGACAATCCATTGCTTGATGCTGTTCTCCGGTCAAAATCACTTTGCGCTTGAGCCATTTCCTCGCGATTCGCAGGTCCGGCCGGTGATAGACTTGGCTATGGGATGATGTCGGCGCCGCACAAGCCGCTTTCGGCCCTTCTCTCGCAAATTCTGGTCGCCTATAGTGTGGAGCTCGATTGCGAATTCGAGCGCCGCATGCTGCAAACGCAGAGCCGTGGCGCGCGCCTCTCGCTGGTCATATGGCTTAATGTGCTGCGGTTTTTGGCCGATGGACCAGTTTCGGTTCGAACGCTCGCTTCGCGCGCGCTCACAGCCGAGGCTGGCGCCACAGCCGGGCTTGGTTGCCTCGAACGATGGGGCGTCGTTGCGCTGCAGCCCGGAAAGCGCGCCGGTTTCGGTAGCGGCCGAGGCATCCGCGCCGATTGGCCGGTTCGGCTCACGGCCAGCGGTGAAGCAGCCGTCAGAATCTGGCCTGACCTGATCCCGGAAATCGACGCCCGCTGGTCGAAACGCTTCGGCGACGACGCGACGAGATTGCGCCGCTCGTTAGAAGCAATCGAGCACCAGATCGACCTCGAATTGCCGCAGGGCTTGCCCGTTGCGATTCTGAAGCTGCCGGAGTTCGGGCCCCGGAAATCGGCTGCGCAAGACGGCCTGCCGCTGCCGGTGCTGCTTTCCCGAGTTCTGCTCGCGTTCGCGCTCGATTTCGAACGTGAGTCGCAAACGCCGATTTCGCTATGCGCAAACGCGATCCGCGTTCTCAGTGACGAGCCGATCCCCGAAACGGAGATTCCCAAACGAACCGGCTGTTCGGAAGAGACCGCCGGCATTGGCTGGCAGCACAAGCCGTACATCATCGTTGAAAGAGACCCTGCGCGCGGCCGCGGCAAGTTCGTGCGCTTGTCCGAAGCGGGCATCCGGGCGCAGCAAGAGTATTACAGTCGCACGCGCGATATGGAGGAAAAGTGGAAGAAACGCTTTCGCACCGCAACGAAAGAAATTCGGGAATCGCTGACGACTCTGCTGAAAAGAGGCGAACTGTCCGACGGCCTTAAACCGCCTCCCGGGACGACCCGCGCCGGTGCCCAGACACCGGCCCTGGGCCGCGTCGACATTGGACCTGCAGCACGCCAGCGCAAGCGGGATTTGGTAATTCAGACGGAAGCATTCGTGCGCGATCCGGCTGGCACTCTGCCGCATTATCCGCTCTGGGACATGAACCGCGGCTTCGGTCCGTAGCACGCGTTGCTCTCCTTGGACAGCCAGCACGAGCGCTTCCGACAACATAGGTCGCACGCTGGTCGCACGGTTTCGGGTGAATTGTCGACTCGGAGAAAGCTCGTTTTGGCGAGATTAGGAACACCAAGCCGGCGTCGTGGCAAGTTGACGCAATGCTGTGGGCAATTGGCCCCACGCGCCGGGTGGGTTTGCATGGTTGCCTCCCGATAGGGCGCGCCCGCCAGGCAAGTGCGCAAGAGTGCGTGGGCCACGACAGAGTTCGCTAAGATATGGACATGGCTGTCGCAGAGAAGCAATACACCACCATCAGCGGGGTGCCCATTGAGCCGCTATACGGACCGGAGCAGTTGGGGAACTTCGATCCGCGGAGGGATCTGGCGCGGCCGGGTGAGTTTCCTTACACGCGCGGGATTCACGAGAGCATGTATCGCGGGCGGCTGTGGACCATGCGGCAGTTCTCGGGATTCGCCACGCCGGAGGAGACCAATCGCCGGTATCATTACCTGCTGGAACAGGGGCAGACGGGCCTGTCGGTGGCGTTCGATTTACCGACGCTGATGGGTTACGACGCCGATCATGGATTGTCGGAAGGCGAGGTGGGCAAGTGCGGCGCGCCGATTTCATCGCTGGAGGACATGGAGATTCTGTTCCGCGGCATTCCGTTGGGGGATGTCACGGTTTCGATGACTATCAACTCGCCGGCGGCGGTGCTGTGGGCCATGCACCTGGCGGTGGCCGAGCAGCAGGGCGTGGATTGGAAGTTGGTCTCGGGCACCATTCAGAACGACATTCTGAAGGAATACATCGCGCAGAAGGAATATATATTTCCGCCGCGGCCGTCGATGCGGCTGGTCACCGATACGATTGAATTCGGCGCGCGGCATACGCCGCGATTCAATCCGATTTCGATCTCGGGATATCACATTCGCGAGGCGGGATCGACCGCGGTGCAGGAGCTGGCGTTCACGCTGCGGGACGGCATGGAGTATGTGGAGTGGGCGCTCCAGCGCGGCATGCAGGTGGATGAATTCGCGCCGCGGCTGAGCTTCTTTTTCAACGCGCATAACGACTTTTTCGAGGAGATCGCCAAGTATCGCGCGGCGCGCAAGCTATGGGCGTACGCCATGCGCGAGCGGTTCGGCGCGAAGGAAGAACGCAGCCTGAAACTGAGGTTCCATTCGCAGACGGCGGGGTGTTCGCTGACGTGGCAGCAGCCCTACAACAATGTGGTGCGGACGGCTATCCAGGCGCTGGCGGCAGTGCTGGGCGGGACGCAATCGCTGCACACCAATTCGCTCGATGAAGCGTATGCGCTGCCGAGCGAGCAGGCGGTGACCATCGCGCTGCGGACGCAGCAGATTCTGGGATATGAAAGCGGCGTCACAAATACGCCGGATCCTTTGGGCGGCAGTTACTTCGTGGAGCGGTTGACGCTGGATATGGAGAAGGCGGCCACGGATTATTTCCGGCGCATCGATGGGATGGGCGGGATGATCGCGGCGATTGAAAAGGGTTTTCCGCAGAGCGAAATCGCCAACGCCAGCTATGACTATCAGCGGGCGGTGGAGACGAAAGAGAAGCTGGTGGTGGGGGTGAACGCGTTTCAATCGGAGGATCAGCCGATTGAGTTGTTGCACATCGATCCTACGGCGGAGGAGCACCAGGTCGAGAAGCTGCGGGCGTTGCGGGCGCGGCGGGATAATGCGCGCGTGCGGAAGTCGCTGGATGAGTTGCGGCGGGCGGCGGAGGGCACGCAGAATAGTATGCCGTTCATTTTGGAAGCGGTGCGGGCGTATGCCACTTTGGGCGAGATTTGCGATGCGATGCGCGAGGTGTTTGGGACTTACTCGGAAACGGCGCATATATAAACACGGAATTGATTAAACACGCAGCTTTGGACAGGCCAGGAGGCCTGTCCTACCTTATGATTCGAGTTTTGGTTGCTAAGCCGGGGCTGGACGGGCACGATCGCGGGGCGAAGGTAATCGCGCGGGCGTTGCGGGACGCGGGCATGGAGGTAATTTATACGGGCCTGCGGCAGACGCCGGAGATGATCGTGAACGCGGCGCTGCAGGAAGACGTGCAGGTGATCGGGCTCTCGATCTTGTCGGGGGCGCACAACGCCATCGTGCCGCGAGTGATGGATCTGCTGCGGGCCAACGAGATGGACGATGTGAAGGTGATTGTGGGCGGCATCGTGCCGGATGAGGATGCGGAGGCGCTGAAACGGCTGGGGGTGGCGGCGGTATTTCAGCCGGGGGCATCGCTGGAGGCGATTGTGGAATTTATCAGGGGAGCGGTAGCTGTGTGAGTATCGGGCGGTTGCTTATTCTGGCAGGTATTTTTCTGGTGCTCGTGGGAGTTCTCGTGACCATCGGCGGGAAATTACCATTACGGCTAGGACGATTGCCGGGGGATATCCATATCCAAGGAAAACATGGGGATTTCTATTTCCCAATTGTTACTTGTATCCTCGCGAGCGTGGTGCTTTCTTTAGCGATGTGGCTTTTTCGGCGCTAGGAAAACCGCGGCTCCGCGGCAATTGGATTGCAGAAGCGAGCGCATGGATTTAAGCAAGACTATCGCTGAACTATACGACGAGAAGACGAGGCTGGACAGGGTGATCGCTTCTCTCGAACAACTCGGGGAAAACCCGTTTTCCATCGATATCGCCGCGCCCCGCAGGGGCCGTAAGTTTATGAGTCCTGAGGAACGGCGCGAGGTATCTGAGCGGATGCGGCGTTACTGGGCGGACCGCAAATCAATGGAACAAGCGCCGCGCGCCATGACGGCGGCTTCGGCGGCTTGATCGGGCACTTGAAACGGTCGCCATTTTTTCACCGTTCAAGTGCGAGAGGGTAGTTTTTACCCTGGATTTTCTACCTAATCGGGTTCGGTAATTATCCGTTATCGAACCCGGCCCACCTTGTCTAGCGGCCAGTAAACAAAGACCGCTTTCCCATAGATATTCTGGCGCGGCACAGTTCCCCAAGAGCGGCTATCGTTCGACGAGCTGCGATGATCCCCTAAAACGAAGTACTGGCCAGGGCCGATGCGCTCGGCCGGCATGGACTGGTAGTCACGGTATTTCTCGGGGACATAGTCCTCCGGCAGGCGCTTCCCATTGACGATTACGGTACCGCGGTCGATCCCCACCACGTCGCCGGGAAGTCCTATGACCCGCTTGATGTAAGATTTCGAAATATCTCCGGGGTACCAGAAAACCACCGTATCGCTGCGCTGAATATCGCCAATGCCGAAGCGGTAGGTGAATTTGTTGATGAAGATGCGTTCCTGATCGCGGAGGGCGGGCATCATGCTGGTGCCTTCGACTTTTACGGGCTGATAGATGAAGACGATCAGGACGATGGCGATCAGGACGGAGAGGGCCAGGTCGCGTATCCAGGAGATCGGATTAAAGCTGCTGGTGCGAGCGGTGGGAGGGGGTTGATTCTCGGGCATCCCGTTTCGAAATTCCCTTTGACTTTATTATAGCGTGTTATGGGAAGACCGCTCCCTGACGGTCGCGGCTCAGTAGCGGCCGGATCGCGGCTCAGTCTGGGCCTCCGGCGGGGCCTGATGGAACGGATGCGGTCGCGGCTCGGCAGCGGTCGCGCTCAGTACCATTTCAATGTTCCGATCAGGTCCGCGACGTTTCCCACTTCTTGTTTGCGCAGGAACTTGCCTAAGTCGCGGGCGACGTGCAGGGGCGCGCGGGGATCCCAAAACGTGGCGGTGCCGACTTCTACGGCGCGGGCGCCGGCCACCAGGAATTCGGCGGCGTCTTCACCGGTCGAGATGCCGCCTAATCCGACGACTGGAATCTGCACCGCTTGCGCCGCTTGATATACCAGACGCAAGGCGAGCGGCTTGATGGCGGGTCCGGAAAGACCGCCGAAGCCGGCGCCCAGGCGCGGACGGCGCGTGCGCGCATCGACGGCTAACGCGACGAAAGTATTCACCAGCGAAATGCCGTCCGCGCCGCTTTGTTCCGCCGCGCGCGCCAAGGGTTCGATGGCGGCGACGTTGGGCGATAACTTGACGATCACAGGCCGGCGCGCCACGCGCTTCACACTGGTTACCACTTCCGCCAGCAGTGCGGGATCGCTCGAAAAGAAGATACCGCCGTGTTTGGTATTGGGGCAGGAAACATTCAACTCATATCCGGCTAGCCCTTCGGCCGACTCGAGCACGCGCACCACTTCCACGTAGTCATCCACCGTGTAGCCGAACACGTTGGCAAAAACCGCGGTTCGCAAGCGGGCGAGGCGAGGGAGTTTATCACGCACGAAGGCGCGCACGCCCACGTTTTGCAAGCCGACGGAATTCAGCATGCCGGCGGTGGCTTCCCACAAGCGCGGCGGCGGATTGCCTTCCATGGGCTCGCGCGACAAGCCTTTTACGACAAAGCCGCCGAGCGCGTTCAGGTCCACGAGGTGTTCGAATTCGAGGCCGTAGCCGAATGTGCCGGAGGCCGCCAACACGGGATTGCGCAACGCGATGCCGCATAGCGAACACGCCAGGCGCGCGTCGTCGCGGCTCATTTAGGATGCTCTTCTTCGGTATCCGCGAAGGCTTCCGCCAGCACCGTGCCCACCGACGACGACGGCGTGCCGATGCCGGCGGCGCGCGCCATGGTGGGCGCCAGGTCCACCGATTCGATCACCCGCTCGATGGTCTTGCGCCCGAATTGCGGGCCATACAGAAACAGCGGCACCAGGGTGTCGTAGTTGTAGAGCGAGCCATACGATATGCCGCGGCCCGCGCCAAAATCTTCCACCGCGCCCGGCCCGTAGCCGAGCATGACATCGCCGGAACGTAATTCGTGGAAACTGTTTTCGAATCGCCGGCGCCATTCTCCCGAGTAGGAGCCATCGCCGTCCGACGTGTAATAGGCCGCCACACCGGTCTGGCGCAGGGCGATCTCGCCCGCCACTTTGCGCGCGCCGCGCAACGGCATACTTTGCCTTTGCAGGAGGTCGAGTTTCAGATAGAGAAACGGATAAACGTATTTGTCGACGTACACGTTCTTCACCGCGCCTTTATCCAGACGGTCGGAGAGCGCTTTGCTGATGGCGTGCGCCAGCGCCTCGCCCGCAATCGCGTCGCGCCAGCGCATGCCGGGATCGGGAGTGGGGGGGGCGCCATGCGCGGCGGCGAAGACCAGGTTGTAATTGCCTTTTCCGGGAGCTTTATTCAGCGCTTCGAGCGTGCGCTGGATCTGACGGTCGAGTTGTAGCGCCATCTGGTCCATCAGAAGCGAATCGCATCCGGTTTCGTAACCCAGCAGCGACATGGAGCCGAGCGACAGAAACACGAAATCGACGCCATCGCCCTGGCCAAGTTTCTCCGAGGCCACCAGGGTATGTAGCAACTCGAATTGGGCATCCTGGCAGAAGGGCGAGGACTGGTAGAGCGCGAAGAATTCTTCCGGCCGGTGGGGATCGTAGGTGAGCGTACGCAGCGGGGGCAAATCGCCGGTGGCGCCGAATGCCAGCCATTTTCTGTCGTGCAGTTGATCGAGGGGCTGCTTCTGATTCTGCGCCGCCAGCCATTCGGGCGCGTTCCCGCGGGCAGTGAAGCGGCCCTGATTATCCATCCAGAAGACTTGCCCGCCGGATTGCCCGGCCAGCAGGGACGCGGCGCCTTCGTTCAGACCGAGGGAGTAGATGCGGTTACGGGGCGCGCGCGGCGCATCGTCGCGATGCCCGGCGGCGGCGGCTTCATCGGCCAGCGTGGTGGCTTCCAGCGCTTCCGCGCGCGCTTTGGCGAGCGTGCGGGACCGGCGATCGTACCACTGGTCGGCGACGATACCATGCTGGTTGGGATAGGCGCCGGTTGCCAATGTCGCCAGGCCGGTAGCCGTAAACCCACTGGCGGCCAGGCGGCAATTGGGATAATAAGTACCCCTGGTCATCAGTTCACGGAAGCCGCCGGGACCCAGGAGATTCCCGGTACGGTCTAGATAGAGTTGCCGGAACTGTTCGGCAATCAGAAAAACGAAGAGCTTCGGCCGGGGACGCAGGGCCTGCATGTGGCGCGGCAGAGAGCCTGCCAATCCAGCCAGGGCGCCCGCGGCGAACTGCCTGCGGGAAATGGCCATCCGGTAAGAGTTTAGCAATCCTCCCTGAATTATGGTATTGTCTTTCCTTAATACTTTTTCATAAAGAAATGGGTGTACCAGCACTCTTAGGGAGAATCTGCCGATGCACGAAGAAGATGACAGCGTCCTAGGCTTGGCCACCATCCGGCGAAATCGCGGCATCTCGCTGGAACAGATTGCGGAATCGACGAAAATCAACATTCGCAGTCTGAAAGCCATCGAGGGCGGCGATTTCAAGAAGCTGCCGGGGGGCATCTACAATACCAGCTACATTCGGCAATATGCCAAGGCCATCGATTTCGATGAAGCCGAATTATTGGCGTTCTATCGGATCAAGATGGGTGTGGCGACCACTTCCGACGAATCCGGACACGCGCGCGATGGAAACGGCGTGGTAGGGGGCGGTTACCGGCCCGCGTCCATCGCCGGGTAAACCGGCATTACGGCATTATTGCAGGGCCGCGAGCAGATCTCCGGTCTGCCGCGCCAGATCCCAACGGGCGCGCTCCACGGCGTACTGTGCGTCGTAGAACGCGATCCATTTGGCGCTCTCCGCGCTGCGCGATTCTTCGACCTGACTCATGGGAATGCGGCCTTCCTGCAGCAACGCCAGATTTACGGAGAGTTGTTCACGGGCGACGTCCAGATCCAGCCGCGCCACATCGCGCTGCGATTCCGCTTTGCGCAGATCGCGAAAACGCTGGTGCGTATCGGCAGTAATCTGGTTGCGCGTATCGGCGAGTTGGATGCGCAGTTTGGAGGCTTCGGCATCGGCCGTGGCGGCGGCGGCGTTGACGGCGGGCCCCAGCAGCAGCGGGAGCACGAAGGATACACCGACCTCGGCGTTGTTGGGCTGATACTTCAGAAAGTAATTCTGAAAGTGGTTGAAGGAAGCGAACAGGCCGTATTGCGCGATCAGATCGGCGTGCGGCAGGCGGGCGGCCTTGGCTTCGCGCACCTCTAATCCTTTCGCGGCGATTTGCGATTCCAGGCGGCGCAAGTCCTGGCTGGAGCGCAGAGCGCTTTCGACGGCGGCTTCCTCGGAAGGCGGCGCCGGAGCGGGCCGTTCTTCCTGCAGCGGCTTTACGCGGTCCTCCGCGCCGTAACCCAGCACGATGGCCAGGGACGTTTCGCCGGTCTCACGATCGGCATCCAACGAATCCGCTACTTGGCGGGCGCGCGCCAGGTTAAGTTGGGCGCGCTTGGATTCGAGCGGCAAGGCGCGCCCTTCCTGGACGCGGCTCTGGACGGCCGCCAGCACTTTTTGGGAGCTCTCCACCTCCTGGCGGGCCATGGCGCCGGCGCGTTCCATGCGTTCGGCGTCCAGGAAGAGCACGGCGGTGCGAAAGGCGATGTCGTCTTTCTTGGCGGATGCGGCGATGCCGGCGGTGCGCGCCTCTTCTTTGGTGCGCGCCACGCGGTAGCTTTGCTGCCGGTTGAAGAGCGTTTCGGAAACGCGGCCTTGGACGATGCTGGGCGCGGCGCCATCGATGCTCATGGGAAATCCATAAGTGTAGGCCAATCCGCTGCCCATGAAGACGTGCGGCGCGAATGGATCTTTCTGGATGCGCACGGCTGCCTGCGCTTTGATCTCATCGAGGCGCGCCATGGCGATTTCGGGATTCTGCTGCAAGGCGCGCTCCACGGCCTGGTGCAGGCTCATGGTGTGGGTTTCGGCGCGCAGAGCGAGGGCGGAGCAGGCCAGGGCGGCGATGCGTGTGAGGGTTGACGGCATGTTGGTATTGTCGCAGGCGGGTGGTGGGTGGTGGGTAGTGGGTGGTGGCTAGATAAGATAAGCTCTCCAACGAGCGGGCCTGCGAGGCCCGTGCAGGCTACGAGCCTGCCCCACGAGCGCTGCAGCATGCTGCAGCATGCAGAAAGTCGCTATGATACGCTGTGGCTTGCCCGCTCGGGCAACGCTTTAAAACAATGCCGGCAGGAATGCTCGGAATCGAAGAGTTGGAGCGCGCCGAGATCGAAGCCATCCTGGAGCGCGCCAGGCACTTTCAATACGTCCAGCACGAACCGCAGAAAAAGCTGGACACGCTGCGCGGGAAGATGATTGTCAATCTCTTCTTCGAAGCGTCCACTCGCACCCGCACCAGTTTCGAAATCGCCGCCAAGCGGCTGGGCGCCGACGCCATTTCCATCGCGGCTTCCGCTTCCAGCGTGTCGAAGGGCGAATCGCTGGTGGATACGCTCAATACCCTGGCCGCCATGCGGCCGAACGCTATCGTCATGCGGCACTCGGCCTCCGGCGCGCCGCACTTTCTCGCCCGCTACCTGGCCATGCCGATCATCAACGCGGGCGACGGCACGCACGAACATCCCACGCAGGCGCTGCTCGATGCGCGCACCATTCTCGACCGCCGGGCGAGCCTGGAAGGCTTGCGCGTGGCGATTATCGGCGATATCGCGCACAGCCGCGTGGCGCGCTCGAATGTCTACCTGCTTTCGAAGTTCGGCGCCGAGATTGTGCTGTGCGGGCCGGCTTCGCTGCTGCCGCACGAGCTGTCGCACATGGCGCCGGGCGTGACGCTGACCAACGATATTCGGGAAGCTATCCTGAACGCGGATGTGATCATGATGCTGCGCGTGCAGCTCGAGCGGCAGCATGAAGCGGCGTTTCCTTCGGCGGAATATTTTCAATTCTACGGCCTGCGGCTGGAGCACCTGGCGCTGGCCAAACCGGACGTCATCGTGATGCATCCTGGCCCGATCAATCGGGGGCGCGAGTTGTCGTCGGAAGTGGCCGATTCGCAGCGCTCGGTGATCTTGAACCAAGTGGAGAACGGCGTCGCCGTGCGCATGGCGGTGCTGGAGCGGGTGATTGGTTAGATGTCACAACTGCTGATCAAGAATGGGCGTGTCATCGACCCGGCTTCGGCCACCGATAAGCTGGCCGACGTTCTGATTCAAGACGGCGCGATTGCCGCCGTGGGCGCGGATCTGGCAGCGCCGGGCGCGGAGACGTTCGATGCGCGCGGGCTGATTGTGGCGCCGGGCTTCATCGATATGCACGTGCATCTGCGCGAGCCGGGTATCGAGCACGCCGAGACCATCGAAACGGGCGCGCGCGCCGCGGCGGCCGGCGGATTCACATCCATCTGTTGCATGCCGAATACGCTGCCGGTGAACGATAGCGCGACAGTGACGAGTTACATCGTCGAACGCGCGCGCAGGTTCGCGGTGACGAATGTGTTTCCCATCGGCGCAATTACCAAGAACAGCGCGGGCGAGGAACTGGCGGCCATCGGCTCGATGAAAGCCGCGGGGGTGGTGGCGATTTCAGACGACGGGCGTCCGGTGATGAACGCGCGCGTGATGCGGCGGGCGATGGAGTTCGCACGGTCGTTCGATCTGCCGGTGATCGATCATTGCGAAGATCTGAACCTGAGCGCGGGCGGCGACATGCATGAAGGCTACGAGTCCGTGCGGCTGGGCCTGCGCGGAATTCCGGCGAGTTCGGAAGACGTAATGGTGGCGCGCGATATCCTGCTGGCGCAAGTGACCGGCGCGCGCTTCCACGTGGCGCATATCTCTACGCGCAACGCCATGGCTATGGTGGCGCACGCCAAGCAGCGCGGCCTGCCGGTGACATGCGAAGCCACGCCGCATCATTTCGCGCTTACCGATGCGGCGATGCGACCTTACGACAGTAATTACAAAATGAAGCCGCCGCTGCGCACCGCCTGCGATACGGGCGCGGTGGTGGATGGCATCGTTTCGGGCGCGGTGGACGCTATCGCCACGGATCACGCGCCGCATCCCGGCAGCGAGAAGATGCAGGAGTTCGAGAAGTGTCCGTTCGGGATCATCGGTCTTGAAACCGCGCTGGGGTTGGCGCTGGAGCACCTGGTGCACGGCGGCAAGATCTCGCTGGCGCGGCTGGTGGCGCTGTTTACGACCGGTCCCGCGGGGGTGCTGCAGCTGGATCGCGGCACGCTGGCGGTGGGCGCGGTAGCGGATGTCACGATCTTCAGCGCGGATGTGGAGTGGACTTACGACGTGAATCAGTCGTTCTCGAAGAGCCGCAATTCACCGTTTGATGGGCATGCGTTCCGGGGCGGTCCGGTGGCGACGATTGTGGGCGGCGCGATGGTGTGGCGGAGTGAGTGAGGCTTTGTGGGCAGCCACCCTGGCTGCGGCGGCCTCTCAGGCCGCCTGGCAGCATCTCCTCGAATGCCGGCAGGCGGGCTGGGAGCCCGCCGCAGGCAGGGTGCCTGCCCCACGTCTATTCGAAGACTTGTCCAGTGAGTGTCACCAGCCAGGGAACACCCAAGTCCGGGGAGACGGATATCTGCAAAGCGTCACCTGGAATTTGCACCCAGGCATTGTTCTGTAACTGGAAAACCTTCGCCCCGCCGCTCGATACATTTCCGCAGCCGACGATCCATGCGTCGCCATAGGGATTGGCCAGCGGCGCCGTCGTGGGACCTACCGCGATACTGTTGGCGCAGCCTGCCGGAGCTAGCTGGAAATAAGAACCGTCCCAGTAGTATATGTCGCCGTTGGCGGTGAGGACCCACGGAACGCCTTCGGGTGACACGGCGATGCGATTCGCGGAGCCCGGCTGCTGCACCCAGGTGGATCCCTGCAGTTGGAAAATGCCGCCATCGGCGACTTCCGAGGCTCCGCATCCGATCACCCAAGGATCGCCATACTGCGAGCCATAGGCGTTGGGGCCGACGCCGATGGACGTGGCGCAGCCATTGCCGGGAGCCAGCTTAAAGGTGCTCCCGTTCCAGTAATAGATCTCCCCGGTATGCGTAATCACCCACGGAACGCCTTGAGGCGAAACGGCGATCTGCAGTCCGGCGCCGCCGGTCTTCACAAACTTACCGTTCTCCCATTCATAGACGTAATAGTCGCCGCCGCTGGTCTGGGCGGTCCCCAGGACCCAGGCTGTCCCGTTCGGCGAACTGCCTGTGCCCGGACCCACGCCGATGGACTGTGGATAGCAATACCCGCCGCCGGTTGGACAGGGGACTAAGTTGTTGACCGCCGTGCCGCCGACCTGCAGGAACTGGGAGGTGCTGAAGTAAGTTTCGTTGGTGGTCCCGAGAGAGACAGTCATATGCGAAGTGGTATTTGTATAATCCACCAAAGTAGTCACTTTGGGGTCGGTAGTGACCGTTTGCGTAAAACTTCCGGTTGTGGAGGACTCGGCGGAGCCATAGATATCCACGGTGGGAGTGAAGTCGGGAAATGCGCCGCTAGTTTCGTTCTCAATGATGAACTCCGCCGTCTTTCCCAGGGTCATGCAATTCGGATAGGTAGGATCCTTGGAGCACAGCGGCAGCGCGGGGACCGACCAGCAGGACGAACCGGTTGGGGAGACGCAATTGAGTATCGCGCCGCTAGTGATGTCGTCTACATATGAGCAGCCGTACCCTCCATTAATGGCGATGTTGCCGTTCGTGTCGCAGTACCAGTTCTGGGAGTAGATCTCGTCGCCGGGATTGGGAACGTACGATGCGTATCCGTTGCTGGGCCCGTCTCCGCAGCAGTATTCCCTGAAAGCTCCGTATAACGCGACCGACGGCGTGGTTTGCACAAATACGCCGCCCTGAATCAGGCCCGAACCATTGGGGCCCAAACCATACCCTCCCAGGCCGTCCCAAATCGATATTTCCGTATTGGCGGTTTCGTCCCCGCTGGGGATGGCCGTGGGGACGCTGAAATAGGCCTCGATGGAGAGATACTTGGGAGCGCCGGACATGACCGACCCGGTCCAGGGCCCGTCCTTGACGCTCTTGCCTGGCGCGGTCTGTGGGCGCGCGCTGGGCCGTTTGATTTCCAGCATGCGACCCGGCCGTCTGGCCGCCGCCAGCCAGCGCGAATAGGGCCCGGCGTCGGATGGGTCGGGCCGCAGACCATAGCCGGCCTGAATCAGTTCCGACTGCGAGTAACTTAGGGGATCGCCTGTAAGTGGCGGACGGTCCGTGCCGCGCTCATTTGCCAGGTTGAGGGGATGCGGGGCGAACGTATCGTCGGATGTAAGATCGGCTGAGTAAGTGGTCGAGTTACCGTTAGCGTCGGCGCAGTCGATAGTCAGGCGCTGCACCTTGTCGACCGCAGCAGCTCGCACTGCGTGGAAACGCGCGTATCCGTCATCGTCGGTGAAGACAGTGACAGCGTTGGCTGAGGGAGCGCCCGCGGGATAAACCTTGCACTGCAACCCCGGCAGCGCGCGTACGGACGCCGGAGTGTAGGTCTTCTTGATCGTGCTGGGCGCTGCAGGATCGGGCGCGGTTTGGTCCGTTGGCCGATCCTGGCCCCATGCCGATGCCACCATCAGGAGGGCCATACCGGCCGCAGTCGCGATGCTGAAACATTTCGTCTGTGTCATAAAATTCTCCTCTGATACTTATCCAGTAAGTTGGTGTTGAAGGTCAAGCGCTGGCGTGGCGCAGACGATCGTTGTTTGTCGTCTGCGCACCGTGCTCGAACCCGGCAGGCCACCAAAAACGATGGCCTGCCCCACGGTTAAATCCGCCTAGTTCTTGAAAATCTCTCCCGTCAGGGTGACTACCCAGGCAACTCCCGTGTCGGGCGCCACCGAGATCTGGGATGCCACGCCGGGGATCCGCACCCATGCCGTCCCGTTCTGCAATTGGAAAATCTTCGCCCCCTGGCTGTTCACGTCGCCGCAGAAGGTGACCCAAACGTCTGCGAATGGGGCCGATAGTGGGTCGGAATCGGAGCCCGCGGCGACGCTGTTCGCACAGGCGGCAGGAGTCTCCACAAATGCTCCGTTGATATTCTGGTACCACACGCTGCCGTATGTGGTGATGACCACCGGTTCGCCCTGAGGCGACACCGCGATCCGATTCGCCCCTCCCGGCCACACGCTCCATCCGTCGCCGGTGTATTCGTAGATGGTGCCATCCGTAGTGCTGGAACCATTGCATCCAATGATCCAAGGAACGCCATAGGGGAACTGACTGGAACCATAGCCCGGACCGACGCCGATCGACGTGGCGCACCCACCGCTGGGCGCCAACACAAAGGTGGTACCGTTCCAATAGTAGATCGCCCCCGTATGCGTGAGCACCCACGGGTAACCGTCTATCCCCACGGCGATCTGGGTTCCGGCGCCAACGCTTGCCCGCACCCACTTCGAGTTTTTCCATTGGTAGACGTAATAATCGCCCCCGCTCGTTTTGGCGGTCCCAAGGACCCACGCCGTCCCATTGGGGCCCGCGGCGATGGACTGGGGAAAGCACAGGGACCCCGGCCCGACGCAGGGGACCATTGTACTCAGTGCCGTGCCCGCCACTCGCTTAAACTGAGAAGACTGCGGTTCGTTCTGGCCTAAAGCCGTTGCCGCGAGCAGAATGGGCACAACGAATTTAGTCGTATTCATGTAAATGTCCTTTTGTGGGGCAGGCACTCTGCCTGCGCGGGCCTCGTAGGCCCGCTCTTTGGCGAGCGAAGCTCGCCCTGGACAGGCCGGGAGGCCTGTCCTACTGTAAGTCGATCACCTGCTTGGTGGTGGCCGTTTGCGATCCTACCGTCGCCGTGGCTTCCATGGTCGCCTTGCCGGTCAGTGGTTTTGAGCAGGTGGTTCCCCCATAGCACCACCCGGGACCGAACCCGGCCTCGGCGGAGACCAAAGCCATTTGCTGCGGGAATGGGTTGGGGCCAAGGTCCACCACTCCCAAGTCGTAAACGATCCGGGTTCCTTGCTTGATAGAGATCTCGATGACCAGGTGATCCACCGTGTCGGCCGTGCCGTCCTGGAACCACCAGGTAAGGTTGGCGCAGGTGCCGCTACAAGAGGACGACCAGGTTAAATACGGAAGGCCGGAAACCCATCCGCCCACAGGCAGGCTGCTGCAATCGCCATAGCCCGTGACGCACGGCCAAATCCAGATACCGTTGCTGTCCGTGGGCGCCAGTGTCCCCAGCGACAACGGCCCCCCGATCATCTCTTGTGTTGCAATGGACGGATCGGCCGCCGGAACCGCGCCTACGGCAGTGAGCCTGAGATGCGGACCCGCGCCAACGTTGCTCTCTTGCGCGTGCGCGCATACCCCAAGACTAATGGCCGCTAGAGCGGCAACCATAAACATCCGAGTTTTCGTCATTTGTGCGTACCCTCCAACTTGCGTTCCCCACTCAGTCGATTACACGACGATCCGGGTAGGCGAGTCACCACACAAGTGGGTAGGTTTGAAGGTTCCGCTTAGCGGACGATACGCTGGCGAAGCCCTTTGGCCACGGCTTCGGATTTGGAATGCACCTGCAGCTTCTCGTAGATGCTCTTCATGTGGAAGCGGATGGTGTTGATGCTGAGGTTCAGCTCCGCCGCCGCGGTCTTGTAGTTATGCCCTTCCACCAGCAGCTTCAGCAGGCGGATTTCATGCGGAGTCAACTGGCAGGCGGCATCTTCCGGCGGACGGATCTCGCGGAACAGCGACACCACGCGGCGCGCCACTTCGGGCGACATGGGCGAACCGCCGCCGGCCGCTTCGTGCAAACTCTCCAACAGGCGCGTGGGCGGAGTTTTCTTGAGCAGATATCCGGTGGCGCCGGCGCACAGGGCGTCGAAGATGCGCTTGTCGTCGTCGTAAACCGTCAGCATGAGCACGGTCAGGCCGGGATAACTCTTCTTTAGCTCGCGAATGCCATCAACGCCGTTCATCCCGGGCAGACCGATATCCACGAGCGCCACATCGGGAAGGTCGGCGCCAATCTTCGCCAGGGCGTCTTCCATGGATTCGAAATCCGCGGTACAGCGAAAACCTTCGGTGCCACCGATTAAGATACGCAGCGATTCCCGGATCCTGGGCTCGTCTTCCACGATCGCAACTTTGAGCGCAACATTAGTGGACACGCTGGGCAAAACCGGCACCGCTTTCGATGGAAAACCGCTCCCTGACGGTCGCGGCTCAGTAAATTCAATGGTCGCCTTTCATCATACGCCGAACCCGCCGCAAATCCCCCACCCAAGTATGTGGGGATCTTTTCCAAATGGGGGCGGTCGGACGGGCCAAGGGCGCCCGCAGGTGGACCGTGGTGCCGCGCTGGGGCGAGGAATCCACCACCAACTCGCCGCCCAAATGCCCGCTTCGCCGGCGCATGCTGGCCAGGCCATGGCCATGGCTGGGATGCTGCAAATCGAAGCCCCGGCCGTTGTCCGCGATGAATAGATCCAGCCAGCCGTCGGCCACCCGTAGCTTCAAATCCACCTCGGTGCAGCCGGAATGGCGCACGGCGTTATGCAGGCTTTCTTTGAAGACCAGGAAGACCTGGCGGCGAATGTCGGCGCCAATGTGCGGATTCTGGTCTTCTCCCGGCAGATCCAGCCGCACGCGGGAGCCGTTATGGCTGAACAGGTCGTTGGCGAATCGCCGCATGCGATGGGTCAGATCGCCGAGCCGGTCCTGTTCCGGATCGATGGCCCATACGATGTCGCTCATGGAATCCACCAGCTCGCGCGAAAGGTTGGCGATATCGGCAAGGCGCGCCTCGTGCCGTTCTGCCGCGGGACGGCGCTGCGCCACTTCGCTGAGCAGTGCGATCTGGGACAAGGTGCTGCCGATATCGTCGTGCAAGTCGGTGGCGATGCGTGTACGCAGGCGCTCCATCTCCAACAGCCGCGCCATCCGGTAGCGATAGACGCTGTAAAGCAACAAGGCCGCGGCCAGCAGCATCAGCAGACGCATCCACCAGCGCTGCCAGACAGGAGTCAGAATGGTGAAAGCCACACTGGCCGGCGCGCTGGCGATGCCGTCGGAAGTGAGCGCACGCACTTGCCAGTGATAGCTGCCGGGGCCGAGGTTGGCATAGTTCACGGTGCGCTGGCCGGTCTCCGGGCTCCAATCGAGATCCGTGCGATCCAGCCGGTATTGATAACGCAGCTCGCCGCCGGCGCCAAAGCCCAGGCCCACGAATTCGAGCGCCACCTGGTTCCGGTCCGAAGAGAGCTCGATCCCGGTGAGCGAAGTTTCGCCGAGAGCGGAAATGGGAAATGGAGCGCCGCGGACGCGCAATCCGCTGATGAGCACGGGCGGCGCCGGCTGCGGCTGTTCGGGCTCCGGTTCCAGCCGCGAGAGTCCCTCGCGCGTGCCAAACCACAGCACGCCGTGACGATCGCAAAAAGCCGCCAACACCGCGCCGCGCGCCAGTCCGTCCGCATTGGTGTAGTGCCGGATGCGCCGCCGCACGCCCGGATAGATGCAGTCCACGCCGTGACCGTTCCCCACATAGATCCGGCCCAGCAGGTCCTCGGCGATCGACTCCACCAGGTTGCTCGAAAGTCCGTTCGCCACGGTGAATGCCTCGCTCTTCGGTTCAGCCGACGCGGGGTTGTCGATCCTGCTCAGGCCCGCGTAGGTGCCCACCCACAGGCTGCCCTTGCGGTCGGCCGCGAGCGCCGTCACCCACTTCCGTTTACCCACCTCCATCTTTTGGAATTGGCCGTCCCGATAGCGAAGGATGCCGCCGGAGTTGAGGCCGATCCATAGGTTGCCCGCGCCGTCCTCCGCAAAGTTGGTGGCGAGCACTCCGCCGTCGATGGGCTGTCCCGCGGGATAGCGATGAAACAAGCCTGTCACGGGATCCCACCGCGCCAAACTGTTGGCATGTACGGCTCCGTTCGGCCCGGGAATTTGCGTGGAAATCCAGACCGCGCCGTGCGAATCCTCGAACGTGGCGTAAACGCTTTCTCCCGGCGCGTAAACTGCCTTCGGCCGCGCCCGGCCGAGTGCGGCGGAGGTGGAAAGCGGCGGAAACCGAAAAACGCCCATGGCGGTGGCGACCCACCATTCTCCGCTGCGCGCTTGAAAGGTGGTAGGCCCCCTGCTCCAGCCCCAATCGTCGATACTGTGCGGGATATTGGGCCGGACGGCGAGAAATCTCCGGCCATCGTAGCAATTGACCGGTTTCGCCTTGACACCCGACGTGATGGCGCAAAGCCTCCCGTCCGCCGTTTCCAGGATCGAGCGGATGTTATCGGTGTCCAAACCATCGTGTTGCGTATACGTGCGAAAGCCGCCTTTGGCCACCCGGATGGCGCCTTGCGCGCCCATCCATAGGTTTCCCGCGCGGTCTTCACCCAGCGCCGAAATTGCGCCATATCCGGGCAACCCATTCTCGGCCGTGAATCTCTCAAACATTTCGTGCCCGTTGAGAGTCCGGTATACGGCCAACCCCGTATGGGCGGCGATCCACACGGCGCCATCCGATGTTTCAAACAACGCTTCAACCGGCTCTCGTCCCGCGTCCGTTCTCGCGATGCAAGCTTCTTCCAAAGTTCTACCGGTCAAGCTGCGGTCCGCGGCAATCCGGCAGACACCGCGCCGCGTGCCGGCCCACAGGCGGCCCTGGCGATCCTGCAGCAAAGTATTGACCACAGGTTGCGGTGTTCCGCCTTGGGTGTGCTCGCTTCGTCCGTCGGGGAAACGGCGGTAGAGGCCGGTCCTCGTGGCGGCCCACAGGGTTCCATTACGGTCGACCAACAGCGCCAGCACCACCCGTTCCTCCCAGCCCTGGCTCGGCAAGCCGATGTCGACGAGACGGAGCTGCCAATCGTCCGCGGTACGGTCGAGGTGGTACAGTCCGACTCGGGTGCCCGCCCAGATTCCGCCGGCGGGATCGGCGGCGAGCGCATTCACCACGCGGCTCTCGGGATTGGATCCCCGGTAAACTTTGAACTCCGGATTCGGAGATGCGGGATGAAAGCGGGCGACGCCATTGGCGGTCGCGATCCAGTAATCGCCGTCGGCCGCCTCCAACAGATCGCTCGTATCGGGCGGCAATCCTTGCGCCTGACCGAAGTTCTGGAACTGGTATCCATCGAAGCGGGAAAGCCCTTCGCGCGTGCAAAACCAGAGGAACCCGTGGGAGTCGGTGACGATGCGATCGATGGTGTTCCCAGCCAGTCCGTCGGCGGTGGTGTAAATCCGTATCGGCAACTGCTCGGCCCGCAGGGAGGCGAGACAGAGGATCAGGCAGGCTGCGCGGCTTGTCAATAGCGTTTCGCGGGACAAGAACGTGCGTACATTTATAGCATAGTGGCTGCGGAAAAGGGGATTATAGTAAGAGTAGGATCAGCGCGCCAGCCGCTCTTCTACGCGCGCCATGCGGTCGCTCAGTTCGGCTACTTTGCCGGTGAGCAGTTCAAAACGCGCTTCAATGCTGGCGAAACGAACGTTGACGTTGTTGTTAATCAGCGCCAGAAGCGCGCCGTTGAAAAGCATCGGTACAACAATGGCAATGAAGAGCTGCAGGTTGGTCATGCTGTCTTCAGTATAGTCGAAAGACTTGCGGAGCGCCACAAACTCAGGAGCTACAATAGGCTTTCCGATGCATAGATGGGCAGCCTCTTTATTCCTCGCCGTGGGCGCTTTGTATGCGGCGGCCGTACCGCGTCCCGAGTATCCGCAGCCGCAATTCGAGCGCACTCCCTGGCTCAGCCTGAACGGCGCATGGGAGTTCGAATTCGACGACTCGAACGCCGGCCTGGATGCCGAGTGGGCGTCCGGCGCGCACAAATTCAGCCGGAACATTACGGTCCCGTATTGTTTTGAGAGCCGCTTGAGCGGCATTGGCGATACTTCGTTTCATCCGTGGATGTGGTACCGGCGCGCGGTCACCTTGCCCGCCGCATGGAAAGGCCGGCGCGTGCTGCTGCATTTCGGCGCGGTGAATTATTGGGCGATGGTTTGGGTAAACGGCAAGCTGGCCGGTAGCCATGAAGGCGGCCAGACGCCGTTCACCTTGGATGTCACACCGCTGCTGCGGCCGGGCGCGAACGCCATCACGGTGCGCGCGCACTTTCCGCCCACGGACCGCTACATTCCGCGCGGCAAGCAGTATTGGAAGCCGAAATCGGAGAGCATCTTTTATACGCGCACGAGCGGCATCTGGCAGCCGGTGTGGATGGAACCGGTGGGCGCGAGCAACTTCGATCGCGTGAAGATCACGCCCTCGGCGGATGGCCATGTGCGGCTGGAGTTTTCGATCGCGCATCCGCAGCCGGATCTGGAGGTGGCGGCATCGGCCAGTTTCGCGGGGAAACCGGCGGCGATGGCTTCGGCCCGCACCAGCACGGCCCGCGCAGTGGTTACGCTGGACATCCACGAGCCGAAGCTGTGGTCGCCCGCGGCGCCTAATCTGTACGATCTCACGGTGGAATTGCGGCGCGGCGGTGGGGCGCTGGACCACGTGAAGTCCTATTTCGGCATTCGCACGGTGGCCGCCGAGCATAGCAAGGTGCTGCTGAACGGCCAGCCTGTTTTCCTGAAGATGGTGCTGGATCAGGGCTACTGGCCCGAAAGCATCCTGACGCCGCCCACCGATGAGGCCATCCAATACGACATCCGCACGACTCAGCAGATGGGCTTCAACGGCGCGCGCAAGCATCAGAAGGTGGAAGATCCGCGCTATCTGTATTGGGCCGACCGCATGGGTTTTCTGGTTTCGGGCGAGATGGCCAATGCTTATGAATTCGACGACGCCTATGTGGCGCGAATCACCAAGGAGTGGATGGCCGCGGTGGAGCGCGATTACAATCATCCGTCGATTATTATTTGGGCGCCGCTCAACGAGAGCTGGGGTGTGCCCGATTTGCACGACGTGGCGCAGCAGAATCATCTGAAAGCGCTTTATACACTGACGCATTCGCTGGATTCCACGCGCCTGGCGATCGACAACGAGGGCTGGGAACATACGGACATGACGGACCTGTTCGCTATCCACGATTACACGCGCACGGGCGATTTGCTGTACGCGCGCTACAAGGATCTGGGCAAGCCGGGTGCGGGCGTTCCGGATAATTCCAAGGCGGCGCTGATACCTGGATATCGATATAACGGCTCGCCGGTTTCGCTGACGGAGTTTGGCGGTATCGCGTTCATTCCGCCGGGGCATGCAGTGCCGCAGGAAGCCTGGGGCTATTCGGGTGTGGAGAAGACCGCGGACTCCGCGCTGGAACGCTTGCGCGGGCTCTACCAGGCCATTGCACGCATCCCCGGTTTTGCGGGGTTGTGTTACACGCAGTTGACCGATGTGGAGCAGGAGATCAACGGATTGATGACTTATGACCGGAAGTTGAAATTCGATGCGGGGAAAGTGCGGGAGATCAATGCGTTGGTCCGTTAGTGGGGCAGGCACGTTGCCTGCGGCGGGCACGTTGCCCGCCCAACATTCGTTTGGTGTAGAACCTGGCGGGCAGAGTGCCCGCCGCAGGCTACGAGCCTGCCCCACATGATATTCGCAGCGACGGGGGGATTCGCGGCCGGCGCCACCTTCCTGGCTTGGGCGGTGCGGGGCAGGTCCGCATCGGTATTCGGGCCTTCGATCTATCGCGGGCCGCGCCGCCGCAAAGCCATCGCACTCACCTTCGACGACGGGCCCAGCGAATCCACGCCGCGGGTACTAGATGTGCTGCACAAATACAAAACGCCCGCCACCTTCTTTCAAATCGGCGCGCACGTGGAGCGCCTGCCTGATGTCACCCGGGCGGTCTACGCAGCCGGCCATGAAATCGGCAACCACAGCTACTCGCATCCGCTGTTCTGCTTTCATTCGGCAAGGTTTATCTATCGGGAGTTCTCCCGCGCCCAGGATGCCATCGCGGACGCCACCGGCCGGCCGCCCACCTTGCTGCGAGCGCCCTATGGCGCGCGATGGTTCGGCTTCCGGGCCACCCAGCGCCGGCTGGGACTGGTGGGCGTCATGTGGGCCGCCATCGGTTATGATTGGAAGCTGAGGGCTGATAACATAGTAGACCGGATGTTGCCAGGGGTTACCAACGGCTCCATTCTGTGCCTGCACGACGGGCGCGGGATGCGGGCGAATCCCGATATCCGGGAGACGGTTGCCGCCGTCGGCCGCCTGATCCCCGCCCTGCAAGCGCGGGGCTACGAATTCGAAACGGTTAGCCGCTTATTATGTCCGACGAATTGATTGCGAGAGTCAAAAAGGTAATTGCCACTTCCAAGCGTATCCCCGAGGAGCGAGTGACTGTCGATAGCGCTTTCGAAGAGCTGGGAATCGATTCCATGGATGCGGTCGAGATTCTGTTCGCTCTGGAAAACGAATTCGATATCAACATCCCGGACGAAGAAGTGAAGACCGTGCGCAATGTGCGGCAGATGGCGGAAGGCGTGGACAGGCTGCTGGCGGCGAAGGCGGCGGCGAGTACGCCCACGGCGCAATAGTATGCGCCGCGTCGCTATCACCGGCGTGGGCGCGATCGCCGGGCCGGGCCGCACTGCCTGCGAATTCTGGAAGACGCTGATCGAGGGCCGTCCGGCCATCGGACCGCTGGAGTCCGTCGATTGCAGCAACATCCGCTTTCAGAACGGGTCGGAGGTGCGCGGCTATTCGCATGCGCCGTACTTCGAAGACCGGCGCGCGGATTTCATGGATCGCTTTGCGCAGTTCGCGGTGATTGCGGCGCGCGAAGCGGTGGCCCAGGCCGGCATCGAGTGGACTCCCGAACTGCGCGAGCGCACCGCCATCATTACCGGCTCGTGCGTGGGCGGCCAATCCACCGAAGACCTCGGCTTCGTGGAGGTCTACAAGCTGGCCCACAACCGCGTGCATCCGCTCACCATTCCTAAGACGATGAGCAACGCCGGCGCCAGCCACATCTCCATGGAATTCGGCGTCACGGGTCCCAGTTTTACCATTTCCACGGCCTGCTCTTCCTCGGGACACGCCATCGGCCAGGCGTTCTGGATGATCCGCTCGGGCATGGTGGATCTGGCGTTGACGGGCGGCAGCGAAGCGCCTTTCAGCTTCGGCATTCTGAAGGCCTGGGAAGCCATGCGGGTGGTTTCGCCGGACACCTGCCGGCCATTTTCGCGCGATCGTCACGGCATGATTCTGGGCGAAGGCGCAGGCATGCTGGTGCTGGAACCGTGGGAAGCGGCCGTAGCGCGCGGCGCGCCGATTCTCGCGGAGTTGGTGGGATTCGGCATGTCGGCGGACGCCTGCCATATCACGCAGCCATCGGCCGAGGGCGCCGCGCGAGCCATGCGCGGAGCTTTGCGCGATGCCGGCATTCAACCCGAGCAGGTCGGCTACATCAACGCGCACGGCACGGCTACGGCGGCCAACGATCCGACGGAGACGGCAGCCATACGCAATGTGTTCGGGGCGTACGCCGATAAGCTGCCCATCAGCTCGACGAAATCCATGCACGGGCATGCGCTGGGCGCGGCGGGCGCGCTGGAAGCGGTGGCCGCGATTCTGGCGTTGCGCGAAGGCATGCTGCCGCCCACCGCCAACTATCGCATGCCGGATGCGGAATGCGATCTGGATGTGATTCCGAATCACGCGCGCGCCGCCGAGGTGGAGTATGCGCTGTCGAATTCGTTTGCGTTCGGCGGATTGAACGCGGTGCTGGCTTTTAAGAAGGCGTAATGCCGGCGCTCCGGTTCGCCGCAGCGGGCACCGAATGGCCCGCCGCCGATTCCGTAGTGCCAGGCACTGAGTTGCCCGACGGACTCATCCCCGGCGAGCGCGTACGATTCCGGCATCCTGGTGTACGGCCTGCCACCACAGTAAGCTAACCGCGCAGAAGGAGCGAACATTATGGCAACTCAGCGTTTTCCCTTGACGATCTGCCTTGCGCTATCGGCCGCCGCAGCAGCGGCCCCGGCAACCCAGCCGCGTTTCCGGGTGGTCGCCTCGATGGGCAAGTACCAGCAGCCGGTGGGCCTCTCCGAAGGCGCAGCGGGGGTCTTTTACTCCATCGGCGGAGGCGGCGCTCCGGGGTACGCCTTCTCCATCACAGCCCAGGGCGCCACTAGGCAACTCGCCTCCTTCCCGAACGGTTATACGCAGACCTTGTTGATTAGCGCCTCCGACCAGCGGCATTACGCCATGGTTTTCGGTCTGGGCGGCTCCATAATTAACGCAAAACCTGCCCGACGGCAGACTCCTCGGCACCGGCGGGAAGCAGTCCACCGGTTTCTTTTTCCTTTTCCAGTCCGACTTGCAAGGTAACATTACGCCAATCTACGAGTTCCCGAGCGGGGAACAGCTTCCTGGCAACGCGATCTATGCGACGGACGGCAACTATTACGGCGTTTCATGGCAGGAGGTGGTCGGCGGTAGGAGCGGCACTGGGGGTTATATCTATCGCGTAACGCCCTCCGGTTCGCTCACGAAGCTATACACTCTGCCGTCCGGCACCTTCAACACCTATGCCTCGAACTTCGTGCCCGTCATCGAAGCCACCGACGGCAACTTCTACGGAGTTACAACTGGCGGCGGAGCCACCGGCTGGGGATCGGTCTACAGGCTGACGCCCGGCGGCCAGTACGCCACGCTGTATAGCTTTACGGAGGGCCCCGGCGCCTGGCCGCAGGCGCTCATCCAAGCCAGCGACGGCAACCTGTACGCCGCCTCGCTCGGCCATCGATCGGGCGGACAAATCTCGCGCATCTCGACCGCCGGTGAATATACCGTCATGCGTAACATGAACAGCACCGGCGATGGAGGCCAATGCGAATGCCTGATCGTACAGGGCAGCGACGGTGTCATCTATGGCACCGCCCAAGGCGGCGGCGCCGGTGGCGGCACCGTGTTTGCGCTGGACGCCGGGCTGCCCAAGCCCGCGCCGCAGGCTCTCCGCTTCGCGCCGGCCGCCGGACCCGCAGGCACCGAGGTGCGTATCTGGGGCTACAACCTTTTGCGTGCGACTGTTGAATTCAACGGCGCGGCGGCCACCGCCGTCCATAGTAGCGGGCCCAATTACGTCTGGGCCACGGTGCCCGCGGGCGCCACCACCGGCCCGATCACCGTGGCGACGCCGGGTGGCACGGTCACCACCCAGGCCACGTTCACGGTGGAGTAAAGGAGAAAACGATGGCTTGGACACTTCCTGATTTCGAGGGGATTTCGTTAAGTTGCGAGATCGCGTCGTACGCGCCTGCGAAGCTCTGACCGTGGCGGGAGCGCTTGTCCGCGCTGTGGGCAGCGACGGCCTTGCGCGACGGGGCCATTCAACTCGATACGCTGCCCATCAGCTTGACCGAATGCATGCACGGTCAATGCGCTGGGCGCGGCCCGCGCGCTCGAAGCCGTGGCCGCAGTTTTGGCGTTGCGCGAAGGCATGCTGCCGCCGACCGCCAACTATCGCATGCCGGACGCGGAGTGCGACTTGGATGTGATTCCCAATCACGCGCGCGCCGCCGAGGTGGAGTACGCGCTGTCGAATTCGTTTGCGTTCGGCGGATTGAACGAGGTGCTGGCTTTCAAGAAGGCGTAACGGCAGCGCTCTCGGATTGTCGGCCACCTATCGTAAGATCTCCGCGCGAACACCGTGCGATGAGGAGGCAGCCGTAATCTTCCAGCGCACCGAGGGAACGGGACACTATGGCAACCAAGTCTTTTTCCGCGATCGCGGCCCTCACGCTGTCAGTCGCCGCCTCAGCAGCTCCACCGGCTGGCGACGAAGTTCCGGGTAGTCGCCGCGATGAGTAAATACCAGCAGGCCGTGGGCCTCCGGAGGGCACCCTGGGGGGCTTTTGCCCGATCGGCGGAGGGGGCGCCCCGGGGTGCGCCTTCTCCATCACTACAACACAACTCGCCTCATTTCCGAACGGCTATACGCAAACGCTGCTGATTAGCGCTTCCAAACAGCGGCATTACGGTATGGCCGGGGTATGGGTGGCGCGCCAGCGGCGAAACCGATTCCCGCACGGCAACCATCCGGCTGGCATCGACTAAACTGCCGATGCGGTCCGGTTGGGCCCACGCCGGCGCAGCCGCCAACCTGGCCAGGATCGGAACGGTTTTGCCTGCCGAGATTGGACGCATGTTATTCCCCACAAATTTAGAATAGTGACGAATCGCACGAAAACGTCTATGTTCTGTCTGTTGATCTTGTAATTCCCGCTGGCGATGGGTTTCTTCCAGATCGGCGCGCCTTGGTTTGTCTTGAGGAATACGCGGTTGTCCCAGACGATGGGCGTGGCGCCGGACCGCTCAGGCATCGCCAGTTTCCAGGCGATGTTTTCCGCAGTGCTCCAATGCAGCGGCAGATTCGTTTCGGTGCCGATGCCGTTCAGGGATGGGCCGCGCCACTGCGGCCATTTTTCGGCGAGCAGAGCCGATATTCAGAAGCATACCACGCCGGTGGGGCAGGCCATCGTTGTTTGTGGCCTGCCTTTTCTGACGCAGGCAGACGACAAAAAACCATCGTCTGCCCCACGGGCCTACGCCGGGAGCGTCAGAATGCCCTTTTCTTTCAGCCCCGATAGCGCCAATCCATACCGCCCGCGGATGCCCGTCTTTTCAAAAATGTGCTTCAGGTGGATCTTCACGGTGCCCGGCCGGATGCCCAGTTGCGCGGCGATGTCCCGGTTCTTCAGCCCCTGCTCCACCAGTTCCACCACCTGCAGCTCCCGCGACGTCAGGTTCGAGCGCGTGCCCCGCGCGATCGGCTCCGGCTCTTGCAGGACGCTCTCTTCCATCCAGGTGCTGCCGGCCGCAACTGTGCGCATGCACTCCAGCAGCGACTCCAGTGTGGCTGTCTTCCGCACCACTCCCAACGCCCCCACCTGCAGCATGCGCAGCGCCTCGGCCTCGTTCAAGTTCACACCCCAGACCATGGTGGCCACGCCGCATCCCATGCCGCGCACCCGCTGCAGGCAATCCATCACGGCGTGCACGCCGAAGCCTTTATCGAGAATCATGATGGCCGGCGAATGTTGACGGACAATTTCCATCCCCCCCAGCAGAGATGTGTCCGCCGCGGCCAGGTGAAAATCCTCGCACTGACTGAGCAACGTACGCAGACCCTCGATGGCGATCGGTTCAGTATCGCAGATGGCTACGCTTTTCGCATTCATTGGATGATCCATGTAGACTCTCACGCCCGTGCTGGAGGAGGTCCCTCGTCCCCCCGGCCAGCCTTGCAAAACTCAGTTGTGGATTAACAGAACTGTAGTGCCGGGAAAGTCCAGGACTCTCAGATTTTGATTGGCGAAAACCGTTTTTTTTATCGACTTTTTATGTTGATAGTGCCGCGGCATAGTACCGAACCGCACCGGCAGGGCACCTCGTCGATCTTGTCCGAGAAGTGGTAGTCCACGGTTAGCTCTTCGCCCCGCTTGATGTGGCGTTTGCTCATGTAAAGGATATGGCCCTTGAAAACCCAGCTATACAGGTTGGGATTGCAGGAATGGTTGATCAGTTCCGCCCCGCTGCCGCCCACCGCTCCATCCAGGGTCCAATAGTTGTCGAGCGTGAAAAGATAGGTGCGCGGACCGAGGCCCCGTCTGCGGGTCTCGCGCCGGCTGATTCTTTCGCCGGTATACTCGATCACCTTGTGGCGCGCCGGAATGCGCTCCGCGGCGTACACCCCCCAGCCATGAATTCCGGAAGGTTCGATTTTCAGCCGGAAGCATGACAGTTTGGGATCGATGCGAGGTTCGGCAATAAACGCGTGTGCAGCCATTTTCCGAAGATTGTACCTAACCCCGGCCCGTTTGAGAAGAGGCGCGGCCCGATATAATGCAAAATCGTGATCCAACTCTCTACCGGCGCATCTACGGATCTTTGGGAAACCGCCTGGCGCTTCGCCGAACGGCAACTGAAGAGGCTCATCGAGGGCCATCCCGACTTCTATCCCATGTATACCGCCGGCGGCCGTTGGCAACATTCCGGCGAAGCCTGGACCCACTGGTGCGACGGCTTTCTACCCGGTATGCTCTGGATGGTTTACGCACGCCAGCCGGCCGGCAGTGCCGAGTCGCGCTGGTGGCGCACGCAGGCGATTCGCTATTCGCGCCCGCTCGAACCCCGCAAGGCGGATCGCACGGTTCACGATCTCGGCTTTCTGTTTATGTCGAGTTATTACCGTTGGTACGGCTTTACGCCCGATCCTTCGCTGAAGGCCGTCATCGTGGAGGCCGGCAGTACACTGGCCCTGCGCTTTCAGGAAAACGGCGGATACCTGTGCTCGTTTTTATCCCCGGATTCGCTGTTTATCGACATCATGATGAACGCCGGCATTATCTTTTTCGCCGCGCGCGAAACCGGCGATCCGGCATTGCACGATATCGCGCTGCGGCACTGCTACACCACCCGGCGTGTTCTGGTGCGGGGCGATGGTTCGACCGCCCATGAAGGCCTGTTCGATCTGAAAACCGGCGAATTCCTGAAGCAAACCACGCAGCAAGGTTATCGCGGCGATTCGTGTTGGTCGCGCGGGCTGGCCTGGGCGCTATATGGCTTCGGCACGGCGTACACTTACCATCGCGACCCCCGCCTGCTTCAGACGGCGGAAGCCTGCGCGGAGTTCTACATCCGCCACACCCCTGGCGACGGCGTGCCGCCTTGGGATTACGATGCGCCGCCGGAGAGCCGCTCTCCGGCGGATACCTCGGCCGCCGCCATCGCATCGTCCGGATTGTTCCAGTTGAGCCAACTCGCCGCGGACGGCGCCAAAGCCCACCTGTATCGCGAAACCGCCCGCCACATCCTCGCCACTCTTTGCCGCGACTGGCTGGCCGAACCCGATCCGCAGTGGGAGGGAATCCTCAAAGGCGGTATCTACCACATGCACAAAAATCTGGGCGTGGGGGAATCGGTGATGTGGGGCGAGTATTTCTTTCTGGAAGCCCTGGAGCGCGCCGGCGGCCGCTAATGCGGGCCGCGCTCCGACGAGCGCAGGGCCTCGCCGAGACTCTTATCCGCGTCTTCCAGGCAATCTTCGATCTCCTCGAAATCTGGAATCCTGTCCGGATCGACCTCTCGTAACGATCTGGCCACCGATTGAAGCTTCATCCGGCTATCCGTCAATCTTTCCTTGTCCGCTCTCGTCAATGCCATGCTCTTCACTCCTTCGCGCACCCGTGCGACTCGACGTGCCCCATCAGCGCGTACTTCGCCAGATCCTTCTGTTCGCTGGCGATATGGATGAGCACATCGAAACGCGAGAATTCCGGGTCGCCATCGATGATGGCCTGGGTCTGCTGCGCCTGTAAGGCAGTCAGCTCGCGGATGGCTTTTAAAAACTCGTCCTCGAGCCGCACCTTTTCTTCGCAGAAACCTCCCCTATTATGGAGGCGCCACTCCGATCGCGACCCTTGCCCTGACATCAGCTCGTTTTTCCCCGGACTCAGTGCCATCTTGCCATTCCCCTGAGCAACGGAAGCGCCAATGTGACGTCCTTACGGTGTCAAACGGATAACAGGTTATGGTGGCTCAAGAGCACGTTTTCTTGACTATCTAGGAAGCTACCACGGCCTTTTTTTTATCTCAACCTTATATATCGTGCCTTTGAGCGGAGCCGCACAGTCAGGTCAAAATATGGTGCTTTTTGTGCGATTTGGCGATCACCCACCAGTACGTGGTGCCTGCGTGGTGAATGTCAGTTGCGGTAGTCGAGGGGCGGCTTCTGCCCAGGCGGGATTTCGGATTTGTAGGTGCGGCCCGCCATCTGCCGTGCGAAATCCTCCTTGGCATTCGCCACCAGTTGCGAGTCGGCGAATAAATCTGCGGCGGTAAGCGCGATCGCCTTGGCCGCCACCAGCATGGCTCTCTGGCCGATGCGCATGCCCGCGCACGCGGCTGCCTGCCAGGTATGCGGCGCCACTCCCGGCACGAACGTGGCCGCCGTAAAACCGATCGTCGGCACGTTCCAACTGACGTCACCCACATCGGTGGACGCCGCCGGCTCGTTGGGATTGAACGGCCGCAGCGGTTCGATAAAGGCCGTCGAGGCGGGATCGCGCGCGCCAGCCGGCGGCAGGCTCTTTTGCAAATCGCGGGCGAAGCGTTCTTCCTCGGGCGTGTAGTGGAAGCCGCCAATCTCCTCCAGGTTCCGCTGGGCCACCTTGGCCAGCGCATCGTTGGCGACGATATTATTATCGCTGCCGAGAATCTTCACTTCGAGCGTGGTCTCGGTCATCATGGCCGCGCCTTGGCCGATCTTCTCGATGCGTGCCCAAATGCCATCCAGCGTGTCGAGCGAGGGGCTGCGCGCATAGAGAAAGAGCTCCGCGGTATCGGGAACGATGTTAGGCGCTGCGCCGCCGTTGCTGACAATGTAGTGGATGCGCGTATTGCTGGGCACGTGTTCGCGCATGAACTCGACGCCGGTGCCCATCAGCATCACCGCATCCAGCGCCGACCGGCCGCGCTCGGGCGCGAAGGCCGCGTGTGCCGCGACGCCGTGAAACAAAAACTTGGCCGAAGTGATAGCCAGCGCGCCGCCATTGATCACGGAATTGCGGTCCGCCGGGTGCCAGTGCAGGACCACATCCACGTCGTGAAACAGACCCGCTCTGACCATGTAGACTTTGCCGTCGCCGCCCTCTTCGGCCGGTGTGCCGTAATAGCGCAAAGTCCCTGCCACGCGATTCTGTTGCATGTATTCTTTGAGAGCCACCGCCGCTAGAGCCGCTCCCGCGCCCAGTAGATTATGCCCGCATCCATGCCCTGGCGCGCCGGCGGCCAGCGGCTGGCGATCCGGTATGGCGGCTTGCGAAAGACCGGGCAGGGCGTCGAATTCGCCCAAAATGCCGATGACCGGCCGGCCCTGGCCGTAGGTGGCGATGAAGGCGGTGGGTTCGCCGGCGACACCTGTTTCCACACGGAAGCCCGCGGTCTGCAGCCCGCGCCGCAAGAGTGCGGAGCTCTTCTCTTCGTGGTAGCCCAGCTCCGCATAATCCCAGATGGCCTTGGAGGCTTGCATATATTCGGCGCTGTGCTGGTCCACTAGCGCTTCGATTTGCTTGTGAGGAGAGGATGGCTGGCCTGCGGCGCCTGCGGTTAACAATAAGGCCATCGCCACAACAAGAGAGTATATTCTTAACACTGTCCAAACATAGCACCGTGGGACAGACCGGGACAGACCAGGACAGACCATCGTTTTTTGTGGTCTGTCGCTTGCGCGTGGGACAGACCTGACAGACCATCGTTTTTTGTGGTCTGTCGTTTGCGCACCCTACTTCGCGGAGATGCGGAAATCGTCGAAGTAGGTGACGCTGTCCGCCTTCGTCCAGAGCCCCACCTTGCCGGACTGCCGGAAAGTCGAATCCATCACCTCAAACAGCCGCCGGTGATTGAAATACACGCTGAACAGCGGGCCGCGGAATTGCACTTTCAGCACGCTCCACTGGTTGAACGGCACAGGATGCTGGACACCGAACGCCGATGGCTCGTCGCGCAACGCCAGCGCCGTGCGTTTGCCATCCTCTATCTTGTACAGCACAATCCGGTTGTCCAGCGAGTTCGCCCGCACCAGGTAATAATTCTCGGGGTTCCGGTAGCGGAACACCAAGCCGCCGGTGCGATCTTCGCGGCCGGCAACCGGTTTCACTTTTACGCTCAGATCGCCATCTTTCACGTCCATCTTATCGAGAATGGCGAGCGGACAACCGCCGTCGCCGGGTTTAGAAACCTGTGCGAAAACGTAAGGAGGGCTGGGTGCGCTCGGGTCTTTTACTACTTCCCATTTGGGGGGCGCCCCTGAATTCGCGCTGACGGTCCAGCCCGGCGGTACGGAACCTGGCTTCACGGAATCGAAGTTGATCGTTTGTGTGACCGTGCCCCATAGCGCAAAGGACATCAGCCAACCAAGCGTTTTCATACGTTAAAACGCCTCACCCCGGCGCTGCTCACCTTCGTTGTAACATCCCGCGGCGCTTCGCCACAACTCGCGGCACATGCTACATTCGGGCGGTGCGACTTTTGTTAATCGACGACGACACGGAATTGTGTTCGCTGTTGTGGGAGTTTCTCAAGAAAGAAGGATTCACCGTCGAATGCGTGCACGAGGGCCTGCGCGGCCTGGAACGGGCGTTGCATGGCGGCTTCAACCTGGTGGTTCTCGACGTGATGCTGCCGGGCCTGGACGGCTTCGAGATCCTGCGCCGGCTGCGCAAGGAGAGCCGCGTGCCGGTGCTCATGCTGACCGCGCGCGCCGACGATGTGGACCGCATTATCGGGCTGGAACTGGGCGCCGACGACTACCTATCCAAGCCGTTCAACCCGCGCGAACTGGTGGCCCGCGTGCGTGCCATTCTACGGCGCTACGAGCCGCGAGGTCCGGCGGCCGCGCGCGTGGAAGCCAACGGTGTGGTGCTCGACCCCGCTACGCGCCGCGTCACCGCCGATGGACAAGCCGTGGATCTCACAACTTTTGAATTCGACGTTCTCGAACTGCTGATGCGCGCCGCCGGCCGCGTGCTTTCGCGCGACGATCTGATGGAAAGCCTTTACAGCCGTCAGGCGACGCCGTTCGACCGTTCCATCGATATGCACATCAGCCACATCCGGCGGAAGCTCGAAACCAGGCGCCCGTTCATCAAGACCATTCGCAGCGTGGGCTATCAGTTTTTAGAGTCGCCCACCGATGAGGCGGTCGAATGAGCTTAGTACTGTGGGGCGGCCAATCCTGGCCGCAGCCGGCCTTTAGCCTGGCCTCGCCCTGGCGGCCTGAGAGGCCCCCGCAGGCAGGGTGCCTGCCCCACAATGGCGCGGCGTATAAGGTGACGCCATGAATTCGCTTTTCGGCAAAATTCTCCTCTGGTTCTGGGCCGCTCTGATCCTCAACACCATCGGATCGGCTCTCATCTCGGGGCTGGCGGGCCCGCGTCCTTACCTGCTCACGCGCCTGATCGCATTCCAGCTTGAAGAAGCCCGCACCGCTTACCAAACCGGCGGGCAACCAGCTCTGGAAGGCTTCATGCAGCGCTTCCACAGGGTATTCGCGGGCGAAGGCATTCTGACCGACGCCTCCGGACACGACGTGCTTACGGGCGCGGATGAATCCGCGTTGCTGAACAGCGCCACCCAGGAAGAATCCTGGTTCCCGGTTTTCCGCCGCCGCGGCGCAGCCATCGCCCGCAACTCGGTGGACGGCAAATATTGGTTCATTTTCGTGATCCCGCCCGCGCGCCTGGGCCATTGGTTCCTGTTGCCGCAGCACTGGTGGATGATGGCCGCCGGCGTTTTGCTCTGCTATCTGCTGGCCTATTATCTGACCTATCCCGTGCGCAAATTGGAACGCGCCGTGGAGCGCTTCGGCCGTGGCGATCTTTCGGCGCGGGCAGCCACCAAGCGGCGCGACGAACTCGGCGAACTGGGCCGCACCTTCGATCGCATGGCGGATCGCATCCAGATGTTGGTGGATGCCGAGCACCGGCTGCTGCTGGATATTTCTCACGAGTTGCGCTCGCCGCTGGCCCGCTTGCGTGTGGCCGTGGAGTTGGCGCGTTCGGCGGAGGATCGCGGCGCGTATCTGGACCGCATCGACAAGGAGGCCGAGCGCCTGAATTCGCTGGTGGGCGGTCTGCTGCAGGTTACCCGCGGCGAAGGCGATCCGGACTCGCTGCGGAGGGAGCGAGTGCGGCTCGATGAGCTGCTCGAGGAACTGGTAGCCGATGCCTCCATCGAGGCCGGCGCACACGGCAGCCAGGTGCTGCTGATGAAAGTGCAGCCGGCGACCGTGGAGGGCGATCCGGAATTGCTGCGGCGGGCCATCGAGAACGTGATCCGCAACGCCATCCGCCACGCGCCGGAGGGCACCGCGGTGGAAGCCAGTCTGGAGACGGCCGCCGGCCTCGCCGCGGTGCGCATTCGCGACTACGGACCGGGCGTGCCCGAGGAAGCTCTCGAGCGTATTTTCGATGCCTTCTACCGCGTCGATACGGCGCGCGACCGGGCCAGCGGCGGTGCGGGCTTAGGGTTATCGATTGCCCGCCGCGCGATCGTGCTGCATAAGGGGACCATCCGCGCACGCAACGCCGATCCGGGGTTGTTGGTGGAAATCGATCTTCCAACATGTGGGGCAGGCACTCTGCCTGCGGCGGCCTCGTAGGCCGGCTGAAGCGTTTTCTGTGGAGATTAGGGGGCGCCTACGAGGCCGCCGCAGCACCGCCTACCCCCGGTTCGGTGTACAATATGGTTGCCAATTCGGTGTTTGACGCTTGGTCCCGAATATTTCTGGGGGTACCATGGATAAACCAGCGCAGAACATTCAAGATAGTTTTCTAAACAACGCGCGCAAAGACAAGATTGTCCTCACCATTTACTTAATGAGTGGAGTGAAACTCTCCGGCCGCATTAAGAGTTTCGACAAGTACTCGCTCGTCCTGGAAACCAACAATCAGGAGCAGCTCATTTTCAAGCACGCTATCTCCACCGTGGTGACGTTAAAAACCTCGCATTCGTACGCGGCCGGCACGGCCGGCGCCCAGGTATCCGCGGCCGGCGCCCCATCTAATGCCGGTACGGCGGAAACCTCGGAGGCCTGATTTCGAGCGGCCCACAAGCGCCACCTGAGCGGGCCATCCTGGTAGGGGTGGACTGGAAGAGCCGCCGCGCCGGTCACTCCTTGGGGACTCCGGATGCCGCCGAGTCTTTGGAAGAGTTGTCGGAACTGGCGGTGAGCGCGGGCGCGGTCATCGCCGGCCGCCTGATCCAAAGCCGCGCCGCGCCTGAAGCCGCCACCCTGATCGGCCAAGGCAAGGTGGCGGAGTTGGCGCAACTGGCCGAATCCGTGGACTCCGCCCTGGTGGTGTTCGACCACGAATTGACGCCCACCCAGCAGCGCAATCTGGAGAAGCAACTCGGAACGCGTGTGATCGACCGCACGCAGCTTATCCTGGATATCTTTGCCCGCCGTGCGCGCACGCGCGAAGGCCGCTTGCAGGTAGAACTGGCGCAACTGAATTATCTATTGCCGCGCCTGACGGGCCGCGGTGTCGAAATGTCCCGGCTGGGCGGCGGTATCGGCACGCGCGGTCCGGGCGAAACGCAACTGGAGACAGACCGGCGGCGCATCCACCGGCGTATCAAGAAGATTGAGGCGGATCTGGAGGGCGTACGCGCCGGAAGGGCACTGCATCGCCAGAAGCGGCACGCCGTTCCGCTGCCCTCCATCGCCTTGGTGGGCTACACTAACGCCGGCAAATCCACGCTGTTCAACCGCCTGGCGCAAGCCGCCGTGCTGACCGATGCGCGCATGTTCGCCACGCTCGATCCCACCGTACGGCCCCTCACGCTGCCGTCGCGCCGGCGGGTGCTGATTTCCGATACGGTGGGGTTTATCGGCAACCTGCCCACGACACTCGTCAAGGCCTTCCGCGCGACGCTGGAAGAGGTTGCCGAGGCCACCCTGATCCTGCACGTGGTGGACGTGTCCGCGCCGCACGCCGCCGCGCAGACCGGGCACGTGCTGAAGGTTCTAGGTGAAATTGATGCGGCTGCCATCCCGCAATTGCTGGTGTTGAACAAAGTGGACCGGCTTCCCGAAGCGGGCACGGACGTGGACGCCTACCGCGTGCGTCTGCTGGGAAGCTCCGGGACGGCGGCCGAGTCGCGCGCGGTGGCCATCTCTGCGCTCACTGGGCAAGGCATAGACGGACTGCTGGCGGCCATTGACACCGTGCTGCCTTTCGATCCCATCGTGCGGGTTCATTTACAACTTCCGTCGAGTGACGGCGCGCGCATAGCGATGTTGCACGACCTGGGCCGCGTATTGGAGACGCGCTATGTGGGAGACGCATGCGAGTTGGAGGTGGAGATCCCTGAGTCGTTGCGGCGAAGGCTGTCGGGTTACATCGTGCGTCCATGAGACATCGTGGTCAGGCCGCATTGGACAGGCGGGGAGGCCTGTCCCTCGACTGAGTGCCTGCCCACAAATCGGGAGGAACGTTCATGAACTACGTAGACTTTCATACGCGCTCCATCCAAAAGCGCGAGGAGTTTTGGGCCGAACAGGCCGCCCTGATCGATTGGCATAAGCCCTTCGATCAAGTGCTCGATTATTCGTCGCCGCCGTTCGCCAAGTGGTTCGTAAGGGGCCAGACCAACCTTTGCTACAACGCCATCGACCGCCATCTGCCGGAACGCGCCGGACAGGCGGCGCTGATCTATATCTCGAGCGAAACCGGCCAGGAAAAGATTTACACCTATGGCGAACTGCATCGGGAAGTGCAGCGCATGGCGGCAGTTCTTCAGAGCCTGGGCGTGGCCAAAGGCGATCGCGTGCTCATTTACATGCCCATGATCCCGGAGGCCATCTTCGCCATGCTGGCCACCGTCCGGCTGGGCGCCATTCACTCCGTGGTCTTCGGCGGATTCGCGGCGCCGTCGCTGGCGACCCGGATCGACGATGCCGAGCCCAAGCTTCTCATCAGCTCCGACGCCGGCCTGCGCGGCGGCAAATCCGTGCTCTACAAGCCGCTGGTGGATGAGGCACTGCGCCTCGCGCAATCGCCGCCGGAACATGTGCTGTTCGTCAACCGGGGAGTCGATCCGGATTTCGCGCTGACGCCTGGCCGCGATCTGGATTATGCCACGCTCCGCGCGGCGCATATGCAGGCCCAAGTGCCGTGCGTATGGGTGGAATCCAGCCACCCGTCTTACATCCTGCACACTTCAGGCACATCCGGCAAGCCGAAGGGCGTCGAACGCGATACGGGCGGTTACGCCGTGGCGCTGGCAGCTTCCATGAAATTCGTTTACGCCGCCAATCCGGGCGAGACGTATTTTGCCACTTCGGATATCGGCTGGGCGGTGGGACATTCTTATATCGCGTACGGCCCACTGATCCATGGCATGGCCAGCGTTCTCTACGAAGGCCTGCCCATCCGGCCCGATCCGGGGATCTGGTGGAAGATCGTCCAGGAACATAAAGTGACCGTGATGTTTACGACGCCGACCGCCATCCGGGTGCTGAAAAAGCACGACCCCGCCTGGCTGCGCAAGTACGATCTATCCAGCCTGCGCCATCTGTTCCTGGCGGGCGAGCCGCTGGATGAGCCCACCGCCCGCTGGATCGGCGACGCGTTGCAAAAACCGGTTTACGACCACTACTGGCAGACCGAAACGGGCTGGCCTATGATCACTGGATTGCCTGGGGTTTGCGATGCGCCGCCCAAGTTCGGCAGCCCGTCGTTTCCGGCCTATGGCTACGATGTACGGCTGCTGCGCATGGGCACGGGCGAAGAGTTGGGAGCCAACGAGAAAGGCGTGGTCGCGGTGATTCCGCCGCTGCCGCCGGGCTGCATGAGCACCATCTGGCGGCAGGATCAGCGCTTCGTGGATACCTACTTCACCAGCTTCCCGCACACCTTCGCCTATACCACGTTCGACTGGGGCATTCGCGACGAAGACGGCTATTACTTCATCCTGGGCCGCACCGACGATGTTATCAACGTGGCCGGGCATCGCCTGGGCACGCGCGAGATCGAAGAGGCCATCAGTTCGCACCCGGCCGTCGCGGAGGTGGCCGTGGTCGGCGTTGCGGATGCGTTGAAAGGCCAGATGCCCTTGGCGTTCGCCGTGGTGAAGGATCAGGCGCTGGTGGCCACGCCCAAACAGCAGGCGCGCCTGGAAAAAGAAATCATGAGCAAGGTGGACGATCTGCTAGGGCCCATCGGGCGCCCCAGCCATGTGCATTTCGTCGCACAGCTTCCCAAGACGCGTTCGGGCAAGGTACTGCGAAGGTCTATCAAGGCCATCGCGGAAGGCAAATCGCCGGGCGATCTTACCACGCTCGAAGACGCCGGCGGCATTCAGCAGATCGAACGCGCGCTGCACGATCCCGCATACACGGGAACGGAATAAGTCAGCCGGGATTCGTCAGAACGGCCAAGACGGTTCTGTTATGGCCACTTGTACGGCAACACGGACGAACCAAGCGATCGGCGGCAGTCGGGGCTCGGGGGGCGGCGGTTCTCGATGAACCCGGCCCTGGCAGCGCAATTTGGTAGAGTGAATTTAGTTTTTTGTGGAGTGGTCGTTCCTGCTTGGCCGATCTCGGGTCACCAGCAGAGAGGGTACCAGAGCTGACTTGCTGAGCTCGTATCGCTTTTCCGCCTGGTTAAAGATATCGAAATATGCCTGAATTGGACAACGCCGTGAATAGCAAACGCAACGGGAATACCGATTTCAGCGCATTCGTCAAACGCCAGCAATCCGCGGCGGCGGAAGAGGAACCGGTCGATTGGGCAAAGGAGCGCGACGAATGGCTGGGCCATCTGAAGGAACTCTACGACCAGATTGAGTCCTTTCTCGCGGAGTATATCAAGAACGGCGAGATCAAACGTAGTTACCGCGATATCCCGCTGAACGAAGAAAACATTGGATCGTACATTGCGCCCGCAATGATCCTCAAAATCGGCCGCCAGGAAATCACCCTGACGCCGGTTGGCACGATGCTTATTGGCTCGAAGGGTCGCGTCGATGTTGAGGGACCAGCGGGACGGACCCGCCTCGTTTTGGTCGACAACGAAGCGTCCGGTCCGCCGCGCAAGGTGTCTGTGACAATCGGCAAGCCCGAGCCGGCCGCCGCGGAGGTTGCGCCTAAGGACATCAAGTGGAAATGGAAAATCGCGACGAGCCCACCGATTATCCAGTACATCGAGCTAACACAGGAATCTCTCTTCCAGGCGCTAATGGAAGTCGCGAATGGCTAGCCGTGTAAGCTTTTCCGGCGAGCACCTCGCGCTTCCGGAGATCGCCGCACACCATCGGGATTTGGAGTCCTCGCTCACGCTCTTCTTCAGCGCTGGTTCGCCGAGTTATCTGGTCCGCTTTGACGGATATAAGGCCACCCAAGTGACTGACGAACTGCGTGGGCGGCTAAACGAGGCGGACCTGACCTCGTCACTCACAGTTCTGTCTTCGGTCGAAGCGGCATTTCGCATTGATTACCTGAAGCGATGCTACCGGCGGGGAAAAGACCCTGTGTCGCGCGCCTTCCGCGACATCTAGAAATCCAAGAAGCAGCATGCCTCGCTTGAGGACGAAATATTCGAGGCTTGGGTCGACAATTCTTCCGTTCCGCCCTCCATCATCGGTGAACTGCGTGGCGCATTTCGTTTCCGCCACTGGCTGGCGCATGGACGCTACTGGACACCCAAATGGGGACGACGCTACGACTTTAACGACGTTTTCGCACTCGCCGATCTAACCCTGAGCAGCTTTCCATTCTACGATTTTGTCAATTGAGCCAGACTGGTTCTCCACGCCCGCGCGACCCGGCGGATGGCGCGCACTGCCTCGCGCATAGCCTGCCTGGCCGCCGGCGAAAGGCCCTGCCCCAGCTCGAAGGATTCGCCGCCAATACCGATCAAAATCGCTTCCGGCGCGCGCCCGTAAAGCTGTTGCGACCACGCCAGCAGGGTTTCCGGATCAAATCGGTGCATGGCGGCCGATTCGTGCGGCTTTAGCTGTTGGACGGTGATCCGCCCGGCGGGCACTCCGGCATGCGCGTCCACGAAAATGACGCGCTCCGTCCGCGCGATGGGCTCGGCTAACTCCGGAGTTAACTGCTGGCAAGCAATGGCGCCGGCGCCAAGACGCTCCGCAACATAAAACCCCGCGCCGTCGTCGCCGCGCAGCGTATTGCCGTAGCCGATCACCAGTGTTCCGCTTGCAAGTATCATTGGCGCAATTCATCGAGCAGTGTGCCATCGGCCGCCAGCAGACGCACACAAACGTCGGGCAATCCGGCAGCATGGGTCGAGCAACTCAGGCACGGATCATACGCGCGCACCACGGCCGAAACCCGGTTCAGCATACCTTCCTGCAGGCGATTGCCATCAATGAAATGCTCGCTCACCTGCCGCACACTGCGATTCATCGCCAGGTTATTGTGTCCCGTGGCCACGATCAGGTTCACCCAGCGGATGGCGCCTTTTTCATCCACCTTATAGTGATGAATCAGCACGCCGCGGGGAGCTTCGGCAATGCCCACACCCTCCAGCGCATTCACGGCTGCGCGGGCGCGCACATGCGTGTCGAGAATCGCCGGATCCGCCAACAGCGCCTCCATCCGCTCCAGCGCGTAGAGCGCCTCGATCAGACGCGCATAGTGATAATGAAATGCGCTCTGTACCGCGCGCCCGTAGCGCTGATGAAATTCGGCGAATTGGGCGTCGGCCTCAGGCGTCCCGCAGCGATCCGCCACATTCAAGCGCGCCAACGGCCCCACGCGGTAGACCCCTTCCGGATACCCGATGGGTTTGTAGTAGGGCGCCTTCAGATAAGTCGTGGGAAGGGTGGTCTCGGCGATGTACTGCTCGTAATGGCGCGGCCGGATCTGGTCGGCTACCAGGTTGCCTTCGGCGTCGCGAAACCGCAGCTTTCCGTCATATAACTGCAAGGCGCCCGCGGCGTCCACCAGCCCGGCGTACAACGTGGGAATGTTGCCGAAATTGGCGATCTCTTCGGCAAATCCGTCGGCCGCGCCCTTGAAAAACTCGAGCGTGCGGCGGGCGATGGTCTTTGCGGCGGGCAGGTCCGCCAGAATCGCGTCGCGCGCTTCGGAGGCGAGCGGCGCATGCACTCCGCCCGGCACGATCCAGGAAGGATGGATGCGCTCGCCTGCCAGCCGTTCAATCGCCTGCTGGCCGAATTTCCGCAGCGCAATGCCGTCGCGGGCGCGCTCGGGCTGCTGGTCGATCAAGCCGAGCACGTTGCGGCGCGCGGGATCGGAATCCATGCCCAGCAGCAGGTCGGGCGCGGAAAGATGAAAGAAGCTGAGCGCGTGAGACTGCACGAATTGGGCGCAATGGACCAACTCGCGCAATAGCGCGGCAGTTTCCGGAATCCGCACGGCCATGATCTCGTCGCAGGCTTTGGCCGAGGCCAGCAGATGGCTCACCGGGCAGATGCCGCAGATGCGCGCCGTGATGGACGGCATTTCGTAAAAGGGCCGGCCTTCGGTGAATTTCTCGAAGCCGCGCACTTGGGTGACATGCACCTGTGCGTCGACCACGCGGCCGTCGTCGTTCAGTTGGATAGTGACTCGGGCGTGCCCTTCGATGCGCGTTACGGGATCGATTTTAAGTGTCTTCATGGGGCCTCCGGCGCGGTGGGGCAGACCATCGTTGTTCGTGGTCTGCCTGGCTTGGTGTTCATCCGAACCTGACCTTTCCGGCGAGATCCGGCATCCGCCCTTCGAGCAGCTCGCCCAACACAAACGCGATGGCCTTGGCCGGCGGCGGGCATCCGGGCACATGCAGATCCACCTTGATGGCGTCGTGCAGCGGCACCGCGTGCTTCAGGAGCGGCGGAACGCCATCATCCGGAATCTTCCCATAAATGCCTTCGAGCAACCGATGCACCGGGATGTTGTTGCGCATGGCCGGCACGTTGCTGGTGACCGCGCAATCGCCCAGCGCCACCACCAGCTTGCTGCGCGCGCGAATCAAACGCGCCTTCTCCAGATCGTCCCGGCTACTGACCGCGCCTTCCACCACCGCGACGTCCACGGATTTGGGAAACTCCTGCGCATCCACCAACGGGCCATACACCAGATCGATCTTGCCGGCCAGCGGGATAAGCGCCTCATCCAAATCGAGCAGCGACATATGGCAGCCGGAGCAGCCATCCAGCCATACGGTGGCGAGCCTGGTTTTCTTGGTCATTGGTTGCCTCCGCGCCTGAGCGCCAGCCAGGTGATCTTATCGGCCCGCTTGGTCATCTCTTCCACCGCCCAGCCTTTCTCGGCCAATGCGCCAGTGGGACACACCGCCACGCACTTGCCGCAGCTTGTGCAGTTGCGCGCCTGTCCCCAGGGGCGATTCAGATCGCAAGCGATCATGGAATGGATGCCGCGCCCGGCCACATCCAGCACGTGCGCGCCTTCCACTTCCTCGCAGACCCGCACGCAGCGCGTGCACAGAATGCAGCGATTGTGGTCGAGCACGAATCGCGCGTGCGACATATCCACCGGCAGCAGCGGATAGCTATACGGCGTGTCCACCGAATTGACGCCCAATTTCTGCGCCATGGCTTGCAGCTCGCAATGGCCGCCCGAGACGCACACCGCGCAATAGTGATTGCGCTCGGAAAGCAGAAACTCGATGGCCATGCGCCGGTAAGTGGTCAAGCGCTCCGAGTTGGTAGTGACGGCCATGCCATCCTGCACCGGAGTCGTGCAAGCGGGCAGCAGCCGCCCCACGCCGGAAACTTCCACGATGCACAGGCGGCAGGCGCCCACGGCGCTCAAGCCCTCCAGGTAACAGAGCGTGGGAATGAACTTTCCGGCCGCACGGGCGGCTTCCAGGATGGTTTGGCCGGCCGTGGCCTCCACGTATTCGCCGTCGATCTTAATCGACACGGAAGCGTGGTGGTCGGTGGCGGGTGACTGCTGGCTGGTGGACATGCTGGTGGACATGCTAGCTCCTATACTTCGACCAGATCTTCCACGGGATGGCCGTTGGCATTCTCGCGAATGTCGCAGCGCAGGCAGCGCGCGGCTTCATCCAGCGCCTGTTGCCCGGTCAACCCAAGCATGGCTTCGTTGAAGTTCAGTACGCGTTCGCCCGCCGGCAATCCGGCGATTTCGTGGCGATGGCATTCACTCGGATGCGCGGGCGGAGCCTTGGAATACTCGAACACAGGCATGATGCGGCTGAATCGCGCGGTTCCCATGAGGCGCTGGTCGATATTGCGGGCGGCCTTTTTGCCCAGCCCCATGGCGTTCGAGACATTCGATGCGCCGGTGATGGCGTCGCCGCCCGCGTAAAACTTGTTGCGGCTGGTTTCGAGCGTGAAACGGTCCACTTCGATGGTGCCGTTCTCATTGATCTTCAAGCCGGAGCCGCGGCCGAAGTCCGGATCTACCGATTCACCCACCGCCAGAATCACGGTGTCGCAATCGTAGCGGCGGAACTCTTCGGTGGCCACGGGCTTGCGGCGGCCGGAAGAATCGAACTCGCCCAACCGGGTCTTCACCACTTCGATGGCCTTCACGTTGGACGAATCGTCGCCCACGATACGATGCGGCGTAGCCAGGAATACGAACTTCACGCCTTCGGCTTCGGCGGCCTCGACCTCTTCTTTAATCGCGGGCATATCCTTGCGCTCGCGGCGGTAGATCACCGTCACCTCGGCGCCTTTGCGCAGTGCGGTGCGCGCCGAATCGATGGCCGCATTGCCGCCGCCGATCACCACCACCTTGCGGCCAAACCCGCTCCCTGACGGTCGCGGCTCGGAAAAGACCGGCGCGCGCTTCGAGACCGCTTCCAGAAAGATTAGCGCGGGCAGCACGCCCTTCAATTCCGTGCCCGGCAGATAAACCCAGGATTCCTTCCACGTGCCAATGGAAATGAACACGGCGTTGTACGTGTTGTCGAGCTCGTTCAATGTGATGTCGCGGCCCACCACGGTATCGCACACAAGCTCCACGCCCAGCCGCTCGATCAGCTCGATCTCGCGGTCCAGCGCCGATTTCGGCAGCCGGTACTCCGGCAGCGCGTAACGCAGCATGCCGCCGGGCAACGGATTGCTTTCGTAAACGGTCACCTCATGCCCCAGCAGCGCCAGATAGAATGCGGCGGTCAAGCCGGTGGGTCCCGCGCCCACCACCGCGACTTTGCGGTCGGTGGGCTGCAATTTGCAACTTGCCACGCGATCCACCATGGAATCGAAGCGCTCCGAATCGTAAATCGAATCGGCGATGAAGCGGTGCACTTCGCGCATGTTCACCGACTCGTCGATGCCGTGGCGCCGGCAGCGGTTATCGCATGGGTGCTGGCAGACGCGGCCGGTGGAAGCGGGCAGCGGATTGTCCATCACCACCGAGAGAAACGCGTCTTCCAGACGGTGCTCTGCGAAGAGCTCGAGAAAGCGCGGAATATTCATGTGCAGCGGGCAACTGTTTTCACACGGCGAGAGCGCCAGATCTTCGCACACGCCGGCCCGGCAGCGCTGCGCGCGAATGTGATCCTCGAACTCATGCCGGAAATGGCGCATGGTGGTGAGCACCGGATTGGGCGCGCTCTGCCCCAGGCCGCACAGCGAAGTATCGCGGATCATGCGGCCAATCTCGTCCAGGCGATCCAGGTCCGCGGGGACGGCGTGGCCGTTGGTAAAGGCGTTCAGAATGCGCAGCGCCTTATCCAAACCCACGCGGCACGGAATGCACTTGCCGCAGGATTCCGCATGCGTGAACTCGATGAAGTACCGCGCTACATCCACCATGCAGTTGTCTTCATCCATCACCACCATGCCGCCGGACCCCATAATCGATCCGAGCTGCGCCAGCGTTTCGTAATCCACCGGCGTATCGAACATCTCGCGCGGGATGCAGCCGCCGGAGGGGCCGCCGGTCTGCACCGCTTTGATCTGCCGTCCACCGGCCGCGCCTTCGCCGACATCGTAGATAAACGTCTTCAGCGGTGTGCCCAGCGGCATTTCCACCAGGCCGGTGTTATTGATCTTCCCCACCAGCGAAAAGACCTTCGTGCCGGCGCTCTTGGTGCTGCCCGTTTCGGTGAACCACGCGGGTCCTTTGGCCACGATCGGCGCGATGTTGTACCACGTCTCCACGTTGTTGATGTTGGTGGGACAGCCCCACAGGCCCTTCTGCGCGGGAAATGGCGGGCGCGGGCGCGGACGCCCGGCGAAATCCTCGAGCGAAGCGATCAGCGCGGTCTCCTCGCCGCACACAAACGCGCCCGCACCTTCCACCAGGCTGATATCGAAGTTGAAGCCGCGGCCCATAATGTTCTCGCCCAGCAGGCCGTAAAGGCGCGCCTGCACGATAGCCCGCCGTAGCCGCTGCACCGCCAGGGGATATTCGGCGCGCACATATACGATGCCTTCCATGGCGCCGGTCACGTACGCGCCGATGATCATGCCTTCCAGCAGCGCGTGCGGGTCGCTCTCGATTTCGTTGCGGTTCATGTATGCGCCCGGATCGCCTTCATCCGCATTGCACACGATGTACTTCTGCGCGGCTTCGGTTTTGCGCAGGAACTCCCACTTGAGGCCAGTAAGGAATCCCGCGCCGCCGCGCCCGCGCAGCTTGGAAGCCTTGATCTGCTCGATCGCCAATTCCGGCAGGGCATCGATCAGCACCTTATATAACGACTGATATCCGCCCACCGCGATGTACTCTTCAATGTCGTCGGGGTTGATCAGCCCGCAGTTGCGCAGCACGATCTTCTTCTGTTGTTTGAAGAACGGGACTTCCCGCCAGCGAGGGATTTCCGGGAACCCTTCGCCGTAGCGCACCTGCGAGGTAATGTGATCCCACTCTTCGATCTTGCACAGCGCCAGATCGGGCAGAACGCGGCCGGCTTCCATTTCATCCAACAGGCGATCGACATCGTGCGCCTGGAATCCGCGTAGAATAACCAGTGGGCGGCCGGGGAGCCATACGTTTACCAGCGGTTCCTGCGCGCAAAATCCAAAACAGCCGGTGGGGGCCAGCCGCACGTCGCGGCCGCGTTGATGAATAGCTTCGGAAAACGCGTGGAAGACGCCTTCGGCGCCGTTGCCGTTGCCGCACGTGCCCATGCCCACGGCGATGCGCGGCCGGTTCGGTAGCAACTTGGCAAGGCCGGCTTCCTTTACCGCGCTGAATGAGGAGATGTCTTGGATGCGCATGTCACTTCCCGTTCTGGCGCTCCAGCGCTTCCAGTTCGCGATGCAGAGCCTGTTCGTTCATGTGGCCGTAGATGGCGTGATCCACTTCCACTACTGGCGCCAGCGCGCACTGCCCGAAACAGGCCACCGTGCGCAGCGAAAACTTGCGATCGGGCGTGGTGACGCACACTTTATCCGCGCCGCCGTCGCCATTTTGCATTCCCAGTTCCAGCTTGAGCCGTTCCAGCAAAGCCCGGGAACCGCGCGTGTGACAGGCTGTGCCGCGGCAAATGCAGATGGTGTGGTCGCCCTGGGGCTCCAGGTTGAAAAGGGCGTAGAAGGTGGCCGCACTGTAGACTTGCGCCAGCGGAATCCCGGTCTTCTCCGCGATGTATTCGAGGATTTCGAGCGGCAGGTACTTGTGCGGATTGTGTTCCTGAACTTTTTCGAGGATGCTGAGCAGGGCGCCTGGACAATTCTCGCAAGCCACCATGGCCTGGTCCGCGAACTCCTGCTCGCCCATCGGCTGGGGCTGTTTGGCCAGTTTGGATTTCACAAAACGGTCCCCTTTTCGTGCTTTGGCTTCTACATCGGATTTTAACACCGTTTACTATTTAATGGATGTTGTTTGGGTGCGCGTCGGTGAGCGGCCGGTGCTGCATGGCGTTCGAAATAGGGGATCCCTGCCCGGGTCCGAATCACCGCCGCCGGGTGCCTCGCAGTCGCATGGAACGCCCGCGCACATCCATACAACGGGGCAGAATTAGGTGACCGGAGGCTGCTGTTTACTTTTGCGCGGCTTCCGTTGCTTCGGAGCATTAGCCCTCTTCTCCCGACGATCCCTGTTGCCCAGCATTGAAAGAAGGAAAGCCTGCGCCGTCGCTTCGTCGCGGATTATGTTCCAGCTCCTGAATGCTTCCTTCACGGATTCGATCTGCGTCAGCGTCTCGGTCGCGGTGACCTCTCTTCCCAGGTTGTAGTCCGCATCGACCCTTCTTTGTTGGGCCTGAACGAACGCCTTGGAAACGGTTAGAAGATGTTGGGCCACCGTTCGCTCGGGACCCTCAGGCGGTTTGCCGTTGAAGTACGCGTTCAGTTCGGCCTCTTTCGCGACGGAGGCCGAATACATTGGTCCGTGGTCGAAGAGCCGCCCGAGCATCGGCCGCAGTTCCGGGCGCGCCCAATTCAACGTCGCTTCTGAAATAAGCAAGTGGGAGAGCGCGTAATAGGCGGTGGAGACAACTCTTCGTAGATTTGCTTGCCGACGCGTCTCGGATGGAAGATTGGCTATGTCTTGAGCGAGTGCAAGAAGGTCGTCCGCGAACGCCATCTAGGAGGCCAAAGCCTGCTGATTGATCTCTGCCTGCTCCGATTCGCTGCGGAAATTGAAGTAGGGCAGCACGCCCCATTGCTCCAGCGGTTGAATCTGGTGAACGATGAAGCTCGACACCTGGTTAGTGACCCTCAAAAGCTGGTCTCGTCGGCTGGCAGCGTCGGCGAGAACGATCGTGAAGAAAACGGCCGGCGCGCCACTCCAGTCGTTTCCAAGGGTGGGTATCACGTTGACAACGTCCGGCGCGAGCTGCGGTGTGGCTTGAGCTACCGCGGCCAGGAACAGAGATTGCTGCGCGAGGGCCCGTGGGAGGTACACGAACTCATTATCGCGCATCCTGACACGAGGGCGAAGTGGTAGTGCGGAGGTAACCGAGTGAATTCAGAGACACGATAGCCCGGTTTGCCGGACTAAGGCGCCAGAAATAGATCTCCCCCAAGAGTCCCCCGATACGCGTTCTCAATGCCTGCACAAGTCGGGCAACCGTATTGGCCCAGCGCTATGCTGGTGGGAACCTTGCGTTGCATCTCTCCAGTCGCCGCCACCGCTGTCCTCCTAATCGCCTACGGACGCGCGCCCGCCGACGACACCGCTCCGCCGCCAATTAATACCGATCGGCCGGCAGTGACCGATTCGAGCATAGTGGTCCCGGTAGGAAGCCTGCAATTCGAAAACGGGTTCACGGAAGCTGCGAGCCAGGGTATCGAGACACTGGATGCCTCGGAAACTTTGCTGCGCTTCGGCGTAGCAGCGAAGACCGAGCTGCGTTTCACCGCTCCGGATTACTACGGCCGCATCGCAGCATCGGGTGGGTTCGGCGATCTGGCAATCGGGGTGAAGCAACAACTTGGCCCCGCCGCAGGATTCGATGTCTCGCTGATCGGGACTCTTAGTATGCCAACTGGCGCGCGCGCCATTTCGAGTCACGGCTACGATCCGTCGCTCCAGTTACCCTGGTCGCGGTCGATATCTTCTAATTGGACTGTAGCGGGGATGTTGTCGCTCTATTGGCCGACTCAGAACGGACGTAGAGACCTGACCGGCGAGAGTACGCTTCTATTCGACCGCCAGTTGACCAAACGATGGGACGCCTTCGCCGAATATGCCGGCGACTTCGCGCAAGAGGGTGGCCCACGGCATTTGGCGCACATCGGCACGGCTTACAAGGTCACGCCACAGCAGCAACTGGATTTTCATTTCGGTGCAGGTTTGTCCGCCCGGGCGGTGGATCACTTCATCGGCGTAGGCTACTCTTGCCGAATCAGGCGGTAATGTGAACGCTTTTGAGGCGGCCAGAGCCGGCTTGAAAGCCGGCTGCGGGCAAGATTGCCCGCCCCACTATCTCACACCGGGATGGTGACCGTCACGCTGGTCCCCTTCCCCACCACGCTGCTGATTTCCACGCTACCGCCGGCCAGCCGCGCGCGCTCCTTGATGCTGAGCAGACCCAGGCCGCTCCTGGCTTCCACGATTTCCGGTTCCATTCCCACGCCATTATCCGCGATCTGCAAACACAAGGCGGCGCCCACACGGCACAGCCGCACCTGCGCCGATTCCGCACGCGCATGCTTGCCCACATTCTGCAGCGCCTCCTGCGTAATCCGGTATACGCACAAGGCGGCCTCCGCGGACACCTCGTCGCAGGTCCCGTCGCTGTGGAACAACACGCGAATCCGTGTGAGCGACGCGAATTCCTCGCAGCACGCGCGCAACGCCGCCGTCAAACCCAGATATTCAAGGATCGCGGGATGCAACTCGTGCGACATCCGGCGCACGGTTTCCGCAATCTGCGCCAGCTTCTGATGAATCCGGTCGCTCTGCGCGCGCGCTTCGGCTTGCTCCAGCGGGATTTGTCTCTTGAGATTGCCGATCGCAATACTCACCGCGGCGATCTGTTGGTTCAGATCGTCGTGCAGTTCCCGCGCCAGGCGTTTGCGTTCGTCTTCCCGCGCGCCAATCAGCAGTGCGCTCAGCGCCTGGATCTCGCGCTCTTTCCGCACGCGCTCCGCCAGTTCGGTTTTGAGCTTGGCGTTGGCCGCGCGCAGTTGCTCTTCCGCCCGCCGCCGGTCCGTGATGTCCACGATCGCGCCCGCATAACCGAGGAATTTTCCGTCCGGGGAGAATCGCGGCACCACCTCGCCGGCCACGGTTCGATATTCGCCGTCGAACCGGCGGATGCGGAATTCGTCCGTATACCCGCGGGCTTGCCGCATCCCTTCCCGGTATGCCGCGCGCGTGCGGGCGGCGTCGTCCGGGTGCACATAATCGTTCCAGCTACTCGACAGGCTCTGCCGGTCCGTACCCAGGAATCTCTGCATGGACCGGTTGATAAACGAATTCTCGTCGCCGCCCGTGGCCATCCAGAGTAAAGCGGGGGTATCGTTGGCCACCGCGTAGAACCAGGCTTCCCGGTCGCGGTGGATACGGCCTTGTTGCGTCTTCCAGATCAGCCCCGCGCCGGCCACATTGGCCAATCCGATCAGCGCCGTAATCAGCGCCATTTCCCAACCTAGCCGGCGCAGCGGCGCGTCTACCTCGGCCACCGCCATCTTACAAATCAACAGCCATGGGGAATCCGGGATGCGGCGCATCGTGCCAATGGACGGGACACCGCGATAGTCCACACCCTGCAGCGACCATCCGCCATCCAACACTTCATCCGGCGGAAGCTTCAAGGTTCTCGGCCTGCGGGAAAACGCCGCCATTCCAGGATGCCGGCCCTGGTTCAAGGAAACCGCCTCGCTTCCTTCCAGGCGCACCAATTCACATTGGCCCGTCCGGCTGGATCCCGGCCAGCCTTCCACCGAGGGATACAGAAAGCGCGTGGGATCGATGTCCAGGATGAAAGCGCCTAAATCGTGCACCGGCACAGTCAGCGCCATTAGCGGCTTCTTAGTACGGGTCTCCAAAGTAAGATCGGAAAGGACCACATCATTCGCGAGATTCGCCTGGCGAACCAGTTTCTCCTGGTAACTCGTCTCGAACTCGGCGCTATCGCCGCGATCCTCATGCAGCCGGACACGCGCATTGCCAGCCAGATCCGTGAGAGTCACATCCGTGTATAAAAATGCGCCCGCCAGCCGCCGCATCAGATCCAACAGATCCGCACGGTCCGCATCGGCCACGGTGCGGCTGGAAAGAACGCGCCGCGCGGTGCGCATCACCGGTGAGGACATCACCAGATAACCGTTGCCGATTCTTTCGCGGCGCCAGTTGGTGACCTGCATCGCCTTGCCCGCCGCCACCGCGAAAGTCTCCCGGATGGCCGCCGCCTCCGTCGCGCGCTTTTGAGCTTCGTAATACCACCACACCGCCGCGACTAATGCCAGGCACCAGAATGTTAGCGAGAAGATCAGTATGCGGCCCAGCCGGCTGGGAAGGAGATGGTCGGCCAAATTATCACTCCGCGATCAGCTTGATGCGCATCGCGTATTGCACCAGTTCCGCGGTGGTGCGCACGCCAAGCACCTCCATCATTTCATATTTGTGCGACTCGGCTGTGCGCGGCGAGATATTTAAGATCGAAGCAACCTCTTTCATGGTCCGCCCTTCCGCAATCAATTGCAGCACTTCCCGTTGCCTGGGCGTTAGTGCGGAGCCATCCTCCTGGGCGGGGCTGCGCGCCTCGATCAACAGCGTAATTAAATCCTTGGCCAGAAGCGACGTGACGTACGACCGCCCCAGCGCTACCTCCTGGATGGCGCTGATCAGTTCGTCACCGGGAGATACTTTGAGAACGTAGCCGGATACGCCGGCGCGAAAGGCTTCCGCCGCCAGGTGCGTATCCCGATGCATGGTCAGCACCAACACCTTGGCGTCCGGCCGCCGCGAGCGGATCTGCCGGATGGCTTCCAGACCGTTCATTAACGGCATGGAAATGTCGGTCACGATGACGTCCGGCCGGAGTCTCTCCGCCGCCTCTAACAGCGCCCGTCCATCGTGCACCACGCCGACGAGTTCGAAGCTGTCTTTCAGCAGCGACCGGAGGCCTTCGGCGACCACCGCATGATCGTCCGCCAGCAACACCGTCGTCTTGAGCATGATGACCGATCCATCGCCAGCCATCACTATAGCGCTTCGCGAGTTCCAACGGTAGCAGTCGAATAGCGCATCCCGAGGAAAACCGCTCCCTCACGGTCGCGGCTCGGTATGACGGTGGTCGCGGCTCGGTACGACGGTCCGGGCCCGGCAAGTCGTAGCGAAATCGCCGCACCGGTAACCGAGCCGCGACGTGGTTGTTACAGAGCCGCGACCGTCAGGGAGCGGTTTCCCTGTGACAGTCAGGCGCCCCGAACTCTTGCTGGCGCCACACCCCGCGAGAGATACCTGCGCCCGGCCAGCGCCGCGTGGATGGCGGACACCAGTTCCGAACTGGCATCCTCCTTTAGTACATACCCATGGATGCCGATTTCAAGCGCTCTTCCGACCAGATGCGGTTCGTTGTGCATGGTCAGCACAATCACCGCTCTGCAAAGACCTCCGCGCAGCAGCCGCGCGCCGCACTCGAGGCCGTTTGGCCCCGGCATGTAAATGTCGCACAGCACCGCATCCGGTCTGAACTGAGCGGCCGCTTCCATGAGGGCCATGCCGTTCGGCACCGCTGCCACGACCTCGAAATCGGGCGACAAAAGCCGCCGGATCTCCTCCCGAATATCGTCGCGGTCGTCCGCGATCACCAGGCGATACGGGTGAGCGGCAGATCCATCCCCTGTGTCTGCTGGCGGCATGCTCATGTCCGTCAAGCTCGCGGTTCAATTGTCTCGCCTCGTGAAGCGTAACCGGTATCCGTAAAGTTACGGACGATCGACTCCGTATTAGCCTGTTTCACATCCCGGAGTAATCCGGATAGATAACTTAGCCGTTATCCTGGCACAATCGAATTAGATCTCACCGAGTGTTTTATTCCAATGACAAATCCTAAGACGAAAGAATACGCATTGCGCCGCGTGCGAACGTGTCCGGCTCCATGAGCGCCGATGGCATGTCTCTGCCCTCAAACTCAAGCTGCCTGGATTTCCTGAAATCGGCCGTCCGCGAGATCCCCTCTCTATTCGGCCGGCTTAGTTGCGTGGCCTCACGATTGGATCCGCGGAATGGTTTATACAGCTATCCCGCCGCGGCGAAGACCTGCGAACCTCACGAGATGGATCGGATTCTGCGGCAACAGCACGTAGAGATTTTTGAAGCGTGGCTGTGCCTGACTCTGCAGGAACAGGCCTCCGACTTAGCCGCGTACTTCGAAGAAGACCACCATCAGCGCGAGACCGTACGCCAATGGACCGCGCAATCTTCCTATATGACTCTTGTTCCCGGCAGCGCGCTGGGGACGCAGCAGAAACTATTTCGGCTGGATATGGAAATGATTCTGCGGGTCTTCTATTCCAACACCTAACAAGCGCTCCCTGACGGTCGCGGCTCGGTAATCGCAGACCCAAGGAAACCACTCCCCGACGGGGTGCCCTCTGGGCCCGGCTCGGAAACAGCGGCGTCCGATTTCGCCGCAGCTACCGACGCGGTAATTACGTGGCAGCGACGCGGTCGTTACCGGGTAGCGACGCGATAGTTACGTGGCAGCGAGGCGGTAGTTACTGATCCGCGACGCGGTAGTTACTGATCCGCGACGCGGTAGTTACTGAGCCGCGACCGTGAGGGAGCGGTTTCCCCTGTCTTACTCCGCCAACCCCGACAGCGGCAACCCGCAATCCAACAGCAACTCCGCGCCATTCCCGCCGCCTTCGCGGATCCACGCCCGTAGCAGATGTTGACTGTCGATGGGCTGCCCCTCCCCCGCCATCGACGCCGCCAGCCACAATACTTTCAACAGCACGGGAGTCGTCTGCGTCACTCGCAGAGCGGCCCGGCTCGAGGCAGTGAGCCCACCCGGAATCCGCGCGTACAGCCGGTCGATGACCAGTTGCGGATCCCCCCCCACCCCCGCCAGCCGCCGGCGCAGCAGAGCGCAATGGTGCAGCATGCCGTATAACAAATGATCGCGATCGATACGGTCGTTCCCCTTTTGGACGGCGCAACCGCGGGCCGTTTCCAATATATTATTGGACTCCTCCGTAAATCGCGCCGCATCCACCTCCCCGCCTTCCACAAACAGATCGCTGACGAGCACCTCCAACAGGATGCCTTGTTCCAGCAGATGGCGGCCGGCTTCACCTCCGCCTTGGGCGATGAAGGCGTCCAGCAGATCGCGCGCCGAAACTCGTTCGCGCCGCCCGCCCGCGGCGTTGGCCTGCGCCAGAAGCAGCACGGATTTCAGGTTATCCGAACAGGAAATCTTGCCCGCCAGCGGCGTCTTCGTTTCGGATCCCTGCGGGCCGCGGAAGGTGATCCCATAGCTGCTGAGACCCCGCGCCAGCGGACTGCCGGGCACCGCCAACAGCGCGCGAAAGAGTTGCGGCGTGCCGGCAAAGCCGACGCCCGCCCCGATCGCCCCACGCGCGGCCCCCAGCAGGATCTGCCAGGCCTCCGCCTCGCAATCCTCTTCCGCCAGCGGGCCGATGGTAACCGGCTCGGGCGGCGCCGGCTCGGGCGCGGCCCCCGGCACAAGCGCCGCCAGATCCAAACCCGCCTCGCGAAAGAAATTCTCCAGGCTCCCGCCCCGCATCCGCACGAACGCGAATAGCAGATCCTCCTCCCTCACCTTGTTCTTGTTCAAGGCGCGCGCGCGGGAAACGGATTCCCAGAGCATATCCCGAAGCCCGGCCGACACATGCGACGATTCGGCCATGAAGGGAGTCCACGACCTGCTCTGCCGCTGTTTTTCGAACAGTTCGCGAAATAGATCGCGCAGCTTGTGAGGCTTGGCGTTTTGCTGCCGGAGGCCTTCGGCAAGCAGGCCTCCCGATCCATCGATCAAGGCCGCGAAAAATTGCGCCGTGGAAATCGGATCGAGCGAACCGGAGTACTGCCGGGCCGCCTCCAATATACTCAAACTGGGATCGTCGAACTGCGAGCTATGCAGGTTGATGGTGCGCAGGGCGCCCTCCACCGCGCTCGCCTCTATCTTTAAGCAGGGATCGCCGTAGAGCACGAAACACGCCCACGCCGGTCCACAGCCGGGTGTTCCCATCACGGCTTTGCGGGCCACGCGCATGGCCTCGCCCAGCGTCTGGCCGTCCAGCACCGCGCGATAAAACGCTTCGGCGAACGCCCGCGCTCCGGCGTCCGGCGCGCGATACAGGCTGCCGATCACCGCGCGGGCACCGGCTCCCAGAAACGCGTCCGTCATGCCCAGGCCGCTGGATGCGATCTGCGAAATCCCGCTGGCGCGCGCCGACCAGCAACTGTTCAAAAACACTACGGGCGCGCCCTTCACCAGATCGGAGATGGAGTCCGCCCCCAACAGCCGCCCGCCATGCAGCCGCATGGCGTATTCGTTCTTCGATGCGTCGTGCACCACATGGCCCGCATAGTGGATCACATCGTAGGCCTGCGAAGCCAGGCGGTCCAGAACAGCGTTGAAGTTGGCCTGCTCTCCGGCCAGATATTCGATCGCCGGAAGATGGCTGGCGCGCAGCCAGACGCACAGTTTCTCGGCCTCCTCGCGCGCTTTCGGCAGAGCCCACTTGGGTTCATCGGGGTTGGGATCCGCGATCACCAGGCAGCGCCACTCACCGGCCCTGCGCAGCGCCTGCTTCGGCACATTTCGCGATTTCAGGCGCCGCCCCAGATCCACCCGCAGACCTAAAAACCCTTCATCCACGCCGTCGTTCAGCAGTTCCCAACAAATGGCTGGATCGTCATGCGTGATGAGCAGCGGCGTGCGCACCGCCTTGATGGCATCGCGCAACTCTTCGACGTTCTTGTCGCGGCGGCAGGGCAGCAGCGCATCGAACAGATTACGTCCGCGGGACACGAACGGCTCGACGCAGATGCCCGGGATCTCGGGATGCGCCGTGGCTTCCTCCACCGAGCGCGCCAGCATGTCGCAGAAGGAGTCCACGATGTCCGGATCCACCACTACATCCCAGCAGCGTAGACCGGCCGCCCCGGCCGGGTCGTAGGGCGGCTCAATCGTGAACCGGAAAACCTCGCGCCGCGGCCGCTCGACATTTAAAAACGTGATCTGCTCTCGCATCTTCAACAGCCTTTGTGGGGCAGGCACTCTGCCTGCGCGGGCCTCGTAGGCCCGCTCTTCGGCGAGCTACACTCGTCTTCGGCAGGCCAGTAGGCCTGTCCTACGGGCGGCCTGAGAGGCCGCCGCAGGCAAAGTGCCAGCCCCACAGGCCTGCAAGCCTTCACTTGGCCCCCAGTGGTTCCACTACCAGCGTATACTCGCCCACTTGCACCTGTTCGAACCTGGCCACAAAATGTCCCGGCAAAGCGCCCGGCCGCAGTTCGCCCAACAACAGGCGTCCATTCAAATCGTGCGGCACCAGCATCACCAGCGGACTACGTGCGGAGGGCACGCCCTCCACGTCCACTTCCACGGCCGCATCCTTTTCTTTAGCGGAAACTAGAAATCGCGGCGCATCCGCCGAGGTGCTCACCACCGCGGCGGCCTCTTCCGCCGCGCCCCGTGTGGCCATGGCCGCCTGTGGCGCAAACTGCGGCCAGAGAGCTCCCGGCCGGGTGAGTTCGGTCAACCCGGAGACACTCGCCTCCACCGCTTTACCGGCTTTGCGGAAGACCACGCGCAAAGCCGCCTCCGACTTTCCAGCCGAGACTTCCGCCCAATGGGACAAGCGCTCCCGCCACTGCGCGCAAGCCGGCGAAGCGCCCGCCCGTTCCAGAGCGCGCACTACGCGCGACTCCTCGATCGCCCGGCGATGTCCTTCCGCCGACCACTGGCCGGCAATGTGCGAAAGCAACCGGATTCTACGCGCCGTCGCCGCACACGCGTCGCACCAACCGAAATGAAAATCCAGCTCCGCTTCGCGCAGCAGCGCCAACCGGCCGCCAAAGTAATCCGCGATCTCCTCGGGCGGGGGATGACGATTGTTGTCCAAAACTTCCATAGTTGGACCCCGAATGCGGCTTACGTGAAATTTGGGAAATCTCGCAAACGGTCAGCCAATCTTCTCCAGTATCCGATCGACGTCCGGAGTTCGGTAGGCTTCCGCCTCCGCCACCAGTCTCCGCTGCACTCCCCACCACCACGCGGAAATATCGGCGGCCGGATCGCTGGAAAAGTATTCCCGCAGCAGAGTGCCGGCCACCACCCGGTCCAGCAGGGCCTGATACCGCCTCTGTGTCCGGCGATCGGTGAGCAGATCTTTCAACCGCACCCGCAATCGCTGGCGCAAGGCTTCAAAGCATGCCTCCACGGCGCCGGCTTCCAGGCTGGACTTCTCCTCCAGTTCGGTTTCGAGCCGCTTCAACACGCCCTTCAAGGCCTCCGGACCTAAGTCGGATACAATGCGGCGTGGCTCCCACTCCAGCAGCTTATTGAAGCCATAGCATATCAACTCGTGAGGGGGCCTGGGCAGCGAAAACGCAAGCTGCAGAAACTGGCTGTAAATCGCTTCGCGGAGTTGCGGCGCGACCTCTTCGTCGAATCTTTCCATGGAAGCGGCTTCTTCCCAGGACTGCGTGGAAGCCAGCCAGTCGAGCGGCTCGCGGTCGCCCTCGAATCCCTGCCGGCCACCCAAATCTTCGGCGGCCACCTCTTGACGCATGCGCCGTTTGCGGCGGATCACATCGATGGCGGCGTTGGTGGCATGCCACCGGCAGAATGCAATAAAAGGCGCGCGATTCGGATCGTATTTTTCGAGTGAGCTAAAGATGCGGAGCCACGCGTTTTGGAGAGCCTCTTCGGCATCGTCCGGCTCCAGGCGGCTGCGGATGGTGCCCTTCAGAATGGGAGAGTACAGATCCACCAGCCGCTGCCAGGCGTCCCGATCGCCGGCTACCGCGGCTGCGATCAACGGAAGCTCTTCATCCGGGCTCAACGAAATCATCTCGGGACTTGCCATAAAGCAATTCCAGAGATTGTACCTCTTTTCTTATCTATAATTCTTCTTAATTGTGGTTAGGGTGCTAAATCGTTTTGGGGATTTCCGACTGAAGAAAGACCGTCAGGAAGCGGTTTCACTGGCTTTACGTCCGTTACCGAGCCGCGACCGTCAGGAAGCGGTCTCCTTGGCCCTACGTCCCTTACCGAGCCGCGACCGTCAGGAAGCGGTCTCCTTGGTCCGGAATCACCCTACCGAAAAGTCAGTGCGGATGAGAATGGGAGTGCGTCTGCGGCTCATCCGCCGGAATCACACAGCCGTTCTCAGCCAGGGCGCAGCCCACGTGCTCGAACTGCACGGTAGTGTGGTGAATGTGAAAATCGTGCGCCAGAACGTTGTTGATGCGCGCCAGAATGCAATTACTGGCCGACGGCGGCACGTCTTCGATCAACACGTGGCAACTCAGCGCGTGCGTGCTCGATCCCAAGCTCCAGATGTGCAGATCGTGCACATCCAGCACGCCCTCGATACCACACATGGCGGTGGTCACCGACTGCAATTCCAGGCCGCGCGGCAGGCCTTCCAGCAGGATATTGAGCCCTTCCTGGATAATACCCCAGGCGGTCCAGACGATTAATACGCCGATGACGATCGAAAGAATCGCGTCGATCTGCATCCAACCGGTGTAGCGCATGATCAGCGCGCCCAACACGATCGCGACCGATCCCAGCAGGTCGCCGAGCATGTGCACGAAAGCGCTGCGGATATTGATATCGTGGCGGCGTGCGGCGCGCAGACCCCACATGATGCCGCCGTTAAGCGCCAAGCCGCCGCCGGCCACCAGCATCATCACCATCTCGGCTACCGGCGCGGGATTGAGCAGCCGCCGCCAGCTTTCGTAAAAGATCCAGGCCGAAAGCGCGACCAGGGTCAGAGCGTTGACGAACGCCGTAAGTACGCCGGCGCGGTGATAGCCGTAGGTCTTGACCGCGTCCGCCGGCCGCGATTGCAGATAGACGCCAAACCAGGCGAGCAGCAGCGCCAGGCCATCGGTGAAGTTATGGCCGGCGTCGGAGAGCAGGGCCAAGCTGTGCGCGCGAAGACCCGCCACGATTTCCACCGCGACAAACGCAAACGTGGCTAGCTGCGACCACCAGAGAATACGCCCGGTGCCGTGCGCGTGGGAATGGGAATGCAAACGCCCTCCATTTACAATTTTACCGCCTTGGTGGAGATGCCGTCGCTGCGGGGCAGGCTCGTAGCCTGCGCGGGCCTCGTAGGCCCGCTCTTCGGCGCGCTTCGCTCGTCTACAGCGCCCCGCTCGTCTTGGACAGGCCAGGAGGCCTGTCCTACTGCACAATACGCTAGACTGGTTTTGATCCCATGAAAGTGCTGATGGTGGCATCCGAAGCGGCGCCCTTCGCCAAGACCGGCGGCCTAGCCGACGTGGTGGGATCGCTGCCCGCCGCGCTGAAAGCCCTGGGCCATGAAGTCGCGGTCCTGCTTCCGCGCTACGCCAGTGTGAACCTCGCCGGCGCCCGGCGGGTCTACGATTCCCTGCCCGTCTGGCTGCCGCCCCACCGCTACGATACTACGATTTACCTGATCGAGCGCGAAACGCCCTTCTATTTCGTGGACTGCCCGCCACTCTACGACCGGCCCGGATTCTATGGCGAAGAGGGTTTGGATTATCCCGACAATCACATCCGTTTCGCGGTCCTGGCACAGGCGGCGGTGGCCTTCTGCCGGAACGTGTGGCGGCCCGATATTGTGCACGGCCACGACTGGCAGGCGGGGCTCGCGCCGTTCTATCTGCGCACCATCTACGCCAACGACCCTACCTTTCTGGGCATCCACTCGCTGTTCACCATTCACAACCTGGGTTATCACGGGCTTTTTCCCGCCGAAGCGCTGGCCGATATCGGCCTGGCAGGGAGCGACGAGTTCCGTCCCAACGGGATCGAGTTTTTCGGCAAACTCTGTTATCTGAAGGGCGGACTGAACTATGCCGAAGCGCTGAATACGGTTAGCCCCACGTATGCCAACGAGATCCAAACGCCGGAATTCGGCTTCGGATTGGATGGCGTACTGCGCGCGCGCAGTTCCGTGCTTTACGGCATTTTGAATGGCGTGGATTACACGGAGTGGAATCCCGAAACCGACCGGTTTATCGCGGCGAACTATTCCAGCGCGGATTTGAGCGGCAAACGCGCCTGCAAACAGGATTTGCTGAATATGTTTGGGCTGCCGGCGGAGGCCATGGACGCTCCGTTGATCGGGATCGTCTCGCGATTCACCAGCCAGAAAGGCGCGGACCTGATCGCGGATGCCGCCGATGCCTTGGTGGCCGAAGGCTATTACATGGCGGCGCTGGGCACGGGCGAGCCGCAATACGAGGCGCTGTTCCAGGCCATGGCGGATCGGCACCCTGCGCGCATCGCGGTACGCATCGGATACGATAATGCGCTGGCGCACAAGATCGAAGCCGGCGCGGACCTGTTCCTGATGCCCAGCCGCTATGAGCCCTGCGGTTTGAATCAGATTTACAGCCTGAGATATGGTACCGTGCCGCTGGTACGCGCCACCGGCGGCCTTGATGATACTATCGAACCTGGGACGGGTTTCAAGTTCTGGGAATATTCCGGCGAGGCCCTGGTTGGCGGTCTAAGGGCGGCGCGCCAGGCATTCGCCGATCCGGATGGATGGCGGGATACGATGTTAGCCGGCATGGCCAAAGATTTTTCCTGGAACGTCTCGGCGGCGGAATACGGGCGGCTTTACGAACGTTTAGCCGCGCCGGCGGCGTTCGCGGCTGCCTGATGCGGCATGAATCCCGCGCGATATAATTGGATCTAATTTAAAGAGGAGCATAGAAGAATCAATGGCGGGTCAAAATACCCTCACCTTCACCGACGGAAGCTTCGACCAGGATGTCCTGCGCTCGGAAGTGCCGGTTCTCGTGGATTTCTGGGCCGAATGGTGCGGCCCATGCCGGCAGATGGCGCCGACCATCGACGTGGTGGCCCAGGAGTACGCCGGCAAGTTGAAGGTGGGCAAGCTGGACGTGGATTCCAACATCAATACTGCCGGGCGCTACAACATCCGCGGCATTCCGACGTTGCTGCTGTTCAAGGGCGGGCATGTCGTAGAACAGCGGGTCGGCGCGGTCGGCAAGTCCGAAGTAGTGCGCATGGTGGAATCGCACGTAGCCGAGTAGGCATCCCCCGTTCCCTGACGGTCGCGGCTCGGTAAGAGGTTGCGGCCCGGTACCGTCGATTTCGCAGGATTCCTTCCGAGCCGCGACCGTCAGGGAGCGGTTCCCGCCGCCTTCTGCCCTTCTGCCGGGCAGTGATTGACTCTCCCCCAGCTTTCCATTAATCTCTAGTTGAATACAGGAGATTGCCCGCAGCCCCGCTCCGATGACTATATCCGTCAAAGGCCACTACGCCCTGCAAGCCATATTCGACCTGGCGACGCAGCCCCCGGGTATCCCCGTGAAAATCGGCGACATCGCCAAGCGGCAGAAAATCCCGCAGAAGTTTCTGGAGTTGATTCTGGCCGGGTTGAAGCAGGGCGGATTTGTGGAATCGCGCCGCGGGGCCGAAGGCGGCTACCTGCTGGTGCGGCCTCCCGAAACGCTGACCGCCGGTGAAGTGCTGCGCTTCGTGGAAGGCCCGGGACCCGGCCGCGCACGTTCCAGGCGCAAGGGCGAATCGCCTTTCGCCGAAATGTGGAGCCGCGTGGATCAGGCGGTTTCCGGCGTTCTCGATCACACTACGTTCGCGGAGTTGCGCCAGGCTTGGGCCGACCGCAACGCCAAATTCGTTCTGAATTGGGAGATCTAAGGTTTGTTCTATATCGACAACTCGCTCAGCATCGGCCGCACGCCGCTGGTGCGCATCAATCGCATCACGGATGGCGCACAGGTAACTATGCTGGCCAAGATCGAGGGCCGCAATCCGGCGTATTCGGTGAAAGACCGCATCGGCGCGGCCATGGTATGGGACGCCGAGCAGCGCGGTATCCTGAAGCCCGGCAAGGAACTGATCGAGCCGACCAGCGGCAATACGGGGATCGCGCTGGCTTACGTGGCGGCCGCGCGCGGGTATGCCATCACGCTGGCGATGCCCGAAACCATGTCCATCGAGCGGCGCAAGGTTTTGCAGGCGCTGGGCGCGCGGCTGCTGCTCTCCGATGGCGAACAGGGCATGGCCGGATCCATCGCCAAGGCCTTGGAATTGGTCAACTCCGACCCCGATCGTTACGTGCTGTTGCAGCAGTTCGAAAACCCGGCGAATCCGCGCATTCACTTCGAGACTACCGGACCGGAGATCTGGACGGACACGGCGGGCGCCATCGACGTGCTGGTGGCGGGCATCGGCACGGGCGGCACCATCAGCGGGATTTCGCGATATATCAAACAGTCGCAAGGCAAAAAGATTCTCTCCGTGGGAGTGGAACCGGCCCGCTGTCCGGTGATTACCCAAACGCTTACGAAGCAGCCCGTGCGGCCCGGCCCATCCCGGATTCAGGGCTTGGGAGCGGGTTTCATTCCCGATACGCTGGATCTCTCGCTGGTCGACCGCGTGGAGACCGTCAGCGACGAGGAGGCCATGGAGACTGCGCGGCGGCTGGCGCGCGAAGAGGGGATTCTTTGCGGCATCTCTTGTGGAGCAGCCATGTCGGCGGCCCTGCGTTTGGCGCGGGAAGAGCAGTTCAAGGGCAAAACGTTCGTTGTGATTCTGCCGGATTCGGCGGAACGCTACCTGAGCACACCACTGTTCGAGGAGTAAACGGAAGGCTCTTACGGGAGGGGGAAAACTGGAGGGCCGCGCAGGTTGTCGAAGACGAGCGCTACGCGGCGTTCCCAGTCATTAAAAAAGGAACCTAGCTCGTCTTGGTGGTGTCCTTGGTGCTCTTCTTCATCTTCTTCTTGGCGGACTTCTTCGAGGTGGTCTTGCTGGTGTCGGTGGAATTCTGGGCGAACATCGCGACCGAGCCCATGGCAATCGACAGGCCCAACATCAGGGTCATCAGTTTCTTCATTACAATATCTCCTTTTGATTCGACGATTCTGCCTCGTCTGCAACGATCATAAACTGCGGCAGATGAACCAACTCTTAAGGTGTTATTAAAATCACTTCATTTCGGCAGCCAAAATGGCTATTTCGCTGGAAACAAAGGACCCAGGTCCAAAAGCTTCACGGAATCGGTCACAGATCCTCTTTCCCATAACAAGTCGCTTATTATCTTTACTTTGCAGACATTCAAGGCACCTTCGGCACACGTCTCTCCAATTTCCCGCGGTAGTATGGACTCGGCATGAGAAAGCTGGAAATCGCGAAGCGGCTGGCCCGGCAATCCGGAGTGTCCAACGCCGAGGCCGCCGACCAATTGGATCGCGTTGTTCACCAGATCCTCTCCAAGCTGCGCAAGGGCAAGACCGCGCCGCTGCCAGGATTGGGCGAATTCGGGCCCGGAGCCAAAGGGGTCTATCGCTTTAAGCCCGACGGATCCGTGCGGATTGAAAAAGGGAGGCCGACTCGCCATGGGCGCAAATAATCTGCAATCGAGCCTGCAACTCGGCCTCCTGGTTCGCCAGTGCCTGGCGGAGGGCGCCACCATCGAGATCGATGGATTGGGTTCGTTTGTTCCCGACGCGAGCAACGGCTTCCGATTCCTGCCGCGCAATCGCCCCAAAGTCTTCGTGGCCTATGTGCAGGAAGACGCGTCGTCCGCCGAGCGCCTTTTCGAGGCTCTGGAAGCCGACGGGTTCGATCCCTGGCTGGACCGGCGCAAGTTGCTCCCCGGCCAGAACTGGCCGCGTTCCATTGAAGACGCCATCGGCACTTCGGATTTTTTCCTGGCCTGCTTTTCGCACCGTTCCGTGAAAAAAAAGGGCGGCTTCCAGGCGGAAATCCGTTACGCCCTGGACTGCACCCAGCGCATTCCGCTGGATGAGATCTTCTTGATTCCCGCCCGGCTGGATGCTTGCCCCGTGCCCATGCGGATCCAGCGTGAGACCCAATACATCGATCTGTTTCCGGATTGGGACCGCGGTGTCCATCGGATGATTACCGCCATGCGCCGCCAGTGGCGTGGGCGCCGTGGGGCAGGCTCGTAGCCAGGCTCGTAGCCTGCGCGGGCCTCGTAGGCCCGCTCTTCGGCGATCTATGCTCGCCGGGACAGGCCGGGAGGCCTGTCCTACTGGCGTAACCGGCTAGCCGTCCGCTACGTCCATCGTCCAGCATAATAGTTTCATGGCTTCTCTTCGCCCCTCACGACTCCACCTCCTGCTGCTCCTGGTCGCGGCTGCCTGGCCCGCATCCAGCCAGTATCCTGGTCAATACCCCGGTCAATATCCCGGCGGCGGTACTGGCGGTATGGGCATTCCCCTCCCGCGGCGGCACAAAAAAGACGAGCAGCAGGCCCAACTGATAAGCACTTCCGGGATGGTGCGACGCATTCGCAAGGACGAGGTCGTGTTGGAAGCCGACGATCACCGCATCCTGAGTTACAAGCGTACCGATAAGACCCAGTTCCTGAAGATGGGAAACGCCATCAAGCCAACGGATCTGGCGCCTGGCGATTTCGTGGAAATCGAATCGTCGCAAGACGACCAAGGCTACATGACCGCCGTCAACGTGCTGTGGCAGCAGGATGGCACCGCCAAGGATCGTGCGCACGCCATAGAACCGGTGGAGACTTCCATCGTGAAGGGGACCCACGACCAGGATACCGACGCGCCTGAGGCTGCCAAGGCTCCGGCCAAAGCTCCGTCCACACCTGCACCGGCAACCGCTCCGCCAAGCGCAGCACCGGTCGAGGAAACCAGTCCGGCCGACTTGAACGCTCCCGTCAAGGAAACCGTGAAATCCGAACAGATCGATCCCGATGACCCCGGCGCGCCGGTTCTGAAGCGCGGCGGGCAGGCTCCGCGCGGCCGGCTGAAGCTCCTCCGCCGGCGTCCCCGGACCTCGACAAGCCCGCTCCCGAACTTTCCGCCCGCAACGCGCCTCCCACCAACGAATCCGAGCCGCCCGTACGCGGCCCGCAGCGGCCGGAGGAAGTCGTCGTCGAGAAAGCCCGCGAAGCCGCCGGCAGCTTCCTCGAAACCCTGCCCAACTACTATTGCCAGGAAATCATGACCCGCTATCAGACCGGATCGAGCTCCAAGAATTGGCAGCCGATCGATATCGTCTCGATGGCCCTGGTTTTCGAGAACAAGCAGGAGAGCTACCGCGATATCGCCGTCAACGGCAAAGCCACCAAAAAGACCATCGAGGAGCTACCGGGATCGTGGTCTACTGGTGAGTTCGGCAGCGTTCTGGCGGATATCTTCTCGCCCGCCACAGCGGCGGAATTCGAGTACCGCAAACAAACGCGCACCGGCGGACGCGCCGCTCTGGTTTACGATTTCTCGGTGGAACGCGAGCATTCCCATTGGCGAGTGATGGTCGCCTCGCAACTGATCAGTCCTTCGTACACCGGCTCGATCTGGATCGACAAGGAGACCAATCGCGTTCTGCGCATCGAAATGCAGGCTACCCATATTCCCGAGGCCTTTCCTTCCGACAAGGTAGAAATGGCCACGGATTATGAGTTCGTGCGCTTCGGCGACCGCCAGTATTTGGTTCCGGTGCATGCGGAAACGCTCAGTTGCGAACGCGACAGCGGCGCTTGTGGGCGCAATGCGATCGATTTCCGCAACTACCATCGGTATGCGGGCGAATCCAGCATCAAGTTCGAAGGTAACTAAGTAGGACAGGCCTCCTGGCCTGTCCGGGTCTGTTTCCGAAGCCTGGCCCAACAGGTGGAAAAGGCACGGGGTCCGCCACCAGGGTTCGTATCACGCTGCCTGTCTGTTGCCACCAACCGTGGAAGACGCGACCCTCGTGAGTGGCCCGCAGCGGAAGCCAATCGCGGTCCGCGGCGCGTAGGGGCAGCGGGTCGATAGATACTTCGCGAGTATCCATGCGCAAGCCTACGCGCAGGGCTTTCAGCACACTCTCTTTTGCACTCCACAGCAAGGCTAGCAGCCGCCAGCGGTCCTCGCCGGAGTACTGCGCGATCAGTTCCTGTTCCGCGGTGGTGAAGTAGTCGGCGGCAAAAGCGTCGCTGCGCGGCTCGGCGATTTCCAGGTCGCAGCCTAGCGCGGTTTGGGGGGCGGCCACGGCGCAGAGGGCCCGGCCGTCGCGATGGCTGATGGAGATTGCGGGCGGGGGGACCCGCTGGCGACTGTGGGGCAGGCACTCTGCCTGCGCGGAGCTCTCAGCTCCGCCCGGCGAGCGCAACTCGCCGCCTTGAAGCGTGCCTGCGTCACATTGCGGCACCGCGCAAGAAGGCGGCCTGAGAGTCCGCCGCAGGCTGGGAGCCCGCCCCACAATTGGCGCGCCAGCCGGGTCAACACCGATTTCCAAACCTGCCAGAGACTGGGCATCGCCGGGCAAGCTCAGGTACATGGCTACCGCGCGCTTGGCCGTCCATCGTCCCAGTTTCCAGTCCGCGCGGCGCTTGGGAAATCGCAACCCACCAAACTTTAGCGCCTCGCCGGCACTGAGCCAATCGTCCGATGCGGGCAGATCGGCTACGGTCTGCTCCAGCCAGTAGACATCGATCAAACGACACCCGCGTGAGCATACGCCGCGCGCAACGGCTCGGCATCCACGATATCCGGATGGGCGATCATCTTATAACCGCGCAACCGCAGATAACGGTTCCCCGCCCTGTCCACCACCTCCGCATCGAAGCTGTCGCTATGATCGGGCGCCACCACCGCGTATAGCGGCCCACCGGCGGTTTCCGGCGCGCGCCAGAACGAAACCCGATCGACATGCAGCGGCAATCCGATCCGGCCTTGGCCCGCCACCTCGCCCAACGCCGCCGTCTGGAAGCACAGCTCGATCGCTAACGGCGCGATAGCCAGCTTGGCCTCCGCCGGATGATGATGCGCGGGCAAGCCCAATTGGAACTGCCCCACCGTCTGCCCGTCGTGCAGCCACGCCCTCTCGACCACCCGGTAAGCCGGACCGTGGAAGAACACACGATAGATGTCCGCCGATTCGACCGGCGCCCCATCCGGCTGCGCGAATGCCCCCGCGGCCGCTGGTTCCAGTGCTTCCTTCGCCAGCACCACGCGCGCCGTGAAATGCGTGGTCACCTGCGGCTCTGACTGATTCGGCAGCGAACGGCTGCCTTCCAGCCGGCAATCCGCCACCACGCGATCGCCCTGCGGACGGAACCGGGCTTCAACCGTAACCGTGCGCGGTTCGCCGCGGTAGAACTTAAACGGCGCCAGGAAGTTTACATCCTCGATCGCCTCCACATGCCATCCGGGCAACATGCATAAAGCCGCTTCGGCGAACGCTTCGATTCCCATCACGCCAGGCAACACGGGCTTGCCTTCAATCTGATGATCGTGCAGGAACGGCTGTACGGCCGGGTCGAGAGTGGTTTCGATGCGTATGGCGCCTTGCAAGCTTACGCCGACGATCTTGCCGGCGATGGGTCCGCCCGCCCGCGTAGCGTTCGTATCCACGCCGCCGTTCGCGTCCCATTCGCTCATGAGGATGCCCAGCGCCCTGGCCACCACCACCTCGCCGCGCGTACCGCCCGCAGTGAGCTCGTGCTGGATCCAGGGCACGCCCGCCGCAGCCGGCAGCATGTCGATTCCGGCGCGCGCCATCATCTCCGGGATCGAACCGCGCGCCGCCATGCCGATATCGCCCCAGGCGGTCCAATCTATGGCGATGGCGCGCGTCGCTGGCCGCGTGGTGCGGAAGCTGGAAGCGATCTTGCATAGCAGATCGTTGGCGGAACTGTAGTCCGCCTGGCCCGCGTTGCCGAAGCGGCCGGCGATCGAGCTGAAAGCCACGGTCGCCCGCAACGGCATGTCGCCGATGGCGTGCATCAAGTTGAACCAGCCGTCGGCCTTCACGTCGAAAACCAGATCGAATTCGCGCGGCTCTTTGTCGGGCAGAAAACGGCTGCGCTCCAATCCAGCCGCGTGCAGCAGCACGTCGATACGGCCGCTGCGCTCGCGCACTTGGTCGATCACCTTGGCGACCGCTTCGGCATCCGTCAGGTTGACGCTGTAGTAATGCGCGGTGCCGCCCGCCGCGCGCACGGCATGGATGGCATCGAGAGCCGCACGCGCGCGCTCCAGGCCGGCCATTTCTTTTTCAACCAGCGCTGGCGTGGCGCGCTCGCCGCGAGCCTTGATGCGCGCATGCAGATCGCGCATGAGAGCTTCCTTGTCTGTGTCGAGCCGCCGCAAGTCGGGATTAGAGGGGTCCGGCTCGGGAACCAGATCGAGCAGATGGAACGTGCCGCCCGAGGCCGCCGCCAAGTCCGCGACGATAGCGGAGACGATGCTGCCCGCTGCGCCGGTGACCAGGAACACGGAGTTTTTGTCCAGCGTCATGCCGGGCTGGCCATCCGTGGCCGGCTGCGCTGCCAGACTGATGGTCCAACGCACACCGTCCTTGCACCCGATTTCAAACGCGCCGGGATCGCGCTGGGTCTCCGCGATCAGAGCATCGGCCACTTCAGCAGGCGTCCGCTCCGCCTCAAAATCGACGGTCTTGACGAACGCCTCTGGCCGCTCACGCTTGTACGTTTTGGTAAAGCCGGTGACCGCGCCGCCCATCGGGGCAACCGCGCCCGCTTCGTCGTATCCGTGCTGGCCGCCTAGCCGGGTCGCCGTTATCAGGAACGTATCGGGCGTGGCGATCTGCTCATAGAGCCCGCGCATCGTAGTGTAGAGCGACTTGACGCGCACCCGCAGAGCTTCGCGCCAGCCTGCCAGATCCATGTCGCGCAAGCTGCCTTCCGGGTCGAGCGCAGGCAGCCAATAGACGCCGTGTATGGGGCCAGCGGGCGGCGTGCCGTCAAGCAGCACGACTTCGGCGCCGGTGGCTCGCAGGAGTTCGGCCAAACCTTCAGCCACACCGCCTTTGTCGGGCATGATGGCTATGCGCCGGCCTGGGCCCAGGGGAACCGCTGTCGGCTTGCAGAGGTTCAGCGGTGGACGGAGGGTGGGCGTGGGGACGCGTCGGGGGATGGCCGCCTGCGGCGGCGGGGGCTGGGGGCTAGGGGCTAGGGGCTGGGGACTGGGGGCTGGGGGCTGGATGTCGAGGTCGGGGCGATTTTCGTGCACGAAGCCGATGACGTGCGCCAGCGTGGGGAAGTCGCGCAGTTTGCGATTCTCATCGCGCGGGATATTGTAGATGGCGCGCACCGACGCGAACAGATCCGCCTGCTTCACGGTATCGACGCCCAGGTCGGCTTCCAGATCCAGATCCACGTCCAGCATGTCTAACGGATAGCCGGTCTTTTCGGCCACCAGCGCCAGCAGCCTCTCCTTCACCGGATCTTTAGCCGCCTGCGGCGGCGGGGGCTGGGGGCTAGGGACTGGGGGCTGGACTTCGAGATCCGGCCGCTTCTCATGCACGAAGCCGATCACGTGCGCCAGCGTGGGGAAATCGCGCAGCTTGCGATTCTCGTCGCGCGGGATATTGTAGATGGCGCGCACGGACGCGAACAGATCCGCCTGCTTCACGGTATCGACGCCCAGGTCGGCTTCCAGATCCAGATCCACGTCCAGCATGTCTAACGGATAGCCGGTCTTTTCGGCCACCAGCGCCAGCAGCCTCTCCTTCACCGGATCTTTAGCCGCCTGCGGCGGCGGGGGCTGGGGGCTAGGGACTGGGGGGTGGACTTCGAGATCCGGCCGCTTCTCATGCACGAAGCCGATCACGTGCGCCAGCGTGGGGAAATCGCGCAGCTTGCGATTCTCGTCGCGCGGGATGTTATAGATGGCGCGCACGGACGCGAACAGATCCGCCTGCTTCACGGTATCGACGCCCAGGTCGGCTTCCAGATCGAGATCGACATCCAGCATGTCGAGCGGATAGCCGGTTTTTTCGGCGACCAGCGCCAGCAGACGATCTTTCACGCCGTCGGTGGCCGTGGTGGCCGTGGCCACCTGCGGCGGCGGGGGCTGGGGACTAGGGACTGGGGGCTGGATTTCGAGGTCCGGCCGCTTCTCATGCACGAAGCCGATCACATGCGCCAGCGTGGGAAAGTCGCGCAGCTTGCGATTCTCGTCGCGCGGAATACTGTAGATGGCGCGCACCGACGCGAACAGATCCGCTTGTTTGACCGTGTCTACGCCCAGGTCGGCTTCCAGATCGAGATCGACATCCAGCATGTCTAACGGATAGCCTGTCTTTTCGGCTACCAGCGCCAGCAAACGATCCTTCACCGCATCCGTGACCACCTGCGGCGTCGGGGGCGGAGGCGGCGCGGCAACCGGCTTTGCGGCAACCGGCTTTGCGACAACCGGCTCGGCGACCACTGGTTGCACGGGCCGCGGCGCCGGCTCCGCCACTGCATGCTTTACGCGCAGCGTGCGTTCGACCACTTCCAACTCCGCCTGGGGAACGCCGGCTATCCGGCTCAACCACGCATTCCACGCATTCGTATCCGCGATGCGCGTGGCATAACCCAGCGCGTGCGGACTGGTGCGCGCGCCGTCTTGGGGCGGAATCCAATGCAACAGCGTCATACTGATCTGCGAACCGAATCCCGCGCCCAGACGCAGCGCATACTCGACCGGATAGCCGCCGCCCGTCGAAAGATTCAGCCGGCCCAACTCGGGATCGACCTCTTTGAAATTCGGCACCGGCGGCACGCACCCGGTTTCGAGCGCCTTCACCGCCACCACATCTTCGATGCCGACGCCCATGGCGTGACCCGTCAGGCCCTTGGTATTGGCGATCACGATGCGGTCCGCCGCGCTGCCGAACACTCCGCGCAACGCGTAGATCTCGGCTGCGGCGCTGCCTCCGCGCGCCGGCGTATAGGTCTCGTGCGAAACGAACACCGTGCGCGAAGCCGCCTCCGCGCGCCGGAATCCGTTGCGCTTTTCGGCTTGCGCAACTAAATCTTCCATCACGTCGCGGATGTGCTCGACATCCAGGCGGGTGCCGTGAAATGCGCTGTTGGCCGTCACCGCGCTCAACACTTCGCAAATGGGCCGGATGCCGCGTTCGCGCGCGGCTGCGGCGCTTTCGATTACCAGGGCCGCGGCGCCCATTCCCATGATCAGGCCGTGCCGCCGCCGGTCGAACGGCGTGGCCGCTTCTTCCACGATATCGTCGGTGGCCGCCGCGCCGCTGGCCAGGAAGCCCGCGCCGAACCACTCGATCAGATGGTCGGTGGTGATGTCGTCCGCCGAGACGATGATCACCCGCCGGCAACGGCCCGCGCCGATCCAATCGTTGGCCAACGACACGGCCTGCGTAGTGCTGGCGCAGGCGGCGTTGATTTGCGTATTCGGACCGCGCGCGCCGATGAACTCCGCGAATTGCGAATGGCCCATCGACAACACATGGAACAGGAATCGCCGGTCGAAGTTGTAGGGCCAGGCGCTCCAACTCCGCGCGCAAATCGTCGATGCGCCGCGCCATCTCCTGACCCACCGAGGAGCGTCCCTCGCCCTCCACCAGGCGCGCGTACATGCTTTCCAGCATGGCTAACTGGTCGCGCCTTTCGCGATCGGCGTAGTAGCGCTCCATTTCATCGGCGAAGGAATCGAAGCCCGGAAAAACGGACGCAAAAATGACGCCCGTATCGTCGCGCATGGCGTCCGGCAATCCCCAGCGGTCGGGCAACTGCGTGCCTTTGCTGGTGGTTTTGTAGCGCATCACCAGCGGAATGCCCGCGTCGCGCAACGCGTCCAGACCCACCGCCAGAGCCAGTTGTGTGGCGCGATCGAGAGCCGCCAGAAGCTCGGCCGGGACGCCGAATTCCTTTTTCAGATCGAACTCGCCCGCGCGGCCCGCCAGCTTGATGACTTCGCTCAGATTTGAAATGGATTCGAACGTCGGGCTGCCTTTGCCGTTCTTCACGAGCCGTGTAATGTGTTTATCCAGCATGCCGCGGCGGAAACGGCTGGGGATTACGTCGATGGTCTGTTCGCCGCGCAGAATGCGGGCGATGTTGCCATCGTCGAAGACGCGCCCGTGCCCGGGTAGACCCAGCGCCGCACCCGTGATGGTTACGGGCAGGTGGGACAGGCCTCCTGGCCTGTCCTGTTCGGACTCGTGCATTTGGACAGGCCGGGAGGCCTGTCCTACTCCCGCCGCGTATAATCCGCACAGCGCTTGATTGAACGAAACCGTGTCGCCGAATTTCGGATGATTGGTGAACAACGCCAGCACGTCGGGATGTTCGCCCAACACATCCTCCACAAATCCCTGCAGCGCCTTCTTCGGCCCAACCTCCACAAACACGCGCGCGCCGGCATCGTAAAGCGTGCGCAGTCCCTCGATAAACTGCACCGGCGACGCCACCTGCCGCGCCAGAATATCCAACATCTCGGGCACGGCCTGCGGCCCGGTGGGATAGAACTTGCCATTGACATTGGCGACCACCGGAACATGCGGCGCTTCCAGATGCAGCCGCTCGAGCGTACGCCGCAACGGCTCGCTGGCCGGCGCCACAATCGACGTATGAAACGCATGGCTCACCGGCAGCGGGACGGCGTTGTAGCCGGCTTTCTGGAACAACTCCATGGCCTGCTCCACGGCTTTGCTCGCGCCGCCGATCACCGCCTGGGTATTGCTGTTCAGATTGGCGATCACCACGTAGCCATCCACCGTGCGGAGGATGCGCTCGATCTCCGCCAGCGGCGCAAACACCGCCGCCATGCGGCCGTTATCGGCCATCGAGACGCGCGTCATTTCGCGGCCGCGTGCGCTCACGGCTTCCAGGGCATCCGCGAACGGCATGGCGCCCGCGCCCACTAGCGCGCCGTATTCTCCCAAGCTGTGGCCCATGGTCATATCGGGCCGAATCCCGTACGCCGCGAGCAGCCGCGTCAGAGCTAAATCGGCTGCCAGCACGGCGGGCTGCGTAATCGCGGTCTGGCGCAGATCGTCTTCCGCTTTGGCAGCCGCATTGGCATCCGCCGGATCGATGAAAACAAAATCGCTTAGCGGTTTGCCGAGCAGCGGCGTCATGGTGCGGTCGGCTTCCGCGAAGGTCTCGCGGACGATCGGCTCGGCCGCGCCGAGGGTACGCAGCATGTTCAGATATTGCGAGCCTTGGCCGGGATAGAGGAACGCCACTTTGGGCGCCGGACCGCTGCCGCGGAATACGCCTTGCGAGCGCAGCGCTTTCCAGACCGCCGGTTGATTGGCTTCGATGGCCTTCAGCGCTTTGGCGGATTTGTCCGCCAGATCGGCGGCGTCCGCATAATCGATGGCGATGCGTTCGGGTGCGCGCAGGTCTGCTTCGGCGGGCGGCGCGGTGGACGGCGCGCGTCCTGCGACCGCGTCTTTTTGCAAGGCTTGCAGGCGCTCGGCGAGTTGCGCAGTGGTCGTGGCGCCGAGCAGCGCGGCGCCGCGCAATGGCGGTTTGGCGTGGTGGGATAGGCCTCCTGGCCTGGCCAGGCTGGTAGTTAGGCTCTTCTTCCCATTCCCCGTCAGCCGGTGCGGAATGTATTCCTCCAGCACAGCATGGAAATTCGTGCCGCCAAATCCAAACGCGCTCACGCCTGCGCGCCGCACGCCATCCGCCACCACCGTCCACGGACGCAACTCGCCGTTGACATAAAGGGGCGAATGCACGAAATCGACGTTCGGGTTGGGCCGCTCGCAATGCACGCTGGGTGGCAGCAGCTTATCGCGCAATGCCAGCGCGGTCTTCAGCAATCCCGCCGCGCCCGCCGCGCCTTTCAAATGTCCGATGTTGGATTTCACCGATCCGAGCGCCACCGTGCCCGCCGGAACGTGAAATCCGCTGAGCACTTCGGTGAAGCTCTCCACTTCCACCGCATCGCCCACGCGCGTGGATGTGCCGTGGCCTTCGATCAAAGTCGCGGTGGCGGGCGATAATCCGGCATTCTCCCAAGCCCGCCGGATGCACAGCTTTTGGCCCGCCGGATTGGGCGCGGTAATGCCCTTGCCCTTGCCATCGCTCGATGCGCCCATGCCGCGCAGCACGGCGTAGATTTTGTCGCCATCGCGCTCGGCATCCGCTAACCGCTTCAGCAGGAAAATAACCGCGCCCTCGCCCATCACGAAACCATCGGCGCCATCCGCGTACGGACGCGTGCCGGTGCCCGAAAGCGCCCCGATCTTGCAGAACTTCACGAACGTGGGCGCGCCCATATTGCGGTCGATGCCGCCGGTAACGGCTACATCGAAGTCTCTCTCGATCAGCCCCTCCACCGCGGCCGTGAGAGCCGCCATGGCCGAAGCGCAGGCCGCGTCGGTGACGAAATTGGGGCCGTGAAAGTTGAAGATGTTGGCGATGCGGCCGGCGATGCAGTTGGCCAATTCGCCGGGCATGGAATCTTCGGTGATCTCGGGCAGGCGCGCGCCCATGCGCTGATGCAATTCGGCGGTAATCGCGCGGCGCACGGCTTCCGGCAGCGCCGCAAAGCTGGAGCTTTCCTCCAGTTCGTGGGCGTACTCGGGAAAATGCACGCGCAGAGAAGTGAGATAGTGCCGCTCGCCGGCCATAGCGTTGCCCAGGATCACGGCGGTGCGGTCGGTATCGAGCGGCCGCTTGGGATAGCCATAATCTTCGAGCGCCTGGCGGGTGCAGGCGATAGCCCATTTCTGGGCCTCATCCATGGCATCCACCACCTTGGGCGGCACAGCCATGCGCCACTTCACCGGATCCCATTCATAGGCGCGCACCCAACCGCCGATTTTGGAATAGGTTTTATCGGGCGCGGCGGGGTCGGCATCGTAGTAGCGCGCCGGATCCCAACGGTCCGGCGCAACCTCCGTGATGCTATACCGGCCGGTCTTCACGTTTTGCCAGAATGCCGCTACGTTCGGAGCGTCGGGCAGAATGGCGCCCGCCCCCACGATCGCGACCGCTCGATACGCGGTGTCTTCCATGATGACTTCTCCTTTGTGGGGCAGGCTCGTAGCCTGCGGCGGCCTCGTAGGCCGCCTGCTCCCCAAGCAAAAAAACTCTGGCGCAGTCGATCGTTTTTGGTCGTCTGCGAAGCCGTGGCAGGCCACAAAAAACGATGGCCTGCCCCACGATGCGCCTTTCAGGCGGCGCTGTTGGCTAAGCTGCCGACGCAGCTTGCTTGGCCACCCGCCCGTACAACACGTCGGCTACGTAATCCATATCCGCGATCAGCCCGGCTTGCGCGCGGTAAATCGCGGGCAATCCCAACTCGGCTTCGTCCATCGCGCCGCCCGCACCGATGACCCAACGCAAGCCGTCCTGGCCCACCTTGAGTGCCGCCTCGCGCGCAAAGATACGGCTGACCGCGGCCAACCCGGCCGCATCAAAACGCAGACTGGCCTTCTCGTTCAACTTGCCGTCCGCCATCCGCGCCGCGCGCCGCGCCAGGCTGCCCGCCGATTCCGCATACGCGATCAGCTCGCCCAGCCGCAGCAGAATATGTTGATAGCGGGTCAACCGCCCGGCCCGCGCTTTTTCCATGACCTCGGCCAGCGCATGTAACGCCAGCGCCGCGTAATTTGCGCCTACCTCTGCGTGCCGCGCATGCAGTGCCTCGAACTGCCGCGCCAAGTCGTGATAATACTGCCCGCGCGTCTTCAGATGCAGTTGCCAGCGGTCGCGGCTAATGGTCATCTCCATGATCTCGGAGGTGCCCTCATAAATCGTAGTAATGCGCACATCGCGGCTGATCTTTTCCACCATGTACTCGTGCGTGTATCCGTAGCCGCCCAACGCCTGGATACTGGCCTCCGCCGCCGCGTTGCCGGCCTCGGTGGACATATATTTGGCAATCGCGCCTTCCGTGTTCAGACTGCCTTCGCCCGCATCGATGCGCTCGGCAGTCTCTTCGATGAACGCGCGCCCGGCTTCCAACCGGCACACATGCGGCACGATCAGCTTATGCGTGTATCCCTGCTTTTGCGAGAGCGGCGCGCCGGCTTGAATGCGCTTGGTCGAATAGGGGATGGCGCGGTCCAGCGCGGCCCATCCTGCGCCCAGCCCGAACGCCGCCACCATCAGGCGCGTATACCCGAACACCGCCTGCGCCTGATTCAAGCCCTGCCCTTCCACGCCGCCCACCAGCCGGTCCGCATCCACGTACACGTCGCTGAGCGCCAGCGCCGCCGTATTGCTCAGCCGGATGCCGTGCTTGTCTTCCGGTTCGTCGTGCGTGAATCCCTTGGTGCCTTTTTCCACGATGAACCAGCTCGGCCCCGCCGGCGTATTCGCCAGGATCGTATAAGCGTCGGCCACGCCGCCGTTGCTGATCCATTGCTTACTGCCGTTGATCTTGTAGCCAGCCACGCGGTCGCCATCCATGACCCGCTCGGCGGTGGTTTCGAGCGCCGCCAGATCGCTGCCGGCGTTGGGTTCCGTAGCGCCGTACGCGAACAAAATGCCTTCATCCGCGATGCGCCCCAGCCAGATCTTCTTCTGCTCCGGCGTGGCGCCCACGGTAATCGGATCGCTGCCCAGGAAGGTGGCCAGCACCGAAGTCGCCACTCCCAAATCGATGCGCGCCATTTCCTCGCACACGCAATACACATCGAACGTGCTGCCGCCCATGCCGCCATACTCTTCGGGAACGAATAGAAGCTGGATGCCCAGTTTGTCCGGGCTGCACATGTGATGTACGATCTCGAGCGGACATTCGTCGCGCGCATCCAGGTCGATGCGGACCTCGTCCGTCAATTTCTTCTTGCCGAAGTCCCGCAGCGATTTCAAACTTAATTTCAACGTCTTGGCTGTGATCATTGGCTTTCTCTCACTGTTCCCGAATCGTATTTGTTAATTCCGGCAGGAATTCCAGAATGTCGGCCACAATTCCTACATCCGCCACGCGGAAGATGGGGGCCTTGGGGTTCTTGTTGATGGCCACGATGAACGGATTGCCCTTGATGCCCGCCAGATGCTGGAACGATCCGCTGATGCCGCATGCCAGGTAGACCTTCGGCTTCACCGTCTGTCCCGACGATCCTACCTGCCGCGATTTTTCCATCCACTTAGCGTCCACCACCGGACGTGAGCAGCTCACCGCCGCGCCCAGCGCATCCGCCAGATCCTGCGCAATGGACACGTTCTCCCGATCTTCAATGCCGCGGCCGATCGACACCAGAACCGGATATTTGGTGATATCCACATCGCCGGCTTCCGGCTCGATAGTTTCCAGATAACGCCGCCGCGCCGTCAATGTGCCGGCTGCGTCCGATTTGTCGATCACGGTTCCGTTGGCAGATGCGCCTTCCGCTGCTTTGAATGCACCCGGACGAATCGTGAGCACCGCGCCCGAGGAGATATCGCAACGCACGTGCGAGTTCACCTGCCCGCCGAATTCCTGGCGCACCAGCTTCAGCGTGTTGCCCTCCGTGCCATCGATCGCCACCACGTCCGCCACGTAGGCGGCATTCATTTTGATCGAAAGCCCCGGCGCGAGATCGGTGCCAAAGTGCGCATGCGGAACCAACACATTCGAACCTGCCGGCAGCACGTGCGCGAGCGCCTGCCGCACGAGTTCCGCATTCGGATAAGCCAGCGCTTCGCTCGAAATTTTCCAAACTTCGCCGAAGTTGGCGCGCAGCGATTCGCAAACTGTATCCAATTCCGCGCCACAGCCGGTGGCCACCGCCGCCGGAGATTGCGCGGCGTCGATCTTGCGCGCCGCCGCCGCCAGTTCGGCCGCCGAATCGTCGGCGACGCCGTTTTTGTGCACGATATAAGCGAAAATGCGGGCCATTATTGCAACCCTCCTTTAGCTCTCAACAGTTCGATCAGCTTGGTGATTTTTTGGTCCGCGGTGCCTTCCAGCATCTCCGCGCCCTTGCCCAACGGCGGCACGAAATAATCCATCCGCCGCACTTTCGCCTTCTTGGCGGACGCGTTGCCATTCACGCCCAGATCCGCGGCGCCGAAAGTCGGAATCGGCACGGACGCCACTTGCCGGATGCCGCGCATGCCGACATAGCGCGGTTCGTTGATGCCGGTCTGAATCGACAACACGCACGGCAGATCGATCTCGTTGATCTCCTTGCTGCCGCCTTCGATTTCCCGGCCGATTTTCAACTTGCCGTGCAGCACCTCAATCGAATTCACCAGCGAAGCAAATGGATAATCCAGCAGCGCCGCCAGCATGCCGCCTACCTGGGCCGCGCCGTCTTCCGCCTGTACGCCGGTCAGGATCAGATCGTAGTGGCCCTTCTTCACAAAAGCCGCCAGGATGGAGGCGATACCGTGGCCATCCGTGCCTTCGAAATCTTCGTCCGAAAGCAGTACGCCGCTTTGGGCGCCCATGGCCATTTCCCGGCGCAGGATCTCTTCGTCCTCGTCCTCGCCCACCGTGACCACCGTCACCGTGCCGCCCGTTTCATCGACAATCCGTAGCGCTTCTTCCACCGCGTAATTGTCCGGTTCATTCACCGAATAAACCAGATCGTCGCGTTCAATATCGTCGCCCGCGCTATTCAGCTCGATTTCGTTTTCCGAAGTGTCGGGCACCCTTCGCGCGCATACCAGGATTTCCATCGCCTCACCTCATTTGTTTCTCCGCCAACTCGGTCAGATCGATGGCGGTCATCTTGCCTTCCATGCCCGCCACCTTGATGGCGTCTTCCATATTCACCATGCAGAACGGACACGCTGTCACGATGACATTCGCGCCCGCCTCGGCGGCCATCCGCACTCGCTTCACGCCCATGCGCTCTTCTTCCTTGGGCTCGTAAAACAGCGCCAGGCCGCCGCCCCCGCAACAGAACGACCGGTCGCGCGAGCGGCGCATCTCCACGCGCTTCAAACCCGGAATCGCATCCAGCACATCGCGCGGCGCATCATAGATGCCGTTGTGCCGGCCCAGATAGCAGGGGTCGTGGTAGGTGTACACATCCTTTTCATCCGCTGGGTTAAATGCGATCTCGCCCGCCTGCACTTTTCTGGCGATCGCCTGGCTGATGTGCTCCACCGGCGGCACGTCGCGGTAGTCGTGCTTCAGCGCGTTGAACGCATGCGGATCGGAAGTGACGATTCGCTGCACGCCGGATGCCTTAATGGCTTCCGTGTTGTGATCGCGCAAGGCCATGAACAGCGTTTCTTCGCCGAAGCGCCGCACATCGTGACCGCTGTCTTTTTCAACAGTTCCCAGGATGCCGAAATTTTCGCCACACCTGTTGAGAATTCCGGCAGTCGCTCGTCCGATGGCCTGTATGCGGTCGTCGTAAGCCGTGATGCTATCGACGAAGTACAACGTCTCCACGCCGCCGTTCCCGTTCAGCAGCGGCACGTTACATGTCTGCGCGAAATCCTTGGCCTTGGCCCAATCGGCTCGTTTCTTTTCCATCTTGCCGAAAGGATTGCCGCGGCTTTCAAGCGCTTTGAGCGGCTTCTGCAACGACTGCGGAACATTGCCGTCGTCCACCATGCCGCGCCGCAGATCCACGATCTTGTCGATGTACTCGACCAGCAGCGGGCACTCCGCTTCACACGCCCCACAGGTGGTGCACGACCAGATCTCGTCTTCCGCATAGATGCCGCCGATCAGCGGCGTGCCATTGTTCGCCTTGCCCCACATCGGGTAATGTTCGAATGCGTAATTCCGCGCTTTGGTGGTGAGGAACCGCGGCGATAGCGGCCGGCCCACGGCATTCGCGGGACACTGATCCGAACAGCGGCCACAATCTGCGCAGGAATAAAAATCCAGCATGTGCTTCCAGGTGAAATCTTCGAAGGTTTTCACGCCGAAGGATTTCACCTGGTCGAGCCGGTCGTCGGAGATGCCCCAGCGCACCGGCTTCACGGTTCCGCGATCGAGCTTCGCAAAGAATACCGTGAAAAGCGAAGTCTCCACGTGGAACTGGATGCCGAACGGCCGGTAGCAAAGCAAGAAGAAGAACGCCAATTCGTGCGTTATGTAGGAGCCCAGGTAGAGGTTCGCGAGCAGCGGTAACGACGCCGCCGCGAAAGCGCCCTGCAACATCCACGGCAGCGACATTACCGCCAACGCTTCGTGACCAACTGCTGCATGGCTGGCCTCGAAGACACTGTCGGCGGCCATCAGCAGGGCGATCAGCGCCAGCAAAAAAATCGCGTCGGCGGTATGCGCCTTGCCGTAGCGCGCCGGTACGGCATATCGCGCCGGCCGGAGTAGTCGCCGCGCAATCAATACCAGCATGCACAGGAAAACAACCGTCGCCGCGTAGTCCGAAATTGCGCCGTACAACCCACCCGCGGCGGCCGCGGCCGCATGGTCAGACATCCCCATGCCGATCAGCGCGACCGTATGCACCACCAAAACAATGAAACCGGCAAACAGCAAAATATGCAGAATACCGGCGCCGATATAACGCGGATGCCGCCACTGCCCAAACCAGAACTTCAGCAGCTTTCCGAAGCGCGCCCACGGCCTGTCGAACCGCATATCGCGCTGCGCCCGCCGCAACGGCGTGAGACGCCTGGCCACGATGTATGCGAAGCAAGCCGTGCCCAACAGGTTCACGATCCAAAACAAGATGCGCCCGTGGACAAGCCAGAAGGTCGCCTGCGCCGGAGAGGGGAAGGCCTCCGTCATGGTGCGTTTTCCTGATGAAAATTTATGTAGTATTATGCCTCAATATCCGTTGAGGATCGCGGATACTACGCCGCTTCAGAACGATGTTCCGGCGGTCAACACCTTCGCCGCCGGTTGCCGTTCGTTCAGAATGAGTCGCCGCAAGGTGCGCAGATCGTTCAGGATGATGCGGCTTTTGTGGATATGACAGTTCAGCGTTTTTAGCTTGTAGATCGCGAGCCCGATGGCCTGCGCGCGGCGCGGTTCGTCTTCATGTACGGCCGCTTGCCGATCGCCGCTCAATTCTTTCATCGAGTCCAAAACTTCTTCCGCCAGGATCAGCATGAAATCCTGCGCACTCTCGATGGAATCGAAGCATCGTCCAGTCTCAGTCGGGGACATAGCTGTTTTGCTCCACCAACACTGCGTCTAAATGAACGGTGCCCGTGTGCACTTCTCGGTCCATCGCGGCTGCCCCCCGAATGTGCAGCTTTATGCTGCGGAACGCCAAAAAAGTCCAGGTACTTTAGCGTTAATTCACGCAAGTTTGGGAAAGTTGGGGGAAAATTCGTGTGTGCAGCGCAGCAATTCGGGTCACCGTTTGCTGTGGGGTGGGCACCCTGCCTGCGGCGGGATCCCAGCCCGCCTGCCGGCATTCGAGGAAATGCACCAAGCGGCCTGAGAGGCCGCCGCAGCCAGAGTGGCTGCCCCACGTGCCACACCGTGCTAAAACAAACATCATGAAGCCAACACCCATGCGGCTCGCCGCGCTTCTGGCTGCCGCGCTCGCACTGCCCGCCGCCGCCCAACCCATCGACGCCGGACTATTCAAAGAGATGCACTGGCGCAACGTCGGTCCCTTCCGCGGCGGACGCACCCGCGCCCTGGCCGGATCTCCCGGCCAACCCACCGTCCTCTACATGGGCGTGTGCAACGGCGGCGTCTGGAAGACCGACGACTACGGCCGCACCTGGAACCCCATCTTCGATAGGCAGCCCACCGGCTCCATCGGCGCCATCGCGGTGGCTCCCTCCGACGCCAACATTATTTATGTGGCCAGCGGCGAAGGTTTGCAGCGCCCCGACCTGTCCGTCGGCAACGGCATCTATAAATCGACCGACGCCGGCAAGACGTGGACGCACCTCGGCCTGCAGGATGGCCAGCAGATCCCCGCGGTGGTGGTCGACCCGCGGGATGCCAACCATGTGTTCGCCGCCGTGCTGGGTCACCCCTACGGCCCCAACGAAGAACGCGGCGTGTTCGTCTCAAGCGATGGCGGCGCGCATTGGCAAAAAGCGCTCTACGTGGATCAAAATACCGGGGCGTCCGATATCGCCATGGACCCCTCCAACCCGGACGTGCTCTACGCCTCGCTTTGGGAATCCCGCCAGGGCCCCTGGGAATTCGGCAATGAATACGCAGGCCCGCATGGCGGCATCTTCAAATCCACCGACGGCGGCAAGACCTGGAACAAGCTGACCAATGGACTGCCGGAAGTCTCGCAAGCCTACGTGGCCATCGCCCCCAGCGAACCGCGCCGCCTCTATGCCAGCGTGGCTTATGGCCGCACCGTGGGCATCTACCGCTCCGACGACGCGGGCGCGAACTGGCAGCGCGCCACCACCGACGCCCGCCCGGCGACCCGTATCGGCGGCGGCGATCTCCCCGTGCCGCGCGTCGATCCCAAAGATCCCGACACCATCTATAGCGCCAGCATCGTCACCTGGCGATCCACCGACGGCGGCAAGACCTGGGCCGGCATTCGCGGCGCACCCGGCGGCGACGATTATCAGAACATCTGGATCGATCCCCACGATCCGAACATTCTTCTTCTGGTCGGCGATCAGGGCGGCTTGGTCAGTGTGAATCGCGGCCGCACCTGGAGCAGTTGGTATAACCAGCCCACCGCACAGCTCTATCACGCCATCGCCGATAATGCGTTTCCGTATCGCGTCTGCGCCGGGCAGCAGGAGAGTGGATCGGTCTGCATCTCGAGCCGCGGCAATGACGGCGTGGTCGATTTTCGCGACTGGCATCCGGTGGGCGTGATCGAGTACGGTTATGTGGCGCCCGACCCGCGCGATCCCGATACGGTCTACGGCGCAGGCCGCGGCCAGGTGTCGAAATTCCATCGCGCCACCGGGCAGGTGGAAATCATTTCGCCGGGGCCTGCTCCGAAAGGCGAACGCTATCGCGCCGACCGCACCCAGCCCATCATGTTTTCACCCGTCGATCCGCACGTGCTTTTCTACGCCGCCAACGTGGTTTTCAAAACCACCGATGGCGGCCACACCTGGCAAACCATCAGCCCCGACCTGACGCGTCCGCATCCGGGCATCCCGGCGAGCCTCGGCGAGATGGCCGCCAAAGATCCCAACGCCGATAAGCAGCGCGGCGTGGTATACGCGCTGGCGGCCTCCTTCCACAACATCGATACCATGTGGGCCGGCACCGACGAAGGCTGGATCTGGAACACCACCGACGGCGGCAAGAACTGGAAAAACATCACCCCCCCCGAGCTCACGCCCTGGAGCAAAGTCACCCAAATCGAGGCTTCCCATTACGACGATAAGTCCGCCTATGCCTCGGTGAGCCGCTTCCGCATCAACGATCTGACGCCGTTTATCTACCGTACGCACGATGGCGGCAAAAGCTGGCAGCTAATCACCAGCGGCCTGCCTAACGATGCGCCCATCGATACGGTGCGCGAAGATCCTGTGCGCAAAGGCCTGCTGTTCGCCGGCAGCGAAACCAGCGTCTGGGTGTCCTTCGACGATGGCGACCATTGGCAATCGCTCGAACTCGACCTGCCGCACAGCTCCATGCGCGATCTCTGGATTCATCAGAGCGACCTCATCGTGGCCACGCACGGCCGCTCGTTCTGGATTCTGGACGACATCACGCCGTTGCGCCACTTCGCCGAGAAGGCGGTTCCCACCACGGCCTGGCTCTGTCCGCCCGCCACGGCTTACCGCGTCCGCCGCGATACCAACACGGATACGCCGCTGCCGCCCGATGAGCCGTTGGCCGAGAATCCGCCGGATGGCGCGGTGATCGATTATTATTTGCCGCAAGCCGCATCCGGCGCCGTGACGCTTGAAATCCTGGATTCCGCCGGCAAGCTGGTGCGGCGCTACGCAAGCACGGACGCGCCCGAAATGACCGAGGCGGATCTGAAGACGCTGGCTATTCCGGTATGGTGGCCGTGCCCTTCGCGCACATTGCAAGCCGCCGCCGGCCTGCATCGCTGGGTTTGGGATCTGCACGGCGCGACGCCCGCAGCGACGCGCCACGAGTATCCCATTTCGGCGGTCCCGTATCGTACGCCGCGGCTTCCGGAAGGTCCGCTCGCCGAGCCCGGCGCCTACAGCGTGAAGCTCACCGTCGATGGAAGCTCCTACACCGCGCCGCTTACCGTGAAAGAGGATCCGCGGGTGAAAGTCACGCCCGCGGAGCTACACCAGCAAAACGCCGCCGAGAAGCAACTCGCCCGCATGATGACCCGCACCACCGAAGACATTCGCGAGGCGCGCTCGGCGCAAGAACAGATCGAGCGTCTGGCGAAGGATGCCAAGGGTACGCTGGCCGCGCACCTCAGCGATCTGGGCAAGAAGATCGCGGCGGCTCTGGGCGCGGGCGGCCTGTTCGGGCCTCCGCCCGCCCAGCCGGGACTGGCTTCGGTAAACGGCGGCGCGATGGCGCTCTATAACGATATCGATGGCGCCGACGCCGCGCCCACTGCCGCGCAATCGGCCGCGCTGGCCAAACTCGCCCAGCAGTTTCCCGGAGTGCTGGAGCGCTGGACGAAGCTCAAGGCCACAGATATCGCCGCCGTAAATCGCGAATTAAAGGCCGCCAATTTGACGGAAATCCAGGTCAGCGCCAAGCCTCAGCAGGAAGAAGACAGCGACGATTCCGACGACGTCGGCTAGCAATTGTGGGGCACCGTCGAAAGCTTAAGCCCGGCCAGCCGACGGATGGCGGCAAAGTGGGGCAGGCACTCTGCCTGCGGCGGGCTCTCAGCCCGCCTGTCGGCATTCGAGGAGATGCTGCCAGGCGGCCTGAGAGGCCGCCGCAGCCAGAGTGGCTGCCCCACCACACGCGCCCAAATTCCATGAGCGCCGGGAGCACTAGCCGGTCCACCTACGAATTGAGCGAGCAGATGTTGGTGGATAGCTCGAACGGCAAACCGTCGCGATGCATCTGCATGCGGCCCACGGCGTACTCGCGGCTGCCAGCCGCGGCGATGTAATGACTTGGGCGAGGCTCGGCCAGATGGCCGCGCGAGCAGGCGGGCGATGTGCTTGAGGAGCGCCGCATCGGTCATAGATCCGATTGCCATGTGGGACGGCTGTGACGATCGCCTAAGCTATTGCGCGGTGCCGCGCAGGACAACTTGCTGGGGACTGTCGGGTGCGCCGTCATCGATTAATAAGACGGCCGTGCGCGTGCCTTTTGCCGTGGGATGAAAGACGACGGTTACGGTGCAGGCTTTCCCCGAATCCAGGCGCGCGCAGGTGTCGCTTTCGAGGAAATCGCCGGCGTCCGCGCCCGAAATCGCGATGGAGCGCAGAAAAAGCGGCGTATGGCTGTGGTTCCTGATCGTGACGGAGGCCGGCGGGCTCGAAGAACCGACCTGTGTGCCGGCGTAACTGAGAACGGTGGGCGAAACCAGAAGCACCGCGGAACCGGTGTTGGTCAGGATAGCCACGGCGCCCAGGGGCAAAGTGGCATTGGCCACGGCCACATCCAGATGCCCGTCGCCATTGAAATCGCCCAGCGTTACGGCTTGAGGCGAGGCGTCGGGAGCCAGTCCCAGGCTGGCGCTGTATGCCGTGCCCCTATGAAATGTTCCGTCGCCCGCCCCCAGAAGCACGCTGACGGTGCCGTCGCCCTGATTCGCCGCAATCAAGTCGAGCACGCCGTCGCCGTTGACGTCGCCTACGGATACGGAAAACGGATTCAGCCCGGTTGAGTAAGGCACGGCGGAGGGGAAAGCGCCGTGGCCATCGTTCAGCGGCACCTGAATAGCCAGTTGGGTTTCGTCGGCGATGGCGACATCCAGATGGCCGTCGCCGTTAAAATCGCCGAGCGCAATGCTGAACGGATTCACACCGGCGGAATAGTGGACCGCCGTCCCGAAAGTGCCATCGCCATTGCCCAGCAGGACTGCCAGCTTGCCCGGGATGTTGCCGTAGCCATCGCACGCTACCAGCAGATCGGGTGCGCCGTCCCCGTTGACGTCGCCTACCGCGATGGCTTGCGGCACCAAGCCGGCATCGTATTCGACGGGCGCCTGAAAAGTACCATCGCCATTGCCCAGCAGGATCGTGACCGGGCCGACGGTCATTGAATCGACGAAATTCGCCACCGCCAGATCCGGCACATTGTCATGATTGAAATCGCCGACGGCCAACGAGAGCGGGCTGGGGCCCGCGGAGAAATTCATGGCCGGTTGAAAATGACCCTGGCCGTCGCCGAGGAGAATACTAACAAAGCCATCCTGATTGGCCACCGCCAGATCGGTGTGGCCATCGCCGTTGAGGTCGGCGGCCACGACGGATCGCGGCGTTTTGCCGACGGTGTACGTCTGCATGGGCCCCAGCGTGCCATCGCCATTGCCGAGAAAGACGCCGACGCTGGCGGTATGCTGGCCCAGCAGATTGGAATTGGCGACGGCGAGGTCCAGGCGGCCGTCTTCGTTGAAGTCGGCGGCGGCCATGCCGAAGGGATAACTGCCCGCGGCGAAAACGCGCGGCGGATTGAGCTCGCCGGACCACAACATTCCCGGCGCCAGGCATAACGCGATACAGAGCAATCGATCGGGCCGCTTCAATGGTTTGCCCTCCTTTAGTATTAGGGAGCATAACACGAGACTTAGCCGATGGACCGCGTGCAAAGGGTGATCAGACTAAGGCTGGTCCGTAAACGGCGAAGCCGGGAGACCGGCGGAATTATACAGATTCACCACCGGCGCGCCCGCCCAGCCGTAGCGGACATACTTCGGCTGCGCCACTGCGCCGCTACTCACCACCACAGTCTTGCCATCCACACGCGCCTCGGCACTGACGAACCGGCCGTCCGCTCCCGCGATCTCAAAACCCTCGACCTTGCCTCCCTTAGCCACCAGCCCATCAGCCGCGTGATCGAACCAAACCCGCATGGCGCTCCCTTCAGGCGCAGCCTGGCGAAACAGCGGCCCCGCATACTCCACGTTCTCGCCATAAGCGAGCGCCCGCGCCCCCAAGGCCAGCCGCGCGCCGACCGTCTGCTTGTCGGCCGGATGCACATTATCCGGATCGCCGATATCGATGGTCACCGCCATCGCCGTATTGGCCACCGAAAGCGTACGCCGCTGCGCTTCGCGGATAACAGCCCACGACTCGCCATCCGATTTGAAATTGGCAATCTGCACGAACAAGAACGGAAAATCGCCTTCGCGCCATTGCGTGCGCCAGTCCGCGATCAGCGCCGGAAAGAGGCGGGCGTACATCGGCGCGAAACCGCGGCGGCTATTGGATTCGCCCTGATACCAGATCACGCCTTTGATGGCGTAAGGTGTGGCGGGCGCGACCATGCCATTGAACAACGCGGCGGGCGCCCACGACCGCGGGTCGGGGCGCCACTCGTGCGGCGGCGGCGGTTGGCTGGCGGCGCGGGCGGCCTCATCTTCGCGATGCTCGCGCGCCAGGATCGCGGCGGCGTCGGCTTGCGATTCCATCATCTGCGCGCGCGTGGCGAACACCGGCATCAGGGCGGCATCGGCGGAGATGGAGTTCAGGCTCACCCAGGCTTCGGCCACCGTGCCGCCCCAGGTGGAATCGATCAGGCCGATGGGAACGCGCTCGCGCTCGTTGATCTCGCGCCCGAAGAAGTAGGCCACGGCGGAGAAGTTGGCGGCGGTTTCGGGCGAGCAGACGGTCCACGTGGCAGGGGTGTCGCGCAGGGGGAAATCCGAGGCCTTGGTGGGGATGTGGAGGAGCCGGATTTGGGGGGGGCCGGCGTGCGCGATTTCGGCTGCGCCATCCTTGAGCGGCGCGCCGGGGAAGCCTTTCAACGGCATTTCCATGTTGGATTGGCCGGAGGCGAACCAGACGTCCCCGATCAGGATGTCGTCGAGCGAGATGGTGTTGGTAGCGGTCACCGTGAGTTGGTATGGGCCGCCGGCATTCTGGGGCGGCAGGTAGACGCTCCAGGCGCCCAGGGTGTCGCCGCTTGTTTCGCGGGTTGTGCCTTGAAATGCGACGGTGACTTTTTCGCCTGGGGCGGACCAGCCCCAGATGTGGATCGGCTGGTCACGTTGGAGGACCATGTGACTGCTTAGGATATTGGGGAGTTTAACTTCGGATTTGGCGGAGGCGGTGAGCAAGAGGGCGGCGAGAATCGCTTTGAGCGTTTGCATGAATACTTGTTGTAACAAGGTGTGACAGCTCGCGGTTTGTTGTGGGGCAGCCACTCTGGCTGCGGCGGCCTCTCAGGCCGCCTGGCAGCATCTCCTCTAATGCCGGCAGGCGGCCTACGAGGCCGCCGCAGGCTACGAGCCTGCCCCACGTTCCCACTCAGACCAACTGATTACTCCGCGTTCCGGTTGCGGAGGGTCGGGGAGCATCGAAAGCAATTCGAGCAGATTGCCGTCGGGGTCGTGAAAGAAGATAGATGCCGCGGGCATCCAGGCAATTACCACGGGCTCATTGGCCGGCTCGCCGTGAAAGCCGAGCGGAGCGATGCCGGCGGCGCGCAGGCGCGCGGGCGCGTCCAGTACATCGGCAAGCTCAGCGCGAAAAGCCAGATGCAGGCTCATCTTCTGCGGACCGGTGCCCGTCTCCCACAGACCCAGCATCGCGTTGCCGCGCCCGCCGATCCAATAGAATGCCACGCGCCGCTCCCAAAAGACGGCGGCTTGTTCTAACCCGAGCGTCTGGCCGTAGAAGTCCATCGCGCGTTTCAAATCCGCGACCGTGAGATGCGTTTCGAAGAGATTGTTCACCGGAATCATGGTTTCAGACGTGCCAGCCTGTCCTTCGCCAGTTTCAGCACGATGCCCGCGTTGCGGTCGGCCACCTCGCTCACCTTATATTCCGCGGACGTGCCCAGCACCTGCGCGATCTCCGATGGCGTGAGCTTGTAATCGCCCTCCAGCCACTCGGCCATGTTCGAAGTGGCGTCGCGGAAGGCGTCGTCGAGCGAGCCGGCCAGTCCCATCGCCATAAGGTGCGTGGCGGATTCCACGCGCGGCGCCGGCAGCGACTTCCCCGGCAACACGTTCACGGTGAACTCCACGTCCATGGAAGTTTCGAGGGCGTTGCCGTTGAGTTCGCCGTCGCCTTGCGCGGCGTGGCCATCGCCCACATACAACAGCGCGCCGGGAACGTTCACCGGCAGATAGACGGTGGCGCCTTCCACGATCTCGTTGAAATCCATGTTGCCGCCCCAACGGCCCGAATCGCCGGTGCCGGGCGGGGCCTGCGCGGAATTGGGTGCGGTGGCGACGCAGCCCAGCATGGGCTTGAGCGGCACGGTGAAGTTCGCCAGGTGGTCGCCCGGTTTTTCGGAGGTGGCTACGCCGCGGTCGCGATCCAGATGCCAGCGGACGTCCTTGAATCCGTCTTTCATTTTCACGGCCAGGTCGCTATCCACGGCGCGATCCACCAAGCCATCGTCGCTGATAGCCCAATCGCGATTCAAACGCAGGCGCGTCAGGTGCACCACCAGGGTGTCGCCGGGCGCGGCGGTCTCGATGTAAAACGGTCCGGTCTCGGGATTGCCGCCGAGCACGCGCGTGACGCCCTTTTCGTCGGTACCGCCGGCATCCACCGTAGTGGTGTGGACGGTGTCGCCGGGCGAGATGCGCAGCACGGGTGGATTCGCCGCCGAGAACTGGCGGTAGAATTTCGTGGGCGTGAACTCGTGGCGCTGGGGCGTGCCGGCGCGGCGTTCCGGCACGCGGGTAGCGGTGAACGAATGCGTGCTGGGGTGGTCTTTGTCGCCGCCGCGGATCAGGATCATGGTCCCCGAGATCGTGCCGCCCTCCACGGTGGCGGTCAGTTCTTCGCTGCCGCCGCGCCCGTCCTTGGCGATGAAGTGGAGAGCATTGCCGGTGAGCGTGCCTTCCAGTTTGTCGCCGAACACCTTGCCGGTCACTTTGTCGCCCTGCTGGGTGAGTTCCATCCCCAGGTTGATGGGCGTACCGTAAAGGTCGGCGACCGCGAACCAGCGGCCGGTGAGGTTGGGCGGCTGGGCTGGGAGGCAGAGGGGGGCTAGGAGCAAGAGTAGGAGAGATATGGGTTTCGTCATAGTGGTCATGTCTTATTTAGACGCTTTGGGCGGCCTACGAGGCCGCCGCAGGCTACGAGCCTGCCCCACAATTTACCATTAAAGGATGATTGTGTTAGCTTCCCGGTCGCCCCGCCGCCGCGAGATCCTGCAGAACGCCGGCATTCCATTTGTGGTGCGATCCATCGAGGTGGATGAAACGCCGCTGCCCGGCGAGGATGCGCGCGATTATGTCACCCGCATTGCCCGCGAGAAGGCGCACGCCGTCAGCGTCGCGCCCGGCGAGATCGTTCTGGCCGCCGACACCACCGTCGCGATCCATGACGAAATTCTGGCCAAGCCGCTGGATGCCGGCGACGCCCGCCGCATGCTGCGCAAGCTCTCCGGAGAGCGGCACGAAGTCTTGACGGGGATCTGCCTGCGGTCGGCCGATCGCGTGATCGAAGATCGGGCCGAAACCAGGGTGTGGTTCGCGCCGCTCACCGATAAAGAGATCGACGATTACACCGCCAGCGGGGAGCCCATGGACAAGGCCGGCGCCTACGCCATTCAGGGCTTGGCTTCCAAGTTCATCGAGCGCATCGAGGGTTGTTACTTCAACGTAATGGGGTTGCCGGTAGCCACGGTTTACCGGCACTTACGCACTTTGGGGAACAAATAGCCCGTTTCCTGCGTATAGGTGCGCATGCAGTTCTTGTGGCAGGATCTTCGCTACGGTTTCCGGGGGCTGCTGCGTAACCCGGGCTTTTGCGCGGTGGCAGTGCTGGCGCTGGCGCTCGGAATCGGCCCTAACACCGCCATTTTCACGATGGTGAACGCGGTGCTGCTGAAGCCGCTGCCGGTTCCCAATCCCGATCGCGTAGTCATGATCTGGAGCACACAGCTCAAGCAAGGCTTCGACCAGTTGCCGGTCAGCGCGGCGGATTATCTGGAATGGAAGCGGCAAGCGCATTCGTTCGACGAGATGGCGGCGGCTTTCGCCATCCCGGAATTCGGCCTGAACATCAGCGGCGGGGGCGCGGGCGAGCCGGAGCGCGCGTCGGCCGCGCTGGCGTCCAAGGAATTTCTGCCCGCGCTGGGCATCAAACCTATCGTGGGCCGTAATTATCTGCCGCAAGAGGATGTTCCCGGAGGTCCGCGGGCGGTGCTCATCAGCCATGCGCTGTGGCAGCGGCGTTTTCATTCCGATCCGGCGGCGGTCGGACGCACGTTGATTGTGGATGGCATCGCCCGCACCATCGTCGGCGTGGTCCCGCATGAGTTGGGCGAGATGGTGGCGGCGGATGTTTGGCTGCCCACGGCCATCGATCCCGCAAGCACCGAGCGGGGGAATCGTAACTACGGCGTGGTGGCGCGGCTGAAGCCGGATGTGACGGCGGCCCAGGCGCGCGCCGAAATGAATGTGATCGCGGCGCGATTGGAGAAAGAGTATCCGGCCGCCAACAGCGGCGTAGGCGTCACGCTGTTTCCCATGAGCGAGATGTTCACCGGCCGCATTCGCCCGGTGCTGCTGATCCTGTTGGGCGCAGTTGGCCTGCTGCTATTGATCGCCTGCGCCAATCTGGCCAACCTGCTGCTGGCGCGCGCGGCCACGCGCGAGAGGGAGATCGCCATTCGCGGAGCGCTGGGCGCGCGGCGGGCGCGGCTGATCCGCCAACTGCTCACCGAGACCCTGGTGCTCTCTTTGGCGGGCGGCGCGCTCGGCCTGCTGCTGGCGGTTTGGGGCGTACGTCTGCTGCGCAGTATCGTACCCGATATGTTTCCCATGCTCCAGCATATGCAGGTGGATCTGCCGGTGCTCGCCTTCACGTTCGTGATTTCGATTCTCACCGGCCTGGTGTTCGGCTTAGTCCCGGCGTGGAGAAGCTCGCATGCCGATCTGAACACCGCGCTCAAGGAAGCGGCCGGACGTTCGGAAAGCGCCGGTGGATCGCATCGCATCCGCAGCGTCCTGCTGGGCGCGGAGGTGGCGCTGGCGGTGCTGCTGACGGTAAGCGCGGGCCTGCTGCTGCGCAGTTTCGTGCGTGTTATGGAGGTGCGCCCCGGCTTGCAGACGGCAAATATTCTCACCATGAATGTGAGCCTGCCCGACGTGAAATACAATACGCCGGCGAAGCGCGCGAACTTCTACAAGGACCTGATCGATCGCCTGGGTACTCTGCCCGGCGTGCGCTCGGCGGGCGCGGTGATGATCCTGCCGCTGCGCGTTTCCATCCTTTCGTTTCGCATCGGTGTGAGCAGCTTTCAGATAGAAGGCCATCCGCCGGATCCCGCCGGCCAGCAGCCGCAGGCCGATTACCGCGCGGCCACGCCCAGCTACTTCAATACCATCGGAATCGCCCTGCGGCAAGGCCGCCTCTTCGACCAGCATGACGATTTCGCCGCCAAGCGCGTGACCATCGTAAACGAAGCCATGGTGCGCAAACATTTTCCGCACGAAAATCCGCTCGGAATGCATATCGTGATGGGCGAGTCCATGGAGATTGTCGGCGTGGTGGCGGACGCTAAGTTGTACGGCCTGGATGCGCCGGTAGAACCGGCCGTGTACGTGCCCCAAGCGCAAAGCCCGGATGTGAGCCGCATGGCCATCGTGGTGCGCACCGCCGGCAATCCTGCTTCGTTCGCCTCCGCCGTGCGGCGCGAGATTTCGAAGCTGGATTCCGAGTTGCCGGTTTCGAACGTACGCACCATGGAGCAGGTGCTCTCGGATTCGCTCATGCTGCGGCGCGTCTCGATGCTGCTGCTGCTGGTATTCGCTTCGCTGGCGCTCACCCTGGCCACCGTAGGTGTCTACGGCTTGACGGCCTACTCAGTGAGCCGCCGCACACACGAGATCGGATTGCGCGTGGCGCTGGGCGCCAACCAATCGCAAATCCTGCGGCTTGTGGTGGGCCGCGGATTGCTGACGTCGCTGATTGGCGCAGCGGTGGGAGTAGCTGCGGCGCTGATGTTGACGCGCGGGCTGGCGGGCATGTTGTATGGCGTTACGGCCACCGATCCCATGGTGTTCGCGGGCGTCCCGCTGCTGCTCATCGCCGTTTCGGTGTTGGCGAGTTACATTCCGGCGCGCAAGGCGACGCGCATCGATCCGCTTGTCGCGCTGCGGTACGAGTAACATTGTGGGGCAGCCACTCTGGCTGCGGCGGCCTCCCAGGCCGCCTAGTAGCATTTCCTCGAGTGCGGGCAGGCGGGCAGAGTGCCCGCCGCAGGCAAAGTGCCTGCCCCACAGTCACGACAGCAGCGCCACCCGCAGCTTCTCCAACTGCCGCCGCGCGATATCCGCCCAGCTACTCGAATTATCGATTCTTAAGTACGCCTTCCAATGATGCACCGCGCGCAGCGCATCCCCGCGCCGCTCGCACAATAGCGCCAGATTGAAATGCGCGTCGCCATACCGCGGATTAATGCGCAGCGCCGCCTCATAGCAGTTCTGCGCCTCGCCCAGATTGCCGCGCTCGTCGTGCAGATTGCCGAGATTGAAATGCGCCAGCGCGTAATGCGGATCGGCCTCCAGCGCGCGGGTATAATAATCCTCCGCCTCCCGGAACTGACGAAGCCGGTAACGGATGGTCCCCAGGTTGACCAGCGCGCCCGCCGCCTGCGGATTGAACTCGACCGCCTGCAAATACGCCTCCACGGCATCCTCCACAGGCGCACCGGTTTCCTCGAGCATCAGGCCCTTCTGAAACCAGACTTCGGAATCGCGCTCGCGGGGCGGCGGAGGAGGCTGCGGCGGCAGCGCCTGCACCTGCGCCAGTTCGGAAGCGTCGAAATCGAACACGGTCTGGCCAGTAAGCGCTTCCATCTTCTGCCCGGCCACGCGCACGGCGATTTTGCGGCCGTCGGAGAAAATCTTCAGCTCCGCCAGTGGGTCGCGCACCTCGGAAAGCCGCTGTTTCAACGATTCCAAGGCGCGGCCGATTTTGCGCAGGGGAATGCGGCGGGCGCGCAATTCGGCGATGGCCCGCAGAGCGATCAGGTCGCGGAAGGAATAGGTATCAGCCGCGGGGACCAGTCCCATGCGTTCCCAACTCTGCAACTGACGCTGGGAAACGTGGAGCATCCGGAGAACCTCGGCGCGCTGATACTCGTGCTTCGGCGCGATGGCGGGCACGGGGGGATTTTACCATGTGGCGGACTGGGGTTCGCAGATCTTACAGAGCCGCGACGATGTTACAGAGCCGCGACCGTAAGGGAGCGGTCCCCCTGGCCCATCACGCCGCCGCCGCCGGTTCCACCACAACCGCGGTGCCGTAAGCCAGCACCTCGGTGACGCCGCTCATGATTTCAGTGGCATCATAGCGCGCGCCGACTACCGCATTGCCGCCCAACTCGGCGGCGTGCGCCAGCATCAGATCGAAGGCGTGCTGGCGGGTCTTTTCGCAGAGGCTCGTGTACAACGTGATATTGCCGCCCACCAGCGTCTGCAATCCTGCCCCGATATTGCCGAACAGCGACCGCGACCGCACTACAATACCGCGGACTACGCCGAGGTTGCGCACGATCTTGTATCCATCCAGGGTGAAGGCGGTGGTCACCATGTATTCGGGAACGAAGTTAGTAGCGGAGTCTGCCATGAGCTTATTTTAGCCAACTCCCCCGCCGGGACTCGGCCCGACTTACTTCAACGGTTGCCCATTTGCGGTCAATTGGGCTAGCAACTCTTGAGCCTTTTGCTGGACCGCCAGCGGCAGCTTCGCATACGATAGACGCTCCGCGGCGTCCTGGCCAGTGGTTAAGGCATAGGATACGAAATCTCTGACCGCCGTTTGCTCGTCCTTCTCAGCACGGTCCCTGGGTAGCAGGAAAAACGTGAACCCCGATATGGGATAGGCGTACCTGGCTGAGGCGGGAGGGTCCACCACAGGCGCGCGGACGTCCTTATCCAAGTCCCGTTTGAAGGCCTCGATAGCCGCCTCGGCCGCGCCCGGGGAGGGCGGCACGTATTCCCCCGCCTGATTGCGTATGGCGGCAACCGGCACTCCATTTTCCTTGGCGTAGTTGAGTTCCAGGTAGCCGATGGTGCCCGTGGTCTGCTTGACCAGATTGAGCACGCCCTTGCTGCCATCGCCGCCCAGCCCCACGGGCCAACTCACCGAGAGCCCGCGCCCGGCCTGCCGCGACCAGTCCCGATCGACCTTGTCGAGATAGGTCGTGAACACATTCGTCGTGCCGCTGCCGTCCGACCGGTGTACCACTATGATGGCCGCTTTCGGCAGCCGCACCCCTGGGTTGTCACTTGCGATCTGGGGGTCCTGCCAGTTGATGATGCGCCCGAGAAAGATCCCGGCCAGGCTCTTGGGACTTAGCCGCAGCGGGTGTTCCATGTTCGGCAGGTTATAGATGACGCAGACCGGTCCGGCGGTCGCCGGAACCTGTATCGTAGGCCGCAATTCCTTAACTTGGTCGTCACTGAGGGGCGCATCGCTGGCGGCGAATTCAAGCCACCCCTTCTTAAATTCGTCGATGCCCCCGCCACTGCCGATGGCGCGATACTTCACCAGCATTTTCGGATGCGCCTGCTGGTATCCGTCGATCCAGGCAGACATCAGCGGAGCGACAAAGGTGCTGCCGGCGCCACCGATCACGCTGAGGGGCGCCGATGGCGACGGGGCCCATTTGTCGGAGTCCGCGCCTGAGTTACAGCCAACCGTGGATAGGACTGCAAGAACCGCGAGCCCGGCCACGCCGGCGTCTGATGCGTCACGATGCATGATGCGTACCCCCTTTTCCGTCCTCGAGCGTCATTCGATTAAGCCGCGGACAACAGGGCGATTTAAGGCGCGGGGAAGCCTTGCAGGTAACGCCGCAGCTCGTCACGCACGCGGCCGAAAAAGGCAAGCCGCTCCTCTTCGGAGCCTTCCAGCGCGGCCGGATCCTCGAAGCTCCGGTGAATCATAACCGTCCCACCGGGAAAAATCGGGCAGCTCTCTTTGGCGTTGTCGCAGACAGTCAGAACGTAATCGAACCGCTGGCCGATGAATTCGTCGACACTCTTGGAACGCTGGCCGGAAATGTCGATGCCCAGTTCGCGCATCGCGGCGATGGCTTCGGGCCGCACCTGGCTCGGCTTGGTGCCGGCGCTGGCCACCTCGAAGCGGTCGCCCGCGTCGTACCGCAATAGGCCTTCGGCCATCTGGCTACGAGCGGAATTGCCGGTGCAAAGAATCAGGACACGCTTCTTATCCATCGTTATATCCTCTCCGCCTCGGGGAACCAATGCCGCGTGCGATTGCAAGCCGTACAGACCGAGAGCATGACCGGCACCTCGACCAAAACTCCCACAACCGTAGCCAACGCCGCGCCGGATTCCGGCCCGAATAGCGCAATCGCGGTGGCCACTGCCAGCTCAAAAAAATTGGAAGCTCCGATCAGCGCTCCCGGCGCCGCCACCGAATGGTCGACTTTCAGCCACTTCATGAGGCCGTAAGCGAGACCTGCATTGAGGTAAACCTGCAAAGTGATGGGAACGGCGATCAGCAGCACATGGAAAAACCGGCCCGTAATATTATCCGCCTGAAACGCGAAAATCAGGACAAGGGTGCCCAGCAACGCCGCAATGGTGACCGGCGCGAACTTCGGCAGCAAGACTTCTTCGAACCACGCTCGGCCGTGCCTGCGCACCAGCAGCGAGCGCAGCAGCGCGCCGGCTACCAACGGGACCACGATAAACACCAGCACGGAGGTAAGCAGCACGTTAAACGGCACGGTGAGCGACGAGGCCCCGTGCACCAGAAATTGCACGATCGGAACAAACAGCACGAGCATGATGAGATCGTTGACCGAGACTTGCACGAGCGTGTAGGCCGGGTCCCCATTCGTGAGGTGGCTCCAGACGAACACCATCGCGGTGCAGGGCGCGGCGGCCAGAATGATGCAGCCGGCAATGTACTGATCGGCTTCCGACGGAGTGATGAAGGATGCAAAGACGAAGCGGAAGAATGCCCACGCCAACAGCGCCATGGAGAACGGTTTCACCACCCAGTTGATGAACAGCGTTACCAGCAACCCGGTGGGGCGGCGCCCGACGTTTCTTACCGAGGAAAAGTCCACCTTCATCATCATGGGCGTAATCATGAGCCAGATGAGAACGGCAATCGGGGCGTTAATCTGACTGCCTGTGCCGAATTGGAGACCACGTACGCCCGCGACGGCGCCCGGCAGGAGTTTCCCTAAGCCGACGCCCGCCGCCATGCAGAGCGCCACCCATACCGACAGGTAGCGCCCGAACGTGCCCAGTCCGCCGCTTGTCTGGGCGGGTTTCGTTGCGATCGCTTCAGCCATTGTTTACCCTTGCAAGACGTTTAGGCACAGCATTCCGGCCCACAGCATACGGCCTTGGCCGGTTTCACGGCGCGGATGAACGCGCTCAGGAACTTGCCCTCCACGGCCGGGGCGATGGCATCCACGTCGACGCCTTGGCCGCCCAAAAACGCCCGGGCGTCTTCGATGTTGTAAACGCGCGTCGGTTCCACGCCGATCTTTTCAAAGCCCGCTTCCGCGAGCTTCTTGGCGTACGCCGAGTCCTCCAGCGCGCCGGCGATGCAGCCCACCCAGAGCAGCATATTCTGCCGCACTTCGGCGGGCACCTCCCCGCGCGTGACCACATCGGAGACAGCCAACCGTCCTCCGGGCTTCAACACGCGGAACGCCTCGCGCAAGACGCGGTCTTTATCGCCGGAGAGGTTGATGACGCAATTGCTAATGACCACATCCACCGAATTATCCGGCAAAGGGATGTCTTCGATTTCGCCTTTCAGAAACTCCGCATTCCCGATTCCCGCCTTGCGCTGATTCTCGCGGGCCAACGCCAGCATTTCATCGGTCATATCGAGACCGTAGGCTTTCCCTGACGGGCCCACGCGCCGCGCCGAGAGCAGCACGTCGATGCCGCCACCCGAGCCGAGATCGAGCACCGTCTCTCCGGGATTAAGCTGCGCCAGCGCGGTCGGATTGCCGCAGCCCAGCGACGCAAGCACCGCCTCCTGCGGCAACTCGCCGGTTTGTGCAGCGTCGTAGAGGCCCGTGGTAATAGGGTCGCAACAGCCGTCCAGCGCGGCCGAGGCGCCGCAGCAGGAACTCCCGCCAGTCTTGACCCGCAATGCGGCCTGGCCGTATTTCTCCCGTACTTGTTCTTTTAGTTCCATTTTGTTTGTTCCTTTCCGTGTTGGGGACGATGATGTTTCTCAACGAACTCCACGACGTGCCGGCGGATCGCGTCGCGCGCATGACGCACCGCCGCGTAATGATCCAGGCCGGCCTCTTCCAGCGCGGCCGGGCTTTCGACGTGCCATGTCTGCCGCCAGATGGCGCCTGGAAATATGGGGCACGATCGTTCCTTCGTCCGGTCACAAAGCGTGATTACATAGTGGAATCGTTCGCGCAGGTATGGATCGACCGCTTTGGTGCGCGCCGCGGAGATATCGATGCCGACTTCCTGCATGGCGCCTACCGCATCCGGGTCCAGGCGGCCCGCCTCCCCTCCCGCGCTGACAATCTCCAACTCATCGCCGGCCAACTGGCGCAAGAATGCTTCCGCCATCTGCGTGCGGCAGGAGTTTTCCGTGCAAAGAAACAGCACCCTCGGTCTAATTGCCATACTCCCCCCTCTATTTGCAAATCTTCGCGATTTTGGCCGGCTTGATGGCCTTGTTGCGTGTACAACACTCGGCGTAGAGGAACCCGAGCAGTTCCTCCAATGCCGCGATATTGGCGTTATATCGCAGAAAGGTGCTTTCGCGCCGCACCGCGATGAGATCTTCATTCTTGAGCTTCTCCAGGTGATGCGACAAGGTGGAAGCCGCGATGCCCAATTCGTTCTGAATTTCGCCCACCACCATGCCCTCGGGATGGGCGGCCAGCAGCACCCGCAAGATCCGCAAGCGCGGTTCCGCGCCGAGCGCGGCGAACATGTCCGCATAGGTGGCCGTTCGGTCGTCACCGGGCGCATCCTTGAATCGCGACGGTTCCATAGTTTTATTATATTCGAAATATAGAATTAGTCAAGGGTGCACTTCGGGCCCGGCAGAGTGCCTGCCCCACACACTACACGGAAGGCGGCGCGCCAAACGGGCCACGCGCGGCTTCCATCCGCACTGCCACGTCCAGAATCAATTCCTCTTCGAAAGGCCGGCCCACAAGCTGCACGCCGATGGGTAGGCCTTCGCTGGACATGCCAAACGGAATCACCAACGCCGGCAGCCCCAACAAGTTGAACGGCGTGGCCGGCATGGTGGCTTGAAACAGTCCAATCTCGCGCTCGCCGATTTTCCAGTGCCGCGAGCGATGCGGAAAGGCGGTGACGCCGCACGGCGGCATCAGCAATAGCGGGACCTCTTCCATCTGCCGCAGCAGCGATGCGCGCATGCGGTCGCGCGTGGCCAGGTTCAGCAACAGTTGCTCCACGGTGGGAGCCGGCTGCGCGAGGCCGCCCGCCAGCAGCTCGGCAGCGGTCCAGTGCGCGTCGGCTTCGCGGCCCTGGATCATCTGTTGCGTCAGCCGGGCCGTCAGTTGGCCCATGAAGAACCACCACAAATTCGGAGCGCGATCCAGACCCTGCGGCTCGAAAGGTCCCGCCGGGATACCCAGCGCGTTGAGCGTCTCGGCGGCGCGGCGCACCGTTTGCCGAATCTCCGGATCCACGGGCACGCCATAGAACTGCTCGAACACGCCCACGCGCAACCTGTGTTCGCCGGGCGGCCGCAAGGGCACAGGCGCGGAGAACGGATCCTGGCTATCGTATCCGGCCAGCGCGGCAAACATAAGGCGGAGATCCTCCGCCGTACGCGCCATCGGTCCGGCGACCGCCAACAGTCCAGTGGGATGATTCATCACCGGGAAATGGCCGGTGGCGGGAATGCGGCCGGGAGTGGGCTTAAGCCCGGCGATGCCGCAGAAATGCGCGGGAATGCGGATGGATCCGCCGCCATCGCTGCCGATTCCGCCAGCCGAGCAGTAAGAGGCGATGGCCGCCGCCTCGCCGCCGCTCGATCCACCGGGCGTGCGCTCCAGATTCCAGGGATTGTTGGTGCGGCCGGTGATGAAATTGTCGGTTTCAAATGTGGAGAGGAACTCAGGCGTGTTCGTCTTCCCAAGGATGATGGCTCCCGCGGCGCGCAGGCGGGCGACGGCCGTGGCATCCCGCGCGGCCTTATGGCCCAAACGGAACCGGCTGCCGCAGAGCGTGGGCAGGTCCGCGATATCGAAGCTGTCCTTTACGGTGACGGGAACGCCATGCAGCAATCCCAGTGACTCGCCGCGCATGACGGCGTCTTCGGCGGCCCGCGCCGCCGCGCGTGCGTCGTCTTCCAGCACGGCGACGAAGGCATTGATGCGCGGATTCTGCGCGGCGATCTGGGTAAGATGCGCTTCGAGTAACTCGACCGGCGAGATCACGCGGTTGCGCACCATGCTGGCCATCAGGCACAAGGAAGATTTGACGGGCATGTGAGTTCAAGTCTAGGATAACCGGATTAGGACGGTCACTCGGGTTTCCGAGAGTGCTTAACCGTTTTGGGAAACCGCTGTCTGACGGTCGCGGCTCTGTAACGTACGTAATACGTTCGCTGGGTTTACTGAGCCGCGCGCGTAAGCAAGCGGTGGTTGTAAACCACCAACCACCGGCGCGAAGCGCCATTAAACTTGCTTTATCTGGGCCCCCGCCCGCAACTCACCATGCTATGCTCACGTCAGTGGACCCAGGAGTCACTGTAACCATGGCTACTAAGTGTTGTCACAAACCCATTAAATACCTTCTGCTAATCGCAACTTTCTCGAGCCTGTGCGTGTTGCCGTCCAGCGCGCAGGATCCGCCCACCCGCGTCGCCGACTTAGATTACCTGACTGGCGCCGTTTCCATGCAACCCGCCGGCGCCCCCGATTGGTCGCCTGCAGTGGTGAACCGGCCCTTCACCACCGGCGATAACCTGTGGGTGGATGCGGGCGGCGAAGCCGAATTGCTTCTCAACGATGCCGCCCTGCGCTGCGGCGAGCAATCCAGCATCGGCTTTCTCAACCTTGGCGATCAGATCACCCAAATCCGCTTTACGCAAGGCGAGTTTGTTCTACGCGTGCACCGTCCCGCCCAAGGCGAGACCTTCGAGGTGGATACACCCAACGCGGCGGTCACCGTCCTGCGCGGCGGTGAGTATCGCTTCAACGCCGACCCGGACTCCGCTACCACTTGGATCGTGGTCCGCCACGGCCAGGTCGAAGTTACTGGGGGCGGCCAGGCATTTACCTTGAATGAAGGTAACAGCGCCCAACTTAGCGGAACCGATCAACTCACTTACAACGTACAATATGCGCCCCCACCCGATGGCTTGGAAAGCTGGGGCGAGCAACGCGACGCGCAAGACGCACAACTGATCTCCGCGCGCTATCTTCCCCCCAGCGTGATCGGCTATCAGCAGTTGGATAACTACGGAACCTGGCGCGATACGCCGGGTTATGGCGCGGTTTGGTATCCGTCGGTCGATCCGAACTGGGCGCCTTACACCGCCGGCCACTGGGCTTGGATCGAGCCGTGGGGATGGACTTGGGTAGACGACGCTCCCTGGGGCTTCGCGCCCGCGCACTATGGCCGCTGGGCTTACTTGAATGGCGGCTGGGGATGGGTTCCCGGACCGTTGCTGATCGCCGGCGGCGGGCCGCCTATGACGCCGGTTTACGCCCCTGCGCTGGTGGCTTTCTTCGGCGGCGGCGGGTTCGGTGTCTCGCTCTCCTTCGGTGGTCCCGCTATAGGTTGGGTTCCGCTGGGTCCCGGAGAGATCTACGCGCCCGCTTATCAAGTAAGTCAGAATTACTTCCGCGGTGTAAATGTGTCCAGCACTCGGATCGTAAATACAGTTAATATGACAAACGTCTATAACACAGTCTATGTGAATAAGACGGTCACTAATGTCACGGTTAACCAGCGGTTCGTAAATATGAACGCGCCGCACGCCGTCAATGCCATGCCGCAGAACGCCTTTGCCAGCGGCCGTCCCGTCAGGCAGGTAGGTGTGGTGGTGCCGGCCAATCAAATCGGTCAGATCCGGCCCGGTGCCATGACTGTGGCGCCTGCGGTGGCGCCCGTGAGGCAGGCGCTGACTCCCCTGGCAGGCACGCGGCCCGCGCCGCAGCCTCCGGCCCGCGCCATGAGCGCGCAGGTGGTGGCCAAGGTAACGCCGCCTCCGCCACCGGTTTCTTTTGCCGCCAGGCAAGCCACTCTGCAGCAAAACGCCGGCCACCTTATGGATGCCCCGGCCATGCGCCAAAGCCTGCCGCCTTCCCGTGTGCAGGTCACGGCCCAACCGGTGCGCGTAGCGCCTCCCGCGCGCGTAGTGACTCCGCCGGTCCAGGCGAGCGGTCCGCGCCCGCCGCAGACCACCCCGCCATCTTACCGGCCGCCGCAGAATCAGCCAACGCCATCTTACCGGCCGCCGCAGAACCAGCCAACGCCCGCATACAAGCCGCCCGCGCCACCGCAGAATACTCCGCCTGCGTACCGGCCACCGCAGAACCCGCCAACGCCCGCGTACAAGCCGCCTGCGCCACCGCAGAATACGCCGCCGCCGGCTTATCGCCCGCCGCAGAATCCGCCGCCACAACAGCAGCAGAAGCCGCCGGCCAAACCGGCGCAAAAGCCCAAAAAGGAAACGGAAAAACCGAAGGAGTAACGCTGGAGGGCCCCGCATTAATCTCGCGATGCGGGGCCCCACGCGTGACGCCCGAATCCGGCATCCGGTACCCGTAGCGCATTAACTTTAGTTGTAATTGATAGCCGCGCGCGATCGGCCTAACATGAGTTCACGGCCATGCACGAGTTACGAAGCTATCTGGAGATGTTGCTCGGCCACCCCTGCGGCGGGGGTGAGTGCCCCGATTGCCAGCATCTCCAGCGTATCTACAGTTTCATCCAAAACGAGTTATTCACTACCGTTGTCTACGCGGAAACGCCGCTCAGCCCGCACCCCGGCTCCGGGCCGCAAACCCGGCCGGTCATTCGCGCGGCGCCCAGCCTGCATCCGCCGCCCGCCGGTTGAACGCGATCCGTAACTCGGTCTCGCGGATCAACCGCTGCCACAGCGCATCCGGATCCTGCTCGAACACCGCCTTGGCGTTCCCCGCGAAGATGTACCAGGCGCCCAGATCTAACTCGTGCTGCAATTGCGCCATGGTCCATCCCGAGTACCCCAGGTAAACGTGCACCGTGTCGGCGTCCGTCGCCCCCGCGAATGTCTTCTCCATGTCCTCCTTGCTCGAAACCAGGAAGACATCCCCCACCACCCGCTTCGCCCCGCCCGGCGCGCGCCGTCCGCGCACCAGCGCCATCACGTCCGTCCGGCCCACTGGCCCGCCCGCGTAAACCGGATCGGCGCGATTCTTGGCGCCCGCCAACTCCTCGAGCACGCGCGATATGGGAACTTTCGAGCGCCGGTTGAGAATCAGCCCCACGACGCCATCGTCGTCGTACTCGACCAGCAGCACCACCGTCTGCGCGAAGTTAGGATCGGGCAGATCCGGGCTGGCCACCAGCAGCTTTCCGGCAGCCAGATCCTCGGGGCGCGTCGACTGCGCGGACGCCACCTGCGCGCAAGCGTAGATCGACAACACCATGCCGGCAATGACCAGCCGTGACATTGATTCCATTCTACGCCAATCCGCGCTCCGGCCACGGCTTAATTCGCACACTTGGCGATTGACTCGCGACCGTCTACCTCCGCATACTTAAACACGATGCTTCAAAAACGCTGTTAGAGAGGATTTTAATGCGACGACTATATGTTCTTTCAATCACTGCCGCCGGCCTGCTTGCCTTCACCACGACTTCTTCGGCGGCCGAGAATAAACCCATCGACGTTTCCGCCAGTGCGCGCGTGGTTTCCATGCCCAGCCCTGCCGGTTTCATTAATCCCGCTGCCTCGTATCGCGGTTTGGACGAGACCAACATTACGGTGGGTCTGGAAACTTCGGGTGTGCCTTGCGGGAATTGCGTAGGTGGCGCGGGCACGCCCAATATAGGGCTGGCTTGGCCTGTTTTCACTGTGAGCCAGGGCCAAACGCTCACCATCTCCACGTGGTTTGAGTCGGCCACCTATACCGGACCGTGCGAAGCCGGTCTCATCCTGAAACAGGGCACCACCGTGATTGGCACCGGTACCGTCCCCATCGAGGGCGGTTGCCAAGCCGGTTACTTGTACGGCGCCTGGTTCACGGTTCCCGTTCCCACGACCACCGGATTCACGACCGTCATCGGCACGGTGAAAGGCGGCGGAAATAAGTCCGGCGCCGATACGTTCATCAACGTTCAATAGCTGTATGTGGGGCAGGCTCTCAGCCTGCGGCGGCCTCTCAGGCCGCCTTCCGCGGCCGTTGGCGGTTCAGCGAGCCGCTAAATCGGCCAGCGCGACCAACTGGAGTTCTTCGCAGGCGGCATCGATACGCCGCCCGCCGAAAAATGCCCCCCGTGCAGCGTTCCGAAATCAACTTCGTTCTTGGCGAATTGCAACGGCCGGTCGGTGACCATTTCAATCGTGCTGCCCTTGGCAAGCACGGTGTCCGGCCCGCGCGTCAGCAGGACGATCATCAGCCCGGCAGCCGCGCCGGCGCCCGCGCCAATGCCGCCGCCCATGGCGAGATTCTTGCTGGCCGCGCCCGCAATCAGACCGATCGTAGTGCCCGCCGCCGCGGTCTCCGCTACGGTCTTGGCATCGCCACCCCTGTTATCCTCGCTCTGGATATTGCCTTCCTTCTTCTCGAACTCGCCGCCGCCCTGCCCGTCGATACCGCCCACGCGCGCGCGGAAATCGCGGGCCACGCCGTTCGGCAACATCAGTGAGTCGAAACGCAGGTACAGCTCGCCGCGCCCCTTCACGCGCCCCGGCCGCTTCACTTCGGTCACCGTGCCTTCCACCCAGCTGCCCGGTGGAATCACGATGCGCCCATTCGCCAAAACCGGGAACACCGTTTCCAGGTACACACGGTCGCCCTCGGCGGCGTTCTTGGTGCTGAGCGTATTGATCAAGCCCAGAGGAATGCGGGTGCCGGCGGCGATCACGTACTGGTCGGGGGCCGGCGTACTGGCCGGGGTTGGAGTAGATGCCGCGTCTTGCGCCAAAATCGCGCCCGGCAGAATCAGGAGCGTTGCGAAACAGTATCTGAGAGACATGCGCGAACTCCTCGCCATTATTTTACCAGGAACGGCGGAGTCCTATCGGCGTTTATCGGCGTCCATCGGCGGCCATATAGGTTTTTCTTCCGGCCCCGCGCGAAAAACCAAATCTCCGTATCGGCCGCAGGCGGCTGGCCCGTCACGTCCATCCGCCCACATGTTACCGTCGAATCGGAACCATCCGTATGCCAATCTGGCGAATCGCCGACGACGGAGTTGACCCGGCGGGCGTTCCTTATCGCACCCTCTCCACCGGCGCGCGCATGCCCGCCATCGGTCTGGGCACCTTTGGATCGGATCATGCCGCGCCCCATGAGATTGCGGCAGCCGTCAAAGGCGCGGCATCCGTGGGCTACCGGCATTTCGATTGCGCTTCCGTTTACGGCAACCAAGACTGCATCGGACAGGCGCTCGCCGAAATCATGGCAGCAGGCGTCCCACGCGAAGAATTATGGATCGTGTCGAAGTTGTGGAACGACATGCACGGCGAAGACGACGTTGTCCCCGCGTGCCGCCGATCGCTTGCCGATCTGCGGCTCGAATATCTCGATGCGTATTTCGTCCACTGGCCGTTTCCCAACTTCCACCCGCCCGGTTGCGACGTGACATCCCGCAGCCCTGCCGCGCAGCCCTACATCCACGAAAACTTCATGCGCACCTGGCGCAAAATGGAATCGCTCGTCGATATGGGACTCGTCCGCCACATCGGCACGTCCAACATGACCATCCCTAAGTTGACGCTGCTCCTCGGCGACGCGCGCATCCCGCCGGCCCTGAACGAAATGGAACTGCATCCGCATTTTCAGCAGCCCGAGCTGTTCGAATTCGTGCGCGCCCACTCCATCGCGCCCGTCGGATATTGCCCTATCGGCTCGCCGGCCCGTCCCGCGCGCGACCGCACGCCGCAGGATACCTCGCCGGTCGAAGATCCTGTCATCACGCGCATTGCCGCGCGCCTGGGCGTCCATCCGGCGGTGGTCGCCGTGAAGTGGGCCATCCAGCGCGGGCAAACTCCCATTCCGTTTTCGATCAATCGCGCGCACTACCTGGCGAATCTGAAAGGCGCGGTAAGCGAACCGTTGTTAGCCGCCGAAATGGAAGAGATTTGCGCCATCGATCGCGGCTGCCGCCTCATCAAGGGGCAGGTATTTCTTTGGAAGGCGGACCAAAGCTGGGAAGATCTTTGGGATCCGCACGGCGAAATCACGCCTCCGTAGCGAGGCCGCGCCAATTGAGGACCGCAATATGAATCAGACGATGCAAGGCGCCTATCTACCCGGAAACAGCGATGTCGAATTGCGCGAAGTGCCCGTCCCCGCGCCCGCGCACGGCGAAGTGCTGCTGCGCATGAAAGCCTCCACCATTTGCGGCTCGGATATCCGCTGCATCTATCGCGAGCACGTGGGCAAAGGCCCCGAAGGCTATCAGGGCGTGATCGCCGGCCATGAGCCCTCCGGACAGATCGTGGCCACCGGACCCGGCTGCCGCCGTTTCCGCGAAGGCCATCGCGTGGTCGTCTATCACATCTCCGGCTGCGGCGTCTGCAACGATTGCCGCCGCGGCTACATGATCTCCTGTTCGAGCGAACGCTACCGCCGCGCCTATGGCTGGCAGCGCGATGGCGGCATGGCCGATTACCTGATCGCCGAAGAGAAGGATCTGATCGCCCTGCCCGATGAACTGTCGTACGCCGATGGCGCGCAGGTGGCCTGCGGCTTCGGCACCGTTTACGAAGGGCTGCACAAAATCGGAATTTCGGGGGACCACGCGGTGTTGATCACCGGCCTCGGCCCCGTGGGCTTGGCCGCCGCGGCGCTGTGCCGCAAACTCGGCGCGCAATCCATCGTGGGCATCGATGTGATACCGGAACGCATGGATCTGGCGCGGCGCTTGGGGCTCTGCGATCACGTGCTGGAGTCCGGCGCCGGCAACGTGGCCGAAGTGCGCGATCTCACCGGAGGGCGCGGCGTCGAGCGCGCTATCGATTGTTCCGCCAATGCCGCCGCGCGCGCCACCGCCATTCGCGCCACGCGCAAGTGGGGCAAGATCGTGTTTTTGGGCGAGGGCGGCACTGTCGAATTCAATCCATCGCCCGATATCATTCACGATCAGAAGACCATCTACGGATCGTGGGTCACCTCCACGTGGCTCATGGAGGATCTGGTGGAGCAACTGGTGCGCTGGCGTCTGCACCCTGCCGATCTGATCACCCACCGCTTTCCGCTCGACGGCGCCGGCGAGGCTTATGCGTTGATGGCATCCGGCAAGTGCGGCAAGGTGGCCGTGTGCTTCGATGAGGAACTGACACCGCGCTAAGGGGCGCGCCGCACATAATCGAGTGTGAACACGGTATCCTTGCCGGCCTCGCGCTTGGTCCACACTTCGCTGAAGTGCTTGCCATCCTTCAACCCCAACACCATCCCTTGCATGTGCGCATCCTCCGGCTTGTCCAGATTCTCCGCGCGGACAAACGCGAATACGAACCCGTCGCGATCCGCGGCCACGGGCGCTTCCAAACGCACTTGATGGCCGGCGGGCATCAGCGCGCAATAATGCGTCATGGCGATGCGGTCCCCACCGCGCGTATACAGCGAAACCTCGTTATCGCCGGATATCCCGATGGTCTCCTCGATGGCCGTGCCGTTCGAGACCAGCCTGATCGTATCGGTGAGTTTGCCGCCCGCGGGACTATCGGCTTTCCCAGAGCCGGCCAGGCGAATGCCGCCCAGCCCGTCGCCGCGACAACCAGAACCGTGGCCCGCCTCATACGTGCAATCCTTCGAGTACGCGCCCCAGCACATCGAAGCAGCCCAGCCAGCCGGTGTGCGTCGCCTCGCGTTCCTGGCGGCTCACGAGACCTTCGTGCGTGAACACCATCTCCGTCTGCCCGCCGCGGTCGATCAGTTCTACGGTGACCAGCGACTCGCCTCCCAGATCCTCGCCCGGCTTTTCCGGCACGCGCTGCCAGACCCAAGTGAACACCAGTCTCTCCGGCGGCCGCACCTCGCGGAACTCGCCGCGCCCGATGTATTTGCCGTTCGGCAGCGGGATCTCCATCACGTAACGGCCGCCCGGCCGCACGTCCAGCTCGGCATATTTCGGATCGTGCGTGGGAACGTCCCGGCACATCCATTGTTCCAGTTGCTCGCGTTGGGTCCACGCAGCCCACACGCGTTCGCGCGGCGCTGCAAACACGCGGCGCATGCGCAGCGGCTCTTGGCTCTCTTTTGGACTTGTCATTTCGCGTTCTCCGTAGGTTGAGTCTTTGCTAAGTAAGTGGCCAATGAATCGAACTGGTTGTCCCAGAAACGGCGGTATCGGTCGATCCATACCGAAGCATCCCGCATGGGCTGCGCTCTCAGGCGGCAGCGATTCACCCGGCCGCGCTTGCGGCATACGATGAGGCGCGCGTTTTCGAGAACCCGCAGGTGTTTCGACACCGCCGCCAGCGACATCCGGTAAGGCGCGGCCAGTTCGCTCACCGAGGCCTCGCCTTCGGCCAACCGCGCCAGGATGCCGCGCCGCGTGGCGCCCGACAGCGCCGCGAAGGTGGCGTCCAGGCGCTTGTCCGGAAACTTAACCATATGGTTTAGTATTAACGGGACGAACGCTGGCTGTCAAGCAGGATTTTGGCATGGGCAAAAAAGCGGCCATATCGGCGTTCATCGGCGTTCATCGGCGGCCATTTCTCGTTTTCACGCTGCACCGGAAGAACCTGTACGTACCCGGAAGCCATAATCCGCATACTTGAACTCCGGCGGGATGCTGCTGCGCGCCGCGCAACGCGCGATCTTGATCTGATGCCGCCAGGCGCCTCCGCGCGAGGCGCGCCGCGTGCCCCACTCCGGCCCTTGCGGATTGTCCGCGGGCGACACCGCATAGTAGCCCGCATCGAACCAGTCGGAGCACCATTCGTGCACGTTCTCGCACATATCGAAAAGCCCGTATCCATTGGGCGCCGCGGTGGCCACCGGCTCGGGCGCAGCGATCCAGCGCGCGTGGTATCCGGCGCGTTCGAACACCGGCGCATCGCCCCACGGATAGGGTTGCTGCGCCAGGCCGCCGCGCGCCGCCCATTCCCATTCGGCTTCCGTCGGCAGGCGGAACGGCGCGCCCCACTCGCGCGAGAGCCATTCGCAATACGCCACCGCATCGAACCAACTCACTCCCACCACCGGCTGCGCGGGATCGGCGAACAATGGATCGGCGCGAAAGGGCGGCGCGTCGCGGCCGGTGGCGCGGCGGAATTCATCGTACTCCGCATTGGTGACCTGGCAGCGCCCAAGACAAAACGCCGCCACCACGACGCGGTGCACGGGACGCTCTTCGTCGCGCCCATCCGCCTGGCCCATGAGAAACTCGCCGCCAGGAATCAGGACGAGATCCGGCTTCATGCGCGCGGCCGCCGCTTTTTGGGCCTGTGTACAGGCTCCGGCTCGACAATCGAAAACTGCAGCTTGCGCTCGGCTGCATCCACGCGATCGAGTGCCACACGCAATCGGTCGCCGATGCCAAATTCGCGCCGTGTGCGCTGGCCTACGATCTTGCGCACATTTTCGTGATAAGTGTAGCGGTCGCCCGGCAGCGTGTCGATGGGCACCAGGCCCTCGATGAACAGATCTTCCAATTCCACAAACAGCCCGTACTTCGTGGTGCTGATGGCCAGCGCGTTGAACTCTTCGCCCAGCCGCGCTTCCATGAACTTCGCCTTTTTCCACTCGACCAGTTCGCGCTCGGCGTCGGCCGCGCGGCGTTCCGACAGCGAGCACTCTTCCGCGATGGCCCGCAGCTCCGGCTCCGGCAGACCGTCATGGTGACGAAGCACCGCCTTCAGCAAACGATGCACAATCAAATCCGGATACCGCCGGATGGGTGATGTGAAGTGCGTATACGAATCGGCCGCCAGCGCGAAATGGCCGAGGTTCTCCGTGCTGTAGCGCGCCTGCTTCAGCGACCGCAGCATCAGATAACTAAGTATGCGCTCCTCGGGCTTGCCTTCGATCTTGGCCGCCAGCTTCTGATAATTGCGCGACGAAATCGCCGAGGATTTCTCCGCCACCACCACCTCTTTCCGCACCTTGCGCCCATCGCGCCGATGGTCCGTATAGCCGAACCGTTTCACGGGAATCGCGCCCACACCCAGCGAGTAACCGAAATGCGCGGCGGCCTCTTCGAATTCCATCACGCGCTTGGGATCGGGCGGTTCGTGGATGCGGTAAATCGACGCCGCCAGAGTAGCCTCCAGATGCGACGCCACGGCTTCGTTGGCGGCCAGCATGAACTCCTCGATCAGCCGGTGCGCGATGTTGCGCGGCGCGCGGATCACGCCCGTCATCTCGCCGAATTCATCGAATTCGATCAACGGCTCGGGCAAATCGAAATCGATAGAGCCGCGGCGCACGCGCTTGCGATTCAAGATGAGCGCCAGCTCGCGCATCAGCTCGAAACGCGCGATGAGCGGCGCATAGCGCGCGCGCAAGGCCGCATCGCCTTCGAGCAGCAGATGGACGTTCGTATAAGTCATGCGCTCCACGCTGCGGATCACGCCGGGCGTGAAGTCGCGGCTTACTAAGTCGCCTTGATGGTCGAATTCCATGAGCGCCGAAAGCACCAGCCGGTCCACCTGCGGATTGAGCGAACAGATGTTGGTGGATAGCTCAAACGGCAGCATGGGCACGGCGCGATCGGGGAAGTACACGCTGGTGCCCCGTAATTGGGCTTCCGCATCGATGGGGCTGCCCCGGCGCACGTAATGGCTCACGTCGGCGATGTGCACGTCGAGCGCGTAGTTGCCGTTGGGTAAGCGATCTACCCAAACGGCGTCGTCGAAATCGCGCGCGGTTTCGCCGTCGATGGTCACGATATCGAAGGCGCGGAAATCGCGGCGGCCTTCCAGTTCCCGCTCCGCGATGGCGGCCGGCGCCCGCTCGGCCTGCTCCACCACTCCGGGCGGAAACTGATGCGGCAGATGGTGCTTGCGGATGACGATCTCCACATCGATGCCGAAATCGCCGGGACGGCCGAGGATCTCGATCACGCGTCCCGCCGCGCGCCCGCCTTCTTCGGGAAATTCGAGCACCTCGACATCTACGATCATGCCGTCGAGATCGGAGGGATCCGCGATTTGAACGGGCGCCGCGCCGATGCGGTCCACCTGGCGGCCGGCTGCGGGAATCTCCATGCCTTCGGGAATGTCGATCCACTGCTGAATGCGGCCATCCTGCGGCACCACGTAATTGCCGCGCCGCCCCACGCGGAATTCGCCGACGACCGTGGCATGTGCTCGCCGCAGCACCTTTACGATCTCGCCATCGGCGCGCCCATCCGGCTCGATCCGGGCAATACGGACCAGCACGCGATCGCCATGCATGGCTTTGCGCGCGGAATCGGCGGGGATGAAAATATCGCCCTGCAAGCCTTCGATGGGCCGCTCGGAGATCAGAAAGCCGTAGCCATCGCGATGCATTTGCATGCGGCCCACGGCGTACTCGCGGCTGTGGGTCGTGGCGACGTAATGGCCTGGGCGAGGCTCGGCCAGATCGCCGCGCGCCAGCAGGCGGGCGAGCGCCAGTTCCAGATCCGCGCGCGTCACGCCTTTCGTTCCGAGCTCACGAACCAGTTGCTTGAAGTTGGCTTTGGAGTGCGGCAGGCGCGTGATGTGGTTGAGCAGCGCCCCATCGGTCATAATTTTGATTGTAGGCCAGGGGCTGGGGGATAGGGGCTCGGGGCAGGGGACTGGGGGCTGGGGACTAGGGAGGGGGCGGAGCAACCGGGGCAAGGGGCACTCCGCGCTGGGCTGTTTTAATCGGCGTGCATCGGCGTTCATCGGCGGCCATATTTGTCTTTCGTTTTTCGCGCTGGGCCGGAAACAAATTCTGCCTGGCCGGTAGAGTCTGGCGCACCCGTTTCAACTTACCGCACAGCCCCCACCAACTCCGGCGCAACCGCCACCGGCGCGCTCTTTCCCCTCCCCTTGCCATGCCCCGTCAACGCCGCCAGATACGTGTACACCACCGGCGTCAGATACAACGTAATCAACTGCGAGAACAACAGCCCGCCCACCACCGACATTCCCAACGGCTGCCGCGCCTCGCCCCCCGCGCCATATCCCAGGGCGATCGGCACCGCCCCCAGCAGCGCCGCCATGGTGGTCATCATGATGGGGCGAAAACGAATCAGACAGCCCGCGTAAATCGCCTCCATGGGCGTCTTGCCTTCCTTGCGCTCGGCCGACAACGCGAAGTCGATTTGCATAATGGCATTCTTCTTCACGATCCCGATCATACAGCGTCAATAGCGCGCCGAAGCCCGCCGAGGGCAGACCCGAAAGAGTCGTCAGCGGGTAAATGTAACTCTCGTATAAGATGCCGAGCACCACATACACCACCAGAATGGCGACGATCAGCAGCATCCATAAGTTGCCGAGCGAGCTCTGGAACGCCTTAGCCGTGCCTTGGAAAGTGGCGCTGATGGTGGCCGGTAACTGGTCGATCAGTTTCTGAAGTCCACCCACCGCGGTGCCCAAAGGCGCGCCGGGCTTCAGGTTGAACGACACGGTCGTGGCGAACTACCCATGAGCATCGTAGATAATTTCATCGCTGGCGGTTTACAATTAAGACACGTCCACCGGAACGGTTCGCTCGGTGACAGCGGCAACCACCACGGGGACACCCTCTGCTCTGCGCGGGGACGGCGCGCCTTTGCCGGTACATCCAGTAGCCAGGCAGGACCAAATCAGCAACGCCGCGGCGGAGAGGACGCCGCAACCATCGCCATAGCTGCTCATCCGGCCTTCAAACGCGATTAAGAAACTGTATTCAACCTCACTGTATCACGCGACATCGCCGCTTGCCCGCATGCGTACCTTTCCCGGCCTAGAGCGAAAAACCAAGAACCAAATATGGCCGCCGATGAACGCCGATGAACGCCGATAACACAAGGCATAACGCCCGGATGAATAGCGGGGAAGGTCGGCCCCCCTGACGGGTCCCGGCTCGGTACCCATCCTTGGCTGGATTGCTTGTGTTATCGGCGTTCATCGGCGGCCAAATTCGTTTTTGCTTTTTCACTTTGCCCCGGATACGGAAGCTGGACGACCCGTCACCGCCCCCGAAACAGCCACAATTTGATCGGCTCATACATCAAATAAAGCACCCCCACCACCAGCCACACGATCGAACTGATCGACAATGCCCGCGCCGTCGTGCGCACCTCCGGTGTGCGGTCCAATTGCAGCAACGGACCGCTTTCACTGGCGGCCGTGCGGTCGTAGAGGAACAGCGGCGCCCCCGCGTACAGCGCAAATACGGGGAACCACACCGCCGTGACGACCATGTTCGGCTGATCGGTCCGTCCACTCTGCAAAAGATAGCCCAGGGACTTGATCACGTCCGCAATCGCCAATGCCGCCAATGCTAAATGGCGAATTGCCAGCGCCCGTCCGGCGGACCGCAGGCCCGTCATCAGTTCGCGCGAACGTTCTACCGCAGCTGTCCCGGATCGCTTCTCCACCACGCAAATCACCGGCCACAGGCAATCGCCGATCACCCATCCTCGTCCGAAGAAAAACGGGGATCGCGCCTGCGTCATCACCAGAACCGGCAACATCTTAAGCAACCTCCACAAGACCCGGAACGAGAGCAGCCTCCGCACGCGCACCTGTTCGTCCTTGGCCATCAGCGCCGCCGCCGCGCGCAGCACATTATCCGAAAAAACGAACAGGGCCGCCGCTACCAACGGAACCAGTACCACGCGCACGGTAGCCACCGGCAGCAGTCTCCTGGCGACGGATGCCATCACCGCCATCAGCGAAATGATCGCCGAGTAGATGGGGATCAGCAACACACACCACGCCCCCAGATGCTGCAGCAGAAACGCCTTCGATCTTCGCAGCGCGAAGAATTCGGCATCCACAGCGTTATGAAACCGTCGCGTGAAAGCGGCCGCCGATGCCGGCCTGTCCGCGGGATCGCGCGCCAGGCCCACCAGAATCGCATCGGATACGTCGCGCGGCATCTTGCGCACGCTCGCGGGCGCCGGCGGATTTCCCGTCTGATGAAATTCAATCAGCTCGCTGGTCTTCCCCGTAAAAGGCAGCGCGCCGCAAACCAGCGAATAGGCCACCACGGCCAGACTATATATGTCCGAGCGAAAGTCGATCTCCTTGCCGAACGCCTGCTCCGGCGACATATACGCCGGCGTTCCCACCAGGCTTCCCGGCATGGTATGCCCGCCTGCATCGCTGTCCAGCGATCCAAAAGACAAGCCCGGTGAAGGCGTCGCGATCGCCACCGTCTCCGTCTCCTCGGCTGGCGTGCGCGCGTCCATCACGACGGTTTCCGATTCGTCGCCCGGCCCAGCAGGCGTAGCAGTAACGATGGCCGGCGCGCCCGCCGCATGCGTCTCCTGAGATGGCGCCACCCAGCGCCCCACCAGGTTCACTTTGGCCACTCCGAAATCCAGCACCTTCACCGTGTATCCGCCGCGCCCGTTGGGCTCCAGCCAGATATTGTCGGGCTTCAGATCGCGATGCACGATACCGTGGCCATGCGCTTCCGCCAACGCCAATCCGATCTGATCCAGAATGTCCGCAACCAGCGGCAGCGCGGGCTGCGGATTGGCTTTCTGAAACTCCGAAAGCGTCTCGCCGTCCAGATATTCCATCACCAGGTAGGGCACGTCGCCGCCGCCTGATTTCGCGATCCCGAAATCCGTGACATTCACGATATTGGGATGCCGCAGCCGCCCGCAGGCCTGCGCCTCACGCTGGAAACGCGCCAGAAAATGCGGCTGCGCCGCCCACCGCGGCGCGATCACCTTCACCGCTACTACGCGCGTCGTGCCCAGATGCGTCGCCAGGTAGACATTGCCCATCCCGCCCGCGCCAAGCTGCTTGTCGATGCGATATTTGCCGTCCAGAATTTCGCCGACCATCGAACCGTCATCATAACAATGTGGGGCAGGCTCGTAGCCTGCGGCGGCCTCCTAGGCCGCCAAGGAACTTCCCCGCGAAGCCAGTGTCCAACCAAATGTGCCTGTTTTCCCCCTGCTGATGTCTATCGCGGCGGCCGCCTGGGGTGCGCCCGTAAACGGAGTGCGCTTGCAAATCGCGCTCACCGGCAATCCCCAACCGGAAATCGGCATTACCGCGCAAAACGTGGACTCCAAGCCCTTGCTGCTCCCCATCGGCGCCCTGATCGGCGACGGGTTCTACGACATCCGTCCCGTCCTGGTGCTGACGGCGCCTGGCGGTAAAGACAGGCGCGCGGTCTATACTTGCGACCCCGGTGTGGTAGGCGGAAGAGTCGATCCGCTAGTGGTCCCCTTGCTCCCGAAATCCAGCTACACGCTCGAAATTTCGGTCGCATGCTTCAGCCTTCCAGACGCGCCGGGCACCTTGGAAGCGTTCCTCCACAAGCCCTTTCGGTGGCGCGTGGAATTGAATGTGGAGAATGCGGTCTGTCCGCTGTACGGCTATCCCAACCCCAACATGATCCCCTGCTGGCGAGGCAAAGCCGTATCGAATATCCTGTGAGTGAAATTGTGGGGCAGGCTCGTAGCCTGCGCGGGCCTCGTAGGCCCGCTCTTTGGCGAGCGCAGCTCGCCCAATCAGAACTTATTCAACTCATCCGCCAGCGCCTTAGGACCCTTCTTGCGATACAGATCCATCAAGCGCTGCTCTTCCGGCGATGGCTCCAAAACGCCCAAAAGCTGCTTCTCCGCCAGCGATTCGCGATTCGGAATCCAAACCTTGCCATCGGAAAACTCCACCTGACCGACGAATCCCGTCATCCCCGAAATGGCCAGCGGCGCTCCGCCGTCGACTGTTAAATGTGACAGACGCAGCGCCGTGTCCTGCAAAACGCGGCTGGTGCTGCCCGCCTTCAAGTTGAATTCCGGACCGGACGCCGGCACCGACCCGGCCATATACTGCTTCCCTTGCCGGTCGGTGACGATCCAGTCGATCTCCACCGAGCGCACCTGCTTCGCCGATAGATTCTTTACATCGATGCGCGGATTGCGCGCTTCGTTTCCCGCAATCTCCGCCCATCCATCCACCGGCTCCACAGGCTCTCCCGGAAACCGCAAAAACGCAAACTTCAGATTATGTTCATCGGCCGCCGCGGAGGTCACCGCCCGCCCGCGCGAAACCTGCACATCCAAACGCGGCCGCTCCGCCTGCCGGTTCAAGCTTTCCAGCATGGCGCGCTTCAAGCCTTCCATCCCCTGCGCCGCCAGCACCGATTTGAAATACTTTCGGTCGCGCTCGGCTTGCATCTCCCAGGCCGTCATGGCGCGGCGCGAATCCAGGCGATTCGGCCCGTAGAACGAGTAGTCCTGGAACAGCACGCCATCCAGGTTCACCTGCACCAGCGGCCCCCCCCCCATCTGCGCGGGCCGCAACAGCCGCAGGTTGATGCGCACCGGGAAATTCTCATTTGGAGCCACGTCCAGGCTGGGCACCGATACCGAAGCTTTGCCGCCGGGCGTTACCTCTTGCGCCGCCACCAAAAGGGTTACGCCGCGCACGCGGTTGCCGCTCGAGTTGTGCAGCGTCAGCGAGACATCCAGATCCAGCACCACCGCGCTGCCCCGCTGGCTGACATGCGACTCGCCCAGGTTCGTCGAGATCAGCGTCAGCGGCGAATCCGCCGGCAGGTTGATTTTCACCGAGTTGTCGAGCCGGGCTTCCTGCGCCCACAGCGCAGCCGTCCCCGCCACCAAAAGAATCGTTACTTTACTGGACATACAAATCATTAATGGTCACATTGCCGGTGTCGGAATCCACGTAACCGGCGCGCATGGATCCTTGGGCGCCCGCCGAATAAATGGCTGTGTCGGACCGCACATGCAGTAGGCTCAACGTCTCTCCGCCCTGATTCAGTTCAATCCCGTTGGCCGTGGCGCGCAGCACCGACTCCTGGCTGGCCTGCACCGCCGGCCGATTCGGCATGGGCCGTTCCAGCCACACGCCCGCCGCCGCCAGGATCATCACACTGGCGCAGGCCGCCAATGCACGTCCGCTGGAGATCGCCTGAAAACCTGCCATCCGCCCGGCCGCGGCCACTGTCGCCGCCCACGCATTCCCCGGCCGCCAAACCCAGCCGGATATTCGCCTTCATGTCGATTGCCAGCCGGTTCCACGAAAGCGACGGCAGTTCATCGAGCGCCATCAGATTTTCCCGCGCAGCCGCGAACGCGCGTACTTCCGCGCGGCACTCCGCGCAGCCGGAAAGATGACGTGCGGTGCGCCAGCGGGCCAACCAACCGAGGTCCCGGCCCGCGAACAGCGCCAAAGTGGACTGATTCGGATGCGTCATGGCTTCCTCTTATCCATATATTTCCGCAGCTTGATGCGCGCATTCGCGATGTGCGACCGCACCGTGGCCTTCGAACAATCGAGGCGCCGCGCCACTTCCTCCGCCGGCAAACCTTCCACATCGCGCAGCATCAGGGCCGCCCGCTCGCGCGCCGTCAACAGCCGCAAGCCGTCTTCCAGATAGCCGCGCCGTTCCGAGCGCAGCAGGATATCCTCCGGGCTTTCGTCGTGGCTTTCGGGCGCGGCATCCAGTTCGCAATAGGCTACCCGCCCGTTTCGCCGCAGGAAATCGATGGCCGTGTTGGTGGCGATCCGCGAAAGCCAATGCGCCGCTTTCTGACCGTCCCGAAGCTGCTCCTGCCGCTGCAGCGCCTTGATGAACGCTTCCTGGGTAAGATCCTGGGCGTCCGCCACGTTCCCGACGATGCGATAAATTTGCACGAAGATCCGCCGTAAGTGTTCGGAAACAAACCTGTTCTGCGACTCCAGGAGTTCCAAACCGGGATCGACGGCTTCGCTCATTAAAGCGTAAATTACGGCTTCCACGGTCCTGTAGATGTGACGTGGAAGCTCTTCAAAACGTGGAAATAAAGCTGCGCTTAAGCTATTTTACCGCAGACTGTCACGCGCCTCCGAATTTCGCCAGTTCTATGAAAACAATCGCCGGCACGACACCCTCACTCTGGCGGCCAGGAGTTCCCGTGCTACCCTGTCGGCGAGCATGGCCTCACGCACCCTGAGCCGGAATGCGCGAGTGCGACAAATGGATCAGCGAGGCTTGCGCTCAATGATGAATTAGAAGCGCCGGACGGGCACGCAGAACTACCTGAGAGAGGCACGCCGTCGAAGTTGGCGATGCCATGGCGGAGCAAGCTGCCTCCAAACTACTTCGGAAAGCTCGCAGCATTCACGATCAGAGATGGGTAGCTCGAAAATCTACGGATAAGCAAATCCCAACAAAACATTACAGTTCGTCCCAAGGGACGAGCCTAAAGCGCGGTTTTCGGGGAAACAATCGTTGACTGGACTGCGTCTTCTATGTTGACATATAAGGCAACGCCATCCAGAGACTGAACGAGGATGGGAAAGAAAGAAATAGTTGATGGAGGTGCGGCTGCCCGTACGGCCATACCTGAACGGAAGGCTGGCGCGCGTGTTTACCTATGAACGGCGCATAAACCAAAGGTGCCCGTCTGCCGATTTTCTGAAGGGTATCGAAAAGGCAATGAGGCGGCGTTTCGATGGCCAGTTGGATGCTCTGTCCAAGGACGGAGGGGGTGTTCAGTATGAGAATCAGCAGAGGTTCCACGCACTTCATGGCGATGGGAAGCCGCTGTGGGAGTTTAAGGAGCACGACCATCGGCTGTACTGTGCGCGCTTGCAACGCGGCACGGATCGCCTCGATGTCGTTCTGTTCTCTGGATGGATAAAGGACAAAAAGGGCAGGACCGAGAAAGAAGACTGAGAAATTGGAAAGGCTAAATCGATGTATATGGAATTCTTGGACGAATACCCAGGAGGCAACCTATGACCCAATGGGCAAAACCGCACGACTGGATTGATGGCGAAGTGGACCTTGACCTCGTGGAGGAATCCGCACTGGCCGCCGCGCAATCGACGATTCAAAACGCGGTCAGCAAAACCGGCATCTCCCGCGCTGAGATGGCTAGACGCATGGGCCGTGATCGGTCGTTTGTTTCGCGCATATTGAACGGCAGCCATAATCTGACGATCAAGACGATGGCCAGAAGCTTGGCTGTTTGCGGATTCGAGGTTCGCTTCCAACCGGTCGCACTTGAATGGAATTGGGCCGCGCCGCACTGTCCCGTCGAGGAAGAATTTGAGTCCGCTAACGCGGACTCTAGCGTGCTCAAACTGATGTTGAACACGGTAGAGCCTGCATTATCGGAAATAATGGGAGCCTAAAAATCTCTTGGAAAGAACCGTAGATTTCGCAGCAGTTGCTCGGGTTGCCCAGCACGCCGAACTAAGAAGCATTCGGCTCATCGATATTTCTGCGGCCTGTGAACCTGCGGTGGGGGGGGGACGCTCGTTCCGAACGTAGAGATCGAGTGCCAGGCCGGTTCTGTTGAAGAAAGCACACTCGAGGTGATATGCATTTACACTTTTACGGCCCATTCGAACGAGACTCGAGCCGTATCCTCTAAGATAAAATACCTCCTCGTTTATGACATCAGTGGAAGCGTGTCCCCTTCGCAGGAAGATCTCGCCGAATTCGCACGAGCTAACGGTACCCTCAACTCCTGGCCGTTTGTCCGCGAGGTGCTTTTCGGTCTCACCTCCCGCATGGGGTATCCGCCCTACACTTTGCCCCTGATGCATTTCAGTACCAAACCCAAGCCGACGAAGAAGAACGCAGACGTCCCGGCTTCGCCGACGGCAGGCGCCAGACCGCGGCGCCAATTCAATTTCAACGAGGAGTAGGAAGCAACGGGTCGGCTCGATGATGTCATCCGAAATTTCGCAGAATCTTTGCAACTCATGGCAAATACGCTAGATATCCACCAGAAACGGAAAATTGGCTTTGCTCGGTAAATTTTTTTTTGGCCCCCACCGGCTGCACAAATATGCACAGTCCGAAACAGAACCTCCAGCCACCAGCCACCCGTCGGGCCATCCGCCCTCCCTCGGTATCACGTACTAGCAATTAGTGCCATGCCATGGTAGTATTACAAAGCTGAAATTCTTGCTACTGAGGGTGGCAATGCGTCGCGCAACATTGGCCCTGTTCGTTCTTGCGGCCGTTCTGACGGCAGCCAGCGGCAGCATTTCCGGCATCCTCAAGGATCCTAGCGGCGCCGTCATACAAAACGCCAGGCTGACGCTGGTCGAAACCGGCGTACATGCCCGGTACTCGACAGTATCCGACCCGCAGGGATTCTATTCCTTCCCCGTCCTTCCGGTGGGCCACTACGATCTCACCATCGAGGCCGCGGGATTCAAGACGCAACACAAGAGCAACCTGGCGGTGGATGCCGACGCCGCGCTGCGCATCGACAGCACCCTTCGCATCGGACCGCAGTCCGAGACCCTTACCGTGACCGATAACCAAGCCGCCCTTCAAACCCAGGTCGATACGGTCTCGACGCATCTCGGCGAAGTCATATCCGGCGGCCAGATCGAAGCAATCCCGCTGAACGGCCGCAGCTACACCGATCTGCTGGCGATTCAACCGGGCGTCAGCCCAGTCACTACGCTGACGCCCACTTCGGTGATTATGGCCGGAGTTACAGGAACCATCAATCCTTCGGGCGACCTCGATCCCGGAGACGTTTCCATCGATGGGCAGCGCGAATCTTCCAACGGATTCATGGTGAACGCCATCGACGTACAGGAGCACATGAACGGCGGAACTTCCGTCATCCCGAATCTCGATTCCATCGAGCAGTTCCGCGTGCTGACCAACAATTTCGATCCGGAGTACGGCAATTACAACGGCGGCTTGGTCAACGTGGTTTCGAAATCCGGCACGAATGCGCTGCACGGCGACGCCTTTGAATTTCTGCGCAACACCGGTCTGGATGCCCGGAATTACTTCGACGACGTCAGAGGGGCTTTTGAGCAGAACCAGTTCGGAGGCGTCATCGGCGGGGCGATCCGGAAAAATCGCGTGTTCTACTTTCTGGATTACCAAGGAACCCGCACCAAGGAAGGCATCGCCTCTGCCGTAACATCGGTTCCCTCGCTGGACGACCGGCAAGGCAACTTGAGCGATATGGCAAGCGCGTTGACGGGCACCGTCAGCGGCCCGTACATTGCCAGCCTGCTCACTCAAAAGCTGGGATACGGGGTGTCCGAGGGAGAGCCGTATTACACCGCGGGTTGCACCACGCCGGTCGCTTGCGTCTTTCCGAACGCCGTCATTCCGCGGAGCGCATGGTCGGCGCCCGCGGCCAGCTTGTTGCAATACATTCCCACGCCTAACATCGGCGCGGATCTCTTCGCCACCTCCGCATATCCGGAAACCGTAAGAGACGATAAGGCGGCCAGCCGGATAGACGCCAACACGCGGTTAGGACAAATCTCGGGCTACTATTTCGTGGATAATTACCGGCTGGACAATCCTTATCCCGGCGGCCAGGGCGGCGCCAGCATACCCGGATTCGACGCGTTGACCATGGGCCAGGCGCAGATGATCGCGCTGGGCGATACGAAGGTACTGGGCTCCTCCGCGGTGAACGAATTTCATGTGGGTTTTCTGCGCAACGTGAACGATATCGGCCAGCCGCGCGGCGGCGCCGGAGTGACTCTTCAGTCGCAGGGATTTGTAACCGGTGTGGGAACTCCGGGCATCGTCGTGCAAGCGCCGCAATTCGAGGGCGTCGAAAACATCGTCTTCCCGTCGTTCGTCATGGGCGTTCCGATTACCAACCTCGATCAATGGAATAACACCCTGTATGTCAGTGACACGGTCTCGAAGGTGGTCGGGGTGCACACGCTCAAATTCGGCGGCCAGTTCCATGCCGATCAGGTGAACGAGAATCCAAACGCCACCTTCAACGGCACCTTCAACATCGACGGCACCGAAACAGGCTCGGCCTTCGCCGACTTCCTGTTGGGTTTTCCCAGTAACTTCACACAGACGACGGGACAGCGCTTCTACCTTCGGAACGGTTATGGCTCGGCCTTCGCGCAAGATAGCTGGCGGGCGGCGAGTAAGTTGACGGTAAACCTCGGGTTGCGCTGGGACTTGATTTCGCCATGGTCGGAAAAGTATAACAACATACAAACCACGGTTCCCGGTGAACAATCGGTTCTATACCCTAACGCCGTACCCGGGTTAGTAGTTCCCGGCGATCCGGGAATTCCATCAACGCTCTCGCCGGTTGAGTATCATAACTTCGCGCCCCGAATCGGCGTGGCATACGCGCCTGGCGATGGCAAGACCAGTATCCGCGCCAGCTATGGCATCTTTTATACGGCATTCCCCGGATTGACAGCCGGGATTATGTACGGCGTTCCTCCGTTCGGGTACAACTATCTAAGTCCCGCGCCGCCGCTGTTAGCCACGCCGTTCATTACTGCCGCGAATGGCGCCCAAAACAGCGATCCGTTTCCCCTGAATTTCCCGCCGCACAACGTCTCCGCGCAGAATCCGTTTACCGGTTTCAATTTTGCCGCGGCAACTCCCATCGCCGCCGATCCTTTTTTCTATTACCGCAACAGCGTTCCTTACACCGATAATTATATGTTTTCGCTGCAACGGCAGATCGCCGGAAAGGCGCTGCTGACCGTCAGTTACGCCGGAAACGAAGGACATCATCTGCTTGTGCTGGCGCCCCAGAACGTGGGTAACCCAGCGCTGTGCCTGAGTCTGAGCCAGCCGAACGAAGTGGCTGCCGGAAGCGCCACCTGCGGCCCCTTCGGAGAAGATGCGATGTATACTTCGGCCTCGGGAAAGGTGTATCAGGGAACGCGCGTAGGCTTGGGCCCTAACTATGGATCGGTGACCGCCCAAAAAACGATAGGCAATTCGGATTACAACGCCCTGGAAGCCACCTTCCGGTTTGCCGCCGGCAGCCGTGCGACTCTGCTCATCGGCTACACTTATTCGAAATCGATCGACGATGCCTCTAACTTGGGTGAACAGACCAATCCGTTCAATGCCGCCCTGACCCGAGTTATCTCCTCCTTCGATATGCGGCAGAATTTCGTGGCCACTTACACTTATGCATTGCCCTTTGACCGGTGGTTTGGCCGTAACCGGGTCACCGAAGGATGGAGTCTGTCGGGAACTACGCGATTCAGCACGGGCTTTCCCGTGACGCTGGCGGACGATTCGGATAGGTCTCTGTTGGGCACCTTCGGTAATGGGGTGAATAACGGATTACTCGATACACCGGAGGTCGCATCCGGGCCGCTCGAGATCAATACCAATCCGCGCAACGGAAGGCCGGAATTCAATACCAGTCTGTTTGCGCCGGAGACTCTGGGACAGTTGGGCAACGCCGCACGGCGTTTTTTCTATGGCCCGGGCATCGATAACTTCGACATGCAGATCGGCAAGAACGTGCGCTTCACCGAATCGAAATCGCTGGAGATCCGGGTCGAGGCTTTCAATGCATTCAATCACGCGCAGTTCTACGGACCTTCGGCGGTGGATGGGGAAATCAACGATCCGGCCTTCGGCCAGGTGGTCAACGCGGCGGCTCCCCGCCTGATCCAACTAGCGGCCAAACTCCACTTTTAATGTGGGGCAGGCACGCGCTTTCCGAGCCGCGCGCGTGAGCAAGCGGTATGTACTGTCGGCGCCCGGGCCGCAGCGGCCTCGTCCGCCTCCAGCCCGGCGAAACCGTGGGATGGCATACCCACCGGACGAACCATCCTCGAACATGTCTCGGTCATCGCCGTTCTCCGGCCGCCGGTAGGACAGGCCTCCTGGCCTGTCCCAGACAAGCGAAGCTCGCAGAGTGGCTGCGCCACTTAACTTCGTAGATAATCCAGCATACCCGTCGCTGTCACCGAATTCGCCGGAAAACCGCACGTCTCCAGCATCTCCCGGATTTCCGGCAACCGCGCCTCATAAGCCGGAAACTCGACCAGGGTGGCCGGCCCCGAGCCATGGCAAATCTGCGGGTTGATCGGAAAATTGAGGTGCGCCAGCGCATCCAACAAGGCTTCCAGACGGTGCGGCGCGACAGAAATCGAAACGGAAACTAACGCTCCCTCCGTTCCCAACAGAGGCGCGGTAGCGGGAACAGCAGTCGACCAGACGCTCATTCAAATACCTCCAGCATCCAGCGGATCGGCCCAGACGAAAAAACCCTGGGGCCAAAGGCTCCCAGGGTCGAAGAATTTCGAACAGACCGACTCACCTTTAGCACTTTTTAGCGTGGTTGCAATTAGACGGGCCAGTCCAAACAGGCCCTAAATCATTCCACGTTCACCTATAGGATACCGCAAAAGGAGTACCCTGGCAACAGCTTTAATGATTGTAAAGCGATACCCTCGGGTTGCCTCCGGCGTCTTCTCAATGCTAAGCTCGCAACTGCTTGGAGGGATTGATGAGAGTATTAGCCGTGTTTCTGGCGTCGGCGGCCATGGTGGGTAGCTTGGCCGCGCAAAACAGCACGCCCCCGAAGACCAGTCTGAAAGTGGGCGATATGGCGCCCGATTTCACTCTGCCATCCACCGCCGGCAAGCCCGTCACGCTGTCGGATTTCCGAGGCAAGTCCGCCGTTGTGCTGGCCTTTTTCCCGGCCGCGTTCACCGGTGGCTGAACGAAGGAAATGCTGGCGTACCAGGCTGGTATCGCCCATTTTGACGGTGTCGAAACAAAGGTCTTTGGCATCAGCACGGACAATATTCCCTCCCAGAAAGAGTTCGCCGAAAAGAACAAGCTCACCTTCCCCCTGTTGAGCGATTTCTCCAAACGGCAAGTCTCGGCGGAGTACGGCGTGCTCTTTACGGATCGCGGTTTCGCCAATCGCGCCACCTTCGTGATCGATAAGGACGGCCGCATTCAGCACATCGAGGAGGGCAACACGGCCATCGATCCGACCGGCGCCGAAACCGCCTGCGCCCGCATCCATCATCCTATGACGGAGTGATCTCGGTCATCTCCAGTTTCAGCAGCGCCCCACACCTGGCGCACACCAGGCGGCCATCCGCCAAAGCGTAGACCGCCGTGGAGTCGCATTTCGCGCAGGCGGCCGTCGGATCCGACGCGTCCGGCAGCGGCTCGGGGGGGTCGATGCCGGCCATCGTGCCGCCCGCGAAGCTGGTCACCGGCTCAAACGTGGCGCCACACTCGGCGCAAACATGATTGAAGCAGCAATTAGGCGTGCAACTGTAGAAAACCTCGAGCGATTGACAAACGGGGCAAGCCAAAGAAAGCTTAGACGTCCTCACTCCTCGTAATCTACCATTGTGGGGCAGGCACCCTGCCTGCGGCGGCCTCGTAGGCCGCCTTTGGCCGGGCAAATGTGTGCCATGAAGTGTAAACCTCGGCCGGCTGGGCGCAGACGCGACCATCCGCCGCCGCGACCGCCGAGCAGCCCGCCGCAGCGGCGCCACAGCGATTCTCAAGGAACGATTTGAAAGACCGTGCCTGCGGGGATTCCGAGGTAAGCTCCAAAGGTCGCGCCGTAGATCACTCCGCCGGAAGCGATTGCGCTCATCGGATTTCCACTGTCAGTACCGCCGATGAATCCGTGCATGACCCGCTCGGACCACATGCCACCCGTCGCCGCCGGAGGATCCAGCAGGAAAACCAGGCCGCCTTCGCCGTCGCCGATCAATGCGCCAAGCAGCGTGCCGTTGCTGCCGACCACCTGGAGCGAGTCCGGCGGTTCAGACCACTGCTCGAATGTATAAAGCAGTTGTTCGGTCCAGGCGCCATCTGGCTCAGCCGGCGGTGTCAAAGAAAAAATCGTTCCGCAGAAATTCTCGCACGTTGCGGGGCCGTGATCCGTCGTGCCATAGAGGATGCCGCCGGGGCCACTGGCAAGATAGTGCGGGCTGTATCCGTCCGCGAGGCTTTCAAAGGAATAAACGACCTTCAGCTTCCAGGCGCCATCGGCGCCCTGAGTCACCGAGTAAACCGATCCACAGGGACATTCCCCGCCGTTGTAGCCGATAGTCCCGTAAAGCACGCCATCGCGGGCGATCAAAACTGTAGTAGCGAATGTGGGCGGCGAGACGCTGGCGATGGTTTGGTAAGTCCACTCGCCGCCGGATGTCGCGGGAGGAGTCAGCGAATAAACTTGCCCTTGTATGGTCACCCCATAGAGGACGCCTCCTTTGCCCAACACTGGCCGGGCATAAGGTGCGTCAAAAGCATACCCGATGTTGTATATCACGCGCTCCGTCCACTCGCCGCCCGGCTCGGCTGGCGGCCGCATCTGATAGACGGTGCCGCTATTTCCCGCGCCTCCCGCAGTCGTTGTGCCGTATAGAACGCCCTTCTCGTCGAAAATCACTCCGGAAGTGGGATTGGCGCCATCACCGCCGCCCTCGACCGTGCCTCCCCGGAAGTTATGGATCACCTGCTCGGTCCAAGGCCCACCAGGGGTTGACGGCGGGTACAGGGCGAAAACCGTTCCACAACCGTTGTTGCAATTGTAAGGAGTCTGACCGCGTCCATTTCCACCGTATTCGGTAACCCCATAGAGCACGCCATCTCTCATGATCAGCCCGGCCTGCGCGCCGGAGCCATCGCCCGGGGCCCCCGTGAACGTGTGCAGAGTAGTTAGAACTGGAGTAGCCGCCTGAGCCGGAAACACGCCAAGCCCGAATAGCAGACAGGTACTGAGGATGCCGAAACTTGCCCTGCGAACGTCATAGCTCATGTCAGATTACCTCACCAACCTTTTGAGCGTAGTAAGCGCTTCGCGGAACTCAGCGATTGGCCGGCAGAAACGGTACTATGCTTGGCATAACAGAGTTTAATCGCCGAACAACCTAACCGCGAGCCGGTTGACCACGAATCTTGGATAACCTGCGGCCCTGCCCGGCGTATTAGCGGGTGAGAGGACTAATACGATGAGCCGAACGCGGATCAAGGAACTAACCACAATAGCGGCGCTGGCGATGTGCGCCCTGGCATGGCAACCCTCGCCCACCTGGGCACAGACCCGACCATCCGTCACCGCAACCGCCGAGCCGCCCGACGCGCAACACACCAAGGACGAGCTGAACGCCCTGCTCGAACACTATCCCCCCGCGTTGCACAACGTGCTGGCGCTCGACCCCAGCCTGCTGGGCAATGAATCCTATCTGGCGCCCTATCCCGCCCTGGTCAGCTTTCTGAACGCGCACCCGGAGATCGCCCGCAATCCGGCTTTTTATATGGGCGAGCACCTCCCTCAGGACCGCACAAGCCAGACGGCGGATATGTGGCGCGACGTGGTAAACGGCCTCGGCATTTTCGCCGGATTTGGGATGGCCATCGGCCTGCTCGTCTGGCTGATTCGCACGCTGGTCGACTATCGCCGATGGAGCCGGCTTTCGAAAGTACAGACCGACGTACACACCAAGCTGCTCGACCGTTTTACGGCTAACGACGATCTGCTGGCCTATGTTCAATCGCCGGCGGGAGCCAGATTTCTGCAGTCCGCGCCCATCGCGCTGGATGCCGCGCCACGCGCCGTGGGCGCACCGCTGAGCCGGATTCTGTGGTCCGTGCAGGGCGGCGTGGTGCTGCTGGCGGGCGGCATCGGAATGATCATCGTCGCCGGACGGGTGACGGATGCGACGTCACAACAATCGCTCGACGCACTGGGCGTGCTGGGCATCGCGCTGGGCCTGGGCTTCATGATATCGGCGATAATCTCTTATGTAATCTCGCAGCGGCTGGGTTTGATTGAACCGGCTTCCCCAGCGCGCACCGAGTTACCGAACGCTTAGCGATGCCTATGTTTCGCGAAACCACCGTGAACGAAATTGCACGCGATAACGTTCTCGACGATGCAGCCGCGGACTTCGTCATGGACGAGGATACCTTCCGCGCATTCTACGAGCGCACGGCCCGCGGGTTGTGGGCCTATCTCACCCGCGTGACCGGCGACCGGGCGCTGGCCGAGGATCTGCTGCAGGAAGCCTTCTATCGTTTTCTGCGCGCCGCCGCGACTTACGAAAGCGAAGCTCACCGCCGCCATTCGCTCTATCGCATCGCGACGAACCTGGCGCACGATGCGCGCCGCCGGAGCCTGAGGCAGGGAACCGCCAACCTGGCGGGCGACGACATCGAACGCCTTCCGTCCGCCCAAGACGCCGCCGCCACCGAGCGCCAGGCCGATTTCACGCGCGCCATGACACACTTGAAGCCGCGCGAGCGCGCCATTCTCTGGATGGCGTATGCCGAGGGCGCTTCGCACCGGGAAATCGCCGAGGTGCTGGGCCTGCGTGTGAACAGTCTGAAACCCATGTTGTTTCGCGCGCGGCGGAAGCTGGCCGAATTGCTGGGCCGTGCGCCGGAAGGAGGCAGATCATGACGCCCGTCGAATGCCAATGGGAAGCGGAAGTCCTGGACGCTGTGCTCCAGTCCCGTTGGCCGGAGCGCGCGGACGTCGGCCTGCGCGCGCACGTGGCGGGCTGCCCGATCTGCTCGGATGTGGTGTCCATCGCCGGGGCGATCGACGCGGACCGCGAGCACATGCGCTCGGCCGCCGTGGTCCCCGATTCGGGCCGCGTGTGGTGGCACGCCCAGATGCGCACGCGCCGCGAAGCCACTGCTGCTGCCGGACGTCCCATTACGGCTGCGCAGGTGGTGGCGTTTGCCTGCGCCATGGTGCTGCTGGGCGCGTGTATCGGCGCCACCTCCACCTGGTTTCAGGCGGCGCTGCGCAAGTTCGCAGCCGCGCTCCCTTCCCTGGTAGCCGCCATCGCCGGGCACGGCGTATTGATATTGGCCATGGCGGCGATTGTAGTATTCATTCCCGCCGCCGTCTACCTCACGCTATTACGCGATTAGTGGGGCAGGCTCGTAGCCAACCCTGTAGAGTGCGGCCCGGAAAGGCGGGCGCTTGAGGTCAGCGCAGTGCGCCAGGAGATGGAGAACATCTTTTTCCGAAAGAGAATACGGAACAAAGGAGGACTCGGTAGGCAGGTGCGGCCAGATCGGCTCAACTATGGTTCCTGGCTCGGATGATCGGTGCAGGTATCGGTAGAACTGCCGCAGCACGCGGCATCGGCGGACACGCTAATCGGTTTTCGGCCCGGCTTGCTCGACAGCCAGGCAACCGCTGCGCGATTGAGCTCCCAGTGCCGATTTCTGGCCGCATACTTGACAAGAAAACGATCGAACTCGCGCAACGTAAACTCCGCGCGCATGTAGCCATAACCGAGACTCCGCTTGAATTGGAGAAACGCATGCAACTCGCCGGCAGTTGGACCCTGAAAGATGTTGTTCATCGCGGCACCGGGAGGGCCACAGCCTGAAGACGCTTCAACGCTACCCGCACGTAGACAGAGGTGGAAGACGAGCTGCGGTGACCGAGAATGTCGCTTACAACCTTGACATTGGCTCCGGAATCAATCTGTCTGCTTGCGTGACTGTGGCGCGTGTTGACGCGCGAGCCCTGATTGATGCGCGTTTGAATCGAGTGGAGGCGGCATAGTTCCGGATGCCAGGCTTGGCACTCTGGGAGAGTGATAAACCAACTCTTCACCTTCTCAAAAACAATTGAACGGCTCCGCCAGGGGCCTTTGAGTGAACACCTCGACGCGTATGCGGCCGGGGTAGCCGAACAGGGCTTTGCTCACCACTCGATCAGACAGCAGATTGTCGTAATCGCCGATTTCAGCCGGTGGCTGAAGCGGAAACAGATTGATGTCCAGGCTTGGAACAGCGAGGTTGTGGATCGATTTCTGCGACTGCGCCGTCGGCAGCAGCGAGTTCGTAGAGGCGACCCGAAGGCGTTGCAGCGACTGTTGGCCACTGGCACGCAAACGCAGTGCACGAATCACCGTGAACTTGGCATTGGAGTGGGCCACGCAAGATGCCAATCACAAACCCTACGAGTGGGCGGCGCGGCTCAGCGTCGTGCGCGGCTTCGCGCGGCACTGGAGCGCGACGGATCCCTTGACAGAAGTTCCGCCACTCGGTCTGCTGCCCTACCGCCCCCCGCGCGCTCACCCATACTTCTATTCCGATCACGAAATTCAAACACTGCTGAAAGCTGCCAAATCCCGGCCTTCCATTGACCCGCTGCGACCCTGGACATACCACTGCCTGTTTGGGTTGCTGGCGGTCACGGGCCTGCGGCTCGGTGAGGCGCTGAACCTCCGCACGGGGGATATGGATTGGTCCGAAGGCATTCTCACGATTCGAGGGGCCAAGTTCGGAAAGTCCCGCCTGGTGCCGCTGCATGCCTCGACTTGTAAGGTCCTGGCCGATTATGTGAAACGCCGGAACAAGCGCTTTGGCGTGCGCGCCGAAGGATATTTCCTGGTAACTGAACGGCAACCGGCTGGACAAAGGCCAGGTCCACCGGGCGTTCTACATTCTATCCCGACAGATTGGATTGCGTGCTGTGGATGCCAGCCGTGGCCCGCGCCTGCACGATTTTCGTCACCGATTTGCGGTCGAGACGCTGTTGCGCTGGTATCGCAATGGTGAGGATCCCAAACGGCGCTTGCCAATCTTGTCCACGTATCTCGGGCATGCCCACGTTACCGATACCTATTGGTATCTGACCGGCACTCCCGAACTTCTGGGTGCAGCCGCCCAGCGGCTGGAGAAACGATGGGAGGGCTTGCATGCGGGATCCGCATGCCCGTGTCGTCGTTGTGCAGCACGCCGCCTTGCGCCGCCTGCCGGATCAACTCCTCCAGCGCCGGGCGGATCCACTGCGCGGCGGCCACCAGGAGCTCCCATTGCGTCGCAGCGGGCAACGGCATGCCCAGTTGTTGCTCCAGCCTTTCCAGCCGGTGAAAGGGCATTCCCGTACCGTACTTCATCAGGGCGATCATGGCCACAGCCGTGGCATCGTACTTGTCCGGCCCCGCCGTCGCCGGTGCGTCAGCGGTGAACACCTGCCCGCAGGCATTGCAGCGCAGTCGCTCCATCTCGTACACGGTGGCCTCCAGCGGCGCGTGCCCCATGAATCTTACCAGCGTGGCCGCTCTTCCTGGCGGTACACTTTTCCACGGCGGCATTCCGGACAAAGGTCGCCGGTATGCAGTGTGGCGTGCGCTGTCGCCACCCTTTGGGAGCCCCGAAACGCAGCGGCACTATGGCGCCCATGACCGCTCGCAGCAGGTGCGCTCTTCTCCGCCTGGCCCACGGGCGCTGCATCCCGCGGCGGAACGGCATTGGTTTTCTCCGTACTTCGCTTCGGCAGCAGCCTCTCTGCCATGGCATGCAGCGCGGTTTTAAGCTGCTGGCCTTCGGTTGCGCTCAGCGGCGCGCGTGTGCTGCGATCGATAATCTCGTCCAGCTCGTCCAGCTTCACGTCGATCCGCCGTCTCATCTTCATTACTGGGTGAGGTATTCACGGAACCGCGGCGTCAGGGGATAGCCCAGCACCTGTTTGCGCGAACGGTTCGGCACCTAGCTGTTGGATTGCTTGCCGCGTCCCGTCGTCTGCCCCAACAACACCCAGTTGGCCGCGCGGTAACGGGTGCCGCGGAATCGTTCCGGATCCACGAACGTTTCCAGAAGGTAAATGGGATGCCCGTACATCCGCTGCCAGTCACCGGAGATCTGCGTCGCCATGCGGCCCAGAATGTGCGACGCCAGATGCGGCACCCGCACCCAGGGCAGAATCAGAAACCGTGTGTTGTATGCGATCAACCTACTGTTACGGCGCCGCACCTCGTGGTTCACTCAATCCATCAAACTGTCACGGTTTCTTGTTACGATCCGGGAATGGCTATCGATACTGCTGAATTAGATCGCTTACGGCAGGCATACAAGGGGGCGGTCGACGAATGGGTCGCCGCCATCCGCGAAGAGGAAGCCCTCGCGACGCCCGACTACTCCCTCCCCGCCTGGGAACGCTGGGATACGGCAGGTTTCAAAGAACAGGATGTTCAGGAGAAGGCCAAGAAGGCCAAGGAAGCGTTCAAAGACGGTCTTCGGCAACGCGATTACGGGTTCTAAATCAAGGTCGAACGCTGCGCCCGGCCAAGCAGGTCACTTGTCGCACGCCAGCCGCCGGTGATCTTCCAGAATGCATCGGTCCATCACCACTTCGGGGCCCGCCGCCTTGGCTAGTTCCGCTGCGCGCCGCAGCAGCCCCGAACAAGCTGCGGTCCGGGATGTCCGGATTCCCTCGCTCCCTGGTACTGCCCACTCGAAACGCATGTGCGTTTGACCGCGCCGCGCGGGATAATTGATGAACAGCTTCGGCCCACGCGCACCGCGTATCAGCCGACAGACCCAGGAGGAGCGCTTGTGAAAAAAAGGACACGCGGCGCGGCGTAGCTATGTTTGGCCTTCGCCTTGGCGGGAACGGCGATGCAGGCCCAGACCGCGGTGGAACACGTCGTCTATACCTTCGGAAACTACCCGCACGGCGCGAACCCCTACGGCACACCGGCGATCGATCCCGCTGCCAACTTGTACGGCACCACTTTCGAAGGCGGCGGCGCGAATGTGCAATGACGCTGGGGACAGCGAAATTGTCGTAAAAGTCCTTCGCGCCTGTCACAAAAGGCGCCGTGATGCTCGTCGGTGCCGCGGCGCAGGTGGTCTGTGAATAGGCCGGTAGGCTCATCAATCCAAGTGCTGCGAGTGGAATCCACACAGCGGGGATCCTCGCAGCGAGGGGCGTTCGCGTTACTTTGTAACGGTACGCCTAGTAATTCTAAATACCATGGAGCAATTGTGTCTTCCGCTCCCCGGGCCTGTCAAGAGGGAAAAAAAACCCTCCATGTGTGATTCGTCACATGTAACTGGACAGTAACTTACGGAAGGAAGATCTACCGCGACGAAAACCCGGCGCGAGTCTCCGCTTCCGCCCACCTCATCGCGCTGCCAAGCGCCTACGATCCTTCAGAATGCACCGGTCCATCACCACTTCCAAACCCGCTGCCTTGGCCCGCGCCGCGGCTTCTTCGTGCACTATGCCCTCCTGCATCCACACCGCCCGCGCCCCGATGCGGATGGCTGCGTCCACGATCTCGGGCACGAACTCCGGGCGGCGGAAGATATCCACGATATCTACCCGTTCGGGAATGCTATCCAAATCGGGATAGCATTTCTCGCCCAACACTGCGTCAACCGAGGGATTCACTGGAATGATGCGGTAACCGTGGCGCTGCATATATTCGGCCACGCCGTAACTGGCCCGGAAGCGGTGATCCGAAAGGCCCACTACAGCGATGGTCCGGCTGGTCTTGAGCAGTTCGGATATCGTCATGGCGCTGCCCGCCTGGCGGCCGTTCTGCGGAATCGCTCCACCTCTTCCGCCGTCAGATAACGAAACTCGCCCGGTTTCAGCGGACCCAATTCCAGAAATCCGATCTTCACACGCTTCAGCTTCTCCACCAGCCGCCCGAAATGCTTGAACATTTCCCTGATTTGATTCTTGCGGCCTTCGGTCAGCCGGACCTCATACCACGGGTTCTGCGCGCGATAGGTCAGCTTCAGTCCGGCCGGCGCGGTCCGCCGCCCGCCCAGCGGCACGCCCTCGCGAAACTGCTGCTCCTGTTCGGGCGAGAGCGGCCCATTCACCTTCACCAGATATGTTTTCGGAATGTGTGAAGCCGCCGACGTGATGGCATTCGCCAACTCGCCATCGTTGGTGAGCAGCAACAGCCCTTCGCTGTGATAGTCCAGGCGGCCCACCGGATAAACGCGCTCCTTAATGCCGTGCACCAGGTCCATCACTGTGGGACGGCCTTCGGGATCGGACGCCGTAGTCATCACACTGTGCGGTTTATGCAGCGCGATCGTGACCACATGCTTGGGAGGATGCAACAGCTTTCCATCCACCTTTACGTGGTCGCGATCCAAGTCCGCCTTGCTGCCGAGCTCCGTCACCACCGCGCCATTCACAGTGACGCGGCCCTCCTGGATGATCTGTTCTGCCTTACGGCGGGAAGCCACGCCTGCGCGGGACAGGATTTTCTGGAGCCTTTCCTCGGGCATCAGCTCTGTTCCGGCTCGGGCTCGGGAGTGGAGTTTTCCGGTTCCGGTTCCGGCACGGCGGCCTCTTCCGGTTCGGCGGCGGCGACAGTTTCCGGGGCTGGCTCCGGCGCGTCGCCATCGATGGCCATCCGGCGAATCTCTTCGAACTCCTTCAGCGACGGCAATTCGGTCAGATCCTTCAGCCCGAATTGCACCAGGAAATCCTTGGTGGTCTTGTAGAGAATCGGCTTGCCGATCACATTTTTGCGCCCCGCCTCCGCGATCAGCTTGCGGTCCAGCAGGGTGTTCAGCACGCCCGCGCCCTGCACGCCGCGAATCTCCATGATCTCAGGCCTGGTCACCGGCTGCTTATAGGCAATCACCGCCAGCGTTTCCAGTGCCGGCAGCGATAGCTTGAGCGGTGGCTTCAGGCTGCGGACGAAACCGCGCACCGTTTCATGATGCTCCGGCTTGGTGGTGATCTTGTAGCCGCCGGCCACTTCGCGCATGGTGACGCCATGCTCGGGCTTATCGTATTCGGCGACCAATTCATCGAGCAGCGCCTGCACGCGTTCGCGGGGCTGATTGAGCGCCGCCGCAATCTGCGCCAGCGAAAGCGGCTCTTCGGTGACATACACGATGGCTTCGAGCACCGCCTTCAACTGCGCATCTTCGGACGACGCCTGCGTGGGCGTCTCGATATCCGGCAGCAACTCCTCGGCGCCTACTGTTTCCACGCCTGGGCTGGCGGGCGTCTGGGTGCCGTCCTCTTCGGTCGAAACCGCGTCTTGTTCCAACTCCAACTCTTCCATCTCTACCGGTATTCCTTCTCAATCGCTATGGCCGGCTGATCCGCCGCGAATATTTCGTCGAACATGCGGTGTTTGCGCAGCACAATTTCGCCGAACAGGTCGGTCTGCGCTACCATCACCGCCTGCTGTTTCACCAGCTCCAACACCGCCAGAAACAGCGTGATCATGGCCTTGCGGCTGCGCTGCTCCTCGAAAACCCGCATGATGTAAACCGGTTCGTCGCCGGCTTCCTCGAACAGCGATTTCAGGCGCTGGATCATGCGGCCAACGGTGACATCTTCTTCGGCGACTTCATAAACCGGGCGGTTTTTGGAGCGCTCCAGCAACTCGCCGAACGCCTTTACCAGATCGAACAGCGTGATCGCCAGGCCGGGATCGTCGTCCTCGGAGGTGAATTTCGCGATCTGCGGATTCGACCACACATTCTCTTCGATCATGCGCTTCTGTTGCAGCATCTCGGCGGCGTTCTTGAACTTCTCGTGCTCCAGAAGCTTTTCCACAAGCTCCTGTCGAGGATCTTCCTCGGGATTATCCGCGGCCAGCGCCGGATCGCGCGGCAGCAGCATGCGCGACTTGATATGGATCAGGGTGGCCGCCATGTAGACGAACTCCGCACCCAAATCGAAATCCAACTCGCGCGCTTTTTCCATGTAGGCGAGGTACTGCGCCGTGATGGTAGCGATGGGGATATCCTTGATATCGATCTGTTGCTTGCGAATCAGATCCAGCAGCAAATCGAGCGGTCCGTCATAGCGTTCCAGGTGGACGTTTAAAGGCGAAGACACCGTACTTCACGATATCACGGATGGGGGTGTGGCCCGCTTGACGGTGGTAGTTCTCTGCGGCCCGGTGGCGTTCTTCTTACGGCCCGGCGAAAAACCAAAACCTTATGGGCCGCAGATTGTGTCGCGCACCGCCCTTAGAGCGTGTCGGCCCGGTCAACCTTTCCGAGCGCATCGTTTTTATCGATGTTCGGCGGGGTATGGCGCTGTTCGGCATCCTGGCGGTCAACATGCGCGCTTTCTTTGCGCCGCTGGATTGCTACGACCACATCGGGGTTCTCTATCACGGCCGCGCCGATGTCCTGACCCAAGCCTTATCGATGCATATCGCCCTGGCCATAAGCGGGCGAACGGATATCGGCCAAGATCAGACGATCGCCGTACCAGACAGCCGTGGTTCCCATTGGGCGATAGGTTGGGCGTTCCATCTGGGCAGACAGTCGCGCCTATCGGGATCAAAGCGCAGCGAGCACTTCCTCTGCGTGGCCGGCCGGCTTCACCTTCGAAAAGATTTTTTGAACCTTACCCTGCTCATCGATCACGAAGGTCGTGCGCTCCACGCCCATCACCTTCTTGCCGTACATATTCTTCTCTTTCCACACGCCATACGCTTCCACAGCCTTCTTATCCACGTCGCACAACAGGGTATACGGCAGGCGCTGATTCTGTTTGAAAGTGGTTTGCGCCTTGGGAGAGTCTTTCGATATCCCCAGCACCACCACGCCCTTCTTTTCAAACTTCTTGAACGTATCTCGAAATTCGCAAGCCTCCACGGTGCAGCCGGGAGTGCTGGCTTTGGGATAGAAGAACAGCACCACCTTCTTACCGCGCGTGGAATTCCAATCGAACGGCCGGCCCGTGTCTGTCTGTAAGTCGATCTTAGGAGCTGTGTCGCCTTCTTTTAGCATAGTTTCTTCTTGAGTAACTCATTTACCACGCCCGGATTAGCTTGGCCGCGCGACGCTTTCATCACCTGCCCGACCAGATACCCGAGCACCGTTGTCTTGCCGCCGCGGTATTGTTCTACCTGCTTCGGGCTCTGCCGCAGCACCTCGTCGACGATCCGCTCCAGCGCGCCCGCATCGCTGATCTGCTTCAAACCCTCCCGTTCGATAATCGCCGGCGCGGCATCGCCCGAGGCAAACATCTTAACGAAGACTTCTTTGGCGATCTTTCCCGAAATCTCGCCCGCTCGGATCAGAGCGACTAACTCACCCAGACGCCGCGGCGTCACTGGAGATTCGGCGATCTGTTTACCGTCGGCATTCAGAGCGCCCATCAAGTCGCCCATCACCCAGTTCGCGGCGGCCTTGGGATCTCCTGCCGCACCCGCCGCCACCTCGTAATATTCCGCGATCGCGCGATTGGCCGTGAGCACATCCGCATCGTAGTTACTCAAGCCGTAATCGGCGATGAAGCGCGCCCGCTTGCGCGCCGGCAGTTCCGGCATGCGCGCGCGAATCCGATCGAGCCACTCGTCCGCGATCCGCAAGGGCGCCAGATCCGGCTCGGGAAAGTAGCGGTAATCGTGCGCGTGTTCCTTGCTGCGCATGCCCGCGGTTTCACCGGTATCGGGATTAAACAGGCGCGTCTCTTGGGGAATAGAGCCGCCGCTTTCCAAAATGCCCACCTGGCGGGCGATTTCATACTCCAGCGCCTGCTTCAGGAAACGGAACGAATTCAGGTTCTTCACTTCCGCCTTGGTGCCGAACCGCTCCGCGCCTTTCAGCCGGACGGACACGTTAGCGTCGCATCGTAAGTGGCCCTTCTCCATGTCACACGTGGATACATTCAGAAATTCGAGCGTCTGTTTCAATCCCGTCAGAAAATCGTAAGCTTCCTGCGGGCCGTGCATGTCGGGCTCGGTGACAATCTCGATCAGAGGCGTGCCCGATCGATTCAGGTCCACGTAAGTATACCTGTCGGAATCGTGAAAACCATCGTGGATACTCTTGCCCGCGTCGTCCTCCATATGCACGCGAGTGACTCCGATGCGCTTCAGGGCGCCATCCACGATAATGTCCACCCAGCCGTGCTCGGCCAGCGGCTCTTCGTATTGCGAGATTTGATAGCCTTTGGGCAGGTCGGGATAGAAATAATTCTTGCGCGCGAACCGCGACACCGGACGGATGCGGCAGTTGAGCGCCAGCGCGGCTTCGATGGCCAATTCCACCGCGGCCCGATTCAACACCGGCAGCGCGCCCGGCAGCCCCAGACATACCGGGCAGACGTGGCTGTTGGGTTGCGCGCCGAAGCTGGTGGGGCAGCCGCAAAAGATCTTGGTGGCCGTCGCCAGTTGGACGTGGACTTCCAGGCCGATTACCGGCTCGTACTTAGCGATGAGTTCCGGCCCCGCCAGATCCACGAACGCGGATGACATGTTTCTACATTATAAATGACGAGGCTCTTGTGGGGCAGGCTCGTAGCCGGCTCGTAGCCTGTGCGGGCCTCGTAGGTGCGCTCTTTGGCGAGCGCAGCTCACACGGGACAGGCCGGGAGGCCTGTCCTACGGGCGCTTTAGCATCCGAACGCCGCCGCCGTCCGCCACGTGAACCTCCCATGTCATGCCGATGAACAGTCCATGTTCCACCACCCCCACCACGTGATCCAGTTCCAGGGCTAGCGATTCCGGCGCGATCGAAGCCGTAAATGGACAGTCCAGGATGTAATGGCCGCCGTCGCTGATAAAGGGCTTGCCTTCGGCATCCACGCGCAACGCGGGCCGCGCCCCGAGATCCGACAGCCGGCGCGCGGTGGTCTGCCATCCGAACGGTATCACCTCTATGGGAATCGGTTCACTGACTTCCAGACGGCTTGCCAACTTACTGCCGTCAATCACGATCACCAGCCGGCGCGTAGCGCGCGCCACAATCTTCTCGCGTAAAAGAGCTCCGCCGCGCCCCTTGATCAGATTCAGGCTGCGCTCGTCCACCAGGTCGGCTCCGTCAATTGTCATGTCGATTTGCGGACATTCGCCAAGATTCGACAGTATAATTCCCAGCGCGCGGGCCTGTGCGGCGGTGCGCTCGGACGTCGGAATAGCGACCACATGCAAGCCCTCGCGCACCCGCCGTCCCAAGGCGCTCACGGCAAATGCCGAGGTGGTCCCCGAGCCCAAACCGAGGATCATTCCCTGTGTTATCTGCGCGACCGCGGATTCGGCTGCAGCCCGTTTCAGTCGATCCGAAGGTGTTTCCAATTCATTCGGCATGCCAGCCTGTCGATACGCAAGTATAGCGCCGGAACGCCCTTGTCGCGGAAATACCGACGTCTTCGGCTTTGGCGCACGAATTGCCTAACGTTAGGTATGGAACAGAAGACGGAAACCGAACTGATTGCGGACGGACGGCGCGGCGATATGGCTGCGACATCCGAGTTATTCAGGCGGCATTATTCATTTTGCCTGCGCCTGGCGCGCCGGATTTTGCGCTCCGAAGAAGAAGCCCGGGATGCCGTTCAATCGGCACTGCTGTCAGCCTTCCGTCACTTACACGGTTTTCGCGGCGATTCGTCGTTTAAGACGTGGCTCGGGCGAATCATCGTGAACCAGTGCTTCATGCATCTTCGCGAGCCCGAGCGGCGGCTAGGCTGGGTCGATTTGGACAGCCTTTACGAAAACGGATTGGCCGATAAACTGGCGTCGCCGGCGCTGACTCCGGAGAAACTCGCGTGGTCCGGCGAGATCGGAGCGGCGCTTGAAGAAGGCATATCCAGACTTCCGGAGCCGCTGCGGGCCGTGTACTCTCTCTATACCGGCTCAGGCCTTTCTCTTAAAGAGGTAGCCGGGACCCTCGGCCTGACACTGCCCGCTGTCAAGACGCGGCTGTATCGCGCCAACCTGCGAATGCGATCCCACCTTCAACCGATTTGGCCGGATTTAGGAATTCATGAAACTGTTCCTACGCCGTGCTCCGTGTCGAATTCGCCCTACGTGCGTCGGTCGGTTTGACACGCAAACTAGCGTGAGTTCAAAAAAGCGGGACAAACGCCCGGGAAGAACGGGCTTCCGCCGGAGGTGGCAGCCCGGCTGGTGGAGCATCTGAGCGACGAAACCACATCGCCGGCGGCAATCGCAACCGGGAGATTGCGGAACGGCTACGCAGCCATCGCCGCCCGGCGCGGTATCGTCCAGTGGTAGTGGGGCAGACGATCGTTGTGTGTCGTCTGCCCAGCCGCGAAAGCGGCAGACCACAGAAAACGATGGTCTGCCCAGGTCTGCCCCACTGGGCGCAAATTACCGCGGCGAAAAAGAAGTGCCGCAACTGCAGGTCTTCTGCGCGTTCGGGTTATCGATGACGAAGCCGGATTGGATGAGCGACTCCTTATAATCGAGCGTCAGCCCGTCCAGATAAACGAAGCTCTTCGGGTCGATCAGCACCTTTGCCTCGGCCGTACCGAACACGTGATCGGTGGGCCGCGGTTTGGTTTCCAGCTTGAAGAGATAAGAGAATCCGGAGCAGCCGCCTCCCTGCACGGCCAGGCGTAGGCCGCTGCCGCGCCGGCGCCTTCCTTCGCCACGATCTGACGAATACGCTGCTCTGCCTTCTCGGTGACTTGAATCATATTCTCCACTTAGCTTTCCCCACTTAGTTCCCGCAACTGACTTACCGTTTGTATTACGGCCGCGGCGGCGCGATCCACCTCTTCTTCGGTGTTGAACCGCCCCAGCCCGAAACGGATGGAACTGTGCGCCACTCCATCGGCGATACCCATCGCCTTCAGCACATAGCTTGGTTCCATGATAGCGGAAGTGCATGCCGATCCGCTGGATACGGCCACGCCCGGCGTGCCCATCATCAACGCTTCCGATTCCACTCCGGCGAAGCTCATGTTCAGGTTGTGTGGCAGCCTGTGTTTGGAACTTCCGTTGAGCGAAACACCGGTCAAACCGGCTTCGAGCTTGGCGCGCAGGCGGTCGCGCAGCCGCTGGAGCCGCGCGCTTTCCTCATTCATTTCGCGCGCGCAGATGGCGCAAGCTTCGCCCAAACCCACGATGCCCGGCACGTTCAGCGTGCCGGAACGCATGCCGCGCTCATGGCCGCCGCCATCCATCTGCGCGCCCAGCCGCACGTTCCGCCGCACATAGAGCGCGCCGGCCCCTTTGGGTCCATAGATTTTGTGCGCCGAAAGGGACAGCAGATCGATCGCCTCCGCGCCCACGTTCACGGGAATCTTGCCGGCCGCCTGCGCCGCATCGCAATGGAACAGCACACCGCGCGCGCGGCAGATCCGGCCGATCTCTGCCACCGGTTGAATGGTGCCCACCTCATTGTTCGCGTACATGATGGAAACCAGCACGGTGCGGTTTTCGATGGCATCCGCCACATCGCCGGGATCCACCAGGCCATCGCGATTAACCGGCAACCGCGTGACGCGCCCGCCGCGCTGTTCCAGGCTACGGCAGACGTCCAGCACGGCTTTGTGTTCGATCACACAGGTGACCACGTGATCGCCTTTGGCGGCGCTGGCTTCTACCACGCCTTTAATCGCCAGATTGTTCGATTCAGTGGCGCCGCTGGTAAAGACGATTTCGCGCGGCGATGTGCCGACCAGCCGGGCCACCTGCTGGCGCGCATTTTCCACCGCCTGTTCCGCCTCCCATCCGAACGAATGGCTGCGGCTGGCCGCATTTCCGAATTTCCCCGTCAAATACGGCATCATGGCATCCAACACGCGCGGGTCGATCGGGGTGGTGGCGTGATGGTCGAGATAGATCATGGTGCTAGTGTAGCCGTGGCGCAGACGATCGTTTTATGTCGTCTGCGTTTGCAGATATGCCACAGGGCAGGCCACCAAAACCGATGACCTGCCCCACGGGCAGCCGTTGGATCGTCCAGTTAGTTCACGGACACTCCCAGTTTGATTATCGCGCGCGGTGGTATAACGGGGCAATGGAACGCAGAACCTTCCTCTTAGGCGCGACCGGGCTGGCGGCCATGGGCGCGCGCGCGGCGAACGATCGAATCGGCATCGGTGTAATCGGGCTGGGCGGACGCGGGCGCGATCACCTCGGGTATTACAGCAAGCTGCCGGATGCGCGCGTGGTGGCCATCTGCGACGTGAACCAGGCACAGACGGAACGCGCTACGAAGATGGTCGAAAAGCTGGGCGGCGGTAAGCCGCAAGTCCACCAGGACCTGCGAAAACTGCTGGAAGATAAAAATGTGGACGCGGTGTCCATCGCCACGCCCAATCACTGGCATGCGCTGGCTACTATCTGGGCGTGTCAGGCCGGCAAACACGTCTACTGCGAAAAGCCCGCCTCGTATAACATGTTCGAAGGGCGCGCTATGGTGGCCGCGGCGCGCAAGTCCAACCGCATCGTACAAATCGGGATGCAGGGCCGCACCATCGTGCACAAGCAGCGCGCCATGGATCTGCTGCACAGCGGAGCCATCGGCCAGGTCTATATGGCGCGCGGTATCTGCTTCAAGCGCCGCGTATCGATCGGGCACACGCCCGAAGAACCGCCGCCGTCCGGTCTCAATTGGGACCTTTTCCTGGGTCCCGCGCCCATGCGCGAGTACACCAAAAATCGTTATCTATATAACTGGCACTGGTTCTGGGATACCGGGAACGGCGACATCGGCAATCAAGGGATCCACGAAATGGATCTGGCGAGGCGCGGCCTGGGCCGCGAGTTGCCGAAGGGCGCGGTCTCGACCGGCGGAAAGTATGTTTACGAAGACGATCAGGAGACACCCAACACGCAGATCGCCACCTTCGATTATGGCGATGCGGAACTCGTGTTCGAAGTGCGCGGGCTGAACACCGGCGGAGAACCCGGAATTCCCGCTTCGGGGCCGAACTTTATAGGCGTGACCTTCTTCGGCAGCAAGGGCTACATGGCCGTGGACGAGCACGGATTTCAGATCTTCCTGGGCGACAAAAGCGAGCCGGGCGAATCCATGAAGCACTCCGAATCGGAGATCGACGGCGCCATCCCGCACATGGAGAATTTTCTGAAAGCCGTGAAGAGCGGCAAGCCCGCCGATTTGAATGCGGACGTGGCGGTAGGGGTGACCTCGGCCGCCCTGGTGCACATGGCCAACATCAGCTATCGGGCGGGGCGTAAGCTGACCTACGATGCCGCGACGGAGAGTTTCACCGGCGATGCCGAAGCCACCGCCATGATGACCCGGCCCGTGTATCGCAGTCCATATGTGGTGGCGTAGGACAGGCCTCCTGGCCTGTCCGCGGCGAGCTTGCCTGCCCCACAAGCGGCGCACAATGTAGAAACTCGAGCGGACAGGCCTCCTGGCCTGTCCAAGACAAGCGAAGCAGGCTACGGGTTCAGCAGCCCGAACGCCGCGACGCCTTTGGGCGTCCCTACATACACCTTGCCATTGGCGATCGTCGGCACCATGAACTTGTTACCCGCGCCGAAATGATCCCGCCCGTTGGCCGCCTGATTTGTATTGTATAACTCCTGCTGCAAATTCACGGCCGAATAGGCGTGCAGAACGGCCTGGGAAGTGCTTTGCACCGCCCAGAGAATCGCGTTCGAAGTCCCATTCGCCGAGATACTAGGTGTAGCTCCCGGATACGGAAACTGCGTCTGCGTCGTCGCCACCGGCGCCGCGGAGAGCACCGCCTTGCTGAACTGAAACGCCCGGAGGGGGCCGGACACCGCGCCGAAATACACATAGCCGTTGAAGTAAGCGGGCATCGACCAGACGCCCGAGGGCAGCGCGCCATCCAGTTCCTGATAAATCGCGCCATCGTTTTCCGGATTGAACTTACCCATATTTTCGCGATTTACTAAGTAGATATTCGTGTCTTTACCGGCGCCGATCGCCAGGTGACGCACATGTCCATTGGCATCCGTCATATCAGGCAATACCAGCGCGCCGCCCGAGCCTAAGTCGACGTCCCCGGCGGATTCGCTCGCTGTATTCGACATAGTGAAATAGTCGGCCACTGCCAGTGTGCCGCCGGTAGCCGATAGCTTGATGAAGGCGTTGCCGAAATCGCCATTGGTCGGGAACCCCTGCGCGTTAAGGGTCGTATCGAATGTGCCGTTGGCGTCCAGAAAATAAATGTAGCCGCTCGAATCGGCGGCGAAACCCGCGCCCGATCCCCAAATTGCGCCTTCATCGCCATTGGGCGTGATATCGAGCACGCCGGTCTGCGCCAGTGTGGCCGCGCTATACGCCATGATCCAGCCCGTGTAAGGCGGATGATCGCAATGCGAAGCCCAGCCGAGATACACCGTGCCGTGCAGCAGCAGTAAGCCGGACCGCTCCTTATACTGTTTGGGATCGAAGAAAGCATAGCCATCCTTCGAATCCTCGCCGGAGCCAGGATACTTGGCAATGATTTCGACCGCGCTGTGGAGCGCTTTGCCGGTAGTCAGGCTGACTTTGTGCAGCCGTTGACGATAGTTCCCCGATGCATCCTTGCTCATGGCTACGGCGAAGATCGATCCGGCGCTCCCGCCATTTTCGAGGCTGACGACAGGCGTCGAGGTGATGCCGATTTGCGGCTCTACTTGCGAACAATCGCGGTCGTCGGAAGGCGTCTCACCGCTAGGCAGTAACGATGTCTTCCAAAGTTGCGCGCCGGTATCGGCATCCAGCGCGTAGAGGCTGTCGTTCTCCGTGGCGGCGATGAGGACGTTGTGCGTTCCCTGATTCGCGATGGGAACTCCGAAGACGTACAACGGCTGCGCGTCCACGCGGCCATCCAACGCTACTTCCCATCGTTTTCCGAATGTCGTTGAATTCACATTGGCGGTGGTGAGGATGGTCTCTTTCAGGTTCTGGCCGGTGCGGGCGATATCATTATGAAATGTCAGCACGTTGGCCTGCGCCGCCAGCACCAGCGGCCAGGTAATTGTAGCTATGCATAGTGAGGTCAACCCTGCGCGCATGTTAGCAGTATTATAGTACGGCTGTGGGGCAGGCTCGTAGCCTGCGCGGGCCTCGTAGGCCCGCAACAGTGTTCATCGCAGTTTGTACCGTTGCAGCTTTCCCGTAGCGGTCTTCGGTAATTCGTCGAGGAACTCGATACGGCGCGGACATTTGTATCCGGCCAGACGATCGCGCACGAAGCCGCGCAACTCTTCGGCCAGCGCGTCACAAGCCGCCGCGGGTTCCTTCAGCGCCACGAATGCGCATGATCGCGGAAGGCCGCTATCGTCGCGACGCGCCACCACCGCCGCCTCCAATACGGCTGGATGCTCGATGAGCGCGCTCTCCACTTCAATCGGCGAAACCCACTCGCCGGATACCCGAAACATATCGTCGGACCTTCCCGCGTACCAGTAATATCCATCCTGATCCACGCGGTACTTGTCGCCGGTAAAGAACCATCCGTCCCGCATGCGCTCCGCGGTGAGTTGCGGGCGATTCCAATAATGGGTTGCGTTACTGCCGCTGCGCACCCAAAGGTCGCCGGTCTCGCCGGCGGGCAATTCGCTGCCGTTTTCATCCGTGATGCGAACTTCATAGCCCGGCACGGGAACGCCGGTGCTGCCCGGGCGCAGGTTTCCGGGCCGGTTCGAGATATAGATGTGCAGCACCTCGGTGGATCCAATGCCATCGAGCACTTGAAATCCGAAGCGACTCTCCCAGCGCCGTAGGATTTCCGCGGGCAGAGGCTCCGCGGCCGACACGCCTAACCGGACTGAACTCAGATCGTAGGCGCATGCGTGATCCGTCTCGCGCAACATACCGGCAAAGTGCGTGGGCACCGCAAAGAACAAGGTCGGCCGAGATTCGTGCGCGCACTTCAGGATGTCGCCGGCCTGCGGCTTGCCTGGATAGAGAACGGCGGTTGCCCCCACGTAGAACGGGAACATCAATCCGTTGCCCAACCCGTAGGCATGAAACAGCTTTGCCGACGAAAACGTGACATCTTCCGGTTGAATATCCAGCACGCCGCGCGCATACCCTTCGCAGCTAACCAGCCAATCCTGGTGCGCGTGGACCGCCGCCTTCGGAGAACCCGTGCTGCCGGAGGTCCACAGCCAGAACGCCGGATCGTGAGGCGCGGTCGCCGCGCCTTCGAGTTCCCGCGATTCGTCTTGGTAGGAAACCACGCCAGGCCCGGCCCAAACGATTTTTGCCTGGCTCTCCTGCGCCAGGTACGCGTAGTCCGCGGGACGGAGGGATGTGCTCGCCGGTACCGCCACCGCGCCAATCTTCATGGCGCCGAAGAACGCGGCCACAAACTCCGGCGAATCGGGAAGCACAATCAGGACGCGATCGCCCCGCTCCACGCCCGCGCGCCGCAGCGCGTTTCCGGCTTGGTTTACCTGCGCCGCGATATCCGCATACGTGTAGCGCGCGCCTTCGCAGACGATGGCCAAGCGCCCACCGCGGCCTTCCCGGATGTGGCGGTCGACGAAATAGGATGCCAGGTTGAACTGTTCCACTTGTGGGGCAGGCACCGCTCCCTCACGGTCGCGCTCTGTATCATCGGTTACGATTGCGCGCAATTCACCGAGCCGCGACGTTACTGAGCCGCGACCGTCAGGGAGCGGTCCTATACTTACGGATTCACCTGGAACGCTGCATTGCTGGACAGTGACCCGCCGGGAACCATCACCTGCACCGGTCCGGTCGCCGCGCCGGCAGGCACAGTCGCCTGAATCTCAGTCGCAGACACCACCGTGAAGTTGGCGGTCTTGCCATTAAAAGTCACGCCGGTGGCGCCGGTAAGATTCGTTCCCAGGATTTGTACGTTGGCCCCCACCTTGCCGGAGTTAGGCAGCGTCTCCACGAACGGGCCCAGGCCGACAGAGAGCGTGAACATAGTGCCCTGGCCGCCCGCGCCGCCATTAGCGGTAACCCCGTAGAAGGTCCCGTCGGTATCCTGCACCAGGCCGCGAGGTTCAGCGCCATCGGCGTAGTCGAAACTGTGCAGCGTGGTCAGCACACCCGCGGTCGTCACACTGAAGGCCGTGCCGTAGCCGCTCGCGCCGCCGTTCGCGGTGGTCCCATAAAGATTGCCATCGTTGCCTACCACCAAAGCCGCCACGGGATTCGGATTCGCGGAGGTGAAGCTATACACAGATGTAAAATCTCCGGCCAAATCAATCTGAAAGACGGAGCCATACCCGTTAGCGCCGCCATACACCGTAGTTCCATACAGGTCGCCGTTGGCGGCTTCCACCAGTCCGGCTTCCGGGACTTCCCCATCGGCCCCCGCGAAACTGTGGAGGCTGGTGAAGGCTCCTGTCAACGTGATGGTGAAGATGGTGCCTTGGCCATTCGCGCCGCCCGCGGAAGTGGTCCCGTAGAGATTGCCATTGGAAGCCTGGACGAGGGCGCCCGTAGGAGTTGCGCCGTCGCTGGTAGCAAAGCTGTAGAGCGTGGTCAGGTGGCCGGCCGGAGTCATCTTGAAAATCGTACCGGCGTTGTTGGCCCCCCCCCCACCGGTGGTCCCGTAGAAGTTTCCGTCGGAAGCCAGGATCAGCGCGGCGAAGGGATTGGCGCCGTTCTGTCCATCGAAATCGACCAGTGTGATCAGGGTGCCGAGGGTCGTAATGGTGAAGATGGTGCCGCGCTTCTTGGCGCCTCCCGAGTAAACGGTTCCGTAGAAGACTCCCTGCGGGGTGGCCGTCAATCCGCCGAAGGGACCGCTCCCGTCGTTGACGTCGAAAGACAACAGTGTGGTCAGCGCGCCCAGCGGCGTCATGGCGAAGATCGTGCCGGCGCCGCCCGGTCCGCCGGTGGTTGCGCCGTAGAGGTTTCCGTCCGCGCCCTGCACCGGGGGGGTGCGCGGATTTCCGCCGTTCCCGTGTTCAAAATTCAAAAGAGTAGTGAATGTCTGTGCCGGCGCGATGGCCGCCGCCATGCCGAGCAATACCAACATGCCAGCTCGTTTTCGCCAGATCGGTTTTTCCATTGGCCCTCCGTGACCCGCACGGTCTTCTTATGCCGCGAAACTGATTACTTCTTCAAGTTCCAGGAGTAGACCACCCCGAAGTTCTGCTCGCCTCCGGAGTAAGTTGTGCCGTATAAGATATTGTTGAGATACAGCAATCCCCCCGCCGGGTTGTTCCCGTCGGTCCCCGTAAAATGGAACAACCACAATTGCGTCCACTTCCCGCCCGGCGCGGCGGGCGGCGTTAACGATATCACCCCCCCGTCAGGGCCCAGTCCGCCGAGAGACGCCGTCACGTAGAGAGTGCCGCCTTTGCCCAGCGCGAAACCGGAGCGCGGATTATATTGGCGGGTTCCTAAAATCGAAAAACGGTAGAGGATCTGTTCCTGCCACGAGGCCCCCGCCGCCCCCGGCGTCAAGGCGAAAGCCATGCCTTGGGCGTTGCCGCCGCCGCCGAAGGAGGTCACGCCGAAAAGCGCGAAAGAGCCGCCGGGCACGGTTCCGGCCAGCAGATTTCCGGCGGGAGTCGCGCCATCGTTGACGCCTTGGAAGTTATAAAGGATGGCTTCCGTCCAGCCGCCACCGTGTGCGGACGGCGTCAATGAGAACACCGTGCCTACGCCCAATGCTCCGCCGGCGGAAGTTCCGCCATACAAAACTCCATTCGCGTCGGCCACCAAGCCACCGTTCGGGGAAGCGCCATCCGTGCTGCCATTGCCAAAGCTCCACAGGATGGTTTCGGTCCACGCAGCGCCTTTCTGAACAGGCGGCGTCAACGAGTAAGCGGTGCCGGCGCCGGATGCACCGCCGGACGTGGTCATGCCATAAAGCATAGGCCGCCCGGCGACTTCAGCGCCCACCAGCAACGGCCCGTAATTAGGACCGGCGCCGTCCGGGTTTCCTTTAAAGTTATAGAGCACGGCTTCCGTCCAGGTTCCGTGGCCCGCGGGAGTCAAAGAGAACACCACGCCCGCCCCGTACGCGCCTCCCGCCGACGTAGTGCCATACAAGACGATCCCGTTTGGGTCGAAGACCACGCCTGTAAGCGGGTGCGCGCCACCGCCTGCTCCGTCGAACCTAAGTAGTTGAGTTTCGGTCCACGCGCCACCAGGCGCGGCCGGAGGAGCCAGTTGGAATACGGTGCCGGCATTGGCAGATCCGCCGTTAGAGGTGGTGCCGTAGAGATTGCCTTTCGCATCGGCCACCAGCGGGCCCAGAGGCAATTGCCCATCGCCATTTTGCACGAAGCTGTAAAGCATCGTGTATTGTTGGGCCCGCGCCGGATCTGGAAACCGGCACAGGCTCAAGGCAAAAACGATCGAAATCGGTGCGTATCGCGGTAGTCGCACAGTGCGCCTCCTCAATGACCAATCAGAATCCGGATCCGGTGAGGCTGGTCAGCCGGAATGAGCGGTATGCGGTGTCCTCGTACCATACCTCGTAGGCCTTTGTACCGGTATAGGTGGATGGATTGTAAACGTATTCCGCGGCCCGGAAGGGATAGGTGGTCTTCGGCGAGACCGCGCACCCGGCCATGAACCAGTAATTGCCGTTATCCAGCAATTGCGCGGTCCCAAAGGCTTGCGAGTAGTAGTTGAAGTCCACGTTCATGTAAATATCGGCGGTGAAGGTGGTCTCGTCGATCGAGAGTACCTGCCCGCGGCTGTCCGCGCTCTTATCGCTGGCATGGCGGGTGTTTCCATTGTCAAACATCATGATCAGCTTGGGCACCACTGTCGATTGGATCTCCACATCGTGTGTATGGCTGAACCACGGCGACGGAATATTGGGCGTGTTGATCATGTTGAAGTTGCCCTCATTGCCCAAAGACCAGATGACGTGCCCATCGCCCGCTCCGTTCTCGTAATCGATCTTGATTATCCAATCCTGGCTGCGCACCGAAACGATCAGGTTTCCATCGGTGGAATCGTAAGCGATGGAGTTGCAGTGCAGCCAATCGTTAGCCGTCGGCGCCAGAGCGATGGGGCAGCAATTCGGGTCGACATTGTCCGGCTGGTCATTGTCCTTGGAACCGCCGGATGGGCAGGCTCCGCAAGTTTCACCAAGGATAGCTGCCCGGCCGATCGGCAGGAAGTCGAAAGCGTTCCAACTCCATACCAAATCCCAGTTTTCGTCCACCACCAGGATTTCATCGCCCATAATATCCACCGGATTCTGCGGAGTTCCGCCCTGCGCGGAAGTGGATAGCATTTCGTTGTGCGCAATGGCCGCCGTGTAGCCGTTGGGCAGACGCATCACCTCGTGATTGAAATCGATGATGCTTTGCTGCCCGGCTTTGGCAAGCTGCTTATTCGCCTTGCTTTCGTTGTAGGTATTGAGGAAGTCACCATTCAGGTTCATCTCGGCGAATTTGAAATCCGCATAGTTGCTATTGGTAATCAGGAGAATGTCGCCGCCGGGAAGCCAGCGCGTCATGAACAAGTTGTTTTTCGAGCAGTAAGCCCACTGTTCCACGCCCGCCATGTTGGTGTCCGCCACACTCCGGTTGGCGCCGTTGTTCTTGAAGAAACTGGTGAATAGCAGGCCTTGTCCGGTATCGGCGTTGCCGTCGGCCGGCAATTTCACTTCCGACGGCGGAACCACGCAGGTGTCCGTTTGCGCGATGGCAAGTCCCGCACTGGCGACGGCCAGCACCAAAAAGGCAGCACTTATCGTCAGGTTTTTCATTGTCTCTCCTCCGTAAGTCAAGCAGACAACAGGCGCGCCAGATGAATACGGCCATGTGCGTGGGCAAGGAGTCAGGAGTCGCGGCGTGTGCCCCCCCCGATTCGACCAAAGCTCCACAGTGCGCGATGATTCCGGCTCAATCCGGCAGTTGTGAAGAAACAATCGTTCGCGCCGTTTGAGAGAGTATAGCATGACCTGTCAAGTTGACCGCCATTTTTGAGGTTCATGTGATGCCTACCAGTCCTATACGTGAAGTTCTATACCTTGATCGTAAGGAGATTGTAAATTGAAATCATTACGCCGAGAGCAGGTTTGATAGAATCGGCGGCTCCCACGGCCAAGTGGTGGATGGGTGGTCAACAAATAACACACTGCACCGTGATCCGCGATCGATCCAAGGCGCCGCCGGACGCCCGCCGATCTCACTGCTGAGGGCGTAAGCTTCTAGGTTTACGCGGCTCGTCCCGGGGAGCACGCTGTCGCTGTGGAGGGGACCGCTCCCTGACGGTCGCGGCTCCGTAAGTTGTTGTAAGTACCGGATGGGCTTCTGAGCCGCGCGCGTAAGCCAGCGGTTCCGGGCCTTTTTCCGCAGCCTGCAGGAACCGGTACCGGTCTCTCAAACCGCCGTTATGGCCGGTGGTACAATCGACGCCACAGCGAGGAAGACGAATGCAGAGAGCAACTATCGCGGGCTGCGTCTGCTTGCTCTGCGCCGTTTGCGCGCGGGCGCAGCAGCCGGAGAGCTCAGCCACCATAATTACATTCGATGCGCCGGGGGCCAGCCGGGCGCCGTATCAGGGGACCTTCGCCACTAGCATCAACGGAGCGGGAATCATTGCGGGATATTACATCGATGCGAACGCTGTGAGCCACGGCTTCGTCCGCGCCAGCGATGGCGCCATGACGACCTTCGACGCTCCAGAGGCAGGCACGGGCGCCGGTCAGGGAACGTTTGCATTGAGCATCAACGCGGCTGGCGCCATCGCCGGGTATTACATCACCGCGCAGAATGTGGCGCGTGCCTTGATCCGCACCATCGGCGGTACATTCACCACCTTCGCGGCCCCGGGGCCGGCACCACGGCCTATCGAGGAACATTCGCCGTGGCGATCAACAACGGAGGCGAGGTGGTGGGCTATTACGCGGACACGGGCGGGAATAACCACGGTTTCGTGCTTGCCGGTACAGTGGCGAGTTTTGATGCGCCGGGAGCCGGTACGTTGAGCGGTCAGGGAACTTGGGGACTGGCGATTAACGACTCGGGAATAGTGACGGGCGACTTCATGTTTCCGAGCAGCACGACTTGGGCGTTTGTGCGGGATTCGAGCGGCGCTGTGACCACATTCGACGTAGTCGATGGACAAGACTTGACTGTCGGGGCGTCCATCAACGCCGCGGGGGTGATCGCTGGATACGGCTCGGGCGCGGGTGATCGTGTCATCTCATTTACGCGCGCAGTCGATGGCACGATTACAAAAATCTATGTTCCGGGGACATGGGCGGCCCAACCGGGTACGGGAGTCTGGGTCAGCGGCATAAATAAAGCCGGACAAATCGCCGGATCCTACACGGTTTTCAGGAAGGTGTATCAGAGTTACGGGCATTTTAATGGCAACCACGTCGCCACCTTCGCCGCCCCCGGAGCAGGGACCGCCGCTACCCAAGGGACCTTTGCGGCGGCCATCAACGACGCGGGAGACATCGTTGGATATTACTTAGTAGGCAATGTGGCTCATGGTTTCCTGCGGACGCCCTGATCGTCGCCGTAAATATCGCAGACCGGCTGATGAATGGCGCTGGGCGTGTCGCGGCAAATGATACACGACATTCTGGCCGGTAGGAAGCCGCTGTCCGCCGTGATCTTAAAAGAGCGCGCAAAACAAGAGCGTTATGGAGCGCGTGGCGCGCATTGTCTCCGTGAAGCCGGTTGCCGAAATCCGTGCTTGACACCGCGGCCAAACGCTGAGGCTCGCCGAGCCGGGAACCATAAGCCGCTCCACGGCGTCCTTCTTTAGGAAGCCTGTGAAATCCGCGGGCATTCGTGTCCGTCTTCGGCGTCATGTCTTTCCACGGTAAAATGAGAATCGTGCCGCGTTCCGTCTTTCCGTCGCTGTTTGCATTGGCCGCCGCCTTGCACGCCCAGACTGCGTTTTTCCCTCTGAAAGACATCAAACCTGGTCTGCATGGCATCGGCAAGACGGTCTTCGCCGGCAATCGCATCGACGAATTTCAAGTGGAAGTGCTGGGCGTGCTGGAGAATATCGGTCCCAAGCAAAGCCTGATTCTGGCGCGCTTATCCGGTGGACCGCTGGCTGAAACCGGAGTGCTGCAGGGCATGAGCGGCAGTCCGGTGTATATCGATGGCAAGCTGGCCGGCGCGGTGGCCATGGCATTTCCGTTTGCCAAAGAAGCCATTACCGGCATCCGGCCGATCGAGGAAATGGTGCGGGTCACCGATGCCGGAAGTTGGCCCGCGCCCGTGCAAGTGGCGCGCAATGAAGTTTCGCTCGCATCGCTTTATGCTTCCAAGGATCTTACGCGCCTGCTGCCTCCCCGCCCGGATTCCACGCTACGCGACGCCAAACTGATCGACATTGCCACGCCGGTATCCTTCGCCGGATTCACCCGCGCCACGCTCGATTATTTCGCGCCACAGCTTCGCGCCGCCGGCCTCGAACCCGCGCAGGGCGTATCTTCCGGCGGCTCTTCCAATCCCCACATGGGCGATCCCTCCGCGCTCAAGCCCGGGTCGATGATCAGCGTGCAGCTTATGACCGGCGATCTCAGCATCGGCGCCGATGGTACGGTGACGTACATCGACGGGACCAAGATTTACGCGTTCGGGCATCGTTTCCTGGCGGTTGGTTCCACGGAACTGCCTTTCACGCGGTCGGAAGTGCTGGCGCTGCTGCCGGTGATGTCCGCGTCGTTCAAGATTTCCGCGCCGAAGGAAACCATGGGCGTCATCCTGCAGGACCGCAACACGGCCATCGCCGGCGAACTGGGTCGCGCGGCCGCCATGGCCCCGATTTCCATCACGGTTTCGCGCGGCGGAAGACGGCTCGACGACTACCGGATGCAGATGGTCAACGATCGTTTCCTTTCGCCCTTGCTGGTGCAGATGGCCGTGTTCAATACCATCGACGCCACCGAGCGCACCATGGGCGCGTCCAGTTTCCGGGTCACCGGCGAAATCGAATTCCAAGGCTCTTCGGCGCCGTTGAAGGTGAATAATATGTACGCCGCCGATACCGGCTCCGCCCTGATCGCCTCGCTCTCCACCGCCATCCCGCTGGCGTATGTGCTGCAAAGCGGATTCGACGCGCTGGAGTTGAAAAAGGTGGCGCTCGATATCGAATCGTTCGACGCCAAGAAGCAGCTTCAGATCGATAGCGTTTCCGTGGCGCGGCGGGAAGTGCGCGCCGGCGGTAAGGTGGAACTGACCACCATGCTGGTGGGCGAGAACGGCGTGGAGGTTGCGCGCACCATCGTGTACCAGGTTCCCGAGGGTCTTACTCCCGGACCGCTTTACTTCACCGTAGCCGACGGCATGACCACCAATCTCACGGATCTCCGGCAAATTGTCAGCGCGCAGCCGAAATCCATCGCGCAGTTGATTTCCACCGTAAACAGCCTGCGCGCGAATACCAAAGCTTATATCCGCGTGTGGCGCCCGGAACCCGCCTTTCAATTGGAAGGCGCGGACCTGCCCGATCCGCCGCCCTCGGTGGCCATGATTCTGGCGGGTTCACAAACGGCGCAGGGCGGTATTACGCAGACGCGTAATTCGAAGATCGCGGAGTTGGAAGTTGGCGCGGGCGATAGCGTAATCAATGGATCGAAAACGATTCAGGTCGAGGTGAAGGAATGAGACGCCGCTTCGCCGCAGTTCTGCCGGCCGCCCTCCTCCTGGCATTCCCCGCGCGCCCTTCCACCACTACCGCTTGGGAGATGACCAGCTATCAGGATTTCATTCGCGGCCAATTCCAGGGCGTCTCTCTCAGCCGCGACGGCCGCCTGACTCTCGCTCCCAAAGTAGACACTCTGTTTTCCTCCGGACAGTCTGTCATCTGGAGCGTAGCGGAAGGCGCTAACGGCGTGCTCTACGCAGCCACTGGTCATCGCGGGCGAGTTTATCAAATCGATCCGTCCGGCGCGAGCACGCTCCTGTGGACCGCCGATCAGCCTGAAGTTTTCGCCATCGCTACCGGTCCAAACGGCGTTCTCTACGCCGGCACTTCTCCCGATGGCAAGGTCTATCGGATCGAAAAAGGCAAAGCTGCCGAATACTTCGCGCCCAAGGCCCGTTACATCTGGTCCCTGGCTACGGGACCCGATGGCGCGCTTTATGTGGGCACCGGCGACCAGGGAAAGATCTATCGGGTGACCTCCGCCGGTAACGGCGAGCTATATTACGATACCGGCCAAACGCACGTCACAGGCTTGGCGGTCGATCCGCAGGGCCGCCTGCTGGCGGGCACCGAACCGAATGGCATTCTTTATCGGGTCTCCGCTAAGGACAAGGCCTTCGTGCTGTACGACGCCAGCCTGCCCGAGATCCGCTCGATCGTGCCGGAATCCGACGGCACCGTCTATGTAGCCGCGCTGGGCGGATCGCTGGCCAAGCGTGTGCAGGCCGCCGCGCAGGCAGTCCCGTCCGGCGGCGGTGCGGTTACCGTGCAGGGAGCTACTCAATCGGTGACCGTGGAGGCGCAGAACACCGAACCCGGCGCCGAAATCAAAGCTCCCGAGTCACCCAAGCAAACACAGCCGTCTGTGACTCCGCAAGTCACTCCGTCTTACACGGCCACACCAGATCTGGCCGGCGTGGAGCGTTCGGCGATTTATCGAATTAATCCTGACAATACGGTGGAGACGCTGTGGAGTTCCAAGGACGAGAACGCCTACGATCTGCTGGCGCTTCCCAACCAACTTCTGTTTTCCACCGACACCAATGGCCGCATCTACGGCCTGTCGCACGACCGCAAGGTCACCCTGGTGCTGCAAACCAACGATGGCGAAGCGACCCGTCTGCTGCCGTCCTCCGGCTCGGTATTGGTGGCGACTGGCGATATGGGCCGCATCTACCGTTTGGGCGAAGTCCCCGGCGTCTCCGGTTCGTATGAATCGCCCGTGCATGACGCCGGGAGTCCGGCGCGCTGGGGCAGCTTGATCTGGCGCGCCGAATCCGCGCCATCCACCTCGCTGGTGTTCCGCACCCGTTCCGGCAACTCCGCCAAACCCGATAAGACCTGGAGCGATTGGTCCGCACCGTTGCGCGATGCGGCGGCTTCCCCGATCACCAGCCCCAACGCCCGCTACATTCAATGGAAAGCCGAATTCGCGGGAACCGGCGGCGTCACGCCGATTCTGGACAATGTGACCCTGGCGTATCTGCCGCAGAACTCGCCGCCCGTGATCCACAGTATCAACGTCACGCTGCAGATGGGGCCTTCCGCTTCGGCCCGGGCGGTGCAGCAACAGGCCGCCGCGGCATACACGGTCACCGTCACCGATTCGGGCGATGCCGGCGCTTCCGCTGCCGCGGGCACCCCCACCCAAACGCTTTCGCGCGCCGCCGCGCAGCAGATCACCGTAAGCTGGCAGGCGGAAGATCCGGATGGCGACCGGCTGGTTTACAACCTCTATTTCCGCAGCGACGAGGAACGCCGCTGGATGCTGTTGAAGGGCGATCTGCACGATAATTCCTTCGCCTTTGATAGCGACGTGCTGGCCGACGGCAAATATTATTTTCGCGTGGTCGCCTCGGACCGCGAGATGAATCCGCCATCCACGGCACGCGAGGCCGACCTGACCAGCGGGCCGGTGATGATCGACAACACGCCGCCGGTAGTGACAATTGGTCCCGTGCACCGCGCCGCCGCCACGGCTGAAATCAGCTTCGAAGCGCGCGACGCTGCTTCCCCGCTGCGCCGCTGCGAGTATTCGCTCGATGCGGCCGGCTGGGTGCCAATGGAAGCCGCCGATGGGGTCATCGATTCCCAACAGGAGAAGTTTGTCCTGTCACTCGACAAGCTTGCGCCGGGCGAACACTTAGTAGTTATTCGCGTGCTGGATAGCGCCAATAATGCGGGATTGGCTAAGGTCGTCCTGCGGTAACTCTTGTGGGGCAGGCTCGTAGCCTGCGGCGGCCTCGTAGGCCGCCTCTTGGAGTGACTCCACTCGCGCAGGCGGCCTGAGAGGCCGCCGCAGGCAAGGTGCCTGCCCCACAACGGCGGCACAGATGTAGAAAGTCGAGGGACAGGCCAGGAGGCCTGTCCTACACCGCGCCGACTGTGCGCGGAGCCGTGTAAGGCCGCGCCACCGGGATGGGCGGAAACGGAATCACGCGCGACTCGCGCCGGAGTTGTTTCGCCGAATACATGCGTTTATCCGCCGCGGCTAACAACTCTTCGGCATCCAATCCATCGTCCGGATAGCAGGCCTGGCCCACGCTCATCGATACGCGCTGGTCGGGGATGGCTGCCTCGATCGCGATCCGCCGCAGCTCCTCGATGCGCGGCTGAATGGAATCGCCGCCCACGCCCGGCAGCAGGAGAACGAATTCGTCGCCGCCCATGCGCGCCACGTAATCGTATTCGCGGCATTGGCCGCGCAGGATATCCGCCATCTCCTTCAGCACACGGTTGCCTTCCAGGTGCCCCAGATGATCGTTCACCTGTTTGAAGCCATCCAGGTCGCCCACCACTACGCACAGCGGATCGCCCTGTCTCCGGCAGCGCGCCAGTTCGCTGTCCAGCCGCAGGAAGAGCGACCGCGCATTGGGCAGACCGGAAAGATAATCGGTGGTGGCCGAATCCTCCAGTTGACGGAAGAGCAGCGCATTTTCGATGGCCACCGAAACCTTGCTGCTGATGGCCTGCAAGATCCGCAGGTGGTCGCGCGTGAACGCGTCCGGATCGGCGCGGTAGAGAGTCATCACGCCGATGGCGCCGTTAGGGCCATCGAGCGGGACGGCCAGCGCCGATCGCATGGCCGTGTACTTCGACAAGTGCTTGCTGTGCATCGATTCGTGCGCCGGATTGCCGTTCACGATAGGCTTGCCGCTTTCCGCCACCCATCCGGAAAGCCCTTCCCCGACGGGTATCTCGAGCGACGAAAAGAATCGGAAATCGTCTCCATTCACATAGCGCGGGATCAGCTTGTCGCCGGTCCGCACGTAAATCGCTGTGGCATCATAGGGAACGATTTTCTTCAAGCGGACCGCCACCACCGAGAGAGTCTCATCCAGGCTTAACGAATTACCAAGTTCCCGCACCAGTTCGAATAGCAGTTGTACTTCCTGCCGGGCAGCCGCAATCGAATCCAAAAAATCGTGCCCGCCATCCACCACCAGCGGCCGGGATTTCTGAAAGCCGGCAGCGGGCTCCGCGCCCTTTTCGATGGTGAGGGCCGTCGACAAGCGGTTGGAGTCCACCGGCTCCGTTTGCGCCAAGCGTTCCAGTTCGATGTAACGCAGCTTCAATGCGGTTACCACGGCCGGATCGAAGCTTTGGCCCGACATGGCCTCCACCTCCGCCATGGCCTGATCGAGAGGCAAGGCCCGCCTGTATTGGCGATCCGAAGCCAGCGCATCCAGGCAATCCACTGCTGCGAGAATGCGGGCGCCCATCGGAATTTGCGTGCCTTGCAGGCCATAAGGGTATCCCGAACCGTCCCACTTTTCGTGATGCGCCCGCACGATAGCTGCGACGTCGTAAGGAAAAGCCACCCGATCGAGGATCTCGGCCCCCACCACGGGATGGATTTTCATCTTTTCGTACTCTTCGGGCGTCAGCCGCCCCGGTTTCGAGATAATATGCTCGGGCACCGCCAGCTTGCCGATGTCGTGCAATAGCGCGGCGGCTCTTAGAGCCTCGAGTTCGCCGCCCGTCAGCCTCATATCTTTTCCCAGCTCGACGGCATAGGTGCGCACGCGATGCAGGTGTTCGCAGGTTTTGTGGTCCTTGGCTTCGATGGCCAATGCCAAGGCTTCGATGGTCCGCAAATGCAGCGAGGCAATGGACTCCACGTGCCGCTTCTGATCGTCCAGCCTACCCAGATATTGCCGGTAAGAGCGGAAGATCAGGTAGATGATGGGCAGTAACATCACCGAGCTTCGCCAATCGAGTTCCCGGCTGACATAACCCATGATCCACGCGACCGATGCGCCTAGCAGATAAAACGGGAAGGACCAGAAGTAACAGCCATACCACGTCCGGCCGAAAGGCTTATTTTCGGAGAGACAAATGGCGCCCGCGATAGGCGCCGTATTCGCACCGAAGTAGAGCAGGCCGGTGATAATCAACAAAAGAGGGCTGCCCCGGTCGAAACGGTGTACGGCCGGGGCATGGTGAAACGAGTAGGCGATGAGGATCGCCAACCCGGTGCTGGCTAAACTGAAAACAATCTGGTACAACGCCGGTCTGCGTTTGGGCTTCCATAGACACTGGACCAGGGTGCCCGCGCAGCCGATAGCTACGGTTTCGGCCAGTCCCAGTTCAGTGATACCGACAAAGACGAATAGAAACCCGACCGACATGGTTCCGGGAATTCCGGGGAGATTTACTTTAAGCCCTGCCGCCAGCGTGGCGACCAGCATATAACACAAGAAGCGCCAGAGGTCCCGGGACTCCCATTGCCAGAAACACCCCGCGATGGCGGCGATTCCTATCAGACTCACTCCGAAGACGTAGACCTTCGATTTGAAGTTCATGCGACCTATCGCCGTTTCACACCAGCAGGTTGCGGAAAAACGCCCGAAACCGCTTGCTCACGCGCGCGGCTCAGAAGCCGGCCCCGGCACTTACAACAACTTACCGAGCCGTGACCGTAAGGGAGCGGGCTTCCGCGGCCTTTTTCCTCCTGCTAGACATCGCCATCAATAACTCCGCACTGTAAGCTCTGTCACTTCTCGCCGTATCCCGTGGTGGTCCCCCATACTGCGTTAGTCCCCCAAACCGCATTGGTTCCCCAAACTGCATTCGTGCCCCACACGGCATTGGTACCCCAGACGGCGTTGCTTCCCCAAACGGCATTGGTTCCCGCCAGCAACACCGAGGTGCCCCAAACCGCGTTCGTTCCCCAGACTGCGTTGGTTCCCCAAATCGTTCCGGAAACCGGCGTCACATTCATCAAACTGAGTAACGGACTGTAAAGGGCGGAAGGCGACCCCGCGCTCGATTGCGCCACGGCCGTGCTGGCCAAGGCCGCGTTGATTTCGATATAGCCGGCGCCCACCGTGAATATGTCATAAGTATCGACATATGTGGCCCCGGAAACCGGATCGGTCGCCGTGCTCATAAGCGGAAAGTTCTTAGTCGCGGTCTGCATCAGCCGGGCCTTCACGGTATCCGGACTAAGGCTGGGGTTCTGCTCGATCATTAACGCCGCTGCGCCGGACACCACAGGAGTCGACATACTGGTGCCGCTTAGTTGGAAATACATCGCCGGGCCCGTGCCGGACGGCGTGTAATAAGACGGCGGCATCACATTCTGCGGGAACTGCGCCTCCAGCGTAGAACCCGGATCGAGGAGCGACACCACCAGATTGCCGGGAGCCACTACGTCCGGCTTCAGGGTCAGATCGATGTAAGTGGGCCCTTTCGAACTATAACTTGCGATCAGGTCGTCGTTTCGCGGATAAGTCTCCTCTGTTTTCATGCAGCCGACCGTGATCGCATGCGGACTGTTTCCGGGAGCCGTGATACTGGCATATCCATTCCGGCCCAGGTTGCCCGCCGCCACCACCACCACGATGCCGGCCTTCCAGGCCGCTTCCACCGCCTGGCAAAGCGGATCCATGGCGCAGCTTTCGTAAATCGGGCGGCCGATGGACAGATTGATCACGCGCACGTTGTAGGTGTTCTTCAGCTGCACGGCTTGCTGGACGGCGGCAATAACCAAACTGTCGGTGCCCGCGCCGTTTTCGTCGAGGACCCGCAGATCCAGCAGATTGGCGTTGGGTGCGATGCCGCTGAGCAGGCGGAAAGAGCCGGGCTGCTGCGAGGAAGTCCCATTGCCGGCCAAGATCCCCGCCACGTGCGTCCCGTGCCCGTAATCGTCGTTCAGCACGGAGGGCACGAAACTCTGACGGTAGACGACCCGCGATTTGTTGGTCCCCGCCACGTTCAGATCGGGATGCAGATAGATGCCGCTATCGATCACGGCGATGCCAATGCCCGTGCCGCGCCACCCCAGGTTCCACACCTGCGGCGCAAAGACGGCTTGCGAAGTATAGTCGAGCGCCGCCACCAGCGACCTGTCGAGCGAAATATATGTGACATTCGACTGGTTCGACAGAGCCACGATATTGGCTGTCTGGACGTTCGCGCCTACTGCGTTGAGCAGCGTAAAGGTGGAGTTCACGACCCCGCCCAGAAGATTCACGACGGGACATAGAATCTGGCCCAGTAATCCCGGGCACTTCTGCGGCGCACTATACTGGACGATAACGTTAACTGTTCCGGTGGGGTGCGCCAGCAGCGGCAACAGGTCGGGAGAGATCTTGGAATTGTTCGCGAATAACCCGTTCGCAGCGGTCAAGAAGAGTGCCGCGAATAGAATTCTCGCGCACCGCGTGCCGGTGACCAGACGTTTCATCATTCCCTCGCGGCGTACTCATCAGCACGCTTCGGACCATGCAGGTGAAGCTCGCTGTTCCTTTGCTTTGCGGAGGTTTACCACATGCTCTGCCGATCTGCGGTGACAAGCTTGACCACCCGTGCGACAGCGGTGGCACACGCCAATGCCGTGGGGCAGGCCATCGTTTTTGGTGGCCTGCCGGGTTCGAGCACGGTGCGCCGAGGGCTGCCAACCATCGTCGGAGATGGTGAGCGGGGCCATAACCGGGTCTGGTCATTCCAGGTGGAAGAAAATGGATCTCTCACCAATGCTGAAGCGTTTTATCATTAGGAAGCTCCCGGCGAATGCCCGGCTACCGGCGCGGGGATGACGGCGGATAGCGAGGGTTTCTTGTACGTGACAACTAATATGCGGGTGCAGATCTGCGATCAACCCGGCCGCGTAGAGGCGATCCTGCGCAAGCCGCAACCGGGTCCGCTGCGCAATATCGTTTTGGGCGGTCCCGGCCTGGAGACGCTTTATGTCACCGCCGGAGACAGAGTTTTCCGCCGCCAGATGCGCCGCAAAGGAGTTTTGCCGTAGGCACCGGTGAAGCCACCACTGCCGCGGTTATAAACGATGAAAACAAAACCCCAGCCCCCAGCCCCTAGCCCCCAACCCCGGCGAGCGGAGCGCGCCCAATGCGACACGTCATACGAGTCCTTCTAAAGAATCCCGGCTTCACGCTAGCCGCGGCCATCACGCTGGCCTTGGGCATCGGAGCGAACACCTCCGTATTCTCGGTGCTCAACGCCATGCTGCTCCACGCCATGCCTTATCGCGATCCGCAACACCTGGTCATGGTGTGGCAAGCCAACCCCCGGCTGGATAGCCTGGTGGCCGAGCGCATCCAAACCTGTCTCCAAAATTTCATCGAGTGGCGCGAACAGAACCGCGTCTTCGAGGACATCGCCTTCTTCCGTTATGGCAGCTTCGATATCACCGGCGGTGACAAGCCCGAAGAGATTAACGCCGCGCACATCTCACCGGGCTTCTTCGATCTGTTGGGCGTCGCGGGAATCCAGGGCCGCACGTTCGCTGCGCAGGAATCCGAGCCGGGCAGCAATCGCGTCGTGATTCTGAGCCAGGGGATCTACCAGCGGCGTTTTGGCGGAAACCCGCGCATCGTCGGACAGACCATCGTCCTGAACGGCGCCAATTACACTGTCGTCGGAGTGCTGCCGCGCGAATTTCATCTGCCCTCTCTGCGCGGCGGCATGGAGGAGTTCAAGCCGGAAGTGTGGGTACCTGCCGATATAGATCCAAAGCGCGCCGGCGCGGATCTTACCGCTCACCGCTTATACGTATTCGGGCGCCTGAAGCCCGGTGTGCCGATCGAGCGGGCGCGCGCCGATATGGCCCTGATCTCACGGAGGCTGGAAGAGAAGTATCCGGCCCTCGACCGCACCTGGAAGTCCAGCGTGTTTCCGCTTTCCGCCGAAGATATGGGGCCGGATATGCACCGCACTTTGCTGGTTCTCGAATGCGCGGTAGCGTTCGTGCTGTTGATCGCCTGCGCCAACGTCGTGAACCTGCAGCTTACCCGCGCCGCGGCGCGCGAAAAAGAGATGGCCGTGCGCGTGGCGCTGGGCGCGGGCCGCTGGCGCATGATGCGGCAGATGCTCGGCGAAAGTCTGCTGCTGAGCGCGTTAGGCGGCGGTGCGGGAATCCTGCTGGCGCACTGGGCAGTATCCGGAATGGTGGCGCTGGCGCCCGCCGATCTTCATCACCTCCAGGATTTGCGCCTCGATCGCGGCGTGTTGATCTTCACCGTGTTCGTCACCATTCTAACCGGCTTTTTGTTCGGTCTGGCGCCCGCGATTCTGGCTGCACGCCAGGATCCCAACGACGCGTTGCGCCGTGGCGGACGCGCGGGCGAAGGCGGACTCTCCGCGCGCATTCGCCGTACGTTAGTGGTTGCGGAAGTGGCGCTGTCGCTCGTTTTGCTGGCGGGCGCCGGACTGATGATCCGCAGCTTGAGCTCGGTTATGCAAATCACTCCGGGCTTCCGCACCGATCATTTGTTGACCATGCAGATCGACCTGCGCAGCGACCGGTACACCAAGACCGAAGACGGCGCCGCGTTCGTCAAAGACCTGCTGGAGCGCGTCGCGCGAGTGCCGGGCGTACGTTCCGCCGCGGTGACCAACGACCTGCCGATGGAGCGCATCCAGATGACCAGCTTTCGCGTGGAAGGACGGCCGGAGCCGCCTCTGGGCGAGGCTCCCGTCGCGGACTACCGTCAGGTGACCGAAGATTACATCGGCACGATGGGCATGCGTCTAATCGCGGGGCGCGGTTTTTTGCGCGCGGAAACAGAGAAACAGAATCCGGGCGAGGTGGTCGTGAACGAGAGCCTGGCGCGCAAGCTGTGGCCGAAGGAAAATCCTCTCGGAAAAGTGCTCGCCTCGAGCAGCGGCCTGGCCGCCGGTTCCACTGCATGGCGCCGCGTGGTGGTCGGCGTAACGGCCGATACGCGGCAACTCGGTCTGGACGCCCCATCGCGGCCGGAAATGTTCTTCCCCGCCCGCAACCAGTTTCCCCGCCTCGCTCTGATCGTGCGCACCGCCGGCGATCCCATGCGCCTCGCGCCCGCCATCACCGCACAGCTCTGGAGCATCGACAAAGATCAATCGGTGCACGATGTGCAGGGCATGGATCACGTGGTCGACGACAGCATCTCGCAGCGGCGTTTCAACATGCTGCTGTTGGCGGTCTTCGCCGCCACTGCGCTCATCATGGCCGCAGTCGGCATTTACGGTGTGCTGGCTTATGCCGTGAGCCGCCGGACGCAGGAGATCGGTATCCGCATGGCCTTGGGGGCGCAGACTCAGGATGTGCTGCGCATGGTCGCCCGCGAAGGTTTCGTGGTCGCGCTGGTGGGCATCGGGATCGGTATGGCCGGCGCTTTGGCGCTGACCCGTCTCATGAGCAGTCTCTTATTCGGCGTCAGCCCCACCGATGCGGCGACGTTCGCGATGGCGCCCGCGGTGCTCGCCATTGTGGCGCTGGCCGCCTGTTACTTACCCGCACGCCGCGCATCGCGCGTGGATCCGATTGTGGCTTTGCGATATGACTGACGGTTTTCCTTGGGAACTGTGGAAAAGGCTGTGGAAAGTTGCGCGTCCACTTGCCTAAAACGCAATGGAAGTAAAGACTTCGTAACGGAATGCACCCGTGTACAGCATAGTTGTAACTGGTAGCGTAACTGGTTCGTAATTAGCAGGTTGGACGGATCGGGGAAACCGAAGCCCCGCTCGCGCGTGACAATAACGGATACCTAAGTCCGCATTGGAGCGCACCTGCCAGACGTGCCTGTGAGTATCTCACTTACTAACCCCGAGGTACTACTTTTCAACGAGACTGTGGAAAAAGGCTGTGGAAAGGTGGTTCGGCCCAGGCTCAAACTTCAATCTTAGTAAACACTTCGTAACAAAGTGCACAATGATTCAGCAGGGACAAAAATGAGGCTCTAAGTCGCAGATTCTCTGATGCTTATTCCTATATTAACTTTTGTCTATACGCCTTGTAACGCGGTATATGCAGCATGATTCGTCATAATTCTTGGGCTGGCGAAAGAGGCTGTGAAGAACTGGTTCTGCACGGTTGAAGCCCGGAGGCCTTGGCCACATTGAATATCCTCCTGCGCGACAGCGAAGGCCCCTTGCTGCCCGACCGCCAGCCGTCCCAACCAGATCCAATCTTCTCTGGATGGTCGAGATGGAGGCTGCTCCAAATTGCGAGTGGCTTTTTCGCGTTGCACTGAGCAGGTTGGATAGGGGGCGGCCATGCTGTAAGACACAGCCCCGGCCTCCCAAAGGGGCGCGCTACGCGCGCCGAAGAGCGGGCCTACGAGGCCCGCGCAGGCTACGAGCCCGCCCCACAGCGACGGCCGGGAGGCCTGTCCTACGACGTGGTCAGCCGGTCGCCGGAAATTGGGCGCATCTCCCAGGCTTCGAATGACGCCAGTTTCGCGCTGCCGCCACTCGAGTACAGTTCCACGCCGGTGCTGCGCCGATTCGCCGGATACACGCGCGCCGTCAGGCAGAAGCGGTCGTTGGCGAAAATCTCGATCACCGATCCGTCCAGGAAAATGTGCAAGTGCAGGTGTTCGCCGCGCCCCAACAGGAACGGCCCCGATTGCACGGTACGATCCGCGCTCGCGTCCGAAGTCGATTGGCTGCGATCCACCGAGATCAGCCGTTGCTCACGGTCGTAGTAAATGGGCGTCTGCTCGCTGCGGTCCGGCGCGACTCGCACGCTAAGACCCGCGCGCGGTGCATCGCCCGGATCGATCTCCGCCAGAATTTCTAGGCAATCGCCTTCTGCATCGCCGCCCAGCTTTTTCCCGCGCAGCGTCTCCACCTCAGCGGCCGGACGCATCTGCACCTGGCTGCCCAGCAGCTTCAGTTCGCGCGGTAGCGACATCGCTCCGCTCCAACCCGCCGCCCGCTGCGCATCGGCATTGCGCGCCTCCGTGATCCATCCCCACAGAATGCGGCGGTTGCCCGTATTCGTCATGGTGCGCGCCGCATAGTAACAACCGTGGTCGATCACGCCCATGCTATCGGGATGCAGTTGGCGATCCTTATAACTGCCCAGCAGATACTTCACGATGCGCTCGGTGGAATGGATCAGCAGGTACTTGCCATCGATTTCGAAGAAGTCCGGGCATTCCCACATCTCGCCCGAATCCACCGGATCCTTGGTGGCGGCGCCGGCCTTCATGTGCCCGGTGGCCAACAGGTGAACGTATTTCCATTGGCGCAGGTCTTTGGATTCGTACAGCAAAATCGCCCCACCCTTGCCGCGAAACCCGGAACCCACCGCCATGAGCCAGGTATCGCCCTCTTTCCACACGCAGGGATCGCGGAAGCCACAAACCTCCAGCCCCGCGGGTGGCGCGGCGACCACCGGGTTGCCCGCAAACTTCTTCCATTCGGTAAGATCGCCGCTGCTAGTGGCAATGCATTGCGTCTCCGGATTTACACCGGTGTAAACCGCGGTGACGCCGCCGTTGTCGATGACCGCGCAGCCGCTGAAGACGCCATCTTTATCCGGACCGCCGGGCGTGGGCGCCATGGCCACCGGCAGATGTTTCCACCGCACCATGTCTTCGCTGACCGCATGTCCCCAATGCATATCGCCCCAGAAGGCGCCGTTGGGGTTGTACTGATAGAACATGTGATACTTGCCCTGCCAGAAAATGGGGCCGTTGGGATCGTTCATCCAATTGGCCGCGGGCAGCAGGTGATACTGGGGCCGCTGCGGGTCGGCCGCCATCTTGGAAGGCGCCGGCGCGGCGGTGGCGAACGGTGCGGCGCCCGCCAACGCCAGGAAGTCTCTACGTCGCATAACCGATCATGGTAACGGATGGCGCGCGGCGCTTAGTGAACCGCCCGTACCAGTCCTACGTCCGCCAGGCCGTCCAGCATGAATTGCACGGCGATCGCCGTGAGCAGCAGGCCCATCAGGCGCGAGAGGATATGAATGCCGGTGTCTTTTAGATACCCGCGCACGCGGTCCGCGCCGGCCAGCACCCAGTACGAAACCAACGACACGATCGCGATAGACCCGACTACGGGAATCGCGTGCCACCAGCCGGGTTTACTGCCGATGAGCACCATCACCGTGGAGATGGCCCCCGGACCGGCCAGCATCGGGATGCCCAGCGGGATGATGCCGACATCGTCTTTGGCGGCGGCTTCGGCGGCTTCGCCGGGAGCTTCTTTGGTGGGCGAGCGGCGCGCGCGCAGCATGTCGAGACCGATTAACAACAGGATCACGCCGCCCGCGATTTTGAACGCCGGCAAAGTAATCCCGAACAGGCGGAAAATGAGCTTGCCCGCGGCGGCGAAGGCGGTGAGCACTACCAGGCAGGTCCATGCCGCGCGTTTCGCCATGTGGCGGCGGTGGAGTCGGTCTTCCTCCGCCGTTACGGCCAGAAACGTCGGAATCGCCGCAATCGGATCGACCAGGAAAAACAGCGAAGTCAGTGCGATGAACGAAAACTGCAAAAGATCTGTGAGTGCGGCGGGCATCCGGTTGCCTGCGGCGCTTCGCCTTACGCTACGGGTTGAGACGCTACGGGCTGAGCCTTTTTCGAGGCGCGGCTTTCCTTGTATTTCTTCTCGAAGCGCTCGATGCGTCCCGCGGTGTCCACCAGCTTCTGCCCGGCCCGTGTAGAACGGATGGCAGTGCGAACAGATTTCCACGCGGATATCGCCCTTGTGAGTGGAGCGCGTCTTAAACGTATGGCCACACGCGCAGATGACGTTGAGCTCGTTATAGGCGGGATGAATGCCGGCTTTCATTTTGGTACGGGGATCCTTTCGAGATCTTCAGTATATCAAAAAAGCACAAACCCCCGGTGACGCGTCGAAAGCAGACGCATCATCGGGGGTCAAAGGTAGCCTACGAATAAAACCTGAGGCTTGGCATGCAACGCGAGAGGCAGCCGGTCCACAGGAACTTGGCCTCGCCACTGGACGAAGCCGGCTACGTCAGAACGGTCGACTCAACAGTCGGCCACCTCGCGCGGTCTACTATCATTCATTATTCTGGACCACCTCCTTTTCCAGTGATATTCTCATCCTATAATTGACCCGCAATTTTGTCAAATACTTTCTTGCGGCACGCAAGGAATAGTCAACAAGTTCACCGAAGCCCCTATAGGTTGCGATTTAAGTACCGGCACATCACCAGGCCGTCGAGGAGGTTGAAGGGGAACTGCCCGGTAGTGTAGTGGCCGCACGGCAGCGTGAAGACCTCGTGCGGAAGCTGCCGCGCGCGGAAATATTCGAGCACCTGGTGCGAATAGACAGGCAGAAACGTGGAATCGTGCCTCGCCCAGATCAGCAGGCTCTTCAGATCGCGGCCGCGCAGCCGTTCCAGATACGCGGCGGGGCTGATCACCGACCAATATTCCCGCAACTGATCCTGCGTCACCTGCCCGGCCAGGCCCTGGCGGATGTGTCCGGTCGAAAGCCCGGTCCAGATCACATCCGCGAAGTACATGGACACATGATTGAACACGCCCGTCGAGATGCGTGTGTCATGCGCGGCGGCGATGAACGCAATGCATGAACCCAGGCTGGTGCCCAGGATGCCAAGGCGCTGGTATCCTTGTTGCTGCAGCCAATCGAGGCACGCGCGCGCATCCAGCACGGATTGCCGCCCCGCGTGGATGGTGCGGCCCAGATTGCTCGAAACGTGGTAATCGGCGCGTTGAAGTTCCTCCGGCATGCGCGGCCCGTGATATGCCAGATTCATGCGCAGCGCGGTAATACCGAACCGGTTCAGCAGCCGGCACAGCCCCAAATGGCTTTGTTCGTCCGCATTCCACTGCGGCAGCACCAGCACGGCACGGTCATTATCGCGGCGTGCGGGAAAGAACGCGGCCCGCACTACATTATTCTCCGGATACGGCGTCAGGATAGGGCTTGTGAAGGTGAGTTGACCGTCCGACAGCCGGTAATCGCGCGGCGTTTCGGCGTCGAAAAACTGGCTGGAATCCTTCAGAACGCCGCGGACGTACTCGCCCAGCGCCGGGCCTGAACTGCCGTTGGCTGGCGGCATCCCGAGCCAGTCGAGACCCCACTCGAACGGGCGCACCACCCGGTTGTTATCGCGGGTGGCGAGTTTGTACTCCCAATCGGAGATCCAGCGTGAATAGAGCGTGGGCATCGCGGGAGACTATCAGTGTAGCAGAGTGGGGCAGGCACCCTGCCTGCGCGGGCCTCGTAGGCCCGCAATTCGACGGGCAGACGACGCAAAACGATCGTCTGCCCCACCGATCAGTTTGTATAACCAAGTCCCACCAGCGAAACGGTCTGCGGGCTGGCGCCGGCATCGTCGTTGAACTGCAATGTCGCTTTGCGCGACCCGGTTGCCGTAGGCTTGAATTCCACGCTCACGGTGCAGGAAGCCCCACTCGAAAGCGTGGGTCCGCACGTATTCGCCGATATCACATAATCGGTAGGATCGGCGCCCGCGATCACGATGCCGCTGCCTGTAAAGTTCACGGTGGCCGACCCGATATTCGTTGCCGTCACGGTTTTCGGTTTGCTGGCCTTCCCGACGACGCCCTTGTTCCACTGCAGCTCAGTGGGCGATACACTCATGTCGGTGGCCGCGCCCGTCAGCGCTACCGTCTGCGGGCTGGCCGGCTCGCTATCGGTGATGGTCAATTTACCCTTCTGGGTACCCTCCGCTTTGGGCGTGAAGGTTACGGTTACCGTGCAGGTTGTTCCCGGCGACATGGTGGCCCCGGACACCGGACAGTTGCTGGTCTGAGCAAATTCGCTGCTGGTCTTGATGGTCTCGACGGTGAACGGGATCGGGAGGTTATTGCTGGCGGTCACGCTGAGCGGTGGACTGGACTTCCCCACCGTGACGCGCGCGAAGGTCAGGCTGTTGGGCGAGAATGCCAATCCCTTGCAAACTCCGCCCGAGCCCGCGTTATAGATAGTCTGTAGTTGCGTGGCGGATAGCGCGACATTGTAAGCCTGGACTTCGTCGATGACTCCGTTCCAGGTGCGCGGATAGCCTTCCGAGATTTGGGTCGTGTTGGTCGACCCGATCATCCACACATAGGAATCATAGGTGATGGTCTTGGATTCCTCGTATCCCCCTTCGAAATTTCCGTTCACGTATAATCGGAACGTCCTGCCATCATAGGTGCCCGCCACAAAATAGTAAGCCCCTGAAGGAAACGTGCCGGGGGATTGGATGAGTTCGCTACTGTCATTGCCAAACGTGTAAATGAAATCCTTTCCGGTGGCGCTCCACTGCAAAGAAAAATTATTGTAGGTGTTGCTCGCCTGGTTGGCGACGATCACGCTGCCCGATGCGTCGTTATTGGGGCCGGGGCCGTCCGGCTCGACCCAAGCCGCCCAAGTGAACTGCGGGTTCGACAAACTTGATGACGCCGCAATTTCGATGTACCCGTGGGTGCCGAAGGTGAAGCCATCCTTCACTTCACCGGGGGCCAGCGTAACGGCATCCGTGGCCTCCGGATTGTTGACCCCGATCAGGTCATTCTCATTGGTGTCGCCCGTCCACCAGCTCACCAGTCCGGACGGCGCGGGAGTGCAGGATTGTGGTCGCGCGGCGGATTCGCAGAGAATGAACAGGGCCGGCAAAAGGATGAAACAAGCTTTTCTTTTGTGCATTTCAACAGCAGTCTGAATCGGCCGCGGCGCGATACTCAAGTTCGCCGGGGTACCGGGAAGTACCACGTTTATAATCAGCAACGTACCTGCTAAACTAGAGCCTCTTAGCGGGAGCGCCACGTTATTGCCAAGGGATCGGAAACCGGAAACAGGAGCAATGCTGCCGGCCCCGTCGCAGTCCGCCGATGTCCAGGCGCACGTCGAGCGCCTGCTGGCTTCCCCCAACTTCCGGATTCCGCCCCGCCGGGAGCGTCTGCTCCGCTATCTGGCCGTGCGCGTGGCGGCCGGTGAAGGCGACCGGATCAACGAATACGCCATCGGCGTCGACGTCTTCGATCGCCCGGAATCTTTCGACCCGAAAACGGATGCCGTGGTGCGGGCCGAGATCCGCAGGTTGCGGCAGAGCCTGTGCGAATACTATTCCAAGAACGGCTCGGCCGGCGATTTGATTTTGGAGTTGCCGGCGCGAAGCTATGTGCCGATTCTCAGGGCGGCCGTACCGGCGTCTGAGATCGTTTCGGGAGAAGCGCCTCCCATCCACCTCCACCGCGGATGGATCTGGCTCGCCGCCGGACTGGTCATCGCATTCGCGGCCGTATGGGGATGGCGCTGGCTCGCTCCGAAAGCCGCCGAACCGCCGCCGTTCGCGTTGGCTGTCCTGCCGGCGACGGTCGAACCATCCGCCGCGGATCTGGCGGACCGTGCGGATACCGTGTCCCAGGAAATAGCCACAGCGCTTTGGCGCACCCGCGGATTGAGCGTGCTCGATTGGATGAAGGTGAGCGGCTTTCGGGGAACCAACGCCGTGCGGGAAGCGCGTGCACGTCTGCCCGTGTCGTTAATTCTCGAGACGCGCATGGCGCGCGCCGCAGGAACGCTGCGGGCAGAATTCCGGTTGTACGGCCGCCGTCGCGAGAGCGCTATTTGGTCCGCATCGGTTCCGCTCGAAAGCGTCAACAACTTAGAATCCAGCGTCGGCGCCCTGGCGGCTGCGAACGTGTCGCCCGTGCTGGAGCGGAATTTCAACATCCTGTCTTATCGGCAATCGACAGGCCGGACACGGATTCAACCCAGCTTGGCGGGACTCGCGCCGGTAGAAAATCCATGCGCCAAAGCCTCGCGATGGCTCGATGGAATCGGCCAGCCGCCGTCCCAGGTGACCGTGGGGGCGCAAGCACTGGACGCGCTCAGTCAAGATACGCGCATCGAGATCTTCGCGAATGGCCAGCGGGCCTATCCTTCGACCACGGTCCGCACCAGGGCCGGAACGCCCATATCGCTTCGTGCGCCGGCCATAGCCGATTTGGCCGAGGATACCTGCGTTCTGAATTCGTCGTACGGAGACGCGCCCGTATATGGGGAAAGTTGCATCGTGACGCCGCCGGGCGTGGCCGACGTCCGGCTGATCTACACGTGTGCGCCTAAGACCAAGCCGATCGATATCTCGCGCCTGGCAAACGACGCCAACCTTTGGAATGAGGAGACCTTTCCCTCCGGTCCGCGGATACTTGGCGGCGTTCCGTTCCTGATTCCGGACGGGCTCAATCGCTTTCACGACGCCGGAGGCGATATGCGCGGAGCGCGGCCCGTCACCGTCACCATCCAGGTAAACCGCCCGTCGGTTTCGAAAGCTTTTTTTCTGATGAACACGGTCTGGGGTGAATCGGGCCCGGCGAGTTATCTGTCCTTGACCTTCCACGGCGATCGCGGCGCGCAATTCGAAAAGAAATTGATCGGCGGCGTGGATGTGCGCGACTACAACCGCGGCACATACACCAACACGATCGATGGCATCCACACGCGGCCGGCTTTCGACGACGGACTCGGACAGCGGATCGATCTGGTGGAGGTGGATCTGCCCGCCGAGTTTCAGCAACAGACGTTGCAAACGATCGCCGTCACGGATACGGGGCGGTGGTCCTTTGAGCGCGCGGTGTTTTGGGCTGTATCGGTGCGGTAACTTCTCAGAATCGCAGTGTGGCCTTCAACCGCAGCGGATCAAGCAGTAGATCGAGGGCATTGGCCGCGCCCACCACGAACAAGTGCGCATTTAGCATGGCGTCCATAGCGCAGCCCTCGCCATTATCCACGGCGACGGCCAGCCCGCCGCCCTCCTTCACCGCCTTAAGCATCAGCCGGTCGTTGTTGCCGTTGCCGAACGCGGCGACTTGCCGCAGATCGAACCGGCGCAAATAATCCTGCTTTTCGATATCGTGCCGTTCTGTGCGCAGTTTATATGGTGTCGCGATGCCCGCCAGTTCCCGCTCCGCGGTGCCGAACGAATCGGCGGTCACGATATGCAGGTCCACCACGGCGGCCAGGTCTGTTAACTTCTTCTTAACATCTCGCGCGATCGTCCCACCCAACGAATACGTTCCGGTATAATCGCTGACAACGGCCAGGATATGGCGCTTGCCAAATCCCGGTATATCGATAGGGACTCCGGGCTTATTCATACCCATTTATCACTCGGGTTCTGGGCATCGTGGTCACAGAAGGTTAGAATGACACTTACCATGAAACTTGGATTTATCGGCGCTGGAAATATGGGATCGCCCATGGCGCGCAATCTGCTGCGCGCGGGCCATCCCCTGACGATCTACAATCGGACGCGCGAGCGCGCTGAACCTCTGCGGCAGGACGGCGCAGAACTGGCGGACTCGGCGGCGGATGCCGCACGCGGCGTGGATGCCATCGTCAGCATGCTCGCCGAGGACCAGGCCGTGGAGCAGGCGGCGCAGAGTTTTATCGAAACCCTGGCGCCCGGCGCGATTCACATCGGCATGAGCACCATTAGTGTGGCGTGCTCCAAGCGCTTGGCGGAACTGCACGCCGCGCACGGGCAAGTCTATGTCGCGGCGCCAGTGTTCGGACGGCCAGTGGCCGCGGCGGCCGCCAAGCTATGGATCGTGGCGGCCGGCCCCACGGAATCGCTGGAACGCTGCCAGCCGGTGTTTGACGCTCTGGGGCGCGGCTGTTCGACGGTGGGCGCGGATCCCTGGCTGGCGAATGCGGTCAAGATTTCCGGCAATTTCCTGATCGCCGCCGCGCTCGAATCGATGGGCGAAGCCTTTGCGCTGGTCCGCAAGTGCGGCGTGGATGCCGGACAATTCCTTGAAATTATCAACAACGCGCTGTTCAATTCGGCCTTGTATGGCAACTACGGCAGCGCCGTGGCCAACGAACAATTCGAGCCCGCCGGATTCAAGCTGCGGCTGGGCTTCAAGGATCTGCGGCTGGTGCAGGAAGCCGCCGAAGCCGCCGCCGTTCCGATGCCGCTCGCGGGTGTGTTGCGCGACCGTTTCCTGGCGGCGCTGGCGCGCGGCGAAGGCGATCTGGATTGGGCGGCCATCGCGCGCATCGCCGCCGTGCAAGCGGGCTTATAAGGTCTATTGTGCGGCGCCACCAAACGTGATGAAAGCCAATTGGAGGGCGGGCAATCGTGCCCGCAGCCGGCTTATCGACTTTCTACATTCTGCCCGCCGTTGTGGGGCAGGCACTCTGCCTGCGCGGGCCTCGTAGGCCCGCTCTTTGGCGAGCACACCTCGATAGCTACGGTTTATCAGTATTTTTAGGTCCTCTTATATGATTTCTTCAAGCGCTCCGCTCCCTGACGGTCGCGGCTCAGTAACAGCAGTGTCGCGGTCGCGGCTCAGTAACAGCAGTGTCGCGGTCGCGGCTCAGTAGATCGTGCGAGCGCGAGCGGCCGTTACCGACCCGCGACCGTCAGGGAGCGGTTTCCCGGAACCACCCTGCCGCTTCCGTCGTATAGTTGGTGAGGGCTACTATGTTCAAGACCATTTTCTGCGCGTTTGTACTTTTCGCCGTAGCGGCATTTCCAGCCTGGGCCGATCAGTGGAACAAAACTTTTAACGTGGGCGCGTCGCCCGATCTCCGCATCGAGACCAGCGACGCCAACGTTACACTGCGGGCGGCCAACGTCAAAACCATCTCCGCGCGGGTCTACACCTCCGGCTGGAGAATCGGACCGGGCGATGTGTATATCAGCGATCGTCAAACCGGCGACCATGTGGAGATTGAAGTAAAAGTCCCCAGGATTCATTTCAATCTGGGAAACCGGTGGGTGAAGATTGAAGTGGAGATGCCCGCCACGACTAAGTCCGATGTGCACACGGGCGACGGCAATATCCGCGCGGATGGGCTGCGGGCGGCGGCCAAACTGGTGACGCACGACGGCAACATCGACGGCGAGGGCTTCGATGGGGCACTGGATGCCAGCAGCGGCGACGGCAACATCCGCGTGCGCGGGAAGTTTACGGCGCTAAATTTGCGCAGCGGGGACGGCAATATTGAAGCCGACGTAGCGCCGGGTTCGCACATGGCCACTGGTTGGAACGTGCATACGGGCGACGGCGGGGTCACGCTGCGGCTGCCATCCGATTTCGCCGCCGAATTGGATGCGCATACCGGAGACGGGAGCATTACCGTAGATCTTCCGGTGACGGCCGAGGGAGGCATGCATGAGGACTCGGTGAGGGGAAAACTCAACGGCGGCGGAGCCGTATTGACGGTGCGTACCGGAGACGGCTCGGTGCATCTGGAACGCCTTTGACGCACCGTGGGGCGGCCAATCCCGGCCCGTCCTCCAGTTGCTTTCATCGGATCGAGACCCGCCAGCCGCTATGATGGTCTCGATGAAGAAGTTTCTGGCCGCCTCCGCGGTAGCTCTTTGCGCGGCATTGGCAGTCGCCCAAACCGAACCGGCCCTTAATCAAATCTCCAGCCGCCTGACGCCCAGCGATCTGAAGGCCGATGTTTCCTTTCTGGCCTCCGATCTGCTCGAAGGCCGCGGCACGCCGTCGCCAGGACTGGAAATCGCCGCCGAATACATCGCCGCGCAGTTCCGCCGCGCCGGACTGGAGCCGGCCGGGGATGACGGGTATTTTCAAACCGCCCTTTATGACAGCGTGACGCCTAACGCTCAAGGGATGGATTTCACGCTCGAAATCGCCGGCAGCAGCATCCAGGCGCACCTCGAATCCATGTCGCTGCAACAGGCCTTTCCTGCCGATTTCAACCACTTGCCCGTGCTCAAGGTGACGGTCGGCGATGCGGCGGCCTTGGCTGCCATCACGCCGGAACAGGCGCGCGGCAAGGTCCTGGTGCTCGATTTTCCTCCGGGCGCGAATTTCCGGACGAGCATGCCGGTGATGCGGCAACTTCCGGACACTACCGCGCGATTGCAGCCGGCCATGGTGGTGGTGCTGCGTGAAAGCGGCTCGCAGAATACCAGCGCGCGGCTGCGCGAAATCCCGCCGAAGTCGTCCACGCCCGTGCTGCTGGTTTGGGACGATGCCATCCGCGCCGCGCTGGGTCCCGATAAACCTGGCTTGGCGGACGCCACGATTTCGGCGCACATTCCGCCGCCCGCGGTAGTCCCCGTGAAGCTGCATAACGTGGTGGGCATGCTGCGCGGTTCGGACCCCGCGCTGCGCGATACCTATGTGCTGTTGACCGCGCATTACGATCACTTGGGCGTGCGCGGAACCGGCGAGGGAGATCATATTTATAACGGCGCCAACGACGATGCCAGCGGTACGGCCTCGGTGATCGAGATTGCCGGCGCGCTGGCCGCCCTGCCTGTGCGGCCCAAGCGTTCCATCGTTTTCATGACTTTCTTCGGGGAAGAACTGGGACTGGTGGGCTCGCGCTACTATGGCGCGCATCCGGTATTTCCGGTGGCGAAAACCGTGGCCGATATCAATCTGGAACAACTGGGCCGCACGGACGTGGATGGCGCGTCCAGCGTCGGCTTGGTGAATGTGACGGGCTACGATTATTCTTCTCTCACCGCCGTTCTGCGCAAAGCCGGGGAAGCCACCGGATTGCAGGTGGTGAAGAACGAGAAGCTGAACGAGCGATACTTCGCGGCGAGCGATAACCAGGCGCTGGCCGACCAGGGCGTTCCCGCCCATACGCTCTCGGTGGGCTACGTCTTCCCGGATTATCACAAGCCCGGCGACGAATGGCCGAAGCTGGACTACAACAATCTGGCCAAAGTGGATCTCACCATCGCCCTCGCCGTCTTTCGGGTGGCCAACGACGCGGACACGCCGCAATGGAACAAGGATCTTCCCAGTACCGGGAAGTACATTAAAGCGCGCCAGGATTCGCTCGGCAAGCAGTGAGTTTTGGTTGTTCGCGCCGGGTGGAAGAAAACGTATTGGCCGCGGATGAACGCAGATAAACGCAGATGGAACTTGGGTGTTGTGATGTGCCGTGAGGCGCGACATCGGGCCGTCACGCCCGCCAGCAGATGTACCGGGAAGTACATCAAAGCGCGCCAGGATTCGCGCGGCGAGCAGTGAGGCGCGGCAGGTGTTGTTTGCTTGATTGGCGTTCATCGGCGTTTACCGGCGGCCAAATGCGTTTTTCTTCCGCCCGACGAAAACCAAAAGCCTGTACCGGCAGGTGCCCCGAGGCGCTGCTTGACTTTCCCGAATTCCGGCTAATATGGAGTGACTTGCCATGATCTTTCCAACCGAATCGATCATCCAACTCCGGCGCGATTTGTTGAAGCAGATGGAGGCCGGAACGCTCACGCACGAGCAGATGTTTCTGCGCGCCCTGGAGCTCGACCCCTTCGATGCAACGTCGCTGGCGGGCCTGGGCGACGCGCGTTTCGAAGCCGGAAATTTGACCGGCGCCGCCGAATATTTCTGGCGCGCCGCCGCCGCCGATGCATGCCGCTACGACGCCTGGTTCAAGCTGAATACGTGCCTTCCTGCGGGGGATCCGCTGCACGACGGCATCACGGAGTTGGGCACCCTGAAAGCGTTGCGCGATCCCGAGGGGCCCAAACAGTTCGAGAAGTTAGCCAAGGCGAAAGGCGTTACGGATTTCGAGGATGGCGAAGCGTTGCTGGCCTCGGCAGCGGACGGGCTGTTCCTGAAGCGCGACAGCGAGCCGATCGAGGTCGCCCTTCGGTTGCAGCCCTACCGGCTAATCGACGACTTGTTAGAAAACGCGATTGAGGGATTAGAGGACGATCTCGTCGATGAGATTCTCGAAGACGGTGCGCGCTGTCTCCCGCTCCTGCTCGCCGTTTTGCGCGGCATGCCCAACGATTCCCTGCCGGACGGCCATCCCGCGCCAGTGGTGTGCAGCCTCGCTCTTATCGGCCAGATCGGCGATCCTGCGTCAGTACCCGATCTGATCGACTGCTGCATTTCGGTGGAGGATGAGGAAGTCACCGGCGCCGCGCTGTGGGCATTGAAACGAATCGCCGCGCAGCATCCCGATGTGGTGATCGATGCGGTGCGCGAGTTAACGCCGGGCGCCGGTGGCGACGCGCGAGGCATGTTATCGCTGGTCCTGACCGGCGTGCCCGAACATCCGGCGCGGCATGCGGCGCTCCTGGGATTGTTGGACGGATTCGCCAATTTTTCCAAGGACGATCGGATCCTGGTGTTCGCCGCAGTAGCCATGGGGCTGAACCTTTTGGAAGGCGCCAAGGGACGGGAATTGGTTTGGTCGCTCATGAGCCGTTACACCTCGCTATTGCCCAAGCAAGCACGCAAAGATTTGCAGGAAGCGTTCAAGCTGCACGAAGGTATGGCGGAGATGATATCCCGCGCCCGCGAGAGCGAAGGTGAGGAGACGGTTTACGATCTTTGCAACCAGGATTGGAGCGAGGACGAAGAAGAGGACGACTCGGACGAGGAAGAAGAGGACGAGTTCAACGAGCACGAGGAGGAGTTCGACGGGTTGGAGTTCGAAGAAGAAGAAGATTTCGTTCCCGGGCCGGTGCGCCGCGTCTCGAATCGAGGCCGCAACGATCCGTGTTGGTGCGGCAGCGGCAAGAAATACAAGAAGTGCCATTTGGAATCCGATGAGAAAGCGCAGGCTGCCCCAGTTCGGTCGATCGAGGAAGGCCGGGCGCGGGGAGGCACGCCTGAGGTAACCGAGTTGCGCCGCCGGCTGCTCGATTTCACCGCGCAGAACATCCGCAAACGCGAGATGGAAGAGGCCATGATCACGTTTCTGGGTTCCGAGCCGCCGTCGGCCGCCGAAAAGGAGGGCCTTTCGGGCGCAGTCCTGGATTGGCTGGCGCACGATTACGTAGTGCCGCGGCTGGGGCATCCCATGATCGAAGAGTTTCTGAAACACAGCCCGGGCGGGCTCAGCCTGCGCCAGCGGAAGATTCTGGAAGGTTGGAGCCGCAGCCGCTTCAGCATCTTCGAGGTGCAGGAGGTGCGTAAGGAAGCCGGCGTTCAGGTGAAGGATCTGCTGGCCGGCGGAGAGGTTTTCGTGAACGATGTGAGCACCTCCCAGTGGGCGGCGCGTCGGGATGCCATCCTCGCGCGCCTGGAGGAGTTCGACGGACGCCACAATTTCACGGCCATCGTGCTCCATATCCCGCGGGACGTGGTGGCGCCCTTGATCGAGTGGGCCAACTCGGCGAAGCGGCGCAGCGGGCTCGACTGGGCACGATTCTTGCGCGTCAACAGCCACAAGCTACGGCGGGAGTTGTGGCGGCTCGCGAATGCCGCGGAGCCGCCTGTGGTGGTCAGCCCAGAGGGCGACGAGGTTGAATTCAGCAGTGCGCGGTACGCCATTCTGGACGAGAAAGCGGTCCGGAGCGCGCTGGATCGGTCGAAGGCCTTCACGCGGGACGCTTATCCGGACAGTTACGGGTGGCTGGATGAAGTCGAACATGCACCGGGCGAGCGGCGGGCCTACGGGAGCGTGAAAATCGACGGCGGCAAGTTGACCCTCGCATGCATTTCGCGCGAACGCCTGGAGCGCGGCAAAGAGCTGTTGGCGGATCTGGCGGGGGCACATTTGCGGCACTTGGGCGACGACTTCCGAACCGTGGAAGATGCGACTCTGGATTCCGGGAAGGCGCCCGAAGTGCCGCGGGAACTCGAACTCGAAATCGTGCGGCAAGCGCTTGCCCAACATTACCAGAAGTGGTTGGATATGCGGCTGCCTGCGCTGGACGGCAAGACTCCCAGAGAAGCCGCCCGCACGCCGCAGGGCCGCCCGAAACTGATCAACCTGCTAAAGCTCCTGGAGAACGGCGAAGAACATAAGCGCCGCGAAGAGGACGCGTGGTATGACGTGACGGAATTGAAGCGGGAGCTGGGCGTAGATTACTGACTTTGGAATGGTGGGGACCGTCGAAAACGCACCGTGGGGCGGCCAATCCTGGCCGCAGCCGCCTTTCAGGCGGCTAGCCGGCTGAAAGCCGGCTGCGGGCAGAATTGCCCGCCCTCCAATTGCGTTTCATCACATTTGGTGTCCCGTAGGGCCATGACGACAGGCTCGTAGCCTGCGGCGCCCTCGTAGGCCGCCAGAGCGCTGCCCGCTAGAAAGCCTCCGCCGATGCAATTCCGGCGGACCGCAGATTGGCTGCCATCCTCTCCAAAGCCACCTTGTGAATCTGCGATACGCGGCTTTCGTTCACGCCCAACACTTCGCCGATTTCCTTCATGGTCATTTCGTTGGTGTAATACAGGAACACCACCTTTTGATAGCGCTCCGGCAGGCATTTCATGGCGCCTGCCAGGACCGAGCTCAGTTGCCGGTGGGCGCAGATGCGGTCCGGCTGCGAATCCATAGCGGCCGGAAACTCGATGGGGGCGTTGTTGTCGGGATCGGGCCGCAGGGAAGAAACCGACACCAATCCGAGATTCTTCAGTTCCAGCGCCACGCGCCGCCACCGCTCGATGCCGAGGCCCAGCGTTTCGGCGATCTCCGCTTCGGTGGGTGTGCGGCCGAGTTGCGTCATCAGGCCTTGTGTCACCGCATCTACCTGCTTCTGGCGTTTGCGCAGATCGCGCGAGGCCCAATCGAGTTGGCGCAGACTGTCCAGAATGGCGCCCTTCACGCGGTGCTTGGCATAGCTCTGGAACACCACTTTCTTATCGGGATTGTATTTCGACGCAGCGTCGAACAGCCCCAGCACTCCCGCATGCACCAGGTCGTCGAGATCCACGTGCACCGGCAGGCTTTCATGAACGCGAATGGCAATCGCCTTCACCAGCGACAGGTTTTCGAGAACCACTCGATCCCGTGCCGCCCGCTTCGCTGTTTCACTCCGCCGTGCCGTTCCGTTTGCGCGTCCCATTTTTCCCGTTTCTCCTTCTGGATCTCGCCGGATTTCGTCCGGCAATCCAGTAGAATGCAACAGTATTGCCAGATCTTAATATCCGAAAATAGCCTTAGTTTCAATAGGTTTTTGACGCGGGGAAGGAATAAGACGGCCGATTCGGAACTCGCGTTTCAATGCGGTACACCGAAACGGAAACCGGCTCTTTACCAACCGGCTTTATAGGCGATCAGGGTTTTCAGAGTGAGCCCGCCCAGAAAAATGCATACCGCCGTACGCATTTCGACGAGCCGCCCGTTGATGTAGAAACCGGCGCTGCCCAGCGTGAACCAGGCCAGCAGCGCCAACGTCGCATAGCAGCCGAGGGCGAAGGGCAGGCGTTTGTGCATTCCTCTTCATTGTGACACGCCGTTGAGCGGTGGCTGGTGGTTGGCCAGGAGGACCGCTTCCTCACGGTCGCGGTTCTGTAAATCGTAGCGAAATCGACGCGGCGGTTACCGAGCCGCGACCATCAGGGAGCGGTTTCCCAGAACAGTTAATCGCCGTGGTTTTGTCTGGTTCGCGGTTAGACCCATAATTAAGATAGGAAGCAGCGGATATGCCCGATATTGCGATGCTCTATTCTCCGCCGAACCGCACGCGCGCGCTCACCGCCGCCGCCGCCCTGGTCGCCATCATCGCATCGGTGGATTGGGCCATCAAGCCCAATTTTTTGCTGAACTTCCTTTATCTGTTCCCGATCATGCTGGCCGGCGGCTTCCTCTCGCGCTGGCAGATTGTGGTGATGGGCTTCTGCTGCGCGATCCTGGGAGAATTGTTCAGCCCCTTCTCACAGGCCGACGCCGCCACGCGCATGGCCATGATGAGCGCGGCTTTCATCGGCACGGGACTGTTCGTCTCCGAACTGGTGCACAAGCGGCAATTAGTGGTGGAGCACTTGCAAGAGCTGACCGAACAAGTCCGCCACCGGGAGGACGCCGAACAGCAGATCCAGATCCTGATCGAGAGCAGCCCGGCCGCGATTGTGACGGTGGACTCGGCCGGTTCCATCGACTTAGCCAATCAGGCCGCCGTCCAACTGCTGGCGCCCGGTGGGACACTGGCCGGCGAGCCCATCCGCAAGTATCTGCCGGCGCTCGAATCGGTGGCGCGCGGCCGCTCGCAATCGTTCCGCACTACCATGCAGTGCAAGGGACAGCGGGGCGATGGCGAAGTGTTCCTGGCGGCTATCTGGTTCTCCACTTACAAGACGCTTTCCGGCCCCAAGCTGGCCGCCATCGTGGTGGACCTTTCCGAGGACCTGCGCGACCGCGAAGATCTGAGCTTGAATCATCTGCTGAAGAACACGCGCATTCTGATAGGCGCCATGTCGCACGAGATCCGCAATCTGTGCGGCGCGGTTTCGGCCGTGGGAAGAAATCTGGCGCGCGTGGAGGGCCTGTCTGGGAACCAGGATTTCGAAGCTCTGCAAACATTGATTCAAGGCCTGGAGAAGATTGCATCGCTCGAGCTGCAAGCCTCGCCCGAGGATCAGGGGATCGCGGTGGATGTGATGGAGGTGCTGGACGAATTGCGGGTCTTGATCGAGCCGTCGTTCCGTGAGGCGGAGATGGCCGTTCGCTGGCAAATCGCGGCCGGATTGCCGCTGGTGTGGGCGGATTCCTACGGGCTGCTGCAGGTGTTTCTGAATCTGGCGCGGAACAGCCAGCGGGCCATCGAGAATCGCCCGCGCAAGGAGTTGACCATTGCCGCCGCCGCGGAGCAGGATTCGGTGGTGATCCGGTTCGAAGATAGCGGGCCGGGCGTGGCCTTTCCGCAGCAGTTGTTCCGGCCGTTTCAGCCTGGCGCCGACGGTACGGGCCTGGGATTGTACGTCTCGCGCGCCATCCTGCGCAGCTTTCGCGGCGAATTGCGCTACGAAACGCGGCCGGCGGGCGGTTGCTTCGCGGTGGTGCTGGCGCCGCTCGAGGAGGCTTAAGAAATGGAAAACGGCGGCCCCATTCGCATCCTGGTGATTGACGATCACACCCTGTTCCGCGAAAGCGTGACGCGCTTGCTGGCGGCCGAGCCGGGCTTTGAAATCGCGGGCCACTGCGCCTCGGTGACCGAAGCGCTGGGGCTGATCGGCACCACATCCGTGGATGTCGTGCTGCTCGACTATGACTTAGGCGATGGCAAGGGCACCGAGTTCCTGGCCAAAGCACAAGGCGCGGGATTTACCGGACGCGTGCTGGTGGTCACGGCGGGCGTATCCGAGGTGGAAGCCGCCCAGATGATCCGCCAGGGCATCGCCGGCATTCTGCGCAAGCACTGTTCGCCCGCCGCGCTGGCGCAGAGTATCCGCGATGTCAGCGGCGGCAAGGATTATTTCGAACCGGGTTACCTGCAGTCCGTGATGGCGGGGATTGCCGCGCCGGCCGCCGGGCCGGAATTTCAACGCAAGAAACTGACCGAGCGCGAGCGGCAGGTGTTGCAGCATGTGTTCGAAGGCTTGGCGAACAAGGAGATCGCCGACCGGCTGCAGGTGTCCGAAAGTTCGGTGAAGGCTACGCTGCAGCAGTTGTTTTCGAAGACCGGCGTGCGCACGCGCAGCCAGCTTGTGCGCACGGCGCTGGAGAATTATAAGGATCAGCTTTGAGCGGGGCGATTGGTGGCTGCCAGCTTCGGCTATGGGCGTTGAACTTCCGAGTGCTCCGTCAGAAGCAATCGCCCGCAATCGCCCGAGATTCGCTGGAAGACTACAATAGAGCGAGTATGGACGGCGGCGAGCTGGGACATTTCTCCCTCTTGGAAAAAATCGGCGAGGGCGGCATGGGCCGGGTCTACAAGGCCCGGGACAAGCGCCTGGATCGTTTCGTCGCCATCAAGATGCTGGCCGAAGCGCGCAGTACCGATGCCGACCGCCGCGCCCGCTTCGTTCAGGAAGCTAAAGCGGCTTCCGCGCTGAACCATCCCAACATCATCACCATCCACGAAATCGGCGAGCAGGACGGTCAGACCTTCATCGTCATGGAGTTGGTGGACGGCAAGCCGCTGAACGAGTTGATCCCGCGCAAAGGCATGCGGCTCACCGAAGCCCTGCGCATCGCTACGCAGGTGGCCGACGCCCTGACCGCGGCGCACGCCGCCGGCATCGTGCACCGGGACCTGAAGCCCGCCAACATCATGGTGGATGCGCACGGCCGCGCGAAGGTGTTGGACTTTGGGTTGGCGAAGCTGACCGCGCCCGCTACGGCGGCCGCCGCCGGCGCAAACGAAACGACCCGCACTGTCGCGGCGGACCAACCGCTCACCGAGGAAGGGGTTATATTCGGCAGCGTTCCCTACATGTCTCCGGAGCAGGCCGAAGGCAAGCCCGTGGATGCACGCAGTGACATCTTCTCTTTCGGCTCCGTGCTCTACGAGATGATCACCGGGCGGCGCGCGTTCCGGGGCGAGTCCAAAACTGCCACTCTGGCCGCCATCGTGGAGAAGGACCCGCCGCCGGCCAGCGAAATCTCATCCACCACACCGCCCGAAGTGGAGCGGCTGATCGGGCGGTGCATGCGCAAGGACGTCAACCGGCGCAGCCAGAACATGGCGGATGTAAAGCTGGCGCTGGAGGAATTGCGGGACGAATCGGAATCGGGGAAGTTGGCCCGGCCCACCGCGGCGGTTGAAGCGGGAGCGCGCCGCTGGGTATGGCCCATGGTGGCGGCCGCATGCGTGCTGATCGCCGCGGCCGCTTTCGTCTGGGTTTATTTCAACTTTCGCGGGACTCAGCCGAAAAGCCCAGAGCTGGTGCGAGTGTCGCCCGATGACGGGCACTCCTATGGCCACCCGGCCATCTCGCCCGATGGCGGTTTCGTGGCATACGCTTCGGACCGCTCCGGCAAGAACGAGTTGTGGCTGCAACAGGTCGGCGGCGGGGGTCCGATCCAGTTAACCCACGACAACGAAAAGGTAGAAGCTCCGGCGTTCTTCCCTGACGGCAAGCGCATCCTTTACCAGAAAACCTCCGCGGACCGGAAAAGCATCATCGAGGTGATTTCCACGCTGGGTGGGGAGCCAACCGTGCTGACCGAAGGCTGGCAATCGACGCTTTCCCCAGACGGGCGCCAAATCGCTTACGTCGATTTCAAGCAGGGCGCCCTTCACCTAATGACGATCTCCTCCAGCGGCGGCCAGCCGCGAGAATTGCCGGCCTGGGCACGCGTGTCAAGCTCGGAAGCCGACAGTCCCGTATGGACACCCGACGGTCGCTACCTTCTCTGCGGGGTGGTGAAACCGGCCGAAGCCGCAAGCGCCGAGGAAGCGGAGTGGTTTGCGTTTCCGGTGGATGGAGGCAACCCGGTGGCCACGGGAGCAGGCGCAGCGTTGCGGGCGGCGGGAGTGGTGAGGGGCGCTCCGATGCTGATGACGGGCGATCGTGTTCTATTTGGTGCTGTAATGGCCGGGCGGTATAACCTGTGGGAGATCCGCCTCTCACCACGCTCTTGGGGGGTGCAGGGCGTTCCGGCCCAACTCACGTTTGGAACGCTGAACGAAATGCCCTACAGCATCAGTGCCACAGGCACTGTGGCGCTCGAAGTCGGAAGCGTTCGCAACGACCTCTATCTGATTCCTCTCGCTGCCGCCTCCGGTCAACCCACCGGTGTCGCCCGGCGGCTCACCCAAGACGAACGCTATAAGCAGATCCAAGAGGTCGGGTGGCTTCAAGGGGGTAATCCCGGCAGTGCTTACTTTGACGTGTTTGCAGGTACGACTGAAAGTGTCTACGGCGTGGACCTGGTTAGCAGCAGGCAGACACCCATGATCGCCGGGCTTCCTGAGTCGAGCGGGTCAGTGATCTCGGGCGACGGCCGACGGGTTGCGTATTCTATCCCCGAGGGCGACTCGTACTCGATCCTTCTGGGCGAGGCCGGCGCGGGTCCTTCAGAGGCCCGTGCCCTCTGCAAGGCGTGTGGGCAGGTTGAAGGCTTTTCTCCCGACGGTCGATTCCTCTTCTACTGCCCCGAGTGCAAGGTCAAGAACGACCCCAAGAGAAAGCGAACTGTTCGACTTCTGGATGTGGCCTCCGGCAAAGACAGGCCCTGGCTGGAACACCCAACCGATTCTGTTGTCGTCAATGGTACCTTTGACAACGGTTCCCGATGGCTATGGGTCTGGCTAGGGCCGCCGGGATCTTGGGAGTCCTCGTGGCGGGAGTACATGGTCCCCTGGCACGAAGAGCCGGTGGCGCAGCCGGACTGGATAAGGACCCCATGGTCCGGCCTCTTAGTCCCACGGAGCGCTTCCCCCACGAGAAACTTCGTTTACTTCTTCGAAGGATCGAAGCTCATGCAGGTACGCTTCGATCCCCAGAGAGCCTTCTTCAGCGAGCCTCAAGAAGTCAAGTTCGTGCCGGGCTCCGCGATGACGCCGAAGCCTGACGACGACTTTGCGGCTCGCGGTCCGGGGCTGGTTTTTTCGCGCCAGGAGACCGGCAATTCCTCCGTGTGGCTGATGAAGTTGCCGCGCTGAGCCGGGCAAGAGATACCACAGCTTCGGGCTAGGAACTGCGTATGAGGAAGCGTCAGATCAGGATTCCGTCCAGTTGGTCGGCCACTCCGAAAGTAGCCCGCTTTGGAGCCGCGCGGCCCGCACGGACACATCGCACTAATGCAAAGGGACGCGCGGGATCGTCGCCGGATAAGTCGCCAGCGCGCTGCTTTCGGACGGCGCGGGCGCCGCTGGCGGGCGGTTGCTTCGCGGTGGTGCTGGCCCCGCTGGCGGAGGCTTAACTAAATGGAAAACGGCGGCCCCATTCGCATCCTGGTGATTGACGATCACACGCTGTTCCGCGAAAGCGTGGCCCGGCTGCTGGCGGCCGAGCCGGGCTTTGAAATCGCGGGCCACTGCGCCTCGGTGAGCGATGCGCTGCGGCTGATCGGCACGACGCCCGTGGATGTGGTGCTGCTGGACTATGACTTAGGCGATGGCAAGGGCACCGAGTTCCTGGCCAAGGCGGAAGGCGCGGGGTTTATGGGACGCGTACTGGTGGTCACGGCCGGCGTATCCGAGATGGAAGCCGCCCAGATGATCCGGCAGGGTATCGCCGGCATTCTGCGTAAGCATTGCTCGCCCGCCGCGCTGGCGCAGAGCATCCGCGATGTCAGCGGCGGTAAGGATTATTTCGAACCGGGTTACTTGCAGTCCGTCATGGCCGGCATTGCCGCGCCCGCGGCTGCGCCCGATTTTCAGCGCAAGAAACTTACCGACCGCGAGCGGCAGGTGTTGCAGCATGTGTTCGAAGGGCTGGCGAACAAGGAGATCGCCGACCGGCTACAGGTGTCGGAAAGTTCGGTGAAGGCCACGCTGCAGCAGTTGTTTTCGAAGACCGGAGTGCGCACGCGCAGCCAGCTTGTGCGCACAGCGCTTGAGAATTATAAGGATCAGCTTTGAGCGGGGGCGATTGCCGGCTGCCAGCTTCGGCTAGGCGTTCAACTTCCGCGTGCTCCGTAATTCGTTCCCGATCCAAGTACGACGCCTGCCGGTGTACAATCGTGAGACGATTATGACTCTCGCTCCCGGAACTCGTCTGGGGCCGTATGAGATCCTCTCGATTATCGGCGCCGGTGGTATGGGCGAAGTGTATCGTGCGCGCGACGCGCGGCTGAGACGCGACGTCGCTGTGAAGATTCTTCCCCCGGAAGTCGCCACCGACCCGGCGCGACGCCAGCGGTTCCAATTCGAGGCGCGGACCGTGGCGGCCCTGAATCATCCGAACATCGTCGCCATCTACGACGTGGGCACAGAAGACGGTGTGTGGTATATCGTGGGCGAGTTGATTGAGGGCCAACCACTCCGGAGAAGCGCCCTCGGATTACAGAAGAGCCTCGATTGCGCCGTCCAGATCGCCAACGGGATGGCCGCCGCCCACGCTGCGGGGATCGTCCACCGGGACCTGAAGCCCGGCAACATTATGTTGACTCGCGACGGGCGCGTCAAAATCCTGGACTTCGGACTGGCCAGGCTGATCGTGCCGCCAGCGGCTGAGGCAGCCACCGAGACACTGACGATGCAAACCGAAGCGGGCCGGTTGATGGGCACGGCCGGCTATATGTCGCCGGAGCAGGTACGCGGCAAGGAAGCCGATGCGCGCTCCGACGTCTTCAGCTTTGGAGTAATTCTATACGAGATGCTAAGCGGCCGTCGTGCCTTTCAGGGCGACACCGCAGTGGAAACGATGACCGCCGTCCTGAAGCAGGAGTTGCCCGATCTCCCGGATGCCGTGCCATCCGGTGTGCGGCAGATCGTTCACCACTGCCTGGAGAAAGATCCCGTTAACCGGTTTCAGTCGGCGCGCGACCTGTCCTTCGCGCTGTCGGCTTGGTTGCCAGTGGCGAGCCAGCGCGGCGCGCCCCCGAAGTTACCGGGAAGGCCGCGCTGGCGCCGCTGGACGTTGGCGGCTGCCGGGGCGGTATTGCTGATGGTGCTGACAATTGCCGTGTACCGCCTGGCGGCGCCGGAACCGCGGCCCATGAACTGGACTGGTGCGCTTCTGGGCGGACCGGAAATCGCGTTCAGACCGCGCTCCTCGCCCGACGGCCATCTTGTGGCATTCTTCGCTGTGGAGGACGGCTACACGCAAGCCGGCGTCATGAAACCCGAGACCGGCAACTGGTCGATGCTCACCCATAGCCGGCAGCATGGAAACGTTACCAACGTCACGTGGGCGCCGGATGGCTCCTCCATATATTACGACCGCATCGAGGCCCAGCCGGAGGGGATCTACAGCGTGCCCGTGCTTGGCGGCGACGAGCGCCTCGTGTTCCCGCGGGCGTTCCGGCCGGAGGCGCTCCCGGACGGGAGTTTACTCGCAGTAAGGCTGAATTCGGCGCGGGAGTGGCAACTCTTCCACTTCTGGCCCGCAACCGGGCGGGTGCAGGATCTGCCCGTCGCAGGGGTCGATCCCCAGGTAAGTCTCGCCGATCCGCGCATATTTCCGGACGGCAAAGAAGCTTTAGTCGATGGAGCGCCGCTGGGGCGGGAAGCCGACGGCATGAGACTGCTGGTTGTGAATCTCGCCACGGGCGCCACGCGGCCCCTTGCGCCCGATGTTTCGAGGGGCACGGGCTCGCCCGATTTCGCGGTGAGCCGCGACGGGAAATCCGCGTTGATGACTCTGGAGCTGGGAGAGTTTACGCGGGTGCTTGCCGTCCCCACCCACGGACGCGGGCCGGCTCGAACGTTGTTTACCACCACCCACGAAGTCTGGGGCCTGGATACCGCCCCCGATGGAAGCGTGTACGCCTGCGTGACGGACCTCCCGGCGGCATTGGTGAGCCGCCCGCTGGATCGCGATCAGGAGGAAACGTGGGCCCAGTTTCCGGAGGTCTCTGATCCCGACTTCCTTGCGGTCCTGCCGGATGGGCGCGCGGTCCTGACCGTTCTCTATTCGGGTCACCCCCGCCTGATGGTCGTGGAGCCGGGGAAAAAGCCGGTTGCCCTGGTCGCCACCACGGAGGACACTGCGACACCAGTCACGGTCGCCGGCCCACGCGAGATCGCGTTCCTGATTGGTGCTGTACCGCGAACAACGATTGCCTTCGCGGACGTGGAAACCGGGCGCATCATACGACGCATCGCTCCGGGCAAGGGTGAAATCGTCTCGCTGGCTGCCTCCCCGGATGGCGGAACGCTGTACTTTGCAGCGGGAGGCGTCATCTGGTCGATTCCGTCTGCGGGTGGTCAGGCGCGGAAGATTCGAACCGGCGATCGGGTGGTGGCCGACTCCTCCGGTCGTGCGCTGCTCGTCGCCGTCCCGGAGAGCCCGAATGCGCGACTCTTTCGCGTCCCCCTGGACGGGTCGGCGGAGACCGAGATCGCCGCCGATACATCGCACGCGCCAGGGTATTCGCACCTCGCCTCCGCTGGCTGGAACGCGGACGGCCGCCTGCTGGTTGCCCTCCACGAGACGTGGTTCTCGGCGCCGGCCGTGCTGGATACCCGGAACGGCCATGTGCAGCCCCTGCCATTCGACAAGACCAGCGATTACTACAACATGGCCTGGCTGCCGGACGGACGCATGATCGCCCTGCGCATCGGCATGCGCTCCACGTTGTGGCGATTCGCGCCGGCAAGCGAATAAATCCGGCGGGAGAATCTGACTGCGCCGGCGAGAGGTGGCTGCCCCGACATCGTCATTGGCTTACTCGGTTCCCTCACCAGTTCTCCGACCCTTTGGTCCTCGTCGGCGACTCGGAAAGTAGCCCGCTTTCGAGCCGCGCGGCCCGCACGCACACATCGCACTAATGCAAAGGGACCCGCGGGATCGTCGCCGGGTAAGTCGCCAGCGCGCTGCTTTCGGACGGCGACGGCGCCGCTAGCGGAGGCTGTGGGATCTCGCCCCGCTAGACTTCCACGGTGTAAGCGTGTTCGCCGAGTTGCTCCTCGTCCAGGCCGGCTTCTTCGGCGGCCTCGGTAACTTTGACCGGTGTGACCCGATCGATCAGCCAGAGCATGAAGAGGGTGAAGAAGAACGCCCAAAGCGACGAGATCGTCACGGCGACGAGCTGGACGGCAAAGAAATGGTAATTTCCGCGCAGCAGTCCGTCCACGCCACCCGATGCGGCCGGGTTCCACGCGGTCGTGGCGAAGATGCCGAGCAAGACGATTCCCAACAGTCCGCCCACGCCGTGGACACCCCAAACGTCCAGCGCGTCATCCCACCTGAGACGGTTCTTCAACGCCACCGCATAGTAGCAAACGATGCCGGCCGTCGTGCCGATCAACACCGCCACAGCCGGAGAAACGTAACCGGCCGCCGGCGTGATGGTGGCTAGCGCCGCTACGGCACCGGTCAACAGGCCGAGGAAGTGCGGTTTGCGGCTATTGCACCACTCCACCACCAGCCACGCCACGGCCCCAAAAGACGCCGCGATATCCGTATTCAGAAAGGCCACGGCGGTGATCGAATCCACGCGAAACTCGCTGCCCGCGTTGAAGCCGTACCATCCGAACCAGAGCAGCCCCGTGCCCAGCGCCACCAGCGGGATGCTATGCGGCCCCTTGTCGGCCACCCGCCGCCTGCCCACATAGAGCACGGACGCCAGCGCGGCCATGCCCGCGATGTTGTGCACCACAATGCCGCCGGCGAAATCCTTGACGCCCCAGGATGCCAGCAGGCCCCCGCCCCACACCATGTGGACGAACGGGAAATATACAAACAGCAGCCACGCCGTCAGAAACGCGGTGTACGCCTTGAACGTTACCCGGTTGGCAAAAGCGCCCGTGATGAGCGCCGGCGTGATGATGGCGAACATCATCTGATAGGCGCAGAACACGATCATGGGTATCGTATCGTTCGGCGAGGGCGTGGACAGAGTGATCCCTCTGAGAAACGCCCAATGAAAGTTGCCAATGATGCCGGCGAAGTCGGTGCCGGACTTGAGGTCTCCGCTGAAGCACATCGAGAAGCCGCAAAGCCACCAGAGCACCGTGGTCCATCCCATGGAGACAAAGCTCTGGATCATGATGGCAAGCACATTCTTTCGGCCCACCAGGCCGCCATAGAAAAACGCCAAGCCCGGCGTCATAAGCATGACCAGGCTACAACACAGAATCATGAAACCGGTATTGCCCGTATCGAGGTGTAACATACCGAAGACATTGTAGTCTGAAACTCCGCTATTGTCACCACCGATGGGTGGTGGACGGATGGTGCCCCTGTTTGTCGATGATCACCGGAAGAGATCGCTATGGCTGCCGGTCCGCACGAGAATCAGTTCGGTCGGGGATGTCGGGTAGACAAGCAACCAAATCGGGACCCAAATGGCATTCCCAATGGCCGGACCAGTCCCCGGACAGCCGCCCTACTTTTTCGCACGGCGGGCGTCCTTGTCGAAGGCGGTTGTTATTCGAGGCGCGAGCGGCATCAGAGCTGGTCGCGGAGTTCACGGAACGAACGATAGCGCTTCAGTTTGCCCGGGGCGTTGGCTTCGGCCACAGCGGCTATGGTTTCTTCGTTCGGGATCGAGACAGGAAACGGCAGCCCATTGTGCAGCTCAACCTGTTTCAAGAAGAGCCGTATGGCTTCCGTGGTCGATATTCCAATTTCCGAGAAGACGCTTTCAGCCGCCTTCTTCAGCTTGGGATCGATCCGCGCGTGAATCATCAAGGTCTTAGCGTTCTGTCTGGGCATACCTTCCGTTTCCCATTGTATCTCAAATGAGACCTAACTCCTACCGAAGGCTGGCGAGCCGGCCAAGTGCGTTATGCTGGCTAGCAGATGCCACCTGAAGCCGATTGGCAGACGCGTCTGGCAGCCGTGGACTGGCCGCGCTTTCGCACGCTGTACGGCGCGGCCGACGAAGTACCCGAGCTCATTGCGGGCCTGCACTCCCCGGACGAAGCGATGGCGTTGCGCGCGGCAGGCGATCTATCGGCGGGTCTTTGCCATCGGCATGCTCAAATCGCATCGGCCGCGCTGCCGGCATTCCCATTCATCGTTGAGAGACTGCCTTCGGCGGGCGAGAAGGTCACCGCCGAAATCCTCAACATGTTGGTGGGCTTTGCCATCACTACCGACCCGGTTCGCATGCGCCAATTCGCCAGCGCGGTGGGAAAGAGGCGCGTGGCTCCACCCGGATGGGTTCAGGAGTTGCGAGATGCGCTGCGGACCGCGCTGCCGCAAGTCGCTCGATACGCGACACACCAAAATCCTGCCATTGCGGAGTCCGCCAAGATGTTCGTCGATGAAATGGGCAAAGACACCGTTCCCGCCTGATCGCGGTTCAGCCGCGCGCTAAAACCCCGCTACAGCAATGATGCGGACCCGCCGATAGCACTAGTGGGATTCTCTCGATTCCATGCCGGGAATAATGCAACCGACACACCGTTACCTCTACGCATCGGCCTGCGGGGCGATTCTGCTGGCGGCGATTTTTTGGCATGCGGGATCTCAAAGCCGCGTGGCGCACACGGCGGAAGAGGTTTCGAATCATGCGGCGAGCGCATCGGGCGGCCTGCGGGCGGCACGCATCGACGGCGTGGTGACTTTCTTCGATGCGGGGAACGGCTTGATGTTCGTCGAGGACTCCACGGGCGGAGTGCGCGTGAGCGTAGGCGACCAAGGCCAGCGGTATTTGCCGGGCGAGCGGGTGACGGTTTCGGGAGTGATTAGCGACGCCAAGCTTTCGCCGGTGATCCTGAATCCGCAAATCGTGGTGCACGGCGCCGGACGGCTGCCGGCGGCGCCCCTGGTGACGGCAGCGGCATTCGGCACACGAGCCGTGGAGAACCGCCTGGTTACCGTCGAAGGCGTGGTGCAGCGGGCCGAGACCAAGCAGAACGGCAATACCCAAGTAGTAAGGATCAGTCAAGGCGGTACGCCCGTGGATATCTTTTGTCAGGAATACAGCGGGACGGTGGGAGACGAACTCGACCGGCGGGTGCGCGTCGTGGGCGTGGCCACATCGGATCTGGATGTCGAACTGAAGCCGGTGGGCAGAACTCTGTGGGTAGCCTCCTGGGCAAGCGCAGTGCATCTCGATCCGGTACGTCCCCCGGCGGCGGCGCCGCTCGCGACCGCGGCCAGTTTGCGGGGCCTGCCCGCGGCGCGTCTTCCCGGGCGGCGAGTGCGTATCCGCGGAAGGCTGGAAGCCGCCGGAGAAGCCGGGGCGTTCCGCATTCACGACCGCACCGGTTCGTTGAACGTGGAGTTCGGTTTCAGCAACAACGGCTATCTGGGTGCAGATGTCGAGGTGGCGGGTTTTCCCCAGAGCGATTCCAGGGGTTCCTATCTGGACAACGCCAGCATGGTAGCCGGCAGCGTTCCCGTAGACCGTGAGACGGCCCCGTCCGTCCTCACCACGATTCATCAAGTGCGCTCGCTGCCGCCGATTGAGGCCATGCGGAAGTATCCGGTGCATATCCGCGCAACCGTCACTTACTACGATCCTGGCGGCTTCATCGTGTTTGTGGAAGATCGCGACGACGGCATTTATGTAAGCCCGCACGAACTGCCCGTCAGCGGGATACACGTGGGGGACAAGGTGGACATCGACGCGGTCTCGCAAGCGGGCGATTTCGCGCCCATCCTGTCCCTGCCGCACATGCGCGTAGTGGCGCGCAACGTGGCGCTGCCTCACCGCCAGACGTTGATGGACCGAATCTTCTCGGGGGCCGAGGATAGCCGCGTGGTGGACGTGGAGGGCGTGGTCCGCAGCGCGAGCGTCAACCGCATCGCCGCGCTCGACTTGGCCTACGGCACGGAACGCTTTACGGCCTATGTGCCGGGCCTGGCGCATCCCGAGCGCCTGCTGGACGCGCGCCTGGCCATCCATGGAGTGTGCGGGACGCTGTATAACGACCGCCGCCAACTGCGCGGCATTCAATTATTCGTGCCCGGCCCGGATGGCTTGCGGGTGATCGAACCGCCGGGCGCCAGCACGCGCGTGGCAGTCGACCACGTACTCGATTTCGCGGCCGACCGGCCTCCCGGGCACCTGGTGCGCGTCGGCGGAATCGTAACCTGGTCGTCGGCCACTCTGCTTTTCATCCGCGACGCCGATAATGGTCTGCGCGTGAGCCTGCGCGAGAGCGCGCGCTTCGCGCCGGGCGACCGGGTCGAGGTGATGGGTTATCCGCGGGCCGGCTGGTACCAATGCTGGAAGACGCGGCCGTAATTCCGGAGGGCCGCGGGCGTCCTCCCGCGCCGCTGGGGACCACCGCACAACAACTGGTGCGCGGACTGCATGCGAACCAACTCGTTCAGGTGGACGCCTACGTGCGGAGCAGCACCTCCAGCGTCGCCGAGGAACTGTTCGAACTGCAGTCCGGCACCGCCATCTTCCATGCGGTATTCGATAAAGCCGGCGGACAGCGGCTGCAATTGGAGCCGGATTCCAAAGTCCGTCTCACGGGTATCTTCGATATACAGTCGTGGCAGCCGGTGACACGCACGGGAACCTGCGACTTTCATATCCTGCTGCGCTCGCCCGCCGACGCGCAAGTCCTGGTGAGCGCTCCCTGGTGGACCAACGCCAGAATTCTGCAAGTGGCGGGCGTGACCGCCCTGGCGGCGGCCATCGCTTTCGGATGGGTATTCATCCTGCGCAGAAAGGTGCGTGAGCAGACCGCCACCATCCGGCAAAAGCTGGAAACGGAGGTGGCTTTGCGAAAGGCCGCCGAGTCGGCGCATCGGACGGAAACTGAGTTGATCGAACTGAAACGCATCGAGGGCGAGTTGATGGCGGCGCGCGATGCGGCCGAGGAAGCCAATCTGGCCAAGAGCAGATTTCTGGCGACCATGAGCCACGAACTGCGCACACCCTTGAACGCCATCATCGGCTACAGCCAGATGCTTCAGGACGAACCTGTGGCTAGCGGCGCACCGGAGGTCCGTTCCGATCTGTATAAGATCGAGCGTTCCGGACAAATTCTGCTGGGTATTATCAACGACGTGCTGGATCTATCGAAAATCGAGGCGGGCCGCGTGGACGTCCAATTGCAGAATGTGGACTTGGTCGCGGTGCTCTACGATGTCTACAACGCCGTCGAACCTCTGGCCCGCCAGAACGGCAACCGCTTATCCCTCGACTGTCCCGAGGAGGTCCGGCTGGCCTATGCCGATCTTCCCAAGCTCCGCCAAAGCCTCTTGAACCTGGTCAACAACGCTTGCAAGTTCACGCGGGACGGCCAAGTCTCTGTGGCCGTGCGTCGCTTGCGCGATGGACCGGGCGATTGGACCGAAGTGCGTGTAGTGGACAATGGCATCGGCATTCGTTCCGAAGATATGGGCAAGTTGTTCCAGCCTTTCTCGCAAGTGGATAACTCCACCACCCGCAAATACGGCGGAACAGGCCTGGGATTAGCCATCAGCAAGAAATTCTGCCAGATGATGGGCGGCGATATTACGGTCGAAAGCGCGCCGGGTCGGGGATCCTGTTTCTCCCTGCGGCTGCCGGCGGCGCGCAACGCTTAGCTGGCGGGGCGCGCGCGGACGGAAATAAGGAAGCTGCGGGGTCGACGCCCCTTCGCGCAACTGAGCCTCGCGAAGTTAGCCATCTGGGGTTGCACCGGCCCCCTCACGACCATCCGCCCGCTTCGATCAGATCGCGCGCATTCAAACAATATGCCGTGACGAAACTGTTAATGCCTACCGCACTGCCGAACCTCTCTCGCGGCTTGAGAACCGAAGCTGCCCATCTGGGAGGCACGTCACGGTCTGCGTTCCGGCTTACCGCGCATCGAGCGCGTCCAGTCTCGCCTTGGCGCTGCGCCCTGTCACGCACCGCCTGACCGCTCCACGTACAACTCCGCCCACACGAAACCCGCCGAGCGGATCTGCTCGCGCAGGCTCGAGTATTTCAATACGTCGCTCGCGATACGCAATTTCTCCGCAGCGGCCAATGGCACATCGAAACGGTAGCAATCGGCGCGATCCTTATAGGAATAGTGCGAGTAACGGATTTCGGCCGCCGCGGCCAGGTACATCAGCTCGTCCCAGAAGCTGGACTTGCGCAATAGCGGCTTACGTTCCGCGGCATGGCGCGGAATCTCGACGGCTTGCCGGCCGCCGCGCAGCACTACGCGCATGCATCGTTCGCTGGCGAACGGCCGCGTGGGATCGTCGCCCGGAAAACTGGCCAATAGTTCGCGCAAGCCGTCGAGTTCGGCCTCCCAGCCCGTCCATCGGAAACGCGAAGCGCCGCTCACCAGCGTGCCGCGCAACAGTAGTTCCCGCACGCGATGCTCGTTCTTGCCCGTGACGCCGAGCATATGCTCGACCAGATCGCGCAGCGGCAAATCCTGCACTACCACGCGCGTGATGGAAATTCCTTCGGCGGCTTCCGAACTGAGCTTGACCCGGACGGTGGCGGGCAAAGACATTCTTGTTTTCACGCTAGCATAAAGGCGTGAGCCCACTGGAGAAGGTCGAGAGCGAACTGCGGCGCTACGAACATGCGCTGGTGGACTTCTCGGCGCGTGAGCATAACGGATCGATCGAGCTGGTGATTGAAATGAAGAATCGCAGCCTGGGCCTGCACACCTACTATGCGCCGCTGCATCCACGGGATATCGAGCATCCCCAGTTTCCCTGGACCTTGCAGCGCAACCTTTACGATTGTCTGCACGATTACCTGATCGAGATGTTCATCCGTACGCCGCAGACCCGGGTCGCCGAGCCGTGAGCCCGCTCACGGAGATATTGCGCGACGAGATCCGCCGTGATGGTCCCATTTCGTTCCGCCGGTTCATGGAGGCGGCGCTCTATCATCCGGTCCACGGATACTACCGCCGCGCGCGCGATCCTTTCGGCAAGCAGGGCGACTTCTACACAGCCGAGCAGATCCAGCCGGTGTTCGGCATCCTGATCGCGGCGCGGGTGCGGTCGCTCTACCGGCAGATGGGCGCGCCGCCGGATTTCACGGTGGTCGAACTGGGCGCAGGCAGAGGCGAGATGGCCGGCGCATTCTCGGAATGGCGCTATGTCCCGGTGGATCTATCGCAAGGCGAGATGCCGGAACATTTTCGCGGCGTGGTCTTCGCCAACGAATTCTTCGACGCCCTGCCGGTGGAAGCCGTTACGTTCCGCGATGGCGGTTTCCATGAGATGCGCGTCGCATGGGACGGCCGGTTCGTGTGGGCGACCGGCCCGCCCGCCCGCGAGAAGACTGCGGATTATGTACGCCGATACTTTCCAGTGCCCGCGGAAGGCGCTGTTTATGAAGCGAACCTGGAGGCGCTCGACTGGCTGGAGCGCATTGCGCGCGCGCTGGAGGCGGGTTTCGTCTTCACCATCGACTACGGCTATACGCGCGCCGAGTCCATCCGCTTTCCGCGCGGCACGCTGATGAGCTATCGGCGGCATCGGGCCGACGAGGACGTGCTTGCGGATCCCGGCGCGCGGGACATCACCGCGCACGTCGCGTTCACCGCGCTCCAGGAATACGGCGCGCGCCTGGGTCTCGCGACCGTGCGCTTCGAGACGCTGGCCGAAACCCTGCTGGCCGCTGGCGAAGCGGATCAGTTCGCAGCGGCGCTGGCGGCGGACACGCCCCAGGAAGAGTCGCGGCGGCGATTGCAGTTGAAGAGCCTGTTGTTCGGGATGGGGGAGACCTTCCGGACGCTGTTGCAGCAGGCAGGAGGAGCATTTGCCACAAAATGAAAAAGGCCCCGACGAATCGGGGCCTATTGGTTCGAACTTGGTTCACGCCCTAAAGTGGGCGCCCATGCTACTTCTTTTTCTTCGCGGGCGCCTTCTTCTTCGGGGCGGCTTTCTTAGTTGCGCTCTTCATCGATTGATTCTCCCTAAACATCAAATTTTGCGATTCGAAAATCGCAATGTGATTCATATATAAGGTTGTTCGAGAAAAAAGTCAAGAGAAAAATGCATCGAGACGCGTTTCGCGCGAAAATTTTTTCGATGGACGAGCTTCGCGTGGTCTTGGTCGCGCCGCGAAACCCGTTGAACATCGGCGCGGCGGCGCGCGCCATGGCCAACTTCGGATCGACGCGGCTGCGCGTGGTGAATCCGTACGCGGTCGCTTTCCGCGAAGCGCGCTCCGCCGTGGGAGCCGCGCCGTTATTGGCTTCCGCTGAAGAATTCACGACCGTGGCGGACGCCGTGGCCGACTGCGCGTTGGTAGTCGGCACCACTTCGGTGGGCCATCGTGAGTTGCAACATCCATTGCGCAGGCTCGAATACGGCGCGCGCCTCATCCGGAAATCCGCCGGGCCCGTCGCGCTGCTGTTTGGATCGGAGAAGTTCGGCCTATCGAATGAAGACATGAGCCATTGCCATTGGTTGATGCGCATTCCGACCGTGGACCTGGTTCCCTCCATGAACCTCGGACAAGCCGTCGCGGTGTGCGTTTACGAACTGGCGCGCGATCGGCGGGCGGCGGTTGTGCGGCCCGAAGCGATGAAGGCGGCCGCCGCGGCGGAGACCGAGCAGATCACCGCGATGCTGGTGGAAGCGCTCGAGCGCAGCGGCTACATCAAACCGCTGACCGAGGGATCCGCGAAGATCAAGATACGGCGCCTGGTGCGCCGGCTCAACCTGAGCGCGCACGATGCGCCGGTGGCGATGGGGATGCTGCGCCAGATTTTATGGAAGCTGAAAGAATCAAGCGATCGATAGCGCCAGTCGCGACTTTTCTGAGCCGCGACCCTTACTGAGCCGCGACCGTGCGGGAGCGGTCTCCGAAAAACCCCGGATAACCCCGAAGCCTGTGTTAACGTCCTTATAGATTGGAGCTTTATCGAATGATCATCCATACGTTACGTTGCGCGGCGATAGCCTGCCTTGCCATCGGAGTGGCCGCGGCGCAGCAACCGCCCGCGCGCATCAGTTTGCGTGGAACGATCCAATCCGTGGATGCCGCGAAAGGCCAGATCGTGCTGCACACCGACGACGGCAAGACCGTGGCCGTAGAGCCGCACGTTGGCGCAAGGCTTTTGCGTGTTCTTCCGGGTCAAAAAGTGACGGAGGGCAGCGAGATCGCGGTCAACGATATCGTGGTGGGCGATCGCGTGGCAGTGCGTGGAGAACTTTCCGGCGATCAGTCGCACCTGACGGCCAGCACCATCATGGTCATGTCTCCCGCGGCCATCGCCAAGAAGCGGCAGGCCGATCAGGCGGAATGGCGCACGCGCGGCGTGGGCGGACTGGTGACCGCGGTGGATCCCGCAACCGGCCAGGTGACCATCAACCTGCGCACCGCGGAAGGCCTTAAACCGCTCGTTATCGTGGCCACCGCCAAGACCGCCATCAGCCGCTATGCTCCCGACTCCGTGAAATTCTCGGATGCCAAGCCGTCCACCCTGGCAGAGATCAAGGTTGGCGATCAAGTGCGTGCCTTGGGTACCAAGAGCGACGACGGAACTCGCTATGACGCCGAAGAGTTGGTTTCCGGTTCGTTCCGCAACGTGGCGGCCACCGTGACCACCGTCGATCCCGCCACCAACACCATCAAAGTGATGGACCTGACCACTAAGAAGCCGTTATTGGTGCATGTAAACGCGGATTCCGCGATGCATAAGCTGCCCGAAATGTTGGCGCGCATGATCGCCATGCGCACTTCTGGCGCGGCGGGCGGAGCGGGCGGCCCGGGCGCTCCGGGCGGCGGCAATGGGCCTGGTGCAGGCGGCGGCCAGCGTCCGCCGGCAACTCCCGGGCAGAGCGCCGCGGGCAGTCCCCCTAATGGCGCCGGCGCCCCGGGCGGGATGCGCGGCCGCGGCGATATGCAGCAGATGCTCGATCGCCTGCCCGCTATTAAGCTGGATGAACTGAAGCCCGGCGATGCCGTCATCATCTCAAGCACGCAAGGCGCCGATCCGGGACAGGTGACCGCCATCACGCTGGTCGCGGGCGTGGAGCCGATTCTTTCGGCCACCACCGGCGGCGGCCAGCGCGCCCGCATGCTGGGTTCCTGGAATCTGGATATGGATATGGGCGGCGGCGGCATGCAGTAAGACGGCTGGTCGCGCCGCTCAACTGTTCAAGCCGCGCGCGATCTTCGCCAGCATCGTGCGCGGAGCCAGCCGCGTGGAAAAAGCCGTCAGCTTGTTGCTCACGCCGGCAATCGCCACCCGCTTACCGGCCATCAGGCCGTCGAAACCCACGCGCGCTACCGCCGCCGCGCTCATCACGCTGCCGGAACGAAACAGCTTGGATTCCTGATTTCCAGCGGTGGCCGCGAAGTTGGTTTCGGTCGGCCCTGGAATCAACGCCGTCACACTGACCCCGGTGCCTTGCGTCTCTTCCGCCACGGCTTCGGAAAACGAAAGCACGAACGCTTTCGAGGCATAGTAAACCGCCATGAACGGTCCCGGCACATACGCCGCGGTGGACGCCACATTCAGGATTTTGCCGCTATGCCGCGCCAGCATGCCGGGCAGAAACGCGCGCGTCAGTTGTACCAGCGCGGCCACGTTCACCTGAATCATGCGCGCTTCGAGCTCCGCGTCCAACTCCGCAAATGGCCCGCGCGCGCCGAATCCCGCGTTGTTTACGAGTGCGTCAATGGTCACTCCCTGCTGTTGGAGCGAGCCGGCAATGCGCGCCGGTGCGTCCGAAGCGGCGAGATCGGCCGCCAGCGCACGCGCTTCAACGCTGTGCGCGCGCGCCAGTTCGGCGCCCAGCGCCTGCAGTTTTTGTTCGCTGCGCGCCACCAGCACCAGATTGTAACGGTGCGCCGCAAACAGACGGGCCAGTTCCTCGCCGATGCCGCTCGACGCGCCCGTGATCAACACCGTGGAGTTCATATGGTAAGGCTACCATCACCCTTCCTGTAAGGCGAAGGCGTAACGTGACGCCAAGTTAACGGAGGCCAGCCTACAATAGTAGCTGTGCGCTTCGAGATCTACCGCGGCGAGTCGGCCAGTATCCTCTCCTGCACCTCCGGCTTCATTGCCCAGGCGGGCTTCTCGCACTCGCTCACTCCCGCGCGTAACTGCACGTTCGCGTGCACTTATTGTTATGTCCCCACCATGCGTATCTATGGCGGATTGAAGGCCGCAGACTGGAAGAACTGGGGACGCTTCACTACCTTCAAAAACAATGCGCCGGAATTGTTGCGCGCGGCGCTGCGGCCCCATCAAACCATCTATTGCTCGCCGCTGGTGGATCCCTACCAACCCGCCGAAGAGAGCGAGGGCATGATGCCGCGCCTGCTCGATGAGCTGATCGCGCACCCGCCGCGGGTTTTCGCGATCCAAACGCGCGGCCCCCTGATCCTGCGCGACCTGGAGCGTTTAGAGACGCTCGCCGAACGCACCACGCTGCGCGTCAGCTTTTCCATCACCACCGATAACGACGATGTACGCCGCCTGTATGAGCCGCATTGCGCACCCATCGCCGAGCGCGTCCAGACCGTGCGGCGTCTGCGTGCGGCGGGCATCGCGGTCTACGCTACGCTGGCCCCGCTGCTGCCCTGCAATCCCCAGGCGCTCATCGGCTTGGCGCTGGATGCCACGGACGGCGATATCATTGGCGATCCGTTTCACGTGCGCGCGGTTAAGAAATGCGGCGCCACCACGCGCGAGGCGGGCGAGCACATCAGCCGCGTGCAAGGCTTTACCCAATGGCACGATCCCGCTTTCCAGGCGGAAGTAGTAGACCGGATGCGGCATCACGTGGCGGCTGCCGGGCGGCGCTTCGCCACCGGGCCGGAAGCATTTTCGTGGCTCGCATCCGAGACCTAGAGAAATCTCTCGATGGGGAAACGGAGATATCCGCCATTAACTCCGTCCGAAGTGATTGCGATCCTCGCCAGCCTTGGATTTAGCAAGGTACGGCAGGACGGCTCTCATGCGCATTACGAACACGAGGCCACCAGTGAACACCCCAGAAGCATCGTGACAGTCGATATGGCCTATCCCGAGTTTGGTGACGACCTGATAAAGAGCATGATACGACAACCCAACCGAAGCAGGGACGTATTTTATGGCGCAACGAAACGAACGGCTCGCAAGGCGTCCGTGCCGCTCGTCAGGCCCACCAAGCCCACCTCCGCGGGTTGATTTTACTGCGTTTTAGGCGCATAATCAATTGACAGGAGAGGAGGGCTGCGTTGTGTCCATTGTGGCCGAGGACGTCAATCCGCAATCCGGCAAAGACTCTTCCGAGTCGCAGATGAAAGCTCTGAGCAACCTGGTGCTTCGCTGTGTAGTCTTTCAAAATAAGGTGGGTGAATACACCGCCGAGTGCATCGATCTGGACATGTTAACCAAAGCGGCTACTCCGCACGACGCACTGCGAAGTCTAAAACAAGCAATGCAGGGTTACCTCCTGGTCGCTCTCAACGGCGATTTGAAGGGGCTCGTACCGCGGCCCTCACCACCCGGCCACCGTGCCCGATACCACTTTTTTGCATTGCGGGCCGCGCTCGGGTTAACTGCCAAGAGAAACTTTCTTGTGAGCGATTGGTCCCCTGGTCCGTCCCCCTGCTGCTGAACGCACTGCTCCCATTGAAGGCCAGCAGGAAAGGCGCAGCCCGGCGCCACCCTTCGGAGATTCATCATGACGGCAACGGCAACTGCAAACGAAGTTCTGGAGCGATTGGAAATTGAGCCGGTCAATTCCGGCGCGTGCGATGGCGATTGGATTCCGCATCCCTCGGGCGGCGAATTGGCCTCCATCAATCCGGCGGATGGCTCCGTCATCGCGCGCGTGCGCATGGCCGGCCGCGAAGATTACGAACACGTCGCGGCGCGCGCCGCCGAGGCATTCCTCGAATGGCGCATCATCCCGGCGCCCAAGCGCGGCGAAATCGTGCGCGAGCTGGCTGATGAACTGCGCCGCGCCAAGCCCGACTTGGGCGCGTTGGTCACTATGGAGATGGGCAAGATTCGCGCGGAAGGCCAAGGCGAAGTGCAGGAGATGATCGACGTGGCGGATTTCGCCGTGGGGCTCTCGCGCCAGTTGTATGGCCTGACCATGCACAGCGAACGGCCCGGCCACCGCATGTACGAACAGTGGCATCCGCTGGGTGTGGTGGGTGTGATCAGCGCATTTAATTTTCCGGTAGCGGTGTGGTCCTGGAACGCCATGATCGCGGCAGTCTGCGGCGATTGCACGCTGTGGAAGCCGTCTTCCGATACGCCGCTTACCGCAATCGCGGTGCAGAAGATTTGCAATCGCGTGCTCGGCAGGCATGGTCTGAAGGGCGTATTCAATCTGGTGATCGGCCGCGGCGATCCGGTGGGCGAGGCCATGCTGAACGATGCGCGCATCCCGCTGGTCAGCTTCACAGGTTCCACGCAGGTGGGCCGCCGCGTGGCGCTGACCGTTGCGCAGCGCATGGGCCGCACAATTCTGGAGCTGGGTGGCAACAACGGCATCATCGTCATGGACGATGCCAATTTCGATCTGGCGCTGCGCGCGGTTCTGTTCGGTGCGGTGGGTACGGCCGGACAACGTTGCACCACCACGCGCCGCCTGTTCCTGCAAAAGGGCATAGCGGGCAAGATGACCGATGCCCTGGCGCGCGCCTACGCCCAAGTGAAAATCGGAAATCCACTGGACGCCGGCACGCTGATGGGGCCGCTGGTAAACCAGCGCGCGGTCGAGGACATGATGGAGGGCCTCGACACGGTGCGGCGGCAAGGCGGCGAAGTGATCTACGGCGGCAAACGCTTGGGCGGCTGCTTCGTAGATCCCACGCTGGTGAAAGCCAAGCCGGATATGCCGATCCTGCGCGAAGAGATCTTCGCGCCGATCTTGTACCTGGTGGAATTCGACGCGCTCGACGACGCCATCGGTTGGCACAACGACGTGCCGCAAGGTCTTTCTTCGGCCATGTTCACCACCAACCTGATTTCCGCCGAGCGCTTTCTGAGCCACGCGGGCAGCGATTGCGGCATCGCCAACATCAACATCGGCACCAGCGGCGCGGAGATCGGCGGCGCGTTTGGCGGCGAGAAGGATACCGGCGGCGGGCGCGAATCCGGCAGCGATTCGTGGAAGGCTTATATGCGGCGGCAGACGAATACGATCAACTGGTCGTCGCAACTCCCGCTGGCGCAGGGGATCGAGTTCAACGTTTGACTCGTGTGACAGACCATCGGTTTTGGTGGTCTGTCCTCTGGCGCGCCATAAGCGAAGTCCCATCTAATGTTAAACTGCAAGTGGGCCGTCAGCCCATTTTCTATGAACACCACGCGAACCCATATCGTCATCCCGCGGCAACTAGTCATGGAAATCGACACGTTAGTCGGCAAGCGGAGCCGCAGCGCATTCCTTACGCAGGCAGCCGAGAGGGAGTTGATGCGCCTGCGCCAGATCAAGGCATTGGAAGGGGCCGCCGGGGCTTGGAAGGACCAGGATCATCCCGAACTCAAGCAGGGCGCCGCCAAATGGGTTAAGAAACTGCGGCGCGAATATGATCGCCGCTTTGAAAAGATCATGGCTCGTTGAAGATGTCCACCTTCCTGCTCGATACCAGCGTGATCATTGACGTCCTGAACAACAAGCGGGGGCGTCCGGCCTTTCTGCTGGACCTGGTTAAGGCTGGTCACGTTCTGGCCTGTTGCCCGATCAACATCACCGAGGTCTACGCCGGCATGCGGCCCAAGGAAGAATCCGCAACCGAAGAGTTTTTTGCCAGTCTGCAACATTTCCCTATCGCGCCACCAGCCGCTCGTCTGGCTGGCGAACTTAAGCGCGATTATGCCCGAAAGGGCACGACATTGAATTTGGGCGACGTGATGATCGCCGCCGTAGCCTTGTACCACGAGTTGATGCTGCTCACCGACAATGTCAAGGACTTCCCGATGAGGGAGCTATCGCTTCCGCCATTGCCGAAATCATCAATAATTTGACGTTGAACTGCATGTCGATTCATGCCCTCGATCCTCCGATTAAGAATTTAGCATTAAGAATTTAGCCATTGACGAATTGCGAGCAGCATGTCTTGATCCCAAGGCCGCCAGGCGGACGGTGTGGCCTTGGCGCAGGTTATGCGATCGAGACAGACTTACATTAACCGAAAAAAGGCTGGCCGGCTGAAAGCCGGCTGCGGGCAAGATTGCCCGCCCTCCGGTTGGTTTCATTTCGCGGCGAGTGTGTACGCCAGGCTGCGCGCCACGGAATGGCCGTTTTGGGCAACCGTGGCTCTTACTTCGTAACTACCGGGCCGATTCGCCACCTTGACAATCATTGGAATGCCGCCGGAGGCATCGGGCGCAGGCACTGGGGGAATAATGGTAGTCAGCACGCGCCCATTCTTCAACAACTGCACGTGCAACTCAGGCTTGCCGGTGTTACCCGGCTCGGGATAGATCCTGAAATACAGCACCGGCACCGCGCCCGCGAATAAATTGGAAGTTACAAAAGGCAGCACACGCTTGCTGGTCCATTCAAATGGGTCCTCCGCGTCGGGTGGCGCGCGGAGAGTCTCCAATCGCCGCACCAGGCTGAGATCGCTAAGTCCTACGCCGCGTTGGTCGCGATTGTCTATCTCCAAAGTGCCCGTCGAAGCGCGGTTGCCTTCATGATCCACGATGGCCGTTTCCACGGTGTAGTGTCCCGGCGGCAGACTTACCGCATGCTCGTAAGTCATCAATTCGACTCGCACCTCGGCCAAATGGGTGTCGGAAACTTCGGACGGAACGTCCTTACTTACCCGATCCACGATCTGGCCCTGCTGATTCTTCACGAGCGCCAGCAACGAGGCGTGCAAACGGTGTTTATGCGCGGTAGCCGCGGGAGCCGCGGTCAGATTCGAAATAGGCATTTCGAAAGCGATGGCGTATTGCCTCAGGCCGTCTGACTCGCCGAAACGATAAACACGCGAAAGAAAATCGAAGGCGTGCGGACGCGGCTGGGTATCGAGCGCGCGCAATCCCGCCATCTCTTCGGCGGTCACTGGACCTTCGCCGGTATCCGGCACGGCGTAGTAACCGCTGCGTGTCTCCACGTGCATGCCCGCGCGCGCGAGCTTCACTTCTATCTTGCGGAAGTGTCCGTCCTCGCGCTCCGACTTAGGCGGATAGGCGATCTCGTAATGTGTATCTACCTCCTCCATCACGTGTGCCAGCATTTTGTCGGTGTTATTCGTGTTGGCGATCAGAAACCCGCCGGTGCGTTCCGCCAGTTCGCGAATAGCCTCCTGGCGGTTGGCGGCCGTCACACCGAACCTCAGATAGTCGTCCTGATGCGCCTCTTCCATCAGTTGCGCCGTGGGCGACGATTGTGGCGGGCCGCTGGGCGTGTTCGACAGTTGCATGTTTCCGGCGGTGGCCTGTGCGCGGCTCAAACCGGCGACGTAATTCAGCATCGCGCCGGCCGGCGCCATGGCCGATTGCGGCGCGAGGCAACTATCGCTGTTCACATCCTGACAGACACCCAACGCCCAGACATCCATGGCGTAAAAAGTTACGGCGCCTTTGGTGGCGTCGTTAATCAGCGAATCCCAGTATTCCAATAGATCCGGCGGCTTGGTAAGTCCGGTGCTCAGCAGCAACACGGTCTTCTGAAAAGGCAGTGGCGTAAGCTGCTTTACCAAGCCTTTCAGCGCATCGATTTCGCGCAGTCCTGCGTTCACCGAGAACCCAATGTCACCGCGAGTGCCCAATGGATCGGAGGGGCTGGAGCCATCCGCGTTTCCCTCGGCGCTGGTGCCCGGCATGGCCGGCGTCACAGCGCCGGTCACCGACATGCTCAAGCCGCTCAGCAGCGCCGCCGACCCCAGGTTGATGCCTGGCAGTTGATTGACCGCGGCCAATTCCACCGCCTTCAGCAGATGCTCGCGATTATTCGAGAACGGAAAAACAGGCCGCAGCCCGCTGGCGTCCAAACTGAACACGCCGATGAAGGTGTTGGGGCGCAGTTCTTCGTTTACAAAGTCGCGCGCCGATTCGAACGCAAACGCGCGCGTCTCGGGATTGATGTCGTTCAAGATCAGGCATACCACGTTGACCGTACGCAAGGGATTCACGCGCGGGCGGGCGGTATCCGGCGCGGCGGTCTTGGTGGACAGCGCGCGGATCTCGGCGGCCTGCCTCTCATCGTCGCGGCGCACCTCGCTGCCCGCCACCAGGCGGAACGACCTTACGTCCTGCCGGACGCCATCTTCGTAGACGGCCACCTCATCCGGCTTCAGATTCTTGATCAGGCGGCCATGGGAGTCGCGCACTACCACGTCCAGCAGCACTTCGCGCGCGGAACTCCGGATAATGGCTTCCGGAGACTGTGCGAAGCTCGCGGCGGCAAGCACGGCCGCTACAGGCGCAATGACGAACATTCGCATATGAAATTAGACGCCGATGCGGGAGCCAAAAGGTACGCCGCTCACTAGTAGAATATCGCTATGCGGGATCATAAGCACGCCGGGAGCGCCATCAAAACGACAGCGCCGCCGGACCTATCCAAGAGACCGCTCGGATTGAAGGCCGAGCGCAATATGGCAGCGCCGCCAGCGGTACTTTTTCGCGCCTGGACCCAGGAATTCGACCGCTGGTTCGCTGCCCGCGGTTCGGTCTTGATGACGCCTGAGGTTAACTCGGTCTTCTACTTCGAGACATACTATGAAGGATCGCGGCATCCGCACTACGGGCGCTTCTTAAGACTCGAACGTGACAAGCTGGTGGAATTGACGTGGGTGACGGATGCCACCAGAGGCGCGGAGACGGTGGTAACAGTGGAACTGACTCGCCACGGAAGCGGCACGCATGTCCGCCTGGAGCACGCCGGCTTTCCCGATGAGGAATCCAGGAAACGGCATGACGATGCCTGGCCGAAGGTGTTGGCGCACCTGGATCAACAGATGACCGGACGGGAGTAAATGTAGGACAGGCCTCCTGGCCTGTCCCGCGACTATCTACATTCTGCGCGCCGCTGTGGAGCAGGCTCGTAGGCCCGCTCTTTGGCGAGCCCTCCCCCTTGGACAGGCCGGGAGGCCTGTCCTACATCCGCCCTATGCCGACCACTCGGCTTGCGCGGCCGCCGGCATTTCGATCCACCCCTGCTGCGGCACCGCGTCCATCGGCAATCCGCCTTGCCATAGCGAAAATTGAAACCGGACCGGCGTATCGTCCGAAACCCCCAGCGCGTCGAACGATAAGCGCGCCTCCAGCACATTCTTGAACGCAAACTCGACGGCCTTAGTCCCGTCCGCGCCTTTGCCCGCCAGCTTCAATTCCGTGACGTTGGCGCGGCCATAGTCGAAGCGGACCGCCACCTGGCTGGACGGAGCGCCGTCGCCCGCCGCGACATTTATGCGCGCTTCCATCTCCGAAATGGTCTGCTCGGAGCCGCGGTGAAAATCCACGCGCAGATAGAGATTCGAGCCGTCGCTGCCGTAATACACCTCGCGCACCAGAAACTTCTTGCCGTGCATGGAGCCGGAGCGCTCGTCCACGCGATAGAGACCCGCGCCGAGCCACTCAAAGTAAGAAGTCACTTCGCCATCGATAGTGGGTTGAATCCGTCCGCTGGGTTGGATGTGCACGGCATTCACCGCCATGCGCAAAATGGGACGTGATAGCTCCTCGGGCGGACTGAGATTCAGAAAACGATAGACGTTGGCTAAGTGGCTGCGGTAAAGCTGATCGAACTCCACGCGATTGCCGGAATCGTGTTCGGGGCCGTACCACCAGCACCAATCGCTGCCTTCGGCGATCAGCAGCTCTTCGTAGGCAAGTTTGCGGCGGCCGTCGGGCACCTGCGCCGCGGCCTGGTAGCTCTCGCGCGCGCGCAACAACTGGCTCCACGCCTGGTTATCCTCTTCCGCGCCGATCCAGACATCGAAGTTGGCGTTGATCCAAGAGCCCGGAAACACGTGCGTCAGCGGCTCGGGTTCCATCTTGGCGATGGCCTCGGCGACGGTGACGGCGGACATCTGCGCGTCGCCGGAAATCAGCCGGTAAAGATGGCGCAGGAAGGGACGGCCGTTGCGATCGTAATATTCCCAGGCGTTTTCGCCATCCAGAATGATGGGAACCAGCGCGTCGCGGCCGGCGGCCAGAATGCCGCGGCAGTTTTCGCGAATGCGATTCAGAAAATCGCGCGCGGCCTGGGCGGAGTCCATGCCGGAGTAGACGAAACCGATCAGGTCGCTGAGAAAATGATCGCGGAAGACCACGCCGATCTGCCGCAGATTCTGCTCCCAGCGGTACGGGCGATAGATGGCGTCCACGCCGATGGAGCGGCCCAGCGTGCGGCCCAGGACTCCGCTGTCGCTGGCGGCCCAGCGGAATCCGGCGGCGGCCGCAATGCTGAAGGTTTCGTCGGAAACGGAGCCTTCCGACGGCCACAACCCGGCGGGGGCCACGCCGAATTCGTGTTCGACATAGTGGCGGGCCATCACCAACTGCTTTTCGGCGTCCCCCGGATAGCGAAACGGGGGAGGCAACGGGACGCCGGGATGCGATACAGAAGCGATATTGGAATCGCACAGCAGCGGCAGGATGGGATGGTAATACGGCGTGGTGGAGATTTCGATTTGTCCCGATCCGGCCATTTCGCGATACATCGGAATCACTTTGCCGACGATCTCGAGTTGCTTTTGCCCCACCAGGCGTTGATCGTCGAGCGTATAATCGGAGCCTTTGGCGAACAACTCCTGCACATCGGGGTCGTGGTCGCGGAACTCTTCGTCGAACCAGATGAGTTGCGAGACGACTTGCAGGTCGCGGAAATCCTGCGCGGAGAATCGCCGGCGCGCCGTCTCGATACTGGCTTGCGAATGGCGCGTTTCGAGCAGGCTGGAGTAACGCGGCAGGGCTTGCGTCATGCGCGACGGATGCGGTTGCAGGAACTGCTGCAGAAGAAAGACCTGGTCGGCCTCGGTGAGCGTCTCGGCGGGTTTAAGGGCTACGGCTAAGTAGGGATCGCGGGCTTCGCCGCGGGCGTATTCGTCGACCTGGACCATCATCGAAGGCACCAGGTTGAAAGTCTGGCGGACGTTGGGAAATTCGCGCAGGATCTCGACCATGCCGTAGTAGTCTTTCAGGGCATGCAGGCGGGTCCAGGGAAGCTTGTACTCTCCGGATGCCAGATCCTTGTAAAAGGGTTGGTGCATGTGCCAGAGGAAGGTGAGATAGATATGCGGCATTGGATTCGTGCTCAGCGTGTGGCAAGCCTAAGGCAGACCACCACAAAACGATGGTCTTGCCCTACCTGTAGTCATCGGCCGAAGAAGCTGGTGGCGGGCGGCGGGGCATGCTTGCCTTTAATCGCCAGCCAGAGTATGTCGTTCAATTCGTCGGCGTCGGCGCGATCCTCCTGGCTGAAATCGAGGCGCGAAGATCGCGCGGCGGTCGGCGAGTGCATGGGATTGCGTTCATCGAGCGGCACGCGCGGCTTTTCCACCTCGTACGGCGCCGGATCGGCAGTGCTTTGAAACGCGGCGGACATGGGGCGCGCGGCGGCGTCGAACTGGGTCATGGGATGCAGGCCGAGAATCATCTCCATGGTGCGGAGCATGGAGGCCGTGTTATACATCGAACTGTCGACGGCGTGGCGTTTCACATACGGCGAAATTACAAACGCCGGCGAACGGTGTGAATCCACGTGATCGGGGCCGTTTTGGGCATCGTCCTCGAGTACGAAAATGGCAGTGCTGGCCCAGAAGCGGCTCTTTGAAACGGCTTCCACGAGCCTTCCGAGCGCAAAGTCGTTATCGGCGACCATGGCGAGGGGGGTCAATTTGCCGCCTTGCGTGCCGCTGGTATGATCGTTTCCAAGACGCATAGTGATTAGTTGCGGCATGACGCCGGATTTCTCAAACTCCGCGAGGTCGGAGAGAAAAGCCTTAACCCGGTCTTGGTCGGAATAGTCCAGATCGAAATCGCGATAGCGGAGATTGGTCACGCTTTTCAGGACCGGGTCGCGGACCAGTGCGATCTGCGTGCCATCGGGAGCGGCTTGCGGGCGATTCTCGGACATATAGCCGTAGTTGCGCATGGAAATTCCGGCGCCGGCCGCGCTGGACCAGAGGTATCCGGCAGGCGGCACGTCGGTGGGTTCCTGCTCTTCGTAATCGTAGTAGTCGCGGCGGTTGGCATAGCTGTTCTGCCACATCTTCTGGATGTAATCGATGCCGATCGCGGCGGTAGACCAGGAGTGGCCGTCGGCGCTTACATCGCCATTCACGTAGAAGTTATCGAGCAGCACGAACTGGCGCGCGATCTTATGTTCATTGGGAGTTACTTTTTCGCCGAATAAGACGAGCGATGGATCGCCGTTGCCTTCCGGCATATCGCCAAGCACCTGGTCGTAGGAGCGATTCTCCTTGACAATGTAGATCACATGCTGGATGGGCGGAAACGGATTCGGAGTAAATAGCTTCTCTTCGCGATACGCCGAGTTATCGATGGCGGTCTTAGTGTAAGCTTCCAACTGGCGGTCGGTGAACCGGCCGATAAACGAGGCGGTACCAGTTTGAATGCGTGCGACGTATTGGACGATGTGGGGCTCGCCTTTATAGGCGAGTTCCGGCCGTCGCGCGGGATTGGGACCTTGCGGATTGGGATGCGAGCCGCCCCCGCGGCCATTGAGGACGACCAGCGTGCCATCCGGCAGCGTGCGCGCGGCGGTGGGATACCAACCCGTGGGAATAAATCCCTCGATGTGGCTATGTTCCTGCGAGATATCCGCCACGGCGACCACATTCGCGTCGGAACAGACCACATACAGGTGATTGCCCCTGGGGCTGAGGGCCAGTGCGCTGGGAGTCATGCCGGCGGGTTGGCGCGGCGACATGGCGGTGTTGATGGTTTCGATCAGCCGCAGTTGCTTATCTTCGGAGACGGCCAGGGTGTAGACGCTGTTGGTATTGGCCGCCGTGATGAACAGGCGTCCGACGTACCCCGGCACTCCATCTGCGGTTTCGCCCTTACCGCCCGCCCACACCATGTCGGTAGGATGCGGGCCGAGACGCACGACCGCCAGTTGATTGCCGGAGTTAGTGTCGTAATGGCCCACCGATCCGTCCGTCCAGCTTGTCGCGAAGAAGGATTTGCCATCGGGATGGAAGAGAATGCGATAGGGGCGGCGGCCGGTCTTCACGCGATCGATCACCATGCCGGATTGCGTGTTGATAACCACTAGCGAATCGTGATAGAGATCCGCGGCATAGAGCAGGTGGCCGTTGGGGGTGAGCGCCACATCGCCGATGAAGTCCGCATGCGTGCGCTTGTCGGGCGGGACCACGGTGAAGGTTCGGGCGAGTTCCAGGGCGCCGTTGGCGAACGTGAATTCGAAGACGGCCGCGCGCGATCCGCCGCCTACATAGACTCGGTCGCCCTTCGGAGTGAAGGTGAGTCCCAGCCAGCCATCGGCGATGCGCACGCGGCTGGTTTCGCGGGCGGTAGCCGTTTCAAGCACGCTGATGGAGGGCGGGTTATATCCGCCGTTGAGCACCAGGAGGTAACGGCCATCGGGCGAGAGCGCCGTGGACATGGGGAACGTATCCAGCGGGACCTGTTTGCCGGCGGGTTCCAGACGCCAGCCTGAGTTGAGCAGAAATCCGCCGCCGGGCAGGGGGCCGACCTGCTCGCGGGGCGCGGGCTGCGAGCAGAGGATTGCCGCAGCCAAGAGGAGTGCAATGCAAAGGTAAGAGCGCATCCTGTCTACGATCATACCTTGGGGGCTGGACTGCCGTGGGGGGAGTGGGGTGGGATGGCAAGAAAAAATCTACCGACCAAACCCAATTTCTTGTAATAGATTTTTTATCAACAAGTTAACACGAAGGGAGCGGGGCCGCTCAAAGTGCGCAAAACCGTAGCGGCCCCGCTCTGAGTCAAGGAGGATACGACAACTAACGGCCGAAATGGCTCCAACCGCCGCCCACAGCCACACCGACACCGACCGCCGGTCCCGGGTAAACGTAAGACTGCGGATAGTAGGAATAGGGTTGTCCATATCCGTAGGGATAATCGTAGGGATCCGGGTTGGAATAATAGGGATACCCGTAGCCGTAGTATCCGGGCCAATATCCAAGGCCAAGACCCCAACCGCCCCACCCCCAACCGCCATAACCCCAGCCGCCATAACCGCCCCAGCCGCCATAACCGTATCCGCGACCGTAGCCATATCCATATCCGCGGCCGTAGCCGCCGTAGCCGCGACCGTAGCCACCGTAGCCGCGGCCATAGCCACCATAGCCGCGGCCAGCGAAGCCACCGCCACCGCCGAAGTGACCGCCGCCTGCCATGGCGTGACCGCCGCCGCCAAACCCACCTCCTCCGTGACCGCCGCCGCCGCCGCCATGGCCTTGCGCGGCAAAAGCCACACTACCCAACAGCAAGCATGCCAATAAAACGAAAGTTTTTCTCATAAGTCACCTACTAATCTGTCACCTGCTCTTTAGACTAACACCGAAGATAGATGGTTTCTAGTGGCTGAAATCAACCAGCGGCGGTGGTTTGCGGCCAAAAACGACTCCGGTTTGCGCGCATGATTTCAGGCACTTAGCGGGATTGGCGAAACGGATGCATAGAACTTCCCGTCGTCATTATATGAGGCAACTATGAAGAGCAATATCAGCATCACGCAGACCGCCGTTTGCTCCCTGGCACTCAGCTTAGTCATTGGATCGGGCGCTCTTTGGGCGCAAGACCAGGCGCCGGCTCCACCGCCCGCCGATCCGCAACAACAGGGCGCGCCAGCCAATGGCCAATGGCGCAAAGCCAGCGATCCGCCGCCCGCGCAGAGTCCCGCGCCAGCCGCCACATCGCCGGCCGATGGCCCGCCGGCGCAGAATCCCGCGCCCACGCCACCGCCTGTCGAGGGCACGCCGGCGCCCGACACGGCGCCCCGCGCCACCATGGACCCGAACTACTCGCCAGGTGCGCCGGCCGCGCAGTATCCGGGCCAGCCGTATCCTAACCAACAGCAGTATCCAAGCCAGCCGTATCCGAATTATCCAAATCAACCGTATCCGGGCCCGCAACCGTATCCGGTTCAGCAACCTTATCCGGGCCAGCAACCTTATCCGGGCCAGCAACCTTATCCGGGCCAGCAACCTTATCCGAATCAGCGGCCTTATCCGAATCAATACCCGAATCAGACCTATGGCCCGCCGCCGGCTGCCAGTTACAATCGCGGTCCCATTCCCCCGAAGCTTACGATTCAGCCCGGCACCTTTGTCAGCGTGCGTTTGAACCAGGGCTTGTCGTCGGATCGCAATCAAGTGGGAGATCCCTTTACGGCGACTCTGGCGGAGCCACTGGTGGTGGATGGCGTGGTGTTGGCAAATCGCGGACAAACTGTAGGTGGAAAGGTCACGGAGGCTAAGAAAGCGGGCCGCGTGGAAGGTGTTTCGCGGCTGGCCGTTCAATTAACGGATCTCACGCTGGCGGACGGACATCCGCTGCCCATCCAAACACAATTCATCGGCAAGAACGGTCCGACGTCCGTGGGCCGGGATGCTTTCGCGGTGGGGGCGACCACGGCAACGGGCGCAGCCATTGGCGCGGCTGTGGGTTGGGGAACCGGTGCGGCGATCGGCGCTGGCGCCGGCGCTTTAGCGGGCATCGTGGGAGTGTTGGTGACTCGCGGCCACCCGACCTATCTGTATCCGGAGCAAGCTCTGACGTTCCGCATTGAACAACCGCTCACTATCTCGACCGAGGCAGCTCCGCAGGCATTCCATTGGGTGACTCCGTACGATTTTCCGCCGTCGTTTGATGTACAAAACGGTCCGAGGCCGCCGAATGGAAATTATGGAGATTATGGCTCTCCGTATCCGTATGGGTATCCTTATGCTTACGCTTCCCCCTATTGGGGCTACCCATATTGGGGCCCGGGCCTCGGGCTTTACTGGGGTGGCCGGTGGGGCGGTTGGGGTGGCCGGTGGGGCGGCTGGGGGCGCGGGGGGCGCTGGCGCTAGGGCGGACCGCTCCCTCACGGTCGCGGCTCAGTAGCTTCGCGGCGCGGTAGCTTCGCGTCTTGTGAGCCGTGCGACTGTAGCTTCGCGTCTTCTGAGCCGCGCGCGTCAGCAAGCGGTCGCGTGAGTAAGATATTAACAGGAGGAAGATCCATTCCATGTCGATGAAATCTCTTTTGAGTGCAGGTACGGTTAGCTGTATCTTGAGTGTTGCGATGCTGGCACAGCAGCCACCGCCTCCTCCACCGCAACAGAACTACCCGCCTCCGCAGCAAGGGTATCCGGCGCAACAAGGATACCCGCAGCAACAGCAATATCCGCCGCAGAATTATCCGCCGCCGCAGCAAGGTTATCCGCCGCCGCAACAAGGTTATCCGCCACAACAGGGTTACCCGCCGGCGCAAGGTTATCCGCAGCAGGCTGCGCCTCCCCTGGCGCCCCAACAGTTGGACGACTTAGTCGGACGGATCGCGCTCTATCCCGATCCGCTATTAGCCCAGGTGATGACGGGCTCCACTTTCTGGAACGAAATTCCGGATGCGGCCGGCTGGGCGAATCAACACGCGTTTTTGCACGGCGATGAGCTCTCCAGGGCGATCTACGAAGATAACTTACAGTTCGACCCCAGCGTGCTGGCGCTGATCCCGTTTCCGGCCGTGCTGGATATGATGGCCAAAGATCCGGGTTGGACCCAAGCGCTCGGCAACGCGGTGCTGACCCAACGGGCCGATGTGATGGACGCGGTACAGCGCATGCGCCAACGCGCCATGGACGCCGGATATCTGGAAAGCAACGCGCAATACCGCGTGGCGGTGAACGGTCCCGGGGATATCGAGATCCTGCCGGTCAATGCCGGCTTGGTGTACGTGCCTTACTACAATCCGGCGGTCGTTTTCGTGAGGCCGCGGCCGGGCTTTTTCGCAGGCGCCGGCATCACGTTTGGCCCAGGCATCTTCGTGGGAGCTTTTGCGCCATTCGGCTGGGCGGGTCCCGGCTTCGGATGGCGGACGCACGACATCCTCATCGACCATCGGGCGTGGGGGCGGACGTGGGGGAATCGCGGCGTGTACGCGCATCCTTATGCGGTGCCGGTGCCGCGCCCGGCAGGTCCGCGCGTGGAGCGTCACGTACAGCGCCGCGTGGAAGATCGCCGGCGGTGAAGAGCGGGTGGTGGGTTGTAGGTGGTGGGTCGTGGTTGCGGGCCACCACCTTACTACCCACCACCCACCACCTTACTCAGAGTACTTTTGCGCGATTGGAAATCGCCGTCCGATGCCGAAAGCTTTGGAAGTGACTTTTAGCCCAGGCGCGGCTTGTTGCCTCTTGTATTCGTTGCGGTCGACCTTATTGACGATATCGACTACCAGCTCGAGCGGCAGCGCCAGCTCTTGGGCGATCTCGCGCGGAGCTTGATAGTCTTCCACGTAGGCGCGCAAGATGCGGTCCAGGATTTCGTAAGGCGGCAGCGAATCGCTGTCTTTCTGATCCGGCCGCAATTCCGCGGATGGCGGTTTCTCGAACACGCTTTCGGGAATCGCGCGAGGGCGGCGGCGGTTGGCAACGCGCGCAAGCTCGTAGACCAGCGTCTTAGGGACGTCGCTGATCACGGCCAAGCCGCCGCACATGTCTCCGTATAAGGTGCAGTAACCTACGGCGAGCTCGCTCTTATTGCCGGTGGTCAACACCAGGTCGCCCCACTTATTGGAAAGCGCCATCAGAGTGACTCCGCGCAGGCGGGCTTGTAAGTTCTCTTCGGTAACATCCCGCCGTGCGCCCGCGAACAGCGGGTCCAGCACGCGCAAAAATTCATGGTAAATCGCCGAGATGGACGCGGTTTCAAAACGAATGCCCAGGTTTTCGGCCAGGGCGCGCGCGTCGGCGATGCTGCCTTCCGATGAAAACGGTCCGGGCATGCTCACGCCGGTGACATTGGGCGCACCCAGCGCATCCACGGCGATGGCCGCGGTGAGCGAGGAGTCGATGCCGCCGCTAAGCCCGATGAGCACCCGCGCGAAGCCGCATTTGCGGATATAATCGCGCGTGCCCAGCACCAAGGCCTCGTAGACGGCTTCGCATTCGTCCGGCAAGTTATCGTGCAGTTGGCCTGCGCCGGCGCCGGAGTCGAACAGCACCAGGTCTTCGGTGAAGGATGCAGCCAGCGCCGCCACGCGCCCGTCCGCGTCCATGGCGAAGCTGGTGCCATCGAACACCAGCTGATCGTTACCGCCTACTTGATTGACATACACGACGGGAATGCCGTGCCGGCGCGCGGTGGCGGCGAAGATCTCGTGGCGCTGCGCGCGCTTGCCCATGTGATACGGCGACGCGTTGATGCTGATGAGGATCTCGGCGCCGGAGTGCGCCAGTTCCTGCACCGGATCGCGGCGATAGAGCGGACGCTCCCAATACTGTTTGTCGTTCCAGGCGTCTTCACAGATGGTGAGGGCGATCTTGCGGCCATCCATCGTCAGCAGCGATTGCGATTCGGCGGGGACGAAGTAGCGCGCTTCGTCGAAGACGTCGTAAGTAGGCAGCAGCATCTTGGTCTGCCGGAATACGATCTTGCCGTCCACCAGAACGGCGGCGCTATTGGTGGCACGCTTGCCGGTGGAAGATTTGGAGGGGCCTACGTATCCGGCAATCAGGGCCAGCGGGAGCGCCGCGGTCTCCGCGGCCAGACGTTCCAACTGCTGCCCGGAGCGCTCCACAAAGGTAGGCTTTTCGACCAGATCGCGGGGGGGGTAGCCGGTGACCGAGAGTTCGGGGAAAACCACGATTTCCGCTCCCGCCGCGGCTGCTTCGCGCGAGAAGCGAATCATGCGGTCCACGTTGCCTCGGAGGTCACCGACGGTGGTGTTTATTTGGGCCAGCGCGATTTTCATCGTCTGACACTATTATCCGCGAAAGGGCGGCCTGAGAGGCCGCCGCAGGCAGGGTGCCTGCCCCACAATCAAATTTGATAGTGAACCACGGTGGGAACTCGATTGGTATCGACCGCGGTGATACCGGTAGCCCGTTCGAGCGCGGCCAGGAAGCCGCGATACTCAGCGCGGCTCAACTGCAACAGAGCCTGCGCGTGAGCGCTATCGCCGTCAGTGCCCGCCCAGGAAACTCCGATATAGTGACTCTGGCTCTCCCCGAGATGCATTAAGGGAACTACATTCAGAACCGATGCACCCATCCGGCGCCGCACTTCCGTGCCGAACGAGATTTCCGTGATGTTCTTCACGGGAACCGCAATGCGCCGCTCGCCTTGCATGAAGATAACTTCATCTTGTGCGAACGTGGCGCGCACCTTGTGATGATCGAGCGGCAGGCTGCCACCGGCGTACTTCGCCGGAAAGGCCGCAGCGGGTTTCTGCGCGAACGCGGCGGGTGCAAGCAAAGCTATTGAGAGAGAAACAAATGCGAACAGATTTTTCATGGAGATCCGCGGGATTAACGATATGCTCATCCGATTTGATGCTTTCGATCCGCCCGAAGTTACACATGGAAACCAAATATTCCGCGGATATTCGAATAGCGTGGCGCGCACGGCACACCTGAGGCAACCAAGACACGTCCGCGTTATGCTGGTGTTGTGCGGTGGAAACTCGATTTACGGCCGGTCAACCTCCTACTGACCGCCGGCATGGCCGCTGCCGTGGCCGCCCCCGGCGCAGTGAGGTTAAACGTGGTGGCCACCGACCGCGCCGGCAGGCCCGTGACGGACCTACGGCCCATTGAGATGCTGGTTGCCGACGACGGCGCGCCGCAGAAGATCGCGTCGTTGCGATTGAACCCATCCAATCCCGCTCCGGCGCGCGTAATCCTGTTGGACCTTTCGGACCTGGATTATCAGCAGAGCGCGCTGGCGGCGCAAAGGCTGCGGCAATCGTTAACAAGCGAGGCCGTTTCTACATCGCTCTACCTTTACACGGTGGTGGGAAACGGCGATTTGTATCCGCTGCATGCACCGCCCGCGGCGAATACGCAGGCCCAAAACACGGACGACGCATGGGTGAAGCGGTGCGGCTCTTTGCTGGACGGAGCGCTGCGGAAAGTGGTTCAGCCGCGAGCCATGGACCTCATCGCTCACCCTGACCAGCGTTTCATGACCGCTTACTCCGCACTGGACTCCATCCGGCAAGCGATGGCGCGGCTGGGGGGAAGGAAGCAACTGTTTTGGATCACGGATGGGATTTCGGCCGCCATCCGCAATTCGCCGCGGGGATTTGCGGACTTAGCGCCGCGATTGCGGCAGCTCGCGGCCCAATTCAACGACGATGGCATCGTGATCTACACACTCGATCCGACTCCGGCGTTTCCCGCCGGGGACCGCCAGGGATTGGAGATTTTGTCGGCGGCGACCGGCGGCCGTAGTTTTATAAGCGCCGATCTGAATATGGCGCTGCGGCAGGCGCGGACCGACGCGTCCGCCACTTACCTCATAGAATATAACCCGCCGCAGTCCGGTAACTCGGAAGGTAAGTATCACAAAGTGCGAATTACCTGCACTCGGCCAGGTGTGCGGCTGCGCAGTCAGGAGTCTTACCTGGCGGGGGCGAATGTCCATCCCCCGGAAGTCACCGCGGCGGATCGGGACGCTTCGCCGGCGGCGGTTTCGAGCGCGGTTTTGATCGAGCCGGCGTGGACGTTCGTAGGTTCGGTGCGACTGGCACAAGGCGCCAGCATCGTGTTGGAACTGGAGGACAGGCGGTTTATCGTGGTGGACTTGCGCGCCAACTCGCCGATCGCCCTGCAGGCCGGAGACCGCGTGAGCGTCCGCAGCGGCAAATACGACGGCCACGGCTTGCTAGCCGATTCCATAAGCCTGCTTGAGACCGGCGATGCGGGCCTTGCCGCGCCGGCCAAGCCCGTGGATTTGAGCGCGGACGCCGACCCCATCCTCCAGAGGGCGCGCGATACGGAGGCGAGCATGGATCGCGCGCTGCCCGATTTTCTTTGCACGGAGGTGGTGAAACGGTATGCGGACGCGGGGCGGCGGACACAGTGGAAATTGCGGGATACGCTCTCGGCCGAAGTCTTCTACAGCCGGGAACGAGGCGAAAGCTATCGCGATATTCGAGTAGACGGAAGGCCCACGCAAAAGACCTGGCCGGAGTTAGGAGGCGATGTCTCCACGGGAGAGTTCGGCAGTCTGTTGCATAGTCTGCTTGCGAATCGGGACACGGAGTTTCAATTCATTGGGGATGACCGCTTGAACGGCGTGGCGGCACGCGAATTCGGCTTTCGCGTGGGCCGGGCTCAATCGGATTGGAAGGTACTGTCCGACTATCAATTTATTTTCCCACCTTACCGGGGGCGGATTTGGTTGGAGCGTGAGCGGAACCGCGTTTTGCGAATCGAGAGAACCGCCGAAGAGATTCCACCGGCCTTTCCCCTAAGCAGCGTGGAAGGCGAGGTGGACTTCAGCGAAGTGCGACTGGGATCGGCCGCGGCGGCTTACCTGCTACCATCGCACGCCGAGACGCGGGTTTGCGTGCGCGACGGCCGCGGGTGCAGCCGAAAGACAATCGAATTTCGCGGCTACCGGAAATTTACGGGGGAATCCAAGATTACTTTCTGAGGAAGCTATGGATAAAGGAAAGCATCCAAACGTTGTGCGTACGTGGATGGCGGGCAAGGCCAGGAAACCGCTGGCTGTGGCGAAAGCCGCGACCAAGGCCGCGCCGTTGACTCCTCACAAGCCCGAGCCGCGGAACAAGACTTAGCACGGATGAGCGCATGACTGCCGCAGTCTCTTTATTACTGTGTCTCGGTTTCGTGTGCCACGCCGCCTTCGGGCAACCGAAAGGCGAAGAACCGGTTAAGACGACTCTGTGCGAGTTGACCAGGCATCCGGAAACTTACGATGGCAAAGTGGTGCAGTTGCGTGCGCTGATCGACTCGGGCGTGCAGGACTTGCCTTCGGGAGTGAGCGACGACCGTTGCGGAGCGGAGTTGAAGTTCTTTACTCCCGACGATGCGGTTCTGGTGAAACTGGGGAAGAGCAAAACGTTCCAAAAGCTCATCAAAGACGTCAAGAAGAATCCGGTGGTGGAGGCCACTGTCACGGGGCTGTTTAAGAAGGCCGTTCCCGATCTGGCGCCAACCCAGAAACCCGAAGCGGGCTTGGCGCTCGAATCGGTAGAGGATATCGTGGTGCATCCCCAGCCGCGCGTGAAGCGTCAGAACCGGTAATTTACTTCCACATAGCCGAGGCTGCCGTTGCTGTCGCCTTTGAAGATCTGCTGAATCACCGCGCCGCCGCGCGCGTAGCCGTAATACAAGCTCAGCGCAAGAGGACGCAGCACTTGAAGGTCGGCGCTGATGTCATAGAGGGTCGCCAGGCCGGTCGCGCCGTTGGACGGGCGGCCATTGAAGCCGAAGGTCCAGGGTTGAAACGCGCCGCCGCCGGAATACCAGAGATCGTGACTGTTGGCTAGCCACAATCCATGCACGTCGGAGCGCAGAGTGACTCGCTTGGCCGGACGCAGCATCAGTTCGCCGAACAGATCGCGATTGTTCATCTCATTGAAGAACGGAAAGCGGGCGTAGACACGCGGCGTAGGCAGGATGGCGAAGAACGTGCCGTGAGTATTGTCGTTGGGATTACCGTCGCCGGTGGAATAGAAGTAACCCCCACGCAGCCAGGGCCGCACGGCTTCGACGATCTTCGGTTGGAATCCCGCTTCCACGGCTCCCGCGCCGGAACGTTGCGTTTGCACACCCCATTTGCCGTTCTGCAGTGCGCCCCATCCTAAGAGGTCGAACGTGCCGGCAACGGTGGGAATCGCCTGAATGTAGTGGCCGCCATAGGTGCCGATATCGAGGCCGCTGGGGTCGGCGGCGCGCACGGCGGCGGAGCGGTTGTCGGTCTTAAGCACGCCACGATCGTCGTTGTAGAAAATACCGAAGAGGCGCCACTCCGCTTTGCTTGTGCCGAAGGTCTGCTGCTTGGTAAGTGCCGCATAAGTGACCGGAGTGGTTACCCATCCCCAGCCATCCACCTGAAATACGCCGCGATCGGGCACGGCGCTGAACGCCGTAAAATTCCACCCGCCGTTACGGTAGTTATACTGCGCGCCATCGAAGCTGCGCTGCACGTCCGAAAAACCAAAGGTGCCGATCAGCCGCTGGGAGATGCCGTCGCGCTTGACAATGACCAGCGTCTCGTCGGTGGGCGTGACTTCGCCGCCGTCGGTGAATTCCATGCGGCCGAATTTGACGTTGGAGTGTTCGCCCTTCAGATGCAGATACGCCTGTTTGACGAATACGCTGGCGGAGTTTTGATCGTTGCGATTCGCGGCGTAGTAACTGCCGCCGAGGCCCAGTTGCCCATAGGGCGACGGCTGGACCGCCTGATTCGGTATTCCGAGTAAGATGGGCGCAGCCAGCTCGACGCCCCAATCGTAACTCTGTTGATTCTGGCTGAACATCAAGCGTAACAGCGTGCCCGAGTATCCGTAGGAGTTTTCCCCTTTACCTTGGAAAAAATCCCAGTCTTCGTATCGTTCGTGAATGGAGCCGGAGATATCTACCGACCCGATGTGCAGCGGATCGGAGCCGTCGGATTGAGCCCCCAAGGTGCCGCAGACGCTGAGACAGACTGCAACATAAATACAGACGCGCATGTTACTCACTCCCTCTAACCTAAACTAACAGGCTGCGGAAAAAGGCCCGAAACCGCTTGCTTTCGCGCGCGGCGCAGAAGCCGATCCCAGTGCCTACAACAACTTACTGAGCCGCGACCGTAAGGGAGCGGTCCCGAACACCTTTTTCCGCAACCTGCTAAGCAATGAAGCGAGTGTAACGGCGGGTGGGCGCGGCGTCAATAATCAAGATTGATTAGAGGCGCGAACTGGCAGTCAATAGCGCATAGATATTAGTGGCAAAATGCTATTTGCGACGGCGCAAGCCGGGTGATATCCTACTTGGCATCGCTGAGGGGTAAGAACCGATGAAACATGGAAGGCCCGCCAGGTACGCGGGCGTTCTGCTGGTCCTGCTGCTGGTCAATACTGCGTATATCGCGGCGTTTGCGTCGCCCACCATATTTTACATGGGTAACGTGGTGCTGCACCTGGCGCTGGGATTGTTGCTGGCGATCATGCTGCTCTGGCTCATACGGCGCATGCCGTTGGCGGGGAGTTTGTTTCTGATCGCCGCGATGGCCGGTATTTTCCTGGCGGTCAGCGGGAACACCACGCCGCATCGCTGGGTGCTCGAAGCGCACATCGCAGTCGCCGGACTGGCGCTGCTGGCGCTGCTTCCCTATGTGTTCAAGAACACCAGCGCGAACTTCCGCAACGCTTACGTGGCGGGCCTCGCCTTGTTGGTTATGTTCCCATCCGCTACCGCGCTTTACCGCAAGGTTCGCCCCGACGCGAACGATCGCATCCGCAACCCACTCGTGGTGCCGGTCTCCATGAATGAAGAGGGTGGCGGCCCGCGGTCGCCGTTCTTTCCATCGTCCGCAAAGACCAACGTGGGCGGCATCATTCCGTCGAATTTCTTCATGGATTCGGAAGCCTGCGGCCGATGTCACAAAGATATCTACGAGCAGTGGAAGAGCTCCATGCACCACTTCGCCTCGTTCAACAACCAGTTCTACCGGAAATCCATCGAGTATATGCAGAGCGTAATCGGTACGCAACCGAGCAAGTGGTGCGCGGGCTGTCACGATCACGCGGTGTTCTTCAATGGCCGCTTCGACCGGCCTATCAAGGACCAGATCGATACGCCTGAGGCGCGCGCCGGATTATCGTGCACATCTTGTCATGCGATTACGCATGTAGACAGCTCCATGGGCAATGCGGGCGTGACCGTTCAGTATCCGCCTCTGCACGAGTTACTAAGCAGTAAGAATAAGTTGATTCAAGATGCCGACTATTTCATGACATTCCTGAATCCGGCGCCTCACCGGCGTACTTTCATGAAGCCGTTCATGCGAGAGCAAGTGCCGGAGTTCTGTTCGGCGTGTCATAAAGTGCATCTGGACGTTCCGGTCAACCAATACCGCTGGTTCCGCGGTTTTAACGATTATGACAACTGGCAGGCCAGCGGCGTATCCGGGCAAGGGGCGCGGTCGTTCTACTATCCGCCGAAGACCCAGAACTGCGCCGATTGTCACATGCCTATGGTGGCCTCCAGCGATCCCGGCAATATCGGCGGCAAGGTCCATTCGCATCGCTTCCCGGCCGCCAACACGGCCGTGCCTTACGCCAATCAGGATCAGGCGCAGCTTAGTCTGACCGAGAAATTTCTCACTTCCGGCTTTATCTCAGTGGATATCTTCGCGGTGTCGCCGGCAAAGGATACGGGCACGGCGATGGTGCGGCGTACGGGCGAGGGTCCGCACGCCATGACCGGCTTCGCCGTGGGCGAGGAGGCCGAGCAGTCCGGAACCGCCATGATCCGCGAGGTGGGGCAGGTGGCTGCGCCCATCGATCATTCGGGAATTCATCTGGAGCCGGGATCGACCGCGCGCGTAGACGTGGTGGTGCGGACGCGCAAAATCGGCCACTTTTTCCCCGGCGGCACGGTGGACGCTTTCGATGTCTGGCTGGAATTGCAGGGCAAGGACGCCGACGGCCGCGTGATCTTCTGGAGCGGTGAAGTGGAGGATGGCGGCAAAGGTCCCGTGGAACCGGGAGCGCACTTCTACCGCGCCTATCAACTCGATGGCGATGGCAATATGATCAATAAGCGCAACGCCTGGCAAGCGCGCAGCGTGTTGTATGTGCGCATGATTCCGCCCGGCGCCGCGGACGTGGTGCATTATCGCGTGAAGGTTCCCAAGGACGCCAAAGGTCCACTTACTTTTACGGCTAAGTTGAACTATCGCAAGTTCTCCTACTATTACACGCAGTTTGCTTACGCGGGACAGCCCAAACCGAACCAGGATCCCAAGCTACTGACGTCCAGTTACAACAGCATGGAGTACAGCTTCGATCCGCACAACATTCCGCAGGACGTTTCAGGCAATATCAAGGGCCGCATTCCCGATCTGCCGATTGTGACGCTGGCGTCCGCCAAGGCGTCCGTGCCTCTAGGACTATCCGATTGGACTCCGGTGGTGCGCAAAGAAGATCGCGAACGCTGGAACGATTGGGGCATCGGGTTGCTGTTGCAAGGCGATCTGAAAGGCGCGGAATACGCGTTCAAGAAGGTGACTGATGCGGAGCCCGGTTATGCCGACGGATGGCTGAATGTGGCGCGCGCGTTGATTCAGGAAGGCGAGACCGACGCGGCCAAGCCGTATGTGGAGCAGGCGCTGAAGATCAATTCGAAGCTGGGGCGCATCTGGTTTTTCAAGGCCATGATCGAGAAGGCGGATGGTAAATACGACGATGCGCTGGAATCGCTGGGAGTGACGCTGGGGATGTATCCGCGCGACCGCGTGGCGCTGAATCAGGCGGCGCGCATCCTGTTTTTGCAACGCAAGTACGGCGAGGCGGTGAAGGTTCTGGATCGCGTGTGCGATGTGGATCCGGAGGATCTGCAGATGCATTATACGCGCATGCTGTGTTTGCGCGGCCTGGGGGACGCATCGGGCGCGGGGAGGGAACAGGCGTTATTCGAGCGGTTCAAGGCGGAGGAATCCGCGCAGGCGATTACGGCCAAGCCGCGGTTGATGAGCCCCGAGAATAATAATGAGCGCCAGCAGGTGCACGATCATGAAAGTGTGCCGCTAGGTGGGGCAGGCACCCTGCCTGCGGCGGCCTCTCAGGCCGCCATGCGGCGGAATCATGGGCTATCCGAGCAAGCAAGCAAGCGAGGTGGGAGCCGGGTGCTTAACCGTTCTGGGGATTTTGAGCCGCTGAAACCGCTCCCTGACGGTCGCGGCTCTGTAGATCGTGCTATATCGACGCGGCTGTTACCGAGCCGCGACCGTCAGGAAGCGGTTTCCCCAAGACGGTTAAGCACACGTGGGAGCCTGCCCCACAATGGAGGCGCGCAATGATGCGATATCTTCTCGCGCTTGGCGCGGTCGCCTGCGTGGCGGGCACCGTGGCTCCGCCGGCGGGCATTACGTTTACCGATGTGACCGCCCGCGCGGGCATCAAATTCGTGCACAACAGCGGACGCACTGGCAAAAAGTTTCTGCCGGAGACCATGGGATCGGGCGTCGCCTGGTTCGACGCCGATGGCGACGGCTGGCCCGATCTGCTGCTGATCAACAGCAAAGACTGGACGCCGCGCGGCCGCAGATCGCTGCCGGCGCTCTATCGTAATAATCACGACGGCACGTTCACGGATATCACCGCGGGCAGCGGTCTCGATATCGAGATGTACGGTATGGGCGTGGCCATCGGCGACTATGATAACGACGGTCGCGACGACGTTTATATCACCGCTCTGGATGGCGACCGTCTGTTCCACAACGAAGGCCACGGCAAGTTCCGGGATGTGACGAAAGCGGCGGCTATCAACAACGCCAACTTCGGCGCCAGCGCCGCATGGCTCGATTACGATCGCGACGGCAAGTTGGATCTGTTCGTTGCTAATTACGTGCAGTGGACCGCGCCGGGCGATATATGGTGTTCGCTCGATGGCGCCACTAAGTCGTATTGCACGCCCGAATCGTACAAGGGCACGTCGTCTAAGTTGTATCATAACTTAGGCAACGGCAAATTTGAGGATGTAAGCCATAAGGCAGGCATCGACGATCCGAAGAGTAAGTCGCTGGGAATTACAGTTCTGGATTATAACGGCGATGGTTGGCCCGACTTATTCATATCGAACGACACGCAACCGAACAAGCTGTACCGCAACAATCGCAATGGGACCTTCACCGATGAGGGAATGGTGGCGGGCGTGGCTTTCGGCGAAGATGGCGTGGCGCGCGGCGCCATGGGTGTGGACTCCGCCGATTACGACCGATCGGGACGGCCGCATCTGCTGGTGGGAAACTTCTCCAATCAGATGCTCGGGCTTTATCACAACGAAGGCACGGGGCTGTTCGTGGATGAAGCGCCTTCTTCAACCGTGGGGCGCGCCAGCCTGTTGACGCTGACTTTCGGCGCGTTCTTCTTCGATTACGATCTGGACGGCTATCCCGATATTTTCGCGGCCAACGGGCACATCGAAGAAGAGATCGGCCGGGTGCAGCCGAAGGTGCAGTATAAGGAGCCGCCGCTGCTGTTCCACAACCTGGGCAAGGGGCAGTTCGATAACGTGACCTCGCGCATGGGCGCGGCGTTCAACCGCCCGGTGGTGGCGCGCGGCGCGGCGTATGCCGATTACGACCGCGACGGCGATCTGGATATCGTGGTAACTACCAACGACGGTCCGGCTTACTTATTCCGCAACGATGGCGGCAATCGCAATCACTGGATCTCGATGCGGCTGGTGGGGCGTAAGTCGAATCGCGACGGCATCGGCGCGGTGGTGCGAGTGACCAGTAAGTCGGGTAAGCAATGGAATATGGTGCGCAGCGGATCGAGTTACTGCTCGCAGAGCGACCTGGCGCTGACGTTTGGCCTGGGCGCCGATGCGGCGGTGGATGCCATCGAGATCGACTGGCCCAGCGGGCAGAAGCAAAAGCTGGGCGCCGTGGCCGCGAATCAGTTCCTGACCATCGACGAGGTGGCGGGCATTGTGGGGCGGGCGGGGCCGGGGAAGAATTGATCGCCAGCTACTCCCATCGCAGAGCCACCGTCGGGTCCACGCACGCCGCGCGTCGGGCAGGCCAATAACATGCCGCGCCGGCAACCGCCACCCACACTAGAGTTACCGCGGCATAAGTGGGTGGATCCGCCGGACTGACCCCGTATAGCAAAGGAGCCAGGGCGCGATCGAGCATCAAGCAAGCTGCCAGACCGATGCCCACGCCCGCCAGCGTCAGGCTCAAGCCCTGGCTCAGCACCATCCGCAACACAGCCGCCGGCTGCGCGCCGATGGCTATACGGATGCCGATCTCGCGCCTGCGCAGCGTCACATGATACGCCACCACTCCATACAGGCCGACCGCGGCCAGCACCAGCGCCAACGCGCCGAACGCGCCGAGCATGGAAACTTCCCAGCGCACCTGCCAATACGACCGGTCCACCCATTCCGCGAACGGATGTATTCCATAAATGCGCGCCCCCGCGGCGGCGGCGGCCACAGTCTTGCGTAGGGTTTCGGGTGTGACACGGCCATCCGCCGCGGTCTCCACCAGAATGTTTTGCATACCTCCCGAATCCTGCGCGAAGTCGCGATAAACATGCGGCCCGGGGACTTCGCCCAGCGACACAACCCGCGCGTCGCGTGCCACCCCGACGACTTGCAGAGCATTCGCGCCGTGGCAGCCCAACCACACACGCTTTCCGATAGCCGGCTGTCCGGGCCACATACGCCTGGCGAGTGACTCATTCACGATCGCCACCACAGGACCCTCCGGCACATCGGCGCTGCCGAAATCCCTTCCGGCCATGAGTGGAATGCGCATCGTTTCCAGATAGCCCGCGCCGATGGTGCTGGCGGTCGCGGGCACCGCATCGCGTCCCGGTTCGGAAACGCAATCCGGATTCACCGGGGTCAGGGGCAGCAGATTGGTCACGGCCGCGCTTTTTACGCCCGGCATCGCGCGCAGCCTGTCGAGCGTCTGCGCATAGAACTGGCGCGCCGTTTCGGGTGTGAACTCGGGCGGCGAAGCGAGCACGGTGATGTACATGCGGTTCTTCACCGCGAATCCCGCATCGGCCGATTGGAACGTGACTAGCACGCGCAAGAACAGTCCCGCCGTGAGCAGCAGAACATCGATAACGCGACCTGCGCGACCAGCGAGACGCGCCGCAGCCGGAATCGCGCCGCGCCGGGCGCATCGCCCTTGATCGCCGCCAGAACATCCGCGCGGCTGGCGCGCCATGCCGGCGCCAGGCCGAACACGATCGTGGTGAACAACGCCAGCAGCAGCGCGCAAACCCATCACGCGCGCATCCGGCGTGAGATCGAGGCGTAGAGCTTCGCCGAACGCCGTGGTGGGCAGCAGTACTTCCAACAGCCGCGCGGTCCATGCGCCCAACACCAGGCCCGCCAAGCCGCCGGCCGCCGCCAGCAGCAGACTTTCCGTCATCAATTGACGCACGATGCGGCCGCGCCGCGCGCCCAGCGCCATCCGCACGGAAATCTCCCGCGCACGTCCCGCGCCTCGCGCCAGCAGCAGATTGCCCACATTCACGCAGGCAATCAGCAGCACGATGCCCACCACCGCCATCAGCACCGCCGCAATGGGCGTGGACGTTCTGCGGCTGCGCGAGTTCGGAATTCCGCGCACACGCGCCACCATCAGCGATTCGTTCGCCGCGTTCGCCGTCGCCGGCCGCGGCTGCTCCCGGCGTATCCGCGCGTCGATGGCGCTCAATTCCGCGGCAGCCTGCGCGGTCGCGACACCGGCTTTCATCCTGCCAAACACAAATACGCGCGGCCGCGTGCGATCTTCCAACTGCCCGCCAAGCTCCCCATACTGCGCGGCCCACATGCGAAACGGAACCCAGATATCCATGTTCAGCGGCAGGTAAATTCCCGCGAATTCCGGCGGCGCCACGCCCACGATCGTGTACCACTGGGTTTCCGACCGCACGCGCTTGCCCAGAATGTGCGGATCGCCATGGAACCAGCGCTGCCACGCGCGATAGCCGATCACCGCGGCCGGTTCGTCGTCGCGCGCGAACCAGCGGCCCATAAACGTGCCCACGCCCATCACCTGCGGATAATTGGCCGTCACGGCTTCGGCCGCCGCGGGATGTGTCTCGCCATCGAAATCCAGGCTCGATTCAGTCGGATTGGATGCCGCCAACCCGCGAGCAACTGCGTGCGCGCGCGCAAATCGCGGTAATCCGGCCAGGAGATGAGCGAGTTGCCCGGCCGCCCCAGCATCACCAGGCGATCCGGCGCAGCGGCCGGCAGTGGCCGGAAGAACAGGTAGTTGAGCATGCTGAAGACTGCCGTGTTCACGCCGATGCCCAGCGCCAGGCACAGCACCGCTAGAAAGGTAAATCCAGGAGACTTGCGCGCCAGGCGCACCGCGTAGGCGAGGTCCTTCAGGAAAGCGGCCATGGACGTGAAGACACCGCCCAGCCCGTATTGTTCCCGCATTGTGGGGCAGGCTCGTAGCGCTGGTGCCGTACAAGGTCGACTCGCTTAAGGCCGCAAGAAGGGCGTGCCCTTATCAGGATTTGGATCCATCGTCATGCGGTAGTCGCCCGTCTTCGCTTTATCTACAAACTCCATGACGACGTTGGTACCGACACCCTTGATGGAGTGATAGAGCCACTCCTCAGTGGGGACGTTGGTAGCCTGAAGACTGCCTCCAGCGGGCTGGCCTTCGGGATGGGACTCGATTTCGTCCGGCGGTCCGAACATGATGTAGATGCGCCCACGATCGGTCTTCCATCCTGCCGTCTTGCGCCACCCGAAGTGCATGTCGGAGTAGCCAATACGACGGTAGTGTTCGTTTTTGAAGGCGTTGTCGGGACTACCCGGCGTGGGATTGCGGCGCTCCCAGAACTGCTCGATGAAATGTTCGCGCTCCGGGTTGGCTTCGAGACTCAGGAAAGCAGCGCGCTCGCGTTCGCCGATGATGTAGACGACGTCTTCGTTGAGCCACAGGGTGTATGGGTCGGCCTTCACTTGCGGCGCGCCTGGCGCACCATGGGCTGGAGACTGCGCCTGCCAGGCGGCCAGCGCGCCGACCGCGGCGAGCATCAGTATGCCGGCAGAGAAGACCGGCGCCAGAGCCGAGGCTTTCGGTTGATACAACAAACGGTGAATGCGTTTCATCAGATTACCTCCCGTAGCCGCCACCACGGCTTCATTCGCCGTCCAGCGGGTTTGTTCCAATGCAGCCAGGGCAGCGGCATATTCATGCGCGTTGCCGCTGGCGGCCACCACCAGATCGTCACAACATTTTTCGCGCTCGGCGCGGACCACACCGGTCATCCACCAGATCGCCGGGTGATAGAACAAAAAACTCTCCACCACCCTTTGCAACAGGTTCGCCAGATAGTCTCGGCGGCGGATATGCGCCAGTTCGTGCATCAGAACCGCTTCCAACTGGCGGGCGGGCATTCCGGCCAGCAGACCCACGGGAATAAGTATCACCGGACGGAGATGACCTATGACCACCGGCACGTCCGCGAGACACGTTTCGAGCAGCGCAACCGGCTTCGAGACGTGCAGCCTGGCGCGCAGTTGGTCGAGCCGTTCGAGCCAGGGAGGGGGAGCGCCGCAAACGCCCCGCCGGCGCAGTCGTCCGGCTGCCATCCAACCGGCAGCGCTGCGCAGATGAAACAGCAGCACGCCTGCCATCCAGAGTGGCGCCAGCCATGGCGGTACGTCCGCGATGCGGAACCGGGCCGGCATGACCCGCGACGACTGCCCGTCATCGAGAGGTGCGCGCGGGATGGCGTACGGTATTCGAGGAGTGTTACGCTTTTCTTCCTTTGCGAGGATACTGAATGTGAGGGCGAAGGCCGCCAGCACGCCGAGCATAGCCCCACATGCGCATATATAGCGAGCGCGCGACGAGCGGATCACGAACAGCGCCGCCAGCAGAAGCAGCCCGGCCAACGCGCCTTCCCACAACGAGTGAAAGATCGCCCAGCCCAGAGCCTTGGCCAGCGGTGCTTGGACCAGATGCGCTATGGTTGTCATGGCGTCCCCTTTTGATACTCGTCCAGCAGTTTCTGCAACTCCGCCAGTTCCTTTTTTGAGGCCTTTCGGGCGGACAGGGCTCCCAACAGCAGGCCCTTGGCCGATCCGTCAAACGCGCGGTGAAGCAAGTCGCCCGCAAGCTGCCGCTGAGTCCATTCGCGGGGCCGTGCGGGTTCGTACACATGCGAGCGCTGTGTTTCGTCGCGGCGGACGAGGCCTTTCTCGGCCATGACCTGCAACTGCTTGAGCACGGTAGTGTACTGCGCCGGCTTGCGGCCGGCGATCACCTCGTGAACATCGCGGACGGTGCTCGCACCGCGGCTCCAAAGCACCGTCAGGATTTCCAGTTCAGCGTCTGTTGGTTTGGGGATTTCCTTGGACATCTACGACGACTATACTATGACGGTTATCGTATGTCAACGCAAAAATCCATCACGGCGCCGGCTCCACATGCACCAGCACATCCGCCACCCACGGCAGCGTCTCCTTAATCACAATGCGCACCTGCGTGGCGATCTCATGCGACTCCCGCACGGTAATCTCGGGGTCCACCTCCAAATGCAGATCCACATGATATTGCAGCCCTGTCTTGCGCGCATAGCACTTCTCCACGCCGCGCACTCCCGGCACCGTCCGCGCCGCCGCACGCACGCGCGACACGCTGTCGTCGTCGGGCATGGTGTCCATCAGTTGCATAGTGATGTCGCGCGTCACACGCAGCCCGGTGAAGATCACGATCAGCCCTACCGCGAACGCGCCCCAATGGTCCGCCGACGGAAAACGATGCGGCGCCGCAATGGTCATTGACACCGCTACCAGCGCCGCCATCGCCGACAAGATATCCACCGAATCGTTCCAGGCGTCCGCCATCAGCGCCGCGCTGCGAATCTTCCTCCCAAAGTGGAATTTCACCCCGGATAGCACACTCTTCGTCAACGCCGAAAGAATCAGCGGCCACACCACGAAGGCGGCCGGCGGCGGCGTCACCTCGCCCACCTTGCGCAGCGCGGTCACCGCGATGGCCAAACCCGTCGCGGCCAGCGAGAAGCCCACGAACAGGCCCGTCACCGTCTCCGCGCGCCCGTGCCCATACGGATGATTCCAGTCGGCCGGCTTGGCCGCCAGCGTCAAGCCCAACAGCACCAGGCCCGACGCGAACACGTCCCCCGCCGACTCCAGGCCATCCGCCACCACCGCGTGCGAATGCCCCATCAGCCCAGCCGCGATCTTGATCGCCGCCAGCGCGCCGCTCACGCACATCCCGGCAATCGCCACGCGTTGGCCAGTCAGCAAGGTCTCACCAATCGACGTGCGCGGGGAAGTACTCCGCGATCAGTTCCTCGTAATACGGCCGCAGCGTCCGCGCATCCGGCCGCACCGCGCTTTTCGAGTATAGATCGTAAGGATTGAACGCGCGCACCCACTCGAACATCCGCCGGTCCCGCTCGTCCATCAGGTAATCGTAGGCGCGCTCGCGATGCCCCGGATAGAACGAGTGATACCGGATCATGTACAGCGCTTCCTCCGGCAGGTAGTTCTTCGCCACATGATACATGTACTCGTCGTGGCCCCAGGAGAGATCTACGTTATCGAAGCCGCAGCCTTCTTCATACACGCCCGTGCGCGTCTGATACGCGGGCACCGCGGCATCCGGATTCGCGGCGAACAATTCCGGATACACGATCTTGTCCGACCACGCGCACCCCACCGGAAACGTATCCCCCACCACCGCCCATTGCGGTTCGCCATACAGGCACAAGATTTTCCCCAGGTCGTGAATCAATCCCGTCAAAATAAACCAGCGCGGATGCCCGTCGGCCCGGATGGCTTCCGCGGTTTGCAGGCAATGGTCGATTTGCGATAGGTCCGTATCCGGGTCGCTATCGTCCACTAGCGTGTTCAGATATTCGAGCGCCTCCCAAATGCTCATGCGCCGCCGGTCCAGCCGCCCGTATTCCAGTTTTTTGCGCTGCGCGAACTCGCGCGTCTGATGCATATGATTCAGCCGGTAAAACTCGCGCACCACCGGCGGCGCCTCCGGAGTGAACTGCCGGAACCCGTCTTGCGCGCGATCCGGATCGTAGCGTTCCTTCACGAAATCGTCCCACTGCTCCAGGCTCTCGAGCGGTCCTTGCATGTTCCCCGGCATCTTCTCCCTCATGGAGCCATTATACTGGCAGTATCCATGCGTAAAGCGATTGTCACCGTATTGTTGTTGGCTCCCGGCCAAGCCTGGTGCTGGGGCGACGAAGGCCATCAAGCCGTGGCGCGTATTGCCGCCGCGCATCTATCCGAACGCGCGCGCCAGGCTGTGCTCGCTCTTCTGCGGCAGGACGCCGCTTTTGCCGCTGCGCCGGACGCCCCCGATCCGCTGGCCGATGCCATGGCGCGCGCCGCCATCTGGCCCGATCACGTGCCCGGCGGCAAGGGCGCCACCGCCCCCTGGCACTACATCGATATCGGATTGTTCGAAGGCCCCTCCGCCGCCCACATCGCAGAACGCTGCCCGCAAGGAAATTGTATCGTCGCCAAGATGAACCAATACCTGGTGAATTTGAAGCAGCATCGCGCCGACGGAACGTGGTCCGAAGTGAAGGAACTGTCGTTCCTGATCCATTTCGCGGGCGACATTCATCAGCCGCTGCATTGCGTCAGCAATGCGGACGCCGGCGGCAATTGCGTGAACGTGGTGGGATTCGAGCCCATGCACAATCTGCACGCCGTCTGGGACATCACGCTGGTGAACAAATTGATCGCGCAGGACGGCGCCGGCATGCTCGCCGCGATGGAGTCCCGCTTCCGCGGCAAGTTGCGCCGCTGGCAGGATTACGGCAGTATAGACAACATCGCCGCCGAATCCTGGAGCCTGGCCAAATCGCAGGTTTATGGAAAGGCGCGCCCGCGTCTCCCGGTAATCGGCGAGTTCATCGAGGTGCAGCCGCGCAACTGCGCGACCGAAGCGCCCGCCGCTGTCCGCGACGTCCAGGTGAATGGTCCGCGCTCCTACGGTCCCGGCTCCGTGGATGTAGCGCGGATGCAGTTGTACAAAGGCGGCGTTCGACTGGCCGCCATGCTGAACCAGATTTACGCCGACTGACCGGCGATTTCAGTTAGCGGACGGTCCTGGCCTGCCCTCCGCGCCTGCGTCCCGATCGTGGTGCCCGCCCCGCCGTGGACCCGGCAGCGCCGTCGGCTTCCCATCCACCCGCCGATGCTGCGCCGCGCCCTCCACCGTGTCCGCGTTCTCCGCGAACACCCCCTCCCCCCATTCGTAAAAGAACAGCCGATCGCCGATCCGATGGAACAGATTCCTCACGTCGCCCGCAAGGCCTCCCTGTTCACGCACGGACATCGCGGCATCCAGCAGTGGGCGATCAGCCAAGGCGCTCAAGAATCCGATGGCATCGAATAAGTTAGATTTGCCTACGCCATTCGCCCCCGCGATGCACGTGAACGGCCCGAATCGCACATCGACATCGACGAGGTTCTTAAATCCCGATACTTTCAGGCGTGTTAACAATCGGAGGACTTCAATCGTACACTCCACCGTTATACCATTGCGCAGCGCTGTAGAGCATGTCGCACTATGCGCTTACTTGCCAGTAGGTTTGATAGACTTCGTCGCGGATAGCGCCGAACGGCCGCAACGGCAGGTTGCCTGTTGTGGGCCGTGCTAACTCCTGGCGCGAGATCTTAGGCTGAGTTTCCGAAAGTGCGAACATGACTTGTGGCCCACGCAAAAGGGCCACTTGATTGGGTGTCTGGGCGTCGACAGGTTCATAGCGCAAAGCCTGGTCGATCTCCATGTCGATCCTATCGCCGGTCTTCCATGTGCGCCGAATGGGAAAGAAACCGGACGTCAAGTCACCGGCAGCGCGCCGGCCATTCACTGCGACGGTTGTATTCTTTCCGGCCCACGCGGGGATGCGGACAAAGACCGTAAATTCGCAGGAAGGCTGGGCGGTTAGAGTAAGAGTCACGCCGTCTGCCGCGGGATAGTCAGTGGTTTGCAATAGCGCGCAGCGCGCTGCGCCTTGTCTCCAGGTTACCCGGGACGGCACATAGAAGTTGACATAGATGCCATCCGGTCCGCGAAGGTAGGAACTGATTCCATAATCCGCTGTAAGTTGCGGAAAAGTACCGGAGCAGCAAGGCCAATGATCGTCTTTGTCCCAGCGATAGGTGGCGTCCGGGATGACGCGAATATAACTCTTGCAGGCGGAAGCATGGTAGTCGGAATAATAGAACGTGGAACCGTCTTCGAGGATTGGCAGGATACCCAGAGCCACGTTGTAAAGCACCCGCTCCATGCTATCGCCGTAGCGCGATTCGCGCGTGAGCGCCAGCAGATAGCGCATCACTTTGAAATGGGCGTACGCGCCACAGCCGGATTCGAAATGGCGGTGAGTGCTTGCCAGACTCGCGCCCAGCTCGCCCTTGCCGGGCTCCACGAACGCCTCATTGGGACCCCAGCCGCCGGTGGCGTAGCTCTGGTCCTTCAAAATCATGTCAACGGCATTGCGGACTGCTCGGAAATACTTCGCGTCGCCCAGCTTCAGATAACCTTGGATCCCCGAACCTAGCGCATTGACGTGACTATAGGCGTGTAATCCGGGAAGCACATTCCGCCCTTCAGCTAGTGGATCGAAGAAACCTTTGTCTAAGAGATAGCGTTTGCCCAAGTCGAAATACTTGCGGTCGCCGGTTCGATCATAAGCCAGGAACAGGTTTTCGGCGAAAGTGTATGTTTCATCCCAGGTGTAGGTCTCATCCTTGTGGGGACGCTGATGCATCTCCTCGGAAGTCATGGCGCGGTCTGCCATGTGCGGCAAGGCGGCGCGCGTGGTCTGCGCCAATACATCGATGGCGGTTTTGTCGCCGGCGCAGGAGTAGGCGTCGATCAGCCCGCAGACGAGCTTGTCGTAGGTGTAACCCGGATACCGCAGGCCGGCGAAGAACTTACCCGAGGGATCCATTGTCTGGGAGAGCCCCTGCACCAGCCGCTTCACCTTGGCGCGCGCCGCTTCGGAATCTGCCACGCGGGAGGCACGCGCCAGGCCGGAGACGTACTGACCGAAGTGCGCGCCGGGGCAGAAATCGTCGTACCATCCTCCCATGTCAGGACCGGGAGCGGGCAGACCTACACGCTGCCGGTAGATCTTCAGCATGCGGTCTTCGTTCAGGCGAAGGAAGAAATTGAGATTGGTATTGAACTGGCGGCGAAGAGGGCTTTCCAGAAGTTCAACCTGCGAATAATCGAAGGTCGAAAGGGGCGCGGGACTTCCCGCGGCGGCCAAGGCCGGCGATGCGGCAGCGAGTATAAGCAGGTCTCGGCGGGTAAGCACAGCGTCCAATAACGTACCATATACCGGGCACTGGGGAAACCGCTCCCTGACGGTCGCGGCTCTGTATATCGTGCGAAATCGACGCGGCTGTTACTGAGCCGCGACCGTTAGGGAGCGGACCCGGCTAGCTTTCCACCCGCAAGTTATCGGTCACGGAAAAGACGTTCGGCACGCTGTTAGCCCGCGTATAACAAAGCTGCTTATCCATCTGATTGGCGACAATGCCTTCCAGTGTCACATGCCCATTTTCGACGATGATATGTATCGAAGGCACGGCGCGAAAGCCGTACCGGGTGGATAGCACCGGATCGCCATAAATCGCCCGATACACCGCGCGGCGGATCTGCTCGTCCATCGGCGATGGCGGCAACACTTTGATTTCGTTGATCACCTGCGTGACGCCCTCAATGCGCTTCACGGCACTTTCGGCATCCGGCTTCAATACGGGCCGAACCACCGCGCCCAGCAGGGTAACTGTGGTGCCTTGCACATTGAATGCAAGGTCATCGAAAACGCCATAGTAGGGCAACATGATCAGCGCGTGGCGCACCTCGCGCGCGATCCGGGTTTCGTCAGGGGTGCCGGCCACGAACGCATCGTTGTGGTCTTTCTTGGCGGCCAATCCCCACCCAGCGATCAGGAGTCCCGCCGTCACCAAGCCGTATGTCCGTCTCCACATACATCCTCCTCAAAAGGGCGCCGCAAGCAAAGTGCCTGCCCCACAGACTGACTCACTAACTCAAGTGTAAGTGATCCCAACGCAAGAGGTAAGTAGTGAGTGTGACGATTGTCACCGAATGGTTGCCAGCCATTCGCGGGCAACCTCGGCGGCGCCCCGGTGCTCGCCATCCACCTTGTGATTCAAATCGCGCATGGTGGCGTCAGAGATCCGGCCGGACAGTTCGGAAAGCGCCCTCTTCAAACCAGGATGCGCGGCCAGGCTGTCTATGCGTGCCACAACCGCGGCTTGGTAAGGCGGGAAGTAATGCCGGTCATCCACGAGCACCTTCACGTCCAACGCCGATAGCATGCCATCGGTGGCATTGGCGGCCGCCATATCCACCTGCTTCTGTTCGAGCGCGCTGTAGAGCAGGCCGAGATCCATGCTTTTGGGCGTCCCCGCCAACGGCAGATGATAGGTTCGGAGCAGCCCCGCCAGGCCATCGGGACGCTGCAGGAATTCGTATCCCACTCCTAAGGTCCAACCCTGTTTGCGGCGCGCGGCATCGGAGAGAGAGGCGATGCCTCCGGCGCGCGCGTCGTCCCCACGCACCACCATGGCAAAGGTATTATCGAAGCCCAGCGGATCGAGCCACTCCAGATTCCAGCGTTGGCGATATTCGGTGCGCACGCGCGCAAGCACAGCCGCCGCATCGGACGATGGCGAAAGCTTGAGCACGGCGGTAAGTGCGGTTCCCGTGTATTCCGGATATAAGTCGATTTCGCCGGTACGCAGCGCTTGCTGAGCCAGCAGGGTGCCGCCTAAGTCGAGCTTGCGGTCAACCTTCACGCCCAGGCGCCGTTCTACCTGTTGGGCGAGGATCTCACCCAGCACAATCTGTTCTGTGAAGTTCTTGGAACCCACCGTCAGCGGGTGGACGCGGGAACAGCCCGGCAGCGCCAGCAGCGCCATGAGTCCGGCCGCGATGCAGGTGGCCTTGACCGCCATGCGATCTCTATTTCTGCTCCAGCGCCGCGCGGATGGCTTTGCGCAGGGTGGACTCGCTCTGAGTGCCCAGAAATTGCGCGCGCACCACCGAGTCCCGGCCGATCACCATGAGCGCGGGTATGGCGTGGATGCCGTAAAGACGGTGCACCTGGCTATGCTCATCGAGCAAGATGGGCATCTCATATCGATTTCCCATCGCGAATTTCTTCACAATTCCGGGAGCCTCGTCGTTGACGCCGTAGAAGCGCACCGCGCCCGCAAACTCAGAGCGCAGCTTCTCGATAGTGGGCAGTTCGGCGCGGCACGGCCCGCACCAGGTCGCCCAGAAATCGAGCACCACCACGTTTCCTTGCAAGCTCCGCAGCCCAACAGTATCTCCGTCGAGCGTTTTGAGTGTGAAATCCGCGGCCCGCTCACCGGTCAGCATGACCAGACGTTCGCCCGGGAGGACCAGTGACTCGACCTCGGTCCACTTAGGGTCTGGCTCGAAGTGAAACAAGCTATCGCTTACTTCCTCGTTCAACTCCACGAGCTTCGCTTTCATGGCGGCTTCAATCTTCCCATCGGTCGCCGACGCTTTTACCTTGTACTCGAGGACCACGAACCTTTGCTGGTCCACCAGTAGCTCGAATTCCGTTTCGCGCGAATGCGCACGAATCAGATAACCGCGTACCTTCTCGTGGCCCAGCTTGAAATCGGGTTGCTTCACGATTTCCGCATCCTGCGCGTCTTTGGCCAGCGCCAGCGGCCGGTATAGCATGATGCTTTCCATGGCATGATGCAAATCTCCGGCCGGAGGACCGCCGCTTTGTTCCTCGTCGCCGCGCTCGCCGGTGATTGCGGATGCCGTTAGCCTGCACCACTGTTTCTTCGAATCCACGGCCTTCCAGATGGTGCTGCCATCGCTCAGTGAAAGCATTTGCTCGTGGAGTTGCTTGAGACGGACGAAGTATTTATGGTTCGATTTAGCGGCGATTTCGCACTCCGAAGACGAGGTCGCGGAGCGGCTTCCCAGGTATCTGGTTTCGTCCCTCTCGAAAATCATGTGCACGGCCGTAAAGCTGTTGTAAGTCGATACGACTTTATCCAGCACCTGCCGGGCAGTCAGATCTTGCGCGCGGCTGGATGCCGCCAGCAAGCAGACGAAGATGAGGTTGCGCGTGATGATTCGCACATCTGTATTATTGCTCAAAAGGCGGCCTGATGGGCCGCCTGAAGCAAGCGTGCCTGCCCCACAATTAGCGCCAATAGCCGCGCGCGAAGCGATAACGGCGGCCCGCCCGGACCCATGCGCCGGGAACCCACGCGGCGCCCGGTCTCGGCGGACGGCGCCATGCGCCCGGCACCCAGGCCCAGTTACCGCCTCGCCAACCCCAGTAACCGTCGGTCCACACGAAGCGCGGGCCGGGCGCCACGCCTACAACGCCATAACGCGGCGGAGGCGGAGGGCCAACCACATATACGCCGCCACCGCACGCGCCCAAAGCCAGCATCGCCGGAGCGGCCAAAAACATCAACTTGAGCTTTCGGTTCATTTTGAAACGCATCCTCTGCTCTTTCAAACGCACAAAGGGCGGGGTGGGTTGCGGTGGGGTACGAAACTGAATGGTATTTAATGTGTCATCGTCCGGTTGCACACGACGCTGCCACAGCGGATAATAGCCGGATCACGGAGGTACTTATGACCAAGCGCGTGTTACTCGCCGGATTGCTGGGCGGCATCGCCATGTACGTCTGGACGGCCATCGCTCACATGATCTTGCCTTTGGGCGAAGCGGGCATACAAGAGATTCCCAATGAGCAGGCGGTATTGGCGGTCATGCGATCGTCACTTGGGCGTACCGCGGGACTGTATCTGTTTCCCGGTATGGGCCTGGGACCGGATGCCACCAGGCAACAGAAACAGGCAGCCATGAATCAATACGCACAGAAACTGGCCACCAATCCATCGGGGATTCTAATGTATAATCCGCCCGGCGCGCAAGCGTTGGCTCCCAGGCAGTTCATCGCCGAATTCGTGAAGGAGCTGATCGAGTCTCTGCTGGCGGTGTTCCTGCTGGCGCGGACCCGCTTGGCGAGCTATGGCTCACGCTTGGGATTCATCGTGGTGCTGGGAATTGTGGCGTCCATCGGCACTAACATCTCCTATTGGAACTGGTATGGCTTTCCGCTTGCATATACCGCCGCGTATGTGGCGACGGAACTCGTCGGATTCGCATGTGTCGGACTTATCGCCGCGGGTATGGTGAGGACAGATTGAGAAAGCATGGGATTCTCGGCATAGTGATCGCGGTCACGTGTGCCGCCGCCGCCCTGTTACTGTTGTTCGGCCGCGGCTACGGCTTGAGCCCGGGAGACAGCGCGCAGGTGACCGGCATCCACAAGATTAAACACGTAATCACGATCATGCAGGAAAATCGTTCGTTCGATAGTTACTTCGGAACCTTCCCGGGCGCGGACGGAATCCCCATGCGCAATGGCGAACCGGCCGTATGTGTGAACGACCCCGCTACCGGTCAGTGTGTCAAGCCGTATCACGATGCCAACGATCAGAGCGGCGGCGGTCCGCACGCCGGAGCCGCGGCGAAGGCGGATGTGGATGGCGGCAAGATGGATGGCTTCATCGCAGTGGCCGAGCGGAGGCAACGGGGGTGTCTGGACCCCGACAATCCGGCCTGCACGAACGGCGCGCGGCTCGACGTGATGGGTTACCACGATGGCCACGACATACCCAACTACTGGGAATATGCGCGGGAATTTGTATTGCAAGATCGCATGTTCGAGCCAAACGCCTCCTGGAGCCTGCCGGAGCATCTTTTCCAAATCTCGGAATGGTCGGCTTTCTGTTCGCAGCACGACCCTCTCAGTTGCAAAAATGCGCTGGACCTTCCGGGTTTCCCTCCGGACTTTCGGCGGAGGAACCAGGGAAATCGTACGGCGCCCATCTATGCATGGACCGATCTGACTTACTTACTTCATAAGAAGGGCATTAGTTGGGGTTACTATATCGTCGCCGGTACCGAGCCTGACTGCGAGGACGGCGATCAGGTGGGATGTCTGCCCGTCATGCAAAATGAGAAAACACCCGGCATCTGGAATCCGCTGCCGTACTTCGACACGGTCAAGAGCGATGGCGAGCTTGGTAACATCCAATCGGTTCAAGTGTTCCTGGAGCGGGCGCGAAAGGGCACGTTGCCCGCGGTGTCGTGGATCGTGCCCTCGGGCGATGTGAGCGAGCATCCTCCCTCGTTAGTGAGCCGGGGTCAGTCGTTTGTGACTACCCTGATCAACGCGGTGATGGCTGGACCCAACTGGAAAGACTGCGCGATATTTCTCGCGTGGGACGACTGGGGCGGCTTTTACGACCATGCCGTTCCCGTAACCGTCGACCAGAACGGATACGGTTTGCGAGTCCCCGCAATGGTGATCTCGCCTTACGCCAAGCAGCACTTCATCGACCATCAGACGTTGAGTTTCGACGCCTACGTGAAATTCATCGAAGACGATTTCCTGGATGGCCAGCGGCTCAATCCAAAGAACGATGGGCGGCCCGATCCGCGGCCCGGCGTGCGGGAGGAAGCTTCTCAACTGGGGGATCTACGGAGCGACTTTGATTTTGATCGGCCGGCGCGGAAGCCACTGAGTCTGCCCGAGCATCCTAAGACCGCCTTGATTCCGCCTACGGGAGCAGGCGTGGTTCGCCGGCGGCGGTTGCGCAGGTGATCCGGACAAGGGAAACCGCTCCCTGACGGTCGCGGCTCTGTAACAGCTGCGGCTCGGCAACGGTCCGGACCGTTACAGAGCCGCGACCGTCAGGGAGCGGTTTCCGCAGTTTCAATGCTGGTATCCTCAAAAGATCCCCGCAAATGCAGAAGCTACTAGCACTAAATCGCGGCGAGATTGCCATCCGCATATTGCGCGCCGCCAACGAACTCGGTCTGCGCACCGTCGCCATCTATTCGCAGGAAGACCGCCTCGCATTGCATCGCTTCAAGGCCGATGAAGCGTATCTGATCGGCGAAGGCAAAGGACCGGTGGAAGCCTACCTGGATGTGAACGGCATCGTGGCGCTGGCGAAGGAAAAAGGCGTGGACGCGATCCATCCGGGCTATGGGTTTCTCTCGGAAAATCCGGCGTTGGCACGGGCCTGTGATGCGGCCGGCATCGCGTTCATCGGACCGGGCGCGGAGTTGCTGGAGTTGCTCGGCGACAAGCGCGCGGCCCGGCAACTGGCGCGACGCGCCGGGATCCCCACTGTGCCCGGAACGGAAGATCCCGTGGCCGATCCGCGCGCGGCGGAACGCATGGCCCGCCGCATCGGATTTCCGCTGATCGTGAAGGCGGCCTTCGGCGGCGGCGGACGCGGCATGCGGGTGGTGCGCAGTGCGGAGGAGTTCAGCGAGCGGCTTTCCGAAGCGCGACGCGAAGCGGGCGCGGCTTTCGGCAACGACGCCGTGTTTCTGGAACGCTACGTGGAGCGCGCGCGGCATATCGAAGTGCAGATCCTGGGCGACCGCGCGGGCAACCTGCTGCATCTTTATGAGCGCGATTGCTCGGTGCAGCGGCGGCATCAAAAGGTTGTCGAAGTGGCGCCCGCCGTGGGCTTGGACGATGGCATTCGCCGCGCGTTGGCCGAAGCCGCGGTAAAACTGGCGCGCACGGCCGGTTATTACAACGCCGGCACGGTCGAGTTTCTGGTGGATGCGGATTCGGGCGAGTGGTATTTCATCGAAGTGAATCCGCGCATTCAGGTGGAACATACGGTCACCGAGATGGTTACGGGCATCGACCTGGTGCGCTGCCAGATCCAAGTGGCCGAGGGACTGGATCTGTTCGGCGAGGCGATGAACCTGCCGCCGCAGGATCGCATTCCGCTTTACGGCTTCGCCCTGCAATGCCGGATTACAACCGAGGATCCATCGAACCACTTTGTGCCGGATTACGGCAAGATTCATACTTACCGTTCGCCCGCGGGGTTCGGCATTCGGCTGGATGGCGGATCGGCATACTCGGGCGCGGTGATCACGCCCTACTACGATTCGCTGCTGGTGAAGACCACCGCCTGGGGCCGAGAGTTCCGGCATGCCTGCCAGCGTATGGACCGCTGCTTGCGCGAATTTCGCGTGCGCGGCGTGAAGACTAATATCCCGTTTCTGGAAAACGTGGTGAATCACCGGGATTTTCAGGCGGGCCGGGTAACTACCGGATGGCTGGAGCAGACCCCGGAGTTAGTGCGCTTCGTGCAACGCAAGGATCGCGCCACCAAGTTACTCACTTACCTGGGCGAAGTGATTATCAATCAGAATCCGACGGTGGCAGGAAAGGCTGCGCCTGCCAGGATCGACCCGGCGCCAGTGCCGCCGCACGATACGGCTGCGCCGCCGGATGGGACGCGTCAACTGCTGGAAGCGATGGGGCCGCTGAAATTCGCCGAGTGGACGCGCTCGCAGAAGCGCCTGCTGCTGACCGACACCACGTTCCGCGACGCGCATCAATCGCTGCTGGCCACGCGCGTGCGTTCGTACGACATGCTGCGCATCGCCAACTTCGTGGCGCACCGGCTGCATAACTTGTACAGCCTTGAAATGTGGGGCGGCGCAACGTTTGACGTGGCCATGCGATTCCTACACGAAGATCCCTGGCTGCGGCTGCGACAATTGCGCGAGGCGATTCCCAATATCTGTTTTCAGATGCTGCTGCGGGCATCGAACGCAGTGGGCTATACGGCGTATCCGGATATTGCCGTGGAGGTGTTTATTTACGAAGCCGCCGCGCAGGGGATCGATATCTTCCGCATCTTCGATTCGTTGAACTGGCTTCCTAACATGAAAATATCCATGGAGGCGGTGCGTAAGACAAGTAAGATATGCGAGGCGGCGGTCTGTTATACGGGCGACATCTTGGATGCGCGCCGCGATAAGTACACGCTCGACTATTATGTGAAAATGGCGCGTGAGCTGGAGCGTATGGGCGCGCACATACTCGCAATCAAAGACATGGCGGGGCTATGCAAGCCTTATGCGGCCGAGAAGTTAGTAAGTACTCTGCGGCAAGAGGTAGGCATACCGATACACTTTCATACGCACGATACCAGCGGCATTAATGCGGCTTCGGTGTTAAAGGCGGCTGAAGCGGGCGTGCACGCGGCCGACGGGGCCATCGCTTCGATGAGCGGGGGAACCAGCCAGCCGAATCTGAATTCGATGGTGGCGGCGCTCGCCAATACGCCGCGCGATAGCGGGGTCGACCTGGACGCCTTGAACCAATGCGCGGATTACTGGGAAACGGTGCGAACTTACTATGCGCCGTTCGATACAGGCCCTAAGTCGGGGACGGCCGAGGTATATGTTCATGAGATGCCCGGCGGACAATATACTAACTTGCGCGAGCAGGCCGAAGCGATGGGCCTGGGCGCGCGTTGGCATGAGATCGCGCGGGCTTATGCGGAAGCCAATCGGGCGCTGGGAGACATCGTGAAGGTAACGCCATCGAGCAAAGCGGTCGGCGATCTGGCGATCTTTTTGGTGAACCACGATATCAGCGTGCAGCAGTTGGAGCGGCTGGGGCCGGATCACAATCTGACGCTGCCCGCATCGGTGATCGAGATGTTGAGTGGAGCGTTGGGCGAGCCGGAAGGCGGCTGGCCGAAGCGCTTGCAGAAAGCGATTTTGAAAGCCGCGAAACCGCAGCGGGGCCGGCCGGGCGCGCATTTGACGCCCGTGAATTTCGAAGAAACGGCGGCCACGCTGGGGCGCAAGATCGGGCATGACCCGGCGCCGGATGAGGTGCTCAGCTTCCTGATGTATCCGGACGTTTTTCTGAAGTTCTCGAAGGCGCGGCAGGAGTATGGGAACGTGGAGGTGCTGCCCACGCCGCAATTCTATTACGGGATGAAGAAGGGCGACGAGATCGCGGTGGAACTGGAGCCGGGCAAGGCGCTGGTGATCAAGTTTCTGACGGTGGGCGAGCCGCATCCGGAAGGCTATCGCACAGTGTTTTTCGAGTTGAACGGGCAGCCGCGCGAAGTGAATATCCGCGACAAGAGTCTGGAGGTGAAGGTGGCCGCCGCGCCCAAGGCCGATCCCGCGCGGCCCGGAGAGATCGGCGCGCCCATTCCAGGGGTGGTTTCGACCGTGGCGGTGGAGTTGCACCAGGTGGTGAAGAAAGGCGACCGGCTGCTGGTGATGGAGGCGATGAAGATGCAGAGCACGGTGTATGCACCGGTGGGGGGGAAGGTGACGCAGGTGCTGGTGCAGCCGGGGCGGCATGTGGAGGCGAAGGATTTGCTGCTGGTGGTGGAGTAGGACAGGCCTCCCGGCCTGTCCGCGTGCCTAGCGGGCGGCAGCGGGTAACCGCTTAGCCTACTCGAGGGCATCAATCTCGCGGGCGACAACATCCCGCAAGGGCGGTGAGGCCAGTTTGACGGTGTCCCATACAGCTTCGCGGCAACATCCTCGTAGTCATGACGGTGGACGTTGCCAGCCCGGCCATATTCTTCCAGGCAATAGCTGAGTATCGGGCTTTCATCTCATCCGGGAGGCGGCGGGAAGCTTCCGAAATGATCTCAAGGCACCGGGTGACGGCATAAACTGTGCGCGCGTCGGCCTGAAAGGCCTCGTAATCCAGGTCGGCGATAAACTGGTCGGCGAGGTCGATATGGCGTTCGATATCTCGCAGGACGGCCGCCGCGTCAGAAGGCATAGATAGCGTCAGTGGTGGCCGCCGGTTTGACGTAAGGCTTCAGTCCGTCGCGGTTAACCACGTCCACGCGGCCGTCGAACAAGGCCGCGATATCTGCCTTCAAACCGGCGTAGTCAAAAACGGTAATGCGGGCCGCGGGATCGAACTCGAGCATGATATCGGTGTCGCTATCAGGCCGCTGATCGCCCCGCGCGCACGAACCGAACAATGCCGCGTGAGCTACGCCGCGCTTGCGCAGAGTGGCTTCGTTTTCCCGCAGCCGGGCTATGATCTGTTCGCGGTCCATAACCTACCTATAGCTTAAACTCTAACGGGTAATCCTCAATAGGCCTACATTCCGCGCCCGATATCCTCTCGCGTTCAAACTTCCGATAGGCTCAGCGAGGAGCGCGCCCCGCCTACCGGTGCGGCACGGGCGGCTGCGGCGGCTTGCGGTGCAGAAATCCGTTGGCAAAAAACTTCTGCCGGATGTCCGGCCAGAATTCCGCGGCCACGTTGCCGATCGCCCAGCCCCCTATGCTGGTGCCCAAGCGGGTGGCCATCACGGTCCCCGTGCGGCTGGCGGAAGGATAGTAAATATTCGACGCGCCGATGCCCAGCGCCATGCCCAGGATGCCCGACGCATTGAACGACTCGCGGCCGGAATCCATGCGGGCCACCGGAATCCGGCTCAATGAATAGGCCACCCGTTTGAAAATCCGCGCATGCGGACCTTTGCGAAAATATCTGGGGTCCTGATGCAGCAGACAGGCGAGTATGCCGTCGCTGAACAGGTTTTGGGAAGTAAAATCGCCGTATGCGGCGCCGAACCGCTTCGCATAGGCGGCGCCGCCTTCACCATATTTGGGCGTCTGGTCGTCAGCTTGCGAAAGGCCGGCGCTGAGGGCGGCGGCCGCAATATTGAACGGATCCTTGGTTTCGTCGAAGAAAAACTGCCATTTTTGTTTGCGAGTTAGAGGCGGAGTGTTCGCGGAGGCGTCGTTGACGGTCTGGTAATCGGGCATGATGCCCAGAATGCGGTCGTGATTCAGACCGTCCGAAGATTGGGCCGGCGCGAACATGGGCAGTGCGGTGGCGATGAACACAGCCGCAACGACACGCAGGGGAACGCCCATCACCCAGGGAAGGCCCACATCGGGTGAGGCGCGCCGGCGTGGCGGAAAGTTACGTGCCGGCGGATTGGTTCTGGTAGGCCTCGTCCAGTAGCTCCACCACGTGCACCACGCGTTGCCCCTCGCCATGCAGGCTGACGCCCGCGCGCAGTTGCAGAGTGCATCCGGGATTAGCCGTGGCGATCACCTCCGCGCCGGTCCGGTTCACGTTTTCCATCTTCCGCTCCAGGATCTGCATGGACATCTCGTTTTGGACCACGTTATAGATGCCTGCGCTGCCGCAGCAGAGGTCGGAAAGGGGCATCTCGCGGAACGTCAAGCCGGGGATGGCTGCGAGCAGCTTGCGCGGCGCCATGCGGACGCCTTGGCCGTGCGCCAGGTGGCACGAATCCTGATAAGTCACGGTGATGGGCAGCGGGTGCATCGCGGGATTCAGCTCGATGGAAGCCAGGAACTCCGTGATATCCTGCACGCGCTGGGAAAACTCGCAGGCGCGCGCGGCGTATGCAGGGCCGCCTTCCAAAAGCTCGCCATACTCTTTCAAGGTCGATCCGCAGCCGGCCGCATTGGTCAGGATGACGTCGTAACCGCCCTCCGCCAGGGCGTCGATATTGCGTCGCGCCAGAACCCGGGCCTGATCGCGCAAGCCCGCATGCACGTGTAGCGCGCCGCAGCACGCCTGGCCGGCGGCGACCACCACTTCGCAGCCGTTCTTTTGCAGGACGCGGACGGTAGCTTCGTTCATCCGGGCGAAGCATACGTTGGCGATGCATCCGGCCATAAACGCCACGCGGTGGCGGCGCGGGCCCTCGGCGGGAAACGTTTTGCCGATTTTATTGAAAAAGAACGGCGGCTCGGCGGGCGGCGCAAGCTGTTCCACGTCGCCCAGTTTTCCCAACAGCTTCAGGAAGCCTAGCCCGCGCACCAACCGTTGCAGTCCGCTGCCCTGGTAGAGATAAAGCATGGCGCCCATGGTGGTCATCAGCGCCGGCGATTCGAGCAGATGGCCGAAGACGAAGCGGCGCATACGCTGCTCGCCGCGTGTGCGGACCACGGCGGTTTCGATTTCGGCGCGCGCGGCTTCCACCAGCCGGCCGTAGCGCACGCCCGACGGGCAGGCGCTCTCGCACCCGCGGCAGGCCAGACACAATTCGATGTGTTCGATGTACGACGGGCCGATGGGCGCGCCCGCGGCGACCTGGGCCATCTGGCGGATGCGTCCGCGCGGCGAATCCGCCTCCAGGCCCAGCACGCGATAGGTGGGGCAGGCGTTCAGGCACAAGCCACAATGCACGCACTTATCCAGATCGGCCTGCTGGGGCCTATCGTGCGCGATCTCAGATACGATTGTAGAGCCGTCCACGGTTGAGTAAGAGCTGCGGATCGAACATCTGCTTGATCCGCCGCATAATCTCCAGATCCTGCCCCGGCATGGGCCAGAGCGGCTTCTCCTGTTTCCGGTCTTCAGGCGCGAATTCGACCACGGTCTCGGTGTGATCGCTCGCGGTTTTCGCGGCGAAATCGGCGGCCTCGGCGAAATCCTCAAAGTAGGCGCGGCAAACGCCCGAACCCGCGCGCGCCATCGCCGGTCCCGATATCGAGTGCATCACCGGCTTCAACTCTTTCAGGGTACATGAGACGCGCACCACCGCGCCATCTGCATGCGTATCGAGATAGCGCGGCGTGAACTCCTGGATCTCGCGCCAGAAGCCGCCTTCTTCCTCCTGCGGAACTGGTTGCGCGCCCATGGCGGCCAGATCCCGCTCGTAGCGTGCGATGGCAGCCGCGTTTCCGCCCGCCCACACTGCCAAAACGTAAGCCGGCGTTTCCGTTTCCGCAATGATCGCAGCCGCACTGGGATTCAACAGATCGATGGCGGCGGGATCCAGCGGACTTTTCAGGATGGCGTCGCGTGCAGCCAGGGCTTCATCGAGGCCGGCAAACGAAAATCGAAACGTGCGCTCGCGGGGCGGCTGTGGAATCAATTTGAAATTCACCACCGCGAGAGCCGCCAGCGTGCCGAACGACCCGATCATGAGCTTGCCCATATCGAGCCCCGCCACGTTTTTCACCACCATGCCGCCCGATTCGATCAACTTGCCTTCGAGCGTGGCGAACTCGATGCCGATCACCAGGTCGCGCGCCGTGCCGTAAAGCCTGCGCCGCGGACCGTTCGAGTTGCAGGCGACGATTCCGCCGATGGTGGCCGTATCCGCGAACGGTGGATCGAGCGGGATCATCTGGCGGTGCTCGGCCAGCAAGCAGCTCAACTCACGATACGAAATGCCGGCTTCCACGCTGATGGTTAAATCGCGCGGCTCGTACTGGAGGACGCGCGCCATCGCGCTGGTGGTGATAGTGATGTCCGCAGGCGCCACGGGTCCGCCCATGCGCCGCTTGGTGAAGTGGCCGCCCAATTCGATGCTCTGGCCGCGCGCCGCCGCCCACCGCATAGCCTCGGCCAGTTCTCCCGGGCTTTCGGGCCGGACCGTGTCAGTAAAATAGTCCGGCATGGGAGGAAAAGACGATGGCGCGCAGCACGTAGCCGAGAATGGTGAGCACGATGGATCCCAGGAAAGCCGGTAGAAATCCGTCGATCGTGAATCCCGGGACGAACAGCGACGCCAGCTTAAGCAGGAAAGCGTTCACGACCAGCCGGAACAGGCCCAGCGTGAGGATGGTGAGGGGAAAAGTGATGAGCCGGAGCGGCCATCCGATCAGGATGTTCACAACGGCGAGAACGGCGGTCGCCATCAAGGCCGTGCCGTAGCCGCGCACCCGAATGCCGGGAACGATCAGGGTTACCAGCCACAAGGCGAGGGCGCTGAGCAGCCAGTTTACGAGGATATACACAAATGTGTCTCCGGAGATCCATAATAAGCCAATGGCCCGACTCTTTGCCGGAACCTCCGGATTTGCCTACGCCCAGTGGAAGCCGCGATTCTATCCCGCGAAGCTGCCCGCCAACAAGTTTCTGGAACATTACGCGCAGCGGTTGAACTCCGTGGAGATCAACTACACGTTCCGCCGCATGCCCTCGGCAGCGACGCTCGAAAGCTGGGTGGCTGCCACGCCGCCGGGCTTCGTCTTCGCGCTGAAAGGGCACATGCGGATTACGCACATCATGCGGCTGAAGAATGCGGCGGAGGCCACGGCCGTATTTCTGCGCGCCATCGATCCGTTGCGATCGGCGCGGCGGCTGGGACCGATTCTGTTTCAGCTTCCGCCGCAGATGCGCTGCGATCTGGAGTTATTGCGAACGTTCCTGGAAAACCTGCCGGACGATTTGCGGTTTGCATTCGAATTCCGGCATGTATCGTGGCTGGTGGACGAGGTGTATCGGATGCTGGAGGCGCGCAATATTTCGCTGTGCGTGGCCGAGAGCGAGAAACTGGAAGTGCCCGAAGTGATCACTGCGGATTTTGTGTATTACAGGCTGCGCAAGCCGGAGTATACGGCGGAGGATGTGGATTCGATCGCGGCGCGCGCGCGTGAGCTGCTGGCGCAGGGCAAGGATCTGTTTTTGATGTTCAAGCATGAAGAGACTCCCGATGGCGCGCTGAACGCGGAAGACGTGTTGCGCAAAGGCGGCGGGTAACAGGTTTTTACAAGTTTAAGTCCCGGAACCGCTTGCTTACGGGCGCGGCTCAGAAGAGCCAGCCTGCGTCTTCAACGGAGCGGCGCAGCAGATTTAGCCGTGGGGCAGGCCATCAGAGCACGGTGCCACAAACGACAAACAAGTTACCGGTAAGTCGTAAGATCACTCCTGCCGCAGCGCCGTAATCGGATTGATGCGGATGGCGCGGCGCGCGGGAATCCAGCAGGCCAGCGCGGCAATCGCCAACATCAGCAGCAGCACCGTCAGCAACGTCAGCGGATCGGTGGGATCGACCCCGTACAAAATCCCCTCCAGAAAGCGTCCGGCCAACAAAGCCAGCGCCAGTCCCGCCGCGGTTCCCGAGCCGATCAGAATCGCGGCGCGCCGCGCCACGATGGCCAGCACCTGGCCCTGGCTCGCGCCGATGGCCATGCGGATACCGATCTCGCGGGTGCGCCGCGAGATGGCGTAGGCCATCACGCCGTAGATACCGGTGGCCGCCAGGATCAGCGCCAGCAGTCCGAATGCGCCCAGCGCCGACGCGGCCATGCGCGCCGGAAACAGGGGCAGGTCCAGACGATGCACCAGCGTGCCGGTGGCATAAAGAGGAACCGTGGGGTCCAGATCCTTGACACACTCCTGAATCTGGTGCAGCGCCTGCGCCGAATTCAACTTGGTGCGGGCCACCAGGACTCCGGCAGACGCGTACCACATATCCACCGGGCCCCACCAGGCGGCTTGCGCTTTTTCGGAGAGCGAGAAGTATTTCCCATCCTCCGCCACGCCGACGATCTGAATGGGTTTACCGTCGGGGCTGGTGCGGAAGCGCTTGCCGATAGGATCTTTGCCGTGCATCAACTGATCGACGAAAGCTTTGTTCACAATGGCCACGTGGGGCGAATCCTGCGTGTCGCGGGCGTCGAACTCGCGGCCTGCCAGCAGCTTGGTTTGCATCGTGCGGAAGTAATCGGGACTAACCGCGAAGTCGTAGGCGCTGGGGGCGTCCGCGGGTTTGGGTATCGGCTGGCCTTCGATATAAATATCGTCCGATGAAATATTCATGGAAAGTGGCAGCCAGTCGATAAACGCCGCCGATTCCACGCCCGGGATGGCGCGCACTTTTTCGAGCAGACGCTTTTGAAACTCGCGGCCGCGCGCCTCGTCATAGCCCTGAATGTTGAGGTCGAAGGAAGCGGAGACCACGCCTTTCGGGTTGTAGCCGATGGGCGCGTCCAAGGCGCGTTGCAGGCTGCGCACCACCAACACGGAACAGACCAACAATAAGGTGGATAAACCGACCTGCGCGGCGACCATGTAATCGCGAAGCTGCCAGTGGCGCAGCCGTTCGGAGATGGCTTCGTTCTTGAGCGCGCCCGACAGGTTGGCGCGGGTGGCCTGCAGCGCGGGCAGCAATCCGAACAGCAGCGTAGTCACCACGGAAACCGCCAGCGCGAACAGAAACACGCGTGCATCCGGCGCGGCGCGGATCACCATGGGGAAATCTGTGGGCGGATGCCAGGCGGCCAGCGCGTCGCCAATCCAAAGCGAAAGAAACGCGCCACCGGCGCCGCCCAAAACCGCGACCACCAGATTCTCGGTCAACAGTTGACGCACCAGCGTGCCGCGCGACGCGCCCACCGCCAGCCTGACCGCGATCTCTTTACGCCGGTCGGCGGCGCGGGCCATCAGGATACTTGCCAGATTCGTGCAGGCCACCAGCAGGACCAGGCACGAAACGCCGAACAACGCCGCGGCGAATCCGATGACGGCGCCGCGAATGTAATTGCCCGCCAAACCGGGCGGCGTCAGCGAGATCTTCATGCCGTCGTCATTCTTCGGATATTCCCGCGCCAGTCCCCGCGCCACGCTGTTGAGCCCGGCCTCGGCGCGCGCCATGGTCACTCCAGGTTTCAATTGGCCCACGGCGAAAAAGTTGCCGGCATCGCGGTTTTCCAAAAATCCGTTGCCGCCTTCGAGTTCCTTTTGCATCATGGCGGGGAAATAGATTTCGGGAGTGAAGAAGAGCTCGGTGCCGAAGAAGCCGGGCGGCGTGACTCCCAGGATGGTGAAGTCCATTCCGTTCATTTTGACGACTCGTCCGACGGCGCTGGGATCGCCGCCGAAGCGCTGCTGCCAGCAGGCCCAGGACAGCACCGCCACGGGATGTCCGCCGGGCCGCAAGTCGTCCTCCTGACTAAGCAGACGGCCGCGCGCCGCGGTGACGCCCAGCAAATCGAAATAATTGCCCGTTACCAGATAACCCCACAGCCGCTGATTGTGGCCGGGCAAGCCGAGGCTGGCGGGCACGAAACGGTAGGCCGCCATGCCCGCTAGCACGGTATTGCGGTCGCGCAAATCGCGGTAGTTGGGAAACGAAAGGGTCGGGACAGTGCCGCCGCCCAGCGTCTCATTGAGGGAGACGATTTCCGATCCATGCGCCACGGGCAACGGGCGCAGCAGCGCCGCGTTAATGATGCTGAAGATGGCGGTGTTGGCGCCGATGCCCAGAGCCAGGGTTAGAACCGCGACAGCCGTGAAAGCCGGGTTCTGGCGGAGGCGGCGAAATGCCAGGCGAAGGTCGAGTGCAAAGCGATGCATGTGGGGCGGACAGCACTTGAACCGCCATCACCGCGGGTGGGAAAGCGGGGAAAACCTGGCTATGGGGTCCGCGGGCCTGTTCGGAAACGGGACTGGCCGTCTCACTCGCGGACGGCGGCCTAAAACACAGCCTGGACAGGCCAGGAGGCCTGTCCTACTTATGAGCGCGGCTTGTGTGTATTATGGGCGCTCTTTACCGGCTCTTTCAGCAGCGTATCCAGTTCCCCGCGGATATTTTTCTCCTGCTCCTTGAAGAAATCGTCGCCGCCGTTATATTGCGCGCGGATCACCCGGTTGCGATCGATGAAGATCAATTCCGGGACGAAGTTGGGCTTGGCCAGCGATGCCTGCTCGTATTCCATAACCGAGTCGCGGTCGGCCGAACCTACCGGAAACGTGGGACGGAACTGCGAAATAAAGCCGGGCACAAGTTGCACGGCCTCTGGGTTGAAGGCTGCCGCCAGCACCTGCACGCCGCGCGCGGCATACTCGTTTTGAATGGCGCTCAAGACTTGCGTGGTGTGCTGGCAGTGCGGGCAAGTGGTGGAGATGAACGCCAACGCCACGACCTTGCCGGAGTACTGGCTCAACAGGGTCACTTGACCGTTGGGCATCTTGATCGCAAATTCGCCTGCCGGACGCGGCACTTGCTGCCCATACGCCGCCAAACCCGTCAGAAGGAGAAAAAAAGCTGTGAGTGAGTGCCGAACGCGCATAATGCCAGTTTACCCCAAAAAGGCTGTCTTTGGCGCAAGCCGGCGATGGTAACAATCGACAACTCCGCTACTCAGCAGGCGGCCTACGAGGCCGCCGCAGGCAGGGTGCCCGCCCCACGATATAATGGCGGCGCGTATGAAATTCGTTTTCGTTTGTTTCGCCGCCTGGCAGATTGTCTTGGCTGCTGCGCCGGACTCGCTCGGCTTGATTCCTCAGCCGGTTTCCGTCGAGCGCCAGCCGGGCATGTTCCGATTGCGTCAGGGCATGGCCATCGTGGTCTCGCCCGGCAGCCCTGAAGCACGTTACGCCGCCGATTATCTGGCGCACGCGCTGGCTCCCGCCACGGGATGGCAACTCAAAACCTCCGAATCGGCGCACGCTTCCGTCCGCCGCAACGCGATTGTTCTGGCGCTCACGCCGCCACCTCCGCCCGCGTCCGCGCACCCCGAGGGCGCCTATGATCTCACGGTCACGCCGCGCGGCGTCCTGATCGAATCGCCCACGCCCGCCGGCTTGTTCTATGGCGTCCAAACATTCCTGCAATTGCTGCCTCCGGCGATCGAAAGCGCGAAGCGCGTGGACGCCGCCTGGAGCGCGCCTTGTGTCCGCATCGCCGACTATCCGCGATTCGCCTGGCGCGGCCTGATGCTCGACGTCAGCCGCCATTTCTTTCCCAAGGACTTTGTCGAAAGCTACATCGATCGCATGGCCCGCTATAAGATGAATGTGTTTCACTGGCATCTCACCGACGACAACGGTTGGCGCATCGAGATCAAAGGTCTGCCACAGCTCACGAAAGTAGGCGCGTGGCGCGTGCCGCGTCTCGGTAAGTGGGGCGCGCGGGAAGCGCCGCGCGAAGGCGAAGCCGCTACCGATAGTGGATTCTACACGCAAGACGATATCCGCGAGGTGGTGGCATTCGCCAGACAGCGCTTCGTCACCGTAGTGCCGGAGATCGAAATGCCGGGCCATTCGCTGGCCGCGCTGGCCGCGTATCCCGAGATCTCCTGCACCGGCGGACCGTTTCAGGTGAACCCCGGCTCCAACTTCTACGAAAAGGTCGACAACGCGTTCTGCCCCGGCAACGAAAAGACCTTCGAGTTCATCGATAAAGTCTTCACCGAAGTGGCGCCGCTGTTCCCCTCGGAGTTCGTCCACATCGGCGGCGACGAGTGCTTCAAGGGCTTCTGGAAGACCTGCCCGAAATGCCAGCGCCGCATGGCCGACGAGCACCTGGCCAACGAGGAGGAGTTGCAGAGTTACCTGGTGCGCCGCGCGGAAAAGATTCTGGAGTCCAAAGGCAAGAAGCTGATCGGTTGGGATGAGATTCTGGAAGGCGGACTGGCTCCCAACGCCGCCGTGATGTCGTGGCGCGGCATGAATGGAGGCATCGCCGCCGCGAAGATGAACCATCAGGTGGTGATGACGCCCACCAATTTCGTGTATCTGGATTACTATCAGGGCGACCCCTCGCTCGAACCCAGCACGTTTGGCCGTCTGCTGCTGAGCACCTGCTATCGTTTTGAGCCGGTACCGGAGGGCGTGGAGGCGAAGTATATTCTGGGCGGCCAGGGTAATCTTTGGACCGAGTCGGTGCCCACCCCCCGGCATGCCGAGTACATGACATGGCCGCGGTCGTTGGCGCTGGCCGAGGTGTTCTGGTCCTCCAAAGCCAGCCGCAACTGGGACGATTTCGCCGTGCGGGTGGAGGCGCAGTTCCGGCGCTTGGATGTGGCCGAAGTGAGCTATGCGCGCACCATGTACGACGTTTCAGTGGCTCCCGTGCGCGACGCTTCCGGCAAGCCCGCCGTTCGCATGAGTACGGAGCTTAATGGCAGCGATATCTACTATACCGTCGATGGCACGAATCCGGATGCGTTCACGCTGAAATATGCGGGCGAGCCGGTGACGATTCCGGGCGACGCTTGGGTGGTGAAAGCCGTCGCGTATCGGAACGGACAACCCTCGGGCCGGGAACTGACGCTGACGGTGAAGGATCTGGTTGCGCGTCTACACTAATTCATGTGGGGCAGGCACTCTGCCTGCGGCGGCCTCGTAGGCCGCCAGGAGCCTGCCCTATCCTGCACTTAGTCCGATAAGTCGCAGTAACTCCCGAACCTTGGGCTCCGCGCGCAAACTATCGAAGCGCGGCTCCACGCCCAGCCACATCAGACACACCGCGCGTTCCGCATGCGCCTGTTCCAGTAACTCCACCGCGCGCTCCCGATCTCCCAAGCCCAGATACACCATGCTTAACCAATAAGGCGAGACACAGCGTCGCTGCGACAAACCTTCGAGTTCCGCCAGCAACTTCCCCGCCTCATGCGCATTCCCCGCGCAAGCATGCACGTGCGCCAAAGCCGCCAGTATGGCCGGCTGATCTCCCGCGCACACCCGCGCGTTGCGCAATTCCGAAATGGCATCCTCGGTCAATCCCATCTGCGCATAAGCCAATCCCAATGTATATTGCGCCGCGCCGAATTTAGGCTCCATTGCCAGCACTTTCCACGACTGCTCCGAAGCGGCCTGAAAATCGCGCGCCACATACAATCCCCAGGCGACGCCCACATTCACCACGGCCGATAATGGATCGATCTCTTCCGAGCGACGCAATTCCCGCACCGCCTCTTCCGTCTGTCCCAGCGCCGCCAGGTGCGCGCCATAAGCCTGATGCACCATCGGCGAGTTGAAGCTCAACACCAGCGCCGTAAGATATTCGGCCTCCGCGCCCGCCCAATCCCATTCGAATAACCGCTTCACCGTGGCCAGCGCGGCGTGCGCTTCGCCCAGATCCTGCCTGGCCTCGAGTGCCCGCAACGCCATCTCTTTCGCGCGTGGATAGAGATCCGCGGCCGGCGCCATACCGAGCGCGGCGGACAAGCAATACGCATCGGCCAGCCCCGCGTAAGCGAACGCGCATTTGGCATCCTGCGCCAACGCGGCGTTGAAGTGCGCCACGCCCTTGTGCACATCCTCTTCGGTCAACTTATTGCAGAAGTATCTGCCCTTCAGGCAATCTTGCGGCGCTTCGGCGGCCGCCGCATTCGAGTGCACCAGTTGAATTCCCGAGTCGCCACGCCCACTGCCGGCGCCCGCCACTTCTTCCACCGGCACGAGGAATAGATATCCGAGTCCCGTACGCGTTTCGATGTATCGCGCATTTCGCGAAGTGTCGCCCAACGCGCGCCGCAGCGCATTCACCGCGGTGTTCAGGCTGCGATCGAAACTCACGTGCATGCCCGGCCACAACAGTTGGGCGAGTTCCGTGCGCAATACCAGTTGACCGCGCCGAAGTACCAGGTACTCGAGAATCTGAAACGGTTTGCGCTGTAGTTTGACGCGGATACCGTGCTTGCGCATCTCGCGATTGTCGAGATCCACCTCAAAGGGGCCAAAGCGCAACTTGGAGCCGGCGCTTAGGTTTTTTGACGCGGGGAATGACATGATCGGTTAAACCCTTTCCAATGCGTGAATTCCAGCGATACAAACATTTGACGCCCTGCTGATAAACTTCGCCTCTGGTGCGCCCATCTACTGCATAGACGAAGTAACTGCCTCAAAGGGTTCACCCCGCGAGGTTCATTAAAGGAGAATAACCATGAACAAACGGAAACACTTCGCGATCGCCTTTGCGCTGATCGTTTTGGCGCTGGGCTTCACCACCGTCAACGCCAACGCGCAAACGCTTAAGGGCACTTTCGAATTGCCCGCGGCTGCGTATTGGGGGGATACGCTGTTGCAGCCCGGCCAATACACCATCTGGATGAGTACGGAGGTGCGCGATCTCGTGCACACGCCGGTCATCCATCTTAGCGGGGAAGGCGTCAATGTGAACTACCTCGCGGTTGCCAGGCCGGCAGTCGAGTCCGGACGCAACTATCTGGATATCGCCAACATCGACGGCACCTATTATATTCGCGCGTTCGATGCCGGTACGATTGGCGAATCTTTTGCCTTTGGCCCGACCAAGAGCGTCAAGAACAAGGCTCTGCGCGCGAGCGCCGAACCAGTTGCAGCCGTTCCCGTTTCCTCTGAGTAAGCGGGAACTGTCGAGGGCCCGGCCACGTCGCCGGGAAATCCTCTGGGCTCACCCTCGAAACCTCCTGTGGGGCAGACCATCGTCGTTTGTGGTCTGCCGGTCTTTTTGACTCACAGCCGATGACAGGCTCTCAGGCTGCCAGAAACGGCGTCACCACCGAAAGCAGCGCTGAGGACGCCAAGATGTTGTAATGCGTCAAGCCCGGCAGGATCGCCAGCCGCGCGCGAGACATCCCCGACCCATCCCATCCCGCATCCTTCAGACCGCCGCCCAAGAGCGCGAAAAATTCAACCATGTGCGCGGGACGGATGGCATCGGCATCGCCGAACACCAACAGCGTCGGCGCCGCGATTCCTGCAACCTCGTTCGACCAGTCGAAATCCTTCCGCAGCAAATCGCCCGCCTTGGTGAGCAGCATGGGCCAATCCGCCGGCCGCGGCGCGATACGCGCATAGGTCTGATAAATGGGAGTCTGCTTCATCATCTCCGCTGCGCCCGCGCCCATCTGCGCCATACCTGACAAGATTTCCGGATACCATCCGTCGCGCTTGAAGGTGGTCGAGACGATCGCCAGCTTATCGACCATGCCAGGATATTGAATCGCCATGCGCAGCGCCACGGCCGCGCCGAGGGAGTAGCCCATTACGCCGGCCTTCGCGATGCCGAGATACTTCACCAGCCCGGCGATATCGTCCGCCATTGCCTCATAACTAAACGGACGGTCGATATCGGCGGTGCGTCCGTGCGCCTGCAAATCGGCGGCGATCGCTTTGCGGTCACGCGTTAACGCCGGAAGAATTCCCGCGAACATTCCCGTCGAACCCAGTCCGCCATGTAGCAGAATGAGCGGTTCTCCCGCGCCATGAATTTCGTAATAGAGACTCAATCCGTTCACCGGGGCGTAGCCGGTTTCGGGCGCTGTCGAATTGGTTGCCATTGTCATAATCAGTTTCCCCTTTAGGAAGGCCGTTCACGCGCGCCATGGAATGAGCGCCCGCGCGCTTTGCAGATCTGCGAGGCGGCTCCAATCCCGACGATCGTGCCCTCCGGAAATCCTGCATTTTACCGTGGCACGTCCAGCCCAAAGACTGGTTTTCGAAACAGAATGCATAATTCGTCCTCCACTGTACGTCGAACGCGGACCACCAAAATCGACAATGTGGGGCAGGCACCTTGCGTGCGGCGGCCTCGCAGGCCGCCAACACCGCCAACATTGGCGGCATGTGCGTTATTGGGCTCTTTTGTGCGATTTTGTGCATGGCGGAAACCTGAATTAATCTACCGAGCAAAGCCAATTCGTTATTTGTAATCAACCACTTTTCTCTCTTCGGACCGGGGTTAGCGGGTGGAAGATCAGATCGCCCGAGGCACGACGATTCCCCCTCAGTTCCAGAGAAGCATGAGACGCCCTGGCGGCGGCGGACGAAATGCGCCAAACCCTTCATGCGACAGACGATATTTTCCGTAAACGAGAGGCACTACAGTATCTGTGCATCGTTGGAGGCACCGGACCGGGCCGCACTCGACTTCAATTCCTCACGAATGATGCGTCGCAGCGTGTCCTCAAACCTCGGGGACTTTCCGTCCAGGTATTCCCGAAGCGCAGCGTTGATGAGGGTCTGATAGCCGAATGCGCCTCCCGATTCTTCAGCCATGCGAAAGAAGCGGTCCACAATATCCTGGTCGAGCCGGATGGTGATCCGGGTCTTGCCCTCGGGCTCAGGCTGGGGCGGAAGAATCCTGCCCCGCTTGCCCTTGCTGAAATCGTATCGATCTTTCATCCTTTTGTCTGGTACTCCCGGCGCTCGTGGGCTTCGGGCAGGACACGCGGAGAACGTGAAGGGCGGCCTCAAGAGGCCGCCGCAGGCTACGAGCCCGCCCCACAAACAGCAAGCCTAAGCACGATATGCTACTCTGAAACTTCCACGTGTGCCGGCTCGAGTGAGCGAAGCCTTCGTGCTCCGAAGTTATCCCTTCAAGGAAGCGGACCTCGTTGTCAGCTTTCTGACGCGCGACCAGGGAAAGCTGCGCGGCGTGGCCCGGCGGGCGCGCCGTCCGAAAAGCCCGTTCGGCGCCGGATTGGAACGGCTCTCGCAAGTGCGCATGTCCTATTTCCAGCGCGAAAACCGGGAGTTAGTCAACCTGGATTCTTGCGAGTTGCTGGTGTCTCAGTTCCGCCTGCTGTCCGATTACCGGGCGGCGGTGGCGCTGGATTATTTCGCGGAAGTTACAGATCAGTTACTGCCGGCGGCCGAACCGAACGATAAGTTCTTCCGCCTGCTGGCGGCCGTGCTGGAAGATATGCGCGCCCCGGGTTCCAACGGCCCTGCGGGCGTCTGGCGCGCCGTCACATATTTCAGCCTGTGGGCCGTGCGGCTATCGGGTTTCTTGCCCGATCTGCATGTCTGCCTGGGCTGCGGCAGCTTGCTCGCCGATGGCGAAAAGCGCGAGCGGGCGTTTTTCCTGGGCGGCCGCGAAGGATTGATGTGCGTGGAATGCCGCCGCGCGGCGGGCGCGGGAAGTTGGGAATTGAGCGGAGAATCGAGAGCGATGGCGGAAGAAATGCTGCGGAAACCGGTGGCGCAAATCGGACCGGCGAACTGGCCGCGCGAACTTTGCGCCGACTTGCGCCGGTTCCTGGTGCAGCAGATCGAAGGGCACATCGAGCGCAGGCTGATTACGCCCGCCGTTTTGGAAGCTGAATAGACGATGGAGTCGTTTCAGGAAATCATCTTCAAGCTGAAACAGTATTGGGCCCAGCGCGGCTGCATCATTCAGGAACCTTATGATGTGGAAGTCGGCGCCGGCACCATGTGCCCGGAAACGTTCCTGCGCGTGCTCGGGCCGAAGCCTTATCGGGTAGCCTACGTGCAGCCCAGCCGCCGTCCCGCCGACGGACGTTACGGCGAGAATCCCAATCGCCTCTACAAGCATTCGCAACTGCAAGTCATCCTGAAACCATCGCCCGCCGATGTCATCGAGCAGTATCTCGGCAGCCTGGAAGCGGTGGGCATCGATCTGACCAAGCACGATATCAAGTTCGAGGAAGACAACTGGGAAGCGCCTACGCTGGGCGCTTGGGGCATCGGCTGGCAGGTGATGCTCGATGGTTTGGAGGTCACCCAGTTCACTTATTTTCAGCAGTGCGGCGGGATCGACTTGGACTTAGTGCCCGCCGAACTGACTTACGGACTGGAGCGTCTGACAGCTTTCTTACAGGTGAAGGACAGCGTCTACGATATCGAGTGGGCGCCGGGTTTCACTTACGGCGATGTGCGCTTGCAGGATGAATTGCAGTTCTCGGTTTATAACTTCGAGATGGCCGATGTGGCGACGTTGTGGAAGCTGTTCGATCTGCATGAAGGCGAAGCCGCGCGGCTGCTGGCGGCGTATCCGAAGTCGGCCGAAGATGCGACGCTGAAGGCGCGATTTCCGCTGTTGCCCGCTTACGATCAGGTGTTGAAGTGTTCGAACTTATTTAATACGCTGGATGCGCGCGGCGCGATCAGCGTCACCGAGCGCGTGGGGGTGATCCAGCGTGTGCGCAAGCTGGCGGTGGGCGTGGCGCACGCCTGGGCCGATCAGCAGGGAGGCGCGCAATGAGCCTGCCTTTTCTGCTGGAGATCGGCACGGAAGAGATTCCGGATTGGATGATCGAGGGCGCGCTGGCGAGCCTGAAGAGCCAACTGGACGGGCTGGGCATGGCGGCGCGCATGGACGCTACGCCGCGGCGGTTGGTGGCTCGCGCGGAAGGGCTGCTCGAGCGATTGCCGGATACCGAAGAGCGCGTGAACGGGCCGCGCAAGAACGCACCCGAGAAAGCCGTGGAGGGTTTCGCGCGCAAGCAAGGCGTGACACCAGCCGATCTGACAATCGACGGCGAATATTACACGTTTCTGCGCAAGGCGCCCGGCCGCCGGATGATCGAGGTGCTGGCCGAGTCACTGCCTGGCATCATCCTGAAGATCGCGTTTCCAAAGACGATGTATTGGACCAACAAGAGCGGTCCGCGCTTCATTCGTCCGATTCGCTGGATTGTGGCGCTGTTAGGCGGCGAAGTGATTCCTTTCGAAATAGCTGACGTTCACTCCGGCAATGTGACCTACGGACATCGCCGTCTCGCCGCCTCGCTACTGAGCCGCGACCGTAAGGGAGCGGTTGTCGCTATAGAAACCTACGAACAAACCCTCCGCGACAACTACGTCATCCTCTCCGCCACCGAACGCCGCAAGAAAATCGAAGATGAAATCGGGACTTTCGGCGTGCGCTTGAAACCCGACGCCTCGCTGCTCGAAACGCTCGTCTATCTCACCGAATATCCCACTCCAATCCTTGGCGAATTCGATCCGCAGTTCCTCGAACTGCCCGAAGAAGTTCTTGTCACCGTAATGCGCCACCATCAGAAATATTTCTCGGTAGCTAGGACAGGCCAGGAGGCCTGTCCTACAGCGGCCGACGGAGCCGGCCATCTTGCGCCTCGGTTCGTTGCCGTGATGAACACCAGCGCCGACCCTGAAGGACTGGTTCGCCGCGGTAACGAACGCGTTCTGCGCGCGCGCTTCAACGATGCGCGCTTCTTCTGGCAGACCGATCAGAAAAAGAAGCTGGCGGACCGCGTGGAGGATCTCGCCCACGTAACCTTTCAAGCTAAGCTGGGATCGTATCTGGAAAAGACCGAACGCGTGGTGAAGTTAGTAAAAGAACTCGGCGGCGACGAGCGCGCGCAGCGCGCGGCGCGCCTGGCTAAGTGCGATCTAACTACGGAATTAGTGAAAGAGTTCACGGAATTGCAAGGCGTGGTCGGCGGATTATATTCCCGCGCGCAAGGCGAGCCGGAAGAAGTCTGGCAGGCGATTTACGATCATTACAAGCCGGAGAGCATGGAAGATGCCGTCCCGCGCAGCCTTGCCGGCCGGCTCGTTTCTATTGCCGATAAGCTCGATACGTTGCGCGGATGCTTCCGCGTCGGCCTGATCCCCACCGGCTCCCGCGATCCGTTCGCGCTGCGCCGCGCCGCGCAAGGCGTGGTAAAGATCGCGGTCGAAGGCCGCCTGTCGATTCCGCTGCCGAACCTCATCGGGGACGATCGCCAACTCGCCGAATTTGTCGAAGAGCGCGTGAAATTCTATTTCCGCGACGTGCGCGGCTTCGCGTATGACGAAGTGAATGCCGCCGTAGCCGCGGGCTGGAGCGATCTGCCGGATTTGGAATCGCGTCTGCTGCGTCTGAAGGCCATCCGACCTACGCCCGATTTCGAGCCGCTGGCCGCCAGCTTCAAGCGCATCAAAAACATCCTGCGCCAGGCCGCCTTCGAAGGTGGACCGTTTACGCCGGCGCTCCTCGAATCCGGCCCCGAAAGCGAATTATTTAATGAGATCAATCGGTCCCAAGGGCTACCAATTGAAACCGTGATTCAAGCGCTGCGCCCGAAAGTGGACCTGTTTTTCGATAGGGTGCTGGTGAACGCGCCCGACCCGGCCGTGCGCGCGAATCGCCTGGCCATGCTGCATGGCCTGCTTGCGCAGTTTCGCACATTTGCCGATTTTTCCGAGATTGTCACGAACTCATAGGAGAAACGATTTATGAAAAAACATGTATACCAATTCGGTCCCGGCGGGGCCGATGGCGACGGAACGATGAAAGATATTCTCGGCGGCAAAGGCGCCGGGTTGGCCGAGATGTGCCGCGCGAATCTGCCGGTGCCACCCGGCTTCACCATCTCCACGGAAGTCTGCAACATCTATTTCCAAAACGAGTACAAGGTCCCGGAGGACATTCACAAGGAAATGCTGCAAGCTCTCGAAAAGCTGCAGAAGCAGATGGGGCAGACCCTGGGAGACACCCAAAATCCGCTGCTGGTAAGCGTCCGCTCCGGCGCGAAATTCTCCATGCCCGGCATGATGGATACCGTTCTCAATCTGGGGTTGAACGATAAAACGGTCCTGGCCCTGGTAAACAAGAGCGGCAATCCGCGTTTCGCCTACGATTGCTACCGCCGCTTCATCCAGATGTTCGGCAACGTGGTGCTGGAAATCGACAAGCACGATTTCGACGCGGTCTTCGATGCGCGCAAGAAAAAAGTGAAAGCCAAATTCGATACCGATCTTACAGCCGAAGATCTGCAGGCCGTCATCGTGGGCTATAAACAATTGGTCGAGAAGAAGACCGGCAAACCCTTTCCGCAAGAAGCCATCGAACAGCTCGCCATGTCGCGCGACGCGGTGTTCCGCTCCTGGTTCAACGCGCGCGCCCAGCACTATCGCCGCATGAACAATATCCCCGACAATCTGGGCACTGCGGTGAACGTGCAAGCCATGGTGTTCGGCAACATGGGCGATACTTCCGCCACCGGCGTGGGTTTCACGCGCAATCCCTCCACCGGCGAAAAGGTATTCTACGGAGAGTACCTGGTGAACGCACAGGGCGAAGATGTGGTCTCCGGTGTGCGCACGCCGCAGCCCATCGCGACATTGGAATCGCTGATGCCCGAGGCTTATCATCAGCTTCACGAAATCACCTCCAGCCTGGAAAAACATTACCGCGACGTGCAGGATTTTGAGTTCACGATTCAAGACAAGAAACTCTACATGCTGCAAACGCGCAATGGCAAGCGCACCGGTCCGGCCGCTGTCCGCATCGCGGTGGACATGGTCAACGAGGGCCTGATCAGCAAGGATGAAGCTATCCTGCGCGTCGATCCGCAGCAACTCGATCAGCTTCTGCACCCGGTGCTGGATCCGGCTTCGAAGAAGTCGCTGGCCACCATCGCCAAGGGACTGCCGGCGTCTCCGGGCGCGGCGGTTGGGCGGGTGGTGTTCACCGCCGATGAAGCCGTGAAACAGGCCACCGCGGGGCCCGTGATCCTGGTGCGCGCCGAAACCGAGCCGAACGACATACATGGCATGGAAGTGGCCAAGGGCATTCTCACTTCGCGCGGCGGCATGACCAGCCACGCGGCCGTGGTTTGCCGCGGTATGGGTACGCCATGCGTGGCCGGTGCGGGCGACATCGACGTCAACGCGCAGCGCAAGGACATCACCGTATCCGTGGGCGGCAAGAAGATGACGCTCAAGGAAGGCGACTGGCTATCGCTCGATGGTTCCACTGGCGAGGTTTTCGGAGGCCAGGCCAACACGATCGACGCCGATCCGTCGTCCGGCATTATGGCGACGTTCATGGGCTGGGCGGATGTGTTTCGCGGCGGTTTCGCTGTGCGCGCCAATGCCGATATTCCGCGCGATGCCAAGGCCGCGCGCAAGTTCGGCGCCGAAGGCATTGGCCTCTGCCGTACCGAGCATATGTTCTTCGCCGAGGATCGCATTGCCCACATGCAGGCCATGATCCTGGCGCAGGACGAGAAGAGCCGCCGCAAAGCGTTGGCGAAGCTGCTGCCCATGCAGCGCGCCGATTTCGCCGGCCTGTTCAAGGCCATGGACGGATTCCCGGTGCTCGTCCGCACCCTGGATCCACCCTTGCACGAGTTCTTGCCCAAGCGCGAAGTGCTGATGGTCGATCTGGCCAAGCTGCCCGCCGCCGATCTCAAAGCCAAGAAGGAGATGGTCAGCCGCTATGAGCGACTCGGCGCCACCGTGAAGGACCTGAAGAAGGTCCTGACCGGCCTGCTGGAGCGCGTCGAACAACTGCACGAGTTCAATCCCATGCTTGGCCTTCGCGGATGCCGCCTGGGCATCATGTATCCGGAGATCACCGAAATGCAATCACGCGCCATTTTCGAAGCCGCCGTGCAGGTGGCCAAGAAGGGTGTGAAGGTTACTCCAGAAATCGAGATCCCGTTGATCGGGTCGGTGGAGGAGTTCGCCAACCAGAAGAAGATCGTGGTGCAGGTCGCCGAGGAAGTGCTGGGCAAGGCCGGCATGAAAGACTTCAAGTATAAGGTCGGATGCATGATCGAGATTCCGCGCGCCGCACTTACCGCCGACTTAATAGCAAAGGAAGCCGATTTCTTCAGCTTCGGCACCAACGATCTGACTCAGACTACGATGGGACTCTCTCGCGACGATTACACGAAGTTCCAGAAAACCTACGAAGACGCTAAAATCTTCAAGCACGATCCCTTCGCCGTGTTGGATCAGCAAGGCGTGGGCAAGTTGGTGGAGATGTGCGTGAAGCTCGGCCGCCAGAGTCACCCGGGCCTCGATATCGGCGTCTGCGGCGAGCACGGCGGCGAACCCAGTTCGGTCCAGTTCTTCTATCGTGTGGGCCTGAACTACGTGTCTTGCTCGCCCTATCGCGTGCCGATCGCACGGCTGGCAGCGGCGCAAGCGGCGATTTCCGGAGATAAGTCGGAAACCATGCGCACGGCGTAGGTCAACCGCCAATCGTGGGGCCGCCCATCGCCTTTTGTGGCCTGCCCGCTTTCGTTTTCCGCGCGCCGGAGCGATAATCGATCCATGCGCCTTGTACCACTGGCGGCCATCCTCGGATGCGCGGTCGCCCTCGCCCAGCCCCAGCCTGAGACGGTATCCGGCGTCTTCCAGGTGGTGTTGAAGATCTGGGCAAAACTGCGCCTCCATCCGAAGAATCTCTGCAATACAGTCTGTTGACGGGCAAAGAAGCCCTGCGGCTAATCTTCGAGGACCCACGGGACGCTGACAAGATAACGACGGGTTCCGTCGTCGAGGTGACGGGCTACCGCACCGGCAAACAGCTCACGGTACCCGCAGGCTCAGCCGCAGAAGCGCGATCCAATCTGCACATTCGAACGATGTCGGCCGCGCCCGCGCCGAAGACCATTGGCCAGCGCAAGATTGCGGTACTGCTCGTGAATTTCCAGAACGACCAGCGCCAATTGATCACGCCCGCGACAGCAAGCTCGCAGATCTTTGGAGACACGAACAGCTATTACCAGGAAAACTCTTACAGCCGTTGCTACCGGCCAGGCTCTCGCCTTCCACACTGCTCGACCTCGGCCATGATGTCCTGAATAGTAGCCTTCTCCAGCCAGAGATGACGGTCGCGCGTGTAATCGCCGCTGCCTGCCCGGTATATGCGCAAGAAGCGCGCCACTCCATCCGCGCCCAACTCACGCCCGAGAATCGCCAGCGCGTGCCGTTCGAATTCCTCGTCAGTCATGTTAGCGGCCTGCATTACGGATGGACCTCCCGATACCAGAATAGCGGGTTCTCCACCCTGATGCGCAACTCACCGGCGTGCCGCCTGGCGCGGCGCAGGAGGCCATCGTCCGTCGTGAGGAGGACTTGGGCTGCCGCCCCGCTCGGCGCAGGCTAGGTGGAGCGCGTCGAAAGCGCCGAACCCGAGGGTCTGCAGGAACTCCGCTCGGGCCGCATCCTGGCGGTCCGGCGTGACGCTCGCGCCGGCGTGCGAATGTACTTCGGCCGCGTCGCGCCGCCGGTCCGGGTCCGGATTGCGGCCGATTTCGATTGCCAGCACCGCGCTACTCACCCAATCTGCTCGGCCTTCACAAACCAACCCGAGAATGCCATCGATGGCTTCCGCCTCCTCCCGAATACGAGGGTGGCTCTGGTCATCGGTGAGCCGGCTCAGGCAGCAGGCATCCAGGTAGATTCTCATCCAGGCGAGCCATTTACGCGTCTTCGTTATCGCGGATCTGGTCCTCGATTTCCGAGCGATGGAAACGAACGTAGGCGCACGCACTGGCTATGTCATCGGCGCGCAGAGCCGGGTACGAACGCACCAGATCCTCTTCACTCACTCCCAAAACGCCGTGCTTGCTCAAGTACCCAAACCGGGATGTGGTTGCCCACGAGACCGGTTCGCCCCACGACTCTACGCGTCGACTCGACGCCGAGGAAGGCGTCGTCCAGATCCTGCACTACTGAGCGTAGCACCAGAGCCTTTCTGCCCGACTGAGGGATGGAAGTAGATCTTCCACCTCACGCAACGCACTCATTAGATCCCCCGCTCTCAGTATAACCTGCACTATGACCCAATGACCGACATGCAGGCCATGATCCTGGCGAAGGACGAAAAGAATCGCCGCAAAGCGCTGTTGAAGCTGTTGCCCATGCAGCGCAAGGATTTCGCGGGCCTATTCACAGCCATGGACGGATTCCCGGTGTTGATCCGTACGCTGGATCCGCCGCTGCACGAGTTCTTGCCCAAGCGCGAAGTGCTGATGGTGGAACTGGCCAAGCTGCCCGCCGCGGATATAAAGGCCAAACGCGAGATGGCCGGGCGCTATGAACGTTTCGGCGCCACGGTGAAGGATCTGAAGAAGGTGTTGACCGAGCTACTGGAGCGCGTCGAACAACTGCATGAATTCAATCCCATGCTGGGGTTGCGTGGTTGCCGGTTGGGGATCACTTATCCGGAGATTATGGAGATACAAGCCCGCGCCGTATTTGAGGCCGCGGTGCAGGTATCGAAGAAGGGTGTCAAGGTGATTCCGCAAATTGAAATTCCGCTGATCGGTTCGGTCGAGGAGTTAGAGAACCAGAAGAAGGTAGTGGTGAAGGTAGCCGAGGAAGTACTTGGCAAAGCCGGGATGCCGGACTTCAAGTACACAGTCGGTTGCATGATCGAAATTCCGCGCGCCGCACTTACGGCCGACTTAGTAGCTAAGGAAGCGGATTTCTTCAGCTTCGGTACCAACGATCTGACTCAGAGCACCATGGGTCTTTCTCGCGACGACTATACGAAGTTCCAGAAGGAGTACGAGAAGGCCAAGATCTTCAAACACGATCCGTTTGCCGTGCTCGATCAGCAAGGCGTGGGCAAGCTGATCGACATGTGCATCAAGCTGGGCCGCAAGACCAAGCCGGATCTGGAGATCGGCATCTGCGGCGAGCACGGCGGTGAGCCTAACTCGGTGCAGTTCTGCTACCGCGTGGGCATGAACTACGTGTCATGCTCGCCCTATCGGGTGCCCATCGCCCGGCTGGCTGCGGCGCAGGCGGCTATCTCCAGCGATAAGTCGGAAGCCATGCGGACGGCGTAACTATAAGCTCGTGGGACAGGCCGGGGAGGACTGTCCCCTCTTCGGTGAATCGCAACCTGACGCCCGCTGCGCGCCGTTCATCACGACGAACTGGGATCGGCCGGGCGATTCACACGTAGGAGGAGTCCGGCCGGGTCGGCGTGCCCGGCTAGAGATGCATGGATTCGCTGCGCCTGACCAACGAAGTCCGCGTCCACCGTGCATGCCACGATGCCGGCGTGATCGGGCATCGAGGTGTGAAGTGTAATGAAGTGTTTGCGGTTCAGCGTCAACACGGCACGTTTCTCCCCGCGGGCAAATTCGAGGACCTCGCTGTCGGGAACAGCGCGATTGGCCTTGCCGCTCTCGCGCGCTGTCAACACGTCGTGGCCCAGACGCCGGAGTTCCATCACAACCGGAAGAGGGAAGTTCTCGTTGGCGTAGAGCCGGGCCATTACGCGCTTTCGTTATCGCGGATCTGGCTTTCGATTTCCGCGCGGTGGGAGCGAACATAAGCCCACGCGCTAGCTAGGTCCTCGGCGCGCAGGGCCGGGTACGAGCGCAGCAGATCCTCTTCACTCACTCCCAACCGCCGCGCCTGCTCCAGCGCCCAGACGGGGATGCGCGTGCGCACAATACACGGCTCGCCTCCACAGACTCCTGGTGTCGACTCGATGCCGGGGAAAGCGTCGTCCAGGTCTTGCACCACGACGCGCAGCAACTGAGCCTTTTCCGCTCGGGTGAGGGACGACAACAGGTCTTCCACCTCGCGCAACGCGCCCATTTTATTCTCCGATTTCAGTATAACCCGCGCTAAGTAGGACAGGCCTCCTGGCCTGTCCACATGCTGTTAAAATCCGCTTGATGAGAATCACGGCCATCGATACTTACATCGCCGGCAATCCCTGGAAGAATTGGGTCTTCGCCAAAGTATCCACCGATGAAGGCATCCACGGCGTCGGCGAAGGCACCGTGAATGGCTTCGCCAAAACCGTGGAAGCGGCCATTCACGAGCTCAAGCCGCTGGCCATCGGCATGGATCCGTTTCAGATAGAGACCATTTCGCAGCGGCTCATCCGCGACGTCTACACCGATGGCGCGCAGATCCACATGTGCGCGGTGGCGGCTATCGAGATCGCGCTCTGGGATATCGTCGGCAAGGCCTGCAATCAGCCCATTTACAATCTGTGGGGCGGGCAATGCCACGAAAAACTGCGCGTCTACGCCAACGGCTGGTATCGCGGCCCGCGCACGCCGGAGAGCTTCGCGGCCAAGGCTAAGATCGTCGCCGCGCGCGGATACACGGCGCTGAAGTTCGATCCATTCGGATCGAGTTGGCGCTATCTCTCGCGCTACGATTTCGATCTGGCCGTGGACATCATTCGCGCCGTGCGCGACGCCGTCGGTTCGGCCGTTGATCTGCTGATCGAAGCGCATTCCCGATTCAACGTAGCGACCGCGGTCGAGTTTTCCGAAGCCATTCATCAGTTCCGGCCAACGTGGTTTGAAGAGCCGGTGCCGCACACCAACATTCCGGCGATGGTGGAAGTGGCGCGGCGCAGTCCGGTGCCCATTGCCACGGGCGAGAGTCTCTCCACCAAGCAGCAGTTCGCGGAACTGCTGCAACATGAAGTAGTGAATATCCTGCAGCCGGAGCCGCTGAACTTAGGCGGCCTGTTCGCGGCGCGCAAAATCGCGGACATGGTGGATGCGCATTACGGAATGATCGCGCCGCATAGCGCGCAGGGGCCGGTCTGCTCGGCGGCCTGCGTGCAGCTCAACGCATCCATTCCGAATTTCTTTATTCACGAATTGTTCGATGAGTTCAACGCGCCGTGGGAAGAGGAGGTTGTCACGCATCCGGTGCGCCAGGTCGACGGCTACATCGAAGTACCCGACCGGCCGGGCTTGGGCATCGATCTGAATATCGAAGAGATCGTGAAGCATCCGTACCGGCAGGAGAATTATCTGCCGCTGTTCAAGCCGGGATGGGAGAAGCGGGAGCCGCAAACGCGATCCGCGCGGGGCACAGACGCGTGAAATGCGGGCAGGTGCGGCAATGGTCGCCTTCGCGCAGCGGAAAATCGAGGCGCTCCTGCGCTTCGCGAAACTCGCGCACCAGGGCTTCGGGTGAATCGAATAGCGTGGGCCGCAGATCGACGGGCACGGCGACATTCGGCCGTAGATAATCAATGTACGCTTCGTCGGGCGCGTGGCCGTTGAGGCGATCGAGCGCTTGCGCGTAGAGGCGCAATTGGAGGGTGTAGCGCTCTGCGTGAGACGGGGCATCGGCGGCGGTGACGCGATCGGTTTTGTAATCCACCAGCACGGTTTTGCCGCGGTCTTCGAACCAGAGGTCGATCTGGCCGCGCAATATGAGGCCTTCCAGTTCCATCAGGAAGTCGAATTCGCGTTCGATGGTGGTGGCTGCGGCGGCGCGGCGGCCTAGGGGGCTTTTGTGGAATTCGCCGGCTAGCTTGACGGCTTCGGGATCGGGGGATTCTGTGGGTTCGCCGGCTAGGATGGCGTGGACTTGGACACCTAGTTGTTCGGCTGACTGGGAGAATGGGCCGGCCTGCGAGGCCGGCGCAGGCTGCGAGCCTGCCCCACAATACCGGGAGAGATAGTAGCGGCGGGGGCAGTCGTGGAACATGGCTATGGAGGTCACGGTGGCTTGGGAGTCGTACTGGGCGGTTAGAGTGGGAAGGGGCAACAACTCCGTGGAAGCGGCTACTTCCGCTAGTGCGCGCGGCTTGGGGCGCGGCGGTGGCTCATCGGCTGACCGCACGGGCAGACGCTCGGCGACGATGGCCGCCCAGTTCTGCGGCTTCTTTCCGGTCATCGTGTACGACATCGCCAGTTGCTCTTCGGCGCGCGTCATGGCCACGTAGAGCAGCCGGTTGCCTTCCTCCTTCTCTCGCTGCTTCAATTCCTGCCGGATGGCATGCTGAAAGACATCATCCTTCGCATCGCCTAGGGGATGACGCCAGCGTGCCCCGAGACCCACGCGCGGCGAAAAGGAAATCGCGCCCGGATCGGTGTCGATACCTTTGTGCATGGCCGCCAGAAACACCACCGGAAATTCGAGCCCCTTGGCCGCGTGCACGGTCATGATCTTCACCGCGTTGACGGCGTCTTCGGGCGGCGCATCCGGCTCGCGCGGTTTCGATTCGCGCAGCATCTCGATCTCTTCCACAAATTCCGCCAGCGTCTGGCGCTCGCTGGCCGCACGCGCTTGCGCCAGAAACTTTTCGATGTTGGCCGCTTCGCGCGGCCCGGCGGCGTGCATATAGCCGCACTCGTCGATCACCCGCAGCAACAACTGGTCGATCGGGATGTAGTTGCGCATGGCGCGCCATTGCGCAAGGTCGCTCTCGACTGCAGCGCCGAGATTGCCCGTGCTTTTCAGCCGCAGCAGCGCCTCATCGGAAACGCCCACCAGCGGCGACCGCAGCACCGCCGCCATGGCGATCTCGTCGCGCGGATTCGAAACTACGCGCAAAAGCTGCATCAGATCCACCACCTCGCGCGATTCGTAGAATCCCTTGCCGCGATTCACAAGATAGGGAATACCGAAGTCGTCGAATGCGCGCGTGAATTCGGCGAGCACTTCCGAGTTGCGCACCAGCAAGGCGAAATCGCGGAACTCGGCGGTTCCACGGCGCAAAGCGAGCGACCCTTCGAGTTCGCGGATGCGCGCGGCAACCCACTGCGCTTCGAGCTCGAGCGTGGCCGCGGCCAGCACCTCCACGGATGGCTCTAACTTCTCTGCAAACTCCACGCCCGCCACCAGAGTGCGCGCCTCAATGCCCGCGGCGCCCGCGGCCACCGTCTCCACGGCGCGCAGTATTTCCTCCCGGCTGCGAAAGTTTGCCACCAGCTCCACCACGCGATGGCCGCGCTGCGCCACGCGATCGCGATACTCGCGAAACACCTCGGGATTCGCATGGCGGAAACCGTAGATCGATTGATTAATGTCGCCCACGGCATAGAACCGGTCGGGCGCGCGCAGCAGTTCCACGAGCCGGGCCTGCAGGCCGTTGGTATCCTGAAATTCGTCCATCAACACGCGATCGAATTGGTTCTGGACGCGCTGCCGCACCTCGGGACGCTCTTCGAGCAGGCGCACCGCATATTCTTCCAGATCGCCGAAGTCGAGTTTGCCTAGACTCTGTTTGCGCCGGCGGTATTCGTGATGGAAACGCGCGAACACTTCCATGAGCGTGGCGCGCACGTCCGCATAATGCGCGGTGACGAGCGAGTATTCGAGCTCGGGCAGTAAGTCAGTCTTGATCGTCTTCAGCAATTCGTAAGTGCGGTCGCTGTGCCGGAGCTTGCTCAGGTTGCAGGGGAACGAACTCAGCAGCTCGAGCGCCGTGGCGGGCGACGTATGCAAAGCTTCCACCAAGCGCGCCAGATGGTCTTGAATCTCGTGCAACTGCGCAAGCTGATCGAGCCGCCACGTGCGCGGAGAGAGACGGCGCAGTTCCGCTACCGCCGGTCCGATATCCGGCGCGGGAGGAGTTGGAAAGCCGGGCAAATCCGCGATGCCCACGCCGGCCGCGCGGATGGCGTCGTAAGTTTCCAGTACCTCCCCCCCCACGTCGATGGTCGCCACGCCCCGCAGTAGCGCGCGCATGCGATCGGGCTGCTCCGCGAACATAGCGTCCAAGACATCGTCGACGGTTTCCCGCTGCACGCGGAACGCATCGTTTTCATCCATCACCGAAAAATCCGGATCGACGCCCGCGAACACGGCGTTTTCTTTCAGCAGGCGCGTGCAGAAGCCATCCACCGTGGAGACATAGGCGCGCTCCAGCTTGCCGCGGATTTCTGGGCGATCCTGAAACGTGCGCGCCAGCTTTTCGCGCATATTGTTGGCGGCCTTTTCGGTAAACGTGATGGCCAGGATACGCAGCGGATCGACGCCGCTTTCGACGAGGCGCTCGAAATGCGCCACCAGCACGGTGGTCTTGCCCGACCCCGGTCCGGCGACCACGCACGTATCGCGCGGCGGCTCCTCCACCGCGACGGCATCCAACTGCGCGCGGGTCAATCCCACTCTGACGCTCCTTCGGCCAACTCGACCGCCGCGATTTTATACCGGCAGACGTCGCGGAAGTCGCAATAGCGGCACTTATCGGGGTCGGCGGGATGCGGCTCCACGCGGCCCCTGCGGATCTCGTCCGCGACGCGCAAGGTCGTTGCGATGGTTGGCGCGGGATTGAACGCGACCAACTCTGTGGCGCGCACCGCGCCCTTGAATCCCAAATAGCGCATGCCTTCGGGACGCAAACCAAAGTATCGTTCCAGCGCCAGCAGATAAAGTTGCGGCTGCAATGAATTCTCGTCCGTCGCGCGATCCTTGGTGTTCTGCACGCCGCTGTATTTGTAGTCGGTGACGAAGGCGCCGCCATCCGCGGTCACTTCCACGCGGTCGATGCGGCCTCGGATTTCGATATCGTCGCGCAGCTTGTATTGAAACTTCTGTTCGACGCGGATCTCGTAAGGCGAAGTCCACGCGGGGTCCGCCAGCAGCGCACGCAGGTCGGACAACATGCGCTCGCGAGCGGCTTCCGTACGATAGCCGGGCGGCACGCGCTCGTCGGCACAGAAACGCGCGAATTCGGCGTCGAAGATCTCTTCTAGCGGCTGGCGGCTGCCTGGAAGCCTGGCCAATACGGCATGCACGATGTTGCCCTGGGTGAGAAAATCGAGCCGTTCTTGCGGCCGCGCGGGCGCTCCTTCGAGGCGTAGCGTGTACCGACCGAAAAATTGGAACGCGCACTGCAAATACGATTCGAGAGCCGTGGGCTTGAATGCCTGATGCCGCGCCGCCAGGTTTGCCAGCAGATCGGGACTGTTGATGACCGCCCGTGGAAGCTCGCTGGCGGCCGGGCGTGCGGGTTTCGGCAATACGGATTTCCATTCGCTCGCCTCTGCCGGGATGCCTTCAAGATACAACGACGCCAGATTCTGTTGTCCGCGCGCATCGCATCGCGGATAACTCAGCGTGAGGGATTCGGTAGCGCGCGTCACGGCGCAATCGAACAGGAAGCGCTCCTCCGCTTCGAAATCGCCCGCCGTGCGCAAGCGGATTCCGGCTTGATTCAGCTGTGCGCGCGCGGCATCGGGAAAGAAGGGATCCTGCGCGTGGAACTTCGGAAACTGCCGCTCAATCAATCCGCAGACGAAGATGATGGGCAAGCGCCACTGGCGCGCTTCGTGCGCGTCGAGCACATGCACCACGTTGCGGCGCCCATCGCCGATGCGCAACGGCGTAAGCCGCAACACCGATTTCGCCGCCTGCCAAAACGCACCCAATGGAACGGGAAGCGGGTCGAATGCGGATGCCGCATCCTGCATTGCGCTATCGAAAAGCTCCAACGCGGCGGCCTGCCCGCGCGCCACCTGCGCGACATCGAAGGTCGAGGGCTCGATCGGCCCCGGAGCGGACAACTCATACAATTCGCCGAGCCGCGCCGCCCACTCAGCGGGTGTGCGCAGTTCCGAACGCCACGGCTCCAGCGTTTCGAAGCGCGCCAGCAATCGGTCAACGGGACTGCCCGCGCCGGCGATGTGCCGCAATGCCGCAAGACCCGCGCTCGGCATCTCCTGGCGCACCGCGAAATCGAATTCATCGCTCTCGACGCCCGGCGCCAGCCGGATGGCCGCCAGCGTGTCGGCGAAATCCCAGCCGCCCAGCAGCGCATCCACAGTGCCAGCCAGATAACGCACCAGCGCATGATGCGATAAATCCGCATCGAAATAAAACCGCGCCGGAATGCCGAAGCGATCCAGCGTGGCGCGCAACACCGGCACATAGATCTCGGGACTGCGTACGATCACGCCCACATCGCGGAACTGACGGCCCGCGGCAACCTGCGCGAGTATGCGGCGCGCGATTTCATCCGCCTCACGCTCGATGGAGGGTGCGGCGCAAAGCTCCGTGCGCGGCTGCGAAGGCTCCCACCCACGCGCCTCTTCGATGAAGCCCATCGCGTGCAATCGCCGGCGCGATGGCTCGGTGACGGCCGCGGTGGGCAGCGAGAGCGTGACATCCGCATGGCGGGCAATCGCGCGAATGACAGCCAATTCCGGGTCGGGCAGCGCATAGAATCCATCCATCCAGACCGTGTGCACGCTGCCGACGCCTTGCGCCTCGATGCGCCCGGCCGCGCGCCAAAGCCGTTCAGATCGCGTGGCCCATCCGCGCCGCCGCAGCTCCCGATCCACTTCGCGATAGACCGCCAGAAACGCATCGCCCAAAGGGGCCTGCGCGCGCGCCGCCGACAGACTCGCCGCCAAGCGATCCGCATCGCATCCGGCCGACGAAAACTCATCGATGGAGCGCGCCAACGCCGCGCAGAATCCGGGCAGCCGCGCCACGCGCGCAAAATCGGGATGGTTCACGCGCGCGGCCGCGGTCTCCACGATCAGATAGAGCAGCGGCTTCGACACCTGCGGCAAGTCGCCCGCGAACGCATCCACGAAGTGCGAAAGCGTTTGGATCAGCGTAGGGCGGAATACGAATCCTTCGCGCGCCACCTGATTTTGCAGATGCTGCGCCATGGTGGCCGTGGGCGTGAGCAGACGCACGCCCGCATCCCGCCGCCGCAACGCATCGCGGAAGTTTTCGAGGATGCGATAGGTTTTTCCCGATCCGGCCGGGCCAGCGAGCAACAGCATCGATGGGACGCCGCTCACTGCGCGAGATACTTCAACATCGCCGCATTGAACGGCGCGGCGCATTCAATAGGCGGCACGTGCCCGCAGCCATCCAGCACCACGCTCTGCGCGCCGGAAATATCTTCGGCCAGAGCTTTCGCATTCGCCAGCGGCACCAGCGCGTCCTCGCGGCCCCAGACCACCAGCGTGGGCGCCTTGATCGCGCCCAGGCGCCCATCCACCAGATCCTCGCCGCGCAAAATGGAATCGATGAAACGGTCGATGGTGTAGCCGTCGTTCCTCTGCAGATGCCCCGCGAAGGCCTGCTCGGCAAACTGCTCGCTCGCAAAATTCTTGTTGTGGAAGACCACGGCCATGAGCTGCTTTTCACCCGCCACCGTGGACGGATTCAGCCCTTCAAGCAGCTCGCGAGTGAGCGGCGGCGAGCCCGTGCGTTTCGGCGAGTAACCCGCGCTATCCACCAGCACCAGGCGATCCACTTTTTCGGGATGCGCCAACGCGAAATCCAGGGCCACCCAGCCGCCCATGGAGTTGCCCACCAGCGTGGCCTTGGCGATGCCCAGCTTTTGGCAAAACGCATTCAGGAAATCGACCAGGGTGGCGACGCGATAATCGATCAGGGGTTTGGCGGACTGGCCGAAACCAATCTGGTCGGGCACGTAGACGTGGAACTTGCCCTGGAGCGCGGGCAGCGTCATGGCCCATGCGGTGCGGTCGGCGCCCAGGCCGTGCAGAAGAATGACGTTCGGACCGGCGCCGGCTTCCTGATAATAGATCTGCTGGCCGTAGATTTCCACTTGTTTGACGGATGCGGTTTGGGCGTAGGCCGCGGCGGCCAGGGCGATGAGAGGTGCGATGCGGGAAAGCATGCCCGATTGTAATATGTGGCGGGAGCGGGATTTTTCGGCGGCGATGAAACGTTTAGCGGATATCTTTCACTCAAGCGCAGAGCAACGGACTTCTTACGGATATTAAGGCCCGCTATGCGCCCTTGCGCTCCCGCCGCCTTTTAGGGTCGGGAGCAGAACTTCAACTCGATTGCGACCGTCGCGTCGAATCCGGATGCGGGCCTCTCGGATCCCGGAGGAGTACCCCGCATTCGCCGGCCGGATTCCGGTTGTATCACGGATAATCCATTCGAAGTGAGGCGGATTCATGCGCCACTGGCTGTGTTTCGCCGTTGGGTTTTTGTGTCTTGCGGCAGCGCTTCCCGCGCAACGCCGCGTAGATCCTCGGTACTCCTATCACCGCGTGATTGCCGTAGTGCCGCTGGTCGGTTCCGGCACTACCGCAGACCCGATTCGCGCGAAATATGCGCCGACGGCACAAACGGCGGGCGCCCCCGGCACGGGGATCATTGCGCACGCCATGGAACTAACCGACGACGGCAGGTACGCCATTGTCGAGTTGGTGGCCGTGCACCGGGCGGCGCTCGGCCAGGTCCTGGCGGATCGCGAGCCGGGCGTGCTGGTCTTCGAGAAGGGCGTGGTCAGTAACGCGGCCATCGAGGCGGCCATCAAGCCCCTGCGGAAGGACTTCTCGCTACAGAACTTCGGGGTGGTGATGTGATGAAACGCGCAACCTGGACACCGCCGGTTGCGGCGGCATCAGCGGATGGGCCCGGAACGGCGCCACCGCCATCAACGTGGATATTTACGACGGCACGGTCTACCTGACGACGGTGTTTGCGGACCTCAATACGGGCTCGGACTCCTACTACGACGGCTCCTACTACGGCTTCTCGCTGGCGTTGCCCGCCGCGCTCCAGGACAATCAAGTCCACAGCATCTACGCGCGATATGGGGGCACGACGACAAACCTGGGCAGCGATCCGCGCACCATCCAATGCGATGCGACGTCCCCCGGTTATCAGTATTACTATACGGACACGCTCGAAAGCATCAGTACCTCGAACTGGACCCAAAACGGAACCCTCAGCGTGTTGTTGGGCTGGGGCTTGAGCGCGACAACGTCCGGCGGCGGCAGCCTGATCTCTAAGGTCGCCGTGCAGGGGCCCTTGAGCACCAACTATGAGGTGAACATGACGCTGGCGCTCAACGCCAGCGGCGGCGATTACGTGGAATACGTGCGGGCCACCTCCAACGCCATCACCGGCACGGGCAGCTATTTCTCCGTGGAGCTGCAGAATCCGACATTCGGCTCAAACGGCGCATGCTCGGCGACGCTAGCGGCCTACCAGTCCGTCAGCGGAACCGTCACTGAGCTGCTGAGCAGGCCCGTCTCCTGTTACAACGGCATGCAGGTGCGCACCGCCATATTGGGAACGGTGGCCTATATAATCCTGGACGGCGAAACCATGTGGGCGTCGGGCATTACGGTTGCCACCGGGATGCCAGGGATTGGCGCACGGAACATGCCATCGACGAACGCGATCTCGCTGGTGAAGCTGGGCCCATGGGATAACGTGGCGCCGTCGCCGGTGAACGCCAACACCTTTGCCACGTCGGTGACTTCGAACAGCATGTTCGCGGAGTGGCAGGGCGCCGTCGACAATTCCAACGGCGTGGGCGTTGCCCTCTATGCCATCGAACGCAGCGATGGCGCGTGGTTTTACACCTACGACGCGTCGTTTTACGATGGCACAGTGCAGCCGAACACGACCTACAGCTACAGCGTGATCGCGCAGGACTACCACCGGAACAACTCGACGACCTCATCCTTCACCATCACCACGCCGCCGGCGGGCGCGCCCGATCCGCGGCGGGTCGGCGTGCAGCCCACGGGCAGTTACTGGGGAGGCGCGGGCGAACAGATGGATCTGCTGAGCGGGAATCTGAACTATTCCCTGCCGCTCATCCAGGCAGTGGGCCGCGGCGGACTTACGGAGAGCTTCAACCTGAGCTACAACTCCCAAAACTGGCGGGTGGGACCGTCGGCCACCGAGCAGATGGGCGTCGACGCCGGCTATGGCTTCGGCTGGCAACTCATGCTGGGCTCGCTGCTGCCGGTGTACAGCGCCGCGGCGAATCCCGTGCCCGTGCAGTATTACGTGTTCACGGATGCGACCGGCGCGCAATACCGCCTGAACCAGAACAGCGGCTCCATATGGAGTTCCACGGGCAGCGCCTACGTGTGGTATGACGCAAGCGCCAACATCCTGCATTTCCGGAACGGAACGTTCTGGGTGATGGGCTGTGCTTCGGCCGCCGGGGAGCCGGATACGGGGACGCTTTATCCGACCGTGGTGGAGGACACCAACGGCAATCAGATCATTATTACTTACGGCGTTGGTGCGGCCGCCAAGTGGGTCAATTCCAGCGCCCGGATCACCATGATCGAGGACGCCCGCGCGGGTGCGAACTGCGCGGGACAAACCCTATGCTCCTACTCTCTTTCCTACAACCCGGGAACTTCGACCTACCCGCCATACCTCTCCACGATCACGAATTACGTGGGCACGACGGAGAGTTATACGATCACGGTCTACACTGGCCAGCCCTTGTATTCGCCGGGCGGCGTCAGCTTCGGCACCTGGGGAAAGCTGAAAAGCATCGAGCAAACCAATTTGGGCTACTCCTGGACCTTCTGGTACGACAACACGCTGAACGACGGCGACCTGACGGAGGTTCTGTTTCCGCAGGGCGGGTACTTGAGCTGGGCCTACAGCAACTTCACCTACCTGGGCGGGCAGACGCTGCGGCAGGTGGCCAGCCGCATGTTGCGCAGCAGCACGCAGCAGCAGTCCGCGTACAACTACACTCTAACTTGGCCGGATTCCAACAACTCGGTCTCGCTGCACACCGGCGTGGCGCTGGACGATATTACCAGCGGCACCGAGAGATATTGGTATTTCAGGTTGAGCAGCGAATCGTATCCGGGACTCGTGTCGGAGTTGCAATACCGCTCCGCGCCCGGCGTCGCCACGCCGCTGCCACGCGACGATGTGTACACCTGGGAGACGGACGGCAACGGCAACTCTTACGTGGGCACGCTAGCGACAACCCTCAACCAGGGCTCTTCCTACGCGAGCACCACGCAAACCCAGCAGACCCAGGATGGCTACGGCAACGTTTCGGCGACGACTGTGTACGACTACGGCAACCTGAGCACCCGCGCCTACGGCAACGCGTACTTGTACAAGAACAACACGAATTACAGCTCGCGATACATTTACGACCGGCTGCTGACCAGCATTCTGACCAGCGTAACCCCCAACGTGACGCTGGTTTCGAATACCTACGACGGAGGCACGCTGAGCCCCACGTACTCGGGTCCGTATGAGTGGGACGCCGCCTACGGCGCGTGGTTCACCTACCGCGGCAACGTGACGCAGGCCAACACGCCGGGCAAGACCATCAACACCAGCTACGACTACACCGGCACGGTGGTTTCCCAGAACGACAACAACGGCCACTCCGTGAACGTCACCACCTCGACAGCCACCAATTACACCTTGCCGGATACGCTGAGCCCCAACGGGTCGGCCACCCTGCAGACGCAGGCGTCGTACAATGCCATTGGCTACACGCCAGCGTCGGTGGCGGCGCCGGGCCAGACGCTGAACAATGGAACCTCGGGCACCGCCGCCTACACGGCTTATGACAGCTACGGGCGCGTGAGTTCCACGGTGGCGCCGGCGCAGACCGCGGGTGGGACGGGCGCGCAGACCAGCTACACGTACGGCTACAATGCGAGCACCGGTTGGACGATCACGGCTACCACCGCCAATAGTGGCGGCGGCAGCCACTTCACCACCACCACCCTGGATGGGCTGGGGCGCACCGCCAGCGTGCAGACGGGCGCTAACGGAACGGCGTCCTCCGAAGTCGACACGCTCTACGCGCCATGCGCCTGCTCGCCGCTGGGCAAGATGAACCAGAAGTCCCAGCCCTACGGCCCGGGAGACACCGAGGTGTACACGACTTACACGTACGACGCCTTGGGCCGAACGACGAACGTGCTGCTGGCGGATGGAGCCAGCCACACGACCTACGTGTATCAGGGGAATTTCACCACGGTCACCGATCCGGCCGGCAATTGGAAGCAGTACGCCACGGACGCCTTCGGCAACCTGGTGATGGTGCTGGAGCCCGATCCCACTCAGAACCCTGTGGTGGGACCGCCGGCTCCGTCCACCTATCCGGTCACGAGCGCACCCAGCGGCACTCTGCTCACCACCTACACCTACGATCAATACAACCATTTGACGCAGGTGAGCATGCCGCGCAACACCACGAACGGGATGAAGACGCAGACGCGGACGTTTGTCTATAATCCCACCACATACTCTACGCTGACCCTGCCCGCCCTGTGGATCACATCGGCCACCAATCCGGAGAGCGGCACGGTGAGCTATACTTATAACGCGGACGGCACCTTGGCCAGCAAGAAAGACGCCAACGGCAATACGGAAACGTACACCTATGACGCTTATCAGCGCCTGACCGGAATTCCCGACCGCAATCAGACCTTTACTTACGATACCTGTCCGGCAGGCAGCCTGACCATGGGCTGCGCCAGCATGCCGGGCCAGCTTGTGCAGGCTGCCTTCGGGAGCATGATCGGTCCCAATGAGTTGAATTTCGAGTATAACTACGCTTATACGCCGGCCGGACGAGTTTCGAGTAAGACGCTGGTGGCACAGTCGGCCAACCACCTGGGGTGGGGAGCCGCCCAGGCTTATGGCTCGATGACGGCGAGTTATATCTATGACAACCAGGGAGCGCTGACTTCCATGGCCTATCCTGCGCAGGAGAACTGGGGCAGCCAACAGACGCAAACGTTCACCTACACTCTAGATGCCATGGAGCGGCCGACGGCCGTGTCGGACAACTTATACGACCGCACGTGGGCGTCAGGCGTCACTTACAACGCCGCGAGTCAGCCTCTATACGACGGCACGGCGACACGCACTTACAACAGCATGCTGCAGATGACGAGCATGGTGGCCTCAGGCATGAGCATGACATACAACTACTCGGCCACGCAGAATAACGGACAGATTGTGTCGAGCGTGGACGGGGCCGCGAACCCTCAGGAGACCATCACTTACCAATACGACGCGCTGAAACGGCTGGTACAGGCGAACGGGTTGAACTGGACCGAAGGATACACTTACGACGGTTACGGCAACCTGACGCAGATGTCACCCACTGGCGGCGCGCCTTCGCTGAGCGTGAGCGTGGCGTTGGACTCGAACAACGTGCCCACGAACCGGATCAGCGCGACGGGCGTTACCTACGACAGCAACGGCAATCAGACGGCGGGGTTCGGCGGCCTGACGTTCACTTATGACAAGGCGAACCGGGTCACGGCGGTGGGCGGCAGCCAGAGCGCGGCCTATGCGTACGATCCGAACAATCTGCGAGTGTACAGCCGGAACGCCAGCGGCGCGGAGACGGTTTACTTCTACGGCGTGGATGGGAAGAAGCTGGCGGCGTTCACCTGCGAGATCATCACTTACATCGGGGAACCGGAAATCCAGTTCGTGCAGCAGAGCGAGAATGTGTATTTCCTGGGCAAGCTGATCTCGGCGGAAGGCAACACGGTGCAGACCGACCGGCTGGGGTCGGTGCGCTCGGGCGGTCCGGGCGGGCTGGGCCATCAAGCACAGTTTCCGTATGGGGTGGAATACTCGCCGCTGACCGCGAACGACCGGGAGAAGTACGCCACTTACACGCGGGACAGCGCGACGGGGATGGATTATGCGATGAACCGGTATTACTCCAGCCAGTGGGGCAGGTTTTTGTCGCCGGACCCATCCGCGAACAGCGCGCGGCCTGGGTTCCCCGCTTCCTGGAACCGGTACTCATACGTCGGCGGCGACCCCGCGAACCTGCGCGACGCCACGGGACTGCTCATCGATCCTGGGCCGGACCCGGATCCAGACCCGGACCCAGGTGGCGGAGGCGGGGTGAATGAACCCCCATTCGCGTGCGACCTATTCGGCGGGTGCGTTCCCTGCCCGTCCGACCCGTGGACCGGCCAAGGGGGTGGATTCATGCCAATGCCGGGGCCCTTCGGCCCCGTGTGCCCATTCTTGCCGGTAATCAGTTCCCCGCCGCCCCCGCCTCCGCCCGTCTGTGAGGCCGAGCTACTCTATCGGTACGTTACGCTCGGACAATACCACAGCTATTTCTATGTGGTCGGCGGGGCTGCTGGAGCTGGGGAGGTCCTGGAGGGAGAGCCTCAGTGGAACTTCACCCTCAGAAGGCAGTCCACGTTTGGACTCCTTAGGGCAGTGATAACGCCGGGAGTGTTCGGGGATCCGCATCACCCTGGCGATAACGCCGCGACGGACCCTAACAGCGGAAAGGTGGTTGGCAGCGGGATCATCTGTGCGTTGGTCGACAGCCTGATCGCGATGGCAAGCTCATACAACGGCACCCACAAGACGACATGTTACGCCGCCGGACCTAACAGTAACAGCTTTGCCTCCTGGCTGGCCACCTGGGCAAATAATTACCTCGTCCTTACCGATTTCGCTGACGGTGCTACATTCTCAAAGCCCCCTGTAATGGTACCGGGGTGGGGGATGAATCCGTAGTGAAGCCCACCCGGTGCGATTATGAATCTTAGCCGATACATGTTGCCGCTGTGCATGTCCTCGACGATCTTCGGCCAGCCGCCCGGGACCGCCCTTTTTCGCCATGTGCGTCCTTGGCTGCCGACGAGCACGGAGGTCGCATACGTCAGCAACCTGCCGCTGCCGAGCTTGTCTTTTTACAACGCACGCTCCCCGCGTGACGACTATTCAGCCTTGGCCGCCCTCGCAGTGGCCGAGTTGGACAGTCCAGGCGTGACGCCCGACCCCGCGGTTGCGTTGAGCGCAGAGGCGGCCGTATACGTTGGCGCAGGCTATCGCCTCCTGAAGCCGCCGGGCGGCCTGGGCGTGCAGGGGAGGTTCGAGGGATGCTCTTTTCTTCTGTCCACCGATGGCGCGGTCGCTGCATACCTTCACTCGGCGCAGGTGCCCGGGAGCGGGCTCGAGCCGCCGGGCCTCTACCGCCTGAGATCAAGCGGAGAGCCGGGTAAGGAAGCCTTTGCGTCCGCGATCGAGCCGAACCTCGTGATGATTTGCTCTACGCGGTTGCTGGCGGAAGGCGTCCTGGCGCGCAGGAGGCATGGCAGGCAGGGCACCGTTCTTGGGCCGGAGGACGCCGAGTGGAAGCTGGTGGATTCCAGCGCCCCCGTCTGGGGCCTGCGCCGCTTTCTGCGAGGGCGCCCCGACCCGACGTCGCCCCTGGGAAGTGGTCGCGGATTGCTTCCGGACTACAGCGACCCGCGGGCCGTGGCAATGGGGTTCACGCTGGAGTCGCCGTCCCGTGCCAGGATCGCATATATGACTCGGGAACTCTCGCGGAATCCTGGCTACGAGCGGACGTGGGGACTATCTGGTGCGTCCTCCGTTGCGGACGGTTACCGGGTGGTCACGATGCGGTTCAACCCGTCCGACGATTCCACCGGCGAGTATCGAGCTCGCGTGATGTTGATGCTCCTCGGAGTGATCCTAGCGGTCTAGTATGGTCACATGTGCGGTCGGAATCAGTTTGACCTACATCCACTCGATCGCGCATAACAACGGGCAGATCGCGTCGGGTGTGGACGGGGAGAGGAACCCTCAGGAGAACCGTCACTCACCAATACGACGCGCTGAAACGGCTGGTGCAGGCGAATGGGTTGAATTGGAGCGAGCAGTACACTTACGACGGGTACGGCAACCTGACGCAAATGTCGCCCACCGGCACCGCGGGCGCGCCTTCGCTGAGCGTGAGCGTGGCGCTGGACTCGAACAACGTGCCCACCAACCGAATCAGCGCGACGGGCGTTGCATACGACAGCAACGGCAATCAGACGGCGGGGTTCGGCGGCCTGACGTTCACCTTCGACAAAGCGAACCGGGTTACGGCGGTGGGCGGCAGCCAGAGCGCGGCCTATGCGTACGATCCGAACAATCTGCGAGTGTACAGCCGGAACGCCAGCGGCGCGGAGACGGTTTACTTCTACGGGGTGGATGGGAAGAAGCTGGCGGCGTTCACTTACGAGATCATCACGTATATTGGGGAGCCGGAAATCCAGTTCGTGCAGCAGAGCGAGAACGTGTATTTCCTGGGCAAGCTGATCTCGGCGGAAGGCAACACGGTGCAGACGGACCGGCTGGGATCGGTGCGCTCGGGCGGTCCTGGCGGGCTAGGGCACCAAGCGCAGTTTCCGTATGGGGTGGAATACTCGCCGCTGACCGCGAACGACCGGGAGAAGTATGCCACTTACACGCGGGACAGTGCGACGGGGATGGACTACGCAGTGAACCGGTATTGCGCCTCGCAATGGGGCAGGTTCCTCTCACCCGATCCGAACTGGGGAAGTGTGCTCCTCGCCAACGCCGGCACATGGAATCGCTATTCTTACGCGGGAGGCGACCCCGTGAACAAGAATGACCCGGGCGGGCTTGGCGTGATCTATGCGTGCGTTACATTTGAGATGCCCATCGGTCCGTGGTCGATTCTCGACGAGGGGATCCCGAATTACGGCTGGCCCCTGGATGTATGGTACACGGACAGCACCGACTGTTCCACCACCACCACGCCTCAGGGCGGCGGCGGTCTGCCACCCTGCGCGCAGTTGCTGGCGCAAGCAATGGAAAACTTCCTCAAAGCGCACAACTCGCCGTTGGTATCACAGGACCCAAACTTCGTCGCAGAAGTGCTTGCCACTGCGGGTCAGGACAACGTCGATCCGCGCCTGCTCATGGCGGAGACTGCGGAGTCCAGTTATGGGGCCTCGACCGCCGCAACCCAGATGGACAACCCGTTCGGCCTGCTGGCCTACCGGCGGACCAAGGCAGGCGCTACCATCTGCCGTCCCATGAATTTCGCGCAGGGTGCACGAAGCGCCGCGGCCGGTGTCGATGACGCGATAGACGCAGAGGGCCTCACGCTGGAAAAGTACAGCTCGGTGGCGCAAATGTATTCGTCCGGTCCGGGTGCCTACTGCCAGTCGCCGGGCTGCGTCAGCTTCGGGCGCGACGTGATTGCCGCCGCGCTGTCCGCGATGGGAGGCAACCCCAACAACCTGCACTATCCCACGGGGCAAGTGGGAGGCGTAAAGTGCAAGTAGTTACGCGTCTGCTGCCCCTAGGGCTCGCCACGATAGTGGCATGGCTCGTCTTCGGGGCCCAAGGACAGCGCGCGCACGAGTCGGGTGATCGAGTGCTCAGGACCAGGTACGGGTTCTCACTTACGCGTCCGCGCGGATGGTACGCCCTTCCCGGTCGGCAGGACATGCCGATCCTCGTCAGCTATCCCCCGGAGAAGGCACTTCCGCAGTGGCATCTCCCCTGCGGCGGAGCCATGATTGAGGCAAGCTTGTGTCCTATTGGCGGTCCCTTTCCGTCCGATCCGACGCTTCACTCCTGCCAGGAACACCGGTTCGCGGTAGAGCACGCCGCGATCACCGGCTTGGAGCAGATTCGCGGACCGTCATCCCTCGGAGACTCAGCGGCCTTGTTCTGCAGGGGTGAGCAGGTGCCCTTAGGAACGCCCAGCCAGACCTTGCGTCTAATCGCAGCGTCTTGGAAATTCAGGGATCAAGTTGTTCTCCTCCAGCTTGAATACCTTAAAGGTGATCCGTGCGCAAATCGAGACCCGTATGTGCAGTACAAGAAAATCCTCGTGGACACGATGCAGAGCTTCCAGCCAGACTGACCTCCGCCGCGACTCCGGAGAGCAGGACAACGGGCTATAACGCGGACGGGACCGGGCCAGCAAAACAGACGCCATCGGGTCCATCACGGAGCGGAGATCTATGACGGCTCCGTCTGGATGGCGACGCCCGCTGCGGATTTGAAGGCGACTATACCTGTTGTCCAGGACCTCGCGTCTCGCATCAGGTTCGGGCGCCGGTAGCACTCGCGGCTGCACTGGGCCCCGGGGCACGGCCCGTTAGAGCAACGCTACGGTGAGCTATACTTATAACGCGGACGGCACCTTGGCCAGCAAGACAGACGCCAACGGCAATACGGAAACGTACACCTATGACGCTTATCAGCGCCTGACCGCCATTCCCGACCGCCGCCAGACGTTCGCTTACGACACCGGCGCTCCCGGCCAACTGGTGCAAGCCACTTTCGGCGACAGCACCAGCGGCGTGGGTCCGAACCTGCTGGGCTTCCAGTACAATTACTCCTACACCCCGGCGGGAAAGGTGTCCAGCAAGACCCTCGAGGTGCAATCGTTCAACCACCTGAATGCTCAAACCGGTTTCGCTGACGGGACGGTGACAGTAGGCTATACCTATGACAGCCAAGGCGCGCTGACGTCGGTGAGTTATCCGGGGACCGTCTTCAGCTACACACTGGACGCCATGGAGCGGCCCACCGGCTTGACGGACAGTTTCAACCACACTTGGGCGACCGGCGTCACCTATAATGCGGCCAATCAGCCCCTGTACGACGGCACGGCGACGCGCGCTTACAACAGCCTGATGCAAATGACGAGTATCGTGGGCACGGGGATCAACATGACTTACAACTACTCGGCCACGCGGAATAACGGGCAGATTACTTCGAGTGTGGACGGAGAGACGCAGGAGACGGTAACTTATCAGTATGATGCGCTGAAGCGTCTGGTGCAGGCGAACGGGCTGAACTGGATCGAGAACTACACGTACGACGGTTACGGCAACCTGCTCCAGATGAACCCCACAGGCACGGCGAAGGCCCCTTCCATGAACCTTGCGGTAGCGCTGGACTCCAACGGCGTGCCCACGAACCGGATCAACGCCCAGAGCGTGACGTACGATAACAACGGGAACCAGACGCTAGGATTTGGGGGCCTGTCGCTAGGCTATGACGCGGCAAACCGGGTGACCTCGGCCGGGAACGGTGCCTTTAACCACTACGCTTACGATTCCGGCAACCTGCGAATCTACGCCGAGAGCGCCAGTGGCGCCGAGACCATCTACTTCTACGGGGCAGACGGCAAGAAGCTGGCCGCGTACACGTACGCGATCACGCAGGAGTACGGAAATCAAGGCCCTCTGGTTGTCCAGTTGACGCTGCAGAGCGAGAACGTGTATTTCCTGGGCAAGCTGATCTCGGCGGAGGGCTTCCCGGTGCAGACGGACCGGCTGGGCTCGGTGCGCTCGGGCGGCCCCGGCAATCTCGGCTATCAGGCGCAGTATCCGTATGGGGTGGAATATACGGTGACGGCGAACGATCGGGAGAAGTATGCTACTTACACACGGGATAGCGCCACCGGGCTGGATTATGCGATGAACCGATATTACTCCAGTCAGTGTGGTAGGTTTTTGTCGCCGGACCCGTACGGCGGCAGCGTCGATCCCAGCAATCCGCGGAGTTGGAATCGGTACGGCTATGCGGGGAACGATCCGCCTAACGGAGCCGATCCCACGGGACTTCTATTTACGGCACAGGACTGCATCAGCAACCCCGACGCCTGCGTCGCCGACGATCAGGGCTGGGGTCCGCTCGGCAGTCCGGGGCCAGACGGCCTCCCATGCGGCTTTGGGTACGGCACAGTCTGCGGAATCATCGATCCCGGCTACGGTTCCATCGGTCCCCCTGGCGTCTGTTCGGACATGCCTTCTGGGTCCCCGTTCGCACCGGGAACGCCAACGCCTGGTCCAACACCCTGCCCCACCCCGACTCCTCCGGCTCAGTGGCAGATGTACGTGGTTGCCACCGCAGATTGCTACAGACCATTCGTTGGCAAGCCGGGCGTCTGGGAGCGAGACGTGACCTATGTCGCTGATATGGTGAGTAGCACCGGCCAGACCACGCAGCTTACCGGCGATGGATCTACAACCATTCGGGAGAACCTCAGTTACATCTCTGGACAAAAGCCCCCCGCGTCGTCGTCGTCGCCGGGAAGCCCGTTCTTCGACCAGATTTCTGTTGGAAACGGGGGCAGCTTCGTGCTAACCCAGACCTTCACAGTCACGTACGAGGGCGTCTCGTACGCAGCCCAAATCCAAAGCGCCGCTGGAACCGTATCGGCCAACAGGATTAGCGCCACGCAGAAGTACGTGGATATCAATGGGAACCCAAACCTGGGCTCGCGAGGGTCGCACCCCCTATGCGACTGATTACCTGCGCCGCCGCTCTCCTACTTGTGCAGCGCCCTGTTCTGGTGGCTAGGCCGCACTTGGTCCCGCGCGTTGTGCTGCCTGGTGAGGGCGTGACTGGTTTGTTTTGGCGTTCGGCGCCCATCATCGGGATAGTGACGGTCGGTAACGTGCGACGCGCTGGACCTGACCTTGAGATCACACCCGGCAAAATCTATGTCCACCTCGCGGAGGCGGAGGCTGCCGTTGAGAGCGTTATCCAGGGGCCTTTGGCTCCCGGCCCGGCACGCTTTTACTTCTTTACCAATTCCCTGATTCCTGACATAGGCTATCCCACGCCGCTCTTGTGGTTCGAGCCTGGCCGCCGATACGCGGTCTTCCTTCGGATGGACGGGGGAATGCTGCGTACGATGACGGATCTTACGGGTCCCAATATTCGCATCCGGAGCGGTCGGCACTTTGGCCCTGCCAAGAGTGCCGGCCAACCCTTTGGGGGTGACCCTGGTGCGACGCTTGCCTTGCTCGCTTTAACGCCCGCCACCGACCACGAAAAAGGCTTCGCCGTCGGTATTGAGGACACGTATGACCGCCTTCTGCCGATAGCGGGCCCTGGGGTACTGGCTCGCTCTCTAAAGGGGCTGCTGTCGGATCCCGACTTAGAGATACGCCAGCGGGCCTGCCTCGTCCTCTCGATTCATTACTCCTTCACAGATCCATGCTTCGAAGGCCTTCTAGGGTCGGCGGACCTTGCGATCAGGAATCAGGCCGAGGACTGGAAGCCCCGAAAGCTAGCCACCGAGCGGTTGCTGACGAGGATCCTTGAGGAAGATCCCATCTCTCTCAGCATCTCGAAGAAGGTGGAGGATCTTCCCGCCGAGTTGGAGCTATTCACATTCGACCGTGATCGCGCGGTGCGCCGGCAGGCGTGCGCAGCTCTTCGGCGGCTGTTCCCCGCATTTAAGGCGCCGTCCTGCGTGGCCGTGCACGGGCCGCCCGGTGGCGCGTGATTCCGCCTCGCGCACGGCGGGCTCCGAAGTGGATACGTCGTGTGCGCCATGTGCCTGCGGCCCGGTGGGCAAGAAATCCTGGCAGTCGCAGCCGTATCTGCCACCCGGTTCCTCGCTTCCCGGCACGATGTGCTCGTACGATGCCCTGGGCCGCACCATCGCCGTGCTGCTGGCGGATGGAGCCAGCCACACCACGTACGTGTATCAGGGAAATTTCACCACGGTCACCGATCCGGCGGGCAATTGGAAGCAGTACGCTACAGACGCCCTCGGCAACCCGGTGATGGTGCTGGAACCCGATCCCACGCAAAATCCGGTGGTGGGGCCGCCCACTCCGGCCCACGTATCCAGTTACCAGCGCGCCCAGCGGCACTCTGCTCACCACCTACACCTACGATCAGTACAACCATTTGACGCAGGTGAGCATGCCGCGCAGCACGGCCAACGGCATGAAAACGCAGACGCGGACCTTTATCTATAATCCCACCACATACTCTACGCTGACCCTGCCCGCCCTGTGGATCACATCGGCCACCAATCCGGAGAACGGCACGGTGAGCTATACTTATAACGCGGACGGCACCTTGGCCAGCAAGAAAGACGCCAACGGCAATACGGAAACGTACACCTATGACGCTTATCAGCGCCTGACCGCGATTCCCGACCGCCACCAGACGTTCGCTTACGACACCGGCGCTCCGGGCCAACTGGTGCAAGCCACTTTCGGCGACAGCACCAGCGGCATGGGTCCGAACCTGCTGGGCTTCCAGTACAATTACTCCTACACCCCGGCGGGAAAGGTGTCCAGCAAGACCCTCGAGGTGCAATCGTTCAACCACCTGAATGCTCAAACCGGTTTCGCTGACGGGACGGTGACAGTAGGCTATGCCTATGACAGCCAAGGTGCGCTGACGTCGGTGAGTTATCCTGGGACCGTCTTCAGCTACGCGCTGGACGCCATGGAGCGGCCCACCGGCTTGACGGACAGTTTCAACCACACTTGGGCGACCGGCGTCACCTATAATGCGGCCAATCAGCCCCTGTACGACGGCACGGCGACGCGCGCTTACAACAGCCTGATGCAAATGACGAGTATCGTGGGCACGGGGATCAACATGACTTACAACTACTCGGCCACGCGGAATAACGGGCAGATTACATCGAGTTTGGACGGAGAGACGCAGGAGACGGTAGCTTATCAGTATGATGCGCTGAAGCGTCTGGTGCAGGCGAACGGGCTGAACTGGATCGAGAACTACACGTACGACGGTTACGGCAGCCTGCTCCAGATGAACCCCACAGGCACGACGAACGCCCCTTCCATGAACCTTGCGGTAGCGCTGGACTCCAACGGCGTGCCCACGAACCGGATCAACGCCCAGAGCGTGACGTACGATAACAACGGGAACCAGACGCTAGGATTTGGGGGCCTGTCGCTAGGCTATGACGCGGCAAACCGGGTGACCTCGGCCGGGAACGGTGCCTTTAACCACTACGCTTACGATTCCGGCAACCTGCGAATCTACGCCGAGAGCGCCAGTGGCGCCGAGACCATCTACTTCTACGGGGCAGACGGCAAGAAGCTGGCCGCGTACACGTACGCGATCACGCAGGAGTACGGAAATCAAGGCCCTCTGGTTGTCCAGTTGACGCTGCAGAGCGAGAACGTGTATTTCCTGGGCAAGCTGATCTCGGCGGAGGGCTTCCCGGTGCAGACGGACCGGCTGGGCTCGGTGCGCTCGGGCGGCCCCGGCAATCTCGGCTATCAGGCGCAGTATCCGTATGGGGTGGAATATACGGTGACGGCGAACGATCGGGAGAAGTATGCCACTTACACGCGGGATAGCGCGACGGGGCTGGATTATGCGATGAACCGGTATTACTCCAGCCAATGGGGCAGGTTTTTGTCGCCGGACCCGAACCAGGAGAGTGCCAGCCCAACGAATCCTGGGACATTGAATCTGTACGGCTACACAATCGGGGATCCAGTGAACCTTTTTGATCGCACGGGTGCGGATCCGGTTGACCCGGGGTCTCCGGGGAACGAGCCTCCTTTCGCATGCGATTTGTTCGGGGGCTGCAATGGGTGCCCCGACGACCTTTGGGACGGAGGCTATGGCTTTATGCCCTCACCCGGTCCGTACGGGCCACTCTGTGTGTTCCTGCCGCTCGACCCCGTTCCCGAGCCCGAGCCGGCACCACCTCAGATATCGCTGAAGGAGGTCGGCGACTGCGTATACCCAAACGGTACGTCTATTTCGATTGGGGTTTGGACTCTTGAGGTGGAATACCAGGTCCTGGCTGATGGGGTGCCGCTAGTCGGGCAAGTTGCCTTGAGCGGACTCACGATCTCTGAGCTGGTGGTAACGACAAGCGGCCCAAACATCTCGGGCAATGGCGTCTGGTGCGCTTTCAGCGGAAGCTGCGGCACGGCCGGAAGCCTTAGGTCGAGTGGTGTTTTCTGGGATGTTCTTGCCAGCCCTTCTGGAGCATCTAAGCCGAGCGCCGCCAACCAAACTTTCATGGCGAACGGCGCTCCCATTCCGGTACTCACCTACGGCGGGGCGGTAACGTTCAAGAACGTTTACAATAGCCCCAACAAACGGATCAGCGTAGGTAACGGCGCCCTAACGGCAAATAGCGGAACAAGGACCTGCGGACAGACCGGGGACCCAGGCCCAGACCATGTCTCAGCTCCGATCCATATGGAATAAACATGCGTCTCTGTCTCATCGGCGTTCTCATAGCATCCTGCGGGGCGGGCCTGTGTGCCGACCCCAGGTTTCCCCAGGTTCGTGTAAGCACCACGTCGCTCCAGGCAATTTGGGCGCAATCGCCGATCGTGGTTGTAGGCGAGGTAACCAACATCAGCAGCTATGGCGAGCAAACCGTCGATAGGCTCCCGCCGCCCACGGCGCCGGAGGCGCATAAGCTGTATTGGTGCCAGGGCGAGCTTTTGGTGATGGCAGTGGTTAAAGGCGAGCTACCAGTGCCACCCCGAAAGTATCTGTGGGCCTCGACAATCGCGGGGTGCAGGCTCTACGACACTGACCCGGAACACGTCGCCAGCCGATATCGCACGCGGGCGTGGTTTGTCCGCGAGGAAGGAGACTTCCTCAGGCCGACGTTCGACTACGGCACGCACCGTTTTGTGGGCTTGTGCGCAACCTGGCAGCAATGGGACGCCCAAACACCCCGCCAGCAGCTCGGCGCTCTCCTACTGACGCCAACGGCGAACTGCGGGTCAATCCTTGACTACGCACAGTACTTTCTCAACGAGGCCGGCGATTTGGCCTGCGAGGTGCTGGGGGAAAGCGAGTGCATTCCGCAGATCAAAAAGCTCGCTCGTTCGGGGAGCGAGGCAATGCGAACGTCCGCTTGCGAGTTCCTGCGAAATGAGTTGCGGAAGAGTTGCAAATAATCTGGGGGAGCACATGGGCATTCGCTTCCGACATTTGACCCGGCATGTTGCTCGACTAGGCTCCGACAGAGAGCCCTCTGGATCTCGAAGTTCCACGCGCTAGTCTCTGATCTGCTTCGGGGCGCATGGTCCGGTACGTGCGCCAGCAGAGCCGGTTGATCGGCGAAACTGCCGACTTGCACTAATTCCTCTTCGGCAGCGAGCGCAACAGCCAGGCGGTCAAGGAAAGGAGACGAGAATGAAGAGGGATAAGCTGTTGATCAGTGCGTTGTAATCGCTGCGGCGGCGATTCGAGAAATACCTACAACAACCTAGCGACGGTCTACTACTGCATGGGTAGGAACGCCGAAGCTGACGGCGACCACTTACACTTACGACCCGCTGGGCCCCACCATCAACTTGCTGCTGGCCGCCGACGCCTTTCACGTATCCAGTTACCAGCGCCCCCAGCGGGACGCTGCTCACCACCTACGCCTACGACCAATACAATCACCTGACGCAGGTGAGCATGCCGCGCAACACAACGAACGGGATGAAGACGCAGACGCGCACCTTTGTCTATGCCCCAACAACGTATTCGACGGTGACGCTACCGGCCTTGTGGATCACCTCGGCCACCAATCCGGAAAACGGCACGGTGAGCTATACTTATAACGCGGACGGCACCTTGGCCAGCAAGACAGACGCCAACGGCAATACGGAAACGTACACCTACGACGCGTATCAGCGTCTGACTGCGATTCCCGACCGCCACCAGACGTTCGCTTACGACACCGGCGCTCCGGGCCAACTGGTGCAAGCCACTTTCGGCGACAGCACCAGCGGCATGGGTCCGAACCTGCTGGGCTTCCAGTATAATTACTCCTACACGCCGGCGGGCAAGGTGTCGAGCAAGGCCCTTGAGGTGCTTTCGTACAATCACCAGCATTCTCAAGGCGGTTACGCTTCCGGGACGGTGACCTTCGGCTACACCTACGACAACCAGGGCGCGTTGACGTCGCTGAGTTATCCGGGGACTGTTTTCAGTTACACGCTGGACGCTATGGAGCGGCCCACCGGCTTGACGGACAGTTTCAACAACACCTGGGCCTCCGGCGCCACTTACAATGCCGCGAACCAGCCGCTGAACGACGGCACGGCAACGCGCACCTACAACAGCCTGCTGCAAATGACTAGTATTGTGGCGGCGAATATGAACATGAACTATAACTATTCGTCGAGATATAACAATGGCCAGATTATTTCGAGCACCGACAACGTCAGCGCCGAGACTGTTGTCTACACCTATGATGCGCTGAAGCGGCTCCTGTCGGCGGTCGGGGGAAGCTGGTCGGAGACCTACACTTACGACGGTTACGGCAACCTGACCCAAGATGTCGCCCATGGGCGGCGCGCCATCGTTGAGCCTGACGGTAGCGCTGGACTCCAACAACGTACCGACGAATCGCATCAACGCGACCGGGGTGTCGTACGACAATAATGGGAATCAAACCGCTGGCTTTGCCGGCCTGACGATGACCTATGACAAGGCTAACCGGATAACGGCGGTGAGCGGAAGCGCAAGCGCCTCCTATGCGTACGACTCGGACAACCTGCGCATCTACGCCGAGAACGCCAGTGGTGCGGAGACCATCTACTTCTACGGAGTGGACGGCAAGAAGCTGGCGACATACACCTACACGATGATCACGTACGAGGGGTACTCGGAGGTACAGTTGACGCAGCAGAGCGAGAACGTGTATTTCCTAGGCAAGCTGATCTCGGCGGAAGGCAACACGGTGCAGACGGACAGGCTGGGATCGGTGCGTTCGGGCGGCCCTGGCAATCTCGGCTATCAGGCGCAGTATCCGTATGGCGTGGAGTATACGGTGACGGCGAACGATCGGGAGAAGTATGCCACTTACACGCGGGACAGCGCGACGGGGCTGGATTATGCGATGAACCGGTATTACTCCAGCCAGTGGGGCAGGTTTTTATCCGCTGACCCGAACCAGCAGAGCGCCAGCCCAGGGAATCCTGGGACATGGAACCTGTACGGATACACAATCGGGGATCCAGTGAACCTCATTTGATCGTACAGGTGCGGATCCATTCGACCCGGGCGCCCCAGGAAACGAGCCCCCGTTCTCCTGCAACTTATTCGGCGGGTGCAACGGCTGCCCAGACGATATATGGGACGGGGGTTTCGGCTTCCTGCCGACGCCGGGTCCCTATGGCCCGTTTTGCCCGTTCCTGCCGCTCGACCCCGTGCCGGAGCCGGAACGGCAAATACGCTCCTGCTCACTTAGCCTCGAAGACCGCCCACTGCAGCAAGGGCCCGTGAAAGGGACCGTTGGTCTGCACCTCTTTCTCGACTTCACCCCCTCGTATGGCCCAACCCAGGCGATTGAGGGCTTGCACACAGGCAGCCTGCTGACAGCCACAGTGAACGGGGACTCACTTTTCGGCCACGGAGACGGCGAGGTTAGGGGGGCCTCCGTATGTTTGGCGCTGCCGATACTGACCGCCGAGGTAAGCCGTATAAACGCTGCGCACATACAGTATAACGGCTTTGGCCCAAACAGCAACTCAGCGACACGCTCAGCGATGCGCTACATGCTCCAATCGCTCTCCTACTTGATGAGCCTGTTTGGTCCGTGGTACACGATCCCGCCAATCATTTTGGGATTTGGTGGCTACTACGCTCCGCTGCCCGGCATCGAGGCTACGGCCTCCAGTCCCCCCAGCCCCCCTCCACCTCGGTACCATTTGTGATAGAGGCTTCTAGGCACGAAATTCCGGAAGGAGGCAACCAAATGACGCGTCGGTGCTTGAACCGGATTCTCGTGAGCAGCGCGGTCGGTGCGTCCGCATGCTCCACGTCGAGCCGTGACGTCCGCGACAGGCTAGAGCGCATTTGCCGTGCCGGGGACTTTGAGATAATTGGTGCGCGGCTGGGTCTGAACCGTAAGGATGCCCTCGTTCCGTGGGCGATTTACCCCGGCGGGGCATTGCTCCGGCCAGCTTCTACTGGCTGACCCTTCGCCGCCACCGCACCTGCTCTCCGTCTCGCCGGACGGCGGTTGGGTTGCGTGGGTCCCTGAAAGTTCCCTGCCGAGCGCCTTTGGCGAGGGGGGCGAAGCCGTGGTCTGTTTCACGGACGATCCCCGATCGGCTCAAATCCTGAGGTACGACGGGTGGTTCGGGGCGCGCCTTGCCCTGTCCTGCGGTGCCCGAGATTTCGCGCTAATCACCCGCGACAGAACCCTGGCGCGGGGCTACCGCCTCCTCATCCTGCGGCCGGCGGCGGGCCAAGCTACGATCGATCTGACGGAGCTTGTCGCCGGTCTTGATCTCGCAAAGGTCCGCCAACTGCGCTTCTCCTCAAATGGCGCGCGCTTGGCCGTCGCGTCGGCTAGCTCGTTCTCGCTTATCGATGTTCCAACCCGACGGGTGGTGTATCAAGGTGAAGGGAGCTATCCCTCTCCCTCGCCGTCAGGGGCGGAGGTCGCCTTCGTAAACTCGCACCGGCAGTTGGCCCTTCTCAGCCCCGACGCCCGGACCGTCCGCACTCCTTTGGAACACGGCACAACACACAGTGTCGGCGCGTGGACCCCGGATGGCGGCCTGCTCTTTGGGCTGTATGAAGGACCGCTCGCCCTCGACGGCTGCTTGGCCGCCATCGACTGCGCTACAGGCAGACACGCCGATATCGTCTCGCTGGAGGAGTGGAACACGGGCCAAAATTGCGCGCTTATCAGGCGCCGGCTTTTGTCGCCCGGGCAGAGTGCCGGCCCCAGCTAGTTCGAGGGCCCCGATTGGCTATTTGGCCGCCAGCGTCTCCATCGAACCATCCAGCGCCCCGCCGCGCGACTCCAGGCAGCAATCGCCCTCCGGAATCGGGCTGCCGTGCGGACACGTCCGCGGATGGCCCAGAAACGTGCAGATGCGGTCGGTAACCTCGGGACTGAGGATGTGCTCGAAGGTGCAGGCGTTCTTCTCGATGGACCCTTCGTCGCGGATGGCCAGCACGTCCATGAACAGGCGCTCCGCCAGGCGGTGGCGGCGGATCACGCTGCGGGCTCGCTGCTCGCCACGCGCGGTAAACGTCATTTCGCCGCCGCGCATTTCCACCAAGCCAATGTGCGCCATCATGGCGCAGACCTTGCGATGCTGCGCGGCGGTGAAGTGCTCGGGCTCTTCGTGGAAAACATCTTCGCGCGCGGCCCATAACTGCTCCAGCACTTCGTCGAAATCCTGATTCATCTCCATGCTGAAGTGGGTGGTTTCCACGATGCGGCCGTGCTCCAGATCCAGCCGGATATCGGCACAGCGGCCCACCTGCTCGTCGTGCGTCACCATCAGGATGGTGCGGCCCTGCTGATGTAGCTCGCCGAGCAGGTTGAGCACGATCTGCTCGTTGGCGGCGTCCAGATTGCCGGTGGGCTCGTCGGCCAGCACGATTTTTGGATCGTTCACCAGCGCGCGGGCGATGGCCACGCGCTGCTGCTCGCCGCCGGAAAGCTGCGACGGCAGATGGCGGGCGCGGTCCAGCAGGCCCACGCGTTCGAGTGCGCGGCGCGCTTCGGGTTCATCGGTCATGCTGTGGAAGTATTGCGCCAGCATCACGTTTTCAAGCGCGGTCAGATGCGGGATCAGATGGAACTGCTGGAAGACGAAGCCCACGGTCTCGGCGCGAAAGCGGGCCAGCTCGGCGCGGCTCAGCGTGGAGGTGTCCACTCCGTCGATGCGGACGGCGCCTTGGGTGGCCTGGTCGAGACAGCCGAGAATGTTCAGCAGCGTGGTCTTGCCGGAGCCGGAGGGGCCCATGATGGCGATCCACTGGCCGGCATCGACAGTGAAGCTTACGCGGTCGAGCGCTTTCACCGGCGCGGCGCCGGCGCCTTCGTAGGCTTTGGTAACGTTCTCGAGTTCGACGAATGCCATTGCTATTCTCCGCGTAAGATCACGGCCGGCCGGATGCGCCAGATGCGCGACATCGCCGCCAAGGTGGCTGCCGCAGCCATCGCCAGGGTTACCGCGGCCACCGGAACGAATACGCCATAGTTTACACCTACGCCGGCGGCTGCGGATTCGGGGAAGATCTGGCGGCCGATCCACCAGGCCACCGCCAGGCCCAGCCCGTAACCCGCCGCGGCCGAGGCCAGGCCCAGAATCAGCGACTCCGATAGAAACAGCGCCGCGATCTTTTTCTCGGCCGCGCCGATGGCTTTCAAGATGCCGATTTCCTGGCTGCGTTCGAGCACCAGCGCGCTGAAGTTGCTGGTGACGCACAGCGTGGTGATGGCCAGAATCAGCGCGGTAAGCAGGAACAATGTCGAGCGGACCTTCAGCACCACGTTCGCTTCGGTCTCGGCGACGGCGTGCAGCAGACGCACATCCGCGCCGGGAAGCGCCTTCGCCAGTGCGGCTTGCGTGGCGGCGAGGCGCTGGCCATCGGCGCGCACCTGGACCACGCTCGCGGCATCGTGCAGGCCGGCCAACTGCGCGGCCACATCGAACGGTACAATCACCTGGGCATCTTCCGCGCCGCCCGTGGACACCACTCCGCGCACGGTGCATGGCGCGCTATCGAGCGCAAGCTGCTGGCCCAACTTCAGGCGGAAATGCGCGGCCACGTTGGAGCCTACCAGGCATTCGCCCGCAGCGGCGGCGCGCGCGCCATCCACACGCCAGTAATTGGTCAGCGGGCCGGCGCGGCGGAAATCGGTCCCGGCCACGACAACTGGTTCGTTATCCACGCGGCCGACCGTATAGATGAACGGCGCGGCCACGGCCGACTGCTGCTCGGCGAGCGCGACGGCGGACAACGGAACCGTCTGCGCGCCGCCTGCGGGGGCGATGATCATGTTTGCGCCGAAGCCGCGGAACTGTACGCGCATCTTACGTTCGATATCGGAGTATACGGAGAACAGCGCAGTGGCGAGCGTGGCGGATACGGCCAGAGCCGCGAAGGCCAGTGCGAGGCGGCGCTTGCGGAATTGGACGGCGCGCCAGACAAATCTCCGGAACACTATTCCCCCCCCGTAGGGTGACCGCCGGCTCCAGCATCAACGCGCGACGCAACGGCTGGGCGGCTCCGGCGACCGATGCCAGCACTGCCGCTCCCACCACCACCGGACCCAGCATGGCGGGCGTTTCAAGCGAGGTTTGAAATACGGCGCGGCCCACCCAGGCGGCCATCAGCAGGCCTACCCACGATCCAATCAATCCTCCCGCCGCGCCTTCAAGCGCCACTTCCGCCGAGAGCAGCGCCGCCACCAGGCCATTGCCCGCGCCGGTGGCTTGCATGATGGCGATCTCGCCGCGCCGTTCGAGCACCGTGGTGGCCATCACGCTCCACACCGTCAGGCCAGCCGAAGCCAGCGCGGCCAGCGTGATCAGCAGCATCAGGCCGCGAATCTTGTTCAGCACCTTGCCTTCGTTATCGGCTACGCGCCAGATGGGGCGCGCGATGGCCATGGGCAACACCTCTTCGATCTGGTGCGCGATGGAGCTGATGTAGGGCGTGCAATACCAGCGGTCGTATTCCTTGGGCGTCATCCTGGTAGGATCTTTGCGCGCGAATTCGTCCTCGGGCTTGGTGAGCGCGCCCACTTGCACGGCGTCCACTTGATTGGGGCGGTTGACCAGCCGCTGCAGGACTTCCAGGCGCATCATGGCCTGGTCTTCCTCTTCACCACCCGTGGTGATGACGCCCACCACCGTGAACGGCTGACCGAACAGGCTAAGCGTATCGCCGGGCTTGACGCTCAGGCGGCGGGCCAGTGCGCTGCCCAGCATGATTTCGAAATCGGCATCGTTGCGCGTGCGATCGTCGATCCAGCGACCGTCGATTTTCCATGCGCCGTTCACCGTGCGGATGCCGGCATTGAGCGGAGCGCCGTCCGCCCCGCGCAGGGTGCGGCGGAACCACACGCCTTCGATGGGCACATCGCGGCCGCCGAGGGTGGTGGAAGCCTTCAGCGACGGCGCGAATCCGGTGATATTCAGTTGCCAGAAGGTGGCCTTGATTTTCGGCACCTGATCTTCGGGGATGAAATCCTGTTTCGAGACTGGACGAAAATCGATGCCGCCGATTTCCACGGGCAGGGAGCGCGCCTTGGGAGTCACCATCAGGTTGGCGCCCAGGCTGCGCAGCTCGCGGTTCACGCGGTCGCCGATATCCAGCATTACGCCGAGCATGGCCGTGGCCACCGCGGTGCCCATGGCTACCGCCGCTACAGTCATCGCCTTGCGGCGCGGCGAGCGGCGGATGGATTGGCTGACGAAGCGCAGGAACATGCGGCTAACTGGGGTTGCGGAAGAGTTTCTGGCCGGGCACCAGCTTATCGCCGGCGATGACCAATTGATCGCCCTGCACCTCGGAGGCGATGGGAATAGGATTGCATCCGCCATGCGAGCCGATGCTGGGAATGAAGATGGCGGACGCGCAATTCTTGCAAATCACGTTGGGACCTTTTTGATAGTAGCCCTGATTGCCGCAAATTTCGCAGGCGTCGAAGGCCGCCACCAGCGACTGATCGGGGCGCCGGATCACGATGAAGCGGACATGCACGCCGGCTTCGTCGATGGCGAAGCGGTGCAGATTGCCGTCGTTCACCGAAGCCACCGGGATGCGGATTTGTCCGTTCACGAGCGAAACCGGGATGGCGGCCGATAACTCGGTCGTGGATTTGGCGTAGATGAATTCGGCGGTAATGCTGAGGATGAACAGGCCGGTGGCCAGGCAGGAGGCGGTCATCCAGAGGCGTTCGCGATGCGCGGTCCAGCGCGCTTTGCGCAGCGCGGCGCCTTCGAGGCCTTCGGCGATGGGCGCGCGGCGCTTGCGGTATTCCATCAGCAGCATGGCGCCGGCCAGCGCCAAAATAGCCACAAAGAAAAAGACCTCGTTGCTGACAATTGGACCGATCAAAGCCATTTCCTGGCGGCTCGAGGGCAGCACCTGGCTTTCCGAGAGTTCGTGTAGGCCGGTGATAGCCAGTTGCACCACGATGACCATAAGGATCACGGTGGTCATGCGGAAAAACCGGCGCAAATCGATGCGGAAAGTGCCGCGCACGAAGCTGACGCCGAACAGAACCGCGAGGCCCAAACCCAGCACAACCCCAGCAATATCGAGGACTCCGGAGGTATCGAACTTGACGGCGGTGAGCATAAGAACGGTCTCCACGCCTTCGCGGAAGACCATGAGGAAGACGAATAGGAAGATGCCCCAGCGTCCGCCCGCGCCGCTGCGTTGTTGCAACTGAGTTTCAATCTCACCCTTCATGCCGCGCGTATGGCGGTTCATCCAGAGCACCAGGGAGAGCACGAAGACGGCGCTAGCGAGCAGCGTCCAGCCCTCGTAGGCGTCTTCGCCGAGGCCCAGACGGGACAGCAGCCAGGCGAAGGAAAAGCTAGCAATTACAGCGCTTCCGAAGGCTTTGTGGACGGCGGGCAGCAGGTCGCGGCGGCCGATTTTGCGGAGGTAAGCGATGGCGATGGCGACCACCAGTGCGGCTTCCACGCCTTCGCGGAGGGTGATGATGAGGGTCTGCAACATAGTTGCAAGTGGCTACGGTCATATTGTAATGCATTTTTGGGCGGGATGCGTGGTTGGCTTGCGCAACCGACGCCGTTATGACACAATCCACTCAGGTGGTCCCAAAGGCCACCGTGGTTTCGTCCGCTAGGCTCGTAGGCGAGCACAATACAGGCCCACGGGGTTCGCCCTCTGGGACTTCCACGTTTATGCCGAAGAACAGGAAGCCGACCGCGGGCGAACGAATGATCGAGGGCGCCAAACAGGCGCTCGCCTTCGCGAGGGGCGCGGAAGGTCATGGCTGTGAGGCGCATGTGCCTGACGAGCCTTGCGGCGCCCCGACGTCGGGCCTGAGGCCAGGCCGCGCGGATCGATACCTTCGGCGGATCAGCCGTCCCAGATAAACCGGCGGCGTCACGAAAACAATTGCCTGTACAAACAGCGAGGCGGTAATTTCCAGCAGCAATATAACGCCGCCCGAGAACTGGCCAGTCATAATGTCCCAGAGGGCGCCCAGCAGTAACAGTCCAATCGGGCCCTCCCCACTTCGCACGAAAGAAGCGGGCTGCCGACGGCAAAAACGGCGACCGTGTACGCAGGCTTTTCGGGAGTCACGAAACCACCAATCACGGGGAGCGCGACCCAAGCGACCAAAGGAATTAACAACGGAAAGCCGTGGAACAGATCCTCGCCGCGCTCCCAAAGCAACGCGCCGCCGATCGCGGTCAGCAGAACGCCCCACAGAGGCCAACGCCGTAAGCGTCTCACGATCCGCTTCACCCTCTGGTCGCCGCAAGCCACAACAGTTTGACGCTCCGAAAACGCAGTCGTGCAGATCTGCGGCGAGGTCCACTGCCCGCGCCGAGTCAGAGATTGAATTTGGTCCTCAATGCGGTCGTGTAGTCTGCCCCGCTCCACCCGTCCGGAGCCTTCTCCAATCCGAGGAGACCCGCCGCAGCCTCCGTTGCCCTCTGGCCGGGAGAGGGATCTTCGAGCATGTGCAGAACCGCGGGAACGGCGCGCCGGTCCCGACGTTTTCCCAAGCCAACCGCGGCTTCCTCGCGAACGTCTTCGTCAGTATCGTTGAGGCAGCGAAGAAGAACGTCGCGGATCTCGGGCGAGTCCACATCTCCGAGAACGCCCAGACCGAAGACAGCCCAATCGCGCACGTCTGGGTCGGGATCCGAGGTGAGTTTTATCAAGCCAGCGACAGATTCGCCGTCGTTTGGAAAACAACCGAGCGCAAAGGCGACGGCAAACCGGATTTTGGCGTCAGGATGATCCTGGTAGCGAAGGATCGAGGGAACCGCTTCGCGACTACCGAGGTGCCCTAGAGCGTGGATGACGGAATTGAGCACTACCGGATCCCGCTCGGTTTCGAGCAGGGATGTGACAAGCGCGTATGACTCATCCCGGCACAACCATTCCGGGGGCTTGAGGAACGCGCCCGGCGGATCGGCGTGCCGAAGCTGGCACAGTATGTCCGCCGCGCGCGCTTTTTTCAGCGGGTCTTCCGACTGACACCATTCGGCGGCTCGCTCGAAGATCTCACGGTTTTCGCCGACGCGGAGCGCGGATACCGCGGCCCACGCCTTCTCGTCGTCGTAATCGCCAAGGAGCGTTTGCTCAAAAAACGCCTGAATTTCTGGCGAAGTCATCACCGCGCGTCGATCTTCACCACGAAATATGTGATCTGCTTCCCGCCGGCTACTGAACATCTGGTGCGGTATCTTCACCGGAATATGCAACACATCGCCCGCCGCCACCGGCACCTTCTCGCCACCGCGGATAGATGGGCCGCGGATCTCGTGCGGCGCCGTCGTCCGGGGATCCACTACCGTGCCGCCCACCACCAGCGTGGCTTCGCCGCTCTCGATCACCATCACATCGTTCTGCGTCTCATGCAATTCCGCCTCTCCATCGCCTTCGCGGTGCGCCATCAGGAAGCTGTGGTTGCCGTAACTCCCCAGCGACTCGGTGGCAATCTTATGCGCGTTCATCTTACCCGACAGCGTCTTTTCGAAACCCAGCAACTTGGCGCCAGTCCAATGCTCGAAGCCCGCGGGCGCACCGGCGGGCAGCGCGGCGGCCGCCACTATTAACGCAATTACCAAGACTCTCATTTCTCCTCCTGTCCAAAACCGATTCCGCTGATGCAGATTACACTCATGGGGGTACGGTCGAATTTCAGCCGCACCGTGCGCAGCTTGGCCGGATCGAATTGCTTGCCCGGCGCGACTTGAAATGCAGCCAGCGGCGCGCGCACGGTCTGCAACACCGGCTCCCAATCCTTCTCGTACGCCACGCTCTCCATCACATCGAGCTTGGTGAACTTCTCTTTCAATGGCGGCGGAATGGCCGCAAAACGGCTCACGGGCGCGCTGGCCGTCGCGCCGTCGCTCGACTCCAGTTCGATGGTGAAATCGGGCGATGCGCGCTCCTCTTCGGAGCGTTCCGATTGCTTGGCTTTCTCGCCCGGCTTCTTGCCCGGCAGCGGAGCATCTTCATCCATCGCCGCCAGAGACAGCATCAGGTTGGATGTCCCGGCCAAACCCCATTTCCCAGCCGCGCCTTCCGGCAGTGTAACGCTATATGCAGCCGCGGGAGCGCCCTTGGCACGATTCCAGCCCAGAAACACACCATTGTAATCGCGATCGCCGCCGCGCCATGGAATGCGGCCTTCGCGCCAGATGGATAGCTTGTCGCCCGCAATGTGTCCGCCCGGCGCGGTGGTGGTGGTCAGATCCGCGTCTTCCTGATACGTTGCCAGGGGCACGTACGAGGCATCCTGATAGCGATTGATGTAAATCGTATCGGGCAGCCAGGCGCGGCCCGTGCGCCAATCCTCGAACAGCGGCAGATACTCGCGGCGCCCTTTCAGCGTGGCTTCCAGAAATGCCGCGATGTACGTTTTCGAAATGCGGCGCTGCTCGTCGCCGGGCATGAGCGGTTTCAGATTCAGGAACCAGCTCAGCGGCAGGCCCGCATCGGTGCGTCCCCAAACAGTGTTGAACTGCCCGTGATTGGCGCGATACGCGTAGATCTCCGCCTTGAACCACGGGCCGGGTTTGGTGAATCGCGTGTGGTCCCATTGCAGGCTGCCCATGAACGAAGAGACATCCGCATCGTGGGCGCCTTGCAGGGTTAAGTAGTTCACATCCTCAATCCAGCGATACCGTCCGGCGGGCTTGTACTGGCCCTCGGCCGGCGCGATGGCCACCACCGACTGGATCGCGAAGCCGTAATCGAAGCGGATGTTGGCGTTTTCCGGACAGTATTGCATCCGGTTGAAGAGCGCCGCCGTGGCCGCCGCCTCGCCCCCGCGCGAATGGCCCATCACCGCGATATGCTCCATATCCACCTTGCCCGAAAACGGATTGCCGGGCGCGCGATTCCAGTCGCGCCACAGCTTCAAGTGCTCGAGCAGCATCCAGCCGCGCACGGGCTGCTGCTTGGGCGGATCGTGATAGAGGCCGCTGTTCAGGAAATTTTCGTCGATGGACGCCAGGATGAAGCCGCGGCTGGCCAACAACTCGCCGAGATATGCATAGCCCGGATCGGAAAAATCGGACATGTTGTGATTGCCGTGCACCATCAGTGCCAGCGGAAACGGTCCGGGGCCGTCCGGATACCAGACGCGCGCGTTGAGCGGCAGCTTGTCCATGTCGAATCCCCAATACTTGCGGCGCGCCCAGCGCTTCCAGCCATTGAAGCCTTCGAAGAATTCCGATGCGTCGACGGTATGGGTCTTAATGGCCACGGATGGTCCGTATTCCGGCCGCCGGATGTCGTTGCCCACGCCGTAGAACAGCACCTTCACGCCGTATGGGCCGTTCTGGGCCGGATTCGCGGCTTCCAGCTTCGCGGGCATGGTAGCGGACGGTGGCTTCCACTCGACGATCTCTTCCATGGATCCCTGGTGCGCGAACAGCCAGACGGTGGCGGCGTTCACAGCCACGGCCAGCAAACACAGAGTCACGGTGACGATCTTCTTGGCCGGCGGCGCTTCGCGGAATCGGCCGCTGATGAAAGTCGCGATCGAGGCGCCCAGGACGCCCTCGGCCAATCCCAGCACCACTGCCATGGCCAGACCGAGTTGCGGAGGCATCCATACCAGCGTGACCACCAGGCACGACCCAATGATGATGCCGGTAGCCATGCGCGGCAGCGTGCGGGCGATCGAGAGCAGCAGCGCCACGGCCAACATGGTCAGGGGAATCGTCAGGGCGGCCAGCACCACGGCAAACGCGAAATCGAAGGCGTAGCCGAATCCGCTGCGCAGATACAATCCGCCGACGATGACGCAAGCGGCCGCCAAGGCGAGTGAGCCCCACACGGCGCCGCGGCGCGCTTCCGGGCCGGGACGGACGATCTTCCATTGCCGGGCGCACCAGCCGGCGAACACGCGCCAGAAGTCCTTGATTTGGCCGATATGAGGCATGCACGCCCATCTTAGCTTGCGGTTAACGTTGGTGCACTCAGTACTATTGCACTACCTGCAAGTGGTGTACAATGCGCGGGACTTCCGGAGGGATCCCCGAGGAAAATCATATTTCATCACTACGGAGAATAAGCATGTTTTTAAAGGGAGTCGTTTTACTGGGAGTTGTTGCCCTGTTGCCTGCCTTTGCGCAAGACGCAACCGAGAAGATCGCGCGTCATCAGCACGGTCCGATCAGGGATCGGCAAGATCATGGCGATGGCACATCGAACAGCAGCAACTGGAGCGGTTATGCGGTGACCGGCACATCGTTTACATCCGCCAAGGGTTCCTGGACGGTGCCCACCGCGCATTGCAGCGGCGTGGCGAAAGACCAATACGCGGCATTTTGGGTAGGCCTGGATGGATTCCTTCAGACTTCGGACTCGGTGGAGCAAACCGGAACGGATTCCGATTGCGACCGCACCAGTCCCAGCTACTATGCCTGGTACGAGTTTTACCCACAGCCGTCGTTTGAAATTACCAGCGTCCCGGTAGCGCCTGGCAACCAGATGTTCGCTGAAGTCACCTACAACGGCAGCCAATTCACCATCACGATTACGAACGAGACCACCGGTAAGACGTTCACCAAAACAGCCCGGGTGTCGGGGGCCGCGCGTTCCTCGGCCGAGTGGATCGCCGAAGCGCCTTGCTGCACGGCGGGTGGCGGAATTCTGCCGTTGTCCGATTTCGGCACGATTCTGTTCGGCGACGATAGCACGGGCATCAGCGGCACCAACGATGCCACCGACTCTTCCAACAGCGGCGACATCGGATCGTTCCCCGCTGCCGGCATTAACAAGATCAACAAGACTGGAAGCTCCAGCAGTCCGCAGACGTCTACCTGCACTTCACTTTCGAGCGACGGAACCAGCTTCTCCTGTACTTGGGCGAACTAGCGCGACCCCAATTTGACCTCTTGTGGGGCAGACGATCGTTTTTTGTCGTCTGCCCGCGCCCCACTTGCCCCACTTCCCACTTGAGGGAGAGTGGCGGCGGAGGCCGGCCTCCTGCTATACTCTTAGAGATTCAGGTTCGCAACGATCCAGGAACATCTATGCCCAAGCTGAAGACACACAAAGGTGCGTCCAAGCGGTTCAAGAAAACCGGGACAGGCAAAGTCGTCCGCAATCACGCCTTCGCCCGGCACATTCTAACCTCGAAGTCGCGCAAGCGGAAAAGAAAGCTTCACCACAGCGTATTGGCGGACCCCGCCGACCAGCCCGTGTTGAAGCGCATGATCCCGTATTAGGGAACCAACCGCGTGTGGACGGAGCGCGTGGCACGTGCCCGATCCGCCGCAAACCACCTCAAAAAGGAGTTGAAACGTGCCTAGAGTAAAAAGAGGAACCAATCGCCGGGATACGCGCCACAAGACACTGGCACGCGCGTCCGGTTTTTTCCTTACCAAAAGCAAGCTGAACCGCGCGGCACAGGAAGCCGTCGAAAAAGCCCTCCGTTACGCCTACGTCGGCCGCAAAAACAAGAAACGCGAATTCCGTTCGCTGTGGATAGTGCGCATCAATGCGGGTTGCCGGCTAGCCGGAATTTCCTATAGCAAATTCATGCACGGCCTGAAAGCGGCGGGCGTGGATCTGGACCGCAAGGTGCTCGCCGAAGTGGCGGCGGCCGATCCGGCAGGTTTCAGTCTGCTGGTGGAAAAGGCCAAGGCGGCCCTGGAGACGGCGGCCTGATGAGTCCCGTGGAACAGGAAACCGATTCGCTGCAGGCGCTCGAACAGCGCATCCAACAGGCCGTGCAACTGGTGACGCGCCTACGGCAGGAGAAAGAAGCGGCCGTGCACGAAGCCACCGAGGCGCGCGCGGAAAACGCCCGGCTCTCCGATGAGTTGAAGACTTTGCACGCCGAGCGCAAACAAGTGCGCAGCCGCATCGAGAAGCTGTTGGGGCAGATCGACCAACTCAGCGCCGGCTAAAGCCGTGGCCACCAGCACGCCCGAAAAACGTCCGGTTCGCGTTACCATCCTGAGCCAGTCTTATACCGTGCTCACCGCCGGTGATCCGCGCGAAGTGGAGGAACTGGCGCGCAGCCTCGACGAGTTGATGCTCTCCATCGCGGCGCGTTCTCCGAACGCGGATTCCACGCGCATCGCGGTATTGGCTTCGATGCATCTGGCGGATAAGCTGCACACTCTGGAACGGGATCTCAACCAGTTGAAAGAGCGCATCGATCGCAAGAGCGGGGAATTCGCGGAACTGCTGGAGCACGCGCTCGAAGGAGAGAAATGATGCGCGCGCGTGCATTCGCGAGCCGCGCGGCGATTCTGGTGGTGCCCGCAATGTTGTGGCCGGCTTCCAATGCGTATCGCGCGCAGATCGAAGAGTGGCGGCACGCGCGCGAGGCGGCGCTCAAGGCGGATGGCGGCTGGCTCACCGTCACTGGATTGTTTTGGCTGCACGAAGGGGCCAACACTTTCGGGCCAGACTCGTCGCACGAGATTGCGCTGCCTGAGGGGCCGGGAGTCGTGAGCGGCGCGTTCGAATTGCACGGGGGCAAGGTCGCGGTGCGTATGGATGGGCAGTTACGCGAATTGCGCACGGACGAGATGGGGAAACCCGACGCGGTGACCATGGGCAGCCTGACTCTGTTTCCCATCGCGCGCGGCGGTAAGTATGGCATCCGGCTGAAGGACACCAACAGCAGCCTGCGCAAAGAGTTCACGGGCCTAAAATACTTCCCGATCAAGGAAGAGTATCGGATCAGAACGCGGCTTGCGCGCGACGCCCGAAAGATTCCGATTCTGAATATTCTGGGGCAAGTGGAGGAGACCCCCAGTCCGGGATATGTGGAGTTTGAACTGCACGGGCAGAAGCTGCGACTGACGCCGGTGGAGGAGACGCCGGGCGAGCTATTCTTCATCTTCCGCGATCTTACGTCCGGGCACGAGACTTACTCGAGTGGCCGGTTCCTGGATACGGCCTTGGGCAAGGATGGTGAAGTCGTGCTGGATTTCAACGAGGCTTACAATCCGCCGTGCGCTTTTACGCAGTATGCTACGTGTCCGTTACCGCCCAAGGAAAACCGCCTCGCAGTGCGCATCGAGGCCGGCGAACTGAAATACCAGTAGATCTTACAGTAGGTTCTTCATATATCGATGTTGCGGCCGAAGCGCCATATCCGCGCCGGCTGACAAGTGAGTATGGCTAGTATTCTATAAAGAACTAACTGTACGATGTACTAGTGGGACAGACCATCGCTTTTTGTGGTCTGTCCATTTACCCCTAGAGGGGCAGACGACAAAAGACGATTTTCCGCCCCACTGGACGGCAAAATGCGCGCGATCTGCTCCATAATGTCGGCAGGCGATCCAGTAGCGTCCACGCGCCGGCAACCGCCATTGCGATAATAAGCGATCACCGGACTGGTGGCGTCATGATATGCCTTCAATCGCGCCAGAATGACGTGCTCGTTGTCGTCTTCGCGGCGGATGAGCGGCGAGTGATCGGCGTCGCAGGTCTCGCCAACCTTGGGCGGCTGCGAGAGCATGTTGTAAATATGTCCGCAAACGCCACACTGGCGGCGAGCCGTGATGCGCGAAACCAGCACCTGCGCGGGAACATCCAGGTGAATCGCGATGGGTTTGGGAAGGCCGAGTTTGCCCACCAGCCCGTCCAGGAATTTCGCCTGATCGAGAGTCCGCGGATAACCATCCAGCAGGAAACCGCATGCACAATCCGGCTGCTGAATTCTGCGGGCCACAATCTGGTTGGTAATCTCATCGCCGACCAAGCCGCCGGATTTGAGAATGGAGCACGCCGCCCGGCCCAAATCCGTACCCGCTTTGCATTCGGCGCGAAACATGTCGCCGGTGGAGATAGCGGGGATATGGTAACGCCGGGCAATCAAAGCGGCTTGCGTGCCTTTGCCGCAGCCGGGCGGTCCGAAGAGCAGGATGATCACGGTGGCCTCCGCGACCTGAAGCCTGTCCTGCAACAAACAGGATTTACAGGTCCGATAATATTTTACCAGAGGGTGATAAGCGAATGCGCGCCCCCCGCCACTCCACCGTGCTGCCTCGCAGGCCGCACACCCAGATGGCGAAGCCCCAGAGATCGCGAAGAGGCATCCAGAGGGCTCGGCGGATCGCGGCCGGATCGCGGAGCACGCCCCATCCCACAGCGATTCCCGCCAGCAGACGGATAACCAGCGCCGCAACCGCGACCGGCCAGGCGCCCGCAGCAATGGCAACAAGGGACCAAAACGCCGCGTGGGTTACCAGATAGCCATAATACCCGCCCGGCCGCGATACCCGGATGCCGCGCGACCAGCGCAGTTGGTGCCGCCAGACTTCGCCCCACGTGGCGCCGCTCAAGTGAGTTTCGACCACCGGCGGCGCGAAGACCACCTGCAGGCCGAGCGAGTGAATGGCGCGTCCCAGTTGATAATCGTCGCCCAGATAATCGCCGATGGCCGCGAAGCCGCCGATGCGGCGCAAGTCACCGGCGCGCAGCAGCATGGTCGATCCCAGAGCGAATTCCGCCGCGCCGAGCAGGCGCGCCACCAGCACGCTGGGCGCGAATTCGGTGGCGACTCCCAAAGCTTCCCAACGGCCGGGCAGGTTCTCCGATTGCGCGCGATAGAGGCAAGTGACCAGACCGGCGCGCGGCTGGCCGAGCGTGGCAGTCACTTCGCGGAGATAGTCCGGCGCGACCCGGATATCGCTGTCGTTGATCAGCAGCAGCGGATAGCGCGCCTGCGCGGCAAGATCGGCCAGCACGCCGGCCTTGGCATTCGGCATCTTGGTGGAAGTGACGATCAGGCGGATTTGGCGCGCGGGGAATTCGGCGATGAGGCGGCGGATATCGTCCGCGGCGGGATCGTCCGCGCGGGCCATGCCGAACAGAATTTCGTACTCGGGATACTCTTGTACGGCGTGCGAACGGATGGCGTCGTAGAACTGCGGATCGCGGCCGTAGACGGGCTTCAGGATGGAGACCGGCGGTTGATCGGCCGATTGCACGGGCCGCCGGCTATGCCAGCGAAACGCGGCCACCAGCACCAGGATCCAATAGGCGGCGGACGCCAGCGCGGGAACCGCCAGCCAGATCACCGCGCCAGGAGCGCCACACCGCAGGCCACCAGCGATGCGCCTGCCCAGCGCCCCAAGGTCACAGGCTCTTTCAACAGATATTTGGCCAGCGCGGTTTCCGCTACATAGCTGCTGGCGGTAGCGGGCACCGCGAAGCTCAGATCGGCCACAGAAAGCAGCGCGATAAACGCGAAAAACGACGCAGCCATGGCGACTATCGACGCCACCACCAGCCTATTGCGCGCCAACCGCGCCAGCAGGCGGCCGATCGCTCCCGGGCGGAAATCGCGGATCTCGCCGTGACGCTTCATGGCCGCGGCTTGCAGCACGTCGGAAACGGTGGTCGCGGCGGCAATCACGAACACCAGCAGCCATCTCATAGCGAAGCTCCGCTGCGCGCCATGGCCCGTTGTGGCGAGGTCCGCGCCACCAGGGCCACGCCCGACACGATCAGCAGGATGCCGGCCCAACGCGCGGGAGAGATCTCTTCGTGCAGAAACAACTTACCCGCCAAGGCCGATAGCACGTATCCGACGGAAGTTACCGGCAGCACATAACTCAAATCCGCCCAACTTAGCAGAGTCATATGCGAGAACAGCCATAGGACGAGCAGTGAGATTCCGAGAGTCACCCAGGGGTTGAAAACCGCGCGCACATAAGCCAGGGGCGCCACGCTTGCCAGGCTTCCCACCTGGTGCATACCCCAACTTAGCGAGAAGTTACCGCCCACACTGGTCAGGATTACGACGATAGCAAAGAAGAAAGTCTTAAGTCGCACGTTCATGACAAGATATGCTGGCACGTCGCGGCCCGCAACCGCTTGCTTACGCGCGCGGCTCAGAAACCGGCTGCGGCTCAGAAACCGGCTGCGGCTCAGAAGCTACCGGGGCCGTGGCCAGAGCCTTCCGCTCGTCCGCCACGAACTTTTTCCGCTTGGAACGCAGCGCCATATATTCGCGTGCTTCCTTGGTCAACCGCTTTCGCTCGCTCGAATCGAAGATGGCTTTACGCACCACGCGCCAGACCACCCGCGGCCGGAAGTAATATTCGCCGTAGAAGCGTTCCACCCAATCGACTAACTCGCCGCGGTCCAGGCCCGGATAAGTGACGTTGGGAAGCTGGTGGCCGCGCTCATCGGTCATGTTCTCGATGGTAACCAGGCCATTCTTCTGCGCGTATTCGTAAAACTCGGTGCCCGGATAGGCGTGCGCAAGGGAAACCTGGATAGTCTCCGTATCCAGCCGCTTAGCGAAGTCGATGGTCTTGCGGATGCTCTCGCGCGTTTCGCCGGGCAGCCCGATAATGTAATCGCCATGCACCACCAGGCCGAGCTTCTTGCAATTCTCGGTGAACCGCAGCGCCATGTCGATGGTGGCGCCTTTCTTGATGTTCTTCAGAATCTGCTGCTCGCCCGACTCATAGCCCACGATCAGAAGGCGGCAGCCGGAATCTTTCATGGCCTTCAGCGTTTCGTAATCGGTAGTTACGCGCGAGGTGCACGACCACGTAAATTTCAGCGGCTTCAGCTTCTTGCACAGATCCAGCGTGCGCGCCTTCTGATAATTGAAGGTATCGTCGTCGAAGAAAATTTCTTTGACATAGGGAAACGCTTCTTTGGCGAAAGCTACTTCGCGCGCGATATCGTCCGAAGAACGCAAGCGCCAGCGATGGCCCGAATGCGTCTGCGGCCAGAGACAGAACGAGCACATAGCCGGGCAGCCACGCGAAGTGTACAACGAAATGTACGGATTCAGCAGAAACGGAACGTTGTAACGTCTGACATCCAGATCGCGCTGATAGACCTTGGAGACCCAGGGAAGTTCGTCGAGATTCTCGATGGGCGCGCGTTCCGGGTTATTGACGATATCGCCGTTCTTGCGGAAGCTGACACCCGCGATCTCTTCGAGCGGCGTGCCGCGCGCGTAATCCGCAATCTGATAATCGAACTCGCGCCGCACCACAAAATCGATGGCGTGCGAAGCGCGCAACGATTTTTCCGGTTCCACGGTGACAGGCGGTCCCACGAAGGCGACCTTCAGCTTGGGATTGGAATCCTTCATCATCTCGGCCATCTTCGTGTCCACGTGAAATCCGGGCGTGGAGGTGAACAGCACCAGCAACTCGAAGTCGTTGGCCATGGCCACGGTCTGTTCGATGGAGACCTTGTGGGGGGGGGCATCCACCACTTTGCTATCGCGCAGCATGCCGGCGGGATAGCAGAGCCACACCGGATACCAGTACGATTCGATCTCGCGCGTGGCCGGCCAGCGGGAACTGGCGCCGCCATCGAAGCCTTCGAATGAGGGAGGGTTCAGAAACAGTGTTCGCATGAATGGTCGTCCGCCAACGTTATTGCTCGTCCATATCGAGCGCGCTCGCCTCGGCCAGCCCGCCGGCCATCGAGACGTTCCGGAAATCGATGGTCATTTCCGCGGGGCCTACCAGGCGCGTATCGGCTACGCTGCGAATCTGGCGGAGAACGGAAAAACCGTCGTGAATTTCATACTCTTTCACGAATTCGATCCGCTTCAAGAAAATGGAAGGCGTCTTCACGAAGCGTCCGGATTGGCGCACGCACAGAAACGTTTGCGAGTCTATCCAGATCTCGCCTTTGAAGAGCCCTACCCGTTTGTGGAGCGGAGTGACCGCAAATACCTGCACGGTCCGGTCGCCGCTTTGCGCCTGCCCTTTGTATTTGAATTTATAATTTGCGGGCGTCACCGCCAGCGAGGGAGATCCTTCGGCCTGCGATTGCGCTTCGGCGGTCAAACATCTGGCGATCACATGGTGCTTGACGGAATTGTCGCCCTCAAAACGCAACGCTTCGTACGTGATACGGCCCAGGCGGGAGATATGGCGCAGGGCATGCAGGCGGCCCTGCCGCTTGAGTTTGGGTAGCGAAGCTTCAATATCCACTTCCATCGAAGAGCCGTTGAAGGCGCGCTCCTGCTGTTCGGAAGCGGCCGTATAATTGCGGACCACAGCATCCGGCTCAAGCGCCGTCGCGGCGCCAAGTGTGCCTACGGATACTGCGAGGACACAAAGAGAACTCCACTTAAGATGAGATCGCAAGGTATTAATCCAGGATAACAGAATGTACCATTCTATGGATGTTTGCGCCAACCCGAAGGTTGCGGTTCTGCGGACACCGCTTCCTCACGGTCGCGGCTCAGTAGGCGCAGCTCAGTAGGCGCGGCTCGGTAGGCGCGGCTCGGTGACGGCGCCCACCACTCAACGGAGCCGCGACCAACGGAGCCGCGACTCAACGGAGCCGCGACCGTGAGGGAGCGGACCCGCCGGGCCAGCGCAAGCTAGAATACGCTTATGTTCTGGATGGATAAAAGCAAGGTCCAGGCGGAAGAGATTCCTACGCCAGAGGGGCTGCCGGCGGACGTGATTGTGAGTCCCGATGCGCGCCGCGCGAAACGCATCCCGCCCGGACAATCGCGCACGAAGAAGTGGCCGGTGTTGGATGCCAGCGGTCCGCCTGCGATCGATCTCGAACGCTGGCGGTTAAGTCTTCGAGGGTTGGTGGCGCACGCGGCGGAATGGAACTGGGAGGAGTTTCTCAAGGCGCCGCGCGTGAAAGTTTTCTCCGATTTTCATTGTGTCACGCGATGGTCGCGGCTGGGCAATGTGTGGGAAGGCGTATCCACGCGCGAGTTAGTGAAGCAAGCCGGCGGCGTTCTGGATGGCGCCGCATACGTGATGGCTTACGGCTACGATCGCGGATGGACGACCAATCTGCCTCTCGAAGATTTCCTGGCTGAGGATGCGCTGGTGGCGACCCAGCACGATGGGCAGCCTATCGCCGCGGAGCATGGCGGTCCGGCGCGCCTGATCGTGCCCCGGCTGTATGCGTGGAAAAGCGCCAAGTGGCTGGCGGCCATTGAAATCATGGATCGCGATCATGCGGGATTTTGGGAGAAGAATGGATATCACATGCACGGCGATCCGTGGACGGAGGAGCGCTACGGGTGGTGATGAGTGGGGCAGACCGCCCATGTTGAAAGGCGGGCTCTCCAGGAACCGCGCAAAACGGGCGCCCCCGCGCCGCTTGGATTGCCAAGGTTCTTGCCCTCCATGGCGGCGCGGGAAACGCGCCCTTTGCGCGGAAAGGCCACCGCAGTGCAAAGTGCCCGCCCCACATAGTTACATACCCGACACGGGAACGGTGACATGACGGGCTTCGCTTTTCGAGAGCAGGTTGCGGACAGTCTTGGACACGCCGAATCGAAACGACTGGCCGACGGATCCGGAATCGAATTCGCGAACGACATAAGTTCCTTCGATGCCATCCAGCTTGAGCTGACTCGGCCCGTTCACATCCGCGGCGACCGCTGGGCCAAAAAAGGTCGCGATCACACCCTCGCCCCGGAGATTGAACACGGGGACGCCATTCAGATTTCTGCCGACCGACAAGGTATACTCGCCGGCGGGTAACAAAGTGTCGTTCCAATAGGCCGCGGACGGCAAGGTAAAGCTGGCTCTCGTTTCAGTAGTGGCGGCAGTTGCGGTGAAGGCGGAGAGACCAACGAGGGTCGCCAGAGTAAGTGTAAATCGTTTATTGAAGCTCACGGGGGTTCCTTTCATCATCTCAGACGATGCAGGGCCGGGGCTGTGACGCGCGGCGAGATAAATTGTTTGTCAATTACCGTGAGTTACTGTGGCTGGACTCACTTGTAACAAGTAATAACTAATTCTTAAGCGCGTCCTTGATCCGGTCACTCAACATATCCACGAAGCGGTTAGGCAGGAATCCGTTCATGCGGCTGGTTACTTCGCCGCGGCGGTCCAGAACGATGGTGGTGGGAATCGAGGTAATGGCCAGCACGCGCGACAGGCCATCCTCGAAATATACGTTCTGGGAAGCCCAGTGGTTGTCTTTCAGGAAGGGCGCCACGATTTCGCGTTCGTCGTCGGTGGCGATCGAAAGAAACACTACATCGGGCGAATCGTGGAAGAGCTGCTTCACCTGCTCATAGAGCGGATGCTGCATGCGGCAAGGTCCGCACCAGGTGGCCCAGAAATCGAAGATCACGGTCTTGCCTTTCAGCGAGGCGATGGGCAATTTGCCGCCATCCACGCCGGAGAGCGTGACATCCATTACATTGCTGGCCTGGGCGTTGGGATCGTTCTGGCGCAGGCGCAAGCGGCGCGCTTCAAGCAGGCCGGCAGTGCGGTCGTACGCCTCCAGAATCAGATCGCCCATGCCCTTTTCGGAGCCATAAACTTTGCGGTAGGTGTCGCCCAGTTGGGCGCGGTCCTTGGCGCGGTCGATGTCTGTGTTGCGGCTGTCGGGAATGGCGAAGGCGTCGGCATAAGGAGCCAGCGCTTCCTGATCGTGCCCCGCCTTTACCAGCCAGCGGGCGATTTCGCGGGCAGATTCGGCGGACGGATAGGTCTCGTAACCCTGGCGCGCCAGCGCGATGGCCTCATCCGTTTTGCCCAGATTGCCGGTGGCGCGCGCTTCGCAAGCGAACACCCGTCCCAAGGCTTTATCCACCTCATCATGCCACTGTGCCTCGCTCATGTGGCCGGGAGGAGTTTGGGCGCGCGACTGCCGAAGTTGGTTCTCATATTGCCTGGCGTACTTGAGCGCGCGTTCGGAATTATCGCGATCGCTGGAGGCCAGCAAGGCGCGCATCACGCGATCCAGAATCTGCACGTCGCTCGGGTCGCGAGCGAGCACGCGCTCGCCGTACTCGATAATCCGTTTGTCGTCCTTGGCCTCGATGGCGGCCCGTACCAACGCCCGCTCGATTTCATTGCGGCGCGGAGAGTTCGGATACTTGGCCAGATGTTTCTCGAGTGCGCGGGTGAAATCGACCGGGCTGGTGCCCGCTTCGGAGATGGCGTCGCTCAACTCGCGGGATTCATCGTTCGCGGGCTTGGAGACCGGCGGGTTGGAAGCAGGCGCGGGCGTGGCGGGCGGGGTCGTCTGCGGCAAGGCGGCGATTGCCAGAAAAAACGTACAGAGGAATTTCATTTCGACGGGTTAGTGGAGCACGGCGGAGCAGCACAGCGAAACCGCTCGGCCAGGCCCGCGGCATGCATGCGCGCCTGGTGCATGTAGCTTTCGTTCTTAGCCACCCGGTCGAGCAACGGGAGGAATTGCGAGGTGGCCACCAGGCGTCTGTCATCGTCCGCGGATTCGATCAGCAGCACGGCCTTCATCACACCCAGGTGATCGTATTTCGCAGCGACTTCGAGATTGGTGTACAGTTGTTCCGATTCGCTGATGCGCTCGAACCAATCGGCCAGCGCCTGCGCCGAAGGGTCTTCCGAGTAATTGAATTTCACTTCGCTTTTCTTCGCGCCGTCCACGTAGCGGAAAGTTTTGGTGCCCATGAAGGCTACCTTCAAGTTCGATTCCAAAGGGTGGTCGAAGTAGCCCAGCTTGGCGGCCAGACCGAATAAGGCGCCGGTTTCCGTTTCGGTCAATTGGAAGCGCAGCGGATTATCGTCGTTCTCGGCTTCACGGTAATCGCCCGCGCCGGTCTTATCCACATTGATGGCCACGTAAGCCGGAGTGCTTGCCGGAAACGATTTCGAGTAGAAAAGATGTGGCACATCCGCGGCCGATACGGCGGCCGCGCACACGCACCAGATGAGCGCGATGCGCCACTTCATTTGGCCGAAACTCCTTCCAGGCGCGCGCGAGTGGAGGTATGCGTCGCGTGGCAAATAGCCACCGCCAGCGCGTCGCAGGCATCTTCGGATTCGATTGTGGAACCCAGCCCCAGCAAAGACTGCACCATCAGTTGGACCTGCCGCTTATCCGCCTGGCCGTAACCCACCACGCTTGTCTTGATCTCCAGCGGCGAATACTCGCCCAATTCCAGCCCGGCCTCCGCGATGGCTAACAGCGCCACCCCCCTGACGTGCGCCAGCTTCAACGCGGTCCTAACGTTGGCCGCGTAAAACACCTGCTCGACGGCCGCCGCGGCGGGCGCATGCCGGCGAATGACCTCGCGCAATCCGCAGGCGATTTGATGCAGGCGCGCCTCGAACGGGTCGCGGACTTTGGTGACGATCACGCCGGAGACGATCAGCGTGTGGCCGCCGCCATCGGATTCGATGACGCCGTATCCGGTCCGCGCGGTCCCGCAATCCACGCCCAGCACCAGCACTTTATTGCGCCATCGCCTCCAACTCCTTCTCGTCGATATCGAAGTTGGAATACACGTACTGCACGTCTTCGTGTTCTTCGAGCGCTTCGCTGAGCCGCAGCATGGCGCCCGCATTCTTGCCCTCCAGGCGCACCAGATTCTTCGGCAGCATGGCGACTTCGGCGGATTCCATAGGCATATGCGCCTTCTCGAGCGCCGCCATCACGGCTTCATGCGCTTCCGGCGGCGCGATCACTTCCCACTGGTCGCCTTCGTCGCGCAGATCCTCGGCGCCGGCGTCCAGCACGATGTTCATGAGTTGTTCTTCGCTGGCTTTATCGTGCGGGACGTAGACGTGGCTCTTGCGCTCGAACATCCAGGCCACGCTGCCCAGTTCGCCCAAATTGCCGCCGTTCTTCGAAAAGCAATGGCGGATTTCGCTTACCGTGCGATTACGGTTATCGGTGGCGACCTTCACCAGCACGGCGGCGCCGCCTGGCCCGTAGCCTTCGAACATGACTTCATCGATCTGTCCGCCTTCGAGTTCGCCGGTGCCGCGCATGATGGCTTTCTTGATGTTATCGGCGGGCATGCTGACGCCTTTGGCGGCCAGGATGGCGGTGCGAAGGCGCGGATTGGCATCGGGATCGCCCCCATTGCGGGCGGCGATGGAAATTTCCTTGATGATGCGCGTAAACGTTTTCCCGCGCTTGGCGTCGAGGGCGGCCTTCTTGTGCTTGATGGTGGCCCACTTTGAATGACCTGACATGGCAAAACCTCTTCGAGGAGCCCGGCCGGCGAGGCCGGGTAGCTATATGACTCTATTCGACAACAGAAGGATAACAGAGTGCGCGGAGCCGCGACAACCGGCGGAGGGGTACTTATCCATTCCGGGAAACCGCTCCCTGACGTTCGCGGCTCAGTAAAGAACGCCCCATAGCAGCCGTGTCGCTCACCGCCGCACAGCAGATCGTCCGATAATAAGGAGAGCACGCATATGTTAACCCGCCGCCAGTTTATGGCCGCAACCGCGCTGGCACCGCTGGCCGCCGCGGCCAAGCCCAATTCCGTGAAAGACGCAGTCGCCCCGCAGGTGCAGCCGTTCGATCTCGACAGCGTCCGCATCACCGACACGTTCATGCTGCAGTCGGCCGAGCGCAACCGCGACTTCCTGCAGGGCCTGGAAACCGACCGCCTGTTGCACACTTTCCGCCTGAATGCGGGCCTTCCCACCACGGCCGCGGCGCTGGGAGGATGGGAAAAGCCCGATTGCGAATTGCGCGGCCACTTTACCGGACACTATCTCTCGGCCTGCGCGCGGGTGTCGCTGGGCACCGGCGATCCTATGCTGCACGGCAAGGGCAACCTGGTGGTCGACGAATTGGCGAAGTGCCAGAAGGCCAACGGCAATGGCTATCTCAGCGCCTTTCCGGCGTCGTTTTTCGACCGGCTAAAGGCCGGGCAAAAGGTCTGGGCGCCCTTCTACACTTTGCACAAAATCATGGCGGGCCTGCTGGATATGTATGTTTTGGCCCGCAACGGCCAGGCGCTCGACGTGGTGCAGGGCATGGCCGGATGGACCAAGCGCTGGACCGATACGCTCAACGACGAGGATATGGCGCGCATCCTGAACGTCGAGTTCGGGGGCATGAACGAGGTGCTCTACAACTTGTACGCGGTGACCGGCGAGAAGGATTTCGCCGCGGCAGCGCACCGTTTCGATCAGGAAGCGATTTTCGGGGCACTGGCCGAAGGCCGCGATGAGTTGACCGGGCTGCATGTGAACACGCAGATCCCCAAGATCATCGGCGCGGCCCGGCGCTACGAACTTACGGGCGACGAGCGCTACCGGCGCATCGCGGAGTTCTTCTGGACGCAAGTGACCGAGCACCGCGCGTATGCCACGGGCGGCACCAGCAACGAAGAGCACTGGCTCTCGGATCCCGATAAGTTGGCCGACGAGCTCGGTTATTCGACGCAAGAATGCTGCTGCACCTATAACCTGCTGAAACTCACGCGGCACTTATTTAGCTGGTCGCCCGAGGCGCGTTACTTCGACTATTACGAGCGCGCATTTTTCAACGGCATCCTGGGCACCATGAACCCGAAGGACGGCCTGACTATGTACTATGTGCCGTTGGCCGCGGGTTACTGGAAGGTATTCGCCAGCCCGCGCGGATCGTTCTGGTGTTGCACGGGCACGGGCGTGGAATCGTTTTCGAAGCTCGCCGACAGTATCTATTTCCACGATGATCATAACTTGTATGTGAACCTATTTATCGCCTCGGAACTGGATTGGGAGGATAAGGGCATCCGCGTGAAACAGGATACGGCGTTCCTCAGCCGCGGCGAGATCGGTGTGCACCTTGTGAGTGCCAAGCCCGTGAAGCTGGCCGTGCGCCTACGCGAACCTTACTGGACGAACGGCAAGATGACCGTGTCGGTAAATGGCGAGCCAGTGAAGCCGGTCCGTGCGAATGGCTATCTGGTAATCGAGCGCGAGTGGAAGACCAGTGACGAACTGCGCGCCACTCTACCCATGAGTCTGCATGTCGACGCCATGCCGGACGACGATACGATACAGGCCATTATGTACGGCCCCGTGGTGTTGGCGGGCGATCTGGGGCGGGCGGGCTTGACGGATGAGATGCGGCGCGGCGGCGATAATCCGCCGGAGTTGCCCGATCCGCCGGCGGCGCCGGAATTCGTGGCTGCGTCGGCCGATCCGGCTTCGTGGATCGAGCAGATTTCGCGGCCGTTGTTGACATTTAAGACCAAGGGCCAAAGCCGGGATGTGACCATGCTGCCGCTCAGCCGCATCGTGGATCAGCGGTATGGCGTTTATTGGCGTGTGACGCCGAAACGCCAGTAGGACAGGCCTCCTGGCCTGTCCGGCCTGTCCAAACATGAGCGGACCTCGCCGAAGAGCGGGCCTGAGAGGCCCGCGCAGGCTACGAGCCTGCCCCACAAGCTACTTCACTTTCTTGGCTTTTTGGTCGGCTCCGCCCTGGTGCAGAATCAATCCGTCTTTCTCGAACGTGATTTGCGCATCCACCACTTTGAGAAAGAACTCCGTTTCCGACTCCGCAAACGCTTCGACGCGCGCCTGCCCCGTAGCCTGAACGTAGAGCCGCGACCCATCCCGCGTCACCGCAATCTTAAAAGTCGGCGCCAGTTCGTATTCGCCGGCATATTTCTCGAGCACAGCCGGATCCGCAGTGATCTCTTTGTGTTCGCGATAGGTGATCACCGGATAACGGGCCTCCAGGATATGCCGCCCTAAGTCGTCGTTATCCATGAACGTGTTGCACAACACGACTACGCCTTCCTTTTTCGCCGGATTGAATCCGACGAAAGACCGGTAACCATAAGTGCCTCCGTTGTGCCAATAGATCTGCTCATCGAACTTAGTGAAGATATGCCACGCCATGGCAACTTTCACGTCAGGAATGTCCGTCGGCCTGTCTATCGATCGCATGCGGCGCATGGCCGCCTTCAGCGGGGTGTCAGTCAGTTCCAGATTCGCAGCCACGAACTTCAGCATATCGTTGGCTGTGGAGCGTATCGCGCCGCAGCCCGCCAACACGTCGAAATCCCAATTGGAAACCGGCTTTAGCTTATCGTTGTAACCGGGCGCCAGGCGCTTTTTCTGCGCATCGGACAGCGTGATGGAAGTGCTGGTCATGCCCAGCGGTTCGAAGATCCGGCGCCGCAGCAGCTCTTCATAACTCATGCCCGCGCGCAACGCCAGCGCGTGCCCCAGCAGTCCCACGGCCAGGTTCGAATACTCGTACTTCTCGCCGGGATCGCGTGTCAGCGTGTAGCGCGATAGAAAATCGTAGAGCTTGGGAGCGTCGTAGCTGGCATAAGGATTGGTAAGGTTGGACGGCTTCAAATTGTCCGGCAGACGCGGCAATCCGGAGACCTGCATCGAGAGATCGAGCAGAGTGATCTGGCGCCCGTTACGGCTGGGCGCCTTCACATTCGCCGGTAGAAACTTCGCCACCGGATCGTCCGGCTTCACTTCGCCCTTCTCGACCATGTCGGCGAGCAGCAGCGACGTGAACACCTTGGTGACCGAACCGATTTCGTACACGGTATCGCCATCCGGCTGGGCCGTTCCCTCCAACGACACTTTGCCGCCGGCGAGGACCTGGCGGCCTTTTTGGTCGATAACGCCAACCACGATGCCCACGGCCTTGCCGCGTTCGATGCGGTTGGCCATGATGGAACGAATTTCAGCGATGTCCGCCGCGCGCAGAGTCAGACTAGATGCCAGCGCCATAGCAATCCAAATAACCCTCATTGCTTCACCCTAACATTTCGTACGGCCGCCGCCGGGTTACAATCTGGTAATGCGCGGAAACGAACAGATCCTGAAACTTCTGAACGAGGTATTGAAGGCCGAATTAACGGCGATCAACCAGTATTTCCTGCACTCTAAGATGTGTGAGAACTGGGGCTACCAGCGGCTGGCGGCGCTCGACCGGCAGGAATCCATCGAAGAAATGCGGCACGCCGATATTCTGATGCAGCGCATCCTTTTCCTGGAAGGCATTCCGAATATGACGGAATTGTTTCCCATCAAAGTGGGGCCGGATGTGAAAGCGCAACTCGAAAACGATCTGGCGCTGGAGTTGGATGCGGTGCCGCGCTTGAACGCGGCTATCAAGGCGGCGATGGAAGTGGGCGACAACGGATCGCGCGAGTTGTTTAAACAGATTCTGTTGGACGAAGAGCACCACATCGATTATCTCGAGGGGCAATTGCATATCGTGGAGGAGATCGGGATCGAGAATTATCTGGCGCAGCAGATGCACCCGGGCGGCAAGGAATAATCGGACGGTTTTGGGGAAACCGCTCCCTGACGGTCGCGGCTCGGTAACGGACCGGGCTCGGTAACGGACGTAATGATTTCGCGGGTTTACTGAGCCGCGACCGTCAGGGAGCGGTCACTTGGCTCAGAATCCCCAAAAACATGGAGGGCGCTGCCTCACAATACAATAGGCTGGAGGAATTTCGCCATGTCCCGTTTAGCCGCTGCTCTTTTATTCGCCGTGGCAGCCGTTGGCTTCGCGCAGCCGGACCAACCGCTGCTCTTACAAAAACCCACCGTCAACGCTACCCACATCGTGTTCACCTACGCGGGCGACTTGTGGAAAGTCAGCCGTGATGGCGGCGACGCGATCCGTCTGACGGCTGGGCCCGGCGTCGAGACCGATCCGCACTTCTCGCCCGACGGCACTCAAATCGCGTTCACCGGCGAATATGACGGCAACGTGGATGTCTACGTGATCCCGGCGGACGGCGGTGTTCCCAAACGACTGACTTATCATCCATCGCCTGACACGGTCTGCGGATGGACTCCGGACGGCAAGCAGATCCTGTTCCGCTCCTCGCGCAACAGTTACTCGCGCTTCACGCGGCTGTTCACGCTGCCGGTGGCGGGCGGCGGCCTGCCCGACGAGGTGCCCCTTCCCCTGGCGGACGAAGGCTCCTATTCGCCGGATGGCACGCATCTGGCCTACGTGCCGATCGGGCGCGCGTTTCTGATTTGGAAACATTATCGCGGAGGCCGGACCGCTCCCATCTGGATCGCCAACCTGGCCGACTCTCACATCGAGAAGCTGCCGCGCGAGAACTCCAACGATTTTGCGCCCATGTGGATCGGCGACCGCATCTACTTCCTCTCCGACCGCAACGGTCCCAGCACGTTATTCGCTTACGATACGGGAACCAAGAAGGTCACTGAGGTCATTCATAATACCGGCTTGGATATGAAGAACGCCTCGGCCGGCCCGGGCGCCATCGTGTACGAACAGTTCGGCGGAATCTATCTCTACGATTTGAAAACAGGCAAAGCGCACAAGGTGGATATTCACGTGGCCGGTGACATGCCGGAAGTGCGGCCGCATTTTGAGAAGGTAAATACACAGATCGCGAACTCCGGTCTTTCGCCTACGGGGGCGCGCGCGGTGTTCGAGGCGCATGGCGAGATCCTGACCGTGCCCGCCGAGAAGGGCTCCATCCGCAACCTGACGAACACGCCGGGAGTTGCGGAGCGCGACCCATCGTGGTCGCCCGATGGCCAGCAAATCGCGTATTTCACGGATGAATCCGGCGAATACGAACTGGCCATTCGCGATCAAAACGGCATGGGCGATGTGAAGAAGATCAAGCTGGGCGATAAGCCGGCGTTTTATTACAGTCCGGTCTGGTCGCCCGACGGCAAGAAGATCGCATACACCACGCGGCTGACGCTCTGGTATATCGATTTGGAAAAGAAGACGCCGGTGAAGGTAGACGCCGACACTTACGATTCGCCGTTTCAGGAGTTGGTTCCAGTGTGGTCGCCGGATAGCAAATGGCTGGCTTATACGCGGCTGATGAAAAATCACCTGCGCGCGGCGTTTCTTTATTCGGTGGATGAAGGCGCATCGCACCAGGTATCCGACGGCATGAGCGACGCCCAATACCCGGCTTTCGATAAGAATGGCAAGTATCTCTACTTCGCCGCCAGCACCGACCAGGGGCTGTCGACCGCGTGGCTGGATATGTCGAGCATCGACCGGCAGGTGACTTACAGCGTCTATCTGGCGGTCCTGAACAAAGACGATCCATCGCCTTTTGCGCCTGAGAGCGACGACGAGAAGAAGGACAAGAAGGCCGACGCCGACGCGAAGAAGGACGACAAAGACAAAGACAAGGACAAAGATAAAGCCAAAGAGCCGGTGAAGGTGAAGGTCGATATCGAAAACATCGGACAGCGGATTGTAGCTACACCCATTCCCGCGCGCGATTATCGCGCCATGCTGGCGGGTAAAGAGGGCACGCTGTTTCTGCTGGAAAATCCTCCCGGACCGGCGTCGGACGGGCCGCCGCACAACGCCATTTGGAAGTTCGAACTCAAGACCCAGAAGACCGATAAGGTGGTGAGCGGCGTACGCGCGTTCGATGTTTCGCGCGATGGCGAGAAGATGCTGTTCCGCGAAGGCGATAAGTGGACCATCGCCGGCACATCGGGTCCGCCCAAATCGGGCGAAGGCGCCTTGAAGATGGACGATATGGAAGTGCGCGTGGATCCGCGGGCCGAATGGAAGCAGATGTATCACGAGGTGTGGCGCATCGAACGCGATTTCTTCTACGATCCTAATTTGCACGGACTCAACTGGCAAGCCGCGGAGAAGAAATACGCGCCCTATCTGGAGCAGGTAGCCAGCCGCGACGATCTGAATTATTTGTTCCAGGAGATGTTAGGCAACGTCACCGTGGGACATATGTATGTGGGCGGCGGCACGGAACCTACGATAAAGCACGTCAAGGTAGGATTGCTGGGTGCCGATTATCGCGTAGAGAATGGCCGGTACCGGTTCGCGCGCGTGTATGCCGGGGAAAACTGGAATCCGCACCTAATGGCTCCCTTGACCGAGCCGGGAGTCCACGTAACCGCGGGTGAGTATCTGTTGGCGGTAAATGGCCGCGATGTGCGCGCGACTGACAATCTTTATAGCTTCTTCGAAGAGACCGCGGGTAAGTCGGTAATGCTGAAGGTGGGGCCGGATGCGTCCGGTACAGGTTCGCGGGAAGTGACCGTGGTGCCTATCGAAAACGAGGCCGCGCTGCGTAACCGCGCATGGATGGACGAGAATCGCAAGAAGGTCGACCAACTAAGTGGCGGACGGCTGGCTTATGTATACTTACCCAACACCGCAGAAGCCGGCTATACCAACTTCAATCGTTATTACTTCGCGCAGGTCGGCAAGCAAGGCGCGGTAATCGACGAGCGTTTCAACGGCGGCGGCGACGTGGCCGATTATATTATCGATAACTTAAACCGTCCGCTGATGAGTTTGTGGCACACACGCGAAGGCGAAGACTTCACCACGCCGCAGAATCAGATCTTTGGGCCAAAGGCCATGATCATCAACGAATATGCGGGATCGGGCGGCGACGCCCTGCCATGGATGTTCCGCGAGCGGCATGTGGGCACGCTGGTGGGTAAGCGCACTTGGGGCGGCCTGGTGGGAATTTTCAATTTCCCAGCATTGATGGATGGCGGTTTTGTGACGGCGCCGAACCTGGCATTCTACAATCTGACCGGCGAGTGGGACGTGGAGAACCACGGTGTGCCGCCGGACATCGAAGTGGAATACGATCCGGCCGCGGTGCGTGCGGGACACGATCCGCAGCTTGAGAAAGCCGTGGCGGTGGTGCTGGCGGATCTTGAGAAGCATCCGCTACCGGTTTATAGGCGGCCGAAATTCCCGAACTATCATCAGGCGCATAGCGTGGCGGGCACGCTCCCTGCGGCGGCCTCGCAGGCCGCCTCCCCGGCGGGTTCGGGACACTAGCGCGGTGACGGGCTGAGAAAAACAAGAAGGCGTGCGGACCACGAACGACGACGGTCCGCCCCACAGCAATTGTCCGACGATCTGCTGCGCGTGGAAGAAGGCTCTCTTCATCCGGCTTTTGCAGCGGATCGATCTGAATGGCTGGATGGAGGGCGAGTGGGGCCTCTCGGCCACCCGTCGGCGCGCTCACTCCTATGCCCGCCATATCTCGTGCTGGGTCTTATGGGGCGAGAGCGGCATGCGGTTCAATCAGAGCGGCGAGTCTTCTCTTGGCACCGCTGTAACGTCGAAGCCAAAGACGAGGCAATTCAATTCGCTTTAGGAAGGCTTATGGTTTCACCATCACTTCTTAGCCAGGGTGAACCAGTCCAGAGCGATATTAACTGGCCGGCTGTTATTCTGGACCAGCCGGCTGATCAGGAATCGTTGTCCGTCAGGGCTCACGTTGTAGTCGAAATCCTGAGGGTCGCAATCGTGTGTATCGAACAATAGCTCCGGAGCGCCCGTCCGAAATCGGCTATCGGAGCTCACTGGCACGGCCATCAGCCGGAGATTAAGATCCCAATAGAACAGCTCCCGGCCGTCGTGGCGCCACCGCGGCTGCAACCCGCCCCCCAGGGTCACTTTGTACGTAGTGTCCCCTAGCCGCTCTCCGGCGAATGACCGAACCACTATTTCAAACCGGCCCGATTCGCCCGAAGCGTACGCGATCCATCGGGCGTCAGGAGAGAATTCGCCAATTTCGGCTGGCTCCGAGACCAGAACGGGCTTTCGCTCGCCGAGAATTGGTAGGACGAACAGAGCTTCCTCCTCCTTGGACAGAATAAACCGGCCGTCGTGTGACCAGGACACGGGAAGTGACCTGTGAGCGGTCTTTAGCAGTAGCTCCTCATCACCGGACCCGCGTACGGCCTTCGAGTAGAGTCCGTATTGCCCAGGTTCGTTGCGTCCGAATGCGATGCGGCTGGCGTCGGCGGACCAGACCGGCGATTCCACAGCCCCTGACACGAACGGCGAAACAGACTCGCGGGCCAGATCCATCAGGAGAATCTCTCTCTTACGCCCACTAGACGAACTTAGACCTTGCTGGATGAATCCTTCCGGAACGGCCGCCGCCACCTGGCCGCCATCCGGTGACAGGCGCGGGGACAGATATTGCTCGTGGGCATCAAGGCCTGCGAGTTGCTTGCCGCTGCGGTCGAACCAAGCGAGTTGACGCTCGGCATTGAATCCGGCCCGCCAGGCGAGTGCGCCCGTGGCGGAGACCGAGAAATCGCTGGTGAGCCGGTTGAAACCGTTGCCCACATGCTCGGCTAGCACGAAAGGGTCGCCAGTCACGTCGAATCGGTGGTCATCGAAGGTTTGTGCCATCAGATTGTTATCCCGCAGGAAAAGCAGGTACCCGGGCGGCGCCCACCACACATGTGAAGTGCCCAGGAGGTTCACTCGCTGCACATTATTGCGATCCGGTTTGGAGTGGATGTCGGCGATCGAGACGGCGGTATTCAAGCGCTCGTCAACGGCCAGGAAAAGAAAATGATGCCCGTCGGACAGAAACTGCGGTTGAGCGTGACTGACCTCATGGCGCGATGGGTCGAGCGCGGTTACCCGGACCGGTTCTCCCCCGGCAGCCGACAAACGCTGGAGGCCGTCGCCCGCCTCGGTCGAAACGACAATTGTTCCGGGGTCCCTGTCATCCGCCCGTGCCCATGTGCCTCCGCGCGGGGCGGCATCGGCCAATGTCCGCGGCGGACCACCGTCGATGGAGACTTTCCTTAGTTTCCCACCCCCGAAAAACGCCACCCAGCGACTGTCGGGCGACCAGAACGGATACATCGCAGTATCTGTTCCAGCCAATGGCCGCGCCTCCAAGCCACCGAGCGGCCGGACCCAGAGGCGGTTCGCGCCCTGGTCGTCGATACCGCCGAATACTAACTGGGTGCCGTCGGGGGAGATCAAGGGCGGTCCGGAGTAGCGCACATCGCCGAAGGTCACTCCCGCCGGGGGAAATATGGAGAATTGGATTGACTGAGGTTTCGCAGGCTTCTCGCGGAAGTGCACTACGGCCAGAACGATCAGAAGCGCACCCATCACGGCGGTCGCCGCAATCCAGGCGCGCAATGCGCCATGCCCCGGTTCGGATACTTGCCGGATGCTTGGAAGCTGCCGCGCTGGGACGCTAGGCTCCGCGGTGGAGATCGATTGCAATGCCAGGCCCAACTCCGCGGCGGACTGGAACCTCTGTGCCGGCTGCTTTTCCAGGCAGCGGCGCACAACGTAGTCTAGAGCCGGCGATACCGAAGCCGGCAATTCGGCCGGCTCGTCCCGCAGGATGGCGTTCATGGTTTCCACCGACGACTCGCCCGCGAAAGCCCGCCTGCCGCCCGCCATTTCATAGAGGACCACGCCCAAGCTGAAAATGTCGGAACGCGCGTCCACGTCCTCGCCTCGCACCTGCTCCGGCGACATGTAGGCTACCGTTCCTATCGGCGAGCTGGGGCCAGTCCGCTCCCCGCCGGCGGCCGGGAATTCTTCTACGGTCATCTCGTGGATCGTGTGCAGCGAGTGTTCGGGCAACAGCTTTGCCAGTCCAAAATCCAGGATTTTTATTTGCCCGCGGTGGGTCACAAACAGATTGGCCGGTTTGATGTCGCGATGGACAATGCCTCTCCTGTGCGCCACGTCCAGCGCGCCCGAAATCTGCATTGCCAATTCCAGGAGTTCCGCGGGCTGCAACGGCCTCTCGGCCAGGAGGTCCCTTAGCGTGCGCCCCTCCAGAAGCTCCATGGCAATGAAGGGCCGGCTCTGATGTTCCCCGATTTCGTAAATGGTGCAAATGTTCGGGTGGTTCAGTGCCGCGGCGGCGCGGGCTTCCCGCTGGAAACGCTCCAGAGGCTGGGGATGGCTGCTGTATTCCTCGGGCAGAAACTTCAGCGCGACACTGCGCTTGAGCTTTAGATCCTTGGCCCTAAAAACGACACCCATTCCGCCACTGCCCAGTTTATCGAGGACCAGATAGTGGGAAATGGATTTTCCTTCGAGATCGTCGGTTTCGATATCAGGGCCGGCGGCCGGCAGTTCCGCGGCCGGGTCCGGAGAGGGCGCCTCGACCACCTCGATTTCTCCCAGAAACCGGTAGCCGCGGCGGGCCACTGTTTCGATGTAGCGGGGCTTCTCGGCCGATTCCCCGAGCGCATCGCGTAGCTTCTTGATGGCGGCATTAATGCCGTGATCGAATTCGACCACTGTTTCGTTGGGCCAAAGCTGATCGCGAATCTCCGTTCGCAACACGACCTCGCCCCGGCGTTCCAGCAGCAGCAGCAAAATTCGAAGCGGCTGTTCGCGCAGCCGCAGGCGGATGCCGTGCTTGCGCAATTCTCCCGCGCGAACATCCAGTTCGAAGGGGCCGAAACGGAATAGGCGCAACCGCGCAGCAGAAAACTCAGGCACGGTGACTCTGCCGAGTCTACCATGCCCTTCACTCAGCAGCAACACACGCATTCTCAAATATTTAGGCGCTTACCCAAAAATCACCGCCAGATCACCCGCGGCGCATTTCCTATCGCCTGGCGAGATCACATAATCGCACTGAAGCCGCGGCCACGCGGCAGTGGGGGGACAAGGAGAATAAGAAATGAAGCATATCGACCAAATCATCGCGGCCCGGGCGACTTCCGGTCCGAAGACGCGCCGAATCTTGTACTCGCTCATGTGCTGTGCATTGATGACCTCCGCCCAGTTGGCGGGCCAGTCGACGGCAACGCATGCGTCAACCACAACCACCTATCGCTACATGGCGATCGACCTGGGGACTTTGGGCGGCCCCAGCAGTTATAGTTGCGTACCCGATTGCCGCTATCTGAATAACGCTGGGGAAACGCTGTTCGACGCCGACACAGCAGCCCCCGACCCCTTCCCGTCGTACTGCCTGATCAACTGCTATGCGCCGCTCGGCGTGAAATACGTCAACGGCAAGGACACCATCTTGAACTCGGTGCCTGGCGGTCTCGATACTCGGCCGGTCTGGTTTAGCGACAGCGGCTTGGTCTCAGGATACGCGGAGAACGGACTGCTCGACCCCTCCACGGGACAACCCGAGATTGTGGCGGTCTTATGGCATGGCGGGACCCCCACCAGCCTGGGAACCTTCGGCGGCACCTCAAGCCTGGGGTGGGCCGTCAACAACTCGGGCCAAGTGGCGGGAGGCGCCGCCACGGCGACGCCCGACGCGCTGGCCGGTTCCTTTTACGACGTGGACCCCTTCCCCTTTCTGGGAACTACCGAGATCCACGCGTTCCTGTGGAACGATGGCGCGCTGCACGATCTGGGGACGCTGGGCGGTCCGGACAGCAACGCGCAATTCCTGAACGACAGCGGCCAGGTGGCCGGAATCTCGTTCACCAATAGTACACCCAACCCCACCACAGGCCTTCCGACGCTCGATCCCTTCCTGTGGGAAAACGGCAAAATGAAGGATCTCGGCTCCCTCGGAGGGACTCTTGGATATCCTTACAGCATTAACAACGCCGGCCACATCGTCGGCCAATCCAACCTGGCGGGCGACACCACATACCAGGCGTTCCTCTGGAAAGGGGACAAAATGATCGCTCTGCCGACCTTGGGCGGAACTAACGGCTTGTCGCTCCAGATCAACGATGCCGATGCCGCGGTGGGCTGGGGGGACCTGCCGGGCAGCCAGGCTCATCACGCCACTCTATGGCGGAACGGTAAGGTGACGGATCTGGGAGTGATCGGCACGGATCCGTGCAGCACGGGCTATAGCATCAACGCCAGCAACCAGGTGGTGGGAGACTCGGGCGATGGATCGGGCATCGAAACCTGCGGCCCGAAACTGCATGGCTTCCTATGGGAAAATCGCGGGCCGGCGGTGGACATCTCTACTTTGTTCGCGCCGCTATCATCGGGGCTGAACTTCTTTGCGGCCTGTTGCATCGCCGACGGCGGGGAAATTCTAGGCGTCGGCAGCCTGCCCGACGGCGATCTTCGTATGATGCTCATCGTGCCGTGCGACGCGAATCATGTGGATGCCCCCGCGTGCCACGCCGGCGCGGGCGAGTTGGTGGGCGCGGACGAAGCGAGTCAGGCACCACGCATCGAACCTTCGACAGTGGCAAGCTGGACCCACAATCGAGCCCAGATACACAAACCGGCACTCGAGTAGCACTGCTTCTCAGGCGGGCTGACAAAGGATTACGAGGAGAAAATACATGAAGAACATAATGCAAGCTAGGTTTCTCACATTTACGTTGCTGGCGGCGGGCGCCGCTATGCCAGTTCTGGCTCAACTCAGCAAGCCAACCATCATTGAGTTCAACGCTCCGGGCGCGGGCACTGGCGCATACCAGGGGACCATAGCGGTCGGGATCAACGCGGCGGGCCTGATTACAGGTTACTACTTCACCAGTGGCGGCTCCGTGGGTGCGTACGGCTTTGTTCGTACACCAGACGGCAACCTCCAGTCGTTCGCCCCTTCGGGCGCATACTACACCTATCCCCAAAGCATCAACCCGCAGGGGGAGATCGCGGGATACTCCTATGACAACGCCGTTGCCAGCGGCTTTCTGCGTACTCCGGGCGGCGATCTGATCACAATCGACCTTCCGGGAGGAGGCACAGGCTACGGCCAGGGCACGTTCGCTTGGAACATCAACCCGGCGGGAGAAATTGCCGGAACGTACACTGATGGGAACGGTGTGTCTCACGGGTTCCTGCGTGCTCCCGACGGTACCATCTCAACTTTCGATGTGCCCGGCGCCGGTACCGGCGCTAACCAGGGCACCTATATGGCAAGCTACGAAGGCCTCAGCGCGACTGGGGTCGTTGCGGGTTGGTACCTTGACGCCAACAATGTGAATCACGGCTACGTTCGTGCTGCCGATGCCACTATCACTACGTTCGACGCGCCCGGCGCGGGCACCGGCGCGTATCAGGGCACCCTCGCTTACGGCATCAACCCTGCTGGGGAAATTCCAGGAGTCTACTACGACGAGAACAATGTGTTGCACGGCTTCCTGCGCTACCCCGGCGGCAATTTCACACCGATTGACGTCCCGGGCGCCGTGGGCACCAACGTACAGAACATCAGCTTTGTGGGCGCGATTGATGGAGACTACTACGACACGAATGGGGCGAGCCACGGCTTTGCGCGAACTCCCGGCGGCGCCATCGTCAGGTTCGATGCCCCGGGCGCGGGGGCCGACAATAACCAGGGTACCTACGTCGGAGCAAACAACGTTTGGGGTGATGTTCCGGGATACTACACTGACGCGAACAATGTGTATCACGGCTTCTTGTGGAAACCGTAAGACTCGCAGCCGGAGACTGCGTCATGCAGGCTCCGGCGGACTTGTGTTTCCGCCCGCTGGTAACCTGCTAATAATGACGGGGGCAGGGCGACGCCCCGAGGAGGCGCTCGCTCAATACACTCGCGCCGTGGCTCCGGTGGAGAAACGCGGAGGACCCGAACACCCGTTGTTGGCTCCTCCGTTCGATTCGCAGGATATATTCCCGCCTGGAAAGCATCCAGGATCGACCCGATGGTTGCATTGCGGTCGAATTAGGTGTAGGACGGGCCTCCTGGCCAGGCCTCCTGGCCTGTCCAGGGCAAGCTCGCGGAACGGCGTGCCCGCTCCACTTAAAACACCGAGCCGGGCGTTTGCCGAATCTCCAGGCATCCTCTTCCGGTGGGCAGTAGCTTGCCGGGATTTAGCCGTAGGTCCGGGTCAAACAGCCGCTTGAAGGCGCCCATCGTGGCCAGAGTTTCCGGCTTGAATTGCCACGCCATCATTTCATTCTTTTCCATGCCGACGCCGTGCTCGCCGGTAATCGATCCGCCCACGCTGAGGCAGTGCGCCAGGATCTCTTCGCCTGCATGGCGGGCCTTGTCGAGATCGCCCGGCTTGCGCGCATCGAATAGGATGATGGGATGCAAATTGCCGTCGCCTGCATGGAAAATATTGCTAATAGTCAGTCCGTACTTTTGGCCGACCTGGGCGATGACAGTAAGTGTCGGGGCGATCTGAGTGCGCGGCACCACGCCATCCTGCACGTAATACGTTGGACTGACGCGGCCGACTGCGCCGAACGCGTTCTTGCGCGCCTTCCACAGCAACTCGCGTTCTTCGGCCGTTTTGGCGACGCGGACTTCGCGCGCATGGCAGGCCTCGCATACCTCCTGGATCTGCGCAGCCTGCTCTTCCACATTCTCGCGCAGGCCTTCCAGTTCGATCAGCAGGACGGCTGCCGCATCCATGGGAATCCCGGCATGGGTGGCTTCTTCGGCCATGCGCAGCATCACTCCATCGAGCATCTCGACGGCCACGGGAACGATGGCGCGCGCGGTGATCTCGGCCACCGTCGCGCCGCAATCATCCACGCCGGTCGAATCGACGGCAAGTGTTTCGATGTCGAGGGAGCCAGAATCGTAGATCGCCAAAATGGTTTTCACCGCCTCCGGCTTACGCATGAGACGCACCATGATCTTAGTGATCAGCGCCAGGGTGCCTTCCGAGCCCGTCAGCAAGCCGGCGAGATCGTAGCCCGGCAGGTCGGTTTCTTTGCCGCCGGTAGTGACCACGGTTCCGTCCGCGAGAACGCATTCGAGGCCCAGGACGTGGTTGGTGGTCACGCCGTAGGCCAGCGTGTGCGGTCCGCCGGCGTTTTCGGCGACATTGCCGCCGATAGTGCAGGCGCGCTGGCTGGAGGGATCGGGCGCGTAGAAGTAGCCTTGCGATTGCACGGCCAGGGTGATATCCAGATTGACCACGCCGGGCTCCACGACCGCGCGTTCATTTTCGATGTCGATTTCCAGGATGCGGTTCATGCGCGCGAAACTCACCACCACGCCGCCTTCGCGCGGGATCGCGCCGCCGCTCAGTCCGGTGCCGGCGCCGCGGCCCACGATGGGCACGCCGGATTCAGCGGTGATCTTAACGATGGCCACCACGTCTTCGGTGGAGCGCGGAAAGACCACCATCTCGGGACGGCCCGTTTCCACGCTGGCATCGTATTCATAGAGCGCCAGGTCTTCGGGGCGGTCAAGGCATCCGCGGGCGCCGAGCAGATCAGTCAGCCGCCGCCTGGCCTCGGGGAGGAGCATGTCTTATCGTAGGACAGGCCTCCTGGCCTGTCCAGTAGGCGAGCGTTGCTCGCCAAAGGCGAGGGTTGCTCGCCAAAGAGCGGGCCTACGAGGCCCGCGCAGGCAGAGTGCCTGCCCCACAACGGCGGGCAGAATGTAGAAAGTCGAGAGGACGGGACTGCTGGCCTGTCCATCCGGCGTGGGGCAGGGTGCGGCAGTGCCTGCCCCACAAATGGATTATGCTGGTGCGTTGGAGCGGTAGGCGATGCCCTTCATCACCCGCGATTTTCTGCTCAACAATCCGGCCGCCAGACGGCTGTATCATGACTTTGCCGAGCCGGAGCCCATCCTCGATTACCATTGCCATCTCCCGCCGCAAGATATCGCCGCGAACCGCCGGTTCGCCGATCTGGCCGCTATCTGGCTGGAGGGCGATCATTATAAGTGGCGCGCCATGCGGGCTAACGGCGTGGATGAGCGTTACTGCACGGGCGATGCGCCGCCATTCGAGAAGTTCCGCGCGTGGGCGGCCACCGTTCCTCAAACGTTGCGCAATCCTTTGTATCATTGGACGCATCTCGAACTGAAGCGCTACTTCGGCGTGGACGAGTTGCTGGATGAGGAGAGCGCTCCGCGCATCTGGGAACAGGCCAATGCGCTGCTGGCTACGCCGGACTTGCGCACGCATGGCATACTGGGCCGGTTTCGCGTGACGCACTTGTGCACCACGGACGATCCCACGGACGACCTAGCGTGCCATCGCGCGATTCAGGCGTCGGCCCTTGAAACCCGCGTATTCCCGGCTTTTCGTCCGGATAAGGCGCTGATGGTTCACCGGCCCGAACTCTTCAATCCGTGGGTGGAGCAGTTAGCGGCCGCGAGTGACGTAGATATCGGCTCACTCGACGATTTCACGGACGCATTGCTGCGCAGGCACGACGAGTTTCACGAATTAGGCGCGCGTCTGTCCGATCATGGGCTCAACCAGTGCTACGCGTCATTCTGCGCGGATCGCGAAGCCGCCCGAGTGTTCGACCGGGCGCGCGCGGGGCACGCTGCCGGCGCGGACGAACAGGCTGCCTTTGCGTCCTTTATGATGCTCTTCTTTGGGCATTTGGACGCCGAAAAAGGTTGGACCAAGCAACTCCACTTAGGCGCTTATCGCAGCGCCAATACGCGGCGCCTCGGCGAAGTAGGTCCGGATTCGGGTTTCGATTCGATCGGCGATTGGCCGCAAGTGGCCTCGTTGGGCGCATATCTGGACCGCTTAGAGATGGAGAACGCGCTGCCGAAGATGATTATCTACAATGTCAACCCGATTGATAATTATGCGCTCGCGACCATGACCGGTAACTTCCAGGACGGTAAGATCGCCGGCAAGATACAATTCGGCAGCGGCTGGTGGTTTCTGGATCAAAAGGAAGGCATGGAATGGCAGATCAATGCGTTGTCGAATACGGGTTTGCTGTCGCGGTTCATCGGCATGCTGACCGATTCACGATCGTTCATGTCTTATCCGCGGCACGAGTATTTCCGGCGGGTGTTATGTAGCTTGATTGGGGAAGATATGGAACGGGGCTTGATTCCGGATAGCAATGAGTTAGTCGGACCGATGATCCGGAATATCTGTTACGGAAACGCGAAGGAGTATCTGGCGCTGTAGGACAGGCCTCCCGGCCTGTCCAAGACGAGCGAAACTCGCCGAAGAGCGGGCCTACGAGGCCCGCGGTCGCGGTAGGGATGCCGGTTGCCCGGCACCCCCCGCACAGATCCGTGCGAGCGCTCCTAACGCACACGGTTCTTACCTTGGATGTGCTGCCACGCAAAGCGAACGTCAGGATACGGATGCAGAATTTCGACGTCCGGGATGAGGCACCCGAGTTTCTCCCAAAATTTGTTCCAGGTCCAGCGGGTTCTTTGACTCCGCCGCCGAAGCTGCCACCACCACATGCGTAGCACTTCGTGCCGGAACGCTTTCAGTCGTTCCTCGTTGCGCGGCACGGCGTGATATCGGAAATATCCGCGAACCACCGATTGCAGCCACCCCGTCGTGTCCGGAACCCGCGCATGCAAGCGTTGGCGGAGCTGTTGCCGAATCTTCTTCAGCTTGGCGGCCATCCGTTTGCCGATCGTCTTCCGCAGCACCATGAAGTACCCCGTCGCGTGATTCTTCCCACAGATGTGAGTGAAACCCAAAAAGTTGAAGGTTTCCGGCTTCCCTTCCCCACGCTTCGCCCGCCGTTCAGCGGCATAGCGCCCAAATTCGATCAGGCGCGTCTTCTCCGGATGCAATTCCAGCCCGAACTTCCGCACGCGTTCCCGCAATTGCGCCAGAAACTTTTCGGCCTCTTCCCGGTCCTGGAATCCGAACACCACGTCGTCCGCGTACCGCACCGCGATCATGTCGCCGTGCGCCACCTTCTTCCGCCATGCCTGCACCCACAGATCGAGCACGTAATGCAGGTAGAGATTGGCTAGCAACGGCGAAATCACCGCCCCTTGTGGGGTCCCTTCCTTCGTCTCGTACCACTGTCCGTCCTCCATCACGCCCGCCTTCAACCATTTCAGGATCAAGCGGACGAGCCGTTCATCTCCTATCCGATGCCGTACGAACTTTTCCATCTGAGCGTGTTCGACTTTGTCGAAAAACGACCGGATGTCTAAGTCCAGAACGTAGTTCACCTTCTTGCTGGTGATCCCGACGTAGAGCGCGTCTAGTGCGTCGTGCTGCTTGCGCCCCGGCCGGAACCCGTACGAAATGCCCAGAAAGTCCTCTTCCCAGATCGGATTGAGAACCGCGACCACCGCTGCCTGGGCGATTTTGTCTTCCAGGGCGGCGATGCCCAATGGCCGTTTCCGCCCATCGGCTTTGTCGATCCAGACTCTCCGCGACGGTTGCGCGCGATAGGCCCCGCGATGGATGCGTCCATGGAGGTCGGCGAGCCGCTCCTCCAGTTCGTCCCCGTAGGCTTGCCACGTCACCCCGTCCACTCCCGCCGCCGCTTGCCTTTGCAGGTCGTAGTAGCTGCTGCGGAGCAGGTCGATAGTGACGTGATGCAGCAGGGCGGTGAACCGCAACTGCTTGTCCTTCTGCGCTGCTTGACGTACACGGTCCAGCCCGCTTGGCCCGCTTTCCCGGCCTTGCATCCGGTACGGGTTAGGCTCTTCCGCATTCTCCTCGGTCAGCGGCCTTCCCTCCGCGATCTCCTTCGGCCCTCCCTGGCCTGCGTTCGACCGCTTCGTCGGTACTACGCCGCTGTGCGACTCCCCGCCGCCGTGCATCTGGGTCTTATCGCTCATCGCTTTCTCCCAGCGTTCCGCCCTCTACCGGCGGCGGAAAGCCACGGGGTCTCTCGGTTCTCGCGCGTGAAGTTTCTATGCGTGCGTGGGGTCTACGACTCCGCAGGGCCGCAACGTGCTCGCGCTGTTTACGCACGCTGCCGTGTTGCCTTCCGGTTAGCCTGACACCGTCGGCGCCCATGATTTTGGCAATTTCGGAGCTCATCAACTTCAGGGATACCCAGCCCACATATGCCCCAGGCCAACGCTTCAAGTGCGTCGTTGCCGCCGCCCTCACATGGCTCGGGGTCAGGATGGTTCGCTACTCCTTTCCTGTATGACTCTTTCATTCACTACTTCACGCCGGTTTATCCCGACGCTATCCAGGCTACGAGCCTGCCCCACAATCAGTCGCGTCCTACAAGCCAGTGAATGAAGGCAAAAGCCACCAGATAGACCGATCCCGCGATCACAAACAACGGCGCATACGCGCCATGCGACCACTCCAGCCAATAGCCGACCATGGGCGCGATCAGCATGCCGCCCGTGGCGCCGGCGAGTCCACCCAATCCCACGACCGAACCCACTGCGTTGCGCGGAAATAAGTCGGAAGCCAGCGTATATAGGTTCGCGGAGAAGCCCTGATGCGCGGCGGTGGCCACTCCGACCAAAACCACGGCCAGCCACATATTGCCGCGCGACGTCCCCACGAAGACCACCGATGTAACAGCCACGGCGCAGATAAACATGGCGGTTTCGCGGGCGCGATTGGGCCGCCAGCCGCGCTTCAAAAGGGCCGACGGAATCCAGCCGCCGCCGATCGATCCGATGGTGGAGAACTGATACACGACGACGATGGGAAGGCCCAAGTGAGATAAGTCCAGTCCATAGACGCCGTGCAGAAATTTCGGCAGCCAGAAAAGATAGAACCACCACGCCGGATCGGTGAGGAACTTTCCGATGATAAAAGCCCACGCCGCGCGGCTTCTGAGTAACGCGGCTAGCGGAGGAGCCGGTTCCGACACGGGCGAGGGCGCCTGCGCCTGGCGCGCTCCGCGCATGAACCAGATCCAAAGCGCCACCCACGCCACGCCGCATCCGCCAGTTGCGATAAATGCCGCGCGCCATCCGTAATTGAGCGCGATGAAAGGAACGGTTAACGGCGCAGCGATAGCGCCGATATTCGCGCCGCTGTTGAAGATGCCGGTGGCCAACGCGCGTTCGCGTTGCGGGAACCAATCGGCCACCGTGCGAATGGCCGCGGGAAAGTTCGCCGATTCGCTTAGACCGAGGGCGAATCGCGCTACTCCGAAGCCCAAGGCGGAGCGTGCCAACGCGTGTGCCATGGCGGCGGCGCTCCACATGGCGACGGCCACGGCGTAGCCCAGGCGAGTGCCGGCCCAGTCGATCAGCCGGCCGGCGATGGGCATCATCAACGCGTAGGCCAGTTGGAATGCGAAAACAATCCAGCCGTAATCCGACTCCCGCCAGCCGAATTCCTTTTCGAGTACCGGCGACAATAACCCGAGCACCTGGCGATCGACGTAGTTGATGGTGGTCGCGAAAAACAGGAGCCCGCACACATACCAGCGGAGGCGGGGCGCGGATTGCCGGACGGCGCCTGCGATTTCCATCGCCTTCCAATATAGTTCAGCGCTATCCGCGGCGGTTCTGCCACCAGGCATTGAGCAGGGTTGCGGAGAGAATCAGCACACCGCCCGCAATCGAGCCGGCGGCCGGCCGTTCGCCTTCCACCAGCCAGACCCACACCGGGTTCAACGCCGGTTCCAGAAGCAGTACGGTAGTGGCTTCGAACGCGGGCACGTGCCGGATGGCGCGGGTCACGAATAAGTAAGCCAGTCCGATCTGAAAAACTCCCAGATAGAGGAGCACCGCCGTGTTGAGCCAGCCTATGTGTGGAGGAGGCAACGCTTTTGGCAGAGTTACTAAGCAGGCTAAAAGATTGCCTAAGACGACCGTGGCGGTGGCGGCATTGCCCGCGCCCTCGCGCCGGCCGAGCCAGCGCAAGCCCGAAACTGTGAGCGCCCAACTGAAGCCTGAAGCGGCGCCCAGCAGATTACCCGCGCGCGGATCGGGCGCCGTGGCTACGGCGGGTTGCGCCGAGCCGAAACATAGGATCATGCCTCCGGCCACGGCGCACAGAAAGAGCAAGTCGGAGCGGCTGAGTGGCTCTTTCAACAACAGCGGACCGATCAACAATAAGTACAGCGGCGCGCTGGATTGCAAGTAAATGGCGTTCGCCGAAGTGGTCAGTTTGGTGGCCAGCGTGAAGAAAACCAGCGTGGCGGCATAGGCGGCAGCTACCGGCAGCAGAGTCCAGCGCCAATGCCGCCGCCCATCGGGGACGAAGACGGCCAGCGCGAGCGCCGCGATGCCCGAACGGAAGCTGGCGATCTGCCAGGGAGTCATCGAGATGGCTTTGATGGCTGCGCCGCCGGTGGAAAATAAGACAGCCGCGGCCATCAACAGCAGCCAGTTTGTTGCGCGCGAGCGAGGCACGAGGATCTATTAGAGTAACAGGACTATACAAACGCGCCGCTTCCGACGTATCCTGAAAGTTTAGAGGACAGCATTGCGCACCATCTCCAAGAAGACGAAGTATGCCCTGGAAGCTCTTTACTCACTAAGCCGCCACTATGGTGAAGGTCCCATCCTGGTGCACAATGTGGCGGCCGAAGAATCCATTCCGCTGAAGTTCTTACAAGCCATCTTGTTAGAGCTGCGCAATCGCGGCGTAGTGATGAGCAAGAAAGGGCGCGCGGGCGGATATGAATTGAGCCGGCCGCCGGAAGAGATCACGGTGGGCTCGGTGATCCGCATGATTGAAGGTCCGCTGGCGCCTTTACCTTGCGCGCGCGAAACCAATTACCGGCGATGCGATGAGTGTCAGGATGAACTGACGTGCGGCACGCGAATCGTGATGCGCCGCGTGCGCGACGCCACGGCGCATATTCTGGATAGCACGACGCTGGCGGATGTTATCCGTGAGGTGGATAAGGCGAAGGAGATGGAAGCGCACGGCCCGGCGGTGAGCTTCAATATTTGAGTAGGCCCGCGGGACAGGCCGGGAGGCCTGTCCTACATCTCTATCGAACGCTGGTCGCCGTCGAGCGCGCGCAGCCGGATCTCGATGCGGTCCGGTGGCATCAGTTCCGGAAAGCGCTCGCCCCACTCTACCAGCACCATGGCCGGACTGTCGAACAGATCGTCCAGTCCCAGCGTGGCGGCGTCGCGGGCGCGATCGAGCCGGTACAGATCGACGTGATAGACGGCGGGCGGCGTGCCGTATTCGTGTATCAGCGTGAAGGTCGGGCTGGAAACTTCTTCCACCTCGGCCGCGCCCAATCCCTTCACAATACCCTTGGCCAGCGTGGTCTTCCCCGCGCCCAGATTGCCGATCAGCAGCACCGTCGCGCCGCGCGGCAGCGTCTTCGCCAGGCGCTCGCCCAGAGCGATGGTCTCCTCCTCAGAGGCGGTGCGGAAGACGGGCACACTCCTCCAGGGCCGCCGGAAGATAGTGGAGCAGATCGGTAGCCGTCAGGCATTTTTCGCCGAGCGCGGCGGCGCCCAATTCGCCGGCGAGGCCATGCAGATAAACGGCGGCGGCGATGGCTTCGGCGGCCTGGTCCGGAAACTGGCCGAGCAACCCGGCGATCATGCCGGTGAGAATGTCGCCCGTGCCGCCGGTGCCCATGGCGGGCGTGCCTGTGGGGTTGATCCAAACGCGCCCATCGGGAAACGCGATCAACGTGCGCTCGCCTTTCAGCACCATGATGGCTTGCCGCGCGGTGGCCATATCGCGCGCGGCGGATATGCGAGCGGCCATGATTGCGGCGATGGGCTTGCCCGCGAGCCGCGCCATCTCACCGGGATGCGGCGTGAGCACGCGCAGCTTGCCCGCTCCCGACCAATCGCTGGACGCCAGCGCGTTCAATGCATCTGCGTCCGTGACCATGGGCTTGTCAATTTCCGCGAATGCGCGCCGCACCATGGCGACGGTTTCCGGCGCGCCGCCCAGCCCCGGCCCGATAGCGATGACATCCTTATTTTCGACGATGGCCGCCAGCCCGTCAGGGTCGAGCGTGGCTGTCATCAGTTCCGCCGCGTGGCCCGCGATCACCGGGATGGCCGATTCTTCCGACGCTACGGTAACCAATCCCGCGCCCGCGCGCAGCGCAGCCATGCCGCACATGGCGGCCGCACCTGTCTTGCCGTGCGATCCGGCGATGGCCAATACATGCCCGAAGGTTCCCTTATAGCCGCTATGCGGACGCGGCGCCAGTGTCACGCCGAACATGGCCGGTTGCACTAACGACAGCCAAACGGAATCGTCCGCATCGTAAAGCGCAGGCGGGCTGCCGATGGGCGCCACGTGCAGTTCGCCGATGGCGTCGCAATTCGGCGGCAACACCTGCGCGGGCTTGGGAGCGGTGAACGTCACGGTGTAATCGGCGCGCGCCTGTTCGCCCACGGGATGTTCCGAATCGCTGGGCATGCCCGACGGGATATCCACGGCCACCACTTTCGCCAGCGGAAAACCATGATTGATCTCGCGGATCGCTTCCAGCATCGCGCCGGTGGCCGGACCGTTGATGCCGGTGCCGAGCAGCGCATCCACCACGACGGTCGCCATGCGCGCCGCGGCGGGAATTTCACGCGTTACCGTGCAGCCGCACACTTCGAGCATGCGATAGTTGTGTGCGGCGTCGCCTTTCAAGTCTTCCGGCGCGGCGAACAAAACCACATCGAGCGCGCGCGGATGAAAACGCGTGAAAAGCTGGCGCGCCACCACCATGCCATCGCCGCCGTTATTGCCTTTGCCGCACAGTACCACGATGCGCTGCCCATCGAGCGGCGCAAATTTTTCGGCCAGCAACTCCACCACGCGATGCCCGGCGTTTTCCATCAGCACCACGCCGGGGATGCCCATCTCGATGGTGCGCCGGTCGACCTCGCGCATTTGCGCGGCGGTAAGAACTTTCATGGACGCCTCGCTACCAGCATGGTCATATCGTCGGCCAGTTCGGTCGCCGGGCCGCTCCATTGCAACACGGCTTCCATGGTGCGCGCGATGATTTCGTGCGAATCGCGATCCGCATTCTTCGACAGCAGATCGGTGAGCCGCTGCTCGCCGAACATCTCGCCGTACTCGTTCTCCGGCTCGATGATGCCGTCGGTGTAAGCCACCAGCACGTCGCCGCGGCAGAGTTGAATCTTGCGTTCCTCGTAAGCCGCGAAGGGGAACGCGCCCACTACCGTTCCGGTCACCTCCAGCAATTCGGGAACGCCTTTGCGCAGCAGAATCGGCTGCAGATGTCCGGCGTTGGTGTACGTCAGCATGGAGGTCTTCTCGTCATACATGGCGAAATAAAAGGTCGCGTACTTTTCGGGCGAGGTGTTGGCGTACAGCAGCTTATTCAGACGCGACACCATCACGGCGGTGGAAGGTGCGTATGCCGATCCATCGCTCGAACAAGGCGGCATACCGCCGCTAAGCTGCATGCGCATGGTGGATTGGATGGAGGCCATCAACAGCGCCGCCGAAATGCCTTTACCGGCGACATCGCCGATAGCCAGCGCCACACTGGAATCGAAGCGCATGAAATCGTAGTAATCGCCCGAAACCACGCGCGCCGGATTGCATACGCCGGTGAGCGAAAGGTTCTTCAGATCCGGCACGTCTTTGGGAAACAGCAGGCTCTGCACTTCGCGCGCGATCTCCAGCTCCGATTGCAGGCGCTCCTTCTCCTTGGCCACTATGATGAGCCGCTCCAGATTCTCCGTCATGGTGTTGAACGATGCGCCCAGTTCGGCCAACTGATCGCCGCCGCGCACCGGAATGCGATGCGTAAAATCTCCCTCGTTGACGTGCCGCGTACCCCGGTAAAGTTCGTGCACCGCGCTGGTGATGCTGCGCGAGAGGGACACACCGATGACCAGCGAGACCAGTTCCACGATCAGAAAGAGGGTGACCGTGATAAGAAATGCGTACCAGATGGCCTGCCCATAGGCCATGTCTCCCAGCGCCAGATTGGTCCCGAAAATGGTGCCGAGCACCGCGGACATGCGTGTGTGAACCAGCAGCACTTCGTTTTTCTGACTATCCGGCGAGTCCCAGAACGCTACCGGCACCAGCGATCCCCAGTTGACTTGCAGATCGAGAATGTTGTTCTTGGGCGGGATGCGCGCGACGTGCGTGGACCCCGGCCGTACGCTGCGCAAACCGCCGCCCGATTCGGAGAAATCCAGGTTCACCTGTCCGATGCCCGGCAGCAGATTCGATAGAAATTGCTGGCTGAGCGGCGCCATGATGGTGACGCCGGTAGCGCCGGAAACGGCGTGCGCCCAGGCATACAGTTGCGAATCCCTCACGATCAATCCGCTGGCCTCTTTCCATCCGTCGGGCGGATTTGCGATGGAGGATGACGGGGGATACCGGTAATCGCCGCCATCGTGCAGCAGGATTTCAGCGTCGGGAAAAAAGCGCTGGATGAAGTCTTCGGTTCGCCGGATCGTCTCCGGCCGGTGTTCCGCGGGAGCCTCCAGGATGTTGGCGGCGGAGCCTTTCAGAATGTTGGTGCGGCGATCCAATTCCGAATTGATCAGATAGTCGGCGAACTGGCCGGTAAGCCCGTAGGCGCTGACCAGGACCAGGGCCAGGATGAGCGCGATGGGCACCATGGCGATGAAGGCATACGCCACAATGAGGCGATTGCGCAAACGCCAGATGAGCTTCCGGACACCGGCCCTGGCCAGGCGGACGGCCACGATGAAACCCACGATCCAGGCGGCGACAATGACCAGCAGGCGGAGGAAGGAGGAGGGGGCCGCAAAAGCCAGCACGGCAGCCAAAATCACCAGCAGGATGAAGATTTTTTCGAGTCGCCCGAGCTTTCGGTAGAGAGGGAGCAGGCGTGCGGCCATTCCCATTCATCTTAGCGCGCCAGTAGGACAGGCCTCCGGGCCTGTCCAGTTTTCGCGGTGACACCGCCCGGGGGAGTTGTCGCCCGCACTTGGCGCTGCCAAAATTTTTCGCGAAAAGTTGAACCGCTGCGAGGTTGGAAATCACTATCGCACAAAAGGCGGTTTTTTTTCCGCGAACGAGAAAGGATGTCGCATGACTCGCCTACGCCGCTTCACGTTTGTCTTTGCTCGCTCTAGCCGGAGTCTATTTCAGCCCAGCGCCGGGGCGACCCTCGGAGCTCCTACTTTCGCGTCATCGCGGTAGTGCCGCTGGTTACCGCCGCCGACGGGACGCCCGCGTGGCCCAAGCACGTTCCAACCATTGCGCCGTCCGGCCCGGGCGCGCAGAGTTCCGGCTGGACCGAGACGGCGTTGTACAGCTTCACCGGCGCACCCGATGGCGCCACGCCGCAGTCCGCTGGTAGCGGTGAATGGCGTTCTTTATAGCACCACGACCTACGGTGGAAACGCCCCGGTCCGCGAGGGATATGGAACAGTCTTCGCGTTGAAACAGCGCGCTCGGGGAGCCTGGAGCGAAACATGATCTACAATTTCCAACGCGCCGCTGTGGATGACGGATATTATCCCGCGGGCGGCCTGCTGTCCGGGAACGGCGAGGCACTCTACGGTACGACCCCTATGCGCGGCTTCGTCGGATGGGGCACGGTCTTCCGATTAAATCCGGCCGCGCCCGGAATGGATTGGAGCGAAACCGTGCTGGCCAGCTTCAGCGTATTCGACGGAGCCACACCCGCCGGATCGCTCATCGGTGGTCCGCCGGGAGCGCTCTACGGTACCGCCCAGAGTGGCGGCAGTTCGCCTTGCAGCCTTTTGCGCACAGCCAGCCGTGGGTATATCATGGCAGCTATGCTTCAACCCCGGCCTGCTCTGTGTCTCTGGGTTGTAACGTGGGCCGCCGCTATCCCTGCGCTTCGCGGCCAGAATCTTCAATCGCCCAACGGACGCCAGTTCAACGTCCGCATTACGGGCAAGCTCCTGGACTTTCACGATGCGCCCATCGCCGGCGCGGCCATTGGCTTGGCGCCTTGGGATAAAGGCGTCTGGCAGCCGGTGACGCAGACATCGGCCGCTGGCGATTTCGATCTCAACGTGCGCCTCGATCCCGGCGCTTACCAGGTGATCGCGGCATTTGGGCAACTAAAAGTCGCTACCGCCCAAGTGGAACTGCGCCGTCCGTCAACCACTGCGATTGAAGTAACCCTGCGCGCATCCGAAGAGACCGCGCAGTCTGACCAGCCGCCCGATCTGGTGCCTCCTGCCGGCCTGTTACCTCAGGGAAGTTTCCCCGCCGCGCCCCCCAGGCTTTCCGGCAGACTCCCTTCCCGGCGAATTCCCAGCCCGGCCCAAGCCGAGTCTGGCTCGGGTGCGCCTTCGCCACCGCCACCGCCGCCCCCTACCCGCGGTTTGGAGATATTGACTACCCAGGAGTTCGTCAACGTCTTCTATGTCACCAACCGGACACCGGCCTCCGGTGTGCCCGGCTCCTACATCGATGGTCCTGTGGTGCAGACGAATGCCAGTTACGGCGTTTGCAAAGTAAGCATCCCGGCCGTGCACAAACCCGGCGTCATGGAACGCCCGTCCATTTTCCGCCTCGAGAGAACGGAAGATCCCAACCGTCACATTGTGATCGTCGCGCGCGATGTCTCCCGCGATCAGGAAGCCTTCGAGAACCGCCTGCATCAGGCATTCGCGGAGAGCGGATCGGAAGCCTTCCTGTTCATCCATGGTTATAACGTGAGCTTCGACGACGCCGTGCGCCGCACCGCGCAGTTATTCCGCGACCTGCAGTTCGATGGCGTGCCTATCCTCTTTAGTTGGCCGGGCCAGAACGCCTGGTGGCGCTACATGGCCGCCGAAGACGCCGTGGATGTTTCCGCGCGCCAGCTCGAAGAGTTCCTGCGCGCGACCTTCGCCAACAAGCGACTGAACGCCGTGAATATCGTGGCCCATAGTATGGGAAACCGCGTGCTCATGACAGCGCTCGACCGGCTCTCGCACCGCCGCGACGACTTGCAGTTCAATAACATCGTGATGGCTGCCCCCGACATCAATATCGCCGATTTCCAGGAGCTTTCCGGCAGACTGAAGGCCTTCGCCCAACACCGCACCATTTATTCGTCGTCGCGGGACATGGCGCTGTTCGTCTCCAAGCAATTTCATTCGTATCCGCGGCTGGGCGAGGCGCCGCCGCTAAGCTTGGCGGAGGGCATCGACACGGTGGACGCTTCCAACATTCATCAGGACTTATTGGGGCATTCGTATTTCGGGGATAGCTTGACCGTTTTGCACGATCTGTTCCTGCTGTTGAAGGAAGGCGAGAGTCCCGACCAGCGAGCGTTGCAACCCGCCACGCTCAACAACGCACGCTATTGGATCGTCCCCAATTAATGTAGGACAGGCCTCCTGGCCTGTCCAAGGCGAGCGAAGCTCGCCGCGCGCAGTTCGCCGAGGGCGAGCGGGACAGGCCAGGAGGCCTGTCCTACGAACCCGCGCTCCGAATCAATCGCTCGGCGTGCTTCAATGCCTCGGGTGTCAGTTCCTGCCCCGATAGCATGCGCCCCACCTCGCGCGTGCGGCCCGGCCGGTCCAGCTCTTCGATCCCCGCGACAGTCCGGCCATTGCTCTCGTGCTTCTCCACGCAATAATGATGGTCCGCGAAGGCCGCGATCTGCGCCAGATGCGTGACGCACAACACCTGGTTTGCGGCGGCCAGCTTCTTCAATCGCCGGCCCACGCCTTCGGCCGCGCTGCCGCCAATCCCCGCATCCACTTCGTCGAACACTAGCGTGCGTAGCGGAACAGCGTCCGCAGCCCGCCGCGGCGCCGCCAGACAGGTCTTCAACGCCAACGCGATGCGCGAGATCTCGCCGCCCGAAGCCACCTTCTCCAGCGCCTTGGGTTCTTCGCCCAGGTTGGGCGACACCAGGAATTCGACGCGGTCCGCGCCCGCGCCCGACCACGCCGCCGGCGCCATCTCGATACGAAATTTCGTACGTTCCATGGCCAGCGACGCGAGTTCCGCCTCCACGCCTTTTTCGAGCTTGCGCGCGGCGCGCGTGCGCAGCGCCGTCAGTTCGCCCGCCGCTTGCGTATACTCGCCCGCCAGGCGCTCGCGCTCTTTCCGCAGTTCTTCCATACGCTCGCCGGCGTGCTCCACCTGCTCGATCTGCGCGCGCACCTCCGCCAGAAACGCCAGCACCTCGGCGATGGATGCGCCATACTTGCGCTTCAGCTTATCGAGCAGCGCCAGGCGATTCTCGATCTCCTCCAGCCGGCCGGGATTCGCCTCCAGCCCCGAAAGATAATCGCGCAGCACATAGGACGCCTCCTTGATGGCCAATTCGGCGGATTGTAGCTGCTCGCCAAGCGAGGCGAGAGAAGGATCCACGCGGCAAACATCGTCCAGCCGCTTGGCCGCCACCCGCACCTGCGCCAGCGCCGATTCGGGCGCATCGTAGAGCGCCGCGTAGGCGGCGTCGGTGTTTTCCTGCAGCCGCCCGACGTTCTGCAGCACGCGCCGTTCGGCATTGAGCGATTCATCTTCGCCGGCCGCGGGCGCCGCGCCTTCAATCTCCTTGCGCTGAAATTCCCAAAGATCCAGCAGGCGCAGCTTTTCCTGCTCGGTGCGCTCGATGGTTTCAAGCGCCACGCCCGCTGCGCGCCAATCCCGGTACACCGCCTCCACACGCGCCAGCAGCAGATCGCCGGCGCCCGCGAACGAATCCAGCATCTCGCGCTGCGCATCGGGCGAAAACAAAAGCTGCTGATCGTGTTGTCCGTGAATATCGCCCAACAGCGGCGCCAGATCCCGCAGCAGCGCGACGGCCACCGGCCGGCTGCCCAAAAACGCACGCGACTTGCCGCCCGACAGGATCTCGCGCTCGATCAGCAACTCGCTATCTTCGATCGCGAAGCCCGCCGGATCGAGCAGCGCGCGCACGTCCGGGCGGTCGCGCACGTCGAAGATGCCCGCCACCCGCGCACGGGTTTCGCCGGAGCGCACCATTTCCGCCGATGCGCGGGCCCCCAACAGCAGTCCCAGGGCGTCCACCACGATGGACTTGCCGCTGCCCGTCTCGCCCGTCAGCAGATTCAATCCCGGATGGAAGCGCACCCGGATGCGATCGACCACGGCGTAGTTTTCGACCAGCAACTCGACTAGCATGCTGTACTCGATTATAAAGGTGAGGCACCGTCGAAAACTTCCCGTGGGGCAGACCATCGTTTTTTGTGGTCTGCCAGGTTTTTCATCATCTTCGGTGGCCCGCAGGAGCATTTTCTCGTCCAAGAATGAGCCTGGAGAACAGGTCTCAGATATACGGGTTTCCCTTCGTTGAATCTTGATTCGTGGACCATCGCCCCTGGGCCGCGCCGCGCCGGTCCGAGATGACCCGCGTCGAGCGGCAGGTTGTCCGGTGGCGCGTGAGAGAGGCACGGGGCCAGCGCGGGCGGGGATGACGCTGGGTTTGCCGGTCCTCACAGTCGGGCCGGCTGAAACGGAGGATAAGTGCGCTTCGCCCTGCGGCCTAACCATGAAGGCGAACACCGCGAATTCACAGTCTGGGCTTGTTACAAAGCTCTGGATCACGAGGCTTGACCGCGGGATCTCCATTTCGTCGGAGAAGAACTTGAAATTATTTTCCGCCTTCTCGCTCCCATGGCAGGTTAGGATGATCTGGGCCGACGGCAACGTAAGTTTTCCCAATTTGTCGACCATGTCGTACTCAATTGCCGGCAGCTCGTCCCTGCCATTCTCACTGAACCAGTCCTTGATCTCCACGCAAGCGACGGGCTCTCCCGCAGTGTCCATGAAAGCAAGATCACAAGGCCCCGGAGCCTTGTTGCAGCCCGGCACCAGGTGCCGACGGTGGGCTCGCCATTCCATGACGGCGAGCAGCGGAAACGAAGAAATTAATCCGCGCCAGATTATAGCCTGGTAGTAGCGTTCCGCGCCGCCCAGTCGCCGTAAACCGCGGAGGCCGTGCCGCTTGGGCGGCCAGTTGTTCCGCCGTTCGCATTCCTGTATGTGGCCGTCCTCGCGCTGCAGGGCCCGAGCCGCACAATCCACCAGTTGCTTCAGTTCCTCAGATCCGAACATGAGAACGCTCCTTTCGCTAACTCCCTCGTCCCGGTAGCGAGACGCATTCGGCTTCGACGTTGATCGAACAATGACGGCTGCCGGTCAAAGGGGCATCCGTTCTTGTCACATCGAGAACAAGCGTCCCGCCCTCGCGAGGCCTTCCACACGATAAACGTGACCGAGGCAAGCACAGACCAATCGGGCATGTCGCGCCACCTCGGGATTTCCGTGCGGAAACGCGGCGATCCACGCCGGCATCGCTCGCAGTTCCACCCAGTCGCCAACTTGGGGGCACTGCGTAGGAGGGCGGCGGAAACGGCCTACGGTCATACCAATCAAGGTACCGACGCTCTGCCGCCGTGTGAACATCTACGGCGTATTATACAATGAAGCCGCGTACCTCTCTATTCCTTTTCCCGGTCGCGTCGCCGATGGACTTGCACAGCGCGCCGCTACCGATATTTGCGAACCGGGCCTCCACAACTTGGGCCGATGTGACAGGATAGAATTCATCACAGAAGAGCAACGGTGGCGGAGGCGAAGATTATTTGGCACGCGCGCCCGGCGCCCCCTTGCCCGCGAATTCGCTTGGCAGCGAGAAACAGCCCCCTCCTCCCGACTCATACCGTATGCGAGAAGACGAGAAGACCTCGATTTGCACATGCCCCGCAGTCTGTGTTATTCTAGCGGATGTCCCCTAAAGACGCTCAATGGGAGGTCCGTGCTTCTAGGCCGGGCCGTTTGCACCAGTGAGGAGTTGAATGGCAAATAAGCAAGGTAAACAATATCAGGCTGCGGCCAAACAGGTTCAGGCGCGCGAGTACCCTCTGGAAGAGGCCGTGCCGCTCCTGCAAAAGATCAAGTACGCCAAATTCGACGAGACCGTCGAAGTCCATCTGCGCCTGGGCGTGGATCCCAAGCATGCCGATCAGATGGTGCGCGGCACTGTGGTCATGCCCAACGGTTTGGGCAAGTCCAAGAAAGTATTAGTAATTGCCAGCGGCGATAAGCAAAAAGAGGCCGAAGAGGCGGGTGCCGATTTCGTGGGCGGCGAGAACATGGTCACGAAGATCCAGTCCGAAGGCTGGACCGATTATGACGCCGTGATCGCCACACCCGATATGATGCGTTCGGTCGGCAAACTAGGCAAAATCCTCGGCCCGCGTGGCCTTATGCCCAATCCCAAGACCGGCACGGTGACGCAGGATGTCGCCAAGGCCGTCAAGGAGATCAAGGCTGGTAAGGTCGAGTTTCGCGTGGATAAGACCGGTATCATCCATGCGCCGGTGGGCAAGATCAGCTTCGCATCCGAAAAGCTGGTCGAAAACGCTTCCAGTTTAATTAGCGCGGTGGTAAAGGCCAAGCCCGCCGCGGCCAAGGGAAAATACGTCAAGAGCGCCACCATGTGCTCCACCATGGGGCCGGGCGTATCGCTGGATGTAACGGTGTTCAGCGCCAAGGCGGCGGTGTAGTTCTCTCGCGGGTGTCGAAATGAAGAAGAAAGAAGATAAAAAGAAGGACCTCGAAGCCCTGCGCCAGGATCTGCAGGCGTCCAAAAACCTGTTTGTGACGGGTTACGAGAAATTGCGCGTGGCGCAGGATTTCGAGCTGCGCAAAACCATTCGCGCCGCGGGCGGCAAGTACCGCGTCATCAAGAACAACATCGCGCAGTTAGCCTCCCAAGGCACCCCCGCTGAAGACCTGATGAAGGATTTGCGCGGCATGACCTCGCTGGCCTACACCACCAACGATCCGGTGGCGCTGGCCAAAGCCCTCACGGCCTATGCCAAGACGAATCCGGCGTTCACGTTCAAGGCGGGCCTGGTGGAAGGCCGCGTCATCGACGTAAAGGCCATCGTGGATCTGGCGGCTATGCCGCCGAAGGAAGAAATCTTTGCCAAGCTGCTGTTCCTGATCAATTCTCCGGCGCAGCGGCTGGTATCGGCGCTGGGCGCGGTGGGCCGGAACGTGGCAGTGGTGCTCGATCAGGCGGCCAAGGAAGGCAAGTTTAAAGAAGTGTAGGACAGGCCTCCTGGCCTGTCCCGGACAGGCCGGGAGGCCTGTCCTACCAGTTCTCAAAAGATAGGAGTCGTAAGGAAAATGGCGGACATCAACTCAATTGCGGATCAAATCCAAGGCTTGACGCTGCTCGAAGCTTCCCAGCTCGTCAAGCTGCTCGAAGAAAAGCTGGGCGTATCGGCCGCGGCGGCGGCCCCTGTCATGGTGGCGGGCGGCGGAGCGGCTGCGGCGGCCGCGCCGGCAGCCGAGGAGAAGACCGAATTCGCGGTCGTTCTCACCGCGGTAGGCGCGAACAAAATCAACGTCATCAAAGCGGTGCGCGAAGTTACCAGCCTCGGTTTGAAGGAAGCCAAGGATCTGGTGGATGGCGCTCCCAAGCCCATCAAGGAAGGCGTCAGCAAGGACGAAGCTGAGACCATCAAGAAGAAATTCACCGACGCCGGCGCGACCGTAGAAGTGAAGTAGCGCGCGTTCATTGCCTGTAAGTTGATGGAATCATTAGGTCTGGCGCATGGTTCCAGGGTGGCTGTTGACGGGCGGGGCGGGACTCTGATAGTATTCTTGGTTGGGGTCTCTTTCTTTTAACTGAACTTGATCCCATTGGTGACTGTGAATTTTGGATCCTGGCAGTTTAATTGCAGTTGGGTCGCAACTGCAAGTCGAGGATTTGCGTGCCTTTTTGTGCCTGCAAATCCGGGACAGGATTCGTTCGCCCTCAGGGGCCTCTTCCCCCGCCTTATTCAGCAGTTCTCGCTGACGATCTCGAACCGGCTCTCGCAGCCACCGTCTCACCGGCCCCGTGCCGGTTCCCGCTTCTCGATTCCCTGGCGTCCCCCAGTCGCAATGCTCCGCGGGGTTCGCCAAAGCTTTTATAGTTCGTAAACAAGCTTTTTGCTTAGGTTGTTCGGCCCTCAGGAGTTTAAAGAAGACATGGATATTCAAAACAGCGGCGCCGCCCCCGAGCGAGTTGATTTTTCCAAAATCAAAACTTCGATCCCCATTCCGAACCTCATCGAGGTTCAGAAAAATTCGTACGAACGGTTCCTGCAGATGGACCTGCTTCCCAATGAACGGGAAGATACCGGCCTGCAAACGGTTTTCAGTTCCGTATTCCCCATCTCGGATTTCCGCGGCGTCAGTGAACTGGAGTTCGTCGATTACTCCATCGGAAATTGGGAGTGCAAGTGCGGCAATCTCAAAGGCCTGCATCACTTGCGGTCCACTTGCCGGAATTGCGGCGCTACCATCCGCACCGATCCGTTCCACTCGGGCGACGTGCTTTGCCATCATTGCGGCACCTTCAACAAGAACGTAGTCACGTTCTGCAACAAATGCGGCGACCCGGTCGGTCTGCAACTGAAGTACGACATGGTGGAGTGCCAGGAACGCGGTATGACCTATGCCGCGCCGCTCAAAGTCACCATCCGGCTCACGGTCTACGCCAAAGATCCCACCACCGGCGCCAAGAGCGTCCGCGATATCAAGGAACAGGAAGTTTTCTTCGGCGAAATTCCGTTGATGACCGATAACGGCACCTTCATCATCAACGGCACCGAGCGCGTCATCGTATCGCAGTTGCATCGTTCGCCCGGCGTGTTCTTCGAACGTGTGCCGGCGCAAGGCTATTTCCTCGGCAAGATCATTCCCTATCGCGGAAGCTGGGTCGAGTTCGAATACGACACCAAGAACTTGCTGTATGTACGTATCGACCGCAAACGCAAATTCTACGGTTCGGTGTTTCTGCGCGCCTTGGGTTTCAAGAGCGACGAACAGATCCTGCGCGCGTTCTATACCATCGACCGCGTCTCCATCAAGAACAATAAGCTCTACTGGAACGTCTATAACAAGGACGGCCAGCTTACCGAAGGCCTGACGGGGCTGAAGCTCTCGCATGCCATCACTTCCAAGAGCGGCGAAACCATCGTGGGGCAGGGGAAGAAGATCACCAAAACCCTGCTGAAGAACATCGAAGCTTCCAAGATCCAACAGGCGGAGATTGCTCCCAACGATCTGGAAGGCGCTTACATCGCCGCCGACGTGGTGGATATGGCAACCGGCGAAGTGCTGATCGACGCCAATAACGAGCTCACCACCACCGGCATTCAGAAGTTGATCGAAGCCGGCATCGAGGAGTTCGAAGTATTCTTCCCCGAGCGCGACGACGTTGGCACGGTGATCTCCGCCACGCTTCGCAAAGACAGCGTCAAAGCCCAGAACGAGGCGCTCATCGAGATCTACCGCAAGCTGCGTCCCGGCGATCCGCCTACGCTCGATACCGCCACGCAACTGTTCCAGGGCATGTTCTTCGACCCGCGCAAATACGATTTCTCGCGCGTGGGCCGCATGAAATTCAACATCAAGTTGTTCGACCGGGCCGACGCTACACCGCTCGATAAGCGCACGCTCGATCCCGAGGATTTCCGCGCCACCATCAAATACCTGTTGAAGCTGCGCAAAGGCATCGGCGCGGTGGACGATATCGATCACCTGGGCAACCGCCGCGTGCGCGCCGTGGGCGAACTGCTCGAAAACCAGTTCCGCATCGGCCTGGTGCGCATGGAGCGCGCCATCAAAGAGAAGATGTCCGTCTACCAGGAAATGTCCACGGCTATGCCGCACGACCTGGTAAACGCCAAGCCCGTGATGGCCGCTATCCGCGAATTCTTCGGATCGAGCCAGCTCTCGCAGTTCATGGATCAGACCAATCCGCTCTCGGAGATCACGCATAAACGGCGTCTCTCCGCTCTCGGTCCGGGCGGTCTGTCGCGCGAGCGCGCCGGATTCGAAGTCCGCGACGTGCATCCTACGCACTACGGCCGTATCTGCCCCATCGAGACGCCCGAAGGTCCGAACATCGGTCTGATTTCGTCGCTCTCCTGCTTCGCCTGCATCAACGAGTACGGCTTCATCGAAAGCCCGTACCGCAAGGTGCAGAAGGGCGTGGTGGTGGATGAAGTCAAGATCCTGAATCCCGGCGACACGCCCTACAAAGTGGGCGACATCGTGCGCCGCGCCGATATCGAAAAGGCCAACGCCGCGCTCGGCGCCAAGAAACAGGCGGCTGAATTCGAGGCGCATTGCGAATATCTGTCGGCTTGGGAAGAAGACAAATACACCATCGCCCAGGCTAACGTGGAACTCGACGAGACCGGCCGCATCGTGGCCGATCTCTGCAACGCGCGCCAGGCCGGCAACTTCGTGCTGAAGCACCGCGACGAAATCGAGTACATCGATGTCAGCCCCAAACAGCTCGTTTCGGTGGCCGCCAGCCTCATCCCGTTCCTCGAGAATGACGACGCCAACCGCGCCCTGATGGGTTCCAACATGCAACGCCAGGCCGTGCCGCTGCTGCGCGCCGACGCTCCTTACGTGGGCACCGGCATGGAGCGCGTCACCGCCCGCGATTCGGGCGCGGTAGTGCTCTGCAAGCGCCCCGGCATTGTCGATTCGGTGGATTCCGAGCGCATCATCGTGCGCGTGGAAGGCGGCGCGGCGCATGAAGGGCAGCTCTCCCGCGAAGTGGGCGCGGACATTTACCAGCTCACCAAGTTCAAGCGCTCCAACCAGAACACCTGCATCAACCAGAAGCCCATCGTGGCCATGGGACAGCGCGTTACCAAGGCCCAGGTGCTGGCCGACGGTCCTTGCACCGACATGGGCGAATTGGCCCTCGGCCGCAACGTGCTGGTGGCGTTCATGCCCTGGCGCGGCTGCAACTTTGAAGACGCCATTCTGGTCAGCGAAAAGCTGGTGAAGGAAGATTACTACACCTCGATCCATATTGAAGAGTTCGAAATCGAGGGCCGCGACACCAAGCTGGGTCCGGAGGAAATCACCCGCGATATTCCAAACATCGCAGATTCCTTCCTCCGCAACCTGGATGAAAGCGGTGTCATCCGCATCGGCGCCACCGTAAAGCCCGGCGACATCCTGGTGGGCAAAGTGACTCCCAAGGGAGAAACCCAACTCACCCCCGAAGAGAAATTGCTGCGCGCCATCTTCGGCGAGAAGGCCGGCGACGTGAAAGACGCTTCGCTCTACTGCCCGCCCGGCATCGAGGGCACCGTGGTCGATTGCAAGATCTTCTCGCGCAAGGGGCAGGAGAAGGACGAACGCTCCCGCGCCATCGAGGAATCCCAAATCGCCCGCCTGCAGCGCAACCTGCAGGACGAAATCCGCATCCTGACCGACGAGCGCGCCAAGCGCCTGGGCAATCTTCTGGAAGGCAAGCATCTGCTGGCCGACCTGCACGACGAGAAGACCAACAAGCGCCTGCTGGCCAAAGACACGGATCTATCCCGCGACATCATCGAGAAGATGAAATCGCGCGACTTGAAGCGCATGCGCTTCAAGGACAAAGATCCGCGCATCAACGAACAAATCGACGAAATCGAAGAGATGACCTCGCGCCAGATCGCGGTGCTCGAAAAGATCACCGACGAAAAGATCGGCAAACTGCGGAAAGGCGACGAATTGCCGCCCGGCGTGATCAAGCTGGTCAAAGTCTATATCGCCATGAAGCGCAAGCTTTCGGTGGGCGACAAGATGGCCGGCCGCCACGGGAACAAGGGCGTGATCGCGCGCATACTGCCCGACGAGGATATGCCGTACCTCCCGGATGGAACGCCGGTCGAAATCGTGCTGAATCCGCTGGGCGTGCCTTCCCGCATGAATGTGGGCCAGATTCTCGAAACCCACTTGGGCTGGGCCGCCAAGGCGCTCGATTTACACTACGCCACGCCGGTATTCGACGGCGCCACGGAGCGCGAAATCAAGAAAGCGCTCACCGACGCGCATCTGCCGAAGGACGGTAAGACCCAGCTCTTCGACGGGCTCACCGGCCAGCCGTTCGAACAGCCGGTCACCGTCGGCTACATCTACATGCTGAAGCTCTCGCACCTGGTGGACGACAAGATTCACGCGCGCTCCATTGGGCCGTATTCGCTGATTACGCAGCAGCCGCTGGGTGGTAAGGCGCAATTCGGCGGACAGCGCTTCGGCGAAATGGAAGTGTGGGCCCTGGAAGCTTATGGGGCCGCCTACATCCTGCAGGAGTTGTTAACGGCCAAATCGGACGATGTGTACGGCCGCGCCAAGATCTACGAAGCTATCGTCAAAGGCGAAGCCGCCATCGAACCGGGTGTGCCGGAGTCGTTCAACGTGCTCATCCGCGAGTTGCAATCGTTGTGCCTGGACGTGGAGTTGATGAAGAAGGCGCCGCACGAAGCACTGGATATGGCGCCCGCAGCGGACTGAATTTAGCCGGGATTAGGGGCTAGGGGTTAGGGACTAGGGTTTCCCCAGCCCCCAGCCCCTAGTCCCTAGCCCCAGAAAGGTCATATGAGATCCTCTCCTTACGACAGAGCGAACCTGATCGCCGATTTTGATTCCATCCGGATCAGTCTGGCGTCTCCCGAGAAGATCCGGAGCTGGTCCCACGGGGAAGTTACCAAACCCGAGACCATCAACTACCGGACCTTCAAGCCGGAGCGCGACGGATTGTTCTGCGCGCGCATCTTCGGGCCTACGCAGGACTGGGAATGCTTGTGCGGCAAATACAAGCGCATGAAGCATCGCGGTGTGATTTGCGATAAGTGCGGCGTGGAAGTTACGCTCGCCCGCGTCCGCCGTGAACGCCTGGGCCATATCGAACTGGCCAGCCCCTGCTCGCACGTATGGTTCTTCAAAGGACTGCCCAGCCGCATTGGCCACCTGCTGGATATCACGCTGCGCGAGCTCGAGCGCGTTCTGTACTTCGAAGCCTTCGTGGTGGTCGATCCCGGCGAAGTGCCCGACCTCTCCAAGGGCGAAGTCATCACCGATGAGCGCAAACGACAGCTCGATCAGGAACACCCCGGCAAATTCATCGCCATGATGGGCGCCGAAGGCATCAAAGAGCTGCTCAAGAAAGTCGACGTCGAATTCCTCAGCGAAGATATTCGCGCGAAGATGAAGACCGAAACCTCCCAGCAGAAAAAGTTGAAATTCGCCAAGCGCCTGCGCGTGGTGGAATCTTTCCGCAAATCCGGCAACAAGCCCGAGTGGATGATTCTCGACGTGATCCCGGTGATTCCGCCGGAGTTGCGCCCGCTGGTGCCGCTGGATGGCGGCCGTTTCGCGACCTCCGATCTGAACGATCTGTACCGGCGTGTGATCAACCGCAACAACCGCCTCAAGAAGCTCATCGAGCTGCATGCGCCCGACGTGATCGTTCGCAACGAGAAGCGCATGCTCCAGGAAGCCGTGGATGCGCTGTTCGATAACGGCCGCCGCGGCCGTGTATTGCGCGGCGCCAACAATCGCCCGCTGAAATCGCTCTCCGATACGCTCAAGGGCAAGCAGGGCCGTTTCCGCCAGAACCTGCTCGGTAAGCGCGTGGATTATTCCGGCCGCTCCGTCATCGTGGTGGGTCCCGAACTGAAGCTCAACCAGTGCGGTCTACCCAAAAAGATGGCGCTCGAGTTGTTCAAGCCGTTCATCTATCACCGCCTGGAGCAGCGCGGCCATTGCACCACCATCAAGCAAGCCAAGGAATTGGTCGAGCAGCAGGACCCGGTGGTTTGGGACATCCTCGAAGAAGTCATCAAGGATCACCCCATCCTGCTCAACCGCGCTCCCACGCTGCACCGCCTCGGTATCCAGGCTTTTGAGCCGGTGCTCGTCGAAGGCAAGGCCATCAAGATCCACCCATTGGTCTGCACCGCCTTCAACGCCGACTTCGACGGCGACCAGATGGCCGTTCACATCCCGCTCTCTCCGGAAGCCCAGATCGAAGCTTCCACGCTGATGTTGTCTTCCAACAACATCCTTTCGCCGGCTCACGGCGGACCCATCGCGGTCCCCACGCAGGACATGGTCCTCGGCTGCTACTACCTGACCAAGGCGCGCCCCGGCACCAAGGGTGAAGGCCGCACTTTCGCCTCCGTCGAAGACGTGCTGATCGCGCTCGAAATGGGCGAGGTCGAAACGTTGACGCCCATCAAGCTGCGCTACACCGGCAAGGTCATCGATCTGGTGCACGCGTTCGATAACCAGAATATGCTGCATACCGAACCCATCGAGTTCGTGAAGCAGTACATGGAAACCACCGTCGGCCGCGTGATCCTCAACGATCAACTGCCGCAGGATATGCCTTTCATCAACGGCCTGCTGAAGAAGAAGGGGCTGGCCCAGTTGGTGCAGTATTGCTACCTGAAATTTGGGTTGGTGGTTACGGTCGCAATGCTCGACCAGGTGAAGGCTCTGGGCTTCCTGTACGCTACTCGCGCCGGCATCTCCATCGGCATCGACGACATGGTCGTGCCTTCGGAAAAGGCCGGCCTGGTGCGCGAAGCGGAAAAGGACGTGGTGGCCGTCGAGAACCAGTATCAGGACGGCGCCATCACCCACGGCGAGCGCTACAACAAGATCATCGAAATCTGGTCGAAGGTCACCGAAAAGGTTTCCGACGAAATGTTCCACGCCATGGAGGAGGACGACCGCACCGGCCGCTACCTCAATCCGATTTACATCATGGCCGACTCCGGCGCGCGCGGATCGAAGCAGCAGATCCGCCAGCTTTCCGGTATGCGCGGTTTGATGGCCAAGCCTTCCGGCGAGATCATCGAAACCCCCATCACCGCCAACTTCCGCGAAGGCCTCAACGTGCTGCAGTACTTCATCTCTACGCACGGCGCCCGCAAGGGATTGGCCGATACCGCTCTCAAGACCGCCGATTCCGGCTACCTGACCCGCCGCCTGGTGGACGTCTCCCAGGACGTGATCATTGCCGAAACCGATTGCGGCACCACCGAAGGCATCTATGTGGAGCCCATCATCGAATCCGGCGAAATCATCGAGCCCTTGCGCGACCGCATCGTAGGCCGCGTGGCGCTCGAAGACCAGAAAGACTACGAAGGCAACGTAATCGTGGCCGTGAACCAGGAAATCACCGAAGACCTGGCCGCTGCCATCCAGGCTGCCGGTATCGAGCGCGTCAAGATCCGCTCGGTGCTCACGTGCGAATCGAAACGCGGCGTGTGCGTGATGTGCTACGGCCGCAATCTGGCTTCCGGCCGCCTGGTCGAGCGGGGTGAGGCGGTGGGCGTCATCGCCGCGCAGTCCATCGGCGAGCCCGGCACGCAGCTTACCATGCGTACGTTCCACATCGGCGGTACGGCCTCCCGTATTTCGGAGCAGTCCACGCAGGACTCCAAGTCCGACGGTTTCGCCCGCTTCATCGGTGTACAATCCGTGCGCAGCAAGGCCGGCGAACTGATCGCCATGAACCGCAACGGCATCATGGCTGTGGTCGACGACAAGGGCCGCGAAAAAGAACGCTACCAGATGGTGTACGGCGCCAAGATCCTGGTGGAAGACGGCGGCCCCGTCAAGGCCAACCAGATCCTGCTCGAATGGGATCCTTACACCTTCTCCATCCTCACCGAAGTCACCGGCACCGTGCACTTCAAAGACCTGCTGGAGGGCATGACCATGCAGGAGCAGCTCGATGAAGTCACCGGTATGTCGCAGCTCGTGGTGATCGATTCCCCGGATGAGAAGCGCCAGCCAACCGTAATTGTGCGGCCCGATTCGACCCTCGGCAGCAAGTCCGAAGCCAAGAAGTACCTGATGCCTACCCACGCCCACTTAATGGCGCGCGACGGCGAAGAAGTCCACGCCGGCGACGTGCTGGCCAAGATCCCGCGCGAAACTACCAAGACCAAGGACATCACCGGCGGTCTGCCGCGCGTGGTCGAGTTGTTCGAAGCGCGCAAGCCGCGCGAAACTGCCATCATGGCCGAGATCAACGGCGCCGTGAAGTACGGCGAAGTCACCAAGGGCCAGCGCAAGATCTACGTGGTGAGCGAAGATGGCGATCAACGCGAATACTCGCTGCCCCGCGGCGTCCACATCAACGTTCAGGAAGGCGAGAAGGTGAAAGCCGGCGAGCCTCTCATGGACGGCCCCCGCAACCCGCACGACATTCTGGATGTGCTCGGTGAGAAGGAACTGCAAAAGTACCTGGTCAACGAGATTCAGGAAGTCTACCGGCTACAGGGCGTAAATATCAACGACAAGCACCTGGAAGTGGTGGTCCGCCAGATGATGCGCTGGGTGAAGGTCGAAGATATCGGCGATACCGAATTTCTGCCGGAAGAAGTGGTGGATAAGTTCCGCTTCCGCGCCATCAATCAGTTGACCACGGAGTCCGGCGGCCGTCCGGCGAAGGGCCGGGCCGTGCTGTTGGGCATCACCAAGGCGTCGCTTTCCACCGATTCGTTCATCTCGGCGGCTTCCTTCCAGGAAACCACCCGCGTGCTCACCGAAGCCGCCATCAACGGCAAGGTGGACTACTTGCGCGGCCTGAAGGAGAACGTCATCATGGGCCGGCTGGTTCCCGCCGGCACCGGCATGGAATACTACCGGCGCGTCAAGATCGCCGGCGAAGATGTGGTCGAAGAGCCGGTGGTGGAGCCGTCGCTCGAATCCATCCCCGGTTACGACGAAGAAGCCCGTATTCAGTACGCGGGCGGTCTGACTGAGAACTCGGGAGACGATACGCTAGCAGAATAGGCATCTGGGGGGCGGGCTTCTGCCGGCGTGAGGCCCGCGCCCGCTCTCAGGATTTCGCATGAACGAAATCATTTTTGTTGTGAATGAGCCGCCCGAGGGTGGCTACGCGGCGGAAGCTCTCGGCCACGCAATTTTCACCGTGGCCGGCACGCTGGATGAGCTGAACTGGATGGTGCGCGATGCGGTTGTCTGCCATTTCGACGAAGCGTCGCGGCCGAAGATCATCCGCCTGCATTTCGTCCGCGATGAAGTCATAGCAGTATGAGGATTCCGCGCGATCTGGCGGGATCCGAACTAGCGAAGGCCCTGCGGAAGTTGGGCTACGAAACGACCCGGCAGACGGGTAGTCACATGCGGTTGACTACAGTGGCGGCCGGCGAGCATCATGTCAGCGTGCCAATGCACAAGGTGCTCCCCGTGGGGACTTTGCGGTCGATTTTGAAGGAAATCGGGCTGCATTTCAGCGCAGACGATGTTGCGGCTAGCTTGTTCAGCTAGCAGAATAGTGTTAGTACGGGGCGGGATTTGCCCCCCGCCCTTGATTGTTTTTTTGAATCCCGCGGCGCTCAGCGCCGCGTCTATTGGGATATAGACATATGCAAGACATCACTTACTGCCCCACGTGTGGGAGCGATGAGATTAAGAGGGTCCGCCGAAACTGGACCAGCGAATTCCAAGGGAAAACCTATACCATTCCCGACCTGGAGTTCCACCAGTGTCCGGCCTGCTGGGAACGAGTTCTAGACCGCGAAGCCTTGCAGCGAATTAAGGCCAGCCTTCCGCCCGTCGCCGAGCCGCAGCTCATGGCGCGGGTGGCCTAGCCACCGCATGGGACATACGTTGACGCTCGATATCTCCGGCGATTTGTACGAGGCGCTGAGGACCCGCGCGGAACAACGCGGTTTGGGTGTCGAACAGGTCGCTACGGATTGTTTAGCGGAGAGCCTGTCCGCGGGCATCGAAGATCCGCTGTTGGGGCTGGCGGGCGTGGTGGCATCCGAGATTAGTGATGTCGCCGAGAAGCACGACCTGTATATCGGACGGGCACTCGCCGAGAAACTGACTCACCGCAGTGGCTAGTGAGCTTTTCGCCGATACGGCGGGATGGGCCAACTATCTTGTTGGCTCGCAGCCCTTCCACACCCAGGCCAAGGAACTTTTGGTGCGGGCCAATGCGAGCGGTAAGCGCGTTGTCACAACTAACTATGTTCTGGCCGAACTCGTGGCTTTGTTGACAAGCCCGTTGCGAGTGTCGCGACCGCTTCTCATAACCATCATCGAGACCATTCGCTCTGCCTCCTGGGTCGAAGTTGTCTATATTGACTCTCGCCTCGATCAGGAGGCCTGGACGACGCTAATGGCGCGTCCGGATCAGACTTGGAGCTTGGTGGACTGCGCCAGCTTCGCCGTCATGCGACAGCGAGGGATTGGCGACGCCTTGACCAGCGACCATCACTTCGAGCAAGCAGGGTTCATCAAGCTGTTGAGGTAGACAACGGAGCGCAAAGCTTTGCAGCGAATCAAAGCCAGCCTTCCGCCCGTAGCCGAGCCACAACTCATGGCGCGGGTGGCCTAGCCGCATTGGCGATTTCATGGTAACGCCCAACTACGTCGTGCAGCCGTCCGGCAGTCCGACGTCCTACCAGTACGGTTGTGTGGCAATAGACTTCAGTCTCGCGACAGGATTTGCGAGTGCAATCGCGACCCTGAGCGACAGCGCGACGAGCGGCAACATGAGCGAGTCGGGAGGCCCGAACGGCTGCACCTTCGAGCCGACGTCCGACACCGGCATCGTGATCGTCCGCAATCTAATCGACAACACGCTCGGGACACAGAACGAAACATACGCGCCGATTGACAGCGGCATCCTGCCGTAGGCTAGCGGCGCTGAGCCTTAGCCATGGAGTGATACATGAAGACGATTCCGAATTCGCTTTTGCCTTTGGCCCTGGTCGTTACGCTGGTTGCCATAACGCCGCTGGCTGGGGGCCAATCTACCTTCACTACGCTGTACAGCTTTACGAACGGCGTACCGCAGTCGCTGGTCAGTTCGAACGGCGCGTTCTTTGGTGCATTTGGGGGCGTGGGCGCGTCGGGGTCGGAGTGCGGCGCGATATTCCAGCTACAGCCGCCGGCGATTGAAAGCGGGGACTGGGCCGAAGAGGCAGTATACAGTTTCAGCGGCGCCGGCCAGGGACCTTGCAATCCCGACTTTGGTCCGGCTATTGGATCTAACGGGGCGCTATACGGCCTCACGACGCAAGGCGGGGCATACGGTGAGGGGACGCTGTACATGCTGGAGCCACCGAACTCCGCTGGCGGCGTCTGGACCGCCGCCGTCCTGTACAGCTTCGGCGCTGCCGGCACGTACGATGCGCCCGGAGGAGGCGGTCTCATTCCCGGCCCGGGCGGCTCGTACTATTTCCTGTCCTCCGCTGGCGGCGCATACGGCTACGGTGCGCTGGTACAGATGCAGCCGCCGACAGTCCCTGGTGCAGGGTGGAGCGCCTCAATCCTCTACAGCTTCCCCGAGGGAGTCATGGCGAACAGCATTACCGTGGGTCCGGGCGGCGTGTTCTACGGTACTGCCGCGCCTTTCGAAGAGGTTAAGCGCCAATACGGCCTGGTTTTCCGGATCCTTCCGCCCGCGGACTCACCTAAAGGAGAGTGGACCCTGAGCGTGCTTTACACGTTCCTGCCAGGCGAGGGTACAACCGGCAACCCCATCGCCTTAACGGTTGCCACTGACGGCGTGCTTTATGGCGCGGCCTCCGGTCGCCTTGGAGAGGCTGGGGCCGCCAATGGCGGGGTGTTTCGGTTGACCCCTCCACCGGCGACGGGTGGGAGCTGGACCTACGCGCTCCTCGCAGACTTCGGCGCGCAGCACCAGCACCCCGACGTACCCCTAGTCTTGCGGGACGGCAAGCTGTACGGCGCGCTGGCGCTGGCGTCGGGGACGGCGCCGCCGAGCGGCGGAGCGCTCTTCGAGATGCAACCGCCCTTGGCGCCGGGCGGCGCGTGGACGACCACGTACCTTCACGGCTTCGGCGATGGCCAAACACCGATGTACACGCTCATTATGCGGTCAGACGGAACACTGTACGGCGTCACCACGGACTATTACGCCAGTCCGAACACAGGCACCGTGTATAGCATCAAGCCCTGAGCGCGGTCGACGCCCCCAGACGGACGAGTGCGCTGTCCGATGTGCGGCTGAGAAATAATCAAAAGGCCCCGCCGGGATTGGACCTGCGATTTTCGGGGAAAGATATACATCGTCCCCAACTTGGCTCTCTACGAGTGCTCGCGCCGCAAGGTTATGCGACGGATAGAGGCCGTAACTCGGCCTTTTGGGGATCGACGCTAATCCCTTTCAATCCCCCAAAAACTTTCCGATCTGCCGCAGCCCCTTCACGTTATCGCACACCGCCTTGAACGCCGCCGTCATGGGGATCGCCAATAGCAGACCTGGCGCATCCCACATGAATCCCCAAATCATCAGCGAAAACGTTACCGCCAGCGGATTCAAATGCACCCGCGATCCCACGAACTTGGGATACAACAGGTTCAGCCCCAGCAAATGGAACCCGCTTACGATCGCCACCACCAGCAGGTATCCCGATATGGTGTTGTACGCCGTCAGCGCGACAAATAGCGGCGGCAGCGCAGCCAGCGGCAATCCCACATAAGGCACCAGGCTCAGGAACCCGCTCAGCGGCCCCACCAGCAGCGCGTACGGCAGATGAATGATCCAAAATGCCGCCGAAGTGGCCGCCGCCAGCAGCAGCCCCAGCATGGAATTCCCCACCACGAAACCGCGCACCATATCCGCGATGCCTTGCAGGCTACGCGCCGCCGCCGCGCGATCCTCACCCTGGAAAAATTGCAGAAAACTGCGGTGAATGTGATCGTGCCAGCTCAGCATGAAGTACACCAGAAACGGCACGAACGAAGCCATCAGCAGGAATTGATAAAACGATCCCAGCCGCACCGTAACCCAATCCTTGATGGGCGACGATTCTTCGTGAATGCGCACTTCCGGAATGGCGCCCGGAACCACTGGTATGGCGGTGTCCGCTGCCCGCCGCTTCTTGTGCGCAGGCTCCGGAGGTGGCGGCTGCGGCTTGCGTGCGGGCATCACCAACTGGTAGGTTCGCTGCTCCAGTCCCTCCGCCTTCTGCGAGACGGCTTCCACCAAGTCGCCGATCCGCTGGCTGTACTTAGGCAGCTCTTCCGCAAACCCCGACAACTGCGAGTACGCCCCCATGCCGATCAAATACAGCACTGCCACCGCCGCCGCGCAGACCACGAAGCTCGCCAGCGATCGCGGCAATTTCACGCGCATCAGCAGCCCCACGAAGGGTTCCAGAATGAAGGCCAGCATCACCGCCGTCAGCGAGGTGATGAACACCACCCGCCCGAAATACAGGATGGCGATGATCACGCCCACCGCGATCACCGGTCCGGCAAAGTTCCGTACCTCCTGCTCGGTGACCCGCAGGGGATTGGATAGAAGAGCCACTTCCGCGAGAGATCCTGTCTTGGGTGCTTAACAGTCTGGGTAGATCGTGCGAAAATCGACGCGCGTTACCGAGCCGCGACCGTCAGGGAGCGGTTTCCCCAAAACTGTTAAGCGCCCTCCTGTCTCGAATCTACCACGCCCGTGCGTATAATGAAATTGGTTGCCCTCCGCATAATGTCTCCCAAGCCCCGCATCCTGGCCCTCGACCTGGGAAAGAAACGCATCGGCTTGGCCATCAGCGATCCTCTGGGCCTCACCGCGCAAGGGCTTCCCAATATCGAGCGCACCACCAAGCGCGCCGATCTGGCCGAAATCGCCCGCCTGGCGGACGAGCGCGGCGTCTCGCTCATCCTGCTTGGCAATCCGCTCAATATGAGCGGCGCCGAAGGTCGCCAATCCGCCTGGGTGCGCGAATTCGCGGACGCCCTCACGGCCCGCGCCGCCCTCCCCGTGCGCCTGTGGGACGAGCGCCTCACCACCGTGGAAGCCTCGCGGGTTTTGCGCTCCAGCGGCATCGGCATCCAGAAGCGCGCGCGCGCCGTCGACAAGCTCTCCGCCGTCATCCTCCTGCAGAGTTATCTGGATTCCCTGTGACCAAATTCCGCCGGCTCGTCTTCATTCTCCTGTTGGCCATGGGCGCGTTGCTCTATCTGGGCATCCAGATGACCGCGGGCTACACCGGGTTCAATCAGGAGGTTTTCGTCGATCTGCCAAAGGGCACCGGCGCCCGCCAGATGGCCGATGTCCTGCATAACGCCGGCGTCATCCGCCACTCGTGGGCCTTCCTGCTGGCGCGCGCCTTCCGTCACGGCGCCACCCTGCAGGCCGGCGAATATCGTTTCACGCATCGTGCCTCGGTGCTGGAGGTCTTCGACCGCATCCATCGCGGCGATATCTTCTACTACGAACTGGTCGTGCCCGAAGGCAAGAACATGTTCGATATCGCCGCCGCCGTCGAGCGTCTCGACCTGTTTTCGGCGGAGCGTTTCCTGGAGGTCGCCCGCAACCCCGCCATCATCCGCGATCTCGACCCGCACGCGCCCACCCTGGAAGGCTATCTATTCCCCAATACCTACCGGTTGAGCCGCACCGCTACGCCCGAGCAGCTTTGTCTGACGATGACCGGCAAATTCCGCGAAGTCTGGCGCCGCCTGCACACCGAGGCCGACGTCCATCGCACCATCACGCTGGCGTCGTTGGTGGAAAAGGAAGGCAAGCTGGCCGGCGAGCGGCCCATCATCGCGTCGGTGTTCGCCCGCCGCCTGGCCATCGGGATGAAACTCGATTGCGACCCAACCACCATCTACGCAGCGCTGCTCAACGGCAACTATCGCGGGACAATCTATAGATCCGACTTAGCCAGCGGCGATCCCTACAACACGTACACGCACGCGGGCCTGCCGCCGGGCCCCATCGCCAATCCGGGTCTGGCATCCATCACGGCGGCGTTGCACCCCGCCGGCACGGATTATCTCTATTTCGTGGCCCGCGCCGATGGCTCGGGAGGCCACAACTTCTCCAGCGATTTGGTAGCGCAACAAGCCAATGTACTGAAGTATCGCCGCGCTCAGCGCTAATTTGTGGGGCGGGTACCCTGCCTGCGGCGGCCTCGTAGGCCGCCAGTAGGACAGGCCTCCTGGCCAGGCCGGGAGACCGTCCTACAGCAGTTTTTCCACGATCACTACATCGCGCCACACGCCGTCCAGTTGGCCGTGCTTTTCGTATATTCCCACTTCGCGAAAGCCGAGTGAGGCGACTAGGCGGCGGCTGGCGTGGTTCTCGATAAAAATGCGCGAGACCAGCTTCCAGAAACCCGCGGCTGCGGCTGCGGCGATCAGCGCTTCGAGCGCCAGGCGTCCGGCGCCGTGCCGGCGAAACGCGCGGTCCACGTAGACCGACGCTTCGGCGATGCCCGCGTAACACTCACGCGGCCGGTATTGGAACGCGGCTGCGAAGGCGATCACGGCGCCTTGCTCCTCCACCACCAACACGGGATGCACACCAGAAGAAACCGCTCCCTCACGGTCGCGGCTCAGTAAACCCCGCGAAATCATTTACGTCCGTTACCGAGCCGCGACGTCAGGGAGCGTTTCCCCAGAACGGTTGAGCACCCATCTGTCACCAGGATCACACGGCGCGTTGCGGCCGCGCTATAATCCACACTTACGAGCACTACCAACGTCAGTATCGTGCAGGCCGAGTTGACGGCTCTGCTGGCGGCACAGCGCACGGCGTTTGCGCACCAGCCGCCCGATGCATCACAACGAATCGCCAAGCTGCGCGCGCTTTCGAGGGCGCTGCGCACCCGGCGCGAAGCGTTCGTCCAGGCGATCTCCGAGGATTTCGGCGGACGGGCGCGCCAGGAGACGCTGCTGCTCGAAGTCTTCCCGCTGGTGGATACCATCCACCACGCGGTAGGTCATCTGCGGCAATGGATGCGGCCGCGTCCGGCAGCGGCGGGCTGGCAATTCATGCCGGGGCGCGCGCGCGTTGTCTATCAACCGCTGGGCGTGGTAGGCATCATCGGCGCGTGGAACTATCCGCTGCTGCTAAGCCTCTCGCCGCTGGTGAGCGCGCTGGCGGCGGGCAATCACGCGATGCTGAAACCCTCGGAACTCGCGCCGCGAACCGCCGATCTGCTGGCGCGTCTGATCGCGGATCTGTTCCCGCCAGACTATGTGTCGGTGGTCACGGGCGGCCCGGAAACCGCCGCGGCATTCGCGGCTCTGCCTTTCGATCATCTGCTGTTCACCGGCTCGACGCGCGTGGGCAAGCTGGTGATGCGCTCGGCCAGCGAGCATCTGACGCCGGTCACACTGGAACTCGGCGGCAAGTCGCCCGCCTTGGTGCATCCCGATTTTCCCGCGCGCACGGCCGCCCAACGCATCATGGCGGGCAAGTTATATAACGCCGGACAAACCTGTATCGCGCCGGATTACGTGCTGGTGGAAGCGGGCGCGCGCGCGGAATTCGTGCGCCTGGCAACGGACGCCGCCACGGCGATGTATCCGCGGCTGGTGGATAATCCGGATTACACGCGCATCGTAGATCGCGATCACTACGACCGGCTGCGCGGCCTGGTCGGCGACGCCGTGCAGAAAGGCGCGGAGTTGCTGGAGGTAAATCCGGCGCGCGAATCGGCGAATGAGCAGAACCGCGTTTTTGCGCCGGCCATCTTGTGGAACGTGAACGATCGGATGGCCGTGATGCAGGAGGAGATCTTCGGTCCGGTGTTGCCGGTGGTCACTTACCGGTCGCTCGATGAAGCGATTGAGTATGTAAACGCCCGGCCGCGGCCGCTGGCGTTGTATTACTTCGACAATAACTCGAAGCGCGTGGAGTCCGTTCTGGCGCACACCACTTCGGGCGGAGTTACGGTGAACGATACGATCCTGCATATTGCGCAGAACGATTTGCCTTTCGGCGGGGTGGGACCAAGCGGCATGGGATCGTATCACGGGTTCGATGGCTTCCTGACGTTCTCGAAGAAGAAAGGTGTTTTCCTGCAGAGCCGTTTCACCACGCTCGGGTTGCTGCGTCCGCCATACGGGGAGTTGGCGCGGCGGGTGACCGACTTCCTCATTGGCAAATGAGCACGGCGAGAGTCAAAACCCCGGCCCCTAGCCCCCCAGCGGGTGGAACCCGCTCATGACGCGCCGCGAGATCCTCGCCCTCATGCCAGCCGGCGCATTCGCCCAAATGGCCAGCCGCGGCGTGAAGCCAATGCCGCGCGGCAAGCCTTCCGGACTGCCGTTTCACGCGCACTTCACCGACGTAGCGGCACAGGCGGGTCTGCGCGATCCGGTGATCTACGGCAGTCCCGACCGCAACCTGTACATCATCGAGCCGATGGGTAGCGGCATCGCCTTTTTCGACTACGATAACGACGGCTGGCTGGATATACTCGTGCTCAGCGGGTCGCGTCTGGAAGGTTCGCCCGCTGGAGCTACTAACCGGCTATATAAGAACAATCGCGACGGCACTTTTAGCGATGTCACTTCGCAAGCCGGCCTCACGCGCACGGGGTGGGCTTACGGAGTCACTATCGGGGATTATAATAACGACGGTTTCGAAGATATCTTCATCACTTACTGGGGCCATAATGTTCTCTATCGCAATAATGGGAACGGCACATTCACGGATGTGACTAAGGAGGCCGGGTTACTCGCGCCGTCCGTGCGTTGGGGCACCGGCTGTACCTTCGTGGATTACGATCGGGACGGCCATCTGGACCTGTACATATCCAACTATTTAAAGTTCGATTTCAAGACCGTGCCGCCGGCCGGCAAGCTGGCGAGTTGCAACTGGAAAGGCATCCCGGTGAACTGTGGGCCGCGCGGTTTGCCGCCGGAGACGCAACTGCTGTATCACAACAACGGCGATGGCACATTCCGCGATGTGTCGGTTTCGTCGGGCATCGCCGCGCCGAAGGGAAGTTATGCGCTGACGGCGGTGGCGGCGGATTTCGATAACGATGGATGGCCGGATATCTATGTAGCTTGCGATTCCACTCCCAGCCTGCTGTTCCGGAATAAGCATGACGGCACGTTTGACGAAGAGGGCCTGGAGCGCGGCGTGGCGCTGAACGAAGACGGACTGGAACAGGCCGGCATGGGATTGGGCATCGGCGATTACGATTGCGACGGCTATCTGGATGTATTCAAGACACACTTCACGGAAGATACTCCCGCGCTTTACCACAACGACGGCAAGGGTAACTTCACCGATATGACTCTGCGCGCGGGACTGGGCGTGGAGACGCGCTTCATCAGTTGGGGCGCTGGCATTGTGGATCTGGATAACGACGGCTGGCCCGATCTGTTTTGGGTGACGGGCAGCGTGTATCCGGAGGTGGAGAAGCAGTATCCGCAGTTTCCGCATCGCACGCCGCGAGTGATCTTCCGCAACTTAGGCGGCGGTAAGTTCGAAGAGTTGATCGGCGAGGGCGGACCGGGGATCGAGGCGCTCGACGCCAGCCGCGGCGTAGCGTTCGGCGATTTCGATAACGATGGAGATATCGATATCCTGATCATGAACCAGAACGAACCGCCGTCGCTGCTGCGCAACGATGTAAGCGGCAATCACCATTGGTTGAAGGTGAAGTTAGTGGGGACGAAATCGAACCGCAGCGCGCTTGGGGCGACGGTGATTGCGAGTTATAGTGGCAGGAAGCAGGCGCAGGCGGTGCTGGCGCAATCGTCTTACTTATCGGTGAGCGACCGGCGCTTGCACTTCGGCTTGGGCGCGGCGGAGTCAGCCGATCTGGAGATTCATTGGCCGAACGGCGCGCGGGAGACCATCGCGAAGGTGGCGGCGGACCAACTGGTGACGGTGCAGGAGGGCGTGGGGGTGGTGAAGCGGGAGCGATGGAAATAGTGCCGACGGTGAACCACTGGAGTACCCTGGTTTGCGTTGGCCGCCATTCTGCTCAAAGTGTGTTGCGAAACCCGCGCTCGCGACTTACGCGTCGAAACGCTTACATAATCGACCGTAAACATGTCCAGCCGAAGAATCTGGTGTATCCTCTTGGAGATGGTAATCGCGGCCGAGGTTGAACGGCCGCGCCAGATCGGCGCCTTGGATGCTTGCAGAGCTGACGGCTCTTCACCTACACCGGACCATGTCTTCTGGTCGGAACAAGCCAGCAATCTTCGGATGTGTTGATCGCCAAGGTGGTTACGCGGGAGATTACGTCGTGAAGCTCTCCGGTGCGATGGAAACGAGGAAGCGCGGTCCCGCAAGCGAGCTAATCGTTTCATACCTCGCGCGACATTTCGGCATTTTGAGACCGGACCCGGCTGCCGTGCGGCTGCATCCGGACCTGGTGCAATGGCTCATCGCGCAGCGCAAAGATCTCGCAGATGTTGTGAGCCGCAGTACGGGCTTGAACTTGGGCACGAGACTCCTCACCGATGTGGCAATCTGGCCAGTCGGCCGCGCCCTGCCGGAGGCCATGATCACCGCTGCTGCCCGATCTTTGCCCTTGACGCGCTTATCGAAAACGACGACCGCCGCCGTGATAACCCGAACGTCCTCGCGCGCGGCGATGAGCTCTTCGTCATTGATCACGAGGCGGCGTTCGCGTTCCTCTATTTAATAACTCCTTGGTCGCGGGCATGGAGCATTCGAAATCGCTCCTCTCTCGAACAGCACGTATTCTATTTTCGCCTCGTCGGAGAAATATGTGGGTTACCGATACGCTCCAATGGGCGTCGGAAGCTCGGCGCGCGCAGCCCGCGAACCCGATGTGGGATGGCGCGGCTTCAGCTTTTCCTGTTCGTAGCCAGTTGCCTTTCGAACTAGTTTGCCCTCTCCGGTAAACGCTACGCCGTTGATCGTGAGTTTAGGTGGATCGCCGGGCAACGCAGCGGGCGCTCAGCCTCCCATTGCATGCCGTCACCCATGTTGTATACTGAACCGTATGGCTCAGTATGGCCAAGCCCACTTCGATGCCTCGTTCGGCGGGCTCTCGGACGCCACCCGACGCGGCGTTCTGGAGCAACTCGGGCGTGCGGACGCTTCGATCACAGCCCTTGCCGAGAGGTTCCACATGACCCTTACGGGCATGAAGAAACATGTAGTCGTCTTAGAGCAAGCGGGGCTCGTCAGCACAGAGAAGATTGGGCGCGTGCGGACCTGCAAGCTCGGGCTGCGCGGACTGGAAGAAGAGGCGGCATGGATCGAGAGGTATCGCCAGCTCTGGGCCGCGCGCTTCGACGAGTTGGACATTGTTGTCGAGGAATTGAAACGGAAGGAGAAAGCAAATGGACGTAAGAAGAGAAAGTGAGGCCACCCCCACGAAGAACCGCACGGGGGTGGAGCGGAAGTCCGAGCGCGAACTCGTCGTCACCCGCACCGTCAGCGCGCCTGCGCGCCTCGTGTTCGAGGCGTGGACCAAGGCAGAACTATTCAGGAGGTGGTGGGTACCAAAATCGTATGGGCTGACCCTGCTTTCCTGCGAAATGGATGTTCGCGTTGGGGGGCAGTATCGTTTGGTGTTTCGCCACGGAGATTCGACGATGGAGTTCTTCGGCACGTACCTCGAAGTGACACCGCACTCGCGCCTCGTTTGGACCAACGAGGAAGGTGACAACGGCAAGACCGTCACCACGGTGACCTTCGATGAAAACGCAGGCAAGACGCTGTTGGTGGTGCACGATCTCTATCCCTCGAAGGAAGCGCTTGACTCCGGATCGACGGGCGCGATGCCCGAGGCGCTCGACCAACTCGACGAGCTTCTCGCCAGCCTGGGATCAAGTACGGAGACAAAATGACGCAGCCAATCCATCAAACAAACGCTTCCGGGCGGCGTTCAGCAGTGCGGAAGACAGCTTTCCTTTTAATGACGCTCGTTATGACTGACGTGTCGGCGCATCAGAATCCAACGACGGGCTACGCGCCAGCCAATGGAATCAACATGTACTACGAAGTCCACGGCGGCGGCGAACCGGTGGTGTTGCTTCACGGCGCGTTCATGACCATCACCAACAACTGGGCCGGGTGGATCAGCGAACTTTCCAAAACACGGAAAGTCATTGCCGTCGAAATGCAAGGTCACGGCCGCACGGCGGACGTCCCACGAGATATCACCTACGAAAACCTCGCCGACGACGTGGCCGCACTGCTCAATTATCTCAAGATCCCGCGAGCGGACCTTATCGGCTACAGCATGGGCGGAGCCGTGGCGATGCAGTGTGCGATCCGCCATCCGGACAAAGTGCGAAGGGCAGTCATCATGTCGTCCACGTTCCGCAGCGACGGCATGGTCGGCGGAGCGTTCGAATCTATCCCGAAACTCACGGCGGACGCTTTCAAAGGCTCGCCCATTGAGGCCGAGTACAAGAAGCTGAGTCCGACTCCGGACGACTTTCCGAACTTCGTCCAGCGAATCGTCGCCACGGCCTCGAAAGGGTACGACTTCGGAGCCGACAAGCTTAAGGCCACCACGACGCCCATGTTTTTCATCCACGGCGACGCTGACGGCGTGCGGCTCGCGCACGTCGCGGAGATGTTTCGCCTAAAGGGTGGCGAGATCCACGGCGACATGAAGCCGCGCTCCGCATCGCGATTGGCCATCTTGCCCGACACCACCCACGTGACACTGATCGAGCGCATACCCATCATCGTCCCAATGGTGAACGACTTTCTCGACGCCAAGCCGTAGCCGTGCTACGGCTCGCGCCGTTTACCGAACGCGAAATTCGTACCGCAGTCAACACGACCGTCCGGCTGATCGAACCTGCATCAACGAAAGTTCCTCCTCCTGCTTCGAGCCGCTTACCTGAAAGCAGTAAAGAACGATCAGTCGCCCAGCGTTTTTCGATCCCGCGGCTCACGGGTCTGGAGCGGTTTATGGTAGAGATTCGCCGCCGCCCGCTTCCGCGCCATGGAACTGATCACGATTCTAAACCGCTGCCATCGTTTCCGAGGTTTTGTCTACCAGCACGCCCACTTCAGTGCCGACAAGAAGTGTATCGAAGTGGCCGTGCGACCGCGCACGGGTTCGGCCGCAGTCTGCTCGCGCTGCCATTTGCCGGCGCCCGGTTACGACCAACTCTCCGAACGGCGCTTTGAGTTCATTCCCCTGTGGGGGTTTCTCGTCTTCCTTCTGTACACCATGCGGCGCGTCAACTGTCGCCGCTGCGGCATTGTGGCTGTCGAAGAAGTTCCCTGGGGCGACGGCAAACGCACACTGACCAAAGCCTACATGCTCTTCTTAGCCCGTTGGGCGCGGAGACTGTCATGGAAAGAGACGGCGGAGGCCTTTCGCACCTCCTGGGACAAGGTCTTCGACGCGGTGGAACACGTCGTCACCTTCCAGCTAGAGCACCGGGTGCTAGGCCAAATCGATGCGATTCGTTTTCACATCGTGGCGAAAATGAACAAGGCACTGGACGAAATCCGAGCGGGAGAATCGCGCCGTATAGCGAGCGAGGGCGGTGTGCCCGTGCTGAAGAAGTCGCGCTGGCTGCTGCTCAAACGCGAAGAGAATCTGAAGACGGAACAGCGCTTCCGGTTGCGCGATCTGCTCCGTTACAACCTGAAGACCGTACGTGCTTAGCTTCTTAAGGAAGCCCTTCAGCAGCTCTGGGATTACAGTTCGCCCGCATGGGCCGGAAAGTTCCTCGATGACTGGTGTCGGCAAGTGATGCGCGCGCGCATCGAGCCCATGAAGAACATCGCCCGGTCACTTCGCCATCACCGCGAATTGATCCTCAACTATTTCCGCGCTCAGAAGCTGCTTTCCAGCGGAGTTGTCGAGGGTCTGAACAACAAGGCTAAAGTCACCATGAGAAAATCCTACGGTTTCCGCACCTTCCGCTGCCTCGAACTTGCGCTCTATCACTCACTTGGCAAGTTGCCCGAGCCGGAATCGACCCACGAATTCTTCTGACGAACCCTATTTTCAACTCCGCAGGCAGCAGATCGACCTCACCCTCTTCACAGCCAAGCTTGCGGACCTTGGAGATGCTACGCTGGAAAGCATAATTCAAGATCTCCCAAACGAATGGCGCCACGAAGACCTTGGCCGCGTCTCTGCTCATCTTCGTAATCTTCGCGACCACGCTTCCGAGTTCGAAAGACAGGTTCTGGAGAGACTAGCATGATACCGTATAGCTTCAGTGTGCTTCGCTACATTCACGACGGCGTGACGGCGGAATTCGTCAATGTGGGCATAGCCGTTTATGCAGGCGATGCGTCCTATCTCAAGGCAAAATGCAGCACTGGATACGGCCGAATCACTCGGCTGTTCGATCGCATCCGATGGCGATCGCTTTAAGCAGCTCGTCCGGTACATCGAAGAGGAAGTGACGGCTCTCGGCTATAAGCTGCGTCAACACACTCTTCCTTTTGCCGAACTCGGCACCACCATAGAAGCGCTCCTCAAGGCCGTGCTTCCACCGGATGATAGCGCGATCCAGTTTTCCCCGGCTGGCTATGGCGTAACCGCTGACCTGGACACGACCCTTTCAGAGATGTACGAGCGCTACGTGGAGCAGTATGCTGGCGAGCAAGATGTACCGAGCCGGAGCGACGACGAGGTCTGGCGAGTATTCCGGACTGCTCTGGAGCAGCACCGCGTCCTATCAAAACTCGAGCCTAAGAAAATCACCGCTCCGGACTATGACTATCAATTTCGGGCCGCCTGGCAGAATAAGATTTGGCACGTATACGAAGCGGTGTCTTTCGATCTTGTGGAGCCAACGTCCTTATTGGAAAAGGCCAATCGTTGGGTTGGGCGTTCGGCGAGCCTTATCGAGAGTCAGGAGCCTTTCCGCCTGCACATACTGATCGGCATACCTCAGGATGCCCGCCTTCAAACGACCTTCAAAAAAGCGCGGAACATCTTGAGAAAGATGGCTGGTGATCCCGAGTTCGTCATGGAAGACGAAGCTGAGTCCTTCGCGGCCGATTTAGCGCACGAAATAGGCATCCACGATGGTGATTCCCGGCCCCTCTTCGAACTTTGCTAATGGTAGTTTCGCCGAGTGTCGTCAGTGATACGCCTCGTCCCACCCATACGCGCAGTATGCTAATTAAGACTCATGAATACAAAATTGTGCATGGGCGCACCCCTCACCGCGTTGGTTTTCGGCATCCTGGCCATTCCCAGCGAAATGCCGGCGCTCGATAACGGACTGGCGCGCACCCCGCCCATGGGTTGGAACAGTTGGAATAAGTTCGCCTGCAACGTGAGCGAAGACCTCATCAAACAGGCAGCCGACGCCATGGTTTCGAGCGGCATGAAAGACGCCGGCTTCCAATACGTCGTGATAGACGATTGCTGGCAAGTATCGCGCGACGGCGAGGGCAACATCGTGGCCGACGGCAAGCGCTTCCCTTCGGGCATGAAGGCGCTGGCCGATTACGTGCACGGCAAGGGACTGAAATTCGGCTTGTATTCCGACGCCGGCACTGGCACGTGCCAGAACCGTCCCGGCGGACGCGGCTACGAATTCCAAGACGCCCGCCAGTACGCCGCGTGGGGCGTCGATTATCTGAAATACGATTGGTGCAACCATAGCACGCAGGATTCGGCGGCGTCTTATTCCATCATGCGCGATGCGCTGGCAAAATCGGGCCGGCCCATCGTGTTCAGCCTTTGTGAATGGGGGTCCACGAAGCCGTGGCTGTGGGCGAAGGACGTGGGCAACTTGTGGCGCGCCACCGGTGACATCCTCAACAAGTGGGACGGCAGCGAGAAGTGGGGGGGGATGGGAGTGGTGCAGATCCTGGATGCGGTGAACGGCCTGGAATCGTACGCCGGGCCGGGTCACTGGAACGATCCCGACATGCTGGAAGTAGGCAACGGCGGCTTGACCACCACGGAAAATCGCGCGCATTTCAGCATGTGGTGCCTGCTGGCCGCGCCGCTGATGGCCGGCAACGACATTCGCAGCATGAAGCCTGAGATCCACCAAATTCTCACGAATAAAGAGGTAATCGCCATCGATCAGGATCCGCTTGGCCGCCAGGGCCGCCGCGTGAAAAGCGGCGATGGCCTGGAAGTTTGGGCGAAGCAGCTTGCGAACGGCGGCCGCGCGGTGGCGCTGCTGAACCGTACCGGCGCGGACGCGAACATCACCGCCATGTGGACCGACATCGGATATCCGGCGCACCTTTCGGCCAAAGTCCGCGACTTGTGGGAGCACAAAGACCTCGGCGAAAAGACCGGCAGTTTCTCCGCGCCGGTGCCCAGCCATGGCGTGGTGATGGTGACCATCGAACCGTAGGATCACGTGGCAGACCACGGAAAACGATGGTCTGCCCAGGTCTGCCCCACGGCGCTGGCGAGGAACACATGACTACAATCGCCGATCTTCGTTTTGCGTGGCGCGGCTGGTGGAAGAATCCCGTTCCGCCGCTCACTGCCGTGCTCACGCTAGCGTTGGGAGTGGGTGCAAACACGGCGATCTTCAGCGTGATCCATGCGGTGATGCTGAAGCCGCTGCCGTATCCGCAACCGGACCGGCTGGTGCAAATCTGGTCGGTGGACCTGGACCCGCACTCAGATCTGGGCGCGATGACGCATCGCGATAAACAACTGCTGAACGATAAGGAACTCGACCGTCTGCGGGAGTTGAGCCGCTCGTTCCAGGATATCGGCTACTACTTCCCGTGGATGAGCAACGTCAGCGCGCCGGGCGACGCCGAGCGTGTCTATGCCACGGTAGTTTCGCCGGGTATTTTCACCACACTGCGCGTGGCGCCGGTGCGGGGCCGCGCGTTCACCGCCGACGACATGATACCGGGCAAAGATCGCGTCGTCATTTTGAGTGACGCGTTCTGGCACAGGCGTTTTCACGCCGATCCCGCAGCGCTCGGAAAAACCATCACGGTGGACGGGTTCCCGCGCACGGTGGTCGGAATTATGGCTCCCGGCTTTCGTTTAATCGCGCCGTCGATCAACGAACAGCCGGAATTGCTCGCACCGCTTTCGATCGTGATGAGCGGGACCTTTAAAATGAATTCGGCGTTCTCAGTCGGGCGGCTGCGGCCGGGCGGGACGTTGGCTGCGGCACGTGCCGAGACCGCCGCATTGGCGCGTCAATTGCCGCCGCATGAATCCGGCCCGCCGGGCAAGCGCGGCCCGCGCGGCATCAACCTGGTTCCCATGGATGAAGAAGTAGCCAGCGGCATCCGTCCGGCGCTGCTTATTCTGTTCGCCGCCGCGGCTTCGGTGCTGCTCATCGCCTGCGGAAATATCGCCAGCCTGATGCTGGCGTCCACGGCGGGGCGCGCAGGCGAACTGGCGCTGCGTACGGCTCTGGGCGCGCGGCGCGGACGATTGGCGCGCCAGCTTCTTACGGAATCGATGGCGCTCGCGGTGGCCGGGACGGCGCTCGGTCTGGCGCTCTCGTTTTGGGTGGTGCGGGCGATCGTGCATCTCTATCCCGATCGCATTCCGCGCCTGGAATCGCTCCGCCCGGATCCCGCGGTCTTTGCGTTCACCGCATTGCTGGCTGTCGTCACCGCGGTTTTGGTCGGTGGCCTGCCCGCGTGGCGCTACTCGCGCGCCGACGTGCAGCAGGTGTTGAAGGGCTCGTCCACCGGCGGACGGCATGGCGCGAGCCGGTTCCGCGATCTGCTGATGACCGCGCAGATCGCCGCGACGCTGGTGTTGCTGATCGGCGCGGGATTGTTGTTGCGGAGCTTCCTATTGATGCGGGCTATCGATCCCGGATTCGAGCGGCATCATCTGCTGATCGCGCATTTCATGTTGGACGAAAAGAGCTATGGCGAACCCGCCAAGCAAGCGGCGTTCGTCAATCGCCTCATCGAGCGGATGAAGATGCTTCCAGGCGTGGAGGGCGCGGGCGCCACAAATTCGATGCCGCTGGAATTCAACTTACTCCTGGGCGTCACGGTGGCGATCGAAGGCCATCCGGAACTCAGCGATCAGACCGAGCTTGACTGCCGCGCCGTGACGCCGCATTTCTTGCAGACGCTGGGGGTCGGCTTGGTGGCCGGCCGTTTCCTGGAGCCGGCGGATTCAGCGGCGGACGGCGGCGTGATGGTGAATCAGGCGTTCGCAAAGAAATATTTTGGCGGAGCCAATCCGGTGGGGCGTCATTTATATTTCCCCCCGCCGCACCCTATCGTGGGTGAAATCGCGGACATCCGCGATCTGAAGCTGGAACGTAAAACGCTTCCGGCCATGTACGTTCCGTTCGACCGGCAGCCTTCGCAAATCGTGGATCTGGCCGTGCGCACGACGGCCGATCCGAAACTCCTGGTGAATCGAGTGCGCGCCGAACTGCGCGCCATCGACCCTAATCAGCCGCTGGGCAAGGTGACCACCATGGAAGACGTGCTCGATAAGGCGGTGGCCAAGCCGCGCTGGTACGCCATTCTGATCGGCGCGTTCGCGGGCCTGGCGATGCTGCTGGCCGCGGTGGGCATTTACGGCGTGGTGGCGTACGCGGTGAGCCGGCGCACGCATGAAATCGGCATCCGCATGGCGATCGGCGCGCAACCGCGCCACGTTTTGCGTATGGTGCTGCTGCGCGGGATGCTTCCGCCATTGGCAGGCGTGGCGATCGGACTGCCGCTGGCGGGAGCGGCGTGCAAAGTGCTGGCGAGCTTCTTATACGGAGTCAAGCCGCTGGATGCGGCGACTTACGTGGCGATGGCGTTCATTGTTCCGGCAGTAGCAATGATCGCGGCGTATCTGCCGGCGCGCCGCGCAACCAAGGTGGATCCTATCGCGGCGTTGCGCTGCGAGTAGGACAAGCCTCCTGGCTGTCCAGGGCGAGCGTTGCTCGCGTGGGGCGAGCGTTGCTCGCGTGGGGCGAGCGTTGCTCGCGTGGGGCGAGCGTTGCTCGCGTGGGGCGAGCGCTGCTCGCCTAAGAGCGGGCCTACGAGGCCCGCGCAGGCAGGGTGCCTGCCCCACATCATGCCTTCGTCTTCGGCGGCACGTAATCCGGCGGCAGCGCGGCGCCTTCGCCGAAGAAGTAATCGTCCATCTGCTTCAGCAGAAATTCCTGCGCCTCTTGCGTCCCCAGGTTGAGCCGGTATTCGTTCATGATCATTTTCATGTGCTCCACCCACATCTTCCAGGCTTCCTTGGAGACGTTCTCGTAGATCTTTTGGCCCAGCGGATGCCCTTCGAACGGGACTTCGTCCAGCCCCTGCATCTCGCGCTGAAACTTGACGCAGAATACCTTGTGCGCGCCTTGGGGTATTTCGATACTGACCGGATTCATCGATCCGCCGCCGCATCCCATGTGCCTATGTCCTCGCCACTCCAGGATACTACGGCGCGCTGTGGGGCAGGCTCGTAGCCTGCGCGGGCCTCGTAGGCCCGCTCTTTTGGCGCGTTGGCGCGCCGTGGACAGGCCGGGAGGCCTGTCCTACCCAGTCATGTTCCACTGGGAGATGACGCGCGTATCGCGCTCGTAACCCAGCACGCTCAGCGACGCCGTCGAAAGCGCGAAGAACCTGCCGGCATCCGGCGCAAGGCCCAGCCAGCAGGCCGTCAGTATCCGCAGCAGGTGCCCGTGCGCGAACAGGGCTACGTCGCCGCCCTCGCCGGCCGCACGCCGAATCACGCGCTTCGCCCGCGCGGCCACCCGCTCGATGGTTTCACCCCCCGGCACCGGCGAGGTCCAGATGGTCCAGTCTGGGACAAGCTTCTGAATCTCGGCGCTGGTGTGGCCTTCATACGCTCCGTAATCCCATTCCTGCAGGTCCGGCTCGTCTTGCGCCACGTCGCCATAGCCCGCCAGGCGGCACGTGTCGCGGGCGCGCGCGAGCGGGCTGGTCAGCACCAGGGCAAAGCGGCGCCCCGCCAGCCTACGTCCGATATCTTCGGCGTGCCGCCGGCCGGCGTCCGTAAGCGGGAGATCGGTGCGGCCCGTGTGTTGCCCCGAGAGGCTCCACGCGGTCTCACCGTGACGAATCAGCCAAATTTCCGGATGGGAATTGTTTTCGGGCATGCTAATGATAAAGCATACCCGATGGAGAGAGGATAGGGAACGCGCCCGTTGCCCCGGCGTAGCTCAGTCGCTCCGCGCAGCCAGGGCGTATGGTTCAGATTTGCGCGTTCGCGTAGCTCGCGATCTCGCAATTAAACGAGATTTCTTCAAAGTCCGGCGTCGTCCACTTCATGTTCAGTTCTCCTTTGCTCTCGGCGAAGGCTACCGTACGGTAAAACTCGCCTGGGTCGTGTTGGCGCCGCCAGGGGTGGTGACAGTGATGGGCCCGCTGGTGGCGCCCCCGGGCACCGTCGCCCAGACATAATTCGACCCGCTGTTGGACACCGCCGTGGCCGGCACGCCGTTGAAGGCCACTGAGGCGGATAGCAGATTCTGCCCCCAAATGCGCACGCGCGTGCCCGGCGCGCCGGACTGCGGGCTGAACTTCATCGGTAGCGGCTGCGGTTTCGGCAGGCCAACATCCAAGGCGAAGATTTCGCCCGCACCGGCGGCTCCTCCCGCCTGCGCCGTCCCGTAAATGATTCCGTCGCTGCCCTGCACCAGCGTGCAATTGCAGTAGGCGGTCGTCAGTTCGACTACCGGGCTGTATGCGCCGGACTTGCTAATGCGGAACAGCAGGCCGTGGCCGCTGCCCACCGTGCCGAGAGTTGCGCCGTAGAGGTTCCCATCGCTTCCCTCGATCAGCTCAATAGGTCCCCCATTGCGTGGGCTGGCGTAAGTGTACAGTAGCGTGTACTGTCCGGAGGGCGTCAGCTTGTAGATCGTTCCGGAGCCTTGGGGCCCACCCGTCGGAGTGGTCCCATAGAAGTTACCGTCGCTAGCTTGGAGGATGGCGACACCATAGAATCCGGCGAACGAGCCTGCGGGGAAGTTATATAGTTGCGTCATTGTTCCCGACGGGGTAACGCGATAGACATAGCCTGTAGTGGCCGGGTTCTGCTGCGAGACGCCATAGTAGTTGCCATCAGTGGCATAGACCACGTTGCTATACAGCCGCTCGCCGGAAGGAAACTGGTAGACCGGAGTCACCTGGCCGCTGGCGCTGACCCTCACGACGTATGGCGAAGCGTTCAGCAGGCCGACCCCAAGGAACGTGCCGTCCGGCAGGTTCCGATACAATGCGGGGGCAACGTTCTGGACCGGGCCGGTCACCGCGCTGCCGGGTGAAGAGGTGACCGACAGGACTTGCGGGTTAAAATTGCTCTCGACAGCCGAGTAGTATCGCCCATCGGCTCCGCTCACCACGAGCGATATCACCTGAGCGCCGGCGGGCGGAACCGCCAGTGTGCTCATCGTGCCCTTTGAGGTCACGGAGAAAACATTTCCCGAGGTAACAGAGTAAAACACCCCGGGCGAACCCTCAATGATTCCGGCGGGCTGGTTATACTGGTTGAGCGAGGCCACCGTTCGGAGGGTCGGCGGGCCCTTGGGCTGCGCGGCCAGGATCGCAACGCCCAGCCCAATGACGATTAACGTTCGGTTCGCGGTCATAGAAGCACTCCAATTTGTTATGGGCCGCGACCTCAATGGCCGTGTCCACTGTAGACTATTACACCCGAGCAAGGCGCGGATGGGGAGCACGAGGAGCCAGCGCTAGCCGTGATCCCGGAAGTCGGTATGTAGACGTATCCGTTGTTGATCGTGGGTATGGAGAACGATACACCCGTACTGTTGAAGGAATTCTCGCTTATCTCGAAGAAGGTGCTCTGCGAGGTCGTGGGACAACTCGATACAACGCTGTTACTCGTGCACCAAATCGGGCCATTAGCCACGTTGGCCGCGTCGTACGCGGCCAGCACCGCCGCTGGCAAGGAGTTTCCCCCGATTGTCGTGTTGGTCCCCACAATCGCCAGGCCCCAGGCCACCGCGCCACTGCCGCTATTCGAGGTGACGACCACGGATCCACCTGGGTAGTCTACGTCGCCCGACGCGCTGGTGTCGCGAGCGGGGTTCACGAACCAGCCGCTATAACCCACTGAGTCGGGCAGAGAGGTGCAACTGCACGGATTGGATCCCACGGTCGTGCAGGACCCGATTGGATTGGTGAAGGCTTGGTTCACGGTGATCTGAGTGTTGCTCGTGATACCGGTCACGATTCGCGACTGGCCGCTGTTAGCCGATCCTTCGTCTATGAGCGCGTCGCCGGGAACTAGCCAGGTAGTAAAGGTCGTGCCGCTCCCGCAGATTGTGGTGCCGTTGGACCCGATCGTCGCACCAGCCGGTTCGATTGCCTGGTTGTTGCTGGACTCGATGGAAGTAAGAGTCTCATTGCTGGGCCAAAGATAGAGGCGTTTGGTCGAGCTGTCCGGGTCGAAAGCCAAGCTGGTTATCCGGTCGCATGCCGTGTCGCCCTCCAAGTTTTGACACTGCGCCTGATTCCCGGCGAACGGGAAGGCATTGCCTGGGTCGCCGGTCGCGAATCCCGGATGGCCCCCCAAAGAGGTGGACACGCCCGGGAAGCACAGCGGCGTCTCGTCCGTGGTGTCCCCACAAAGATTGGCCTGTCTCAGAAGGTAGCCGTAACCCGCCTTGTCGAACGTGAGAAGCCACTGATTGCTGCTGGAGTCGGTGTAGAGCATCACGCCGCTCACGGCCATATCGAAATCGTTCTGGTTCATGCCCTGAAAAGTGTACGCTGGTGTCGCGCTGCCCTCCGGTGGTGTGACCGGGATTTGTCCGCCCCCTGCGGCGTTCCCGTTGGGTGTAAAGTACTCCGTGGGGGACGTGGCGAAGCCGGCCGAGGTCGCGGTGAAATCGAGAACGCTTTGGCCCCAGTTGTAAAGCGTCGTGTAAGTGGTGTTCTGCTGGAAGGGACCATTGCCCACGCCGAAGTACCCGTGGGTGGTGCCCGCCGGGTCTTGGTTTGCGGCGCCCGTGCCGCCGCTCGGGGTGATGTCGCCGGCGTTGAAGGCGAAGATACTGCCTTCCAGCGTCGCGACAACCAGCAGATTGCAGCCCTCCTCGGTGGGACAGTTCGGGAGTCCCACGCTTGCCGGAACCAGCGCAAGATATAGCGGCTGCGCGACCACTGGATTCACGGAGCCGAACGGGATGTTAGCCGTATCCACCTGAAGCGGCGACCAGGTGGCTTCGGGAGAATTGGGTGGGACGAGTGTTATCGTTCCATTTGAAATGCACCCCGAAGTCAGCAGACTTTCACCGCCTTGTAGCTTTGCCGCAGGTTGCCGTATTGGGCCGTCCAGACGCTCGGTGGGTTGCTGCTATCGGCGCATGTAACCGAGGGAACTGCTTGAGCCTCGGCGCGGCGGCATGTTACAGGAGCTAAGGTTGCCACGAGCAGAACAAACAGAAGTCCTCGCGGCGAAATGCGACGCGAACCACGAGTGGGCATGAGCTATTCCCTCCGCGCCGCGCTCGCTCGGTTCGTGAGGTTTCGCCCCCTCCTGAGTTGGCGAGGTTTCGCCCCGTCCCGCTGAGCCTGACTAAGTAGACCACGTAATTCGGAGCGCGTCAAGATATTTTTTTGATAGCCTCGGGATAAGTTGGCCAAGTATGGGTTCGGACGCACAGCCCTTTGAGTTAGTCGCACGTTTGTAACTCGACCGACTCACCGCCGCAGCCCGGCAGGTTTCGCGAGCGCGTTCGAGCGGACTGGTCAGTACTAAGGCGAAGCGGCGTCGAGCCAGTCTACGCCCGATTTCCTGGGCGTGGCGGCGGCCGGCATCCGTGAGCGGAATATCGGTGCGTCCAGTGTGCTGCCCGGTCACAGTCCACGCTGTCTCGCCGTGACGGATCAGCCAAATTTCCGGTTGGGAATTATTATCGGGCATGCTAATGATAAAGCATACCCGATGGAGGGAGAATAGGGAAACATGCCTATCGATCCGCGCGCGGGCAAACCCGCGCCATCCACCATGCTGGTGAACGTTCCCCGCCTGATTACGGCTTACTACACGGGCCGGCCCGACCCGGCAATGCGCGCGCAACGCGTGGCGTTCGGCACCTCGGGACATCGCGGCTCTTCGTTCGCGCTTTCGTTCAACGAAGCGCACATCCTGGCGATTACGCAGGCCATCTGCCAACACCGCAAGCAGGAGAAGATCGCGGGGCCGTTGTTTCTGGCGATGGATACGCATGCGCTTTCCGATCCCGCGTGGGTGAGCGCACTCGAAGTGCTGGCGGCCAACGGCGTGGATACCATGATCGATAGCGCGGGCGGCTATACGCCTACGCCGGCTCTTTCACACGCCATCCTGACACACAACCGCGACCACGCGGAGGCGTTGGCGGATGGCATCGTGATCACGCCCTCGCACAATCCGCCGGAGGATGGCGGGTTCAAATATAATCCGCCCAACGGCGGTCCGGCGGATACCGCCGCGACGGGCTGGATCGAAGATCGCGCCAACCAGTTGCTGGAAGGCGGGCTGCGCGAGGTGCTGCGCATGCCGTACGACGGCGCGATCAAGGTGTCCACTACACATCGGCACGATTATGTTTCAGCCTATGTGAACGATCTGGGCAGCGTGCTGGATATGGAAGCCATCCGCGGCGCGCGGCTCAACATCTGCGCGGACCCGCTGGGCGGCGCAGGCGTGGCATATTGGGGGCGCATCAGCGAGCGCTACGGCGTGCCGCTCACCATTTTGAACGATACAGTGGACCCTACCTTCCGTTTCATGTCCGTCGATTGGGACGGCAAGATCCGCATGGACTGTTCGTCGCCTTACGCCATGGCTGGGTTGATCGCGCTGAAGGACCGCTTCGACGTGGCGTTCGGCTGCGATACGGATCACGACCGGCACGGCGTGGTGACGCGCAGCGCGGGGCTGTTGAATCCGAATCATTACCTGGCGGTGGCGATTTCGTATTTGTTCCAGCATCGGCCGGGATGGCCGAAGGGCGCGGCGGTGGGCAAGACTCTGGTATCGAGCAGCATGATCGACCGGGTGGCGGCGGGATTGAAGGTAAAGTTGGTGGAAGTGCCGGTGGGTTTTAAGTGGATGGTGGATGGCTTGGTGAGCGGCGCGTTCGGGTTCGGCGGCGAGGAGAGCGCGGGTGCGTCGTTCCTGCGGCGCGATGGCGCGGTTTGGACTACCGATAAGGACGGCATCATCATGGGGCTGCTGGCGGCCGAGATTCTAGCGCGCACGGGGCGCGATCCGGGCGAGATTTATCGCGAGTTGACGGAGAAGTACGGCGCGCCGGTTTATGAGCGGATCGACGCGCCGGCCACGCCTGAACAGAAGGCGGTATTGATGAAGCTGTCGCCGGAGCAATTGCACGCGGCGGAGTTCGCAGGCGAGAAGATTGTGGCCACGCTTACGACGGCGCCGGGGAATGGAGAGCCCATCGGCGGGTTGAAGGTGGTGACGGCGAACGGCTGGTTCGCGGCGCGGCCGTCGGGGACGGAGAGCGTTTATAAGTTATACGCGGAGAGCTTTTTGGGCGAGGAGCATCTGCGGAGGATTCAGAAAGAGGCGCGGGAGTTGATTGCGCAGACGTTCGGGGATGTGGCGTAATCCGTGTGGGGCAGGCACTCTGCCTGCGCGGGCCTCGTAGGCCCGCTCTTTCGGCGCGCGAAGTGCAGCGCTGCGCCGCAGGCGGCCTGAGAGGCCGCCGCAGGCAGGGTGCCTGCCCCACTCTAAAGCGCCCAGTCGTACCAGCGGAGAATGTGGTACGAGGTAATATCTTGTCCGGGCTGGAGAAACTTCACCTGCGCGCCCACGCTGCGGCGCAGATCCGATAACTGGCCGTTGGCGAGGCGCAGGCGCGCGGTGGAGCGCAGCGTGAAAACAGTAATCCCACCGACACGCAGGCGGGAGAAGCCATCGCCCGCGATTTGCGTGAACGGCGCCAGATCGGCCTGTGTCGCAAAGGGCTGGCCGCGGCGGTGCTGGACGAGGGCGGCCACTCCTTCGGGTGGAACTCCGGCGGCAGCCAAGACGGCCGGCGGCGCGGTGTTCACGTCGAACTGGGAGACGGTGCCGTAGACGGAAAGGCAATCGCGCAGGCCGGTGCGTGGCGCGATTTGCCGCGCGGGGCCTTCGCCCATTGCCTGCCAGTCGCCGTAATAAAGATCCGGCGTGACGCCCTTTACGGAAAGTAACTCCTCGATTTCCTGGAAGCGCGCATGCGGCGCGACATACGGCGGACGGAGCGACGCGTAGAACTCGTCGAACGCGCTGCCCGATGGCGGCGGAGGTGGCTCGCGCCAGTCGACGATCGCCGCGGCGATCTCCTGCGCACGCGCTGGGCCGACGCCGAGGTTTAGGACCAGGCGGAATAGTTCATCGGGCAAGGCGCGATTGATATTGAATTTGGCGGTTTCCGGAACGACATCGACTATGGTTTGGCCTTCAGGAAAATCCAAGATGAAGAAGGGCTGGGGTGGTTTGAAACGCGGGATATCGGGATGGGTGCGGCCCCAATCCATGTAGAGGATGGCGCGACGCAAGCCGCCGATGGCCAGATCCTGGGCGCGGAGTCCATCGACCGCTGTGGCGCTGCGTTCGGCTTCGCCGCGCACGGTATCGGCGAGCGAAAAGGCGATGGCGCCGAGAGCCGCGGAGAGCCACAGCACGGCCAGGAGCGCCGTTCCGCGAACTGACTGTTTGTGGGGCAGACCATCGTTCTTTGTGGTCTGCCGCGATGCCGCGGCAGAAGGCAGACGACGAAAAGCGATCGTCTGCCCCACGTTATTGAAAGAGGTCCGCATAGGTTTTCTCCGGCCGCCGATTGATGGGGATCGCGGCGGTGACGGTCAGGGGACGCAGGCGCGCGGGGTTATCCTCCAGCGGCGCCATGTCCACGCGCAGGCCTCCCGGCCATTGAGGCACCACCCAATCGGGGCGCCAATGATCCACGTCCGGCGGGATGCCCGGCTCCAGATACGAGAAACGGCACCAGGCCAACTTGTCGGCCAGCACGAACGATTGCGTGGTGGCCTCAATCGGGCGGTAGAGCGGCATCGGCAAACCCGACGTGGGATCGGGCGCGATTCCCAGGCACAATTGGCCGGTGCTGATCGGACCGGTATAGGGGATCTCGTTCACTACCAGCCGCACACCGCGGCCTTCATCCCCAGGGATGACTTGCAGTTCCAGGATGCGCGGCTGCCCGCGCCAGGCTTCCTGCAGCGAGTACGTGGATACCAGCCGCATGGATTGCGGCTGTCCCTGAAAAAACACAAAGGGAGTCTGGGGTGCGTCCGGCCCGCCGGTGCACACTCCTTTTACAGGCATGAAGCCGCCGAGTTCTTGTTCGAGCACGCGCTGCGCGCCAGCCACACGGCGATTGGCGATCAGACGGTTGTTGGTCTTGTGCAGCGCGTCGAAGCCCATGCGGATGGCTTCCAGCATGCCGAGCGACAGCAGGCTCAGCATAGTGACGGCGATCATGATTTCCATCAGGGTGATGCCGGATTGCCGGCCACGCGCGCGCATCATTGCAGGTCCTCCTGACGCAGCACGTGCGCGCGATACCCGGCCAGCGCGAAGGTGCGGCGCTCGTTGTTGGCCATCCACCAGATCTCGAGCGTCAGGCGGTCGAGCGACTGCTGGCCCGGCGCGGGGTTGGGCGGCATTTCGAAACGCGTGAGCTGGGCGCTCCAGCCCCCGGGCACGCCGCCCGTGAGCGATGGGTCGAAGTCGCCGGTGACCTGCGCATTCAGGGGAAACAGCGGATCGGCCAGCAGTTCATCCATCTTGGAGCGCGCCAGCAGTGCCGCGCGGTCGCGATTGGTGACGCGCTCGGCGTTGCGCATGGAAGCGGTGATGGCGCCCATGACGCCAATCACGGCGACGGCCATAATCAGGGTCGCCACCATCATTTCGAGCAGTGTGAATCCGCGCGGTTTCATGACGGCTGCTCGATCTGGGCGACGCCGGTGATTGGATCGAGGCGCACGATGCGGCGCGCGCCGTGCGGGTTGGCGATCTCGATGCCGATGCGCGGCGGCACACCGCCGGGCTGAATCACGAAGCGGCGCGGCAAATCGGTAGGTTCGGCAAGCGCCGGCCAAACAGCACGCACGGCGATACCGGGTGGAAGACTCAGCGTTTTCGTGAATGCGGAATCGGCCGCGCGCATGGCGATGGCGTTGTCCCGGACGGAGACGATCAATTCGACCGCCTGCTCGCGGCGTTCGGCATGATTGGCGGCGACGTTGATGAACGCGGCGACCGAGCGCGCTCCCGCGGCGAGACGGAGATTTTCGAGACCGGCCATGGTGTTGGGGAAGGCAATGGCGACGATGAGCGCGATGATGGCCAGCGCGACCATCAGTTCCATCAGGGTGACGCCGCGAGTATGGCGCGGGACAGGCCAGGAGGCCTGTCCTACCTTATTTCCAGTTGACGATATCGGCATTCGTGCCTTCGCCGCCGGGTTGTCCATCGGCGCCGTACGAAATGATGTCGGGCTCTTCGCCGTGTTCGCCGGGGAACTTGTACACGTAAGGATGGTTCCAGGGATCCAGCGGTACATCCTTGCGCAGATACGGCCGCAAGGCGTCCAAGCCCTGCTCCTGTGGCGGGAAGAAGCCGTTGTCGGCGTGATACTGCACCAAGGCCGCCTCGAATCCGTTGATATCCGTGCGGGCCTTGACGATCTTCGCTTTGTCGACCTGTTGGAACAGCCTCGGCCCGACCAGCACGGCGAACAACGCGATGATGATCACCACCACCATCATCTCGATCAGAGTTACGCCCGCCTGAGTTCGCTTTCGATTGTGTGTCTTCATATGGCCACGTCGTTGATGCTGGTGATCGCCACCAGAATACTCAGAATAAACCCACCGACAATCACTCCCATTACCAGGATGACGATCGGCTCGAAGACCGCGGTGAAGCGTTTGATGGCCGCGCGCGTGTCTTCATCGTAGATGTCCGCCATGCGGGTGAACATCGAATCCAGTCTGCCGGTTTCTTCGCCGACCGTCAACAGGTGGCCCACCAGCGGCGGAAACACGCCTACCTTGGTGATGGGCGAAGCAATGCCTTCGCCGCGCTTCACACCTTGCGAAACGGCGTCCAGGCCGCGGGCAATGTAGCGATTGTTCAGGATGGCGCTGGAAATTGAAATGGCCTGCACCAGGGGCACGGTGTTGCCGATCAACGTAGCCATGGCGCGCGCGAAGCGCGAAGTTTCGGACTTGCGCAGCGCATCGCCCAGCAGGGGCAGCTTCAAGCGCCACTGGTCCCAACGCAGACGCCCTTTGGCCGTCCCGACGTACACGCGCCACGAGACGAACACTGCGGCCACGGCCAGCGCCGCGGCCCACCACCAGGTCTTTACGAAATCGCTGGCGGCCAGCATCATCTGCGTGGGCAGCGGCATCTGCATGTGCGAATCCTCGAACAACGCGGCGAAGCGCGGAATCACAAACGTGAGCAGGATCATCACCGAGGCCAGTCCCACCACGCATAACAGAGACGGATAGATCATGGCCGAGATGATGTAATTGCGGAGCTCGTCGCGCGAGCGCTCGAAGTCGGAGAGGCGCTCGAACACTACGGCCAGCGATCCGGAGGCCTCGCCCGCGCGCACCATGTTGACGAACAAATCGGTAAAATATTCGCCGTGCGTGGCGAGGCTGTCGGCCAGCGGCTTGCCGCCTTTGAGGACGCGCAGCACGTCCAGGACGATGGTGCGGAAGGAGGCGCGTTCGGTCAGCTCGGCGGTGATGGCCAGGGCGCGATCGAGAGGCACGCCCGCATTGAGCAGCGTGGACATCTCCTGGGTGAAGAAGAGCACGTCGCGGCGGCGTCCGCCGGCGAAGGCCGGCAGCTTCAGCTCGTACGATTTCTTGGGCGCCACGCCGACATAGACGGGCGACAGGCCCTGCTTGCGCAATTCGCGGGCGACGTATTTGTCGGTCTCGCCGGCGAGTTGACCGGTGCGGAGTTTGCCATCTGCGGCCACGGCGCGGAAGAAGTAAGTAGTCATGGGCGCGCCTCGCGCGCGGGTGGTGGGTGGTGGGTGGGTGGTGGGTTAGGTGTGGTGGGTCGGCGAGGAGACATTAGAGCTCCTGGGTCACTCGCATGACCTCGGCGACCGTTGTCACCCCCATGCGAATTTTGCGCCAGCCATCCTCGCGCAGATTCCGCATGCCGTAGCGGCGGGCGGCCTGGGTCAGCGCGCCGGCGTCTTCATTCGCCATGATGCGGCTGCGCAACTCCTCGTTCAGCTCCATCATCTCGAAGATACCCATGCGGCCGGCGTAGCCCGATCCGCCGCAACTCTCGCAACCCGCGCCGCGCCACGTTTCCAGGCGCTCGCCTTCGGGCGAAATGGCGTTGCCGGCGGACGTCTTGCAATTGGGGCACAGCAACCGGACGAGGCGCTGCGCCAGCACGGCCACCAGCGAGGAGGTCACCAGATAATTCTCCACGCCCATATCGGTGAGGCGCGTGATGGCGCTGGGCGCATCGTTAGTATGCAGCGTGGAAAAAACCAGATGGCCGGTAAGCGCCGCGCGAATGGCGATATCGGCTGTTTCGCGGTCGCGGATTTCGCCCACCATGATCACGTCGGGGTCCTGGCGCACGATATGCCGCAGTCCCGCGGCAAACGTCAACCCGATTTGCGGATTGACGTGGATCTGGTTGATGCCATCCATCTGGTATTCGACCGGGTCTTCGATGGTGATGATTTTTTTGTCCGGAATATTGATACGCTTGAGCGCCGAGTAAAGCGTCGTCGACTTGCCGCTGCCGGTGGGCCCGGTGACTAGAAAAATGCCGTGCGGCAGGGACGTAAAATGCTCCATGCGCGAGAGCATGAAATCGTCAAAGCCCAGCCTCCGCAGATCGTAGAAATCGCCGGCCGAGCGATCCAGCAGGCGCATGACGACGCTTTCGCCGTACAGAGTAGGCAGCGTGGAAACACGCAAATCCACTTCGCGGCCCAGAATTTTGATCTTGATGCGGCCATCCTGCGGCAGGCGGCGTTCGGCGATGTTGAGCTTGGCCATCAGCTTCAGACGCGAAATGATGGCGCTCTTCAACTCGCGCGGCGGAGCTTCTTCATTGAAGAGCACGCCATCCACGCGAAAGCGCACGCGAAACTCTTTCTCGAAGGGCTCGATATGGATATCGCTGGCGCGCCGCTCGATGGCTTGCGCGATCATGGCGTTGACCAGCCGGATGACAGGCGCTTCGCTGGCCATATCGCGCAGGTGTTCGAGATCTTCGTTGGCCTGTGCTATCCCCACTTCGGCGTCGAGCGATTGGCGGGCGCTCTCGCCGTAGTGCTTATCGACCGCGTCCAGGACTTCCTGTTCGGAAGCCAGCGCGGTCTCGATTCTCAGGCCGGTGAAGGCGCTTACCGCGGCGATGGTATCGAAATCCAGCGGATCGGCCATGGCCAGCGTGAGCGTGGAATCGCGCACGGCCATGGGGACAAAGCGGCATTGGCGCATGAAGCGGGCCGAAAGCCCTTCCAGTTCGGGAGCGGCGGGCGGCGGCGCATCGAGCGTGGCCAGCGGCAAGGCCAGTTGTTCGGAAAGGGCCGCCAACACGTCGCGCAGGGCCAGGAAGCCCATATCGACCAGGATTTTGCCGAGTTTATCGCCGCGTTCGCGTTGCAGTTCAAGGGCGCGTTCGAGGTCTTCCGGCTGGATGAGCTTGCGGGCGATGAGCATCTCGCCTAGCCGTAGAACGGCGGGGCTGGGGGCTAGGGGCTGGGGGCTGGGGGCTAGGGTGGACAATCAGAACTCCACCGTGCGGATGGCGGTTTCTCGGGTTGCGTTACTTAGGAGCTTCTGCCGCTCCGCCTGCATCACGATTTGGTTCGGTAGCCCGCTGTAATCCTCCCACGAATAATGAAACAGCGAAACGGCCAGCACCACCTGTTCACTGGGCGGCAGATTTTCGAGCGAGGCTGCCGCGGCGATCATCATTTCGCGCATCTTCTGCTTTAGTGCCGGCAGGCGCTGCAACTTGCGGTCGCGAATGCGCGCGATTTCCGCCTTGCCGAACACCGGGCGAAAGGGACTCAGGTTCGGGCTGATGATGAGGTTCAGCTCACTGCTGAAGACCGCGCCGTAGCCTTCCAGATAGACGCCGCGCGTAGGACCCAGCAGATCGAAGGCTTCGGTGGCGGAAGCGAGGCGTCCATCGCAATCCCGCTCCACCCCCGCCAGCGCGTTGCGCGTGACATGCGGATGCGGCGCGGCTTCCTGGCCGGCAAAGAAGAAAGCCAGCAGGACGAGCAGCCCGTTCATCGCGCCTCCTGCGGGGCGGCTTCGTTGCTGGCCAGGATCAATCGGTTCAGGCGCTTCTTTTCAACGTCCAGATACTCCTGCACACGCACCATCATGGACTGGGTTTCGAGCGCGTGGCGCCTTTCGGAAGCCGCCAACAGCTTCTCCGTCTCCTGGGCCTGGCGGGCTTCGCTGGCAGCTACGGCCTGGGCCACCGCGTCGTGCATGCGCCTGGTGAAATCGGCCTGCAGACTGGCGAGAGTGACGCTGGCGGCGGGGACCGGCGCGACCGGTTGCACGGCGGGACGTGTGAGAGAGAACACGATCAACGCCGCGGACAGCATGGCTGCCGAAGCGAAACCCAATCGCGCGGCCGATCCCCAAAACGCCTCCCACCCCCGGCGGAATCGGGAAGGTTGAAACACCGGGTCGGAAACGAAACCAATCCTTTGCGGGATCTCCTCATCGGGCAGTGCCAGCAGGGCCGTTTCCGTGCCCCGCAGCCGGTCGAGTTCTTCGCGGCAATGCGCACAGGTCTTGACATGCACTTCCGTCAGCCGGCGCTCCTTTTCCGCGAGCTCCTTGAAATAATAATCGCGCAAATCGAATGGCGAGCAACTCATGATACCCCTCGTGCTTCTAAGAAACGCGCAAAACGGGGCGCTCCGCGCCGCTTTTTCATAGTGGAGTTCCTCCCCTGTATGGCGGCGCCGGACCCGCGCCCCTTTGCGTTTTTACGGGAGCCAGTTCGGCTTTCAGCAGATCGAGCGCTGTATACAGCCGCGATTTCACGGTGGAAACCGGGGCGGACACGATCTCGGCGATCTCCTCGAATTTGAAGCCCTGGTAGATTTTGAGGATGACGGTTTCGCGCTGGTCGTGGTTGAGCTTACGCAACGCCGTGGAGACGGCCAGGGTCAATTCGACGGGGAAGACGGCATTGCCGCCCACGGTGGGCGCGCCTTCCATGGTATCCGGCTGGAGTTCCTCGGTTTCGCCTTCGGGCCGCCGCTTGCGGAACAGCGAATAGGCCTCGTTATGCGCGATGCGGTAGAGCCACGGGGCGAACCGCGCCGGATCATCCAGTTTGCGGAGATTCTGGTATGCCTTCAAGAAAACGTCCTGACTCAGATCCAGAGCGTCTTCGCGGTTGGCGACGATGCGCAGCAGGTAATTGTAGACGCGCCTCTCCCATCGGGAAATGAGCAGGTTATAAGCCTCAACATCTCCCCGGCGCGCCTTACGAATCAGGTCGGCATCCTCAACCGCCCGAAAGATCAAAGCTCCGGCTCCATGTGGAAAGACGCCTCGATGGCGGAAAAAGTCTGACGTTATTAGTTTAGCGGGCGGGCAAGGGGCTCGGGATGGAAGCACCTGAAAGGTGCGTTTCAGGCAGTACCCTCGGGATCACGGTGCCTTGCTGCACCGGGGGCGACCCAGAGGCTGACTGCATACTTGGCAAGGGCGTCCGGAGTCGGATACGATAACCGGTAGTCCACGGTACCGCGTGGCGCATCTGGAAAACGATGAAGCTAAACGTCAGCCGCGGCCTGCGCAGACTGTTCGTGGCGTTTACGGTTTGCTGGTATTCGCTAGCTTTGGTGGCGCTTTGGCCGGATTGGAAAGCCGCTATCGGCATTCCAATTTCGTCCGTTCCGGGATATGAGGCTTCCAGATCGTGGCCGCCGCTGCGCAGTAGGATGCACCCATTCCAAACATTGGACGGCGAATACTTGTGCTACGACGAATCGGACGCTCGGCACTCGAAGTGGCCTCTTGGAATCCGTTGCTACCCCGCAAAGGTCACCAGCTTTGTCCCCGACGCATTTCTCCCCGAGGCGCCGCCACCAAAGCCACTTGCCCGAACGCTTCTTTTTGTAGCCTGTCCACCTCTGATCTACACATTGGGGCTAATTGCTGCGTGGGTTCTTCGAGGCTTCTCCCGTCCCGAGGTCACCGAAGGACTGCAAAGATAGATTCTCGAGTTTCCGGATCGCTGCCGCGCACAACCAAGTGGGAGTGTTGCGGCATGGGAGGACGCTCGGCGTGAGTCTCCAGCCAAAATGCAAGGTCTTCGCTGGAAAACGCCGATTCTGGGCGCTCCCCGCATGCGATGCCCTCACAGTCGCCCACATTTTCGTCGATGCGAATGACCGTCTGACCAGCGTACTCAGGACCCAAGGAGGGGAGTAAAGCGTGTCGTACGTCCTCTGCCGTGAAATGAATTAATGCCATAGCGCAACCCGATCCTTCGGCGATTATACCACTCGATCTTTCCTATCGGACGGTCTACATCGTTGACGGAGCCAGCCCAATCATGGCGAATGAGTTGACCCGGGACCAGATGCGCGGGTTAGAGGCCGCTACGAAACAGGTCCAAAAGAGTGCCGAGGTGGTTAGGTCAATGCGAGAATGGTGGAAGCTATGCTAACGCTCGACAACTTGCGAAAGGAAAAGAGGGCGGACATCCTCCGGCTTGCCGAACTGCGCGGCGGGCATGACATCCGGGTGTTCGGATCGGTAGCCCGAGGTGAGAACCGCGAGAACAGCGATGTCGATTTCCTGGTCGAGTTTGAGAAGGGCAGAACCTTGCTCGATCTGATCGGATTGAAGCTTGATCTTCAGGACTTGCTAGGGACCCCCGTCGATATTGTCACGCCAGGTAGCTTGCGGTACATTCGCGAACGGATTCTGGCGGAGGCCGAGGTCCTGTGACCCGATGAGCGCCGCCGATCCGCGCACTTACCTGTTGCACATCCGCGACTGCTGCCAGGAGTTGCTTCAGTGCCGGAGCCTGCGTGAACAGGGCGCCGTACCTGTTTCGATTCTGTTCAACGCGGTGTGCCGGAATCTCGAAATCATCGGCGAGGCTTCGCGAAAGGTCGGAACAGATTTCCGAGCGGCTCACACCGAAATACCTTGGCGTGAGATGAACGACCTCCGCAACGTGCTGATCCACGATTATGAGGGAGCCGACACCGATTTGGTCTGGGCTATTGTGGAACGGGATATCCCGACACTGCTGGCCGCTGTTCGTGACGTCCTCGACGCAGAGGGCCGTTGACAGACACCGCGATCAAACGCAAACCGCTTGCGGAACAGCGAATAGGCCTCGTTATGCGCGATGCGGTAGAGCCACGGGGCGAACCGCGCCGGATCATCCAGTTTGCGGAGATTCTGGTATGCCTTCAAGAAAACGTCCTGACTCAGATCCAGAGCGTCTTCGCGGTTGGCGACGATGCGCAGCAGGTAATTGTAGACGCGCCTCTCCCATCGGGAAATGAGCAGGTTATAAGCCTCAACATCTCCCCGGCGCGCCTTACGAATCAGGTCGGCATCCTCAACCGCCCGAAAGATCAAAGCTCCGGCTCCATGTGGAAAGACGCCTCGGTGACGGAAAAAGTCTGACGTTATTAGTTTAGCGGGCGGGCGGGGTCGGAGGCGCTGGCTTGACGAGGTGACAGATGAGATGAAGGATCCGACAGGCCTCGACCATGAGTTATCGGATTCCGTATTGTATACTACCAATCGAGCCATTAGCCAGGAAAGGACGGTCGAACGCGTATGGAGGGCAGGCGGGTGGACCGCGTTGAGCGGTGCTTGCGTGCGCTGGGAGGAAGGGCGCGTTTTCAAGATCTGCTTGAGAGGATTCGCGCGGAGGAGGACAACCCGGATCTCTCATATCAGACGGTCTACATCGCGATCCAACTGGAGAACCAGCGGCTTGACCAACTTGGAGAGCGGACCCGCTTTGTAACCTCGCGGGAAGACGAGGAAAGGGGATGGGTACGCTTGCGTGAGGAAAGCGAGTTCCCTAAAGACTCGCCAGCGCGGAACTTGGAGGCTGGCATCCGCGAGGCAAACGAGCGCGTCAGTGACGATATTCGAAGATGGCTTGCACAGATGGACTGGCGGACGTTTGAGACGACGTTTCTCATAAAGGTTCTCGAAGCTCTCGGTTTTCAGGATGTCCAGCCCACGCAAGCGACTCGGGACGGCGGCGTGGATGCGCGGGTGACCTACAAACGAGGAATCATCGAGGCAAAGGCCATCGTATCGGCGAAGAGGTGGAAGGCTGCCACGGTCCCAGTCGATGAGGTACGCAATTTTGCGGGGCTTGGAAGGGGATGAGGACACGGCAATTGTCGTTACGACCGGCAAGTTCAGCCCGGACGCGAAGGAGGCGGCACGGCGGTCGCAAAACATGCGGGCGGTCTACCTAATCGACGGCGAGATGCTGATAGACGTTTGCAAGCGTCACCAGATCGGCGTCAAGAAGATACAACTTCCCGAGCTGTTTGTGCTCGATATCGACCCCGAGCTCAGTCGCGGACTTGAGAGCGGCGAGCACGCGGATGAAGACGGCTTCGAGGGTTCAACGCCTAATGACGCTTCGGCCCTGCGTCGGCTGCGAGACGAGATGCTAGGTGATTCCGAACGTGGCCTGTCAACGGAAGAGGTTGCGGAGCTTTCTGGGTACGCGCTCAGTACGGTGCGCGCCTATCTTTCTGACGACCGGAAGAAGCTGCTCGGCAGGGCAATCCGGGAGAATGAGCAGAAGCGGAATCTGGCCCTGCAGATTGTCTCGCAACGGCGTCAGCTCGATCAAGGCGAATGAAAGCCACGGTCCGCGCGCGGCGCGAGGGCCCGCGGTAGATGACTCGAACAGCGGCAGGCTTGCGAGTCCCCCTCCAAAGTGACGCGGTGTGGACAGCCAAAGGGCATGGTAGTGTTAGGCGCGGCAGGCGCTATCATAGAGTAAAGTCATGCTTCGCTTGCGGCTCAAAAACCCGGTTCCAGCGCACCTCCCTCACCATTTTCCGGTTCCACACCTCGCGCCGAATTCTCCGTGGAAACCCCGCATCCACCCGCCCACCCAACGGCGGTTTCACCTGGTCAGCCTTCCGCAACAGGACGGTTCATACGTGGCTTCCATAGTGGAAGCCCCAAACATTCTTGTATACGACGAGTCCCGCAAGGCGGCTGAGCAAAAGGCTTCCAAGAAATTTCTCAAGGCTCCCGATCCTCACGCGTATCTCGCCCACCCGCTCGCCCGAACGAAGACGGTCACCATCGACATGGAATTCGATGAAGAGACCTCCTTGTTCGTTACGTACGTGAAGGAACTCCACGGCATGTCCACATTTGGCGGTAATGAAATGGAGGCTCTTGACAATACCACAGAAATGATTCGTGGTTATATCAAGTCGATGGAGGCGAACCACAAGAAAATCCCCCTCTCGGCCGCCAAGCTGACAGGACTCAAGCGGCTGGTAGGACTCGGCTAAGGTGTCAAGCTTCCCGGCGGTGAATGGCAGGCAAGCCATCCGCGCTCTGGAGAACCTCGGATTTCGCATCGACCGGGTGGAGGGCAGTCACCACATGATGGTCAAGGACCTCCATCCGCAAACCGTGCCCGTCCCCGTGCATGGGTCGAAGCCCTTGCCCAAGGGAACGCTCGCGAGCATCATTCGCATGGCTGGCGTGACGAGGCAACAGTTTCGCAGCAGCCTGCGTTAGATTTTGTGGATGACGGTTTCGCGCTGGTCGCGGTTGAGCTTGCCGAGTGCCGCGGAGACGGACAGTGTCAATTCAACCGGGGAAGACGGCATTTGCCGCCCACGGTGGGCGCGCCTTACGAATCAGGTCGGCATCCAGAGCCTTGGGGCAGACGATCGTTTTGGGTCGTCTGCCACCCGATGCAACATCGCGACAGGCCACAAGAGACGATGGCCTGTCCCACCAATCTCACTCATTGGAGCGGCAGCGTGACGGTTCCCGTGGGCCCGGTGTAGGTCAATTCCATCGAATGAATATTCTCCACCTTGCCGTAATACTTGAAGAAGATAAGTCCGGCTGCGGGAAGTGCGCGATCGCCTTCCGGCAATGCGACTTTTTGAACGTGCTCTTGGATGGCCCGCTGCAATTCGAGCGGCATTTTCGGCGGAGCGGGCGTCTCGCCGGGATTCTTGTTCACGCCCGCCATATCGTCTTTCTTCTTCTTCACCTCAAGATCCGCCTGCGCCTGCCATTCGGGCTCTTTGAGCCCATGGAATACCATGCCGAAGGGCTGGGCCAGCAGCGGTAGCTTCTTTTTCTCGTTGATGCGCAGCGAAAAATTGGCCAGCGAGATCCTGGTGTGCGCGTTGGGCGGTCCGAACAACGCCGTCTCGATGACCACATGATCCTCCGAGATGAGGGGCTCTCCCTGGTCGCGCGGAATGGAATGTCCGAGAAACTCGGCCGCAATCGTGACGTCGCCCGCCGTGCCGTGCGCCTCATAGTCCGTGGGGGCGGCGCGCGGCGGCACTCCCCGTTTTTCGCCGGCCTGCGTAGGCGGTGCGCTTTGGTCTTGAGCGCCCAGACTGAGGGCCACTGCCATGATACCGATTACACGAAAAAATCGCATTTCATTCACAAACTAGCATAGTCGCGCCGCGGGTTGCGTGGCCGCCGCGAGCGGGTGCTCGACCGTTCTGGGGAAACCGCTCCCTGACGGGGTGCCCTCCGGGACACCGGCGTTAATTACACGGGAACTATGGCTTCGTGCTGCACGCCACCGTAATCCCCATTCAACCCCGATGACCAACGAACGTGCGAACCTAGCCATCAATCTCTTCATCGTCTGCCTTCTGGCGGTGGCTTCATGGCTTACGGGCTACCAGTTGTGGCACCGTGGTGCTCACGATGCCGAGTACCTGCAAAACCCAACGTTTTGGGCCAGCGCAGAGTTGCCCAGAATACCCGCATTTCATTACGGCGACGGCCCCTTCGGAACCTACATGCTGGTCGTTAGCGGGACTTGTCCCGGCTGCACGGAAGCGGCTGGATTCTATAGGCGTGCAGCGGCCGCGGCTAAGAAAAGCGCGAAAGGCACCAAGCTCGTGGTTGTGTACGCCCGAGGCGGCCGGAATATCCAGGACGCGCTGAAGCAAAGCGGGCTGGACATGCTGGACACGGTCGCTGCGGATCGGGTCGGACCGACGCCGGCCCTATACTTCGTCGATGCGCTTGGCTCGGTCCGTGGGGTTTGGAGGGGCCTGCTCTCGATCACAGACCAGGAGCGCATCCTGCAGGCGTTCTGACGGCGGACACGTCCGAGGCAGCCAAGGAAGAAACTTCGCGATCGCGCGCGCGAGTTGACCGGCAAGCGGCCAAAGTGGGCAGGAAGTGAAGCAGATCATCGCGAAACTGACGCCCGTGCTTCGCGGCGGGGAACTATATCCGGACGGGGAATGCCGACCGGGAGTTCAACAAGATGGACCCGTTTGTGATCCAAAAGTCCGCGCCGCCGGCAGTACCGGCGGGGCGGGCAGCGGCCCACCAAGCGAGCTCCATTCACCGGCGATCAGCTCCACGAGACGGGTCTGCACAAGTTGATGGGCACGGTGAGGCACCCGGCGCAAGCCGCACCCCGAAGATCATCGTTAAGCCGTGCGCCGGAAGACGGCACGCGCGGTTTGAAAGGGAAAATTAGAAACGGGCTGGGCTTAGGTCAGTACCGCGCTAAAATCTACCAATGATTCTTGTCTCGGGCTCGAAACCGGCAATATGGACCGTCGCATCATGCATCGCCCTAGCAGCGGCCGGCTCAGCTTCCGCACAGCAAACCGCCCCGTCCAACGCCTGCGCGGCGCCGCCCAATTGGACCGCCGAACAGGACCATCGGAACATGATGGATCAGTTAGGAATCAAGGCAGTCCGTCCGGGCCCGAGTGGGAACGAAAACGCTCCCAATCACGCCAACTACGATGAGTCGAAAGCGAATCCGTTCCCCGATCTGCCCGACGCGCTCACCCTGAAAAACGGGCAAAAGGTGACGTCGGCGGCGCAGTGGTGGCACGTGCGTCGGCCGGAAATCGTCGAAGACTTCGAGCGTGAAGTGCTGGGCCGCGTCCCGCCCAACCCGCCCAAAATAACCTGGACCGTGACGAACACAACGGGTGCGAAGACTGGGGTCTTTCCCGTCATTAAAAAGCAACTCGTGGGACACGCCGACAACTCGGCGTGCCCGTCAATCAATGTCGATTTCGACATGACGCTAGTGACGCCGGCGAACGCGAATGGGCCCGTGCCTGTGATGATGATGTTCGGCAGCGCGGCGTTTCTGAAGCGGATGGCGGAAATGATGGCCAGCCGTCCTGAATTGAAAGCCATTCTGGGGAGCGATCCGCCCGCGATGGAACAGTTGATCGCCGCCGGATGGGGTTACGCGCTCATCGATCCCGGCAGCATTCAACCGGACAATGGCGCGGGCCTTACGAAGGGAATCATCGGTCTGGCGAACAAGGGCCAGCCCCGCAAGCCGGATGACTGGGGAGCATTGCGGGCGTGGGCCTGGGGCGCTTCCCGGGGTCTCGACTACCTGGAGACCGACAAGGCCGTTGACGCCAAGCGCGCCGGCATTGAAGGAGTCTCCCGTTGGGGGAAGGCCGCGCTGATCACCATGGCGTTCGACACGCGCTTCGCGGTGGTGCTGGTGGGATCATCCGGCGAGGGCGGCGCCAAGCCACACCGGCGCAATTTCGGGGAGGCGGTGGAAAGTCTGACGGGATCGGGCGAGTATCACTGGATGGCCGGCAACTTCGTGAAGTACGGCGCGTCCGACGCTTCCTTCGGAAGCAAGAATGCCGGCGACTTGCCGGTCGATTCGAACGAATTGATCGCGCTGTGCGCGCCGCGGCTGACATTCATCAGCTATGGAATCCCCGAAAAAGGCGATGCCAAGTGGCTGGACCAGCAGGGCAGCTTCATGGCCACCGTGGCCGCGGGCGCCGTGTTCCGGTTGTTGGGCGCCAGGGACCTGGGAATAACGGAGGATTACCGCACGGCGAAGATGCCGCCGGTGAATACGGGACTTCTCGAAGGTCAACTTGCGTGGCGCCAGCATGACGGCGGCCACACGGATGCCCCGAACTGGAAGTACTTCATCCCCTGGGCCGGCAAGTTTCTGAACTATCGCGCGGCGGCCTGGGAACTTCCCGCCGACCAGCCGGTTTTCCGCACCGACCCGAACTCCCTGGTGGCGCATTCCCAATTGCTCGCGAAGACGAAGCAAGGCGCCATCCAGGTCTATTTCGAAGGCGACTCCATCACGCGGCGGTGGGGCGCGCTCGACTACCCCGATCTGCTCGCCAATTGGAAGCAGAATTTCTTCGGCTGGAACGCGGCCGATTTCGGATGGGGCGGCGACCGGACGCAGAACGTCCTCTGGCGTTTGGAGAATGGCGAGTTGGATGGCGTTAATCCGAAGGTCGTGATTCTGTTGGCGGGCACAAATAACCTGAGCGGCGGGGGCACGGAGGCAACCGCGGAGGATATTACGCGCGGCCTGCAGGCGATCGTGCGCGAGATCCAAACCAAGGCGCCCGCGGCCGTGATCGTCCTGATGGGCATCTTTCCGCGAAACGACAATATGGCTTCGATGCCGGTCATCGGGAGGATCAACGCGAATCTCGGCAAGCTCGCCGACGGCCGGAAGGTCCGGTATCTGAACATCAACGACAAGCTGGCGGGCGGCGATGGGAGGCTGTTCGACGGCATGATGAACGCCGACAAACTCCATCCGGCATTGAAAGCGTATCAAGTTTGGGCGGATGCGCTGAAACCGGTTCTCACGGAGTTGCTGGGCCCTCCCCGGGCGGCGGATGACGCCCCGCCACCCACCGGCGACCCCAGCGCGGTACGCTGACCGCAGCCCTTACGGAGCCGCGACTACCGAGCCGCGACTGCCGAGCGCGACTGCCGAGCGCGACTGCCGAGCCGCGACCGTAAGGGAGCGGTTTCCTTGGGCAGGGGCGCATACCTGTTTTGCGGATTTCAGACTGAAGAAACCGCTCCCTCACGCTCGCGGCTCAGATGAGCCTCCGGCGGGCCTTCATTACGTCCGTTACCGAGCGGGGCCCAGAGGCCACCCCGTCAGGGGGGTGTGCGACATGAAAGTGACGATTCGCGAGTTTTCTTTTTTTGTGGCCGTAAACCTAGCGTAGTGATACGCTAGGCCATCAGGAGGCTGTACATGTCCGATTCTTTGGTTGATCTGGAGGGCCGTCGCAACGCCGTGCAATCCCAAATCGCGCAGTTGGGTGATATGCGCTTTGGTTCCATTACCGGAACAGGTGGCCGTTGTGGAAATCCGAACTGTCATTGCCATCGGACCGGCGATCCCGGCCATGGCCCCTACTATCGACTGACCCGCAAAGTGAAAGGCAAGACCGTCACCGAAACGTTTCCCTCTCCGGCCAGTTTGGCCAAAGCGCAGCGCGAGGTCGCCGAATGCCAGCGCTTCGGGGAACTGGGCGAACAACTCTTGGACGTTAACGAACAGATCTGCGAGTTGCGGCCGGCAGAGGAGACCGCGCCGTCGGCCCAGGAAAAAAAACGGCCGAAGCCATCCAAAAGGAAGTCACGCGCGAAGTAGACCAACTGTTACGCGTGGTCTTCAGCGCCCACCGCAAGACGGGGCGTTGGGAGCTGGAAGCCTTGGAAATGGCCATGCGCGCGGCCCTGCATCGAGCCGGGGCAGCCGCCCTAAGCCAACTGTTGCAATTCCCAGCCCCGGCTTCCCACCAACGGAACATTCTTTGCGCTTGCGGCCACCAGACGCGTTATCGGGAGTTGCGCTCCAAGCCGATCCTCACCGCCGTAGGCCCGGCGGAAACCTCGCGGCCTTACTACCTGTGCCCGGACTGCCATAACGGCCAATTCCCTGCCGATGTCGAACTGGACATCGTCAACACGGAGTTCTCCCCCGGGGTGCGCCGCATGCTGGCTCTGGTAGGTCAGCAGGCCCCTTTTGATCGCGGGCGCCAGCAGATCCAACTGCTGGCCGACCTGGAGGTGACGACCAAGAATGTGGAGCGCACCGCGGAGGGCATTGGGCAGGATATCGCTGTAAGCGAAAAGGCCGAGATTCAGCGGGCCAAGCAACTGGATCTGCCCATCGTGTTGGGAAAGCCGATACCGATTCTCTGTGTGCAAATAGATGCCACCGGCATACCGGTGGTGAAGAAAGAAACGGTGGGCCGCCAGGGTAAGGACGGAAATCCGGCCCGCCATCGTGACGTCAAAGTGGGCTGCGTGTTCACCCAAACTACCTGGAATGCGGAGGGCTATGCCATCCGCGATCCCGATTCGACCACCTAGGTCGCCGCCATTGAAACTGCCGAAGAATTTGGCAAGCGGATCTATCTGGAAGCTTGGAAGCGCGGATGGAGCCGCGCCGCAAAGAAAGTCGTGATCGGCGATGGAGCGGAATGGATCTGGAATATCGTCGCTCTATACTTTCCCGGCGCCATTCAGATCGTCGACCTCTATCATGCCCGCCAACATCTGTGGGACTTGGTACGCAAGCTGTACCTCAACCAAGAAGCCGAACAGAGACGCTGGATGATGGTTCATCAGGACATGCTGGATAAAGGGAAAATCGAAGACCTGGTAGCCGCCCTCCGGTCCATCGACTCATCCCATCCCGAGTTGGCCGAAGCCGTCCGCACCACGGCCCACTACTTTGAAGCCAACGCCGCGCGGATGCGCTACCCCGAATTCCGCAGCCAGCACCTGTTTGTCGGCTCGGGTGTCATAGAGGCCGGCTGCAAGACCGTCATCGGTTCCCGCTGTAAGCTGTCCGGCATGTTCTGGACTGTACGCGCGGCCAACGCCATCCTGGCCCTGCGATGCTGCCAACTCAATGGTCGCTTTGAGGACTACTGGGAGGCCCGCCGCGCGTGATCGTCACTTTTATGTCGCACACCCCCGTCAGGGAACGTTTCCTACCCCGCCCTGTGATATCATCTAAACGAAGGTATACAAATGATCGAAGATTTGCTCCAGCCCAGGCACCTGCTGCTCATCCTGGCAATCGCCCTGCTTTTCTTCGGACCCCAAAAACTGCCGGAACTCGGCAAGGGTCTGGCGCAGGGCATCCGCAGCTTTAAGGACTCGCTGAAGGGCACCCCGGACGAGCCCACGCCGCCCGCGACGAAGGACTAGTTTCCCGGCGCATGTCGCTTACCCGAAGAGAGACCCTCGCGCTGCTGGCGGGGAGCTTTGCCGCGCCTCGCGCCGGCAGGGCCGCCACTGTATTTCAACCCACCCGTGAATCGCTAAAAGAATATCAAATCCCCGAGTGGTTTCGCGACGCCAAGTTCGGCATTTGGGCGCATTGGGGTCCGCAATCGGCTCCCGAAGCCGGCGATTGGTATGCCCGCAATATGTACATGCAGGGCAGCGCGCAGTACAAATATCACGTCGCCACCTACGGCCACCCCAGCAAGTTCGGATTCAAAGATGTCATTGCCACCTGGAAAGGCGACAAGTTCGATCCCGATCATCTGGTGAGTCTCTACAAAAAAGCCGGCGCGAAATATTTCGTCAGCATGGGCGTGCATCACGATAATTTCGATCTTTGGAATTCGAAGCACACGCGCTGGAATGCCGTAAACATGGGTCCGCACAAGGATGTGGTGGGCATGTTCCGGCAGGCCGCGCTGCGCGAAGGCCTGAAATTCGGCGTGAGCGAGCACCTGTGGATCAGCTATAAATGGTTCGCCGTGAGCCATGGCGCGGATAAATCCGGCCCGCTCGCGGGCGTGGCTTACGACGGCACGAACCCCGCCAACGCGGATCTCTATCACGAAGCCGCTTGCGCCAAATTCGCCAACGGCAAGCTGGAGTGGGGCCCCGAAGGCATCCCGGATTCGTGGCGGCAGCATTGGCTCGACCGCATCACGGATCTGGTCGACCAATATCAGCCCGACCTGCTCTACACCGATGGCGCGCTCCCGTTTGAAGAATATGGCCTGCGCCTGGTATCGCATCATTACAACGAAAGCGCGCGTCGCAACGGCGGCAAAGTGGAAGCGGTCTACACCAGCAAGCGCCGCGAGGATTGCGACGTAGGCACGTGCGTGCTCGACGTGGAGCGCGGGGTCGTGGACAAAATCTGGCCGAACGCCTGGCAGACCGATACGTGCGTGGGCGACTGGCATTACAAGCGCGGCGTCGATTACAAATCGCCCAAGACCGTGATCGACATGCTGTGCGACATCGTGAGCCGCAACGGCAACTTGCTGCTGAATTTTCCGCTGCCCAATTCCGGCGAGCTGGACGCCGACGAGCGCCGCATCCTGCAGGAGATCACGGACTGGATGGCGGTAAATAGCGAAGGCATTCACGGCTCGCGCCCGTGGAAGGTGTTTGGCGAGGGTCCCGGCACGCAGTTGAAAGCGCAAGCCGCGTTCAACGAAGGCGCGCGCAAGGATCTGACTGCCGAGGATGTGCGCTTCACCACCAGGAACGGCAAGCTCTACGCGTTCGTGATGGGCTGGCCGCAAGGCGAGGCATTGATCAAATCGATCACCGAGCCGGTGGAGATGGTCGAGTTACTCGGGCACTCCGGGTCGATGCGCTGGTCGCAAACGCCCGAAGGACTGCGCGTGCCCATGCCGCCTGTCGCGCCTTCCAATCACGCGGTCGCGCTGAAAATCACGTTCGCCTAGTGGGGCAGGCTCGTAGCCTGCGGCGGGCTCCCAGCCCGCCCTGCGGGGAGCTTTGCTTACGCCGCCATCACGCGATTCATCCGCTCGATGGTCTCATCAATCTGCGCGGTGTTCGTAAACCCGATGGTCACCGCATCCACACATCCCAGGTTCATGGCGAATTTCATGGAGGCGTCGCGTTCTTCGGCCGTGGTAAAGTGACCCTCCCCGACCAGCTTCATGCTGATCACGCCCATGCCCTGCTCGTGCACTTTTCTTGTGTGCGCCACCACTTCGTCCACATTGCCCAGCTTATCCACGTCGCGCTGGTCTTCCGTATCCATCTTGACGCCTTTGTGGTTCATGCGGATCATGGCGATCTGCAGCCACTGATTGCCGGGAATTGTGCGCAGCGCCGGCAGGCCGTGGATGGACGCGCCGTGCGACGCGATGATGCCTTTTTGCTGCGCCAGCGAGAAACCATCTTCGAGGCTCGCGTAATCCGTGGCCCAGGTGGGCGGACGCAGGCAATGCAGCAGCAGAATGTCGATATAGTCCGAGTTCAGTTGCTTCCGGAATTCATCGATCTTGGGCGCCGGATCGCCGCCAGCCGGTGTACTGTATTTGGTCATCAGCCGGTAGCTGTCGCGCGGCAGACCTTTGAGCGCGATGGCCAGCATCTCCGGCATGCCATGATAGCTTTCCGCGGTTTCAAAGAAGCGGATGCCGCGGTCGTAGGCGTAGCGCACCAGGCGTGTGAACCCTTCCTGCCCGAGCGCGCGTTGGTCGCGTCCGCTGGTGGTGCCGGTGCCAAAGGCCAGGCGGGTAACCTTCACATTCGACTTACCGAGCGTTACCCAATCGGTAGCAGTGCGCTTGGTGGGCGTGGCCAGCACAAGTCCACCGGTGGCGCCGGACAGCACGGAGGCCGCCACGCTGGATTTCAAAAAGTCGCGTCGGGAAAACTGGGGCATTGCATCCCTCCTTTAGTGCCACTTTAGCACCGCGACGGGGCGTAGGCCAGTAGAGATTTATCAAAGGTTTAACAGCCAAAAGGCGCCCTCGCAGCCATAATGACCAATAGGAGAGCTTCCAAATATGAACTTTCGCCTTATCGCCATTTCTCTTGCCGCCGCCGTGGCATTCGCGCAAGCGCCCGGCGGACCCCGGATGCACATGGCCGCCAAAACTACCGCGGTCCAAAGCTATCTAAACTTAACCGATGCGCAGATCGGCAGCCTGCAGCAATTACACCACTCGGAGCATGCCGCGCTGAAGCCCATCTTCGATCAGATGGCTCCGCTGCGGGAGAGTCTGCACACGCAGATGCGAGCGAGCGGCGCCGATGCGGCGTCAGTGGGCAAGTTGATGCTCAGCATCCAGACCCTGCAACAGCAAGCGGCTCCCATTCGCGCCAGTTTCCAGCAACAAGCCCTGGCGGTGTTGACGCCGGCGCAGAAGACCCAGTTGACCACGCTGCAAAACGCCGCCGCGCTGATGCCGGCCATTCATGAAGCGACGGAACTGAATCTTCTGACGCGCCCCGAACCCCCCGAGGGCGAAGCCGGAGCGGCCCTGGAGATGCACCCGCACGGCCGTTTTGCTGGCCCCCCGCGCTAGATTCGCGTATTCCCTAAAGTGACCGCTCCCTGACGGTCGCGGCTCTGTAAACCCCGCGAAGGACGCAAACCCCGCGAACGACGTAAATCGTGCGAACGATGTAAATCGTGCGAACGACGGGGCCGTTTACTGAGCCGCGACCGTAAGGGAGCGGTCTTCCCACTTCCCCGTCCCCCTGCGCATTGCATTATCCTAAGATTGTACGTTTTCGCGCGGCAGCCCGCCGCACAAGGAGAACGGCAATATGGACAAAGAAGTCCTCAACGTGGTGGACCGGCGTACCGGCGCCGCCTACGACCTTCCCTTCTACAAAGGCGCGATCCGGGCCATGGATCTGCGCCAGATCAAGACCGGCCCCGAAGACTTCGGGGTAATGACTTACGATCCGGCATTTCTCAACACGGCGTCTTGCCAAAGCGCCATCACTTACATCGACGGCGACAAAGGGATTCTGCGGTATCGCGGATATCCTGTCGAACAGTTAGCCGAAAATTGCACTTTCCTGGAGGTGGCTTACCTCCTTCTTCACGGCGAGTTACCGATCGCCGCCGAACTTACAAAATGGGTGGAGGACATTACCAGCCACACCATGCTGCACGAGACCACCAAGAAGTTTCTGGAAGGGTTTCGTCATAACGCTCACCCCATGGGTATGTTCATCAGCACGGTGGCGGCGCTATCTACTGTCTATCCGGACGCGCGCCACGTGCTTGACCCGGAAGTGCGCCGTCTGCAGATCCTGCGGCTGATCGGCAAGGTTCCCACCATCGCGGCCTACACCTACCGGCACAGTCTCGGCTTCCCGTATGTTTATCCCGACAACGATCTCGGTTACGCCGCGAATTTCATGAACATGCTGTGGAAGATGGTGGAGCCGAAGTACCAGGCCAACCCTGTGTTGGCGCGCGCGCTGGACATCCTGTTTATCCTGCACGCCGATCACGAACAGAACTGCAGCACCAACGTGATGCGGGCCGTGGGTAGTTCGCAGGCCGACCCGTTTGTAGCCACTTCGGCGGCCGCGGCGGCTCTCTCGGGCCCATTGCATGGAGGCGCCAACGAAGAAGTGTTGCGCATGCTCGACGAGATCGGAACCAAAGACCGCGTACCGGCCTACATTGAAAGTGTGAAGGCCGGCAAAGGCAAGTTAATGGGTTTCGGCCATCGGGTCTATAAGAACTACGATCCACGCGCCAGGATTATCAAGTGGGCGGCCGGCAAGGTATTTGAAGTTACCGGCAACAATCCCAAGCTCGAAATTGCGTTGGAGCTGGAACGTATCGCGCTCGAAGACGAATACTTCATCAAGCGCAAGCTCTATCCCAATGTGGATTTCTATTCCGGCATCATGTATCAGGCCATGGGATTCAAGCCGGAAATGTTCACCGTTTTGTTCGCGATTCCGCGCACCGTGGGATGGCTGGCGCAATGGCAGGAGATGCTCGAGGATCCGGAGCAGAAGATCGCCCGTCCACGGCAGATTTATACCGGGCATGACACGCGAAATTTCGTGCCGATGGAACAACGCGGCGCAGCAGTCACGGCTTAGGCCGGCGCAGCGTACACGGCTAAGAGGATCGTGCTGCTATGTCCCAACGCGGCGCACTCCTGTTTCGTATTACGGCGAATAACAAACGGGACCGCTACTCATGGCTGTTAGCCGGCTTAGCCCTCGCCACAGTGATCCTGATCGAGGCGCGGCAGCGGCATAGCTCCCCGAATTCGGCTTTGCTCTTCCTGGCGGCTTTCTACCTGGCGATGTTCCTTCTCCAGCGGCGGGTTTCGGTTTATGAGAACGGCATTCATTTCCCGGCGAATTCGTCGGGTGCGCGGGGCCGTTTCATCGCCTGGACGCAAGTCGCGCGCTTCCATTGGGACGGGGACATGCTGACCATTGTCCCTTCCGACTCGGTCAGGGCGGGAGCGGATATCGGGCGCGCGCTGGTTGGCGGCGCCGTCCGCGTACCCACGAACAAAAGAGCGCAGATGGAAAATCTGCTTGCGCGGAAGGCTTCGGCAGTTGAGAATACAGGCCAGTAGGACTGTCCCTCGACGTCCTACATGTGTATCCGCCACTGTGGGGCAGGCTGGTAGCCTGCGCGGGCCTCGTAGGCCCGCTCTTCGGCGAGCGAGGCTCGCCCTGGACAGGCCGGGAGGCCTGTCCTACGCGCCAAATTGCTAATCTGTAACCTGAAGTGTCCTACCAGCTACGGCCGGACGAGCCGGTGTCCGCGGGGATCAAACGCGTCGTCCATGAAGAGATCGAAACGGCCATCCGCGAGTTGAGCGGCAAGGAAGAGTCCGGCCTCGACGAAGCCATCCACGAAGCGCGCAAGTGCATGAAGAAAATCCGTGGCGTGCTGCGCCTGGTCCGGCTCGAGCTAAGCGATGTCTACCTTCAGGAGAATACCAACTATCGCGACATTGGCCAGCTACTCTCGCAGTTTCGGGATGCGGGCGCCATTGTCGAAACGTGCGACGCCCTGCGTGAGAAGTACCACACGGAGCCAGGCCGGGCCAGCCTCGCATCCATCCGCCGCGGATTGATCGCGCGCAAGGAACAGACCGAGCAGCAGGGTGACATACAAAAGGTGCTGAAGGGTATGGCCGCCATGCTGCGCCGTTCCGGCAAGCGCGTGCGCACATGGCCGCTAGCCGCGGATGGTTTCGCGGCCATCGCGCCGGGGCTCGGCGACACGTTCCGCCGCGGCCAGAACGCGCTGGCTGTCGTGCGCAAACATCCGCTCCCGGAGAATTACCACGAGTTGCGCAAGCGTGTGAAGGACCACTGGTATCATATCCGGCTGCTGGAAGCGGTTTGGGATGGCGCCATGCCGGCGTATGAAAGACGGTTGAAGGATCTGGAGACCTGGCTGGGAGAGGATCACAACCTGGTGGTGCTGGAGGAGAAGGTGATGGCCGAACCTGATTTTTACGGCCAGGCGCCGGACATCGCGGTGTTCCGCCGGCTGATTCGCAGTTATCACCGCGAGTTGCGCGCCGATGCGCTGGCTATGGGGCGGAGCATCTACCGTGTGAAGCCGCGGCAGTTCACGGCTGGGATGCGGCGAATGTGGGAGACGGCGCAAGGCACGGGGACGCGGGTGGCGGCCGCGGGGAGTGCGATTGCTAAATAAGGACGGCCGCCCGAAAGCGGCCGTCTTTTCGCCGGTCCAGAATGTGTGCGGCTTACCGCCGGAAGCGGAAATCGCGATGCCACCCGAAGACGGGCCCAACCACCACGCGGGGAGCCACCACCACGGGCGCTGGACGGCAGACCGGATATACCGGATAGGCCGGCGCTCCGACCACCACGCCGAATCTCACGGCAGCGGAGGCCGAATGCGGGGCCATCGCCAACATGCCTATCAGGGCGATTACGGGAACTCCGATTTTCTTTAGCATCTTTTTCATCCTCCTGCTTCATAAGACGCTGTGGCCGGGTCGCGGCATGTAAATGATTGTCAAGGAAACCGCTCCCTTACGGTCGCGGCTCTGTATCTAGGCGACCGTTACCGAGCCGCGACCGTTACAGCGCGCCGCGGCTGTTACAGAGCCGCGACCGTAAGGGAGCGGGACCTGGCATGCTGAAGTATTCTGTCTAAATGCGAGCCATCGCCGCGCTGCTCGCGCTGGGAGCCGTCACGCTTATGGGCCAAGAGCCGCCGCAATCCACCAATTGGCGCGACTGGATCAAGCAGGGCGCCGATCTGTTCCGTCATGCGCGCTACGCGGAAGCCGTTCCTATGTTCCAGAAGGCGGCCGATGTGAACCCGAAGAGCGCGGTGCCGCACCTTTATCTGGCGCTGGCCTGGCAGCAACGGTATTTCCCCGGCGCGGAGTCGGAAGAGAATGCGGACTATGCGCTCCGGGCCGAGGCGGAACTGCATCGCGCGTTGCAACTGGATCCCGCGAATTGGTCCGCGGTGGTTTTGCTGGGCATGCTGGCGTTCAACGAGCGTGAGATGGATGCCGCGCGCACATGGTATCGGAAGGCGCTCGATGCGCAACCGCGCAACTCGAATCTTTGGGCGATGCTCGGGGCCATTGCGTTTAGCCAGTGGGTGCGCGAGGGCAAGACGTCGCACGCGCGTCTAGACGAAGCCATCGCGGATTTCGAAAAGGCTGCGGCGCTGGATGCGTTGAACGCGGACGCCATGCGATACTTGAGCCTGCTGGTGGGCGAACGCGGCGCGGGGGCCGAAGCTGCGCGATGGCAGGAAAAGGCGGACGACGCGCGGTCGGAGAGACTTCAGGCAGCCATTGCCGGCGCGGCTCCGCGGCCACTGACCGCGGACGATCCGGACCCCATTTTGACGCAATGGACCGCCATGGCGGGCGGTCCGCCAGCAGTTCCACCGCCGCCTCCGCCTCCGCCGCCACTGGGAACGATTGCGGCCAGCGCGTCCATTAGTTGGGATCCGCTGCCGAAAGATGCGGAGATGCCGATTCGGGTGGCGCCTGATATACAAGCTCGCAAGCTCATTCACAAAGTAGATGCGGAGCTGGAGGCTGGATCGACGTCGCATGCGCCGCAGCGCTACGTGATAGTGATCGGCAAATACGGCCACGTTATTCGGCAGCATTTTGTCAGCGGGAATTCCTGGCCCGTCGTAAGTGCCGAGGAAGCGCTGCGCCAGTGGGTCTACGAACCCACGCTCGTTAATGGGAAGCCGGTGGAAGTAGTGACGGAAGTGCGCGTGGAATTCAAGGCCGCGAACTGACCGCCAGTCACTCGTATCTTAGCGCTTCCACCGGATCGAGGCGCGACGCGGTAACCGCAGGCCACACGCCGAAAAACAGACCCACGGCCACCGACACGCTGAACGCGGTAGCCACGGCCCATCCGGGCACCTTGCATCGCAGGCTGGGGAAGATCGCGCTCACCAGCAAGGTCACCAGAATGGAGAACACGATGCCGATCAGACCGCCGGCGCCGGTCAGGGTCACCGCTTCGCTCAGGAACTGCAGCACGATATCGCGGCGGCGCGCACCGATGGCTTTGCGTACGCCGATTTCGCGGGTGCGCTCCGTCACGCTGACCAGCATGATGTTCATCACGCCGATGCCGCCCACCAGCAGGCCGAGCGCCGAGATCGCCATGGAGATCAGGACGATCATACCGGTGATCTTGTCGAAGTTTTCGATGATGGAATCGGCGGTGGAGATAGTGAAATCGTCTTCCTCGTTGCGGGGTGTGTGGCGCACCTTGCGCAGCGCGCCGCGGATTTCTTCGAGGGCGTCGGCGCGTTGGCCGGGGCGCGCTTTAGCGGTGAGGAAGAAACTGGTGGATTGCGGATAGCGGATGCGCGCGGTTTCGAGCGGAATGACGATCTGGCGATCGAGGCCGTTCTCGCCGAAGAAGCCTCCCTTGGCGGGCGCGAAGATGCCGGCTACCGTGAAGTCCGCGCCGTCGAGAAAGATGGTGCGGCCCACGCCATTGCCCGCCGGGAACAAGGCTTCGCCGAGCGCGCAGCCGATCATACAGACGCGCTGGCCGCGTAACTCCTCCTCGCGCGTGAAGTAACGGCCGGCTTGTAGGTCGCGCGGCGAGATGTCGTATAAGTTGCGCGAGGCGCCCGCGACAAATAGGTTATCGGACTCATAACCCGGCACCTTGACAGTAATTACATTGCCCGGCAGCGGAATGATATACAGACTGACAGCGACGTCTTCGATAGAGCGCACCACGCCTTTCAGATACGGCGCGTATTCCGGACGCAGCGGCTTACGCTTGAGCTCTTTGGGACGCGCCTGCTGGCCGCTGGGATCGCCGCTCACGCGCGCGACGAAGATGTTATCGGGGCCGAACTCCTGAAAGAAATCCACGATACCCTGGCGAAGTCCGGTAAGTAGCGATGCCACAGTGACCACGGTAGTAATGCCGATCACGATGCCGAGTATGGTAAGAGACGAGCGGAACTTGTGCGCCCAGACGGCTCCCACCGCCATGGTTAATGTCTCGCCGGTGCTCACTCGAAACGGGATGTTCATTCGGCGCGCAGCGCGGCTACGGGATCGAGACGGGCCGCCCTCCTGGCGGGATACCAGCCGGAAATCACACCCACGGCGCTGGACACGCCGATGGCCAGCACGACATAGCCGAAAGTTATTTTCAACGTGGCGCCGAAGAGAGCCGAGAGCGCCGCGGCCGCCAACGCCCCGGACAAGAGGCCGATCATACCTCCGGCCAGAGACAGGATCACCGATTCGATCAGAAATTGCAGCAGAATATCGCCCTGGCGCGCGCCCAGGCTTTTGCGAATGCCGATCTCGCGGGTGCGCTCCGTGACACTTACCAGCATGATGTTCATAATCACGATGCCCCCGACTACCAGCGAGATACTGGTGATGGGCACTACCACCGCGGCGATCACACCCAGGATGCTATCGACGAAAGAACGCACTGAATCGGGAGTGAGCGTATCGAAGTTATCGTCCTTCCCCACGGGCGTGTGGAAGTGGCTGCGCAGAGCCGCGCGGGCGATATCGAGCGCCCCATCCATGTTCAATCCGGTGCCGCTGCGCGCCTTCCCAAACACGGCGGTGCCGCGCTGACTACCGTACAAGCCGTAATATACGGTCACCGGAATGTACACGGGATTATCGAGACTGCGGCCGAACGAAGAGCCTTGCCGCTCAAGCAGGCCGATGACGGTCAGTTCGGTTCCTGAGACGCGAATGGTGCGGCCGATGGGCGAATCGCCGCGGAAAATGGCATCGCGGATATCCTGGCCGATCACGGCGACGCGGCGGCGCATGCGCTCTTCATTCTCGGTGAAGAAGCGGCCGTCCTCCAGCGGGATGTCGCGCATTTCGGGCAGTGTAGCGGATGCGCCCAGAATGCTGGCGCCTTCGTAGACCTGGTTCTCGCCTTTCACATCGTCGGTGCGTTGTGCGTAGGGGCTGTATATGATGGAGTCGCCCGTGGAGGTTCGCAGATACTCGACATCGTCGGGACGGATGCGCTTGTTGCGGCGCTGCTTGTCGGCCAGTTGACGGCTGGATAAGCGGCCCACCGAGGCGATCTGCGCCACCAGAAAGCTGTCGGACCCGAACGCCTTGGCCGTGATGTTTTCGGCGTAGACGCCCAGTCCATCGATGGCCGCGCCGACCAGGATGACGCTGGCCACGCCGATGATCACGCCGAGCAGCGTGAGGAAGCTGCGGAGTTTATGCGCGCGGATGGAATCGAGCGCCAGAGAGATGGCGGTGGTCAGGTTGGAGAAGAAGTGCACGCCTGGGGTCCGAAACGCTCTTTTCTTATCATAGCGAAATCGGGCGGAATCGGGGCGATCTTTTGGGTGGCAAAAAAAGTACGCGGCACGCTTGACATTTTCGTTCGATAGTACTAATTTCTTAGTATGCGAGCGCCGAGCAAGACTCTCACCGAACAGGAACTGGCGATCATGAAAATCGTCTGGGAGCGCCAGACGGCCACGGTCCGAGACGTTTACGAAGCGCTGCGGGAGCGCCGGAAAGTAGCCTATACCACGGTGATGACCATGATGAAGATCCTGGAACAGAAGGGCTATTTGAACCGGAAGCAGGTGGAGCGCGCCTACGTTTACCGGCCGGCGCAACCCAAGAGCAAAGTGATCCGCGCCATGGTTCGGGACTTCGTCAACCGCGTGTTCAATGGTTCGGCGGAACCTTTGCTGGTGCATTTGATCGAAGACCGCGGGCTTACGGCGGATGAACTTGACGAGATCCGGCGGCTGATTGGAGAGCGTTCATGAGCGCGTCTTATTGGCTCGGGAATCTGGCTCGGTGGAGCATGCAGGCGGCGGTTTTGACCGGCGCGGGCGCTTTGGCCGCGTGGATCTTCGGTTTGCGCTTGCCGCGAGTGCGTCTGGCGTACTGGCAGGCGCTGTTGGCGGTTTGTTTGTTGCTGCCGGCCGTGGAGCCGTGGCGCAATGCGGCGGATGGAGATATCGAATTCACAACCGGCGTGGCCCTGCCGATCCCGGCGCGGCACGCTCCTTCACATGCGCTGCCCTGGCGTGAGACGCTGCTCGCCTTGCTGGCGTGCGGTTGTGCGGGCCGCGCGCTGTGGCTGGCGGCGGGGTTCGGCAAGTTGCGGCGCTGGCGGCGAGACGCGCGCCCATTGGCGCCGGCTGCCGCGCGTCTTGACGAACTGCATTCGGGCATTGCGCCCCGGGCGGAATTGCGGCTCTCCGCTGCTGTGCCGGGACCAGTGACATTCGGGCTATGGCGGCCGGTGGTCTTGTTGCCGGAGCAGTTCGTGGAATTACCGGCGGAGATCCAGGAAGCCATCGTCTGTCATGAATTGCTGCACGTGCGGCGCGGCGATTGGATCGTGACAGTAGCGGAACAAGCCGTCCGCGCGGTGCTTTGGTTTCATCCCGGGGTCTGGTGGCTGCTGGGCCAGATGCAATTGGCGCGCGAACAGGCGGTGGATTGTGAAGTAGTCGCACGCACCGGCAATCGCGCGCGGTATCTGGACGCGCTGTTGACGATGGCCGGACGCAGGCCGGTATTGGACCTGGCGCCGGCGGCTCTGTTTTTGCGGAAGCGCCATTTGAAGAGTCGAGTAAGTCTGTTATTGAAGGAGGTTAGTATGTCGAATCGCCGTATCGTATCTTTCTGCGCCGCCAGTTGCGGATTGTTAGTCGCCGCGGGCTGGCTGGCTCTGCACACATTTCCGCTGCAGGCCGCGCCGGTTCCCCAGGAAGCCGCGCAGTCGAACCTGCTGCATAGCGTGCCGCCTAAGTACCCGGAGGCGGCGCGGAAGAAGGGCATCGAGGGCGATGTGATGTTGGAAGTCCACATCGACGCCGAGGGCCATGTGTCGGATGCCAAGGTGCTCAGCGGGCCTGAAGAATTGCGCAGCGCGGCGCTGGAAGCCATCTTACAGTGGCATTACTCGCCGCAGGCGATGACGCTGCCGACAGTGACTCAGGTGACGATGGCCTTCAAGTTACCCAAGACCGGGGCGGCTGAAAAGCCGGATAACCTGCCTGTTCTACCTCCGGGCAAGCGAGTGACAATCGACAGTATCTCCGTCCAAGGATTAACGGTCTCGTCCGACTTGCTGCGGCAGCTTCCGGTCCACGTGGGTGACATGGTGGATGCGGATGGGCTCCGCGCGTTAGCCACGAACGTGCGCGCGTTCGACGAGCATCTTGGTGTAAGCGTGAGCATGAAAGACGAAGACTCCGCGGCGATCACGATTCGCGTGCTTCCGCCGGACGCGGCGTCGGGCGGACCGTCAGCCAGGATTCGCGTCGGGGGCAACGTGCAACAGGCCAAACTGGTGACTAAGGTGACGCCGGTTTATCCGGTGGCGGCTAAAGAACAGCGGATTGAGGGAGTCGTAAAGCTGCAAGCTATTATCGGCAAGGATGGATCGGTCGAGAATCTCGAAGTGCTCAGCGGCGATCCGTTGTTAGCGGCCGCGGCCATGGAGGCGGTGCGGCAATGGAAGTACCAGACGACGCTGTTGAACGGCGATCCCGTGGAAGTAGTGACGGAGGTCAATGTTAACTTCACGTTGGCGAAGTAAGTTACACGCCCCAGCAATAATCTTCGACGGCTTTCTCGATGGAATCGTCGTGCTCGGTAAGCCGCATGAGTTCGAGGCGGATGGCATCGACTAACGCGTTCCAGCTTGCCACGATTACGTTGTCGGAAACTCCCACGGTGGACCAACTCTTGCGGTGGTCCGACCATTCGACTAACACGCGTACTTTAGCGGCGGTGCCTTTACGCGGCTCAAGTACGCGTACCTTATAGTCAGTCAGGCGCACGTCGGCCATCTGCGGATAGACCGACGACAGGCACTTACGCAGACATACATGCAATGCGTGGAACGGGCCATTGCCGGTAGCGGTAGCGGAGTGCACGCCATCCTGTGAGCGCACGGTGATATCGGCGGTGGAACGGGAGTCGCCGGTAGCTGACGCCTTGGTGGAGACTTCGTAACCCTCCACATCGAAGAAATGCATGCCGGGATTGAGGGCTTCGCGGACGAGTAACTCAAAGGTGCCTTCGGCGGCTTCCAGTTCGTAACCTTCGTATTCCATCTGCTTAATGCGTTCGAGTAACTCGCGGCGGGCGTCTTCATCGAGGCGCCCGGCTAAGCCGTGCTGTTTCAACTTGTACAGTATGTTACCGCGTCCGGATAAGTCGCTGATGAGGACGCGCTGGCGGTTGCCTACAGCTTCGGGCACGACATGCTCGTAAGTGGCGGGCTCCTTGAGCACGGCGGAAACATGGATGCCTCCTTTGTGAGCGAAAGCACTATGCCCCACAAAGGGCTGGTTATTAGGCACAGGCAGATTAGCCAGTTCGGCGACGAAACGCGCCACGTTGGAAAGGCTGATAAGTTTATCCTGGCCAATAGCGGTGTGGCCTAGCTTCAGTTCCAGATTGGCGATGATGGAGCAGAGATTGGCGTTGCCGCAGCGTTCGCCATAGCCGTTGATGCAGCCTTGCACGTGCGTGGCGCCGGCTTCCACCGCGGCCAGGGTGTTGGCTACGGCGACATCGGAATCGTTATGGGTATGGATACCCAGGATGCCATCGAAGCGCTTGCGCACTTCGGCGAAGATTTCGACCAGGCGGCCAGTGAGCGTGCCGCCATTGGTATCGCAGAGGCAGAGCACGGAGGCTCCGGCGTTCTGGGCGGCTTCAAGCGTGCGCAGGGCGAAGGCGGGATTGGAAGTGTAGCCATCGAAGAAATGCTCGGCGTCGTAGACCACTTCTTTGCCGTGGGCCTTCAGGTAGGCGACGGTTTCGGAGATGAGCTTCAGATTTTCTTCTTCGCTGATGCCGAGGGCGCGGGCGGTGTGCAGGTCCCAACTCTTGCCGAAGATGGAGACGACGGGCGTGCCGGCCGTGACCAGCGACTGGACGCTGCGATCGTCTTCGACGGTGTGGCGGGCGAAGCGCGTGGCCCCGAACGCGGTGAGTTTGGCGTGTTTGAGATGCAGTTCAGTTTGGGCGCGCGCGAAGAAGTCCTTATCTTTGGGGTTCGATCCGGGCCAGCCGCCTTCAATGTAGTCGATGCCCAGCTCGTCGAGCTTCTGGGCGATGAGTAGCTTGTCGTCGACGGAGAAGGAGACGGACTCGCCCTGAGTGCCGTCGCGGAGGGTTGTGTCGAAGGTGAAGATTTTCATGAGATTACTCAAGGGCGGCCTACTAGGCCGCCGCAGGCTACGAGCCTGCCCCACTTTCCTCGGGGACGCCGGCTTCCTTTCTTTTTTTGAGGAAGGGCATCATGGAGCGGAGGTCCGCGCCTACCATTTCGATGGGCTGATGGCGGGCGGCTTCGCGCATGGCCAGGAATTTGTGGCGCCCGGTTTTGTTTTCGTCGATCCATTGGCGGGCGAATTCGCCGGATTGAATTTCGGAGAGGATCTTTTTCATCTCGGCGCGCACGTGAGCGTCCACGATGCGCGGACCGCGCGTGTAATCGCCATATTCGGCGGTGTCGGAGACGGAGTAGCGCATATAGCCGAGACCGCCTTCCTGAATGAGATCGACGATCAGCTTGAGTTCGTGGAGGCACTCGAAATAGGCGATTTCAGGCGCGTATCCGGCTTCCACCAGCGTTTCGAAACCGGCGCGGATCAACTCTGAGGCGCCGCCACACAACACGGCCTGCTCGCCGAATAAGTCGCTTTCGGTTTCCTCTTTAAAGGTGGTTCCGATAACGCCGGCCTTCAGGCTGCCTAGCGCACCGGCATAGGCCAGCGCGGTTTCGAGCGCATGGCCGGAGGCGTCCTGATGCACGGCCACCAGCGACGGCACGCCCACACCTTCGGTGAATAGCTCGCGCACACGATGGCCAGGCGCTTTGGGCGCGACCATGGAGACATCCGCGTGGGCGGGCGGCTTGATCTGGCCGAAGTGGATGTTGAATCCGTGGGCGAACATTAATGTTTTGCCGGCGGTCAGATGCGGAGCGATGTCTTTGTTGTATAAGTCGGCTTGGATATGATCGGAGACCAGGATCATGATCACGTCGGCGGCTTTGGCGGCTTCCGATGTGTTCAATACTTTGAGGCCGGCGGCTTCGGCTTTGGCTCGCGACTTACTTTCGGGATAGAGGCCTACGACGACGTTTACTCCGGAGTCGCGGAGATTCAGCGCGTGGGCGTGGCCTTGGCTGCCGTAACCTATGATGGCTACGGTGCGGTTTGCAAGGTGGGACGGGTTGTAGTCTTTTTCGTAGTATCGGGTTGCCATTGGTGTCCTTTATGAGTGGACAGGCGAGGACGCCTGTCCTACTTGTTGCACGGGGGGCTGCAATTTTAATTTTTTGGCTTCCAGGGAGACGGCCACTACTCCGGAGCGGGTGATTTCGATGTCGCCATAGCTGCGCATGACGTCGATGAATTCGTCGAGTTTTTCGGGATCGCCGGTGGCTTCGAGGGCATAGCCTTCGGTGGAGGAATCGACTACGCGGGCGCTGAAGATCTCGGCTTCTTTCAGGACGGCGGTGCGGGATTCGAGCGCAGTGCGCACGCGCACCAACACCATTTCGCGGCGCACGGCGGGCGACTCGGTGAGATCCACGGCTTGCAGGACGTTTACCAGCTTGTTCATCTGCTTGATTACTTGCTGGCGGAGGGTGTCGTCTACGTCGACCACGATGGTCATACGGGAGAGTTCGGGATCCAGCGTGCGGGCTACGGTTAAGCTTTCGATGTTGTAGCCGCGAGCGCTTAGTAAGCCGGTGATGCGCATTAGAGCGCCGGGCTTGTTTTCTACTAGTAGAGAAATGATCTGCAACATAAGAGATCCTTTGGACAGGCCAGGAGGCCTGTCCTACTTGGGCACCTCGACGGGCTGGGGGGGGGCCAGCACCATTTCGTTGATGGCGCCTCCGGCGGGCACCATGGGATAGACGTTTTCGTAGGGCGATACCTTCACGTTGAGCAGGTAGGGCCCGGGTTCGCGCACGGCCTCTTCGAGGGCGGAAGCCAGTTCCCACGGCTTGTCTATTGTCCGGCCCTTGAATCCGTAGGCGGCGGCGAGTTTTTCCGCGTCGGGGAAACAGTCGAGCTCCACCGAACTCAAGCGATTGTTATAGAAGAGCTCCTGCCATTGACGGACCATGCCCAGGTAACCGTTGTTCATGACGACGATTTTGATGGGCAAGCCGTGACTGGCAATGGTGGATAGCTCGGGGATGGACATTTGGAATCCACCGTCGCCCACTAAGGCGAAGACCAACTTATCGGGACGGGCGAATTGCGCGCCAATGGCGGAGGGCAGGCCGAAGCCCATGGCGCCCAGTCCGCCGGAATTAATCCAGAGGCGGGGGGCGTTGAAGCGGATCAATTGGGCGGCCCACATCTGGTGCTGGCCGACGTCGGAGCAGACGATGGCTTCGCCGGCGGAGAGGCGGTCGATTTCCATCATCAGGTGTTGCGGCTTGATTTCGCTGTCGGAGGTGACGGGGGATAGAGGGTGCTCGGATTTCCAGGATCGGATCTGGGACCACCAGGATTGGCGCGACCCTGCGGGACAGGCCAGGAGGCCTGTCCTACCTAGCTCGTTGAAGCGGGAGAGGACGCGCTTGACATCGCCCACGATGGGGACGTCGGCGGCGCGGTTTTTGCCGATTTCGGCGGGATCGATATCCACGTGGATGACCTTGGCGTGCGGCGCGAAGGCGGCCAGGCGGCCGGTGACGCGATCGTCGAAGCGGACGCCGAGGGCGATTAGCACATCGCAGTGAGTCATGCCCATGTTGGCGGCGTAACTGCCGTGCATGCCGGGCATACTTACAAAATTGGGATGATTGGATGGCATTGCGCCGAGGCCCATCAGGGTAGTGACTACCGGCGCGTCGAGTAACTCGGCGAACTCGCGCAATTCGTCGGATGCGTTGGCCGCAATGATACCGCCGCCCGCATAAATGAACGGGCGCTGGGACTCGCTCATCAATTGCGCGGCGCGGCGGATCTGGCCGGTGTGACCTTCGGTAAATACCTTGTAACCGGGCAGGTGGATGGAAGTAACCGGCGTGTAGTGACCTTGCGCCTGGAAGACATCTTTGGGGATATCGACTAACACGGGACCGGGACGGCCGCTGGCGGCGATATAGAACGCCTCGTGGACGACTTGCGGCAGGTCGTCGAGCTTCTTTACGAGATAGTTATGCTTGGTGCAGGAGCGCGTGATGCCGAAGGTGTCGGCTTCCTGGAAGGCGTCGCTGCCGATGAGTTTGCTGGTGACCTGGCCGGTGAGCGCGACGATAGGAATGGAATCCATCATGGCGTCTACCAGGCCGGTGACCAGGTTAGTGGCGCCGGGGCCGGAGGTGGCGCAGCAGACACCTACTTTACCCGTGGCGCGCGCATAGCCTTCGGCGGCGAAGCAGGCATTTTCTTCGTGGCGGACCAGCACGTGGCGGATGTGATGGTCGTAGATGGCGTCGTAGAAGGGCAGCGTGACGCCGCCGGGATATCCGAAGAAGCAATCCACGTTTTCGCGCGCCAGGCATTCGAGAAGCATTTTCGCGCCATTCGTCAGAGTCGGCATATATACCTCAACAAACCTCACCAAAAAACAAAAAAGGCCATCAGCAGGCTTGTTTCGCCCCGCCGATGGCCTCGGAACCTCTCCGAAGCGGCCTCAGGCGGGGCCGGCTACGATGACCAGTACGTTAATAATAATGACTACCGGCAGAAATAGAGGGAACAAGCTGAGGACGGAGAAGGACCGGGATTTGGAACCACTCGACATACAACTTTCCTGAGTGTAGCTTACAAGTTTTGGAAATGCAAGGCGGGGTGGGGATTACAAATATTTATGGCGGGATTTGGGGGTGGCGGGTGGTGGGCGCTTGTGCAGTTTTTGTGCGAGATTGTGCAGGATTGTGCCGTGGCGCTACGCGATTTTTTCCTCCGACCAAACCCAATTTTCGGCTTTGCTTGAAAGGCGCACATCGGCTGTCCTCAATATCAGGAGAGCATGGGGCGGCGCGGGGGTGCGCGGGGGATTTGGGCAAAGCGCTGAGAGCGTTAGGGATTTTGTTTTGCTGGGCGCGTCACTGTAAAAGGTTTCCTTAGTTTCGCGGCGGGCAGGGGCCGTAGAAGCAAGGTACAGCCGATCGCCGCGAAAGTGAGGAAACCGTGCAGTGAACTAAACCCCGGATTGGGGCCAGGTCTTTAATGGGTTTTGTTCCGAAATTGGGTCTGGCGCGGCTATGCGGGCGAAGCTGGGGCGTGAGGTTTTGGCGGACCGCCGGGGTCGCTTTGACAGGCGAGGGTTGCTGGTAGTGGGTGGATACGGTGAGGGGCTGGGGAAACTGGAGGTGCGCATGCATGTGCGGAGTGCTTGCGGGCCTCTCCGGACAGAGGGGTGGGACGCCCTGCCGGGAAGGCAGCGCTGGCGGGGCCGCGGGTTTCGGCGCGGGAGCATCATGAGCTGTCCAGGTGCGGAGGAACCGGCCCATAGCAGGGCGGCAGGAAATGAATGGAGATGAGAGTTCCGACGCGGCACTTGGGGCATAGCCTGGGTTGGCTGGCGATGAGCGCCGCGCCAAAGATGCGGCAATCGGTGGGCTGGGGCAACAGGGCGGAGCGGGGCGTGGCCAGCAACCGGCGGCAGAGGGCCAGTTTTTCGGCGCGGTGGCAGTTGGCTAGCAAGCCGTAGTAGCGGATGCGTTGGAAGCCCGGCGGAAGGGAGTGCTGCAGGAAGCGCCGGATGAACTCTTCGGCGGAAACAGTCATCACTTTTTGAGGTTGCTGCCTGTCCCGGTAGTCTTTCCAAGCGAAGGAAACTTGGCCTTGTTCCAACGTCAACAGGCGGCGGTTGGAGATGGCCACACGATGGGTATAGCGTCCCAGGTATTCCAGCACGTGTTGCGGCCCGCCGAAGGGCGGCTTGGCGTACACCACCCATTCGCACTTGTGCAACGGCGCCAGATAGGCGGCGAAGGCGAGCGGTTCGCGCAGGGGTTCCAGATCGCCAAAGAACTGGAGTTGGCTGGCGGCGTAGGCCGCTTCCAGGGCTTCCAGAAACAAGCGGCGGAACAGACGGCTGAGCACCCTGACGGGCAGCAGGTACCGGCGGCGGCCGTGAATCCAGCGGTCCTGGTCGGCGCATAAGCCGCCGCCGGGAACCACGCAGTGCAGGTGAGGGTGGAAATGTAAGTTCTGTCCCCAGCTATGCAATACGGCGAAGAAGCCGAGTTCCACGCCCAGGCGTTTGGGATCGCGCGCGATGGTGAGCAGGGTCTGGGCGGTAGCGCGGAAGAGAATATCGTAGACGGCCTTTTTGTTGTAGAAGGCGATGGCGGCAATAGGCTCGGGGAGCGTGAAGACCACGTGAAAGTACTCCACGGGCAACAACTCTTCGCGGCGCTGCTCCAGCCACTTTTCGCGTGCCAAGCCTTGGCACCGGGGGCAATGGCGGTCGCGGCAGGAGCGATATCGAGTGTGCGTGTATTGGCAGCGGTCACACCATTCGACAGTACCGCCCAGGGCCGCCGTCCGGCAGGTCTCGATGGCCTGCATCAGGCGGCGCTGATGCAGGGGCAGGGCATGCGTCTGCCGGTAGGCGGGGCCGTGTTGTCGAAAGATGTCGGCCAACCCCAGGGTTGGCTGAGGCATCAGCCTTTAGGCCGCTTGTTCTTAGTGGACGCGGCCTTGGCCGGCTGGAGCAGTTGATCCAGAGGACTGGCCGTGGCGCTGACGGTGGCAGGTGAAACGGCAATATAACGCCCGGTGGTATCGATGCGGCTGTGGCCCAGCAAGGCCTGAATTACGCGCGTATCTACGCCGCGCTCCAACAGGTGCGTGGCGAAGCTGTGACGCAGCATATGGGGCGTGACGCGTTTGGCCAGGCCGCTGTGTTGCCAGGCTTCGCGGCAGGCGGTTTGCACAGCGCCGGCGGTCAGATGGCGGAGCGGGCGCCAGGAGGGAAACAGCCACTCGCCGACAGGCCGCAGGATGCGGTAGTAGGCGCGCAGCACCTCGAGCAGACAGGGTGAGAGCATGGCGTAGCGATCCTTGCCGCCTTTGCCGTGTTCCACGCGGATCAGCTTGCGTTTGCCATCGATATCGGAGGGTTTCAAGGCCACCGCCTCGGAGATGCGCAGTCCGGCCCCATAGCAAGTCAGGAGCACGGCGCGGTGCTTGACGCCCGAGACGTGGTCCAGGAAGCGTTGGACTTCGTCGGGGGCCAGCACGACGGGTAGTTTCTCCTCCAGGCGGGCACGCGGGAAGTCGTGCTTGTCCCAGGGCATCTCCAGGGTGACCAGGTAGAGGAACTGTACGGCGGAAACGAAGGTGTTGACGCTTTGCGGAGAGAGTTTGCGCTCCTGGGTCAGATGCAGTTGGTATTGGCGGACGGCTTCCAGATCCAGTTCTTGGGGGCTGCGGTTGAAATACTTGGCGAACTCCGCGACATAATGGATGTAGCTGCGTTGCGTGGTGCCCGCGAAATTGCGGAGGCACATGTCTTCGATCATGCGTTGTCGTAACGGTGTCATGCGAGGGCTCCTTGAAATTCTGAATTGGTCGTTGTGAGGACAACCGTATCCAGTGTTTCAAAGGAGCCTCGCTCCACGCTACTCCACCAAAGGCTCAGAAGCGCCGACCGGAGACTATTACCGCAACGCGGTTTAGTTCAATCACGACAGGTTGCGCTGGAGGGCAAGGCGGCGCCCGCCGAGGCGGGGATGCCTGGGCTACGTTTGGTCAAGGGCGGACCTGCCCGAGGCGCCGTCATTCATGCCGGTTCAAGAGAGTCGGCGACATCGCGTCCTGCCAGGCGGCGGGCCATGCGTGGGTAGGTGGGGCGAGCGAGTTGGCCATCCAGGTTCCCTCGGTAATCATTCCGGAGGGGTTCAATATCCTGCTGAATTCCACGCACAGCGGATACCAGGGCGTCGTGTGGAGCGATCCACGGCACTTTCGATTCGACCCGCGCCTCTTTGTCGCAGAGCCGCAGACGCTTTAGCACTCGCACTCCCAGAGCGCTGGACAGGCCTCCCGGCCTGGCCTCCCCTGGACGAAGACGTACTCCCCGCCCGGAGATCTCTGGCGTCTCCGCACCGCCAGGGTATGTCCATAGAGCGGGTGCCACCGATAATAGACGGTGACCGTTTCAGTTTGCGCCAAACGATGGGCATTATGTGGTGGGTTCGCAGGCTACGAGCCAAGGCTACGAGCCTGCCCCCACAAGGTTCATTGCACAGATTCCAGGAATACGTACCGGTCGCGGTGCTGCTCGGGAAGCGCTTTGCTCACCGTATCCAGGTGCATCACTTCGTGCGTCTTCGTAAAGTTGGGCCACTTCGCCAATCCGGGCCCGCTGGGATTGCCGGTCTTGATGAAATTCGCCCAATACTCGTTCATGGTGGTCGCCACCTTCTGGTCGTCGGGCTGCCAATCGGCTTTCTTGGAAGCCAGCGTATCGAACACGTATTCGAGTTCGGAAGCGTGAGGCGATCCCAGGCTCTTCACACCCATGCTCTTCATCGCGGCGGGGATCGGCACGGTGCGATCGAATTCGAAGCGGTACACGGGCTTGCCGGTTTTCGTCTGCGTGTCGATCCACTTCCAAGTTCCGAAGACGATAAAGTTATCGCTCGCCAGATCGCCGGCCGATTGCACCGCCTGCTCATCGGTCGCCGCGGGATAGACCTTCAACGCTTCGTCGGCTTTGTCTTTGAACTGCGTTTGCAACTGCTCCGTAAACGTTTTGGCGGTGGGCTTATGCATCGTCACCTGCATGCGGACCTCGTCGGCGTTCCAGCCGGCCAGCAGCGGAACCTTGCTCTGCTTGCCTTCGGCAAAGATCGACTCTACATCCGACGGCAGAAAATAGCCGTCCACGATCGGCCAGAAACCGAATCCGCGTTCCATTTTCATGGCCGCGGCCAACACCTCATCGGACGATTTGGCGCGCAATTCGGCGAGCGACTTGGCGCCCATGGATGTGGCGAATGCCTCGCCTTTTTTCTCGCTCTCGGCGAGCGACGCCATTCCGTGCCCGCCCACCTTTCCGAAGAATGCGCCGCTCTCGCCCACCGCCTGTTGGAACAGATCGCGCGAGAGCGGCGAGGCCATCAGGGCGCTCACCGAGAGCGACCCGGCCGATTCGCCGCCAATAGTGATCTTATGCGGATCGCCGCCGAACGCCGCAATGTTGTGCCGCACCCATTCGAGCGCAGCCACCTGATCGAGCAGGCCGTAGTTGCCCGAGGCATGGTGCTCCGATTCCTTGGTCAGCTCGGGATGCGCCATGAAGCCGAACACACCCAACCGGTAATTCGCGTTTACCGCCACAATGCCGCGGCGCGCGAAACTCTCCGCGTCGTAGCGCGGCTCGTCCTCCGCGCCCGCCGCGAAGCCGCCACCATAGAACCAGAGATACACCGGCAGCGGCCGGGACGACGGTTTGGCGGGCGCCCAAACGGTCAGGGACAGGCAATCTTCGCTCATCTCCTTGCCACGCGGTTCGATGTCGCCGAAGACCTTGCCCTGCACGCAATGCGCGCCGAATTCCTGCGCGTTACGCACGCCCGTCCATTGCGCCACGGGCTGCGGCGCTTGCCAACGCAGGTTGCCTACCGGCGGCGCCGCGAAGGGCACGCTGCGAAAGATGCGCACCGAGCCGTCCGCATTGAGTGCGCCTTCCAGGGACCCGCTGTCGATTTTCACGATCTCGCCCGCCGTTACTACGGAGACGGCGGCGGCCGCCATGAAGAAAAGCTTTGCGATCTTAAACCATCCGCTAACAATCATGTTTGAACCCCAAACTGGGTTGGCGAGCCACAGGCGGCCTGGGAGGCCGCCGCAGGCAGAGTGCCTGCCCCACAGCACAGCGTAATCCAAATCCACGCTTTGCGGCATATCCTACTTTGGGTGGATTCCATCCCGCCTTCCCGACGTTAGAATTCTCTTTGGTGTTTCGGAGCCGGAGTGACCAGGAAATTCCAATCTCTTTCCCTCCTCTTGCCGATTTCCTGGAGCCTGCTGGCACAGTGGAACGACGGTCTGCTCAGGCCGTTCGTGATGGACCACCGCGCGGCCGGTTCGTCTCCCGCGGACGTGTCCTTTCTGCTCGACAAACCAGCCGGCAAAGATGGCTTCATCGGCATCAGAAACGGCCACTTCGCGAAGGCCAACGGCCAGCGCATCCGCTTTTGGGGTGTGCACTTCACCGACTGGAGTCCCGGATCGGTCGAGATTCCGCCCAAGGAAGATGAGCCGATGTGGGCCGCCACACTCGCGCGCTACGGCGTCAATCTGGTCCGTCTGCACTTCCTCGATCTGGATTCTCCGCGCGGCCTCATCGACGCGACGAAACCCGATAGCCGTTCGTTCGATCCGCAACAACTCGACCGCTTGGATTACGAAGTAGCGGAGTTCAAGAAACACGGCATCTATGTCGATTTCAACCTGAATGTCGGGCGATCCTATAAGCCGGGCGACGGCGTGCGCGATTTCGATAAGATCCACTGGGCAAAAGGACTCACACTTTACGATCCGCGTCTGATTGAGTTAGAGAAAGAGTACGCGCGGCTGCTGCTGACGCATGTGAATCCTTACACGGGGGCCGCGTATCGCGACGAACCTGCCGTGGCGCTGGTGGAGATACTAAATGAAAACGGCATCTATCTAGGCTTTCACGCGCCCACCACTTACTATGACAACGAACTGACCGCGCTGTACAACACGTGGCTGGATAAGAATCGCACTCCGGACGAATTAAAGAAACTGCGCGCACTGGCTTCGGCGCCGGAGGGTGCTCCCGTGCCGCGACTGACATTTCAGGAATCCGCCACAGCTCCTAAAGAGCGCTACGACGCCGAGATGGCCTTCTACATGGACACCGAAAGCCGGTTCTATGAAGATATGCGCGGCTATTTGAAAACCGATCTTGGCGTGAAATGCCCGATCATCGGCACTGCCGACCATAGTCACTCGAGCAGCCCGTATCCCATGCTGGCTTCTCTGGCGAAGCTGGATGCGCTGGATGGCCATATATATTGGGAGCATCCCGGAGCGCCGCCGCCGGTGAACACTCCCATGGTGAACGATCCGCTCGATTCCACCGTAGTACAGCTTTCGCGCACGGCGTTTGCCGGCAAACCTTACACGGTGAGTGAAACGAACCATCCATTCCCCAACGAATGGGCGAGCGAAGGAATTCCGATTATCGCCGCATATGGCGCCTTCCAGGATTGGGATGCCATCGTCACCTATACGTTTGAACCGAAACGCGAGGCGGGCTGGAAGCCATATGTAGGAGATCCCTTCGACATCTCGCTCGATCCGGTGCGCATGACGGAGATGGCAACTGGCGCGTTGATGTTTTTGCGCGGCGACGTGCGGCCTGCGCTCGAGACTGTCACCCGGACGTATTCGCGACGGCAGGTGCTCGACAGCCGATTGTTGCCGCATTCCGAGGAGCCCTATTTCACGCCCGGTTTTCCTCTGGCTCTGCCGTTGGAACACGCCGTTCGCATTCAGTCGCTGGATGGTCCTCCGACGAAGGAAGCATCGCTAAGCGATCCGAGTCCGATCGTCTCGGATACTGGCGAGCTGGCTTGGTATATGCCCGCGGAAAAGGATGGGTTAGTAACCATCGATACGCCCCGCACGCAGGCGTTCGTCGGTTTTCTAAGCGGGGACCACAAGCCGCTGCGCAACCTTCGCGTCGAGATCCGCAATCGTTTCGCGGCCATGGTGCTCTCTTCGCTCGACGGGCAGCCGCTGGATCGATCCGGCAAAATGCTCCTCACGGCCGGTTCGCGCGTGGCTAATACGGGGATGAAGTGGCACGAATCGCGCACCCGGTTGGAGCAACAGGGCGGCTCACCGACTCTGATAGAGCCTGTCGGCGGAACGGTGACTCTGTGCCATATGGAGGCGGCAGCGGGCGTAAGCGCCGCCGCGCTGGATGGCTCGGGGAGAGTGTTGGGAGAAGCTATACTGGCGAAGAAGACCGCCGATGGATGGACGTTCTCGATCGGAGATCCAGTTACTACCTGGTATGTAGTCTCCGTGCAGCGTTGAGTGGGGCAGGCACCCTGCCTGCGGCGGCCTCGTAGGCCGCCTTCTTCTCATGAGGCGAAGTTGTGACAGATCTGAACGATTCGATAACCCGCCGCGGCTTACTCACCCGCGCCTTAGGAGCCGCTGCCTTTGCGTCCACGTTAGATTCAGCCAGCCGGTTGGCTGCTGAAACACAAACGCCAGTTCCGCGGATCCGGGATTCTTTCGATTTCGGCTGGAAATTCTTCAAGGGCGACGCTCCCGGCGCGCAGGAGCCCGCCTTTGCCGATACATCCTGGAGAACTCTCGACTTACCCCACGACTGGAGCATCGAAGGACCGTTTTCGCCGAAGGAGCCGAGCGGCGGGTCGGGAGGATACGCCCCCACCGGCATCGGCTGGTATCGCAAGCAGTTCCACTTACCGGCTACTTATAACGGCCGCCGGATTTCCGTCGAATTCGATGGCGTCTATCAGAACAGCGAAGTATGGATTAACGGGCAGTACTTAGGCAAACGGCCGTATGGTTACATCAGCTTCGCTTACGATCTTACTGAGCATCTCAACCTCACGGGCGATAACCTGATCGCAGTGAAAGTAGATAATTCCGGTCAACCGAGTTCGCGTTGGTATACGGGGTCGGGGATTTATAGGCACACCTGGCTAGTGGCTGTGAATCCCGTGCATGTGGCGCATTGGGGAACGTTTGTGACTACGCCGCGAGTCTCCAGGCAGGCCGCGACGGTCGAGATCAAGACACAAGTGGTGAATGAAAGCCCGGTTGCGGCCGCGTGCACGCTGCGCACATCGATCCTCGGTCCGGACGGCCAGCCCATGAAGACGGTGGAGGCGACGCAGCAGATCGGTCCGCATGACCGCTACGAGTTCGCGCAGCAGACGGCCATTGAGAATCCGTCTCTCTGGAGTTTGACGGCGCCTTCACTTCACTTAGTCCGCAGCACAGTCACGGCCGGCGGGCAAGTGCAAGATGAGTACGAGACGCCTTTCGGTATTCGAGAGGCCATTTTCGACGCGGATCGCGGGTTTCTGCTCAACGGCGAGCACATCAAGCTCAACGGCGTCTGCCTGCATCACGATGGCGGCTCGGTGGGCGCCGCTGTGCCGGAACGCGTTTGGGAGCGGCGACTCGAGATCCTGCGCGAGATGGGCTCGAATGCGATTCGCACCAGCCATAATGCGCCGGCGCCCGAGTTTCTGGATCTTTGCGACCGCCTGGGCTTCCTGGTGATGGACGAGGCTTTTGACGAGTGGAAGGCGGGCAAAGGTCAACTGCACGGCAACGGCTATTCCAGAATCTACGACGAGTGGCACGAACGCGACGTGACCGATTTTGTGCGCCGCGACCGCAACCATCCATCGGTGGTGCTGTGGAGTTGCGGCAACGAAATCCCCGATCAACTCAGCGATCATGGCGTGGAGATCCTGCGCGAGTTACTGGCTATCTTTCATCGGGAAGATCCGACGCGTCCGGTGACGGCCGGCTGCGATCAGATCGCGGCGGAGCCTAAAGCGGCGCCGGTGGAGTTTCTCAATGCGCTGGATATAGTCGGCTATAACTACGCGGACCGTTGGCGGGAGCGGCGCGAGCTATATTACAGCATCGATAAGTTGGCGCATCCCGGCTGGCGTATGATCGGCACCGAGAGCGTGGCCATCGGAGGACCGCGCGGCGATTACCGGCGATTGGAGCCTTCCGCATCGGGCCAGGTGGCCGGAACGCCTGCCATGGGCGAGTTCGGTTTCGGCATGGGCTTCGACCGCGGCCTGGATGCCGAGGAGTTATGGCGATTCGTGCGCACCCACGATTACGTGGCGGGCGATTTCATGTGGACCGGCATCGATTATCTGGGAGAAGCGTTCGGCGGCGCGTCACGAGGCGCCAGCTCTGGAGTGATCGATAGCTGCGGTTTCCCCAAGGACGGCTACTATTTCTATCAGAGCCAGTGGATCGAAAAACCCGTGCTGCGCCTGTTTCCACACTGGAACTGGAAGGGGCGCGAGGGCCAGTTCCTGACGGTGCTGTGCTACACCAATTGCGATAGCGTGGAACTGTTCCTAAACGGGAAATCGATCGGCGTGAAAGGGTATAAGTTTCCGCGTTATGGCATGCAGGGCCGCTATGGACAGTACGCGCCCGCCGCGCCGGGCGCCGCGCGCACCACATCGGATCTGCATCTGGCGTGGGATGTGCCTTACGCTCCCGGCACGTTGAAGGCGGTGGGCATGCAGGGCGGCAAGGTGGCCGCCGAGGTGGAGGTTTCTACGGTGGGCGATCCCGCCGCGCTGGGCGTTTCGGTGGATCGCGACACGATACGCGCGGATCGGCGGGATGTGGTGCATGTGACCGTGAAGGTGCTGGATGAAATGGGCCGGGTACATCCGGATGCCGATAACGAAATCGCGTTTGAGGTTCAAGGTGACGGTAAGTTGATTGGGGTTGATAATGGCAATATGGCGGGCTTGGCGGTGGATCTGAAAGGCAGAAGCGTGAAGGCGTTTCACGGGCTGTGTCTGGCCATCGTGCAGTCCACAGCGAGAGCGGGGCTTATTCACGTGACGGCAACGTCTGCGGGTTTGAAGTCCGCTCGCGCATCTGTTGTGACACGTTTGTAAGAGCGCCAAAAGGCGGCCAGAGTGGCCGCCGCAGCCAGAGTGGCTGCCCCACAGAGTTAGAATTAAGACAAGTCAGCCATGTTGCGAAGGGCGCCTCGTGTAACTCAATGCGCACTGATCCTGGCGATGGCGCTGCCATTCGCGTGCCCGGCTCACGCCGCTCTGACTGGATACGCCCGGCGTGTCTGGCATGTCGAAGATGGATTGCCAGAAGACATCGTGCAGGCGTTCGCCCAGACATCCGATCATTTTCTCTGGATCGGCACTACCGGTGGATTGGTTCGTTTCGATGGCGCGCAGTTCGTAGTCTTCAACCGCGATAACACGCCCGAATTTCGCGAGAATAGCGTATTTTGTCTCCTGGCCGCCAACAATGGCACATTGTGGATTGGTACGGAGGGCGGAGGCATTATCAGTTATCGTAATCGCACCTTCCGCCTATGGTCGGCCGCGGACGGTCTCACCAACAGCTATATTCGGTCGATGCGCGAGGACCGCCAAGGGCGAATTTGGATCGGAACCGACGATGGACTGTTTCTGTGGGAGTCGGGTAAGATCCGCCGCTTGGATAACCGCGACGGCGTGCCCGCGATCTCGGTGCATGCTATTTATCAGGATCGCGCGCAACGGTTGTGGGTGGGTGGCTACCATTTCTTCCGCGTGGATGGCGACCGCATGACGGAGATCCACCTGCCCGGCGCGCTGACGGACAACGTAAAATCCATCATCGAAACACGCGATGGCACTCTCTGGGTAGGTACGGTGACCGGCTTGGAGCGCAGCAACGCGGCGCTGAGCACGGCTGCTCCCGTCTTCACGCGCATCCCCAACATTCACAGCACCGTGCGCACGCTGCTTGAGGATGACGATGGCGCGCTATGGATTGGCACCATCGGCGAAGGATTGATCCGCTATCAGAATGGACATTTCGACCCGTTGCCGGCGAGCATGGCCCTGCCGAGCAATACCATCCTGAGCAGTTTCCCGGGATCTGGGCACAACGTCTGGATCGGGACCCAGGCGGGCTTGGTGCGATTGAATAAAACGGCCGCCAGCACGTTTGCGCTTCCGGATTTTGCGGATGCCGATTTTGGAACCATCTCCGCGGATCGCGATGGCGCCTTGTGGGTCTCGAGCAGTCACTTGTTCCGTCTGGCTGCCGGCCGCGCCGAGATGCAGCAGTTCTCCGGTCCGCTGGCGAACGTCCGCATCCGGAATGTGTTTCGCGACAATTCCGGCACGCTTTGGTTTGGTACCGAGGGTAAGGGAGCATTTCGCTGGGTCCACGGCGTGCCGCGTCAGATACCGGAAACGCAGCCTTATATTCGCGCGTTCGCGGAGGACCATGCGGGCGGCGTCTGGATCGGCACCGATGGCGGGTATTGCCGCTGGCTTCCGAGTGGCACGCGCTGCTTCGAACCGCACGAGAGCGTGCGCGCGCTTTTTGTGGATCGGAACGGCGATGTATGGGTGGGCAAGGATCGCGGGCTGACGCGCATGCGCAACGGGGGAGACATCGGGGATGCGCCCATCGCCAGGCTACGCGACGAGAAGGTATGGGCCATTCACGAAGATGCGGACGGCGCATTATGGTTTGGCACGCGCACCAGCGGGCTGTTTCGCTGGCACGCCGCCCAACTGACGGCCTTCACTACGGCCGAGGGACTTGCCACTAACAGCATCTATCAGATTCTGGAAGGACGCGCGGGCACCCTCTGGTTGAGCGGGCCGAATGGCATTTCTTCGATCGACCGCCGAGACCTGGAGCGCACCGCCGCGGATCGATCCTACCGGCCCGCCGTGAAGCTTTACGGCGATGCCGATGGCCTGGAGACCACCCAGATGTATGGCGGCGTGCAACCGGCGGGCTGCACCACGGCGAACGGTGAGGTATGGTTTCCGAGCACGGCAGGCGCGATCCGGATCGGCGCGGACCCCGAAGGTCCGGTGGCTGCGCCGCCTGCGGTGATTTATAGCGTGGTGGCGGACGGCCGCGATGTCGGCGCCGGCGGCGATATCGAGTTAGCGCCTGGAGAGGGTAAACTCGAGATCCAATACGGCGCGATCCAGTTTCGCTCGCAGGATCGCGTGCGCTTCCGGTACCGGCTGGAGAACTTCGAAAGCGGCTGGACCGAGACGCGGGCGCGCCGCGCGAGTTACACAAATATTCCGTCCGGTCATTACCGCTTTCAGCTCATGGCATTCGATATCGCGCAACCCAGCGCCTTGTCGGAAGCCGCGGTTTCGTTCGACTGGCGGCCCCACTTCTATAATGCGTGGTGGTTTTATGTGTTATGCGTGTCTGGACTGGCCGCCGCGGCGTGGTCCGTTTATCGGGGCCAGATGCGGCAGGCGCACGCCCGCTTTGAGGCCGTGTTGGGAGAACGCAACCGCCTGGCGCGCGAGATGCACGACACGCTGATTCAAGGGTGCACGGGAGTCTCTGCGTTGCTGGAGGCGGTGGCTTCCATGTCCGCGGATCAAGCGGCCTCGGCGAGGAGCCTGCTCGATTGCGCGCGCGCCCAGATACGCGCCGTCACCGACGAAGCCCGCGAAGCCGTGTGGAATTTGCATCGCGGGGGACGTTCCGAAATCAACCGGCTGGTGGATCAGATGGCGCGGCAGGCTTGCTCCGCATCGCAAGTGCCGGTCAGGTGCGAAACGGCCGGCGAACCGGTGGTGGTCGATCCGCGCATCGAACACGACATCCTGATGGTGGCGCGCGAAGCTGTCTACAACGCGCTGCGCCATGGGCATCCGCACGAGGTCGCATTGAGCTTTCACTTTCAGCGCGGCAAGGTCAGAATGAGCGTACAGGACGACGGATGCGGTTTTGAGCCGGATGAGGTTCTGCCGCAGGCAGGCGGCCATTTCGGGCTCATCGGAATGCGCGAGCGCACCGAGCGTCTGGGCGGCAGCTTCGCAGTACGCAGCGCCCCCGGCAAAGGTACCGAATTATGCGTGGAGGTCCCGGTGCGTGCGCCGCATGAACGGAAGGGAGCTCTGAACGCTTGACCGAGTCACATAAGTTCAGCGTCCTGGTGGTGGAGGACCATCCTATTACGCGCCTGGGGATTGCGGCCATCATTGACGCGCAGCCGGATATGACCGTGTGTTTCCAGGCGGAGTCCGGTGAAGCCGGTGTGCATGCGTTTCGCCAGTATCGCCCGGACATCACGTTGATGGATTTGCGGCTGCCGGGCATGAGCGGTCTGGAAGCTCTGCGCATCATACGCGACGAAGATCCTGAGGCGCATTGCGTGGTGTTAACCACTTACGAAGGCGACGAGGATATCTATCAGGCGCTGGCGGCCGGCGCGGCCGCTTATGTGATCAAGGCGATGTCCTACGAAACGCTGGTGAGCGCCTTGCGTTCCGTGTATGCCGGAAAGCGCTATCTGCCGCCGCCTATCGCGCGAAGCCTGGCCAATCGAACGCCTAACTCAGACCTAAGTCCGCGCGAGCGCGAAGTACTGGCGCTGATGGTGCGCGGAAAAAGCAATAAAGGAATCGCCGACGCGCTGAAGATTACGGAGGCGACTGTGAAGTGCCATGTCAGTGTGATTTTGCAGCGGCTGGATGTGACGGATCGGACGCAAGCGGTGGTCGCCGCGCTGCAGCGCGGATTGGCGCATCTGTGAGCACTACCAGCGGGCGGCCTGAGAGGCCGCTGCAGGCAGGGTGCCTGCCCCACACTAATGCGCGGGGATGATTTGCCATTGCTGGGTAAGTTGGGTGCTGTTCCGTGTGTCTTGAACGGCTGCACCGCTGCTGATATCCAACACCAGGCCGCTCGCCCTATTGACGAAGTTGAAGTAGCCGTCACCTGCGGAGACGATATCCCATTCGCCAGCCAGCAGAGCCGCGGTGTTGCCGGGACTGGCGATCTGAAAGTATCCGTCATCGTTGCTGGTGATCCGCCATTGCTGAGTCTGCGCAGGATCCCCGCTATCCGGCTGCGTATCGACCGGAGAACTCGCGGAGAGAATCTGCCCGTTAGCACGATTGACGAACTTATAGTTTAGTGCGGGATCGAGCTTGCCTCCCAACGCGTCGATGCCCGGTAGCAAGGACACGTTTGTATCATCGAAGAGTGTCAGACCGTTCCAGAGGTAAATGGCATCGGGTTGGTTATCGCCGTTGATCAATCCGCCGCTGGCGTTCGATATGTTCACACCGGCCGGATCCCAGTATTCGAATCCCATCGCCAAGTTATCTGGCAAACCTTCGAGCACAGCTTGGAGATCCAGCAGGAATTGACGCTGCAGCGCTTCACTCGGAGGCGCATACCACGGATCGTTGGCATCGAAACCGTCTTCGAAATGTTCACCGGTTTCCATGATAAAGATAGGCTTCCCCAAATTGTTGGCCGCACTCACGAGCACATCTTGTTCCACCGGCTTGCCATTGGGATTGGACGCCTGGGCTTGGGCGTCGGTCAAAGGTCCGTGATAAATGGGGTAGTAGCTCTGACAGACCGCGTCATATGGAACACTAAATTGGTTGGCAAGGGTGAAGAATTGCGTTAGATCCCAGGCCGGAGTGATATGGATGCAGGTTAGCGGCGGCGGAATCGCTGGGCCGGCCGAAGTGTCGGCGGCCGCATCCTGCACGGCCTCGACCGCCGCTGTCTGCAATGCGGCGAAGCCCCCAAAGGCCGCGCCCGTGGGACTGCCGATGGATCCCAGAAATCCAGTATCGACCTCGTTGCCGATGGCCACTAAGTCCGGCATCACGCCTGCCTGCCGGTACGACAAAAGTTCGGCCCTAACATAGGCATATAAATCGGACTGCAACTGCGCCAGTTGGGTGTCGTTCGACCACGCGGGTGGAACGCTGGCAGAACTGCCGCCATCGAATAGCAAAGTCAGTTCCACGCTCATGCCCAGGTTTTTGGCGCGTTTGGCAAGGTCCAGGTCCTGGGCTTCGGTCTCTCCATAGCACGCATTGCCGATACATCCGGCTTGTGACACATTGGCATAGGGTGGAGCGGAACTGGGCCGCAGGCGCACCAGGTTGACGCCATGGTTCTTGAAAATCTGAAGCACATCCTGAGGCTGGCCGGCATCGTTCCACCACGCCAGACCGGCAGCCGCGCGCGCGGCCTCCTGCTTCTCCAGCAGCGCATTGTCGATGCCGCGGAAGAAGGCGGGACGAAGCAGCCACTGCTGGCTCTGAGTCGCGGCGGCCGACAACGGGGTTTGCTCGATCCACGTTCCCGCCGCCTTGCCGTTTCCCGGTAAGTCGATCGCGAGCCCCGTAACCTTGTTAGAGATCGTATAATAGCCGCCGTTTACCGGAGTAAGTACCCATTGCTGAGTGCCGGCGCCGGTGCAAGGATTCTGCACCACATAGCATACAACAACGCCGTGGCCGCCTCGCACGCCCTGCGGCCCGCGGCGCAAATCCGGTGCGCACGTTCCGGAGCGGGTGTCCGCGCTAACTAAGTCACTTATCCGGTAGATAGCCGCCGGTCCGGCTGCGTCGATGCACAGGCCATTGCCGATGTTACTAATCTGCCAATATCCGCCACCCAAGTTTGCAAACGCCCATCGCTGGCCCAGATCCGTGAAGCTCCGCGGCTGTTGAACGATCCGGCCGGCGGCCGCCGCTTGCAGGCCGCTAAACTGATTGAGCATGTAATACACTTCGCCATCGAGCGGAGTGACATCGGTGGGCTCCGGCGGCTGCTGACAGACTGCGGGCGTGGCGGCAACACTGACGATCCAGACACAGACACCGGCCGCCAGCAATTCATGGTTGCTTATCCGCATCCGGCTCCTCTTGCCCCGGCGGCTTCTTATTCATCTGCCTGTACAACTCTTTCAGGCTCTCCTTGGTCTGCTTGATCTCCTGAAACAGCCGGAACTCCTTCTGCGATTCGTCTTTCAATTGAAGCTGCCTGCACACCGATGCCAGCCGATAGTGCGCCTGTTCGTTGAGTGGATCGGACTGCACGGCCATGCGCAAGTACTTAGCCGCTTCGACTGGTTTCTGCATGCTCGCCAGCAGGCGGCCCAGACCGAATTGGGCCTCTGCGCTGCCGGGATTCAGGGCGAACGCGCGGTTGTAGTGAGCATATGCGCCATCGAAGTCGGATCGCCGGAACGCAATGCGCGCGAACATACATTCAGCCCCGGCGCTGTCGCCATCCGCTTTCACGGCGGTCTGCAACTCCTTCTCCGCATCCGCCTGCACTTGCGGGTCTGTAGGCGCCGACTCCAGAATCGCTTCAGCTAGTTCATAGCGCACGCCCGGCACATGCGGATCGATCTCCAGCACCTTTCTGTAATGTTCGGTAGCGCCTTTCAGATCTCCGTCGTTGACGAGCCGTTCCGCGATCACTTGCTGCATGCGGGCGGAGCCGGGCGCCAGAATGGCCAGCTTATTTAGCGTGTTGTCGGCCAGTTCCGAATAAACCCGCTGGGCCATGTACAGGATCTCGACATTGTCCGGATCGCGATCCACCAGTGTTCGCATCACATCGGCGGCGCGGTCCAGTTCGCCCTGCTGGTAGTAGATATTCGCCAGTTCCAGCCCAGCCTGAATTTGTAGCCCTTTGTCTTTCAACTTAGGAAAGGATTTCTCAAGAAGCGCCTCGGCCGATGGCTGTCCCAACCTTCTCTCGCAGATTCCCAGCAGAGCTTCGGTCTTGGCGAGTGACGGTTCAATCACCAAAGCCTTTTGCAGATACCCGGCTGCTTTTTGGTAATCGCGCCGGAAGAATGCAATAACGCCTAAGTTAGCGAATGCTTCTGCGTTCTTGGGATCGACCGCCAGCACGGCGTCTAATTCCTTAATCGCCGACTCCCGATCGTTCGCCTTGAGATACTCGGCTGCCTTCCGCAGGCGATCGTGGATCGAAGCTGCGCCGGCCGGGCCGGTCTGTGCCGATGCAAAAGAAAGCGCGGCTATGAGCATGATGAGAGCCTTCATACTTATCTCTCATCATGGCATACCGCGCCCCGTAGGCTCTTAGAAGGTAAGCCTGGCGCCAAGCTGGAAGATGCGCCGGTTGCCGTTGCCGCCCGCCGGCCCGGTGATGGTGCCCGCGGTGGGATCGGCCAAAACACCGTTGCTCGGTCCGCAAGCCGTGGTCATGTTAGAACATGTGTAACCGACGTCCGCATCCGGGTTGGCGAAGTTAATATGGTTCATTATATTGTAGGCGTCGGCTCTGATTCCCAGCTTCACGCTCTCCCAGTGAAGCGTGAACTCCTTCGCGATACTCAGGTCGATGTTCGTGAACCCTGGGCCAATCAGGGTATTGCGTCCCTCGCTGCCGAAAGTTCCGTACGCCGGATCGGCGAAGGCGGCGGGGTTGAACCAATGCGTGATGGAGGGGTTGGATACGCCGGGATTGCCAGTCACCGCGGGATACAGCGTGGAGCCTGACGAGAGCGAAGGCGCCAATCCGGGATCGATCGCGTCGGCCACGGAGCCTTGAATCACCGGGGTGAATGGCATTCCGCTGTGCCACTGGAACACACTCGAAACGCGCCACCCGCCTACGATCTGGTCGGCGATTCCGTGCAGCGCAAGTTGGCGTCCGTGCCCAAATGGCAATTCATACACCACCTGGCCGACCACCGTGTTGGCCGCATTGAAATCGGACAGCCCATAATTCTGGCCGGGATTATACGCGTTCTGATAAATATCGATGCCCGACCCGTGGCCGTTCCCCGTGCCTGTGTCGAGCGATTTCGACCACGCATAATTCACCTGGAAAGTCACGCCATTCGACATCCTCTTCTGCAAGCGTACTTGCAGCGCGTTGTAATTCGACCATCCATCGTAAATCTGCGCGAAGATCGAGTTAAATATCGGGTTGGGATTGCCGCAGTTATAACCTGTGCAACCTAATAAGCTCGCCGGCGCCTGATTGATGTCAGTCGCGAAGTTAAGGTTGGTGCCGTGCGTGCGGACATAGCTTGTATCCAGCAGGATGCCGCCCGCAAATGTGTGTTGAACACTGAGTAGGAACTGCTGCACGTAATCAGTGGGCATGTTCCGCGGGTAATATTCCACACCGCTATAGTTATCTATCTCCGGCGAAAGTGTCTGCAGCGTGGGAAACACGACGGTGCCGGCGGGCGGCCCGCTGGCCAGTTTGAAAGCATAGCTCCCGTTGACGTATCCGCCGTTGCCGTTATTGTGAGGATTGAAACCGAGGCCAAGTGCGCCGTCCGTATAGTTCTCCGCGTCGCGCGGCGCGTCGAAGATGCCGTAACTGGCGCGGATCGACCACTTATCCCGCGGCGACCAAGCCACACCCACGCGCGGCGCGAATTCCTTGTAATCGGCGTTCTGGATAGTCGACAGGGTGCCCGGCCCGCCATATTGCGCGTCGCTCTGGCCGCCATAAAGGATGGCGCCGTTGTACTTCCCGTTATCCGCCGTATTGGGCAGATACGGATCGTAGTTGCCGAACATGTTATGATTGACGCCCCAACCCGACTGAACTTGCCAGCGGAGCCCCAGGTTCAACGTCAGGCGGGAGGTTACTTTGAAATCGTCGCTGGCAAACAAGGCCGATTGCCACATGTGAGCGCTGGTAGCATCCGCCTCGTAAACGTACCATCCATAGACGTCGCCGGCGAGGAAGTCGGCATAAGGTATTCCAGTTACGCCGCCGTTGAATTCGAAGTTACCCGAGGTGATATCGCCCCAGCTTGTATAGTTCTGGTAAATCTTGTCGTACTCGCCGCCGACCTTGATCGTGTGTCTGCCGCGAATCAAGGTAAGGACGTCCGACACGTTGTAGACGCCCTCTCCAAGCGCGGCGTCGATGTTGCCATTTTGACCGTTTCCGGCGCCTAAACCCATGCCACCCACGCCGGCCCCGGTATCGATGCTGACTTTGGGAAACACGTTAGCCGGAGCGTTAGTGCCATAAGCCGGCTCAAGGCCGAGCGTTTCAGGGTCGTTCTTGTCAAGAGATGGCGGCCTGTAGACGTCCAATTCGCGACTGCCACCCAACCGGAACTCGTTTAACATCGTCGGGCTGATGGTGAACACATGCGAGAGTTGCCCGGTGAGATTGTCGGTGTCCCCTTGAGAGTAAGCCGTGGCGTCGTTCGGATAAAGAGGATCGGGCGGGACATACGACGAGACGGTGGGGAAGTAGTTAAAGCTGAATGCCAACTTCTGCTTGTCGGATATATTGTAATCGGTTCTTCCCGTGTACCAAGTGGCTAAGTTAGGGCTGGTCCCGTTGAACACGTAGTTGTTGATGCTGGGGCAGGTCTGCGCGACGCCTGCGGAGACATTCGCCGGACCCGGACAGCCCGCTACCCATCCCTTGCCGGTCGCGCCGGGGAAATAGGTTTGAAGCTTCAAGGCCACCGGATCGTAGGTTCCCACTAACTGGCCGGTGGGACTGAATGCCGCACCCGTGGAGCCGTTGATGCCATAGAAATCGCCCGCCTGCATGGCCGCCGTCGGGTAGGTATATAATCCGGACGTCGGCGTCGACGAAGGGTTGCGCTGGTAGGCAAAGAAGAAGAACAGCTTATTCTTCTTCACCGGCCCGCCGATGCTGCCGCCATAGTTATTCCAATGCTCGATGGACTTGGCTCCAGTCGTATTGTAGAAGCCTCTCGCGTTGAAGTCGGTGTTCTGATCGAATTCGAAAGCGCTGCCGTGAAATTGGTTCGTCCCGCTCTTCGTAATGACATTGATCGAAGTGAGGCCGTTTCCGTACTGCGCCGGAGCATTGCTCGAATTCACGCTGACTTCGGACATGGCATCCACGGGCATGTAGTAGTTACTGCTGTTGTAGTCTCTGGGAGCGGTGGCAGCCGATCCGTCAATGAGAAAGTTCACATTGTATGCCTGGGTGCCGTTGACGCCGATGTTCTGGCCCGCGGCCTGCCCGGTGCCTCCGCCGTTGTTCACGCCGGGTATGAGCTGGGTCATCTCGGCGCGCCAGTCAGTGCCCACGATGGGCGCCTCCAAGACGGAGCTGGTGGTGAAGTCCACGTGCTGGTCGCTAGTTTCCGTTTCAATGAGCGGCGCCGCGGAGTTTACCACGACTTCCTGAGTTGCGGTGCCTAATTGCAGCGCCGCGTCGATTTCCACCGTCTCGATTTGCAGCACGACGCCTTCGCGAACGGAATTGCGAAAGCCCTCTTTCGAGACTGTAATCGTGTAAGAGCCCGGCGACAGGAAGGGAACATCGTACAAACCGGACTGGTTGGTCGTGGTCTGCGTGACTACGCCGGTCTGCACGTTCTTAATCGCGACCGCCGCACCGGGCACAACGGCCCCCGTCGCATCGGTGACCGAGCCTTTGATTTCGCCCGTGTTGGCGTTTTGAGCGTTGGCGAGAGGTGCGAATAGGATCGCCGCCGCCAGGAGAATTCCGGAACAGCACTGACGAAGTGCTTTCGAGTCAGTCATTTGACCCCCTAACGAATATACCCACCAGGTACCGAATAGCTGCTAACCTTGCGCGAACACCCCGAGTTGCGAGACCCTACACCTTCGCTCGAGACGCCCGCGTGACACTCGACGCAAATCTCTAGTTGTGCGATATACCGGGTCAATTCTATGACTATTCACGCGCCGAGGAAATCCCCCTAAAGTATGATCATCAATCCAGATTGGCTTATGTGTGCTTAACCGGTTTGGGGATTCTGAGCCAATTGACCGCTCCCTGACGGTCGCGGCTCTGTAACACTTTGGGGAATCGACACGGCCTTAACCGAGCCGCGACCGTCAGGGAGCCTCCCCAGAACGGCTAAGCCCGTACTTGGGGTGTATAATGCCGGGAAGTTGGCTGCCTTCCGGCCGCCGGCAAGAGGGAGTAACAAATGCAACAAATCCGCCATTCTATTGAAATTGAGCGCCGTTCGGATCGCCGGACATGGAAGGCGCTGCCGTGGTTCATGCTGGTTCTTCTGGCGTCACTCGGCTCGCCTGCGGCCCGCGCTCAAGCAGTCAAGGTTACGCAACTGATCGCGCCCAGTTCCACTGGCACCTACGCGGCCGGCGTCAACAAGCTGAATCATGTGGTGGGTGTTTATAGCACCGCCACCGCGACGAGGGGATTTGAGTGGCTCGGCGGCAGTAGCTATAAAACCATCGTCTTCAAGGGATCGAATAACTTTACCCGCGCGCTCGGGATCAACGATTCCGGCGAAATCGTCGGCGATTTCCTGGGCCGCAACGGGTATTATCACGGCTTCACGGACGTCGGCGGGAAGTTAACGCAGTATGACGCGCCGGGCGGCTTGGGCAATTTCTCCACCTCGCTCTTCGGCATCGATAACAACGGAGACTTGGCTGGCGCGGCCGATGGCTATGGCTTCGTCAGCATTGGCGGTACGGTGACCACGTTCTATGGCAGCGGCACCGACCTCACGTACGCTTACGGCATTAACGATTCCGGCGAGGCGGTAGGCCAGTATTTCGATTCGAACAATTTGTCGCATGGGTTCACGTGGCAGGCGGGCACCATCACCGAGATCGTTTATCCCGGCGCCGTGCAGACCGCGTGCGAAGGCATCAACGACGCCGGGGAGATCACCGGATACTACGTTGACAGCAGCAACAACGGGCATGGGTTCACTCTCATCAACGGCGTGTACGCCACCTCCGACCTGCAATTCATTGAAGGCGTGAATGACACGGGGTCATACGTCGGAAACTTCCTCGCGCCGCCTGGTGTGACCTATGGCTATCTCGCCACGCCCATCAAGTTCAAACCCTCTACGATAAAGGTCAGAGGATCCGAGAGCACCAGCACCATCGGCATCAACAACGCCGGCGTCACGGTTGGGCAATACGTGAATGCGAAAGGCGTGACCCACGGCATGATGTTGAACGGAACTACGGTGACCAATATCGACGAGCCGCATGCGGCCACCGGGACGACTTTCGCCTATAGCATTAATAACAACAACCAGGTGGTCGGATTCTACAACGATAGCGTCACTAATCAGTTCGTCGGATTCTATTGGGCGGCCGGCGTTTTCACCGCGATTTCAGGTCCGCCCGGCGCCGCCGCCGCCGAAGCATACGGGATCAACGACGCCGGAAATATCACGGGGGTTTTCTACGATGACAGCGCCCATGAGCATGGATTCCTGCTCAGCGGCCCGGGTGGGACGTACACGCAGTTAGATGTGCCCGGCTCAACGGGCACCTACGCCTGGGGCATCAACTCGTCAGGACTCGATCACGCTGGGCTGGGTCGACTCCGCCGGTTTCTCGGAAGCCTCGCTGTACGACGGTACAACTTATACACCGATCAATCTGCCCGGCGCAGCCAATATCGACGTGCACAGCATTAATACAGGCGGCGACGTCGTGTACACCTGGATCGACGCCGCCGGTCTCGATCATGGCGGTCTGTTGAGTGGTGGATCTTATTATCTGTACGACATCCCCAACGGTCTCAACGCGCACGGCGATGGCATCAACGACTCGGGAATTATGGTCGGCCGCTACAATCCGGTGGCGAACCCATCGACTTACGACGGCTTCAAGGCCGCGAAGTAACTGGAGGGCGGCCAATCCTGGCCGCAGCCGGCTTTCAGCCGGCTCAGAGCCGCCTAAAAAGGCGGCGGCGGCCACGATTGGCCGCCGCACAAAAACGCCACCCATGTGCGTGGATAGAACTGTCGTGTTCCAGCCTGAGCAACTGCATGCGCTTTGCCGGTTATAATCGCGTTTGACACCTAAAACCGCTTTTCTCTTTCCCGGGCAGGGATCGCAATATGCGGGCATGGGCCAGGGCCTTGCCGCGCAGTTCGCCGCCGCGCGCGCAGTCTTCGAAGAGGCCGATGAAGCGCTCGGATTCCGGCTTTCCACTTTGTGTTTCGAGGGGCCGGACGACGCCCTGAAGTTGACCGAAAACACGCAACCGGCGCTGCTCACCGTTTCGACGGCCGCTTGCCGCGTATTGGCCGAACGCGGCTGGGTGCCCGACTACGTGGCAGGCCACAGCTTGGGAGAATACTCCGCGCTGGTGTCTGCGGGGAGTTTGCAATTCGCCGACGCCGTGTGCCTGGTCCGCCAGCGCGGCCGGTACATGCAGGAAGCCGTGCCGCCCGGTGTAGGCGCCATGGCTGCATTGTTGAGGCTGCCCGATGGCGCCCTGGACAGAATCCTTGCCGAGGCCGCCCAAGGCGAAGTAGTCAGCGCGGCGAATTTAAACGCGCCGGATCAGGTGGTGATTGCCGGTCACGCGGGCGCCGTGAATCGGGCCATTGAACTGGCGAAGGCCGCGGGCGCGCGGCGCGCCATCTTACTTCAAGTGAGCGCGCCGTTCCATTGCGCCTTGATGAAACCCGCTCAGGAGCGCCTGGCCGCAGACCTGAACGCTACGAACTTTTCCGATCTGAGTTGTCCACTGGTGAATAACTGGCAGGCACGCGAAGTGCACACAGGCGCGGAGGCGCGGCAGGGGCTCTATGAACAGGTGCCCCATACGGTTCGCTGGACCGAATCGATCCGTTATTTGGCCGCGCAAGGCGTCAGGCGTTTCATCGAGGTGGGCGCGGGCGGCGTGCTCACCGGGTTGCTTCGCTCCATCGATCCTAATTTGCAGGGCCTCCGCTGCGGCGAGCCGGCCGATTTGGAAAAACTGCCCACCTAAAGCGCGCGCCGGCGTCATCACGCAATCTGTTTGGTGCGCACGGCGCGCAGCGGCTGCGTGATGAGATCCTCGATGGCGGCGCTGAACCGCCGCGTGTGAGGCATTTCGACATGCGCGTCGAAGGCCGCCTCATCGGTCCATTCGGAGTGGATGTAATACGTCAGCGGACCGCGCGTGGATTCATAGAAGTTAATGCGCACGCAGCCCAGCTCGGCGCGGGTGGGCTCCAGAACGCGCATCAACTCTTCCTGAAGTTTGCGCTCTTTTCCCGGCGCCGGCTCCAGGCGGGCAAAGATGTACAGCGGCATTTCCCCCAGGATAGCTGAAAACAAGCCAAATATAGTTCTTGACAGATATCGCATATTGCTATATTCTAATTACGATCTGCAATAATTATGAAGCTGGGCGAAAAACTCCGGTATCTGCGGGAAATCGAAGGCACGCTGCGCGGGCGGGATGGCGCGCTGACGCAGGCCGAAGTGGTGCGGCTGCTGAAGAAGGAGTTGCGCGAGACCATCAGCCAGGCGTACCTATCGCAGATCGAGAGCGGCGCGCGGCCGCACCTGACGAATTCCAGCCGCATGCTGCTCGCCAAGTTTTATAAGGTGCATCCGGGTTATCTGGTGGACGATCCGGAAGGCTATCAGGAAGAGTTGATGTCGGATGTGGGAGCGCTCGAAGACAAGTTGGATTTATGGTTGATCAACGGCGCCGAGCGCTTCCGGCGGGACCCGGAGTTGAGCCAGGCGCTGCTGCGCGTGGCCCGGCATCAGGATACACGCATGTGCGTGGTGTTGCTGGGGCACATCGTGGATAATCCAGGCTTGGCGGAGCGCTTGTTGCAGGTTTTGAAACCTTCGCCGGCAGAGACCGTGGAGCCCAAGGCTTTGCCTAAACTGAGGAGGCGATCGCAATGACGTGGGCGGATTTCTATCTGATCTGTTTCTTGTTGGGACTGGCGTTGAGTCTACTGTCGGTGTTGACCGGCAGCGCGCATCTGCATTTGCCGCACGTGCCGCACGTGCATGTGCATGAGCCGCACGGGCCCAGCGCGGCGCAATCCGAAGGCGTTCCATGGCTGAATTTCGGCACGATCACTGCGTTTCTGGCGTGGTTCGGCGGCACGGGTTATCTGCTGGAGCGCTTTTATGCCGTGTGGTTTCTGATCGCCCTGGCCATCGCGTTGTTGAGCGGGCTGGGCGGCGCGGCGATCGTGTTCTGGTTCCTGGCAAAGCTGGCCGGGGATGAGCAGGCCCTCGATCCGGCGGACTACGACATGATCGGCGTGCTGGGCAAATTGAGCCTTCCGATCCGCGAGGGCGGCACCGGCGAGATCGTGTTCTCACAGGAAGGCGTGCGGCGGGTTTCGGGCGCGCGCAGCGACGACGGGACGGCGATTGCGAAGGGGACCGAAGTTGTCGTGCAGCGGTATGAGAAGGGCATCGCCTATGTGCGGCGATGGGAGGATATGGCGGGAACGGCGAGTTAGTAAAGGCAGACCACACAAAACGATGGTCTGCTCCACGGAGCTTGCAAAAGGAGCGTTATGCAGAAGGACATGGTAGTCGTGGTTGTGTTGTTGATGTTACTGGCGATCGTATTGATCGCCTCGATGTTGGCGCGGTTATACAGGAAGGCCGGTCCGCATGAAGCGTTGATCGTTTATGGCCGCAAGGGCACGCGCATCGTCAAAGGGCGCGGCACGGTGATCTGGCCGGTGGTGGAGAGTTACAAGAGCCTGTCGCTCGAGCTGATGTCTTTCGACGTCGCGCCGCAGCAGGATCTCTACACCCGTCAAGGTGTGGCAGTCACGGTGGAAGCCGTCGCGCAGATCAAAGTGAAATCGGACCCGGAGTCGATCCAGACCGCTGCCGAACAGTTTCTGACCAAGACCGATCAGGAGCGCGAAGGACTGATTCGGTTGGTAATGGAAGGCCACCTGCGCGGCATCATCGGCCAGTTGACGGTGGAAGAGATTGTGAAGCAGCCGGAGATGGTGGGAGACCGGATGCGCTCCACTTGCGCGGACGATATGAACAAGATGGGACTCGAGGTAATCTCGTTCACCATTAAGGAAGTTCGCGATAAGAACGAATACATCAGCAACATGGGCCGGCCGGACGTAGCGCGCATCAAGCGCGACGCCGATGTAGCCGCCGCCGAAGCCGAGCGCGACACGGCTATCAAGCGTGCGGAAGCCACGCGCGCGGCCGCCGTGGCCAAGGCGCAAGCCGATCAGGAGCGGGTGCTGGCCGAGACATTGTCGCAGGCAAAGCAGGCGGAAGCCACGCGCGACCTGGAGATCAAGAAGGCCAATTACAACGAGACCATCAAGAAGCAGCAGGCCTCGGCGGACAAGGCCTACGAGATCCAGACCAACATCATGCAGCAGCAGTTGATGGCCGAGCAGGTAAAGATCCAGCAGGTGCAGAAAGAGCATGAAATCGCCGTGCAGGACGCGGAAATTCAACGCCGCGAGCGCGAGTTGATCGCGACCGTGCTGAAGCCGGCGGAAGTGGAGCGCCGGCGCATCGAGACGCTGGCCGAAGCCGAGAAATCGAAGCTGGTGACGGAAGCCGACGGCCGCGCCACGGCCATCCGCGCGCAGGGCGAAGCGGAAGCCGAGATCATCTTCAAGAAGGGCGACGCCGAGGCGCGCGCCATGAACGTGAAGGCCGAAGCTTACCAGGAATACAACCAGGCGGCGGTAGTGGACAAGCTCATCACGAGCCTGCCGGAGGTGATGCGGGCGCTGGCCGCGCCGCTGGCAAACGTGGACAAGATCACCATCGTTTCCACGGGCGACGGACACGCCGCCGGCATGCACAAGATCACCGGCGATATGACCGCCATGGCGGCGCAGATACCGGCGCTGTTTGAAACGCTCTCCGGCATGAATCTTGCCGAGCTGTTCAGCAAGGTGAAACAGATCGGAGAAAGTAAGCCGCCGAGTAATGGAGACAAGTCAAAAGGGGCAACAGCTTAGTTAACAAGGGGCCGGCCAACCCGGCCCCACTTAGTAAGGAGAACGATTATGGCACTATTGGAGAGAGTATCTACATTAGTTCGGGCGAACTTAAACGACCTGATCGACAAAGCCGAAGATCCGGAAAAGATGATCAAGCAGGTGGTTCTGGATATGCAGAACCAGTTACTGCAAGTGAAGACCCAGGTGGCCATCGCCATCGCGGATCAACACGTTCTGGAGAAGAAGCACCAGGAAAACGAAGAGAAGACCGCGGAATGGGTACGCAAGGCGGAGATGGCCGTGGACAAGAAGCAGGACGACCTGGCGCGCGTGGCGCTGGAGCGCTCGGTCAGTTACCGGCAGATGGCGGAGAGCTTCAAGCAGCAGGTGGCCGATCAGAAGCTGCAGGTGGAAAATCTGAAATCGGCGCTGGTGAAGCTGGAGCAGAAGCTGGCCGAGGCGAACGCCAAAAAGGACGTGCTGATCGCACAGCACCGGCGCGCGCGCGCGTCGACCAAGGCGACGGACGCGCAGTTCGCCACCAGCGATCATTCCACGGCGGCCACGTTCGACCGGATGAAGGACAAAGTCCAGCATAGCGAGGCCGTAAGTCAGGCTAAGGCCGAGTTATTCAAGGACGACGTGGAAGAGCAACTGGCGGCGCTCGATAAGCAGGACAAGATCGAGAAGATGCTCGCCGACATGAAGGCGAAGCGGAGTTAAAGGAGCGCCCCATGACGCCCCTGGAATTACTGTTACTGTTCGCGATCGCCGCGCTTGTTTACCAGGAGATTTCCTGGCGGGATAAAGCGCGGCGCATCCAAGCCGATTACGAGAAACGCATTTCGACCGAGGTGGCCATGGCGTACGAGGCCAGCCTGGCGGACGATGCGGAGCCGGTGCGCGCGCTGACTTTTCAGGCGGAGAAGCAGGAGCCGCGCGGCTGGTTCCACGAAGTGACCCGGTATTTGTTTATCGCGGTGGCCATGAGCGGCCCGGAAGTGAAGTATGCGGCGGGCGACTTGAACGACATCGAGCGGTTCAATATTCCGCCGGAGATCAAGCGGGCCATTGTGGAGTTTATGTCGCCGGGGCGCGAGATGGCCACCATGGGGGCGGGGAGGTAGGACAGGCCTCCCGGCCTGTCCAGGCTGGCGTGGGTCGCGGTCTGCGTCGGTTTCGCGAAGCAAGCCGGGGTGACGCCGCGAGGCCCCGACGGCACGCGGGCACGCGCGGGCACGCGGCCAGACGGGGCAAGTGTTCTTAGCTTTGGTGTATACTTGGCACAGGAGTACGCATGAAAGCAAAAAGATGTGCCGCGGATCTCGGGGCCGAACGGCTCGCAGCGATTGTTGAGGAACACCTCGATCAGTTGTCGCCCGCCGACCGGGCCCAAAGGGTGCGCGCCTTTCGAGAGGTTGTTGCTAAGATCGGTACTCCCGCCAAATCTGCAGAATCTCGCTCCACCGCGGTGAATCGGCCTGCAAACCTAAAGCGCGCATAGCCGCGACAAATTCCTCTTCAGTCGCAACTTCCAAGAGCATGCGAAGATCGTTCAGGCGCTCTTGACGTTGCTTTCTGGCTTCCATGCTAATGGGCCGGCGCCCGCGGCTCATCTCCTCCCGCCTCACATCCTCCAAATCCGAGCCTCCTTCGTGCTTCTTGTTCACCGCGATGCCTCCTGCCTCTTAGTCTGTGGCTTCCCGACTTGCTCTCTTGGGAGACTGGCTTCCAGCATGTGCCCCTTTTCGTTCCAAGATGCTTCCACCACGATGGGACGGCTGGCGCGCCACTGGATGTAATTGAGGAACGATTGAGCCGAGATAGTGCCACCGCGCTTCCCCTGGCGAAAGCTGACCTTGAAGGCCCGCCCGTCCTTCCGTTCAGCGCCACGAATCGCAAGGCGGCAGGCTTCCGAATCCCAGAGGAGGTGGGCGAACTTGACGCCAGCCCTCGTCAAGGCGTCGCCCGCGTCGGCGTTGAAGGCTATTTTGCCGGTCCGGAGGGTAAGCTGGAGCGAGCCAAACTTCACGGCCTTGCTGTCGAACAATTCGTATGCCATTGAGGCTACTGATAAGCATACTACAAGGGAAATAGGCGGTGCAACAGGCGGGGCGATGGTTGAGGAAACTCTATCGGCGACGATAGCGCGACGAGCTGGGAGATGACGGTAGGACAGGCCTCCTGGCCTGTCCATGAAGTAAGATCCGAATATGGCTAAAGCAAACCAACCCGTCCCCGCCGGCTTCGGCACGCTCACCATCCATCTGACCGTGCCGGGCTGTGCCGATTACATCGAGTTTCTAAAGCGCGCGTTCCACGCTACGGAGATCAGTAGGTCGCCTGGACCAGGCGGCAAGCTGATGCACGCGAATGTCAAGATCGGTGACGCGATGGTGATGCTGAACGACACGTTCCCGGAGATGGGAATGCCGCCCATCGCGGAGGGCAACTGGCCGGTGAAGCTGAACCTCTATGTGCCGGACGCGGACGCCACCTGGGCGCAAGCGCTGGCGGCCGGCTGCCAAGTGGTATTTCCGCTGCAGGATCATTCTGGGTGATCGCTACGGGCAGCTACGCGATCCTAAAGGATTTGTGTGGGCTATCGCCTCGCACCTGGAAGATCTGACGCCGGAGGAGACACAGCAACGAGCGGCGGCAGCGTTTGGCCGCGGGAAGGCGTAGAGCTAGGTTATTCCTTCACCAGCTTCCAAGTAGGATCCGGATCGTATTCCGCCATCGCACCGCCTATCTGCGCCGTATTCAGACCTAGATTCTTCTCATACACACGGCCCTGTTGGTTCACGATAAAGGTCATGATACCGGAGCTACCCCACTTATCGGGATAAGCCACCATGGCGTACCCGGCGATCATGTTGCCGTTGATCACGTAGCCAAACCGGCCGCCTGGAGCGTACGGCCCCTGGCGCTTCAGAATCTTGAAGTAGTATCCGTGATACGGGCGTTTGGCCGTCCCGTTCGGCCGCGGCTCGCCGGCTGCGTAGCCTTCCGCACGCGCCTGCGCCACCAGGCTACCCAAAGGACTGGGCTTGGCGCCCGCCGGTGTCGGCCAATAGAGTCCATCGTGCTTCCCCGGCGTGCTGGTGAATTTCTGCGCGTAAACCGCCAGCCCATCCTGGGAGCTGTCATTGGGTTGGGTGTAATATTCCCATTGCGCCAGCGCGTACGCGCGGCAGGTCATGATGGCCGAAAGCTCATCGTCTCCGATATGCCTGTTCAGGATCTCTTCCAATCCTGCTGCCGTATCGAAGCGCCACCGGTTTCCGTCCTCGACGATGGGAATTGGCGACGGCCACTTATCCGCGCCCACCAGCAGCGTGTACTTAGTGTCACTCACCTTCTGAAGTTGGTGCGCCGTTTCCAGGTTTCCCGAGAACTTCTCGAGCGCGTTGTTGTCCGCCACCGGATCGCCGGTCAACAGCTTAGTCCGGTCGGGTCCGAAGATGGCAGTCAGGGCCTTCTGATCCTTCGCCTGAGTGGCGCGTGCCAGCGCTTCGACTGCTTTCTCCGGCGTGGCGAAGCGTGTCTGGGTAGTCGCGGCGCTCTTTTGCGCGGCCAGTACCGGCGCGGCCATGAACAAGGCCAGGGTAGCCGCAGTTTCCCAACATCCCGGACGCATTAGTGATGCCCTCCGCCACCGCCGTGCGATCCGCCGCCCCCGCCACCGCCGCCCGCATGCGATCCCCCGCCGCCTCCGCCGCCGCTGTGCGATCCGCCTCCACCGCCGCTCCTGGCAGGCGCCGGCCGCGCCGCTTGCGACCGGCTGCTTTGCCCGCGCTGGCTGGACTTGTTCGCATCGAAGCTGCCGCGACTGCCGCCAAACGCGGGACTGCCCGCCGGTTCACTCGCGCGCGCGGAAGCGGTGGTCCCGCCCGCAGGCTCCGAGGGAGCCCGCCCGCGGAATTGATCTATCCGCTGCTCGTTGTCGCCGTTCCGCTGGATGATCTTGTTATTCACCAGCGCTCCCGTGTCGGCCGTTACGCCGGCCCGCGCACTGCCGAAATTTACACCGCGATGCACGCTATCATAGCGGGTCAGATTGCTGTAATTCACCGCACGGGAAGTTACTGCCCGGTTGACCACTACATTCTTCAAGTTATTATTCACATACACCTTATTGAGTCGAATAAAAGGACGTGAGCGAACAATCCAACCGCGTTTTCCAGACCAGGCATGATAATAGATACGGTGTCCCGGCCAGTTGATGTCGTAGTTCAACCAGACCCCGATAGGGTAACGGCCGCCGAAGGTAATCACGGGTCCGCCGTACACGCCGCCCGAACCGAAAAACACAAGGCCCGGATCGTAGATAGGCAGATAGCAGTAGTCACCTTGCGCAGGCCAGATCTCAATGTCTCCGTTATCGACTTCCACGTCCTGCTGGGGGGTGCTGGCCAGGTTCCCCGCATCGTGAGCTTCCTGCCGCAGCCGCTGCACCGAATCCATCACGTCACCGGACTGATTGACATAGGCTTGGCCGAGAGCCGTCGTCCAGTCCAGGTTGTCGGCCATCATATATAAGACAGTGGGGTAATGCGCGATCGCCTTCACGCTGACATCCCACGGTTGCGTGTCGATATCGTCGGGAGTGGCTCCCCCGCGCACGAAGCGGGCCGCTTCGTCGATTTGATCCGAAAAGGTGGCAGCCGGGCAGAATCTGTGCGAGCAAGGGGTCCGGATAGAGCGCAATGGGCGCCAGCAGATTATCCAGTTGATCGGGCGAGAGAGGCTGAACAGCCGTACCTTCCTGCGCCAGGAGCGCCGTCCCGGCTAAAATGGCGACTGACACAGTGACTGTCACAAACTTCAACACGGAGTTGCCTCCTCTTAGTCGTTTGAATAGACGCGGCATAAGTGCGGCAAGTTACTTATAGTGAGGCAGGCGCCTTACCTGCGCCGGCTCTCAGGCCGCCACTCCGCCGAAGACCAAAAATGGCGTTTCCACCCCAGCTTGACACTACCCTGACAATCGGGGATACTGGTTCACTCCCCCGACGGTAGAATTTGCGTTGTACTACATCGCCACTCGACGGAGTGGCAACGAAAGGAAATGCGGATGCCACCGAGGAAGTTGCTGTTCGCCGCCATCGTTTGTTTGCTTGTGTTTGTAGCCTATCCCAACGCGTACGGCCAGTCCACGGGAATCGTCTCGGGCACGGTCACGGATGCCACCGGCTCCGCCGTCGCGGGCGCCAAAGTAATCGTCTCGGCCCCGGCGCTGGGCCTCACGCGCGAAGCCACCACCGACGAGTCGGGACATTTTCTGGTGCCCTTACTGCCGGTCGCTAACTTCACGATACGCGTGGAATTCTCCGGATTCCAGCCCGCCGAACAGAAGGATGTCCGCCTGCAGGTGGATGAACATCGCGAGTTGGATTTCAAGCTCGTGCCGGCTTCGGTAAAGGAAAGTGTCGAAGTCACTGCCACCGCCGTGGCTGTCGAGACTACCAACCCGACACTCGGGCAGGTGATCACCTCGCAGCAGGTCGCCGAGTTGCCGCTCAACGGCCGCGATTTCGTCCAGTTGGCGACCCTGACTCCCGGCACCATAACGGAAACCAATCCGCAGAGCTTCTTCAACGGCGGCCCCTCGAGCGAGGTGTCCGCGCGCGGCTCCTATTCGCTTTCCGTAGGCGGCTCCCGCCCCAATTCCACCGATTGGCTTTTGGACGGGAATGACAACAACGAACTGACCGCCGGCGGCATCGCTATTCTACCCTCCATCGACGCGATCCAGGAATTCAAGGTTTTGACTTATAATTATTCTGCCGAATATGGCACGCGGGCGGGACCGACTGTATTGGTCACGACTAAGTCGGGTTCCAATGACTTTCATGGCTCGCTGTTCGAGTTCTTCCGTAATACCGATCTGGACGCGCGCAGCTTCTTCGCCAGTTACACCGAACAGTTCAACTTGAATCAGTTCGGCGGCTCGTTGGGCGGACCTATCCAGAAGGACAAGACGTTCTTTTTCGCCGATTATCAGGCCAAGATGCAGCGGCACGGGATTCCCTTCGTCGGCTTAGTCCCCTCCGCCGCCATGCGCAACGGCGATTTTACCGACGACGCATTCGGCAACCCCAATTCGGTCACCCTGAACAATCCCTATGTGACTACTCAGGATTCTCAGGGCAATGTCACACTGCACCCCTTTGTGTGCGATAGCCAGGGCACCCCGCTCCCCGCCGCCGCGGATGGCAGCCAGGGACCCGGCACCCCCTGCAATAAGATTCCGCAGAATTTGCTCAACCCGATTGGCCAATCGATGATTAACCTCTATCCGCTGCCCAACGCCAATAACCCGGCACTCGGATATAACTACGAAAACGAGCCCGTGCGCAAGCTGAACGAAGGCGAGTTTGACATCCGGCTGGACCATAATTTCTCGACGAAGGATTCCCTGTTTGCGCGCTTCAGTTACGATCAGGCGACTTCCTTTGTGCCGGGCGGTTCGCCGGGATTCGCCGAACAGGGGGCATTTGCCAGCACCGAGAACATCGTGAACCACGGGCGCAATGCCGCGCTTTCGGAAACGCACATCTTTTCCCCGAGCACCGTGAACCAATTCAGTATCGGTTTCAACCGCATCCTGGATTACTTCACGTCGTACGGCAGCGGAACCTGCGAAGCCAACAAGCTCGGAATTCCGGGCGCCAACTCCAGCCCAGGCAACCCATTAGAAGGCTCCGCGAGTTGCGGGCTGACCTCCACGGAATTGAGTGGTTATTGGTCCCTGGGGGATCGCGGATATTCGCCGTTTGCGGGCATCACCAACGTCTTCTCGATTTCGGATTCCTTCGACATGGTGCGCGGCGGCCACAACATCAGGATCGGCGGCAACTTCCGCGCCAACCAGCTCAACACGCTGGCCGTCGGATTCCAGGACGGCTACTGGGATATCACGGGCGACTGGGGCGGCGATCCGGCGGCCTCGCTGTTGATGGGCTTCACCGATCTGGCGATCCACGATCAGACTTTCGACGGCGATGTGATCGGACGCCGCTGGAAAATGTACCGCCCCTTCGTGCAGGACGATTGGCGCGTCAACAGAGACTTGACTCTGAATCTGGGATTAGCTTGGGCCATGGTCACCCCCGAGAGCGAGGCATTTAACCGCCAGGCTAATTTCGTGTTGTCGACGCAGCAGTTTTTGATTGCGGGGCAGGGCGCGGATAAGTATGCCGGCGTCAAGATGGATTGGACGGCGCTGGAGCCTCGCCTGGGGTTGGCCTGGAAGCCATGGGGCAGCCAGACTACCGTAGTGCGCGGAGGCTATGCCATCTATCACGATTCTTCCTGGAATATGGGCGCCCAAGGCTTGTGGCAAAGCCCGCCCTATTTCGCCGAGTCCGGCTCATTTGCCTTTGGGGGCGGATGTCCTTTCGCAAACTCGTACTGCGCGAACACGCCTACAAATCCCCTATCGCCGACCGGAATCAGCCTTTCGTCCGGCTTCCCGATCTTTACAGGGCCACCCACTCCCGCCTCGTTTGAAGGCACCATCAATTCGATGGACCTCAACTTCAAGCAGGGCATGGTGCAGCAGTTCAACGTCAACGTGGAGCACCAACTACCCGGCCAGGTGTTGCTTACGGTGGGGTACGCCGGTTCCCGCGCTTCCCACATTCTGGTGTACGGCAATAACCTGAACGTCGGATCGCCCTCGGCTTGCGGCACGGTAGCCGGGTACACCTTGGGTTGCGGCCCCGGCGGTTCGGCGTTCGGTCTGCCGGCCACTAACTTCCCTTACTCGACCATCGATAACATGACCGATGACGGGATAGCCCATTACGATTCCTTGCAGATTAAAGCCGAAACCAAGAGCGCGCGTCACGGTCTCTACGCGCTGGTCGGATATACGTATGCAAGGAACCACGATACGGGATACACGGACGGACTCGGCAGCAACTTAGGCGCGACTTACTATCCCCTGCCCGGATGGCAACAATTGGATTGGGGCCTTTCTCAGATCAATCTCAATCACGATTTCACCGCCAGCATAATCTATGAGTTGCCGTTCGGCAAGGGCAAGGCGTTTGGTAACGATTGGAGCGCGCCGGTGAACGCCATCCTGGGTAACTGGGAACTTACTGTGATCCAGAAGGTCACCTCCGGATTTCCGGTCTTCATTGTCGCCAACAATACCTCGGGAGTTAATTTCGAAAACAATGGGAACAGTCTCATCCGCCCGAATCAGGTCTGCAATCCGGTGCTGAGCAACCCCACGATTAACGAGTGGTTCAACACCAGTTGCTTCGTCGCTCCGCCTTCGGGCGAACTTGGCAACGCATCCCGCACCCCGCTCTCGGGTCCCGATTTTGTAAATACGGATTTTTCGGCGATCAAACACTTCGTGTTGCCATGGCGTGAAGGAATGCGGCTCGATTTGCGCGCCGAGGTATTCAATCTCTTAAATCACCCGCAGTTCGGCACTCCTGGCAGCAGCATCTGCGCCTCGTGCCCCGAACTCGGTGTTCCTGGCTTCGGCGCCATCGACACCACGGTGAATAATCCGCGCTTGATCCAGCTTGCCGTGAAGTTGCTGTTCTAAGTGGGGCAGGCTCGTAGCCTGCGGCGGCCTCGTAGGCCGCCTTGCAGCATGACAGTTACGGTACCATCGCGGACTGAATAATCGCGTCAAACCGCGCTTGGAACGCAGGCAATTCCGAAGCCGGCATGCGCGCTGAAAAAGCCATGCGGCTCTTCTCGCCATCGATCCAGGTAATTTATTCGACCATCTGCTCGCCAGTACGCGTGTAATCGGCGACCGCGCTCAGGGCCGGTTTCCCGCCAATCGTAGTCTTCTGCACGCTGTCAGTGCGGAACTTATAGCCCTCGAAATTATTGCGCTGTGCCACCTTCACGTCGAGGCGTCTCTCCATCATCGCGGGTGTGTTGGCCGGATCGATGGCGCGCGCCTTCATCCAAGCCGTGCCGATTGCGTTGGTCACCGTATCCTTCAGCCACACCGTCTGGGCTCCTTCGGAAGCATGACCCTGACGTACCACCACCCAATCGGAAGGCACGCTAAACTCAATGCCCGTGCGATTGTGATGATACACACCGTTTTGCACCTCGCCGATCGGCCGTTTCGTTGCGGTCTGCGCTCCGGCCGGCAATGCCGCGGCAAGTGAAACAAGCAGCGTAAGAAGGGACAGTCTCGACATAACTGGACACTCCTCCGGGGGCTAAGACGCGCCGGCGCGCAACGAAGTTACGTCCGCGGCTCGGCGCGGCTGCCTCGCATGATCGCCAAACGCGCCGCCGCCAACGGTGCGTGATCGTCGAACACCAGCTTGCCATTGTCGCGCGCGACTCCCAATTGCTTCCACAACGCCGGCAGATCCACGGGCATCGGCTGCGCTCCCATCTTGCGATACAGGTCCATCAACGTCTTGCCGTCCGTAGCTTTGTCGCCGATCTCCAGCGCGCGTTCTAGCGGCCAATCGACTTCGATGGTTCCGCCCGCGCGATTGATGGCCCGCAGCGCATCCTGCAGGCCCTTCGCGTTGGCCGTGTTCTTGCGGATTCCGATATCGGCCAGCAAACAATACAACGCGCCGCCCCAATAGGTCCGGCCCCAGGTATGCGTATTGTCCAGACCTTCGTCGCCTTCCTCGGGCAACCCCTGATGCATGTCGCGCAGCATGTCGCCCCAGACTTGCGCGGCCGTCAGATTGCCGATTTGCACGCGGGCGATCGGTTCCACATAAGTCGCGCTGCCTTCTTCGATCCAGTGATGCCGCCGCGCCACGGATGGAAAGGAGAAGTGCACCATTTCGTGGGTCAGCATCCAGTCGCTCGTCAGATCCTCACGCGTGGTTCCGCGGCCTACCGTGATGCGGCACCAGGCGCCATCGTCGCCGAAGCTGGTGCCATGCGAGATGCCGCCGCCGTGGCCCGCAAAGATCCGTATGCGCGCGTGCGGCACCGGAAACTGGCCGTAGTACGCGGTGACGGCGCGGGCCGCCAGGCGCACCCAATCGAGCAGCGCGTCTTGCGGCAGTTCGAAATGATCGGATTCGAAGGAGACTTCGATCTCGGCTCCGCCGATCTTCAGGTTCACCGGTGAGGCCGCGCGCCCGAGCAACGCCGCGGGCAACGCACCGCATATCCGCAACGCCGATCGTCTCGAGATTTCCCCCACCTCTCCAGGATACTCACAATCCACCTGCCTTCCGGGTTGACCGCTCCCTTACGGTCGCGGCTCGGTAACAAGCGCATGCCCCGGCAATCCACCCTGCCGCAACCTGTCGTATACTCTAAGGGACCCGCGCAAAAACGCAAGGGGCGTTTCCATACGGGTGTCCAAAAATCTCGAGGGATCGGGAATAACCAACCTACGAAGGGGTATACAAGAACATGAAAGTTTCCAAAAGTTCTCTAGTACTGACCGCGGCGTTCACCGGCCTGCTGGGTGGCACGATGACACGCCTAAACGCTAGCACCGTCTCCTCCTCCGGCTCGGCCGGCCAGAGGCTCTCCGCGAATAGCTCGCTCGCCGGACAATCCTCCGGGACCATTTGGCAGGCAGCCAAGGAAAAGCATGCCTGCAAGGGCCAAAACTCCTGCAAAGGCAAGGGCGGCTGCAAGACCGGCGACAACGGCTGCAAAGGCAAGAATTCCTGCAAGGGGAAGGGCGGCTGCGCTACCGACGGCTCCATGAAGAAGACCACCTAGTTGTACCGTTTGGATCGTGGCGCCGGCCCGCTTCCTGACGGTCGCGGCTCGGTTATATAGCCGCGGCTCTGTTATACGGCCTCGCGCCACGATCCAACTTTTTTGAAACCAGTGCCTGCGAATCGATTTAACGGATTTACCGAATACGGTATCGGTGTCGGCCTGCGCATCCCGCATTACCGGCACATCCTGGAAAAGAAGCCGGTGGTGAGTTGGTTCGAGATCATCTCTGAGAATTTCATGGTGGATGGCGGCCGTCCGCTCGCGATTCTCGACCAGATCCTGGAACAATACCGCGTCGTGCAGCACGGCGTATCGATGTATTTCGGATCAGCCGGGCCGCTCAATCGCGATCACCTGGGGCGGTTGAAAGCGCTGGTGAAGCGCACCAAAACGCCCTGGCTGACGGATCATCTCTGCTGGGGCAGCGTGGATGGGCGATACACGCACGATCTACTTCCCATGCCCTACACCTTCGAAGCCGCTAAGGTGACGGCGCGCAAAGTTCGCGAAGCGCGCGAGTTTCTGGAAGTACCCATCGCGGTTGAAAACGTCAGCAGCTACGCCGAATTCCATGAATCGGAAATGACCGAATGGGAATTTCTGAATGAAGTGGTGGAGCGCGCCGACTGCGGGATTCTGCTGGACGTCAACAATATCTACGTTTCGTCGCGCAATCACAGTTTCGATCCTTACGATTATCTGAACGGCGTGCCCGCGGAACGCGTAGCGCAGATCCACATCGCCGGCCATTCCAAATTCCGCAAGTATATTCTCGATACGCACGATCATCCGGTGATCGATCCGGTGTGGAAGCTGTATGGGCATGCTATCCGGCGGGTGGGCACGACGGCCACGCTGCTCGAATGGGACGATCGCATTCCGTCGTTCGACGAAGTGCACGCCGAGGCGCGCAAGGCGGAGAAATTCATCGCCGCGCCCCATGCCGTGCCAGATGCCGCACCATCATTGGTGACGCCGTGAGCCTGCTCGCGCTGCAAAAGCGCATGGCCGCCGATCTGATGCGTCCGCTGGCCGCGGGCGATCGGCTCGACCCCGAAACCGAGGCCGCGTATATCAAGCCTAACGAGCGGCTTACTTCCCGTGATCGCCTGGAAATTTACAGCCGCAGCTATTGGTATCGCCTGCTCGATTCGCTTTATGAGGATTTTCCCGGCTTGCGCGCGGTGATCGGCCAGCGCGCGTTTTCGCGGCTGATTCGGGATTATCTGGCGGATCTACCTTCCGCATCGTGGACGCTGCGCAACCTGGGATCGCGGATGGAGGAGTGGCTGCGCCGCAACCCGTCGCATGCGGGCGACCGGCTGGCTGCGGCGCTCGATATGATTCGCCTGGAATGGGCGCACATCGAAGCGTTCGATGAGAAGGCCGATGCGGTGCTCGGGCCGGAAGACCTGATCGAGTTGGGTCCCGGCATGCGCATCGGTGTACAGCCTTATGTGCGGCTTATTGAATTGCGTTATCCCGTCGACGATCTGCGCGTGAAAGTGAATGCCGCGCAAGAAGGCCACGGCACGGCCAGCAATGCGGTGCTGAAGCGCAAGGCCGGCGGACTGGCGCGGCGCATTGGCCGCATGTCTGCCGAGCATATTTTCCTGGCCGTGCACCGGCACGACGACATGGTGTATTATCGCCGCCTGGATGCCGATGAATTCCGTCTGCTCGCCGCGCTTCGCAAGGGCCTGCCCGTCGGCCAAGCCATGGAATCGGCGCTCGAAGACAGCCCGCTGCCGGTCGAAGAGCTGCGCCATCGCGTGGAAGGATGGTTTGCAGCCTGGGCGGAGATGGGCTGGTTGTGCCGATGACCCTGCTGACGAAACTCTATGACATCCTGATCCGCGCGGCCTCGGCCCTGCAAGCGCCGTTTCTGTTGCTGGTGCGCCTTTACTGGGGATTTCAGATGGCGCAGACCGGCTGGGGCAAGCTGCATCACATGGCGGATGTCACCGCTTACTTCACGAGTCTCGGCATACCGCTCGCCCCCGTGACCACGCCATGCATCGTGGTGCTGGAATTCGTGGGTTCCATTCTGATCATGCTCGGGCTGGGCTCACGGTTGCTCGCTTTGCTGCTGACCGGCGATATGATCGTGGCGTTCGTCGTGGCCGACCGCGAGAAGTTATTCGCGTTCTTTTCGGACCCGGACAAATTCGCGTCGGCCACGCCGTACCCGTTTCTGTTCGCATTCCTGATCGTGCTGATCTTCGGGCCGGGCCTATGGTCGATCGACGCGCTGCTGGCCAGGCGGCTGTCCGGCGGCAAGGCCGCGTTGATATCATGAAAGCGGGCCATGATCCAACTACATACAGAGCAGTGCGAGCTCACTTACGAGGGCGCCTTCGTGAAGCCCGCGTTCGCATTGACAGACTGTCCCGGCAAGGTGTCGGAGCTGCTGCTCGACGCGCTTCAGGGATTCGGCTGCACGGGCGCTGATCTTACCCTGGAGGAAGGCGAACTCGGCGAGCGTGGTGTGGCTTGCCAGGTGGACGAACTCAACGTGCGCGTAGCTATTTACGGCGACCGCGTGGAGGTTTCGTGTACGACGTTCATCGCCGCATCCACTTCCGCCATCTGCACAGTCTTGGAGAACGTGTGGCCGCGGCTCACCAAATTCCATGCCAGCGCGTCCGCGAAGACACACTCCTTCCTGTTCGAGGCCGACACGCGTGTAGAGCAGGCTTCTTACCAGGAGATCCTGAACCATGTTGCGCGGCCCCCGGAATCGCTTCCCGCCGGCACTGAAACAGCGATCGTCTATTACTTTCCCGCTGAACCAAGCAAAGGGTATGCCGAATCCAGCCTGGTCCTGAATCGCTCGCAGATCGACGATGGACTACAGGTCAATGCCACACTTGTTTATGAAGCTGAATCCAAGAACCCGGCAGCCGCGCTCCAGGCAGCCAACGATCGGCTTCGCGAGCTGCTTGGGAATCTTGGATTCGAGTGGATCGATTAATATGCGAAACACGGGTCTTCAGACATGCCTACTCGGTGTTCGTCGCGGTCTGCGCCGGCACGGAAGAAAAAGGAAGTCTGCGCCACTAAGGCTTGCGGAGGCGGGGCGGCGCGTAGATATCGCTGCTGGAATTCAGCGGCGGAGCAAGGCTTCGACCGAGAATGGAAGAAGGCCTCTTGGAACTTCGCTTCGCCTGCTCGAACGCGAGTGGCTACGGCGGCACGAGGGCGACTATGCCGGCGAATGGGTCGCGATCCAAGGCGCACGCCTTGTAGGTCACGGATCGTCAGCCCAGCAGGCGCTGGACGCAGCTAAGTCCGCGGGTTTCGATCAACCTCTCCTGGTTCATTTGCCGAGCGAGCCCCAGCTACCGTTCGCTGGATGGTGAAACAGTGGCCTACGAACTCCGGTTTTCCGACCGCTACAGGTACGACTCACGCCGCGAAGGCATCTCCATTCCGGCGGTGCTGAAATACGCCGGGAAGAAAGTTGAACTGCTAGCCAATATCGATACTGGAGCCAGCTATTGCCTTTTCGAGCACGGGGTGGGGGAAGCGCTCGGTTTGCGCATCGAGTCCGGCGTTCCGGCGACGTTTAGGACGGCAAACAGCCCAGTCAAGGCATACGGACATGAACTTTCGATTGAAGTGCTCGGCATCGAAACCACGGCAACTGCTTACTTTTTCGCCGACTCCGGCATTGTTCGTAATGTGCTTGGGCGGCGAGGATGGCTCGACAGGTTCCGCCTCGGCTTGCTGGACTATGAGCAGTTGATCTATCTTGCCGACTACAACAAGTAATTCATTTACCTTCGCACGCCGCGTCCGGGAGTAACGCCGTCCACTAACGCGCCGCCCTTCACCACCAACACGCCATTCACCAGCACATACTCGATCCCTTCGGAATACTGCGCCGGATTCTCGAAAGTGGCTTTGTCGATCACACGCTGGGGATCGAACACCGTGATATCTGCATCGGCGCCTACCGCGATATGGCCCTTCGTTGGCAGGCCCGCGCGATCGGCGGGCATCACAGTCATCTTGCGCAGCGCATCCATCAGCGTCAGTGCATGCTGTTCGCGCACGTAACGGCCGAGCACGCGCGCATAGGTTCCGGCCGCCCGCGGATGCCCCTTGCCGTCATTCAAGATGCCGTCGCTCGCGATCATGGTCAGCGGATCGGCGATGGCCAGCCGCACAACTTCTTCCGGAATCGAGTGGATGGCCACCATGCCGCCCAGTTTGCGATAGCGCGCGAACGATTCGGCGGTGAGGCGCTCGCCCGTCAGCGCCCATTGCAGATCGCCGAACGAGATGCCGCCCTGCTTGGCCTGCCAGCCTTCATCGAACACCGCCGAGCCGAGATCGGTCATGCCCGCGGTGTATGGATACATCTCGGTGGTTACGTCCAGCCCGCGCTGCCGTGCGCCGCGGATCATATCGAGGCACAGCGCCGTTTCGCGCAAACCCATGCTGGTGATGTGCACCACGTGCAAGGATGCGCCGGTGGCCGCCGCGTCGGCGATCACTTCCTGCAGCGCGTCGATCACGCCTGGCTCCACGGGTCCGCCGTTGCGGATGTGCACGTAGATGGCGGTCTTGCGCTTGGCCGCCAAGCCGAACAATTCCAGGATCTCCGCGCGCGTGGCGCCCGGCACATAGGCGATTCCCATGCCGATGCCCAGCGCGCCATCGTCCAGCCCGCGGCTCACCAGGTCGTAAACCTGGCGCTGTTGTGCGGGTGTCAGGACGCCCTTGGCGGTGTCGTGCGGCAACAGTCCGCCCGAATCGTGCATCACGGCCATACGCGCGGGAATGTGGCCCGATGTGGCGCCGAAGTTGATCAGCGCTTTTCCTTCGCGCGCGGCATACCATGCAGGAACCGGTGAGACGCCTACTTCCATTTCGAGCGCTGTGGTCACGCCGTCTTTGGCTTTGTAGCGGTAATTCTCCGGCGTTTGCCCGTGCGAGTGCAGGTCGATGAAGCCGGGCGCCAGCACCATGCCGGGCGCCTTGACGATAAAGCGGCCGACGATCGCCTTCTCGGAAATGGCGGCGATCTTACCGCCGCGGATGCCCACGTAGCGCACGGCATCGAGACCCGAGGCCGGGTTCATGACGCGGGCGCCCGCGATGACGATGTCGTATTGCTGCGCCTGCGCGGCGGAGGCTATAAGGATGAGAACCGGGATAGCAAATCGCATGACCCTCTATGGTATCCCCGCGCCGCGCTTGCCGATTTACTCGGGACAGTAGGACTGAAGCCACAGTTTGAGTGTCAGATCGTGTCTGACTTTATGCGCCAACAGATTCGGCCGCCGCTCATTGTGAATCGCATCATCGGGGCGCTCATGTTCGGCCAGGACCGATGAAAATTGTGAGCTTTCGGTAAGCCTGCGGAGCAGATCGGGAGATTAAGGGCCTCGGTAATCTGACTGTGAGCAACCACTCAGGTCAGGATGCAGTGGTCAAGCTCAAAACGCCCAGCGGCCCCTACAACACTATCCGCTCGGTTTACGTGGGGACGACGGGCGGCGACGTTACAATTCCGGAAATTCCGGTAGGCCATTATATTCTGCAGTTCACCACAGGGCGGATGTGGGATGCCGCACGATGTCGCTTTAACCTGGCTCGCGCGAACGGGCAGTTCGAAGAGCTACTTTCCTTCACCGAGACGAGCGAAACGAACGAAAACGAGACGACCACGGTTTACTCCTTACACGAGGTTACTCTTCATGGGGTGCCAAACGGTAATGTCCGAAAGCGTGGGATCACGGATGCGGAGTTCGATAAATGACCCGAGAGAGGACGCCGCGCGCCCGGCTCGAGCGTGGTCAAAGACCGCTCGTCCGAGGCGCATGCATCGTCAGACCCGGTGGTATCCTGGATGTCGAAGGATCAGCGCCATGAACCCTCTTCTGCACAGGATTTCGATCGACCCCAATGTATGCTTCGGCAAGCCATGTGTTCGCGGTACGCGCATTTGGGTCTCATTGCTTCTGGACTTTCTGGCGTCGGGAACAAGCATCGAAGAAATCCTGCAAGACTATCCGCAACTGACCCGCGATGACATCCTGGCCGCCCTCGCTTACGGCGCCGAGATGAGTCGCAGCCGGTTTGTGGATTTGCCAGGGCAGAGCGCTGCGTGAGATTCAAGCTCGACGAGAACCTAGGCTCGCGGACTGCCGGCCTCATTGCCGAGTACGGCCACGACGTGGAGACCGTCGCGCAAGAAAAACTCAGCGGGACCGGCGACGCACGCTTATTGGAGGTCTGCATCGCGGAACGCCGCTGCTTAATTTCCCTAGACCTCGATTTCGCCGATGTGATTCGATTTCCGCCACTCAATGCGCCTGGCATAGCTGTATTGCGGCTGCCGCGGATAACATCCCTGGCCCTGTTGACAAGCCTAGTTCGGAGCCTGTTGGACGCGCTGCGGACCACATCTATTGCCGGTCGGCTATGGGTAGTCGAAGCCGGGCGTATTCGCGTGTACGAGGATAACAGCGCCCTCGGGCGAGTAGAGTAAAGGCGTTGCGAACACGCCCTCATCAAGCCGGACGCGTCGCCTCCACGTCCGTCACCCCAGCCAAGCGCTCCACGCTCACATCCCGTACCCGCTGCATCAACGCCGCGGCCACCACGAAGAACACACCGCCTGCCACCACCGCCAGCAGCCGGTTGTTATTCAATAAGTGCGCCATCACCCAGCCGAAGCCCAGCGAGGCCACGATCTCCGGCGTCACGATGAAGAAATTGAAAATCCCCATGTAGATGCCGGTCTTCTCCGCCGGCAGCGACCCGGCCAGAATTGCGTAAGGCATCGCCAGCGTGCTGGCCCACGCGATGCCCACCCCCACCATCGAGCCGAATAGCAGCCACTTATTGTGAATCACCGCCACCGACATCAATCCCGCCGCGCCGCACAACAGACACAAGCTGTGAGTTGCCTTGCGTCCCAATTTTGAAGCCAGCGCAGGCAGCGCAAAGGCCCACGCGAAGCAGACCGCCGAGTACATCGCGAAACAGTAACCGCCCCAAGCCACACCCTCCGTGTATAGCGCGCTATGCGGATCGTCCGCGCCGAACACGTTGTGCGCCACGGCTACCGGAAAGTACAGCCACATGCAGAACAGACCCAGCCACGTGGCGATCTGCACCCAGGCCAGTTGCTTCATGGTTTGCGGCATGCCCCGAATCGACTGCAGAATCTCACGCGCATTTTCCGCCAGGCCGCGCTTCTGCGCTTTCATCCTGCGGAAGGCTTCCAGGTCCTCCGGTGGATATTCGCGCGTGGTCGCGATGGTATACATCACCGCGCCGAAAAACGCCGCCGCTCCAATATAAAAGGACACCCGCACCGGCAGCGGGATTCGCCCGCCGCTGGCCGCGCCGTGGCCCAACCACTTCAGCAGAGCCCCCGGCAGCACCGAAGCCACCACCGCGCCCAGCCCGATAAACAGGCTCTGCATGGCGAAGCCGCGCGTGCGTTGATCTTCCGGCAGCATGTCCGCCACAAACGCGCGGAACGGCTCCATGCTGATGTTGATGGATGCATCCAGAATCCACAGAAGACCCGCCGCCATCCATAGCGCCGATACCCGCGGCATCAGGATCAGCGCGGCGGAACTGAGCAGCGCGCCGGTCAGGAAATACGGACGCCGCCTTCCCAGCCGGTTCCACGTGCGATCGCTCGCGTGCCCGATTATCGGCTGCACCAGCAGGCCCGTGAGCGGCGCGGCCAGCCACAGAATGGGGATCTGATCGGCGCGCGCGCCCAAATATTCATAGATGGCGCTCATATTGGCCATCTGCAGACCCCAGCCGAACTGGATGCCCAGGAAGCCGAAGCTCATGTTCCAGATCTGCCAGAAATCCAGCTTGGGTTTATCGGAAAACTTAGCGGTCATACGTGGACACCATCTCTTTCAGCCGCTCCGCGATCGCGGGCGTCAGCATCTCCGCGCGATAGCGCCAGCGCCAGTTGCCGCTGGGCACCGCGGGTGTATTCATGCGCGCCTCGCTGCCCAGACCCAGCACGTCCTGCAAGGGGAAGAGCACCGTATTGGCCACCGACGCCATCAGCGCGCGAATGAAAACCCAGTGAATGTCGCGGCCGTCGCTGGCCAGATATTTCCGCGTGAAGTCGCGCTCTTCCTGGATATCCGCTGCGGTGCGCGTGCTATCGCCGGCGCCGGTACTCGTCCACCAGCCCACCGTTGTATCGTTGTCATGCGTGCCGGTGTACGCTACGCGGTCGCGCGGATAGTTGTGCGGCTTGAAATCGGGCGCTTGCGGATCTTTGCCGAAGGCGAACTGCAGGATCGCCATGCCTGGAAATCCGAACTGGGTGCGGATGGCTTCCACTTCCGGCGTAATCACGCCCAGGTTTTCCGCCACGATGGGCAACTCGCCGAGCGCCTCCTGGAACGCCTCAAACAACGCCGCGCCGGGACCTTTCACCCAACGTCCATTGCGCGCCGTGGTTTCGCCTGCCGGAACTTCCCAATACGCTTCGAGTCCGCGGAAGTGATCCAGCCGCACCATATCCACGATCGAAGTGGTCCAGCGCATCCGGTCGATCCACCAGCGATAGCCGTTGTGCGCCATGCGATCCCAACGATAAATCGGATTGCCCCATAACTGGCCGGTGGCGCTGAAATAATCCGGCGGCACACCGGACATCACCAGCGGATCGCCCGCCGCATCCAACTGGAACAGGTCCGGATTGGCCCACACGTCGGCGCTATCGTGCGCCACATAGATCGGCAGATCGCCCATGATGCGGATGCCGCGTTCGTGCGCGTAATCGTGCAGGCTGCGCCATTGACGGTGAAACATGTATTGCGTGAATTCCACGAATGCAATTTCATCGGCCAGTCCCTCGCGCCAAACCTCCATGGCGGATGGTTTTCGCGCGGCGATGTCCGGTTCCCACCGGCTCCAGATGGCTTCGCCGCCATGCGCCATCTTCAACGCCATGAACAGGGCGAAGTCGGGCAGCCAGCTATCGAATTCGCGATTCTTCCAAGTGGTTTTGAAACGCTCAAATGCCGTGCGCAGCAGGCCGAATTTGAAGGGGATGACGCAGGCGAAATCGGTTTGGTCCGGGGGGAATTCTGGAGTGTGCGCCAGCTCCGCGCGGGTCAACAATCCTTCTTCGGCAAGCTGCTCCGGGCTGATCAGTAGCGGATTGCCGGCGAAGGCCGAAAACAATTGGTAGGGCGAATCGCCATAGCCGGTGGGGCCAAGCGGCAGCACCTGCCAGATGCGCTGTCCGGCCGCCGCCAGGAAATCCACGAAGCGGAAGGCTTCCGGGCCGAGATCCCCAATTCCGAAACGGCCCGGCAGCGACGTGGGATGCAGGAGAATTCCGCTGGATCTGGGGAAAGTCACGGACTCATTGTAAGTCCAAACGGCCACACGGCGGGCCTGAGAGGCCCGCGCAGGCAGAGTGCCTGCCCCACTAAATCTGCAGGCTGAAGGACTCGCCCAGATACACGCGCTTCACTTCCGGATCGCGCGCCAGCGCCTCCGGACTGCCCGCGCGGAAGATGCGCCCGTTATCGATGATATACGCGCGGTCGGTCACGGTCAGCGTCTCGCGCACGTTGTGATCGGTCACCAGAATGCCAATGCCGTCCCGCTTCAGATCGAAAATGATGCGCTGCAGCTCCAGCACCTGAATAGGATCGATGCCGGAGAACGGCTCATCCAGCAGCAGGAAGCTGGGGTTGATCACCAGCGAGCGGGCGATTTCCACGCGCCGCCGCTCGCCGCCCGAGAGCATATAGCCCTGGCTGCGCCGCACCTTTTCGAGGCCCAACTGTTCGATCAGCCGGTCGAGCCGTTCGCGGCGCTCGCGATTGCGCAGGGGCAGCGTCTCCAGAATGGCCAGCAGGTTTTCGTCGACCGACAGCTTGCGAAATACGCTGGCCTCCTGCGGCAGATAGCTGATGCCTTTGCCGGCCCGCTTGTACATGGGCAGCGGCGTGATGTCCACGCCATCCACCAGAATGCAGCCGGAATCGGGGCTGATCAGCCCCACGATCATGTAGAACGAGGTCGTTTTGCCCGCGCCGTTGGGACCCAGCAGCCCCACCACTTCGCCCTGATCGACGCTGACGGTTACGCCATCCACCACCCTGCGCCCGCGATAGGATTTTGAAATCTCCCGGGTTTCCAGTTTGCTCATTGCGGGTGTTTTTTGCGGATATGGCTGATGGAGGGCTTGCCGTCCGCGCCTTTCACGAGCAACTTGTCGTCATCGGAATAATAAATCAACATCGCGCCGCGCGTGTTTCCACGGACGTTATCGCTCATCAGGGGTTCGCCTCCGCTCAGCACGATCTTATTCCCATCAGTGTAATACTCGGCGTGTTCGCTCGAGCCGGTGCGGGTGCGGATGGGGCCGGTCTGCACGATCTGGACGGCGCCATCGGCGAAAGCTTTTTGCAGACGATTGTCGGCGCCTTCCTCGGCCAGCCAGGAGCGCAGCTCGGTGGCCTTCATCTGCAGGTTGCCGCGATTGAGCAGTACGCCGCCGGAGTAATGCGCCAGGCGGTCCTCATCGGTGTAAACCATGTGCGGCGCTTTCACCAGCGTGAAGATGGCCGGCGCGGCATCCGCGGCTTTTGCTGTGGGCGTGGCTGCCGCCGTGCCCGCAGCGGTGGCCGCCGGCGCGGGATCGTCCGCTTTCTTTTCCTCGCGCGACTGCGTAATCACATGGCCATCGGCGAGGATGGAGCGCTTGTCGCGATCGATCTCCACGTGATCCGCCTGAATACGGTTGACGCCTTGCCACAGCACCACATCGCCATCGTACTTGATGAGCTTGGCGTGATTCGCCGAAGACATCGAGTGGGCCACGGCCTGCAAAGGTTCGTCGCCGGCGAGCATGGCGGAGTCGCTTTTCTTTTTGGATTGATCCGGCAGGCGGCTGGTGTTCACATGGCCATCCGCGGTAAAGTTTCCGCTCTTCTCGTCGAGCACGATTTTGTCCGCGATGGTGTTGCCGGTCGCGTCCCACATGCGCGCGTGCTTATCGAGCGTAATGCGGTTGTCCATCTGTTCCAGGATGCCGCGATCGGCGCGCGCTTTGCGGTCGCCCGATTCGTAAGAGAACTCGTTCCACTGTTCCATACGGCTCAACTGGCTGGTCTTGGGATCGAACGTGGCCGTGACGTTCTTGCTCACCGTAGTGCTGCCCGGCCGTTTCTTGGCGAGTTCGTCGGCCGTGGGATCGCTCACCGTGCGGCAGTTCACGGAGGTGAACGATTGGATGCGATTTTGGGGTCCAAACGCAATCCACATGCGCTCGCCGGTGAACGTACGATGCCGTTGCACAGGCAGATTAGGCATGAATTCGAGAGTGCCTGGCGCGTCGGTCACCAGCTCCGCGATATCGCGCCCGCCGGGCCGCATGTGCATTTCGATCACTTCGCTGCGCAGAATGCGTGTCTCGGCGGGATCGTGGCCGGGCGTCGCGAGCGGCTTCGATTCCAAAAAGCCGTGTCCACCAACGAGCACCGTGCTCAGTGCGCTCTCGCCGTTACTATCCGCAAAATGCAGTTCCACGCGGTCGCCAGTGGAGGTGATCTGCGATCCCTCGGAATTGGAAACCAGGCGCGCGTGGCCTTCGCCCGTGATTTTTTCCACTTGGCCCGTATCGCCGTAATCGACGAACAGATGATCGGCGCCGTATTGCAGCTTGCGGCTGGGGTAGGAATCGACGCCGTGCGCATTCACTGCGTCTACGTGATGGATCCTGCCGTCCTCCAGCGCGATGCTGGTGTCGCCCGCCTCGACGATGGTATTGTCACGCGTCAGACGAGCCCACGGCGACAGCCAGATGCCCGCCAGATTCTCGCGATAGATCACCTGCCCGGCTTCGATCTTCATGGCCTTGGCATGCGGCCCTGGCGGATACCAATGCAGCTCGGCGTCGCTGTTGAGGAACAGCTCGCGCGTGCTTGGATCGTAGGATGCGCCCACCGCCTTGCCATCGCCGTTCTCGAATTTGAAGTTGGCGGGGCGCGTGGTGACTGCTTTTCCGGTGCCGCTATCGAACGTGACGCCGGATGTGTGGACGGAAACCAGGGTATGCTTGGGCTGGCCGTCATTAGGAACGGCCAGTGTGATATCCACCTCGCCATCGGAGTAAAGGCGCTTATCGGATTGGTTATATTGGGCATGCGCGCTGTGCACGAGATTGTAATTGTCGGAGTGCATGGAGGGCAGGCGCAACTCCACCTGATCCAGTTCGACCTGGTTGGAATCCTTGGCCTGCCGGACATCCTTGGCGCTGATGCGGCAAATGGTGCGGCTATCGGGAGGCTCGGAGGTTTCGATGTGTACCCAGTCCTGCGCCGTAGACATCAGGCTGGCAGCCATGGCTTCAGGCTTCGGCGGGGCCGCGTCGTGAAGTTCCCGTTTCTGGAGCCGGTAAGTTGCGGCTACGCCACCCACGAGCAGGAGAATGGCCGCAAGGATGAGCCAGCGCGTACCTCGCATGGACATATCCATTGTAGCAGTGCGGGGTGTCGGGGCTATCCGCTCCCTTACGGTCGCGGCTCAGAACGGTCGCGGCTCGGTAACGGACGTAATGATTTCGCGGGGTTTACGGAGCCGCGACCGTTAGGGAGCCGTAGCGCTCAATCCGCCACCATGGGCCCAGCCCCGCCCGATAGCTCCGCCAGTATGGTCTCCCGCCGCTTGCCTGCCGCCGCCACGGCCGATTCCATCGCCATCCAATAAACTGCCACACCCAGGGCGGCTGCAAGCGCGAGAGTCACGTAGAAGGCTGTCTGGCTATCGAGCGCGTAGCGCGCCAAAAACGCCAGAAATACCGGCAGCATCGCCAACGGATACAGGAGAAACAGCAGCCCTTGTGCGCGCCCGGCGCCGGCGCCCCCGGAGACTCTTTGCGCGCTCATCGGCCGCGGATAGTTGAATGAGCTCATGTTGCCGACGCTCAGCAGATACAGCGCGGCGATGGCTGTCACCACGAACGCCTCCGCAATTTGGCCGGGCGAAATTCCCAGCCGCAACAGTGTGCAGGCCGCCGCCACCGCCGCGACCTCCAGAAAAATGAAGATGGCCGCCGCCACGTTCTTGCCGGCTATCGCGCGGGAAATACTAACCGGCGCCAAGTAATAAAGCTGCGCCGCCGAACGGTCGAATCCAAATGCGTTGCCGTAAGTAACCTGTGCCAGCAGAAACAGAGCATATAGACTAACGATTGTAAGGAAGCTGCCCGAAACGGCGGAATGCGCCACGCGGCCGCGCAACATCATCGGTAGCCAGACTACCAGGCCGAACGAGAAGCCCATCACGAAGACCATGCGGAAGCGCGGCGTGCGCGCGAGCGAGCGCAGTTCCTTCTCGACGATGGCGGCTAATGGGTCGGGAAGCACCCACGCGGGCAGGCGGTACAACCGATCGGCGAAGCGGCGGTCCTTGGCGGATACCGTGCGGGCCTGCGCTTCCTGAAGGTCGTAATGCAAGCTGCGCGCAAACTGCCAACGTCCGAATAGGTAAGCTGCGATGGTCCAGGTTAGCAGTACGGCGCTGCTGAGATAGAAGTACGCGGCGGGAGATGCGAGCATGAAGTGCGCCGCCGCGCCCCACGGCCAGATGGGATTCGCGGCGGTTGGCAGAACGCGCTCGATGCGCCGTCCGCCCGCGCCCGTAACCATCAACAGGCGCGGCAATACGCCGAGCATCATCAGCAATAACCCCATCACTTCGCGAATGCCTTTGCGGTTCAGCAGGCGTTCGAGCAGATTGCGCAGTCCGGCTGCCAGCATCAGGTTGAATGCGGCGAAGAGAATCATCGCGAGGGGCACGCGCACCGCCCCGCGCAGGCCGCCGAATGCCGGATTGCGCAGCAGCCCGATCGACACCCCCGTGAGCAGCAGCAACAACTCCGCGCAGGTGGTAATGCGCAGCAGGATTTCGACCAGAAACAGCGATCGCCGCGGCACGGGATAGATCATCAGCTTGCGCAGGTCGAGTGACGCGCCCATGGTGGCCGACGCCATCGGCGCCAGTTGCCAGTAGGCGAACACCGCCAGCAATCCCGCGGGCAGCCACGTTTCGATCTGCACGCGCAGCCCCGGCGCTGCGGCGACCTCTTCCGCGATCACCGCCAGCAGCATCCAGAAGCCATACCACAGCGTCGCCACTACGCCCGAAAACATCGCGCTGCGCCGGCCGGACGCCAGGCGGAACATGCGCATGCTGAGCCATTGCGCGCGCAGAATGGCGCGGATCATTTCAGCCACTCCAACTCGTGAAATTCGTGGCCGGCGCCCACCACGCGCACGAAAACATCTTCGAGCGATTCTGTTCCACCGCGCAGTTCGTCCATCGACCCTTCGCGCACGATCTTGCCCTTATCGATGATGGCCACGCGGTCGCACAGCCGCTCCACCACCTCCAGCACGTGCGATGTGAGGAAAATGGTTGCGCCGCGCTTCACCTGGTCGAGCAGGATTTCTTTCATCAGGCGGGCGCCCACCGCATCCACGCCCTCGAACGGCTCGTCCATCAGGAACAGATCGGGATGATGGATAAGCGACGCGGCCATCGCCAGGCGCTTGCGCATGCCCTTGGAATATTCGGCGATCAGCTTGCGCTTCTCGCGCAATTCGAAAAGATCCAGCAGCGATTGCGCGCGTTCGATGGCGGTGGGACGCGCCAGACCGTACATACGGCCCACGAATTCCAGAAACTCCGCGCCCGTCAGACGGTCGAAGAGCAGCGATTCGTCGGGCACCAGTCCGATGCGCCGTTTGATATCCAACTCGCGCTCGGCGAGCGGCATGCCGAGCAATTCGATGGTGCCCGAGGTGGGTGGGATCAAGCCCGTCAGCATGCGGATGGTGGTGGATTTACCCGCTCCGTTGGGTCCCAGGAATCCGAAGAAACAGCCGCGCGGCACGGTGAGATCGACGCCATCCACCGCGGCTTTTTCGCCGTAGACTTTGCGAAGGCCGCGGACGGCGATGGCCGGAGAGTCGGGCATTTTATCCAAAAAATTTGACGGCCATGCGCTGCCACCACGGCCAATCGTGACCCGTGCCATTGCCCCAAACATCCAGCCAGTGCGGAATCTGTTTGTTGCTCATAATGCCGGCGAGGCGCAAGTTTTCGCCCAGGCAGATGTCGGTCTCGCCGGTCGCCAGCACCATGCGCATGCCGTTGCGATACTCGCTCAAGTAGCGCTCATCGGTGAGATTGGGCAGAAAATCCGGCGGGCAATTGAAATAGCAGTTGTCGTCGTAATACCCATTCAGGAATTGATGGATATCGAACGCACCGCCCATGCTGACGCACGGCCCCACCAGTTCGGGATGCCGCAGCGCGAAGTTCACGCAATGATAACCGCCGAAACTGCAGCCCGTCACGGCCACCCGCGCCTCCGGGTTGCGGGCGTGGATAAACGGCAGCGCTTCGTGAATCACGTAGCTTTCATATTGCAGGTGCCGCAGCGCGCGTTCCCGCGGCGGTATGCGCCGGTTATACCAGCTTTCCGAATCGACGCTATCGAGGCAGTATGCCTGCAACCGTCCAGCGTCGTATTGATAGCCGATGGCGCCGATCATGCCGCGATCTTCATAATCGTAAAATCGGCCCATGGAGGTGGGAAAGACGATCACGGGCATCCCCGCATGCCCGTATGCCAGCAATTCCATATCGCGTTGCAGATGGGGACTATACCACTTGTGATATTCTCGGTTCACTCGGATCAGTATAGCTTGGGACGATGCAGGCGCGCTTCGGTCGCCGCGCCGCGCTTCGCGCGCCGAAGAGCGGGCCTACGAGGCCCGCGCAGGCAGAGTGCCCGCCCCACAACGATCACTCCTGGAACTCGATGGACCGGATCACACCCACCGTCCCGGGCATGGCGTCCTGTTTCGCTTGGTACTCGATGCGGATCCGCCGGGAATCCTGCGGTCCGCAAGTAAAATCGATTGGCTCGCCGTTCTTTTTTCCCGACCGAATGTGGATTCAGCAGCGCGAACGACATGGCATCTGCGCCCACACCGATGCGCATGCGGATCCTTCCGTCCAGGCAATCGATCTGTTGCAGCGTGCCCTCCGCCACCGCCAGCCCGGTAGGCCGAACGATTATGAAAGGGATTTCAGCGGTGCCCACGGTGAATCAGCCGTCGCATCATCGCGCTGTATTTAGAGCATTGCCGATCAACTGTGGGCAACAGTAATCACAGTACCCTGATAACTTACAAGCAGGAGGTCCGCGGTTCGAGCCCGCGACCGCCCACCATCATAACGTATGGCCAAACATCCGCCTCCGGCGCCCCACGGCTCAGGCGGATTCCCAACCGCACGGGCGTGTGCTATTCTTCCCGGCGAGGGTTTATGCGAATCATTTTCGGTGAAATCCTGCTGACAATTTTTGCCTTCCAGGCTCCGGGCGCGGTGCGCACCGTGATCCCTAATGGATCCGCTGCTGTCGGAAGCCTGAGCATCATCAACCCGGCCACGGGTGGGATTGAACGCTCGCTGGTGACGGCAACCAGCAACAGCGCAATTAACAACTCCACCTTTGCGATCCTGAATGCGAGCCATAGCGCCGCGGTCCTGGCGATCTCCGCGGACGCCTATCTACTCTCAGTCGTAGACCTGAGGACTGGAAAAATCACAACGCAGCAGCAGCTTTCTTTTCCACTGCCGCCCGCGCCTATTTCTATCGCAGCCAACCCCAACACGAATATCCTCTATCTCACTTACCGCGATTCAAGCGGCAACACGCACATCCAAAAACTTAACCCCCTCAATCTCGGTGTGCTGCGTGATTCGAACTTGGGCGCTAATGCCGGCCTGTCCATGACCGTCTCGCCGGACGGCGAAACCATTTACCTCACCGGCTACACCAACACTCAAGTGGCGGCCGTCAAAGCCTCCAATCTAAGCTTGATTGGTACAGTGCCCCTTTCCTGCGCGTGGGACGCAGTAGTTTCGCCTGATAGCGCCACGTTGTATGTTGCGGCCGGCGAGTACCCCAACGTCGCGATGACCTATATCGACACGGCGGCTCTCGCGGTGACCGAAACCGTGCCCTTGGATGGCATGAGCGTGGTTTTCGGACTCGCCATTTCGGTGGACGGATCGCAGCTCTACATGCCGGCTCAGGCGGATTATCAAGGCACGGATATATTCACACTCGATGTCGCCACAAAAGCGCTCATGTCCGTCTCGGTCGTGGTCGCCGGGAACATCGCAGCTTCGCCGGACGGGACCGTCTACGTTGGCGACGGTTCGGATGTGATCGTCTTCGACCCGGCTTCACAGAAGGTGACGCGAACCTTCCGGGCTTTCAGCAACGGCTCCCTTGCGCTGAACTCCACGGGAACGGAGCTTTACCTCCTGAACGAGTTTAGTTCCAGCCTGGCGGAGACAGGCGCCCCGCCATCGCCAACGGTAGTGGCGACGGCCGCCACAGGATCCCTGTCCAGCGTGGCCTACGATTCGACGAACAATTTTTTGCTGGTGGCGGATTCCGCGAATAACATCGAGGTGCTGAACGCCCTGACCTTTCAGCCCGCGGGGCGAATCTACATCCCGAATCTAGCCTACGCTTTCTTGAGCGCCAGCGGTGGCGCCGGATTTGCCACCAGTTCGACTTCGCAGATCTTCCGCTTCGATCCGGTCTCGCAACAGGTGACCGGAGCGGCGGCCCTCCCAGGCGGCGACGCAAACTATCTGTGGACCTATTCGCAACCCGCGCTGAGCGGAAGCACGCTCTATGTACCTTTTGTGCGCAGCCTGAATGGCGGGCCGCGGTTGCCAGCCTCTGCCGGATCGACGGCGCCCGGCGGCATTGCGGTGATCGATACCGCAAACATGACGCTGACGGCAATTTGGCCGTTCGATACCTTGCCCCTGCTTGCCCTGGCCCACGGCGGCGGGGTGGCTTACGCGGTGGTTCAGGCGGCCCATCAGATACTGGATCTCGACAAGATCGACCTGAGTACCGGGCAGAGCGTCCGTCACGTGCAGATACCCGGTCTGAATACTTCCGGCATTTATTCGAATCCCGTAGTTTCGCCGGACGGCGGCACCATCTATTTCTCGAACAACGATACGCTGTACACGTTCAATGCGAAGACTCTCGCGCTTACCAATACGATCCCTGGCATCGGCCTCGTCAACCTGTCCGTCACTCCGGACGGTGAATACCTCTACGGCGCCACATCCCGATGCGATACCTGCGCGACTCAATACAGTTTGCAGATCGTTTCCACTGCCTTGTTGCAGGTGGCCGGCATCATACCATCCGCATACCAGCCGGGGCCGGCGCTGTTCCTTGGTAATTAAGACAACCGCTACTTACTGTGGGGCGGGCCAATCCTGGCGGCAGTAGCAGTAGCCGCCGTTCTGCCTGCCTCCTGAGTTGATTTGCCTTGCTTCTTCACCCATCGTGTAGAACATGATCGCGATTCTGTGGGCCGTGGCCGTGGTGGCAACTTCCGGCCTCGCTCTTCGGTGATGACATGTGAGGAGTGGGGCCGTTTTGGGCTCCCCTATGTCTCTTCGGCAATCTACATAAGTTATTGATCCTATTGGTTAGTCCCTCTATTCAGGAGAGTCTCACAACACTCGCATGTCCAGTATCAAGCACGGACGGAATGGGGAGAGGCTTTCGTGGGTATGCCGCATATCCCCTCAACGTCTGTGCGATTTAGTACCTGGTGCCGCTGGCGAGACACTTCAAGCCGCCATTCCAAGTACTATAATTCTGTCCCGGGTTCTGACGGCTGCGGTATACTCTCCGCATGTGCCGTCACTCGATCTACTGGGTTAGCGTTGGGCTCTTCCTGACATATACTGCCTTTGCCCGTCCCTTGCATCGGCAGGAACTGACGCCTGCTCCGGACGGGCCATTTCGCGCCGATCGCAACCAGATCCTGGACTCCAGGGGCCGTCCGTTCCTCATGCGAGGAACCGAACTCATGGATTTCCATCCACAAGCCGCCGAGGATACCCGCGCAGGTCACGCTTTTGCACCTCTCTCGGCCACCTCGTTAAGCGCGCTCCGTCTGCGGTTCAATATGAATACGGTGCGTCTGCCGATGGATATCGATGAAGCTGGCGCTGCAGGTTATTTCGCCGCTCTGGCCAAAGTGGTGCGCCGGGCCAATCAACTCGAGCTGTTGGTGATTTTAGCGGCGCGTGAGCCGGGCAACCCTGTGCCCTCGTCCCGGGCCGCGGAGTTTTGGAGCCGCTGCGCCACCGCTTTCAAAGACTATCCCAACGTGATTTTTGACGCTTTTCCGGAACCGTCAACGGCGGTTGTCCCTTCTGGCGTCGATCCCCATTCGGCCGCCGGCTGGGAGATCTGGCGGGACCTCATGACGCCGCTTGTCAGGGCCATCCGCGGTGCGGGCGCCGCGCAGCCCATCGTGCTCGCCAGTTGGAATGACGAGCGTATGTTTGAAGGCGCGGCCGGCGCGCCCATGAACGATAGCAACATCGTCTATGGAATCTCGCCGCATTACGCCACCACCAGCACGGATGCGCAGCGCGAGGCGCGCTTCGGATTTCTCGCGCGCCAGGTTCCGGTGACCGCCAACGGCTGGGATCTCGAATTGGACGACCCAACAGCTTGCGCGGCGATTCCATCCGACCCGGGAGCCGTCAATGAAATGGTACGGGCAAACCTGGAAGATCTGGACACCCGCCGGATCTCTTGGACCATGTCCGTTTTGGAGCCCGGTAAGCTGGTCAAGGAACTCTACTTCTTTCACGGGACTTTACTCGACAGCGGATGGACTTGCGGTCCTCAAAAGGATTCCGGGGCAGGCATCGGCAGGGTCATCGAGGGCTATCTGCGCTCGACCGAGGACCGTTCGATCTTCGTCGTCGGCTCAGCAGGTGGACTGGATGTCTCACGCGGCGGTTTTGCCAATGGCTATGGTCCTGTAATGGCGGAGCAGGATGCGCGCGCGCATGGCCGCCGCTTGCCGCTCTCGCTGGGGGGCATTGCGGTGGAAGTGACGGATTCCGCGGGGGTCTCGCGGCGCGCGGGCATCTACTGGGTTTCCGCCGGGTGGGGGCAAGTGGATTTTGTGGTGCCGGAAGAATCCCGCGGTGGGAAGAGCCCGCGTCACGTTACTACGCAACGACGGCAGCCGTCTGCGCACGGTGATCACGATTGCCGATACCGCTCCAGGATTCCGCACGCTCATCAGTTGCGCCGGACCGGCGGTGGGAACCGCGGCCCAGGTGTTTGCCGACGGACATGTTTCCACGAAGCCCCTGGCTTTGTGTAAGGCCGGCGGCTGCCGCGCGGCGGAAATCCCCATGATCCGCGGCGCCCAGGCCAGCGTGCGGCTGCTGGTCAGCGGTTTTCGGCATGCAGCTTCGGCGCGCGATATCGAAGTGACTATCGACGGGCGGCGCGTCCCGGTGATCTCCTATGGCCCCGACAATGATCCGGGGATGGACCAGTTGACGCTGGCGATCCCACCCTCCCTGCGCGGGCTAGGCGAGACCGATTTGGTTGCGCATGTCCATGGGCGCGTCTCCAACGTGGTCCGCATTCGCATCGGCGGCTGATGCGCATTCTGCCAATCGCACTCCTGTTGGCGGGAACGCTGATTGCCGGCAGCCCCCGCGCATACGATTGGGATTTGCCGCCGGGATTTCCCAAGCCGCGCGTTCCGGCCGGCAATCCCATGTCGGAGGTGAAGGCGCAACTCGGCCGCTTTCTTTTCTACGACGCCAGGCTGTCGGTAAACGGAAAACAGTCCTGTGCGACCTGCCATCGCCAGGAACTGGCCTTCACTGACGGCCGCGCCACGAGTGTGGGCGCCACCGGTGAAAGTCATCCGCGGAGCGCCATGAGCCTGGTCAACGTGGCGTATGCCGCTGTGCTGACGTGGAGCGATCCATCGCTCGATACTCTCGAAGAGCAGGCGCTCGTCCCCATGTATTCCGTTCATCCAGTCGAACTAGGTTTGCGCGGGCACGCGAAGGCTACGCTGGCCGCGCTAGGTGCCGAACCAATCTACGGCGATCTTTTCCCGCGCGCCTTTCCGGGGCTGAAGGACCCATTCACGATGGCAAACGTGGTGCGGGCACTGGCCACCTTCGAGCGCACCATTATTTCGGCGCGCTCGCCGTACGACCGGTTCCATTTTGGCGGCCAGGAGGATGCCATTTCGGAATCGGCCAAGCGCGGCGAGGACTTGTTTTTCAGCGATGCCCTGGCAGGTTGCTTCCGCTGCCATGGCGGCTTCAACTTCAGCGATGCGGTAACGTTCGTAGGCAGCCGTGAGGCGGAGGTGAAGTTTCACAACACCGCGCTTTACGAGGTGTATGCCTGGCCCAACCGCGGCATCTTCGAGCATACCCGAAGGCCGTCCGACGACGGCAAATTCAAAGCGCCGAGCCTGCGCAACATCGCGCTCACCGCGCCATACATGCATGATGGCAGCATTGCCACACTGGACGGGGTACTCGATCATTATGCGAGCGGAGGACGCGGCCATGGTAATCCCCACAAGGACCCGCTGATTCGCAAGATCGGCCTGACCGCGCAAAACCGCCTGGACTTGATCGCGTTTCTGCGCTCGCTGACCGATCAGGAGGTCCTGCGTGACCCCAGGTTCTCCAATCCGTGGAAAGAGCCCGGCGAAGCCACGCACTGACGGCCGCCATGCGGTGCTGGGGTTCCTCTGCGGCGGTCCGGAATCTGTCCGCGTCAATTAGCGGCGGAAGCGGAAATCGCGATGCCATTCGCCTGATGCGGGGCCAACGCCAGCAACTCCGCCGACGCGATTACGGGAAGTCCGATCTTCTTCAGCATCTCTTTCTCCTCCTACCTCAGCGGCGGCTCAGCCACCGGCCCGCCACCACGATCGTGGCCATTAATGCCAGTTCCACGCCATAGCGCACCGCGACGGATGGCTGCCAGATCCGTTGCACGAAAGGATCGCCCAGCATCATCTCACCAGCCACGCGGCCCAGAATGGCCACGCCCACATACATGGTCACCGGATACTTGTCCATGATCAGCGCCAGAAAAGCGCTCGACGAAACCACCAGCGGGATGCTCAACGCCAGCCCGAACCCGATCAGCCAGATGTTGCCTCGAGAGGCCCCCGCCACGGCCAGAATATTATCGGTGGACATGGTTAGATCGGCCACCATGATGGAGCCAATGGCGCGCCACAACTCGCCATGCGAAGCGGGTTCTGGCTCGCGTGTTTTGGCGTCCCGCAACACCTTCACTGCGATCCAAACCACGAACGCGCCGCCGGCGAATTGCACGTATTCCACTTCGAGAAGCTTGGCGGCCAGAAAGGTAATCGCTACGCGAATCACCACCGCCAGCCACGCGCCCGTAAGCAGCGCCACCCGCCGCTGGCGCTTGGGGAGCGCACGCACGGCGAGCGCAATCACCAGCGCATTATCGCCGGCCAGCAACAGATCGATGGCAATGATCGACAGGCAATCGATCAGGTAGTGGGAGAAACCGGCGGCCAAACTTCACGGTAGCATGTGCCCGTTGGCGGGACGCACATCGCGCTTATTGGAGATCGGATGGCAGATCGGAACTGAGTACGTCGAAATGGAAGCGTTCGGGAGGCAGCAGCGCTGGTACGCCCGAGCCCATGCGCGCCCAAGCCCGATATGCCGAGCCGGCAATCGACGAGTTCAGGCAGAACAGAAATTCGCTCGAGCAACAGTCGATGGGCGGAGGCTGCCGGAAGGTCAACCGCAAGCCCACGGCCTTCTCCAGAGCCACGCCCGGCGCGGCCACCTTTTTATCGGCCAGCAGAATCACAAAGCTGCTACGGCTGGCATGCGGCCAAACATCCGGATGCAGTAAATTGCGTAACGCCGATTCCGATTGGAAGGTAATCTCGCACTGCCGGATCCACTCCACGATGGATTCGCCCCATTGCCAATGCGCGATCAATCCACGATACTGCTCGGTGAGGGTGAGCGCCAGATCCATCTTGCGCCGTTCCAGCAAAGCTTCCTCGACATCCACCTCCGGTAACATCTCCTCGGCCTCCAGGATCACCGAGGCTAAGTCTACCTGTGTGGATTCGGACGCCCTGCGCACCAGCAGCGGCGGAAGCTCGTGCATCTTATTGCCCGGAATGTCTACGTACTCTCGGTCGCTCCGCATGAGGACCACCCCTCTATACTTATCGACGCAAAGTAACGGACTCTGTTCCATCTTTGTAACACATCCCAGTGCCTCGTGGGACAAGAAAATTACAATCGGCCACATTAACAAGGGTTATGGGCGCTGTGGGGCAGGCGCGTCAGCCGGCTCGTAGCCTGCGGCAAGCATCGCAGGCGGCCATCTTGCCTATAATTATTTTGATGTCAACCGACCCCATCGAATACATCTGGCCCGGCATCCTTGCCGCGCAGGCCATGCATGCCGCAGCCGAACTGCGCATTCCCGACCTCCTGGCTGCCGGCCCCAAAACCATTGCCGAACTGGCGTCCGAATCCGGCGCGCACCCCGCCGCCCTGGAGCGTCTGTTGCGGGCGCTGGGCACTCTGGATATGTTCGCGCGCGAAAGCGACGGCCGTTTTCGCAACACGACGCTCAGCGAATTGCTGCGCACCGATCATCCCCAATCGCAGCGCAATGCGGCCCTGTTTCTCCCCGCTGCTTTCCTTTGGCGTCCCTTGGGCGAGCTTTCCGAATCCGTGCGCACCGGCGAACCCGCATTTGAACGCCTCTTTGGGCAGCCTTTTTTCGACTACCTGACGGCCCATCCTGCTGACGCTGCCTTATTTAATGCCGTCATGACCGAGGGCACCGCCTGGACCGTCCCCGCGCTGCTGGCCGCCTACGACTTCTCGCGCTTTAAGTGCGTGGCCGATATCGGCGGCGGCCAAGGTGCGCTGCTCCGCGCCATTCTGGCTGCCTTTCCCAAGCTACATGGCATCCTTTTCGATGTGCCGCCGGTAGTCGCCGGCGCGCCCGCGATTCTGACCGGCGAAATCGCCGCCCGCTGCGAAATAATGGCTGGCAGTTTCTTCGATTCCGTCCCCGAAGGCGCGGATCTCTACCTGATGAAGGGCGTCATTCACGATTGGCCGGACGCCGATGCCACGAAGATCCTAAGCAACGCCCGCCGCGCCATGCGCCCTGACGCAACCCTCCTGCTCATCGAAGGCATCGCCGATTCAGCTACCCGTCCCGCCGGCCTGATGGAGTTGCTGATGTTAGTAATCGGCGGGCGCGAACGCACTGAGGCGGACTTCCGCGCACTGCTGGCGAACGCCGGTCTCGCGGTCGCCCGCATCGTGCCTACCGAGGCTTCTGCACTGATCGAGTGCCATCCTATATCTCCAGGTTCATGACTTGGGCCGATGCCAACGGTGCAGGGCGCGCTCAGTAGGACAGGCCTCCTGGCCTGTCCAAGGGCGGGCCTACGAGGCCCGCGCAGGCAGAGTGCCCGCCCCACAATTACGAACTGCCGATCAGCACGCCCGCCAGAAACACGAGCACCCCCCCGACCACCACTTGCAGTGTGGCGGCCACCAGAGGGCTATCCATGTAGCGATGGCGGATATAGCTGATGGCGCCCAACTCCACGGTGACCACCAAAACAGCCGCGGTGAAGGCGATGTGGAAATTCGGAATCAAGAACGGCATTGTATGGCCGATGCCGCCGGCGGTAGTCATGAGTCCGCAGACCACGCCACGCACCCAGGGATGTCCGCGGCCGGTGAGAGATCCGTCGTCGGAAAGCGCCTCGGCGAAGCCCATCGAAATGCCCGCGCCGACCGACGCGGCCAGTCCGACCAGAAAGGCGTCGTGGCTCTTTTGCGTGGCGAAGGCGGCGGCGAATAACGGCGCCAGCGTGGATACGGAGCCATCCATCAGGCCCGCCAATCCGGGCTGCACGATCTGCAGGACGAAAAGACGGCGGCTGGCGGCTTCCTCCTGTTCGCGTACGTTGGTGGTGAGGCTCTCTTCGAGCGACTGCGCGGCGGCCTGGTGCTGGCGCTCCACCTCCGCCAGATCGCCGAGCAGCTTGCGCGTGGAGGCATCGGTTACGCGCTGCTGCGCTTTCTCATAAAACTGGCGGGTTTCCAGTTCCATGATCTCGGCCTGCTTGCGCACCACGCTGATGCCCAGCGGGCGCACCAGCCACACCGGTCTGCGCGTGATGAAGCCCTTCACATCCTGGCGGCGGATCAGCGGAAGATGGTCTCCGAAGCGCTGCCGGTACATGTCGAGCAGCGCGCGGCGATGTCCGTTTTCCTGCTCCTGCATCTCCTCGAACATCTGCGCGGTGGCCGGATACGTTTCGCGCAGCCCATCCACGAAGTCGCCATAGATGCGGCCGTCTTCTTCCTCAAGCGAAACGGCCAACGCCAGAATCTCGCGCTCGGTCAGATCTTTGAAATTCTTCGCCATAAGTCACAGAGTATTACGGGTACATCGAAGGATAAGCGGTGCGCATTTCCTGGGCGAGCGTGCGCACGGTTTGGATCTGCACCAGCGCGCCCTTGCCGATGCCGGGGCAGGCAGCCGCCGTCCGCCGCCACGCGCGCCGCGTCTTGGTCAACTCCGGCCAGAAAGGAAAGATGCGGCACTGCGTAGGCTTGGCGGGATGGATGGAGCAGCCATCGGCGCGCAGGAATCGGCACTGGCCACCGCGCGGAATGCGCAGGCGGCGCAGGTTTCTGGTCCGGTAGATGTAGAGCCGTTCGAATTCGGCAGGCGCCATTCCCAGGAATTGCGCAGCGCGCGCCACATCGTCTTCGGTCAGGTAGACGAACCCGCGGCGCTGGCAGCAGGCCGTACAACCAGTCTGGCATTCGAAGCGCATTCCGCCCATGGAAGCGGTCATTTTAACTTGAAGCTAAGCGCAGGCGGGCATAAAAAAAGCGCCGGGCACTGGGGCCCGGCGCTTGGAAGATTCGAAAATACGATCTGGCTTAGAAGTTGAATTTGCCGGTCAGCACCACTTCGCGGCCGGATATCAGCGATCCCTGGAAAGCGCCATAAGCGCTGGTGGGAGGCGATACCGTGCCACCGATGGTACCCACACCGCCCGAGGCGATGTTTGCATTGGGGTCGGCGAAATGCGCGTGGTTCAAAAGGTTAAAAGCGCTGGCGCCGATCACAAATCGAATCCGCTCAGTGACGTTGAAGTTCTTGTACAGGGTCGTGTCGATGTTGAAGTATCCGGGGCCGAATAGGGTGTTGCGGCCGATGTTGCCGAAACTGGTTTCGCTGCCCGCCGGCAGGAACATGGATTGAGACAGGCAGGGGACCGCGCCGTTGACGGACGCGTTGCCGCAGTGTTCGGGAACCCCAGTGACCGCGGTAGGCGTCATCTGCCCGCTGATGGTGCCCTCACCGATATTGGGAAGCAGGCTGTCGTACAGCGTCTCGGGAAGACCGGTTCGCACGTAGAGCTTGCTCGAAAGCGACCAACTCGCCAGGAGATTGCTGAGGATGTGGTTCGAGAACTTCCAGGGCGTATCCCACACGAAGTCGCCGGTTACGTCATGGCGAATGTCGTAGTCGGAATTGCCGTAGTTTGCGCGCACATTCGGGTTAATCAGGCTGGTTTCCGTGTTGGCCGTGAACGTATACGGCAGCCCCGAGCCGCCGTTGGAGATGTCGTCCAATGCGTGGCTCCACGTATAGTTGATCTGGCCCTGGAAGCCGTGAGAAAAGGCGCGCCGGTATTGAAACGTCACCCCGTTGTAATTCGAGATGCCCTGGTTACTGATCTCGGTAATTGAAGAAAACCGGGCATCGGGCTGGGTCGAAGGCAGGCCGGTGAAGGTAGTGGCGGGGTTAAGGGCCGCGGCATTGGCGAACCCGTTCTGTACGAGGAGGTTGTACCCGTGGTTGCCCGTGTAGGTAACCACGAACACATTCTTCTCGCCAACCGGCTGCTCGATTTCGAAGCTCCACTCGGCATAAGTAGGCGTGCCGAAGTGCTGATCGACCGAGTAGTAACCGACGGGGCTAAACCCGCCGGGCACTTCGGCGTTCAATTGAGCCAGAGTCGCGCCGTTAAAGAATCCGGTCTTGAAAGCGTTGAACTGATTCTGGGCGGCGGCGGCGGCGCTCGACGAGTCGCTGGCCGGACCTACCTCCTGCCCGTTGTAAATCAACGCGCCATAGGGATAGGGAGCGTTGCCGTATAGGTTCGAGATCAGGAAGGCCGGCGCCAGGTCGGCGAACAAGCCGAAGCCCGCGCGGATGACCATGGAATTGGTGCTGCCCTTGGGGCTCCAGACCACGCCCACGCGGGGCTGCGGAACGATGGAATCCACGCTGTAGTAGGCGCTGCTCAAGCCCGTGTCGATGGACTGGTTATACGGAATGTCGACGCCTTTTTGGAAGCTCGAAGAGGTGAACGGCGCGGTGAGCCGCGAGAAGCAGTCGTCGAGGCACTGCGGGTTGCCCGTGCGGTCGAAGCGAATGCCTAAGGTAAGCTTCAGATTCTTGCCGGCGGCCCACTCATCCTGCGCGTAGACGCCAATGTTATACAGCCGGCTATGAGCGGTGGTGATGGAAGTGAACTTCTGGTAGTAGTAGCTGAAGGTGTTCGGATCGGTTACGCCGTTGGCGAAATCGGTGAGCGAATTGAACGCATACCAGCCGGTGGTGGAGGTGAGCAAGCCGAAGTCGCTGACACGGTTGTTGCGGTAGTTTTCACCGAACTTCAGCGTGTGGCGGCCCTTGGTGATGGAGAGGTCGTCGGTAAGCTGGCCCTGCCCCACATCGCGGCCCTGCGGGAAGGAGTCCCAATTAGATCCCATGTTGTAAATACCGCCGCCATTGGCGCCGCCGTCCCCGAAGGTCCACCAAGTGGGAAAGACTTGCTGGGAGGCAGTTGTGTTGGCCGGACCAAAGTATGCGCTATACCACAGCACCGAGCCGATGAAATTATTCACGATGGTGGGGGTGATGACGTAAGTATAGTTGACTGACCCGTCCCATTCCGGCTGGATGCTTTGCTCGTCGAAGGTGGTCGAAATCAGGTCCGTGGACGTCGGCTGGAATCCGTCGTCGTGCTTCAGGCGAGCGTAGAGCTTCTGTTTGTCGTTAATCGAGTAATCCCCGCGGAAGGTGTACAGATGCTCTTTGTTGGTATTGGAGCCGCTAACGGCCCACGCGTCGGCGCAGGGCGTGGTTACGCCAAATGTCCCACCACCAGGGTTGGGGGTTCCCGCGAAACCGGTGATGCCGCATCCGAGGTTGCCGTTACCATCCTGCAGCGGGCCGGAGCCGTTGGTGATCGGTATGGCGCCAGAGACACCCGGCGCGCCGTTGTAGATCTTAAAGGCGGTTTGGTAAAGCGGCAGCGCCGCGGAAGGCACGTTACCCAGGATGTAGGCCTGAAGCTGCGGAGAGGGAATCGAAACTACGCCCGCGGACGGCAGCGTATAGTACAAGCCTTCCGTATCGGCATAGAAGAACAGCTTGTTTTTCTTGATGGGACCGCCGAAATCGGCCGCCCACTGATTGGAGATGGCCTTGTTGCGGGCCAGACCTTCGCTATTGGCGAAAAAGTCGTTGGCATTCATCCGGTCGCCGTTCCAGTTGTAGTTCAGGTCGCCGTGGAAGCCGTTGGTGCCGGACTTGGTGATGTAATTGACCTGCGCGCCCGCTTCGCGTCCGTACTGCACGCTGTAGGCATTCGTGACCACCGCCGCTTCCTGTACCTCGTTGGTGCCCAACAGCAGGTTGCTGGCGCCAGAGTTGTTCAGATTCAGAAACGCGTCGTTGTAGTCATTACCATTGATGGTGAACAGATTGGATACGCCCGGCAGTCCATGGGCGCTGAAGTTGCCATACCCCCCACCGGTGCTCATCGCCACGCCTGGAGCGGTGAAGGCGATGGTCGTCATATCGCCACCGGGTGTGGGTAGTTCGTTCATTTGCGTGGTGTTGTAGGTGGTGCTTAGGTTGGCGTTTTCGGTTTGGACGATGGCGCCGCTGGCAGCCACTTCAATGACTTCCTGGGTGGCCTGCACCTTGGCAATCAAATCCAGGTTGGCCACCTGGCCGACTTGCACCGCCAGTTTCTGCACGTCCGTTTTCAAGCCTGCGGCGGTCGCCGAAACCGTATAATCGCCCGGCTTGAGGAAAGTAAAGCGGAAGGCGCCGGTATTCTCGGTAGTGACCGAACGCGTGTCGCCGAATTCGGTGCTCTTCAACGTGACTGTGGCGCCTGGAACCACCGCGCCCGTCGTGTCTTTGACCACGCCGACGACATCGCCCGTGGTAATCGTTTGAGCGAAGACGGCCGGTAGCGAGAACAGAACCAGAATGGCTACCAACCCGAAAGCCAATTTGCGATGAAACTGCATGTATCCCCCTTTTGAAAGTTTTGTTGATGGCGAAAAAGTGTCTATGGCTAGCAATTTATCGACCAAAATGTATTCGCGCCTAAAGCTTTGAAAAAACAAGAGCTTGGAAGCCTTCGGCTATGCGATACCATATCCGCCGCTCCCCGCCGTCCGTATTTCGGAATACACAACGCGGAAGCGCAATACACGACCTTTAAATCTTTTGGCTATTCGTGCAGTATGAGACCTGACAATCGATTTGTCAACGGAGAAAGTGAGAAATCGCACAAAACTTCTATCAAACACCAACTGCAGGGTGGTGGAGCAGAAATGGGGAGCTAACATCGTCTGGTGGATTGCCTTTTTTGCCGGATCGCGGCGCGCGAGTTGCCGGCCGCCGTGGTGTTTGAAGATGACTCGACTTTAGCCTTTCTGGACCATCGCCCGCTATTTCCCGGCCATTGCCTGCTGATTCCCAAAATGCATTACGAAACCCTGGCCGATTTGCCCAGCGATCTGATCGCGCCGTTGTTTGGGAACGCGCGCATGCTGGCTATAGCGGTGGAGGAGGCGATGGAAAGCGAAGGATCGTTCGTGGCCATCAACAACCGCGTAAGCCAAAGCGTGCCCCATATGCATATCCATATCGTTCCGCGCCGCAAGAAGGACGGGCTGCGCGGGTTTTTCTGGCCGCGGGGAAAATACGCAAGTGACGCTGAGATGGGGCGGGTGCGCGACCTTTTGCGCGAAGCGATTGGAAGGAAAGCGGCATAGTGGGGCAGACGATCGTTTTCTGTCGTCTGCCCAGCCGCGAAGCGGCAGACCACAAAAAACGATGGTCTGCCCCACGTGCCAAGTTAGAATCCGGATATGGAATACGTCAATTTGGGAAAAGCCGGCGTGAAAGTCTCGCGCATTTGCCTGGGCTGCATGACCTATGGATCGAAACGGTGGCGCGAATGGGTGCTCGAAGAGGATGAGAGCCGCCCGTTCATCCGCCGCGCGCTCGAACTGGGCATCAACTTCTTCGATACAGCCGACATGTATTCGCTCGGCGTGAGCGAAGAGATTCTGGGCCGCGCGCTGAAAGATTTCGGCCCGTCGCGCGACCGGGTGGTGATCGCCACCAAGGTGTTCAACCCCATGGGCGACGATCCCAACCAGCGTGGCTTGTCGCGCAAGCATATCCGGCACGCGATTGACGATAGTTTGCGGCGCTTGGGTACCGATTACGTGGACCTCTACCAGATTCACCGGCTGGACTACGATACGCCGATGGAAGAGACACTCGAGGCGCTCGACGATGTGGTGAAGGAGGGTAAGGCGTTGTATATCGGCGCGTCGTCGATGTTCGCCTGGCAATTCGCCAAGATGCTTTATAAGGCCGATGAACTGGGGCTAACGCGCTTTGTCAGCATGCAGAATCACTACAACTTGATTTACCGCGAAGAGGAGCGCGAGATGTTGCCGCTGAGCCGCGCAGAGGGCATCGGAGTGATTCCATGGAGTCCGCTGGCGCGCGGATTTCTGGCGGGCAACCGGCGGAAGGAGGATTTCGGCGAGACGGTGCGCTCGAAAACCGACGAGTACGCGCACGGCATGTATTACCAACCATCGGATTTCGAGGTTGCGGATCGCGTGGGCGCGGTGGCGCTCCGACGCGGTGTGCCGAACGCGCAGATTGCGCTGGCGTGGATTCTGCAACAGCCCGGCGTCACCGCTCCCATCGTGGGCGCCAGCAGGATGCAGCATCTGGAAGATGCTGTTTCGGCGTTAGATATGAAGCTGGACGAGGCCGAATTGAAGGCGCTCGGCGAGCCGTATCGGCCGCATAGGGTGTTGGGGCATTCGTAGCGCCGGGGCCCGCTCCCTTACGGTCGCGGCTCTGTAACGGGAGGTCGCGGCTCTGTAAGCTCTTGTACTAAGCGTACTGTGTCTTGACCTCGATATGGAAGCATCGAGATCATCTTAAAACCCATGAAATTTACCAGACGTTCGTTCCTCCGGCAGGCTGCTGCCGGAGCGGTTCTTTCCCAGTTCGGCGGCGCAACGGAGCGCAACCTCAAGTGGGCTGCGCCGCCGCAACTCTCAAACCCCAACATCTTGTTCGTAATGGTAGATCAGATGCGTTATCCCCAGTGGATGGGCGCCAGCCAGCAATCCGTATACAAGAAGCAGATCATACCCAACATTACGAATCTGATCGCAAATAAATCATACGGCTTCGATCAGTACTACACCTGTGCGACGGTTTGTTCCGCGGCGCGCGGAACGCTGCTCTCGGGCCTTTATGCGCCGCAAACCTGCGTGTATGCGGAGACGAATCAGAACAACCTCCTGCTGCCGGCTTACCCCACCTGGGCCACTGGCATGCAGACATTGAATAGCGCTTACTTGTACAACGTCTGGTGGTTTGGAAAATGGCATCTCTCGATCTGTAATGCCACCGAACCGCTGAAGGGTTATGCCTTCCGCACGGGAACCTATCCGGGTGGCCGCGCCGAGAATCCCGATCCCGAGGGAGTCTATAACGAAGGCACCAACGGCGGGCTGCATAACGGAAGCATTCTGGCGAGCGACGCCGAAATTGCGGGCGATTTCATCAACTGGATCTCGGGGCAGGCCGGCTATACCGCGCCCCTGAATCCCTGGTGCGCGGTGGTCAGCCTGATCAATCCGCACGATATCGCCAGCGCGCCGAATCTTCCGACTAAGTTTTTCCCGAAGCCGCAATTTCCGCCGCCTTCCAATGCACCGGCGTTGTTTAAGAAGCTTCCCTCGCCATGGAATTACGAGGACCTGGCAGATCTCCCGAATAAGCCGCCGCTGCAATATGCGTTTCAACAGAATCAGCAGCAGAACTTCGGAGTCGTCGATAATGCATCCGGCTGGGTAAGTTTTCTGAACGAGTATTACTGGCTGCAGAACTATGTGGATACGCAAATCGGCTTAGTGATGCAGGCGTTGGCTAACTCACCTTATGCCGATAACACGATCGTAGTGTTCACGGCCGACCACGGCGAGTATGCCGGTTCGCACGGTCTGCACGATAAAGGCGACGCCGCTTACGACGAATCCATTCGCGTGCCGTTCTATGTGCAGTTTCCCGGACAGACAGCTTCCATCTCCATGAACCAGATGTGCTCGAGCGTGGATATGTTCGGGTTCATGGTCGATCTGGCGACGGGCGGCAGCGGCCCATGGCGGACCAATTATCCGGACCTGGGGCAGCGTCAGTCCATTTGGAATTTTCTTTACCAGAACAGCGCCGAGACGCGGGTGGCCGCGGCCTTGGGAAATCGGCCGTATATTTTCCACACCTGCGATGAAACCAACGCCAGCCCACCCGGAATCAACGCTCACGTGGTGTGCCTGCGCACCAAGAACACCGCCGCGAAACCCGGCGCGAAGTTCGCCGTATACTCGGATTGGGATCCGTGCACCGTCGTGCCGGACGTGAGCTACGGGCAAGACTTCGAGTTCTACGATTACAATCCCGCGACGGGCGGCAATGTCTCGGAGCTGGGCAACGATTACTACAGCACCAACACGACCACGCAGCAGACCCTGGCCAAGTATGTGAAGGCGCTCGGTGTGTGGACGCCCGTGGCGACCGGCCTGATCTCGAGCGAACTGAACGCACCGCTGGTGGGGATAGGCACCGACGGCAATCCGCTGAGTGAGGCGCAGGAGGCGGCACAACTGAATTACTACGAGTTTTTGGGTGACTCCTGCAGTTCGTAGGGCAGACGATCGTTTTTCGTCGTCTGCCTTGATGACGCAGCAACGGCACACCACACACAACGTACGTCAAGAGTTTCTCATGGCCTTTTGCAGCATATCCTGGGAGTGTATTTGGAGCCAACCGCGCACGAGAGATAACGGATGCGGAAAACCGCGATTAGTCGAGCTTCAACAGACCGTTGCTGCCTTTGAGTTCGGTGGAACTGAACTCCCGGCTGGCCGGCAACCCGGGGGGATCAACCAGAGGGTGGGGAACGCCAGCAGCGCGGTCTCGGATCTACATTCGACTCGGCAATTCAAGCCGCACGACCGGAGTTTTGGAACACGGCCTTCGGGAGACCGGGCCCGGCAGAAGCCATGGGGCCGGCAAGGAAAACAAAACCGAGGCTCGCAAAGCCAGTCGGAAGACATCCCCTGTAATGGAGTCGTGGGACCAGTCCGCCGGGACGGCGCTCCTGCGTTTGTCAACTTGATTTGGCCCCTTTTGATACTCTCATTTGGCCCCACCTGGCCTTTGTGGCGCCTGCCGGTGCAGACGCCTCTGTTTGATCCGCTTCCTTAATTGCTAACGGACCGCATCTCGCGGAATTATGCCCCGTCCATTTCTTGGAGGGTCCCGGCCGTAGCAAAGCCCTGCGAGGCCGTAGGCCGAGCGTTTAGGGCGTAGCGCAGGCCGGGACCCTCCAAGAAATTCGGACCGCCGGGGCATCACTCTACCGCTGCCGGGACCTTCTTGGCCGGCTCGAACTTATGGTCGAAGGCGATCCTTTCCGTCGCCGGCAGGCGGACCCACTGCACTTCCAGGGGTTCATCGTCCAACTCGTCACCCAGGCACTCCAGTGTCATCACCTCCGCCAACCGGGTCTCTACCCAACGCGTGCACCGCCGGGTTTCTTCCTCCCCGCCGCTTTGCCCGCCTTCGCCGATCTCCAGAGCCCGCTGGAAGGCCGCCTCCCGGTTTTCGCTGCGAAACAGGTACACGCCCTCTTCCCAGTGGCGAATCCCGCGCCCTGCCACCATCTCCGCCCACGCAATCCGCGCCCGATACCACTGTCGCCTCCTCATGCTTTCGCTCCTTTGCCTTGCTTCCGCTCCAAGGTGCGCAGGAACCGGTACGACTTGTCTCCGGTATCGATGATGTGCGCCTGATCCGTCAAGCGGTCCAGCATCGCCTTGCACAACCGCGCATTCGGGATTTTAGTGGTCCACTCCGAGAACGGCAGATTCGTTGTCACAATCACCGCCGCTCTTTCGGCCCGTCCGGCGATGACTTGAAACAGCAGTTCCGCCGCCGTGTCCGGCATCACCACGTAACCCAGTTCGTCAATCACAATCAGGTCGTAACGCGTCCACCGATTCCTCACCCGCGTCAGCTCGGAGTGACCCTGGGCTTCCATCAGTTCGGTGACCATTTCCGCCGCCGTAGTGAAGCGCGCCCGCTTCCCCTGGCGGCAAGCCGCGACCCCCAGCCCAGTCGCCAAGTGCGTTTTCCCCGTGCCGGTATCACCCAGAAGAATGATCGGCTCCTTCCGCGCCAAATATCCTCCCTCACTCAGACTCCGCACCAGTCCCGCCGGTATGTGCGCGGCGCATTGGAAGTCGAACTCCTCCAGAGTCTTCACCGCCGGAAAGCGCGCCTCCTGTATCCGCCGCGCCATCGCCTTGCGGCCGCGTTCCTCGATCTCCCCTTCCAGCAGGGCTTCCAGATAGCTCAGATGGGTCTGCTTCTCTTTCACCGCTTGTTCGGCCAGACTGGCAAACTGGCTACCCAAAGTCGGTAGTCGCAGTTGTTTGGCATACTGCCGGATGGCGGCCTCATGCATCGGTTGGACGGCAGCGCTCATTGGATCACCTCCGTCGTCACTTGGTCCACGGGCCACCCCGGCCGTAACCGATCATATTCCTCCAGGCGCGGTTGCGGCCGGTCATAGCGATTCAGCGCTCCGATCTGCGCCGGCGCCACTATGCGCTGCGGCTCCCGCCCCCCGACGCTGAGCTGATAGCGCACCGCGGCTACATCCGAACACCCTAACTGCAGCGCTTCTTCCACCGCTTGTCGCACCCGCTCCGGCCCGTACTGGCGGGCCAACAGCAGCACGTCGATCATGGCGCGCGTGCCTTCCGGCTTGCCCTGCCGTTGCCGCAGCACCTCCCAGAACCGGTCGTAACTGGCCGGCCAGCGGCCTTGTGCGCGGCACTGCTCTAGCGCCGTCGATCCCGCCAACGCTCCCGGCTTCTTCACCAGCGCATCCAGGTAATGCTCTAACTCCAGCACCTTTTTATGCCGCTCATAACACCGCTCATGCCGGGCCACCCGCTTGCCCTGATGCCAGACCTCCACATAGGCCGAGTACACCTTCACCTCGACCGTGGTGCCCACTGGCAAGGGCGCCGAGTAGAAGTTCGTCAATACCCGCACGCATCCGCTGCCATTGACCGCCGGAAAGTGCAGCGCGGCCAGATCGAACCCTTCCGCCACTAGCGGCAAGAGATGCTCTCGCTCGACGAGCATCCCCGCGCCGATGGATTGCGCACGGCCCGCAATGACCCGGCCCTCTTCTTCCTTCGCGCTCGCCGTCATCAATAGGTTCAACTCTTCCAGGTCCCGGACCTGTGGCACCGGCACCAGATGGTTGCGCCGGAACTGCCCTCCCTCGCCCTCCACCCCACCCTTCTCGTGCCCTTCCCCCGGCGTGCAGAACTCCGCTTCGAATCCCCAATGCGAGCGGAAAGCAATGAACCGCACTGTCTCCTCGCGTTGGTGGCCGCGCAGGATTTTCTTTACCGCACTCCTCAGATTGTCGTACCGCAACACCCGGAAGACCCCGCCGAAATAGGCGAAAGCCAGCTCGTGCGCTTCCAGAAACGCTTGCTGGTTGGCATGCGGATAGGCCCGATGAAAGGCGCCTCCGCTGGCCATGCTGCGCATGCAGAACTGGTAGGTCTTGCGCCGCTCCCCGTCGAACTCCGCCCAGCCTTCGTACCAATCCACCTGCCCCTCGCTGCCCCACGTATACGATTGCGGCACAAAGGTCTCCCGGCCCAGCAAACCCATGGCGGCTTTTCTTTCGCGCACATACCGGCGCACCGTGGATTCGGCCACCTCCACTTCCGGCCTCTCCCGCCGCAATCGCGTAAAGATCCGGTGTGCGGTGTGTCGCTGCTTGCGCGGTGCCTGGCGGTCGCTCTCCAGAATCCCATCGATAAATGGAATCGCCGCCGCCAACCTCGGACGCTCCCGCTCCGGAATCTTCCGCTCGGCCGGTACCGCGCTGGCCAATGCTTTGCGCACCTCCCTCCGGTGCACGCCCAACTTCCGCGCCACCGCCCGTATGGTTCCGGCCCCATGTTCATACTCCCGCCGGATCTGCTCGTATAGTTCCACTTTGGCTCTCCTGTTCTCCAAAACCATGGCTCCTTCCGGGCGCGATCGCCCAAAACAAGATACATGGTTTCTGATTTATACAGGTGGGGCCAAATCAGAGTATCAAAAGGGTCCAATTCAGAGTAGCGAAATCACGCTCCGTTCCCGCAGATCGCTTGTTAAAGGCCGCCGACCTCGCCAGCAGCGCCCTGGCAAACGGGCGAACAAGCGAACGCTTCGTTTTCCGCCGATCAGCCTTGCTACGATCGATCGCAGGGAACTACCCGTGACGCTTACGATAGACCTTCCGGACGCAGAGGTAACGGCCCTTGCCGCCAAGGCACGCGCACGAGGCGTGTCCGCCGAAGAGTACGCCCGGCAGGCGATGGAGCACGACCTTGCGCCGGATTGGCTCCGGCGGTCGTGGGAGAGCGCGGCCCAAGCCGGGTTGAATCGGCTTTCGATGGATGAGATCGACGCCGAGATAGCCGCGGCGCGGAAAGCGCGGCACGAATGCCCTCTCAACCCAGACTCATGATCCGAGTCGTCCTCGACACGAACGTTATCGTCTCAGCGTTGTTGCAACCCCTCGGCCCACCCGCAGCGGTATTCTTGCTTGTGGCGGGCGGCGTGGTTTAGCTGTGCATCAGCGGAGATGTTTATGCCGAGTACGAAGAAGTGATCCGGCGGCCTCGCCTCGCGCGCGATGAAGAAGTGATAGCCGCGACGCTGCAGACTCCAACTCGGACGACGATATTTTTCTGGAATGCGCGCATGCCGCATGTGCGGATTACCTGGTGACCGGCAATCTGAAGCACTTTCCCCCTTCGTGGGTGAGCACTCTGGTAGTTACGCCCCGGCGCTTTCTGGACCTCCAGTCGGCGGAAGCTGGGCCAACACATGAAAACGCTCCCGTCTTAGCTCAACCATTTTCGCGCGAGTTCGAAACGCCGCTCGCCCTCACTTTTCGTAACCACGGCCTAACAACTCCGCCATCGCGGCTTGGGAATCGCCCACCATTGCCATGCCAACGCTTTTGAGAAACCTGTCGTAGCGGATCTTGCCGAGAGCGACCGGCTTGGTCGTGCACATCCTTTGGCGGTTCTGGAACGTAGGTCACCACTCAAATAGCAAGATGACGGAGCGGTATGCCAGGCTGGCCCGGAGTCACATTGCGAAGACAGACCCCGGCCCGCGAGATGTGGAGACTTATGGAAGGAAAGAAGCGGGAGCAATCCCTGGGAACACGTTGCATGTTCCCGTGTTGTTCCTTGGACTGAAACCTTATGTTCGAACCGCCGCCGCCAGGTATGATCCTACGTAGACCAATCCGTTGGCTACGGCCGGCGAAGAATATACGTAGCTCCCGGTGGCTGCGTTCCATAGTGGTTTCCCGGTTGCCGCTTCGAACGCGTAGCGCCGGAAATCCTCCGAGCCAATGTACACGACGCCATCCGAGACAGCCGGAGAAGACGAATTGACCGCTCCAGTGAATGCGCGCCAGAGCATCTGCCCGGTGGCGGAATCAAATGCATAAAACCAGTTGTCCATTGAGCCCACGTAAGCCACACCGTTTGCCAAGGCTGGCGAAGAGTAGATGTAGCCGGAGGTAACGGCGCTCCAGACGGATCGTCCGGTCACTGCGTCCAGAGCGCAGAGCTTACCGTCGTACGACCCCACGTAGAGCATCCCGCCGGCCACCGCTGGCGAAGATGAAGAGAGGCCGGAGGCGGTACTTACCGGCGCGCTCCAGCGGACTCGCATGCCGGCCACGTTCGATGCACTCAGGACGTTCTCCAGGGGGCTATTGCCGTCGCGCAACGGCCCATGATGAAACTCCGGCCAGTCGATCTGTACGGCGAAGCGACTTTGCGCAGCCAGTCCGCTCTGGCGTCCGACCCCGGTGATCCAGTGCGCGCCAGGGGCTGCCGTCGCCGGGACCGCCAGACGCACGCCCGCGAATGAACCCGCGGGGGTCCAGTAGCGGCCAGAGCCACATCAGCCGTGTCAAAGTAGATATCTACGGCCTCTTCGACGCCGACGCCTGTCCCCTTGACCACGACTTTCTCCGTTGGAGGACCATTTTGCGGATCTGTGGTGATCGACGGCTGGGCGAACGCGGCGGCAGCGAGGGCCGCGAAAGCGAAGGCCGTCGCCGCGAACCTAACGAAAGGTACAGGTATCCTGGCAAGGCGCATCCGGGGCCGACAAGACATAGCAGTTCCCTCCGCCAAAGAAACTCTCGCTAGTGTCGCGCTCTCCTTTTTTCCATTCGCGGCCGATATGTGGGAGTTCCATATGTTGTACCGCTGTATACTGCCGCCGAACCGGGCGTAAATCAAGCCCGAAGAACTACATTGTGGCCTTCGGTGTTTTTTGCTTATCTGCGTTCATCTGCGTTCATCTGCGGCCAATATGGGTTTGGTGTTCCGCGCGGGGCTGGAAGAAAAACGTATTTGGCCGCAGATGAACGCAGATGAACGCAGATAAAACGAAACCTCCGTTGGCTCAGCGCGCCCCCGCGCGATCGTATGATGAACACGTGCCGGAGCAGACCAAAGCGCCATGAAAGTCTATTCCATCGGTTTCACCCAAAAAACCGCAGAGCAGTTCTTCACTGTTCTGAGACGCGCGGGCATCCGCCGGTGCTCGACGTGCGGCTGAATAACGTCTCGCAACTGGCAGGCTTCACCAAGCGCGACGATCTTCCATTCTTTCTGCGGGAGATTTGCGGCGCCGCATACGTGCATGAACCGTTGCTCTCGCCCACGCAGGAGATTCTGGACAATTACAAAAAGAACAAAGGCCCGTGGCGCGATTACGAAAAGAAATTCCGCGCGCGCATGGCCGAGAGAGAGATCGAAAAACATATCGATCGTGCCTTGTTCTCGGTTCCCACGGCGCTCGTTTGCAGCGGGCCTACGGCCGAGCATTGCCATCGCCGCCTGGTGCTCGAATACCTGCACGAAAAATGGGGCGACCTGACCATCGTACACTTGTAGGCATCAGGCATCTAACTACAGCACTTCCAGAATGATGCATTTCAAATAATGCGTCTCAGGCACGGTAAGCAGGATGGGATGATCCTGGCTTTGCGTGCGGCGTTCGAGCACGCGCAACTGGCGGCCGGCATCCAGCGAGGCTTGCGCGATCAGTTCCAGAAAATCCGCTTCGCTCACGCGCTGCGAGCAGGAGCAGGTAATCAGAATACCCCCCGGCTCCAGCATGCGCAGCGCGCGCAGATTGATCTCCTTGTAAGCTCCCAGGGCGCCTTCAACGGTGCTGCGCGATTTGGCGAAGGCCGGCGGATCGAGGACTACGGTTCCATACTGTCGGCGCGCGGATGCGTACGACGCCAGCGCCACGAAGATGTCCGTTTCCCGGAATTCGATATTGGAGATACCGTTGAGGGCGGCATTGCGGGCGGCCGTGGCCAGCGCCGCGCCGGAGCTATCCAGGGCTTCGACCGATGGGCATACGGACGCGAGGTGCAAGGCGAAGCCGCCGGTGGAACTGAAGCAATCGAGCGCCTTGCCGCGCGCGTGACGGGCGGCCGCCGGATAGTTCTCGCGCTGGTCGAGAAACATGCCGGTTTTTTGTCCATGCAGCAGATCGGCATCGAGGCGCAATCCGTTCATGTGGACCTCCACGCTTTCGGGCACGTCTCCGTAAACCACGCCGGATTCGAGCGCCAGCGCTTCGCGGGCACGCACAGCCGCATCGTTGCGCGCCACAATGCCGCGCGGCGCGAAGATCTCGATCAACGCATCGACGATCCAGGGCCGCGCGCGGTCCATGCCCTGGTTGAGCGTCTGCACGACGAGCCAATCCGCATAGCGATCCACGATCAGGCCAGGCAGCAGATCGCCTTCGCCATGGACGACGCGATAGGCATCCGTATCGCGCACCACGCGGCGCCGATGGGCTTCGGCCGCAGCCAGGCGGCGCGCGAAGAACTCGCGGCCGATCTCTTCGCCGCCCCGCGTGAGCAGCCGCAAGGCGATCTGCGAAGCGGCGCTGAAGTGGGCCATGCCGAGTGGCTTTCCCTTCAGATCGACCACGCGGACCGCTTCGCCCGCTTGCGCCTCGCCTTTATCGACTACATCGCTTGCGAAAATCCAAAGGTGCCCCGAGGCGACCCGGCGGGCCGCTTTCCGGTTTACACGCACTGTCATAAAATTGGAAGGCGATCAATCCTGGACAGGCCAGGAGGCCTGTCCTACGAACCGTGCCGCAATTCATTGTCGTTGGGCAACGTGGAGGCATCCCATCCGCCGCCCAAAGCTTGAATCAGCAGGACACTCGAAGTCAGACGGCGCGTCAGCACATCCACCACGGTCTTTTCATCGGCCAACGCCGTGGCCTGCGTGGTGATCACAGTCAGATAATCGACGGTGCCCGCTTTGTATTGATAGGTCGCGATCTGGAGTGAGTCTTCCGCCGCCTTGGCGGCTAAATCCGCGGCGGTAGCTTCCTCGGCCAGGATGCGCAACGCGCCCAGACTGTCTTCCACCTGCTGAAAGCCGGTGAGCACGGTTTGCCGGTAACTGGCGACGGTGGAGTCGAATTCCGCTTTGGTCATCTGCACCTGTGCACGGCGTTTGCCTCCCTCGAAAAACACCTCGGGTAACTGCGCTCCCAGAGACCAATAGCGGCTCGAGGCGTTGAACCACTTGGCGATACTGATGGCCTCGAACCCGCCGGAAGCGCTCAAGCTCAGAGTGGGGTAGAAGGCGGCTACCGCAATGCCGATCTGTTGGTGGGCGGAGGCCATGGTGCGTTCCGCGGCGGCTATGTCGGGGCGGCGCTCCAACAACGCGGAGGGCAAGGCCAACGGAATCGGCGGCGGCGGCGTTTTCAAGACCAGCGCGGGTATGGTGACCTCGGCGGGCGGCTTGCCCGCCAGCACCGCCACGGCGTGCTCAAACTGCGTGCGCGCCACGCCCAAATCGATCAACAGCGTCCTGGTGCTATCCAACTGGGTTTGCGCCTGCGCCACGTCGCCGCCGGAAGCGATGCCCGACTTATAACGATCCTGTGTCAACTTGAGATAGTCCTGGTAGATCTTGACCGTACGATCGAGTAAGTCGATGTCGCCGTCGGTCCCATGCAACCCGAAGTAGTCCTGGGCCAGCTCCGATTGGTAAGAGAGCTTGGCGTTTTCGAGCAGGGCGTAGTCGGCTTGGGCGGTGGCTTCGGCGGCCAGTACGCTACGCCGCACGGCGCCCCAGATATCCGCGGTCCACGAAAGACTGGCGGGCAGGTTATAAAGCCCGATGATGCTGGGAGGGATGGGTATGTTATAGCTGGCCGAAGAGCGCGAAACACTGGGCGAGGGTCCCGCGGAAACGGTCGGAAACAGCGCGGCGCGAGCGATGCCGATGGCCGCGCGGGCCGCCCGGAAGTTAGCTTCCGCAACCAAGACGTTCTGATTCGAGATACTCACCTGCTCTTCGAGCGCGTTAAGCTGCGGGTCGTTGTAAACTTCCCACCATTTGCCTTTAATCGCGCCGTCGTTAGGCTGCGCTTCTTTCCAACCTTCGGGCGGCGCTTCCTTGAAGGCCGGAGTCATCGGAGCGGACGGGCGTTTATAATTCGGGCCGACCATGCAGGCGTTCAGAAGAAGCAGCACGGCGGCTGCGGGGAACAAGAGAGGGCTTCGCATCAGATTTCAGATCCCAGCGGCTGGGTTTCGGGCGGCGCCTTATGGCGCACACGGTACCACCAGTGTTGCAGCCGATCGAAGTAGAGATACACCACCGGCGTGGTGTAGAGCGTGAGTAACTGGCTGACCAGCAGGCCGCCTATGATGGTGATGCCGAGCGGACGCCGCAGTTCCGATCCGGTCCCCGTTCCCAGCGCCAGCGGCAAGGCGCCCAGCATGGCGGCCATGGTGGTCATCAGGATGGGGCGGAAGCGCAGCAGGCAGGCTTCGAAAATCGAATCGCGGGAGTTCTTGCCCTCGAGGCGTTCGGCGGCCAGCGCAAAGTCGATCATCATGATGGCGTTCTTCTTCACGATGCCGATCAACAGGATAATGCCGATAATGGCGATGACGCTGAGATCGGTGTGCGTGAGCATCAGCGCCAGCATCGCGCCCACGCCCGCCGAGGGCAGCGTGGAAAGAATCGTAATGGGGTGCACGTAGCTTTCGTAAAGAATGCCGAGCACGATGTAGACCGCCGCCAGCGCGGTCAGGATCAAGACGGGCGCGTTGCTCAGGGAATCCTGATAGGCTTGCGCCGTGCCCGCGAATCCCGTCTGGATGGTGCGCGGCAGGCCAATCTTGGCGGCCGAGTTGAGGATCGCCTGCACGGCGTCTCCCAAAGCCACGCCCGGCTGCAGGTTAAAGGAGATGGTTACCGCCGGGCCCAGCCCCTGATGGTTCACCGCCAGCGGTGCGGTGGTGGGACCGAAACTCGATAGGGCGTTCAAGGGAACCTCTTGTCCGCCGGGCGACTGCACATAGACCTGGCTCAAGAATAGCGGATTCTGCCAGAATTGCGGCGCCGCCTCCATCACCACGTGATATTGATTCAAGGTGCTGTACATGGTGGATACCTGGCGCTGCCCAAAAGCGTCGTACAGCGTGTTGTCGAGGAGCTGCGACGAGACGCTGAACCGCGCCGCGGTCTTGCGGTCGTACTGCACCATGGACTGCAGCCCGCGATCCTGTTGATCGCTCGACACGTCGGCGATGATCGGCACCGTCCGCAACTCCTGCAGCATCCTGGGGGAAAAGTCCTGCAGATCCTGGAGGTTGTCGCCCCGCATGGTGAACTGGTAAAGCGCATTGCTCATGCGTCCGCCCACCCGCAGATCTTGGGATGCCTGCAAGTAGAGCGTGGCGCCGGGTATCCGGCCCAGCTTCGGCCTTAGCCGCGCGATCACCTGGTCCACCCCGACCTTCCTCTCTTCAAGCGGCTTCAGATTGACGAACATGCGCGCCGTATTGGCGGTTCCGCCGCCCGTGAATCCGTTCACCGTGTCGACGGCCGGATCGGCATCCACGATAGCCACCATCTTCTGCAGGATCCCGTTCATGGCCTGAAACGAAGTGTCCTGATCCCCTTGAATGGCGCCCATCATGCGCCCGTTGTCCTGCGTCGGGAAGAATCCCTTGGATACATGGATGAACAGATACACGTTCAGGGCAATCGTCGCCAGCAGGATCGCCAGGGTGAGCGGCGCCAAACGCAGCGCGGTGGAGAGAGTGGTCCCGTAGGCATCGATACTCGCCCGGAACACCCGTTCGGTGACACGGTAGAGCCAGCCGTGCTCCCGGTGCTCCCGCAGAAGGTGCGCGCACATCATGGGAGTGGTCGTGAGGGAAACCACCAGGGAGACGGCGATGGCGATCGAGAGGGTGACGGCGAACTCGCGGAAGAGGCGGCCCACGATGCCGCCCATCATCAGCAAGGGGATGAACACGGCGATCAACGAGACGCTCATGGACACCACCGTGAAGCTGATCTCCTTGGCTCCCTTGAGGGCGGCCTGGAAGGGTTGCATGCCCTGTTCCAGGTAACGGGTGATATTTTCAATCACCACGATAGCGTCGTCCACCACGAAGCCCGTGCAGATGGTCAGCGCCATCAAGGACAGATTGTCGATGCTGTAATGCAGCAGATACATCACGCCAAACGTGCCAATGAGCGACACCGGCACGGCGACGCTGGGAATGAACGTGCTCCGCGGACTGCGCAAGAACGCGAATACCACCAACACCACCAGCACCACCGAGATCATCAGCGCTCTTTCCACGTCGTGCACCGAGGCCCGGATGGTCACCGTTTGATCCATGGCCACCCGCAGGTTGATGGATTGCGGGATGGACGCCTTCAACATGGGGATCATCGTGCGGATGCGATCGACGGTGTCGATGATGTTCGCGCCTGGCTGGCGGAAGACCACCACCAGCACGGACGGCAGGCCGTTGGCGTAGCCCGCATTGCGAATATCTTCGACCGAGTCCACCACTTCGCCCAGGTCGGAAACGCGCACGGGCGATCCGTTCTGGTAGGACACGATCAACGGCCGGTAATCCGCGGCCTTGAAAATCTGGTCGTTGGCGCCCACCTCCCAGGAGCGATAGCCGTCCGAGAAATGTCCTTTGGGCGTGTTGGAGTTCGCCGCGGCGAGCACGCCGCGCACCTGCTCCAGGCCGATGCCGTATTTGTTGAGGACCCGCGGATCGAGTTCCACGCGCACGGCCGGCAGCGAACTTCCCCACACCGACACCTGGCCCACGCCGCTCACCTGCGACAGCTTCTGCGCCAGGATCGAGGAGGCCGCGTCATACATCTGGGCTCGGGTGAGGATGGGCGAGGTTTCCGCCAGCAGCATGATGGGAGAGTCGGCGGGGTTCACTTTCCGGTAGGTGGGGTTATTCGGAAGATTGGTGGGCAGGTAGCCGCGCGCCGCGTTAATGGCCGCCTCCACGTCGCGCGCCGCTGCGTCGATGTTGCGGTTCAATTCGAATTGCAGGGTGACGCTGGTCGATCCGAGGGCGCTGGACGAGGTCATCTCGGTGACCGATGCGATGCGCGAAAACTGGCGCTCCAGAGGCGTAGCCACCGAGGATGCCATGGTCTCGGGGCTGGCGCCGGGCAAGCCTGCATTCACCGAAATCGTCGGAAAATCCACCTGCGGCAAAGGCGACACCGGCAAAAACTCGAAGGCCACCACGCCGGACAGCGCAATGGCGATGGTCAGCAGGGTGGTGGCCACGGGCCGCTTGATGAAGACCTCTGAGATATTCATGACCGTGACCTGCTATCAGGTGGGGCAGACCATCGTTTTTCGTGGTCTGCCGCTAGCGCGGCTGGGCAGACCACAAAAAACGATGGTCTGCCCCACCTGTCTTGGCGAGGGCTTGTAAAAGAATTCAGGCTAGAGACCATCATTGGGCCTCCAGCGGCTGCGCGCCCGGCCCCACCTGCGGCTCCTCCGCATGCGCGAAACGCCGCGCCAGGCGGTCGAACCACAGGTAAATCACCGGCGTGGTATACAGAGTCAGCGCCTGGCTGAAAATCAAACCACCGATCATGGTGATACCCAGCGGACGGCGCAACTCCGAACCGACGCCGGCGCCAAACGCCAGCGGCACTGCACCCAGCAATGCCGCCATGGTGGTCATCATGATAGGACGGAAGCGCAGCAGGCAGGCCTGAAAAATGGCTTCCTCCGGCGGCAGGCCCTCCTTGCGCTCGGCGTCCAAAGCGAAATCGATCATCATGATCCCGTTCTTCTTCACGATGCCGATCAGCAGGATGATGCCGATGAGCGAGATCACGCTGAAATCCTGGTGGAACAGCGAGAGAGAAAGCAGCGCGCCCACACCCGCCGATGGCAGCGTCGAAAGTATCGTGATCGGATGGATGTAGCTCTCATACAGCACGCCCAGCACGATGTAGACCGTCACCAGCGCCGCCAGAATCAATATGGGCTCGTTCGCCAGAGATGCCCGAAAGGCTTCCGCCGTGCCCTGAAAGGACCCTTGTATGCTGGGCGGCATGCCGATCTCGTCCTTCACCTTATTCACGGCGTTGACGGCATCGCCCAGCGAGGCGTCCGGCGCCAGATTGAACGAGAGGGTGACCACTGGGAATTGGCCCTGGTGGTTCACCGTGATCGGGGCGCTGGAGGTCTCGATGTGCGTGAAGGCGCTGAGCGGTACCTGTCCTCCATTCGGAAACACCGTGGAGGAGGCGGTGCCGCTGCCAAATGCGGTGCTGGAAGCGATTGCAGCGTTAGTGGCCGAGGTCGCCGTGGACGCGCTGGCCACCGAAGCGCCCGCGCCGCTTTGCGGACCGAACGTCTGGATGGCCGAAGAACCGCCGGACACCACGCCGCTCCCTCCGGTCGAGGACCCCATACCGGTGCGGATGTACAGATCGCGCAGATCCAGCGGATTCTGGCCGAATCCGTGCGCCACTTCCAGCACCACGTGGTATTGATTTAATTGCGTGAAGATGGTGGAGACCTGCCGCTGGCCGTAGGCGTCGTAGAGGGTCTGATCGATCTCGGAGGGCGTAATGCCCAGGCGGTAAGCCGTCACGCGGTCGAATACCACGCGCGCCCGCAGGCCGCCCACCTGCTGATCGCTGGCCACGTCGCGCAACTCCGGCAGCTCTTTCAGCTTGTCCAGCATCTTGGGAGCGAACTCGTTCAGTTCGTCGGCGCTGGCGTCCTCCAGGGTGTACTGAAATTGCGTGCGGCTGACCCGGTCGTCTACCGACAGGTCCTGCACGGACTGCATGAATAGGGTGATTCCCGGCACCGCCGCCAGCTCCGGCTGCAGACGCCGGATCACGTCGCTGGCGCCGATCTTGCGTTCGTCGAGCGGCTTCAAGTTGATCTGAATGCGCCCGCTGTTCAGGGTGGTGTTGGTGCCGTCGATCCCGATGAACGAAGCCAGGCTGTCCACCGCCGGGTCCTTCATAATGATCTTCGCCAGTTGTTGCTGCTCGCGGGACATCTCCGGGAAGGATACGGTCTGCGCGGATTCCGAGACGCCCTGAATCACGCCGGTATCCTGGATGGGAAAGAAGCCTTTGGGAATCCGTATGAAGAGAATAATGGTCAGGGCCAGGGTGCCCGCCGCCACCAGCAGCGTGAGGGTCTGGAAGCGCAGCACGAATTGCAGGGTCCTCCCGTAAAACGCGATGATGGAGTTGAAGGCATGCTCCGAAACGCGGTAGAAACGCCCCCGGCCGGCCTCCGGAGTGTGCTTCAACAGCTTGGAAGCCATCATCGGCGTCAGCGTCAGTGAAACCACCGCCGAAACCAAAATCGTGACGCTCAGCGTAACCGCAAACTCCCGGAAAAGCCGGCCGACGATATCCCCCATGAACAACAGCGGTATGAGCACCGCGATCAGCGAGATGGTCAGCGAGATGATGGTGAATCCAATTTGCTCGGCGCCGCGCAAGGCCGCTTTGATGGGACTCTCGCCTTCCTCGATAAACCGCGCGATGTTCTCGACCATCACGATGGCATCGTCCACCACAAAGCCGGTGGCGATCACCAAAGCCATCAGCGTCAGGTTATTCAGGCTGTAACCCAGCAGATACATCACGCCCAGCGTGCCCACCAGCGACAGGGGCACCGCGATACTGGGAATAATGGTGGCCGCCACATTGCGCAGGAACAGGAACATCACCAGCACCACCAGCACCACCGTTAATCCCAGCTCGAACTGCACATCCGCCACCGACGCCCGGATGGTATTGGTTCTGTCGATGAGGATTTGCACGTTCACCGATCTCGGCATGGAGGTGGTCAACTGCGGCAGCAGCAGCTTGATGCGGTCCACTACCGAGATGATGTTGGCGCCCGGCTGCCGCTGAATGTTGACGATGACCGCCGGGACTACCCCCGCGGACGCGCTTTGGGCCACCGCCATCCAAGCCGCCTGATGGATATTTTCGGTATCGTCGGTCACGGCGGCGACATCCGTCAGCTTGACCGGCGCCCCGTTCCGGTAGGCGATGATCAGCGGCTTGTAGTCCGCGCTGGAAAGCAACTGGTCGTTGGCGCCAATCTGATAAGACTGGTGCAGACCATCGAAATTGCCCTTGGCCTGATTGACGTTGGCGGCCACCAGGGCGCTGCGGATGTCTTCCAGGTTCAGGCCGTAGGACGCCAGCGTGGTCGGATTGGCGCTAATGCGGACGGCGGGCTTTTGGCCCCCGCTGATGGTCACCAGCCCCACTCCCGGCAGTTGCGAGATTTTGGGCGCCAGGCGCGTGTCGGCCAGGTCCTCGACCTGCGGCAGCGGCAGCGTGGCGGAGGTCAGCGCCAGCGTTAAAATCGGAGCGTCCGCCGGATTGCTCTTGCTGTAAATGGGCGGCGTCGGCAGGTCGGCCGGCAGGTACGTTCCGGCGGCGTTGATGGACTGCTGCACCTCCTGCTCGGCCACGTCGATGTTCAGGCTGAGAGTGAACTGCAGGGTGATCACCGAGAGCCCGTCGGAGCTGCTGGAGGTCATCTGCTGCAGACCGGGCACCTGGCCGAATTGCCGCTCCAGCGGCGCGGTGACCGAGGAGGCCATCACATCCGGGTTGGCGCCCGGATAAAACGTGATGATCTGGATGGTGGGATAGTCCACTTCCGGCAGCGCCGAGATGGGCAACTGTTTGTAGGCCACCAAGCCCGTCAGGACGATCGCTACCATCAGCAAGGACGTGGCGATGGGGCGGAGAATGAATGTCCGGGAAGGGCTCATCTACGTTCCCTTGGATGCGCCCTTGGATGCGCCCTTGGATGCGCCCTTGGATGCGCCCTTGGATGCGCCCTTGGATGCGGTGTGGCCGCCGCCCGCGGCGTGACTCGCGGGCGTACCGGCGGCGGGCGGCGTCCCGCTCCCCGGCCCGCCCGAAGTCCCCGTATCGCTGGCCTCGTGCGCGCGCACCAGCGTGCCTTCCTGCAGCTTGTCCACGCCGGTCATCACCACCTGATCGCCCGCATTGAGACCCGACGTCACCTCGCTCTCGTCGCCTTCGGTGGTGCCGATGGTAATGGGCCGCACGGTCACCTTGGAATCCGGCTGCACCAAAAAGACATAGGTCGTTTGCGTATTGCGCTGGACTGTCGCCGTGGGGATCAGCGTCACGCCCTGTTTCATTTGCACCAGCAGTTTCACGTTCACGAATTGTTGGGGAAACAGCTTGTTAGCCTTGTTGTCGAACGTGGCTCGGAGCCGCAGCGAGCCGGTGGTCGGATCGATCTGATTGTCCAAAGTGGTCAAGGTTCCCGTGGAAAGTTTCTGGCTCAACGGAGGGGGATTGCGGTCCCACGCCTCCGCGTTCAGGCGCTGGCCGGCCGCAAATTTTTGCACCACCACCGGAAGCTGGTCCTCGGGCAGCGTGAAGATCACGCTGATCGGATCGATTTGTGTGATCACCAGCATGCCGTTAGTGTCGGCGGCGTGCACGATGTTGCCGGGATCCACCAGGCGCAAACCCACGCGTCCCGTGATCGGGGAAGTGATATGGCTGTAGACCACGTTCAGCTTGGCGGTCTCAATGACCCCCTGATCCGTTTTGACGATGCCTTCGTCTTGCGTAACCAGGGCCTGTTGCGTGGCCAATTGCTGCTCGGGAATGGCGTTTTGGGACAGCAGCGTTTTGTAGCGCGCCAGATCGATACGCGCATTATCGAGCAAGGCCTGGTCCCGGATCAGTTGTCCCTGCGCCTGAATCAACGCCGCGTCGTAGGGACGCGAGTCGATCTCAATAAGCGGTGCACCCTCCGCCACGACGTCGCCTTCTTTGTAATGCACCGACATCAATTGCCCGTCTACCCGGCTCTTCACTGTCACGGTATAGATGGGCGTCACTCCCCCGAGGCCCACGAAATATACTGGAATATTGCCTTTGCGCGCTTTGGCGACCACCACCGGTATGGCTCCAAAGCCTTTTTTCTGGGCCTGCGCGGCTGCCCCCGCGGCGCCACCGGCGTTGCGACTCCTCGTCGACCAGAAATAAATCGCGCCGATCACCAGCACCAGAATCAGCAGCCAAATCCACAGCCGGCTGGATCGCCGTGGCGCCGGGGCCTCGCTTCTGGGCGCTGTTTTGGGCGGGGGTGGAGCGTGTTTGGTGAGAGAATCTGGGGGCGCCGCCGGGTCGATGGCCGAGGGGGATTCGTGCTTCATATCTTCTCAGTATAAGATGCTGCAAAGGAAGGCAAATGTTACAGCGTGGAGCAGGCACTTTGCCGGTCCCAGAGGGCGCCCCGGCCTCTCAGGCCGCCCCACTTTAAGATTCTTTGAGGGCCAGCATGGTGAGCAGCGCCACCAGCAGAAACCACGGCAGCCAGGCGACGGCAAACCCGAATACGTTCAGGCTGGCGGCGGGGCAGGACACTTCGAGCGACGCGGCACCCTCCCAAAAATGGAATGGCATGCGCAGCCCGCCGCCGCAATGAACAGCCCTAGCCACGTGGCTGCCGCCTACACGCAATTCGACATCGCCCGATTCGGCGGACTGGTTGCGTACGCGCCAACAAATCTCGCGCCCTCCGGGCAGCCTCACGCCCGGAGTTTCCACCAGCACGCCCCGCCCCTCCAGCGTCGCATCCGGCGCGGCGGGGCCGGATAATCTGGCCGTCACGATGGTCGCCTCGCCGTCCGCCAACGCGCGATGTCCATAAGCGTTGTCGAGTTCCGAGAACAAAAACGCCATCGGCAGAATAGCCACGGCAATCGGAGGCAGCATGGCCCACAGATAGCGTCCGGTCCACAGCAGCAGTTGCGCTTGCGCGCGCAGCACCAGCGCGGGGTCGGCGGCATACAGACGCATGGCATAAAGCTGCGCGCGCATGCGGCGCCTGCAGAGCGCGGTCCGCACGGAATTCGAGAACCTTTTCGACACCCACAACGACGCCATACCCGTGAGCGCGGCGATGGCGGTAAGAATCCAGGTGTGCGCGGCGGAGAGCATCAATCGATATAGCCAAGGCCCTTCAGCCGGCGCACCACTTCTTCATCGGGCTGGGCCTCTTCATCAGGCTTGACCTCGGCGATTTTAGCGGCTTCGCGCTCCACTACATGCTCCACGAATTCCTGCGGCGAACTGTAGCCGGCCGCCTGCGCCGCCTGGACGACTTTCACCCAAAGCTCTTTTTTCAATTTAATAGTCATGCTGCGGCCGGCTCACGCCAGCGCCTTTCCTTCCATCCACGCGGGCCGTTCCACGCCAAACAAACTCAGCGCGGTGGGCGCGAGATCTTCAATCCCCGGATTCTCGGCATCCATCTTGCGATTCGAGAACAACACGCCCGGCACCAACTCGGGATCCACACAGTGATCGCCGCTCCAGGCTTTGTCGTTATCCTGGATCGCCTGCGCCGACACCTTGCCCACGGCCGCTTCCCACGAGCAGCGGTAGCCGTCGTCGTATCCCACAATAAAATCCGGCGCTTCGGCCAGATACGGACCGCGATAGAGCGCCGCCGTCGCATACACCTGGCGGATGGGCGCCGCACCATCGGCATCGCGCAAACCTTCCAGCTTGCGGATGATCTCGACTTTCAGACCGGCAGCCTCGCCGGCTTCGACAACGCCCAGCGATTCGCGCCCTTTCCTATTCAAATAAAATCCGCCCAGTCCAAGGGCGTAGGCGCGCGTGCGGCTCCAGTCCACGCCTTCGAAAAACGATCCACTTTCGCGGCCGCCGTTTTTCAAATGCAGATAGCCGTTGTCGCGCAGCCACGCATTGATGTTCACGCCCTTACGGAACGCGCAGAAACCATGATCGGAGAGCACGAACAGCGCCGTGCCGTCGCCGGCCTGCGCCATGGCCTTGCCCACCAGTGCATCCATGCGGACGTACATCTCATCGATGGTGTCCGCGTGCGGGTGCGTGGTTCCGAGGCGCCGATAGAACATATGCTGTACGCGATCGCTGGTGTCGAACACACAGGCCACTACGCCGCGCCGCGTGTTTTCGAGCGCGTTCAGAAACATGGATTCGCGCTCCGCAAAAATATCCCAAGCCTGGCGCAGAAAAGCGTCTTCGCCGATCACGCCTTCGTTGAGCGCCCAGGTATCTTCAGCCATCCCCACGGTGGCGTAGTCGCCCAGCAGATTCGCCAGATACGCCGCGTAATACGGCGGATGGCTGATAGGCAGCGCGGGCCGCTGCGGGTCGAGATTGATCGGCGTCATATAGATGCTGCACTCGGGTTCGGCCTCCGTGAGCAGGAAACGCGCCATGCCGGTGGCCGTCGCGCCCACCGCGGTGCGGAAGCGCAGCCGCTGCCAACCTGTGTATTCGCCCGGATTCAGTGGGCCCCGGCGCCCGTGAATCTCCAACTCGAAAGCGCTGCCGCGCCGCGTGACGCGAAACGGAATGCGCAGCGTGGGGCTGGATTCGAGAAACGTGTCGGCGGGGCCTTCGATTTCGCCCGCGAAACCATCCTGCACGCGCCGCAGCGGATACCGGCTACCGCTTTCAAAGGTCGCCCGCTCGATCCGCGTGGTGAATTGCGAGAAACTGCCCTGCGTGCCTTTCAAATCGGGCGTGCACATGGCCGAGAGCAGACGGCCATCGAACTTCTCCGGCGGAAACGTGATGGGCACGCGCAGAATGGTGCAGTCGATGCCATGCGCGGCGAGAATCTTCCAGAACGGCTGGCTCTTGCGCCGCAATTCGACCGGCGTGCGCGCCAGCGGGATGCGCAGACGGCCCAGGCGCAAAATGTGAGCCGGCTTTCCGACGTGCGCCGATGAAAGCCGCGGCAAATACGATTTCAATCCGTGGTCCAGAAAATCGAAAATATTATGCTTGGCCGGACTGACGCCCGTGGCGAACGTGGACCACGCCACGGGCGAAAGCGCCGGATAGGTGGTGCGCAAGCGCGTATAACTGCCGAGGGCGGCCAAACGCGCAAGATTGGCCATCTTGCCTTCCGCCATCAGCCGCTCGGTGCGCCGCGGATCGAGGCCGTCGAGGCCCAGAAATACGATCCGGCGCACCCGCGCAAGCCGGTAGCTTTTGCGCCGCCGCAGCGCGCGCCACGCCGCCCGGAACGGCCATGAGACGAAGGCGAAAACGGTGAGGAAGAACCCCGCAACCAGTGTGAAAAACGATCCAAGAAACGCGAATCCCGCGCCGGGGCCGACGTAGGCGAGTTGCACCGAATGCGGATGAGTGTAAGCGAATGCCAGCGCCGCCAGCATCAGCGCTAACTCGAAAGCGCGGCGGACCGAACGGGATCGAAAAATCACGGTCTACGCCGATTATAGCGGTTAAGTTTCACGCGGGGCAGGCGTCGTTACTACAATGCACCATTACTATAACAACCCTTGCCTCCCTGGCGTCTTCCCGGATCGATACCATCCGCCACGGCCCAGCGCCTCGAAAAAGCAGGAGCGCGGCTCACCAAAGTTCCGGGCGCCACAGTGAACTCCTTGGTACCGCTCACAACATCCTGCATCGTCACCGTAACAAGTTGTGCTCCGATGGGAGCATTCGCCGGAACAACGACGTCCAACTGATAGAGGCCGATATCTCCCGGCGTGAGGCCGGAATAGAGCACCTTTGCAAGCATTCCGGCGATCGTAACCGTAGGGGTCACAACCGTCGAGTCAGGTCCCGTTGCAGGTTCACCGTCAGTCTGCGACGTTGCCAACGCACCGAGGCCGATGGCGTAGATGATAATCGTCTCACCCGGCGAAACTGGATGATTGACATCGGCAAGCTGGTAATTGCTCCGGTGTTGGACGCAGGCCAAGCCTGCGCCGCAAACGAAGATCCCAGATTGCGCGCGTAATGATTTCACCGGTACTGAGCCGGGGCCCAGGGGGCACCCCATGAGGGAACGGTTTCTTCACTCGGAGATCCCCGAAACTGCTAAGCACTCGGCCCGGCCGACCGAGCCGTGACCGTGCGCGCGGCACGTTATGCTGATGGATGCGCATGCCGGTCATCTCAGCCGAAGATCTCACCGCCTGGGCCGCTGGGCTGCTGGAGGCCGCGGCCTTTCCTAAGCCCACCGCCCAAGTGGTCGCCGAATCGCTGGTCGCCGCCAATTTGCGCGGTGTGGATTCGCACGGCGTGCAATTGCTGCCTTATTATGTGGAACAAGTGGAGCGCGGCGATATGGCTCCCGCCGCGGAAGGCCGCGTGGTCGACGAATCCGGCGCATGCCTGCTCTACGACGGCGCCAACGGAGCAGGCCAGCAGATCGCCAGCGTGTGTTGCCAGCACGCCGTGCGGCTGGCGCATAAACATGGCATCGCCATCGTGACGGCGCGCGAAGCTAATCATTTCGGCGCGGCGGCTTACTGGGGCCAGAAGATCTCGGCGGCAGGCATGCTGGGGATGGTGATGTGCAATGCATCGCCCATCGTGGCGCCCTGGCAGGCAAAAGAACCGCGCCTGGGCACCAACCCGATTTGCATGTGCGTGCCGGGGCCCTGGCTGCTGGATATGGCCACCACCACAGTCGCCAACAACCGCATCTTCAAGGCCCTGACGAACGGCGAAGAAACCATCCCCGCCGGTTGGGCCGTGGATTCCGAGGGCGTGCCGACCACCAACACCGAAGCGGCCATTCGCGGCATGCCGATGCCGCTGGGGGGGTACAAAGGCAGCGGGCTGGCCATGATGGTGGAAATCCTCTGCGGCGCGCTCAGCGGCGGAGCCATGAGCGTGGATGTAGGCGGCATCCGGATCGAAGGCAAACCCACGCGCACCAGCCATACATTCGTGGCGATCGACGTGGGGCGTTTCATGCCGCTGGAGGACTTCCGCAGGCGCATCGAGTGGCTGGTCAATTCCGTGAAATCCGCCGCGCCCGCCAGAGGCTATGAAGAAGTGCTGGTGGCCGGCGATCCCGAATGGCGCACCGACGCCGAGCGCCGCACGCACGGGATTCCACTGGGCGATGGCACGTGGCATTGTCTGGTGGAGACCGCCGAGCGCCTGGGCGTCGCGCCACCGCCGGAGCACACCCCTGCGCGCGCCGAGCCAACTTAGTAAGACTCTATCTGATACACTTGTTCGGTCCCTAAAGGAGGGCCTGATTTGAAATATTCGTTTTGGATGCACCTTGCGGCCGGCGCGCTCTTGACGCTGGTATCCACGGCCGCAAACATGAAAGCCGAAGATCCCGATACGGGCAACGCGTCCGCCTACTGCGAGCAGACCGGCGGAAAGGTGATCGACCGCGCTCCCATGTACGGCACCAACGGTCCGCCGCAAAGCTGGCTGCGGCTGACGGGTACGCGCAAGTTTTGCCAGTATACTTCTCCCAAGGACGGTTCGCGAATTCACGTGCTGCTCGAAACGCTCTGGGCGACCACTCCCACGCTGGCCGCGCTGGCGTATTACGCGAAGGTGCAGCCGGGGCAAGGCGGCGGCGGAAATCCGGCATCGTACTACTGCACGCAACTCGGCGGATCGGATTCGTTCGGCGGCGTGAATGCCGCGGGCGGCGGATGGTACGGCCGCGATTCGAAGGACGCGGTGCTGGAGGCCTGCATTTTCCCGGACATGTCGTCCATCGATTCCTGGGGATTGTTTTATGACAGCGCCAGTATCGTACGGGGAATCGATCTGACTACGGTGTTGCGGTATGCGCCTCCGCCGGCCGCCGCACATTGATGAGCGGCTGCTTCGCAACCACGCCGCCCTTCGACTGAGCTAGCGCCAACTTGCCGGAGCCTGACCGCTTGCTTACGCGCGCGGCTCAGCAACGGCTTCCGAGCCACGACCGTCAGGGAGTGGTCTACGCGAACTTCCGCGATTAGGCACTAGGACGCAGGCAGTACGGCCGTCAGATGGCGGCCTTGCGCGCCTGCCCGGCGATATGCTCGGCTGCGCGGTACGCCAGGGCCTGAATAGTGCATGTGGGCTGGCAGCAGGCCGTCACCAGGCTGCTGCCATCCACAAGGAACAGGTTGGGCACATCGTGCGCGCGATGGTAGCGATCCACCACCGAGGTTTGTGGATCGTCGCCCATGCGGCACGTGCCTAGCAGATGGTTATGCGGCAATAAGGAAACATCCGTCGTGTCGGTCCATATCTTCAGCGCGTCGGTGGCTTTCAGGATCTCGACCTGCCGTGCCAGCAGGAAGTTCATGTTGCTGACATCGTCCGGGTGATAATCGAACGTCACGCGTATCGCGGGCAGCCCCCAGGCGTCCCTGGTGTCCGGATCGAGCGTGATGCTATTGCGTTCCTGGGGCAGGCAGGTGGCGTGCGCCAGCAAGGTCATCGTGCGCGAGAAATATTCGCCTACCATCTTCTTCCATTCGCGGCCCCAGCGCGGCGCGTCCTTGGGCAACCCCGCGAGCGCGAAGCTGATGGGATAGAAATCGAAGCGCGCGTCGATACCGCCGCCGCCGTGAAATCCGCGCTGTGGATCGGGCTCATAGAAATCGTGAATGACCCGGGTGGCTTGGACGCTCTTGAATTCATTCAGCGGGTGTTCGAAAACTCCGTAAGCCTCAAAACCGCAATCCACCATCAGGTGCTTGCCTACCAGCCCACTGGAGTTCGCCAGCCCCTGGGGAAATCGATTGGATGCGGACATCTGCAACAAGCGCGGCGTCTCGCTGCCGTTAGCGCAGACGATCACGGCCTTGGCGCGTTGGAAGACTTCGCGCCGGTTCGCATCGAAGTAGACTGCGCCCGTGACGCGGCCATTGACGTCCGTTTGGATCTTGCGCGTATAAGAATCGGGGCGGATTTCGCAGCGTCCGGTACGCTCCGCAACGGGGATCACGGTGCCGAGCGTGCTTGATTTGGCACGCACTTCGCAGCCGAAACCCTCGCAGAAGCCGCAATGCACGCAGGCGCCGCGCCCGCGATAGGGCTGCGAGAGAATGGCCATCGGCGCGGGAAAGGGATGCAGGCCGAGCTGCCGCGTGGCGCGTTCGAAAATCACGCCGGAAGATTTCACCGGCAGCGGCGGCAACGGATAGGGCTTGGAGCGCCATGCTTCGAAGGGGTTCGCGCCAGCCAATCCGGATATGCCCAGTTCCTCCTCCGCCTTCGTGTAATATGGCTCGAGATCCGCGTAACTAATGGGCCAATCCGCGAGGCTGGCGCCGGCCACGCCACCCCATTTGCTGTTCTGCTTGAAATCCGATTCCCAGAGCCGCCAATAATTCGCCGTGAAATGGACCGTCCCGCCGCCCACCTGCCGCCCATATTGGATGATTTTCTGGCCTGGCGCCTTGGCCTTTTCGGCCTCCGAACTCCGGTAAGTGTGCGGCTGGCGCTCCAGGTTGTTGGTCATCGCCGAGAGCATGGTGTATTTGATTTCGTCGTGTTCGAAATCTTTCTCGCGCAGATAGGGTCCCTGCTCCAGGACCACCACACTGAAACCGGCGGTGGAAAGCTCCTTGGACACGACGCCACCCGCCGCGCCCGCGCCAATAATCAGAAAGTCGACTTCCTCGGATGGCTGGTATTGCTTCACAGCTTCCCCTGCGTGCTGTGGGGAGCGTCGTAGTAGCCGAACGGCGGCTCAAAATGGAAGCGGTCTTCGAAGCCGATAAGCTTCCAGCCTGCCAGACCGCGGTTTCCGCCATAGCTGGGATTGCCGAAGAAGCCCATGATCGAGTGCGTGCGGACCATGTCAAAGAAATCGGTATGCTCGATGGCTTCGAGCAACCGGACCTGCTGGTCGTCGGACAACGCCGCGATGTTCTTCGATCCTGGAAACATTTCGGCGCGCTTTTGTTCGGTTTCCGCGAGGCCCTTGGTGTAGAGCGAGCGTTTGGAGGCGTCGAAGGTGGCGAGCGCGCCATCGATGAAGTAGATCACGCCGGCCTCGCGTGCGCCCGGCGAGCCGTCGCTGGGAATGATCTGGCTGGCGATGGCGGAGATCTCCGCGGCCTCCGCCGGGCTAAGGACGCGCAAAACGGAGGAAGCGGCCGGCAGCGCGTCCTTATGCGTGTGCTCCTGCGCGGCTAGAACCGCCGCCCAACCGGCGCCGAGAGGCGACGCGGCGAGCCACCGGCGCCGCGAGATTTGGTTGTCTGGCATGCTTGTTATCGTTTCATCTTAGCGAATGTTGGGGGCTGACCCAAAGGCAACCGCTCCCTCACGGTCGCGGCTCCGTAACAGCCACGGTCGCGGCTCCGTAACAGCCACGGTCGCAGCTCTGTAACAGCCACGGTCGCGGCTCCGTAACAGCCACGGTCGCGGCTCCGTAACAGCCACGGTCGCGGCTCTGTAAATTGCAGCCGTTACGGAGCCGGGCCCAAAGGGCACCCCGTGAGGGAGCGGTTTGCACGCCGCCGACCGGCCTTTCCCACCTGCGAATAGATCATAAATGTGATGCGCCATCTGTCCCTAAGAGGTGAACACCATCTTCGTGCAGGGCAGGGCCCAGGTAGTGGCCACGGGGTATCCCGTTTTGCCACCTGGTCATCTTGGGTGCGACAAGCCTGACAATCCAGCTAGCGGCCGGCAGGGGTGTCGCGGCGCGCCCAACGTCTATCGTGTGTGGTTACTGCCGCCGAGGAGGCGGTGCTGCCGAACAGCTTTCTTGATTTCAATAAGAAATGGAAAGAAAAAGGCTCCATCGGCGGCGTGCCGGTATATAATTGCGTTGGCCCGAGTTCCTAGAAGGAACCTTAGTCTGCTGCGTCTCAACCTGAACCCGTTGACGTTATTTGTTTCCGGCTTCTCATCGATTGAGGCCGGGGTGAGGGTTCTCCGGGCCGCAGCCACGCAAAGGAGAGGAGCGCCGCTCAGTCCCCAAGTGGACTGGGTTCCAGTAACTTCTGCATGCAACGTCTCATTCGCCGCTCAGTGTGCGCCGTGTGTACGGCATGGGCTGGCGTTTCCTTGCTTGCCGTCGCGCAGGCGCAGGACGCCCCGAATGACCCCCTCGAGGAGCTTGAAAAAGCCGGAAACGGAAGCGTTCAAAAGGCCCGCATCGCCTGGTTCTACGATCAGCGCGCCTATCCGCATAAGACCATACCCGCCGGCGCGCGCACCAAGGCCTGGCGGCAAATGCAGACCCGCCTGGCCGCCGAGCAGGCGGCCCTGGCGCGCGGGAAAAACCAAACTGATATAGGAACCTGGCAGTTGATCGGACCATCGACCTTGAATGAATACGGGCAGGTCGATTCCGGACGCATTTCCGCCATAGCGGTGGATCCCACGAACAACCAGATTGTCTACGCCGGAGCCGCGCAAGGCGGCATTTGGAAGACGACCGACGGAGGCGGTGCCTGGACCCCTTTGACCGATACGCAGGCATCCCTGGCCATCGGCTCGATCGCCATCGACCCGCAAAACCATCTCACCATCTACGTGGGTACTGGAGAGGATAACAACTCCATCGACAGTTACTATGGCGAAGGAATCCTGAAATCCACCGATGGCGGCAACACCTGGACCAATATCCCCGGCCCTTTTGCGGGAGGCGAAGGCGGGGGTGCGCGCATCGGAGGGTTAGCGGTGCAGCCAAACAACGCATCGGTGGTGCTGGCCGCGGTGGGTTGTTGCGCGCCCGGCCCCTCCGGCGTCTACCGGTCCGCGAACGGCGGGCAGACCTGGACGCAGGTGCTCAATGCGGGTTACGCCGAAGCCTACAACGTGATCTTCGACCCGCACACTCCCAATACCGCTTACGCTTCCCTGGATGCGAACGGAGTTTATAAGTCGACGAACGCGGGCGTCACCTGGGCCGCGGCCAACGGCGCGGGAGCGAGCGCGCTGCCGCTATCCGGAAATGGGCGCGTGGCACTGGCCATGGATCCCAATACGACGACCACGCTCTGGGCGGCTATTGCCAGCAATACCAACAGTAATCTGGCGGGCCTCTTTAAAACCACGGATGGCGGCAACACCTGGACCAATTTGCCGGACACACCCTCCTTTTGCGGGACGCAGTGCTGGTATGACCTCGCTCTGGCCGTGCAGCCTGGAAATTCCAATGTGATTTTCGCAGGCGGGCAGGCCACCTACGCACCCCCTTCCGGCGGAAGCGTAGTGCAGTCCCTGGACGGCGGCGACACCTGGACCATTTACGACAACTTGCACCCCGATACTCACGCTTTGGCGTTCTCGCAGGATGGTTCCATCCTCTACGTGGGCAACGACGGCGGAATGTTCAGCACAAATCAGGTCGCCAGCACCAAGATCAACTGGACGGATCTGAACGCCGGCCTGGCTACAGAACAGTTCTATCCGGGCCTTTCCGTCGACCCGAACAACGTCAATATCGCATTCGGCGGCACCCAGGATAACTCGATGGAAGCCTACTACGGAACCACCGCTTGGACCAGCGTAGCCTGCGGCGACGGCGGCGTGACTCTGATCGACAACACCACCTCGCCGGATACGGTTTACACGAACTGCATAGAACTCTCGGTCCTCAAATCGACCGATGGCGGGCAGACCTTCCAGTCCGCACAGAACGGCATCAACACCAGCGACCGCGTGAACTGGACTCCGCCCGCGGCGATGGATCCCACAAATCTGAAGCGTCTTTACTTCGGCACCCAGCATGTTTATCAGACCACGAACGGGGCCGGTTTATGGACGCAGATTTCCCCGGACCTGACCAATGGCGACACGCTTTCGGCGATTGCCGTCTCGCCGGTGAATCCGGGCACGGTGTGGGCCGCGTCGACCGACAGCCGGGTCAGCTTGACCCTGAATGCCTTGAATGGCGCAACGGCATCCTGGAGCAACGTAACCGGAACCAATATGCTGCCCCCGCGCTATATTACCGCGCTGGCCGCCGATCCGCACCAGGCGGACACGGCCTATGTGACGTTTTCGGGTTTCACCGGCTACGGCGACAACCTGGGTCATGTTTTCATAACCACGAATTCGGGCGCGTCCTGGACCGACATCAGCGGCAATCTGCCTAACCTACCCGTGGACGACATCGTGGTGGATCCCGAGCAGGCGAATACCATCTATGTGGCTACGGATTTCGGCGTTTTCTACACCACCAACGGCGGCGCCGCCTGGGCGACGCTGGTAACCGGCCTGCCGCGCGTAGCCGTTTTGAGCTTGAAGCTGCACCCCAGCCGCAATCTGTTCGCCGCCACGCACGGACGCAGCATGTGGGAAACCAACGTGTCGAGCGTGACCTCGGTTCCCTCGATCGTGGGCCTTTCCCCGTCCTCGGTAATCGCCGGCGCCGCAACCTTCACCCTTACCGTCAACGGCGGCGCATTTACAAACACAGCTATCGTGCAATGGAACGGCGCGGACCTGGCGACCAAGTTTGTCAGCGCCACCCAGATCACGGCTACCGTGCCTGCCGCCGATGTCACCACAGGGGGGACAGCCGAAATCACCGTAATCATCCCGGGCGGCGGCGTATCCAACGCATTTCAATTTGCGATTCTATCCTCGCAATTGAGCATCACCAAGAGCCACTCGGGCAACTTCACACAAGGTCAGGATGGGCCGGTCTATAGTGTCACGGTCACCAACGCTGGCCCTGGGCCAACCGGCGGTACGGTCACCGTCACCGATACGGCGCCCGCGGGTATGACGCTGGTGTCCATGGCCGACTCGGGAACCGGCGCGCCAACCTGGACTTGCACGGGAAACGCCTGTACGACCGGCAATGCGCTCGCCGTCGGCGCCAGCTATCCGGCTATTAACGTGACGGTGAATGTGGCCGTTAACGCCCCGGGACAGGTGACCAATCAAGTCAGCGCTTCGGGAGGCGGACCCGGCAAAGCCACTGCCAGCGACCTCACCATTATCGAACCCCTGGTGGCGAACGACATTATGTCCGGTACTACGCCAGCGGGCGGGAGCGGATGCGCCGTGCCGCCGCCGTCCGACGCTTTCCTGACTGCCAGCAGTCAGGCCGAAGTATGGTTTCTGGTGAGCTACGCAAACGCGGGCGATCAGGCGGTCGCGAATTGGTACGCGCCCAACGGCTCTCTCTACACCAGCGCGTCGTGGGCGCCGGTTAGCAGCGCCGGCTCGTTCTGCTTTTGGGATTCGATCGACATAGCTGGCAACATGCCGGCCTCGGAACCTGGAAATTGGAGCGTTACGCTCAACTGGAATGGCTCGTTATTGTTCGAATTGCAATTTACGATCGGATCCACTCTAAATGTACCCAGCGACTTCAATCATGACGGGCAGCCGGACGTGATCTGGGAAGAGCCCAAGGTCGGATGGGCGCAAACCTGGTATCTGGGCGGCCCACAAGGAGTCTCCATTACCAACGCGGCTAACTTGACTAAGGCCAACCCGTGGCAAATTGTGGGAATCGGGGATTTCAACGGCGATGGCAATCCGGACGTGGCGTGGCAGGATCCGGTTCATGGAGCCGTGCAGGTCTGGTACCTGGGAGGCCCGCTGGGCAATCAGTTGATCGGAGCAGCGGATATAACCGCCAGTAACCCGTGGCGCGTGGTCTCCGTGGCGGATTTCAATGGCGACGGCCATCCGGATCTGCTCTGGCAAAACCCCACCAACGGATTTTCCCAGATCTGGTACCTGGGCGGGCCGCAAGGTATCACTCTTTTGGGAGCAGCGGACCTGGACCAGACTAACCCGTGGCGCATCGTGGGTACGGGCGATTTCAACGGCGACGGGGTTCCGGACGTGTTATGGCAGGATCCGGTGAGCGGTACGGTGCAGATCTGGTATATGGGCGGCAACACGCCAGGTGCGCAAGGCACCCAACTGATCTCCGCGGTGAATCTCACCGGCAAGATGACCACAAAGGTGGTGGCCATCGCGGACTTCAACCAGGATGGTCATCCGGATGTGATTTTCCAGGATCCGGTGACGGGCGCGGCGACTGTTTACTATTTCACGGGAGCGCAGGGCGCCATTTCGAATGGCACCGCCGTTTTGAGTTCGGGAAACTCTTGGTACATCGCGGGGCCGCACTAACTCCAAAACGCTGTTAAAGTTCCGGAGAGCAGGCCGCACATGGCCGCGGCGCGTTGCGCAGAGCATGAGATCGCTCCACCGCATTCGCCTTTCGCGCCCGCGAATACGTCATCATAAATGTGATGCGCCATTTGTCCGTCATCGCCTTCTTCCTCGTCCAACCGTGCCTGGCCGCGACCGCCGCCCCCGCCACCGCCACCTCGCACGCATGTGTCGGCAGCCAGGCGCTGGCTACCTTCAAACTATCGGTGCTCTCCGCGCAAGGCAGCGCGGCGCTTTCGCTCGGCGAAGTGAATGCTCTGCACAAAGGACAGAAGCTCTACTACGAGCCGGTGCGCATTCCGCCGGGTGTGAGAAATAAGGCCGAAATCGCGGTGCTGCTCGCGCCGGCCGCCAACTCGGGGCCGCTGGAAGCGCTGAAGCCGGAGCCCGCGTCGAAGCCCACCATCTGGACGCTCCCGCGCGATACCGCGGTGGTCGCGCTGGTGTACGGTCCGCAAGGGCTCAGTATGCGCAAGGTGAAATCGTTGATCGAAGAGAACGACGAAGTGCTTTCGGAACTGGCGGATTACGCGGACCAAACCGAACAGGTGAGCGCGCTGATCCAGGAGTTACAGAATTCCGAAGCCTCGGGGACCACCGTCTCCGCCGCGCTATCCGGTTTCTCGTCTAAATCCGGCGTGGCCATGCCCGCGGTCACTGCCGGGACGCCCACCAATCAACAAGCGGCTACTCTTCTGCACGCGCTGCTGCCGTCCATGACCACCATGGACCCGCTTACCGCATCGAACACCGCCGTATTGCAGCAATCCACGGGGTTGGCGGCGGCCGTGGCCAGCCTGTTCTTCGGCAACCCCGTGGGATTGGTGGCGGGAGGCGCTTCTCTGTTTCAAAATATGCATGCCATGCTGTTTCCCGAGACGGAATTTCAATCCACCATCGCGCAGACCGGAGCGGCGAATGGCGTCTCGCTTTGCGCCAAGAGTCAAACCAAGGCACGCACGCGCATCGCTTATCTGTGGGCGCATCGGCTGCCCAATTTGAAGGAACCCAAGCTCTCCCTGCCGGCGGCCGTACATATCCCCGTGGGCGCGAAATCCGCCATCGCCGTCAATGCCGACGACGGTGACAAAGCCCTCTCGCGGCTGCGGGAATGGCAACTGACTCCCGCCAAAGGCGGCGCTTCCATCACCGTTCCGGCAGCCGTGGAGAAGGACGGCGAGATTCAACTCGACCTGAGCAAGACGAAGGCCGCGCCTGGCGGATATCGTCTGAAAGCGTATTGGGATTGGGATGAACTACCGGTATCGGGAGAAGTTTATTTGCATCCTTTGGGCGATCTGAAACTGGCGAAGCTTTCCGCCGATTCGCATGACAAGCTTGTCGAAGGCAGCGGGCGCGTGCCACTGAAGCTGACGGGCGCGGATTTCGAATTCCTCGAGAAGATGGAATTGGAACCTGCCAAGCCGCATGCCGCCACACCCGTGAAAGTGGCGTTCACGCTGCCGCATGGGCCGCGCGGCGGCGACCAGGACTCCGCCGAAGCGGAGCTCGATACCGATGGACTCAAGCCCGGCGAGTATAAATTAGTACTGGCGCAGTCCGACGGCGTTTCGCACCCGATTTCAGTCACGGTTCTCCCGCCGGCTCCCAAGCTGGAGGAGCTGCCGCTCGGCCCAAATCTGGATGAAACCGGCCAAAAACTTCTGTTACACGGCAGCGGTCTCGATCGCATCGAAAAGATCACCTGCATGGCGGGTGAAATCGATCTGGCGCCGGCTTCGCACTCTTCCGAAACGCGCGCGGCCACCTTTAAATTAGGACCACAAGTCCATGAGGATCAGGAGTTCGATTTGCAGATGAAGGTGCAAGGCATGGAGACCCCCATTACGATCGCGGATGCCGTGCGGGTGCGTGGGCCGCGGCCGCGCATCAAGAGCGTGCGCAAATCGTATCCACAGAGTTTCGGGCTGGTGTTGAACGTGGACGAAATTCCGGCGACCGTTATCGCCAGCTTCGCCCTGGAAGTGACGCATGCCGGTGATGCGCCGGTGGTGGATGTCACCTGCGCCGACGCGGGCGCTTTGCGTCAGGCGCTGCACCTGGCGGCCGGCGACCGCAACGGCGCCACACGCCTGGATATGGCCGGACAAGGGGAAATTTTCCTATCGCTCGAGCCGGGTCTGGTGGGACGGTCGGGATGCCGATTGCAGGCGCGGGTCTCTTCGCCGGCGGGAACCAGCGACCCTTATCCAATGGGCCGTATTATGCGCGTACCGCGCATCGAGGAGTTCGTGTTGACCGATCAAAAACTCGATGACGGAGCGTACCAGGGAACGCTTAAAGGCGAGGATCTGGACACCATCGAACAGACCGGCTGGGATGCGCAACATGGCATGCCGGTCAAGGCCATTCCGGATGCGGTTGCGGACGCGCCGCAGAAGCAGTCTTTGAAGATCGAACTGCCGTGGCCTGCGCCCGCACCCCATTCGCCGGTATTCGTGTGGCTGCGCGGCGAGCAGACGGGCCGGGCTACAGGCGTGAAGTATTGAGTGGACGCTGCGGGGACCGCGACCGCCAGGGAGCGGTTGAGCCCAGGCCGGACTTGGCATACACCAGCCAGCCCGGAAGTTCAGGATCGTTCACCGTCCGGCTGTACTCCGGCAGATACTGCATCAAATCGTAATCGAGTATGCGCGGTGTGCCGTCGGCAGCGAAGGCAATCACGCGCGGATCGCGTGGAATGTAGGCGCGGAAATCCGCCTCGGTAAAAGACTCGCCGGCCATCAACCGGTCCGCAATGCCGTAGGCGTAGTGGCGGAACTGATGTTCGGCGTAATAGTGGGCCAAGGGAATCCACGGAAAATACGCTTCGCCGGGATGCCGTTGCAAGTATGCCAAAGCGACTTGCTGCGGGGACTGCGGCAAGCGCCGGGCGGCTGCGGGGATTTCGAGGGCCAGGGGCGCTTCGGATACAGCCAGTGCCAGAAGCGTGGCTGCTAATACCGACACTGACATGCGGCGCGTGGTAGCGCTGGAGGCATTCCGCGCGCCATCCGCCAGCAGGACGGTGAGTCCGCAGGTGAGGAAGAACAGCGAGAAGCTCAAGCTGTTCACGTCGCCGCCCTGTTTCGCGCGCGCGGCGATGGAGAAAGGCAGCAGGGCGATTCCCAACAGGAGCAACGGTGCGGCGCGGTTCGCGGCCAGGACGCGGAGTCCACGCGCGCGGAGGCTGCCCGACAGGTAGATCGCGCACGCCAACCAAAGCACGGGCACCGGCATGGATAGACGGATGAAACCGCGCATCGCTTGTATGGCGCTCACCAATCCCGAGGGCGGGTACCAAGGATGATGGCCGGGCACCCAGATCAGGCAATGATAAAGCCTCTCGGGACCGATGCAAATCAGAGCGGTGGCGCAGGCTGCGCCGCCCATGGCTATCAGCCACGCGAGATAATGAATGGCTCGCGCGCGCCCCGCGGCCACCCACAAGTAGAAGAGCAACACGAAGGGCACCGGCAGAAACGTCTGCTTGCAGAAGACGGAAAGGACCGCGCACAGTGCGGAGACGGGCAAGGCCGCGCGCACATTTTGCGGCCGGCCGGGATACAGGGCGCCCGCGGCCACCGCGCCGAAGGCCAGGCCGGGACCGTCGGCGTGCACGTTGAAGCAGGAATACTTCAGCGGCTCGAGATAGCACATCAGAAGTCCCGTCGTCAGAAAAGCGAGCCAGTCGGCGCCCGTTCGCGACGCGCGTGAGGGCGTGAAGTGCAGGAAGGCCGCCGCCGAAAAGCAGAAAAGCGCGGTGATGGCCGCTCCCGCCAGGACGGCAGTGTTCGGCGAATGGAAAAGCGTGGCCGGCAGATACACGATAGCCGCCATCGGGCCGTACAGAGAGCTGTAGAGCGGGCCGCCGGGCGGAAACACCACGTAGTAATTGAGGCCGTTGATCACGGCGAAGGAGGGCATCAGCCGCGCGCCGTTGTAGCTCCACTGAGGCGTCTCGAGCAGCCGGTGACACACGGCGGCAAACAGCACCACCGCCGCGGCAGCCAGCCCGATTACGTATCGTTTGCCGAGCGATGCTTGCATGGAGCCGCGATTCGCCATCGTAGCATGCGGACGCTTGGGGATTCCGGGAAAATGAAACCGCTCCCTCACGGTCGCGGCTCTGCAGATCGTGCGAAATCGACAGATTGTGCGAAATCGACACGGCTGTTACTGAGCCGGGCCCAGAGGGCACCCCGTGAGGGAGCGGTTTTCTTGGGAGTTTGCCTTTCGAATTCGGAGGTGTTACTCTTAAGTTGCCGCGTCCGCGGAGATTCCATGTACAAGATCGTTGTAATTGCCCTACTGGCGTCGACTGCCCTTTCCCACGCCGCAAGCTATACCACTTATATTGGCGACACGCACCCTTATCAGGTATCCGCCATGGCCGTAGATGCGAACGGCAACACTTACCTCACCGGCGGACGCATTATCTCGTATTACGAGTCGGGCGGCCCCATCGCAGACGTTTTTATCGCCAAACTGGACCCCTCCGGGACCCTCACCTTGCTCGGCACGTTCAGCGGCAAAGGATCGGATGAGGCGAACGCGATCGCGGTGGACTCATCGGGGAACATCTACATCGCGGGCGATACGACCTCGCCGGATTTCCCGCTGCGCAATCCGCTGCAGAGCGTGGTATATACGCTTCCAGCGGGCTCTAATGTAAAGACGGCCTTTCTGATGAAGCTGGCGGCGGATGGCGGCATCGTCTATTCGACTTACTTCGGAGGCACAACCGGCGATAGCTCGCTCTATGGAATAGCGGCCGATTCCGAAGGCAATGCCTATGTCACAGGCACCACGACCGCTCCGGATTATCCGCGCACGCCGGGCATGCCGGCCGGAACAGTGGCTCCCATCGGCAGCATTCCCCCGATCTCCGGTGCGCTGTTTGCCAAGATTAATCCCACGGGCACGCAGATTTTGTACGCGGGCGTGCTCACCGCACCGGAGCCGGGATGCGAAGCGGGCGGTGAGGAAGGCAGTTCCTGTTTCCTGCTCACTTCGACCTATACCTCAGGAGCGGCGATCGCGGTGGATCCCGCCGGCAACGCATATATCGCGGGAAATGCGACCGGTTTGGGGCTGCCTACCACGACGGGCGCCCTGCTGGCCAATGGGATCGGCGCCTTCGTGGTGAAAGTGAACGCCGCCGGCACCGGTCTGGTTTATGCGACTTACCTGGGCCCCGGCTATCTTGAGCCTAGCGTGGGTACGATCGCCACGGATTTTGTGGCCGCCATCGCCGCGGACGCAGCGGGTGACGCCTATATCTCCGGATACACGCAAGACCCTGCATTTCCAGTCACGGCGGGCGCGTTTCAGACCACGCTCAAGGGTTCCAACGCATTCGTGGCGGAGATCGATCCGTCAGGCAGCGCCATGCTGTGGGCGACATATCTGGGCGGCACGGCCAAAGACGCCGCGCAGACTATTGCCCTTGATGCAGCAGGCCATGTGTGGGTGTCGGGTACCGCGACTTCTTCCGATTTTCCCACTACGGTCTCCGCGAACGCGAACGGAGGCGAATTTCTGGCGGAGTTGAATTCCACCGGCTCAGCGCTGGTGTACTCCGAACGCTTTCCTACTGGAATAACGGCCGCGGCGCTCGCGCTGGATTCATCGAACACCGTGCACGCCGCCGGAGCGAGCGGTCTGGTATCCGCCTTCCCCGCCGGCGCCGCGCCCGGACAAACCTCGTCTCCCTGGTTGTTCGGCATCACCAACAGCGCCGGTGGTGTGCTGGCGGGCCGTCTCGCACCAGGCGAGCTGATCTCGATCTATGGCCTGAGCCTGGGCTCTGCTTCGCCGGCATGGGCGACTCTGGATGCGGCGGGTTTCCTGCCGACTACGCTGGGGGGCCTCGAAGTCATGATTAATGGCATCGCCGCGCATTTGCTGTATGTGTCCGCGACGCAGATCAATGCCATTGCACCGGTGGAACTGACCGCTCAATCGTCCATCGAATTGCAGGTTACGGGCGCCACTTTACCCGATTTTCGCGTCATGGTGGATATCGCCGCGCCGGGCGTATTTCTTAATGCCGCCGGCAGCGCGGCGGCCATCAACCAGGATGGCACGCTGAATTCGCCTTCTAATCCAGCCCCCGGCGGTGCATATGTCTCCGTTTGGGCCACGGGCACGGGCTACTTCCCCGGCAGCGATGGCCAGATCGCCACCGGCGCCAACCAATTCTGCGGCCAGGTGGGTTACTGCGATATCGTGTACTTTCCTGCCAGCTACAGTCCGGTGTCATATATCGGCGCGGCGCCCGGCCTCGTAAATGGAGTGGTCCAAATTAACTTCCAGGTGACTGCGGGCGTGGAGAGCTACGCTTTCACCGTGGATGGTTTCAGCAGCCTACCGTTTGGGATTGCGGTGGCGCAATAGCGCACCACAGCGGTTCGCCGCGGGCAGCTCAGCTACAGCAGATGAGGCGCCGTATCGGTGTCTCGACAGACGATATTAGTTCCCCGCCGGTTGGTCAGGATTCCATCCCGTTGCAGGAGCGCATCGTCGGTTGAAACGAGCAGGTCGGCGTCGAATTCGATGGCGGTGGCCGCGTGAAGCGCATCGGCGGCGCGGACGCCGCGCGTCTGGAGGGAACGCTGCTGGAGTTGGATGTCGAAAGTCTTGACGGTGAGATCAAGGATCGAGATGCTGAAAAGATCGGCCACAGCCTCAACCTGAAGAGTTATCGCGCGTGCCGTAGGAACCAGCAGCACGTCGGCCTGTGGGACGCCTTTCGTGGATTGTCTGAGTTGCCTGTAGCTGGCTTCCTCGGCCTCGTAATAGGCCAGACACGAGGCTGCGCCAGCGTGAGCGCGCTTCACTTTCTCGAACAAGCGTTCGGCAGCCTTGGCCATATCCGCAGGCGTGCGCCCGCGTCGATCTGTGGTCCTGAGGATGCCATTGCCATGGACACTTAGAAAATCGATGAAGACACCGGTATCGAAATAGACGCGCATTACGCGGACTGGAGATAAGCAACCAGTTCATCGGGGGTAACAACCCGTGGTTTGCCGCCTGCCACCAGACTTTTCAGAACGCCATTGCTGGTGACCAGGAAGTCGCTGTCGCCGAGGCCGCTTGCGTTGACCATGTCGGCGGGGTGCGGTGTCCGACTCCGCGCCTGACCATTCGGCGTGTCCATACTCCGCGCAACCGCGGCGGTAAGCGCTTTAGCTTTTGGATAATCTAGCGGCAATACTTTCAGATGCTCGAGGATCCGGTTCAACGCGGGCTTAGCCGCGTCATCCGCGGTGAGAATGAGTTCCCCTAGCACGAGGTGGTTGATGGCGAAGCGGATACGCCCCTCGGATTCGGCGCGAAACAACTCTACTGCCGTGGGGTCGCCACGGAGATAGCTGAGTACGACATCCGTATCCAGGAACGCAAGGGGCGGCTCGTGATTGGAACTCCGGGCTGCCGCCTGCGGCTCAAGTTCGACCACTTCCTGCATGCTCTAATTGTACGCTCAGGCCGGCCGCACATCGCGCAACACCGCGCCCCAAGGGGGCAGTCCACGTGCGGCGGCGTAAGAATCGTCCTCCAGCGTGAAGGCTACATCCACGCGCGCACCGGGCTGTAATTCCGCGCCGCGTTCAGCGAAGTTCCAGGCTTTCAACATCAGCGTTCGCCCGTTCTGCCGCAGCATCACGCGCAGATGCTTCTCCTTCATCACCACGGGCGGACCAGCCACTTCCGCAGCCAGCGCGGCGAACAGCGGCGCGGGATTGCCGCAGCCGAACGGCTCCAGGCTGAGCACCTCGGCCACGCTGCGTTCGTCGATCTCGCGGAACTCGAGTAACGCGTCGATTTCCACCTGCGGCGCCAGATCCTCCAGCGTCAATCGCGCGGCGGCGTAATCGTTGAACCTTGCGCGGAACGCATCGACTTTGTCGGTCGGCAGCGTGACGCCCGCCGCTTGCCGATGCCCGCCGAAGCGTTCGAACAGATCCGGCATGGATTCCAAAGCCTCCAGTAGATGAAACGGCCGGATACTGCGCCCGGAGCCTTGCGCGCGGCCGTCTTCAGGATCGCGGCTGAGCACGAAGACCGGCCGGTGGAAGCGCTCCACCAAACGCGAAGCCACAATGCCCAGCACGCCGCGATGCCAACCATCCGCCGCGAAGACCAGCGCGCGCTGCGCATCGTGGATGGGCACGCGCTCGCACTCCTCCACGATCTGCTGCGTGACTTCCGCTTCCGCCAACTGGCGCTCGCCGTTCAGGTCGTGCAACTGCTGCGCGAGCACGCGGGCGCGCGCCATGTCACCGGTGAGAAACATTTCGATCACCGCGTTGGCCGTATCCATGCGTCCCGCGGCGTTGATGCGCGGCGCAATGCGGAAAGCCACGCTGGTGGAAGACGGAACCCGGCCGTTGGTAAAACCGGCCACATCCAGCAGCGCGCGCAGCCCCGGATTGCTCACTTTGCCCAAGCCGCGCAAGCCGTACTTGACGATCACGCGGTTCTCGCCCATCAGCGGCACCACGTCGGCGACGGTTCCGATGGCCACCAGTTTCAGAAACGATTCGGTGACGCGCCGCAGCTTTTCGGGCGGCCAGGCGAGCGATCCGAGCAGCGCTTGCACTAATTTGAACGCCACGCCCACGCCGCACAAGTTCTTGTCGGGATAGCCGCAATCGGGCCGGTTGGGATTCAGCACCGCGATGGCGGGCGGAATTTCGGCTTCCGGCAAATGATGATCGGTGATGATCACGTCGATGGACAGCGCATTGGCGCGGCGCACCACTTCCGCCGCACGAATGCCTGTATCCACGCTGACGATCAGTTTGAAGCCTTCGGCGGCGGCCTTTTCGACCGCATCCACACGCATGCCGTAGCCGTCGCGCAGGCGGTGCGGGATGAAAAACGAAGCAACGCCGCCGGCCATTTCGATGGCTTTTTTGAGGATGACCACCGAGGTGGCGCCATCCACATCGTAGTCGCCGTAGATCAGGATCCGTTCACGGTCCGCGATGGCGCGTTCGAGCCGCGCGACCGCTTCAGACATGCCGCGCAATTCGCCGGGAGCGTGCAGATCGGCCAGCGAGGGGTGCAGAAAGCGGCGGGCAGCCTCCGGCTCGCGCAGTTCACGGGCGATGAGAATCCGCGCGGCGGGCAGGCCGATGTGCAACGCCGCCGCCAACGCCTGGGTGTGCCGCGGGTCGGCCTCGGGAATCAGCCAGCGAGCCTGTATGGGCATGCCGTCGGTCAGTTATTCGAAAAATAGCCGAAGGAACCGTCGTCTTCCTGCCCGGCGCTACCGGTTGGCAGATGTACCGCGATCTCTTCGCCGATGCTCAGGAATTCCTCGTACCAATCGGGGCGCAGTTCGTAGACGTACATACGGGCATGATGGTCGAAGGCCAGCTCGATGGAGCAGGTGACGCCTTCATGCACGCGTAGGTCGCGCAGCCTGACTTCCAGTTCGCGGCGCTCCTCGCGCGTTACATCGCAGTCGTCGAGTTCCTCAATGGCTTCGTCGATCTCGGGGGATTCGAATTCCCGCGAGTTGAACAGAATCATCTTTGCGCCCGTTTGGCGTGCGGTTTCCAGGAACATCTGGTAATCGGGGTATCGTTCGGCATCCCAGAGTACCGTAGGCAGGTCTTCCAGACCGCCCGGAGCCGTGCGGAAAACGGCAAATTCCGATTGCTCGAGGTACTCCAGGATCTCCTGCTTCAACGTATCCAGGTTCAGGTCCATAAGTCCTCCGTTGCGCCTTAAGCCAACAATAGGATATCACCGGGTGAGGCCAGATCGCGGGCCGCCGGGGTGACGATGGTCTTAGGGCCGATGTAAATTTTTCGGGATTGCTTGATGGCGTTACGTACGTCTTCTTCGCAGACGAAGTCGACGGGCTGTGGTTTGGGGGGCGGCTCGGGGGCCGGTGCGCAGGCGCAGGCGTGGGGCGGACCATCGTCTTTTGTGGTCGGCCCATGCGGCCGGGGAACGGCAGACGACGAAAAACGATCGTCTGCCCCACTGGTGGTTTGGACGGCGGACGACGAAAAACGATCATCTGCCCCACTGGTGGTTTGCATGGCGGACGACGAAAAACGATCGTCTGCCCTACCGACCCCGCGGCGGGCCAGGAAGCGGTCCACAATATCCGCCGCCAACGGCTTCTGCGCCGCCTGCGGCGCGGGCATATCGAACGCCTCGGCCGCCGTGCGCACCGCGTAGGCCAGGCGCTTGATGTTGTAGAGATGCTGCGGACCCACGTTATCGCTAGTGATGTTTCCGGCCGCCGCTCCGCAGCCCAGCGTCATCGACGGAAACACGTTCGTGGTAATGCCGGTGGAACCTTGCGGGGCGGGCGTATTCACGAGCACGCGATTGGCGGGCATGCGCTCGGCAAACTCGCGAATGCGCGCCTCGTCCTTCGAATAAATCACGCAGGTGTGGCCGAGCCCGCCGAAGCGCAGCAGGCTTTCGCAAATGGTCAATCCTGCGGCAAAGTCTTTCACCCAGTAGAGCGCCAAAACGGGCGACAGCTTCTCCATGGAAAGCGGATGCTGCTTGCCCACGCCCTCCAATTCCGCCACCAGAATCGAGGTCTCGGGCGGCACCGTGAACCCGGCCATGGCAGCGATCTTGCCGGGCGCTTGCCCCACGCATGCCGGATTGATGGTCCAGTTCGGCGTGACCAGCAGTTTTTCGAGCGCCTGTTTCTGCTGCGCATTGCAGAAATGTGCCTTGGCGGCTTTCAATTCCGCGAGCACGCGATCCTTCAGTACATCTTCCGCCACGATGGCCTGTTCGCTGGAGCAGACCGTGCCGTAGTCGAACGACTTTCCCTCGACCACTTTCGCGATGGCATCCTGGATGTCGGCCGTGCGTTCGATCATCACGGGAACGTTACCCGGTCCCACGCCGAAGGCAGGCTTGCCGCTCGAATACGCCGCGCGCACGATGCCGTGGCCGCCGGTAGAGAGGATCACGCCGGTGCGTTCATGACGCATCAAAGCATTGGTGCCGTCGAGACTGGCGTATCCCAGGCATTGGACGATGTTCTCGGGCGCGCCCGCCTCCAGCGCGGCGCGATACAACAGATCGGCCGTGGCGCAAGTGCAGCGCACCGCGCGCGGATGCGGGCTGAGCACGATAGCGTTGCCGGCTTTGAGCGAGATCAGGATCTTGTAAATCGCGGTGGAAGTGGGATTGGTAGTGGGCAGGATGGCGGCGACTACGCCAACCGGCACAGCGTACTCCACAATGCGCTCTTCGGGGATCTCGCGCAGCATGCCGATCGTCCGCATGCCGCGCATCTTGCGGGGCAGCAGATCGGCGTTCAGCAGATTTTTGGCGATCTTATCTTTGACGTTCCCGTAACCGGTCTCTTCGACAGCCAGCGCCGCCAGCCGTTCGGCATTGGCGCGGCCCGCGGCGGCCATGCGTTCCACGATGGCATCCACCTGCGCCTGGGTATAGGTACGGTACTTCAGCCAGGCGGAGTAGGCCTTTTCTACCTTGGTGCGGACCTCTTGAATCGAGACGAGGTCTTTGTCTTCGAGCATCAGCCGAGGGATTTCTTCACCGGTCCGGCGCCTGGCAGGACCTTTTCGGTTTCGTCATGCGGGCGTGGAATCACATGCACCGCCACCAGTTCGCCGACTCGCCGGGCAGCCGCGGCGCCCGCATCGGTCGCGGCTTTCACGGCGCCGACATCGCCGCGCACGCTGACCACCACGAATCCCGCGCCGATGAATTCTTTGCCGGTAAGCGTCACATTGGCCGTTTTTACCATGGCGTCGGCCGCTTCGATCGCGGCCGTCAGTCCTTTTGTTTCAATCAGGCCCAGCGCCTCCATTTTGCCTCCAGTATGGAAAACTCTACCCTAGCACAGAATGCCCTTGAGGATGCTCTACCGCTCCCTTACGGTCGCGGCTCTGTAAGGGTCCGGTCCGTTACGGAGCCGCGACCGTCAGGTAGCAGTTAAGCTCGTCCGGTACCTGCCGCTCTAGTACACCAGGCAATTGCCGTGCTTCAGGCCTGCATATATTCTTCAAGCATGACAAAGGAGTTTGGCGAGCACTTATCGGGGACGGATTTGGAGAATTACTCCTTGGGCCGAATTGTCCTGCCGCGTTCTGCCGCGCTGGAGCAACACCTCCTGGTATGCAGCGCGTGCCGGGCGGACCTCCAGGCCATCGAGCCGTACAACTTCGTCCACTACACCCGCGATGGGCCGTTTTACTCCCGCATCACAAAACTGCGCAGTGGAGAGTTGGTGGCCAGGCATTGGGGAAAAACCATTGAAGGCGGCAAGACATTTCGCACGCGCGCGGGCGCAAAGGCGTACCTGGTGCGGAGCTTTGCGCGCATTTTTCCCGAACATGTTTGCACGCGGCGTTGCGGTAGCAGCAGTGTCGATTGATACCGGTGTTTCACCTCCGAAACGGTGCTATACTGACTTGCGTCAGGCAGATCGGAGTCCTGTGAAATGGACGGCGCACTGGGTCTGGTGATGACCGGCGGCGGCGCTCGTGGCGCCTACCAGGCGGGCGTGCTGCAACGCATTGGGGAACTGAAGCGGGCGCGCGCGCGTGGCAATCCGTTCGCCATTATTGGAGGCACGTCGGCCGGCGCGATCAATGGCAGCGCCATCGCCGCGGGGAGCGACGATTTCGCGGCATCCACCGAAACGCTCGCCCGCTTGTGGTCCAGTCTCAAGCCTTCGGACATCTTTCGGTGCGACGTGTTGGCGCAGGCCCAGAATTCCATCACCTGGATCATGGACCTCTCGTTTGGCGGCGTGCTGGGCGGAGGCAACGCGCATTCCCTGCTGGATGCCTCGCCTTTGAAGCACTACCTCGCGGCCCACCTGGATTGCGGCCGGATTGAAGCGAATATCAAGCGAGGTTGCCTGTACGCGCTGGCGATTTCAGCGACGAATTATAACTCCGGAAAGAGTTACCTGTTTATTCAAGGAAAAAAAGGGCACCCCATGTGGAACCGCAGCCGGCGGGTGACCCTTGCGACCAAAATTACGGTCGATCATATCTGCGCGTCGGCGGCCATCCCCTTGGTGTTCCGGCCGGTGAAGCTCGAGACGGCGCAAGGCACGGCGTTCTTCGGCGACGGCTGCATTCGTTTGCAGCAACCGTTGAGTCCGGTGGTGCGGCTGGGGGCGCAGCGGATCGTGGCCATCGGCGTTCGCTGCGAGAAACTGGAGCACCAGGAGGAGGCCGCCGATCATAGAGATCCTTCCCTGGCGCAGATCATGGGAGTGTTGTTCAACGTGATGTTTCTGGATCACCTGGCAACCGATATCGAGCACTTGCAGCGGCTTAATCAGCTATTGAGTAATGGCCAGATCGCGCAACCCGGCGCGGAGGCGTCCGATAAGCTGCGTCCTCTTAAGACGCTGTTACTCACTCCGTCGGTGGATTTGTCGCACTTAGCCGAAATACACCGAAAGGACATGCCGTATCTCGTTCAGTATTTTGTTAACAGCCTGGGAAGAGACGCAGCTTCGTGCGCGGATGTGATGAGCTATCTGCTGTTCACTTCGAAGTACACCAAAGAGCTGATCGAGATTGGTTACGGCGACGCCAGCAAACGGATCGACGAGATTGAGGCGTTTCTGTATTCGGCGTGAGGCGCACGGTGGGGCGGACGATCGTTTTGCGTCGTCCCCCTGTGTTGCGAGCGGGCACGGCAGGGTCGAAAAACCTTTCCCGTGGCTGGTGGGCAGTGGTTGGTGGCTGGTGGGCAAGTTCGAAACTACGTTTGCCAAGTTTTTCATGAAAGTTCGCGGACCGCAGGCCCTCCCAAACACACCACAGAAAACGACGGTCTGCCCCACACCTGTCCGGTTTAATTTTCCTGGGCGGGGATAAAGGGTCATTTTTCAGTCCGTTACAGTGCTACGTGCCGAAAACGATTTGAACTGTGATCCCCTATAGTGGGGTGTGAATCAAGGCCGAATGGTTTTCTCGCAACTGATGGACTTCGTTCCCCACGACGAATTTCAAGCCTGTGTTGCACGGCATAAAGCAAGCCGGCATTTGCGCCGTTTCTCCTGCTGGGACCAGTGGCTGTGCATGGCATTCGCGCAACTGACGCATCGGGAAAGCTTGCGGGATTTGGAATCGTGCCTGCGGGCGGTCTCCGATAAGCTTTATCATTTGGGAATTCGTGGGGAGGTTTCGCGTTCCACGCTGGCAGATGCCAATGAACGGCGGGACTGGCGTGTCTATGCCGATCTGGCGCAAGTGCTCATCGCGATCGCGCGCCCGCTGTATGCGGGTGATCCGTTCGGCGTCGAGCTCGACAACACGGTCTATGCGCTGGACTCGACCACCATAGATGTCTGTCTCTCTTTGTGTCCCTGGGCCCCCTTCGAACGTTCCCGCGGCGCGGTCAAGATGCATACCTTGCTGGACCTGCGCGGCAGCATTCCCACGGTTATCGATATTACCCACGGCCGTTCCCACGACGTGTTGATGCTGGACCGGATGGCTTTCGAGCCTGGGGCTTTCTATGTAATGGACCGAGGATATCTGAGTTTCGGACCTCTGTTTCGCATTCATCAAACGGGGGCATTCTTCGTCACCCGCGCGCTGACCACCACGAAGATGGGACGTCAATATTCACGACCCGTGTCGCGGGCCACTGGTCTCCGCTCGGATCAAACCGTGTTGCTGACTGGCGTGAAAACTCGGGACAAGTATGCGGTCGCGCTCCGTCGTGTGTCGTATTGCGACCTGCCCAGCGGCAAGCGATTCGTCTTTCTGAGCAATAATTTTCTGCTGCCTGCCCTCACCATCGCCCAGTTGTATCAGAGTCGGTGGGCTATCGAGGTGTTCTTCAAATGGATCAAGCAACACCTCCGGATCCAGAGCTTTTTGGGCAATTCTGAAAATGCCGTCAAGACGCAGATCTGGATCGCGGTGAGCGTCTACCTACTGGTGGCCATCGCTAGGAAGACGCTGGGCATTGTGGTGAGTCTCTACACTTTTTTGCAGGTTGTAGGACTCACCGCCTTCGAAAAACTGCCTATTTTACAGGTGTTTGAGACACCTAACTCGCGGCCGGAGCTACCGACCGACCCTAACCAATTGAATCTATTCAACTTTTAACCGGACACATGTGGGTCTGCCCCACTTATGGTTTTACCGTCAACGTGGCGGTGGCGGTGTTGCCTTGATATCCAGCCGTGATCGTGATTGCAGTTTGTTTGGCTACGGCACTGGTCACAATGCTGAACTTGGGAGAAGTGCGCGCTCCCGCGGCGATGGTTATTGTGGCGGGGACGGCCGCCACCGCGGATTTGGAACTGGACAAAGTGACGGTCACGCCGCTAGGCGGAGCCGCCGCATTCAAGGTGACATAATTTCCGGCGATCGTCTTTCCTCCGATCACAGTTGATTGACTGAGAGTCAATGAAGCCGGCGCCAGGGGGTTGACCGTCAGCGTGACGGGAACGGACACGCCGTTGTAAGTCGCCGTGATAGTCACCGGCGTTTGGATGGAGACGGGCATGGTTGTGATCTTGAAGGTTGCCGACGTGATGCCTCCAGCGGCCACTTTCAAAGTTGCGGGAAGCGATGCAACCGCCGGGTTACCGCTCGAGAGTTTGACGGTAGCGCCGGCCGCGGGTGCGGGAGCGAGCAGCGTTACGGTGTTCAAGGTAACGGGAGCTACGCCACCTACAACCGATGTAGAAGTGAGATTCACGGAAGCGACGCCATTGGGACTTGCAGTCAAGTTAGCCACCACACTCAGTCCCGAATAAGTAGCCGTGATCGTCACATTAGTGCTGGCAGCGACATAGCCCGCGGTAATGGTAAAAGGCGCAGAGACAGTGGCGTCCGCCGGCACCACTACGGTTGCAGGAACCGACGCCGCCGCGGGATTGGAGCTGGTAAGGCTGACCGCCACTCCGCCTGCCGGAGCAACTCCCGTAAGGTTCACGACGTTAGATGACGTGGATTGGCGGCGGTAATCGCGTTAGACGTCAGAGTCAGCGAACTGACTTCGGCCGCCAGCAGCTTGAGTGTGGCGTTGGCGATCGCTCCGGGGACACCGCTTAGACTGGCGAAGATGGTCACAGTCGTATTGGAACCTATAGCAGTGGTTTGAATGTTGAAGCTTGGGGTAGCAGTAGCGCCGGCGGCTACCGTGACCGTTGCAGGCACGGACGCAAGCGCGGGATTGGAGCTGACGAGATTAAACAGCAGACCGCCGACCGGCGCGGGACTCGCGAGCGTGATACTGTTCGAGGTCACCAGGGCGCCGCCCGTCACCGAAGTAGAAGACAGGATGACGGAAGCTCCCATCGGATTTACCGTCAAGATAGCAGTCGCGGTGTATCCGTTTATGTTGGCCGACACTGTCACTGGTGTGCTCGATGACACCGCTGCGGTTGTAATGGTGAAGCTGGAAGAAACGGCCGCGCCAGGGGCCACGCTCACCGCTCCGGGCACGGATGCAATCGCGGAGTTGGAACTGGAGAGTTCCACCGACCACCCGCTTTGGGGCGCCGGACTACTTAGCGTGATGGTATTCGACGTCAGTGGATTGCCGCCAATGACGGACGATTGAGAACGTCCGACCGTGGCGGCGAAAGTAACTCCGGCGCCGACCAAGTTGACGGTCTGGGGAGGTCCCGAGATGTTACTGGCGATGCTTAGAACACCGTTTTGCGTGCCGGCCGCAGGCGGGCTGAAAACGAGCATAATGGTGCAGCCGTTTCCAGGCGCGATGGCCGCGGAGCAGTTGTTGGTCTGCGAGAAGGCGCCGCTGGCGGTGACGGTCCCGATTTGTAGCATGGCGCTTCCACTGTTCGTCAAGGTGACGGTCTGGGTTCCGTTCGCGCCCACCACCACATTGCCGAAACTCACATTTGAGCTCGACACGGCCAGCGCCGGAGACTGCAACAGTATCGAAATGGTATTCGATCCGTACGATGCCAGCGCCGCATCAATGCTGCCATCGTTATTGAAATCCCCCACGGCCAGCGCGGTGGTTTGCGAGACGGCTCCGGTTTGCAGGATCGACGTGAAGGTGCCGGCATCGTTATTGCTCACCGCCGTGAAACCGGCATCAGCATTGCCGCCCATCAACAGCTCCAACGTGCCGTCGGCATTGATGTCGGCTGCCGCCAAGCCAGTGAGGTTTGGAGACAGGCGCGTGGTCTGAGTAGGTCCCAAAGTAAAAGTGCCTTTGCCTGTTCCGAGATACACCGAGAGAGACTGGGCTAAGTAATTCACCGCGGCGAAATCGAGTTTGCCATCGCCGTTGAGATCGGCGGCGACTAAAGAAACCGAATCGCCCGTGGCGTAGGTAACTCCGGGAAGATAGCTGCCGTCGCCATGGTTCAACAAAACAGTGACAGTGCCGCCCGGTGTGACATCATTGCCGATGGCGAGATCGGGTTTACCGTCACCGTCGAAGTCGGCGGCGATCAACGCGTCGGGACTTTCGCCGGCAGGATAGGCTAGTTGCGGAGCGAAGGCGCCATCGCCATCGCCGAGCAGGATGGATACGGTGTCGTCGGCCTGGTTGGCTATGGCCAAATCGGGGTTCCCATCGGCGTTGAGATCCGCCGCCACGACTGCAGCGGGCTGCGTCCCCGTGGCGTATGTAGCGCCGGATGAAAATGCGCCACCGCCAGTGCCCAGCAAAATGGAAACCGTGTTATCGGCCTGATTGACGATGGCCAGATCGGGGATGCCGTCATGATTGAAATCGCCAGTAGCTATAGCCATCGGGAGATTGCCTGTGGAGTAATTCACGGCGGCGGCGAATGTTCCATCGCCATGGCCCAGCAGGATGGAAACCGTGTTTGCTCCGGAGTTCGTCACGGCCAGATCCAGCTTGCCATCCTGATTGAAATCGGCGGCTATTAGCGACGACGGCGCCATACCCGTGGGAATCGTCGCGACAGTGAGGACCGGTGCGGGGCTGGGGTACGCGACCGGCAGCCACACAGCGTTGGACGGTCCACCACCCGGCGCCGGATTGACGACGCTGACCGAGCCCGTGCCGGGAGTTGCCAGATCCGCCGCGGTAAGTGAGGTCGAGAGTTGCAAGCCGCTTATCGATTGAGTGACACGCGGCGAGCCGTTCCAATACACAACCGAGCCGGGCACGAAGCCACTTCCGTTTACGACGAGCGTCAGGCCGGCAGCGCCTGGCTGGATGGCGGCGGGCAGCAGCGGCTGGTTCACGATGGGAACGGGATTGGGCAGACCCAAGCCGGAGATAGAGATGACATGCGGGCTATCGGGAGCGGCATCCGTAACGATTACCGCGGCGGTGCGCGGCCCGATGGCCGAAGGGGCGAAGGCAACATTGATGGAGCAACTGGATGCCACGGCGAGCACCGCGCCGCAATTATTCGTCTGCACGGCATCGCCGACGGCGGTAATGGATGCGATGTTCAGCGGCGCACTGCCGATGTTCGTGAGGTTGACTGTCTGCGATGGGCTTAATGTAGCTACTGTCTGCGGTGTGAAGACCAAGCTGGAAGATGATAGAGCGGACTCGATGCTGGGAAGCGGCAAGCAGCCACCACTTATCGAGATGCTTTGCGGCCCGCCCGGCGCATTGCTGTCGATCGTGATGCTGCCGCTGCACGCACCGGTCAGCGGTGCAGCCAGCATGACGTTAATGATGCAACTTGATCCAGTGGCCAGGATGGTGGGGCAGTTATTGGTTTCGGCCGCGGCTCCGTTGGCGGCAACACTGGAGAGCGCAAGCGGCGCGGAACCGGTATTTTGCAACGTGACCGGTTGCGGCGGGCTGATAGTGCCGGCGGCTTGCGCGGGAAGGCTCAGTTGACTGGGGGACAGCGTCACGACCGGCGTGGACACGATACCGATGCCATCCAGCGGCACCGTTTGCGGGCTGACTTGGCTGTTACTGGTAATAGTAAGCGCGCCGGTGAGAGTTCCGGCCGACGCAGGCGTGAATTGCACCGAGATAGCGCAACTGACTCCGGGAGCGAGCGTCGCGCCGCAGTTACTGGAGGCGGAGAACGGTCCACGAGCCACCCGACAGAACCAGCTTATACACAGTGCCGCAGCCATTTGTGCAGTTAGCCGACCCTCCGCCGAGCGTGGTCGCCCCGTACAACGTGCTTTGGCTGCTACCGAAGACCACGCCTGCGCGTGGAATTGCGCCATCGCTGCCGCCGCTAAAACTATACAGAACGCTCTCAGTCCAAGAGCCGCCGCCGCCCGACGTAAGCTTATAGATGGTTCCTTTGCTGTGTGCTCCACCCAGAACCGTGGTTCCGTACAGGTTACCGCTGCTGTCGATGATCAACGCGGAATGGGGGTTGGACCCATCGGTTCCGCCGCTGAAGCTATACAACACCGTTTCTGTCCACGTACCGCCGGAATCGGTCAACTGGTAGACAGTGCCATACCCGGAGGCTCCGCCGTTGTACGTGGTGCCGTAGTAAACGCCGCTGCCCGCATAAACGAGGGCAGCGTGCGGATTTTGGCCGTCACCAGCAGTCCCGCCGAAGCTGTAAAGCAGGCTTTCGGTCCAAGGTGTCCCCGGCGATAACGAGTATGCCGTTCCGTCGCCAGAGCTACCTCCGTAGAAGGTCGTCCCATACAGGTTGCCGCCACTCACAATGACGCCGGCGAACGGTCCAGCCCCGTCCCCTGTACCGCCAGCAAAGTTGTAAAGTATGCTTTCGGTCCAGATTCCCGACGAGTTCTTCTCCTGGAATACCGTGCCATCGCTTGAGGAGCCTCCGGCGGAGGTGGTCCCGTATATGCTGGTTCCGCTGAGGACGAGATCACCGTCGGGCGCGGAGCCGTCGCTGGTGGCACCCGCGAAACTGTGCAGGACAGTCTCGGTCCAAGTGCCGGAGCTAGGGACCAGCTTATACACGACGCCGTCGTTCGACGAGCCGCCATAGACCGTAGTGCCGTAGAGGGTGCCGCCGGCGTTGATAACGACAGCGCGATGGGGATTGGCGCCGTCAGTAGTCGACCCGGTGAAGCTGTAGATCACCGGCGATTGGGCGCAGAGTGTCGTCAGGGCCGACTCGATCGCGAGTGTGGAAGCGAGACGCACGCATGCCAGAACGCTGGCCGCGGAAATCGAGGACACACGTAGACCTTTCATTTGTAAGTCTCCTTTTTTGTCTAATCCCTCAGGGGAAGAAGGACACGTCGGCTGACCGAGGGTCCGGCCAGGCGTGTTCGCTACACGCGCAGACGCCTAAAGAAAGTGGCGGAGCGGCAGCGAAGATTTAATCCGTGCGAAATCTATATCTCGGCTGGCGCGTAGGAACTGATTTCGCAACTTACTGAAATTTCTTCAAAGTCGGGCGTCGTCCAGGCCATGATTTCTCCTTGTAGGGCGTTACTACTCTACCGTGAAGCTTGCTTGAGTGGTAGAAGTTCCGCCCGGCGTGCTGACCGTAATCGGCCCGCTTGTAGCGCCGTGCGGGACGGTGGCCCAGACATAGTTCGGACCGCTATTGGAGACGGTCGTGGCCGGGACACCATTGAACTCGACCGTGGCCTGGAGCATGTTAGAACCCCAGATGCGCACGCGGGTTCCGGCGAGGCCCTGCTGAGGGCCGAATTCCAGGGCCTGTGGCACGGGCTTGGGTAGCCCGGCATTCAAGGCAAAAACCGTGCCGCCTGCGCCGCCGCCCTGAATCGCCGTGCCGTAGATCACGCCGTCACTGCCCTGAACGATCAGGCATTGGCACTGGCCATCGTTGCCGCCCATATAATGCATAGGCGTGTACTGGCCGGAAGTGGAGATACGCGAGATTTCGCCTCCCAGGTGATACCCTAACGAGGCGGAGTATAGATTGCCATCGCTCGCCTGGATGAGCGACTGAGGGAACGAGGCGGAGCCCTTCGTGAAGGTGTACAGCGTCGTGAATTGGCCGCTTGGAGTGAGTTGGTACACCGAACCGTAGCCGTTTCCGCCAGCGGTGGTCACCCCGTAGAAGTTGCCGTCGGTACCCTTCAGTATCGGCACGAAGTTGGAGCCGTAGGAACTAAAGGTTCCCGAGGGAAGGGTGTAGAGCTTCGTGAGTACCCCTGCCGGCGTCACGCGATAAACGTAACCACCGCTTCCCGTGCTGCCGCCGAGGTGTTCCTGCCAAGAAACCCCGTAATAGTTGCCGTCGGTCGCATAGATAGCGTTGCTCGGAAGCTCCTCGCCGCCGGGAAACTGATAGATTGGGGTAACGTTACCCTGCGTGGACAGGCTGAACAAGTAAGAGGCACCCGTGGATTGATCCCCGCCGGTTCCCAGCAGGCTTCCATCCGGCAGGTTCTGCGTGAGGCTGCCGTAGATGGCTTGTTGGGCGTACGAGACGAGACTGTTCGCTTTCGAGCTAACAGAGAAGGCGTGGATCACCGAACTACCTGCGCCAGCGACCATGCCGTAGAACTGCTCATTCGAGGCGCTCGCCACCAGGAAGAGGTTATATCCGTTTGGGAATGCTCCCAGTTGGCTAGTGGTGCCGCGAGACGTGATAGAAAACGCGTATCCCCCTCCAATGGAATAGAACACTCCCGGCGCACCTTCCGCGAGGCCGACGGGCTGCTGGTACTGGCCCATAGGGGCGACCACGCGGAAATTTGCGCGGGCAGGTTCCGGGCCCGCGCAGAGAGCACTACCGAGCGCAGATAAGGCCGTAGCGAAGATGATCCAGAAATAACGGTTGGTCATAGCTCTCCTCTTTAGTCGTCCTACAGGCCATATACGAGGATGCCAGAGTTAAAGGCACTCGGGGGGCTCGAGTCTGTCGGGCATAGCTGGCTGGCATCCGTCGTTTCGTTAATGGCATAGGTGGGGACAAACACCATCGACTGTACCACGGTGGGCACGGCGTAGGGCGCTACGCAAAAATTCTGACAGGAGCTGCACGGGCCGTTCTTGCTATCCCACAGGTGCAGCAGGCCTGGTACGCCGCCGCTCGTGCCGGGCGTGGCTTGATAGGCCCAGAGGTAACCCTGGGTCCTGTTGTACTGATTCGAATCGAGCGTCTGCCCGGGATCGTTGTCAGCCGGGATTATGGCCCAAACGACTCCGTCGCTGCCGCTATTCGACGTTACCGCCAGGGATCCGCCGGGATAGCCCGTGAGGTTGGGATTCGGCGCGAAGTCAGGACGCGGGTTCACGAAGTAACCGGTGTACGAGTTAACGGCGTAAGCGGTCGTGAATGTGGAGCTGTAGCCTGGGCTGATTGTGAGTTCGGTGGGGCTGACCACCTGTGTGACGGTCTGTGTGGTATGGCCACTTACGTTGATGTTATCTCCGGGAATGAGCCATTGGTCGAAGTGCGCCGTGCTGTTCCCGATTAGGTCCGTGACGGACGTTGGAGCGGTGACGGTGGGCGAGCCTGGCGGCGTGAGGAAGGCTGTGTTGAATTGGAGCGCGGTGAGCCTTTCTTGGTGAGTTGGGTCAATGGTGTTAGGCCACATATAAAGCCACTGATTCGTCCCATCGTAAAAGGCGGCCAAACCGGTGACTCTATCGCAGTCGGTGTTTTGCGGGCCAGTACCACTGCCACAAGGCAGGAGTGTAGCAAGGAAGGGAAACTTGTTGCCGGGGTCGGTCGAAATATACGATTGGGGCGTACTACTGCATTGGGTAAGGTCCGCTCGATCCGGACTGATAGAGATACGTGCTTCCCACGAGGGTGCCTGTGGTTCCGCTGTAGACGTTGACGGGCGCGGCGGCGGCCAGGACCGCGCTGACCGATGCGCCTGTGCCGTCGCCCAGGATGACCACATCGGCCGGAACGTCGCAATCGAGCCCTTGCGAAACGGCCGTGACGGCGGTGATCGCTCCGTTGGTAATGGTGGCCGTGGCGGAAGCGCCTGGACAATATCCGCCCGCCAAGACGACGGTGGCCGTGGTGTATCCGGAGCCGCCATTGCCGATGTTAAAAACCAGAGTACAGTTACCTTGCCAGCATTGACTGAGTTGCTGGCTGGCGGTGGCGGTGACAATGGCGCCATTGGGCGTCGGTACCAGGCCGATGGGAGTGCCTCCGGGGCTGGGCGTGACCCAAGCCACGCTGCCGTCCGGATTGAAACCATAGAGGTGCTGATCGTCGCCCGCCACGATGCTCCCATCGATCTGCATGATGGGCAGGCCGGAGTAAGTATGATTATCGAGCAGACCGGCGGAACCCCAGAGTGTATTTCCGTCGCCATCATACACCACCAAAGCGTTCCAGGACTGCCGGTAAGCACAGGCCACTCGTGCGCCATTGGAGATGCAGCCGTCGCCGGCCGAGACTCCGGCATTTACCGTATCTCTGCTCTTCACGTAGACGCCGCCGCTGAGTCCGGGGGGGGACTGGGCCACGAAGTCGCTCATCTGCGGGTTGCAGTGAGGCATGGAGCACCAGCCAGGCGCGGGAACGACTTGCGCGGCGGCGGGCGCGAGGAGACACAGCGCCGTTAAAGCCAGGCGGCGCGGCAATCTGAATTTAGCAGCATCGGGAATCTAACGAGACTAACGCAGGCGGCGGCCGAACGCAATACCAGAAGATTCATTTTCGCGCTGGTTCGCATGGTACGCGCGGTGGGTGTCGGCGTCACTGCTTAATGACCGTGCCATCCCCGCGCCGCACTTCGCCCCAACCGCCGTTGAGCCGCTTGCGCTCGTCGGATTCGAAGCTGCCATAGGGATATTTCGCGGCCAGCTTCTCATCGATCTGGATGCCCCAACCAGGCGCGTCGTTGGCGTAGAGACTGCCATTCTTCATCGCCGGACAGCCCCGGAACACTTCCTGCAAGCGATCGTTGAAAGGGGAATATTCCTGAATGCCGAAGTTATAACAGACTAAGTCGAGAGTCACGTTGGCGGCGTGACCGATGGGCGAGACATCGCCAGGGCCGTGCCACGCGGTCTTGACGCCGTGTATCTCGGCCATCGCAGCGATCTTGCGCACCGGAGTGAGTCCGCCGGCCTGACTCACATGGATGCGGATGTAATCGATCAGGCGGCCGGTGATCAGCGGCGTCCATTCGTGCGGGCTGTTGAACAACTCGCCCATGGCGATGGGTGTGGCGCACTGGCTGCGGATCTGATGGAAGTATGCGATGTCTTCAGGCGAGAGCGGATCTTCCATGAAAAACATTTTGAATCGCTCGGCGTCCTTCAGGAATTGGACGGCTTGATTGGGCGAGACGCGCTCGTGGACATCGTGCAGCAGCTCGACCTCGTCGCCAAGCTGCTTGCGGCATTCTTCGAAGAGCTTCAGCGCGCGGCGGATGTAGTAGGCGGGTTCGAACGTAGCGCCGCCGGTCGCCGATCCGTAGGCTGCCATGCCGGGCACGCCCACCTGCACGCGCACGTGGCGAAAGCCCTGGTCCATGAACTTGCGGGCCTGATCGATGGTCTGCTGGATCTCGGCGCCGGAGGCGTGCGTGTAGCAGGCGGCGGCTTCGCGACACTTGCCCCCGAGCAGTTCGTAGACGGGCATGCCTGCCTGGCGTCCTTTGATATCCCAAAGCGCCTGATCGACGCCGCTGATCGCGTTATTCAGCACCGGGCCGTTGCGCCAGTAGGAGCTGTTGTAACACGCCTGCCAGATGTCTTCGATGCGATCGGCGCGCTTGCCGATGAGGAACGGACGCAGATATTTTTCGACGGCGGCGTTCACCAATTCAGCGCGCTGCGTGAAAGTGGCGCAGCCGTAACCGTAGAGACCGTCCTGATCGGTGGTGATTTTGACGACGGAGAGGCGCAGGCCGGCGGGCGCGGTGGCGATGACGGTGATGTCTTTGATGGTGGGCGCGGGCAAGCCACGCGTGGCGTTTTGGGCGCGGGCGGGGAGCAGGGCCGCGGATGCCGCCGCCAGGAAGTTGCGCCTTTTGATAGTTCCGCTCATGGCGTATTACTCGAGACCGTGTTGTGGGGCAGCGACCTTGGCTGCGGCGGCCACTCGGGCCGCCTGGCCGTATCTCCTCGAATGCCGGCAGGCGGGCTGGGAGCCCGCCGCAGGCAGAGTGCCTGCCCCACCCGGGGGCTGGCCATTTTGGTAAAAAAACCCTTTATGAGCGAAGTCGCCCGGACCCAAGCCGGCGAGGGGCGCGCCAAACCACACATCGAGATCCTTTGTGTAGCGAGGCTCGGTATAGAGCATCACGGCGTATCCGCCCACGACGAGGTACTTAACTTCGTTGCCGTTGAAAATTTTCAACAGTTCTTCGAAGTCTGAGTTCATTTGGATCGCCCTGCTGGAGCGCGTGCGCGTCTACGGCCATTTGCCAGGCAGCTTCGAATATGGCCGCGGGGCCGAGCCGCTGCCAGTATGCGATGTCGAACGTACGGTCCATGTCCGGAAGCCGGCCATAGCGCTCCATCGTGAATGCGGGCGTCTTGCGCACTATAGCTATTTTAGCGCGTGCGACGGGTGGGCGTCTGCTTGTTTCAAAGGCAAGACGCGAAACCCGCGCTGCTTCCGTCATGCTCCTTGAGGTGCCCTCAAACCGAGGACGATGCAGGTTAGCCCTCGCTGCCGTTGCCCATCTGCCGGTCGAAAGATTGGCGTACCAATCCCATGGCGTAGGGAAGCTGATCGAGCTTACTAAGTTCAAACCGCACGTCACCGTTCCCCTGGTGCCCGACGCCCGATATATCCTTGCAGAGACCCTTGGGATCGCTTATGTCTGCAAACGGCATATTCAAGCACAGTACGAGTTGCCTGGCTTGCGGTAGCACATCAACAAAATTGGTCTCGGCCTTGAAGGCAACGTGATACTTCAGGAACTATCGAGTCACACATGGGTCGAGAGACAGCGTTTCCTGACTGAAGGCGTCGAACAGTTCTCGGTCGGGGCTTGTGAGAAGAAATGGGTGATCGACGATCCCGTAACCGGTCTGGCCCGGCTTCTGCCGGTAGGCAGCCAAGACGTCGTCCGGAAGGTGCGGCGCGTCCTATATCTTCACGGCCAAGTCGGCCAGCTTGCTTGACCGGGAGGCGATCGTAGCCTCGTTCCAAACGTCAAGCTGGCCAAGACCTTCGTTTAGCTTCAAGGGACTCGTCTTGAATCCCTTGTCCATGTCGCGCTTCTCCGTGAATGACCGGTCGCTGTACTCAGCGTTGTAGCCGGTGAGCGTGAGATTTCCGAGCGTATGCAGCCACGTTTGTTGGATTCGTTCCCACTCCGGGCCCAAGGCCGCTTTCCAGTCGGGAGAGAGGTTTTGATTCTGTGGCAGGATGTGCTCGATGGTGTACTCGTTGACCGGGACCGGCTCCTTTCGGTCATAGTTCTCCAGGCGCCTCAAGCAGAAAATACAGCGGGGTCTATTGGTGTATAGATCCCGCGCCTGCAAGTCACGCCTAAATTCGTCATCTCCTGGGAAGCGGCGATTTGATGGGAGCAGCAGAAATTGGGCCTGGACGCTCTCGACGCAGCGGTCCTTCTTCAGGGTCTTTCCGAATGCTGCGAAAGTCTTGTTCATTGAATTGCTGGGGATCGCACATACGGCCCGCCGAAAAACGTACGACTCCACGAGTTCTACCACGCGGACGAAGTCGTCCTTTGCTAGAATGCTCTTCGCGTAATCGTCGTAAAGTTCAAGGAGGAGCGGATAGGCAACGTCGACTTTTAGTTCGCGAAGTTCCTGGAAGGCACGCCTGAGATTCGGCTCAGTCTCGGCACGCAACGCCATGGCACAGAAATAGCGTGCGAACTGCCGAATTTCCCTAGTCATGGCCTCCGTCCCCGCCACGGCTGGAGACCCAGCATACTTCTTGAACGACTCATACACTTCGCCTACGTTGGGAATCTCGCCCGTCTTTACCGTCAGGTAGTGGCGCATGAAGGTATCGAAGTAGAGGCCGTAGGCTTCCTGCCCAAAGTCCACCTCCATGGGCCGCCAGAACTGCTTATAAAGCCGCGTTTGCATTTCCGGTTCCAGACCCATAAGGATAAAATTGCGGATAAGGTCGGCCTGCGTCAGCGCCCGACCAGTAGAGTTCATGCTCTCGAATATGAGCTGGGGATTGTCGTGGTCGCGGTTGAGCGCAATGTCCACCACTGCAAGCTTCGCCAGGCCCCTGCATACGGCGGCAAGCTCGCCGTTGCGCGCGGCAATCCATGATTGAAACAGGCCGAAATTCTGGGTAACACGCAGCGACGGTTCTTTGGGCTGCTCGCCTCGGGAAACGATCGCGATCAGTGACTCCTTGTCAGTCTGTGAGAGCAACAGCTTGAAACGACGCTCCCCCACCTCCTCCTGGTCCAGCAAATAGCGGTTGCGGAGCTTTCGCCTCGAGAAGCCGTCGACCGGCTCGGCGTCGCCTAGGGTCTCAGCGAGGGCTGCCAACAGCAGTGTCACGGTGGTGAGCCGCTGCTGCCCGTCAATCACGAGAACTGGCGAGGGAGTCGTGACGGTTGACAGGCCCTGCTCGATGTAGACGACGGACCCTATGAAATGCGCCAGGACGGCCTCGTTCGCACCAGCACGGACGATGTCGTCCCATAGCTGGCGGCACTCTTTCTCGGTCCACGAGTAGGTGCGCTGATAGATTGGTATCGCGAACTGGCGGCGGTTGCCCAAAAAGGTGAGGAAGTTCGCCTCGTTGGCCTTCATCCATCTGCCTCCAACGGTGCACGGTGCGAAACGCGAACGGCACAATGCGCCTCGCCAGCGGCGCTATTTATGATCCTTGTCGTCGAGCATGCCCCGCAGCCCCTTAAGCTGCTCGGTAATCTTGCGCTCGCGCGAGACCAGCGAGAGCACATAAATCACCAGGATCAGCCAGGCGGCCAGGAAGCCATAAAACATGAAAGTGAAATTGCGTGTGTCCATTTGATTTCCTTTAGACGGCGTGAGCGTAGCGGCGCAAGGAATCGATCTCGCGCTGCACTTCTTCCTGCCGCAGGCGGATGAGCGATAGAACCACGGCCAGAAGGATGAGCGCGATGAGGTTCAGAATGGCGATGATGCGCATGGCGGGATCGATGCTGCCGCCGCCCCAGAAGACCGGCTGGGGATGCTGCGTGCGCCACCATTTGATCGAGAAGATGACGATGGGAACATCGACGAAGGCGAAGATATTGAAGACCGCCGCGATGCGCGCGCGCGTGGTGGGCTCTTCGATGGCATGGCGCAGCATCAGGTATCCGGCATAGAGCAGCCAGCAGACCAGTGCCGAGGTGAGGCGCGCGTCCCAGGTCCACCAGATGCCCCAGATGATGCGTCCCCAGATGGAGCCGGTGACCAGGTTGGCGGCCAGAAAGGCCAGGCCGACTTCGGTGACGGACACGGAGATGGCGTCGTACTTGAGGTTCTTGGTGATGAGATAGGCGATGCTGGTAAACGCGGTGACGAACGCGCCGAGCAGGGCGGTGATGGCGGCGGGCACGTGGAAGAAGATGATGCGGTAGATCATCCCTTGCGAAGCTTCGTCGGGAAGTTCCATGAAGATGGCGTGGAGGTCGTACGCCAGCAGGATGGCGGCGATTGCTCCGAGGACGTAGATTAGCTTTTCGCGCATACAAAACTCCTACATACAAACGGGACAGGCCGGGAGGCCTGTCCTACCCTACCAAAACAGTCTCCAGTAAGACTAGAGACAGGGCTGTAAAAATCACATCGAACACCACCAGCAGGCGCAGCCAGACTTCGTTTTCGCCGCCCAGCGGCTTTCCGGCGATCAAATCCATGGTCAACTGCATGGCGCTCATCAGGGCCGGGATCATGAGCGGATAAATCAGCAGGGGCGCCATCAATTCGCGCAGCCGGATGTTCACGGTCAGCGCGCTGAAAGTGGTTCCGATGACGGTGAGGCCCCAGGTGCCCAACACCAACACAAACAGCAACGACCAGATGCGGGTGGTCCAGTGCACATTATAGAAGATACCGAAGATGGGCAAGGAGACCAGTTCCACGGCGATGACCAGCGCGAAATTGGCGAGGGCCTTGCCCATGAAGAGCGCGGCGCCGGAGATGGGCGCGGCAATTAGCGCATCCAGGCAATCGTTAGGCACTTCGCGCGCGAAGCTGCGGTTCAACACCAGCGTGCCGGCGAAGGCGAACACGATCCACAGCAGGCCGCCGGACATGGCTTTAGTTTGATCTTCGGTGGGATCGAAGGCGAAACTGAACAGGACCAGGATGACCAGCGCGAATGCCAGCGAGGCGTTGATGGCTTCCTTGGTGCGAAGCTCGGCACGAAGATCCTTGCGCGCGATGACCATCGTTTGCCGGAAGAAATCCATTAGAGGGTGTCACCTTGGCGGTGGGACGCAAGAGGCGGCCTACGAGGCCGCCGCAGGCTACGAGCCTGCCCCACTTTGTGAATGGTGGTCATAGGGCCTCGTCGTAGTGCGCGTAGACCCAGCCGGGGTCGGCCACCATCTGGTCCGTGCGCTCGCCGTGAAAGGCGATCTTGCCGCGGTTCAACAGCGCGACGTGCGTGGCAAGTTCGAGCGCCTCGCGCAATTGGTGGGTGGACATGACCACGGTGCGGCCTTCGGCCAGCGCTTCGCGCAGCAGACGCTGCAGCACGGCGATGGCACGGTCGTCGAGCGCGGTGAAGGGCTCATCGAGCAGCAGCACGGAAGGCCGGTGCAGGAAGGCGCGGGCCACGGCGAGCCGCTGCCGCATGCCGCGCGAGAACTCCCGCACCAGGCCGTTTTTGACGCGTTCGAGGCCAGTGCGTTCCAGCCATTCCATGGCGGCTTTCGACGGGTCGGGCAGATTGTAGAGCCGCCCGAAGAGGGTCAGGTTTTCGAAAGCGGATAATTCGTCGTAAACCGAAATGCCGTGGCCGATCCAGCCCAAGCGGCGGCGGGTTTGGGTTTCGCGCGGATCGGCGCCGAAGATGCTCACGCGTCCGCGGCCGGCTTTGGAGAATCCGCCGATGATGCGGAGGAGGGTAGTTTTGCCCGCACCGTTTCTACCGATCAAAGCCAAACAGGCGCCGGGCTCGGCGTGCAGAATCACGTCGCGGAGTGCGGGGTAGTCGCCATAGAACTTCCAGACACCCTCAGCGGCGACCGCGGTCATTCTTTCCTTTCGCGGGAAGGCCCGCGGACGCGGCGGCCGGTTGGGCGCGATAGAGAAGGATGAAGCCCAGGGCCAGGATGCCGAAGGCCAGCGCCAAAATCCATTTCATGTTGGATTGCAGGATTTTGGGCGAGATCTCTTCAAGCGACGGGCCGTTATCGCCCGAGTCGCTATCGGCGGCAGCGGTCGGCATAAAACCCGCGATTTGCACTTTATAATCGGCGGCCGCGACACTGTAAACGGAAGCCTTCGAGCGCGGCTCCTGACCGCGATTTGTCAGGCCTTCGCCCGTCAGCGTGACGCCGTTCGGCACGACTAATAAGGTTGGCTCTTCGGTCTTGCCAAGCGTCTTGCCCTCGAACACGGCGCCCGAATTATATGGGAGGACATAGGTCACTTGAATGCTGGTTTCGCCCGGCTTGATGGGAAAATCGACCTTATAGATATCTTTCTGACTGGTCTTATCGGCGGCGCGATCGATAGGCATGCCTTGCGGCGCGGTGGCCTTCACTTGCACGATGCCTTTGGTGGCGACAGGCAGGAAAAACTTCAGCGTACCGCCGTCGGGATCGTTGTAAGTGGTTGTGCCGCCGTTTGTGAATACGAAGCCTTCATTGACAGTCATCTGCGCGCCGTTGGGTTGGAAAATCAGAAAATGGCGGCTGATGCGGGCGGCGCCGGGCTGCTTGGAGGAGTTATAGACCTCGAGCGAAATTCCGCTGGTGTCTGAGCCGGGCGGCAGCATGTGGTTGTAAGTGACGCCATCGAACGCGGTTTGGATCAGGTGCGGACCTTGCGGAGTCTGATCCATATGGAACTTACCGCCTGCGACCGATTTGACACTTTCCACGGATTCCATGCCCGCCGATCCCAACTTATACAAGGTCACAGTGGCGCCGGCTTGCGGCTGGCCGCTAGTCTTGTTGATCACCGTGCCGTCGACGGCAGCGAACACAGGAACCACAGATAAACACAGATAAACACAGATATTTCTCACGCGGACGGATTTCATGCTTGTACTCTCATCGCCTTTCCGCATTCCCCGCAGAACTTCAGCGGCTGGGGGAACTTGGCGCCGCAATGCGGGCAGGTAAGCGGATCAACGGGTTTGGGCTCGGGTGGAGCTTGGAGAACCGGCGGCGGCGTTGCGCCGTTGGGACTCAATTCAATCTTCAGCCGGTCCACTTCGGCCATCACCCCGGCTAACTCGCGTTGCAGATCTTTTTTGGTCTGCTGATAATCCTGGTCGGAGAGCTTGCCTACACGGTATTCGAACTGGAGGTCGCGGAGGTTTTCGTAGATGGCAGCTTTGCGTTCGTCCAAATGCTGAAAGGGGGAAACCGGCTCCGGCTCGGGCAGATCCTTGGCCCGGACCATCAGGATGAAGACGATCACCCCGACGGCGATCAATGCTGCGATCACGATAATCATTTATTCCAGGTGAGCCAGATCCTTCTCGATCTGCTCACGATACTTTGCCAGTTCGGGATCGTCCACCACAGGTCCGATTTCGGGGATGGGATGGGGCTTCCGGTAGCGGCGCACAAACCACCAGATGAGGGCCAGGCCAGGCGCGATCAATAGATACGGAACCAGCCAGCCATAGGCGCTGGGATCGCCGCGATACACCGACACGCCGAATTCGGCGACGAACTGATCGATGATGGCTTTGTCGGTCCAGCCGGCGGCCTGCATCTTAGCAATTTTTTCCTTGGCGGGTTTCGAAAAACTGCACTCGAGCATGGCGCAGGTGGCCACGGTATCCTTGCAGCCGCACTGGCAGCCGATGTGCGCGCCCACGCGGCGGGCATCCACGCTGGGTTTTTCAGCGGCGGTGTCGGCGAGGGCCAGCGGGCAGACGGCTAGCGCCATGACTAGCAGCACGGGGAAAAACCGCTCCCTGACGGTCGCGGCTCGGTAGAGGGATAGGCCGCTATTTTGGAACTTCCGCATATTTCCTGGTAATCCCGACCACTTCGGTACGGGCATATTGCATTTTGATTTTGCTGGGTATGAGGCACACCAGCGTGCCGCCGATCAGGACCAGACCTCCGATCCAGATCCAGGAGACCAGCGGGAAAACGTAAGCCTGTATTACGGCGCGGTTGCCGTCGTCGGACATGCCGCCGAAGTTGAGATACAGATCTTCGTTCAGGCGCGGACGCACGCCGACTTCGGAAGTACCCTGGCGGCTGGCCTTATAGAAGCGCTTCTCGGGTTCGAGGGTGCCGACCACGTCGCCGCCGCTGGATACCAGCACGGTGGCGCGATTCCACTGGTAATTATCGTTCTCGCCCTCCTTCAGATCGATGACCTTCAGGTTGTAGTGACCCAAATTCAGCGAATCGCCCACGCTCATTTCTTTCACGTCGGACTTCTTGAACGCATTACCGGTAAAGCCGATGAACATCAGCACGATACCCATGTGAACCATGTACCCGCCATAGCGCCGCGTATTGCGATGAGTCAGTTCGACGGTGGCGCGCAGCAGGTTCATGTTGTTCTTCTGGGCGATGGCGCGGCCACCCCTGTAGAACTCAGCCAATACCGTGAGCGCCACGAAGAGACAGAAGCCGAAAGAGATCAGCGCGTAGAAACTGCGTACGCCAGCGATTAACAGGGCGCCCACAAGCACCACGGCGGCGATGCCGGGCCACTGGAAATTACGGCGCAGACTCTCCGTGGATGTACGGCGCCACGCGAATAGCGGGCCCACTCCGGTCAGCACCAGGAGAAACAGCCCGATGGGAATCATCAGTTTGTTGAACCAAGCCGCGTCCAGGCTGATCTTCTCTTTGGACACCGCCTCGGAGATGACCGGGAACAACGTGCCCCAAAGCACCGCAAAACAGCTTGCCAGCAGGATCAAGTTATTAAATAAGAAGCTCGATTCGCGCGAGATCACGCTTTCCAGTTCCGCTTCGCTCTTCAGGTACTGCAAACGGTCGAGGATCAAGTAAGTCGTGCCAGCGATGCAGATGGCCAGGAATGAGATGAAGTACTTACCGAGAGGACCTTGTGCGAAGGCATGCACGGAACTTACTAAGCCGGTGCGCGTGAGTGAAGTGCCGAAGATACAAAGCAGGAAGGTGGCGGAAATCAGCACGATGTTCCAAACCTTCATCATGCCTTTCTTTTCCTGCATCATCACGGAGTGGAGGAACGCGGTGCCGCTGAGCCAGGGAAGCAGCGAAGCATTCTCCACAGGATCCCAGCCCCAGTAGCCGCCCCATCCGAGAACGTGATACGCCCAAGCCATGCCCAGCATGATGCCGGTCGATTGGAAGAGCCAGGTGACCAGTGTCCAACGGCGGGTGGTGTGGATCCAGCCATCGCCCGGCTGCCTGGTAATCAGCGAACCGATGGCGAAGGCGAAAGGCACCGCGAAGCCCACGTAGCCAAGGTAGAGCATAGGCGGATGAATCGCCATGGCCGGATACTGCAGAAGCGGATTCAAGCCGTTGCCATCCTGGACCGCGGTGATAGAACCTTCCAGCGACAGCATCTTAAAGGGACTGACTACGAAGTTATTCAGCAGCAGGAAGAAGGTCTGCACGAACATGAGCACGCCGACCACATAGGGCATCATGTCGCGATGCTTGCGGCGGTTCGTAAAGACCACTACGGCGGAGTAAGTGGAGAGCAGCCAGCTCCAAAACAGCAGCGAGCCTTCCTGCCCGCCCCACCATGCGGCTATTTTATAAAGCAGCGGCATGCTGTGGTTGCTATGTTGCGCGACATAGGAGAAACGGAAGTCGCCGGTGACTAAGCTATAGACCAGAATGGCGGAGCCGATGGTGATCAAGCCCCACACCGAATAGACCGCGCGCTCGCCCGAAACAATCAGAAAAGGCTTGTGTTTCACGCGCCCGACCACGGACGCGACTAAGGCGTAAATTGCGGCGCAGAAAGCCAGTAATACCGCCAGGGATGCTACGTTTTCCATGGATGGGCCTTTCTAAGTCGTCTTATTGATCGGCGGCGCGGGGGCGGAGCGCAACTGGCTTGGCTTCGCTTCGTATTTCGAAGCGCATTTTGCCTGAACCTTGTTGGCGTGGAAGACGCCATCATGACCCATGCGTCCATCGGCTAGAGCTTGTGCGCCATCGCGGAAGGTATCGGGAAGCGGATCGGAGCCCGCGTATACGACTTTCAGCTCCGTTTTGTCCTGAGTGAGCCTGAAATTAACTTGTCCGTTGACGTGTTGGATGGAACCGGCCGCGACATCTCCGGCGACGCGCAGGCGTTCCTGGTAGGCGCGGTCCCCCATTTGACCGACCTCGGCGATGGTCTTGTAATAGGTTTTGGTTTCGCTGACACCGGTGCTGGCAAGCCAGACAAGGGCGGCGATTACGACGGCGATCAGAACGGCGAATTTCCCGTATTTTCTCATACCATCCCTCTGAAGCACTAGTATATCTGAAACTGCGGAGGTTAGCTTGGTGCGTTTGGCGGCGGCTTTTTCTCCACTTTATTTACATTGGACAGGCCAGGAGGCCTGTCCTACCTGCGCGGCGATGACGCGCGGGATGCCTGCGAGGTCGGGCGCGATTTCGAGGTTTTGCCACGGGCCTCCGAGCATCGCCGCCACCGGCTCGCTGGTTTGAAATCCCAGTTCCATGATGAGCCATCCGCCGGGGCGCAAGACCCGCGCCGCCTCGCGCACGATACGGGTGTAAATTTCCAAGCCGGTGGGTCCGGCGAAGAGCGCGATGTGCGGCTCCCAGTCGCGTACTTCGCGCTGCAGACCCGCTCTGTCTCCCAGCGGAACGTAGGGCGGATTGGAAACGATCAGATCCATCGAGGCGCCGGCGAAGGCGGACATCAGGTCGCATGCGACGAATTGTGCGGGCGTGGCCAGGCGCGCGGCGTTGGCGGCGGCGACGCGCGCAGCCGCCTCCGAGATATCGGAGCCTACCACCGCCGCCCCGGTTTCCAATTGCAGCGTGACGGCTAGGATGCCGGACCCGCAGCCCACGTCCAGAATGCGCGCGGCATGTGGCGCGAGGCGCAGGGCGGTCTCCACCACGTGTTCGGTTTCCGGCCGCGGGATCAGAACATCAGGCGTGACCCGGAACTCGCGGCCGTAGAACTCCTGGCGGCCGGTGATGTACTGCGTGGGTTTGCCCTTGATGCGTTCGTGCAGGTAACGGCCGTAGTGCAGCCATTCGAGTTCCGATAATTCGTGCTCGGGATGGGCGTAGAGGTGTTCGCGCCCGCGATGGAGCGCATGCGCCATTAGCACTTCGGCGGTGAGGCGCGCCACGCCCACGCTGGCTTCCTCCAGGAGTTTGGTTCCTTGGAGTAGCGCGGTTTGAACAGTCATGCGAGGCCCCGGGACCGCTTGCTCACGCGCGCGGCTCAGATTGCTCACGCGCGGCTCACTACGCCGCCGCTGCGCCCGGGTCGCCCTGCTCCTTCAGCTTTTCCGACTGATAGTGAGTGGTCAGCGCGTCGATGATCGCGTCCAACCGGCCTTCCATCACGATGTCGAGCTGATGCAGCGTCAAGCCGATGCGGTGATCGGTAACGCGGTTCTGCGGGAAGTTGTAGGTGCGGATCTTCTCGCTGCGGTCGCCCGTGCCTACCATGCTGCGGCGCTCGGCGCCCAAAGCGGTCTGCTGTTTTTCCAACTCGATTTCGTAGAGCCGCGAGCGTAGCACGCGCTCGGCCTTGGCGCGGTTCTTGATCTGCGATTTCTCGTCCTGGCAGGAGACGATCAGGCCGGTGGGCAGATGCGTGATGCGCACGGCGGAATAGGTGGTGTTTACCGACTGGCCGCCCGGCCCGGACGAGCAGAACGTATCGATGCGGATATCCTTGGGATCGAGCTTCACTTCCACCTCGTCGGCTTCCGGCAGCACCGCCACGGTGATGGCCGAAGTATGCACGCGGCCCTGCTGTTCGGTGACCGGCACGCGCTGCACGCGATGCACGCCGCTTTCGTATTTCAGCTTGCTGTAAACGCGCTCGCCCGATACCAGCGCGATAATTTCCTTCAAGCCCCCGGCCGCCGATTCGCTGGCCGAAGTGATTTCAATCCGCCAGCGCTGCGATTCGGCAAAGCGCGAATACATGCGGAAAATCTCGGAGGCGAACAACGTGGCTTCGTCGCCGCCGGTGCCGGCGCGGATTTCGAGCACCACGTTCTTTTCGTCGTTGGGATCTTTGGGCAGCAGCAGGACTTTCAACTCCTGCTCGATGCGCGCCAGCTCCGGCTCCAGGCGGGCAGTTTCGTCGGCCGCCATCTGGCGCAGATCGGCGTCCTGATCCTGCAGCATGCCGCGCGCCTGATCGAGCTCGCTGGCGGCTTTTTTCCATTCGCGATACTTATCCACCACTTCCGAGATATCGCTGCGCGCCTTGGCGGCTTTGCGATACTCGGCGGCGTCGGCGATCAGCGCGGGATCGGCAAGCTGCCGCGTGAGATCCTCGAAACGCAACTCGATCTGTTGCAGTCTGGGAACGAATTGCATGGAGGTTAAGCCACCTTCAGGCAATGACCAGCTCGCCGCCCTGAGACTCTTCCAGCGCCATGGCGCCCTCAAGCGCGTGTATGGCCACGGCGGCCTGCTCGTCGGACGGCGGCTTGGTGGTGATGCGTTGCAGCCAGAGCCCGGGAGCCGTAAGGGTGGCCAGGAACGAACCGCGGCGCTTGGCGGCGAAGCGGATCAATTCATAGCTGATGCCGGCGACGAAGGGCAGCAGGATGATTCGGCTGAGCAGTTTCATGCCGAAACCGGAAAACGGAATCAGCGTGTACATGACCATGGATACGACCATGACCACCATCAGGAAACTGGTGCCGCAACGCGGATGAAACGTGGTGAAGGCCTGCGCGTTTTGCACGTTCACCGGCTTGCCAGACTCGTAGTTGAACACTACCTTGTGCTCCGCGCCATGATACTCGAACACGCGGTGGATGTCTTTCATGCGCGAAACCAGGAACAGAAACGCCAGGAAGATGCCGATGCGGATAAAGCCGTCGGTGGCGTTGAAGGCGATGCGGCCCTTCAAAACGGGATACCATTTGCCAAGCGAGGTGACGGCGTAGAGCGGCACAAACTTATAAAGAAAGATGAAGAATCCGAAGGAAAACACGAGGTTCATCGTGAGAGCCCATTTGGGGATTTCTTTGGGCGCTTCCTTGGGCATTTCGGTTTCGAGCATGGCATTGGCCGAGAACTTCAGGGCCTGCAGACCCAGGGCCATGGCCTGGTAGAGGGTGCCCACGCCACGCAAAATCGGATACTTGAAGATGCGATGCTGCTCGGACATGCGCGCCAGCGGCTTTTCCTCGGTAACGATCTCGCCCGAGGGCCTGCGGACGGCCACACAATAGCTGTGCGGGGCGCGCATCATGACGCCCTCGATGACTGCCTGCCCGCCAACCAGGGTTTCCTCGCCGCTTTCGAGGATGGGCAGCATTTGAATATGGGTAAAAAGACGAAAAAAAGTGCGAAGGGACACGTATTCCTCTCTGGGGTGGACTTTTCTATTATAGCGGATGGCGGGCGGAATCGGCGTGTACTGAAGTTAACGGGTGCTCAGCCGTTGTGGGGAACCGCTCCCTGACGGTCGCGGCTCTGTAACGGATGTGATGATTTCGCAGGGTTTACTGAGCCGGGGCGAACGCGGGATCCCCGCCGGGTAACGGGAACGTGGCGCCGATCCCCTGGGCAACCCCCGCTACCAGCCGTTCCGCATCCTCTGCGGAAACCGGTCTGGAGAAGAAAAACCCCTGGCCGAACTCGCATCCCATCTCGATCAACTGGGCGATCTGCTGATTGTCTTCCACCCCCTCGGCGACCACCTGCATCCGCAGTGTATGAGCCATTTCGAGAATGGATCGCACAATGTCGGAGTTGCAATCGCCGCCCTCAAGATGCGCGGTGAACGACCGGTCGATCTTCAAGGTATCGAACGGTAACTGTGACAGATAAGCGAGGCTGGAATAGCCGGTGCCGAAGTCGTCGATCTTGAGCCCGACGTCCAGCGCCTTCAGGCGGTTCAGGATATCGCGGGCCACTTTATGGTCGTCCATTAACACCGTTTCGGTGATTTCCAAGTGTAGCGTCGAAGGTTGCAACGCCGTTTCGCGCAGCACTTCGGCGATCTGGGCGACCAGATCCGGCTCGGAAAACTGCCGCGGCGAAAGATTCACGCTCACGACTAATGGCGGGTCGCACGGATAATCCAGTTGCCAGCGCCTCATCTGCAAGCAAGCCTGCCGCAGAATCCACATATCCAGGGCATGGATCACGCCGGTCTCCTCGGCGACGGGGATGAACTCGGTGGGTGGAATCCAGCCGCGGACCGGGTGGCGCCAGCGCGCCAGCGCTTCAAAACCGCAGACGCGCCGGTCGGCCAGCCGCACCTTAGGTTGGTAGTTGACGCTCAACTCGCGGTTCTCGATCGCATGGCGCAGATCGTTCTCGATTTGCAGGCGCTCCACGGCGCTCGCGCGCATGCCTTTGTCGAAAACCTCGCAGCGCGAGCGGCCTTTTCTTTTGGCGGTGTGGACCGCCGTGCCGGCGTCTCTGAGCATTTCGGCCGGAGTTTGATACTCCGCGGAATACGGCGCGATACCGATGCTTACCGTGGCGAAGATCTCACGCTCGCCCAAGGCAAACGGTTGGCGCAGTTCCATCAATACGCGCTCGGCGACGGCCACCGCCTCCCCCGGCACGGACACGCCGCACAGCAGGACTGCAAACTCGTCGCCACCCAGCCTGGAGGCCAGGTCGCGCGCGCCGGATCGGGCAGCGGAGCCGCGCACGCCGCGCACCAGGCGCTCCGCCATGGAAGCCAACAACTGGTCGCCCACCGCATGTCCCAGGCTATCGTTGATCAGTTTGAACCGGTCGATATCCAGGGACATGACTGCGAAGTGCCTGGCGGGCTCGGCGCGGCAGGCGGCGAATTCCTCCTCGACGCGTTCCATGAGGTTGGCCTGGTTGGCCAGGCCCGTCAACGGGTCGTAAAGTTTGGCCGCGGTGACATCGGTTATAGAACCTGCCATGCGGTGGATTTCCCCGGCGCTATCGCCGACGGCCGCGCCCCGGCAACACACCCACCGATAGGTCCCATCCCGGTGACGCAGCCGGTGCTCGGATTCAAATCCGCCGGCCGACGTGCCCGCCTGTTCGGCCCGCAATACTTCCTGGAGCTTCTCGATATCCGCGGGGTGCACGCGCGAGAGCCACTCTTGCGGGTCGCCGCCGATCTCGCCTTCGCGCCAACCGAGCATGGATTTCCAGCGTTCCGCGTAATAGACCTGGCCGGTCGCCAGATCCCAGTCCCATAGCCCCGCATCGGCGCCGCGCGTGGCCAGCCGGTAGCGTTCTTCGCTCTGCCGCAGCGCGGCTCCGGCGGCTTGGCGCGCCAGTTGACCTTGAATGCGGGCGACGGCCACGGGAAAGTCCACCGGCTTGGTGATGTAATCGTTCGCGCCCAGATTTAGCGTGTCGATCACGCAATCGCCGTCTTTCAAGGCGGTCACCATGATGACGGGCAACTGGTCGGGGGCATACGTAGCGCGCAGCTCTTCGAGGACTTCCACGCCGGTCATGCCCGGCATCATGATATCGAGCAGCACCAGGTCGGGACAGCGGGCGGCCACCGCCCGGAGCGCGGCAGGGCCATCGGCGGCCGTTTCCACGCGAAACCCCTGGTGTTCGAGGCGCCGCGAGAGCATATCGCGGTTTAGCGCTTCGTCGTCGACCAGCAGAAGATGGTTGTTCGCATTCATGATGATTCACCGTCTCGCGTCATGTGGAGCTGGAAGGCCGCGCCCACCGCCGCCGCGGGATAAGCCTGCGGGCCGGCGGCCGCCCGCCGCGCGCTTTTCCCCGTTTCACCACAAGCAATCCGCTTCATCGCGCGCACTTCATAAAGACTTATCGGCCAAGAGCCGGATCTGCTTTAGGGCTAATACCGTTCACTTGGGGAGGTCCTTTTGGGGCGGACCATCGGTTTTTGTGGTCTGCCCACGCCGACGAAGGCGGCAGACTCGACTTTTTACCTTTGGCGGGCCGGCACATTGGGTTCGTTTCGTAATTTTTAGCGGAGGAGGAGCGTGAACTGGCGCGATCTTCGCCGGCGGTGGGGGCCGGGGGATTTTTTTCGCGTTTGCGCGGCTGGCGCGGATGCGGGCGTCGCTGGAGTTTGGGTTGTGCATGGTGCTTTCGATGGCGGGCTGAATGCGCCTCTTCCGTTTGTCAGGATAGCTGGGGCGAGTGCGGGGAAGCGGGTACGATTGGGCGCAAGTTGTTGGGAAGTCAGGAGGATTTGATTTATTCGGATAAGTGAATGGCTCATTGCCTGTGGCCACAACGGGGTATGAAAAAGGGCACGCGCTCCGCGGGCGGGGCCACGCGCCCCGTGCAATGGGCCTTGGTGGCGCCAAGGGGCAAATTGGTCAAACTATTGAAATTTAAGGGCCTTAGTGGCATCGTTTTTTTCGAAGGACCGAGATGGCAACCTGCCAGACATCGAGAACTTATCCAGACGGCTCTAATGGCAGGTACGCCGTCGAACGGAAGCGCGCCAAAACGGCGGGCCTACGAGGCCCGCGCAGGCTACGAGCCTAACGCCGCATAGTTTTTGTACGGTCGCTGGCTGTGCGCTAACTAATTGTGGGGCGGCCAAACCTGGGCGCAGCCGCCCTTTTGGGCGGCCAGAGCCGGCTGAAAGCCGGCTGCGGGCAGGATTGCCCGCCCTCCAATTTACGGAGTATGAGCGGGACTTCCAAAACTATGCGGCATTAGGCTACGAGCCTGCCCGACGGCGGCAAGCCGCCCGCGCGGGCGTAATGGCCGCCCGGCAGCACCGTGGAGGCCGTCGTCTGCCGTCATTTCGGCGCCTGGGGCCTGCCGGCCGGCAACCGTATCGAAAAGCGGGAACCGCGACCTGATGCGCTCTCGACCGTAATATCGCCACCCATCATGCGGCAGAACTTCTGGCTGATGGCCAGGCCCAATCCCGTGCCGTCGTATTTGCGCGTGGCGGAGCCGTCCACCTGCGAGAAGGGCTGAAACAGTTTGGCCAAGTGCTGCGGCGCGATGCCGATGCCCGTGTCGGCGACATGCACCTCGGTCCACTCGCCGTCCGCGTTCGAAAGCCGGTTCACGGTCACCGATACCCGTCCCCGTTCGGTGAATTTCAGCGCGTTGTTCACCAGGTTCAGGCCGCCGGCGCGTACCCCACCCAGCCCCACAAACCCATTATTACGAGAAAACAAAATCGGTTCTTCCATCTCATAGGGAACCCATCGGCTGCCGGACGCCGGCGCTTTAATCGTGCGCTGGTATGGTCAGGCGCGCAATGATATCGAGCAGCAGCGGCATATCCACCGGTTTGGTGGCGTAATCGTCACAGCCGGCTTCCAGAGCCCTCTCGCGGTCCCCGCGCATGGCATGCGCCGTCAACGCCACTACCGGAATGGTCCGCGTGTCCGCATCGCTTTTCAGTATGCGGGCGGCTTCCCACCCGTCGATCTCCGGCAGGCTCAGATCCATCAGAACCACGTCCGGCTTCTCGCGGCGGGCCATCTCCACGCCCTGCCGGCCGGTGGCCGCGGTCACCACCTCGTAGCCGCGATGGCGCAACCGGCGCCCCAACATATCGCGGTTCAGTTCGTTGTCTTCGACCAACAGTATGCGGCTCATCTTTTAACTCCTCGTTTCCACGGCCGGGCTTTCCCGCGGAGGCCCACACGTCTGGGCCGGACTGCCCGCCGGCACCCGGATGGAAAAGCGGGAACCGCGCCCCACCGCGCTCTCGACGGTAATGCCGCCGCCCATCATCTGGCAGAACTTCTGGCTGATCGCGAGGCCCAATCCCGTGCCGTTGTATTTGCGCGTAGCCGAGCCATCCACCTGCGAGAAGGGCTGAAACAGCTTACTCAGGTGCTGCGGAGCGATGCCGATGCCGGTATCCGAGACCTGCACTTCGGCCCACTCGCCGCCGCTATCCGAGAGCCTGTTCACCATCACCGATACCCGTCCACGTTCGGTGAACTTGAGCGCATTGTGCACCAGGTTCAGCACGCTCTGGCGGAACTTGGCCAGGTCCGCATAGGCCGTGCGAGCGTCTTCGGGACAGTCGATCTCGAGCACATTGCCTTGCTGGCGCGCCAGGGGAGCCAGGGTATTCGAGACATCCTGCAAAACCGCGGCCACATCGATGGTTTGCGCCCGCACGGTTTCGCGGCCGGCCTCGATTTTCGACAGATCCAGAATGTCGTTGATGATGCCCAGCAGCATCTGGCCGGAGTTCTCGATCTTTTCCAGATCGTCGCGCACCTCCGGCTGCTCCGGCCCGATGTAACTCTCGCGCAGCATCTGGCTGTAGCCGATCACCGCGTTCAGCGGGGTGCGCAGCTCGTGGCTCATGTTGGCCAGGAACACGCTCTTGGCGCGGTTGGCGGCCTCGGCGGCGTCCCGCGCGTGCTCGAGTTCCGCCTGCGTCCGTTTCAACTCGCTCATATCCTGCGCCAGCCAGACGTATCCTTCGGCATTTCGGGAAGCCCCGCGCAGACCGGCGCACGATAATAGAACCGGTATCGGGCGTCCGTCCTTGGCGCGGTAGGTGCGCTCAAAAACGCCGGCGGAGGGATGCGTTTCGCCTTCGGCGATCAGGCCCGCCGCGGGGATGCCCATCAGTTCCTGGCAGGCGTATCCCAGCAGTTCCTCGGTCCGTGGATTCACGCGCCGGATACGCCCCGCCGGGTCCGTGACAATGAGCGCTTCTCCCATGGACCGCAGGATGTTGTCGACATAGTCTTTGGAGACCGTGGTCTCGCCCAGGCGCTCCACCATCTGGTTGAAGGCCGCGGCTAATTGGCCTACTTCGTCGGCCCGCTCCACGGGAGCGCGGAAGCGCAAGTCGCCCGCGCCCACCAGGCGGGTGAAGCGGACCAGCGCCGCCAGCGGATGCAGCAGGCGCCGCAGACCCCAGTACTGCGCGCTGCACATCACCGCCAAGCCAAACAGGATGACGCAGGCTCCGCCGAGCAGCATCTGGCGGAAGAGGGAGCGCTGCTTTTGCATGGAGATTCCCATGCGCAGAACGCCCAGAATCGGCCGGTTCCCGCGTTCCGGCTCCCAATCGAGCAAGCGGCCGCGAGCCGGCGCGGAGACCGGCATGCGGATCTCGACATACCCCGCGCCGTCGTTGCGTAAGACGATTCCTCCCTTTCCCATGGCGGCCCCGGGGCTGGCGTAGGGATTGCCGGACGGGCGCGCCGGCCGGTCCAGCGCGCAGATCCGCTGGCCAGCCGGGTTTAAGACCTCCAGGAACAGGATGTCTTCGTTGGCGGACGACTCCAGCACCCGCCGCGCTTCGTCGCGATCGCCCACCAGGAGCGCGAATTGCAGCTCGTTCGCCAGGAATTGCGCCATGGATTCGCCGCGCAGTTCCAATTGCCGCTCGAGAGCCCGGCCCTGCACGAACAGAAAGACGCCCAGCAGCAGCAGCGCCGAGGTCGTATGCAGCGCGATGGTGGCCGCCAGCCCCTGCGTCAGGAGGCTGGCCGAAAACCGGTTCTTGAGTCTTTTGAGGAGCCCGCGCAAAACGGAGCGCCCCGCGCCGCTATCGGATCCGCGGAGTTCCTCTCCTATATGGCGGCGCGGAAAGACGCGCCCCTTTGCGCCTTTGAGGAACTCGCGCAAAACGGAGCGCCCCGCGCCGCTATCGGATCCGCGAAGTTCCTCTCCTATATGGCGGCGCGGAAAGACGCGCCCCTTTGCGCTCTCGATCGGGTTCATCGCAGCACCACCACGTCGGGATTGGCGCCCGGCCGGTACTCCAGGCCGAGCATGCGCAGCACTTTGGCGTTCACCGCCACGTCGATTTTGCGGGGCGTCTCCCACCCCGCGCAATCGCCCGGCTCCAGGCAGCGGCGCACCAGATCTCCGGTTTGCCGTCCCACACCGCCGTAGTCCGGATAGATACCGACGGCCGCGCCCGCGCGCACGAACGCCGGCGAGAATCCCACGATCGGCAACCGGTTCTCGAGCGACGCCATGATCAGCGGCCGCGCCGTGGCGCTGTTGTACAGGGAACTGTCGGGCAGGCAAAGCACAAAATCGACCTTTTTGCGGAAGCGGAGAAAAACCGGCAACAACTCGTCGGCCGTGGCACAATCGGCGATCTCGAGTGTGCCCGGATCGGGACCCAGCGTGCGCAGCGACGGCATGGGCTCGCCGCGCCCAGGATTGCGAATCACTCCCACGCGGGTTCTTTCGGGGAAGATCTTGCGCAGTTCGGAGATCTGGGTGTGAATGGGAATGTCCAAATAAACCGCGGCGGCAACCCGGCTGGCTTGGGACCACCCGCCGGCGCGATCGGCTTCGAGCGTCATGGTAGAGACAATCTTGAACGTCGATTCCAGCGCCGACGCCTGGCGCACGGCATCGGAGCCGACCGCTACCACCACCGCCGGCTTTCGCACCAGTTCGGCTGTGGCATCCGCGGCGAAGGTGGCCTTGTTGGCATCCAGCAGATCCAGCACGATCTCGCCACCGGATAACCGTTCGCGCAATCCGTCGACAGCTTCGGCGCACGGCTGCAGGGAGGATGGAAATACCACCGCGATGCGACGCGCACCATTCGCTATGCCGGCCCGCAAAATTCCCCGTGTGGCCGCCAGCCCGAAGGCGGCGGGCAGCGCCATCAGCATGGAGCGGCGCGACAGCATATCGGCCTACTCGGCCTGCCTCCACGTCAGCTTTACGTAGGCCGTGCGGCCGTTGGCTGGGATTTGATCCACCTCAGGATTCAGGGGCAGGGCGATCGGATCGCTGTAGGACCAGTTGAGGGCGTTGCGGATACCGGCCGCCAGATCCAGGCCATGCGCCAGTTTCCTGGTGGACAGCGTGGCGTTCACCATGGCAACCGGCCGCGTCAACGCACCAGACATGGTCCAACGGGCGGTCAGATAATCGAAATCGCCGCTCAAATAAATACGGTCGCGATAGAGCGGCACCGCCGCGCGAAGCTTGGCCATCTCGCCGGGAGCGTTGGGGAGCATGTCGTCGAGCGCGGTGTCCATGGTGCGGTCCAGGCTGAAACTGGCAGTGGTTTCAAGCCATGGCGCCGGGTGTCCGCCGAACTCGAAATCGATGCCGTGCGAGCAGCGGCGATCGGCGTTTTGATATTGGATCAGCGAACTCGAAATCCACACCGCCTCGATCACCGAACCCATGGAGTAATAAAACGCGTTGACCAAGGCGTAGGCCGATTTACCGATCTTGCGCTCCACGGAGACATCCACGGCCTCTGCTGTTTCGGGCCGCAGGCCCAGATTCGCCACCTGGCTGATGCCGTCCTGATAATACTGTTCGTAAACGCTGGGTGTACGAAAGGGCCGCCCATAGACCACTTTGTAGGAGGTGCGGGTGTTCGGCTGATAGACCACGGCCACCCGCGGCGAAACAAAACTGCCGTAGTTCTGGGAAACGTCCAGCCGCGCGCCCAGGTAGGCCGTCCATTTTTTCGAGAGGTTCCATTCCTGTTGCGCGAACAGCGCGCCGGCCCGGTCCGGGTGGCTGATATCCAGGTTTACCGTCTGGTCGGGCGACACATCCAGATTCTCCACCTCGTTCCGCAGTTCCAGTTTGCCGCTGAGGCCCAGGGTCAACAGGCCCAGCCGTGGCACAGGATGGCTATAAGTCAGGCGCGAACTGAGCCAGTCGCCCTGTGCTTCGTCGCGGTTATCCAGAATACCGATGCTCTCGGGGTAGTCGTAGCGGTCCTGATAGCGGAACTCGTCGAAATCGATCTCCCACCGCAATTCCCCGCCGCCCGCATATTCATGTGTGTGGGCGGCGCTGACAAAATTCCGGGCGGTGCGCATGAACTGGCCCTGGTCGTTGAACACGGTGCCGTCGCCCAGGATGGGAGTCTGCTCCAGATAGTCGTTGAAGTAACCCGTGATATTCCACGCGCCCCATGCCAGATTCACGAAGGTGTGATATCCGCTTTGTCCATCGACATGATTGGCCACCGAGTTGACATCCAGGCCCGGCGCCACCAGATCGTGCCCGTCCGTAAAGAACCCGGAGCCCTCGATCAGGAGATTCGCGCCCCTTCCCAGGTTCATGGAACTCATCACCATGACCTTCTCGGGACCATCGTTGCCCGCTTCGGTGCTAATGCTCGCCTTTGGCCCATCCACGGGCGTAACGGTGACAATATTGATGGTCGCCAGGATGCCGTTGCTCCCATACAGCGCGGAACTGGGGCCGCGGATGATTTCGATACGCTCCACCAGATCCAGGTCCAAGCCGAAATCCTGGCCAAAGAAATCGTTCGAATTGCCGATGATTTCGGTCATGGGATGGCCGTTGATCATCACCAGAAAACAGGTGTTATAGTCTCCCGGCACGGCGAACCCGCGCACCCCGGACGATTGCGTGATGTGGTCGCTGGTCACCGTGAAGCCACGCACGGAGGCAAGCACATCGGCCAGCGTCCGGTAGCCGAATTTACGGATCTCGTCCGCCGTAACCACCGTCACGCTGGCGGGCGCTTCCGCCAGTGTCTGGGTGTGGAGCGCCGCGCCGATTACTTCCGGCATATCGCCAAACAAGGCGTCCTCGCCCGCGGCATCCGTGGGGGCGCCAGCCGGGGTATCTCCGGCGCGCAGGGCCACATTACCGGCCAAAAGCAGTAGAATCAGTAACCAACGCATCATAAGGTCTCAAACGTACGAGTTCCTGATCCTCTCATCGGCAGATCTGCACGGAAACCCTAGAGCCGCGCCTTCGCGCGGCGGGGGCTAGGGGTTAGGGACTGGGGGTTAGGGCTTTGGCCCCTGCTCCGCCGCGCGAAGTCTGGCGACTAATCCCTGGCCCCCAACCCCTAGTCCCTAACCCCTGCCGCGCAACGCACCGCTTGGGCTATCCTGTTCCTGATATGACCGTGTTGATCTCCCTGTTGCGCGGGATAAACCTGGGCGGCCACCGCAAGGTCAAAATGGACGACCTGCGAGCCCTCTACGAGTCGCTGGGCTTCAAGAACGTGCAAACGTATATCAATTCGGGTAATGTTCTGTTTACGACCACGGGCCGGGATCTCGTCCGCCTGCGAAAACGCATTGAGGATGCCATCGAGGGCGCCCGCGGATTTCGCGCAGATGTAATCCTCCGGTCCACCTCCGATCTGCGCGAGGCGATCGCACGCAACCCATTCGCGGCACGGCCCGGCCTGGATGGCAGTAGGCTGGCTATCCATTTTCTTTCCGCCGATCCGGACGCGGACGCCCGCAAACAAGTCCTCGCCATGCCCGCCGCACCCGAGGAACTGCACATCGGCACACGCGAGTTGTACATCTATTACCCGAACGGCATGGCGCGCCCCACGCTGTCGCTCGCGCAGGTGGAGAAGGCGCTGCGCACGCTGGGCACCAGCCGCAATTGGAATACCTCGCGGAAACTGCTGGAACTGGCTGAAAAGTTGGAAGCCCTTTGATCGGCGCGATTGACATCGGCGGCACCAAGATCGCCACCGGCATTGTAGACGGCCGCGGCAGGATCGTGGCGCGCGCCGAATGCCCCACCGCGCCGCAGCGCGGGTTCGCCGATGGGATCGCCCGCATGGCCGACATGTTACGCGAAACCGCCGCTGCAGCGCGCGCCGAGCTACACGGCATCGGCATCGGCTGCACTGGCCCGGTCGACCCGATGCGAGGCGTGCTGGGCAGCGTCGATCTGCTGCCGGGGTGGCGAGGCGGCCAAATCGTGGCCGAGCTATCCTCGGCGTTCGGCGTTCCCGCCGCCATGGAGAACGATGCCGATGCGGCCGGTTTGGCCGAGTTCGCCTGGGGCGCGGGCCGCGGTAAGAGTCGTTTCCTTTACGTCACTGTGGGAACCGGCATCGGCGTGGCCATCATTCTGGATGGGGCGCTTTACCGCGGCGTGGATGGCTCGCATCCGGAAATTGGCCACACCGTGATCGACGCTTCCGGACCCCTGTGCTACTGCGGCGCGCGCGGATGTTGGGAGATCCTGGCCAGCGGGCCAGCACTGTTGGCCGCCGCCAAAGCCGCCACCAAGGACCTTGAAATGTCGGTGGAGCGTTTGGGCGCGTTGGCGGAATCGGGCGATGCGGTTGTCCTCTCTGTCATGGAGCGCGAGGGCCATTATCTCGGCCTGGGCCTCGCGAATCTGATCAACACGTTCTGCCCGGATATGATCGCGCTGGGCGGCGGCGTGATGCGTAGCGGCCGTTTTTTCATGGATCGCGCCCGGCAAGTGATTCGCGAGTCCTGTAAAGTGGTGCCTTCCGATAAGGCCGAATTGGCACTGGCCGCGCTAGGCCCCGACGCAGCCCTGATTGGCGCCGCGCAGGCGTGGGTGCACCGCTTTGGGACTGAAAGAGAATCGCATGCAGTTTGACCGCGCGATGGTGGAAGGCCCATACCTGCGCGACATCCTGGCGCAGCCGCGCGCTTTGGAAGAAACGGTGGCGGGACTGCGGGATGCGCCGTCGCTGCCGGATATCGCCGGTGGATGCGACCGCATTGTGCTGACCGGCATGGGCGCGTCCTACCATGCGCTGCACCCGCTGCACATTCAGCTTGTGGAGCACGGATTCCAGGTGGCCGTTTATGAGACCTCCGAGCTGATCCACTATTACGCGGCGGCCTTGACGCCCCGCACTCTGCTGGTGGCCGTGTCGCAGTCGGGGCGCAGCGTCGAGATCGTGCGGTTGCTGGATGCGGCCGCCGGGCGCGTGCGCACAATCGGTGTAACGAACACGCCCGAATCGCCGCTGGCCACACGGGCGGATTTCACCCTCCTGACTGACGCGGGCGTGGAATCGTCGGTCTCTTGCAAAACATTCGTGGCAACTATAGTGGCGCTCGAATGGTTGGGTGCGGCGCTGTGCGGCGCGGATCGGCGGCAGGTCGAAGGCGAGTTGCAGGAGGCGGCGCCGGCAGTGGAGAACTACCTCGCCGGATGGGAAGCCACGGTTTCCAGCCTCGTCAGTCTACTGGACGGTGTTCGTGCGCTGTTCGTGACTGGCCGCGGAGCGTCGATGGCGGCGGCCGGCTTGGCTGGTTTGACTCTCAAAGAATCGGCGCACTTCCACGCCGAAGCCATGACCTGCTCCGCCTTCCGGCACGGGCCTTTCGAGATGAGCGGCCCGGGCGTATTTGTGCTGGTCTTCGCGGGCGATCCAAAGACAGGGGAGTTGAACGAAAAACTGGTGCGCGACGTGCGCGGCGCCGGCTCGGGCGCCGCGCTGATTGGGCCGCAATCCGACGTGGATGCCCTCCGCATTCCGCTGACCGCACCATCCATCCGTACGGTTGTCGAAGTGCTGCCGGTGCAGATGACGTCGCTGGCGCTGGCGGCGCTGGCCGGCCATCAGCCCGGCAAATTCAACCTGCTTACCAAAGTGACGACGGTGGAGTGAGTTATCCGCGGTCGAGTTGATCGCGCAGTTCCGCAGGGTAGCGCGACTTCAATTCCGGATATGCCTCCGCCAGCCGGATTAGATCTAATTCATCTTTCTTGCGCTTGCTCAGGCGCCGCCGCGGATCGCTGTAGGCCCACAGCTTGCCTTGCGTGACATCCTCCAGGCAAGCGATCTTGGCTCGCACTCCCAGAACCTCGGCTTCGATAGACCTGGCAAGGAATGCCTGATATCGGTCGTCGGTCGTGAACTGAATGCGGAGTTGACTCACCGGCGCGGTGGCGTTCAGAGAATGCGGATGCTCCTCGGTCTTGAAACCTTGCGCTCGAAGGTGCGCCGCCAGGGTTGCCAAGTTGGCGGCGATCACCACTAAATCAGCGTCCAGCGTGTAGACCGGTTCCACAAAGGAGTTGACGGCCAAGCCGCCAATGAGGCAATACGGCCCATACGCTTCGCACGCCGCAATCAGCCGCGCGAAATCCGTGGCGCCACCCGCGGTAGTCAATTCGTAAGCCTCCACGGCAGTCACAATTTCACTGTATACGACCCGGCCGATGCCCGCCAGACCCAGAATGCTAAAATTGAAGTTTCCCAGGAGGATGGATGGCAGTAAAGTCCCGCCGCGCGGCGGCCGTGGTGGATGTGGCAGGTGTGAAAGTGGGCGGCAATCATCCGATTGTCGTGCAATCCATGACCAATACCGACACGGCCGATGTGCCCGGCACGGTCAATCAGGTGATGGCGCTGGCGCGCGCCGGCTCCGAGTTGGTGCGCGTCACGGTGAACACCGAACAAGCTGCCGCGGCCGTTCCCAAAATCGTCGATTGCCTCGATAAGTTCGGCGTGCGCGTGCCCATCATCGGCGATTTTCATTACAACGGCCATATCCTGCTGCGCAAGTATCCCGAGTGCGCCCGCGCGCTGGCCAAGTACCGCATCAATCCAGGAAACGTCAACATCGGCAAGAAGCACGACGATAATTTCCGCACCATGATCGAGGCGGCCATTGAGTACAACCGGCCGGTGCGCATCGGCGTGAACTGGGGATCGCTGGATCAAGCCCTGCTGACCCGCATGATGGACGAAAACTCGCGCCTGGCGGAACCCAAGGACGCGCGCGAAGTTACGCTCGAAGCCATCGTGGTGAGTGCGCTTGAATCCGCCGGGGCCGCCGAACACTACGGCCTGGCGCACGACCGCATCATCCTGAGCGCGAAAGTCAGCGGTGTGCAGGATCTGGTGGATGTCTACCGCGCGCTGGCCGCCCGCTGCGATTACGCGCTACACCTGGGGCTGACCGAAGCTGGCATGGGATCGAAAGGCATTGTGTCCACCACGGCGGGCCTTGCCATCCTGCTGCAAGAAGGCATCGGCGACACCATTCGCACGTCGCTCACACCGCTGCCCAATGGCGACCGCACCGAAGAGGTGATCGTCTCGCAGCAGATCCTGCAATCGCTGGGTATCCGCAGTTTCACGCCGCAAGTGACCGCCTGCCCCGGATGCGGCCGCACCACCAGCACGTTCTTCCAGGAAATGGCCGATCAGATCCAAACGTATTTGCGCGAGCAGATGCCGGTGTGGAAGGCGAAACATCCGGGCGTCGAAAGCATGAAAGTCGCGGTGATGGGCTGCGTGGTGAACGGGCCGGGCGAATCCAAGCACGCCAACCTGGGCATCTCGCTGCCGGGCACCTTCGAAGAACCCAAAGCGCCGGTATTCGTGGACGGCCGCCTGATCACCACGCTCAAAGGCGACCACATTGTGGCGGAATTCATCGGCATGCTCGACGATTACGTGGCCACGCACTACGCGGAAACGACCGCCTGATATGCCGAGACGCTTCACGCTGTGGGAGGCCGAACGGATGCTTCCGCAGATTCGCGATTGGATGCGCGAAGCGGTGGATTTGAAATCGCAATTCGACGACGCGGAGCATGCCGTGCAGGCGCTGGCCACGCGCATCACCATGATGGGCGGCATCGTTCCGGACCGCGAACGCGCGGCGAAAGACCGCGCGCGCCGCGACAGCGCCGGTCAACAGTTACGGGCGATCCTCGAAAAATTCGAGCAGTCGGGCGTGCTGGTGAAGGATCTCGACAAGGGCCTCGTCGATTTTCCGACTCTCTTTCACGGCGAAGAGGTGTATCTGTGCTGGAAACTGGATGAGGATTCTATAAGGTTCTGGCACGGCACACACGAAGGATTCGCGGGACGCAAAGCCATCGACCAGGATTTTCTGGAGAATCACGAGGGGGAAAAGGCCAATTAGCGGGCATCAGAACTTACTGCTTCAATCCAGGAATCTTCTGGCGGCGCGACTTTGCATTTTCCATGGCGGTCGGTATGTCAAAGAAATCGGCGTTTATCGGCGTTCATCGGCGGCCAATATAGGCTTTGGTTTTTTCGCGCTCGGCTGGAAGAAAAAAACAGAATGGCCGCCGATGAACGCCGATGAACGCCGATAAAACTCTGGGCCGAGGTCCGGCGGAGTATTATGAATGCCATGCCCCTTCGTTTTCTAGCGTTCCTATTAGCACTGATCTTTTCCGCGGCCGCGCAGAATTGGCCTTCCTTCCGTGGCCCCACGGCATCCGGCGTGGCCGACCATCAGAATCTGCCTCTTGAGTGGGATGCCGCGCACGGCGTGCGGATCCAGTGGAGCGCCGCAATCCCCGGCCTGGCGCATTCCAGTCCCATCGTCTGGCAGGACCGCATCTTCGTCACTACGGCCGTCAGCACCGGCCGTCCGGACGCCTCCTTCAAGCGCGGTCTGTACGGCGAAGGTGACGCCTCCGACGACGTGAGTCCGCAGCAGTGGAAGCTGCTCTGCCTCGATCGCAAAACCGGCAAGGTCATTTGGGATCGCATCGCCTACGAAGGCGTACCCAAAGAGAAGCGCCACATGAAGGCCACTTACGCCAACTCCACGCCGGCTACCGACGGCAAAATCGTGGTAGCGTTCTTCGGTTCGCAGGGGCTCTATGCCTACGATCTCGCCGGCAAGCAGCTCTGGAAACGCGATCTGGGCAAGCTCAACGTGGGCGCGTACGATCTGCCGGAATACGAGTGGGGCGCGGCCAGTTCGCCGATCGTGGACGGCGACAAAGTCATCGTGCAGTGCGATCAGCAGAAGGGCTCGTTCCTGGAAGCGTTCGACCGCGACACCGGCCGCACGTTATGGAAGGCCGAGCGGGACGAGCTGCCTTCGTGGGGCACGCCGTCGGTATATCACGGCGGGACCCGCACCGAACTGGTCACCAACGGCTCGAATTTCGTGCGCGGCTACGATCCGGCCACGGGCAAAGAGCTATGGCGCTTGGGCGGCAGTTCCAAGATCACCGCGCCCACGCCTGTCTTCGGCGACGGTCTGATCGTGGTGGCCAGCGGACGCCGGCCGAAGCTCCCATCTTCGCCATTCGCGCGGGAGCGGCGGGCGACATTACGGGAGATCGGCACTGGGTAGCCTGGCAGAAACAGCAGCGCGGTTCTTACATGCCCACGCCGCTGATTTACGATGGCTATCTTTACGTGCTGGGCAACGCCGGAATCTTCGATTGCTACAATCTGGCTACCGGCGCGGAGATGTACCGCGAGCGCATTCCGCACCAGGGATCGGGATTCAGCGGCTCGCCGGTGGCTTCCGATGGCAAGATCTATCTGCCCAGCGAAGATGGCGATATCTTCGTGGTGAAAGCCGGTCCGCATTTCGAGCTGTTGCATAGGAACGAAATGGGTGAGCCCTTGATGGCCACGCCGGCGATTTCGGGCGGGATGTTGTTCGTGCGCACGCAACACCATTTGTGGGCGATCGGCGAGAAGGGCACGCCTTAGAGTCTCCAGGAAGCATCCAGGTAGAGCCAACGCTGCCCACCGAACCAGCTTGTGGGGTTCTCCGGGATGTACAGCATGCCATGTCCGCGCGGGCAGATTAGCTCGGTACAGTTCCACTCCAGGAACCAACTGGCGCGCTGCCCGACCCGCACCGGGTTGGTGAGCAGTCGCAGGCACACGGGGCAGCGCCGCCGCTGATCGCGGAGGGCCCAGCGGAACGCCAGGACCGAACCGAACAGCAGGACATCGAAAAGGACCGCCGCCAACGGCATTTGCCGACCGATGGCGGCCACCAGCAGCAGGCCCACGTAGAAACCTATCAGGATCAATGCGATTTTCGCGGCTAGGAAAAGCCAGCGGCGCATCCTGGTCCGCAGGGATGGAGCGTGGCGATTCGCCGTATAATCGCCCAGCTTCAACGATGTGGTGGCGAACAAGATCAGACCGGCCAAGCCCACGATCAAAAGGATGGCGCGAAACGGGATGGGCCCCGCACGCCGGGGAAAAGGAAGCGTCGCCAACCAGCTGAGCCCGTCAACACCCGCTAGCAATAGCAGGCAGCGCGATGGGGAAGCCAGCCACGAGCTGGTTCGCGGCGCACGCTGCGACGCGTGGCGCCGCAGCCAAAACGCATCCTGGAAAGCGCCCAGGCAGAACCTGTTGGCATCCACACCGCTCGACTGTTGCGCGTACCAGAGCTCCGCGTTCCACTCGGCGAACCATTCGGCGCGTTCCGGGCTGCGAATCAGCAAGCTGGCGAGGCGCAGCAACACGCCATGCAGGATCTTCATACCTCTGGCCCTTCCGCGGATTGTGCCAGCCTGGCCAGCAGCGGGTAGCGTTTCTGCGAGGCCGTCAGGGCCGCCCTGCCGGCGCGCGTGAGCCGGTAATATTTTCTGGCCGGACGCTGACCGGCGTCGGCGATGGACTGCGCCTCCCACTGCGAACGGATCAGGCCGTCGCGCTCCAAACGCCGCATGGCCGGATAGACGGTCCCGCTGGGGAGCCCGGTCGCTTCCATGACGCGTAGGCCGTAGCCCTGGCCCGCGCCGATGGCGTGGAGGATGAGGGCCGCCGTGTGGGACAGCCTGGGGTCGCCTGCCATACCGGCAATTATACCTATGTAGCATACTACTTGACGAGGTATTAGTAGTATGCTACATAGGGTGCATGCTGGAACTGCGCAATGTGACCAAACGCTTCCTGGGCATCGCCGCGGTGGACGCGGTCAGTTTCCAGGCCCGCGCCGGCGAAGTGACCGGCTATCTGGGGCCAAACGGTTCCGGCAAGTCCACCACCATGAAGATGATCACCGGGCTCATGGAACCCACCGCCGGGGAAATCCTGTTCGAGGGCGAACGCATCCAGCGCGACCTCATGGCCTACAAACGGCGTATGGGTTACGTGCCTGAGGAACCGCAGCTTTATGCGCATCTCACGGGCCTCGAATACCTCACCATGATCGGCCAACTGCGCGGCCTGTCCGCCCAACCCGCCGCCGGGCGCATCGACGGCCTGCTGCGCCTGTTCGGCTTGCAGGGCGACCGGCACGTGCCCCTCTCGTCTTATTCGAAAGGCATGCGGCAAAAGGTGCTGCTCTCGGCGGCGCTGCTGCACAATCCGGACCTGATCCTGCTGGACGAACCGTTCTCGGGGCTGGACGTGGCCTCCATGATGGTGATGCGCGGCGTGATCCGCGAATTGGCCGCGCGCGGCAAAGTGGTGCTGTTCAGTTTCACATGAGCTCGAAACCGTGGAACGCGTGTGCACCCACGTGGTGATTCTGCATCGCGCGAAGATCGTGGCCGACGATTCCATCGCACGCCTGCGCACCCTGATGGCGCTGCCCACGCTGGAGGATATCTTTTCACAACTGGCGGTGGAGCAGGATACGGCGGCGGTTTCGCGCCAGATCGCGGACCTGATCCTGGCCTGATATGAAACCACTAACGAAACTGCAATTCCGGGTGCTGTATCGCGAGTTCCTGTTTCGCATGGTGGATCTGGAACTGCTGTCGCGCCAGGGAGACATGCGCAAGCTATTGGGCCAGATCGCCGCGCTGTTGATTTTTCTGAGCGTGATCTTCGCCTTCCCGGCGCTCGCGCTGGGGAGCGTCAGCGGCTTTTCCGCGCAGATCCAGTTCATGATCACCTTGAGCGGGGAACATTTCATGATCGCCACCACCATGCTGGTGGTCGGTCTGTTTGCCGTGTTGAGTTGGGATACCACGTTCCCCAACCGGCGCGATGTGTTTGTGCTGGCCCCCCTGCCGTTGCGCGCGCGCACCCTGTTTGTGGCGAAGATTGCGGCGGTGGCCACTGCCCTCGGCCTGACAGTGATCTCTCTGCACTCGATCGCCGGATTAGTCTGGCCGGTCGTGCTCCAGCAGCAGACGGTGTCCCAGTCGATGCCCGCTTTAACTTATAGCCCGGCGCTTCCACCCGTCGAAATCGACCGGATCGCCGCGGTGCTGAATCGCGATCTGGCGCACGCCCGCGAGCCCGGCGGCTTGTTGGCGCCCGAAACCGGAGCGGGCGCCGTGGCTGGCGTGATGCTCCACGGCGAGCGGCGAACCTTCGCCTACGGGACCGCCCAGCCGGATTCGATCTTTGAAATAGGCTCCATCGGCGAAACGTTCACCGGCCTCCTGCTGGCGCAAATGGTAGCGCGCGGTGAAGCGGATTTTGGCGAACCGGTGCGCGGCTTACTGCCGCCGGGAGTTGTCGCCCAGCCTCCCGCGAGGGAGATCAGTCTGCTGGACCTGGCGACGCACCATGCGGGTCTGCCCCGGTGGCCTGAGAAGCTCGACGAGCAAGGCCATCCATTCGCCATCCAACGTGCTTCCGATATCTTCACACTGTTTGCAAAAGTGGGCGCCGCCCGGCCGCCCAACACTACCTTCGAGTACAGCAACTTCGGCTTTTGCCTGCTGGGGGAGGCGTTGGCCAATCGCGCGGGGACGTCTTATGCGGAGCTGTTGAACCGGGAAATCGCAACGCCGCTAGGGCTGTACGATACCGTTGTCACGCTTTCACCCGAACAGAATCGCCGGTTCATTCAGGGCCACAACCTGCAAAACCATCTCGTCGCCACGCGCGATACGGACGTAGTTCCCGGCGCAGGCGGCATTCGTTCCACGGCCGCCGATATGCTGACCTACCTGGAGGTGCAACTGCATCCCGAAAGGTGCGGTGCGCCGCTCGCCCAGGCGATCGTCCGCTCCCATCGCCTGGAGGCAGACGCCGTTCCCGGGATGCAGGTGGCTCTCGCGTGGCTCTACGATTCGAGCAACGGCGCCTATTTTCACGGAGGCCGCACGGAAGGCTACTCCAGCTCGGCATTCTTCGATCCGAAACACGACTACGCCGCCATCGTGCTGGCGAATCAAGACGAGGGCGCCTCCGGCTTCGCCGATTTAATGACCGAACACATCCGCGAGAGGCTGGCAGGCGAACCGGCCGTGTCACTCGACAACATCGCGATCCCCGCGGGCGGTGGTTTCTTCGGCCTGATTCGTTCGTACGCCGTGTATTGGGTGGCGATGCTCGCCGCCGGAGCGTTCGTCTTCTGCTGTGTTTTAGCGCTGCAAGGGCTGGCCGCGCAATT
>CAWAUR010000004.1:0-94342 GCA_963785255.1 Bryobacterales bacterium
CTTGGCGAAGTCGGCAGCCGGAATCCGGGTCGTCCAACTCAGGCTATCCAACTCATCGCCCTGGAAGAAACCCCTGGATGCGCCGCGATTGGCGATTAAGAACAATAGCGCCATGGCGAGAAATAAGGCCGAACCAGTCCATTTGTTCATAGGCGAGAGGTAATGGTCGATGTTACAACGCGGCGCCGCGGGCGCGCATACCTGGCGGTCTGTTCCGCGCAGCGCCTTGATATCATGAGCTAATGACATGGCGTTGATCGCCGTTTCCGGACAAGCCGGTTGCCGGTTCGAAGAAGTGGCGCGCCTCTGCGCGCATCGCCTCGAGTTCGAGTTGGTCAATGAATCGCGGATTCACTGGCTCATCGATCGGCGCGGATGCCGAGGTGCCGCGGAAAGCGCGCCCCGATCTGGTGGCGTCCATCCTGGCGCCGGTCGGCCACCGAGCACCACATGGTTTACTGCGCGGCGGGCGCCGAGATGCTTTCGCGCCAGTTCCCCGGCACTCTGCGCGTGCATATCGTGGCTCCGGATTCGGTGCGCATTGGCAATCTCATGCTGGACCGCCGGCTCGAGCGGCCCGCGGTCCGCCAACTGCTCCGCGAGTTGGATGCCGGGCGAGCGCGCCCAGTACAAGAACACGTCGGGCAGGGCTACGGCGCCGCCTCACTGGTTTGATCTGATACTGAACGCAGAATCCATGGACTCCGAACAGATGGTGGAGATGATTCAGAGTTCCGTGCGCGCGCTGGGCCTGAAGGAGCGCGGCTTTCTGTCGGCGGCGGCCGAAGCGCAGATCCAGTTCCAGATCCGCCTGCGCCTGGCGCGGCACGGCATCGTGCCGCCCGGCGCGGTGCGGCTGCCCGCCAAGAGCTTCGCCCACCACAGCGAGCAGATCTTCGCCAACCTGCTGGATTTCTACCGCATCGCCTGGGAGTACGAGCCGCGCAATTTTCCGGTACAGTGGGATGCGGAGGGACGCATTTCCGAATCGTTCACGCCCGATTTTTACTTGCCGGAGTTTGACCTGTACGTGGAACTGACCACCATGAAACAATCGCTGGTTACGCGCAAGAACCGCAAGATCCGGCTGCTGCGGGAGCTGTATCCGCACTTGAGCGTGCAGATCTTCTATCAGAAGGATTTCGAGAACCTGATCTTCAAGTACGGCCTGGCGGACCGGCCGGCAAAAGTATGACCAAAGGTATGAGCGGACGCCATGAGCCGTGATACCATCGGCAAGGATCCGCCCGACATCGAACGGATTCTATTTACCGAAGAACAAATTGCCCAGCGCATCCAGGAAGTCGCCGCCGAAATCACCGCGCGCTATCGCGGCAAGCCGCTCAAGCTGGTCGGCGTGCTGAAGGGCTCGATGTTTTTTCTGACCGCGCTGGCCCGCCAGATTCAGATCCCCGTGAAAATCGACTTCCTGGCCATTTCCACATTCTCCAACAAGTCCAGCGCCCCGGGCATTGTGCGCATCGCCAAGGACCTGGACGATGGTATCGAAAACGAAGACGTGCTCCTGGTCGAAGACATCGTGGATACCGGTCTCACCCTGCGCTATCTGCTGCAGACGCTCTCCAGCCGTGGACCCAACTCGCTGGCGGTCTGCACCTTCCTCGACCGCAATTCCCGCCGGCTCGTCCAGATTCCCGTGGAGTTCCGTTGCTTCGAGATCCCCGACCGCTTCGTCATCGGCTTCGGTCTCGATCACAATCAGCTTTACCGCAACCTAAGCTACGTCGCGGTGATGAAGCCGGAAAAGAACGCGTGACTATCGGCGGACGTTGCAACTTTATGGGTTCTTCGGCAAAGTGAAGTAAAATGTGGCGCCCTTGCCGAGCTCGGACTCAACCCATATGCGGCCTTCATGACGGCTCAAGATCTTCCGGCAAATAGCCAGCCCCATGCCGCTTCCAGAGCTTCTGTCCCGCGGTTGAAGGCACTTGAAGATACCGAAGACTTTCTCCGCATACTGGGGTTCGATGCCGATTCCATTGTCTCTTACCGAGAAGCGCCACTCGCCGCCTCCGTCATCCGCGGCGACGTGTATGCGCGGGACCTCCTCACCTCGGTACTTGATGGAGTTGGCCAGCAGATTCTGAAAAAGCCGCGTCAACTGAATCGCATCTCCGGTGACCACCGGCAGGCGCTCTCGAGTAATGATCGCGCCGCTCTCCTCGATCGACGATCTCAGGTTGCGGATGGCGTCGTCCAAACCCGTATCGCCACCGATCTTAGTGAAGAAGTCGGCGCCTCGGGCTTCGACCTGCGAAAAATCCAGCAAGTCGTGGATCAGTCTCTCCATGCGTTCCGCGCTCTCCACGATGAAGCTGATGAACTGATCCGCGTCTCCCTGGAGCTGCCCCTTGTAGCGCGCCTCGAGGAGCTGGGCATAGACCGACACGGTACGCAGCGGCTCCTGCAAGTCGTGGCTGGCGACGTACGCAAACTGCCGCAGCTCCTCGTTGGAACGCATCAATGCTTCGGTGCGCTCCAGGACGCGCTCTTCCAGGCTCGCATTTAGCTGTTGAATCTGCTCCTCGGTTCTCTTGCGCTCGCTGATGTCGCGGATGGCGCTGGTAACAACCACACCTTCGTCGGTCTGTAAGGGGCTAAAGGTGATCTCGATTGGAAACGGCGCCCGGCCCTCCGGGAAAGCATGGAGTTCCACTCTTTGATGCACGGCTTCAACCGCCGAAGGAGCAGCGTCGTCCCAGGCCTCCGGCAATCGGAATCCCCAACCTGGCACCAGACTTCTGAAGTTCTTGGACATCAGTTTGTCTCTGCCGCAGTTGAAGAGGATCTCGGTCCGCGAATTGACCATAACCACTTCGCCGTCCACACGGCACATCACCATTGCGTCGGGCGCGGCTTCGAGGAGCGACCGGAATCTCTGCTCCGCCTTTTGCAGCACGCCGGCTTGTTCTTTCAACTTGGCGTTGCTGCGGCTGCGCAGTTCCACGAACACGGCCACTTTGGAACGCAGAACCTCGGGCACAATGGGCTTGAACAGGAAATCGACCGCGCCTAGATCGTAGCCTCGAAACAAGTGTTCTTCGTTTCTGTACCCGGTCAGAAAAAGAATAGGAGTCTCGCGCGATCGCGGGCGGCTGCGGATCAGCTCGGCGGTCTCAAACCCGTCCATATCGGGCATTCTTACGTCCAACAGTATGGCTGCGAAATCGTCGTTCAAAACGTGCCGGAGCGCCTCCCTTCCGGAATTCGCCAGCACCAGTTCCTGACCCAAGCCACTGAGAGTCGCCTCCAGGGAAACCAGGTTTTCCGGCGTATCGTCGACCAGCAGGATCTTCATCCTCCGTTCTGTGGGTTCCCGGGCTGTTTGCACTCCGTTGCCGGTGGACATGTGTTCTTTCATCCGGCGACCGACATGGCTGCCGGCAGTAAGTCATGCGTGCGCACCAACCACACGCGCAGCACGGAAAACAATTGTTCCAGATCGACGGGTTTGTGGTGGCGGCGGTGAGCACGGTGGCCGTCGCGATCAGATCGGGCAACGGCAGGCCCGTCCGCCGCAGGCGCGCCACGAATTCCACACCGTACTGTTCGCGGCCCGCGCTTTTGGGCGGCCGGCGGCGGTAATACGGATCGACCAGCAGGCGGTCGAGCAGATCGCGGTTCAGATTGCCGCGCGCGGCGATGCGGCCTCCGCGATCGAAGTTCTGTTTGCCGCCCGTCGATTCGCGCACCAGCGCGTCGATTACCATGTTGCCGGGGCCGGTATCGAACGCGATGCCCGCCGGCATCACCGTGATATTGGCGATGCCGCCGATATTGAGCGCGATGCGCGTACGCCGCGAACGGCCGAACAGCAGGCGGTCGACGAAAGGCACCAGCGGCGCGCCCTGGCCTCCGGCGGCGATGTCGCGCGGGCGGAAATCGGAGATGACCGGCACGCCGATATGCTCGGCGATCACGGCCGCTTCGCCGATCTGCATGGTCGCGACGCCGCCTTCGTGATAGATGGTCTGGCCGTGGCAACCGATCAGATCCACCGGGCCATAGCGGCGGCAGGCGCGCTGGATGGCGCGTGCATACAGTTCGCCCAATTCAAAATTCAGCCGCGAGATTTCGCGCGTGGTGGTAGTCGTGTTCGAGACAGCCAGAATCGCGCGGCGGGTTTCCTCCGAGTACGGCGTGGATTGGAAGCCAATCGCTTCGACGTGGCGGCCGTGAATGTCAACGATAGCGACGTCGATGCCATCGAGCGACGTGCCGCTCATCACCCCGGCTACACGCACCCGCGCCTCAATTCGTCCTGCAATTCAGCCAGCAGGCGCAGCGCTTCGATGGGCCGCAGCTCGTCGATCTTCAAATTGCGGATGCGCTCGGCGATGCCATAATTCAGCGGCTCGAACAGCGCGATCTGCACAGGCTGCGCGGGCGCGGGCGAAAGCTCTTCCGTGACTACGTGCTCGGAGCGCTCATGCAGCCGCAGCACTTCTTTGGCACGCTCGATCACGCTCAGCGGCAAACCCGCCAGGCGCGCCACTTCGATGCCATAACTGCGGTCCGCCTTGCCCGGCTCGACCTTGCGCAGGAATATAATGCGGTCGCCGGCTTCCTTCACCGAGACGCTCAGATTGCGCACGCCGTCAAGCTGTCCGGCCATCTCGGTGAGCTCGTGATAATGCGTGGCGAACAGGGTCTTGGCGCGGGTGCGCGCGTGAATGTGCTCCACCACGGCCCAAGCCAGCGCCAGCCCGTCATAAGTCGCGGTGCCCCGGCCGATCTCATCGAGCACGATGAAACTACGCGGCGTGGCGGTGTTCAGAATGACGGCGGTTTCAGTCATCTCCACCATGAAGGTCGAACGGCCGCGCGCTAAGTTATCGGACGCGCCGATGCGCGTGAAAATGCGATCGATCAGCGGAAGGCTGGCCGAATCGGCCGGCACGAACGAACCTATCTGCGCCAGAATGGCAATCAAGGCGGCTTGGCGCAAGTAAGTGGACTTACCGCCCATGTTAGGCCCGGTAATGATGGCAATTAGATCGGCAGTGTTATTGAGATACAGATCGTTGGGGATGAAGCGGCCGGCATCCTGCTGCTCCAGGCGCTCGATCACCGGATGGCGGCCGGCCAGGATGCGCATCTCGCCGCGCATCTCCCCCTCCGTGGAAAATGTAGGACGCACGTAGCGACTCTCCGCGGCCACCTGCGCCAGCGCGGCGGTGACATCGATTTCGGCCACGGCGGCGGCGGTGGCGCGAATACGCTGGGCGTGCGCGGCGGCGAACTTGCGCACCTCGGCGAACAGATCTTTTTCGAGCGTGAGGATCTTATCTTCGGCGTCCAGGACTTTGCGTTCGTAATCCTTCAATTCGGGCGTGGTGAAGCGCTCGGCATTCACCAGCGTCTGCTTGCGCTCGTAATCGGCGGGCGCGAGATGCTGGTTGGCTTTCGAGATTTCGATGTAAAATCCGAAGACGTTGTTGAATCGGACTTTCAGCGATTGGATGCCTGTGCGGGTACGCTCGCGAGCTTCAATCTGGGCGATAATCTGGCGGCTATTGCGGCTGAGATCGCGCAGTTCGTCGAGCTCGGCGTTGAAACCGGCGCGAATCGTTCCGCCATCGGCCAGATTGATGGGCGGCTCGCCGGCAATGGCTTGCAAGATGCGGTCGCGCGCCTCGGTGACCTCATCCAGACGATCGTGCAGGTCGCGCAGACGGGCCGCACGTTGCGTTTCGAACGTGGATTTGAGCGCCGGGATTTTCTCGAGCGAACGGCCGAGGGCCAGCACATCGCGCGGATTGGCGATCCCCATGGTGATCTTGGCCAGCAGGCGCTCGATATCCAGAATGGCGCTCAATTGCTTGCGCAATTCGGCGCGCAGAATGGTTTGTTGCAGCAACTCGCCTAGGGCATCCAGGCGGCCGTCGATCTCCGCCAAATCGAGCGACGGACGCAGCAGGCGCTGGCGCAGCAGGCGTCCGCCCATGCCGGTCCCGGTTTGATCGAGAACGTGAAGCAATGTAGCGTCGCTGCCCTCGCCCGCGAACAGCGGCTCCACGAGTTCGAGATTGCGCACGGTCACCGCATCCAGCACCATGCTATCGGCGCGGTCGTAAAACGTAGGACGGTCGAGATGTTCGAGCGCGGCGCGCTGCGTCTCGCGCAGGTAATGCAGGATGGCGCCCGCCGCGCAGACCGCCGCCTGCCGGTTGGCGAGGCCGCACCCATCGAGAGAGAGCAGGCGGAAGTGATCGCGTAGGGTGCGGTCCGCGTAGTCCAAGCTGAAGATCCAGTCTTCGAGATCCGTGCGCAGATAGCGCGGGCCTTGATCGCCATTGGCCAGCAGGGGCAGCTCGGCGGGATACAGCACTTCGCGCGCGCCAAGTTGTTCGATGGTGGATTCGACTTCAGACGCGTCCATTTCGGAGACGCGAAACTCGCCGGTGGAGACATCCACGTGGGCCACGCCGGCGCGGTTGGCGAGGCGCGAAACGGCGGCGAGATAGTTATTCTCATGCGAGCGGACGGCCAGCGCGTCGGTCGCGGTGCCGGGCGTGACCACGCGCGTTATCTCGCGTTTCACCAGCTTCTTGGCGAGCGCGGGATCTTCCATCTGGTCGCAGATGGCCACGCGATAGCCCTTCTGGATGAGGCGCGCGATGTAACCATCCGCCGCGTGATACGGCACGCCGCACATGGGGATGGGCGCGCCTTTTTCTTTGTTGCGGGAGGTGAGGGTGATCTCCAGTTCACGCGCGGCGACGATGGCGTCTTCGAAGAAAAGCTCGTAAAAATCGCCGAGACGGAAGAGCAGGAGAGCGTTGGGGACCTGCTGCTTGATGGCGTTGTACTGCCGCATCAGCGGCGTGGAGGCGTCGGTGGTCAAAGGGCCTCAGACCGCTCCCTTACGGTCGCGGCTCGGTAAATTGGGTCACGCAGGTGAATTGGGTCACGCATAAATCCCGCGCAGCTTGATGGCTTCGGCCACACGGTCGAGCGCTAGCATGTAGGCCGCCGTGCGGTTGTTCACACCGTGTTTTTCGGCGTAGTCGACCACCGCGAGAAAGCTATCCACCATGATTTCCTGCAGCCTCTCATTCACCAGTTTCTCGTTCCAGAAGAAACCCTGGCGATCCTGCACCCACTCGAAATACGATACAGTGACGCCGCCGGCATTGGCCAGAATATCGGGAATCACAAAGATTTTTTTCTCGGCCAGGATCTCGTCGGCGACGGAAGTGGTCGGGCCGTTGGCGCCTTCGCAGAGAATCCTGCATTGCAGCTTGTGAGCGTTCTCGGAGGTGATCACGTTTTCATGCGCGGCGGGCAGCAGAATGTCGCACTCCAGGAACATGGCTTCGGCGGGATCTACGTTTTCGCCACCAGGGAAGTCCAGTATGGACCCGGTCTCCTGGCGGTGCTCGAAGAGCGCGCGCGTATCCAGGCCGTTGGGATTGTAGACCGCACCATCGTATTCAATAACGCAGATAATTTTGAAGCCTTCACGCGCCATGAGCTTGGCGGCCATTCCACCTACGTTGCCGAAGCCTTGAATGACGACGGTGGTATTGGTGCGCGGCTTCTTGAAACGCTTCAGGGCTTCCAGCGACACGATCAGACAGCCGCGGCCGGTAGCTTCCGGACGCCCGCGCGAGCCGCCCAACGCCATAGGCTTGCCGGTGACTACGGCAGTGACTGTGTGGCGCGCGTGCATCGAGTAAGTGTCCATGATCCACGCCATAGTGCGATCGTTGGTGTTGACGTCGGGCGCGGGCACATCGCGCTCGGGTCCCAGGAATTCCATGATCTCGGAGGTGTAGCGGCGCGTGAGCCTTTCGAGTTCGCTCATGGAGAGCAGGTTCGGATCGCAAATGACGCCGCCCTTGGCGCCGCCGAACGGGATGTTGACGACCGCACACTTCCATGTCATCCAGGAGGCCAGCGCACGCACTTCATCGAGCGTGACATCCGGGCCGAAGCGGATGCCGCCCTTGCCCGGTCCGCGCGCGATGGAGTGCTGAATGCGGTAGCCGGTGAAAACTTCGAGGCGGCCATCGTCGAGCTGGATGGGAATGTGGACGGTGATTTCCTTGGCCGAAGTACGCAGGACTTTGCGCAGCCCGTCGTCCATATTGAGGCGGGTGGCGGCCTCGTCAAAGCGGGCTTCGGCGGCCAGCCAGGGGTTTTTCTCTTGTTCGAGCGACAACGTGGTGCTTGCCAAAAGGGGGACCTCCGGTATCAATTATAGGCGAGCGTCGCCCGCTGGCGCTGGGTTATTGGCCTGATTCTCCGGCTCTCTGTGGCTCATGCAGCGTAGCCATCCTCAGACATATCTTTTATGCAACATCATATAATATAGATGGTATGGCAACTGGTAATACAAGCAGACACAGAGGCAGCAAGGAGAGAACGAAGAGCCGTGTTCCGGTGGCGAAAGCGCGGGGCTCGCGCAAGGTCGTGATCGACTTCCCAAAGCCGCTTCTGGAACGAACCGAGCGGGCTGCGGCGGAACTGGCGGTCAACCGCAGTTCGTTGATTCGATCCGCCGTGGAGCAGTACATCGAAGCGCTGCACCGCAACAGACTAGAACGGGACCTTGCCGAGGGGTACGCGGCGAATGCGGAGTTGGACCGCAAAATCGCGGCTGAGTTTTCATCCGTGGACTTCGAGACATTCTGATGCCGGGAAAATGCGTGCGAGGCGCGATTCTCGATATTTGTCTCGATCCGACGGTGGGTCACGAGATCAGGAAAACGCGGCCGTGCCTGGTGGTGCAGAACGACATCGGAAATCAGTATTCCCCGATGACGATTGTCGTTCCCGTCGAGGGTGCGGAGCATGTCCGCAAGCTTTACCCGATCAACGTTTCCATTCCCCGCGGAGAAGGCGGTTTACTGAAGGACAGCATCGTATTGTGCAATCAGATTCGGTGCGTTGACGAGGCCCGATTTGGGAAGACGTATGGTCAGGTCTCCGCTGCCACGATGTCGCGGGTGGATCAAGCCCTTAAGATCAGCCTCGGCCTGAACTGACCGTTGTTTTGCGCCTCACAAAGCGGCGACCCGCCTCTGCACCAAAAGGAAATAGAGCCCTAAAGCCACTAACAACAGTCCATTGACAGCCAGCACGCGCGGCGCGGAAAAGATGGGCACGAAGTATCCGGTGACGATGCTGCCCAACGGCATGCCACCGCGGAAGGCCACGTTATAGACGCTCATCACGCGGCCCCGCATTTCGTTGGCGGTGATCAACTGCACCAGCGAGCTGATCATCGAAAAGACGCCCATCAGCGCGGCGCCGGATACGAAGAGGAGGATGCAGCTCAATCCAAAAACCTTGGAGAGCGCGAAGCCCACCATCCCGCAACCCAGTAAAATCAGGGTCACCAGGGCGAAGAGGCCTTTTCTTTGCACATTGCCGAACGCGGCGACGATTAATGCGCCGGCCACCGATCCCGCGCCCGAGCACGAAAGCAGAACCGTGAAAGCGGTCGGGCCGCGGTGAAATACACTCTTGGCAAAGACCGGGAGGAAGGTGAGCATTGGAATGGCCAGCGCCGTCATGCAGAACGCCAGTACGATCAGGCCCACCATGGCGCCCTGATTACGCACGAATCCGATGCCTTGTTTCACCCCCGCCAGAATCGACTCGCCGCTGCTCTGAGGCACGAATTTAACGTTCAGCATGAGCAGCGAGATAATCACCGCTACGAACGACAGGCCGTTGAGTCCGAAACACCAGGCCGCGCCCAGACCGGTGAGCGCCAGTCCGCCGAGCATGGGTCCGATCACGCGCGCCAGGTTGAACTGGATGGAATTGAGCGCGATGGCGTTCGGCAGGTCTTCTTTTTCAACCAGCGAAGGAACCAATGCCGAGTAAGCCGGCCCTCCGAAGGACTGCGCGCAACCCACGACGAAAGACAGCGCCAGGATGTTCCAGACCTTCACTACTTTCACGGCAAACAATATCGTCAGCAGGAAGGCACAGGTCATTTGCACGTATTGCGATCCGAGCAGCACGCGGCGCCGGTCGATACGGTCGGCGATCACGCCGCCGATCAGCGAAAACAGGACGATGGGAATTTGTCCGAGGAAGCCGTCGACGCCGAGCAGGAACGCCGAGCCGGACATGGAGAGCACCAGCCAGCTCTGGGCCACGCTCTGCATCCAGGTGCCGATGGACGACGTGCAGGCGCCGAACCACAGCAGGCGAAATTCGCGGTAATGGAAAGCCTTAAAGACCCGGCGCAGCACTTGGTTTACGGCAACGGCCTTTCCCTCTGAATCAGATGAAGGATGTTGCCGTCGCGATCCGCAAAAAACAAAAGGCGGTTTCCTTGTTTATTCATCGGTTCGCTCAGGAAGCGCACGCCGGCGGATTGGAGGCGCTGGTGCGCCGCCTCGAAATCGTCCACGTCGATGGCCAGGTGGCGGATGCCGGGGTCGTCAAATTGGGGCGGCGTGAGCGCGCCTTTGCCGGGAATGATTTCGAGCATGGCGCCGTTGGCGGCGCGCACGAAGTAATTGCCCGCGTATTCGTAGTTAATCACGAATTCGAGATGGGCGGCGTACCACTCGGCCAAGGCGCGCGGGTCGGGCGAGGCGATCGCGGTGTGCTCCACTCCTTTGAACATACGGCGATTGTAGCAGGATTGAATTTAGCTCTTGGATTTAGCCTTTTTGACATCGTTCTGCAACTGCTGCACCTCGGCGGGCATATCGCCGGCGTTCTTGGCGTGCTTGAGCTCGCGCTGGCAGGTGACATTATCGCCGGTCAGGAACGCGATCTTGGCCAGGAAGTAACAGCGGTAACTGTTTCCGTTCGGTGCATCGTGCGCTTTCTTGGCTTCGTCGAGCGCGCCGGTCAGATTGCCTATTTGAAGCTGCGCATAGGCCATCAGAATGCGCAATGAGGAATTATTGGGGTTCGAATGCGTGAGTGCGGAAAGGCGCGCCAAGGCTCCCACGTTTTCACCTTGGCGGATGAGTTGCGCGGCTTGCTCGACAATTCTGCGGTCGGCGTCGCTCAGCAGGGTGAGGGCGCTGGCCAGGCGGTCGTAGCGAAGTTCGAAGGCGGGCGGCGCCTGCGGAGGCGCGGCCAAACCCAGCGCACAAGTGCAGACGAGGAGAAGGCCAACAAGGCGGATGGCGGACATGGTTACCTTTTCGATGTCCAGTATACGACAGGAGATGCAGCGGCGGATTTAGCGGATCAGCCAGATGGAACCGTAGGCCAGGCCGGAGCCGATCAGCGCACCCGCGATCACGTCACTCAAAAAATGCATCCCCAGTAGGATGCGCGAGAGGGCGATGCTGGCGGCGCAGAAGAGCAGGCCCGGCATCAAGCTCGGATAGAAGCCCGAAAGAGTGAGCGCTACGGCGAATGCGGTGATCGTGTGGCCGGAAGGGAACGAAAAGCGGTCGGGCGGCAGCAGCTTGGCCCAGCAATGCGGCTCAATGGCGCATGGCCGCTTGCGATTGGTGCGCTTTTTCAAGAAGAGGAACGCGGCGATTCCCAGGACTGCTGCCAGTCCGGCAGCGCCCACGGCCGCGAATCGCGCGGGACCGCCGAACAGCAACAGGATGGCGCCCATGGCATACCACAACCAACCGTCGCCGCCGCGCGTGGCGCAGATCATCCACACGCGAATCCAGCGCGGCGCCGGCCAGCGATGCACGCGGCGCATCAGGTTGTAATCGCGGGCTGTGATGAACTCTAACACCATCCCACCCTAATTTATAGTCCCATAATCCTACAGGCTCATGACATTTAGTTAAAAGCTTGGTGAAATCGTAGTGTGCATACATCGGACAGTGCGAAAAAACTCGATTTTATTTATTTTGACGCGGGGGGCGGGCACCGCAGCGCGGCTCTGGCCTTGCAGCAGGTGATCGCGGAACAGGGGCGGCCTTGGGAGATCCGCTTGGTGAACCTACAGGAACAGCTCGATCAACTGGATATCTTCCGGCGTATCACCGGTATCCGCCTGCAGGATTATTACAACCTGATGCTGAAAAAAGGCTGGACGATAGGATCGGGCGACCTTTTGAAGGGACTACATGTTGTAATTCGTTTGTTTCAAACAGGTTTGGTGCGAATGTTGCGGGATTTCTGGCTGGCGGGCCGGCCGGACATGGTGGTTTCGTTGATACCCAATTTCAATCGGGCGCTGAAGCTGAGCCTGGAAGCTGCCCTGCCGGGGACGCCGCTGGTGACGATCCTTACGGACATTGCCGACTATCCGCCACATTTTTGGATCGAGCGGCAACAGCAGTATCTGATCTGCGGTTCGGATCGCGCGGTGCGGCAGGCGCGGGAATTGGGGCATGCGGACCGGTTCATCATGCGGGCATCCGGCATGATTTTGAATCCGCGATTCTATCAGCCGGTGGACGCGGATCGCGGCGCCGAGCGGCAACGGCTGGGATTGAACGCGGAGTGGCCCACGGGACTGGTCTTGTTCGGCGGCGAAGGCTCGGCCGTGATGGGGGAGATCGGGCGGCGTTTGGAAGAGGCGGCGCGGCCGCTGCAACTGATCCTGATATGCGGCCGTAACCAGAAACTGGCGGCGCGGCTGAGGGCGATGAATCCGCGCATTCCCATGTTCGTGGAAGGTTTCACGCGCGAGGTGCCCTATTATATGCACCTCTCGGATTTCTTTATCGGCAAGCCCGGGCCGGGCAGTATCAGTGAGGCGATCGCCATGAAACTGCCGGTCATCGTGGAGCGCAACGCGTGGAACTTGCCGCAGGAGCGTTACAACTGCGATTGGGTGCGGGAACAGGGAGTGGGGCTGGTGCTACCCAATTTCCGCGGGATTGCGGGGGCGGTGGCGGAGATGCTGGAGCCGGATAACTATGTTCGTATGCGCGGGAATGCGGCGGGGATGGCGAATCGGGCGGTGTTCGAAATTCCGGATATGTTGGAGCGGATTATGGGGGCGAAGCGCGAGAGGGAACCGGGCGGGGTATCATAGGTTTCGGTGCCGTTATGATTACGCGAGTGCGGGCGAAGAACTTCAAGAGCTTGAGAGACGTTGATATTGCTCTGGGACCATTGAACGTCCTGGTGGGACCCAATATGGGCGGGAAGAGCAATGTCCTCGACTTGTTTCGCTTCCTGTACGAATGCTGGTCTCCGCAGTTCGGGCCGGCAACCGCTCTGGCAAGACGGCAGGGGATAGACGAGGTGCTATGGAAGGGAAGTCAAGATCGGCTCCTTTCGATAGCCATCGAGTTCTCGGAGAGACAGCCCGCCTCGGCGCAGTTTGCCTATGAACTCGAAATCATGGGTGGTGCGGGGGGATATTTCACTGTTCAAAAGGAGAATTTGACGCTCCGGGAGGACGGGAACGAATACCCGCTTATCGTCACAGAGCGCGAGGGGCGCTGGCTGAAGAACACCGACCGCTCCGGGCTCGTTATCGTGCAGGCCGATAGGTCGGGGATGGAACTCGCGCTACCAAATTGGCACGGCTATCCGTTGAAGCTCTTCGCCCAGAATTGGCGATTTCATCAGTTTGTCCCCCCGGTTATGAAGCAGGCGAACCAGATGACGGCAGGCAATGTCCTCGACCTTCACGGCTCAAATCTTTCCGCTTGGCTAATGTGGCTACAAACCAAATCACCTCAGGCCTTCGCTCGCATCGCGGAAGTTGCGCGAGATGTCTTTCCGGAAATCCGCGAGCTTCTAACGTGGCCGACGCAGCAGGGAATCGTTTATTTGGCTTCTAACGAGCGGGGCTTGCTCCGTCCCACACCGCTCTTCCAGATGTCGGATGGCGAATTGGCCTTCATTGCCTATCTCTCCCTCATACTGGCCCCTGACGAGTTGGGAGGCACCCTGTTCTTTATCGAGGAGCCTGAGAATCATCTGCATCCCAAGCTATTCGAGACGCTGGCCGCATTGCTGCGGCAGACCCAACAGGAAGTCGCCAACCGCGGTGTTCCGCGCTCACAGATCGTGTTTACTACGCATTCCCCGCGCCTGCTAGATCAAATGAAGATCGAAGAGATCTTGTGGGTTGCGAAGAGAGATGGCGAAACAAAAGTAATCAGGCCGGATAACAAGCCGCACCTAAAAAAGCTGGTCGAGGACGAAGAACTAGGATTGGGTGACCTGATGTTTGCCGGAGCGCTTGCCGACGAATGAGCGTCTTCGGGATCGTTGTCGAAGGTCCGCGCGACGCTGCAGTCTATCCGGTAATAATCCAAAGGATTCGGCCCGACATCGAGCGCGTGATAGCGCGGCCGTGCGGTGGTGTTCCGTCGCTCCGGGAGAAATCGTGGGTTGGCTGAAGCACTTTCACTACCTCCACCGAGTTGACAAGGCTCTGGTCATCCGCGACTCGGATTGGAAGGACTCGGCACTTCTCGAATCGGCTCTGCACGACCGCATGCGCGAATCCGGTTTCGATCCCGCTTTTCCAGTCCACTTCTACGCGACGCGAGTCAAGATCGAGACGTGGCTGCTGGCCGATGAGCAGGCGCTTGTCAGGGTAGCCGAAACGCGCGGCCGAAGGTGTTCGGTCAGTCGAGTGAACAAGCAATTGGAAGACCTGATGGATCCAAAAGTCCCATTCCTGGCCATGCTATCCGAGGCCGGCCTTCCGGCTGACGACAAGGTATATGAGGAAATCGCTTCCGTCGCGGACCTCGATCGTATCGCGGCGCGCTGCCCTTACTTCGTCAAATTTCGCCAGCACGTTCACGCCTGTTAGTTAGGTCTGTTAGGTCGATCACTAGCCGACAATGCGATCTGTTACTATTCTGGCTTCCTATGTCTTCCAAAACACTTCCCCGCCCGCGCCACGCCGCGCTGGCCGCCATCCTTTGCGCCACCCTGCTCGGTCCGGCCGCAGCTCAATTCGGTCCGCCGCGGCCGAAACCCTCCGGTCCATGGATGAACCAGAGTCTCTCGCCCGACGAACGCGCCGATCTGGTGCTCGCGCAGATGACGTTCGACGAAAAAATCTCGATGCTGCATGGCGGCGGCTGGCAGATGATGTTTACCGGTCCGGATTCGCCGCCTTCGAAATCGTTGGGCAATGCGGGCTACATTCCGGGCATTCCCCGCTTGGGCATTCCTGATTTGCAAATGGCGGACGCCGCGGTGGGCGTCACGCACAGCGGTGTGTTTGGCCGCTACTCCACTGCCCTGCCTTCGGGCGTGGCGGAAGCTTCCACCTGGGATCTGGATCTGGCGCGTGAATACGGCGCGCTGATCGGCGCCGAGTTGCGCAACCAGGGTTATACGATGTCTCTCGGCGGCGGCATCAACCTGACGCGCGAACCGCGCAACGGACGCATCTTCGAATATAAGGGCGAAGATCCCATCCTGGCCGGCCGCCTGGTGGGCGCGGAGATGAAGGCGCTGCAGGAGCAGGGCATCGTGGGCGATATCAAGCACTACGCCATGAACGATCAGGAAGGCGGCCGTTCCTACGTCAACGTGCATGTCGACAGGCGCGCCATGCGCGAGAGCGATCTGCTGGCGTTTGAGATCGGCGTGAAGGAATCCGGCGCGGGCGCCGTGATGTGCTCCTACAACCTGGTGAATGGCGACTACGCTTGCGAGGACAGCTATCTGCTTACCGATGTGCTGAAGAAGGATTTCGGCTTCCAGGGATTCGTACTGTCCGATTGGGGCGGCACGCACTCGACCACCAAAGCCGCCACGGCCGGGCTCGATATGGAGATGCCCACCAATACCTACCTGGCGGGCGCGCTGAAGAAAGCCGTGGAGGACGGTGAGGTGCCGCAGTCGCGCATCGATAATATGGTGCATCGGATTCTGCGCTCGGAATTCGCGGTGGGCTTGTTCGATCGCCCCGACGAACGCCAGGTGCCGGACGTCCTGCACGGCTTTGACGTCGCACAAAGAATTGCCGAGCAGTCCATCGTGCTGCTGAAGAATGCGAATGGGCAATTGCCGCTGGCAGCCGCCCAGGTGAAGACCATCGCGGTGATCGGTTCGCATGCCGACGCGGGCGTCCTTTCCGGAGGCGGCTCGGCGCAAGTCGATCCGATGGGCGGCAATGCCGTAGCGCAATCCGCGAACACGCCCTTTTTCGAGCGGGTGGTATGGCATCGGTCGGCGCCGCTGAAAGCCATTCGCGATAAAGCGCCGCATGCGGACGTGCAGTACAATGCCGGAACCGATCCGGCCGCGGCGGCGCAACTGGCGAGGGCCTCCGATGTGGCGATTGTTTTCGTTAATCAGCCATCCAGCGAAGGCAGCGATCATGCGAATTTGTCGCTGCCCGGCGACCAGGATGCGTTAGTCAGCGCGGTGGCGGCGGCCAATCCGCACACCATCGTGGTGCTCGAGACCGGCGGCGCGGTCACCATGCCGTGGATCGGCCAGGTGAGCGCGGCAATGGAAGCGTGGTATCCGGGAATCCGCGGCGCGGAGGCCATCGCGAACGTGCTGTTCGGCGATGTGAATCCTTCCGCCAAGCTGCCGCTTACGTTCGCCAAATCGGAAGCCGATCTGCCCCATCCGCAATTGGCCACACAACCGCCGCCACGAAGCGCCGCGGATGTGGCGGAGTTTTTCCCCGGCCTCAAGACCAATACGCGAAGGTTCGACGTCACCTACGACGAAGGTTTGAAAGTCGGCTATAAGTGGTATGACGCGGAGAACAAGGAGCCGCTCTATCCGTTCGGTTTCGGGCTTTCTTACGCGACTTACAAATACTCGGGGCTGCAGGCGTCCAAAGACAGCGTGACCTTCGAAGTGACCAACACCGGCGCGCGCGCGGGCGCGGAAGTCGCGCAGGTATACGCTACTTTGCCGCAAGCCGCGGGCGAGCCGTTCAAGCGCCTGGTGGCGTGGCAGAAAGTGAAGTTGGCGCCAGGCGAATCGAAATCGGTCACCTTGCCGCTCGACCCATTCTATCTTTCGGTCTTCAATGTGGAACGGGACGCCTGGGAACTGACGCCCGGCGAGTATGTCATTCACGCCGGCGGCTCGTCGCGCGACCTGCCGCTGCGCGCGCCTATACACCTGGATTAGCGCCGAATACCGGGAAATTGAGAGATTTTCGCCGGCGAGGCCACTAACCAGATGGCCTATGCCTAAACCCCGCCCCTCGTCCGTAACCGCCGTCGTGCGAACCAGAAGCAAAACTGCGATCCAACCGGAGCTTGTGCCGGTCGAATTAATTGGACGCAAGATCTACGCCATCCGCGGCCAGAAGGTCATGCTCGATGCCGACCTTGCCGAATTGTATGAAGTCGAAACCAAAGCGCTCAACCGCGCCGTAAAGCGCAACGTCGCTCGTTTTCCAATCGACTTCATGTATCAACTTACCGTGAAGGAGGCGGCAAACTTGAGGTACCATTTTGGCACCTCAAGTTTGCGCCATGGTGGCCGTCGCTATGCGCCATACGCCTTCACCGAGCACGGCGTGGCCATGCTTTCGTCGGTTCTCAACAGCGAACGCGCCGTGCAGATGAACATCCTGATCGTGCGTGCTTTCGTGAAACTGCGCGACGTGTTGGCCACCAACAAAGAGTTGGCGCTCCAGATCGAACGGCTTGCGCACAACCAGAAAGATCAGGCCCTCACTCTGTCGTCTGTGGTGGATCAAATCGAGCGCCGCGACCGAAAAGTCATGCGGGAGTTGAACCCCGCGCTCCGCCGCAAAGCGAAAATCGGTTTCATCACGGGCCCCAGGTAGACTCATGCACGACCCGCTGCTGCCGCCCTTGGCTGCTCTGGCCTCGGGCATTCTGCTTTCACGATTGGCCGCGTTCGAACCTCGCGAGTTGATCGTCGTCGTGGCCCTGTGCGCCACGCTTTGCATGATCGCGCTGTGGCGCCGCGCGCGCGTCGTGGCCGGCGCCTGCTGTCTCGCGGGATTCGTCTTTGCGGGCACGCTGGTCGATCTGGCCCATCGTCCGGCGCCGCGTCCGGAATTGGATGCCGAAGGGCGTGAGCCCGTGATCCTGAGCGGCTGCGTCGTCCAGCCGCCCGCGCTCTCGGGAGACAAAGAGCGCTTCGTCGTGGAATTGGAACCGGGCGCGCGCGTGCAGGTCACAGCATACGGGCGCGAGGGCCAAGCGCCGCCGGCATTGCGTTACGGCCAGCGCGTGGAGTTCGAAGCGCGCGTGCGGCGCCCGCGAAACTTCGGCAATCCGGGCGCGTTCGATTTTGCGCGATACCTTGCGCGCCGCGACATTTATTGGACCGCCTCGATGAGTACCGGCGCGGAAGTCACCGTGCTTCCCGGCCGGTGCGGATCGCGTTTCCAGGCCGCCATCGTGGGACTGCGCGTGATGGCGCTCGATCGGTTAGCGCAGCTTTACCATGGCAATCCCTACGACACCGGCATGATGCAGGCCGTCATGATCGGCGAAACCTACCAGGTGCAACGCGTGTGGACGGAGCAATTCCGCAACACCGGCACCTATCACGCGCTGGTAATCTCCGGCACGCACACCGCCGTGCTGGCCGCATTCCTGCTGCTGCTCTTGCGCTTCTGCTTCGTGCGGCGTGAGATCGCTCTTTTAGTCACCTCGGCGTTGCTATGGCTCTATGCGCTGGTCACCGGCTGGGGATCTCCGTGCGTGCGCTGCGCCGCGGGCTTCACTCTATTTGCCATCGCCGCATGGTTCGCGCGCGACCGGCGCATCCTGAATATTCTGGCTGCCGTGGCTATCGCGTTTCTGGTGCTCGATCCGGAACAGATGTTCGAAGCCAGCTTTCAGCTTACGTTTTTGGCGGTGGGATTTATCGGCGCGTTCGCCGCGCCCCTGCTGCAGCGCATCTGTTATCCGCGTGTCCGCGCGCTGGCCGATCTGCCCGATACCGGCCGCGATATGCATCTGGCGCCCGTGGCGGCGCAGTTCCGCATCGAGATGCGGCTGCTGGCGGAAACCGTGCGCCGCTGGACGAAGCTGCCGGAGCGCGCCAGTTGCCTCGCGATCGGAATTCCCGCCCGCGTGTTGCTCTATGCGTTTCAGCTCGCGGTGGTTTCGGCAATCGTGCAACTCGGGCTGGCGCTGCCCATGGTCGTGTACTTCCATCGCATCGGATTTTCGGGCGTTTCGGCCAACGCCATCGTGGTGCCGCTGATGTGCGCCGTGATTCCGGTGGGCTTCATCGCTATCTTCACGGGCTGGGCGTGGGTGGCGAAGGCGGCCGGATGGCTGCTGGCTGTATCGCATGCCGCCGTGGCCTGGCATATGCGCTGGGAACCGAACTGGCGCATTCCCGATCCGCCGTTGTGGCTGGGAATCGCCATTGGGGCGACGTTGCTCGTGGTGGCGTTGGCGCGGCGGGGCGGGCGCGTGTGGTTCGCCGGCGCCGCGTGCGTCTTGGCCGTTCTGCTCGCTCTGCTGTTGTGGCATCCGTTCCCGCCCGAAATCGCCGCGCATGAACTGGAGATGACGGTGGTGGACGTGGGCCAGGGCGACAGCATCCTGCTCACCTTTCCCGATGGCAAGCTGATGCTGGTGGATGGCGGCGGCATCCCCACGTTTGGACATCATGCGCCCTCCCAGATGGATATTGGCGAAGAGGTGGTTTCGCCTTATTTATGGAACCGGTCCATCGGTCACATCGATGTGGTGGCTTGTACGCACGCGCACGCCGATCACATCGGCGGATTGCCCTCGTTGCTGGAAAACTTCCACGCCAAGGAACTCTGGACCGGCGCCAATTCGGAGAATCCCGCCTGGCGCCGACTGCGGGACCAGGCGCGCCGCGGCGGCGTGCGGATTATGCCGCTGCATCGCGGCCAATGCTTCGATTTCGGCGGTGCGAGAATCGAGGTGCTGGCTCCATCGCTCGATTACGTACCGAAAGACGCGCCGCAGAATAACGATTCACTCGCATTCCGCGTCACATTCGGACGCCATTCGTTCCTGTTGAGCGGCGATATCGAGCGGCCCATCGAGTCGGAGCTGGTCGCCGAAGGGCTCGTGCGGCAAACCGATGTGCTCAAGGTACCGCACCACGGCAGCCATACGTCCAGCACGGCGGCCTTTCTGGATCTGCTGCACCCTTCATTCGCGGTGATCTCCGCGGGCTTCGAAAACTCCTACGGGCATCCCCACGCGGACGTGTTGGAACGCTATGAGGAACGGCGGATTTGTGTGTTGCGCACGGATCTGGATGGCTTCGTCAGCGTGGGCACCGACGGACGGCGGCTGAAGCTGAACATGGCGCGCTGGTCGGGCGATTTAGGCAGCGCCGATGGCGCGCTGCTGCCGCGTCTATTCTGATTCCGGCTCGGTCTCCTCCACTAACTGCGATACATGGACGCGATAAATGGCAGGCTTGCCATCGCGGTCGCTGACAAAGAAAATATGCTGGCTGTCGGCGGAGAAGATGGGCGCCACCATGCCGGGATCGCTGGCGCGATGCTCGCATAGCGCGAGTTCGCGGCGGGTCAGGCGCAGCAGGATGAGGATGTACGGCGCGGCGCGGTTCTGGCTGGCGCCCACAAATACGGACGTATTGGCATTGCATCCGAAGTGCGCGAACTGGCTGGTACGCGCCACCAGCTTGTCCGTGTTCTGGTCCGGAGAACATTCGCGGATGGTGTGTAACTGCGACGGGTCGCTTGGAAAGTTCAGATACAAAACGGTGCGGCCGTCGGGAGACCAGCGCGCCGGCCCGACGAGGCCGCTAGCGAGCGGCAGCTTCCGATTCTGACTGCCGTCGAAATTGACCAGCCACAATGCCTCATCCGCCTGCCGGTATAAAATCTGCGCGCGCTTGGGCCGCGCTTGCGGATGGGTCAGAATGAAGGGCGCCTCCGTGACGGTGCGCGCGCCGCCTTTCTGCAATCCGACGACGCGCAAACGGGATGCATTGTCATGGCTTTCGCCGATCAGCGCCGTGCCGTCGTCAGCCACGCTCAATCCGGGGCAGCGCTCCCAACCGTCGGGCACCTGGTAAATTTGCCGCGTGCGCAAATTGCCCAGCGTTAAATGGTGTAGCGCCTCGCCGTCCGAATAGCAGATACTGCGTTCATCCGCCAGCATGGCGATCGACGCGGCATCCAGGCGCTCAGCTTCCGTCAAGCGGCGCGATTCGCCATTGTGTAGGTCCATGCGATAGGCCTCGAGCGCGCCCGTCGCATCGCTCCCATAGAGCAAGAAACCACCGTGGCGCGCGAGCGTGCGATTGTAGTAAGCCGGAAGCCAACTGGAATGCGCCGGGTCGGTAAGACGCAGCACATCGAATTCAGTCGCCGGATCCGAGTAGCGATGCCACGCGGACGGCAGCAACGCGCCCTTCTGCTCGGCGCGGGCCCACGGCGCCAAACCGGAAAGCAGGAAAGCGCGGCGCGTCGGCACAGCCCCCATAAGCTGATCGTAACAGAGCCGGTTGCGGGGCCGTGCCGCGATGCTGTACGCTGTCGGCTCGGCCCCCCTATCTGCTGGCCGTCTCGCCATCAGAGAAATTCCTTCATGTTCCGAACGTCCATTCAGTTAGATCCGCGCCTACAGAATTAACAGCACGGCGGGAGCACGAACTAGCTGAAAATCTTTAGAACCATTCCCCCCTCCCCAGCGTTATACCAATCAGAATGCCCCTGGCAATGGCCGCCGGCCGCCTGACGGCCCGCAGCGGCGCCGATCTCATTCAGGCATCCAAACGCGGGGATCTCTCCGCGTTCGAGGAGATCTACGCGGCGCATGCCGGGCGTATGAAAAGTATTGCGTTTCATTTGCTTGCGGATCGCGCAGACGCCGAGGACGCTGTGCAGGAAGCCTTTTTGAAGATATACCGCGCCGCCGGCGCCATCCAGTTCGACACCGGCCTGGCGCCCTGGATTTACCGCATCCTGCTGAATTGCTGTTACGACACAGGCCGCAAGCGCAAGCGGCAGGCCGAGTCGCCGCTCGAAGCCGACCCGCCGGCCCTGCCCAACAACGTGCCGCTGCAGGTGGTCATCCGGCACGCGCTCGGGCGTATCCATCCGCAATACCGGATGGTGTTCTGGTTGTTTGAAGTGGAAGGCTTCCGCCATTCTGAAGTGGCCGCCATCCTGGAAATCCCGGAAGGCACCTCCAAGAAATGGCTGTTCGAGGCCAAACGGGAGTTGAAGCGATTGCTGACGGAGAGCCGCGCATGACATTCGATTGCAAAGATCTCGAACGCGCCCTGGCCGTTCCGGAACTGTTGCCGGATGCGCGCGAACATGCCAAGACATGCGAAGCCTGCCGGCGCGAGTTGTGGCTGTGGGGCGAAATGTCATCGGTTGCTCCGGGATTCCGCGAAGAGTGGGAATCGCCCGATCTGTGGCCCAAGATCCGCCAGACGTTGGCGGCCCAACAGAAGGCGGATAAACAGCGCGGATTCCGCGCGCGCGGCGGCTGGCGCGATTGGCGCATGATGGCCGCCATCGCCGCGGTCCTGGCGCTCGCGGTGTCGGGCGGAGTCTGGAAATATACGCGGCCCGCGCCGGCGCCCGCCGCCGCCCAGGATCCTGATTTTCTCACCGAGCAGACGCTTAAGGAAGTGGAACAAACCGAGGCCGCTTATCGCGCTTCCATCGATAAACTGTCGCGCCTCGCCGCGCCTAAGTTGAGCGCCGCGGAAAATCCCGTGGCGGTCGCCGCGCGCGAAAAGCTGTTGGTACTCGATTCGGAAATCGATAACATGCGGTCTACCGTCAGCCGTAACCGGTTCAACGCTCAGTTACAGGCTGAGTTAGCGGTCTTATACCGCGATAAACAAGATACCTTGAAGGAGATACTGCAACGTGCGCAATAATATTGTTTGCGGCCTGGTGATGTTAGTCGCGGTCCAGGCCTTCGCCCGCGACGAGGTTTCGCGCAGCTTCGATAAGACCGTCGTCCTGGCCGCTGGCCAAAGCGTCCGGGTCGAACACAGGATGGGCAACGTCAACCTACGCACGCACGGCGGCCGCGATGTGGTGGTGCACGCCTCCATACGTGTGTCCGCCTCCAACGATGCCCAGGCCAAGCGCGTCGCCGACGGCATTCAAATCGAAGTCACGCCTGCCGGTTCGACGCTGAATATCCGCACCAATTATCCGCGCGAGGAGCACGATGGCTTCTTCGGCTTCCACAATCTCTCTTACTCGGTGAATCTGGATATCACCATGCCCGAAAACGCTCCACTCGAATTGCACAACAACTTTGGCGCGGTGGACGTCGAGGACTTGAAGGCGAATGGCGATATTACGAACGCGCACGGCAAGCTGACTTTCCGCAACGGCCGCGGATCGCAACGGCTGGAGGATCAATTTGCGGCAGTCGAAGTCACCGGCAACTCAGGCGATGTGGATATCCGCAACAGCAACGGCAATGTGGATGTCTCCAGTGTCACCGGCATCGTGAACGTGAAGGATCGCTTTGGCAATGTCACCCTGAATAATCCGGGCCACGGCGGCACGATCGTCAACGGCAACGGCTCGGTGGAAGTTACCGGCGCCGGCGGCGACCTGCGCATCACTAACTCGTTCGGCAAAGTGACTGTAACTAACGTAAAAGGTAGTCTGACAATCAATAACGGCAATGGCGATGTCGAGGCTAACAATATTGCCGGCTCGGCCGAGCTCAATACCAGCTTCGGAGCCGTGCGTTTCGGCGAAATCGGCAAGATCCTATCCGTGCGCGCCACTAACTCGTCCGTCATTGGCCGGAAAGTGGGCCAATCCGCGACCATCGAAACTACCTTCGGCCACGTGGATGTCAGCGATGTGCGCAAGGGGCTTCGCATCGTGGGCGGGAACAGTCCCATTACCGTCGCGGATGTGGGCGAGGAAGCCTCGCTCAAAACCAGCTTCGGCTTGGTCACTGCGGACCGGGTGGGCGGCGCGCTGACCGTAGAGGATTCCAATGGCGCGGTGAAAGCATCCGCGCTCCGCAACAGCGCCAATGTGCGGACCAGCTTCGGCGCCGTGCTGCTGGATGGCGTGGCCGGCGCGGTGGATGTGGATAATCAGAACGGCGGCGTGGAGGTATCGCTCGCCGGACAGGGTTGCCGGCCCGTCGGCATCCGCACCAGCTTTTCCGCCGTGCGCGTACGCGTCCCCAATAACGCCAGTTACTCGGTCTCAGCGAAGACTTCTTTCGGCAAGATTCATTCGGATTTCCCGATGACTATCTCAGGCGATATCAGCGCCGACTCACTAAGCGGTAACATCGGCAACGGCGGCTGCTCCATGCGGCTTAATAATAACAACGGAAGCATCGAGATTATGAAGAACGGCAGGGGATAAGTTACTCTTTCAGTAACTTCCGGTCCGCCAGCCAATCGCGGAATCTATCGGGCCAGGTAGCTACCGGCAGACCCTCCGCCCGGAGCCCCACACCATGTGGTCCGCTGGCATAGATATGCATCTCCGTCGGCACGCCTTGCCTTTCCAGATCGAGATACAAATTCACAGTCGTTACCACGTGCGCGCGATCTTCATCGGTGCACATCAGGAAAGTTGGCGGCGCATCCTTGGGAACCGTAATCGTGCCCGGCTTGAATCCCGGATAAATCGCCGCCGCGAAATCCGGACGTGAACTGACTCGCTCCACCGGATCGGTGGCGTCCGCATGCCCGGCATCGAACCGCGTCTCGATCATGGCGGCCAGTTCCCCGCCCGCCGAGAAACCCATGAATCCAATGCGGGCCGGATCCACGCCCCATTCCGCGGCGCGGCAACGCACCAAGCGCATGGCGCGCGTCGTATCGGCGAAAGCGTCGCGATCGACCGTATAGCGTGACCCCGGCGTGCGTGCCAAACGATACTTCAACACGAACGCCGCGATGCCATTGCGGTTCAGCCAGTCGGCAATCTCCCAGCCTTCCTTATCTATTACAAGCTGCGAATGCCCGCCCCCCGGCGCCACCACCACCGCCAGGCCATTGCCCTTTCCTTCCGGCGGCAGGAACGCATAAATCGACGGATAGTGCACCACGGTGAATCGCTTTGGCAGATTCGAATCGGAAGCGCGCTCATATACCTCCGGCGCCGTTTCACCTTCCGAACCGGGCGCGCCATTCGGCCATAGCCGGATCTCTTCGCCGCGTTCGAGAGCTACGGCACATCCGGACACCAGAGCGAGGGTACAGACAAGCTTCGCCATCATAGCAGGCGCAGTGTAGCACTATAGCGCGACCATTAACATTTATCAATCCTTAAGTTAGCGCCTATGGCCAGTAGGCCTGTCCACTCGACCTTCTACATTTGTGTCGCCGTTGTGGGGCAGGCTCGTAGCCAGGCTCGTAGCCTGCGCGGGCCTCGTAGGACCGCTCTTCGAGGACTGCAATCGTCTTTGGACAGGCCGGGAGGCCTGTCCTACAGGCCGTAAACTTGCATCGTAGTAGCGGTGGCAATGGCCACGAACTGCTTGCCATTGAATTGGTAAGTCATCGGGGAACTTTTCAGAGCCTCGCTGCCGGCAGTGTGACTCCAAAGCAACTGTCCATTCGAAGCGTCCAACGCTTTGAGGTACCGGCCGGCCGCCGTGAAGACCAGGCCGCCGGCCGTGGCCAGAACGCCTCCCACCGATCCTGGGCCGCCGGACTCCGGATAAGACCAGGCCAGGTTCAACGGACAGGGAGTCTGAGAGCACGGCTGTTGGTTGAAAGGATTAAATGCGTAGAGGACGTTCTGGGCGGTCATCCCGGGAGGTGGCGAGGTCGTGCCGCCCTCGAAAGCCTTGCCCGCCTGCCACGGCTTGAGCGCCCCCTTTTTGAAAACGTTGCAATACTCCAATGCATGCACGTAAAACAGCGAAGTGACGGGGCTGAAGGCGTTCGCCATCCAGTTGGTGCCGCCCGAGACGCTCGGACAGGCGAGGGCCCCACTCTGGTTGGGAATCGCCGCGGGGTTGACAGTAGGAGTCCCGCTCGCGTCCAGGCCGGTCGCCCAAGTCAGGTTGTTGACAAACGGAAACCCAGCCAGGTATTGGCCGGTGCCTCTGTCGAGCACGTAAAAGAAACCGTTCCGGTTGGCGTGGAACATCAGGTTCCGCGAGGCGCCCTGCCAGGTAGCATCCACTAACATCGGAACGTTGGCGCCGTCGTAGTCCCACAGCCCGTGCGGAGTAAATTGGAAATACCACAGCAACTGACCGCTGGGATTGCTCGTGGATGGGTTCAGCGCCAACACCGAACTGGTGTAAAGGTTCGCGCCCGGCCGGTCGTCGCCATTAAGATCGCGGCAGGCATTACCAACACCCCAATACAGAACGTTCGTGACGCTGTCGTAGGTGCCGGTGGTCCAAGTGGCGCCGCAGCCGTGCGGCAGGACTGCGCCGCTTCCCCAAGTGGCGGCCAGGGGGTCGGATGGCGAGGCTGGCGTGGTATAGAACTGCCAAACAGGCAGTTGATTGTTCAGGGACGAACCGTTGTTGGCTTGATACGCGGCCAGAAAACCGCGTACGCCGGCATCGCCGCCCGAAACTCCCACAATGACTAAGTTGAGGGCCGGGAGATACAGCGGCGCTCCTGTAGAGCCATAGTTCTGAGTGGAATCCGCAATAACCGTTTCCCATTGTTGTGCGCCGGTAAGTGCATTGAATGAGAGCAGGTGCGCGTTGTCCGTTGCCAGAAAGACGCTGTCGGCGCTTAAGGCTACGCCGCGGTTGTATCCCTGGGCGGCATTCGTCACCAGGCCGGGAGTGGGCGCCCGCTGGAAAGACCAGAGTAACTGTCCATTCGCCAGATTGTATGCGTAGATTGAGTTGGTGCTGGTGAAATACATGGTGGAACCGGAAACCAGCGCCGTACCTTCCAGGCCGTTGGGGTTATAGGCCGACGGCGCCGGAAAACTCCTGATCACTTTCAGTCCGCTTACGTTGGCGGTATTAATGGTGGCGAGCGTGCTATAGCGGTTGCCGGTGTACTGGCCGTGATAAGTGGTCCAGCCCGTGTTGGAAGACTGCGCCGTTAGTGGTAGATTACCCTGACAGGCGGCAATCAAGATAGAGAGAGTAGCTACCAGGCGTTTCATGTGAGCTCCGGTTTTCGCGTCTTGTTGCATGTCAGAGTATAGCGCAGTCGTTAGCTCTGATACGGTAGCCTCAGTCTTATCTGCGTTCATCTGCGTTCATCTGCGGCCAGATAGGTTTTCTTCCGGCCAGCGAAAAAAACAAAAGCCATATTAGCCGCATATGAACGCCGATGAACGCAGATAAGACGACTGAGATATGCTGAGGAACGGAGGACGATTATGAAACGAATCGTCAGTATCAAAGGCGGCGGCATTCGCGGCATTATTCCATGCTGTCACCTGGTTGAATTAGAGCGGCAAACTGGAGCACTCGCGCGCGACGTGTTCGACTTTGCCGGCGGCACATCCACGGGCGCCCTGCTTACGGCCTGCATCGTGGCCGGCGTACCGGCTTCCGCGGCGCTCGAAGTCTACACTTCGCAGGGACCTAAGATCTTCAGCCCTACCAACACGGTGGCGCGCGATGCGATGATGGTCGCGACCGGCCACCAATTTGATAACAAGGTGCTCCACCAAGTCGTATCGGATACGCTCGGCGGCAGCGCCATGACCATGAACGATTCGCCCATCGGCGTGATGATCACCGCCGGCGACCAGATGGGCATGCCCTGGTATTTCGTCAAAGATGCGCCTACCAACGCTCAGACGACGGGCAAAGCGCCGTTGATCGATGCGGCGGTGGCCTCGGCGTGCGCCACGACTTACCACGCACCTTGGTTGATTCCGGGGTTCGGCTACTTCGCGGACGGCGGCACGGTATCGCTGGCGGATCCGGTCTATCAAACCATGGCGGAAGCGCTAAACGGTCCCAACGACTGCTACGGTTCGATTGATCCGGGCGATGCGCTGGTGGTTTCTCTAGGAACGGGATACTATATACCCGCCACCATGCCTGCGCCTCCATCGGGATTGATTCCGGCTATCTCGTGGGTGACCAGCTCGTTGGTTTCATCCGGCGAGACGATTGCCCTGCAGGCGGCGAACCGGCAATGGCCAGGGCTTGTGACAGCCTTCGACAGCGAACTTTGGGCGGATATCGACGAGGCGGACGTCAGCGCGATTGCGCGGCTGCTCGCGCTGGGTCAGGCGGACGCCGCAAAAGTGGATTGGAAGACAGTTCTCGAACTCCCGTAAGAAAGGCCCGCAACCGCTGGCTGACGCGCGCGGCTCGGTAACACGTCGCGGCTCGGTAAGTGCGATCGCCGTGCGTGTCACCGGGCCGCAGGTGTTACCGAGCCGCAGGTGTTACCGAGCCGCAGGTGTTACCGAGCCGCGACCGTCAGGGAGCGGTTCCAGCCGAGCGGTTAGTACACTGAAATTATACGCATGCCGTTACCCATTCACATCATCGGCGGAGGATTGGCGGGCTCCGAAGCCGCCTGGCAGATCGCCGAAGCCGGACTCCCCGCCGTGCTCCACGAAATGCGGCCCGTGCGGCAGACGCCGGCGCATCAAACCGATCGCCTCGCCGAGTTGGTTTGCAGCAACTCGCTGAAATCCGAGCAGGAAGACTCCGCCCCGTGGTTGCTGAAACAGGAATTGCGCCGCTTGGGCTCCCTGGTGCTGCGCGCCGCCGCGGATGCTCGCGTTCCCGGAGGGCAGGCGCTGACGGTCGACCGCGAGGTCTTCTCAGCGGAAGTCACGCGCGCCATCGCTTCGCATCCACGCATTGAAATCCGGCGCGAGGAAGTCCGCGAAATCCAGGACGCGGGCATCGCCATCATCGCCACCGGACCGCTCACCAGCGACGCGCTGGCCGCCGAAATCGCCCGCCTGACTGGCACCGGCCGTCTTTTCTTCTATGACAGCATCAGCCCGATCGTGGAGGCCGATTCAGTCGATCAAACCATCGCCTTTCGCGCATCGCGCTATGGCAAATCGATCGATGGATCGGCGGATTACCTCAATTGCCCGTTCGATCGCCCGCAATACGAAGCGTTTCTCGATGCGCTGCTGGCCGCCGAGGCGGTGTCTTCGCACATCGCGGAGGACGTGCCTTACTTCGAAGCTTGCCTGCCGATTGAAGAGCTGGCCCGCCGCGGCCGCGACACGTTGCGCTTCGGTCCCATGAAGCCTATGGGGCTGATCGATCCGCGCACCGGGCGCCGTCCCTGGGCCGCCGTACAGCTTCGCCAGGAAAATCTGCGCGCCGATAGTTTCAACCTGGTGGGCTTCCAGAATCATCTGAAGTTCGGTGAACAAGCCCGCATCCTGCGCATGATTCCGGGGCTGGAGCATGCCGAATTCCTGCGCTTCGGCCAGATTCATCGCAACACATATATCAATGCGCCGGCGCTGCTTACAGCTACTCTGCAGTTGCGCGCGCGGCCGGAAATTCTGTTTGCCGGCCAGATTTCGGGCGTGGAAGGCTACGTGGAAGCCATCGCCACCGGATTGATGGCCGGCCAGCATGCCGCCGAACTGGCGCGCGGCGGCCAGCCCCGTCCATTCCCGCGCGAGACTGCGCTCGGGTCGCTCTGCCATTACATTTCCGGCGCCGATCCGCGCGACTATCAGCCGGCCAATATTACGTTCGACTTACTGCCGCAACTCGACGAACCTACTCGAAATCGGTTACGGCGTGACAAACACGCCCGGCATGCAGAAGTCTGCCGTAGGGCGGTGAGAGCGCTGGACCAATATCAAGACTGCGTTACACTCTGAAGTGGGGCAGGCTCGCAGCCTGCGGCGGCCTCGTAGGCCGCCTGCGGCATGGAGTTCACGGCCTAAGGGCGGCCTACGAGGCCGCCGCAGGCTGCGAGCCTGCCCCACAATGCATGTCTGATGTCGAACTCCAAATCGGACGCTTCCTCGACGAACTTGCGCGCAACCAAGCCTCGCCACACACACTCGAATCCTACGGCGGCGACCTGCGTCAGTTCCTCGAATACTTCACCCCCCCCGATGGCGAACCGCCCGCCTGCGCCCAATTGGGAATACTCGAAATTCGCGAATGGCTGGCCGATCTCTATAGCCATCAACTGAGCTCAGTATCCATCCGGCGCAAATTGGCTGCCGTGCGCTCGCTCTTCCGTTTCCTTTCGCGCGAAGGCGTTATCCCCATGAACACCGCGCGGCTGGTGCGCACGCCCAAAGCCCCCAAGACGCTGCCGGATGTTCCCACCGCCGAGCAGGTCAACGGACTCATCGACGCCGTAGCCGCCGACAAATTCGAGCGCCCGCATCCCGCCCGCGACCGCGCCATCTTCGAGTTTCTTTACGGCTGCGGACTGCGTGTGAGCGAACTGGTGGGGCTCAACCTGGAAGACGTCGACCGCGCCGAGCGCTGGATTCGCGTGCGCGGCAAAGGCAAGAAGGAGCGCCAGGTGCCGTTCACCTCGCAAGCCGCCGCCGCGCTCGACCGCTACTTGACCGAGCGCGGTGCGCCGCCGCAGCAACGCGCCGTCTTCCTGAATCATCGCGGCGGGCGCCTGACCGCGCGCGGCGCTGGCGGCATCGTCAAACTTTACGGCATACTGGTGAATGGCGATTCTTCCATTCATCCGCATAGCTTCCGCCATGCCTACGCCACACATCTGCTGGCCGATGGCGCCGACCTCCGCGCCATCCAGGAACTGTTGGGCCACGCGCGCCTTTCCACCACGCAGAAGTACACGCAGGTGTCCCTTACCGATCTGATGGCAGTATATGACCGCGCCCACCCCAAAGCCTGACGGCAACCCTCCTTCGCGCTCGCGCATTCCGCGGCCCGTCGCGTTGATCTCGAGCGCATGCCTGGCCTTCGCCGTCTTCGCCGTGGCGCTGATGCGTGTGCTGCCCGCGCCGCACAGCAGGGCGGATTACCTGATCGTGGGAACGCTGGCCACGTTGGCCGGTTTGATCACCATTTTCGCAGGATTGGTGCTGGGCCGGCGCAAGGGCTGACGGGCGTATCTTTCCGTTACTATCCCCAAACTTTCATCACATCGTAACCATATCGACGCAATCATTAAGGTATGACTATGGGTATGGGGCCCAAAACAATATTGCTGTCTCTTGTTCTGGCGCTGGGATGCTCCCGGCCTGTCGTCGCCGCATCCGCCGGGGTCTGGCACGGGCCGCGGGTGATCGTCATCGGCGTGGACGGTCTGAGCGTCGATGGGGTACGCACGGCGCGCGCGCCCCGTCTGCGCGAGCTGATGGACCGCGCGGCCTGGACTCTGGAAGCTCGCGGCGTCATGCCCACCCTGAGCAGCCCGAATTGGGCCTCGGCCATCAATGGCGCGGGACCTGCGCAGCACGGCATTACGTCCAACGGCTATTTCCGCCGCATGGTCGAATTTCAGCCCGTCTGCCAGACCGGCGACGGCAAATTCCCCACCATCTTCGGACTGGTCCGCGCCGCTTATCCCGACAGCCACATCGCGGTATTCCACGATTGGAAAGGCTTCGCGGATCTGCTGGAGAGGAGCGCGCCCGACGTGCTGCGCCACGTCCCCGGCGCTGCTCAAACCACCGCGGCCGCCATCGCTTACTGGAGCGCGAAGCGGCCGGCGCTGATGTTCCTGCATCTCGATAATGTGGATCACGCGGGACACGCCCACGGCTGGTACAGCAAGCAGTATTACGAGGCTGTCGCCGACGCCGACGGCTACATGGGCCAGGTGCTGGATATGGTCGACGCACTTTCGGCTCGCGACTCGACTTACATCCTGCTCACCTCGGACCACGGCGGGACCAAACATGGCCACGGGAAGAACTCGCTGGCGGAGATTCAGATCCCGTGGATTCTGGCCGGTCCGGGGATCGCTCCCGGCCGCATCGCGGTCCCCGTGAATATCTTCGACACGGCGCTAACGGTGGCCTGGATCTTTCGTCTCGAGCCATCCTCGTGCTGGATCGGCCGCCCTGTGGTCACCGCGTTCCGTCCGTCGCAGGTGTCCGCTCGCGCCAATGCAGCGGCCGCGCGCCAGACGGATTGCTCGCAAGTGGGAAAACTGACCGGCGCCGTTCTTACGGATTCCGGGGCAGGGAACTGATCTTATGGCGCGCACCAAGATCGATCTCATTTACATCGACGCGGGCGGCGGCCATCGCGCTGCGGCTACCGCGCTCGATGCCGTAATCCGGGAACAGCAACGGCCGTGGGAGACGCGGCTCCGCAATATTCAGGATCTCCTCTACCCGGTGGACATCATACGCAAGCTGACCGGCGTCCCGTTCCAGGAGGTCTACAACATCATGCTGCGGCGCGGGTGGACGCTGGGCACCGCGCAATTGATTCCTCCCATGCACCTGGCTATCCGCATCTTTCACGACGCCGAAGTCCGCGCGCTCTCGGCGCATTGGAGCCAGGACCCGCCCGACATGGTGGTCTCGTTGATCCCGCATTACAACCGCGCCATCAAGCAAGCTCTGGCGCAAGTCTGTCCCGCCGCCAGGCTGGTGACCATTCTTACCGACATCGCCGATTACCCGCCGCACTTCTGGATCGAGCGCCAGGATCAGTACGTGATCTGCGGGTCAAGCCGCGCGGTGCAGCAGGCGCGCGCCATGGGCTACACGGAAAGCCGCATTTTCCAGACTTCCGGAATGATCTTGAATCCGCAGTTCTACGCGCCGCTGCAGGTCGATCGCGCCGCCGAGCGCGTCCGCCTCGGCCTGCAACCCGATTTGCCCACCGCGCTGGTGTCGTTCGGAGGACAAGGTTCGATGGATGCGGTAAAAGTGGCGCGGGCCATAGATCGCAGCCCGTGCGGCGTACAGATGATCGTCCTGTGCGGCCGACACGTAGAAGCCGCTAAAAAGCTGCGCGCCATGATCCATCGCGTGCCCATGCACATCGAGGAGTTCACCACGGAGGTGCCGTTTTTCATGCGTCTCGCCGATTTTTTCATCGGCAAGCCCGGTCCGGGGAGCATCAGCGAAGCGCTGGCCATGCGGCTGCCCGTGATCGTGGAGCGCAACCCGTGGACGCTGGCGCACGAGCGCTACAACGCCGACTGGATCGTGGAGCAGCAAGCCGGCATGGTGGTCAATCACTTTGCGCACCTCGATGGCGCCCTGCGCGAATTGCTAGAGCCCGCCCAATTCGAACGCCTTCGGTCGAACGCCGCCGCGCTAAAAAATTCCGCCGTCTACGAAATCCCCGAGTTGTTAGAGGAAATTGTGGGGCAGGCTCGTACCCTGCGGCGGCCTCTCAGGCCGCCTCTTCCGCTCTCCGCCGAAGGTGTTTTTGGGAAAAGCCATCGGACCTAATGCGGCTCGTCGATTTTCAAAAACTGATCCGCCGCCACATCCTTCAACACCTGTAGCACCCCGCTAGGCCACCGAATCTCAATGGAAGCTACCTTCGTCTCCCCCCCCAGCCCAAAGTGCACCCGCTTATCGCTCGACGACATGAACCCCACGCTGATAGCCACATGATTATAAAGCACGCGCCCGGAAGCCGTAGTCACCTTGATCTTCGCGCCCACCGCGTCGCGCGCGCTCTTGTGTCCGGTCAGGCTCAGCATCAGCCAGTGATTGCCGCTCTCGCCGCTGTTCATCAGAATGCGCGGCGTTTCGTTCAATGACGTGACCACGATGTCCATGGCGCCATCATTGTTCAAATCGCCGAACGCCGATCCGCGCTGATATCCCTTGCGCAGGAAATCGGGACCCATTTGCGCGGAAACGTCCACGAAAGTTTTCCCCTCCACGTTTTCAAACATGGTGTCATGTTGCGCGGCGTTTTCGCCTAGCTGGTCTACATGGCCATTCGCCGAATAAATATCCTTCCAGCCATCGTTGTTATAGTCGATGAACCCGTTACTCCATCCGGAAAACCGCAAGCTCAGCGTTTGGATTTTGGAGGTGTAAGGATACATGAACAGATTCCCGCGATTTCGCAGAAGCTGCCAGACCTGCCCCGTCAGATTGTTATAGAAGATATCCACGTTGCCGTCGTTGTCGTAATCCTTGGCATCGGAACCCATCGAAGATCCGGCGTGCGCGCTGTCGTTATAAGCGACGCCCATTTCCAGTCCCTGTTCCTCGAACGTGCCGTTGCGCTGATTGATGAACAGAGAATTAGGCTCGGTATCGTTGGCTATGAAGATATCCGGCCAGCCGTCGTTATTGAAATCCGCGATGGAGATGCCCATGCCTTTGCCGGGCGATTTCGCCAAGCCCGATTTTTCGGTGACGTCCTCGAATTTACCGTGGCCCAGATTGTGGTAAAGCCGCGGCGGGACGCTTTTGTAGCGGCGCGGGTCGCAGTAGTATTCCTGGCTGCCCATGGTGCACTGAAGGTCGGTCCGCGGCGTCCAGATGGTGTAGTTAGACATGACCAGGTCGAGCAAACCGTCGTTATCGTAGTCGAACCAGGCGGCTTCCACGCTGAGCGTATTTGTGGGCTTGCCTCCGATGCCCGAGCTTTGCGTCACATCCGTGAAAGTCCCGTTGCCGTTGTTGTGATACAGAGTATTGCGGCCCGCCGCGCAGAGGAATAGATCCTCGTAGCCGTCATTATCGTAATCGCCCACCGCCACGCCAAAGTTGAAATCCAGGTGCTCGCCTAGCAAGCCGGCCTTCGCCGTGACATCCTCGAACGTGCCGTCGTTCCGCTGTTTCAGCAGGCAGTTGTAATACGACGGATCGGTCTTCTTCAAATCCGGCAGCTTGGCTCCGTTGGTGAAGAAGATGTCCAGCTTGCCATCGTTATCGAAATCGAAGAGCGCCACGCCGCCGCACATCGGCTTGGGAAAATATTTGCGGCTGTCCGGACTGTTGTTGCTCTTGTAGGAGATCCTGGAACGCGGCGCTACATCCACGAACACCGGATGCTTGGGCGTCTCCTCCGGCCGCGCGGACAGTATGCACAAGCGCGCACACAGTGCCGCGGAAAGGATGACAAGCGCAGTCGCGCGCCATCGTGGGTGTCGCTCTTTTGGCATGCTGAATCGGTTGGCCACGCTTAGTGCTGTTACGCCTATTGTAATCGGCTGGACCGCTCCCTGACGGTCGCGGCTCGGTGGTGTCGCGGCTCGGTGCGAAATTGACGCGGCCGTTACAGAGCCGCGACCGTTACCGAGCGGTGCCGTTACCGGAACCGTGCCGTACCGCGCCGTTACTTCTCTGAGACCGCCCCCTTTGTGGGTCTCAATCCGTTCCATCAGGCCCCGCCGGAGGCCCAGCTGAGCCGCGACCGTCAGGGAGCGGTCTTCCCAGACCTCCAAACAGGGTATGCTGAATTCTGCGGTGGGAGCACACCAATGTGAGGATGGTCCCCGCGACAGTAGCGGCGCCGGCGATGGTGATCGCATTCTACGTGTGGACTTCTGCGTCGGCTGGCAGTCCGTTTGAATTCTCCGGGAACCACGGCGGTTATTATGACCTGCTTACCCATGGATTTCTGTCCGGCCATGTCTATCTCAAACTGGAGCCGCCGCCGGAGTTATTAGCTCTCCCCAATCCCTTCGACCCGGTGGCGAACGCCAGATATAGGGTCAACGATCTGTCACTCTATCGAGGTAAGTATTACTTGTACTTCGGACCCGTTCCGGTTCTTACTTTGTGCCTGCCTTGGCACGCCCTAACTGGAAACACTTTGCCCGAGGACTTCGCCGCGCTTATTTTCGTCACCGCCGGATATATCTTCTCGCTTCTGTTGCTCGATATACTTCTCAAGGCCGCTGGCGTGCGTCCGCCGCCCATTCTCAAAGCCGCCGCGGCGGTGGCCTTGGGCATGGGACAGTATGGCGCCGTTGTGGTGCGGGATCCAGGGGTGTACGGAGTGGCGGTCGCCGCGGGCTTCTGCTTCTTCATGGCCGGCATGTTCTGTTTCGCGCGCTGGTTCAGCAGCGATCGGCCGAACGGCTGGCTCGGCGCACTGGCCGGCTTGCTGATCGGACTCACTCCGGGTTGCCGTCCGCATTACGCGCTCGCCGCGTTGGCGCTCTGCCTCCTCTCTCTCGCCTCCATGAAAGCTCCGCGCCGGCAAGCCATCTGGTTCATCCTTCCTGTTGCCCTTTGTGGATTGTTGGTGTTGTGGTACAACTCCGCCCGTTTCGGAAATCCGTTGGAGTTTGGAACCACTTATCAACTTACCGCGGTCGCCGCCACGCGCGGCGTCTCTCTAAGGCTCGGGAACCTTCCGCGCGGCCTATATTACTTGCTTCTATTTCCGCCCGGTCTCGGGGAGCAGTTCCCTTTTCTCGCGCCCCGCTATGTTGGTCCGACACCTGGATTCTATGTGGAGAATCAAGTCGGGTTGCTGGCCTTGTGCCCACTAGCTATCGCCGGGTTGACTCTTCCGCGGCTGCGGCAACCAATAATAGCCGGCCTATGGACCTGCGCCGTTGTGTTGCTTGTGTTTATCTCGCTCACGGGGTTTGCCGTCGGGCGCTACCTGCTGGATTTCGCTCCCGCGCTCCTGGTCATCTCGATGGTTGCATGGCTCTCGGTAGCCACCCAGTCCGGGCGGGTTTGGATGCGGCGCGGCGCGGCGATCGCGCTCGTCTGCGGAGCTCTTTGGAGCGCCACGTTAGCAGCCGCCCTCAGCCTCGGCTTCAACGATTTTATGCTCCGTCACAAGCCGCATCTTTATCGAACCCTGGCGCTGGCTTCGGGTATGCCCGCCGCGCGCATTCGCTTGCCGGTCGATGGATTATCTATGACTGGGGCCGTGCGATTTCCGCAGTCGCCCGTAATGGTTCGCGAAGGGTTGTTGCGCACGGGACGGCTCGGCGCGCAGGATTGCCTGTTCATTGAGTACGCCGGCCCAAACAGCCTCCGGTTCGGATATGTCAAGTCCGCCGTGGGAACGGAACTTAGCCCGCCGGTGACGATCGTGCCCGGGCGCGATTACCGCCTCGACGTGTGGTACAGCGCCACGTCCCAACGCCTCGTGGTCAGCCTTGATGGGCAGGGCCCCTGGAGCGTGCCGGCGTGGTTTTATCCAACTTCGATCGACGAGATCGTGCCAAGACAAGGTCCCACGGGCGTCGCGGACGTGCGCCCGTTTTCGGGGTGGTTGCGCCTACCACCAACAGCGGGCGTGGTCTACACAGCCGGCAGCCGCGAGACATTCGGATATAATCGGAATTGATCGTGCGTTTTGTCGCCCTCTTAATCGGAGCCGGCTTGCTGCTGGCCGGGTCCGCCGCAGGCCCCATCGTATTTGAAGAAATCGCCGAACGCGCCGGACTGACGTTCGCCTCCGACAGTTGCCCCACCCCCAACAAGAATCAACCCGAAACCATGGTGGCGGGCGTAGCGCTGTTCGATTACGATAACGACGGCTATCTGGACGTGTACCTGGTAAACGGCGCCGCCATCCCCTCGCTCAAGAAGGAAAGCCCCAAATACTGGAATCGCCTGTATCATAACAACCACGACGGCACCTTCACCGATGTCACTGAGAAGGCCGGCGTAGCGGGCGAAGGCTACGGCATGGGCGTGGCGATCGGCGACTACAATAACGACGGCTGGCCCGATATCTACGTGCTCAACACCGGGAAGAATCAGCTTTTCCGAAATAACGGCAACGGCACATTTACCGATGTCACCGATAAAGCAGGCGTGGGCGGAGGCGTTCTCGACGGCAAGAAGATGTGGTCCGTCTCCGCGGCCTGGGTGGATTATAACAACGACGGCCTTCCCGACCTATTTGTCTCTAACTACTGTAAGTGGGAAGTAAATAAGGATCCTTTTTGCGGCCCGTCGCCGGAGAAGCGCTCTTATTGCCATCCCAATTACTACGGGAACCTGCCGAACACCTTGTATCGTAACAACGGCGATGGCACGTTTACCGACGTGTCCGTCGAAACGGGGATTGCCAAATACCCCGGCAAAGGCATGGGCGCGGTGATTGCGGACTACGATGGCGATGGCTTCATGGATATCTTCGTAGCCAACGACAATCGCCCTAACTTCCTGTTTCATAACTTAGGCGGCAAGAAGTTTGAGGAAGTGGCGCTGGAAGCGGGCGTGGCCTACGCGCAGAGCGGCAGCGCGATTTCGGGCATGGGTGCGGACTTCAAGGATGTGGACAACGACGGCCGTCCGGACATTTGGCACACCGCCGTCGAGCATGAGACGTTTCCCATATTCTTAAACCGCGGCGGCGGGCAATTTTGGGAGCGCACGTTTCAGATGCACCTGCTGGGTACGCGCGAGATGTCCGGCTGGGGAAACGGCATTTTCGATTTCGATAACGACGGCTGGAAGGATCTGTTTGTAGCGCGCGGCAACGTGCTTGACAACGTGGCGTTGTTTTCCAATCGCAAATACGAGGAGCCGAACGCCGTGTTCCGCAATCTGGGAAACGGCAAGTTCGAAGATGTGAGCGCCACCGCCGGCCCCGATTTTCAGAAGGCCGCGGCCAATCGCGGCGTGGCTTTCGGCGATATCGATAACGACGGACGGATCGACGCGGTGGTCTCGGTGCTCAATGGCAAGGTGAAGTACTTCCATAACATTACCGAGAATGCGAATCACTGGATTCTGTTGAAGCTTACCGGCAAGAAGAGCAACCGCATGGCGCTGGGCGCGCAGATCCGCATTACCACGGAGGATGGCGCGAAACAGTACAACGAAGTGACTACCGCCGTGGGATACGCGTGCGCCAGCGATTCACGGGTGCATTTCGGGCTGGGAGCTTCGAAAATGATCCGGGAGATCGACATTAAGTGGCCCAGCCGCATTCATCAGGTGCTGCACAATGTGGCGGCGGATCAGATCCTGGCAATTGAAGAGCCGGACCGCTGACCCTGTGGGACGGGCCATCGGTTTTTGTGGTCCGTCGCCCGGCCGCGAAGCAAGGCAGACGACATAAAACGATCGTCTGCCCCACTAAGTCAATCAGTATTTCGGGCCCAGCCCTAGCGCGATGATCGAGAGAGAATCCAGCTTCCCGCTGGCTTGCAGATTCTGATCCTGCTGAAACCGGCGTAACGCATCGGCGGAATCCTGGTTCCACACGCCGTTGGCCTCGCCGTGCAGATATCCCTTCTTAGCCAGCGCTTCCTGGATCTCTTTGTAGCGGTCGGGCGTGGGCGTAGTCTGCCCGGGATGCCATGCGGGACGCGCCGGGGAGCGCTTCGCCGAGCTGCGGTGCTGGGTGCTGGGTGCGGGGTGCTGGGATTTCGTCCGCGTTCGAGCAGTCGTGCGATGCGCGATTACGGGCTTCTTTGGCGTAACCGTCTTCTTCGCAGTAGTGGCCGCCAGCACTCCGCTGGAGCACGCTAAGCCGGCGGCCAATACCGCAATGAGTTTTCGAAATTGCACTTGCTCTTCTACCTATTAGTGGCTGGGCAGCGTCCCCGCCAGGAACAGCGGCGTCCAGTCCGAACGGCCGGTCTGCCGCAAGATGCGAAACGCCACGGCGTCGCCGGGCTTCAACGTCTTCTGGATACGCGTCACGTCGTCAGTGGAATGCACAGGTTGCCGGTTGATTTCCAGAATCACGTCGCCCTTACGCATGCCGATGTCTTCGGAGAACGAATTCTGTTCCACCGAACTGATCAGCACGCCCGACTGCTTGACACCCATGTTCTGGCGCCGCGCGTCGGACATATTCTCGATCTCGATGCCGAACAGCGCCTGCGTGCTCTCCGCCGGACCGGATTCCTCTTCCTTGCCCGCCCCGAACTGCTCGGGGAAGACATGCGCCAGATCGGCCACCACCACGTGGAAATCCATGGTCTTGCCTTTGCGCAGAACGGTGATATCCAGCGTGTTGCCGATGGGCGTGCTGGTTACTCGATCGACCAACTCGCCGCCATTGCGAATGGGCTTGCCGTTCACGGCGGTGATGATGTCTTCCGGCTGCATGCCCGCCTTATCCGCCGGACCGCCCGCCGGAACGTCCTCCACGAATACGCCTTCTCTGGCGCCATTGGCTTTCAACAGCGCTTCGGCCTTGGCGCTATCCGACGGCGTGAACTTTACGCCGATCGACCCGCGCACCACCTTGCCGCTCTTGATGATATCGTTATAGACCTTCACCGCCTCGTTCATGGGCATTGCAAATCCGATGCCCTGATAGCCGCCCGAACGGGACGCGATGGCCGTGTTGATGCCGATCACTTCGCCATTGATATTCAGCAGCGGCCCGCCGCTGTTGCCGGGATTGATGGCGGCGTCGGTCTGCAGAAAATGCTGGAACTGCTGCGTGGGATCCACGTCGCGTTCCTTGGCGCTGATAATCCCCAGCGTCATGGTTTCTTCGAAATTGAATGGCGACCCGATGGCGATGGCCCAATCGCCGACTTGCACGGCGTCCGAATTCCCGATGCGCGCGGGCGTGAGATTGCTCTTGCCTTCCACGCGGATCACGGCCAAGTCGGTGGGAGCGTCCACGCCGACCACTTTGGCTTCGTATTCGGTGTTGTCGCCCATGAACTTCACTTGAATGCGATCGGCCTTATCCACCACGTGGTTGTTCGTGATGATATAGCCCGCCCGATCCACCACCACGCCCGATCCCAGGGCGCTGGTGCGATGCTGGGGAATCTGCGGCATGCCGCCGCCAAACGGGTTGCTGAAGAAGCGCTGGAAGAAATCCTCCATGTTGCCCTGATCGCCCTGATCGGGTTGATCCTCTTCGTCGCCGTTATCGGGTTGCGGAGTGGCGCGGCGGCGATTGCGGGAGGGAGCCTTGGGCAGGTAGGTCGTCGAAATATTCACCACGGAGGGCTCCACCTGCTTGGCAATGGCCGAGAAGGAGTTCTGCAAGGGAACCGGATTTGGAATCGTCAGCGGGGTGGCGCCGGGCGCCGACGTATTATCCTTGGCGGCCTTCGCACCGGTGCTGATCAATGTTCCGATCACAATCCCGATCGCCAGTGTGAAAAGGACCAGAGTGAAAGACAGCAGTTTCTGTCTACGCAACTTGTCGAAGAGACTCATGGTGTTCGCTTGCTCCTTCGCGGATCTTGCAACCTTTTACCAGTATAATACGCGCTGTGGGGCAGGCTCGTAGCCTGCGCGGGCCTCGTAGGCCCGCTCTTCGCCGGTTTCGCCCTCATAGCCAGCTTGGACAGGCTACGACGCCTGCCCTACTTGGCGCTATGGATGCGCGCGCATCGCCAACGGTTTCAATTCCACCGCCAGGATGCCCGCCAGGATCAGGCCGGCGCCTCCCGCCGCGCGCGCCGAGAGTGTTTCGCCGGTAAGCAGGTATGAAGTTATCCAGGCGAATACCGGTTCCAGCATGAGGATCAGCGCCGTGCGCGTGGCCGTAGTGTACCGTTGCGCCCAAGCCTGGAACGTGAACGCCAGCGCGGTGGCGAACACACCGCAGACTATGATCGCCGTCCATACCCCGGGCGTCCAGCGAATGTGGGGCGATTCCATGCCGTGAAACAGCGCCCAGGCCAGCAACGCGGAGACTCCGATCTGGGCGATGGATAACAATTCGAAGCTGGCCTCGGCGGAGTAGCGGCTCAGCGTGAGGATATGCGCGGAGTAACAAGCCGCACAACAGACGGTCAGCAGGTCGCCCCTGTTGACGGCCAGAGTGAAGCCGGGCAGGGTCATCAACGCCATGCCGCAAGTGGCCAGCAGGACGCCTCCAACCTCGTTGGCGCGCGGCAAAATGCGATAGACGGCGGCGGCCATTAGCGGCGTCATCACGGAGGTGAGGCCGGTGAGGAATGCGGATTTGGGCGCGGTGGTGAATTGCAGTCCGATGGTTTGAAACGCGTATCCCGAGAAGAGAAATGCGCCCGCCAGCGCGCCTCCCTTGAGCGACCAGCGAGCGTTTCGTGGATGGCTCCATGAGCCGCGGAAGAGAACCAGCAGCACGGCGGTGGCGAGCGTAAAACGCAGGGCCAGAAACAGCACCGGCGACACGTCGCGCAAGGCCTGTTTCACCACTACGAAGGTGCCGCCCCAGATGAGCGTGTTGACGACCAGCGCAGCCTCGGCGCGCCGCTGGAGGCCGCGCGCGCCTCCGCTGCCGCCGGATTTCACAGCGCGGCGTCCGGGCCGGCGGACGGTGGCGGCTGCGCGGCGAATTGCGGATCGCGCAGCAGCAGGCACAACGTCAGAAGAATGCGCTTCAGGCCCAGATCGCGGCCCTCCGGCGTGAACCATTCCTGCGCCGTATGCGCGCCGCCACCGTGTCCTCCGGCGCCGATAGAAATGGCGGGAATGCCCAGCGACATCGGAATGTTGGCGTCGGTGGATGCGCAATCCAGATGCGAGCGGATCCCCAGATGGCTATCGACCGCGCGTAGATAGCTGAGGATGGGAGAATTTTCCGCCAGGGTGGCTGCCGGACGCGCGCCGATCTCTTTAATCTTGACGGCCAACTTGCCGCCGGTAGCGCGCTGATTCTCGACTTCCTGCGCGTGTTCGATGGCCGAAGTGAGCGCATCCACCAGTTCGTCCATCTTGTCGTTGCTTTCCGAGCGGATATCGATCTTGGCGCGCGCCAGCGGCGGAATCGCGTTGACGCTCGATCCGCCTTCGATAAATCCGACGTTGATGCTGGACTTCGGCGGTCCGTTCAACCGCGCATCGGAGAATTGCGCGATGGCGCGGCCCAGCGCATGCACCGGATTGCCGACGCCGTAGTCGCTCCAGCTATGGCCGCCGGGGCCGCTAAAGGCTACTTCGAAGCGGCGGCTGCCCAGCGCGCGGTTGGTGATGTGATCGGTGGAAGCGCCGTCCAGCACCAGGAACGCCGCGATCTTTTTACCTAGGGGCGATTGTTTACACAGGTGGCGCATACCGCTCAAATTACCTTCGCCTTCCTCGCCCACGTTGGCCACCAGCAGCAGATCCGTCTGCCAGCCATCCATCGGCGGGCATACCTTCAGGGCGCGCGCGACGGCCAACAGCGCTGCCAGGCCCGCGCCGTTATCGGAGATGCCCGGACCGCGAAACCGGCCGTCGGAATCTACTTTGATGTCGTCTTTCGAGCGCGGCGCCAGCACCGTATCGAGGTGCGCGGTGAGGGCGATATAAGGGCCCTCGGCATGCGGATCGCTGGCTGCGATCACGTTGCCGGCGCGATCGATGCTCGTCTCCCATCCCAGGCCGCGGAATTGGCCTACAATCCACTCCGCGCGCTCCTGTTCCAGGAATGTGGGCGCCGGCACGCGGCAAAGCTGCAAATGAATTTCGTTGATCCACTGCTTTTCGCGCGTGAACCATTGCAGGCATTCGCGCACACCGCGCAACGCGGCCACTTCGCTGGTCAAGCTGGAAATGGGTGCGAGGTTGGCCGCCATCAGATTCAGTGTAGCAAGCGATGAGGCGGCGGCCCGAAGAACCGTGGGGCAGACGTTGGGCAGACGATCGTTTTATGTCGTCTGCCTTCTGCCCGTGGCAGTGGGCAGACCACCAAAGGCGATGGTCTGCCCCACGGCTAATAGGGACCTAAAAACGCTCCGACCCGCCGGAGGAACGGGTCTTTGGCGTTTCGGTCTCATGCAGCCCTTGCATCCAGGCGTCCAATTCCTTTTCCGCCTGGCTGCGGGCCATCCCGTAACGTTCCTGCAGCTTGCCCAGGAACTGGTCTTTTTTACCACCGATCGTGTGAATGTCGTTGTCGGTGAGTTTGCCCCACTTCTCGCGAACCTTTCCTTGCAATTGATTCCACTTACCTTCTACTTCGTTCCAGTTCATGATGTAAAAAAACCTCCCTTGCAATCGAGCAGCCAGTCTGCCTTTGTAGCCGGCCGCACCATATCGGGACCCTGGTAGGACAGGCCTCCCGGCCTGTCCACCTCGCCGCGCAACGTGCGGGCTGGACAGGCTGGACAGGCCGGGAGGCCTGTCCTACGACAGCGGTTTGATAGAATTGGGCAGCTATGTGGAAAGCTCCCTTAAGCCGCTGGCTCAGACGGGTCGGTTGCGCCGGTCTGCTGGTGGCGTGCGCTTGCGGACAAGATCTTAAAGTGGGTACGGGCCGCCGCGAAATCACACCGCGCGAGGCGGTGCCCATGTGGGGTTACGGCGACCGGCACGATGCGCTCTCGATGGGCGTGCTCGATCCGCTCTACGCCGATGCCCTGGTGATTGAAGCCGGCGGAAAAAAGATCGCCATCGTGGGCCTGGATCTCGGGCGGGCGCCCGCGGAGGCGTCGCTCCAGCGCATCCGGCAGCGCATCAAGGAACAGGCGGGAATCGAGAACTCCATCATCGCGGGCTCGCACACGCACCATGGTCCGGTGCTCGAGCTGACCGATGCAGACGGCAAGGGCAAGGGACGATTTGATGCGGCGCTGCGGTATTACGGCCAGATGGAAGATGGCATCGTGGCCGCGATTGTGGAAGCCAATTCGCGGCTGGCGCCCGCGCGCATGGCCGTGGGATCGGAGCAGCTTGAGGGATTCAATCGCAACCGGCATACCAGGATCGAGCCGGAGCCCAGCGATCGCGAATTGGCGGTGATGCGATTTGACGATGCCGCGGGTAAGCCGGTGGCGATCCTGGTGAACTTCGCCGCGCATCCCACCACGCTGCCCTCGAGCACTTTGAAGTTCTCCGCGGATTATGTGGGCGCACTGAAAGCCGAGGTCACCAAAGAAACCGGCGCGGCGGCCGTCTTCATGCAAGGCGCGGCGGGCGATCAATCGGTGAATGAGGGGGCCAACAAGGGCTATCAGGCGTTCGGGCAGGCGTTGGCGCACGAGGCGGTGAAGCTGGCGCAATCGCTCGATCCGCAAGCGCCGGTGCACGCCTCGCTCGAATGCCGCGAAGAGCGGCTGAAATTCAGTTCGCGCACGGACTTCGCCAACCCTATGGTTAAGGCGGCATATGCCAGGGCGTTCTTTCCGGAGTTAGTCCCCAATTACATCGACGAATATGCGGACGGTGTGCGTCCGCGATTGACGGTGGCGCTGTTGAATGGCGATATCGCGCTCGTGGGGGTCTCGGGCGAGTTCTTCAGCAACCATGCGATTCGATTGAAGCAGCGGGCGCGCGTGAAGCAGCTATTTTTCTTCGGATACGCGAACGGATATCACCAGTATTTCCCGACGATCGAAGCGGTTGCGGAAGGCGGATACGGCGCCGACGCCGCGGTGTCGCCCGTGGCGGTGGGCGCGGGAGAGACCGTGATGGATACGGCTTTGATCCGGATCTATCAGTTGCTGGGCCGCATCAAAAACTGAGTGCGCTCGTGGGGCAGGCTCGTAGCCTGCGCGGGCCTCGCAGGCCGCTGGACAGGCCAGGAGGCCTGTCCTACCGGTCTGGACCGCGGCGAGATCGACCACCAGCCATGGCCGCTGCAGCCCGCCGCGACCGACGTGCACGCGTGGCCCCCGGAAAGGGTGTAGTCTTATCTGGGTGTATCTGTGTTCATCTGTGGTTTCATAGCTTCAAATTCGAAGTTCATCACTTTGCCGCGCACGACGAAACATAGATAGTATTCCCAAAATCGCCGGTAACGCGGAAACCGATTCACCAGAAATTCGAAGCCCAGCCATCGCCAGAACGCCAGCAGTTTCACCTGCACGGAAACTTCGCGAAACCGCGCCTTGGTGTAATAGCCAAAGCCGCCATGATCCTCGCCGAAGTAGCGGAACGAAAAGCTGTTCAAGTGGCTGCGATGCGTGGGATCGCAGAACGAGCTGAAATCCGTATAGTGCGGAGTCTCGATGCGAACGGTGCCGCCGGGCCTCAGCAGGCGGTGAAACTCCTCCATGGTGGCGATCACATTCGCCACATGCTCGATCACGTGGATAGCCAGCACACGGTCGAATGTATTGTCTCGAAAGGGATAGGGAAAACGGTCGAGATCGCACAAGACATCGGCGCGGCTGGCGGGATTGCGGTCGATGCCGATAGTTCCCGGCTGCTTGTGGATACCGCACCCGACGTCGAGGATTCTGGCCACCATTCCAGAGTATCCGACGCGCGCCTTCGAGTGCGCTATATTTCTCCAAGGAGCGACAGCCAATGAATGCCGACGATTTCAGAAGGATCGCGCTGAGCTTTCCGGGCGCGGTGGAGAGTTCGCACATGGGCGCGGCCGATTTTCGCGTGGGCGATCGGATATTCGCCACGCTGGCGTCCCAAGATAAAGGCTACGGCAACTTGAAGCTCACGCCGGAACTACAGGCGCAGTTTGTCTCGGAAGGGCCGGATGTATTCCTGCCGATTGCGGGCGGTTGGGGGCGCATGGGCATGACCCACATACGCCTCGCGGCGGCCAGCGAGGATGTGCTCGAAGGCGCGCTTCGGACTGCCTGGAAGCTAAGGGCAGCCGCTAACTCCAAACGCGGACTCACTAGCGGCCCCGTGCGACGGAAAGCTGGCGCGAAGACCAAACCACCTGCCACCAGCCACTAGGCACCAGTCACTATTTCCCCGCCGGGGCCGGACCGCCGCTCTCTACAAAGTAGCCTTCGTTTTCGATCTTCAGATTGATGCTCTTTTGCAGGTTGTCCATCCACGTTTTGAACTCAGCCTGCTTCAGGTCGTTCACAATCGTTTCCTGAACGTCGGCTAGGGGCTGCGTGGTCACCTCTTCCGCGCGGAACAGATAGAAGCCGTTCGGCTCCTTCACGGGTTGGCTCACTTCGCCGGCTTTCAGCGCGAAAATGGCTGTGCGGATGGGTTGCGGCAAGTTGTCGGTGCTGCGCATGGTGCCGAAGTCGCCATCTTTAGTGCGCGAGATTTCGTCTTGCGAATTCTCTTTTACCAGCTTCACGAAATCCGCACCGCCTGCAATGTCCGCGCGCAGCTTCGAGATCTTGGCCTGCGCTTCGGCAGGCGTCAGCTTCTTCGGCTCACTCGAGGCGGCCGGTTGATCGGAAAACGGAATATAAATCGCTTTCACCTTCACCTGTTTGAAGCGCTCTTTCTTCTCGTCGTAGTATTTCTGCACATCGGCGGCCGGCACGGTGAGGCCGCTCAGCACTTCGTGCAATTGCGCGTTCATCAGCAGGTACATTCTGTTGAAAGCGACCGCCTCGCGCGTGGGACTCTGCTCATCCAGCTTCGCCTTTTCGGCCATCTCCGAAAGATGGTGCATCATGGCGAACTGCTGCACGAAGCCGCGCTTATCGCGGCGCGCGGCCTCCGCCATGTTGGGCGGCATGGCAGCCAGAAAGCTGTTCAACTCCCCGGCGGTGAGTTTTTGGCCATCGTCGAAAGTGGCTATCACGGTCTCAGGCGTGACGGACGCGGCCAGATGCGCGCCCACATCGAAATGCGCCACCGCATGGTTCGGCGATTGCGCCGGGGGAGCAGCCGACTGCGCCCACAGCATGGCTGTGAATATAAAAGCAGGGAAATATTTCATGAGGTTGGTAATCGCCTATTCTAACGCAATGCGCGCGGCCGTCTCCACGACTCGGATCACGAGAGGAATCCGCTCCCTGACGGTCGCGGCTCTGTAGATCGTGCGATATCGACGCGGCTGTTACAGACGGCCACCGTTTCAGAGCCGCGACCGTCAGGGAGCGGTTTCCGAATACAGGCCCATGCGGCTCTTCACCAACTCCACCGTGGAATTCGCGATCGGAGCCACCCGCGCCGCACCCTCCCGCAGAACGCCAGGCACGTACGCCGGATCGGCCATGATCTCGCGATAACGCTGCTGGAACGGCTCCAGGTGCGCAACGGTCATCTCGGCTACCTGCTTCTTCAACTCGCCGTAACGCATGCCGGCGAAGTGCGCGCGCATCTGGTCGCCCGACCAGCCGCTGAAGGCTTGAAATATATTCAGCAGGTTGGCGACGCCGTCGCCCATCTTAGTAACGCCTTCGAAATCCACCGCCGGATTGGAATCGGTGGTGGCGCGCATCACGGTCTTGCGGATGCGGGCCGGCGGATCGAGCAGCGCCACCGCGTGATTCGCGCCCGCGCCCGATTTGCTCATCTTGGCGGTGGGATCGTCGAGCCCCATGATGCGCGCGCCCACGCCCGGCAAACTTGTGGCCGGCATGACGAACGTCTCGCCGTACAGCGAATTGAAGCGCTGCGCGATGTCGCGGGTAAGCTCCAGGTGCTGCGCCTGATCCTCTCCTACCGGCACGGCGGCCGCCTGATACAGCAGAATGTCGGCGGCCATCAGGCATGGATATTGCAATAGGCCGTCGCCCACGGATTCCTGCTTGGCGGCTTTGGCTTTGTATTGCGTCATGCGCTCCAGCCAGCCGACCGGCGTGACACAGGTGAGCATCCATGCCAGTTCGGTGTGCGCGGGCACGGCCGATTGCACCATGATGCTCGACTGTTTTGGATCGATGCCCGCCGCCAGATACAGGCCCGCGATTTCGAGAATCTTGGCGCGCAGTTCCGCGGGTTCCTGATAAATCGTGACGGCGTGCAGATCGACAATGCAGAAGATGCATTCGTAATCCGCCTGCACGCGCACCCAATTCTTCAATGCGCCAAGATAATTTCCGATGTGAAGATTTCCGGACGGCTGCATGCCGGAGAAGACTCGTGCTCTCATGGTAAGTGGGTTCGAAGGAGTAATTTTTATCCTAAGCGATTTCGAGATCGGCGTGGAGAAGCTGGTGTACGGCGGCGAAGGACTGGGGCGTCTGGAAGGCCGCGCCGTGCTGATGCCGTTCGTGCTGCCGGGCGAGCGGGTACGCGTGCACGCGGTAAGCGAAAAGCCTGGACTGGTGCGGGGCGAATTGATGGAGTTGCTCGAGGCCGCACCGGAGCGGGTGGCCGCGCCGTGCCCGTATTTCATGCGCTGCGGCGGCTGCCACTATCAGCATGCGCCCTACGAGATGCAGCTCGGCTTGAAGCGCGCGATTCTGGAGGACCAGTTACGGCGCATCGGGAAGATCGCGCCGGCGGATATTGAGGTGGTGGCAGGCGAGCCGTGGGGCTATCGCAATCGCGTGCAGTTGCATGTCGCGAACGGCGCGCTGGGATACCGCGAAGCTCTTTCGCGCAGGCTTTGCCCGATCGAGAAGTGCCCGATCTCGTCGCCGGCCATCAACCGGGCGATTCCGGTGCTGCGCGAAATGCTGGGCGATCCGCGCTGGCCGCGCTTCGTGCATTCCATCGAGCTATTTACCAATGAAACGCAGATGCAGCTTAATGTTTTGGAGACGGATCGCCCGGTCGCCAGGCGATTTTTCGATTGGTGCGCGGAACGCATTCCGGGGCTGGCCGAGAGCGCGCTCGATTATGCGGCCGCCGGACATAGTTTCCGCGTGAGCCGCGGATCGTTCTTTCAAGTAAACCGGTTCCTGATCGAAAAGCTGGTGGACGTTGCGCTCGACGGCGCGGAAGGGCAGACGGCCCTGGATCTCTACGCGGGCGTGGGGCTGTTCTCGCTGCCGCTTGCGCAACGGTTTCGCTCGGTGACGGCGGTCGAATCGGGCGCGCGCGCGGCGGGCGATCTGCGCTACAACGCCGAGCGTGCCGGCGTCGCCGTGCGCGTGGAACAGGCGGATGCCGAAGCTTGGATGGAACAGTTGGAAACGCCTCCCGATTTCGTGCTGCTGGATCCCCCGCGCGCGGGGATCGGCAAGCGCATGGTGGATCGTCTGGCTAAGCTACGTCCACCGCGATTGGCGCTGGTGTCATGCGATCCCGCGACTCTCGCGCGCGACTTGGCGGGGCTTATCGGCGCGGGATATAGGGTCGATAAGCTGACGCTGGTGGACTTATTCCCGCAGACGTATCATCTGGAAACGGTCGCGCGCCTATCGATCCCGGTTTGAAGTGACGCATTGGACGTGCTACAAATTGCGAAAGCAGCCACGATGACAGGTCCGGCGGCTGAATCGGAGGACTTGGCCAGTCTTTACCATCGCGCTTTCAAGGACTATGGCAGCCGTGCGCTTTGGAACATGCGGCCCATCGCGAACCCCACCGCCGCCGACGCGCTGGCGATCACCAGGGCGCTGAGAACGCACGGTGGCATGGATGGCCGGCGCCTGGCGGAACGCATCGAGAGACTGTGCCGTGCCGCTCGCTAAGTTGCAATCCCACGTGCTGCGCCTGCTCGCCGCCGGGCGCAGCCCCGGCAGCTATATCGCGGGCGGCGTCGCTATCAATCGGGAGGGGCCACGCTTTTCGGGCGATATCGACATTTTTCAGGCATCGGAGAACCGTCTGGCCGCCGCCGACCGGCGCGAGCCTCGCGACATCGTCGACCTGGTGACTATCCATGGGAGCATTCTCCCTCTGGGGGCCGTGATCTCCGCCGCGGTAGGACGCTTTCCCGGGGCAGCCGCCGGAAGAGATGCTGGCCGACATCAGGCGCCACAGCCGATTCACGGCGGAGGAATTTCGCGTCCTGGCGACTGCGCGGCCCATTGATGTTCCTGCTCTGCACAGCCAGATCCGAAGCATGCTCGAGGACGCGGAGCGATTTATCGGACGCCTTCCGAGCGACGCTGTTGGTTTCGTCTTTCTGGCGGGCGGTAAACCCGTTCAACCCGACATTGAAGCTCTTGGAACTTACCAGCGCCACGCCGGCGCACCCGGTGGCGTGTGGCCGTCTTCGGCCGAGATATCGAGCGCCATGTTGGAGCGGTACCGCACGAAGGGCGACAGTGGCAATGCCAAGCAGTGATGTTATACTTTCGGCGGTCGGTCACGCCTTAGCTCGCTGAGTTCGTAATAGGCGCGGCGCAAGTGTGCCAAATCTTCACGCTGCCTGCTTAGGAATCACATCCCGCTCGATCGCGGCCAAATCGATCGAGTCCAGATCGTAGCGATTCTGGATGTTTAGCCAGTATTGCGCGGAGGTGCCGAAGTAGCGGCCCAGCCGCGCGGCCGTGTCCGCCGTGATGCCGCGCTTGCCATTCACGATCAGGCTGATGCGGTTGGCCGGCACGCGGATCGCCTGGGCCAGGCGGTTAATGCTGATCCGCTCGTCCCGCAGGTCTTCAAGCAGGATTCTGCCAGGGTGAATCGGCGGCAGCTTCTTTTCAGTGGTAATCGACGATTTCGACATCGGCCGGTCCTTTCGCTTTCCATTTGGCTTCCAGCCGGTTGCCGCGAAGCGCCCGCAACTCGTCAAGAGTGGTAGCGGAGTCCAGCCGTTTCAAGCGAGTTCGAGTCTGATCTTCGATGTTCCAGTTCAACGACGCTCCGGCCAGCCAAGAGCATCCCGGCGCGGGCGTCCTTGAAGGACTGGATCATACCTATATGGTATTACTTTACAGGTACAACCCGCAGCCTTGACCGCCGTCGATGCTTCGCTTCCCCGGGGCTAATGGCCCGGCCATTGCCGTAGCGCGATTCGCGGTGATCCACGTCGCGCAGCCGGGCTCTACCTTCCGGCGCACGCCTCTAACGCGTCGTATTTGTCAGTATCGAGATGTTACTCGATTTTGAGTTAGCGGTCACCAGCCCCCGCTTGCCGTTCCCGGTAAAGTCGGCCGAAGCCACGGCTGCGGGTGCGATACCGGTTGCATAGATCACCTGGGGCTGGAATGTACCATTACCATTGCCTATCAGAATCGAGATAGTCGACGAACCTTCGTTGGTAACAGCGAGATCAACGTTCCCATCGCCATTGAAGTCAGTCGCTAGGACAGAACTTCCGCCCGACCCAATCTCATAATTCACCGGCGGCTGAAACGTTCCCTTGCCGTCACCCAGCAGTATGGAGACGTTATGCGAAGAGGCGTTTGCGACCGCCAGATCAAGCTTGCCATCCTTATTGAAGTCTCCAGCCGTGACTGAAGAGGGATTGGCGCCGGCCGGGTAAGTGGTCTGTTCTTCGAAGGTGCCGTCGCCGCGGCCAAGAAGGATGGAAACATTCCCCTGACTCTCTCCTAAGTTAGTTATGGCCAGGTCCAGCTTGCCATCGCCATTGAAGTCGCCGGCAGCCACCGATAAGGGGTCGATACCGGTTCCGTAAATAGTCTGTGGCTGGAAAGTGCCATCGCCGTTTCCCAACAGTATGGAGACTCTACCCGCGTAACATGCGCAACTGTAGATTTGCTCTGTAACTGCGAGATCCAACTTACCGTCGCCGTTGAAATCACCTACGGCGATGGCGGTTGGCGCCAAATCCACCGTGTAGCCGACGGGCGGCTGGAAGGTTCCATCGCCATTCCCTAAGATGATATAGACAGTGTTGCCGGGGTTAGTCAGACCATCGCCGTAATCGGCGCTTGCCACATCCGGAATGCCGTCCCCATTGAAGTCCCCTACGGCGATCGCCCCGTTGCCGCCGCCATAGCTCAACGGCGGCTGAAAGGTGCCATCTCCGTTGCCCAGCAGGATCACCGCGCCATGCCCGTTGACCACCAAATCCGGTATGCCATCGCCATTGAAATCCCCGGCGGCCACGGAATTGGGAGATCCCGGCAAGGTGTCCATGGTGGTCGCCCGCAAAGTGCCTTGGCGAGTGTCCAACAGCAGCTCGACGCCATCCTCGGGGTTGATCGTCACCAGGTCCGGCGTACCGTCGCCGTTCAAATCGCCCGCCGCCAAGTACGACAACTTGCCATTCTGCTCGTAAGAAACCGGGGCTTGGAATGTGCCATCGCCGTTGCCGAATAGAATCGAGATACTGCACGGCGCTACATCTGTGCGCGAATTGATGGCTGCCACGGCGAGGTCCGCCTTGCCGTCGCCGTTGAAGTCGGCTACGGCGATGGCGGTCCCATAGTCGTTGCCACCCTCCAATAGATAGCCGGCGGCTGGCTGGAAAAGGCCATTGCCGGTTCCCAGCAATACGGCGAATGCAAAATCGTTCTGGCGCGATTCGGCGTCGGCGACGGCTAAGTCCGCATGGCCGTCGCCATTGAAATCTCCAGCCGCGATCGAAACCGGATAACCCGCGGCGCCGTAGGAGACGACGGGTTGAAAGCTGCCGTCGCCCTTGCCGAGCAAGATGGATACGGCCCCGGCATGCTGGCACGCCGCAGCCAAGTCCGCTTTACCATCGCCGTTGAAATCTCCCACGGCGAGCGCGACGGGTTGTTCAGCCACGTCGTAGTTGGTCTGCGGCTGAAAGGTTCCGTCGCCCTTGCCCAGCAGGATTGAGATTGTGTGGCCGAATACCGGCCGGGTGCCGGTCGTGCCGCCATTGGCTACTGCCAGATCCGGCTTACCGTCGCCATTGAAGTCCGCCACCACTACGAATCGTGGGCCGGTCTCCACCGGGTAACTGACTTGAGGCTGAAAGGTGCCGTCGCCCTTGCCCAGCAATATGGAAACGGTATTGGAGGACGCATTGGCAACGGCTAAGTCCGGCTCCCCATCGAGGTTGAAGTCGCCCACCGCCACGGCGTCGGGACTGCTCCCCACGGCAAACGTGACCGGAGGCTGGAACGTGCCATCGCCATTGCCCAACAGCACGGCGACCTCACCGGAGTCATTCAGCGCTACCGCCAAATCCGGCTTGCCGTCGTTGTTGAAGTCGCCGATCGCCACGGAATCGGGCTTGGGTCCGGCCGGGTACACTCTTTGCGCATTGAATGAAACACCGGGCGTCGCTGCCGTGGCGGCCCAAGTCAGTACGGCCATGGCCCATGCCAGCCGCACACATCGCGCGAAGTTGACAATCCGCATCGCTGCCTCCTTTATATATAGGAGTGTGGCAGGTCCGCCGGCGCGGTGCGTGTAAATGTTTGTAAATAGTCTGCGCGGCGGCTGTGTCGAGGCTACCGCTCCCTTACAGTCGCGGCTCAGTACCGGCTTCTGACGTCGCGGCTCAGTACCGGCTTCTGACGGTCGCGGCTCGGTACCGGCTTCTGACGGTCGCGGCTCGGTACCGGCTTCTGACGGTCGCGGCTCGGTACCGGCTTCTGAGCCGCGCGCGTCAGCAAGCGGTTTCTAACCCGTGCTACAGCTTGGTTACGCGCGGTGCAGTTTGCTTACTGCATCCACCTGCGTAGCGCGCCATGCCGGCAGCGCCGCCGCGACCATGGCGAACCCAGTGACCGCCCCGGCCGCCGCCGCCAGCATGGCCAGCGGGTTCGACGGAGCCCCGGGCACCAGACTGCCCAGCCATCGCGACGCAGCCCATGCTCCCAGTATGCCGATTCCGGCGCCCGTGATGGACAATCGCAAAGCCTGCCATCCCGCCCAGCGCAAAATCGATCGCGGCGGCGCGCCCAAAGCCATGCGGATGGCAATCTCGCCCTCCCGCACGCGCACCCAATGGCTCAACAGACCGTAGATGCCCACCGCCGCCAAAACCATCGCCAGGCCCGCGAACAGCCCCAATAGCAGCGTACTGAAACGCCGCTGGGCGAGCGATGCGGCCACGGTCTCGGCGAAGGGCCGCAAGCTCTGGATGGGCAAATTGCCATCGATGGCCGCCACGCGACGCCGCACCGCGGACGCCAGTGCTTGCGGATCGCCCGCGCAGCGAATCATCACAACCATGGCCTCGGACGACGATTGTGAAAATGGCAGATAGACTTCCGGATACGGCTCGGTCCCCAAGCCCATCTGGCCGGCGTCCCCCACCACGCCGACGATTTGGTAGACGGGCCCGTCGCGATAAGGACCGCCCCATTTGATGCGGCCTCCCACGGCGGATCCGCGTGGCCACCATTTGCGCGCGAAAGTCTCGTTCACGATGACTACGCGCGGCGGATCGTGCTCGGTGAAGCGGCGGCCTTCGCGCAGCGGGATGCGCATGGCGCCAAAGTAATCGCGATCGGCGGTGTTGAATAGCGCGATGGGCACTTCGGCGGGCTGCGGCGCGGCGCGGTCGAGGATGGAATAGAACCAGTCGCCGCAATCGCCCACGGATGGCGGGCAGTTTACGGCTCCCACGTCCGTGACACCGGGGAGCCCGCGCAAGTCCCGCCGCAGGCCGCCATAGAAATTTTGAATGGCCTCGGCGCTGCGGTAGCTCGACGACGGCAGCACCAACTCGAGGGCCAGCACATGCTCGGGATCGTAGCCCGGGTTGCTGGTTTGGGCGGAGATCAGATTTCGCAGCAGCAGGCTGGCGGCGAAGGCCAGCACCATCGTCAAGGCGATTTCGGCGACTACCAGCCCGCTGCGCAAAGCGTTTCCGCCGCGGCTGGAGGCCCAACGGGTACTGTCTTTCAAAACCGAAATCAGTTCTTGTTTTGCGGCGGCGAAGATGGGGGCGAGTCCGGTTACCAGAGCCGTCGCCAGCGTGATGACCGCCGCGAAAAGGAGCACGCGCGCATCGAACGTAGTTTCGCCGAGGCGCGGAATCTCGCGCGGTCCCATGGCGATGAGCGCGCGCACGCCCCACTGCGCCAACAGGCTGCCGGCGATGCCCCCCAGCGCGGCCAATACAAGGTTTTCGACCAGCAGTTGCCGCGTGAGCCGCGCGCGCCCTGCGCCGATGGCCGCGCGGATGGCGATTTCTTGCGCCCGCACCGTGCCGCGCGCTAGGAGTAAGCTGGCCACATTGGCGCACGCGATGATGAGCACCAGTCCCGCGGCTGCCAACAGGATTAGCAGCGTAGGGCGCACGTCGTGGGTCCGCTCATCGGCAAGAAACGCGCCGTATGCGCGATGCTGGCTTTCCGGTCCGGGGTCCGCTTCGGCCAGATGGCGCATGAGGGCATTCAGATCTGCCATAGCTGCTCGGAGCGTCACGCCGGGCTTCAGCCGGGCCAGCAGACGCATGGACCCATGCGCGCTACGGTCCGCGATATCGCCCTGCATGCGGTAGAGGGGCAGATACAAATCGATCGATTGCTCGTAGAATTTGAACTGCGGCGGCAGCACGCCGAGCACGATGTAAGGCTGGCTGTTTAAGGTCAGCGTAGTGCCCACGATGTGGGGGCCGGCGCCCAGTTTGCCGGCCCAGAATTGGTAACTCAGCACGGCGGTCAAGGGCGCGCCAGGCCGGTCGTCCGCGCCGCTGAACACGCGGCCGAGCAGCGGCTTCGCGCCGGTCAAGCCGAAGAAACCGCTGGTGACCGTCGCCGCGCGGGTCAGCGCAGCCTCGCCATGTCCGGTCAGCGTAAGATGCGCGGTGTGCATGCCGGCCATCTCTTCGAAGCTATGGTTCTCGCTGCGCCAGTGCTGGTAATTTACCCAAGTCACGCTGATGCCCTCGGCCTGGGGGTCCCATTCGCCTAACTGCACGAGGCGCTCGGCGGCGGGGTAGGGCAAAGGACGCAGCAGAACTGTGTTCACCACGCTGAAAATGGCTGTGTTCGCGCCGATGCCCAGCGCCAGCGTGAGCGTCACAACCAGCGCAAATCCAGGCGCTCGCCGGATACCGCGCAGCGCATAGCGCAGATCCTGGGCGGTAGTTTCGAGCCAGCGCCAACTCCATGCGTCGCGCGCGCGCTCCTCGATGCGCGTAAGATTGCCGATGTGGCGGCGCGCCGCCGCGCGGGCTTCCTCCGGCGGCAGGCCTCGTGCGATGTTCTGCTCGATTTCCATTTCAAGGTGCGCGTCGAGTTCGGCGCGGAGATCCTCGCCGATCGCCTGCCGGCCGGTGAGCATGCCCCGGAGTTTCGACCACCATTGGCGTAGCATGTTCAGCCCTCCGGCGCCAGGATCCGTCCCATGGCTTCCACGAATCGCTCCCAGCGCGATGTGGCGGCGATCAGTTGCTTGCGGCCCGCGGGCGTGAGCCGGTAATACTTGGCGCGCCGGCCGTTGGGCGACATCTTCCATTGCGCCGCGATCCAGTTTCGTTGCAGCAGGCGCTGCAGCGCGGGATACAAGGAGCCATTATCGACGAGAAACTCGTCGCCCGACTGGCGCTCCAGGAATTGCGTCATACCGTAAGCGTGATTGGGGCCGGCTTCGAGGCTGCGCAGGATCAGCACTTCCAGCGTGCCCTGCAGAAATTCGAGCCGCTCCCGTGGATTGTCTACCGTAGACATACTACCTATATAGCGCCGGATCGGGACGCGTGTCAAGCATGTGGCGCAGGCTCGTAGCCTGCGCGGGGCTCTCAGCCCCGCTGGCGGAACTGTTCCACATTGTGGGTCGCCGCCGGAAGGCGGCTTTATCGGCATGCAATCCCCAGCCATTGATGTGCATCCCGGAAAGGCGCGGGAGCCGGGTCGACCGGCATTACTGTGAGCCGGGGTGTCTTCGCACCTGTTCCTTAATTCGCTTCAGCGCTCCGACAGCTTTAGAACCGCCTCCGGAAGCCGCGCGCCCTGGATCGTAATCTTCGCGGCGGCATCTTCGATTTCGCTTAAATCGTCCGGCGTGAGTTCGATTGCGGCGGCGCCCAGGTTCTCGTCCAGGCGCTCCAACTTTCGCGTTCCAGGGATCGGCACGATCCATGGTTTCTTAGCCAGCAGCCAGGCGAGCGCAATCTGCGCCGGCGTCGCGCGCCTTGTTTCAGCGATGCGCTTCAGCAGATCGACAAGAGCCAGATTGGCCGCGCGGGCCTCTGGCGCGAAGCGCGGAGACTGGTTACGGAAATCCGTGCTGTGAAATTCTGTGGTGGTTCCAATCTTTCCAGTTAGAAATCCGGCGCCGAGAGGACTGAACGGCACAAAACCAACTCCCAACTCATCGCACGCGTCGAGTACGCCGTTCTGTTCGGGATCGCGGGTCCACAGCGAATACTCGCTCTGCACGGCGGTGACCGGCTGAACGGCATGCGCGCGCCGGATCGTGTCAGCGCTCGCCTCGGACAGGCCGAAGTGCTTCACCTTGCCCTGCTCGATCAATCCTCTGACGGTTCCCGCCACATCTTCAATCGGCACATTAGGATCGACGCGATGTTGATAGAGAAGATCGATTGCTTCGACCTTCAATCGCCTTAGCGATGCGTCCGTGACCTGCCGGATGTGGTCGGGCCGGCTGTCGAGGCCATAGCGAGTGCCGTCCGGGTTAATGCCAAATCCAAACTTGGTGGCCACAACGACGCGATCCCGGAAAGCGGCAAGCGCTTCTCCCACCAGTTCTTCGTGAAAGGACCATAAGCCTCGGCCGTATCAAAGAACGTGACGCCACGCTCGACGGCGCCACGAATGATTTTGATGCCCTCCTGCCGCTCCGTCGGTGGCCCGTAGTTGGCGCTCAGCCCCATGCACCCAAATCCAAGAGCTGATACCTCAACGCCGCTTTTTCCCAGTTTGCGCTTCCGCATTGCGCCCTCGATATCCAGCATACGGATAAAGCCAGATGGAACGGTATCCCGATCCTGCCCAATGATTGCCTAATCCTGCCGAATCGTATGTCGAGTCCGAGCCGCGCCCCTAATGGTGCCCTGCCGCTTGGTTTTGCGGCGGCCATGGCGGCTTTGCCCGAGCATATGCCAGCGACTTCTCGTTCATCTTCGAGACGGGCGAGCGGGAAATGGATGACAAAGGCATTCCCGAGACGTCGTCATGGACCGCGAAATACAATTGCGGCCCGCGGCGCAAAGGCGAGAAGATCGCCTGCTCGTCGCCGACGTCGTCCGCCTTGGCTAGGGACACACCGCAGGACTGGAGCCTACGGTCACCGGGGAACTGATCGAGCTGATGACCTCAACTCCTTTCAAGACCGGGCCTTCCTTTGCGGTATCGGAGGCGGCTTGTCCTGAAATTCAGTGCCGGCGAGGTGCGCCACCCGCGCGCGCCGGACGAGGTCGTGTCACTGTGTCCGTAAACGGAGGCAGGTGCCTTATTCCTGTCTGAGTGTCTCGGCGGGGTCCAGAGTCGACGCGCGGAGGGCGGGAAGGCCTGCCGCGAACAATGCCGCGAGTAGCAGAATCCCGAGAGCCAAGATGAGCGAAAGCGGATCCAGCGGCTTCATATTCGTCAGCTCCTTCTGCAAGTACTTGCCACCCAGCCACAGGAATGGCACACCCAGAAAGATGCCCAGCACGGCCGTGCCGAGTCCTTCGCGCAGAATCAACGAGACCACGTTGCGCGGCTGGGCCCCGAGCGCCAGACGCACGCCGATTTCGCCGCGGCGGCGCGACGTGCTGTAGGAGATGACGCCATAGAGTCCCACAACCGAGAGGGCTAGCGCCAGGATCCCGAATCCGCTGCACAGGGTGGCGAACATTCGCTCGCGCTGCAGGCCGTTCGAGATCTGCTCTTCCATGGTGATGGTGTCCACCATGGGCAGATTACGATCCACTTCGCTCACGGCCCGCCGGATAGCCGGTAATACAGCCTGTGGTGGCTGGGAAGTCCGCAGGACAACCGTCGCTTCGGGCACATCCCCGGTGAACGGCAGCCACAGCGCGGAGGGCCGTTCTTTGATGGAGGTGACGGCGATGACGGGGGCGATGCCCACGATGTCGTATTCCGGTAGCTTCGCGCCCGGCGGACCGTCGACCATCTCCAGCCTTTGCCCGAGCACCCCGGCCCCTCCCATGCGGCGCGCCAGGTCCTCGCTGATGATGGCAACTCTCGCCGGGCCGGTGAGATCCGCCCGATTGAAGTTCCGCCCGGCAATCATGCGCGAAATGTAAAGCGGCAGGTACGCGGGTGTCACGGCATTCACGGAAACGTCGTAGCGCTTCGCCCGGCCGGGAATCTGTACCGCCTCCCACCAGCCGCCCATATCCACGGGGCGCGCGGAGGCGAGCCCCACGGCTGAGACGCCAGGTGTCGCCCGCAGCCGTTGATCGAGATGGAAATAAAACTGCGCCAGCCGCGGCTTGTCGTATCCGGAGGTGCCCGGCCGCGTGCCAAACAGGATGAGATTGCGGCGGTCGAAGCCTGGATCGCTGGATTGGATGCCCGCCAGATTGCGCGTAAAGATAACCGCGGTCATCACCAGGATCACCGAAAGCGCCATCTGGAACGTGACGAACCACCTTCCACTGTTCCAGCCGCGGCGGGACAGAGCGCCAATGCTGCCGGCGCCGTGTTTGAGCGAACCTGCATCCAGCCGCCTGGACGCCTGCCACGCCGGGAAGAGGCCGAATGCCACAAGTGCCGCGGCGGCGATGGAGCCTATCATCGCCATCATGCGCCAATCCAGGGCGAAGCCGATGGCGATGGTCTCATGTCCCGCGAGGAACTGGCCCAGTTGCGTCGCGATCACCCATGCAATCCCGATGCCGGCGATGCCGCCCAGGATCGCGAGCAGGGCGCTTTCGGTGAAAAGCTGGCGCATCAGGCGGGCCCGCCCGCAGCCCAGTGAGATACGCATGGCCAGTTCCTTTTGCCGGGCGTTGGCGCGGGCCAGCAACAGGTTCGCGATGTTCACGCAGGCGATGACCAGCAGCAGAGTGACCAGGCCGCCGAGCACCAGCAAAGGTTCCCGAAATTCGTCCCGCAGGATACCCAGGCCCCGCCGGCCCGCGTCCAGACTGATCCGCGGCGCGGCCGCCAGGTTCCTTGGCGGCTTTGCCCAGGTAGCCCGAAACGCGGCGTCCATGGCCGGCTCCAACCGGGATTCGGCGATGCTGGTAGCGCGCCGGGCCAGAAGCTGCATGCCCCAATACCGGTTGTTCTCGAGCGCGTTTTGCATCTCGCCGGACCCGCTGTGCAGAAAACTGGCATGATGCAGCGGTGTGTAGATCTCGGCGGCATCGCCCGGAGCCAGCCCGTAGAATGCCGGTTCCAACACGCCTGCGATCAGGTACGTTTCGTTGTTGATGGTGATGGTGCGCCCGGCAGCGCTGGGATCGCTGCTCAGGGCGCGCATCCAGAAACGATGCGTTACTACCGCCACGGCCGGCGCCGCATACGTATCGTCGTCGTCCGAAAGCAGGCGGCCGAATTGCGGACGAACTTCGAGACTCGAAAAGAAGTTACCGCTTACGGCCCGCTCACGGGCCACCGTGGGCCTGCCCGCGAAGCTGACGCTCACTTGGTCCGGGTAGGTGAAAGCCGCCACCGATGCCAGCGCGGAAACGCTTTTGCGCATTTGCGCGAAGGCGGGGTACGAGAAGAAATCGGCCACATCCCATCCACCCGCCGGCGCCATGCTGCCCGATGCGCCGTCGGCCAGTTCCTGCGGATAGCCGTGGCCTTTCCAGTGGACCAAAGTGAGTTCCCGTGGGTTGGGCAGCGGCAGGTCGCGCCACAACACGCGGTCCATCAGGGAGCCGATCGCGCTGTTGGCGCCGATGCCCAGCGCCAGCGAGATGACCGCCGCGGCGGTAATTGCCGGATTCCTTCGCATCATGCGCCAGCCGAACACGATGTCCTGCCGTAAACCGGTCATCCACGCCCATCCCCGTTCATCCCGGCAACGTTCTTGCACCTGCGTGGCGCCGCCGAATTCCCGATTCGCGAGGCGCCACGCTTCGTCCTGCGAGTATCCCTGCCGCTCGTATTCCGCGGCCAGATGGTGCAGGTGATGCGCCACCTCGTTGTGCAGTTCGGACTCCCTGCGTTTCCAGGAAAATGTCATTGGAGACCTCCCCTTTCAAGACTCCAGCACCATGGCCACTGCGCCCGTGTAGCGCTGCCATTGTTCCTTCTCGTGGCGGAGGCATGCGCGTCCCGCCACCGTCAGCGTGTAGAATTTCGCCATGGGCCCGCCGCCGGTCTCGCGCCACTCCGCTTTCAGCACGCCCTTGCGCTCCAGACGATGCAGGGCCGGATACAGGGATCCCTGCTGGACCTGCAGCAGTTCTTTTGAGGTGACCAGGATTCGCTGGGCAATTCCATAGCCGTGAATCGGGCCGTGGGCGACGGTTTTCAGAATGAGGAGATCGAGTGTGCCCTGGATGAGATCGGTCTTCTTTGCCATGCGCATCTAGTATGGCATGCTATGTAGGTAGAATGTCAAGGTAGCAGCGGAGAGCGGAGCGCAAGTTGCTGAGCCGGGTAGGGGCGCGGCAGCGTGCTCTTCGAGATGATGGCGCAGCAACCTTGAAGTTATTATTGCCCGCGCAGCCGAGGCGATTTTTGGATAGAACTGCACAAACGTTTCGTCCACACACCGTTCTTGGCATGTGCCCGCTCGTTGTTAGCAATCTTTCTTTGCTTTTATTGCACTCGTTCCCGTTTTGCTGGGTGAACTCGCGCCTGGCGTCGCCTTGCTGCCGACCGGTAGGGACAGGGAGCCGGCGGTTAGCTCGGGGTTGACCACGCTCAGCGGATTTGCTGGATGAACGGCGCTGCAGCTTCCGCAGAGTCCGGAACTGTCTGTCTTCACGACGTACAGTAGTCCGAGCCCAGCCGCGTAATCCTCGGTCCAACCGGCGGCCACGAAGCCGCCATCGCGCCCCAGCGCCGCAGCGGCGAAGTACTCGCTGAGGGGCCTGCCCGTGGTGTAGACCTGATAGTAGAAGTGCTGCCAAAGCAAGTTGCCGCTGGCATCCACCTTCCCCAGCCAGGGTACGATGCCGGGGGTGCTGATGAGATCTCCATTACCGGCGAGAATGTACCCGCCGTCGGCCGTCTGATGCACCGAGTAAATGACCGTGCCTATCTCTACGCAGCCGCCGTCCGGGCAGTGGGTTCCGCCGCTGTAGGCGTTCTGCCAGATGATGTTCCCGCTCGAGTCTAGCTTGACAAGCAGCCCGCCTTTTTGATTCGACCCGAACCAGGCGCCCGCACAAACGTAGCCGCCGTCGGATGTCTGAACGATGGAATCGGTGAACAGCGAGCCGGACACGCCGGCAGTTAGGCCTCGCTGCCACTGGAGTCTGCCGCTCGCGTCGAGCTTGACGGCCAAGCCGCCCTCGGAGGAAGAAGTGTAGTAATTTCCCGTTGCCACGTAGCCGCCGTCGGAGGTCTGCTGAATGGCCAGAAACCACGCGGTTGTCCCCCCGGCTGGACCGGTCTCGCGCTGCCACTGCACGTCCCCGGAATCGTCCACTTTGAGTACCAGGGCCGCGCTTGGCGAAGGACCAGGTGCGTAAACCCCTCCGGCGGCCACATAGCCGCCATCGGCTGTCTGTTTGATGCTGGTGATACCCATGCCGTCTGAGCCCGTTAGATAGGTCTTCGCCCAAATCGGATTGCCGCCGGAATCGAGCTTCTCGATAATGGCGCACTGCGTTGAGGACAACCCCCCGCAGTTTGGCGCTGTCCCACAACCCGTCGCTCCGCCGCCTAGTATGTAACCCCCATCTCTGGTCTGCTGTATCGAGACGCCTACGGTGTAATCGCCTGGCGGACTGCTGAAGCAGCCAAGCTCTTTCTGCCACTGCGGGTCGCCCGAGGAATCGGTCTTGACGAGCCAATTGACGGCTGCGTTCCCGTCGCTGGAGGCTAACAGGATGTAGCCCCCGTCGGAGGTAGCTTGTACGTCCTCGGGTGTCAGATCGGTCTGCTTGGTTGTGTTGCTGGTGAAGTCGGCATAAGACCTTATGTAGGTCGTGGGACCGGCTGCTATGGCCGTCGCAGTGGTCAGGAGCATCACGCCCGACATGCGGCCAATATAATTATGCCTGGCCTTCGAGGCACACCTCTCCGTCGGTCTTCGCATATTAACTGGACACCTGCCTATCAGATTACCGCGACAGCTCATTTAACGGCATTAACTAAGCGCGGTGCGTGTACTCGCATAGACAATTGTGCCGCGTCCGGAGCCAAATTGTCCGTCCGGCCCCGCCGCGGCTGGCGCCTGGTGCAGCCCCACGCCGGCGCCCAGTTGCTCAGGGAGTATGGAATCCCGTGTACCGATCCATAACTAAAGACAATATGGCTAATACACGCGCGCCGCATGGACAATCAAAGGAACAGAGAACCGCCTCTTGGGAGTCGCAACGGGCCGGATTCCTTCGCATCGTGTGCGCGACTCGGCACTGGACGCTTGAACGGGCGGATCGACGCGCGTGGTGCACGGGAGATTTGTGATCGTAAGAAGCGGAACCGCACTGAACCTAACGGTCATCAAGCGCATGCCGCGGTTGGCCAGGACCGGCGGCATACATCCACCGGTTCGAGCCATGTGGCGAAGCGCTTTCTTCATCATCCTGTCCGGTGCCGTGACGGCGGTGGCCTCGCCTGCCCAGACACTTACTACTATTTTGAGTTTCAACGGGACGATCGGTGCAGGCGGCGAGTCTCTCCTCCAGGGCGCCGACGGAAACTTCTACGGGGCAACCGCAACAGGCGGAGCGAGCCAGTCCTGCAAATCGGGCTGCGGCACGATCTTCAAGGTTACTCCGGGAGGGGCGCCGGCGAGGCTGTACAGCTTTGATGGGACGGATGGCAGCAACCCAATCGGGCTGGTTCAAGCCACCGACGGGAACTTCTATGGGACAACCAGCCCAGCTGGGGCGTATGGCGATGGCACGATCTTCAGAATTACTCCGGCGGGCTCTCTGACGACGCTGACCAACTTTGACGGGACAAACGGTAGCTCCCCCAGCACCCCATTTGTCGGGCTGGTTCAAGGCGCCGACGGAAACTTCTACGGGACAACCGCAACAGGCGGAGCGAGCCAGTCCTGCAAATCGGGCTGCGGCACGATCTTCAGGATTACTCCGGGGGGCTCCCTGTCGAGGTTGTACAGCTTTGATGGGACCGATGGCAGCAACCCAATCGGGCTGCTTCAAGCCACTGACGGGAACTTCTATGGGACAACCAGCGCAGGTGGGTCGTATGGCGATGGCACGATCTTCAGAATTACTCCGGCGGGCTCCCTGACGACGCTTACCAACTTTGACGGGACAGATGGCAAGGGCCCAATCGGGCTGCTTCAAGCCAGCGATGGGAACTTCTACGGGATCGGTGGGGGCGGAGCCTACGGCGATGGCACCGTGTTCAAAATCACTCCGGCAGGCCAACTGTCGACGCTGTACAGCTTCAACGTGGCGGACGGGTCCAGCCCCTCCCGGTTGATTCAAGCCAGCGACGGCAATTTCTACGGGACAAGCGGCAAGGGCGGGGCCTACGGTGAAGGCACGATCTTCAGAATTACTCCAGCGGGCTCTCTGACGACGCTCACCAGCTTTGACAGGACCGATGGCAGCAATCCAATCGGGCTGCTTCAAGCCAGCGACGGGAACTTGTACGGGACAACTAACGCAGGTGGGGCGTATGGCGATGGCACCGTTTTCAAGCTATCTGTGGGGCTTGGTCCGCTCCCCTCGATAAACCCCGGCGGTGTAGTGAACGCAGCAAGCTATGCGGCGACGGTGGCTCCCGGCAGCATTGCTTCGGCTTTCGGCGACTTCCTCTTGACCTCGCCGCTCGGCGCCACGCAATTGCCGCTTCCCACGCGTATCTCGGGCCTGTCCCTTCAATTCGACGGCGCCTTGGCGCCTCTGTTCTTCGTTTCCGGTGGGCAGGTCAATGTGCAGGTCCCCTGGGAATTGACTGGCCAATCGCAGACCAGCCTGACTGGCACTCTGAACAACCAGACAGGCGCCGCGCAAACGGTGGGTCTCGCGGCCTTCGCGCCGGCGATCTTTAGCCAGAACGCCGAAGGCTCGGACCAGGGGGCCATCCTTGACACATCTTATCGGCTGGTGGATTCCTCCAATCCGGCGGCCGCGGGCAGCAGCGCCGTCCTGATCTACTGTACCGGTCTCGGAGCGGTTACCAACCAGCCCCCGACCGGCTCACCCGCTCCTGGCAACCCGCTGGCGTGGTCGGCCACGCCCACGGTGATGATCGGCGGAGTTCCCGCGGACGTGTCGTTCTCCGGCCTCGCGCCCGGCTATGTGGGCCTCTACCAGGTGAACGCGCAGGTGCCCACCGGGTCGGCCACCGGGCCCGCGGTACCTGTCGTGATCTCCATCGGTGGGGTGACATCGAATACGGTCACCATGGCGGTACAGTAAGAACCCGATTAGCCGCGGCCTCGAACCGGGGTGGGCGGAGGCGCGTGGCTGGCGCTGCACGCAGCCCGATGTTGGCGGCGAGGCGCTGGCCAAGACCAGGGCCTTCATTGGCCGCCGGCGCACGCCGCGCAGTGCCGGCTCGATCTCGGAAGCCTGCTCCCCGCGGCCGTCTCCACGGTGGCTTCGCCAGCCAAACTGGCCTGCCAGGCGCACCTGCTTATCGCCGTCACGCCCTCGAACTCGATCCTGAAATCCTCCGTCGCGCCTCGCTGTGCTGCTGGTCGATTCGCGCCGCCAGTGTGAGAAGCTGGGTGAGTTGCGGCACGCAGATCACGGTCTGCGATTTCACCGGCTTGGGCGTCGAGGACCATATATCGCGGAATACTGCTACGAGAGGAGCGGGGCGTGAAGATCGAACGGTTCGAAATGGAACGTATGCAGTCCACGTGGGAAAACATCGTCGAAATGGACATGAGCGAGAGCGGTGTCCGCCCGGTGACCCTCCGCGAAATGGGGGAGCTGGGGCTGGATATCGACGCCCTCCTCGACACCCCACTCGGTTACAGCCAGTCCAACGGCACCGTTGCGCTGCGCGAAACCCTGGCGGCCGCGTATCCAGGCGCCACTCCCGGCCACATCGAAGTCACCAACGGCACCTCGGAAGCCAACTATCTGCTGGCCCTCGCGCTCCTTCGCGAAGGCGACCAAGTGGCCTTCCAGGTTCCGAATTACATGCAGTACGGGGGCCTGCCGGGAAGTCTCGGCGCGCAGGTCAACCGCTTCCGTCTCCGCATAGAGCAGGATTGGGAGCCCGACTGGGAGGAGTTCGATCGCGCGGTGAATGAGAAGACCCGCTTGGTTTATCTTTCCCACCCCAATAATCCCACCGGAAGCGTTCTTACCGAAGAGGCCATGCGGCATATCGTCCAGCGCTGCGATGGGGTGGGCGCTTACCTGCTGGCCGACGAGGTCTACCTGGGGGCCGAGATCCATCGCCGGCGCACTCCCAGTTTCTGGGGAATGAGCAGCCGGGTGATCGTCACCAGCGGACTATCCAAAGCCTACGGGATACCTGGCGTGCGCATCGGGTGGATCGTGGGGCCGCGCGAAGTGGTGGCCGAGTGCTGGACCCAGCACGATTACCTCACCATCGGGCCCAACAAGATCTCCGACGCCGTGGCGCGCGTGGCCGTCCAGCCCGTCAACCGCGAAAAGCTCTATGCGCGCACACGCGCCATTCTGCAACACAATCTGCCTATGGTGCGCGAGTGGGCCGCGGGCTTCGGCGGCTTCCTGGAGTTTCGCGAGCCGCAGGCCGGCGCGCTCTGCCTGCTGCGGTACCGCTCTCCCATCTTGAGCTACCCGCTTTGCGAGCGGATTCGCGTCAACCAGAGCGTCCTCATCGTCCCGGGCGTTCACCTGGGGCTGGAGGGATTCGTGCGGATCGGGCTGGGCGGGAAGCCAGAGTTCGTTCGCGAGGGCCTGCGCCGCATCGGCGTCGAGTTGCAAAAGGAAATGGATTGATCGGTGGACGAACCGGTAGACGCACACAAACTGCGGCGCGATCTCGGCCCCCGCGACATCACCCTGTTTGCCATTACGTGCATGATCAATGTGCGTTGGATTCCTGTGGCTGCGCATGCCGGCCCGGGCTCGCTGGCGCTGTGGCTTCTGGCGGCGCTGCTGTTCGCCGCGCCCCTGGCCGTGGCCGTGGGGACGCTCTCCGTCAAGTACCCGGGAGCGGCCGGGGGATTGTACGTCTGGACACGCGGCGATTTCGGACGGTGGCATGGTTTCCTCTGCTTCTGGGTCTATTGGATGGGGATCGCCATCCTGCTGCCCAGCGCGGCGCTGTTTTATATGAGCGCCGGATTGCATGTGCTGGGGCCACGGCTCGCCACCAGCCGCTCCTGCCTGGTAGCCGTTTCTTTGGTAGCCATCTGGATCGCGCTCGGCACCAACCTGCTGGGAGTGAAGATCGGCAAGTGGACCGAGAATATCGGCGGCGCGGCCACCTGGGTGCTCAGCGGCCTGCTACTGGTGGTGGCCGCGCTGGTATGGATCCGGCGCGGCTCGGCCACTCCCATGCATCTGGCGCCCCGCTGGAGTTGGGACACGGTCAGTCTTTGGGCTGGTGTCGCTTACGCCATGTCGGGCCTCGAATTCATCGGCATGATGGCCGGGGAGATCCGCGACCCCGGACGCACCATCCCGCGCGCGGGCTGGATCGCTACGGCATTCGTGACGGTATTTTATGCGGCTTCCACGCTCGCCCTGCTGGCGCTCCTCAGGCCGCAAAGCGTCAGCGAGATGAACGGCTTGGCGGAAGGGGGCGATGCGGCCGCGGGCGCCTTCGGGATCGGCTGGCTTTCTCCCCTGATCGCGCTGCTGGTGCTCGCCAGCGGGCTGGGACAGATCGGCGGTTTCGGCAGCGCGGTCTCGCGACTCCCTTTCGCCGCCGGCGTCGATGGGCTGCTGCCCCCGGCGTTCGCTCGAGTACACCCGCGCTGGCACACCCCGCACATCTCCATCATTGTGTTTGGACTGGTGGGATCGTTCCTGCTGGTGGCCATGCAACTGGGCGACACCCTGCGCGCCGCCTACCAGTCGCTGCTCTCTCTGATGGTGATCGTGGGATTTCTCCCGTACCTGTATATCTTTGGGAGCGCCTGGAAAGCCGGAAAACGGGTGAGCGCGGTGTCCGGGACCGCCATCACTGCTCTGGCGATCGGTTGCTCTCTGGTGCCCACCGCCGATATCGCCAACGTTTGGCTGTTCGAGGGCAAACTGGCAGTGGCCACAGGGGCCGTGATCGCCTCCGCTTGGCTGGTCTACCGGCGCGCCGCGGCATCTGTGTCTAAATACAGTGCCGATCGGCGATGAACCGGTGCAACCAGATGCGCTCGGTGGTGATGGACACGCCGTTCCATGAAAATGGGGCATTACGAAACTCTCCGCGGCCACCTTGTCGCCATTGCGCCTTCCATGGTGCACCACCACCCCGCTCCCCTTGGCTCGGTTCTGAGCGCCGCGCCGCTTTCGATCGGCGCCGCCGCAAGCGGGATTCGTGCTGCGCCTAAACGTACCCTGATGCCCGGCGGCCAATCCCCGCGCCCGCCGCCCGTCGTCCGGCGCCGCGGCCACCAGCGAACCATGCGATTGGTGTATGCTGAATTCTCGCAAAGGAAGGAACGAAACTTATGCGTCCTCTACTCGCCCTGGTGGCCTTCGCGGCTATCGGCGTCGCCGATGACAGTCCCCTGCTGGTGCAGAAACCAACCTTGAGCAAGACCCATATCGTATTTGCTTATGCAGGCGATCTCTGGAGCGTACCCCGCCAGGGCGGCGACGCCGTGCGTCTCACCAGCGGAAGCGGCAACGAAACGGATCCCGCGTTTTCGCCCGATGGCACGCGCATCGCTTTCACCGGCGAATACGACGGCAATGTGGACGTCTTCGTGGTTCCCGCGGGAGGCGGCGTGCCGCGGAGACTCACCTGGCACCCGGCGCCGGACCGGGTGTTGGGTTGGACGCCGGACGGGAAGCGCGTGATCTTCAGCTCGCCGCGTACCGCGTACTCGCGATTCGCCGAAATGTTCACCGTCCCAGCCGACGGAGGCGTGGCGGAACGGCTGCCGTTTCCGAGCGGATACGAGGCTTCCATGTCACCCGACGGGCAGTCGATTGCCTACGGGCCGGTCGCGCGTGCTTTTACGATGTGGAAGAACTATCGCGGCGGCCAGACCACGCGTATCTGGCTGGCCCGGCTTTCGGACAGCGGCGTGACCAGGATCCCCCGCACGAACTCGAATGACTTCAACCCCATGTGGGCTGGAGACCGGGTCTTCTTCCTGTCGGACCGCAACGGCCCCACGACGCTGTTCTTCTACGATACAAAAACCAGCCAGGTCCGGGAGGCCATTCACAATCGGGGCCTGGACATCAAGTCCGCCTCGCTGGGTCCTGATGCCATCGTGTACGAGCAGTTTGGAGGGATTTCCCTCTATGACCTGAAGTCCGGCGAGACGAAGCTGGTCCGCATTCGCGTGGAGGGCGATTTTGCCGAGGTGCGCGAGAGGCTGGTCAATATCGGGAAGCGCCTGATTACACCGGCGGTCTCGCCGAACGGCGCGCGGGCCGTTTTTGCGGGGCACGGGGATATCCTCACAGTTCCCGCGGAAAAGGGCGATGCGCGCAATCTGACAAACACACCCGGGGTTATGGAACGGGATCCGCAGTGGTCGCCGGACGGCCAGAGCATTGCGTACCTTTCGGACGAATCGGGCGAGTACGCTCTACATGTGCGGCCGCAGAACGGCGCCGGCGAAGTCACGAAAATTGAGTTGAAGCCGGGATTCTATCTTGCCCCCCGGTACTCCCCGGACAGCCAGAAGATCGCGCTGGTGGACAGCTTCCAGCGTCTTTGGTACGTGGACCTGGAGACGAAGAGACAAGTGGAAATTGCGCAGGATACATACCAGATGCGCAGCGGGAACATTGCAGGCGCATGGTCTCCCGACAGCAAATGGCTGGCGTACTCGAGGGTGCTGCCGAACGAATTGAGCGCCATTTATCTCTACTCGCTGGCGGATGCGAAATCCACGCAGGTGACCGATGGGATGAGCGATGCCACGAACCCCGTATTCGATAAAGACGGCAAGTACCTCTACTTCACGGCCAGCACCAATTCGGGGGAGAGTCTGGGACTGGACGTTCATGCCGTGGAGCAGACCTCGAGCAGTTCCATTTACCTGGCGGTGCTCGACAAAACGCGGCCCTCTCCGTTTGCTCCGGAAAGCGACGAAGAAAAAGCCGCTGACGACAAGAAGTCCACCGAGGGCGAAAAAAGCGATACGGAATCCGGCACGCCCGCGGCGGACGCACCCAAGCCGGCCGAAGGGACGAAGCCGAAGGCGGCCGCTCCGCCCGTGAAAATCGATCTGGACGGCATCGATCAGCGTATTCTGTCGGTGCCTATGCCGCGCCGGCGCTACACGGCGCTGCAGGTGGGGAAGGCGGGAATTCTCTTGGCGGTGGAAGCCGCGCCCCCGGCTTTGGATGTTGCTACGGATAATCCGCCCGGGCAGATCGTCCACCGGTACGATCTGAAAACTCGCAAGAGCGACGTTCCGCTGACCGGAGTGAACAACTTCCAAATGTCGTTTGGCGGCGAGAAAGCGCTCTATCGACAAGGCCAGGACTGGATCGTCGCGGCCCTCGGACCCATGGCTGAAGGACACGGAGGAGGCGGGGCAAAACCGCCGTCCGGCGCCGAACATGGCGTGCTGAAGACTTCGAACATCGAAGTTCGGGTGGATCCAGTCCAGGAATGGAAACAGATGTACCACGAAGCGTGGCGAACCGAGCGCTACTGGTTCTACGATCGCAACACCCACGGCCTGGATCTGAAAGAGGCGGAGAAGAAGTACGAGCCTTACCTCCGCAACGTCGCAGCCAGACGCGACCTCACCTATTTGTTTCAGGAGATGTTGGGCAACCTGGTGGTGAGTCACATGGGAACCGGCGGTGGCGATCTGCCCGAGGTGAAGCACGTCGAGACAGGACTGCTGGGGGCGGATTACGAGGTTTCGAACGGGAGATACCGGTTTCTACGGGTCTATAGCGGCGAGAATTGGAATCCGCAAATGCGCGCGCCGCTGACCCAGCCGGGCGTGAACGTCAAAGCGGGAGAGTATCTGTTGGCCGTGAATGGGCGCGAGGTGCGGCCTCCGGAAAACGTCTACAGTTTCTTCGAAGGGCTGGCGGACAAATCCATACTGCTGCGTGTGGGCCCGGACCCAAACGGCTCCGGGGCGCGCGAGGTGAACGTGGTTCCCGTGCCGGACGAGGCCCGCCTGCGAAACCTGGCGTGGATCGAGGAGAACCGGCGCAAGGTCGATCGGATGACCGGCGGCAAGGTCGCCTACATCTACATGCCGGATACCGCCAGCGGCGGGCTGACGGCGTTCAATCGCTACTTTTACGCGCAGATCGGAAAGCAGGCCGCCATTGTGGACGAGCGCTTCAACGGGGGTGGTCTGCTGGCCACCGACATCGCGGAGATCCTCAATCGAAAGCTGTTGAGCGCGGCATCCAACCGGGTGGGAGAACCGCTGGTGCAGCCGCAGGGGATTTTCGGGCCCAAGGTGATGATCATTAACGAACTGGCAGGCTCCGGCGGTGATGCCATGCCGTGGTATTTCAGGCGGGCCGGCGTGGGCAAGTTGATAGGCACGCGCACCTGGGGCGGGCTGGTCGGTATGGCGGGAGGGCCGATGCTAATGGATGGAGGTTTCGTAGGCGCCCCCAGCTCGGGCATCTACAATCCCCTCTCGGGCGAATGGGAAGTGGAAAACATCGGAGTCCCGCCGGATATCGAAGTCGAGCAAGACCCGGCACTGATTCGGCAGGGCCATGATCCGCAGTTGGAGAAGGCCGTGGAAGTCATCTTGGAGGAACTGAAGACCAACCCGCCCCCGAAGCTTCGTCATCCGGCTTTTCCGAACTACCACGGTTCGGCGGCGCCGTGAGGCGCCGTCTTTAGTTCGCCAAAATGGTCGCTATGGGCCGGAAGAAGACCGCATCTGAGAACAGCCTATTTCATCTCGTGCGAATCGAGCTTCCGCGGTTGGGTCAACTAAGAATAGTTCATCCGGGGCGAGGGCGCCCGCTACCGTGATGCGATGGCCCGTCCGGGCGCCTGCCGCCGCGCGCACCTCGGCGGACTAACCATCCGCCGCAGACTGCCAGCCGGCCCTCACGCGCAAAAAGGGACGATCTCCAGTGACAAGGCTGAATGCGTTTCCTATGATAACTAAAAGATACCTTGCGATCCTTGACTATTCTTGCCACCATCGAAGTTGGCGGCGCAGTGTCGGTCCGGCCTTATAGGCAACGACGCCAATGTTAGTTGGGGCACCTAAAACAAATGTCTCAGGATAATTCAATACCGTCTCACAATGAGAGTTCCAACGGCACGCCTGCCAGGCGCGTCTTTGAGGGCGTCCTTATCTGGAGCGTAGTCGGTTTGTCGATCGCACTGCTGCTGATTGTGCTGGCGGGCACGGTCAATATGCTGCCGGCCTCACTGGTGATGGTGTGCCGGTTGACGTTGACTTACCTTTGCGCGGTACTCACTCTGGTGGCAGCGGGGTACACTGCAATTGACGCTCTAAAGTCGCGCGCTCGCAGTTAGACCGTTATGCGGCGCGCAACGAGAATTTTGTTCTCGTTGTGTTTGGCAGTCCGGTTAATTCAGTAGGACGCCGGTCATTCCGGCTCCTGGCTCCTATCTCCTTCTGCGCGGATTGAACTCCTGGACCCAACGGCACGGCTATGCGAATGTGGCCCGGGCCTGTTATGTCTCCCGGGTCTTGACCATCCAGCGGGAAGAGTCCGTAGTACGGACTTGCACCGCCATGGCCAATCCGCGTCACGAAGAGCCGGTACTCGGTGGGCAGTTGCACTCCTAACTAACAGGCTGCGGAAAAAGGAGCCCCGCAGTCCACTCCCTGACGGTCGCCGCTCGGTAAGTTGCTGTAAGCGCGAAAGCCGGCTTCTGAGCCGCGCGCGTCAGCCAGCGGTTTCAAGCCTTATTCCGCAACCTGCTAAGCGTTCTTCGCAATCGGACAACGCACGCTCCCAACGCGAAGCCTTGATCTGCATTGCGCAGTCGGCTCGGTTTCTCGCTCATCCGCTCGAGCCTTGCAGTGATATCGGCCTCTGGCTTTTCAGCGATCACATTGACTCTTTCGCCGCTCAGCGTGGCGCGTATTTCGGGCCTTTCGAATGGAATCCGGGCTGAATCGCAAGTTCCAGGAGGAGGGGGAGGCGCTAACCAGTCCTAGCTAGCTTGAATCCTTCGACAGACCCTTGCGAATCTTGGCGATGTCTTCATTGGAGGGTGGCCAGTCCGTATCGCAGGTATTACAGTGGAACACCAACGCACCAGTTTCCAGCGCTTCTTCGAATCCTTCCTGATTGAATGTGACTGTCTGGTTGTGGTCGTTCGGACAAACAATCTCGAAATCCATCCGGTCGCTCATAAGCCTCCTGTTGATCGGGCAATCCGCCGATGCGCTTGCTCGAGCGGCTCCGTCGATCCTTGATGGTAGCGCGAATGGTGATCGCCATTCCGAATTGATGATGATCGCGATTTCCGAATCGTGTTGGCGATCGTCTGAAAACGTAGGGGGAGCCGTACGTCCCGGAAATAGGCGCACATCCCGGAAATAGAACCTGACCCGCCCTATTCATTGCGCAGCGCCACCATGGGCTCGATTCGGCTGGCCTTGCGCGCTGGAACAGACGCCGCCAGCAGTGCCGCCAGACCCAGAACGCACGCCACAGCGCCGAAGGTGACCGGGTCGGTTGATTGCACGCCGTACAACATCTTCGCCATCAGCCGCCCGGCCAACAGAGCTCCCGCGACGCCCGCCATGGCGCCCGCGAAGGCCTCCCGGATGGCCTGTTGCAGCACCATCCTTAGCACCGTCGACTGGCTTGCGCCGAGCGACATGCGAATCCCGATTTCGCGCGTCCGTCCGGATACCGCGTAGTTCATGACGCCATAGATTCCCACCGCGGCCAGCAGCAGTGCAATGGCGGCGAACATGCCGAGCAAGAGCACCTCGAAGCGCGGCTGCGCGGTGGCATCGGCCACCACCCGATCCATGGTCAGCACGGCCGAGATCGGCAGTTCCGCGTCAAAAGACCACACGGCCCGCCGCATCGCGGACGAAAGATCGGCCGGATTTCCCGCGGTGCGGGCCACCAGCGTGATGTATGCCATGTGCGCCTCAACGGGGTCTCCGCTTTCACCCAGGAAATTGCGATGCTGGAGAGCCGCCAGATACATCTCCGGATAAGGCTTTTCGGTCCAATCCTCCTGCTTCGCGTCGGCGGCGACGCCGATCACGGTCAGCCAGTTTGGCCGGCCAGTCATGGGGTCGTCGCCGCCGATCGCGATGCGTTTGCCGATCGGATCTTCCGCCGGCCAGTAAGCGCGTGCCGCACGCTCGTTAATGATGACCACGCCCGGCGCGCGCGCATCGTCGCTCTCCGCGATGGCCCGGCCGTTCAACAAAGGCAGGCGCATGGTCTCGAAGTATCCGGGCATCGCAATGCGGTAGATGGCATAGGGCGCGTCGCCTGGGTTTGGTTTCGGACGGCCTGCGATGGCGAAGTCCCTGCTCCACAGATCGCCTGCCAGCGGTAGATGGTTGATCCCGCCGGCGGATATCACCCCCGGCAGATTCCGAACCTTCTGCACGAGTTCCCGGTAGAAAATCGCCCGCTGGTGTGGTAAGGCCTCTCGCGTTCCGGCCACCGACACCACCATCGAAAGTACGTTGTGCGGATTGAACCCCGGGTCAACCGACTGCAGCGCGGAGAAACTGCGGATCATAAGCCCGGCGCCGATGAGCAGCATGAATGCCAGTGCGAATTCGGAGGCCACCAGGAAACTCCGCAGCCGGTTGTGTCGCATTCCAGCGCTGTCCCCCCGGCCGCCTTCTTTGAGCGCGGCACTGAGGTTCCCGGCGGCCGCGTGCATCGCCGGCGCGAGCCCAAACGCCACGGCCGTCAACACCGTAATAGAGAGCAGGAACAGCACCACGCGCATGTCCATCGCCACCGTCTCCACGCGTGGGATGTACGCCGGACTCAGCGCCACCAGGGCCTTCGTCAAGCCGTACGCCAGCAGTAGGCCGCCTGCGGCTCCCATGGCCGCCAGCAGCAGACTCTCGATGAGGAACTGCGAGATCACGCGCGCGCGGCCGGCGCCCAGCGCCATGCGCACGGCGATTTCCTTCTGACGGCCGGACGTCCGCGCCAGCATCATGTGGGCCACATTGGCGCACGTAATCAGGAGGACAAATCCGACTGCGCCCAGCAGCATCAGCAATGGCGTCTCGATCTCGCCCACCACATTCTCCTTCAAAGGCCTGACCAAAACACCGCGGTTCGTGGCCGGATACAGCTTCTCCAGCCGCCCGGTAATGGTGGCCATCTCCGCGCGCGCCTGCTGTAGCGTAACGCCCGGTTTCAGCCGCGCAAAAACGCGCAGGTGGTTGCCTCCCCGGTCGTCAATGCTATCGCCAAATGCATCCGGCACCCACAGCTCCGCGTGCGTGGCCCAGAACGGCGCAAACTTGAAGGACGGCGGCATTACGCCGACTACCGTGTAGGCTTCGCCATCCAGAGTCATCGGTTTACCTAGGATGTGGGGATCGCGGCTGAAACGACGCTGCCACAGCCCGTCGCTCAATATCGCTTCGTGTTCCGCGCCGGGCTGGTCTTCGCCCGGGACGAACAGGCGGCCCAACAACGGCTGGACGCCCAGAAGCGGCAGCATATTCTGCGTCACCTTTAAGCCGTTAAGATGTTCCGGCGGAACCCTGTTGGTCAGGTTCGGCGTCCAATAATCGGCTCCTCCCATAGCCTCAAACGAATGGCTCTGATTGCGCCAATCGATGTAGTTCGCCGTCGCAACCGGACCTGTGCCGTAGTGCAGGACGGTAACCAGGCGCTCCGCATCCTTGTACGCCAGCGGGCGCAACAGTACGGCGTTAACCGCGCTGAAGATCGCCGTACTCGCGCCTATCCCCAGCGCCAGCGTGATCGCTGCTACGGCCGTAAAGCCTGGCGTGCGCCACAGGTTGCGCCCCCCGTAGCGTACGTCTTTGGAGAATTGCTCCAACCGGATGAAGGAACGCGCCTCGCGGTGCAGTTCCTTGGCCTGCTCGACGCCCCCGTAGGCGCGCAGCGCCGCGCGCCGGGCCTCATCCGGAGACAGCCCCCGGCACTCAAATTCTTCTTCGAGCAGCGCCAGATGGGAGTCGATTTCGCGGGCCAGTTCCCTTTCCGCGCGTGATCCGCGGAACAGATTTACGAACCTGGAAAGGAATCGCCGCATGGACTAGGCTCCCTCGGCCAGCAGTTTCTCCAACAACCCGGACATCCGGCGCCACCGCAGCGTCTCATCGGCCAGGGCTCTCTTCCCGGCTTTGGTGATGGCATAGAACTTCGCTTCGCGGTTGCTTTCCGTCTTGCCCCAGGTGCCCTTGATTCTTCCTTGTTGTTCCAACCGCACCAGCGCCGGGTATAACGTGCCCTGGTTGAGATGGAGTAAATCGCCCGAAAGTTGCTGCAGTCTCGTGGCGACCGAGTAGGCGTGCTGCGGGCCCATGGTTTCGAGCGTCCGTAACACGATCAGATCCAGCGTTCCCTGCAGTACGCCAATCCGAACCGGACCTTCACTTGGCATCCAAGTAATCCCTCGAATCTTACTATGGAGCAGTTTCACTTGATTGTCAAGTGCAGAAATCGCCGGCGCGGCCATCGCACAGCACCAGAGCGGTCCAGCTAATCGGGAGGATTCGTGCGTGTCCGCACAGTCTTCTGCCTGCGCCGGTGCGAGGCCCCATTAGGGAGCGAATATAATACCGGCAGAGGGAATCGTCCTGTGACCACATACAACGGCCCCCGCTACCATGGCCGGCAAGGCAAAGCCAAACGGCGCCTCTTAATAGCGCCGCTTCTTTTCTCAGCGGCGTGCTTCACAACGTCCTTTTCCCTGACCGCGTCTCGGGCGGATAGCTTTTCACTGGAGGCGTCGCCGAGCACCGTGTACCTCAAGCAGGACGAGAACGCCACCAGTACGATCACGGTTCACCCTTCGGGCGACTTCAACGGCAGCGTCACACTCCTGGCATCCCGCCTGCCGGCGGGAGTCACAGCGTCATTCGATCCCCAGAGTACCACCAGCGCGAGCAAACTGGTGTTCGTAGCGGCCAAGGACGCGATTGCTGGTTTGTCCTCAATCACGATCACCGGCACATCGGGTAATCTGACGCAATCGGTTACCATCAGCCTGGCGGTGAGCGCGGCAACCGCCGTTCGGATAAATCCGGCCGGCCTTCCAGCGGCGGCGCGGACCGCAGGCGCGCCGGCATCCTAATCGTAGGGGCGGCCGGCATTTGTTGAGGGCGGCGCAAGGTTCGTTCGGCGCCGGACGCTATGCCGGGCGGATGGGCGGCACGAATCGTGCCAGCGCCCCTATCGCGAACCGGCATAGCGGCTTCGGCACGCGGCCTCAGCCGGACAGACGCCCCGGTCGAAACTCTCACGTCGCCGAGCGATTTGGTGGTCCGTCGGCCCCAGGCTCACTTTAGCACCGGCCTTTTTTCCCCGACAAATAGAGGGCGCATGCCACTCGACCCGATGACCGCGCCCGCGCGACGGGCGCTGGAGGCGTGCCCGCCGCAGGCCCCGCCCGACCCGTTCGCCCGCGCTGGCGTTCCGTACCGTACTTGGCCCGTACCCTAAGCACATGACTCTTCCGTACCATTGGTTTTTGCTGGGCCGCGCCAGATAATGAGGTGTGGCGGATGATACCCGCCTGAACCCGGCTGACCGGCGCGCGTCGAAACGCTTTCGCCTTGAGATGGAACTCAAGTACAAGCTTCTTGGCCAAAGGGCAAGAGTACCGGAGGAAGGCACTGGCCGTACCGTGGACTTCAGTAGCCGTGGACTGCGATTCCACACGATGGGTTCTCTTCTTTCCGGACAACGCCTGGAGATCGGCATCCAGTGGCCGGCGCTATTGAGCGGCACTTGTCCCCTGAAGTTGGTAACTCTGGGTCGGGTGCTGCGTGTCGACGGCAACTATGTGGCGGTCCGCATCCAAAAATACGGCTTTCACACTCGACGCACAAAGGGATGGCCTATAGAGGATCGCGCGTAAGCCATCGCCTTCTACACGCACGGCCGAAGCGGTTGCCGGAAAAATGGTGCAGCCCGGGCAGATCGCTTTTCTGGCTTGCCCCTTACGATTTCGGCCTGCGATGTAGTGTTCTGTGACGCCATCTCCGTGGTGCTGCCGGTGCGATCGCTGGCACTCCCCCGCCCCCACGCCGCGCCTTCGCGCGGTCTGTTCAAACCAGTTCCAGATGCACGATGGGCACGTAGTAGGTCTTGTATCGTAGACCGTCGGAATACTTCTGGCCCTCGGTATCTTCCACGAGCACGGTCGCACGCTTCGTGATCCGGTTCACCCGGCCCGTCAGTCGCCTGCCTTCAAACAGGAAGGCCACGCGCGAGCCGAGCCCAATGCCCGACAAGGCGGCCCGTTCTCGTCGTGTGACCAAATTGTGAGTGTGGGCTCGATGCAGGAAGAACCTCTTCGCGATATCCTGGAATCGCGTGGCGGCGCAGTCGCTGTTTTCCCAGCATAACTGCTCGGCCAGGTGCACAACCTCGTGTTCGAAAATCCTTTGCAGCGCTTCCAGACGGTTTTCACAATCCAGCCCGCAGACGGTGATCCGCCGATGCATTTTCCCGAACCCGTCGAACAGCATGCTGCTTGCGATGGCGATCTCGTAACTCACCATCCCGGTCTGGGTCCTGAAGCGTGTTGTTTTGCCGCCCGCCCGTGTCATGCGTGGTGAGAGCCTGAAACTCATTCTTCGGCCGCCTAGTGCTCGCTGGCAGAGACGGCCAAAGAACCGCTCATCGTAAGCGCCGAACAGAAACTCCAGGTCCCCAGGATGAATAACGGTGAAATCGGGCTCTCGAATATAACGCGAATTCGCCAACACATCCTCGTGAATCCGGCGAACGCGCTCCTGGATCGACGCATCCGGCAGGCTAAGAGAAGTGACGGCATCCGTCAACGCACTCAGGGCTGAGCCTGGGACCATGATTTAATTCTACTGTCCTTAATCGCGCGGGCGAAATGTTGCAAGAACTACGCAAGGCGCCCGCGGCTTCCAGTCGGCTAAAGGCCGATCTGCGCGCGCCTGCGCTGCCAAGCGTGTCAGCGGCCGCGCATGGCGCCGCCCCACCACACCGCGCCACGGTTACTAACTTTCGATAGCTTACTTTGTCTAATTTACCCTGGAAGTCTGGACCCGCGCCGGGAACATCGTTTAGGCTACTAAACGGCACCACGTTCCACTTAGAATCGCGTTCAACCACAAGCGTCGTCAAAGAACTTCCTCTACTGCCCGGGAACGGTCGATTGCCGCAGGAGATTTGAATGCGAGCGCATAGCCTGCCAGGCGTGTCCTGGCTGCATGTCCTTCTTCCACTCATAACCGGCGCCACCGCCGCCTCCGCACAAACGTTTGCTTACGTATCCAATGAGGAGGGGAACAATGTTACGGTCGTCAACCAGGCCAATAAAGTGGTTGCCACCATTCCATATAGCGGCGGCGGCCTCAGCGGGTTAGCCATCGCTCCCAATGGATCCTTTCTTTACGTCACCGCGCGGAGCAAGAATTGCGTCGTAGTAATCGACACGGCCACCTTGGCGGTGGTTACCACCATTCCTGTGGGCACCGGTCCGGCGCAGGCCGCCGTGACGCCAAATGGGGCAGCCGCTTACATCCTCAACGAGACCTCCAACAGCGTGTCCGTCGTCGACACGGCCACGAACTCCGTTACGGCTACCATCCCAGTGGGCGGCAAGCCCGCCGGCATCGCGATCACTCCCGATGGGACCACCGCCCTGGTCATGAATCTGCTTTCGTCGAATGTTTCGGTGATCCCAACGGCTTCGAACACGGTGGTCGCGACTTGGTCCGCACTGTCGGGTCCCGCTGCCGCCGCCGTGAGTCCAAACGGCGGCGTGGTCTACATTGCGAATCAGTACTCCAACGCCGTGACGGTCCAGAGCCTGGCATCCGGCGCCATACTGGCTACGATTGACGGATTTACGGCGCCTGACTCCTTGGCCATTACTCCGGACGGCAATTATCTTTACGTGACCAATGCCAACGTTTCGACCGTGTCCGTCGTCGAAACCTCCTCCAACCAAATCGTGGCTACCATCGGCGTGGGAGCTCTGCCCACTTCGGTGGCCGTGTCTCCCGACGGATCTACAGCCTACGTCGCCAACGGCAACGGCTACTCCCTGTCTGTAATTAGTACGGCCACCAACACCGTGACCGCCACGATCGCCAAGGTCGGAATCTACCCCTTTTCGGTCGCGGTATTTGGCACGGCGGATAACATGACTAAGTCCGGCGGCGATGGCCAAAGCGTTTTGGCGGGGCAAACCTTTCCGATTCCACTTCAGGTGACCGTGACGAACGGCAATGGAAGCCCAGTGCCTGGCGTGCCGGTAACCTTCAGCGTGACACCCGGCGCGGGCGGGGCGGCAGCTACGTTTAGCGGCACGCCGCCCATGCCCATTGAAACCGGCCAAAATGGCGTCGCCACGGCGCCCGCGCTCACCGCCAACGCCACGTCCGGCACATTTACGGCGACCGCCAGCGCCAACGCCATGAGCGTCACCTTCACGTTGACCAATGCGGCTCCTGCCTATACCTTGGGCGCCGGTTCGGCGACACTCGGCAGCGGCGCCGGAAACGCCACCGTGCTGCTGGCCGCCAACGGTCCGTGGACCGCTTCCAGCAATGCTTCCTGGATGCAGATAGCCCCAGACAGCCAGAGCGGCACTGGAAACGCTTTGGTCGAATTCAGTTATAACGCCAACTCCAACCCGCTGCCGCAAACCGGAACCCTGACCATCGCCGGACTCGCATTTAATGTCACGCAGGCCGGCGCCGGTTACCTGCCGGTGGCGCCCATTACTGTGTTAGCGGACTCGGGTTTTAACACGCCGCAAGGCGTGGCGGTGGATGGCCAGGGGAACGTCTACATCGCGGACACCGGTAACAATGCGATCAAGGAGTGGAGCGCATCCAATCGGCAGGTTTCCACGCTGCAGTGCCCGGGATTGAGCGCGCCCGCGGCGGTCGCCGCGGATGCACTTGGAAATGTGTACATCGCCGATACAGGGAACAACGCCGTAAAGGAGTGGAACGCGACGACCCAACAGGTGGGCACACTCGCCTCCACGGGACTGAGCGGCCCATCGGGCATCGCGGTGGATGCGCACGCCAACGTTTACATCGCGGATACCGGCAACGGCGCCATCAAAGAATGGAACGCCGCGAGCCAACAACTAACTACGCTGGTAAGCCAGGGGTTGAACCGGCCCTTGGGAGTCGCGGTGGATGTCCAGGGCAACGTTTACGTCGCGAATAGCGGCAACCACGCGGCCGACGAATGGAGCGCGGCCACCCAGCAGATGTCCGCTCTGATCCCAGCGGGACTCGACACGCCCGCCGGCGCCGCCGTTGACGGCCAAGGCAACGTGTATGTCGCCGATAGCGCCGCTAACACGGTGGAGATGTGGAGCGCGGCCACCCAACAAACGGCCACGTTGGTTTCCGCGGGCTTGATGAACCCGGCCGCCGCGGCGGTGGACGGGCTCGGCAACTTGTACATTGCGGATACCGGTAATGGCGCGATCGAGAAGCTCACGCCGGCATACGTGGCCCTGAGCGCGGCGAGTTTGAACGAGGGCTCCGCGGCAGGGGCGGATTCCTTCGCGGCGCAGGTGTTGCCGGTGGCCACGCCATTGTCCGCGGCCAGCAACGCGTCCTGGCTCACCGTTACCAGCGTAACCGGCGTATCCGTCAACTTCGCGTTTCAGGCCAATACTTCCACGTCCAGCCGCACTGGCCTTATTACCGTGCTGGGTATTCCGGTGACGGTGACGCAGGCCGCCGACGCGCCGGGCAGTCTGGCGAAGACCGCCGGAGACGGCCAGACCTCGGCCGTGGGACAAGCCTTCCCCATAGCCCTCCAAGTGATGGTAACGGATGCCAACGGCAGTCCCGTGCAAGGTGTGCCTGTGACGTTTAGCGTGACGCCCGGTCCGGACGGCGCCGGGGGTAGCTTCGCTTCGTCTCCGCCGATGCCTGTAGCGACCGGCCAGAATGGCTATGCCACGGCTCCCATGCTGACTGCCAATAACACCGGCGGCGTCTTCACCGCGATCGCCAGCACGGGCAGCCTGAGTGTCTCCTTCACCCTGACGAATTTCGTCGACGCGCTGGGCAGCCCATCCGCCATCGTGGGAGCCGCGGCCGGCAGCGATACCGTGTTGGTGGCGGCCGCCGGTACTTGGAGCGCCGTCAGCAACGCTGCTTGGCTGCACTTGGCCGCCGGCGGCGGCACGGGAAGCGCCTTGGCCGAGTTCACTTACGACCCCAATCCAAGCTCCGGCGTTCGCACCGGAACGCTGAACCTGGCGGGCTTGACTTTCACGGTAACCCAGGCGGGCGCCAGTTTCACTCCGGTTACTTCATTGACACGCCTGTCCGCCTCCGGCCTGAAAACGCCGCAGGGAATCGCGGTAGATGGCCAGGGAAATGTCTATATCGCCGATACCGGCCACAACGCCGTCAAAGAGTGGAATCGCGCCACGCAACAGATCGTCACCTTGATCTCTTCTGGTCTGAACGCGCCGGCCGGTGTCGCTGTAGATACTCTGGGGAATGTATATATCGCCGACAAAAAGAATAACGCAATCGAAGAATGGAACGCCGCCAGCCAGCAGGTTACGGCCCTGGTGTATGCGGGATTGAACGCACCCTCCGGAGTGGCGGTCGACAGCCAGGGAAATGTCTACTTCTCAGACTCGGGCAACAACGCCATTAAGGAGTGGGTAGCCGCGAGCCGGCAAGTGGTCACGCTGGTGTCCGCGGGACTCAGCGGACCGTGGGGAGTGGCCGTGGATGCGTTGGGCAACGTTTACTTCGCGGATAAGAACAACAACGCGATCGAGGAATGGAGCGTGGCTGACCAAACAGTGTCGGCGCTGGTGTCCACCGGACTGAACAAGCCATCCGGAGTCGCCGTCGATGGACAGGGCAACCTGTACATCGCCGACACCGCCGATAATGCGCTGAAGCAATGGAGCCCCGTAAGCCGGCAGGTGACTACCCTGGTTTCCGCGCTCGGCACTCCCATGGCAGTCGGGCTGGATGGGCAGGGCGGCATCTACGTTGCGAATTCCGCTAAAAACACCGTTGAGGAGGTGGTTTTTGCGTACCTTTCGTTGAGCGCCAACAGCCTGACCGAAGGTCCGCAAGCCGGCACAGGTTCGGTGTCTCTACAGTTGCTTCCCGCCGGCACTCCGTGGACGGCTTCGAGCGGCCAGGCATGGCTCAAAATCAATAGCACGTCGGGCGGGGCGATCGGGTTTTCGTTTACGGCCAACACTTCGGTAAACAGCCGGGCGGCGCAGATCGCGGTGCTAGGCCAGCAAGTGACCGTAACCCAAACTGGCGATACTCCGGCCAGCGTCGCGAAGATTGCCGGGACAGGCCAAACCCCGGCCGAAGGGCAGGTTTTTCCGGCGAATCTCGAAGTAAAGGTGACCGACGACGCCGGCAAGCCGGTCTCGGGCGCGCCCGTGACATTTGTTGTGGCGCCGGGCGCCACCGGCGCCACCGCGACTTTCGCCTCGTCGCCGCCCATGCCTATTCTGACCGGAAGCAACGGTACGGCCACGGCTCCGGTCTTGACCGCCGGCGCGATCGCGGGTGCATTTACCGTGACGGTGAGCACGGGCGGCATCTCCACCGTTTTCAATTTAAGGATTTTGGCGCACTAGCGGGCAGCCGCGGGTCGCCAACTTCGCCCCCACGCCCCCGGCGGTAAAAGCATAGTGGGGCAGGCACTCTGCCTGCGGCGGCCTCCCAGGCCGCCTGCCTCGAAGCCGTTTTTGCGCTGCGCGGGTGTTACTTTTACTGTATGAAAACAGCGTCGTACGGGCGGATCGTCTTTGGCGCGGCGGCGGTGCTGTGCGGCGTCATCGCATTGATGTGGTACGACTCTGACACCTGGCAGACCCTGCGTCGCATCTGGAGCCTGCCTTTTGGAACCATCGTCGGCGGGTGTCTCATGATCGGTCAAATTGCCGGTGGGGTTGGCATGCAGTACCCGCGGACCGCGCGTTTGGCGTCCATCGTTCTCGGCGTCGTCTATTCGCTTTTCTCCCTGGCCTGCATCCCCGGCATCCTTGCCGCGCCAACCATCTATGTGCATTACGGGAGCTTCTTCGAACAGTTTTCCTTACTCTGCGGCGCGATTGCCCTGTACGCTGTAACCGAGGCAAATCGTGCACGGGCGGCAGCGTTCGGCCGGGTGGCCCGCCTGGGAATCGGAGTCTGTGCGATTTCATTTACGCTGAGTCAGATACTATACCTTCGCGCCACGGCTACCTTGGTTCCAAAGTGGATTCCGCCAAATCGGATGTTTTGGGCGATACTCACGACGATCGCATTTGCACTCGCGGCGATGGCTATTCTCACCATTCGCCAGGCACGGCTCGCGATACGCCTGATGACCTTCATGCTGGCGCTCTTTGGTGTGTTGGTCTGGATTCCGCGCCTGATCGCCCACCCGGAAGCGCATCTGAACTGGTCCGAATTCGGCCTGACCTTCCTCATTACAGGGGCCGCCTGGATGGTGGCTGATTTGAGGTCTTTTTGAATGTGCCCATCGCCATGCCGTCGGCGAACGCCGCAACTCCGGCCGCCGCGTTCCTCCGCACGTTCGTCGCTGTGCATCGCGCAGATTGAAGTCGCATGGCTTTAACCGAGCCGCGACCGTCAGGGAGCGGTTTCCCCAGAACGGTTAACCACCCTGCAGATGCCACCCGGACCGCGCGCGCAATGTAGAATAGGATGGTTGATCGGCAGGGGCCGCCGCGAGAATGAGCCTGCTCGGATTTTGCCAGTGGCTGGGAAACACGCCCGGGAGCATCGCGCTCCACGAATCGATATGGGTCTATCCCATCGTCGAGTCGGTCCACGTGCTGACCCTGTGCCTCTTCCTCGGCCTCACCGTCATGCTCGATCTGCGGTTGCTGGGAGTGACCATGGTCTCCGCGCGGGCCTCGGAAGTCCAAGGACGCCTGTTGCCGTGGACCATCGCCGGATTCGCCGTGATGCTGGCGACGGGCGCTCTGCTGTTCTACGCCATTCCCGTGAAGACCTACCTGAACGTTTTCTTTCGTGCGAAAGTTGCCTTCCTGGTGCTGGCGGGGGTGAATGTCGCCGTTTTTCAGTGGACCATTGCGCGCCGTATGGATCGGTGGGATTCCGATCCGGTCCCGCCCTTCGGAGCCCGGCTGGCGGCAGGTGTATCGCTGCTACTCTGGGCGGGGATTGTGATCGCGGGGCGCATGATCGCGTATAACTGGTTCGACAAGAATCCTTAGTTCGATGTCTATCCTTTCTTTCTTTACATGGTGTGAGAAAACCTCGATCGGCGAGGCCATTCGGGACTCGCGCTGGCTCTTCCCCGCCATCGAATCGGTCCACCTGCTGGCCCTCGCGGTAATCGGTGGAGCGGTGCTGGTGATGAACCTGCGCTTGCTGGGCCTCGGCATGAAGCGCCAGCCGGCCGCGCAACTTTGGCGCGACACTTGGCCGTGGTTTCTAGGCAGCCTGATCGTCATGCTGATCTCGGGCATGCTGCTGTTCACTTCCGAGGCAATCAAGCTGTATTATCACGAAGCATTCTGGGTGAAGATGATCTCGCTGCTGCTGGCTATGATCTTCACTTTCACGGCCGTGCGCAAGGTGGCGCTGGCCGATCCGCGGCGCGTGCGCCCATTGTGGGGCAAGGCAGCGGCGGCCATCTCGATTCTTTTGTGGTCGACGGTCGGCGTTTGCGGAAGGTGGATCGGCTTCTCCTGAGCTGCTGTGGAGCAGGCTCGTAGACTGCGCGGGCCTCGTAGGCCCGCTCTTCGGCGCGCTAACCAGGCCCATTCTCCCGCGCCAGCTCAATCGCCATCTTCCGCTCCCGCCGCGCATCCTCGTTCCGCCCCACCCTCGCATACACATGCGCCAGCGCCATATGATACTCCACATTATCCGGATCGATGCCCGACGCGATCTCCAGATGCGTGGCCGCTTCCCTGGGATCCGCCAGCGTGAGCCCGCAAACATATTGCGCCATCGCCGATGTGGGCCCGTCGTCGGCCGCCTTCCTGGCGTTGGACGCCGCCTCCGCGGCCTGCCCCGCCTGCGTCAGCAGCAGCGCCAGCAGCGCCCGCGCTTCCACGCCGTGCGGATCTATTTCCAACTCCCGCCGCAACTCCTGCTCCGCCGCGTCCGCCTTCGAGTTCAGCAGATAGGTGGCGTAAAAATAATGCACCCCGGGAGTGGCCGGATAAGCCGCTAACAGCGCATGAAACGCCGTCTCCGCGCCGGCGGTGTCCTTCGACAACCACGCGTAAGCCGTCTGGCCCGCGGCCGCCACCACCGCCCGCTGCTCGGGCGGGATCTCCCTGGGCAGCATCGCCTGCGCCAGCGAGTTGAGTCCCAATCCCGCCATCAATGCCGGATCGTGGATGCCGCGGCGCACCAGAATTTCATACGCGCGCATGGCCCGATCGAAAAAGCCCAGCCGCGTCAGCAGCAGCGCTTGATGGAAACGGACCACCGTTTCGATCTCCGGCGCCACACCGCCCCGCAACGCCTTTTCCAGATGTTCGCGCGCCTGCGCGTAGGCCCCCGTTTCGAATTCGCACAAGCCCAGGAACGCCCAGCCGGCCGCCTTGTCCGCCAGCTTGACGAATTGCGCGAAGGCCGGCTGCGCCTCCGCGTACCGGTCTGAATCGTAGTAAAGCGTGCCCAGATAGAACCAGCCTTCGGGCCATTCGGGCTTAAGCCGCAGCGCTTGCCGATAGAGATCGATCGCCTCCGGCACGCGATCCGCATCGCGCGCCGCGGCCGCCAGCCGGGCCAGGTCTTCAAACGTGGCCGCCCGGCCCATCGTCAACGCGATGGCGAAGTACCCCAGTACCCTAATCCAGCCCTTCACCGCACGCATTGCGTAGACCATTATACCGTCCGCCGTGGACCGCCCCGCTTACTGAGCCGCAACCGCCAGGGCACACACCAAAGGTGATGAAGACGGGCGCGCCTGTGGGGCAGGCTCGTAGCCTGCGCGGAGCTCATAGCTCCGCCCGGCGAGCGCAGCTCGCCGCCAGCCTGCGTCCTCAACGGAGCGGTTTCCGCGCTCGTCGTCCTTGACGCCACCCGATTCCCTCACACTTACCGCCGCGCAATTCCCACGCACTTACCGCCACCCGATTCCCTCACACTTACCGCCGCGCAATTCCCACGCACTTACCGCCACCCGATTCCCTCACACTTACCGCCGCGCAATTCCCACGCACTTACCGCCACCCGATTCCCTCACACTTACCGCCGCGATTCCCACGCCCCACCTAACCAACGCCTAACACTACGCACCCACCAACGCCGTTAACTTCACTTACTGAGCCGCGACCGTCAGGGAGCGGTCCCCGCACTTACCCAAACCGCCCCCCCCGGAGCGCTCTCCCTTCCGTGCTATCCTGCATCCTGATGGAACGCAGAGATCTCCTCAAATCCGGCGCCGCATTCCTCGCCGCTTCCGCGCTGGCCCGCCCCCAATCGAGCCCTCCTCCGCCCAAACCGAAGATCACCAGCTCTCTCATGCTATGGACCCTCAAAGGCTCCCTCGAAGAAAAGCTCGAAATCGCCGCCCGCGCCGGCCTTCAATCCGTCGAGCTCATCGACGAGTACGCCCACTGGACGGACACCGACATCCAGCACGTCAAGAAAACCGCGCGTTCCTTCGGACTGGGCATCGATACTCTGCTGGGTTCGCCCGATTGGTCCAAGCGCCCCGTCTCCATGGTCGATCCCGCGCATCGCGAAGCCTTCCTGGCCGACGTGCGCAACGCCATCGATTTCGCGCGCAAGCTGGAAATCCCGCAGATCATTCTCATGAGCGGCAACGCCATCGCCGGCCGCACCCACCAGGAGCAATACGCCAGCCTCCTCGAATCCGCCAAACGCGCCGGCGATCTGGTGGCGGACGCCAAGCTCACCGCCATCGTCGAACCCCTCAATTCGCTGGTGAATCACAAAGGATTTTTTCTGACCACTTGCACCGAAGGACTCCAGCTCATCCGCGCGGTCGATAATCCCCACGTGCGCCTGCTCTTCGATCTCTATCATGAGCAGGTGCAGGCGGGCAACATCATCCGCACACTCACTGAAGCCGCGCCCGAAGTCGCCGTGTTCCACGTAGCCGATAATCCCGGCCGCAACGATCCCGGTACCGGTGAGATGAACTATCCCAACATTTATAAGGCCATTCAGAAGACCGGCTACGCGGGTTACCTCACCATGGAGTATCTTCCCCTAGGTGACCCCGTCGCAAGTCTGACTAAAGCCATCGATACTTTCCGCAGCGCCCTTAGTGGGGCAGGCACTCTGCCTGCGGCGGCCTCGTAGGCCGCCCCGCCAACTATCTATGCCTCCGTCCGATCCCAATAAGTAGCCCGCCGCTAATCCCCACCGAGCGCTCATGTCCCCGCCCAAAGTTATACTCGAAGCCCGGCTCCACATACCAGCCCAATCTATGGTTCGCCGACGGCCAGAACATAAAGTCCAGCACCGCCTCACCGCCCACTGAGTTGGCCGTCACGCCGTTCTCCCGCGTGTGAATCCACTCCGGACCAACCCCCACCATAAACTCCACTTTCTCCGAGAGCGTCCAAGGCTTCTTGAAAAGTAAGTCCGTCGACCATTCCGTCGAGCCATGGCCGAAACTCGCCGTAACACCCATCTCCAGTTCCAGCCAATTCTCTATCGGTGTAACTTCAACCGCTAACGTGGGGCCAAAACTAAATCCGCCATCCTTGAGATTCCACCCCGGAGCTCCGCCGGCTTCTACAACCGCCACAGGCTCCCTATCGCCCGGCTGATCGGCCGCCTGCGCGACGCCCCTTCCCGAAAAGAGCGCCACCATTCCAACCGCAAACCTTGTCGCGTTCAATCGACCTAGCCTCGTATCCCAAGCTCTCACGTTTCCATGCTGGAACGCAAAGTTGGAACGTAAAGCGGAGTGAACTAAACCGCGTTGCGGTAATAGTCTCCGGTCGGCGCTTCTGAGCCTTTGGTGGAGTAGCGTGGAGCGAGGCTCCTTTGAAACACTGGATACGGTTGTCCTCACAACGACCAATTCAGAATTTCAAGGAGCCCTCGCATGACACCGTTACGACAACGCATGATCGAAGACATGTGCCTCCGCAATTTCGCGGGCACCACGCAACGCAGCTACATCCATTATGTCGCGGAGTTCGCCAAGTATTTCAACCGCAGCCCCCAAGAACTGGATCTGGAAGCCGTCCGCCAATACCAACTGCATCTGACCCAGGAGCGCAAACTCTCTCCGCAAAGCGTCAACACCTTCGTTTCCGCCGTACAGTTCCTCTACCTGGTCACCCTGGAGATGCCCTGGGACAAGCACGACTTCCCGCGTGCCCGCCTGGAGGAGAAACTACCCGTCGTGCTGGCCCCCGACGAAGTCCAACGCTTCCTGGACCACGTCTCGGGCGTCAAGCACCGCGCCGTGCTCCTGACTTGCTATGGGGCCGGACTGCGCATCTCCGAGGCGGTGGCCTTGAAACCCTCCGATATCGATGGCAAACGCAAGCTGATCCGCGTGGAACACGGCAAAGGCGGCAAGGATCGCTACGCCATGCTCTCACCCTGTCTGCTCGAGGTGCTGCGCGCCTACTACCGCATCCTGCGGCCTGTCGGCGAGTGGCTGTTTCCCTCCTGGCGCCCGCTCCGCCATCTGACCGCCGGCGCTGTGCAAACCGCCTGCCGCGAAGCCTGGCAACACAGCGGCCTGGCCAAACGCGTCACGCCCCATATGCTGCGTCACAGCTTCGCCACGCACCTGTTGGAGCGCGGCGTAGATACGCGCGTAATTCAGGCCTTGCTGGGCCACAGCCGCATCGATACCACCGGGCGTTATATTGCCGTTTCACCTGCCACCGTCAGCGCCACGGCCAGTCCTCTGGATCAACTGCTCCAGCCGGCCAAGGCCGCGTCCACTAAGAACAAGCGGCCTAAAGGCTGATGCCTCAGCCAACCCTGGGGTTGGCCGACATCTTTCGACAACACGGCCCCGCCTACCGGCAGACGCATGCCCTGCCCCTGCATCAGCGCCGCCTGATGCAGGCCATCGAGACCTGCCGGACGGCGGCCCTGGGCGGTACTGTCGAATGGTGTGACCGCTGCCAATACACGCACACTCGATATCGCTCCTGCCGCGACCGCCATTGCCCCCGGTGCCAAGGCTTGGCACGCGAAAAGTGGCTGGAGCAGCGCCGCGAAGAGTTGTTGCCCGTGGAGTACTTTCACGTGGTCTTCACGCTCCCCGAGCCTATTGCCGCCATCGCCTTCTACAACAAAAAGGCCGTCTACGATATTCTCTTCCGCGCTACCGCCCAGACCCTGCTCACCATCGCGCGCGATCCCAAACGCCTGGGCGTGGAACTCGGCTTCTTCGCCGTATTGCATAGCTGGGGACAGAACTTACATTTCCACCCTCACCTGCACTGCGTGGTTCCCGGCGGCGGCTTATGCGCCGACCAGGACCGCTGGATTCACGGCCGCCGCCGGTACCTGCTGCCCGTCAGGGTGCTCAGCCGTCTGTTCCGCCGCTTGTTTCTGGAAGCCCTGGAAGCGGCCTACGCCGCCAGCCAACTCCAGTTCTTTGGCGATCTGGAACCCCTGCGCGAACCGCTCGCCTTCGCCGCCTATCTGGCGCCGTTGCACAAGTGCGAATGGGTGGTGTACGCCAAGCCGCCCTTCGGCGGGCCGCAACACGTGCTGGAATACCTGGGACGCTATACCCATCGTGTGGCCATCTCCAACCGCCGCCTGTTGACGTTGGAACAAGGCCAAGTTTCCTTCGCTTGGAAAGACTACCGGGACAGGCAGCAACCTCAAAAAGTGATGACTGTTTCCGCCGAAGAGTTCATCCGGCGCTTCCTGCAGCACTTCCCTTCCGCCGGGCTTCCAACGCATCCGCTACTACGGCTTGCTAGCCAACTGCCACCGCGCCGAAAAACTGGCCCTCTGCCGCCGGTTGCTGGCCACGCCCCGCTCCGCCCTGTTGCCCCAGCCCACCGATTGCCGCATCTTTGGCGCGGCGCTCATCGCCAGCCAACCCAGGCTATGCCCCAAGTGCCGCGTCGGAACTCTCATCTCCATTCATTTCCTGCCGCCCTGCTATGGGCCGGTTCCTCCGCACCTGGACAGCTCATGATGCTCCCGCGCCGAAACCCGCGGCCCCGCCAGCGCTGCCTTCCCGGCAGGGCGTCCCACCCCTCTGTCCGGAGAGGCCCGCAAGCACTCCGCACATGCATGCGCACCTCCAGTTTCCCCAGCCCCTCACCGTATCCACCCACTACCAGCAACCCTCGCCTGTCAAAGCGACCCCGGCGGTCCGCCAAAACCTCACGCCCCAGCTTCGCCCGCATAGCCGCGCCAGACCCAATTTCGGAACAAAACCCATTAAAGACCTGGCCCCAATCCGGGGTTTAGTTCACTGCACGGTTTCCTCACTTTCGCGGCGATCGGCTGTACCTTGCTTCTACGGCCCCTGCCCGCCGCGAAACTAAGGAAACCTTTTACGTATCCAAGCTCTCACGTTTCCATGCTGGAACGCAAAGTTGGAACATAAAGCGGAGTGAACTAAACCGCGTTGCGGTAATAGTCTCCGGTCGGCGCTTCTGAGCCTTTGGTGGAGTAGCGTGGAGCGAGGCTCCTTTGAAACACTGGATACGGTTGTCCTCACAACGACCAATTCAGAATTTCAAGGAGCCCTCGCATGACACCGTTACGACAACGCATGATCGAAGACATGTGCCTCCGCAATTTCGCGGGCACCACGCAACGCAGCTACATCCATTATGTCGCGGAGTTCGCCAAGTATTTCAACCGCAGCCCCCAAGAACTGGATCTGGAAGCCGTCCGCCAATACCAACTGCATCTGACCCAGGAGCGCAAACTCTCTCCGCAAAGCGTCAACACCTTCGTTTCCGCCGTACAGTTCCTCTACCTGGTCACCCTGGAGATGCCCTGGGACAAGCACGACTTCCCGCGTGCCCGCCTGGAGGAGAAACTACCCGTCGTGCTGGCCCCCGACGAAGTCCAACGCTTCCTGGACCACGTCTCGGGCGTCAAGCACCGCGCCGTGCTCCTGACTTGCTATGGGGCCGGACTGCGCATCTCCGAGGCGGTGGCCTTGAAACCCTCCGATATCGATGGCAAACGCAAGCTGATCCGCGTGGAACACGGCAAAGGCGGCAAGGATCGCTACGCCATGCTCTCACCCTGTCTGCTCGAGGTGCTGCGCGCCTACTACCGCATCCTGCGGCCTGTCGGCGAGTGGCTGTTTCCCTCCTGGCGCCCGCTCCGCCATCTGACCGCCGGCGCTGTGCAAACCGCCTGCCGCGAAGCCTGGCAACACAGCGGCCTGGCCAAACGCGTCACGCCCCATATGCTGCGTCACAGCTTCGCCACGCACCTGTTGGAGCGCGGCGTAGATACGCGCGTAATTCAGGCCTTGCTGGGCCACAGCCGCATCGATACCACCGGGCGTTATATTGCCGTTTCACCTGCCACCGTCAGCGCCACGGCCAGTCCTCTGGATCAACTGCTCCAGCCGGCCAAGGCCGCGTCCACTAAGAACAAGCGGCCTAAAGGCTGATGCCTCAGCCAACCCTGGGGTTGGCCGACATCTTTCGACAACACGGCCCCGCCTACCGGCAGACGCATGCCCTGCCCCTGCATCAGCGCCGCCTGATGCAGGCCATCGAGACCTGCCGGACGGCGGCCCTGGGCGGTACTGTCGAATGGTGTGACCGCTGCCAATACACGCACACTCGATATCGCTCCTGCCGCGACCGCCATTGCCCCCGGTGCCAAGGCTTGGCACGCGAAAAGTGGCTGGAGCAGCGCCGCGAAGAGTTGTTGCCCGTGGAGTACTTTCACGTGGTCTTCACGCTCCCCGAGCCTATTGCCGCCATCGCCTTCTACAACAAAAAGGCCGTCTACGATATTCTCTTCCGCGCTACCGCCCAGACCCTGCTCACCATCGCGCGCGATCCCAAACGCCTGGGCGTGGAACTCGGCTTCTTCGCCGTATTGCATAGCTGGGGACAGAACTTACATTTCCACCCTCACCTGCACTGCGTGGTTCCCGGCGGCGGCTTATGCGCCGACCAGGACCGCTGGATTCACGGCCGCCGCCGGTACCTGCTGCCCGTCAGGGTGCTCAGCCGTCTGTTCCGCCGCTTGTTTCTGGAAGCCCTGGAAGCGGCCTACGCCGCCAGCCAACTCCAGTTCTTTGGCGATCTGGAACCCCTGCGCGAACCGCTCGCCTTCGCCGCCTATCTGGCGCCGTTGCACAAGTGCGAATGGGTGGTGTACGCCAAGCCGCCCTTCGGCGGGCCGCAACACGTGCTGGAATACCTGGGACGCTATACCCATCGTGTGGCCATCTCCAACCGCCGCCTGTTGACGTTGGAACAAGGCCAAGTTTCCTTCGCTTGGAAAGACTACCGGGACAGGCAGCAACCTCAAAAAGTGATGACTGTTTCCGCCGAAGAGTTCATCCGGCGCTTCCTGCAGCGCTTCCCTTCCGCCGGGCTTCCAACGCATCCGCTACTACGGCTTGCTAGCCAACTGCCACCGCGCCGAAAAACTGGCCCTCTGCCGCCGGTTGCTGGCCACGCCCCGCTCCGCCCTGTTGCCCCAGCCCACCGATTGCCGCATCTTTGGCGCGGCGCTCATCGCCAGCCAACCCAGGCTATGCCCCAAGTGCCGCGTCGGAACTCTCATCTCCATTCATTTCCTGCCGCCCTGCTATGGGCCGGTTCCTCCGCACCTGGACAGCTCATGATGCTCCCGCGCCGAAACCCGCGGCCCCGCCAGCGCTGCCTTCCCGGCAGGGCGTCCCACCCCTCTGTCCGGAGAGGCCCGCAAGCACTCCGCACATGCATGCGCACCTCCAGTTTCCCCAGCCCCTCACCGTATCCACCCACTACCAGCAACCCTCGCCTGTCAAAGCGACCCCGGCGGTCCGCCAAAACCTCACGCCCCAGCTTCGCCCGCATAGCCGCGCCAGACCCAATTTCGGAACAAAACCCATTAAAGACCTGGCCCCAATCCGGGGTTTAGTTCACTGCACGGTTTCCTCACTTTCGCGGCGATCGGCTGTACCTTGCTTCTACGGCCCCTGCCCGCCGCGAAACTAAGGAAACCTTTTAC
>CAWAUR010000005.1:0-109905 GCA_963785255.1 Bryobacterales bacterium
CCTTGGCAGTACGTGGGCAAGGAAGTGTGGGTGCGGAAGCAGGGCGGACAGGTGGAGGTGCAGTATGGCGGCGAGCGGATCGCCGTGCATGCGCGGGCCGCGCGGCGGCACCAGGTGATCACCCAGCCGGTGCATCACGCCGGCATTCCGCTAGGAGGAGAGGGGCAGGGCGGCAAGATTCTGATTCACCTGCGGGAGAGGGCGCCGGTGGTGGAAGCCCGGCCCCTGGCCGCCTACGAGAGCCTGGCGGTGGGAGGTGCGCAGTGACACCGATCGACCAGTTGCAGAGCGCGCTGAGCACGTTGGGGCTGAAAGCGGTGGAGGCCCGGCTGGAGGGTTTACTGGAACAGGCCGCGAAGAAGGAGCCCAGCTACGCGGAGTTCCTGGAGGAGACGCTGAGTTGCGAGGTGGACGCGCGCCGGACGCGGTATCTGCGGGCGCGCCTGCAACTGGCGCATCTGCCGTTCGTGAAGACCTTCGAGCAATTCGACTTCGAGTTTCAGCCCTCCATCGACGAGAAGCAGATTCGGGAATTGCGCTCGTTGCGCTTCGTGCATGAAACCAGCAACGTCGTTTTTCTGGGGCCGCCCGGGGTGGGTAAGACGCACTTGAGCGTGGCGCTGGCGGAAGCTGCCATCCAGGCTGGCTTCGGCGCTTACTTCATCACGGCGCACGATATGGTGGCGGACTTGGGGCGAGCTTATCGCGAAGGGCGGCTGGACCGGCGCTTGCGCGTCTATATCGCACCCAAGGTGTTGGTGATCGATGAAATGGGTTACCTGCCCCTGGACGATCTGGGAGCGACGATCTTCTTCCAATTAGTCAGTGCGCGTTATGAGCGGGGCAGTATCATCCTGACTAGTAACAAGAGCTACGGCGATTGGGGTTCGATCTTCGGCGATCCGATCATTGCCACCGCGATCCTGGACCGGCTCTTGCACCATTCGACGACGGTCAACATCCGCGGAGAGAGTTATCGGCTGAAGGAGCGCCGGCGGGCCGGGCTGCTGCCGCGCACCGATCAGCAGGGGCAGGAGACCATCTTACCCACGCCGGACCCGTCCGCGGCGGGGACGTCCAGCAGTCGGAGAAAGGCGGGCGCATAGAGATGGACCAGAGAGGAGAGTGGATCGATTTCGCCGCGGTGAAAGCGGCAGTAGGGATGGAGAGGCTGCTGGTCTGGTACGGCGTGAAACTGCGCCGGGGAGTGGGGATGTATCTGCGAGGCCGCTGTCCTTTGGCGCAACATAGTTCGCCGGAAAGCAGGGAGAGTTTCATCGTGAATACCTGCAAGAACGTGTGGGTCTGTCACTCGCAATCGTGTGTGGAGGCGCGGGGAGGACAGGCGGGCGGCAATGTCCTGGACTTCGTGGCAGTTATGGAACACTGCTCGATTGCGGAAGCGGCGCGGCGGCTGTCAGTCAGATTTGGGGCGGCCGGGCGTACCAGGCAGAGTTTAGAAGGCACTGGTTTCAAGAAAAACGAAGCAGGGTCTTCTTCCCTTCTTTCCGTCTCCGCCGGAACGCAGAATGCTCCGCTGCGCTTCGTGCTCTGCCCGCTGGACAGCCGGCATCCGTACTTGCAGCAACGCGGGATCAAGCGCCAGACCGCCGAGTATTTCCAGACCGGCTTCTATTCCGCCACCGGCTTGATGGAGGGACGGGTGGCGATCCCGATCCATAACCGGCAGGGCCAGTTGGTAGCTTATGCTGGCCGGGTGATTGGGCAGACCGAGCCGCGCTACAGATTTCCGCCGGGCTTTCGGAAATCCCTGGAGCTGTTCAACTTGCACCGCACTCTACAGGGAGGCACCCGGCAGGTAGTGGTGGTGGAAGGATTTTTCGATTGCATGCACCTACATCAAGCCGGTTTCTCGGAGGTGGTGGCGTTGATGGGATCGGTACTTTCGGAGACCCAGCAGAAGTTGTTACTGGATCACTTCGGAGAGTTGGTGCTGATGATGGACGGCGACGAAACGGGTCGTCGGGCCAGCCGGCGGATAGCCGCCCAACTAGGCGGCCGGATTGCGCTGCGCATCGTGGAAGTTCCGGCCGGCCGGCAACCAGATCAACTAAATGGGACGGAGATCCGTCGGCTGCTGGAGAGCTCCGGTGCGGCAGCTTTGCCGACCTGGGGAGATGAACCTAGCGCTCTCCATCGTCGGACAGTTACGGTGGAGCGGAGCCTATGAGCGGTCTGGATGCCAGGACCGACGGGCTTACGCAAGGTGGTGTATACCAGCACCACCTGACGGGGGCTGGGGAATTTTCAACCGGCGAAATGGGGAATTTTCAACCGGCGTTGACACGCTACGCGGTTGTAATCCATCAAGATGCCGAAGGCGGATCTTGAGCTGAAGTGCCCGCTCTCCCCGGCTGTTACTTACACGGCGAATCGATTGAGGAACTGGTGGCCAACATTCGCGAGGCGATCCCTGACGAATGCTTTCAGCAAGAAGCTTGAAAATCATATGTTGGCGCTGTTTCATATGCACTACGACTTCTGCCGCATCCACCAGACCTTGAGGTTTACTCCGGCAATGGAAGCTGGTATCAGTCGACATCCTTGATCCATTGTTGACATAGCCGGATTGTCTACTCAACTAGTGCCCTTGCTGCATAGAGAAACTGGAAATATCCCCATGCTCGTCAATTTGCAGGCCGTACCATACCTCGAGCGAATCGCAGTTATCTGCTGTCACCTTTCCTTGGATCAACGAGCGCCCGTACTTCAGGACCTTCCCTTCATCTGGTGATAGTTGGCCATGTGGCGGGTTCATTGTTCTCGGTGTGTTATCAAGCTTCTTGGTCATCGCCAGCACAACCCTAGCACGCTTACTTGACTCCAGATCTACGCGAGACTCTATGGATATTTGACGCTCGGGGTCCGGACTATCTGCAATCCAAGTAGCCGGCTCCACAATGAACTTGTCGATTCCATTAGCATGTGTATACTTAAGCGCAGCTCGGACGTTGTAGGCGGTCACAAGCGCGTCGGTCTGTGTGTTGCGCACACCAAAAATAACGAATTCCTTCACCCAGCTTTTATCAGAACCAGGATATTTAGCGTTGCCCGTATCTTCCAGTATAGGCAATGGGGGCGGTTGCTGAAGCTCAGCCAACGGAGGCTCGCGAAAATCTTCGCGAAGGACTGTTATTGCTTCGCATCCTGGACAACGGCCATCTATAGCCTCTGCACATTGAAGAAATTTCAGGCCTATGCTTTGTCGCTCCTTTTGTGGATTGAACTGAAATGTCAGCGTATAGTGAGTATGCCATGTTCGCTGTGGATTGCCTGTGTCTGAAAACACGACCGCGAATTCCCGGTCCATCCTAAGGTCTTCTGTTCTGATAAACTGCTCCAGGATATGCGCTATATCTTGTTGCGGCCATACCATACCGCCCCTAAGGCGGTAAGGCAATTCCTGCTCAGAACTTCCAACTGTCAGTCTATCAATGGAACGGAAAGATACTTCCCACACCTTAGGTGTATAATCATCGATCTCGCCAGCGATGCTGTTGCCGGCCTGCTTGAGGCTGGCCTCTACGATTCTCTTTACAGTAGCCCTGCGCCCTTCCGGTATATCGAACCGCATCGGCAGCGCGGAAATATTGACAGCGACCGCCTTCCCGGTGTTCTGAAGTAGCAATCGGAAGTGTGGAAAATCCTTGTATTCTTTCGTGGGACAGAATTCCCAGTGAGCGATGATTTGAGGCTCTTCTTTAGCCGGGGGTACGTTAAGATAGGCCTGGTAAGTTACATCGCGACCAGCCGCAATCGCAGGACTATTCGCGCTACCCGTCCAGGCGATTGGGCTTTGTTCCCCGTGCGTGCTTTGACTGCTTGGTAGAGGGGCGGCCTGGGGGTGTGGCGCCGGATAGGGGACAGCAGACTGAAAACGGCGAATAACTAGGAACACTACCACACCGACGATTACGGAAGCCAGCGCAATAATCCACACCGGTTGATGAGCGGTCCATGTCAGGTATCCGGTCAGCACCGAGGCACCCCCAGCGGGGAGCAGGAGTTCCCATAGGGCCTTAACCCGAAGCAGATTTCCGATCCATCGCCAAATAAACGACCACGCCTTGAGCATGCCCGCATTATCGCACCGCGAAGCCGCTTTCACACGCGCAGCCACGGATCGCCCGATCCCCTTCCGAATCCTCGGATGCCAAAGCGCTCCCGAAGTCGTGGGCCGGAATTTCAGATAGACCCCGTACCAAACGTAAGGCGATCCGAAAGTTGGGGAAGCTCTAGCCCGATCAGTTCGATCCGGTCCTTGCCGCGCTTCTTTCGATGGCTCGGTGACGAGCGTGTCTGAGGCGCGGTACACGCAGTTCTGAGCGGCCGTCCTGTCGCGCCGTCTATATCCAATTTGATATAATTTGGGTGATGCGGCCGGTGCGCTTCCTCGGCGACTCCCTCAAGTGCTTACGAGGTTTCCCGAAAGGCGTCCGCCAGGATGCAGGTTATCAACTGGATAAGGTTCAGCGAGGCGAGCAGCCCGACGATTTCAAGCCCATGCCCGTGATCGGTAAGGGTGTGGAGGAGATTCGTGTTATGGACGCGACGGGAGCTTATCGCGTAATCTACGTGGCCAGGCGTGCGGAGGCCGTTTACGTTCTCCACGCGTTCCAGAAGAAGACGCAGGCGACGGCCAAGAACGATCTTGAGATTGCGAAGAGGCGCTTTAGGCAACTGGTGGGAGGCAAGATATGAGCAAGCCAGAAAGCTACGCGAGCGTTTGGGACGCCATCGCGGACACGCCCGCGGAGGCCGCGAATCTGCGCGCCAGGGCCGAACTGATGCAGCAAATCGCGGCTCGTCTGAGACAAAGCGGCTGGACACAGGCAGAGGCGGCGCGCCACTGCGGTGTGACGCAGCCACGCATCAACGATCTGCTACGCGGCCGGGTGTCGCGGTTTTCACTCGACGCTTTAGTCAACATTGCGACGGCGTTGGGTTGCCGCGTGCGGGTTGAGCTTGAAGCAGCGTAGCGGATTCCGCGCGCGCGGAATGGACGGCTTATCGTCTGGTTCAGGGGAGCGGTCTATGGAATCACCTCACCCGGAAGGCCACGTTGCTGGATAACGTGCCGCCGGCGGTGGTCACCTGGACAGTGCCGCTGGTAGCGCCGGCCGGGACGATGGCAGTGACTACCGACGTTGAGTGCGCCGTGAATTGGGCGGGCGCGCCGTTGAAGGTGACGCCGGTTACGCCGGTGAGATTGGTTCCCAGGATGGAGATCTTGTCTCCGGCATTGCCGGTCCCCGGGCGGGCAATCACGAATGGGGCAAGCCCCACATTCAGGCTGAAAACAGTGCCGCCGTTATTTGCGCCACCCTCGCTGGTGGTTCCGTAGAAATTGCCGTCGGTGCCCTGGATCAAGCTGGCGATAGGAGCGGAGCCATCCGGACCGCTGAAGTTGTAAAGCCGGGTTTGCTTTCCTTCGGTGGTGACCCTGAAGATAGTGCCGCCGCCATACAATCCACCACCGTGGGTAGTTCCATAGAGGTTTCCGTCGGTGCCTTCGACCAGCGCGCCCCAGGGGCTGCCGCCGTCGCCGTTGGTTTCGCCGAAGCTGAGCAGCATGGTGTATTTGCCGGCCGGGGTGATTTGGAACACGGTGCCTACCTTGTCGTAACCGCCATCGGGCGCCGTACCGTAAAAGTTTCCGTCCGTGGCTTGGATCAAGGGCGCCATGAGATGGAGTCCGTCGTTGCGGTCGAACTTATGGAGCACGGTCAAGTCCGCCTGGGGGGTCAGTTTCACGACGTCGCCATTGGGCAGGCTGGTGGTGGTGTAGAAATCTCCGTTGGTGGCTTGGAGGAGCGCGGCCTGGGGTTCATAGGCGGAGCAATCCCCGGTTGAACAGAAGCTGAAGAATGTGGTTAGCGCGCCGCCGGGGGTCATTTTGAAGACGGTACCGCAACCCACGGTGGAACCGCCGCAAGCAGGATTAGTATAGCTGCCGCCCTCCAAGGTGGTGCCATAGAGATGGCCGTCGGTGGCTTGAATGAGTGTGCCGAAAGGCCAGGCGCCATCGGCGCCTTGGAAGGTATGGAGAGTCGTCAATCCGCCGCCGGGCGTGATCTCGAATACGGTGCCGCAGCCTGGGACGTTCGCGCCGCACGAGAGGTCGCCACTGTGTTGGGTGGTTCCGTAGAATTTCCCGTTGGTGGCCTGGAGCAGGCCGGCGAACGGCGCTGCGCCATCCGCGCAGTTGGGCTGGGAGCAAAACCTATAGAGGATGATCGGCGCTCCAGCCGGTATTATTTTGTAGATCGTGCCGCAGCCTGGACTATGCTGCTGGGTGCACACCTCGCCGAGGGTAGATCCTTCGGTGGCGCCGTAGAAATTGCCGTCGGTGCCCTGAACGAGCGCGGCGGCGGGATAGCCATCGCCTTGGGTGAAGTTGGCTAGGGTGGTCAGCGTTTGCGCGGGGGCTGTAATAGCGGCGGCCGCACATAGCAGGAAAGTAGCCGGAACCATTGTCCGGCGGCGGACACCAGTCTGCACAGCATCCTCCTTTGGGGACGTTACCAGCGATTATACATGCCCAACAACACCGCGCATCACCTATTTTGCCACTTAGGGTCTAGTACCTCGATGGCACGGGGGGCACAGGCCAGGAGGCCTGTCCTACCTACCAACGACGTACAAGTACACTACGGGCAGGGCAAACAGGCTGCTATCCACGCGGTCGAGCCAGCCGCCGTGGCCGGGCAGCAGCGTTCCGCTATCTTTCACGCCGGCGCCGCGCTTCAAGGCAGATTCGCAGAGATCGCCGAACTGTCCGGCGACGTTGGCCACCGTAGTGAGCGCCAAGGCTTCGATGGGCGAGACAGCGGGAATCGCCCAGTGGAGGAAGAGGAAGCCGAAGATCAGCGAAGCTGCGAGCGAGGCGGCGGCGCCTTCCCACGACTTGCCGGGGCTGACGATGGGGGCGAGCTTGTGGCGGCCGAATGCGCGGCCCACGTAGTAGGCGCCGATGTCTCCGATCCAGTTGAGCACCAGCGCGTAAAGGAGCCAATAGCGGCTGCGGGCGGCCAATAGAGGCGCGAAGCGCCAGCATCCGAAGATGTAGACGATGCCCAGCGCCAGGAAGGCTGTGCGGAAGATGCCGGCGCGCAGGTCGTCGGCACGCAAGGCGAGCGCCAGAGCGATCAGGGAGGCGGCGATTATGGTGAGGAGTGCGTATTTATCGGGGGGAAGCGCGAGGATGAGCAGGCCGGCGGCGTAGGCGAGGGGGGGGGAACCGCTTGCTGACGCGCGCGGCTCAGAAACCGCTGCCTGCGGGTCGGAACTTTGGGCGCGCGGCTCGGAAACATAGGCGGCGGCGATGCCGGAGTATTCGTAAAAGCACAGCAAGGCCACCAGCGAAGTAACGGCGAGGACCGTCCAGGAAGGCGACCAAAGAACTACGTAGGTTATTAAGGGAAACAGGACCAGCGTCGTGAGGACCCGCTTCATCTGGTGGGCAGGGCGGCGATCATCTCATCGGAATCGGATGCCGTTCCATTAAGCGCAGCGGCGCTCAGGCCGCCATAGCGGCGGTCGCGCTTCTGGTATTCGAGGACCGCCGTAAGCAGGTGGGTGCGGTTGAAGTCGGGCCACAACGTTTCGGTGACGTAGAGTTCGGAGTAGGCGATCTGCCAGAGCAGGAAATTACTGAGACGCATCTCGCCGGAGGTGCGGATCAACAGATCGGGCGGCGGACAGGAGCCGGTGTACAAATGCGCGGCGAGCATGTTTTCATCGATCCGCAGGGAGGAAAGCCGGCCTTCGCGGCGGGCGGCATCCACGATGGAATTGACGGCGTCGACGATTTCGGCGCGGCCGCCGTAATTGATGGCCAGGTTGACGAGCAGGCCGCGGTTTCCGGCGGTGGCATCGACTACGGCGTCGAGTTCGCGGCGCACGTCGGGCGGCAGAGCATGCAGGCGGCCGATAGCTTGCAGGCGGATATCGTTTTTCTGCAGTTCGGGGAGCTCTTTCTGCAGATAAAAGCGGAGCAAGCGCCAAAGGGTTTCGACTTCGGCGCGGGGGCGTTTCCAGTTCTCGACGGAGAACGCATAAAGGGTGAGGACGCGGATGCCGAGGCGGGCGCAGGTTTCCACGGTGGTGCGGACGGGCCCGACTCCGGCCTTGTGTCCGGCGACGCGCGGCAGGCGGCGGCGGGCGGCCCAGCGACCGTTACCATCCATGATAATGGCGATGTGCGCCGGTAATCTGCCGGGATCGAGGGCGCCGGCAATTTCCCAATCCCTGTCGCCGGGGCGGAGGGATTCCAGTAAGGCCTTCATGCGGTAAACTTCATAGTACAACAGAGTGAGCGGCTTCACTCGGAAAATCGCAGGAATGGCCGATGGTTGGTGGGCAAAAAAAAAGCCCATGGCGAGGCTGACTCGCCATGGCCGGAGCACCCTGATTGAAGGCGCGAACCGAAGGGGGCCGGCTTACTGCAAGTTGATCGTCACGGGGTTGGCCGTGGTCTGGTACGTGTTGCCGGAGGCGGCATCCGTAAAGGACGCATTCACGCTCACCGCGACATTGCCGGCGCCATGCAAGCTGGACGGGATGGCCAAGTTCACCTGATCCAAGCCCGCGTCGTTGCCTTGCGACCCGGCAAATTGCACCTGCAGGTTGGTATTTCCGATGCTCGCGGTGATGTCGCTTTGGGAGGCGAGGTGACGGACGCCCGTGCCGTAGAGTTCGATGACCAACGAATCGTCAGCACCCCAGGTTAGAGGCGCGGCACAAGGCTCGGCCGTGCATCCGGAGGTGAAGGTATACTGCCAGTACTGGTTGTTGCCCAGGCTATTGGTCCAGCCGGAACAGGTTCCCACGCATACGGCCACGGCGGAAGCGGTTCCCTGGCCATTGGCGAAGTACGTGTAAAAGCCAGGCGCCACGGGTTCCACCAGAACGACTCCGGTAGTCACGGTCTTGTCGCCGCTGGTGACGGTCATCACCGCCGGACCGGGAGCGATATTGCTGGGGACCAGGAAGTTCACTTGATTGGGGGACACCGAGTAGATCGGCGCGGATAGGGTGGCGTTGCTGCTGTCCACCAGGGTCACGGTGGTGCCACCTAAAGTGGTTCCCCAGTTGGATGCCGGAACGGTGGTGTTGGCCAGATCGCCGCCAAAGGTGCTGACGATCATATCGGCGGACACGGTGCTATTGGGGTTGCACGGATTGCCCGCAGTCCCGCAGGTCTGGTTGAAGATGGTGGGCAGGGTCGCGTAACTGGCGTTATTGATGCTGGTGGCAATGCGGATACCCTGGCTCGAGACTAACTGCGAATAGAAGGTGCCGGTAGGAGTTAGCCGCGGGGTTCCGGTGGAAATCGCCGTGGCCACTTCGTGCAGGTAAGTGCTATTAGTGGCCTCGTCGTAAGGCGCGGCGGCATCCACATACAGAAAGAATGCCTGCGTGGTGAAGGGCGTGATGGATTCCATTCCGTACGTCTGGTCGAAATCGGTCATGGCGGAGAGCCAGGTTTGATCCAAAGTCACAAACACGGCGTCGCAGGAGCCCACCAGCGACTCACCTTCGGCGCCAGTGGGGCTGCTTTGAAAACCGCCTGCCCCAGGGGGCAGGTCGTGGGGCGCCCAGGTTTCTTCCATGTAGACTATCTTATTGTTGGCGTGCGCCGTCTCGGCCCATCCGGCGTCTTCGGCGAAATCGGCCAGGGAATTGGAATACATATCCATGCTCACCCTGTCGAGGCAGCCCGAGCCGATGGTATCGGCGGTACAGTTGGGCATGGCGGCGAAGGCCTGGAAGAAGGCATCCTCGTTGCAGTGGGAACAGTCGCCCGAACCCACCAGGGTATGCGGTGAAACCTTCTTGATCAGGGGCTCGATGGCTTGAATGAAAGCGATCCAGTCGGAAGGCTGGGTAGTAATTCCCATGCGCGCGGCCTGCGTGGTGGGTTCATGCACGATCACAAAGATGTCCGGCTGATAGCGCGCGGCCAGCGCCGGATAGGTTTCGATGGCGACTGTCTGGAACTGAGAAAACTCGGTGATGGTCAGCTCACCGGGGTTGAATTCCGGATTAATCGCCAGCATCATCCCCAGTTGGCGGGCATGAAACACGGTGGCATCCATGTTGGCAACAGAGGAGGAATTCTGAATCGTGGTGACGGCGGGATTGAACTCGAGGCGTTGCACGTTAGCGGCCTTCAGACCGTCGACGTAATCGATCTCCAGTTGCGGAGTCCAGGCATGGATCGACATGCCATTAGCGAAAATGTTCTGGCCGCCGTAGATGAGCGGTTGGGTACTATTCACCGCGGGGAGGCCGGCAAGCATGATCTGGACGGAGGTTTCGACGGCATTGATGAACGCATCCGTACTTTGCGTCGATTGCGCAGCCGCGGGCTGGCCGGCGGCAAGCGCGACAACCAGCGTCAGCAAGGCCGGCCAAAACCATTTGGAGTTTGTAGTGCGATCGAACATATTAGGGCGCTCCTTTCTATTCGTTTTCGGAACGAGGTTCCAAACTCATTGAACACGGGACGGGGAAAATCTACTCGCTCAACGATATAGTGTGGCTTTTCACGCTACGGCGGGCGGCCGGAGACTCTCGAAAAACTCAACGCATGGGTAGTGTTTTTTCGAGGAGGGTGCGGAGGACTGGGAGGGGGACCGCTCCCTGACGGTCGCGGCTCAGTAACTCCGGCCGCGGCTCAGTAACTGCGGTTGCGGCGGTAGGTCATTTACCAGGTTTAGTTGCCGGGCGCGCCTTTTGCTGCGCGGTTATTTGTTGGCAACCCGGAAATACCAGGGAGAAGAGGCGGGTGGCCCATCTTTTCGATTCGCTCTGCGCCAGATATTGGCCGGTGTACCACATAGTACAGTCGTCGGCCGGATCCACGCTCATACTGGTGTAATCGCCCCAGCGATCGGAATCGGACTGATTGCCGATGCCGTTGAAGATAGTGGCTTCGGCTTCCATGGTGCCCAAGGGGTCGGTAGGAACGCGGCCCGTGTAACTGACGGAAGGATACGTGTCAGCGGTGGAGACGCTGTATCCCATGGCGATGTCGCCGGCGCCATCCATGGCGATGGCGCCCATCCAGCGGAAATTCGTATCCGGCGCATAAGTTCCCTGTTGGTACACCACGGGTGTCCCGCCGGGATTATGGATCTCATACCAGCGCATGCCAACGCCGGCGGTAGAACCGGAGCCAGTGACGATGCTGTGAGTGGCGATTAGTGCATCGTAAGGAGGCGTTGCGTTCGGGAAGTTACGATACTGGTATTGCGGTCTTACGATGTCGCCGTTGGACCGGAGCACCTCGGTGGCGCCAAATTGGGGAATGTTAGGGGACTCGACGTAGGGGGCCACGCTAATTGACAGCGGACCATAGAGGGCGGTATTCGCCGGCGTAGTGAAGTCCACGTGAAAACGGTAGAGATCGACGGTGTTATCGCTGACGCCGGAGGGGCCTAACATCAGAAAGTATTCCGGCGTTCCGGCGGGCGGCGGAACCGGGCCGTCCATATTAGCCGGGACCATCTCCTGCAGCTTCGTATTGGTTAGCTGGACGCACTGCATGCTGGCCGCCTGGCCGATCAGCATCTGGCTGCGGTCCATGACGCAAGCCGAAGGTCCCACATATTTCGAATTGTAAGTGATCTTAGTTCCCAGATAGTAGCCATCCGGCCAGGTGGCGAGCTTTTGGCCGGTTAAGTTGCCCTCGGCTTGAAACGAGTAAGTGTACAGATTATAAGCGCCGGTGGCGTCACTGGTTTGAGAGACGGCCAGGCAGGCGGTGTAAGGCGTGGCGAGCGTGCCCATCTTAATCACCCAACGGTCGGCCTGTTTATCGTAGAGCACCACGGGATCCGCCATGCTGGCGCCGTTGGAGCACGCCGTGCTGAAGTTCAGCCAAAGGTTACCGATGAACATGGGGCCCAAGACCGGCGTTTCCGTCTGGCAGCCTGAAGGGCCGCATATGGGGATGGTGGTCTTTTGGAACACGGCGAGGGAAAGGTTCACGGTTTCGACGATTTGGTTGTTGCCGACGGCCGAATTCGGATCGGGTGGGACGCCTGTGTGCGCCTTCGATCCACTGGGGCCCACAAAACCGGCGCCCAAGCCGAGCAAGTTCATGCCGGGAATGGCGACGAGCGGAGAGCCCGCCGTGGTTTGGCGCACGGGATCGGCCACACTTATGGCTGTACCGGTGGCGGAGGGGGACTCGTCATCGTCATCGTCACTGCTTTGTGCCCAGAGTACGGCCGGCATAATGGCCAGGGTTCGCAAAGGAAGCGACACGCCGTGTTTTAGTTCTGGAATGACAATTACTTTCGGCGATGCGGATGGCAACGCCCGCATTCCGGGAGACAGGAAGAAGATACCGGCGACAGTTAAGAAAGCGACAGCACCCAGGACGCGCGAAACCAGAGAATGTTTCATAATCCACCTACTTTGCGTGAATGTTACCACGCGGCCATGGCCGGTACAAGACAATTGAGCGAAGAACAGTACCCCTACCAACGTTTGGGTGAGTACGTACAATTGACTGGTCCTGGTGTGGCGGACCACGCCCGTTTATTAGGGTGTAAATGCGAAGACCGTGCCTTGGCCGGAGGCGCCACCACCGAGTGTGGTGCCGTAAAATACGCCACTGGTGCCCGGAACCAGAGGGGCGTTGGGTGAGGCGCCGTCGTTGCCTCCCTGAAATGTATAGAGCACATTCTCCTTCCAGGCGCCGCTGCCCGAAGGCGGAGTCATCTGATAGATCAATCCGGAGCCGTTAAACCGCTTGCCGGTGCCGCCACCGAAAGTTGTGCCGTAGAGTACGCCACCAGGACCGAACGCCGGTACGGCATGCGGCGCGCCGCCATCCGTCTTACCCGAGAATTTATGCAGCACCGTCTCGGTCCACACCTTTCCGGTTCCGGATGGCGGTTGCAGCTCGAAGGCCGATCCGTCACCGGCGTTCACGCTCCCCGCGGTGGCGCCATAGATATCTCCATTGGCGGCAACGGCCACGCCGGCATAGGGAAAGCCGTCGTCACTGCCGTTGAAGCTATGCAGCACGGTCTCCTTCCAAGCGCCGCCTGACTTTGCGGGAGGCGTCAGGCGGAAGACCGTTCCCTTGCCGGAGGAGCCACCCGCCACCGTAGTGCCGAGGAGATCGCCATTCGTGCCGATCGCCGGGACATCGTAGGGAGAGCTTCCGTCCGCGCCGCCGGTGAAGTTATAGAGCACCGTTTCCGGCCAGGCTTCGCCCGATTGTTGCGGCGGAGTTAACGCGAACACGGTTCCATATCCGGAAGCGCCGCCCAGTTCCGTCGAGCCGTAGAGCACGCCGGTTGCGGCCAGCGCCACCGTGGCATAGGGGTAAGCGCCGTCGAGGCCGCTAAAATTATGCAGTATGGATTCGGTCCAGGGGCCGGCGCCGCCCACAGGCGGGGATAACTGGTAGACCATGCCCATGCCCGAAGCTCCCCCGTAGTTAGTTGTTCCGTATAAGACGCCGTTCAGTCCGGATATTACGGCGGCGTAGGGATAAGTTCCGTCGCCGGGGCCGCCGAAGCTATGTAAGATAGTTTCCGTCCAGCTTCCACCGCCTTCGCCCGGCGGCGTCAACTCGAAGACCGTGCCGCTGTTGTAGATGCCGCCAAATGCCGTGGTCCCATAAAGCGGCCCATTGGCGCTATAAAGCACAGCCGCGTAAGGACCGGCGCCATCGCCGTTTTCGCCGGTGAAAGCGTAGAGCGTAGTGAGTGACTGGGGAGTCACTGCCAGGCTACGGCCTATGATGGCGAGCGCCGCCAACAAGGCCGCACACGTGGCTAACCGATGCTGAGAGGCGCGCGTCATAGCTTTGAGACGTTGTTGCTGCCGTGATTACAGATCCACACGTGAACGCCGTCGAATCCTCCGAAAGCGGGCGCATTGCCTGCGTGAAAGCTGCCCAGCAGTGCGCCGTCGCTGGCGCGTAGCTTGGTCACGCTGTCGCTATTCTGATTGGCCACCCAAATATTGGCGCCATCGAAAATTACGCCGTTGGGATTCACTCCTACCGGGTAATTGCCGAGCACCACGCCATCGCTGGCCCTGATCTTGGTGGCGGTGTCGCTGTAGAAATTGGCCACCCACACATTGGCTCCGTCGTAAGCCAGTCCGTTGGGCACGGTACCGCCAGGGATGGTCAGTAGCAGGCTGCCGTCGGCGGCCAACTTAGTCACTGTATTGGTATCCCAATTCGCGACCCAGATAGAGGATCCGTCCCAGACCACATCCACGGGTCCGGTTCCGCCGGCCGGGATGGTGGCGACGAGCGAGCCGTCGCTGGCCTTTAATTTCGTGAGATTGTTGCCGCTGTAGTTGGCGATCCAGACGTTGACGCCGTCGAAGGCGATGGCATTGGGGCGGTTGCCGGCGGGGTAAGTGCCCAGCAGGGTGCCGTCGCTCGCGCGCAACTTGGATACATTCTTGCTGGCCGTGTTGGTCACCCAGATATTCGCGCCGTCGAAGAGGATGGCGCTGGGTTCGCTGCCCACGGTGTAAGTGCCCAGAAGCGCGCCGTCGCTGGCCCGCAACTTATCGACCGTGGTGGTCCCATAATTGGTGATCCACATGTTGGCGCCATCGTAAGCCGCGCCCCAGGGCCCCTGTCCCACGGCGAAGCGCGTCGCGAGGTTGGCGGGATACCAGTGGAGCAACGCGATGGCGCGCTGATTTAGAGCCGAGGCTCCCAGCGGACCGGCCGCCCCCGGAGTTCCCGGGGGACCTTGCGGCCCTTGCGCGCCTGCCGCACCGGCGGGGCCTTGCGCGCCCGCGGGTCCCATGGCGCCGGTATTGCCGGGCGGGCCTTCGGGACCGGTGGGACCCACGTCGCCGAGGGTCACCACCAGCGATCCCGTTTGATTGTTGCTGTTAGTGACCGACAAAGTGTAAGAAGCAGGCGTGTAACTCGCCGGCAGGCTGGCCGAGATTTTGGTGTTGCCGAAAGACACCAGCGTCAACTGAGTACCGGCAAGCGAAACGGTAGGCGCCGTTTTCGCCGGACTGAAATTTTTCCCCGCGATGACGATGCGGTTCTTGGCATAGTCCACTACGGCGCTCGATATCGAAGGAACGGCGGCCGCCGCGTGCACGGGCAGGGCCAGCGCGGCGGCTATTAAGGCGAGGGACCCACGACAGGCTGGAATCTCCTGGCGCATGGGGGCGCCTAACCGCTTTGGGGAAACCGCTCCCTGACGGTCGCGGCTCGGTAACGGACGTAATGATTTCGCGGGGCTTACTGAGCCGCGACCGTCAGGGAGCGGTTTCTTCAGGCGCATGGTATTGAACGCTACGTGATCGGCGGACTATACAGATCCGGCATCTGAAACGTCCGATAAGATGCCGGTCCGGAGATATTCATCACTTCGACGCCGGTGTCCGTGCCGGGCGTGGGTTGTATCTGTATGTCGTAGCCGGTATCGACCTTGCCATTGACGACGATGGCGGCCAAAAAGTAATAATTGCCATCGGCTAGTAACTGGGCGCTGCCCATGGCATCGGAGAAATAACCCAGATTGATACTCTCAACAGGCTGGACTTGCATACTGGCTTCGTCAAAGGTAAGCGCCATGCCGCGCGAGTTACAATCGTTGGGGCCGCAGTTGGTTCCCAGTCCGGGCACTCCGCCGGTGGATTTGCCGGGCGGAGAAATCCGCGTGTTCCCGTTGTCCAGCACGTCAAAGGGACCCGCGCCGCCGTTTTCAATTCCGGCTTCATGCTGGTGCGAGAACCAGGGCCAGGGATCGCCATAGGTATTCACAAAGTTGAAATCGCCGGCGGGTCCCATGCGCCAGAGGATATCTCCGGTTCCGGCGCCATCTTTGTAATCGATCTTCATGACCCAATCCTGATGCCGGGAGGAGACCATGATATCGCCCGGAGCGGTGCTGGGAGCGGCTGCGCCATCGTGCGGCCAGTAGTAGAGGCTGTTGCAGTGCAGCCAGTCGTGCGCCTGGGGAGCGACCCCGGGGCCTACCAGAAACTCGATCAGACAACCGGCTTCGCAGGTCTCATCCAAGACCGCGGTGCGGCTGACGGGTAATTGCGGATAGCCGTTGCCGCCGTTGAGGGGATCGAAGGCGTCCCAATACCAAACGGCATTCCAATTTTGATCGAGCACTACAATCATGTCTCCCACGATATCGACGGGAAGGCTACTGGGATCGCCCTGGGTGCCGGCGGGAAAGATTTTCTCCACGTCCACGATGACCGCCGTATAGCCGTTCGGCAGAGTTTCAATGGCATCGTGATGGAAGATGCCGAGACATACAGCGCCCACCGACGGCGGCGAGGGGATCGTATTGCAAGGCTGGGCATCGGGGTTTCCCATGGCCAACAGCTGTTGCTGTAAGATTCCAATATTGGTTTCGCGCACGATGTTACCCGCCCAATCGAACTGGCGGAGAACTTGATAGGTCTGGACGCCCGGATACCAGGCGGGACCGTATTGAATCGCCACAAAACCAGTGGGAAAAGTGCGCGTGAGCATGCTCTTGCGCTGCTGGTCGTTGGGGTAGTTATACCAGATGATGTTGCCCGCTAAGTCGGTGGCCACATCGGGATAGTGGTGATTCTCCCGCACGTCGAACAGGCCGTGAAGGAGCACTTGGTTCGGATCGCTGGGGCTATCGGGAATGGCGACTTGAAATGCGGGAAAGGGGATACCGGACGGAAGCCCTCCGGTGGTGAAAGTGGCGGCTGGTCCGTTCACCGTCTTGCCGCCCGTTTTGACCTGGGCAAACAAGTTGTAAGCGGTATCCGGATGCATGCCGGCGATCTCGAAAGTGAGCGAGGCGCGCGGCTGGCACTTCACCCAATTAGTGGTGGTGGCGGGGGCGCCGGAAAACGGCTGGCCCGGCCGGGGTTGAAAAAAGACCCGCATGTTGCTGCCGGCGGCGCAGGCCGGCGCGGTGAATAGCGCTACCAGAGGATTTTGAGTCGCTTGTACGACCGGGCCGGCGCCAGTTACCGGAGATCTTACAACGAACGAGACGGTCATAGAGTCGGACTCTCCGCTGGCGAAATCCTTGGCTACAACCTGCACCTCGTAACTGCCGTCTATTCCAGTCAACGCCCAGGCGAACTCCAGGGATTTCCACTTACTGCCGGCGGACGTGCCGACGTTAAAGTTCTTGACGGTCGCCATGGTCCCGCCGGGCGGAGAGACATTGAACTGAAAGGTCAGCGGTCCCGGATTGGTGTCGGTGGCGGCGGCGCTCCAGCCGACAGTGGCGCCGACGGTTTCGGGCGAGGGTAGAGTAGGTTGCAGGGAGGTAATGTGCACGGTGGCGTAGGCCGGGAGGGCGACAGCCAGTAATACCATAAGCAATGGCAGGGATCGAGGAGGGACAACCGCTCCCTTACGGTCGCGGCTCAGTTGGTCGCGGCTCAGTAACACACCGCAATCCGAGCCGCGCGTGTGAGCAAGTCGGTTAGTCCGGTTCACTCGGTACATGCCCCAGTTCCGTAAACATAGTTGAGATAGTTCTGTTGCGCGGCGGCTTGGGCATCGCTCAGCGGATTGCCGTCGGTGCCGGTGCCGGTCAACGGCGGATTCAGTTCGCTCGAGATCAGACCGCTCTGCGGAGGTCCCCAGCTTCCCAATTCAGCCAGATAATCCCCGATGGCGGCGTGGGTGGCCGGGTTGGAGCTGAAGTAATCGTTGCCCAATTCCTGCCAGTTGTTGGTGGTCGCGGGATTGTAGTCGTAGAACTCGTAATCCGGCGGCGTGCTATCGGGCACGAACGAGCAGTTTCCCCATTCCGAATAGATCCCCAGTTTGCCTCCGGGTTGGCTGGTGTTCAGGGGGTCGGCTTTAGTCCGGAAGCCCACGATATGAAATTTTGTGGCGGCGGGCGTATTGGTGTCGTCGTCGCACGTATGGAAGATATACGGAATGCCCAGCGTGGGAGCGATGCGGGTTTCGGCGGCGTTCTGATAGAGAAAGCTCCAAATGGACTGGCGGTGCGCCAGATCCGGATAGGCCTGCGGCCAGGTTCCGGCGCCGCTGGTGGCGAGGTCGCACATCAGTCCGAAGAAATCGACGCTCGAACACATCTGGTCCATGGGAATCATGCTGGTCTGATTGGGGAAATGGACATACAAGGGGACGTGAATGGACTCCTCGTAAATCGCGTCGCCTTTATCGTGCAAGCCGTGCGAGCCGCCGAATTCGCCGTGATCGGCGGCAAAGATCACGATGGTGTTGTTGTGGTATTTGGAACTTTGCAAGGCGGTCAATACTGCGCCCACCTGTTGGTCGACGTAATTCTGCAACCAATAATACTGATTTAGAAATGTGGCCCAATTGGCCACCTGATCGTCACCGATGTTCTGGTCCTTTTGAAGAAAATATTGAAGGCTGGGCTTGTTCAATACCACCTTCAAGTTTTCGTAGTTCCAGGGCGAAGGGATCTTGGTATACAGCGCGGGTGCACCGGAGGCAGGCGGAAATGGGGGGGGCGGAAAATAAACGGCTTGCGGCGGGACTCCGGTGGGCGGAAATGGATTGCTTTGAAGCCAGGCCGGGGCCTTGGTGATATCGTGCGGATTGATCATGCTGACGGTGGCGCACCAGGGCTGGGTGGGTTTGGCGGCGGGTGGAATCTGGCCTCCCAGCCAGCCGACGAAGTCTCCGGCAATTAGCGAGTCGCTGGCGAAAGTATAGCCGTTGAACGGGCCGCTGCCGGTAAACTCGCCGCCATTGGAACCTTCATTGGGCCATCCGTTGGGCGAGGGGTTGACCGCCGGTCCACCGGGATAGGTCCGGGTGTTGAAGCCGTAGGGCAACAGGGGCGAGGTGGTAGTGCAGGCGGAAAGATGCCATTTACCGAACCACCAGCAGTTGCCGGCATAAGCGGGCGCCAGAGTCTGCATCGCATGGCCCCAAGTGGGGTAGGCCGGTAACAATTGCGGCCCGCCGGAGGCTCCCAAAGCGCCATCGATGTACACGGCGGTCTGTGGGGCATACAAGCCGGTGAGCAGCGTACCGCGGGCCGCCGTGCATACGGTTGCGGCCGTGTAGTACTGCTCGAAGACATAAGAACGATTGCGCAGCTTGCCAATGATGTTGGGCAGGATCTGTTTTTCGAGGAGATTGGTCTGGTGCGCGTTCAGCCATTGCGGCCAGCGCATCTGGTCCACGATGATAAACAGAACATTCGGCTTCGTGAGGGCGGGCGGCGGCGTCCACGCTACGGACGGATCGACCGTCTGAGCCTTCCCTCGGGAACTAAAGACTTGGGAGAGCGCGGCCCCGCCCATTGCGCCGGCGCTTAGCGTCTCCAGAAACTTACGGCGGTTAAGATCGTTTTTTGCCATCGAGCATCCTTTTCACGTCAACGAAATGCGTCTGGTATCAGCCTGACCGACGGTGCAGGATGCCTGGTTGTCCTGAATGCATGCGGGAATGTTCGGAATCAAACCCTCAGTATTAGGGGTAGTTTATAACACTGGGTGAAAACGCACAAGAGGGATTTGTACTAGCAGATGGGGGCCAATGGCGGGCCACGAACGACGATGGCCCGCCCCACAGAAATCGATCAATTGCCGGAGCTGTCGTCGCGGCGTTTCAACGTAGGCCGCTCGTCCTGATCGGCGGGCGTCTTGTCGTTGTCGTCTACCGGACCGGTGCCGCTGCCCGGAGTGCGCCGCAGGGTGGGACGGTTGGGATCGTCTTTGCCCTTTTCCAACTTCTTATGATTGTGCAGCGAATAGAGGCGCGCCTTCACATCATTGAATTCCGAGGTGTTGACCACGTATTCGGGCTTGGCAACCAGGATCTTCTCGATCTCGTCTTGCGAAGCCTTGATGCGATCGTCAGTCATGGGGTGGGTGGAAAAGACTTTGGCAACGGTGCCGGGCTTGCGCTTTTCCATGGTTTCGATTTTCTCGAAGAAGTCCACGAACGAGGTGGGATCGTAACCCGCTTTATACATGTACTGTAAGCCGAGGTAATCGGCTTCGCGCTCCATTTTGCGAGAGAAAACCAGGAAGCCCATGGGGATAGCCATGTTGGCGCCTTGCATGGCGGCGTAACCGGCCATGGTATAGGGGACGGCGATGGAGGCGGCAATCAGGGCGATTTGGGCCAACTGGCCGCGCGTGGCTTGCCGCGTACCATGGCGCGCCGCGACATGCGCGATCTCGTGCGCCATCACACCCGCCAATTCGGATTCACTGTCCGCCTTCAGAATCAAGCCGGAATTCACGAAGAAGAAGCCGCCGGGCAGTGCGAAGGCGTTCACTTCCTCGGAATCGAGCACTTTGATGGTGAAGGGAACCTTGGCGTCGGAATTGCGCACCAGGTTCTGGCCGATGCGGTTCACATATTCGGCGACGATGGGATCGTCGATAATCTTCGCCTGGCGCTCGACTTCCTGCGCCAATTGCTTGCCGATGGCGATTTCCTTCTCGAGCGAGTAGAAATTGACGCCCTTGCCGACATCGCGATTGCCGATGTCGTCGGGATCCTGCTCGTTTTTACTCTGAGCGAATGAGCTGTTAGGCAGCAGACAGAAGACTGCCAGGAAAGCCGCGGGCACCGCCAAGAAGCGCTTCATTTGGGAAACTCCTGTTACTCTACTATACGCCCAAAAAGGACGCACGTACACCGCTGATGTGAATACGTATGCGGGGAGTACTGGGTTACTCCGTTAAATCCCGCCGTTTGATGGTGGGGCGGCCATCGCCGGTATCGTCCGCGGGATCTCCGCTGCCGGGCGAACGGCGCAACACCGGGGTCTTGGGATCGTTCTGCCTGGAGCGGACTTTGCGCTGGTTCTGGATGCCCAGCAGGCGCGCCCGGACATCCACGTATTCCGATGTATTGATGACATATTGCGGTTTGGCGGGCAAAATCCGGGCGATCTCGGCCTGGGTTTTTTTTAGCCGGTCCGCATTCATGGGGTGGGTCGAGAAGACCTTGGCGATGGCGCCTGGCTTCTGCTTCTCGAGCGACATCATTTTTTCGAACATGTCGATGGCGGCGGTGGGGTCGTAACCGGCGGCGTACAGGTATTGCACGCCCAGATAGTCGGCTTCGGCCTCATAACCGCGCGAAAACGAAAGGAACGTCATGGGGATGGCGGCGCTGGCGGCTTGCCGCACGGCATAACCGCCCCAGCCGCCCAGGAAAATGAGGGGCACGGTGGCGATATTGACCATCTGCGCCCGGCAGGCCTGTTTGGTCATATGGCGGGCGGCCACGTGGGCGATTTCATGCGCCATGGCGCTGGCCATTTCGGCCTCGGTTTCGGCGGCTTCAATCAGGCCGGTATTCACGAAAATGAATCCGCCGGGCAAGGCAAAGGCGTTCAGAATGGGGTCGTCTATTACGTGGAAGGTGAACGGCACCTTGGCGTCGGAGTTGCGCGCCAGGTTTTGGCCCACGCGATTTACATATTCGGCGATAATGGGGTCTTCCATCATCTTCGCCTGGCGCTGGACCTCGCCGGCCAGTTGCTTGCCCATGGCGATCTCTTTTTCGAGCGAGTAGCAGTTGAAGCCGCTCACATCGCGGTTGCCGATTTGGTTGGGGTCGTCCTTTTTGGCGGTCTTATCGTCGGCGAAGGCAAGGGTCAGGGATGAAACCAACAGCAGGATTGCGGCGGCCGAAATCGGGCGGGATACTTGGGTTGAACGTCCGCTCCCTGACGGTCGCGGCTCAGAAACGTCTCGCGGCCCCGAAACGTCTACGGCGCGCACGCGCATTACACTCCTCCTTAAGGGCACTAACGTATAGTTATGATAATGGGTTTCGAAACGATTGCAAAATCTGAAGCGGATTTATGGGTACGTTACGCCGACCGGTTTCCGGTGCGCCAACGGCTGGTCTATCTGAATCATGCGGCCGTCTCGCCGTTGTGCCGGCCGGCGGCGGAGGCCATGCAGGCGCTGGCGGCGGACGCCATGGAATATGGCAGCCTGCATTACGAGCGGTGGCTCGAAACGTACGAAGCGTTGCGGCAGTCGGCGGCGCGGCTGATGGGCGCGCATCGCGATGAGATCGCCCTGTTGAAGAATACTTCGGAGGGGATTGCCACCGTGGCGAACGGCATCGCGTGGCGGGCTGGCGACAAAATCGTGGCCTTTCGCGAGGAGTTTCCTTCGAATTACTATCCGTGGAAGCGGCTGGAGGCCACCGGCGTCGCGGTGGAGTGGCTGTCGTGCTTCGATCCGCTTGACCGTATCGAGGAAGCCTGCCGCGGCGCGCGCATGCTGGCGATCAGTTTCGTACAGTACTTGAGCGGGTATCGCGCGGACTTGAACGCCATCGGCGAGATTTGCCATCGGCATGGCTGCATTTTCCTGGTGGATGCCATTCAAGGGTTGGGCGCATTTCCGGTGGATGTGCGGCGGGCGCATATCGGGGCGCTGGCGGCGGATGGGCACAAGTGGATGTTGGGGCCGGAGGGTTGCGCGGTGCTGTTTGTCTCGCGGGAGCTGCAAGATGCCATCGAACCGCGTGAGTTCGGCTGGACCAATGTGGCGGGCTACGCGGATTATGCTTCGCGCGATATGACCTTGCGGCCGGATGCCGGGCGTTACGAATGCGGTTCGCTGAATACGATCGGCTGCTATGGGCTGCGCGCGTCGATCGATCTGCTGCTGGAGGTGGGGGTGGAGAAGGTGGCGGCGGCGGTGGCAAGTTTGGGGGATTTGATTGCGGCGGGCGTTCAGGCCAAGGGATATGAGGTGCTCGGCGGGCGGGCGGCCGGGCATGGGGCGGGCATTGTGAGTTTTCGGCGAGCCGGTTCGACGGCCGAGGAGGTTGTGGACCGGCTGCGGGGGGCTGGCGTGACGGCGGCTGCGCGGCAGGGATGGGTGCGGGTTTCGCCGCACTTTTATATCAGCCCGGATGATGTTGGAAAGATGCTGCGGGCTCTTCCATGAGTCGCGTATCCCCGAGTTTGGTTGCGAGCCACGACGAATTGTGGGGCAGACTTGTAGCCTGCGGCGGCCTCGTAGGCCGCCTTCTTGCGGCCAGGCGCACGCATGCGGCCAGGCCCGCGAAAAGCTCCGAAGAGCGGGCCTACGAGGCCCGCGCAGGCTGCGAGCCTGCCCCACAGTTGGTGTTGGCGGCTCTGCTTTTCTTTACAAGCATGGCTGCCGCGGCGGTTCCGTCGCCGGAAAGCTTTTTCGGCCAGCGGATGGGGGCGGACCATCTGGTTCTCGATTGGGACAAGGTGGTGGGCTATTTTCGAACCATCGAAGCCAATTCCGATCGCATCCGGGTGGAGGAATTAGGCAAGAGCACGGATGGCCGGCCATTTATTGCGGTTACCATCGCAGCGCCTGGCACGCTACAGCAGTTGGACCATTATAAGGAGATCCAGCGGCGCCTGGCCGATCCACGGCTGACTTCGGAAAGCGAGGCAGATCGGTTCGCGGCCGAAGGCAAGGCCGTAGTGCTGATCACCTGCTCGATTCATGCCACGGAACTGGCGTCCACGCAAACCGCTATCGAGTTCGCTTATCGCATGCTGAGCGAAGATACGCCGCGCATCCGGGCTATTTTGGATAACACGATTTTCCTGCTGGCGCCGTCGCTGAATCCGGATGGCGTGGACATTGTGACGCGCTGGTACCGCCGCACGCTGGGCACGCCTTTCGAAGGCGCCGGACCGCCCGAGCTTTACCAGAAATACGTGGGCCACGACAACAATCGCGACTGGTACATGTTCACGCAGCAGGAGACGCGCCTGGCCATCGCCAAGCTGCACAACGTGTGGCATCCGCAGATCGTTTATGACGTGCACCAGATGGAGCCGAACGCCGCACGGATCTTCGTGCCACCCTGGCTGGACCCGACGGAACCGAACGTGGACGCCATCCTGATGCAGGAGACCAATATGATCGGGACGGGCATGGCGGCGGATCTGACGGCGGCCGGGCAGCAGGGCGTGGCCATGCATGCGATCTACGATTTTTGGAGCCCATCGCGGGAGTATCAGGCGTTTCACGGCGGGATGCGCATCCTGACGGAATCGGCCAGCGCCAGGCTGGCGAGCCCCATCACGGTAAATCCGGCCGAGCTGAAGCGCGATGCGTTGGGTTATAACGCGCGGGAACGAAGCTGGAACTTCCTGGAACCTTGGCCGGGGGGCGTGTGGCGGCTGCGCGATATCGTGGACGATCAACTGATCGCCATGGAATCATGCCTGTATCAGGCGGCCATTCATCGCGCGGAGCTGCTGCGGAATTTCTACAAGATCGGGCAGCGGCAGACCGCCCGGAAATCGCCATGGGGATTTGTGATTCCAGTGAAGCAGCGGGATCCGGGCGCTACACGAAAGCTGCTGGAGACGCTGGCATTCGGGCAGGTGGAGATCGAGCACGATACGGCCGGCGATCACGTGGTCCGGATGGCGCAGCCCTATAGCGGTTGGGCCAAGGCGCTGCTGGAGACGCAGCATTATCCGGACATGCGGCTGTATCCCGGCGGGCCGCCGCAGCGGCCATACGACGTGACGGCGCACACGCTGCCGCTGCTGATGGGCGTGGATGTGGCGGCCACCGATACGCCGGTCACGGGCTTATATGCGGGGGTGATGGCCTGGCGATCGGCGGAACTGCGGGCTTCCGATTCGGACACGTGGAAAACGATAAACGGCATCTGGAAATCGGGCGGCGCGGTATGGCGGAACACGTCCACGGGCGATTTCGCGGCGGGGAGCCAAGGCGCGGGTTGGCGGCAGATTCAGCGGCCGCGCATCGGGTTATATCGCAGCTTCATGCCCAATAGCGACGAAGGTTGGACGCGCTGGGTGCTGGAGCAATTCGGCTTCGCGTACCATTCTGTCGAAAACAAAGACATTCAAGCGGGCGGGTTGCGGCAACGATTCGACGCCATCGTGTTTCCGGACGCCACTGCGGATTCGATGGCGCACGGCAACGCGGCGGGCAGGATGCCACCGGAATTCACCGGCGGTCTGGAAGCCAAGGGCGCCGGCGCGCTGCGCGAGTTCGCTTCGGCGGGCGGCACGCTGATCTTTCTGAATCGCGCGTCGGATTACGCCACCGGGCAATTGGGCGTGGCGGCGCGCAATGTGGTGCACGGGGTATCCGATAGCGAGTATTATGCGCCGGGGTCGCTGTTGAACGCGCGCGCCGATGTGGGGCATCCGCTGGCGGCGGGCCTGCCGCCGGATATCGCAATATGGAGCGAGCTCAGCCCCGCCTGGGAGACCGAGGAACGCGTGGTGGTGCGGTATCCAGAGGCGAATCTGCTGGCTTCCGGCTGGCTGTTGGGCGAGAAATACCTGGCCGGCAAGGCAGCCGTGGTAGATGCGCGGATGGGCGCGGGGCACGCGATTCTTTTCGGGATGCGGCCGCAGTATCGCGCACAGAGCTATCAGACGTTTAAACTATTCTTTAACGCGCTGCTGGATTAGCCGGGAAGCCGCACTTGCTTTTACCTGCGGTTTTCAGGCAAGCTGGTACGTTTCCACCAAGTTCATGCGGGTACGCATTCTCTATCACGATCATTGTTTCGACGGCGCTGCTTCCGCCGCCTATTTCACCCGTTTCATGCAGGGCGCTTTCTACCCTCAGGCGGAATACGCTTATACCGGGATGGCTCACAAGGCATCCCAACTTTTCGAGGACGGCTTGTGGGATGGCGATGTAAACGCCATTGTGGATTTCAAATACTCGAGCGATCCGCGCCTGACATGGTGGTTCGATCACCATCAGAGCGCGTTTCTGACGCCGGAGGACGCCGAGAATTTCCGGCAGGACCACAGCGGGCGAAAGCTCTACGATCCTTCGTATAAATCATGCACGTCGTTCATCTGCGCGGTTGCCAAGCAGCGCTTCGGCTTCGGCGCGCCGGATTTGGATCAGCTTGTCGAGTGGGCCGATATCATCGATGGCGCGCAGTATCCCGACGCCAAAACGGCCGTGGAACTGGGCGCGCCGGCTATGAAGCTGACGCTGGTGATCGAAGGCGCCAAGGGATCGGAAGTCATCCGGAAAATCATCGGCTGGATGCAGCATCGCAAGCTGGAAGAGATCGCGGCCGAGCCGGAGATCCAGGCGCTGTTCGAGCCGTTGTACCAGCGGCACGTGAATTCGATCGGGCTCATTAAAGGGCGCGCCAAACAGGATAACGGCGTGGTGTTTTTCGATCTTACGGGGTACGATCTGGAAGGTTATAACAAATTTATTCCGTATTACCTGTTTCCGAGCTGCACTTATACGGTGTCGGTAAGTCCTTCGAGCTTTCGGACGAAGGTGTCGGTGGGATCGAACCCGTGGGCTCCGGAAGTGCCCAAGCATAATCTGGCCTCAATTTGCGAGCGGTATGGCGGGGGCGGGCATGCGCGGGTGGGGGCCATCAGCTTCGAGCCGGGGGCGATTGAGAAGGCGCGGGGGGTGGCGGCGGAGATTGTGGAGGAGTTGAAGCAGTAGGACAGGCCTCCCGGTTACCTCCCGGCCTGTCCCAGGCGAGCGAAGCTCGCTAAAGGGCGGGCCTACGAGGCCCGCGCAGGCAGAGTGCCTGCCCCACAACGCCGGGCAGAAATGTAGAAAGTCGAGGGCCAGGTCCTCCCGGCCGGTTCCGCCCGCTTAATCAGGTTTCTGAGCCTCCAAAAACCAGGTCTTATATGTGAACCCATCGGAACTTACCCAGCCGCCGAATAACAACATCCCACCCGCGGTTACGTCGTAATCAAAGGACGTTCCCGAAGAGGGTGTGGGAGCTCTGGAAGTTTGCGCCGCGATCCAGTTACTTCCGCCCCAAAGCCAGGTGTCATTCAATCGGCCATCGTCGCAGTCTTCGCACGGACCGGCCAAACCTCCGAAGAGCACCACGCTCTTGAGGATCGGATCGAATGCCAGACCATTGTCACATCGCGCTCGCGGCACGGTGGCCGGCTGTTGTTGGACCCAATCCACGCCATCGTAGGTCCAGGTATCGCCATAGTAGGTGTAGCTAAGAGTAGAGCTAACGCCGCCGAAGAGGATGACCTGGTTGGAGGTCTCCTCGTACGCCAGCGTCGCCGACCGCGCGGACGGGCTGTGGACGGGGAACTGCTCGGTCCACGTTTTGCTCGTACCGTCCCATTCCCAGGTTTCAGTATCTGGTCCGAACATCACGACCTTGCCGAGCTCGGAGTCGAAAACCATGGCGTTGGTATTCCAATTACGGGCTGAAGGCGAAACCGGAGGAAACTGCTGCGTCCAGGTCACCCCGTCCCAGGTCCAGGTTGCGTTCGAGGCATGGCCGCCCTGGCCAACGGGAGCAAGGTCGCCGCCGAAAAGCACAACGGTTTCTGTGGTCGCGTCGTAGGCCAGCGACGGGGATTGTAAGGGCGGTGGAGAAGCGGCTGGCGCGAGTCGCGTCCATCCGGTGGCTCTGGAGAACGCCCAGGTTTCGTCAAACACGGTGGTGTAGTTGCCGCCGCCATAGAGTATGGTTGCCCCCATGGCGGGGTCGTAAACCATCGGCGCACAGCATCGCGCGGGAGGCAAGCCAATCAGTGGCCCTTTCCACTTCAGCGTGAAGGGCTGTGCCGCGGCCATGCTGACGAACAACGGCAGCACAGCGAGAGCTTGCAAAATCGTTTTGTCCTACGTTCTGAGAGAAAACATCCTTTTGCTCCTCTGATCGACCGTTGGGGATTTCGTCCCCTGGGCCTCAATAGCGTTAACCGGGATTATGATCCCTGCACTTCTCTAAAGCGCGTGAACGCCCTCAAATATTTCAAAATAGACGGACTATTAGCACAGGTCTCTCAAATCCCCGGTCCGCTCTCACCGGATAACACCACCATTGTGAGTCGGGATTCAGCCTGAAAAGTGTCACGTTTGTGTCACGTTTTCGCTATGGGGGCGGTGCTACGCCGCCAGCACCTCGTCATGGGCTGACGTCATCGTTGCCCCGATCATAGAGGCCCGTCGTTTTCGGGTTCGAGTGCCCGGCCATGCGCTTCGCGATCTCGATACGGGCCGCCGATGGGTCGCGTCTCTTCAAGCCCGGCTATTTTCCACAGCCTCTTGAATGGCACTCACATCCGCAAGATCCTGCGGGCGGCCTGATGCAAGCTTGGCAGCGATCAGATCGCCCCGGAAATAAAGAAGGCTTTAAGGCCGGTCGCCGGGTCAAGCGCTCCTTCAACCCGGCGTTCCCAAGCATCGTCAAAATCGACGCCCGGGAGGTCGGGGAGAATATCGAAGCCGTGCGGATCGCGTCCAAAACGAAAGAAGCTGTTGCGGTCCGCGAAGTCCTCCGGGCGAATGCCTTCGAGCGGGGCGCTGAACTCGGCAAGCGCGGCGTAGGTTGCTTGCGCGTTGGCCGCGTCCGCTTTTATGAAAACGTCGATGACCTTGGTGAAACGCGGCTGCGCGTGAAAGATCACGGCGTAACCGCCCACGATCAGGTACCTAACACCATGGGCATGGAAGGCGGACAAAAGGTCTTTGTGATCTTGGTACATCCGGCTCTATCTCCCAGCCCTTGAGTTCGTACGCGATCCGGATCATTTCTTCAACGGCGTCTATCCGCTCGTGCACTGGACGGCTCTGCCAGTAACGATACTCGTCGGCCTTCATTTCGTCGAGACTGGCGTATTTGCGGATAGTCTTGTCCATTGCTGTTCCTAGGATAACTCGCCTTGTCGTCAATTTGAAGGACAGAAGGGGGGTAATCCGCTAATGGAACGGTCAGCGCTCCGGAAGTGCCCAAGCATAATCTGGCGACGATCTGCGAACGGTATGGCGGGGGCGGCGGAGATTGTGGAGGACGGCTTTCAGCCGGCTCAAGGCGAGCGTTGCTCGCCAAAGAGCGGGCCTACGAGGCCCGCGCAGGCAGAGTGCCTGCCCCACAACGGCGGACAGAATGTAGATCGATGGGCCACATCGGCTTGCGGGTGACCCGGCACCTGGCACCCTAGTGCGGCAGCTTGCGCGCCCGCTCGAAGTCCTCGAGGAGCCGCTTGGTGATCTTATCCGCCACATCGGAGCTGGCGCCGCGAAACTTACCGCCCAGGCTTTCCTGCGTGGTCGACCAGATCACGTCGCCATCCTTATTTACCAGGCGCACCGCGGCGTTGGCCTCATGCCGGCGTTCCACCGAGTGGCTGGATTCGCTCTCTCCGGCGCCCAGGCCGACCGACCGGTCGTCGCTGTCGTAGACATGCGTGCCGCCGCGCAGCGCGCTGTCGTCGGCGCTGCGCCGCGTGGCGATATCGCTGTGCACGTTCAGGTTGTCGCTCGAAGAGTGCTGCTCGTTGTAAACCAGATCCTCGGCCGAGCCACGCAGAATGGCGTCGGCCTTCTCCTGGTTCTCGGTAATCACGAACAGCTTGGATCCCTCCAGACCGTTGATCACCATGTCGCGCATCTGGGCGGCGGTTTCTCCGCCCGCAAAACGGTCCACATACACGCGCTTCAGCCGAAGTAACTGGTGCAGATTTTCGGTTTCCACCGAACTGGGCGGCGCGGGTGGCGCAGTCGCCGGCACGGGGTCGGCCGGGGCAAATAGCAGCGCCCCCAACAGGCAGGCTATGGCGGTCATGGCTCAGCCCCTTCCCTGGCGCGCGGCATCGTCGGTATATTCCACGCGGCGGCCGGTCTTGGCTTCCAACTCGGCCAGGATCGCGCGCACGTCGCCCTTGCCCACTTGCAATACCAGGGCCTGCTGGCGGCCGTTCGCATCGAGGTACCCGACGGTTACATAATGCTTGCGCGACTTCGCCAGCAGAAACAGCGGCGAGATCAAAACCGCCTCCAGGTAGCGGCGTCCCACGTGTTGGCCATACTCGACCGTATTGACCTTGTCGTAGGGGACATGCAGGGTCAGCCGCTGCGTGACGAAGAGCATCTCCTGATCGCCCGTCATATTGACGATCACGTTGCATTGACTGGGGAAATTAGGGACGGTGGTCCCGGTAAGGTAAGCGCGCGCGCCGGTTTGGGCCGCTGGCAGGCATTGAGTGGGCGCGCCGAAGGCGACCAGCATGAGCAATGCCCATGCTCGTCGAGGCTTTTGGATCATGGAACAACATAGTGGCAGCAAGCCGCCAGTTGTCTCACCCGTCCTTTAACTTCCCTCAAACACGGGCTATTTCTTAGTTTTGGAGGCGGATTCGGCCAACAGCTTGTCGATCTCGATCTCCAGGCCGTCGCCTTCAAAGATGTTGAGCGTATCGAAGCCGTAGACGAAATCGTTGCGGATCATGCCTTGTCCGTCGATTACAAACAGGTGCGGCACATCGATGCGCCGGCTTTGCGGCGTGGCTTTCAGGTAAGACGCGGAGGCTTGCCCGCAGTCAAACAGCACGGGCGTGGTGATTTTATGCTGCTGAACGAACTGCGCGATTGTGGCGGGAGTGTCGCGCGGAATGGCGAACGTAAGCACGGCCACCTTGCCGCCATATTTTTCGTCCATCTTTTGCAGCACGTCCGCCAGCTTCTGGCAGTGCGGGCAGGTGGTTTGGATGATGTCGATCAGCACCACCTTGCCGCGATAATCCTGCAGATCGTGCTGTTTGCCCTGCATATCGGGAAGCGAAAATCCGGGCGCGCGCCGTCCCGATAATTCGCCGGAAGCGAAGAGCAGCGCGGCCGAAGCCAATAATCCGAGAAAGTATCGCATTTCATAAAAATTTAACATGCCGACCGCGCTTGCTTCCCGCGCTGCTCTTGATGTAGGCTGGACGTGGGTATTGCCACTGTCCATCCGCTAAAAAGTCGATTCCCATGTGGGGCGGGCTCGTAGCCTGGATAGCGTCGGGATAAACCGGCGTGAAGTAGTGAATGAAAGAGTCATACAGGAAAGGAGTAGCGAACCATCCTGACCCCGAGCCATGTGAGGGCGGCGGCAACGACGCACTTGAAGCGTTGGCCTGGGGCATATGTGGGCTGGGTATCCCTGAAGTTGATGAGCTCCGAAATTGCCAAAATCATGGGCGCCGACGGTGTCAGGCTAACCGGAAGGCAACACGGCAGCGTGCGTAAACAGCGCGAGCACGTTGCGGCCCTGCGGAGTCGTAGACCCCACGCACGCATAGAAACTTCACGCGCGAGAACCGAGAGACCCCGTGGCTTTCCGCCGCCGGTAGAGGGCGGAACGCTGGGAGAAAGCGATGAGCGATAAGACCCAGATGCACGGCGGCGGGGAGTCGCACAGCGGCGTAGTACCGACGAAGCGGTCGAACGCAGGCCAGGGAGGGCCGAAGGAGATCGCGGAGGGAAGGCCGCTGACCGAGGAGAATGCGGAAGAGCCTAACCCGTACCGGATGCAAGGCCGGGAAAGCGGGCCAAGCGGGCTGGACCGTGTACGTCAAGCAGCGCAGAAGGACAAGCAGTTGCGGTTCACCGCCCTGCTGCATCACGTCACTATCGACCTGCTCCGCAGCAGCTACTACGACCTGCAAAGGCAAGCGGCGGCGGGAGTGGACGGGGTGACGTGGCAAGCCTACGGGGACGAACTGGAGGAGCGGCTCGCCGACCTCCATGGACGCATCCATCGCGGGGCCTATCGCGCGCAACCGTCGCGGAGAGTCTGGATCGACAAAGCCGATGGGCGGAAACGGCCATTGGGCATCGCCGCCCTGGAAGACAAAATCGCCCAGGCAGCGGTGGTCGCGGTTCTCAATCCGATCTGGGAAGAGGACTTTCTGGGCATTTCGTACGGGTTCCGGCCGGGGCGCAAGCAGCACGACGCACTAGACGCGCTCTACGTCGGGATCACCAGCAAGAAGGTGAACTACGTTCTGGACTTAGACATCCGGTCGTTTTTCGACAAAGTCGAACACGCTCAGATGGAAAAGTTCGTACGGCATCGGATAGGAGATGAACGGCTCGTCCGCTTGATCCTGAAATGGTTGAAGGCGGGCGTGATGGAGGACGGACAGTGGTACGAGACGAAGGAAGGGACCCCACAAGGGGCGGTGATTTCGCCGTTGCTAGCCAATCTCTACCTGCATTACGTGCTCGATCTGTGGGTGCAGGCATGGCGGAAGAAGGTGGCGCACGGCGACATGATCGCGGTGCGGTACGCGGACGACGTGGTGTTCGGATTCCAGGACCGGGAAGAGGCCGAAAAGTTTCTGGCGCAATTGCGGGAACGCGTGCGGAAGTTCGGGCTGGAATTGCATCCGGAGAAGACGCGCCTGATCGAATTTGGGCGCTATGCCGCTGAACGGCGGGCGAAGCGTGGGGAAGGGAAGCCGGAAACCTTCAACTTTTTGGGTTTCACTCACATCTGTGGGAAGAATCACGCGACGGGGTACTTCATGGTGCTGCGGAAGACGATCGGCAAACGGATGGCCGCCAAGCTGAAGAAGATTCGGCAACAGCTCCGCCAACGCTTGCATGCGCGGGTTCCGGACACGACGGGGTGGCTGCAATCGGTGGTTCGCGGATATTTCCGATATCACGCCGTGCCGCGCAACGAGGAACGACTGAAAGCGTTCCGGCACGAAGTGCTACGCATGTGGTGGTGGCAGCTTCGGCGGCGGAGTCAAAGAACCCGCTGGACCTGGAACAAATTTTGGGAGAAACTCGGGTGCCTCATCCCGGACGTCGAAATTCTGCATCCGTATCCTGACGTTCGCTTTGCGTGGCAGCACATCCAAGGTAAGAACCGTGTGCGTTAGGAGCGCTCGCACGGATCTGTGCGGGGGGTGCCGGGCAACCGGCATCCCTACCGCGACCGGCGGCCTCGTAGGCCGCCAAAAACTTCTTAGAGGACCAGCATGCCCGATACCTTAAATCTGACATCTATAGGCGCAACCCAAGCCGTCTTCGACGCCTTTCGTCCGCATGAACCGCGAGGCCTGTCCTTAGGCCGAGTATCCGTAGTCCACGGCGATCGCTACCGCCTGTACACCGCCCAGGGCGAAATGCAAGGCGAAGCCATCGGCGCGCTGCTTTGCCACTCCGGCCGATCGGGCTGGCCGGCCGTGGGCGATTGGGTCGCGTTACAGCCCGTAGGACCCGCCGAAGCCATGATCCACGCCGTGCTGCCGCGCCGCACGCTGTTCTCGCGCCGCGCCGCTGGAGATCGTGAACAGGAGCAGGCGATCGCCGCCAACATCGACCTGGCGATGATCGTGTGTGGCCTCGACCACGATTTCAACGTGCGCCGCATCGAGCGTTATCTGACACTGGCGCACGCCAGCGGCGCGAAGACGGCCATCGTGCTGAACAAATCGGACGTGTGCGCGGGTGTGGCCGGGCGCATGGGGGAAGCGGCCAGTGTGGCGGGCGGCGCGCCGGTCATAGCGATTTCCGCACGCTTGGGAGACATCGAAGCGCTCCTCGGCTGGCTGCGGCCGGGCCTGACCATTGCCCTGCCGGGCTCATCGGGCGCCGGAAAGTCGACCATTGTGAATCGCCTGCTGGGCGAGGATCGCCAGCTTGTGCAGGAGGTGAGGGAACGCGATAGCCGCGGCCGCCATACTACCACTTACCGCGAGTTAGTCCCGCTTCCGCAAGGCGGCGCGCTGATCGACACGCCGGGCATGCGCGAGCTGCAATTATGGGCGGATCGCGAGAGTCTCGACTCCGCTTTTGCCGAGATCGCCGCGCTGGCCGATCAATGCCGCTTCCGCGATTGCAGCCACTTGGTGGAGGAAGGCTGCGCCGTGCGCGAGGCCATCGAAGAGGGCGGACTGGACGCCGCGCGCTGGGAGAGCTATCGCAAGCTGCGCAACGAAATCGCCTGGCATGCGCGGCAGACGGACGTGCAGGCCGCGCAGGCGTTAAAGAAGAAGTGGAAAGCGGCGCACAAGGCCATGCGGGTGGACCATAAGCGCGACGTGCGCTAACACTTCGCGGCAGGCGGGCTGAGAGCCCGCCGCAGGCTAACACGAGCCTGCCCCACTTATAACAGTCCGATGGTCTGGTCGCCGGGGCGCGGCAGCCGCAGTTCCAGTTCTGCGTACAACGAGATCACCGGGTCAGACGAACGCCGCAACTCGCGCAACTCGCGCGCCTTCTTGTAATCGATAGCCAACATGGTGCACGGCCTTGCACTGCAAAGTACACGCATCCAGGCCTTGCGCGTAAGCTTTATCGAACAGGCTGACCGGATTGCCGGTCCAGTTGCGGCGGGCAAACGGCTCCTGCGCGCCGGCCGCCAGCCGGAACGTGTCTTCCAGGATCTCGCGTTTCCAGGCCACATCGGCCACCGCCGGCGCATCGGCGATTCGCAACAGCGCATTAGCGGCGAATTCTGGATCGAGCGCCCGCGCGCGGTCGGCCAAATCGGCGAATGGAGATCGATGCGTGGTCGCCGCCGCGGCGTTCGCGGCCAATCCGGCCAAAGCCAGCAGGCGAAGGCAGCGCATACGTCTACGATTTCAGCGTCATGGTTTGCGGATCCCACATGCAGACGCGCTGCTCGAAGTAGCTGATATTCGAAAGCAGCGCGGGACCCGCCGCGCGGAATCCGAACACCGGATCCTCCACCACGGGTTTGCGGCTGCGCACGGCCGCGATGAAATTGCGATGGTGATCCAGATGGTCGCTGTAGCCATGCGGCGCGTGGTACGTATCCTCCACATCCGGGCGCATGCTATCGGCGTCCGGCTTCCGCGGAGGATACTTTTTGTGATACTCCACCAGAAACTCTTCCTGCACGGCCTTGGGGAACGTATCGATGGTATAGCCGGGCTCGCTATCCCGCGGCGACTTAGTCACGGTCACGCCGTTCTCGATCGTCATAATGCCTTCCGAACCCACGAATCGGAATCCGGAATTATCGCCCGCGCCGGAAACGAAATTCACGCGCAGCGCCAGGGTGAACGCCGGATGCGCGTCCGTCGCCGGATAATCGTAGAGCCCCAGAAAGACATCCGGCACGTCACGGCCGTCTTTCCAATAGCGCAGGCCGCCGGTGGCGAACACACGTGTGGGGCCGATGGCGCCCGTGACGAAATGCATGCCGCTGAACAGGTGCACGAATAGATCGCCCGCTACGCCCGTGCCATAATCGCGATAATTGCGCCAGCGGAACAGGCGCACGGGCTCGAATGGCACCTTGGGCGCGCGGCCCAGGAAGCGGTTCCAATCGATGTTCTCGGGCGAAGCGTCCGGCGGAATGGAATACTCCCACGCGCCGATGGCGTCGTTGCGGTCCCACCACGCTTCGATCATATTCAACTCGCCGATGGCGCCGGCATTCATCAGCTCCTGCGCCTTCTTATATATGATGGAGCTGACGCGCTGGCTGCCCACCTGCATGATGCGGCCGGTCTTCTTTTGCGTCTCCACCACGTCGCGGCCGTCGCCCACCTGCTGCACCATGGGCTTCTCGCAATAGACGTCCTTGCCGGCGTTCATGGCGTCGATGGAGATTTTCGAATGCCAATGATCGGGCGTGGCGATCAGCACCGCGTCGATATCGCGGCGCGCCAGCACCTCCTCATAATGGCGCGTGGTGAAAAGCTGCTTTCCCCAGCGCTCCTTGGCGCGCGTAAGCCGCCCTTCGTAGATGTCCGAGACAGCCACCAGCTCGACGCCCGGAATTTTCTGCGACGATTCGGCATCGGCGCTGCCCATGCCGCCCGCACCGATCAGCGCCACGCGGATGCGATCGTTGGGGGAGACCGTCTTCTCCGGTTTCTGTTGCTCGTCCTGAGCGCTCAAGGCGGAGGCGGCCAGGCCTGCGACCGTGGATGCTTGCAAAAAATGACGTCTAGTTGGCATGTGCTTGTCCGCTGCGGAAGGCGGCGGTTCCCTTTTCCAGATCCATTGTACCCGGTACCAGGTCGAGCGCCATGCCCAGTTCCTTCAGCTTGGCTTCGAGGTCGGCGAGTTCTTCGGCGGTCGCACCGGACAACTGGGGAAGCAGCACCTTGGCGCGGCGGTACACCGCTTCCGCCTGTGCGGTAAAGACGGAGTGCCGGGTGGCGGCCACGCTTGCCAGGGCGAGGCTCCGCTCCAGGTCCGCATGGAGAATGCGCACCAGGTCGCGGTCCGTGCGGGCGCGTAATTCCGCGAGCTTGGGGAAATGGAGAAGGGTGCCCATGCCGATACTGATTAGACGCCGGAAGGGGGGAAATCGTTGTCGGGCGGGAGGACCGTTTTTTTCGCCGGATCGCTCCGGATGTCGCGAGCGTTCCGCGCAACGGGCCCACCCGTCCGTTGGGCTGGTGTATATTCAGAAGTCGATATGGGCAAGCACATTCGGAAGAACAAGGCAAAGGTAGCTCGCGGTTTGGCGCCGTCCGCCCGAGACAGCAGGGTCAGTGGCAGCCGCCGTCCATCGGATCTCGTGGCGCGGATCACCTCCAAAAACCGCCATGGCGAAACGGACTGGGGAGTGCGGCGCGGTTCCGAAGCTTGGTGAGGATTGGCTTCCTGCCGCCAGTGCCAATCCCGTTTTTGCGAGAATTGGCAATGGGGGCCGTACGATTTTCAGCTTCGATCTTTGACCCGGGTAACTCCGTTCACGCTCTCCATTTTTGCACTAGACATTTGCAACATTCAGGGCCTTGTGTTTACGCGCTTCCGTCGATGTTTCAGAGCTTGCCAGTTTCGCGACAATCAGCCGTTAAGCCCCGGCTACTTTTCCAGCCGCCATCCGTACATCACATTGAGTTCCGCCGTACGCTGTCGCGCATCCGCGCCCAAACACGCCTGATAAACCATTGGCGCCGCAGACCCGCCATCGTAGAGTCCCCGCTCCGCCGCGCAATTCGCGTCCCGAAACTGTACCCAGAGCCGTTGCGCTGTCCGCAACTTACTTTGATCTATTGGAGAAAGAGCCGTTCGGATCTTGTTGTACACGAGGTTCAACTCAAGATCTGCGGCCTGTGCCTCTTTGAGAAAGCACCGTGTCTGCTTCGCATTTGGCCCGGTCCGGCATTGGAGCGTTCTTGGCGTTCATGTGCTGGGCGGATCCTGCACCGGCTGAGGTCAAGAGGATCGTTATAGCGGCAAAGGTGACGCCCTTAATCGTGTTGGCTGCCATTCGACCATGCTACTCCCCGGCGGAGCACGTGCGATCATGAAGGTAGGCGACGTAAAGCATGCCGGCGGGGGCGCAAACAATGACAATCGACCTCAAACCCGAACAAGCGCGAATAATCCAAGCGGAGATTGATAGCGGCCACTTCCACACCGCGGACGAGGTGCTCGATCGCGCCTGGGCCGCCCTGCTGGAAAAGGAGCCCAGGCGCGAGACGATTGAGCCGAAGAAGAACCTGGCGCAGTTCTTGATGGAATCTCCGCTCGCAGGCGCGGAGTTGAATCTGGAACGGCAAAAGGACTACGGACGCCATGTCGACCTATGAGCGGGTTCCTGCTTGATACGAACGTACTGTCTGAATTCAATCGGCGAGGCGACCCAAACCCACTCGTCAAACAGTGGCCGGAAATGGCCGATGCCTGCACTCTTTACGCTAGTGTCCTAACCCGCGCGGAAATTCGGTTTGGAGTCGAACTACTTCCCCCAAGCCAACGGCGAACACAGTTGGAGGAGTGGCTCGAACGCGACCTGCCCACGTGGTTCGAGGGCCGGGTTCTACCCGTCGATAGACCAATTGCTGATCGATGGGGGGTGTTGCGCGCTCAGGCGCAGTTGAAAGACGGCCGCTTTCAGTCGTCGACGGCTTGCTGGCGGCCACCGCACTAGAACACAGCCTCACGGTCGTATCACGAAACGTGGGTGACTTCGCGGTTGCCGGCGTGGCTGTGTTTAACCCGTGGGAACTTCGGACTTAGCGCTTACACCCACTCCAACGCGCCCTTCTTATAAGCCCAGATATATCCCACCACCAGAATCGCCAGAAACACCACCACCTCCGCGACTCCAAACCATCCCAGCGACTTGTACCTTACGGCCCACGGAAACAGGAAAATCGTTTCCACGTCGAAGATCACGAACAGAATCGCGATGATATAGAAGCGCACGGTGTAGCGTCCGCGCGAGTCCGAGGCGGCCTTGATGCCGCATTCGTAAGCTTCCAGCTTGGTGGTGAAGGGCGACGATGGGCGGATGAGCTTGGCGATGATGATCGTCACCACGGGGAACGCGATGGCGATCGCCAGGAAGATGAAGATCGGTATGTAACCGCTCGGCATGGCCACGAATATATCATGGTTCATTCAAGCCATGCCTGAAGAAAAGCCCAGCGATCCGCGCGGCGCATATACCGAACGATTGGAAGCCCGCCGCGCCGCCGTCGCGCGTTATGACCGGCGGTATCGCAATATCGGTAATGTGCGGCTGCTGGTCTTCCTGAGTGCGGCCGTGCTGGCGTGGCTGGCTTGGGGACGCCAGATGCTCAGCCCGTTCTGGTTGGGGGTGCCCGCCGCAGTGTTCGTCTGCCTGATCGTGGCGCACGAGCGCGTGCTGCGCGCACGCCGTGCGGCGGGCCGCTCGGTGACGCACTACGAACGCGCGCTCGCGCGGCTCGATGGCCAGTGGGCCGGCCACGGTGAAACCGGCGAGCGTTTTCTGGATCATCAGCATCCTTACGCGGCGGATTTGGATCTGTTCGGGCCTGCGTCGTTGTTTGAACTGCTATCCACCGCGCGCACGCGCATGGGCGAGGAGACGCTGGCGCGCTGGCTGCTCGAACCGGGGGATCCGGCGGTGCTGCGCGCACGGCACGAAGCCATCGCCGAGCTGCGTCCTATGTTGGATCTGCGCGAAGATCTGGGCGTGCTTGGCGAGGATGTGCGCACTGGCGTCCATCCTGCGGAATTGGCCGCATGGGGAGCCGCGCCGCCGCTGCTCGAATCGCGCCGCGCCCGCCTGGTCGCATTCGCGCTTCCCTGCCTGACGGCCGTCTCAGCCGTGCTTTGGGCTGTGAAAGGCTGGCGCGATCCATTTTTCGCCATGCTCGCAGCGATCGCCATTTTCATCACCCGTTACCGGCGGGTGGTGGCACGCGTGGTGGAAGCCGTGGAACAACCCGCGCACGATTTGGCTTTGCTGGCGAAAGTGCTGTCGCGTCTGGAGGGCGAACAATTCACCTCGCCACGGCTGACCGAATTGCGCGCCGCATTGGATGTGGCCGGGCTGCCGCCGTCCGCACGAATCGCCAAACTGAATCGGCTGATCGAAATGCTCGATTCGCGCGAGAATCCCTTCATGCGCGCCTTGGGTCCGCTGATGTTGTGGACCGAACAACTGGCCTTCGCCATCGAAGCCTGGCGCAAAGTCTCCGGCTCCGCGCTGGGCCGTTGGCTGGCCGCGGTGGGCGAGATCGAAGCCCTGTGCGCGCTGGCGGCGTATGCCTTCGAGCGTCCCGCGGACGTGTTCCCGGAATTCGAATCCGGCGGGGCGTGTTTTGACGGCGACGAACTGGCGCATCCGCTGCTAGACGCCGCGCGCGTGGTGCGCAATAGCGTGCGGCTGGGCGGCGATTTGCGCGTGCTCATCGTCAGCGGTTCGAACATGTCCGGCAAGAGCACACTGCTGCGCACGGTGGGCATCAACGCGGTGCTGGCCCAAGCCGGAGCGCCGGTGTGCGCGCGAAGTTTGCGGCTGTCGCGGATGGCGTTGGGGGCGTCCATCCGTACGCTCGATTCGCTGCAGGACGGCACTTCGCGGTTCTATGCCGAGATCAAGCGGCTGCACCAGGTGATGACGCTGAGCGCCGGTCCGCTGACGGTGCTGTTTCTTTTGGATGAGCTGCTGCACGGCACCAACTCGCACGACCGGCGCATTGGCGCGGAAGCTATCGTGCGCGGCCTGGTGGCGCGCGGGGCCATGGGCCTGGTGACCACGCACGATCTGGCGTTGGCGCAGGTGGCCGATGCGCTCGCGCCGCGCGCCGCCAACGTGCACTTCGAGGATCGCTTCGAGGACGGCCGCATGACGTTCGACTACCGGCTGCATCCGGGCGTGGTGGAAAAGAGCAACGCGCTCGAGTTGATGCGGTCGGTGGGCTTGGAGGTGTAAAGCGCAACGGTGGGGCAGACCCACATGTGTCCGGTTAAAAGTTGAATAGATTCAATTGGTTAGGGTCGGTCGGTAGCTCCGGCCGCGAGTTAGGTGTCTCAAACACCTGTAAAATAGGCAGTTTTTCGAAGGCGGTGAGTCCTACAACCTGCAAAAAAGTGTAGAGACTCACCACAATGCCCAGCGTCTTCCTAGCGATGGCCACCAGTAGGTAGACGCTCACCGCGATCCAGATCTGCGTCTTGACGGCATTTTCAGAATTGCCCAAAAAGCTCTGGATCCGGAGGTGTTGCTTGATCCATTTGAAGAACACCTCGATAGCCCACCGACTCTGATACAACTGGGCGATGGTGAGGGCAGGCAGCAGAAAATTATTGCTCAGAAAGACGAATCGCTTGCCGCTGGGCAGGTCGCAATACGACACACGACGGAGCGCGACCGCATACTTGTCCCGAGTTTTCACGCCAGTCAGCAACACGGTTTGATCCGAGCGGAGACCAGTGGCCCGCGACACGGGTCGTGAATATTGACGTCCCATCTTCGTGGTGGTCAGCGCGCGGGTGACGAAGAATGCCCCCGTTTGATGAATGCGAAACAGAGGTCCGAAACTCAGATATCCTCGGTCCATTACATAGAAAGCCCCAGGCTCGAAAGCCATCCGGTCCAGCATCAACACGTCGTGGGAACGGCCGTGGGTAATATCGATAACCGTGGGAATGCTGCCGCGCAGGTCCAGCAAGGTATGCATCTTGACCGCGCCGCGGGAACGTTCGAAGGGGGCCCAGGGACACAAAGAGAGACAGACATCTATGGTGGTCGAGTCCAGCGCATAGACCGTGTTGTCGAGCTCGACGCCGAACGGATCACCCGCATACAGCGGGCGCGCGATCGCGATGAGCACTTGCGCCAGATCGGCATAGACACGCCAGTCCCGCCGTTCATTGGCATCTGCCAGCGTGGAACGCGAAACCTCCCCACGAATTCCCAAATGATAAAGCTTATCGGAGACCGCCCGCAGGCACGATTCCAAATCCCGCAAGCTTTCCCGATGCGTCAGTTGCGCGAATGCCATGCACAGCCACTGGTCCCAGCAGGAGAAACGGCGCAAATGCCGGCTTGCTTTATGCCGTGCAACACAGGCTTGAAATTCGTCGTGGGGAACGAAGTCCATCAGTTGCGAGAAAACCATTCGGCCTTGATTCACACCCCACTATAGGGGATCACAGTTCAAATCGCTTTCGGCACGTAGCACTGTAACGGACTGAAAAATGACCCTTTATCCCCGCCCAGGAAAATTAAACCGGACAGGTGTGGGGCAGACCATCGTCTTTTGTGGTCTGCCTTTCCTGGCCATGCAAGGGCAGACGACACAAAACGATCGTCTGCCCCACAGTAAAATTGCGCACCTGACGCGCACCGGCATTCTTCTCCTGAGTTGTCTCTCTCTGCTGCGCTCAAACCGGCCCGCTGCAAGGGCTCGATGAGTACGTGGCACAGGCCATGAAGACTTTCGATTCAGCCACACGGCGGGCTTGACCGGCGACCTGGAGCACTCGCAGTACGACACATTCAAAGCCCTGACGTCCAGGATCTGCTGCTCTTTACCAGCAAAGTGAGGTGGTTACCGAGCCGCGACCGTTAGGGAGTGCCGCACGGCCCTGCGGGCCACCGAAAGCCATGAAGACCAATTGGAGGGCTGCCGGCAGGATTGCCCGCCGGGGCGTTCTCTCTCCGGCGTCAAAGCGCAATTCCGCGCCCGTTGGTACAATCCACGTGAGAGATCCTCATGAAACGATACGCCGCAATTCTTGTCAGCTTCTTGCTCGTGGCTCCAGCCGCCGTGTTGGCCGCCAACAGCCCCGCCGGGCTTTGGGAAGGCACGCTGAAGACCCCCAACGGAGATCTGCAGCTCCTCTTCAACGTGCATCGCGATGGCGATAAATGGGCCGGGGAAATGGATGTCCCGGTGCAGGGTGTAAGCGGGCTGCCGCTCGCAAACGTGAAAGTGGACGGCGCGTCGGTGAGCTTCTCGCCGCCGGGTGCGGGCGACCCGCACTATGACGGAAAGCTCTCGGAGGATGGCAAGACCATCTCCGGGAATTTCAACGCCGGTGGCCAGGCGATTCCGATGGATCTGAAATGGAAGTCGGAGCCGCGGGCCGTCGAAAAAGCGGCCGCCAATGTGGGCGACGTACAAGTCCTGGCAGGCGAATGGGAAGGTGTGCTGGATGCACCCGGGCAGCAGCTGCATGTGCGGTTCCACTTCGTTAAGGGCGCCGGCGGCGACATTACGGGCACGTTCGATAGTGTGGATCAGGGCGCCAATGGCTTGCCGATCGCCGGCATCTCGCGTACGGGAGACACCGTGAAGCTGGATATGAAAACGATTGGTTGCTCCTACGAAGGCACGTTGAGTAAAGATGGTTCCGCGATCGCCGGTACGTTCACGCAGGGCGGCGCCGGGCTACCGCTCAACTTGCAGCGCAAGGCCGCCAAGTAGGACAGGCCTCCCGGCCTGTCCTCCCAGCCTGTCCGGCATAGGCGAGGAGGACCGTACAACCATGCATGACGGCATGGACAGGCCAGGAGGCCTGTCCTACCCCCAATTGGCCTATAATTGTCCTGTGGGAGCGAACGAAGTCAAAAAGAAACTGCAAGAAGAGATCACCTCGCTTGAATACGAATTGCGCAACGAATTGCCCAAGGAGATTCTCAAGGCACGGTTGCACGGCGATTTGAGCGAGAACGCCGAGTATCACGCGGCCAAGGATCGCCAGGGGTTCGTGAATGCGCGTCTGAACCAGTTGAAGCAAAGGCTGGCCGAGATGTCCATGGTGGACTTCTCGAAGATTCCGCACGGAAAGGTGGGGCTGGGTTCCACCGTAGTGGTCATGGACATTAAGAAGGACGAGGAGATCACCTATTACCTGGTCACCACCGAAGAAGCCGATGCGGCGGCCGGCAGAATTTCGACCAGTTCTCCTATCGGCCGGGCGCTGTTAGGCAAGGAGGTGGGAGACGCCGTGCGGGTCCAATTGCCAGGCGGTTTTAAGGAGCTGGAGATACTTAAGCTAACCACCATCCATGAGGCAGCGGACTGAACCATGACTTACACGCGCGCGATCGGGGTTGTGTTTGGCGCCGCTATAGACCGCATCGTGCGGTGGCTGGCGCTCTCGCGGATCCATCCGAACGTGCTCACGTTTCTCGGCCTGGTGATTAACATCGTAGCGGCCTTTCTGTTCGCGGCGGGCAGTTTTCGCTGGGCCGGAGCGGTGGTCATCGGAGCCGGATTGTTCGACATGGTGGATGGACGGGTGGCGCGCGAAACCAATCGTGTCACGCGCTTCGGCGGATTCTTCGACTCGGTGCTGGATCGTTATTCCGACTTGGCTCTGCTAATGGGCCTGCTGGTTTACTATGCCTCCATCGACCGTTTCTTTTACGTGGTGTTGACGGCGATTGTGATGACCGGATCGGTGATGGTCAGTTACACGCGCGCGCGGGCTGAAAACACCATTCCCAAATGCAAAGTGGGATTTCTGGAACGGCCGGAGCGCGTGGTGCTGCTGATCATTGGGGCGCTGTTTGACAGAATGGCGCCGGTGTTGTGGGTGATTGCGGTGCTTTCCAACCTGACGGTGGCTCACCGGATGATCTACACCTGGCAGGAGACCAAGCAACTGGAAGACGCGCAATTGCGGGCCGTGACGAGATCTACGAACGTATGAGTGGGCCGCTGAAACCGCTCCCTGACGGTCGCGGCTCTGTTACTACTCTGAGACCGCCCCCTTTGTGGGCGGTCTCAATCCGTTCCATCAGGCCCCGCCGGAGGCCCAGTTGAGCCGCGACCGTCAGGGAGCGGTTTCGGGTTACATTGATAAATGGCTCGCTCAGACCCCGCAGAACTGCTCCGGTACATTAACCTGAAGCTGGTGGCGCTGGGACAGCCCTCCAGCCAACGCACCGCGGACCCGTATTTTCTTGAGATCGCCGGTCCTCTGCTGCGCAACTATCACCAAAAGGATCAACTGCTCGGCGACCGGTTATGCCCGGCCGACACCCGCATTCAACAGTTCCTGGACGCGTATCTGAAAGATGTCGCGCCCGGCGGCGCCGCCCGTCTGCCGTCGAATTCCTTCGTTCTGGATCGGCCCGACCTGGCGCGCGTAATGTCACTTCCGCCCGGCGCCGATGAGTTTATCTCTCCCTATCTGCATTCTTATCGAATCGCGCAGGGCATTCTGCACAATCCGAAAAGCGATCGCCGCACCACCGAGGGCATCTTTCACATCGTGGAAGGCGGCCTCCCGATTCCGGCGGATAAATTGGCAACTCCCAAACCGGCCTTCGCCAAGCTGCTTGCCGAAGCGCTGAATCCGCCAGCCGAATCGGCGGCGCTGCCGTTCACCGCCGACCAGGACGATCGCGCGCGCCTTTTCGTCTCGCTGCTGCTGCGGCCCATGGTCTGTCCGGCTACTGGAACAGATCCGCACAAGACCATGGAGATCCGCTTCTTCGCGCCAGGGAGCCTGGTCAGCAATCTGGATTTCGTGGAGACCATCTTCGGCAACGGCGGCGATCCTTATCTGCCGGAAAACGACGCCGCGCTGGATGTGATGCACTGGACCGGTCACACGGGCTGCGTGATTCTGGCGCCGCATATCGTGGGCATGCCGAAGCGCGATCTGGGATTGCCGCACTTCGATCAGGCCACCGAACGCCAGCGCCGCGACGGGATGTGCTGGCGCGAAGAGGGGGAGCTTTATAACAACGGCGGAGCGTTCAAGCTAGTGTGCCGCGACCGGCGCGGCGTCGTCGTCACCATCATCGCCGACAACTATTACGGCTATTGCAAGAAAGAAGTGAAGAGCCAGATCAGTTACGCGGCCAACCTGTTCGGGCTGTGCGAAGAGGAACACGCCGGCGGCGCCATCGCGTTTCCAGCCTATGTGCTGGGACAGGATTTTCGCGCGGAGCGTTCCCGCACCATCAAGCGCACCCCTTTCCATGACGCTATGCGCCTGCTGGGCGATGGCATAGAACGTAAGCCGGAAGGCTACGCGGTGGACCGCCAGTATCCGAATATTTTTTACGTGCCCGAAGATGCGGAATTCAGTTTGGGACTGGGGTCGGTCACATGGCCGGCGGAAGACGGCACAAGCCGGCTCACTCTGCTGCCCGGACGTATCTTTGTGGGACCTTCCGGTTATCAGGTGCGGGCGGAGAAGCAGTCCGGCGGAACATCCTGGCGGCTGATCGGCGCGGTGGCGCACGGCACGCTTTGTCACAAACCCTGCACGGTATCCGGCGGCGGTAAGTCGGAGATTTCCAAATCGATTTCGAGTGTCCTGTTGCAGGGTCCGGTGTTCGTCCGGGATTACTATCGCGACATGGACCAGGTGGCTGAAATTCTGGCACGCGATTTTTCATCCGCCTATAAGCAGCCGGATGAGCGCGCCGCGCGGCCTATTCTGAGCCCGGAGCGTTCACTGGGATCGGTAATCAAGTTACTCACGGTGTCGCCGGATTACACCGGCGAATACAACGAATGGCTGCGTAACCTGCATCAGACCATCCGCCAACTTATTTTCGCCGTGAAACGATATTACCGCCCGGAGTGGGGCTCGGATTGGCGTTCGCATTTTACGGTCGACCGGATCAACGGATTTCTCGGCCACGAACTGAAATACGACAACCAGAAGCTGGTGGGCAATTATCTACGCGTGGGATTCGATCCGCAAGGCTCCTGGCGCATTTACAAGCTTCGGCCCGATTTTCATCCCGCCGACAAGGTGCAGGTGGAGGACGATATCACGGCGTCGGTGGTGGTGCCGCGCCACAGCTTGCCGGATTTCGACGCCAAGTATCCGAATCGCAGCGCCAAGCTGGTGGAGAATTGCGAGGCGTTTTTGTTCCAGCGGCCCGATGACGCCATCCATCCGGGCTTCGATGCGCAGGCGGAAGCCGATATCGCCGCGCCGAATACGTTTCTCTCGAATTTCGAACCGCTGACGGTGGAACGCGCCAAGGCGCTGGTGGATCATGTGGTCGAGTTCGACCGGTACACGGGGCCGATGCAGAAGCTGCTGCGGGATTTTGTGAATGGTTCCGGCACGGCCTATGTGGTCTCTTCCGCGCATCCGCGCTTGGTGGACGGCCATCCGTCGAAAAACCCCCGCTATCTGCAGCCGCGGCCCGATCTGGTGAATCCACTGGGACCGTATCTGGCCGAAGTATGTGCGCGTCTCGATCGCGGGATTCCGGCCGGTCAGCCGGTGCGGTTTCCAGTGAACGCGGTGCTGGCTGGACGCCGCGGCAATCCGGCGGATCCGAAGATCGGCCTGCCGCCGTTGGCCGTCTACAATCCGATTCACTACCAGGAATTGCCGGAGCTGTTCATGGATTTCATTTGCAGTTTGACCGGCAAATCTCCATCGACCACCGGCTTTGGCAGCGAAGGCGCGCTAACCAAAGGTCCGTTCAATTCCGTTTCGCCGGTGGTGGATCTGAACAATGCGCTGGTGGCGGCCGTGCTCACCGAGTCTGCCGGCTTCACCACCGCCGCGGGTTATGTCGGCCCGCAATACCGTGTGGATCACGACATCAGCATGCTGGTGCCCGAGGTATGGTGCCGCGTGCGCGTGCCGGAGCGCGATCCGGGCTTCCTCATCGACAACGGATATCTCGAAAAGATGACGGACTTCGAATGGAACGGACGCACGGTGCTGGCGAGCCGCCTGGGCTATCGCATCACGTCGTTGTTCGCGGAGCGTTTTCTCGGGCGGATCTTCGAGACTCCCGACGCGGTGTTTCCCGAAGAGATGCTGCGGCCCGAGAAGCAGGACATGGACGCGTTTGCCGCGGGCGTGGATGCCATTGTGGCGGCGCAAAAACGCGTCGCCGAAAATTATTTCTACGATGGCAGCGTAGATGCGGCTTGCCCGCCGTTGCGCGCGCTGCTGCACATCATGGTATGCGGCGAATGGGAGGGCATGCGCCTGGGCGATGCGCGCCTGCGGGCGATGTTCACGCGCGAAGCGGTGCTGGCGAGCGATTGGTATAAGGATCGTTTGCACGCCAAGCAGGAGCGCGACGTGGCCTTGTGGAATCGCCATATCGCCGCTTTGCAGTCGCCCTGCGCGGCGCTCGCCGAAGCGCGCGCCCAGTTGGCCCGCGTCAGCTCGGTGGCCTATCTGGCGGAGCTGATGGGCACCATCGGCGCAGATCCCTGACGCCTCGTGGGGCAGACGATCGTTTTTTGTCGTCTGTCCATGGCGGCCTACGAGGCCGCCACGACAGACCACAAAAAACGATGGTCTGTCCCACGGGAAGTCATTTCTTGGCGAACACAACCATATACTGGCTGTCTTTGATGTGCTCCCGCTCGGACACCTTGCGGAATCCATTGCGCTCCACTTCGCGCACCAAATCCGGTTCATCCAGCCGGATGTGCTTCACCGCGTCGCCGCCCGGCATGGCGTTCGGCCGCTTGTAATACTCCACAATCACCAGCCGCCCGTCGTCGCGCAAGGCTTGGGCGAAGGCCGCCAGCATCTTCTCCGGATAGTTGTAGTGATGATACGAATCGAGCGCCAGGATCACATCTACGCTGCCGTCCGCCAAGCGCGGATCCATCTCGGTGCCTTTGAGGAACGCGACGTTTTCAAGCTTCAAATCGGTCGCGTGCCGGCGCGCGGCGTTCAGGAAATCGTCGAAAATATCCTCCGCGATCACATGGCCCTTGGGTCCCACGGCCTCGCTCAGATAAGGCAACATGTAGCCGGGGCCGGTGCCGATATCGGCCACGGTCATGCCTGGCTTCAGTTCCATCTCCTGCACCAGCTCGCGTGGCCGCTCGGTGGCATCGCGGCTGGCGTTCGCGAGGTTCGCCGCGATCTGCTTGCGTCCTTCCTCGGTCTGATAATGTGCATTGGCGTCCGCCGCTACCTGCGTCCATAGGGCCGGGCAGCACAACGCCGCAAGAAGTGCGATTCGAATTCTCATAAAGCAGTCTCCATGGGCAGCGCCAGAGGCGGTTCCAATAGAAAGTCGAGTTGTGCCATCTGCGCCACCGCTTCGCGAATGGCGTGCTCATACGTAGGCTCTACCGTGATCACAAACGGCAGATCGCGCTTACTCTCGGTGGGCAACTGCAACACCGCATCCAAGCTGATGTGCTTCGCCGCCAGTATACCCGAAAGGCCCGCCAGGATTCCGGGCCGGTCTGTCACGCGGAACCGCAGATAATACGCGCGCGTCTGCAACACCACGGAGACCGGTTTGTATTCGCCCAGCCGGTCGTGCGCGAAAGGCGATACGCGCTCCGGGCTGCCGCTGCGAATCTCACGCGCCACGCGCATCAGATCGCTCACTACGGCCACGCCGGTAGGCAGCGATCCGGCCCCGCGTCCGTAATAAAACGTGTCCTCGCCGTAGGTCCCTTTCACCCACACGCCGTTATAGGCGCCTTGCACGCTCGCCAGAATGGTAGTCTGCGGGATGAGCGCAGGTCTGACAGAGAGAATCAATCCTTCGGCAGTCTGGCGCGCCGCGCAGATCAACCGGATGGTGTGCCCAAGCTGGTGCGCATAACGGAAATCGAGCGGCGAGATGCGGCGGATACCTTCCATGAAAATATCCGACGGCGTGATCTTCTCGCCGAATGCCAACGCCGCCAGGATCGCCAGCTTGGAGCGGGCGTCGATGCCGTCCAGATCGGCGCTCGGATCGGCTTCCGCGTAGCCCAGCTCCTGCGCCTCCGCCAGCACCGTTTCCAAAGGTTCGCCGCGCTTTTCAATCTCCGTCAGGATGTAGTTGCAGGTGCCGTTAAGTATGCCGTAGAGTGCCGTGACGCGGTCGCCCGAGATGCCCTCGCGCAGCACCGCATGGATGGGGATGCCGCCGGCCACGCTGGCCTCCATCGCCATGTTGATACCCGCGCGGATGGCCCGCTCCCAAATCTCCGGTCCACAGGCGGCCATCAATTCCTTATTCGCCGTTACCACGGACTTACGATTGGCAATGGCGGCGTTCACGATCTCCGCGGCCACGCCCACGCCGCCCACCAGTTCCGCCACGATATCGATATCCGGATGCGAGACCACTTCGCGCCAATCCGGCGTGCGGAACAGCGGTCCCAGCGACTCGGGAATCGATTTCGAGGCAATCGAACGGCAACATACGGCAGCCACGCGCAGCCGGAATCCCAGTTTAAGCGCGATCTGTTCGGCGTTGTCTGCGAGAATGGCCAGCGTGCCCGATCCCACGTTGCCCAGGCCCACAATACCTACGTTCACTTCCTGCATATGGGCATTATGGCACGCGGACACTGGCGCATTCGCGAGGTCATCGCGGCGGGATCCAAGCGAGCGTCGTCTCGCTCAATGAGACCTAGTACGGATAAGTGCAACATAGAACTTCTTGATAGTTTTTCAGTTGACATTACTCCAGGACACTTCAACAGTAGAAACTTTAAACAGATACAAACATTCAGGAGGGTAATAACACCGTGCTGTTGTCAGGCATCTATAGGTGCCTATGTTGTAGTGTCTTTGTCTGCTTGAGCGTGACTCTGTGGGGGCAGAGTCCGCCGAGAGACGCGGCGAGCGTGAGCGGTGAAGTCGCATGGGACGCTGCGGCGGGTGTCAGTACACTTTCGGTAGAGTTGGTCGCGTCCGGCTGCGTGGTGAGTCGCGTGTCTCCGGGCGCGGATTGCAGTTTCGAGTTAGCCGCGGTGCCGCCGGGTGAGTATGAACTAAGAGTCGCCGGCCGCGACGAGTCAGTCGTCGAACGTCAGTTCGTCTCGGTGCACGGCCACGTTGAGGGCGTGTTGTTCCGGCTCGGCGGCGGTGGTGTGGAGCGTCCGGTGAACGGGACGGTCTCCGTGCGCAGCCTGTCGCACCCGGCGCCTGCGGCCGCCCGCAAGGAATTGGTGCGCGCATCCAAAGCCGTTCAACGGGGAGTGACCTTGGAAGCCATCCGTCATCTGCGCAAGGCGCTCGCCATTTTTCCCGATTATATGGAAGCGCACAACGATTTGGGCGTACAGTTGCTGCGGCAAGGCGGATACGAACAGGCCGCGGACGAATTTCGCGAAGCCGCCAGACTCGACCCGCAAGCGGCGCTGCCCAACACCAACCTGGCTTTGGCTTCTGTGCTGCTGAAACGCTGCGCCGACGCCCAGACTTTTTCGCAACGCGCCATTGCCGTCGATCCATCTTATGCGCCCGCGCGCCGCGCGTTGTCCATGGCGGTCTCGGGCGCATGCCGGGAGCCGCGAGCGACGGCACGCTGAGACAGAAGCGGATACACCGAGAACGTTTTTATCTGCGTTCATCTGCGTTCATCTGCGGCCAATTACGTGTTTTGCTTTCGGCCCAGCGTGACAAGCGAAAACCCGTTATCGGCCGCAGATGAACGCCGATGAACACAGATAAGACAAGCAGTTCTGCGCGCGTAATTTGGTTATAATTAGCCAAGTATTATGCGCGCTTCGATTGTGCTCGCTCTGGTCCCGCTGGGATGCCTAGGGGCGACCGACTTTTCCGGGACATGGAACCTCGACCGCCAGCAAAGTAAATTGATTTCTGCGGCGGGCGATACACTCGTGATAAGCCAAGATGGCCCGACGTTTCATTGCACGGACACCAGTTTTACGTGGTCGTTCCGTGACGACGGCAGCGAAGTCAGTTACCAAATTCCGAACGTCAACGTCAATTTCCCCGCGACCTGGACCACCACGGCGAAATGGGACGGTCCCGTGCTGGTTATAAGCGCCTGGGGGTCCGGGCTGATGCTTGGCGGCCGGACGGAAGATCGCTGGGAATTGTCGGCTGATGGCGAAGTGCTCACCATCACGCGGACCGTCCGCACTGACTTTATCACGCAAGCGAAGCTGGTTTATAGGAAAGCGAAAGATGAAGTCGTTCTAAGACCCGGCACGAAGATACTTCTTTCGCTCATTAATACCTTAAACACAAAGCGCAGCGCGGCAGGCGATCGCGTGTATCTGGAAACCGCTTTTCCAGTTACTCAGAACGGTCACATGATTATTCCCAAGGGCAGTTACGTGGCGGGAACGGTTACGGAGGTAAAGCGCCCCGGTAAGATGAAGGGACGGGGAGAATTATACTTACGCTTCGACTCGCTGACGTTAGCCAACGGAGTTACGCGGGATTTTCATTCGCGCCTGGACAGCGCAGACGGCAAGGATGTGGATCGCGACGAAGGCAAGATTCGCGGTGAAGATAATAAGTCCGGGGACGCCCGCACTGTCGCCGAAGGAGCCGGCGCCGGCGCTTCGGTTGGCTCCATTGCGGGGAGCGTAGCGGGGCATGCCGCCATGGGGGCGGGTGTCGGAGCCATCGCAGGAGCGGCCGCCGGACTGGCGGTGGTGCTGCTCACGCGCGGGCCGGATTTGATTCTGCCGCAAGGCACGACCGTGGAAATGGTGCTTGATCGCGAACTGCGCTACGATCGCCGCGAACTGGTTGCGCCGTAACGCCGATTGCACATTAAGAGGCGGCCTACGAGGCCGCCGCAGGCAGGGTGCCTGCCCCACTTATTCATAGCGCAGACAGACGATGGGGTCCAGGTTCGCCGCGCGGTTCGCGGGATAAAAGCCGAAGAACAGTCCCACGCTGACCGAGATCATCACGCCGAGGACGATCCACAGAAGCGACAAAGTCGCCGGAATGGATGGCACTAACGCGCGGATCGTGAAAGCAATCGCGGCCCCGCATAAGATACCAAGCGCGCCACCGATTCCCGAGAGCGTGATGGCCTCCAGCAAGAATTGCACGCGGATATCCGCGCGGCGCGCTCCGATGGCTTTGCGAATGCCGATCTCCTGCGTACGCTCCGTGACTGAGATCAGCATGATATTCATTACGCCTATGCCGCCCACCAGCAATCCAATGGAACTGATCACGCCGGTCAAGATCACCATGGCGCCGGTAAGTTGATTCCATAAGTCCAGGAAGAAGTTAGCGTCAGCCACATCGAAGTCGTTAGGCGCATTGTAAGGTACGCGCCGGCGGCGGCGCATGGCGTCGATAATGTCGTCGCGCGCCCGCACCACGTCGGCATCCGGACGCACGGAGGCGATCAGAAACACCTCGCGGATATCGGGATAGTTCTTGTGGAAGTTAGTCAGTGGGATGGTGGCGAACTGATCCACACCGAAGCCGCCGAATAGTCCGGGATCTTTTTCGAAGACGCCGATCACTTCATAGGGCCGGCCGTTGAGCTTCACCATCTTGCCGATCGGATCGATATGCGGGAACAGCGCGTCGGCGATGGCTTGGCCGATGTCCACCACGGCGCGGGAATGGTCTTCATCGAACTGCGAGACGAAGCGGCCCTGGGCGACCGAGAACAAGGGCACGGCGTTGGTGTAATCGGGTTCCACGCCGCGCACGATCATGCGTTCGACATGTTGGGCGCCGTAAGTCATCTGGTCGGGGGACTCACCCAGGTTGATGCGCTGCGCGAACGCCGTGGCATAGGCTAACGACGGCACCGTGTCCTGAAGGTATTTGCCGTCGTCGAATTGCAGATACTTGCGCGCACGGATATTGGCCGGCAGGCGCGACAAACCGGTGTAACCGGGAGGAATGCGAGTGACGAAAATGGCCTGCGATCCTAGGCTGCGGATGCGTCCCTGCATGTAACCGTTCAGCCCGTCAATGATGGCCGCCACGGAGATAACTGAAGTCACACCGATGACGATGCCGAGAATCGTCAGCCCCGAGCGGAGCTTGCGTCCGCGGAGGGTATCGAGCGCAACCAGCAAATTTTCTCTAACTTCGCCGCGAGTCATTTGGAACCACAGATGGACACAGATGAACACGGATAAAACGGGCTCACAATACGCTTGATCCGAATCCTCGCAGCGCCGAAATTGATTAGGATACAGATAGGAAGGCCGGTTGCCTTCAGGTAGTTCAGGCACTGGGCCATATGAACCTCGTCGAATTCCTTGACTGCCTTTAGCTCTACCAGCACCAGGACTTCGACGACCAGGTCGGCTATATAGTCGCCGACAACCTCGTTTCTGTAGCGCACCTCGATGGCCTTGTGCGTTTCGACGGTGAGCCCGGCGCTTCGCAACTCGTAAGCTAAGGCATTGTGGTATACCTTCTCCAGGAACCCGTGCCCAAGAGCGTTGGCGACCGCGTACGAACTGCCGATAATTCGCTCGGTAATCGCGTTTAATCTGTGTTCATCTGTGTCCATCTGTGGTTCCATTTTACTCCGTTCGTAGAGCGGTTACAGGGTCGAGCTTGGCCGCTTTGGTGGCTGGATATATGCCGAAGAATAGACCGATGATGGAACTTAGAACCACTCCTAGAATCGCTACCCAGGTCTGCACCGCGGCAGGTAGCGACGTTAGCCCGCGAATGGCCAGGGCGCACAGAAAACCGATAAATACTCCGCAGATGCCGCCCACGATGCATTGCATCACGCTCTCCGTAAGAAACTGCATCAGAATGTCGTTCTGTGTCGCTCCCATGGCGCGCCGGACGCCGATCTCCTTGGTCCGCTCCGTCACGCTGACTAACATTACATTCATGATGACAATCCCTCCGACTACGGCGGAGATGGAACTTACCATTAAAAACACGGCGAAGAAGGCCGAGCTGATACTTTGCCACAACGAGATATAACTCTCCGCCGTGCCGATGTAGAAATCCTCCTCGCGGTTGCCGGTGATGTGGCGGCGTGCGCGTAAGATCACGCGTACATCGTCCTGCGCCTCCTGAAACAGCCGCTGGCTGCCCTCCGCCTTGATCTCGAGCGTCAAACTGTTTCGCGAGCCACGGATCCGCAGATAGGTATTGAGCGGAATCACCATGAAGGTATCCTCATCCTGACCCAGAACGGAGCCGATGGAATCGAACGTTCCGATAACCGTGAATTCATCGTTGCCCGCCTTCACCAGATGCCCGATAGGATCGACGCCGGCGAACAACTCCTGCACCAGACGGTCGCCGAGAATACAGACATAAGCCGCGTGGCGGTCTTCCGATTCCGTGAAATAGCGGCCCGACGCCAGCGTGCGGGTGTCGATATCGGCCATGTTGGCGGTGTGGCCCCAGAGCATGACGTCCTCCAGGTCGCGGTCGCGATAACGCACGCCTAGGGTGGTCGAGATCGAGGCGCCCACATACTCGCAGTGCGCGCACTGTTCCGCCACGGCCTTCAGATCGTCAAGCTCGATGTTCTTGTTGCGCTGGGCGCGAACGAGCAGGGTAAAATCGGTGACCACGAATGGCAGGCGCGAAACGCGGAAGACGTTGGTGCCCAGATTGGCGATCTTCTTTTCTACATAACTGTTGGCGCCTTGCACCAGAGTCATCACGGCGATCAAGGTGGCCACGCCCATGGTGAGTCCGAGCATGGTGAGCGAAGCGCGCAACTTATGGGCGCGCAACGCGTCGGCGGCCAGGAATAAGTTATCGCGGAGAGCCAACATGCAGTTATGGCACGATTCTGCACCACTTCTTACCGGCCCGGACGATAAAGGGGCCGGGCGGCCGCGGCCAAAGTACGTTGGTGACTCGCTCGCCGTCTATCTCGACTGCGCCCGCATTGATCTTACGCGCGGCATCGCTCACAGACCCGGCGAGGCCGATCTTGGCGAGCAGTTTGTCGACCCGCATGCGGTCGCCTTGCCAATGTGCCGCATCCGGAAAGTTCTCATCCTTGACGCCCTCCGGAACCTCGTGGCGGCGCACCACGCGATTGAACTCCTCCTCCGCGCGGATCGCATCCGCGGCAGAATGGAAATCCGTCACAATCAGGCGAGCTAGCTCCGCTTTCGCTTGCATGGGATGCAGGCTGCCCTCCACAATGCGCGCGCGCATGCCATCGACGTCCGCCAGACTGCGATCGGTGAGCAGCGCATAATACCGGAACATCAGGTCGTCGCTGATCTGCATCACTTTGCGATACATAATTTCCGGCGGCTCGGTGATGCCGATGTAATTGCCCAGCGATTTCGACATTTTATTGACGCCATCGAGACCTTCGAGCAGCGGCACGGTGGCCACAATCTGCTGCGGCTGTCCGTAATCCTTTTGTATCTCGCGGCCCACCAGCAAATTGAATTTCTGATCGGTGCCGCCCATCTCCACGTCGCACTTAAGCGCGACTGAATCGTAAGCCTGCGCCAGCGGATACAGGAGTTCATGCACGGAGATGGGCACGCCGTCTTTGAATCTCTTCGCGAATTCGGCGCGCTCCAGGATGCGCGCCACCGTGTAGCGCGAGCACAGCCGGACCAGATCCTCGTAGCGCAGAGGCTGCAGCCACTCGCTGTTAAAGCGCACCTCAGTCTTTTCGGGATCGAGAATCTTGAACACCTGATCGCGGTAGGTTTGCGCGTTGCGCTCGATATCTTCGCGAGTCATCGGCGGACGCGTGATGTTACGGCCGGTGGGATCGCCGATGAGCGAAGTCATATCGCCGATCAGGAAGATCACCGTGTGGCCAAGGTCCTGAAAATGTTTCATCTTGCGCAGCAGGACGGTGTGGCCCAGGTGCAGATCGGGCGCGGTGGGGTCGAAGCCGGCCTTCACGCGCAGGGGCCGACCCTCGCGCGCGGCTTGTGTCAGCCGTTCGCGCAGATCCTCTTCACGAACGATCTCGGAGAGGCCCTTTTTGAGATAGGTGAGTTGTTCGTCGATGGGGAGCACGGAAGAACCAAGTTAGCATGTCAGGCGCCCCCGATAGAACTACTTCCAATTATCCATGTGCCAGCTCGGGTTCACCCATTTTCCGTCATGGTAGACGAACACTTCGGTGGCCCGGCCTGAGTTCACTGCGGACTTGCCGCCTTGCTCGATTTCGTAGACGTAGTTCGAATAGACGACAGCCACGTAGCCATACGACTGGATCTCGGTCTTCGGGAATTCCAGCCGGATCAGCTTGCCGCCCGACGAGGCAAAGCGCGACGAATTCTCGAGCGTGGCCTGGCGATTGCCCCAATCACCCGAGCCCGGTTCGATGGTCAGCAATTCGGCGGGCAGCAGTTTCTCGAGCGCGGCGCGATCGCCCGCGAACCAGGCGCGCCAGACGGCCTCGCGCGCATCCAGAATCTCTTTCTTATCGGAATCGGATAGCGGACGCAGCCTGGAATGCTGCTCCGCGACCGAGTCAGGATGCAGATCGGTGTCCGATCCGTTCTGAATCCATGCGCCGTTTTGCCTGGTATAGAAATCGGTGATGCGGAGCGTGCGCTTGAACGGCCCCCGGGGAGTATTCGCTTCCACGTCGGCGATGAATGCCACGAACGCGGCGTCACCCTTGAAGATCATGTCGAACTCGCGCATCTTATAACCGGTCATGCCATAGGGGCTTTTCGGGTCGAGATAGAGCGTGTTCATATACCCGTCGATGCCGTGGATCATGGTGGTGGACCCTTCCAGGTAGCCGAGCCAGTTTTCGGCATGCGTGGCCCGCAGTTCGGCGAGGTCTTTGTGGATAAACGCCTGGAAGATGCGGTCGATGTGCGCGCGGATGGCAGCACGGTCGGCGGCGCGATCGTCTTCCGTCGCGGCGGCAAGTAATGCGGCTATCAGAAAGAAGCCGGCGAGACGAACGATGGGATGGATGGTTTTCATCGATCTACTCCTTGAGAAGTCAGTCACTCATGGGGCCTTTCTGCATGGACGAAGGACTGGTCACTAAGTTAGCATGCTAGTCCGCCAGAATCTCGGGTGTCGGCAGCCTTAGCGAAATTCCGCGAGCATCCGCTTCGTTTGGATCGGCGAAGGCGTGCGTGCGGTCCAGCACAAAGCGCGCCCGCTCCAGCGTGGCGAAATCGACTGCGGCCGTGTAACGTTGCGCGAAGTCCAATACACGGACCAGGGCGCCAGTGATGCCATTCTGCGAGAGCGCCTTCAACGCCATCAGATAATTGTTGCGGTAAACCGTGGGCACGATGATGCGCGTCTCTCCGGCTGAGACTAACTCCGCGTTCATCATCACGCGCGCCGCGCGACCATTGCCGTCGGCGAATGGATGAACTTCGGAAATGAGGAACATCATGAAGACGGCGCGGGCCAGCGGGCTAGCGAGTCCGCGATAGATTTCGAAGCCTTTCGCGAGAGTGCCTTCGACTAACTCAGGCGCGACGAACCAAGTGGAACCGGCGCGATTGGCGACGGATTTGAACCGGCCGGGCTGCGTCTCGGGACGTCCTTCAAGAATGGTCGCATGGCGGCTCGTCAGCAGTTCCACCAGATCTTCAAAGCTGCGCGGGACACGCGACATTTCGCGTTCATTGGAAACTACCTTCCAGGTTCCGAGCACATCGTGCGCATCGGCGGGGCGGGCCTTGGGGATGTGTCCGTTGAAGACGATATCGACGGCCTCATCCACGGCGAACTCGGTCCCCTCTATGAAGTTGGAGAAGTACGCTTCAAAAAACGGCAAAGCCGGTCCCTCGCTGGGACGTGCCGGGCGAGTCCCTGGGGCGGTGGTGGCCAGCTCGGCATGGAGGCGCTGGAACAGGTCGAGGCGATGCGGATCGTAGGGAAGGCCGGCGGCGCGGGCGACGGCAATCGGCGATTCGAGCGGCGAGCGGCGGCTACCGAACAGGGTTCCAATCAACGCATCCAGGCGGGCGAACTCGTGGGGCATGCCCAGTTGTGCGGCGATGCCGCGGGCCCCGTCCCGGAGGCGCTGCAGGGCGGATTCGCCGCCGCGCCGCAGCAGGTCGTCGAGCCGCTCCTCGATCTCGCGCTTGGGCAGCGTGCGCGCCACACGCTCGCTGGCGCGGGACGGGCGCATGTTTTCGAGAAAGGCACGCGCGGGCGATGAGAGGCGCAAGCCGCCGACGAATGGCCGGTCGCTTTCAAGCGCTGGCGGTCCGCGGCGGGGACGCAGCGTTATGCCCGGCAGGACGACGTCCCGCTTGTGGCCGGCGATGAAGAACAGCGATCCATCCGGCGCGGGACGATTCTCGAGCGCGGTGCGGTCGGCGATCAGCGCGCCCGGAAGGTAGGCTGCGGCCAGCGGCCAGAGATTGCGCCGGACGATTTCTTCGGGTAGGTCTTTGAGGTTGCGGGTATAAAGGCGCGAGCCGAGCTTGCGGAGGGCGCCCCGACGAACCTCGCGCGAAACGGTGGCGGCCAAGCTGGCGCTGGAAACGAAAATCTCGGGCAGAGCGGATAAATCGGGCATTAACGGCCGTCTGTCCCAGTCTACAGCAACTTTTTGGGGTTTAAGACCGCGAAAACAAAACTTTTCGGGTATTACCGCCGCGAGCGAGGGCTCGTATGGCGATGCATGAGCCATGACGATAGGATCGCATCCGTGCCTTGGAACTTACCCGGCGGCCGCCGCGGGCAAAAGTGCCCGCCTCACATGACGATCAGGTCGCCTGCAGCGCCTCGGCGATCTCCTTCTCCTCGATGGCCCCTTGGCGAATCAGCTTCCAATACGGCTCCGTGATATCCACCGTGGTGGCGCCCTCTCCGGTGCACGTCCCGCCGTCGAGCACTAAGTCCACGCGCCCATCCATGGTGCCGAAGACTTCAATGCCGCTGCGGCAGGTGGGCGATCCGGAGATATTCGCGCTGGTCGAAATCAGCGGCTGATTCAAGGCCGCGATCAATGCGTTGGCGATCGCCGAGCGCGGCTGCCGCAACGCCAGGCGTCCGGTATTGCCGGTCACCTTGAGCGGCACGCGCGCGGAGGCGGGCACGATGATGGTCAACGGTCCCGGCCAGAAGCGCCGCGCCAGGATGGAGAAGCGGTTGTTCAGCTCCGAAGCCAGATCCTCGGCGGCGATGGCGTCGGCTACCAGCAAAGGCAGCGACCGATGAAATTCGCGGCCCTTGGCGCGGAACACATTGGCCACCGCGCGCAGATTGAACGGATCGGCCACCAGCGAATACAGCGCGTCGGTGGGGATAGCCACCACCTTCCCGCGGCGAATCAGGGCGGCGGCGCGCTCGATGGCCGCCGGCTGCGGCTGCTCCGCATCTATTTCCACCAGGTCAGTTGCCATACGCCCCCGCGACCCCTAGCGCGGTCCAATCGCCTCCGCCACATCGATGGCCATCTGATAGCGCCCGAACGGCGCGCTCAGTTGTACGCCCTGCACCATGCCGCGCACGCGCTCCACCATCTGGCGCGCAATGGCCACGCCTTCCACGCGCGATTTCTCGGCGTTATCGGCCTGCCGCATGCGCTCCATGAACGGCTCCGGCACGGGCACGCGCAGCTCGTTCACCATGAATTCGGCGTTGCGAAAACTGGTCAGCGGCCAGATGCCGCAGATCACCGGAATCTTCACGTGCTCGATGCGCTTCAAAAATTGCTCCAACAAAGCCAAATCGAACACCGGTTGCGTCACCACGTATTCCGCGCCGGCCTGCACCTTCCACTCAAAACGGCGGATCTCTTCATCCATATTCGGCGCGCCCGGATTCACGCCCACGCCGATCAGCAGCGCGGTTTGCGACCCCATGGCGTTACCGCCGATATCCAGGCCGTGGTTCAGATTGTTGGCAATGTTCACCAGGCCGATGGCGTCCACATCGAAGACCGCGGTGGCGTCCGGATAGCTGCCCATGCGCGGCGGATCGCCCGTGATGCAGATGAGATTGCGCACGCCCGCGCAATGCGTGCCCAGCAGCTCCGATTGGATGCTGAGAATGTTACGGTCGCGGCAGCAGAAGTGATTCACCGCCTCGATGCCCGCCTCGCGTTGGATAAGCTGGCAGGTAACTTGCGAACTCATGCGGGCGCTGGCGCGCGGCCCATCCGGCACGTTGATGCAATCGATGCCGCGCGCGGCGCACAGCTTGGCGCCGGCGATTTCCTTGGATGCATCCACTCCGCGCGGTGGCAGGATTTCGACGAACGCCACGAATTTTACAGCCGCGAGTTTTGCGCCTAATTGCGATTTCTGCGCCACGGGAATCTTTGGCATGGCCTGCGCTTTGGCGCGCGGCTCCTCCACCGTGACGCCCAGCTTTTTCTGCACCGGCTGCAGCGAGCGCGCCTCGGCATGGATCAACTTGATGTGTTCGGGGGTGGTGCCGCAGCATCCGCCCACGATGCGCACACCGGCCCACAGTAGACGCCGCGCATATTGCGCCATATATTCGGGCGAGCAGAGATACAGATTGCGGCCCTCCACGCGCACCGGCACACCCGCGTTAGGCATGGCGCTGACCGGCTTCGCGCAGAACGCCATCATCCGCTCGACCGTTTCGAGCATGGTCTTCGGACCGACCGAGCAGTTCACACCGACGACGTCGGCGGGCCATTCATTGAGAGCGCGGGCGAAGACTTCGGTCTCGGTGCCGTCCGGGAGATTGCCGTTATCGTCGATAGTGACCTGGGCCACGATAGTCATATCGGGTCCGGCGGCTTCGCGCGCGGCGAACAGCGCTTCGCGCATTTCGTCCAGATAGCCGAAGGTTTCGAGGATCAGCAGGTCCACGCCGGCTTCAAGGAGCGTTTGCGCCTGTTCACGGAAGATGGCGCGCGCCTCGGCGAACGATGTGGGACCCAACGGCTCGATGTGCGCGCCCAACGGACCGATCGCGCCTGCCACGAAAGCGTGTTCGCGCGCCGCCTCGCGCGCCAGTCGCACGCCGGCTTGGTTGATGGCGCGCAGCTTTTCGGCGAATCCGAATGCGCCCAGACGCATGCGATTGGCGCCGAACGTGTTGGTCTCCAGGATTTCGGCGCCGGCCTTCACGTACTCCTGGTGAATCTGGCGCACCATGTCGGGCGTGGAGATATTCAACTCGTCGAAACAGCGATTGATAAAGACGCCGCGCGCATACAGCATGGTGCCCATGGCGCCATCCGCCACCATGGCGCGGCGCGTGAGCTGTTCCCGGAACTCATCGGCGCGGGTTGTGCAGGCTGTCGGCATGACGGGATATTCGGGTCTGCTTTCGAGCGGCGCGGCAGAACCGATAGTGTGATTTTAGCGCAAGTGGGCCATTCTGTGGCCAGTAGGTACTTAACGGTTTTGGGGAAACCGCTCCCTGACGGTCGCGGCTCCGTAACAGCCGCGTGGATTTCGCACGATCTACAGAGCCGCGACCGTCAGGAAGCGGTTTCCCAAAAGACGATTAAGCACCCGGTGGCTGGTGGATGGCGGTTTGCTCTTATCTGGCTACTTCCGCCAGTTCGGGGCGCGCCTTTGCTGGCGCTGCGGCCGGGTTCGAAAACTCCAACGCTGGATTATCGACAGCGCTCCACTTCAAACTGATAGCATCGCGAATGTAGTTCTGATAGACGCGCCAGGGCGCCTTAGAACCCTGCTTGGGCCAATCGGCGAGCGCGCGCTCGATGTAGCCCGGCGAGAAATGTTCCACGAATGTCGCCACCGGTTTCTCGCCGCCGGCGCGCGGCGTCACCTGGCGCACGCGCTTGCGCTCCATATAATTCAGCAGGCGGCACACATAGTTACAGATCAGGTCCGCCTTCAGCGTCCACGACGCGTTGATATAGCCGAATACCGACGCCAGATTCGGCACGTCGGATATCATCACGCCTTTGTAAGCGAGTGACTTGCCGGCATCCACCTTTTGTTCGTCGACTAAGAGCTCAGCGCCGCCAAAAGCCTGCATCACTAAGCCCGTCGCGGTCACCACGATATCCGCTTCGAGTTCCCTGCCGGATTTCAGCAGGATGCCTTTTTCCGTGAACGTTTCGATGTGATCCGTAACTATGCTGGCGTGGCCTGCTTTGATGGCCTGGAACATATCGCCATCGGGAACCAGGCAGAGGCGTTGTTCCCAAGGGTTGTAGCGGGGGTTGAAATGCGTATCGACGTCGAAGCCGGGACCAAGTTCCTCCTGCACCTTCTTTAATAGACCATTCTTGACGAAGCTCGGACGGTGCCGCGCCAGTTGGTAGATATACATCATCAGGCCGACATTTTTCCAGCGGCTGAGCTTGTACGCCCACATCGCAGGCAACTTACTGCGTAGCCAATTGGCGATCTTGTCCTGCTCCGGCATCGAGATGATATAGGTGGGCGAACGCTGCAGCATGGTCACATGCGCGGCCGTTTTGGCGATGGAAGGCAGCAGAGTGACGGCCGTTGCGCCGCTGCCGATAATGACCACGCGCTTGCCGGCATAATCCAGGTCCTCCGGCCAGGCTTGGGGATGGATCACGCGTCCCTGGAAGCTGCCGATGCCTGGGAATTCCGGCATGTAACCCGCCGAATAGCGATAATAACCCGCGCACGAGAACAGGAAATTACAAGTAAGAGTTACTGGCTCTTCGCGTCCGCCGGCCGACTGACGCACGGCATCGACCGACCACTTGGCGTCTCGCGAGGACCAGGCCGCGCGCACGATGCGATGGCCGAACAGGATGTGCCGGTCAATCCCTTCATCGCGGGCGGTGTCGGCAATGTAGTCGCGGATCGCGTCTCCCGGAGAGATCATTTTGGGATGTGTCCACGGGCGGAATGAGTAGCCCATGGTGAGCATGTCGGAATCCGAACGGACGCCCGGATAGCGAAACAGGTCCCAGGTGCCGCCTATGCGCGCGCGCTGTTCGAGGATGACATAGCTTCGGCGCGGGCATAGTTTCTGCAAATGATGGGCGGCATCAATGCCGGAAAGGCCCGCGCCCATGATCAACACGTCGAAATGTTCTACCGCCATGTCTGTCTCCAGATTCCCATACTTTAGAAAAAGATATCACAACGCCAGGTAGGACAGGCCTGCTGGCCTGTCTGGCGGCCTCGTAGGCCGCAACCTGCCGGCGGGCGCGCGCGTAGTATACATAGGTAGCAGTTATTTCAAGGAGCGAATAACTTATGCGTCTCTTCCTGTCCGTGCCGCTGCTTTCCATGTCCTTGATGGCGCAAACGGCGCCTTCCACGATTAAAGTTCAAGATGCGACGGCCGTTCACCTGTCGCTCTCTCAGTCACTCAGTTCCGCGACAAATAAAGTCGACGATCCAGTTACCTTTGAAGTGACTGAAGACGTCAAAGTAGGTGACATCATCGCCATACCTAAAGGGTCCACCGCGGTCGGTCACGTGGTGGAAGTCGAGCCGCGGCGGCGCTTGGGCCGGGCGGGTAAGTTGAACTTCGCCGTAGACGCTGTAAAGGCCCCGGATGGCACGAACCTCCGCCTGCGGGCGTCTTCCACACGCAAGGGAGAAGATAAAAGCGGAACCGTGATCGTTGGCGCCGTCCTGTTGTCCCCGTTATTCCTGATCATGCGCGGCAAAGATATCACCATCGATAAAGGCACGGCTCTGATTGCCTACCTGGATGGCGACCGGGAAATCGGCCTCATGCCCGCGCCCGCAGCACCACCAGTCCCCGCCCCTACCCAGTGACCTCGGCGGGTAACCGCTCTGGAAACCGCTCCCTGACGGTCGCGGCTCTGTTACGATTTCGCCCGATTTCGCGCGTTTATCGGAGCCGTGACCGTCAGGGAGCGGTTTCCCCGCACCTCCGCCACACACGTCCCAAACGAGAGATGATATTCTGGTGGCCGGTTCCATGGCGCACAGCGCGGCAATCGTCTGGCGGGAAAAGACCGCCGCGGGAAGCTCGTCCGTACCCTGGTATATCTGGGCGTGCGTGGCGGCGGTCACTTCCGCTTCCTTCGGCGGCGTTTGGGACATCTCCTGGCATGAGAGCATCGGCCGCGACACCTTCTGGACCGCGCCCCACTTATTTATTCACTTCGGCGGCATTCTCGCCGGGGCGGCGTCGGCTTGGCTGATCTTCCATACCACCTTCGCGGGCACCCCTTCCGAACGCGCCGGCGCGGTCCGTATCTGGGGATTCTACGGTCCGCTGGGCGCCTTCCTTTGCTGCTGGGGTGGCGTGGCTATGGTCACCTCGGCGCCTTTCGATAACTGGTGGCATGCGGCGTACGGACTGGACGTTAAGATCCTCAGCCCGCCGCATGTGGTGCTCATCTTCGGGCTGATGGCCATCCGCGTTGGTGCGGTGGTATTGATCCTCGGAGAAATGCACCGCGCCGAAGGGGTGTTACGCCGGAAACTGGAATGGCTGCTCCTTTATACGTTTACTTACCTGCTGGGCATGGCCATCGCGGTCTTCCAGGAGTGCACCTTCACGGACTACATGCACAGCGCGCTTTTTTATCTGGTGCTATCGCTGCTTTCGCCGATGTTTCTGGTGGCCGTCGGTGAGGTTTGCGAATTTCGATGGGCCAGCACGGCCATCGCGGGCATGTTTACCACACTTAATTTGCTGTTCCTATGGATTCTGCCATTATTTCCGGCAACGCCGAAATTGGGACCCGTCTTTTTCCATGTGACGCACTTTATTCCACCGCCTTTTCCGCTACTCATTGTCGTGCCGGCGTTGGCCATCGACCTGTTGCGGCCCAAATTGCGGCAGCAGCGTCTGTTTCTCCGCTCGGCTGCGTGCGGTGCTGCTTTCCTCGCGACGTTCGTGGCGGTGCAATGGCCATTCGCGAATTTTCTGCAATCGCCCGCTGCCCGCAACTGGGTCTTCGGCACGCAGTATTTCCCATTTTTCGTCCCGCTGGACGATAATTGGGTGCGCTACCAGTTCACGCAGGTGGAACAGACGGCCATGGAATTCTGGCTGAAGATGGCGCTCACTCTGGCGATCGCCATGGTCAGCGCGCGGGCGGGCTTGTCACTGGGCGGGTGGATGCGCCGCGTGCGCAGATAGCCTGGTTGATCTAGTGGAGATGCGAGCAGCTCACCATGCGAATTATCCGTGGTGGAACCTGGAACTATGTGGTGCGTCAGTTTTATCGGCGTTCATCGGCGGCTGAAAATGGGGTTTGGCTTTGCGCTGGGCCGGAAGAAAAATGTACCTGGCCGCCGATGAACGCCGATGAACGCCGATTAAAACCGCAAGACGGGGGTTGGCGTGGGTTGGCGCTCCGTCAGCGCCCGGCCGGTGGGTTACAATAACTCCAATCGCGATGTCTCCGTCCGGTTCACCCAACGTGACCGAACTGCTGGTGGCCTGGAGCCATGGTGAGCAGGGGGCGCTGGATCGACTTGTTCCGCTCATCTACTCCGAGTTGCACCGGCTGGCGCGGCGCTATGTGCATCAACAGGGGCCCGGCCTCACCTTGCAAACCACCGCTTTGGTGAATGAGGCCTATCTGCGGCTGGTGAACCAGCAGCAGGTGAATTGGCAGGATCGTGCGCATTTCTTCGCGGTGGCCGCCACGTCGATGCGCCACATCCTGGTGGATATGGCACGTGGCCGTGGCAGGCAGCGGCGCGGCGGCGGTGCGCCGGTGGTTCCGCTCGATGAAGCCCTGGTGTTTTCGCCGGAGCGCAGCTCCGAAATGTTGGCGCTGGACGATGCCCTCACCGCGTTGGCCAAACTGGACGAGCGCAAGGCGCGCATCGTCGAGCTGCGTTTTTTTGGCGGGCTCAGCCTCGAGGAAACCGGCGAAGTGCTCAAGATTTCCCACGCCACGGTCGAACGCGAGTGGGCGCGCGCGCGGGCCTGGCTCTCGGTTGAGCTGCGGCCTTCGTCTTCCAATCCCGGCGGATCATGACGCCGGAGCGGTATCAGCGGATCAACGCGCTGGCTGACGCGGCCCTGGATCTGCCGCCCGCGGAGCGCGCCGCTTATCTCGATCGCGCCTGCGGCTCCGATCCGCACCTCCGCGAGCAGGTGCAGCACCTGGTGGATGCGCATTCCACCGACGACGACTTCCTGGAAGCGCCCGCGTTGGAAGTATTGGCGAAGGACCTGGCGGGTGCCTCCGCGCCCCACAATCTCGGGGGCCGGCAGATCCGCCAGTATCGCGTCATCTCCCGGCTGGGCGCCGGAGGAATTGGCGAAGTCTGGTTGGCGCGCGATACCCAGCTTACGCGCGAAGTGGCCTTGAAGCTGCTCTCGCCGCAGTTTGCAGGGGATCCTTATCATGTGCGGCGCTTTCGCCTGGAAGCTCGCGCCGCTTCCACTCTGAACCATCCGAACATTGTCACCATCTACGAAATCGGCCGGGCCGACGGCGTGGATTTTATCGCCCAGGAGTTCGTGCAGGGCGAGACCTTGCGCCAACGCCTGGCGAACGGGCGCATCCAGCTTCGGGAAGTCCTCAAGATTGGCGTGCAGATCACCTCCGCGTTGGAGGCTGCCCACAAAGCCGGCATCGTGCATCGCGACATCAAGCCGGAAAACGTGATGATCCGGCCGGATGGCTTAGTGAAGGTGCTGGATTTCGGCTTGGCCCGTTTCATCGAACGCGTGCCGCCCGCGGGTGAAGGCGAATCCATCGCGCAGAGTCTCGCTACCGGCCCTGGATTCGTGCTCGGAACCGTGCGATACATGTCGCCGGAGCAGGCCCGCGGCCAGCCCGTGGATTCCCGGAGCGATCTGTTCAGCCTGGGCGTGTTGCTGTATGAGATGGCCACGGATGTGGCGCCCTTCTCCGGGCCGACTCCCGCGGACGTCCTCGCCGCCATCCTGACCTCCGACCCGCCCCCGGCTTCCCGGCACGCGCCGGATCTCCCGCCGGAATTCGAACGGTTACTTCGCCGCTGTCTCGAAAAAGACCCCCAGGCGCGCTGTGCGACCGCCGCGGATCTAGGCGCCGAAATGGGATTCCTGGCGCGCAGCCTTGAATCTCATGATTCGGCCAAATTCCCGCCCATGGCGCGCCACCGCCCCAGTCCCCGATGGATGTTAGGCGGCGCCGTGGCTGCGCTTGCCATCCTACTCCTGGCCGTGTTCGCCACCTTTGTGCGAAAAGAGCCGAACACGGCTGGTCCGCTGCAGATCGAGCAGTTGAATCTCGGCGGCGATGCGGCGGGCGCCACCATCTCGCCCGACGGCAAGTATGCCGCGTACATCCTGAATGAACCCGGAGGGCAGAGCGTCTGGAACATGCAATTGGCCACGGCCAGCCGTATCCGGCTGATGCCGCCGGAGAGCGGCGCGCACTCGGGTCTGGCATTCTCCGCGGACGGCAGTTTCCTCTACTTTCTGCGGCGGCAGGGCGCGGAGGCCAACACGCTCTACCGTCTCACCATGCTGGGCGGCCAACCTGTAAAACTGCTGGAGGACGTGGGCGAAGCATTCAGCGTTTCGCCCGATGGCAAACGCGTCGCCTTCGTGCGCATGGATCGGCCGCGTGAGGAAAGCGCGCTGATGGTGGGCGGCTTCGATGGCGCAGCCGTCCGTCCGCTCGCCGTCCGCCACTTGCCACAGTACTTCTCGCTGTACGGCGTGGCCTGGTCGCCCAACCAGAGTTCCATCGCCGCATTCGCCGGCGAAAACGCGGCCACGGCGCAACAGTTTCACCTGGTTCAAGTCCGGCTGGGCGATGGCGCCGTGCGCCCCATCGGAAATCACACGTGGCGGTGGGTGCTGAACCTGGTTTGGCCGGCCAAGGGGAAGGCCTTGGCATTCATCGCCACCGAACAATTGGCGAATTACCAGATCTGGACCGCCCCGGTCTCCGGCGGCGAAGCCACCCGTATCACCAACGACGTGAGCGATTACTCCGGGCTCAGCGCCACCGCCGACGGCCGCACGCTGCTGGCGCTACAGACACAAATGTTCGCCGACCTATGGGTGGCGCCCGCGCGCGATTACAACGCGGCCGTGCAAATTACTTCCGGACCCATTCACGAATTCAACACCCTCGCTTGGACCCCCGACGGGCGAATCGTCTACTCGGCATTGGTGGGCGACGATGGCGAGATCTGGATTACGGATGCGGATGGCCATAACCTCCGGCAACTGGCCAACGGACCCGGCGACAAAAACGAAATGGCCATCTCGCGCGACCAGCGTTACATCTTCTATCAGTCGTTGGGACACATCTGGCGCATGGACTTCGACGGCGGTAACCCGCGGCAGCTTACGCACGGTATTTTGGAAGTCCACCCCGAGCCGTCTCCCGATGGCCTATCGGTTCTCTATGCGTCGTTCAACGATTGGTCCCCCGGATTGGGAGGCAAGCCCACTGTCTGGAAAGTACCGGTGGATGGCGGCGATCCCGTGCAAGTGAGCGACGAGCCGGTTTCCATACCGCGCATCTCGCCGGACGGCAAGTGGATTTCGTGTCCTTATTTTCCGGATTGGCGAACCGGCCGGTCTCCGCGCATAGCCGCCATTCTGGATAGCGCGGGACACCTCCGTAAGACCTTCGACCATTTGCCCGACGGTCCCGTATTCTATGTCTGGTTGCCCTCGGGAGATGCGTTCGGCTACGACGTCAACGTAAACGGCGTCAGTAACATCTGGCGGCAATCTCTGAGCGGTGGCGCGCCGGTTCCTATTACCCATTTCAACCGCGATGAGATTTTCGACTTCGCCTGGTCCCGCGATGGCCGGCTGGCGTTGGCGCGCGGCAGGCAAGTGAGCGGCGTGGTCCTGATCAAATCCGCCGGCAAATGAAAACAATGGCGGGGACTGCTCCCTCACGGTCGCGGCTCTGTAAGACGTCGCGGCTCGGTAGGTCGCGGCTGTTACCGAGCCGCGACCGTCAGGGAGCGGTCCGAGCGGTCCGCATGTCGCGCAACGACAGGTGAGCGAGCCAGTGCTGCTGATCCTGACCGGCTTGGCGGACCGCCCACGCCATGGATACGCGCTCATGAAGGACGTGGAAGCTCTCAGTGGCGGCCGTGTCCGGCTGAGCACATTGTCCTGGAAGGCGGTATGTGGGTGGCCGCCATCGTTATTTATGTCCGCGCCACCCGCCCCAAGAGCCGGCGGGGCGTCTACGGGTTCTGGATTGGCGCGACGCTCCTCACGCTGGCTTGGCTCGGCAACATCGCCGGGGCGCCGCCGCCCAGCGTGCATGCCATGGCGACGAGCAGCCTGATTTTCTTCCCGGGCGTGGTGGCGTGGGCCTACTGGATGAACCGCCTGCGTCCGTATTGCTACAATTCGGTGTGACTCGCATCTTAGCCTTTCTTCTCGCGGCGGCCGCGGTGTGCGGCGCGGCGGAACTGAAGCCCGAAGCCGTCCAGGCTTTCGATCGTTATACGCACGATACCGAAGCGCGCCTGGCCAACGCCAAGCCATTCCTATGGGTGGACGCCTCACCCGAACGCCTGAAGCTGGTGAAGCAAGGCCAGGTGGTGGTCGATCCGTGGAAAGGCGATGGCGATACGTTCGTTCCGAACGCATCCATCCACGACTGGGTCGGCGCGATTTTCATCCCCGGAGGCACGCTCGAGAAAACGCTGGCCGTGCTGCAGGATTACGATCACCACAAGACCGTCTACAAGGATGTGCCGGAGTCCAAACTGATCTCGCGCAACGGCAACGACTTCAAATATTACAGGCTGCGCGTGCTCAATCATTGGCCGGTGGAGGGCGTCTACCGCACGGATTTCGAGGCACACTACCAGCAGGTCGATGCGACGCGCTGGATCTGCCTGACGCGCACCACGCGCGTGACGGAGATCGAGGATTATGGCAAGCGCGGCCAGCATGAACTGCCGCCTGGGCAGGGTCACGGCTATCTCTGGCGGCTGAACGGCTACTGGCGGCTCGAACAGCGGGATGGCGGCGTGTACGTGGAATGCGAAACTGTATCTCTCACGCGTGGCCTCCCCCCCATCATCGGCGCGGCGTTCGTCTCTTCCACCCACGCCATTGAACGCGACGGCTTGACTGCCACCTTGCAAGCCACGCGCGACGCCGCCCGAAAGTGAATAAGCCGTGACCAAAGCCGTGACTCGCCTGGCGCTGATCGGCTACGGCAATGTGGCGCGCGCGCTGGCGCGGCTGTTGCAGAAGCAGCACGCGAAATTTCCGTTTCGCATTACCGGGATTCACACGGCGCGGCACGGCACGGCGCTCTCGGCGCGCGGCCTTCCGCCAGATCCCGAGTTCGGACCGGCGGCGGCATCCATCGACGAGTTCCTGGACGCCGCCGGGGCGGATATCGCGGTGGAACTGACCACGCTGAATCCGGCCGCGGGCGAGCCCGCGATTTCGCATATTCGCGCCGCGTTCGCGCGCGGCATGCACGTGGTGACGGCGAATAAAGGCCCCATCGCGCACGCCTACGCGGACCTGCGCGACCTGGCGGCCCGGCAGCGCGTCGAATTCCGCTTCGAATCCACCGTGATGGATGGGGCGCCGGTGTTCAACATGGTGCGGCACAACTTGCCGGGAGTCGCGGTGTTGGGCTTTACGGGCGCGCTCAATTCCACCTCGAAGCTGGTGATCGAAACCATGGAGCGCGGCGGCTCGTTCGAGGACGGCCTAGCGTTGGCGCGCAGCCTGGGCGTGACGGAGGCGGACGCCAGTTTCGACGTCGAGGGCTGGGATTCGGCCGCTAAGACCGCCGCGCTGGCCAACGTCCTGATGGATGCGCGCGCCACGCCGCAAGCTGTTTCGACGCGCGGCATCACGCGGCTGACGCCGGAGCGTATCGCCGAGCTGTCGCGCGCGGGCAAGACCGTGCGGCTGATCAGCCGCGCCCGGCGTAACGCGAATGGGATTTCGCTGCGCGTACGCGCGGAGGTGCTCGATAAGACCGACGTGCTGGCGTGCGTGGCGGGCACCTCGAACGTGCTGCTGCTGTATACGGATTTGATGGGGACGATCGGGACCGTGTCGATCTCGCCGGGCGTGGAGCAGACGGCGTATGGGGTGTTTGCGGATTTGGTGGATGTGGCGCAGGGCGGGCGTCTTTAGAGGCGGCCATCCGGTGGTACGCGCCGAAAATCTGCACGGATCAGACCACTGCGCGCAGCCCGAGGTGCTTGGCAAACGGATCAAAATCCCTATCGTTGTGCAGTAATTCATATCCGCTCTCGATGCACCGGGTGGCAATCACCGTGTCGATGGTCTTGCGAACGGTCACGCCTATTTTGCGCAGCGCCCGGTAATTCTTGGCCGCTTGAACGGCAATCTCCGCGCCGCCCAATTCCACGACGGTCAACGCCGTCAACATTTCCAAGGCAGTCTTGAAGTCTGCTTCCTTCGAGAAGCCTTGGAGAACTTCCGTGAGGATCAAGTCGCCGATCGCCAGAGGTTCCTGCGCCAGAAGAGCGTCGAGTTTTTCGGTTTGCGTAGTGACGGTGCCCTTGAAGTAATCGATCCACACGCTGGTGTCGACCAGAATCAACTGTCGCTCCGCATTCTATTGAGATCGCCGCGCCACTCCAGTTTGCCGCGAAGCCGGCGGATGGCTGCCTGTTTTCTAAGGCGAAGCAGGGTCCGCAGAGCTTCGTCCACTGCCTCGCGCTTGGTTCTCAAGCCCGTTGCGCGCAAGGTGTCGCGCATCAACTTATCGTCGATCACGATGTTGGTCCGCATGTGTACCCAAGATTTCATTATACACATCACCGCCCCAAAAACTGGCCGCGGCTGAGAGGCGGGGCGCCGATCAGACCGTAAACTCATGCTTCAATTCTTCACATTGGTCTCTAAGTTGCATTCACCGGTCGATAGGAGGATGAGCGATGTCATTCGCGCTCTATGTGCTGGGATTCGTGATCTTCATTGTGGGCATCGCCTTGGGCGCGCACTACCTGCACGTTCCCACGCGTTGGATCACTGTAATCGTGCTGGTTTTCGCCGGCATGGGGGTGGCCAGAGGAGTCTCTCGCACACGCCGTAGAGATCCATCGTGAGCGAGGAGCCGCTCGTTCGCCTTAATCCAAAGATCGTTGGATCAGCTTTGGTCGTATGTCGACGTCTTCCGCTACATGGCGCTGCGCAGGATAGGGCAGCAGCCCCGCTTGGCAATCCGTACGCATGTGTTGTAACGTCAGCTTGACGGGCGTCGGGCATGCAAGACAATCACGACATCGCAAGCCATCTGACCGCGTATCGTCAAAAGCGCGGTATTGCGGCGGCGGAACTGGCGCGGCGCGCGGGCATCAGCCGGCAGACTATCTACGCGATCGAATCGGGAGCGTATGTGCCGAACACCGCGGTCGCGCTGCGCTTGGCGCGGACCCTTGAAACCAGCGTCGAGGATCTGTTTTCGCTGCCTTCAGACGCAGCCGGCGAGCCGGTCGCGGCCGAAGAGGCGACCGTGCTGCCGCAGCCGGAGAAGCCGGCCGCAGGCGATCCCGTGCAACTCTGCCGCGTGGACCAGCGCACTATCGCCTCGTCGCCATCGCCCATTCCCTGGTGCCTGCCCACCGCGGATGCCGTCCTGGTGGAGGCGCCCGGCCGGGCCGGCAAGGGCAGCGTGCAGCGTTTTCAGGCGGAATCGGGTGCGGCGCATCGTGTGTTGGTGGCGGGCTGCGATCCCGGCATTTCCGTATTGGCGCGGCACGTGTCGCGCGCGGGAGTTGAGCTGGTGGTCGCGCAGCGGAACAGCACACAGGCGTTGGCGTTGCTGAAGCAAGGCCTGATCCACGTGGCCGGCACGCATCTGCGCGACGAATCGAGCGGCGAATCGAATCTACCGGCGATCCGGCGAGTGTTTGCGCGCAAGAGCGTAGCGGTGATCACCCTGGCGGTTTGGGAGCAAGGCTTGGTGCTGGCGCACGGGAATCCGAAATCGATTCGCTCGGTGGCGGACCTGGCGCGGCGCGATGTGCGCATTGTGAATCGCGAGCCTGGCGCCGGTAGCCGCCTGCTGCTGGATGCGCAACTCGAGCGGCTGGGCTTGGCCGGCGAGAAGGTGCGCGGATACGATCGCTTCGCGGCCGGCCATCTTCCGGCGGCCTGGCAGGTGTGCGCCGGCGACGCGGACTGCTGTATCGCCACGCGCGCCGCGGCCCGTTTATTCGGTCTCGATTTTGTCCCGCTCGCGAGCGAACGGTACGACCTGGTCGTCAGCAGCGAGCATCTCGACTATCCCCCTGTGGCGGCGTTGTTCGATACCCTGAATCGCGCCAGCTTCCGGCGGGAGTTGGAAGGCGTGGGCGGCTACGACACCAGCGCTGCCGGCCAGCGGCTGCTGTAGACCGCTCCGTTGAAAGACGCAGGCTGGCTAATTGGAGGGCGGGCAATCCTGCCCGCAGCCGGCTTTTAGCCGGCTAGCCTGGCTAGCCGCCTGGAAAGGCGGCTGCGGCCAGGATTGGCCGCTTTCCAATAGCTTTCATCACCTTTGCTGGCCTGGCAGGGCCATGGGGCACTCCCTTACGGTCGCGGCTCAGTACAGAATGTTCCCGGCCGGTCAAAAATCGTGCGACACCGACGGCGTTTCAGAGCCGCGACCGTAAGGGAGCGGTCACTGCTAGACTCAGAATATGTCCCTCCGCCCCGTTCGAAAACTGATCAAATCCAAGCCTACCCTGGAAGGCGCGGGCGTCCATCTGCGCCGCGCATTCGGCTTCGGCAATACTTCCGATTTCGACCCGTTCCTGCTGCTCGACGACTTCCGCAACGATGTCCCCGAGGATTATCTGGCAGGCTTTCCATGGCATCCCCACCGCGGCATCGAGACCATCACATATGTGCTGGCGGGAACCGTCGAACATGGCGACAGCATGGGCAATCACGGCGCCATCGCGGCGGGTGACGTGCAGTGGATGACGGCGGGCAGCGGCATCATCCACCAGGAGATGCCCAAGGGCGATCATGCCGGCCGCATGCATGGATTTCAATTGTGGGCCAATCTTCCCGCCGGATTGAAGATGACGCCGCCGCGCTATCAGGAGGTGAAGGCCCCGGATATTCCGGAGATCACGGACGACGATGGCACGCATGTGCGCGTGGTGTGCGGGAAGTTTTGGGGCAAGACAGGTCCGGTAGATGGCATTGCCGCCGACCCCATGTATCTGGACGTATCGGTCGCGCCGGGCCGCCGCAAGAGTCTACCGGTGGAGACCACGCGCCACGCGTTCGCCTATGTCTTTGCGGGCAGCGGGAAGTTTTGCAACGCATCGGTTCCACTGGCTGTGCCGACGGAGGCGGTCGGCTGGCTGGATACTGCGCCGCCCGCGGAGGCCGACAACCGCTCGCTGGTGCTGTTCGATCAGGGCGACGAGCTTACCGTGCAGGCGGGCGAGGACGGCATCCGCTTTCTGCTGGTTTCGGGAAAGCCTTTGCAGGAACCGGTGGCCTGGTACGGCCCCATCGTAATGAACACGCAGGAGCAACTTCAGCAGGCGTTTCGGGAACTGCGGGAAGGTACGTTCCTGCAGCGCGGGTAGGACAGGCCTCCCGGCCTGTCCAAGGCGAGCGAAGCTCGCAAGGGCGAGCGTCGCTCGCAGAAGAGCGGGCCTACGAGGCCCGCGCAGGCAGGGTGCCTGCCCCACTTTGACGCCCTGAAATCGCTGTTGGACGCGAAAAACCGTCCGGTCGCCTTCCATAACTCGGAAGTCGTCGCGATTGTGTGATTTAATAGGAATCGTCGAATGCCTGAGGGGGCCAAATCGTGGCGTAGAATGCGGCGCGCGGCACACCTGCGCCTGCGCGAGCTGCGCATGATCGCCAAGGGCCTTCTATCGACCGATCACCCCGTCCTGGCGCACATCATTCCCATGCGCCGCTGCAATCTGGCCTGCGCCTATTGCAACGAATTCGATAATCACTCGAAGCCCGTGCCGCTCGATATGGTGCGCCATCGCCTCGATCTGCTGGCGCGGCTGGGCGTGACCATCGTCACCATCAGCGGCGGCGAGCCGTTGCTGCATCCCGAACTCGACGAGATTATCGCGCACATTCGCCGGCGCACCGCCATCGCCGGTATGATCACCAACGGCTATCTGCTCACCGCCGAACGCATCGAGCGGCTGAATCGCGCGGGCCTGGAGCACTTGCAGATCAGCATCGACAACGTCACGCCCGACGAAGTTTCCAAGAAGAGCCTGAAGGTGCTCGATAAGAAGCTGCAACTGCTGGCGAAGCACGCCGAATTTCACGTGAATATCAATTCGGTGGTGGGCGGCGGCATTCGCAATCCACAGGATGCGCTGACCATCGGCAAGCGCGCGGTGGCGCTGGGGTTCACTTCCACGGTCGGCATCATTCACGATGGCACCGGGCAGTTGCAGCCGCTCTCGGCCGAGGAGCGCGAGGTTTACACTACGATGCGCGCCATGGAAAAAAGCAGCTACGCGCAGATCAATTATTTCCAGGACAACATCGCGCACGGCAAGGAGAATCAGTGGCGCTGCCGGGCCGGGGCGCGTTATCTGTATATCTGCGAAGACGGGCTGGTGCACTATTGCTCGCAGCAGCGCGGCTATCCGGCCAAGCCGCTCGATGAGTATACGACGGCGGATATCCGGCGCGAATTTCTCACCGAGAAACCGTGCGCGCCGCGATGCACGGTGGCATGCGTGCATCAGATTTCGTATATCGATTTCTGGCGTGCGCCGCAGACCATCAGCGCGGCCGCCATGCCGCAGGCGGACGACCGGCTGGTGCAGATCCGCTAACGGCGCGATTGGGCCCCTGGGCCTCTCCGAGAGTGGCGATTTCGCGCGCGACAACATCCCGTAAGGGCGGCAAGCCAGTTGTACGGTATTCCTACCAGCTTCGCGGCAACGTCCTCGTAGTCGTAGCGGTAGACGCTTCCAACGCCGGCCATGTTTTGCCAGCAATCGCCGGGTGTCTGTTTTTCATCGCATCCGGGAGGCGACGGGACGCCTCTGAAATGATTTCGAGACGCCGCGTCACGGCAACCGTGCATATGTCGTTCCGGAAGGCCTCGTAATCCAGGCCCGCAACGAATTGCGTAGCGAGAGCGATATGGTGCTCCATATCGCGCAGGGCGGCCGCGGCGGCGTCAGAAGGCATAGATGACGCCGGTTGTGGCCGCCCGTTTCGTGTAGGGCCTCAGGCCGTACGCGACCGTCGAACAAGGCGTCATGAGCCACGCCCGCTCGCGTAGCGCAGATTCGTTTTCCCGCACGCCGGCGATGATCTCTTCACGGCACATCTTCCACCTCGATCTTAATGTTAAACGTGACACAAACGTGACACTTCTCGAACCGGGATTCCAAGCCGCCGTGATACGCTGAGGAAGACAATAGCCAAGCCGTACCTGAGATTCCCAATGAGAAATGCTGCGATCCTTTTGGGGGCGCTCTTTGTTACGCCTTTATTCGCCGACGTCCATGTCGTGCTGCCGGGCTGCTGCACGTCGATTCTTTGGTCCCTGAGTGTGGTGGATGGCGCCACCGGCCGCGTCCAACACGAATTCACCAGCCCCGCCATCCCCGGATGGGGCTATGCCGAGGATCTCGCCATCACCAAGAGCGGAACGCAGGCGGCCGTGCTCGAAAATCTCTACCCCAACAATGGGCCGCAGGCTATCACGGTCGAGTTCATGAATTTGGATACGGGGAACACCGTGGGCTCCGTCACCACGCAATCCGCGCTCGGATCGAGCATCGTTACCGATCCCGTGTCGGGCATGCTTTACGTTGTCTACCTCAGCGACAACGGTGGCATCCGGATGCAGTCGATCAATCCCGCCACGTTATCGGTTGTTGTGGATGTGGGCACCGGTTGTGAGGGGAACGCCGTGATTCCCGCGGGACGGGTGATTTTTTGCACCACATTCTCGGGCATCGCGGTGCTCGATAGCGCCACTCTGACCCAAATCGGCGAAGAAACGGCTTCAGGCGGGGTTAGCTATCTGGCGCTCTCGGCGGACCGTTCCACGCTCTACACCGGCACGGGCGCCGAAAACGGCGAAGTCGACTTCCTCGATACGGCCACGCTCGCCATTACCCAGACGTTTTCGCTCGGCGCCACGATCTGGGGGATGGCGGTTTCGCCGGACGGCTCGGTGCTCTACCTCGGAACTTCCAATTTGCTCGATATGCTGAACACCTCCACGCTGGGTTTGACGAGCGTTCCCGCCCCAGCCGGCGCCCCGATCGGGCCGGTGTCCCCGAGCGGAACCCTCTATTGGGTGTCCGGCAACGATGTCATGGAATTCGATCCTTCCACCGGAACGGTGGAAGCCGCCTTTCCGGCCCCGGGCGGCGGACTTACCCTGGATTCCATAACCGGGCAGATGCTCTTTGGCGTCGGCGCGTCGATGGTCGCCGTCACCGGATCCGTTCCATCGCAGAAGATAGCTGCAACAGCCCCGGCCAACGCTCCCGGCACCGGCGCCTATGACGCCGCCGATAACCTCCTTTTGTTACCTAGTTCCGGGAGCGTCGCCATCATGAACCCGGAGACGCTTCAGACCAAGGGATACATCGATCTGCCCAACGCCATTAACTACGTCGTTTTTTCCGGCGGATACGGATATGGGTTCTTATGGCCTCACTCCGTGCCCGGCCTAGGAACAGGAGTCATTCAGTTCGACCCCGTATCCATGCAGGTAACTGCCGAAGTCACGATACCACTGCCCAACGGCGAGGATGGCGGCGTGATCGCGGAGCCCGCCATCTTTGGAACGAACGCTTACGTGGCCGCTACGTTCTACCATCAGCACCGCGGGAAGCCCGAAATGCCTCTGCAGAACGGGATTCTGGTGGTGGATACGCAGACGATGACGCTGGCGAACCACTTCCCAGTAGCGGGCAAGAGCGTAAATGGATTCGCCGTGTCGCCGGACGGGACCACGGGCTTCCTGGCAATCGAAACATTCACTGAGGGTGGTGCGCTGGTGAAAGTCGATTTGGCGACCGGTGTAGTCTTCAAGGAGGCCCCCATCGCGGCCGGGAATCTGGTCATTTCGCCCGACGGCACCACGCTGTTCACCGTGCTGCCAAGCGGCCTCTCGGCCATCCGCACTACGGATTTGACCGTGACGCGCTCCGCGCCGGAACTCAGTCCGGGTGCGTTCAACATCACGCCGGACGGCCAATATCTTTACGCATCCGTCAGCGGAGGCGTAGATATCGTTTCAACCGCCACGCTGACGGTTACCGGGACCATCGCGTCCACTGGCAGCGTGTCGACTCCGGTTTTCGTGGAATACTGAGCCGTTGACAAAACGCCGTGCGCCGTCGCGAAAATGCAGCGTGCGGATGGACCCGGAACAGGCCGGAGAACTTGAACTCCCAGCCTACTGGCGCAAGGCCGCTATATCGAGTAAAGTTCAGGAATCGGGAAAAAAGCCTCCAGCCTCCCCGTGCCCCTGTAGCGGGGCGAAAAGCTCGCGCATCTGCTGGGTCTGCAACGAGGATCGGCTGCTGCGGCTAAGTGCCGGCCTCCTGATAAAGCCCCATCAGATTTCCGCCCGGATCGCGGAACGTAGCGATGTGCGAGGTGCTGCCGGGCGAATCGGGATGCTCGCTGTCCACAACTTCGCCGCCCTGTTGCACGACGCGACGCAGAATCTCCTCGATGCGGTCAACCCAGATATAAACCAGCAAACCGGGCTCGCCCGCGACCGGCCGCCCGGTGACCCATGCGCCGCTCACGTATCCGGAGGCGTCGTCGAAACTCGGGCGCGCCGTGTCGCGATGCCGGATGTTCCAGCCGAACACCTTCTCATAGAACGCCGCGGACTGGTGCACATCGGCCGCCGGAATCTCCAGATAACAGATGCGCGGGCGGGGCGCGGCGGCCAGCGGATGCACGATCTTCGATACGATTGCGCCCCAGGATTCCGGCGCTGCGTCGGCAACAGTTTCGGTGAACGCCCAGCGCCGCCCTTCCAGGTCTTCGGCATTGTACTGCCTTTCGCCGAACGCTTTGGTATCCGGCTCGCTCAAAATGCGCGCGCCAAATTTTCTGGCGCGGGCGCAGTGTGCGTCGACGTCCGTGACGCGCACCATCATCGCCTCGGCGAATTGCCCGGGCGACGCGCCGGGCTGGCCCGTCAGAATCAACCAACCCGTGCCTGCCGCCAGTTGGGCATGGTGGATGGTGCCATCCAGTTCGGGCGGCGTGCGCAGCCGTTCGGTAAAACCAAAGGCTCCGCAAAGCCAGTCGATGGCCTTCGCCACGTCGTTGTAAACGAGGCTGGGAACGATGGCGAGGGGCGGCGCGGAAGTGTTTAGCATAGTTCGCCTCTAAATTCATAGAGGAGGATGGTTCCGGGCTGGCGGTAACTGCCGAAGGCGACGCGGACGCCATAAAGCGCCAGAGGTCCGATGGTGCGCAAGGTTTCGAGAATCGCGGATTTTGCCGCGGGGTGATGAAATCCTGGTTGGGGCTTTCGCACCACGACTCTCGGTTCGCCGGCGAGACGGCGCGTGGCGCGTATGGCGGGCGGATCGGTGCTCTTGCTGCGGGACATGTGACGCCGGATGTGAACACTCATCCAATTATACAGTTCATCCAATTATACAGTTCGTTGGCGCGCGCTCTCGGGGATGGTAGACTATGGGTGCTTAACGGTTTTGGGGAAACCGCTCCCTGACGGTCGCGGCTGTATAACGGACGTAATGATTTTGCGGGGTTTTCTGAGCCGCGACCGTGAGGAAGCGGTTTCTTCAGCCGGAAATCCCCAAAGCGGTTAAGCACCCGTAGACTATCGCCATGTGGCGGCATATGCATCGGCTGAGCATGAAGCAGAGATGGGTGGTGTGGTTTTGCGGCCTGGGAGTGCTTGTGTCTCTCTTGTTCCCGCCATGGTGGCTCGAAGAGACTTGGGACAACGACACACCTCAACGGCACTATGGCACGCAGGTGTTTCGCGGGAGGGCGCGGCGCTGGCTTTTCAATCCGCCTGGCGAAGTCGATTTGAAGTTGGTGGTGGGCCAGGCAAATAACGATCGGTTCACGCGCGGTATTGCCTACCCGGAGCTGGCCGTCGAGATTGCCGCGATTCTGATCCTGGGCGCGGGTCTGCTCTGGGTTGTGCGTGACGAGCGCGCCAACCTGCCAGCCTAAGGGCGGCGCTCCAACGCAGCCGCCAAGCCCAGGATGCCGCGCTGGATCTGGCGTTCATCGAAAGCGCCGAAGCCGAGTACGAGACCGTCGACGTCCGTGCGCCGCAGGGCAAAGCGATGGATGCCCATGGTCTCGACTTTGCGGGCCGCTGCAGCTTCCTCGGCTTCGTGCGACGTCATGCCGTTGCGCAGGAATCCGGCGGTATATAGGCCCGCCTGGATGCGTGAAATTTCGAGCAGGCCCGCCAGATATTTCCGCCCGCCATCCTGCAAGGCCGCCAGGCGCGCGGCATACAGTTCGCGCATGCGGCGAATGTGACGGCCCAGGTGGCCCTCCACGATGAAATCGCAAAGGATGGCCTGGTCCAATCCCGCGGGATGCTGATCGGTTCCAAAGCGAAAAGCCAGCAGCGCGTCCATCAAAGCGGGCGGCGCAACGATATAGCCCAGGCGCAGCGAAGGAAACAGCAGCTTGTTGAAACTACCCACCAGGATCACGCTGCCGTTTTTGTCGAGCCCTTGCAGCGCGGATGCGGGCCGGCCTTCGAAACGATACTCGCTATCGTAATCGTCTTCAATGATAAATGCGCCGGCTTCACGCGCCCATTCAAGCACGGCCAGGCGCCGCTCGATGGGCATGCTGACACCCAAGGGAAACTGGTGCGCGGGAGTGACATAGGCGGCCTTCGCCGTGCGGCACAACCGGCGGCCCTGGCGCGCGGAGAGGCCATGCTCATCGACCGGTATGGGCACGATGCGCGCGCCCGCGTTGCGGAACGCGGTGATGGCGCCGAAGTAACCGGGATCTTCCATCCAGACCGCGTCGCCGGGCTTGAGCAGCAGGCGCGCGAGCAGATCGAGGGCCTGTTGGACACCCGACACCATCACGATCTGATCGGCGGAGCAGTTCACGCCGCGCGACGATCCCAAGTATCCGGCCAGCGCTTCGCGCAAGGGAGCGTATCCGCGCGTGCCGCGTCCCGCGAGCAGTGAAGTGGAGGCTTGGCGCAAGCGGCGGCTGGCGATGCGCGCCCAGATATCCACCGGGAACTCCGCGATGGCCGGTTCGTAGCAGCGAAAAGGGCGCGGGGTGTGGAAGAGAGCCAGTCCGGTGAGCGGCGCGGGGAGACGGCGCGCGACGGCCGGCGGTTTGGGAGCGGCGGAGTGGCGCGCGGGCAATCGTTCGTTGACAAACGTGCCCGCGCCAACGCGCGTCCTGAGGTAGCCTTCCGACTGCAATTGTTCGAAGGCGGTGACAGTGGTGCCGCGCGAGACGTCGTACTGGCGGGCGAAATCGCGGGTGGCGGGCAGACGTTCGCCGGGCCGCAAGCGGCCGTCCAGGATGGCGCGGCGCAGTTCTTCGTGCAGCCAGCGCGTCAGAGACACGCGGGATGGCCGTTCATTCAGCGTGAGGTCCAGCGAACTGGCGGCCTTGGGCATCGGTCCGGGGAGCCGTTATGGAGTGGTCCAAAAAATAGACGTAATATGGCTCTATTCAATGTACCAAGTTCGGGGTATATTCGTAACACATAGCTCAGGGGCGAACAGACCGCTTGAGCACGGGGAACGGCCGAGGGAGCAGTGACGCGGCGGCGGGTCTCGCGAGGCGCTGCCTGACGCCTTGCGCCGCCGATGGCGCCCCAGGCCGTTCCCCAAAGGGGTGAGGCGTGCGCCTAAAATAGCGGGTGAGGGCGCCACATGCGGGCCGACTCCCGACACACTTCCAAATACGAACTGTATGGCGCCGCGCGATGTCCCTACACCGCGGAGATGCGCGACTGGCTGGAACTCCGAAACCTGGACTTCGTGGAATACGATGTGGAAGCCGATCCGGCGGCACTGGAGCGCATGAAGGCAATTGCGGGAGGGCAGCGCGCGGTGCCCGTGCTGGTGCAGGATGGCCGCGTGGTGCAGACCGGCTGGCAGGGGCGAAGTTGCGTGGTGGGCTGAAATTGTGGGGCAGAGTTCAACGTGTTCTCGAATTGGCGGCGCAATGCACCTTGCCCAAACGAAAACGGCCTCGTTCCTACCCGCGCGAACTCTGCGTCGCAGCCTGTTCCTGGCACTCTGCCTGCGGCGGCCTCTCAGGCCGCCTCTGATGTTATGTGTACAGCCGCACCACCCACTCGGCATACAACGCGGGTTTCCGTCCGCCTTCCACTTCCATGGTGACCACCCACACAGCTTGATAGCCTTCGTCGAAGGGCGCGAGCGCCTGAAGCGTGAAGTGCGGCCGAATGCGCGACCCCGAAAGCACCGGCGCTGGGAAGCGCACGCGGTTCAGTCCGTAATTAATGCGCATTTTGAAATCGCCGCGGACTTCGAAGCACTCGTGCGAGAGGCAACTGAGCAGCGACAGCGTCAGAAATCCGTGCGCGATGGTGCGGCCGAAGGGCGATTCGGTTTTGGCGCGCTCCACGTCCTGATGAATCCACTGGTGATCGCCGGTGGCGTCGGCGAAGGCGTCGATGCGCGATTGTTCCAACGGTGAACCAATCGCCGACGGCTACTTCCTGTCCGATTAAGGATTCGAGTTCCGTGACGGTTTCGATGATTCGCATAATCCCTATAGGCGCCGCCAGGCAGAGTGTTCACCGGAAAGTGCGGAGGTGCGGCGCGTCCAGATGCGGCACGCCGTTGAAACTGAACAGCGTCACGTCGCCATCGCGCAGGCGCAGCGTGCTGACTGCGGTGTTGTACATCACGCCCGCCAACCGCATGATGTGGCCGTTCGACACACCCAGCGACGCAGCTACCCAGATGGAAATGGGCGCGGCGGATGTGAAGACGGCGATCGCGTCACCCGAGCCGAACTCGCCCAGCGATGCCAGAGGACTCAACACGCGCTGCTGAAACGCCGCCCACGATTCGGTGCGGCACGCGTAGCGCCCTTCCATCCACGCGCGCATGGTTTGGGTATCGCACTCGGTCCAGGCTTGGTGGATCGGCGAATTGGCGTCTTCCAGCTTCCGCAACAATTCCTCGTAATCCTGTTTGAACTGCGAATCGGCTGCACACAGCAGCGGCGCGAATTCGCTGAAGACGCCGGTCATGTCGAACTCGTTCCAGCGCGGGTCGGAAACCAGGTCAGGCATGGCGATGCCGGCTTCGCGATAAGCGCGGTGGACCTCTGCGGCGGTCTGCCGCTGGCGATTGAGGCATCCGGCGATGGATGCTTTGAACGCGACTTTGCGGGCGGCCAGATGTTGTCCCAGCAGGTAGGCCTGGCGGCGGCCCAGATCCGACAAGGCATCGTATTTGCCGCGCGTGCCGGCCTGGCCGTGGCGGATGAGATAGAGGGAGCTCAATGGGAGGGACCACTCCCTGACGGTCGTGGCTCGGTAAGGGATCGTGGCTCGGTAAGGGATCGTGGCTCGGTAAGGGATCGTGGCTCGGTAAGGGCCACCGCGATTTCGACCAGCCCGCGCACACGCTGGTCGAAGTTGCGGAAGCGCTCGTCATGCGTTTGCCCGCGATGATACCGGAAATAGATTTGCTGGAGCACCACGGCGATCTTGAAAATTCCGAACACTTCATAATAGCCGAGCGCGGAAACATCGCGGCCGGTGAGGCGCGCATAGCGATCCACAAGCTGCGCGCGCGAGTACCAGCCGGGCAAGGTGGTGATGGCGCTGAGCGCATCGCGGCGCACTGGTGGATCGCCCGCTTCGGGCCAGTAGCACATCACGCAGCCGAGATCCACCAGCGGATCGCCGACGGTGGCCATCTCCCAATCGAGCACGGCTTCCACGCGGCTGGGATCGGAGGCATCCAGCATGAGGTTATCGAGCTTGTAATCGTTATGCACCAGCGTGGGCGCGGGCGACGCAGGCAGGCGGGCGCGCAGCCAGGCGATGAGGCGGTCCATTTGCGGCAGAGGTTCGGTCTGCGCGCGCGCGAAACGCTCGGCCCATCCATTCACCTGGCGCTCGAGAAAACCGGCGGGCTTGCCGAGCATCACCTGGTTCACATCCACGGCGTGCAGCGCGGCGAGGCAATCGACAAAGGCTTCGCTCACGCGCGCGCCGAAGGTGGGGTCGTGCGTGTACTCGGCGGGAAGATCGCGGCGCAGGACTAAGCCGCGGCGGCGCTCCATGATGAAGAAGACCGCGCCGATCACGCCGGGGTCTTCACACAACAGAAATACGCGCGGGGCCTGCGGAAAGAACGGATGCACGGCGCCAAGCACGTTATACTCGCGCGCCATATCGTGGGCTTTGGGTGCCACGGGACCGAGCGGCGGGCGGCGCAGGACATACTCACACCCGCCGCTTTCGAGTAAATAAGTGAGATTCGAGTGACCGCCGGGGAATTGACGTACAGTAAGACCGTATTCGGCGCCGGGAAGCTTGCCGCGCAGGTAAGCGGCCAGCGCTTGCGCATCGATCTGTTCCCCTTCGCGAACCGGGGCGAAGTCAGGCGAGTTAGTCATGCGATTGCCAGCGGTCGAATCGGCGATCCGGTGCCACCGCGGATTTTGAGCGGCGCGGCCACGAACAGAAAAGTATATCTTCGTTCAGCCGCCAGTTGTTCCAGGTTCAGGCATTCGATAATGTGGATGCCGCTTTCGACCAGCAGATGGACGTGCACGGGCATGTTCGAATCGGGCACTTTCTCGAAGGCCACCGTATCGGATCCGGCGGCGAAGATGCCTTGGCTGCTGAGCCAGCGTGCGCCGGGCGCGACGGGACCGGGACCGTGAACTTGCGCGATGAAGCGCGCGGCATCGTCCCAGAAGCGCGCCCATCCGGTGCGCAGCAGCACGACGTCGCCCGGCTGGATTTCCACTTCGGCCGCAGCGGCGGTGGCCTGCAGATGCTCAGGCGCGATCTCGAAATCGGCGGGCAGGGTTTCCATGCCCATGTGGCCGGCGATATCCAGCAGGACGCCGCGTCGCAGGATCGGCGCGATGGTATCCACCGTGTAGCGCTCCAATCCCCTTGCGTAGGTTTGCACGCCGGCCGCCTCGATGCCCGCGTGCAGTTTGCCGCCACAGGAGAAGTGGCAGAGCGCATCGATATGGGTGCCCACGTGACCGCCCAGCGTGAGTCCTTCGGAAGCGGAACTCGCGCCGTTGCGCGACACGTAGTCGCCATGCTTTTTGTTCAGCCCGAACAGGAACGGCGGATGATTGGGATGGTGCGGCATCCCGGGGTAATAGGGCTGTGCCAGGTCGTAGACGCGGGCCGATTGGAGGGCCCTCAGTAGTTGCTCCATAAATATCGCGCTCTTATCGATGTTAACCGCAAAGCCACTTTCCGGCGGCGGGTCTTGGACAGGCCAGGAGGCCTGTCCTAAGCATGTCGCGCCTTCCCGAATGTGACCGCAGCCATCTCGGCTAATTCCCGCATCCGGGCCGCCTCGGCGCGCGCCACCCGCCTCCCGAAGCTCGTAATTCTGTAGTAGCGACGCCGCTCGTCGTCAAGATGCGGATCGGGCCGCTCATCTGATTCCTCAATCAATCCGAGTTCCAGCATCTTATTGATTGATCCGTACAAGACACCCGGCCCGAGCTTGAGCTTGCCGTTCGTGCGCTTCGCAATTTCGCGCTTTACTGCGTATCCATGCCGTTCGCCGTCGCCGAGAGATAGAAGGATATGGAACGTGGCAGTGGATAGCGGGATCAAACTGTCTGTGGCGGACATATTAGTACGATATCAGATCTAGTCCCTCTGACTTGGGAGCGTTTTGAATGGCCTGTGCGATGAAAAACGGAAGCTCAGTCTGCCCACCACCAGAGGCCCGTGAAGTCCCGATCTGGGAGCTGTGGAACGGAACATGAGCGCGTTCTGGATCGCACGCGGCAACCGGCTGTGCAGCGCGGTACTTTGTCGCCTATGCTCCATGCGCAGGGCTACCCCAGTAGAGGCTGCCGCCGGCGGGAGGTTTTCGACCGTACCCCACCTACTTATCCGCCAGCTTCCGCCCGGCGCCCAGGTTATCGAAATTCATGATCGCATTGAAGACTAGGAAGTAGCTTCCTTTGGTCTCGGCGCGCCAGAATGGGTTATTGGAGAACAACACGACGTGACCCTGGCCATAGGGAGCGTCGACCACAGCGGCGTGCTGCGCCAGTTCTGCGCCGTTATCGAGCAGCCCGGAGACCAGCAACTCGTTGGCGTTCGCATACCGCAGCACGACGCGCGGGCGCGCGGCCGGCGGAATGACGTTGATTGGATTACGAAGCTGCTCATCGGTGAGCGGCAGCGCCTCCCACGGCTCGGCGTGCGGCTGTTCGGGAATTTCGGCGGGCGGGCGGCCCTGCGGAACGTCGGGATCGTCGGCTGTGCCGCGGCCAGTCGACCGTTGGCGATCCTCCGGAGTGTTCCGCCGGCCGCCGCCGCCCGCCATGTTCGACAGGGTGAAGACCGGCGGATTCGAAGCAAAGATCGCCAGATTGCCGGCATAGCCGTACACGATGGGGCTCGCCGCATCGACGGTTTTGGAGCGCAGCGCGGAACCAGTCACCTTTAGCTTCTGGACCGGCGCGATGGCTACGCCAGGCGTGAATCCGAAGGTCACCGCGAAGCTGGTGCTGTCGCTGGCCGCGATCAGCAACCCGCCCTGGCGCACAAATTCCTGTAAACGATCGAGACCCGTCCAGCCGAGCCCCGGACGCATATCGGCGGTTTCGTCCGTCCTGCCCAAATTCGGCGTGAGCGGCGTGACCTTCCACGGCAATGGATTTCCGTACATCGGCAACCCGTTGACCACTGCCTGGGCATTGCGAATGCCCGGCGGAAAAACGATCACGTCATACTTGGAACGTAAGCCTCCCGGCCCGGAAGGCGTGGCGGCGACGGTCTGAGTGCTGATGTAGTCGTACGGAATTTTCAGGCGGTCGAATTCCAGGCGCCACCAGCCATCGCTCTGTGTGTTTAGCCACGTGTGCATGATGGCGATGCGCGCGGCCCGGGCAGGGTGAGTTTTTACGTTCGGCGCGGCGGCTACGGCGTAGACTTCGACGCCAAGTTCGGCGACAGCTTTGCCGAAGCCGGCGGCGGGCACATTACGCACGATGAACGATCCGCGGTTGAACGTGTGCCCGGCCGCTTCGAAGGGATCCTCGGCGGCTTCAAAAGCCGCGGAGGGGAAGCGGTACCGCAACGTGACCAGCGCGTTGTCCGCATTGTGATTGATCAAAAGAACCTCGCCCGCGCCTTCTACGCCACCGGGCGCGGCAACCGGCCCCACGACCAGCTTCGGCCGGCATCCAGCACCTTGGCGTCGGTCACGCGCGCCACCTGCACGTTGCCCAATTCGCCGAAGGTCCAGCCGGTGTCGTCGTAGATGTCCTTCTGCGGATCGTTGGGCGCCCAGTATTGGTAATCGAGCAGCGCGTCGGCGATGCGGCTATAGGGCTGGTCCATGCGCAGTAGGTAACTGCCAGCCGGGAAGGTGCGGGGTTCCGGCTTGGGCTTGGGCTTCGGTTTGCGATCGGCGCTATCTTCCGTGGCGTCGCCCCCGCTGCCTTTATCCTGATCGTGCTTGGGCGGGCCTTTCTTAGGCAGCATCATTACGGTGAACGGTGCGCTGGCGCGGGAGATTTCACAGCCCTGCTCCTGCAGCATGCGCAACAAATCGGCCTGCGCGCCGGGGCGCGGATCGTCGGCCGGGAACACGTAGGCGGCGGGTCCCTCGGTGCGCGCTTTCTCGATGGAGCGTTTGGCCTTCAAATAAAAATTGCGCAGAAACAGGTTCTTGTTAGCGCTGAAATAAGCCAGGCTAGTGAGGAGACCGGTCTCTTCGTAATTGTTGTTGTCGCGCTGGGACCATTTCGCTTTGGGCAGCGGCGGGTTTTGCTTGTACCAGGTGCGCGCGAATTCACTGGGCTCGAGGGTGCGCTCTTCGGTATCGGCGCCGCCATTGCCGAAGGTCTCGTAGAGGCGGCTGATGCCGTTGTGCATGGCGGCGATGAACATCAGGTAACTGGGCGACCAGGTGTCGAAGGTACCGTGCGCGAACACGCCCGGCATGCCGAACGCGGTCATCTCGGAGACGTTGTTCCAACCCATCATTTGCCATTCGCCAGCCAGTATCGGATCAATCCAGGCGTTGTAGGGACCGTCGCCCACGGTGTTGTCGTAAAGATAGGGCACGGATTCGTGCAGGTCGTGCAGCACCTGCGCCTTCCATGCCACGAAGGTGTGGAGCACGTTGCGCGTGAGCGCGAGAGTAAGACCCATGGCGTCGCGATTGTTGTCGTGGCCCACGTAGTGGCCCCAATAAATGAGCGGCGGCCACTGTTTGCCGGGGTTCGCGAGGTGCCAGCGATAGATATCCACCATGCGGTCGCGCCCGTCGACTTCCACGATGGGCGTGATCAGGACAATGGTGTTTTCGCGGATGAATTTGATGTAGGCGCTATCGTCCACCGCCAGGCGGTAGGCGAGTTCCATGAGCGCGGTCGGTGCGCCGGTCTCCGGGGAGTGGATGGTTCCGGTGATGTAATAAATGGGCGTCGAGGCGGCCGCCAGTTTTTCGGCTTCGGCGTCGTCCAGATGGATCGTGCGCGGGTCGGCGAGTTTTGCCAGCCGTGCGCGGTTCTCGTCGAGGCCCGCCAGCAGGCGTTCGTCGGCAACGGCCACCGCGATCATCTCGCGACCCTCTTCGGTATGCCCGATACTGAAGACCTTCACGCGCGGGCTGGCGGCCTCGAGCATCCGCATGTAGCGATAGACTTCGTGCGAGTACGGGAGGATGCCTGGCGCGCCGGCGACATCGCCGAGTACGGCTCTGGGGGTTGGTACGGTCTTCGAGGCCGGCAGATAATCGGTGAGCGGCGAATTGAAGAACGGCTCGGTGGTGTATTCGCGGATCTTCCTGGTGTAGTCTTCGTCGATCGGCTGACTGGCATCGCGCGCGGGACGGGGCTGAGCCAGGAGGGGAAGGGCGAGAAGCACGGGGAACGCGCAGAGGATCTTCATTGAGAAGACTATAACAGGACGTTCGGGTTTCGCGAGCGAACAAACGAAGTCGACGTCGGGCTTTGCCACTTGCTCTGGATAACCAGCCAGACGGTAGCGGGGATTTACCGCAATCACACCCGCGGGTTCCTTTTCCTGGGTTGTCCCTTCGTTCCCTACGAACACGGATGTGCCGCCCGGTCTGGTGCAGGCCGAAAACGGCGACCTATTATGGTACGACTTTGGTCGGCGGCCCCGCGGGATCCATCTACGAAGCTACCCTCGACGGCAAAATGCGCACGATTTACCAGTTCCCGAAGCCCGAATTCGGATCGCCCAACTGGATGATCGCGGCTAGCGACGGCAACCTCTACGGTTCCGCCGAGGGCGAGTACGCCGCCGGCTACCACGGCTACAGCAGTATTTTCCGCATCAACCCCAACACCGCGCAGTGCGAGACGGTGTACGCCATGAAGGACCCGCGGCAGGCCGAATGCCCCTGCCGGCTCACGCAGGGCAGCGACGGAAAGATCTACGGAATAGCCTATAACGGGGGAACATACGGCGCCGGCACCGTCTTTGTACTAGACGCCGGGCTGCCACCGCCCAAGCCGTACGTCCGCCTGTTCAACCCGGCGGCGGCTCACGCTGGCCGGGACGTGCTGCTTTGGGGATCCGGCCTATTGGGCGCCACGGCGGTCTCCTTCAATGGGGGGCCGGCGGCGAGCTTCGGATCCCCATCCAAACAGGGAATCTGGGTGCAGGTGCCGGCGGGCGCCACCAGCGGTCCGGTAACGGTCACCACCCCGAACGGCACGTACACGACGTCGCAGAGCTTCACGATCCTTAATGGCGCCAACTGAGCACGGCCTGGCGTCAACGAACAGTCGGCACGCCGGTGACGATCGAAAACATCCGCACCGTGGAGCGCGGCGAGGAGGAAGTGAAGGCGCTTGGATTTCGCCAATTTCGCGTGCGTTATCACGGTGAATTGGTGCGCCTGGAAATCGCGCGCGAGGAATTGGCGAAGGCGCTCACACCGGAAATGGCGCGCCAGTTTACGGCTATCTTCAAGCCGCTGGGCTTCAAGTATGTGACGCTCGATCTGGAAGGTTACCGCCAGGGATCGCTCAACGAAGTGCTAAACCTCTCCATTACGCCCGCGTCGTAGCATCCGACAGCCCGCGCCTCGGTTAACATGTTGGAGTGATCGTCCGCTTCTTAACTCTCCTGCTCTGTGCCCTGCCGCTGGCGGGCGCGGAAGCCATAATCCAGGACCGCGTGGAATTCAGCCAGATCTTCGAAGAGACGCGCAATTTCCGCATCTTCCTGCCGCCCAATTACGAGCACTCCGGCAAGCGTTACCCGGTGGTCTATTGGTTTCACGGCTACAGCGAGCGCTTCAACAAGCCCGTGGACGACCCGCCTAACCGCAACTACGATTCGGGCACCGACTACGGCGGCGATAACATCGCCAACTATGTGGGCGCGCACGATGTGATCGTGGTTAAGTGGGACGGTTACAATCCGCGCTTCGCCGGCGACAATTATCCGCGGCCTTACAACGTAGGTCCGGTGGAAACCAGCCGCCAGTTTCCGCTGTATTTTCCGGAACTGGTCGATTTCATCGACGCCAACTTCCGCACCATCGCCGACCGCGATCACCGCGGCGTCACGGGCTTTTCGATGGGCGGGTTTATGGCCTACTGGATCGCCGGCAAATATCCGCAATTGGTTTCGAGCGCCTCCAGTTTTATGGGATCGCCGGAGTTTTTCGTAGGCCCGCGCGAGTTTCCGGTGGAGTACCGTCACGAAGAGATGTACGGGAACTACGACGGCGTGCGCACACGGCTGGTCACCGGCTCGCGCGATTTCATCCAGTTCTATCATCGCGAATTGAACGGCATTTGGAAATACGCGCGCGACTGGCACGAGACCGAGAACTTCGATTTCGATCACGGCACGCCGGGCATCGCCAAGACTCTCGATTTTCACATGAACGCGTTTGCGCACCCGCTGCCGCGGCCCGCCGTTTGGAACCACGCCGATGTGTATCCGAACTTCACGGTGTGGGGTTGGGAAGTGGCGTCCGACCGCAAGCAGCCCGGCTTCACGCAACTGACGAACGTCTCGGCGGCGGGTTTTCGCTCGGTGGTGCGCGAGTGGCTGCCGGGCGGGGCAACCATTCCCGGCGTGAAGCTGTCGATAGAAACCGATAAGCTCTATCCGCCGCGCAAGCCGCAGACGGTGACCATCATCCGCATGCGTGACGGCAATGTGCAGCGGCGTACCGTTACCGCGAGCGCCGACGGACGGCTCAATCTGGAATTAGATGGCGAAGATTACGAGGTAGGCATCGGCGCGGGTCCGCTGCTGGCGCTGACCGGATATCAGTTGGATGAGGCCGCCTGGGCCACGGCGGGCGTGCCGCTGCATGTGCGTATGCGCATCTGGAACAAAGGCGCGGCGCCTTCCAAAGCGGTGACGCTGCATTGGCTCAGCCCGAATCCGGGCGTGGCCATCGCGCCGGTGACGTCGGATCTGGCGGCTATCGCGGCAGGCCAGTCGGCGGAGGCGCCCCTGACGGTTACCGTGATCGACACCAAGCGGGCCATCGTAAAACTGGTGGCCGTGCAGGGTGACACGCATATGCCGGTCGAGATTCCGTTGTTTCCGCCCGCCCGGCCCTTCACGGATTACCATATCGCGGACGGCCAATCGGTGCGGATCTATCAACACGCCAAAGAGAAAGTCCAAGTGACGCTGGGCGACGGTAATAGCGATGGCAAAGTCAATCCGGGAGAGCGCATCGCGATTCTGTTGCCGGAAGACGACGTGTATCGCGCGGCCGAGTTATTCACCAACGATGCTTGCGTGGATAACACGCTGCGGGCGTTCGACGATTGGAGCGATTACGATCATGTAGGCGCATCGGCCAAGTATTCGCTGCCGCTGATCAAGCCGGATTGTCCGAACGGACATGTGGTGCATGCCTTGGCGCGGGTGCTGCTGCCGGATAAACCGAACGACGTGATGCGCTACGCGGCCATCGAGTTTCAAGTGCAGTAGGACAGGCCTCCCAGCCTGTCTAGGGCGAGCTGCGCTCGCCGATGCGCGACCTGCGCTCGTCGAAGAGCGGGCCTACGAGGCCCGCGCAGGCTGAGAGCCGGGCTGAGAGCCTGCCCCACAACGGCGCCAAAGATGTAGAAAGTCGAGGGGCCAGGGCTCCCGGCCTGTCCAAAAAGCGGCCTCTCAACACATCACGGCTGTTTAGGAGGCGCAGCGGTTGCCGGCGGTTTCGCGGGCGTTGCGTGGAGGCTGCTTCCAAGGGCAGATGGGCGCGACAAACATCCTTCGCATCCCGGAAGTGACGGCACTTCAATCGAAACCGCATGCGCGCCCGGAATGGATGCCAGCGAATCGAGGCTGGCATCCGAGTTTGCGGCGAGCGCAGTCTGCTCGTCAGGCGTCAGCACGAGCATGAGTTGCAGTTGCGCCGTTCCTTGCGCCTGCAGCCCACCCTCTGACGGTAGTTCGTACGATTGCCCTTTTTCCACACGCTGGCTGGCCGCCAAGACCTTGCCTGAAGCGGAAGGTCCGGTACGCCGGAACAGGTAGAGATATCCGTCTTGATCGGGCGTCACCCGCACGCGGACCGCATCTCCGGTGTGCAGCGTGGCGCCGGTGTGCGCGGGCGCGTACACGCCGCCGGGTTTCTTGAGCAGCAAAACGTATGGGAGATCCGGGCTGGCTGCTGCCCGCTTCAGCGCTTTCGCTTCACGGATGGGCTGCTGGGCTGCCGCCACCGTGACTTGCTCCGGCGGTGGGGGGGGGCTTGGCTGCGGGGCGGCCGCCGAACCTTGAGGTGCGCCGTTCGCGAAATCCAGTCCGCGGGTAGCCGGCAGCGCCGCGGGGGGAGGCGTTTGCGGTGCGGGAGGGGACGGCCGCGCGTTCCCACCCGCTCCGCCGCCAGTGAGACGTTTCGACTTGCGTTCCACAGGCGCAGCTTTCTTGGCTTCCATCGGAGGGGCAGCCAGCGGGGCCCCCGCGGGTGCACTGGGCGGCAGCACCTGCGCCACGATCGCCTCGCGCTTTGGATTCATCGACTGGCGCAGCATGATTCCCGCCCCGATAAGCAACACTGCTACTGCGCCCGCCGCCGCCAGCACCGCCGGTTGACGCAACCAGCCCCAGACGCGATCTCCGAAGGTCTGGCGCGCGGGACCCAGCGCCGCGATCAGTTGTTGCCGCGCGGCCGGATCGTCCAGCACTTCACGCAGCGCCTCCTCTTTCGCCAGCCGATCGAACAATTCCTGATCGTCCAGCGCCGCTTCGAATAACGCACGCCGCTCGGACTCGCTGAGAGTGCCGGTGGCATAACCGGCGAGCAGATTTTGGACCTCCTCGCGGCTCATTTGTCGGCCTCCCAGTGCCCGTCCATGAGATCGAGCAACTGTTGGCGGCAGCGCGAATCCCACGTATAGACCGTGTTGATGGACCGGGCGCCCATGCGTTTCAAAATTTCCGCGTAGTTTTTGCCCTCCAGTTTCAGACGCAGCAGTTCCCGGCAGCGTCCGCCCAACTGCGCCACGGCCTGCGTCAAGCGTTCCAACATCAACTTGCGCTCCACCAGCGTGGCCGGATCGGCGCCCGGATCGGGCAACTGGATGTCGGTGACCGAGACAGGCGTATATTCGCCGCGGCGTTGCGATTTGCGGCGCTGGCTCATGATCTTAAACCTAGCAATCTGAATACCCAGCGGCACGAGTTCCACCAGGCGGTCCACGTGCGGGTATTTCTCGTGCAGGAGGATCAACACCTCTTGCGCCAGGTCTTCCGCGATATCCCCACTTGTATGAGATGCCGCGAAGGCCACGATCCTTTCACGCAACTTAGTGAGGATCTGGTCCCGTTCCACGTTCGTTCATCATAGCAGCCGGTAGGACAGGCCTCCCGGCCTGTCCGCGACGGAAGCTAGTAAGTGCCCAACGTGACCCGCAACACTTGCGGCGCGGAGCTGAAGTTCAGTCCCCAATCCGTCTGATCGCCATTCCAGTAACGGACCGGCTTGAACACGCCGCCCTGATATGTGCCTTCCTCCACTCTCAAATACTCGCGCTGCTTGCCCGGCGCGCGGTCCGCCAGATGGAAATCGACGCGGCAAAAGAATCCGGCAACCAGGAATTCGTTCTCCGCCAATTGCGCGACCAATGCGCGGCCAACAGGTTCCGCATTCCCTTTCGGATGGTTTCCGAATCCGAACGCCGGCACGCCATAGGAAACCACCGCTTGCCACGGCGAAAATGCGAGCGTCTGAGAGTGTTCCTCCGGCTCTTCGACGGCCGTCTGCAGCTTGCCCTCGAAATTGAGCCGCGCGATCTCGCGCATCATAGGCCCGATCAGCTTGTAATTCAGCGCAAACGGCGCCAGCGATTCTTCATTCAATCGCGGCGCACCGAGAGGCGCATTCGAATAGCCCGTGTAATCCATGCCGAACGGCGAGAAGCCGATGGCGCCATGCCCCAGCGCGGCGAAGAAAAACCGCGCCGATGCCGCCAGGTTGCCGGTCTCCGGCACAAATAATGGATTATCCGGCCGGCTGTAAAGTTCGAGCACTTTCAGATAGCGCGCCGGATCGGACTGATAAATATCCGGCGCCAGGAGATCGAGCGCGGGTGCGGCGGCCTTCCAGATGGGAATCACATTGTCGGTAGGGCCACCGCTTTCATAAGTCGTGGGCGGACCAGGCTTCAACGGATCGCGCAGCGCGGCATTGGCATAGAGCGGCAGTGGATACTCGGCTTTCCCCGCGGCGGCCACTTGGCCGACATAGTGCGCCACCGACCACGCGTGAAAGAACTCATCGGCATCCGCGCCGAATACCTCGGACCAGTTCGCGTCGGGCCCTGGCTTATGCAACGCACTTAGTAAGTCGCCGGGCACGGGACCCTCGAAGGCTTTCTGCGCGGCGGGCGAATGATCGCGCACGCTGCCATAAGTGCCCGCCTCATTTTCCACCTGCACCATGATGACGGTGCGCGCCGCATCGGCGGCTTTCAAATGCCGCATGAGCGCGGCGAACGCGCGCTTATCTGCCTCAAGCGTTGCCGCGGCATAAGGCGACGGCGAATCCACGGGCTGGCCGTTCGCGCCTACCAGACGCGGGTAACGCTCCGGGTCGCGTTTCATCCACAGCGGCGTGTAATGCGAGCTGCCATTCTTCCAGGTGCCGAACCAAAGTAAGACGAGCCGCACATGATGCGCGCGCGCCTGCGCCAGCAGCGTATCCACGATGGAAGTGTCGAAGCGGCCCGGTGCAGGCTCGAACTGTTCCCAATAGACCGGCATCTCGACCGTGTTGGCTGCGAGATACTCGATGGCCGGCCAGACCTTCGGCAGCATGCCCGGCCACGCACTGGAGTTATTCACCTGCGCGCCCAGGATTAAGTAAGGCGCGCCGTCGACGAAGAGGGCATAGCGGCCGTCCTTTTGCACGATGCACGGCATGGGGACTTGGCCGGGCGCGGTGCCTGCGGCAATCGCGGCGGACGCCAGTAGCAGGGCGGGCGCGAGGATGGTTTTGGCGGATATCATGAGGGTGGCTCGATGCCACATCATAGCGTTCGGCTTGGGGTCCCGCCAGGCCGGCGCGCCCATGAAACGTTTAGCGGATATCTTTCACTACCATTATGGAGGCGCAAGTCTTAACATGGCACCCCTGCTGGCGACCGCTGAAGTCGCCAGGATTTTGGCCGTGTCCCGCAGATGCGTCCGCTTGTGGGCGGAAAGTGGCGAGTTGCGGGGCATAAAAATGGGCCGCCAGTGGCGCTTCCGTTACGAAGCCGTCCATAAGTGGCTGGCGGAACGCGAGCCCAGCCGGAAAATATATTTCGTCGGAAACCAGGCGGTTAGGACAAATAACGGCAATCACGGCAAACGGGTTTCCGATTTGGCTATATAATCCTGCTTTGGACTCAAGCGCAGAGCAACGGACCTATTACGGATATTAAGGCCCGTTTCTCACCCTTGCGCCCCCGCCGCCTTTTAGGGGCGGGAGCAGAACTTCAACTCGATTGCGACCATTGCGTCGAATCCGGATGTTCACGGACAGCACCGGCGCGCAATACCGCCTGAACCAGAACAGCGGGTCGATATGGAGTTCCACAGGCAGCATCTACGTCTGGTACGACGCGAGCGCCAACATCCTGAACTTCCGGAACGGAACCTATTGGGTGATGGGCTGTGCTTCGGCCGCCGGGTAGCCGGATACAGGAACGCTTTATCCGACCGTGGTGGAGGACACCAACGGCAATCAGATCATTATTACCTACGGCGTGGGCGCAGCGGCCAGTTGGGTCAATTCCAGCGCCCGCATCGCCATGATCGAAGACGCCCGCGCGGGTGCGAACTGCGCGGGACAAACCCTATGCTCCTACTCTCTTTCCTACAGCCCGGGAACTTCGACCTCCCCGCCCTACCTCTCCACGATCGCGAATTACGTGGGCACGGCGGAGAACTATACGATCACGGTTTACACTGGCCAGCCCTTGTATTCGCCGAGCGGCGCCAGCTTCGGCACCTGGGGAAAGCTGAAGAGCGTCGAGTCGACCAATTTGGGCTACTCCTGGACCCTTTGGTATGACAACACGCTCAACGACGGCGACCTGACCGAGGTTGCATTCCCTCAGGGAGGGTATCTGAGTTGGGCCTACGGCAACTTCACCTATTTGGGTGGGCAGACGCTCCGGCAGGTGGCCAGCCGCCTGCTACGCAGCAGCACACAGCAACAGTCGGCTTACAGCTACACACTGACCTGGCCCGACGCCAACAATTCGGTTTCGCGGCACACCGGCGTGGCGCTGGACGACGTTTAACTCAAATTACAGCTCCCGGTACATTTACAACCGGCTGCTTACCAGTAAGTTGACCAGCGTAACCCCCAACGTGACGCTGGTTTCGAATACCTACGACGGAGGCACGCTGAGCCCCACCTACTCGGGTCCGTATGAGTGGGACGCCGCCTTCGGCGCGTGGTTCACCTATCCGGGCAGCGCGAAGCCCGGTAACCCGCAGAGTTGGAACCGATACGGGTATGTGAACGGCGATCCGATAAATGGCAACGACCCGACGGGGCTGTGCGCCGTGGGGTTCTTTGCCGGATATGCTTCCTTCCTAACGGGGCCGGCGGCAACGCAGAACTGCAACGCAGTACAGTGGGTCGCCAGCAATATGAACAGCTACGCCGCGACCGACGGCGCGAGCAACACGCCCTCGGAGGGCAACACCAGCGCGGCCGACGAGCCGTTCGACGATTACACCAGCCCACCTACTAGCGGCCTCTCGCAGGCTGGCACTATAACCACCTTCGATCAGGCCGCCTTCGATCAGGACCAGTACTCGAACTACAAGAACGGATGGATTACCAATCCCGTACAACAGGATTGGCTAGACGCTTACGGCAACCCGCCCGAGTACACCTACGCCACAGTAGACGACTCCGGTGTTATCGTGATCGAAAGCTACGGCCTGCACTTTTCCATCCCCGACGCCGGATTGGGACCCACGCCTACAATGTTGTCGCTGCTCAACCCCCTCGGGGGTCTTTCCCCGAACCCCACCCAGCCGCAAAGCATCAAATGCTCGACGGGGTATCATGAAGTCCTTGAGGGCGGCGCCTTCGGACCTTACATGTGCGTACCGAACGCGCCCTCGGGGGGTGCCACAGACCCTGTGGCCATTCTGGCGCCGATCCACACGCCGGCGGCCGCGCCGGCGCCGGTTCACATGCCCAACTACCACTTTTAACCCATGGGACACCTCACCAAGTCGCCCAAGCTGCCGGCGGTAGACCGCAGGGGTGCCGCGCCACGCCCGGGTACGCTTTCCTATGCGGTCCAGCCTGCAAGGTCGGGTTGGAGCCGGCGGTGGCTCCCGGTGCTGTGGGCTGTGCTCAGCACATTCGCCCTCTCACCAGCGCCAAGCTACGCCGAGAATCCGTCCGCGCCGGCGCCCCTACGCGAGGTCCACTTTAGCCCTGACGGCCAGTACGTGCTCGCGCAAGAGGATGCGAGGATCACGGTACTCATCGCGCATCCCCTCGCCATCTCGTTTCGTATTCCCGCCCAAGACGCAAGGGACACCTAGTTCACGCCAGACTCCCGGCAGATCGTCTTTGTCAGTGCCGTCTCGCACGTGGAACAGTGGAGCGTGACCGGGCACGCCCGCGTGGCCCTGCACGATGTTCCCGTGACGGCCTGCGGGACGGAGCGGCTGTCCCCGGACGCCCGGTACCTAGTGTGTGTTGACACGGAGGGGACCCTCCGGTTGTTAGATGTCGGCACCCGGGCAACCGTACTTGAGCGCAAGAGATACGGCAGGGCGTTGCTCGACCGCACAACGGTGGACGACACCGGCGGGAGCGGTCGGGAGGTCGTGGTAATGGACCCCTCCCGCGCCAGAGTGGATTTTTCGCCCGACGGCCAATTTTTTGTGGCGGCGCCAGTTCTTCCGTTCGGACTTTTAGGAGCTATATACGGTGGCGAGGATCTCGTCACTACTCTGGATCTGCTGACGGGCCAACCCGTGCGCCGCCGACGGGACTTGATGCTTCTGCGAACCGGTTCGGATGTGGACTATTTTTTGCCACCGCAATACTTCGCCTTCGTTACCCCGGATAGGCTCATTATCTCGGATATGTTTTGGGCCAAGGATGGCGTCGTGACCGCGCGATCTGTTGCGTTTCCCTCGGGCAAGGAGGTCGGAAAGCCCAAGCTACCTGCCGGCCCCCTCTTCCGGGCGGCAGACCCGGCGTACATCATTGTCCGTCCTTTCGGATCGCCGCCAGAGTCGGCGGGCAAGCGTGAATACGGACACATGGTATACCGTCCTCCCGGGCCTAATGTTGCGCCGATCAATCACCGAGCCGCCGCCGTGGAAATCGCCACGGGGCAAGTGATTATTAGCGAGACTCCCGCGCTAGACGTGTATGGCCGCAGCTACCTGGCCGAGTCCTCCCCTGGCGTCGTCGGACTCTACGAGCGCGGAAAAGGCCTTCAGGCCACCATTGACCTTCACAAGAAGTGACCGCCTATGGCAAAGCCGCACCACGCGCGGCGGCGGGTAGCTCCGCAGCGCCATCTCATCCTCCCTGCACCCGCGCAGGCGGCGCTCGTCGCTGCGGTGGTCATCCTCATAGCACTCTCTTGCACCAGGAATGCGTTCGTCACCCTGGACGACGGCCTCTACCTCAGCAATGTTTCGGCCCTCGGCGGACTAACCCTGCGCGGCGTGGCGTTCGCATTCACCTCGGTCTCCGCTCTATACTGGCAGCCGCTTGCGTGGCTCAGTCACGAATTGGACATTGCCATGTTTGGCCAGAACCCGGCGGGACATCATTTCACCAGCGTGCTTCTACAAGCGCTCGCGACGGGCCTGCTGTTCCTGGTCCTCAAGAACCTCGGCGCGCGCTCGTGGCTCGCCGCTGTCGGCTCGCTTCTCTGGGCTCTTCACCCGCTGCGCGTGGAATCTTTCGCCTGGATCGCGGAACGCAAGGACGTTCTCTGCGCGTTCTTCTTCATCGCTACGCTTCTCGCCTATCTGCGCCATGCCGAGGGCCCGTCGCGCTGGCGCTACGCGGCCTGGAACCTCCTCGCGGCCTTGGCGCTCATGTCGAAACCGACTGCCGTGTGCCTCGCGCTTACCCTTTTGCTGCTCGATTACTGGCCCCTTCGCCGGAACTGCAGCTTCGTGCGGCTGCTTACGGAAAAGCTGCCGCTGTTCGGTATGACGGCAGCGGTGATGGCGCTCACTGTATACGGCCAGAAGGTCTCCGGCTCCATGCGGCACCTGGCGGACGTGCCGCTCGGCATTCGCATCGAGAACGTGCCCATTGCCTACATGCGCTACCTCGGCAAGATCCTCTGGCCGGCGAATCTCTCCTGCTTCTATGTCTACAATCGCCATCCCGCCGCAGCGTGGGTGGTCGCATCCGCGCTGGGCCTGTGCGGGAGAGTATGGGCCAGATTCTCTTCCGGCAGGCGAACTATGCGGGCGCGCTCCAACAGTTTGGCCACGCCGTGGAGTTGGGCGCGGACAGGTCCGCCGTGGCGGCGGCGATCGACGACATGGGCGCGTCCGTCGCTTCCCGAGGGAAGCCGCGCGAAGCCGAACCACTCATCCGGAGGGCCATCGATCTCGATCCATTGCTCGCACAGGCCCGGCGAAACCTGGTGCTAATTCTTGCGGATGAGGGCCGCCGCAACGATGCGGCCAATGCTTTGCAGCAGGCGATTCAATCGACCGGGTCGCGGCCGGAATACGCAGAGCTGGCTCGCGATCTCGCCGCCATCCCGCCCCGCTGACAGGCATACGTTACACTGTGCCTTGCGATGCTCCTCGATCTGAACGGCATCCAAAAACAGTTTGGCGGCGTCACCGCCCTGCGTAACGGCAATCTCTCCGTGGCGCCCGGCGAGGTGCACCTGCTGCTGGGCGAAAACGGCGCGGGCAAATCCACGCTGATGAAGATCATCGCGGGCATGGAGCGGCGCGACGCGGGGCGCATGCTGTGGCAGGGTCGCGATGCCGCGTTTCGCACACCGGCGGAAGCGGCCGCGGCCGGTATCGCCATGGTGCATCAGGAGTCGCTGCTGGCGCCGCACCTCACGGTCGCGGAGAATATCTTCCTGGGGCGCGAGCCGAAGCTGCCGCTCGGCTGGGTGAACCGGCGGCGCATGGCCGAGCAGGCCGCGCGCCTCGTGGCGGAGCATCATTTTCCGCTGCAAGCGGATTGGCGCGTGGAGCGGCTCAGCCCGGCGGGCAAGCAACTCGTGGGCATCTGCCGCGCCATCCAGCACGGTTCCAGCCTGCTGATTTTCGATGAGCCCACCTCGTCGCTCTCGCGCGACGAGACCGAAGAAGTCTTCCGCATTGTACGCACCCTGCGCGCGCGGGGCATGGGCGTCATCTACATCACGCACCGGCTGGAGGAACTGCGCGCCATCGGCGATCGCGTCACCATCCTGCGCGACGGCGCCACCGTGCACTCAGGGCCGCTGGCGGATGTTTCGACCGATCGCATTATCCAGCACATGGTGGGGCGCGAGCTGGTGTCGATTTACCGGCGGGATCCCGTCGCGCCGGGCGCGGAGTTGTTGCGCGTCGAAGGATTGACGCGCGGCGGCGCGCTGCACGATGTATCGTTCGCGCTGCGCGCTGGCGAGATCGTGGGCCTCGCGGGGCTGATCGGCGCGGGCCGCACCGAAACCTGCCGCGCCATCTTCGGCGTGGACCCATTGGACGCAGGCCAGATCTTCGTTGCGAGCCGCGCCGTGCGGATCGGGTCGCCGCGCGAAGCGGTGGCTGCGGGGATTGCGCTAGTCACCGAGGACCGGCAGAAGACGGGCCTGGCGCTGCGGCTGCCCATCGCCCACAACATCACCATGGCGAATCTGCGGGCCATCAGCCGCTTCGGCATCGTGGACCGGCGCGCTCAGAACCGCGTCACAGGCGAGTATATCGCGCGGCTACGTATACGGGCTTCGTCGGGACGCCAGGCGGCCGGGCGTCTGAGCGGCGGCAATCAACAGAAGGTGGCCATCGCCAAGTGGCTGTTCCGCCGCGCGCGCGTGTTTCTGTTCGATGAGCCGACCCGCGGCATCGATGTGGGCGCGAAAGTGGAAGTCTTCGAGCTGATGGACGAACTGGCGCGCGCGGGCGCGGCCGTGCTGATGGTCAGCTCCGAGATGCAGGAGCTGATCCAGGTGGCCGATCGCATTCTGGTGATGCGGCAGGGACGCATCAGCGGAGAATTGCCGGGCGGCGCCACGCAGGAGGAGATCATGCGGCTGGCCGCGCTCGATCGGGAGAGTGTTTCATGATGCAGCGGCTGCTGCCGTTTTTGAGCCTGGTGGTTTTGTTCGTGGCGCTGGCGATTGCTTCGCCGCATTTCCTCACCGAGACGAATCTATCGAGCGTGGTGCGGCAGACGGCGGTGATCAACATTATGTCGCTGGGCATGACGCTGATCATCATCGCGGGGGGCATCGATCTTTCGGTAGGCGCCATGCTGGCGATGGCGGGCGTGTTGGGCACCATGGCGATGGCGCATGGCATGCCGGTGGCGGTGGGCATTCTGGTGGGCCTTGGGACCGGATTTTTTTGGGGATCGGCAAATGGCTTCCTCACTACGCGGCTGCGCATCGCGCCCTTTATCGTGACTCTGGGCACGCTGGGCATTATCCGCGGGCTGACCCTGATTATCACCAACGGGTTGCCGGTGACGCAGATGCCGCACAGCTTTGCATTCCTGGGCGAAGGCAATCTGCTGGGAGTGCCTTTCGTGCTGTGGGTGGTGGTGGTTTGCGCGCTGGCGACGCACGCACTGCTGGAGCATACGCGCCTGGGGCGATATGCTTTCGCCATCGGCAGCAATCCGGATGCGGCGGTGTACGCGGGCGTGCCGGTGGCCTTCGACACCACCGCGATTTACGCGCTGGGCGGGCTGCTTACCGGATTGGCCGGCATGATTGAAGCATCCCGGCTGATGACCGGGCAACCGTCCGCGGGCAACGGCTATGAACTGCAGGCCATCGCGGCGGTGGTGATCGGCGGCGGCAGCCTGCATGGCGGCGAGGGCAGCGTGATTGGAACGCTGATCGGAGCGCTGATTATGGGGCTACTTTCAAATGGCAGCGATCTGCTGGGAATATCGCCGTACCTGCAGCAGGCCATTATCGGTGCCGTGATTATTCTGGCGGTGACGGTGGACGAGTTGCGCAAACGGCGCGGCCGGGCGGAGGCGTGAATCGTGGCGCCGAGAGCTACGATGTACTCCAGTGAGCAGATGGATGATCCGGCTTATAGGCTTCGCCTACTGGTTGGCGCTAGGCATGCTGTGGGCCACGGAGCCATTGGGCCGGCTCAGTAGCCCCGCCGGTCACCACAAATACATTGACCCCCTCGTGGCAGCGGCCGATTTCGGCATTCACTACTAGGCCACGCGATCCTGATTGCGTTGGTGCGGCTCCGAGAGAAGAGCTTTCCGTTATTGATCGATTGCCTCAACGACCCGCGAGTATCGACCACATGACTACTCTCGATGCTGGAAGGACACTTGCGGTTCGCGGCCCTGGGTGATCGTTGTGCAAAAGAAGTGGCGGCGAGCGTTTCTTGGCAAACGGTTGCGGTTTCGTAATCCGTACGATGCTAACCGAATACCCGAGTATGAGGAGCTTGCCACGCCTCGGCGGTAGATTCGCCGCCCAGTGTTGAGCCGGTCGCGTGTCTACTCAGGCAGGCCCTCCAAATCCGCCAGGTCCTTTGCCCGTCCACTGGCGGCCTTGTTTTGCCGTAGACGAGCCAGACTGATTACGGGGACCACCATTTCCTCAATCCGGATCGTTTCCCTTTCGGCGTAACACGGTTCGAACTCGACTCCAGAGATGGAAGTAAGGATCTCAATCCGAATCGGGGGCACGCCCATGCGAACCACGTTATTCCGCTCAAGAAATAGGCTGGAGGTCAGGCCTGCCGCGGCGAAACCGAATTCGCGCAGGGCACGGTCGATTTTGACGGCGTTTTCGGGACTAATGTTGACCCACACATCGAGGTCGTTCGTGGCCCTGATATAGCCGTGGATGCCGACCGCGTACCCGCCAATCAACAGATATTCAACGCGGTTCAAGTTGAGCGACTTCAAGAACTCTTTGAAGTCCCTCGCCAGCGCTGGTATAGCCATAGAAGGCCCTTCGCAGGAGTTCGAGCGCCCGCAGCCGCTCTTCGACCGGGCGGGATAACCAGTACTCAACCGCATCGTCGGGGTCCGTCAGACGGACGACTGAAAACTGCGCGCGGTCGAGCTGGAAGTCCTCAAACCCGTCGTCAGACGCACTGTCCATGATTCAAGTTTACCCCCGAATTGAGGCGCACGGTCCAAAGTTAGCGTATGAAATTTCAGCCCCTACCCTTGTACGAGCGGACCGGGAAAAGCAATTCCCGATCTCTAGCCTCCCTTGGCTCTTCTCGCCGGCATGGGGACTAAAACCCATCCGGCCTGCTTACCGGATTGGCAGGCATGATCGAAGCATCACGGCTGATGACCGGGCAACCGTCCGCGGGAAACGGCTATGAATTGCAGGCCATCGCCGCACGAGCGATCGGCGGCGGCAGCCTGCATGGCGGCGAGGGCCGCGTGATTGGAACGCTGATCGGAGCGCTGATTATGGGGCTGCTTTCGAATGGCAGCGATCTTTTGGAATTTCGCCTTATCTGCAGCAGGCCATTATCGGCGCGGTGATTATTCTAGCGGTGACGGTGGACGAGTTGCGCAAACGGCGCGGCCGGGCGGAGGCGAATTAGCACCGTGGCGTGCGAACTCCTATTTTAGAGACAGAGTGCCATACAGGATGGCGGCCAGGCCCATGCCGCCCGCCAGCGCAATGGAAACGCTTAGCAGGGTTCCGATCAGGAAATACTCGGCGAACCGGAGATCTTTCAATTCGGGAAAGCGGATGATCGACTTGGCCGTTAAAATCAGCCCCACAGTCGCGGGCGATTGCAGGACCAACGCAGACAGCACCAGGAATCTCTCCAACCAACCGATATATAGCCCCGCATTTCTCAGCCGCCGCACCGACTCGGTGCGCTCCCTGTCGAACTCAGTTAGCTCGTCGAGCAATGGCTTCGTCAGATTCCGGACCAAGGGTCCTCCGCCAAAAATGACGCCCACATAGATGGCCAGCACCGGCGCGGTTTTTGGAGAAAGAGCGTGCGGGGAGAGGGCTGTGGCCACTGTATCCCAACTGGAACCGGCCAGGATCGGCGCGGCCACGGCGATCGCCAGGAGGTGGCAAAGTTGATCGGCCAGAAACGCCTTTGGTTCCGCCGTCCCGCTCCGCCGGCCCCACACATTCTTCCCCCAGTCGGCCATCAGGTGCACGCCGGTTAGGGCCACTACGATCGCGGAAGCGCGGGCGGAGCGCATGGGAACAGGCGAGAAAATGGCCAGCGCCATCCAGGCCGCCAAGAGCAGCACCAACCCGTGCCGCAGAAAACCGCGCCATAGCAGGTTCCGCTTCAGTTCCACCATGGAGGCGGTCTGCAGCGGGAAATCTCACAAAGTGGGCCAGTAAAAGACTCCAGAAGACGGCTGCCATTGGTTGCATGTTTCCGTTCACTTTCTACCAAATTGCACGTTTTCGTGCAACAGAGTGCCCAGCACTCCTTCCATGGTCTGAATGGAGTTTTGGATTTGCCAGTAGTGCGCGCGCCGCAGATTGCGGGAGACCGTCGAGCTGGCGATGTGCAGCTTGCGCGCGGCGACATCCTGATTTGGCGAAGCGATCTGCGCGTTGATGGTGGCCCATTGTTTCTCCGAGATGCTCCCGACGAGGCTGTCCTCGAGGCCGAAGAAGAGATTGGCCAGATCCTGCAGCAGGGCCAACCCGCATCGCACGTACGTGGTGCGCTCGAATTTCCCGCCCTTGCCGCTCTCTAACTGCTCGACGGCCTCCCGCGCCAGCACAAACGCCTCGCCGCCGGCCAGGTTGAGCGGGCCCCGCAGAGGACGGTCCAGCTTGCCGATCCCCACCCCAATCCGTAGCCGCAGCGGATAGAACAGCCGCTGCAAATCGAAGATCAGGCGCGGCACATAGCGGACTTCCGCCGCGACGTTCTGAAACTCATCCCAGGTAGTCACGGTATAACGGTCGAGAACCCATCCAGCGGCTCGATGCGCCGCCGAGGCCTTCTTGAGCCTGCGATTGCGAAGGGCCGGGAACTGGTTCCACTGGCGCGAATGCACCACATCCGCGGTGATCACGGCGTACATCCGCTGGGTTGCTCGCATTCATGCAATTATATAAAAGTTGCATGATTTCGTGCAATAAAGAAACTAATTGCCTTTCTCCGTGACCGTCAGTATCCGGTCCGCCGCCACATCGCGCAGCGTCTGCCGGATGCGGCTGGGCCACACGATCTCAATCTCCTTCACCAGCTTCTCCCGCCCCAATCCGAAATGCACCCGCGGATCGCTGGAACATGCATAGCCCGTGCTGGTGGTGGCGTGATTGTACTGCACGCCGGCCGCGGTGGTGATGCGCACTTGCGCCCCCAGTCCCATGCGATTGCTTTTTACCCCCACCAGCTTCAGCAGGATCCAATGATTGCCGCCCGGCGAAATGTTGTGGAAGTATTGCGCCTTCCCGTTGAGCACCGTAGCCACCGCGTCGATCCGCCCATCGTTATCCAGATCCCCGAAGGCCACGCCGCGATGCGCCGCCGCGCACAGGAACGCCGCGCCCGCCCCCGCGCTCACGTCCTGAAATTTCCCGTTTCCCAAATTGCGCAATACTGTGTTGGGCTCCTCCGATTGGCGCAGGGACATCTGCGCGATATTATCCAGCGCGTGCCCGCGCACCGCCAACAGGTCCTTCCAACCGTCGTTGTCGAAGTCGTAAATCCCGTTCGACCAGCCCGACATTGGCCGCGTAATGGCCGCCAGCCCCGAAATCCCCGTGATATCCGCAAAGTCTCCCGCCTTGCCCCGGTTCCGGAACAACGGAAACGTATCGGCCTCGAAGCCGGTCGCCCAGATGTCGTCCCAACCGTCGTTATCCACGTCCCGGAAGTCCGCGCCCATGCCGGACATATAAGAGCCGGATTCCGGATACGCCACGCCCGCCTGCAGGGCCACCTCTTCGAATTTTTTCCCGCCCAGATTGTGAAACAGCATATTCGGCGCGTTATCGTTGGCTACGAACACATCCATGAACCCATCATGATCGTAGTCGGCGAACGCCACTCCCATACCCTTCCCCCGGATCGCGCCCACACCGGTGGCCGCCGACACATCCGTAAACGTACCGTCGCCATTGTTGTGATACAGCGTGTTCGGCAGCGGCGCATAGTTCTTGGGATGGCAATAAGCCCGCAGGTTTGGATTCGGCCCGCAGAACGGGTCTTTGTTCACTTCCCACTTACAGTAATTCGAGACAAACAGGTCCAGCCGTCCGTCGTTATCGTAATCGAACCAACCGGCCGCCACGGCCCACATCTTGTGGCCGTCCAGAACGGCGCCACCCACGTGCGCCTTGTCCGTGACGTCCGTGAAGGTGCCGTCGTGGTTGTTATGAAAAAGCTGGTTCCTGGTTACATTGGCGAGAAAGATGTCCGGCCAGCCGTCGTTATCGTAGTCCCCGATGGCCACGCCCATACCATAGCCCTCGCCCTTCACGCCGGCTTTCTCGGTGACGTCGGTGAAGGTGCCATCGTGGTTATTGTGGAACAGGCGATTCCAATATTTCGGCGAATCCTTCTCGAGCGACGGGATGGCCGCGCCGTTCACCAGGTAAACGTCCAGATAGCCGTCGTTGTCGTAATCGAACAGCGCCACGCCGGCCAGCATGGTCTCCGGCAGGTTCTTGTTGGGTGTGGGGCAACTGTCGGCCACAAACCGGATGCCCGCGCGCTCCGCAATCTCCTCGAAGGCGATGGGACCGGTCGTAGCGGCAGCCGCGGCCAGCAGCGGCGCCGAAAGCGCGAGTGTTCGCCAGCGCATCAAGACCCAGGATAATACGGTTGGACAAAACCACTAGCCACCAGCCACCGCGCACCGCCCACCAGCGTTGTGCCGCTAGGCCACTATCCGCCCGTCCCGCATCCTCACCGTGCGATGCGCGAAGGCCGCCGCTTCCGGGTTATGCGTGATCATCAAGATGGTCTGGCCCAAGCGCCGGTTCAGATCGCGCATCACCTCGAGCACCGCGGCCGAGTTCTCGCTATCCAGGTTACCGGTAGGCTCGTCGGCCAACAAGATAGCCGGATGATTCACGATCGCGCGCGCGATGGCCACGCGTTGCTGCTCGCCGCCGGACAGCGCGGCGGGCTTGTGGTCCAGCCTTTGCGAGATGCCGAGTAGCCCGAGCACCTCATCGAACTCGGGAGTGGAGCCGCCATGGTTGCCCGCGATGTGGCGGGCGATGGCGATATTATCGCCGGCAGTCAAGTTAGGCAGTAAGTTAAATTTCTGAAAAACGAATCCGACTTTGTTCTTTCGCAGCGCCGTGCGGCCGGCGTCGGTAAGCGCAGAGATATCCTGACCGCCGATGCGCACACTGCCGCCGCTAGCCGGCGCGAGACCGCCGATGATATGGAACAGGGTCGATTTGCCCGAACCGGAAGGGCCTACAATGGCCAGAAATTCGCCTGGCGGCACATCCAGGTCGACGCCGCGCAGGGCTTGCACGTCTACCTTGCCCACGCGGTAGACTTTGCGCAGGCCGCGGATTTCGATGAGCGGCTCACTCATAAGCCAGCGCCTCGATGGGATCCTGCGCGGCCGCGCTTAGGCCGGGATAGAGCGCGCCCAGCAACACGCCCGCCAGGCTGATGGCGGCCACGATGGGCCACCAGAGCGGCGTGACGGCTTGCGTCAAGGAGGCCGGGTATAGGAGGTGAATGAGGGCGCGCGCGACGAAGCTCAGCCCGATTCCCACCACCGTCCCGCCGATGCCCATGATCAAAGCTTCGGCCAGAATGATTTTCAGAATGAACCAGCGCGACGCGCCTAGCGCCTTCAGAATCCCGATTTCGCGCGTGCGTTGCAGCACGGCCATGTACATCGAAAGCAGCACCACGGCAAAGCCGATCACCACGCCGATGCCGACCATCACGTTGATGAAGGTGCTCAGCGCGCCGCCCTGCACGTTCTGCACGGTCAGCAGCGAGGTGAACTCCTCCATCGAGTAGATGTTATAGTCCTTCAATCTATCCTTCAACTCCGCGATTACCACGGGTATATTGGCGGGCTTGTCCACTTTGACAAAAATCTGGCTGATCTTGTTCGTATTTCCCGTGAGATCTTGTAAAGTCCGCATAGGCACGGCCAACCGCGAGAGTTTGCCGCCTTCGGCCACGCCCGAGATGCGCCACGGGTGGTTGAGCACATCGTAAATCTTCTGGCCGGCATGCAGCTTATGCTGCTGCGCATAGTATTCGTCGACGATGATATCGTCGGGACCCTGGAACGGTCCGCCTTCGAGATACTTGAAGCCGCCGCTCATGCGGTTGAAAGCGGCCATATCGATGCCGCTGACGAAGCTGACGCTCGAAACCGGATGCACGATCATGCCCATGGCCTGCGCCACGTGCGGTTGCTGGGCGATGATATCCACCAGCTTTTCGGGGATGGGAGCGCCGCTGAGAGTCAGCACGGAGGTTCCGGGAGGACGCACCACGATATCCGCCCCGATACCGCGGGCGCGGCGGGCGGAATCGGCCAGCATGCCTTCACTCAGGCCTACCAGACATAGGATCAGAGTCACCGGCACGGCGATCAGAAACATGCTCAGCAGGCTGCGCATGGGCTTGTGCTTGAGGTTCTCGAGAACGAGTCTGACCGTCACTGTTTTTTCTTCTTCTTGGCTTTCGGCGGTGGGGGGGGGGTGGAGGGCGCGGGAGGCGCCGGCTGGCCCAGGACCTGAAGCTGCGTTCCTTCGGGCTGCTCCAGAACGAATTTGTCGTCCGGCACGCCGCGGTTAATTTCCATTTTCACCACGGTGAGAACCACGGCATAATCGTCCTGTGGGCGGGCGATATCGATCACCTTCGGAAAGGGGACGTTATCATACTTCTGCCACTCACTGTAGCGGGCATCGGTGAGGATGTTGCCTTCCGGATCGTAGACCAGTTGGCGTGCAAGGTGCATGTTGATGCGGTTGAACCAAACGCTGCGCGTGGGCAGAATATCTCCATTCGGCTGCACGCGAACGAAGTGCAGGATGTAGACGGCGTTATCTTCGTCGGTGAGGTTGATCAATTCCGCTTTTTCGCCGGGCTGCATGGGCGACACCAGCAGCGCCTCGAGAAAATGCTGCGGACGCAGATTTTCGATCTTATTCTTGGAGTGCGTGGCGAGGCTGTTCGATCCCACCACGAAGCGGTTCTGCGAGGGCAAATACAGGCGAAAATCCTTGCCGTTTGAGACCATATCGAACGCTTTGTTGCGCACCACCGGATATAACCCGATGATGCGAATGTCGGCGGGCTTGCGAAACAGGATGTAGCCGCGCACATCCTTATATTCGGTGATCTTGCTTTTCTCGGAACTGCCCAGCGCGGGCGTCATGTCCACGGTGGCGCTAAAGCTCTGGATGGCCTGGTATTGCTCAGCCAAGCGATCAATGAGCGTTTGTTTATCGGCAGTAGCCAGGATCGGCGTCGGGTTGGAACCCTTGCGCGTGATCACGCGGCGGCGCACGAAGCAGCCGGAAAAGTCCAGCGCCGACAGGCAGATCAGCAGTAGGAGCGCGTGCACGCGCCTGCGAGGCATCATACCATTGTAGGCAAGCGCGCGCGCGGCCTGTCAAATGGGGCGGGCCGTGGTATATTCGAGAGAAGCGGGCCTGTGGCGCAGTTGGGAGCGCGCTTCCATG
>CAWAUR010000006.1:0-221566 GCA_963785255.1 Bryobacterales bacterium
CGGAAAGGGCGGGAAATCGGCCCAACTGCCTTTAGCCGCCGACGTGGGTGCGGCCCTTGCCGCCTATTTGCGTCACGACCGCCCACGGTCGGCCACCCGCAGTGTGTTCCTTCGCCATCGGGCTCCGGTGGTCGGCTTTGGGAACTCATCGACGATCTCCTCGCTGGTCAGGCGCGCCCTGAAACATGCCGGCGTGGAGTCGGCGCACACCGGCGCCCATGTGCTTCGCCACTCGCTAGCCACGAGCCTGCTTCGGCAGGGAGGCTCGCTAGATGAAATCGGCGAACTGCTGCGGCATCAAAGCCCAAACACGACGGCGATCTACGCCAAAGTAGATGTCACGGTATTCGGCGTGCTGGCTGGCGTCAACGTGTGATCAAACACGACGGCGATCTACGCCAAGGTAGATGTCACCGCCTTGCACACGTTGGCGTTACCGTGGCCAGGGGGTGGTCGATGAAGCGACTCCGCAAGGCTGTCCGAGACTACCTGACGATGCGCCGCGGCCTGGGCTTCAAGATGGTTCGGCATGAGGCCGGGCTGCGGGAGTTCGTGTCCTTCCTGGCATGCAAACGCAGTGCACGAATCACCGTGAACTTGGCATTGGAGTGGGCCACGCAAGATGCCAATCACAAACCCTACGAGTGGGCGGCGCGGCTCAGCGTCGTGCGCGGCTTCGCGCGGCACTGGAGCGCGACGGATCCCTTGACAGAAGTTCCGCCACTCGGTCTGCTGCCCTACCGCCCCCCGCGCGCTCACCCATACTTCTATTCCGATCACGAAATTCAAACACTGCTGAAAGCTGCCAAATCCCGGCCTTCCATTGACCCGCTGCGACCCTGGACATACCACTGCCTGTTTGGGTTGCTGGCGGTCACGGGCCTGCGGCTCGGTGAGGCGCTGAACCTCCGCACGGGGGATATGGATTGGTCCGAAGGCATTCTCACGATTCGAGGGGCCAAGTTCGGAAAGTCCCGCCTGGTGCCGCTGCATGCCTCGACTTGTAAGGTCCTGGCCGATTATGTGAAACGCCGGAACAAGCGCTTTGGCGTGCGCGCCGAAGGATATTCCCTGGTAAACCTGAACGGCAACCGGCTGGACAAAGGCCAGGTCCACCGGGCGTTCTACATTCTATCCCGACAGATTGGATTGCGTGCTGTGGATGCCAGCCGTGGCCCGCGCCTGCACGATTTTCGTCACCGATTTGCGGTCGAGACGCTGTTGCGCTGGTATCGCAATGGTGAGGATCCCAAACGGCGCTTGCCAATCTTGTCCACGTATCTCGGGCATGCCCACGTTACCGATACCTATTGGTATCTGACCGGCACTCCCGAACTTCTGGGTGCAGCCGCCCAGCGGCTGGAGAAACGATGGGAGGGCTTGCATGCGGGATCCCGCTAATCTTCCTGCGTTGCTGCAGTCGTTCTTTACTACCCGTTTGATGATGCAGCGCAAAGTCAGCCCTCAGACCATCGCCTCCTATCGCGACACGTTCCGCTTGCTCTTGCAGTTCGCCCAGAAACGGCTACATAAGATCCCCTCTCAGTTGAGGCTGGACGATCTGGATGCTGCTTTGGCCGGGGCGTTCCTGGAAGATCTGGAAAACCGCCGGCACAATGGCGCCCGCAGCCGGAACCTCCGTTTGACGGCCATCCGGTCGTTTTTTCGCTACGCTTCGCTGGAAGCGCCGGCGCACAGCGGAATCATCCAACGCGTGCTGGCGATTCCGAACCAACGACAGCGGCGCGCCCTGGTAGGCTTTCTGACCCGACCCGAGATCGATGCACTGCCGGCGGCGCCGAATCGAACCAAGTGGTTGGGACGCCGCGACCACGCCTTTCTGATTACAGCCGTTCAGACCGGCCTGCGATTGTCGGAAATGACCGGATTGCGGCACGAGGATGTCTCGCTCGGAGCCGGCGCACATGTGCGTTGCCGGGGAAAAGGTCGAAAGGAACGCTGCACTCCCTTGGCCAAACCCACAGCCGCAATCCTGAAAGCTTGGATTCGGGAGCAAGGCAGAAATGATTCCAAGACGCTATTTCCCAGCACCCGCGGCGGACCTTTGAGTGCCGATGGTGTGCAGCACTTGCTGGCACGCCACGTGGCGCAGGCGCGGAAGAACTGCGCTTCGCTCCGCAAGAAAAGAGTTTCACCCCACGTGTTGCGGCACGCCGCCGCCATGGAATTACTACAGGCCGGCGTGGATCGAGCCGTGATTGCACTTTGGCTCGGCCATGAGTCCGTCGAAACCACCCAGATCTACCTCGATGCCGACCTCGCGTTGAAGGAACAAGCCTTGGCCAAAACCAATCCGGTCAAAGGCGCTCCAAAACGCTACCAACCGGACGACGAGTTGCTGGCCTTCCTCAAACAACTCTGATTCCGAGCCTCTGGACTATGCCGCATGTTGAACGGCTGGCGCGCAAGCAACCCTGTACCCTGAGGGCCTTCGAGCACTTCGTTCTGATCCTCGCGGCATAGTCCGGGAAGCGGCATAGTGACGCAGCATATGGGGCGTGACGCGTTTGGCCAGGCCGCTGTGTTGCCAGGCTTCGCGGCAGGCGGTTTGCACAGCGCCGGCGGTCAGATGGCGGAGCGGGCGCCAGGAGGGAAACAGCCACTCGCCGACAGGCCGCAGGATGCGGTAGTAGGCGCGCAGCACCTCGAGCAGACAGGGTGAGAGCATGGCGTAGCGATCCTTGCCGCCTTTGCCGTGTTCCACGCGGATCAGCTTGCGTTTGCCATCGATATCGGAGGGTTTCAAGGCCACCGCCTCGGAGATGCGCAGTCCGGCCCCATAGCAAGTCAGGAGCACGGCGCGGTGCTTGACGCCCGAGACGTGGTCCAGGAAGCGTTGGACTTCGTCGGGGGCCAGCACGACGGGTAGTTTCTCCTCCAGGCGGGCACGCGGGAAGTCGTGCTTGTCCCAGGGCATCTCCAGGGTGACCAGGTAGAGGAACTGTACGGCGGAAACGAAGGTGTTGACGCTTTGCGGAGAGAGTTTGCGCTCCTGGGTCAGATGCAGTTGGTATTGGCGGACGGCTTCCAGATCCAGTTCTTGGGGGCTGCGGTTGAAATACTTGGCGAACTCCGCGACATAATGGATGTAGCTGCGTTGCGTGGTGCCCGCGAAATTGCGGAGGCACATGTCTTCGATCATGCGTTGTCGTAACGGTGTCATGCGAGGGCTCCTTGAAATTCTGAATTGGTCGTTGTGAGGACAACCGTATCCAGTGTTTCAAAGGAGCCTCGCTCCACGCTACTCCACCAAAGGCTCAGAAGCGCCGACCGGAGACTATTACCGCAACGCGGTTTAGTTCACCGGTGAACTAAACCGCAGCCGAGTGCTGGTTTTTTATGGGGGTTTGTTTGCCGGAGCCGGGTACGGCGGGTTGCGAAAAGGTTGCATGGGGTCGTGTGCCGGTAGTCTTTCCAGCGACTGCGGTGGTTTACGGATGCAAAAGCCTTTGTCGCTGCAATAATTCGCCGAACAATCCTGCCAATCCCGATCCGGCGAGGGAAGTCCGATGGGGACCGCGAACGTGGGAATCCCCGTCTGACGGCACAAACCATCAGCGCACAACCTTGATCGCCAGGCTGGCGGTGACCGTCTTCCCTCCACCATCCTCCGCGGTCAGCTTGTATTCGGTATCTTTCCGCGGCGCAACTTGAAGACAGTCGCCGATTGCCGGATGCACATCGCCTGGCTCCGGCTCGATGCGGACGCGCTTCGCTCCGTAAACGCCAAAGCAAATTTGAGCCGGGCTTCCACGCCGGATCACCCGCGGAGAAGCATAGAAATTGATGATCCGGAAATCGGTGCCGCCCAGCATGTCGATGGTCTGCTGCGCCCGGCGGGCTTCCGCGGCTTGGCTGGCTTGCGCGCCTTCACGCGCGGATCGCCAACGCGAGTAGAAGATCCAGCCATCGTACACAACCGCAGCCAGAACCGCGATGGTCAGGATGGGCAGCGCTCGTCTCAGGAGCCGGACGGGTCCGTGCATGTCATGCCCCTCTACACTTCTATTTTGCCAGTTTGCCGGGGCTGACGGCATGCAAGAAGGCGACGCCGATCTGGCCGTCCAGATTCTCATCGGGCGACGCGCGATCGCCCCCGCCGAACCACGCGGCCAGGCGGCCATCCAACAACTCGATGGTGGGGTCGCACAGAACCCGGCTATCCCAGGGCTCGCGTCCCTCAAAAACCGTGGATAGTTTTTCCCAATGCACGCCATCGGTGGAACGAGCCATTCCCAGGCGCCGATTTTCCCGTGCATCGCGCCCGGTATAAAGCATCCAATAGTAGCCTTGCGCGATCCACACGGCCGGCTCGCCCAAGCCCATCTCGTCGAAACTGCCGTATTTGCCGAGTTCCAGAATCGGATTGGAGCGCAATTTCTGCCAGGATTCGCCATCCAAAGACCGGGCCACGCCGAGGCGCTGGCGGCGCGCGCGATCTTCGCCCAGATAGAACAGGTACAGAAAGCGGCCGACTCGCAAAACGTACGGATCGGCCGCGCCGCGTTCGTCCCAACTCCCCCGCGGACCATAATCCACCACGGGGAAATGCGCCTTATGCCAATGGCGGCCATCGTTGGAACGCGCCAATCCCAGGCGAGGGGCTTCCCTGGGTCCGGCTTGATACCAATACCAGAATCCGCCTTCATCAAAGAGAGCCGCGCCATTGGCCGCGATGTATGTGGATTCCCCGGCACGCGGATCGGGAGCCAGCACCACGCCTTCTTTCTTCCATGACGTTCCGTTGTGGGAGGTCGCCAGCAGAGTGCGCCAGGTGTGGCCGTCGAATCCCGAATAGAAATTGTAATAAGCCATGCCGCGGCGGACCACGGAAGGATTCAACGCGTCGTGCGAATCCGCATCGCCCGCTCCGCCATGCGTCAGGACCGGGGCAGCGCGGGGATCCCATTCGTAACGCACGGCCCGATCCGCCGCGGCGAGTTCGGGAAGGCGAAAATCGGAATAGCCGCATCCCGACAACAGCGCGCCACAAATGCCGGCCGCAATGGCTTGCGCCGGCTTCATGGGATCGACATGCGCAGTTTGAGGCCGGCGCCGCGTCCGGGCCGCGATTCCAGGGTCATTTCGGCATTCAGCGCGCGCGCCCTCCGTTTGAAACTCGCCGGGCCCAGACGCAACAAATCCAATTCGTCGAGCGTGTAGACGCCGCTGAAGTGGAAGCCGCGGCCATTATCGTCAACCGACAGTTCCAGCGTCTTGGCGACCCGCTCCAGCGAGACAGCCACGCGCGTGGCGCCGGCGTGCTTGAGCACGTTGTGCAAGGCTTCCCGGAGCATTTGGATCACTTCGGACGCCATCTCCTCGGGAAATTTCAAGGGTCCCTCGCCGCCCACGAACGACACCGGAATGCCGCTTTCTTTTTGAAAATTCTCGCAGATCCGCCGCGCCGACGCGTACAGATTGGATCCCTGCATATCGGGCGGCCGCATACTCCGCACGAACCCGCGCAACTCCTTCACCTGTTGCTCGGCCAGATTCTGCAAATCTCTCAGATCGTCCATGCCGGCGCCCGCGTCGCGCTCGAGCAGCCGGCGCAGAATCTCCAGGCGCATCTGCAGGCTGATAAAGCTTTGCAGCGGACCATCGTGAAAGTCGGAGGCGATGCGCTGCCGTTCGGCTTCCCGCGCGCGGCGCGCCTTTTCGTGGGTCTCGCCCGATTCGCGCTCCAGTTCCTGCATGCGGCCTTCCAACCGCTTTCTATAAACGGCAAAGGCGTAGGCCAGGGTGCCCGCCACGATGGCTGTGCGCCGGATCGGAAATATATTGTCCGATTGAACGGCCACACAAAATGCCGCGGTGGTGACCACCACGATCAGAACCTCGGGCGCGCGATACAGAAACACGGCCTCCGCCAGCAGGAAGAGGTAGCAGAAGGCCGGCAGCCAAAAAGCGGCTCCGATGCCGGCGTCCACCAGCACCAGGAAAAAAACCACATCCGCAAAGAGCACCAGCACCGCGAATGCCCCGCCGCTCCGCTTTCGGATAGGAATGGCGAGACTGAACACCAGGTAAGCGCCCACAACGGCAATTGCCCAAGGGGTACAGCGTGGCAGCAGGAACAAGCCACTAGCTAATCCGGCGGTGGCGAACAGCAGGCGCGTCCATGCGACTGGCCGCCTCCAAGCCGCCGGGAACGGAGCGAGATCACCTGCCGCTTGCATGCATTGTGTACTTAGCGCCGGTAAAGGAAAAGTGTGTGACTGCGGCCCTCGCCATCGTCCTCAATGTCTTCCACTTTCACCGGCGTCCAGCCCCTGAATTCGAAATCGTGCGCGACGACGCGCGCCCCTTTTTTGAGTTGCCGTTCCAGCAGCGGCTGGATCTTATCGTTGGAATTCGGCAGTAGGTATACGGTAATTAAGTCCGCGGAACTGTAATCCTGTTTCAGAATATCTCCATTGATAATTTGAGCCGTCTTCTCCAATCCGAGCTTACGGATGCGGTCCAGGCTCAGCCGGCAAAGATCCCTATCAATCTCCACACCAATGGCGGCGGCGTGAAACTTTTGCGCCGCCGCGATCACGATACGGCCGTCGCCGCTGCCCAGATCGAACATCTTTTCGTCCGGCTTCAAACCGCCGAGCTCCAGCATTTTCATGACAATGCTTGGCGGAGTCGGATAATAGGGCGCCAGCTTTGCCGGATCCTGCGCCCAAACTGCGGCGCCCAATAGCGCCAGAAGAAGAAGGCGTCGTCGCATGAGAAAAACCCTCAAGCCGGGCGATTTTGAGTGTACCAAAATTCACTTCCGGCGATGCTGCTTACTGCCGGCTAATCACCCCCAGCGCCGATTGCGTAATGGGGAGGACGCCTATGGCGCGAGGCAAGTTACCCCGTTCACTTGCCACATTGCGCGATTTGCCTTGCGGGATTGCCCGCCTTGAATAACTTTAGGGCCCCGGCTAGGCGACAATACTGTTCACTATGGTGGGGCAGACCATCGCCTTTCGTGGTCTGGTTGGGTGGGCCTGCGGCCCGCGAAATTTCATGAAAACTTGGCCAGCGTAGTTTCGAACTTGAGTGGCGGGTCAATTTGCTTTTGTGGGGCGGCCAATCGTGGCCGCAGCCGCCTTTTCAGGCGGCCAGGCCGGCTGAAAGCCGGCTGCGGGCAGAATTGCCCGCCACAAAGCCGAACTGACCCACTACCCGAACCTGCCCACCAGCCACCAACCACCGCCCACCAGCCACGGGGGAGGTTTTTCGACCCTGCCGCCTTCGGCTGCGTGGCAGACGACACAAACCGATCGTCTGCCCCACAAGGATATCCTTAAGTGAACGGTATTGTCGGCTAGACGCGGCTAGACGAAGGTTAGCAGGTTCGCGCAAGAGAACTGACATATCCACCACCGCTTCGGCACAATAAGACCGTGGGGGTAGATCGCCATGGACCGATTTAGCCGGGGTTGGCAACTGTTCAAGGAAAGCTTCGCGGTGTTAGCCGGAGATGCGGAGATCCTCGTATTTCCGCTCTGCAGCGGATTCTGTTTACTCCTGCTCGGCGTGAGTTTCTTCGTGCCGCTGTACCGCGACGGCACGCTGCAGGCGGTCGCCCATCGTCAAGGCAAATGGGACGATTACGCCGTGCTGTTCGCCTGGTATTACCTGAATTACTTCGTAGGCATCTTCTTCAATAGCGCCCTGATGGGCTGCGCGAATATGCGGCTCTCGGGCCAGCGGCCAACCGTGGGGGCGGGCTTTCAACTGGCGCTCGGCAAGGTGGGCCGCATCGCCGCGTGGGCCTTGGTGGCGGCTTCGGTGGGCGTAGTGCTCAGTTTCCTGCGCGACCGCCGCAGCAAGCTGCTCTCATTCGCCGTGGCCGGACTGAATATGGCGTGGTCGTTGATCACATTTCTGGCCGTACCCGTGTTGCTGTTCGAAGACCACGGCGTTTTCGGGTCTCTGCATCGCTCGCAACAATTGTTCCGGAAGAACTGGGGCGCACAGGTAGCGGGCAGTTTTGGCTTTGGCATGGTGACCACGCTATTTTGCATCCCGGCGGTTCTGCTGGCCATCTTCGGTTTCCGCTACGATCCCGGCGCGGCAATTATCCTGGCTGTCGTGTACATCCTCATTCTCGCGACGGTGATGTCCGCGGTGCGTGGAGTCTTTACGGTCGCGCTGTATCGATACGCATCGGCCGGCACGGCGCCGGCCGGATTCACACCGGGGACCATCGACGGCGCGCTGGGTGGACGCAGCTTCACGGCGTGATCGCACGGCCAGATGTTACATTGGTCGCGAGAGGCGCGATGGCCGACTTCCGCGAAGAGCAGCGATTCGAATGGTTCTGGCCGGCGATCTTTTGTATTCCGGCCCTGGTGGTGGGCTACGGATTATACAAGGAAGTGTGGCTGAAGCAGCCTTTCCTCTCGCCCAGCTTGCTGTGGCCGGCCTTCGTGGTTTCCATCGTGGTGGCGGTCTGGCTGGCGTGGATGAAGCTCGTGACCGAGGTTCGCACGGACGGATTGTACATCGACTTCGTAGGGTTGTGGCCGGAGCGGACCATTCCGTGGGACCAGATCCGCAGCGTGGAGGTGCGTAAGTACCGTCCGGTGCGCGATTTCGGCGGCTGGGGAGTGCGCTGGGCCGCGCGCGGGATTGTCTATCACGCACGCGGCAATCGCGGCGCGCGCCTGGTGCTCGAGAGCGGCGAGCGCGTGCTGGTAGGTTCCGAGCGGCCTGATGAACTGGTACGGGCTATCGCGCAGCGCGCGGGGTTGCCGGTAGGGACTGCGTAGAGGCGCTACGGGCTGCCCTGGGCCTACTTATACCGCAGCCAAGTGAGAAACCCAATCATCGTCTTCCCATCCTCGATCTTCCCGGCCCGGATCAGGTCATCCAATTCCTTGCGGGTAAACCAGCGGCATTCGATGCGTTCATCCTCCATCGGTTGCGCGTCGCCGGCGGTCAGATCGGTCGCCAGGAAAATGGTCATCTTCTCGTCCACAAATCCGGGGCTGGGCCAGAAGCTCGCCAGCTTTTTCCACGTGCGCGCTTTGTAGCCGGTCTCTTCCCTCAACTCGCGACGCGCGGTTTGGAGCGGTTTCTCGCCGGCATCGAGGCGGCCGGCCGGCAGTTCCCAGAGCGATTTCGCAGCGGGCAGGCGGAACTGCCGCACCAGCAGGATGCGGCCCTTCTCATCCACCGGCATAATCACCGCCGACCCCTTGTGCCGGACGATGGAACGCTTAATGTGGAAGCCGCCCGGATCGGTGGCCTCTTCCTCGGTCACTCGAAACAGGTTGCATTTATAAACTTCACGCGAAGAGGCAATTTTCATATCTGTTACCGCGCAATGGCCGCCGCGAACTTGTCCGCGGGCAGCGTGTTCATGACGTCCGCCGGTCCCAGCCATCCGCGGCGCGCCGTAATGACGCCGTAACGCATGCTCCCGAGGTGCTTGGGCTGATGCGCGTCGGTCGAAATAATGAAACGCGCGCCGCGCGCCTTGGCTGTGCGGATGTGATGCGCGCTTAAATCCAGCCGCTCCGGACTGGCGTTGATTTCGAGCCACACGCCGCGGCGCACCGCTTCATCCACCACGCGCTCGAAATCGAACGGATAGGCCTCGCGATGCAGCAGAATGCGGCCGGTCGGATGGCCCAACACGCGCAGCGACGGGCATTCAAGCGCGCGCAACAACCGGTCGGTCATCTCGGCGTATTCCAGGTTCATGTGGCTGTGCACGCTGCCGATCACGAAGTCGAGTTCGGCGAGCGCATCGTTCGCCAGGTCCATGGCGCCGTCTTTCAGGATGTCGCATTCCAGGCCCGAGAAGATGCGCAGTCCCAGACCGTCGCGGTTGATCTCGCGCACGTGCGCGGCGAAGGCTACGGCGCGCGCCGCATCCAGGCCGAAGGTCATGGCCAGCGATTTGGAATGATCCGTGATGGCGATGTATTGGTAGCCGCGATCGCGCGCGGCGGCGGCCATCTCTTCGAGCGTGGCGCGGCCGTCGGTCTCGGTGGTGTGCATGTGGACGTCGCCGCGGATTTGCGATAGCTCGACCAATTCGGGAAGGCGATCTTCGGCGGCGCGCTCGATCTCGCCGAGATTTTCGCGCAGCTCCGGCGGAATCCAGCGCAGGCCCAACGCTTCGTAGACCTCCGCCTCGGTTTCGCCCGCCAACTTGGTATCGTCGGCCGCGCGATACAGGCCGTACTCGCTCAGCTTGAATCCCATCTTCACCGCGCGCGTGCGGACGGCCACGTTATGATCCTTGCTGCCGGTGAAGTATTGCAGGGCCGCGCCGAAGCTTTCGCGCGGGAGCGCGCGCAGATCCACTTGCAAGCCCTCGCGGCCAACTTTGGCGCTGGCTTTATTTTCGCCGCGCGCCAGCAGTTGATCGACCTTGGGGAAGCTCACGAAGCGCTCCAGAACCTCGTCAGCCGCCGGACCGGTAACCAGCAGGTCGAGATCGCCCACGGTTTCACGCCCACGGCGCAAGCTGCCGGCGGGAGTGATCTGCTCGATGCCGGCCGTTTCGCCGAGGTAAGTAGTCAGTTCGCCCGCCATATCTTCTGCGTAACTTAATAGGTAGCGGCCGGTGCGTTGGCGGTATTGGGCAATCGACTTAAGCACCTTCTCTTCCAGCTTGGCGCCCATGCGCGGCAGCACGCGCAGTTTCTGTTCGAGACACAAGCGCTCCAGATCGTCGATGGTGGCGACCTGGTAATGTTCGAAAAGCAGCGCGATGCTCTTCGGACCAAGGCCTTGGATTTTGAGGAACTCCAGCGCGCCCGGCGGGAACTTCCGCAGCAGCAGATCGCGGCGTTCGCAGGAGCGATGGTCCACGATTTCCGCGACCACAACGGCCAGACCTTTGCCGATGCCGGGAATGTCTGTGATCTTGCGCTCGGGATTTTTGAGGAAATCGGCGACGCGCTCGGGATGGCCTTCGATGGCGGTGGCGCCGTTGCGATAGCTGCGAATGCGGAAGGAGTCTTCGCCCGCGATCTCCATCAGATCGGCGGTTTCCCAGAGGATGTTGGCGATCTCTTTGTTCTCCATCCGATGACTATTTTAGCTATTGTGGGGCGGGCTCGTGCCTACGCGGGCTCGCGAGCTTCGCTCGTCCCCGCCGGCTTCGCTCGTCCCCGCCGAGCTTCGCTCGTCCCCGCCGGCTTCGCTCGTCCCCGCCGAGCTTCGCTCGTCCCCGCCGGCTTCGCTCGTCCCCGCCGGCTTCGCTCGTCCCCGCCGGCTTCGCTCGTCCCCGCCGGCTTCGCTCGTCCCCGCCGAGCTTCGCTCTTCTTGGACAGGCCGGGAGGCCTGTCCTACCGGCCCGCTTCCGCTTCTTTCTTGCGCGCTCCGCCCAGGATGTCCGTCAGCGCATAGTTGCCTTCATGGCAAGCATATTCGTAGATCGGACCAGGCGTCGTTAGAAACGGATACTCAACGGTCCACGGCCGGCTAAACGCCGCGGGATCTTCAATGGTGGCCCGGTACAGGATGGTCCCCGCATCGAGGCGCGTGAATCGTTCCACCACGTGCAGGTTCTCGGTGGATCCGCGGAACCGCGTCTTGTCTGTGAAATTCGTGGTGTCCACCACCAGGGTGTCGCCTTCCCAATGGCCCACCGAGTCTCCCAGCCACTGGCGGACCGACGGCGGAGCATGCGTCGCGTTCATGCGAATGATGCGCACGTCGTGCACCATCTCGACGAGGATCATCACGTTCTCCGGAGTCTGCACGATCTGGTAGTTGTTGTTGTAGAGAACCGGAAGCATGGGTGGTCCGGACGTGGACCCGAAGCCGATCAGACAGCGCTCGGAAAGGGGCCGGTCCTTGACGCCGTTGAAGCTGGTGCCCGCATACAATGCCACCATTCTCCGGCCCGCTTCCGCCGACAAATGGGGAACCTTGCCATCGGGCGGATCGATAATCAACGAAGTGCGCTTGACGCCATCCACACGGGCGAGTTCCGATCCGCGGTCGATGAAAAGCGCATTGTATCCGCCCGTCCCCGCGGAGCCGGTGGCCGTCAATAGCGGCCCCTCGGATTTTCCATCGGCCTCGGCGAGTTCGTCGGCGCTCTTCGTTTCAATCAATCGCGCCTCGGCGTCGGTTACGGTGGCCTTGCCGGCCAGCGCGGCAGGACGCTCGAGAGGCGTGATGGTGGCATTGGTCCAAACGCCCTGCAGATCGGGATGGCCGTCGGCAGTGCGCGGCACCGGGCCTTTGTTTTGGGCCGCAATAGGTCCCGGCAGCGAGACGGACAGAGCGGCCAGGATTACTAAGAGCGCAAAGGGGTGCGTGTCCGCGCCGCGGGTGCTTAAGCGATTGGGGGAAACCGCTCCCTGACGGTCGCGGCTCGGTAACGGACGTAATGATTTCACGGGGGTTACTGAGCCGCGACCGCGGCCGTGCCCCGTTTTGCGCGAGTTCCTCAAGAGTCGATAGCACATGGGGATTCGCTCTCCTCTCATTTGGATTTACTTCTTCTCGTCGTAAGGCGCACCGGTACCTGACGAGCCAAGGAATAGCTTTCTTCCGTCCGGCAGGGTGATGTCCTTGCCGTTGGCCCGCAGGGATCCGTCCTTGGACTGATAGCCGTCCACGATCACGGGCGTGCCGGGCGCCACCGTCGCTTTTGTGAAGCCGCGGCGCAAAAGGACATTCGGGCTGCCGGCTTCCACCATCCAGGTGGTCACCTTACCATCCGGCCCCTTGACGTCGACGTGAATCCAGGCGTGCGGATTGATCAGCTCCACCTTCGAAACCACGCCCACCAGGTGCACCGGCCTCTTGGCATCGAATTCCGCCGCGAACGCGTGATGCGCCCAGGCCGGCACAGACCCAATGATTAAAGTGGCCAAGGTGGCGCAGGCCGCCACGGCCAAGAATTTTACTTGCATTGCAATTTCTCCGATCGACTTTCTCATTTTTCAGTTTTCTTCGTGAACTGGCCATACATCAGATCTTCTACAAACTCCACGCACTTGAATTCCATCAGCCGGGCATCCTTTTCAACGTGGCGATAGAGCGGCATTTTGATTTTCCACGGCCGCGAGTACACTTTCGGATCCTGGATGGTGGCTTCGTAGGAAAGAATGTCCGGTCCCATCGGCGTATAGCGTTCGATCACGTGCAGTGCGTCGCTGTGGTAATCCCCAGCCCTGTCGAACCACGTGCGCTCGTCTAGACCCGTTACATCGATTACCAGCGTGTCCCCTTCCCAGTGACCGACGGATTGTCCCATCCAGGAATCGATGGGCGCGGGGCCAGGATCTTTCAGGAAAATATTGCGCACGGCGCCGGCATACTCGTAGGCGAAGAAGATCGCTTCGGTGCTGTGAAAGATCTGGAACGGATAAGGCATGTAAGTGGCGCGCGGCACGCCCGGTAAGAAACACTTCACTTCGGGGTCGGCGGTCAGACGTTTCGCGAAATTGGCTTTCTTCTGTTCCTTGGCCGCCGGCAAGTAAGGGATTTCGCCGCCCTCCACCACTCCCGGGCCGCCGGGCTCGGCGGCGATGGCGCCCAGCGAGACTACCAAACCGGGCCGCGCGGCATGTTCTTCAAGCTCCCAGTTTGCCGTATTCAGCGCTTGCCAGATTCCGTTCAGATCCGGTTTTCCGTCGGCCAACCGGCGCGGCTGCGGAGCCGGCTGGGCGGAAACCCGAGCCACTGCCAGGAATAGTAAAGCGATCGCGGCGGCTGGAACCAGTGGCACCTTGAGGAACTCGCGCAAAACGGGGCACGGCCGCGCCGCCACCATCTCGCGAGTGGCTGACCTCGATGGCGGCGCGGACACGCGCCCCTTTGCGCTTTTGAGTAACTTTCGCATTCGTCTATTTGTCCCCCATGCCAATTCTACATTCTTATGCATCGTAAGCGATCAGGCGCCCGGAGACAATCAGCCCGGCCCACAAGAGCAGGGAGATCGCCGCGGCCAGCTTGCCTTCGACTGTTTCGGCAACGTCAAGCCTGGCCGTCGATCCGTACACTCGGTCGCGAAAAACGAAAGCATGTACTCCCACCAGGGCCAGGAGCGCCATCTTGACCCAAAAAGCCGGGCTGCGGTAAAGCTTCTGCGGCTCGGCCCAGGCCAGCAGCAAACCGCTGGCGGCCAGCAGCACAAAGCCCGCGCGTTTCCACGACTTGAACTGCCGCAGGACCTCCGGCACTGGGGTGCGCCGCATGGCCCAGCCCAGCAAGCGAAAATCGCTCATCAGCACCATGCCGCCGAACAGCGCGATGGCCAGCAGATGGACTCCGCCAATGATCGGATAGGGCAGTGCGCCTTCGCGAATCGCGGTGCTCAGATCCGTGCTTTCAATCCATTCGAGCAGTCCAGGAATCGACATCCGATGTATGATCCTATCAAACGAATGCGATCATCCGCCCGCCCGCCACTACCGCGGTCCAGAGCAGCAGCGACAGGCCTCCCGCGAATTTAGCCGCCAGGGGAACCTCAGTCCGCGTGGCTTTGCGATGCAGCGTGAAGTGGAACAGCAGAGCCACACACAGGACCACCATCTTGAACCGAAACGATGGATTGTTATGGTAGGCGACGGCATCCGCGGAAAACATCAACGGTCCGGTAATCAACATCAGCGCAAGTCCCACCAGTGTCCACGGAGCGAGATCCGCGGCCAGTTCCGCAGTGGACTGGCGGCGCATCGCTAATCCAAGAAGGCGGAGATCCACGATCGCGATGGTTCCGATGGAGAACGCGAATCCGATAAAATGCAGGCTCTGGACCAGCGGGAAAGCCCACTCCGGCCCGTTCATGGCGTTTGCCCAGGGACTCGTGGTCAGCCATTCATAAAACGATGGAGCGGACACGCAAAGGAACCCTCAACTTTGCCCGCGGGACAGCCGAACGGTGGCGTGCGTGGCAGTTGGCCGCACCGCCGGATGCGGGGACTCGGAACAGTATAGCGCATTTTCCGGGTGGTTGACCGTTCTGGGGAAACCGCAATCCGCTCCCTTACGGTCGCGGCTCGGTAACGGCAGACCGCTCGCTGACGTTCGCGGCTCGGTAACCGCAAACCGCTCCCTTACGGTCGCGGCTCGGTAACGGCAGACCGCTCGGTACAGTCACTCGGCTCAGAATCCCCAAAACCACATCAGCGGCTCAGCTTCAGAACCCACGCGGGCTCGGCAAGCAACTCCTCGGGGAGTTCGGGTAGCTCGACGGTGACCGCGCCGGCGCTGAATTTGAAGTCGAGCGGAGCCGCCACCCCTAGCAGTGTTACGGACCTTGGTTTGGCGCCTTCATAGTCTTTCACGGTGAACTGCCGGCCCGGCCAGCGCGGCAGGATGGCATACAGGTCGCCGCCTTTGGAAGTGAAGAAGGCCTCGATGGAGGCCTTGCCGTTCTCCGGTTTCGCGGCGAGTTTCGCCACATCGTAAGCGGCGTTGAACTCCGCGTTATAGTCGATCTTGGGCGCCTCACCGGCGCTCCACTGGCGGGCGGCTTTCCACGGCTTGGTACCGTAGATCGCCTCGCCATTCAGCTTCAGCCAGGAGCCGATCTGGGTGAGGCGCTCTTCCATGATCACCGGAATGGTTCCGTCAGCGGCTGGACCGATGTCCAGCAGCAGGTTGCCGCCGCGGCTCACAATATCCACCAACAGGATTACCAGGTCGCGGCCGCTATGATAGTCTTCCAGGCGTTCGGCGCGATTATAGCCATAGGAGAAGCCCATGCCGCGGCTCTCTTCCCAGGCGTGCTCCCCGCCGCGCATGCCGGGCGTGTATTCGGTGGTCCAATAGCCGCCGTGCTTGTGGCGCGTGTCACTGCCCCAGCGGTCGTCGATCACCACCTCGTCCTTCACCGGCGACTCGTTAAACAACCATGCCAGCAACTCGGGGCTGCGCCAATCGCTGGAAGGCAGTTGCCATTCGCCGTCGCTGAAAATGAGGGACGGCTTATAGCGCGCCACTACATCCTTGAACTGCGGCATCATGTGCTCGGCGACATAGCGCGCCTTGTCGGTAAGATAGAGCGGGTTGTACCACTCGTAGAGCGAATAATAAATCCCCATGCGCAGGCCTTTCGCGCGCACTGCGGTGGTCAGATCGCCCAGCAGGTCGCGCCGGGGTCCGATCTCCACCGCGTTCCAGGGCCGTCCCCAGGTCTTGGAGGCCTCCCGGCTCGGCCAGAGCGCAAAGCCTTCGTGGTGTTTCGAGGTGAGCACCACATACTTTGCGCCGGACCGCGCAAACACGTCTGCCCAGCGATCGGGATCGAACAATTCGGCCCGGAAGCGCGGCGCGAAATCCCGGTAATCGAATGCCGCGCCATACATGCGCTGGTGGTAATCCCATGACCCGGCGTCCACCGGATTCGCGCCGGGCTTCTGTCCTTCCGTGATGGCGTGCCAATACCACTCGGCGTAGGCCAGTTTGCCGGGCAGCACGGGCGCGTAAGAAGGCACCGAATACACACCCCAGTGAATGAAGATGCCGAACTTGGCGCCGCCGAACCAGGCGGGTATGGGGCGCTTATCCAGCGATTCCCAGTTGGGTTGGTAGTTCTCGGCGGCGCTGCCGGCCGCGCAGAGTAGCGACAGTGATAACAGTGTCTTGAACATGGATGTCTACCCGTGTAGGCTGGGCGCGTTGGCCGCCTGCCGCTCCGCTTGGCTGAGTCTGGGCCAGTCGAAGCCATAGAAAGCCACAATCACGAAGCAGGCCGCCGGCACGATGAACCCGCGCGACATGTCGTACCGGTCCGCTACGTAACCCATCAGTTTGGGCAGGATGGCGCCGCCCATGATGGCCATGACGATAAAGGCCGAGGCCTTCTTGGCGCGTGCGCCGAGCCCGAATATTCCCAGCGCAAAGATGGTGGGGAACATGATCGACATGAAGAAGTAACTAAGGAATACGCAGGCTACCGAGATCCAGCCCAGCTTCGAGAATACCAGCAGAGTGGCGCCCACGTTCAGCGCGCCATAGATCGCCAGCACCTTGTGCGCGGCAAATTTTTTCAGCAGGCCTGCGCCGCTGAAGCGGCCGGCAAGGAAGCACACCAACCCGAGGGATGCGATGTTCGACGCGCCCTTGTTGCTGAGAGCCAGGAGGCCGGCGGCGTTGGTCTCGAACCAGCCGGAGAGCCAGCCCTGCAGAAAAGTCGAATGGGCGGAGATCTTTCCCAACGCCGTCTGCCAGGAACCGGGAATGGGCGGCACGTCGGACGTCATGTAATTGATGAAGAAACTGAATATGCCGGCCTGCGCGGCTACATAGAAAAACTGCGCCACCACCGCCATTACGAAGTGCGGATGCGACCAAATGGAACGCGCGGCCCCCGGCGCGGAGTCGTCCAGGTGGTAATCGTCGCGCGTTTTGATGTCGGGAATATCGGCGAAGTAGAAAATGACGGCGAGCACGATCACCACCACGGCGATGCCCGCGTAAGGGATATAGAGGGTCTGGCTACCGGTGCTGTGGCCCAATGCATCCTTCGAATAAAAATACATGCTCCCTATGATGGGCCCGCAGATCCAGCCTACGCCATTGCACGATTGGGCCAGATTGATGCGGGTGGCGGCAAATTGGCGGGCTCCCAACACGGTGGTGTACGGGTTGGCGATGGTTTCCAGAAATGTGAGGCCAGTGGCGATGACGCAGACTCCCGCCAGAAACCCGACGAAGGCTGTATTGGGGGATACGCGTCCCTGGCGGACCAGGTCGTTGATGTGGGTAGCGGGAATGAACCACAGCCCGCCGGCCGCCACAATCAGGAGACCGGCGATGATGCCGCCTTTGTAGCCCAGTTTGGTCGCCAGCCATCCGGCCGGCAGCGACATCAGAAAGTAACCGAGATAGTGCGCGAACTGCACCCAGGCGGACTGGGACTTCGTCAAGCTCAGCTCCTCCTGAAAGTGCTTGTCCATCACGTCGATCATCCCGTTGCAGACGCCCCACAGGAGGAACAGCGAGCAGACCAGGATGAAGGTGAACGCCAGATTCCTTCCGTCATCCGCGATGAAAAGGGGTTTTTTATTTCCTGCCATGATTTGTAAGAATATCCCGCCGCGCGTAACGCCGCACGTCCGGCGTGGAAAGCTGCGTGATCGGCGGGGGCGGCGATCCGGGCAGTTCGACTTTTTCTCCTGGGCCGCACGCGGAAATGTTCTGAATCGATTTTCATCTTAGTGCCACTCCACGACCTCCTTAATTGCGTCGGACTGATGCTTATTCATTAGTTCGGCAAATTGATCCGGCGAATAACGCTGCGTGATTAGGGCGGCGATTTGATCGCCCCAACGCAGATGGGCATGTGCCAGATCGTCCGCGGCCATTTGAAAGTGGCCGCGCGCGGCATTCACGCTGCCCAGCATGACCTGGTTGCCCAACACCAACTGCCTGATGAGTTCAGCGCCGGGAATTTGGAGTGGCCGGTCGCCACCCGGGATGCCGGTGAGCGCATAGATCCCGTTCAGGGCCAGTGCGTCCAGGAGATTGAACTCGAGCTGGGCAATGCCGGTGGCGTCCAGGATAACGTCCATGGCGCCGATCTTCTTCTGCACCTGGTCCGCCGCCACTTGGCGGCCGTCTATATATTGTCCGCCGATACCGCCTAACCACTTCGGACGGGCGGTGTTCGCATCGACCACGTCAAGACCGTAGACCAGGCCGCCGCGCAAGCGCAAAACCATGGCGGCCAGCAGGCCCACCGGCCCCAGTCCGGCAACCAGGCAGCGGCGCCCATGCAACCAGTCGGGAGTCGTGGCGGCCTCGGGACAGCGCAGCGTTTCTAAAGACAGGGCCTCATCGATGGCTTTCTCGACGACGGAAAGCGGTTCCATCAGGACCCCCACCGCCTCCAGTTCGGGCGGTACCCGCACCACGTATTGTTCTTTATCCACCGCATATGCCGTCTGGTATCCGTCCAGTCCACGGATGCCTCTCTCGCGGTACTTGCCGGTCTGACACATGTCGGCACGGTTCATCAGGCAAGAGGGGCATTCACCGCATCCCCGCCGTACGGTGAACACCGCGTAGTCGCCGGTTTTCACGCGCGTGACCGACGCGCCTGCGCTCACCACCTGGCCGAACATTTCGTGCCCAATGACCAGTTCCTTCGCACCATCCGGGGCCTGCGCCCGGCCTCCGGATACCTCTTCCCGGTCGGTGCCGCATACGCCCACACGTATGATGCGGATTTTGACTTCGTCTGGTGCGGCGATGGAAGGCTCAGGCCGCTCCACCATACGCGAACCGGCTGTGCCCGGAACGATAGCGATTGCTTTCAAGAATTTTCCACCCTTTCTACTTGCCGTCTACTTGCGGTCTACTTGCGGTTGTCGACGAGCCGTTCCAGTAGATGGTCGCCCACGCGCAGCGCGTTGGCCATGATGGTCAGGCTCGGGTTCACGGCTGCTATCGACACGAAGAAGCTGGCGTCGACCACGTAAAGATTGTCCAAATCGTGCGCCTTACAGTTCACATCCAGCGCGGAAGTCTTCGGATCGAAACCGAAGCGAATGGTTCCTGCCTGGTGCGCGGTGCCTCCGATCGGAATGTCCTTGCCCAAGTAAAGCGAACGGGGCATCAACACATCGTGAAGGCCGATTTCGGTGAGCATGGCTTCCAGTTTTGCCTTCAGGCGTTTGTGCCCTTCCAGGTTGGTGTCCCGGATGCTTAGGACGATCTGTCCACCCGGGTTGAGCGTGACGCGATTTTCAGGATCGGGCAAGTCTTCCGATTGCAGCCAGAAGTCGATGGAGTGCTCGGCCAGGAAATCGAGCGCAAACTCAGGCTTCCACACCGCCCAGCCAGGCGCTTCCCCCCTGAGCATTTCTCCATCGGACTTGCCGAGCATCTGGATCTCGCCCAGAGGGTAGTCCCAATCGCCGGAGCGAAAATAGAAGTCGTTCAATCCGAGAGTCTTCTGGAACACAGTCGGATTGGGATCCTTGGAGATGGCCATGAAGGCCGAGCAATTGTGCCGCATGTAGTGGCGGCCCACCACGCCGGAGCTGTTTGCCAGGCCTCCAGGGTGTTTGTCGTTCGCGGACCGCAAAAGGAGGGCCGCGGAGTTGACCGCCCCGCAGGCAACCACGACTATATCCGCCGCGTACTGCTCCCTAGCGCCCATGCGCTTGACGATGACATTGGTCACCACACGTCCGGATGGGTTCGTTTCGAGGCGCTCTACATAGGCGCCGGTAAGCAGTTCGACATTGGAGTGCTCCAGGGCGGGATCCACGCAGATCACCTGCGCGTCGGCTTTACCGTTTACCAGGCATGGAAATCCGTCAAACGCAGGACATCGCACACAGGCACTGTTGTGCAGGGCCTTTCCATCTTCTTCGTCCAACAGGATGCCGAGCGGCAATGGGAACGGGTGATAGCCCAGCCGCCGGAAATCGTCGAACAACTCTTGAATGCGTGGTTCGTGACTAACCGGCGGATGGCGATAGGGCGCACTGGCAGGACCTTCCGTCGGATCGACACCGCGCTGCCCGTGGACATGATAGAGGTACTCCGCCTTTGTGTAGTAAGGCTCAAAGTCCGCATAGCTCAGCGGCCATGCGGGCGAGATGCCGCCCTGGTGCCGGACTTCACCGAAGTCCCGCTCGCGGAACCGCAGTAAGGCGGCGCCATAAACCTTCGTGTTGCCGCCGACGTAATACTGAATGCCGGGATGAAAGGACTTGCCGTCCCTGTCAAGCCAGGTCTCGTTGGCCCTATACTTGGATTCGACAAACACGGCCCGCGCATCCCAGTTGTCTTTCTCCCGAGGCAGGTAACCACCGCGTTCCAGGAGCAGGATTCGCTTCCCCGAAGGCGCCAGGTGGTAAGCCAGCGTACCGCCGCCAGCGCCCGTTCCTATGATGATGACGTCGTAACGATTGTCCGTAGCCATATACTTCTATCCGAACGCCGGTGTTGTTGCAATTGCCGGCCCACAAAATTACCAGCCACCGCTAGCTGGGCCAGCGGATTCAGCTGTGGGGCAGGCCATCGTTTTTGGTGGCCTGCCGGGCTCGAGCACTTTGCGCCGACGGTCTGGTTATTTCGAAGACACTGCATTAGCGTGGTGGCAGTTCACGCGCCTTCTGGCGTTCCGCGACCTCCGCATCGGTCAGGCGCGCGTCGTAGATGGAGCGCGGTTCGATGGTCCGCGCCACCAGAGTGGCGGTACCCACAGCCAGCAACAGCGGCACGATAAACGCTCTGTCCCGCCCGGTCAGTTCCATCATCAGCACCACAGTCGAGATGGGGCCTTGCGTGGTGGCCGCCAGAACCGCCGCCGCACCCAGCACGGCGAACAGTCCGGGGGGCACGCCGGGCCAGAACCAGGACCAGGCATGCCCCAGTACCGCGCCGAGCAATGCGCCTACCGTGAGGGTAGGCGTGAACAGGCCGCCGGGAGCGCCGCTGCGCATGCACAGCGCGGTGGCGGCGGGTTTCAGCGCAAGCAGCACCAGAAGCAAAGCTGGCGCTACATGGTTCGTGAACGCGAGCTGCGAGACGTCCTTGCCATTGCCCAGCAATTGCGGGAACCAGATCGAGACCACGCCCAGCAGACCCAAAGCCAGTAGCGGCGCGGTGAGCCGGCGCCAGCCCTTCGGCTTATGGCGATCGGCCCACGTGATGGCCCGCACATAGCCGACCGAAGCCACACCCGCGACCGGCCCGGCAACCAGCGCCCATACCACGCTCGAAATGGAGCCGGGATAAGCCGGGATGAGGTAGGTGGGCGCATCGGGCAACGCCAACCACGAAACCGCCGTGGCCACCACCGAAGCGAAAAGGGCGGGCAGCACGTACCTCAGCGCCAGCAGCCCGCGCATCACCTCCAGCGCGAAAAGCGCGCCGCCCAACGGCACGCCATAGGCTGCGCCCATCCCGGCGCCCGCGCCGCAGGCCACCAGAAGCCGGCGTTGTTCATCGGACAAGCGCGCTCTGTCCGAAAAGAAGTTGCCCATCACCGCGCCGGCTTGTTTCGGCGCGCCCTCGCGGCCCAGCGACACGCCCATGCCAACGATGATCACGGAAAGCAGGGCGCTGCCCAAAGTACGCCAAGCCGGCATCCGCCCCGCATGGAACCAAATGGCCGCCGTAGTGTCGATTCCGTTGCCGCTGGATAGCTGCCCCAGGGCAATCTGCCCCGCGCCCGTCAGTACGCCTGCGCCCAGCAGCACCAGAATGTGCCGTCCCGCACCCGCATGCTCTGCAGCGTCCAGCAGGTTGATGCCGGAGCCGTTCCACACGATGTGCTGCACGATTTCCAGCAGCCGGGTCAGCGCTGCCGCGGCAATACCCGTGCCGATGCCCGTGAGCAACACCGCCAACCAGAAGGGAGCCGCGCCGGGACGAGCCAGTGTGGAAGGTATCATGGCACCGGCGGTGGGCAGCGGCAGACGATTATGAGTAGCCATGATCCTACTATCGGAAAACCGGCGCTATCGATATGGATGCCAGACCCAGAACAAAAAGAGTGAACATCAGCGCAAGTAAGCGCTTTACCTCGCGGTGGGCGCCGCGAAACTCCTTCCACACGAAAACGCCCCACATTGCGGAGATCATGGAATTGCCCTCGCCCAGCGAAAACGAGGCTGCCGGGCCCACCGTGGGTGTATAGGCCGCCACAAAACTGCAGATGGTCCCGGTTCCCCAAATGAGACCGCCCAAGACCCCCCAGGCATGCACCGCGAGTCCCCCGCGTAAATAGTCCCGGATCGAAAGAGGCGATCCGCTCACCGGCCGCCGCATGAACGCATAATTAAGAGGAAAGTTGGACGCCAAAGCGCCCAACGCGAATACGAAGTACACCGTGTACGGCCCGAGATGGTTCTTCCCGGTCAAGGCTTTCGCGACGAAAGGATAGAAGAGTCCAATCACCACGCCACATAGCAGACTCAGGACAATTCCTTTGGCGCCCGCCTTGGCTCCTTTGGCGCCCGCCTTGGCGTCTTTCGACAGTCCACGATAGGCCAGGGCGTTCGCGGCGATGGCAGCGCAGACCAGCAGAATCCCGCCAAAGATGAGTAATGGATTGCCGACCGGTGAAACCACGTAATTGAGAACCGCTCCGATGACCAGGGCCAGGCCGGCGCCCAAGGGAAAGGCGACCGCCATGCCAGCGACTGAAATGGCGGCCACCAGAAGCAGATTTCCAAGATTGAAAATCATTCCGCCGATCAGCGCCTCAACCAGGGAGCGCGTGGCGGCGCTATCGAGATTGTGAAAGAAACTTACAGGCGCCGCCGGATTGGTGCGGCCCATGGTGAGACCGAACAGAAGGGCGCACGCCACAACGCCCCACATGTAATCCCAATAGTACAGCTCGAATCGCCACGCTTTATCGATCTTCTGGGTGTTGGCCCAACTGCCCCAGCAGAGCATGCTGAGCAGCATCATTAGAAGAGCAACCGGGTACGAGTGGGGAATGTACATGGCTCGGACAATGGGTTCAGGCGACTGACACCAGATAGTCTCGTCCTTCCCAGGAATTGCTCGCCGTCCAGAAGAAAGTAAAACGGATAGGCGCGCGCTGCGCTGCACGAATCGGAATGTCCACAAATTCAACTCCCAGTGTAGTGGTCGAAGAGGGAGTGTCCTGCGCGCTTTGCCATTCGTCGCCGGACCAGTGCAGCCGGAAAGAAGCCGGCGCCTGAATGCGAAGCACATAGCCGGGGCTGACGCTGCGCACCTGCCGGGTAGGCTTCCAGACTTCGAATAATTGGCGATCCGCGCGCCCGCCGAGATACCGTTTCGCTACGTCGTCAATCAGATCGGAAACCTTTCCATCGCGCACGGATCGAAGCAGCGCGATGTACTCCGCGTGAGCCCACATCAGTGGCATGGCCGAGCCGGTCGGCCGTCCACAGGACATGTAGGCTTGGGGCAAGTCCGCACTATCCCACGCCTGTTCGGGCAAAAGGCCAGTCGATGAGGCCAGGCTTTCCATAGCCCGGACGAATGGCTTTGGGTCGTGCCCGGCAGCCAACTCGTAGTGCCCTCGTTCGCCTGTGAGCAGCGGCCAGACACGCCCCCGGCCCCAGCCTTTAAAGGGGCCCCCATCGTCGCGTTGTCCATATCCATCGTGGTTGTAGCGGTGCCAGCAAGGGCCGAAGGGAGTCTCGACCTTCAACACTGCGTCCACGACCTTAAGGGAATCCACAATGAGCGGATCGCCGGGCTTGCGGACTCCATGACGCACGAGTTCCAGAAAACCGGCATCCACGATTTCCTTGGCTGGAAAGACGCTCTGCGCGCCGGGCTGGCGATTCGCGATCGTGACGTTTCCTCTGTTCGGATCTTCCTCGGGGGTAGGATTATCGGCGCTCTCGGGAAGAATCCGCAGGTAATGGCGAGCTACGCCAGGCAGCAGGGTCCCTTCCGTTGTGACCGTCCAGCGCTCGATATGGCATTCCAGGAAATCGGCGTATTGCTCCAAGTATTTCGCGGTCGGCGCATCGCCCCTATCGCGGGCAAAGCATGCCGCGCAGATCAGCGCGGCAATGTTGGAGGCCAAGGTGGAGGGGGAATAACCGCTGACCTCCTCCCAGCGCTCCTGTGGAGTCACAGGGCCATGGCGGACGAGATAGGCGGCCGCCCGCAAAACCATGGGGTACGGGTCAAAATCCTGCAGGGCGTTCTCCCGTTTGAGCCGCCAGGCGAGCAGAATGGGAAAAGCGACTTCGTCGAGTTGGATTCCATCCCAGTAGGGCTCGCCATCAATCCAGAAGTTCTGGGCGAAACCTCCATTCTCCCGCTGGGAGACGTCCAGATAGATCAATGCTCTTAGGGGGGTGGCGCGATCCCCGGCGGCCATCATGGCATTCGCGCTATTGACCATATCGCGCGTCCATACCAGGTGGTAACCACCCTGGTCTTCATCGCCCGCGGCTTCTCCCCAAGGAATTGCGAGCGAGGCGATAAAGGCGCCAGGATACGACTTATCTTCGTGCGCGCGGAGCAGACTGAAGCTCGTGCGATAAAGGTTACCTCCATCGCCGGAGACCGTCTCCAGCGGAAGGATGCAAGTGCACGATCGCGCCCATTGTTCCACGTACCGCTTGCTATGCTCCGCGAAGGGCGTACTCAGCGATTGAATGAGCGTGGAGATGGCGTGGTGCTGGCTACTGCCGAAGGCCAGGCCCAAGGTAAACTCACGGGAGCCGGTCAAATCCAATTCTCCCGTGAGTGCGATGTTGCCGTTGGGGGCGTGATCGAACTCCCAGTCCATTTGGAAATTGCCAGCCAAATCGGTCCAGCCGTCGCTCCTCCCCACGTAACCGCACGAAACACGGGAGAAGGGAACCGTGGCCGCCAGCGCCAGCCATGTTCCCTTTTTTTCGGCAATCAGGACGGTCCGGCCCGCCACCCGCGCCACATAGCCGCTGTTGCCCCAGCCACCGACTTCGAGATGCGGGGCGCACAGGGCGTAGAGGCGCAGCTTGGAGAGGAACGATTCGTCGCCGGTTAACTTGGTGTGTTGAAGAACGCAGGCCAAATGCGGGTCGGCGATGATCTCTTTGACAATGGCATAATGCCCGGCTGGATCCGAATTCGTACAGCAGTATCCCAAGCCGTGATCCGGCAGGCATTCCAGCTTGGATTTGAGATGACGCTTTTCGTCGTGAAAAAAGCTTTTGCCGTCGGTGATGAGATACTGCAGGTCACGGAGTTGTGGCCGGTCCACCGTCGGATAATAGACCTCCGTGACGATGCCGTCCCAAAAGGTAAACCAGATCCGGCTGGAAGCTGCATAAGCAGTTCCCACGCCATCCTTTCCTCCATGCGTCCATCTAGGTTCCATGCCCGGCCATCCAAAAGCTTGCGTCTGGTTGGGTTTGCCGATGAGTTTCATTTCCTCGCTCCGTTGTCTTGATGGTCCCAAATATAAGCAGCCTTGGACAAGCCTGCCGCGGATACTGGGCGCGCGATGTACTGGAAGGAAGGGAACGCGGTAGGCCCCGCCGGCGGGTTGGTCTTCTGGTCGCTACTGTCAACGTCTGGAAGAGGCATAGGAGCGTTTTAGCGGCGGGACATCCCTTTGTGTGAGGGCCGGCGGTCAGTCATGGGACACTCCGGCGCCATCGCAAGCGCCGGGCGGCCGTGGAAACCGATCCTTTGACGTTGCCGATCTCATGGGTGTGCGGGGTACTTGGCAAGGTCCTCCAGCAGGGGCTGCGCCGGCGCGGGAACCGCAACTTTGCCGTGCAGGATTTCCTGGCGGGTGACATCGGAGCCGTACATGGCTTTGTCTCCACTGTGATCGGCATGCACCACGGCGCCATCCAAACTGACCCCGGCAAAAACTCCTTTGCTGCGCGAATAGCTCAGAATCTCCGCATCGAGTCTTATATCGGTGCCGGCGGCTGCCTGTCTCCCCACCGGCCCGGCTGCCACGGTTGCGTCTCCGCCGATCGTGAATTTGTCGCTCAAAAGCCTTTGCAAGGCATGGTCGTTCATAAATAGCATTACCACGTCGGTGAAAGAGCCGCCAATCTGGAAGCCGACGCTCCCGCCGCCGACAGCCACAAACATCGGGGCACTCCAGCCACTCGCCGTGCGGCAGGTCGCCAGTCCCCTGCCGTAGTTGCCGCCAAATATGAAGGCGAGCTTTTCTTCTCCTGGAACGATGGCCACACATTTCGCCTTTTCCAGCAGATCCTGGGGAATGCCTTTGTCAGGCGTTCGCATGATCTCCTGGAAGACGTGAGTCGCCTTTTGAATACGCCCAATGTCATCGTCCCGGTCCGACGCAAAAGCGGGCAGGACCAAACCAAGGCCCGCAATCGAAGCAATCCACCAATTCCTGGACACGATATTTCTCCTTTTAACCGTTGCACTTTCGGTTCCACTTGTTTCAGGGCAGGCGAAGAGCCCGGCCAGTCTCTACGACCCGCGCCCGAAGTCTCCCGCCTGCCCATTACCGGACTATCTGCCGCTAGCCCCGGCCAACTGCTCGCGTTCCGCCGCGTGTACGGTAACCTCGACTGCGTGCGTCGTCTGCATGATGTCCCTGGCCCTGGCCACCTCGCTCGCTGTGCCATGCGCCAGAAGGAGGAACTTGTCGGACTTGAGCGCCGTCTCGTATTTCACGACGCTGTCCTTGGGGATGCCAATGCTGAATAGCCCCGCGCCGAGAGCGCTCAATCCGCCCACGACGACGGCGCCTTCAAGTGCGCCGACGATCCAGGCGACCAACGGACCAGCTACCAATATCGGCCCGATGCCTGGAATCGCAAAAAAGGCGAATCCGAACAACATCCCCCAGATGCCACCCCAGAACGCGCCCTGCTTGCCCCAATACTTCATGCGGTCGCCGACGTTATAGTATCCGACGACGTGCTCTTCGGTATGATAATCCTTACCGACGATGGACATTTTCTTCATATCAAACCCAGCCCTCTGCAGTTCCTTTACGGCTTCCTCCGCTTGAGAGTGGGTTTCGTAAATGGCTACAACCGAATTCGTTTCAGACATGACTTATGTTCCTTTCTTTCTAGTTTTCTTTCCCAGATCGATGGCGTCTCATTCCGTGTGACATTCGAGCAACTCGCGGCTGCCTTCGCCAGTTACTCGCAAGACCGGCTGCGTTTACTTACCATACAAAGAGGCAGGCGCCGCCGCCCGACTGGCGGAGCCGCCCAGTCATGACCGGGCTATCGGGCAGCGGAGTCATGTTCTCGCGAACCATGCCGGGTAGGGTAGTAGCGCAAACCTTGTCGGCCCCGGCCCGCCACGGTTTGCACGGAAAGAGCGTAGCCGACGTAAGCGGCCGGTATCGTCCCGGCATTCCACAGCTTCTTGTCGAAGATGATATATATGTGAAGCAAGGCTCGTGTCGTTTCCGTTCCAGCACCTCTATTTTTGCTCTTCGATGTGCTCCGTCGCGTGTTCGGCATGTTTAGCGAAACGCGCTTCTTGCCTGCTAGTTTCTGTAATTTCAACGCCGTTTCTTGATCCGGCCTCGAAAAGCTTACTCAGAAACTCAGTATTTCCATATTTCCGGAACAAGAGCTCTGAATGATTAGGCCTGTGATCATCTGTCGCGTCCCGGACAATAAACTCTACAGTGACCTTATCGTTTTCACTCGTAACGGTCATCATTGAAAGCTCGGTATTGTCCACCATCCGGAAATTGTACTCACCCGGCGGTAAGGTCGTGTTGCCGATCACGAAGCTGTGGTCAAGGCGCGCTCGAATCCCGTTAACAATCTGGGCATTCAACCGCTGTGTGCCTGCAGCTACGAAGAACAAGCTGACTATGACAGGCGTTAACGTTCTCAGGTGGTTTTTCATAAGTATCTCCTAGGAGTTTACAATCGACCTCGAAATCGAGGTGGGGAAAGCTCATCACACCGGTGACCTCGAAAGCGGCCGGCTCCTTTAGATTGCGGACCTTCTCCCGGACAACGTCGTCCACGAGGCCGGGATGCTCGAATAATCCAACTGCAGTCTTCGGCATAATACGACCTCCATCGCAAAGTATTCAAATCACGTTACTCGATGAGCAGCGGTCCAGCCTTGCAAGCGATGGCTAATTCTGCTTCGGAGGGTAATGATCAAACATTTTGTCGACGGATTTCTTCACTTGCTTTTCGTCCCCTTTTTGACTGGAAGCCAAACTGTCTTCGGTCGCCTGGCCCCGCCAAACGACTTGTTTCGTCTTGGCGTCCACCAAGTCCACCACCAATATTCCCATCGTGCGGGGTTGCGCTTCCGTGGTGGCCACGTCATCCATGTCATCCATGCCGCCGCCCCAACCACCCCATCCGCCCCAGCCACCCCAACCGCCGAATCCGCCTCCGCCCAAACCAAAGCCGTCCGATGTGGTCGTCGAATCCATGAGTTCCTGCGTCACAAGGTGATATGTAACAATTAGATCGTGGCCTTGCGCCGCCGCGACCTTTTTTAGGCCTTTTGTGGCCAATTGTTGGTCAACGTCCTCGCGGACGAATTGCCGGTAAAAGCTGTTTTCCTGTCCTTTGGCAAACGACCAGCTATAGGTCCTGTAATCCGCAAAAGGAGCTTTCTGCCGCCAGTTGACTTTAACGGTCTGCGCGCTTGCGCAGGTTAGCGCGGCACTCAGACATACGACAACTCCAAGAAGCGGCGTTAGCCGCGGCGTACTTACTGTATACATAAGCAGTTTCCATTCCTAGACAGCTTCGGGTCCGGTTTCCACTTCCATCGCTGTTCCACTTCCGAAACAAAGAGATCTGAATGGATCGGAACAGACGTCTAATTGTCACTCTCGTCTTCGCCTGTTATATTCAGCTCTCGTACGCTACGTCCGACGTAATTGGGTCTCCAACATACATCCCGTGACCCGTCGTCAAGAAAACGATCCGGCCGGCCGCGGCGTTCCGCGGCACGGACAGATCCCGAATGCCTGGTCTTTAATGCGGAGCGGCGCGGCTCGAGTTTTGCGGACGCCGGGACGACGGTTCTCTTCTCAATGCCGCTGTTCCGCTCACTGTGTAGCCGGGCCGCACCAGCGCCCGCCTGTGGAGGCTGCTCCTTGACCTCTGGTAGTTGTTCTCGTGTCAACCTGCTATCTCCTCTGCCGCTTCACGAATAAGACTCCTAATTGCCGATCTCTAATGTGCCGGTCCGTTCAGCGCGCGCTTAAGCAGTCTCCGCTTGTTTTGAGGCGCCGGCTCATAGTCGCTTTCCCAGCGGCTCCAGGCAGCGAAGGTGACTCGCAAGACCTCTTCCGGCTCGAAAGGCGTCATCAGCACGTCGAAACCACCCAGATTCAATACTTCCGCCCAGAGGCACTCGTCGGCCAGACGAGAGAACACAATGAGGTTGGGCGGAGCCGGCAGTCCCGCCGTGGCCTTCAACAGGTCTTCCCAGTTGCCGTCGGCGTGGTCACGCTCGCAGAGGAGCACCGGAACACTCAGGCCGCGCAACAACGCCAAGGCTTCACGGCAGTCTGAAGCCTCATGCAGTTTCCAGTTTCCCCGGGAAAGGATGTCTCGAAGTCGAACACGATCGGCGGTCAAAGGACTGACGGCAAGGACTAGTGCAGTTCGCTCCAGCGCTTGGATAGGCTCCTCTGACGGGCCGCTCATTGATGGCTCCTCTGTCTGACCGGCCCATACCGGGTCTGCCACCTTAAAGTCTAGCTTCGACATACAGCCGGTAATATAGCGTGCGCGCGGTATGTGCAGACGAGAGAGAGTGTAGCGTGCGGGTGATTGGTGCGAATAATTACGATGGCAGGAGGCGAGGAAGGTGTCTTAGTCCACATAAGCGGCTTCTGGAGTGCCGGCTGCGTTTAGAATTGCCCGCCCTCCAAGACCATCAAAGAAGCGCGTGTACGATTCCGCAGTTTTGCTCGGCGTGCGGCCAATCGCATCGGGTCCGCGAGTGTACCAGGACGCCACGCCGGCCGTTCAATAATTCGGGGGCGTGCCATATGGCGTCGAGATCACAGCCGACGTACTCTCGTAAACCTTCAGAGCCACGTGTTTCGCATGAATCAGTGGTTGATTCAAACGCGTTCCGGGGGAACTCCGCCTTGACGGCGATCTCCGGGACGGCTCGCATCCGGGTGACCGTGCTGCCTGGCGGCATTCTCGATCTCCGAATTTGCCTCACCTCCGATTAGAATGGTGGCGCCCGTAAAGTAAAACCATAGGAGCAGGATGGCAAGAGCTCCAGCGGAACCGTACGCCTGGTCGTATTTGGATGCCTGATATGCCATATAACCGCGGAACAGTCCGGAAGTACACAGCCAGAGGATCACAGCGATAACCGCGCCCGGCGTGCTCCAGCGCATTTTTCTGTCGGAAAGATTCGGACCGAAGCGGTACACCAGGGAGAAGGCGATCAGCAACATCGCGGCGAGAATGGGCCACTGCGCAACCTGCCACACTGCCGAAGCGCCGCTCGAAACGCCGGCGCGCTGCATGATGGCGGTCTCCGTTTTCCGGCTGTAGAGGAGAAGAACAAGCGAGGTAAACCCGAGTACCGCAAGTGCGATGGTCAGGCCTGCGCCAATAAGGGTGACCCGCCACCACGATCGCCGCTCTTCAACTTCGTAGGCTACGTTGAGTCCCGACATCATAGCCCAGGTGCCGTTCAGGGCCGCCCACAGCGATCCAAACATCGCGAACCAGACTGTGTGCCGTGCAGCGCCTTTGTTGATCTCGGCGAAAAAGCCCGTTACCATTTCAAACGTACGCGCCGGAAGAATGCTGCCAAGTAAGGATTCGAGCGTCTTGAGAAGATCGGAACCCGTTCCCGCCAATCGCCCGAGTATGGTTGCGGCCAGGAGCAGCGCCGGAAACAGCGCCAGGAAGTGGTAGAAGGCCAGGCGAGCGGCTTGGCCGAACACCTCATCCTCCCACGAGTCCTTCAAGGTTCGTTTGAACAGTTCCCGCCAAGAGAGGCCGCCGAGCGTCCACAGATCGTTCATGATTTCAGTTTGACCCAACGGGAGCGAAGCCGGCGACGGACACCGGGCTGCTGGCGCCGGAACCGGCCGCCGGCGGCGCTCACGATGGCGCACGGCCCCGGTCGCGGAAGCGTTAGCATTAAGCGAAATTGCCGGCTTCCCTATTCGATTTGGCCGCCTTCCACAATTAACTTCGGCCGATCAAGGCCCGCGGATGAGGAACGCCGGCCACCACCATGTAGCCCATAGTTTCCACGGTTAGTCTAAGGCGCCGCCGGCGCGCCTCCGAACGTCCACCGGAGCGATTCCCCTCCAGGCCTCCCGAGCGTGGGTAAACTAAGAGTGCAAAGGATGTGGCGTGCAAGACGGGCAAGGAACGCGGTACTCGCTTTTCCTTAGCCCTGCCCCCTTGGCACAGGAGCGATGAATGTCGTCATGCTTGAAGTGGTTCGTTCTCGGTATCGTCATAACCATCGTCATAACCATCGTCATAACCATGGTGGTGCTCGCCGGAGGCGCGTACCTGTTCGTAAAGGAGGGCGGAATTTCGATGGAAACCACGGCCCCGCCGCTGCCGCTCGAAACGACGGTCGCCCACATGGCGTTGCGCGCAAGCATGGGGCACGCGGCGGATCTGAGGAATCCGCTTGGGTTCAATGACGACACCATGCTGGCCGCGGCGCGGACATACAAACAAAACTGCGCAGTGTGCCACGGCACTCCAGGGCAGCCCCGCACGTTGATCTCGAAAGGGATGTTTCCGGATCCGCCGCAACTTTTCGAGAAGCAAGGCATGATGACGGACGATCCGGAAGGCGAGACATTCTGGAAGGTGACGCATGGCATCCGGCTGTCCGGCATGCCCGGATTTGGGAGCGCGTTGTCGGACACAGAGCGCTGGCAGTTGACAACGCTGGTGGCGCACGCCGATAAGCTTTCCCCCGCTGTACTGGCCGAATTCAGCCATTAGACCGCGGAGGCGCGAGCTTTTTGCGGGGCTCCTAACCTCGCCTGCTCACCTCAGCTCCACATCCCCGGTTTAGGCGGCGTGCAAGGACCGGCCCACTGGGGCTCGTGCGGAAGGCTTTTCACCAGAAGTGCAGGATCTGCTTTGGAGCATGCAAGAAATAAATGAGGTTGGCGCGGCGTGCGGCCCGCTGCGATCAGCCTGGGCCAAATATGGTGGGCGGCCGCATTCTCATCATCCAGACGCCTCCGTGGATTTGGGGTTGTGCCAACAGCCATCCGAAGCGATGATCGCGTCAGCCTCTTTCGGCCCCCAACTGCGGCGCTTGTAGGGACGCGCCCTATGGTGCGTTTTAAGGATCGGCTCGACCACCGCCCAGGCTGCCTCGACCGCGTCCTCGCGGGTGAAGAGCGCCCCATCGCCAGCCATGGCGTCGCTCAAAAGGCGCTCGTAGGGCGCTTCTTCTCCCAGTTGTTCTTCGAACAGGTAGAGCTCTCGCTGCTCCCCGACAAATTCCTTCCCTGCGACCTTGACGCGCGCGGCGAGAGCGATTGCCGAGCCGGGGGAGAGGCGGAAACGCAGATAGTTGGTGCGGCCTGTGGACGGCGCGGAGTCGGCGAAAAGCCTCTGCGGCGGCGGCTTCAACTCCACCAAGACCTCAGCCGCGGTCTCGGCCAGGTATTTGCCGGAGCGCAGATACCATGGAACTCCCTCCCAGCGCCATGAGTCAATGAAAAGCCGCAGGGCGCAGAAAGTCTCGACGTCGGAGTTCTTCGCGACACCCGGCTCCTTCCGGTAGCCTGCGTACTGGCCACGCACCAAGTCGTCGCGCGTCAGGGGGCGCATGGCTCGCAGGACCTTAGCTTTCTCTCTATGGACGGCTCCATAGTCCCTCTCGGCCGGGGGCTCCATGGCAAGCAGCGCGACGACCTGGAATAGGTGGTTCTCGATCACGTCCCGCAGACAGCCGGCGCTTTCGTAAAACGCCCCGCGGCCTTTCACGCCAAAATCCTCCGATAGGGTTATCTGGACGCTGGACACGTAGTTACGATTCCAGATCGGCTCCAGGAATGAATTGGCGAAGCGGAAATAGAGGATATTCATGATGGCCTCCTTCCCGAGGAAGTGATCGATGCGGAAGATCGAGTCTTCCGGGAACACACTATGCGCGACGCGGTTCAGTTCCCTCGCGGAGGCCAAGTCGCGTCCGAACGGCTTTTCAACAATGACGCGCGCATGCTCGGCCAAATGCGAAGCCCCCAGTCCTTTGATCACCATTTCGAAGAGCGACGGCGGGATAGCCAGGTAGTGCGCCGGGCGCCGCGCGGTACCCAGCGCCTTTTTGATCGCCGCGAACGTGTTCAGGTCTTCATAATCCCCGCTCACGTACCTGAACAGCGACAGCAGTTGCCGGAGGGCTCGCCGGTTATCGATCCCGCCCGATCGTTCTATGCTGTCCGTCACGCGTTGATGCAGACGCTCCAGACTCCATTTAGGGAGTGCGACGCCAATTACCGGGACGCTGAGGTTCCCTCGTTTCACCATTGCATAGAGCGCCGGGAAGATCATCTTGTGGGCGAGGTCGCCGGTCACGCCGAAGAGCACCAGCGCGTCCGAACGGGTGGCAGTCATTTAACACCTCCGTGCCGTGCGGCATTCTACTTCCTGGCGGACACCGGACTGGGTGAAGCCGGAATCGAAGATCGCAATTGGCATCTATTGTATTATCGCTGGCAGCACGCGGGCGCCGGAGGCATCCGTCCAGCCGCTGGCAAAAGGCCCGCCCTGAATCCAGCGTCTCGCCGCCGATTCAATTCGCTGAATTGCGCGGCGCCCGGTCTCCCCACCTGGCATCCTCAACGGCGGAAAGCGGAACGGCCCGCGAAACGTGAACGCCCATTCAACCTTTCCTCAATTCGAAGAAACTGATTAAATTTCGCTACGCGCTCGCTTCGGCAGCCCGAACCGGTCTTGATGTGGCCCGCGCCGGTCGCAACCGTCAGGTCCGCAATGAAGGTGTCCTCCGTTTCACCGGATCTGTGGGAGACGAAGCACCCGTAAGCATTGCGCGCCGCCAGTTCCATGGTGTCCAGCGTTTCGGTAACCGTACCGATCTGATTCAGCTTGATGAGGATTGAATTGCCGATTCCCTTGTCGATTCCCCGTTGAAGGATCTGCGGATTCGTGCAGAAGATGTCGTCTCCCACCAGTTCGACTTTGCTCCCCAGAGCAACCGTCAAATTCCGCCAGCCATCCCAGTCGTTTTCTCCCATACCATCCTCAAGGAGCACGATGGGGTATTGCTTTACCCAGGACTCCCAGATTTTGATCAGCTCATCGGAGGTAATGGCCTTCTTTGTGGATTTGAAGAGCACGTACTTCCCGTCGTCCCACATCTCACTGGCGGCCGGGTCGACGCAAATCGAGATATCGGTAGACGGCGCGTAGCCGGCCTTGGCGATCGCTTCCAGAATGAGTTCGACCGCTTCACCGTTGGATTTCAGATCGGGAGCGAAGCCTCCCTCATCGCCCACCGCAGTGCTGTAACCCTTGCTGCGCAGCACCTGCTTGAGGGTGTGGAAGGTCTCCATGCCCATGCGAATGGCCTCTGCGAATGACGGTGCGTGGTGTGGCGCGATCATAAACTCCTGGAAATCGACGGTGTTATCGGCGTGCTTTCCGCCGTTGAGAACATTCATGCAGGGCACCGGAAGGGTACACGCGTTGGCCCCGCCAAGGTATCGGTACAAGGGCAGCGAGTGGGCGATCGCCGCGGCGCGCGCGGCGGCCATCGAAACGGCGAGAATCGCATTGGCTCCCAGTTTCCCCTTGTTCGGCGTCCCGTCGGCGTCAATCATGGCTTGGTCGATGGCACGCTGGTTGGTTGCGTCTCTGCCTACAACGGCAGCCGTCAGTTCCTTTCCAATATGGCCCACGGCCTGCCTGACACCCTTCCCGGCGTACCGCCGTTTGTCGCCGTCACGCAATTCGACGGCTTCTTTTTCTCCCGTCGATGCTCCCGAAGGGACGGCTGCAACGCCGACCGCACCGCCATCGAGCCAAACTTCGGCCTCGACGGTAGGGTTGCCGCGCGAGTCGAGGATCTCGCGGCCCACAACGCTTACGATTTTCGTCATCTATGACTCCCTAGAAATGAAAAAGCTCCTACCAGACGGTAGGAGCTATCAGAACCGGCTGCCCGGAACGGTTAAGGTGACACTCCATCACCCAAGCAACGTCGAAGCTAGACTATAGCTCATGGCACACGACCGGGCAACGTGGCGGAGGGTGCTTAACCGTTCTGGGGAAACGCTCCCTGACGGTCGCGGCTCAGTAAACCCCGCGAAATCATTACGTCCGTTACCGAGCCGCGACCGTCAAGGAGCGGTCACTTGGCTCAGAATCCCCAAAACGGTTATTGCACACTGTGGCGGATTACGAAGCACCGCATGGTCATAGGTTTTCAATCCTGGAATTCTCGCCAGAGGACCTCGGCCAGTCTTTTTTGCCGGATCAAGAAGTCAATGGTATCGCACCGCCCGGCAAGCATCCGGTTCCCAGTCTGAGCCTGTAGAAGTACCCGCCGGGATTGTGCGGGTTTCGGCGCCGATCTGTTTTCAACGACGGGGATAGCAGAACCGGAGAGGGCAGAACTTGACGGCAGCCGATTCTTTTTGCTATGTTGATGGCCAACGCGGTGGAGTTCGCGTGAGTGTCGTGCATGCGGCCAATGACTCCTGTGGCGGAAAAGCTGCGGGAGGTTAACCGCCGTAAACCCCTCCTTCGGTGTTTCCCCAACAATTGGTTCAAGAGACGTGCCATGGAACATATTACGTTGCATTCGGCGCATTCCGGCGTTCGGGAAACCCCAAGGTTCCGCCAGTGGAAGCCGCGCGGGCTGAAATATACGAATGGCGTGGAATTCAACTCGGTGGTGGCGCCGGCCAGGCAGAGCCGCAAGCCTCGGCTTGAAGAAATGCAGACTGTAGGCGGTCCGCAGCCATGATCGCATGGGACGCACCGGCGATTCGGCGGCCGCTCAAGAATGCGTGTCTTACCGGCGTAAGCTGCTATATTTCCGGCGTTCTTGGGACGTTGGGTGCGTCACGGAATCCGGAGCCAAGGCCTCCGCACAGGCGCCGCTTCTTGGTCGACGAAAGCCGTATGTACTTGCAAAAGGTCTTCGATCCCGCAGCACGCGCCTATCGGGTGCGATATGCCATCGCCAATATTCTGCGTGATCGCCTTGTGAATGAGGGCGCCTTTAAGAACTGCCTGGAAATGGAGGACGCGGACGAGGTCATTCGCGCAATCCTGCGCCGGGGCCTGAAAAACCCAAAACTGCGCGCCGCGCTCGAGAGGAGTCACATAGTCGATCTTAACCATTGGCCTTCTTCCCATCCCGAGTTTGCGGAGGCTTATTACGCCCCTGAAAAATCCTCTCTTCTCGAACAGGAATCGCCGGGTTGCCGGTGCAAGAGGCGCTGATGGCGGCTGAGTTTATGGATCGACATCAAAGGAACGCGTTGGGCCGGGATAGTTGTTGTCGCGCCAACTGCCGCGGCATAGGGCCCTCGACCATCGATAACACCAGGAAGGCAGCTACCGCCACAACCTACATAGACGCAGGCCACATTCGTTGTCTGTCGCAGATGGGCTGCCAAGCCGCATAAACCATCATGGCTTTCCACAGCATCCTCTTCGAAGAACCTAACGCCATCTCAACAATAAAGACCGCTGAGGCGCCTATCTTTTTCGGCGGCTTGAACCTGGATCGAATTATCGACGCTGTCACGGCAGACTGGAAAGACTACGACCTCAATCCGTTCTATTACGCGCAACTGACCGATCTCGGCGCGATCGCCTATCGACAGGAGGTTATGCAGGACCTCGAAGACCAGGCTCTGATGCAAGGTATCACAGCATTCTCCGGACAGATGCGTGGAATGCGCGTCCGTCTCAATCAGGCGAATGACGCGAAGAAGTCCGGCTATAAATACGCCATGGAGCGGCTGTTCCTGGGCGCAGTCGACATCTATTGCGCAGGCGTCTTGCTTCTCTCGCGGGATCTGTGTGCGCTCGATATAAAGTCGCAAGGGCTGCGCGCTCTGCGCGAGTATTTGACTGAGTACGCCGCTTCGGCCGCCTTCCAGAATCTCGCGGCGGAAACGAGGAAGCTGAGTTCGGATCTGTCCAGTGTCTCGTACTGCCTCCTCCTCAAGGACGGCAGCGTGACGGTTCGCCGCTACGGCGAAGAGAACGACTATAGTACTGCCGTCGAAGGAATATTCGAGAAATTCAGGCGTGATGCAGCAAGGCGCTTCCGGCTCCGGGTGGAAAAGTGGCAAGGCATGAATCATATCGAAGCGCAGGTGCAGGATCGCGTGGCGTTGCTGTATCCGGATGTGTTCCGCGCCCTCGACACCTTTTACCTGGAACGCGTGGAGTATCTCGACGAAAAGGTCGCGCGGTTCGACCGTGAGATCCAGTTCTACGTCGCTTATCTCACGCATATTGGAAAACTCCGGAACGCCGGCCTGGCCTTCTGCCTGCCACAGATGTCGCAAACGTCGAAGGAGATCTGGGGCCTCCACGCCTTCGACCTGGCGCTGGCAGAGAAGCTCATAGGAGAAAGGACTGCTGTCGTCCCCAACGATTTCCATCTGACCGGCCCAGAGCGCATACTCGTCGTTTCCGGTCCGAATCAGGGCGGCAAGACGACTTTCGCCCGCATGGTCGGCCAGTTGCATTATCTGGCAAGTCTCGGTTGCCCTGTTCCCGGCAGCGAGGCCCGGCTCTTTCTCTCCGACCGGCTCTTCACGCACTTCGAACGAGAAGAGGACATCACGAATCTCCGCGGCAAGCTGCAGGATGATCTCGTTCGTATCCACCAGATTCTCAAGGATGCCACTCCGAACAGCCTCATCATCATGAACGAGATGTTCTCGTCCACGACCCTCAAGGACGCGGTCTATCTGAGCCAGAAGGTGATGGCTAGAATTTCCAGGTTGGACCTGCTCGGCGTCTGGGTTACTTTTCTGGATGAACTGGCGTCCCTCAACGAGAAAACCGTCAGCATGGTTAGCACAGTCGATCCCGACAAACCGGCCGTTCGCACCTACAAATTGGAGCGTAGGCCGCCTGATGGACTGGCGTATGCCCACGCGATCGCCCAGAAGTATCACGTGACGTACGACTGGCTGAAGGAGCGAATCAAGGAATGAGATCGTTGCTGATGTTTCCGGATCGGGAGTTCGACCCGGATCAATCGTTGACCGATATGGCGTACCGCCGTCAACCTATCGATAGAACGCAGCAATTGCCGCCTCACGACCGGACACTGATCCAGGATCTGGAATTGGACACGCTCTTAAGCGCCATGGCGGGCGGTGACGAGTTTCTGTTACCAGTAGCCCAGCAGGCGGTTCTCTCGGGGCTGCGCAACGACGTCGAAACCATCCTATACCGGCAAGAGGTCCTAAAGGACTGCCTAAGGGAGCCAGCCGCGGTGAGGCAACTCTACAATCTCACTGTCGAGACGATCGAGCGGGCAAGGAGAAAGTGGTGGAGTCTGTCCAGTGACTATCCGTCTTCGCTGTTACACGATGCCATTGAGTTGCTGGAGGTGCTGACGGGCATGCTCAGGAAGTTGCGGGCCATTGCGGAAGAACAGGCCGGCCGATTTGAATCGAAGGCTTTCACGGCGCTATTCGCCATGGTCGGAAATGAGCTGGGCGATGAGTACTTGACCACAGTCGAGAATCATCTGAAGGAGTTGCGATTCCGCAGGGGCGTCTTGCTCAGCGCGGAACTGGGCGATTGGAACGAAAGCAGCATGTTAATCCTGCGAAAGGTTCCTGACAAACGGCAGAACTGGTTGGAGCGAATTGTTGGCAAAGGGCCTCCTGGATATACCTTTCGTCTCGGCGAGCGGGACGAGGCGGGCGGCAGGATCTTGTCCGACATGCGACACCGGGGCATCAGCCGGGTTGCGATCGCGCTCGCCGAGTCCGCCGATCATGTGCTGAGCTTCTTCCGGATGTTGAAAACGGAGTTGGCGTTCTATGCCGGATGTCTGAATCTGCACGACCGGCTGGCGGCCAAGGGGGAACCGGTGTGCTTCCCGGCGCCCGCGCTCGTGGGCCAACGCAAGCATCGCTTCAGTGGGCTCTACGACGTGTGTCTATCGCTCCACATGGAGGGCCGGGTAGTTGGCAATTCCTGTGAGTCTGACGGCAAGAGCCTCACGATCGTTACCGGCGCCAACCAGGGTGGCAAATCGAGTTTCCTGCGCAGCATCGGCCTGGCCCAGCTAATGATGCAAACCGGCATGTTCGTCGGGGCGGAGTCCTTCGAGGCGGATCTCTGCCCTGCCTTGTTCACTCACTACCGGCGCGAAGAGGATGCGACGATGAAAAGCGGAAAGTTTGACGAGGAGATGGCCAGGATGAGCGGAATCGTCGACGAGATCAAGCCGAACTCGCTGCTGCTTTTCAACGAATCTTTTGCTGCGACAAACGAACGGGAGGGGTCGGAGATCGCGAAACAGATCGTCTGTGCCTTGCTGGAGAGGCGGGTGAAGATCTTCTACGTAACGCATCTTTACGAATTCGCGCGTAGCTTCTTCGCCAGAAAGGCCGGAGACGCCATCTTCTTGCGCGCCGAAAGGAAGGCCGACGGGACGCGAACCTTCCGGTTGCTCCAAGGCGAGCCGTTGGAAACCAGTTATGGAGAAGATTTATATCGTCAGATATTCGACTCGAATGCTCCATCCAGGAATGAACCTTCCGATATTGCAGAAAACTCACGACGAAATCGCTGACGCAGGGTGCCGACGATGTCAGCGAAGGCTTGATCGTGAGCCTGCGCGGATCGCGCCGTAGAGTCCGATGGCTGTCAGCAGCAGAGCGATGCCCGCAAGCTGACCGAGCAGCATGGTCTGGAGACGCGCGCGTCCGAGATCGAGGACAAGATAATCAATCTACGCAGGTTGTTCCGGTCCCGCTGCGCGAAGCGGGACGCCGCAAAAAATCTGCGCTACAAAAACGCGGCCATGGAAACCGATTCGGAGCTGACGGAACCTCTGGCGTTTTTCAGGTCACTCTTCGGATGTCCGGGATCGCGCGATTGATTGGCGCGCGCAGCCGGGCTTGACGCTTCCGGCTCATCCGTGCTTGAATAAATTTGGCAATGGAGTTTGCCACTCCTGGCGTGTCCAGGGTAAACTGCCTGCATTACTGACGGTTGATGACTCCTCCCAAATCCTGATGGAGCGCGGTCCGTAAGGGCCCTGTAATGGCAGAAGTTTACCGGCAACGCCGAGCCCGCAATGTATTCGCCGCCAGAAGCCTGCCGTCCGGCCGGTCCTCACCGCATTCCCGCGAGACACAGCCATGATCGAAACGATCACTTTCAACGCCTTCCAGATTCTATTTGTAATGGCATTCGCACCCTTGTACGCCGGGGTCCTCTCCCGCCTGAAGGAGATGGTGCAAAGCAAGCGTGGCCCCAGCATCTTTCAGCCTTACTTGGACATCTGGAAGCTCTTCCACAAAGACGAGGTACTGTCGGATGAGACCACCTGGATCTTTCGTGTGACACCCTACCTTGTGTTTGCGATGCCGATCTTCGTCACGATTCTAATCCCGGTTTTGACGGACTATCCCCTGGTGTTCGCCTTCATGGGCGACATGTTAGCGGGAGGCTTCTTTCTAGGCCTCGCGGGCTTCTTCGCGGCACTCGCGGCGGTGGACACGGGAAACCCATATGGCCCGATGGGAGCCAGCCGGACCCGTATGGTCGGTTTCCTCGCCGAGCCGGTCTTCATGATCGTTTTCTTTACGGTGTCCTTCGTGGCCCAGTCGACCATCCCCTACATCGTGCAACAGAAATGGGTTTCGAGCGTGGCCGCCTTTTTCTCCCCGGCCCACATCCTGTTGTTGATCGCATTTCTCATGCTGATTCTGGCTGAAGGGGGGAAGATCCCGGTAGACAATCCGTCCGGGCACTTCGAGCTCGCGATGATCGACGAATCGAAGGGTTTGGAGTTCTCGGGCCGCGGTGCGGCGCTCATGAAGTGGGGCGGCCAGATGAAATTCCTCGTTCTGACGTGCATCTTCCTGAATGTGCTGGTTGCGCCGTGGGGCCTGGCCCACGGGCGGCTCATTGGGGATGTGCTTACGGCCGTCCCGCTGATTCTCTGCAAGGTATTTCTCTTCGTCCTCTTGCTGGTGGTGATTGAATCTTCGCTCGCGAAACTGCGCCTGTTCCGCATCAGCGAGTTTCTGGGCGCCGCTTTCATCACATCGGTGGCAGCCATGTTCACGAGTATCTTTCCAGGAGCCTAATCATGCCGACTTCCACGCCGGAAGCTCTGAACACTCTCAGCGCCGGGCTGGTTCTTATTTCCGCGTTCGCGATGGTGGCAACCAGGCAAGTGCAGGGAGTACGACGCTTCTTCGTCATCCAGTCTCTGCTGCTAGCCGCCTCGTGTTTCCTCCTCGGATATGGCCGCAATTCAGTTCACCTGTGGGCGCTCGGCGCCATCACGCTCGCGGCTAAGGTCGTGACGGTCCCCTGGGTCTTGCGGCGTCTCCTGCCCGATGAATTCTACGAAAGGCGCGAGATCTCCCAGGCGGTCAACATCCCCGCGTCGCTGTTGCTGGCGCTCCTGCTGACCGTTGTCGCCGAGTTTCTGGCGGGGCCTTTGGTGGCGGGTACGCGCGACCCCGTAATTCGCGTGAATGTGCCCATTGGCCTCGCCGGCGTCCTGATTGGCGCGTATTCGCTGATTGCGCGCCGCGAGGCCATTCCCCAACTCATCGGAATTCTGGCGATGGAGAACGGCGCGTTCTTTGCGGGCATCGCGATTGCCCCTGAACTGCCCATCATCGCCGAACTCGCGGTCGCTATGGATGTCATGCTGATCGCTGTCGTGGTTGGATTGCTCACGCGGAATATTCGACAAACCCTCGGCACAACCGAGGCGGGTGCGTTGAGCGAGCTAAAGGAGGATCCCGCCGCATGGCGCTGATTGCGATCCTGGCCATTCCTCTGCTGGCAGCGCTGCTGTGCTGGGTCCGGCCGCTGAGAAGCTTTGCTTGGGGCATCACCGTGGCGTCCACCTGGACAGCATTTGCACTCGCCGTATACCTTTCCGCTGAAGTGATCGCCAGCAAGAGGGTGGTCGGGGTTCCCGGCTGGTTCGAAGCCGACGGCCTGACTGCGCTGATGCTGGTCCTTGTCAGCTTCGTCCTCGCCCTGGCGTCCGTTTTCGCGGGAGGCTACATGCGGCACGGCGAGCACCAGGAAAGCCGGCTGTGGTGGTTCTACTCCAACTACAATCTGTTGGCCTTCGCGCTGTTGGCGGTTCCTTCGCTGGCGGAACCAAACATGGTGTGGGTGGCGGTAGAGCTGATTACGCTTTTCACCGTTCTGCTGGTCGGTTTCGACAACACCTCGGGCGCGCTGGAGGCCGCCTGGAAGTTTGCGGTTCTCACCATGATGGGCGCGCCGATCTCGCTATTCGGATTCTTCACGCTGTTTTGGGCGTACCGTTCCGCGACCGGAGGCTCTTGGGAGACTTGGGAAGGTCTGCGCACGGCCGCATCTGCCATGGATCCAAATTTACTGAAGCTTTCCTTTCTCCTGGTGTTTGTCGGATTCGGGGCTAAATCCGGCTTGGCGCCGATGCACACATGGCTGCCGGATGCGCACAGCCAGGCTCCCACTCCGGTATGCGCGGTGCTTTCCGGCGTAAAAACAACAGTGCCGCTTTATGTAATTCTCCGATTTCTTTCGATTGTCCTGGCGTCGCCCGCCGCGCGCCTGGGCAACTGGATGGTCGTCCTGGGCCTCATCTCAGTGGGAATCGCTGCGTTCCTGTTGCTCCAGGTGCGCGATTACAAGCGCATGTTCGCCTTCTCGACGGTGGAGCACATGGGCGTGATTCTTACCGCCGCGGGCCTGGCGACTCAAACCTCGGATTTTGGCGCTGTTTCTCAAATGCTCAATCATGCGATCACGAAGTCGTTATGCTTTTACGTGGCCGGGGTCATCCTGCTGGTTCTCGGCACCCGCGAGATCCAATCCGTGCGCGGCCTCTTCCGAATCTCACCCTTTGCCGGCTCGATGCTGTTGCTCTGTTCGCTGGCCATCGCCGGCGCTCCGCCATTTCCTATTTTCTTGAGCGAGTTTTCCATCCTGTCGGCCGGGATGCGCGGCGGGCAATATACGGCCGTCGCGATTCTGGCAATTCTGATCGTAATTGCCTTCGTGGCGATTATGCTGCACGTCAACGGTATGGTTTTTGGTAAGCCCGCGACGCTCCGCTTGACGAAGGCGCTGCCCGCCAGTTGCCGCTTCGCTGTGTTGGTGGCTGCGGCGCCGGTCGTGCTATTAGGAGTTTACATACCGGCGCCCGTGCATGATCTGCTGCAACTTGCAGCCCAGCAACTGGGAGGCCGCTAGAAATGATGGTCACCCCAACGCCCGCAGCCAATCCGCAGCATTTCGATGCCGTCGCGCTGGCGGCTGAGATCGAAAAACGGTTTGGACCGGCAGTTTCGCCTTCGAGCGAGGATGGCGGCACGGACGCCTCGTTCATCGTGCGGCATCCGTCGGCTTTGACTTCTCTCTGCCGGTTCCTTTTTGCGGAAGCCGGCTGTTCGTTTGGCGGCCTGATTGTCGAGGAGCGCGCGGAGTGGGAGCTCCGTTACGTTTTCCTGAATCCGTGGTCCGGCTGGGTTCACTGCATTCTGCGTCTGCCGCTGGATACCCGAACCGTGCCCAGCATCAGTGTGCCGATCAATGCGGCCGATTGGTACGAACGCGAAGCGGAAGACCTGTTTGGCCTCGAGTTCGAGGAACACCCCCGGCTTGGCGACTTCGTTCTCCACAATGAAGTCTGGCAGGAAGGGATCATGCCGATGCGAAAAGCGTTCGACGCCGGTCAAATACATTTCGAAAAGCGCCCTCAGAAAGACTGGCGTCCCATGCTGGTGGTGCAGGACCCTGGGGCCTTTGCGATGCCTGTTGGACCGGTGTACGAAGGCGGCGTTGGCGAGTCCGTTCATTTTCTGCTCGAAACGGTTGGCGAAGATGTCATTCGAGCCGTGCCGCGGCTGTTTTATAACTATCGGGCCGTGGAGAAGATCGCCGAGGGGAAATCGGTTTCGGATGTGTTGCTGCTAGCCGAGCGTTTCTCGGCGAAGTCGGCTTTCGCCCACTCGCTCGGGTATTGCCAGGCAGTGGAGAAGGCTGTGCACCTTGAAATCCCGACGCGCGCCAGCCGCCTGCGTGTGGTGTTGTGCGAACTCGAACGGCTCCGCCATCATGCCGGCGTGATCGCGGGGATCTGCCACTCCACAGCGCTCAGTGTTTCCGAGGCTCACGCCGCCATCGTCGAGGAGCAACTGCTGCGCACCTCCTGCCGCTTTGCCGGACACCGTTACCTGTTCGGACTCAATACGCCCGGCGGATTGCGGCGAGACTTCGACAAGGAAGCTTCGAGCCAACTGTTGCGCGCCGTTAAGGACGCCTCGGCACGGCTAAAGCGCCTCGAGGAAAGATTGCGTTATAGCAGCAGCTTTCTCGACCGGCTTGAGGATGTCGGCGTGGTCAGCAATGGGAGCGCGCGTCATCTGAATCTGCTGGGCCCCGTCGGGCGAGCGTCGGGTCTGCGCCGCGACTTGCGCCGGGTGATCCCGTATTCCGGTTATGAGCGGTACCGGTTCGAGGTGCCGTGCGAAGAAGAAGGCGATGGATACGCGCGGTTGCGCGTGCTCTTCTCCGAGGCCCGGCAATCCGCCGGCCTGATTCATCAAGCCGTGGAGTCCATGGAGCCGGGAGAGGTGTGCGCGCGGGCCGGGGAGATGACGGACGGGGTCGCCCTCGGATGGGTCGAAGCGCCCATCGGCGCCGCGGGGCATTGGGTGAGGTTGGATCGCGGAGGCAAGGTGGAACGCTATCGGATATTGTCTCCTTCGTTCCGAAACTGGATGGGCCTGCATATCGCGGCCGAGGATTTCGCGTTCCAGGATTTTCCCATCATCCTGGCCACGTTCGGGCTATCCGCCACAGAGTGCGATCGGTAGGAGTCGAATCGGATGAGCTTCTGGTTTTGGCATGGATTGAGAAACGGAATTCAGTCGACCCGCTATCCTCGGGCGCCGGAGAAGGCCACAGGTGTCTCGCCGGGGCGGCCCCTGGCCACCGGGTTCCCTTCCGCGGAAGAATCGTCGCGAGCTGCGGGCAACTGTCCCGTTGGTGCGATCGACGCTGATGGCGCGCGCGCGGTAGTGGATCTCCGGGCATGCATATGGTGCCAACGCTGCCACTTCGGCGCCCCGAATCCACTCCAGTGGGATGCGAGTTATGAGTGGACCCGGACGCCTCCCTCCAAGACTGCGTACACACCGCTACCGGGGGCTTTTGCCCGGTCGCTCCACGTTATGGTGGTCGACGCGGGCGACTGCGGAGCTTGCCTGAATGAGGTCAAGCAGTTGAATAACCCCCTGTACAACATGCACCGGCTGGGCATCTTTCTCACGGCCACCCCACGGACGGCAGATGTTCTGCTCGTGGTGGGGCCGGTGAGCGAGAACATGCGTGGACCTCTGATGAAGACCTACGAAGCGATGCCTGACCCCAAGCGCGTTCTGGCTGCGGGAACATGCGCGATCACGGGAGGTGTCTTCGGACGAAGTTTCATGTCCGCGGGCGGCGTTGGCTCGGTTCTTCCTGTCGATCTTGAGGTTCCGGGCGACCCGCCGCCTCCGCTCGCCATTCTCCACGCCTTGCTGGTCATGGCAGGGCGGAAGAACCTGTCGTCTCACGAGACGCTTTCGATGGAGGAATCCTGACATGGTTGAGTGGACTGGTGGCGCTCTCTTACTCTTCTTCATTCTGTGTGCTTCGGGGGTGATCCTGGCGTCCATCCTGCGTGGAAGATATGCCGCCTTCGTCATCGCCTGGTTTGGCGCGGCGTGCTCGATCCTGTTGATGTTCGCCGCGGTGGCGCGTTTGGTTGGCGGACAGGACTTTCACCTGGATCTTTGGACCCTTAACGGTTGGGGGGCGCTGTCTCTCCATGTCGATGCGCTCTCGGCGGTTTTCCTGTTCGCAGCCGGTCTGGTGTATCTATCCTGCTGCATTTTTGCGCCGGACTATCTCCTGCACTACTTCCGAAACCGTTATCCCGCGGGACGCTACGCCGTGCTGCACTTCGCCTTGATGGCTTCCGTGGCGCTGATCCTCACGGCCGGCGACGCCCTGACGTTCCTGATCGGTTGGGAGTGCATGTCGATTCTGTGCTACCTGCTGGTGAATTACGAACAGAAGCAGCAGCCTGATTCCGTTGCCGGGTATATCATGCTGGCGATGAGCGAGGCGGGATTTGTCGCCGTCGTAATCGCATTTCTGATTGTGGGAAGCAGCGCGTCCGGACTTTCATTCGCCGCCCTGCGGGCCGCCGCCGCGCATCTCTCCGGCGCAGCCGCCTGGGGCGTATTCCTGCTTGGATTCCTTGGCTTCGGCGTCAAGGCCGGCCTGGTGCCCGTGAATTTCTGGTTGCCGCGCTGTTACACCGCCAGTCCACCCGCGTTCATTCCCGTGCTGGCGGGCGTCACATTGAATCTGGGATTCTACGGAATCCTGCGATTGAACGGCGACCTGGTTCCCGGTCCGGGCATCGGACCGGGTCTGATTGCCCTGGTTCTGGGAAGCATCACTGCGTTGGTCGGCATTCTCTATGCCACCACCGAAAACGATCTGAAAACGATGCTGGCCCACAGCTCAATGGAAAATGCCGGGATCGTCGCCGCGGGTTTCGGGGCCTTCCTGGTTTTCCGGAATTCAGGAAATGCCGTCCCTGCGGCCATTGCTTTAACCGCGGCTCTCTATCACCTGGTCAATCATTCCGTTTACAAGGCTCTGCTTTATCAGGGCGCCAGCCACATCGAAGCCGCAACGGGCACGCGCGACATGGACCGGCTGGGCGGCTTGATCCGCTTCCTGCCCGCTCTGTCCGTCGTTTTCCTGGTGGGTTGCCTGGCGATTTCCGCGGTTCCACCCTTCAACGGGTTCGTCAGCGAATGGTTGACCCTGCAAACGTTCCTGCGCAGCGCCCTGCTTCCATCCGCGCTGGTCAAGGTTGTATTCGCGTTGTCTGGGGCCATTTTGGCATTGACCGCGGCGTTGGCCGTCACCTGCTTTGTGAAGGCCTATGCGATGAGTTTCCTGGGTATCCGCCGTGGGAGTTGGAAACTGAATGGGGCGCGGCTGGCGCGCAAGCCCCGCTTCTCTCTGACGCTTCTCGCAATTGCCTGCGTCTTGTTGGGAATATTGCCAACCTACGTGATCCCGGCCCTGGATCGCGCCGTCGAACCATTGGCCGGGGCCAGCGCCACCGCTGCACTGGTGCCGCCATTTTTCACCGCGACGGAATCGAACCAACAGCTTCCCACCGCGTTTCTGCACGAGTTTCACAATCTGGGAGCACAAGCCGGCGCCGGTTTGATTCCCGGCCGTGGGCTGGTGATCTTGCTGCGAGGCTCGGCGCAAAACCCTGTGGTCTTCGCCATGTCCCCGTCCTACAGCCTGGCGGCCTTGGCGATCCTGCTGCTGGCCGCCTGGTTTCTCGTCAGGCTCCTCACCCGCCGGCGATCGCTGGCCAGAAGGGAAGTTTGGGCGGGCGGGATACCCAAGCTCCTGCCGGAGATGACTTATACGGCCACCGGCTTTTCAAATCCGGTGCGTGTGGTGTTTCAGGCGATCTTCCGCCCCAACATCGTTGAGGACACGCGCCAGACCGTGGCCGTACACTTCCGGACAGCGATACGACGGCGCCGTGATGAGACTCACCTGGTGGAACGCCTGTTCTTCCGCCCGGTCGGCGCAGCGATGACCTCCGTGGCCCGGTTGCTGGCGGGAATGCATCATGGCCGCCTGAATGCGTACGTCGGTTACGTGGTGGGCTTCCTGATTCTCATTCTCTTTCTCTACCGGCTCACTTGAGCGAAGGGTGTAGCGATTGCCTCCCCCCAGCTCGCATGGTCCGGTCGACTTGAGCAAGCGGGCGGTAGTGGCCAGTTTGAGTTGCAAACCAGGGGTTTGGAAAAAGGCAAGCCCATGTGTCGCTTCTAATCCGATTACCGCCCTGTGTACGGCTCGGCGACTATCCGTCTTAGTGGATCCTTATGAGAGGCCGACGGATTGCCGGGGACTGGCGTCACCAGGTCTGGCTCGGGACGTGATCCTGCTAGAATGCAATCGATGGCCAAACCTTTAACGGCCGACGACATTCTTCCACTAGTCGCCTCGTTGACGCCCCAGGAACGCGTACGTCTGCTGCGGTTGATTGCCTTGCCGCAAGGCGCGGACGCCTCCGTTTAACGGTCCGTACCGCCTTCACGCGACGAGTTTTCGGCGGACGAGGAGCCGCTTGCATGGGACGCAGACGGCTGGGAGGATTTGGGGTGAAGCGTGGTGAGATCCGTTGGTATACGTTTCGCCTTCCCGATAAGCGGCGGCCGGTTCTAATTCTGACAAGAAACGCTGTCATCGATCGGCTGAATGAGATCATCGTAGTACCGGCTACGCGAACGATTCGAGGATTGACAACTGAGGTAGTCTTGACCGTTGACGACGGGGGATGCCGGCCGCGTGCGCGCTTAATTTCGATCAGGTGTCGCTGGCGCAACGGAGTCGCATGGGTCCAGTCCTGTGCTATCTTTCGGAAACGCGATGGGCTGAAGTGCGGGATGCCCTACTCATCGCGTGCGGTTTCGGAGGATCAAACGATTGAAGTTGCTGGGCAGACCCGCCGACGTCGGATTCAGACCGACCCACTACCGTGCCGGCTGTCCGGCAATCTTCGAAACGCGTTTTGGCGCCGCCAGAATTCGCTGCGGAAATGAGTTCGCATCGGTGTGGGCGGCTGATAAAGCCACCGAGCGGCACGCAGTGTCAAGCGCACGGCGATCCGAGTCCGGCGATCCGCCATTGCGGAGTTTCGCCCTTTGCTGTACCCTCTGATTAGGCGGTGGAGTTCGCCAAACCGCCGCTCTCAAGCGGCCGATGACTCCTGCGGCAGCTTGCATGGAACCACAACTCGCTTTGGTTGGGATGGCGAAGGAGAAGCAACGCCTGAGCACGGCGTTCGCCACGGGCGATCCACTATTGCTGCTGGGGCCTCACGGGAGCGGCAAGACCAGGCTGATTCAAGAAGCGCTCTCCAGCAATCGCCACGTGTTATACATCGCCTGGGAGCCAACGCTGCATGCCTTACTGACAGCCATGGCGCGTGCTCTGATCGCCGCACGCCATGCGAGTTTTATCAGCCGCGCTAAACCGGGTCGCGATCCGGAGGCCTGGCTCGCGATTCAAACCAGTGTTCACCTCAAAGGGCTCCTGTGGACTGCGATGGAAACATCACCTGTGCCGATGGTGCTGGATGGCATTGCCGGCGCCAGCTTCCCTGCGTACCGTTTCCTGCAGCGCGTCTACCATACGCGCGGTATGGCTCTTTTCGCCACCTCGCGCGACGCTTTCACTTTGGGAGCAGTGGCCAGGCTCTTCTGGAATCCGGCGAAGGCCCTGAATATCCCGCCTCTACATGAGCGTGACGCCGAGCAACTGTTCGAGGCCGCCGCCGACCATTTCAAGCTGCGCAACCTGGACCTCCATGAGTTCCGCGAAAAGGTGCTGGAGAGCGCCTGCGGGAATCCAGGGCAGATCATTGAGATGTGCCGGCTGGCCACCCAGCCGCAATACCTCGCGGGCCGCTATATAAAATTCGCTCCGCTGCGCATCGATACGGTAATGAAGTTCGTTCGCTAGAGACATCTCCGTGGGGCAGACGATCGTGTTGTGTCGTCTGCCTCGCCGCGACAGTGGCAGACCACAAAGGGCGATGGTCTGCCCCACAAAGTGAACCGTATTGACGCTAGAGGCTACCGCTCGGTCGGCCACGGCCGTGCAATGGTTTGTTCACCGGCCACCCAAGCCAAGCCCCGATAATACGCGTTCCGCTCCTCGTCCGTAACCAACTCCCGCCGTATGGCATCATGCTTCAGTGCGTACATTCGCATATCGCGAGCGCATCTCTCCAAGGCTTCGGCTTCTGACGCAAGCAGTTCGTTAGCGACCTCCGGCGGCACTCCGGCCTGCAGAACACTTCGCAAGTGAAGGATGCACAGCCCAGGATGAAAGTGGTTTGCGCCGGACACAAGACGGGCAGCCATCTCCGATGCAAGCCCTCGCTCTTGCTCCGCGATGAAACGGCAGATCCTGCATCCTTGCCACGCAGGGGACGCCGCCTCCACGGCGCGCATCGGAGCAGCGGGCCCGGTCGCGCCGGCGGCGGCGTGGAGTTCGCAGGCCCTGGCATCCAGAAGCGGAGCATACGCCAGGCACAGTCCCTGTGGCGAGGCGATCGACTCGTATTGCCACGCGTGCAAAGTGCAGAAGCCGCCTTCTTGCGCGTGCCACGCCTGACGTTGGGGATCAGTGGCGAGCGTGTATTGTTCCTGGCTCAGGAATTCGTACACCGCCTGCGCAACGCGGGCGCAAACGTGACACCGCATCGGCCGTATACTGCTATCGCCGCGCGCGGAGTCCGGCGGCGGAACTCCAGGCTCGCGAAAATGGTCGATGGCCCCCTGCGACGGCTCAAGTGCCTGCTCCAGTTGATCGAGAGTTCGGCCATCCGCCTCGGCCATCTTCGAATCGAGGGCCGATATGAGACTTGCTACTTCCGCCTCAAATCGACTCGAAGCCTCGCGAAACAGCCGCTCCATCCAATCCAATGCCGCCTCGACAGTTCGCCTTCGGGCTTCTTCCGCGTAGGCCCGGACGGCTTCTTCAGCCGTACGCCTCCACGCGCGATGCCCAAAGTTCCTCGTCCATTTGCTCGCCCATTTCAAGGACATCGCCATCTGCCACCACGGTGAGGCGCTGTCCTGAGGAGGTTCCGGAGCGGCCGTGAACACAACGCGGGTACGCTCCAGAAGTTCCGCACTTGCAGGCAGCGAGGACCAGACCGCGCCGGCCCCGAAGAGGCTCGCGGCAGTCGTTTTCGCGGCGTCGGGCAGCCCCAGTATCTCCCGGATTTCCGGCCCCGCGATGTGAAGAAGCAGTGACGCCAGAGAGCGGCTTTGATGCTCCACCCAGGATTTCCAGGATTCCACCAGCGCGGGCCCCATCTTCGCCTGCCACGGCGGACTCGTGGCGCTGCTACGCTTGTCCAACTCCGAGACGATGCCTTCAGCCCACCGCTTTAGTTCCGCGTCCAACATCGAAGGCAGTTCGGAGCGGATCTTGGCAGTGGCGCTTTCCCGCAGCATGGTGCCCTCGCGGGAAATCTCCTGAATGCGGCTCTCAAAAACTTGCCGATCGCTACGTGCTTCGCCATTCACCCGTCCGGTCTGCCCGATTCGTACGTAAAATCGCTCGGCGCCCAGGAGCTTTCGAGTGCGCTCAAGGACCCGCGTCAGAAACTCACGGCTTTTGCAGTTCGTAAGAAATGTCCAAAGCGCGGATTCCAATTCCGGCAACCCGCTGGAGGTGAGGTCGCCGGCCGAACCGTGCAACTTCGCAGCCAGGGCATCCCGAGCGGAAACTGCGAAGAGGCGGACAGCCTCGGAATCTCCGGTATTAGCCCGAATGCGGTCTCGAATGTCATCCAGTATCCGCGCCCGCGGTTCTTCCTCGACTAAATCGGACTTGTTCACAACGTAGAAGATCTTGCCCGCATATTCGCGAACACGTTCCAGAAATTCGGTTTCCTCAGCCTGCATCGGCGAATCGAAGCTGGTCACGAAGATCACGGCATCGGCATCGGGAAGGAATCGCTCCGTGGTTGCCGAATTGGCGGCAATGTCGGAACCGATGCCCGGCGTGTCCACGAAGTAGAACCCTCTGCGGAGCTTCTCGATGGGCGCTTGGACGATTACCGATTGCACCCCTTTCTCATTTGCGGGATTGCCGTCCTCCGTCGCATACCGGGCGAGATCTGCCACGGGACGGTGCGCGGGCAGGGTGCCGTTTCGGAAGCGAACCTCAATTCCAGGCCGGCTGCCATAACATACGCTGGTGATTACCGAGGTCAACGGACGGATGCCCGTCGGAAGCAGCGGCTGTCCCAGAACGGCATTCATCAGCGAGCTCTTCCCGCCGTTGAAACGCCCCACCACGGCGAGTTGAAAGCGATCCTCCGCCAGGCGTGCCAGCAAATCCTGCGCGCGCGCCGCGTTGTCACCGTGCTGACGTTGCCGCGCGAGCTGCATGAGGCCGCGGATGGTGTCGGCCAAATCCAGTTTGATTGTGTCGTAGCCTGCGTCTGGGTTCATGGCTTCACTGGGAATTCCGGAGCTTGGTTTTCAAGCGCAGCAACATTCTCAGGATCTCGTCTCCCGCCCGCACCAGCGGCGAATTCGACAAACGGCGGCTCACCTCCGCATCAATCGCCGGCACCGATTCCGGTGCGAGTGCCACGAGCGCCTCCTCCGCGTCCTTCCAAACAAACCAGGGCAGGCGAGCCAGCGCACTCACCAGGCCCGCCGCGGCGGAGGCGCGGTCACGTGGATGATCCGCCGCGGACGAAGCGATCTGCGCAAGCCTGCCCAGCAGTTCGGGATCGTGCTCCGCCAAAAGCGGCCGCAGCTCCGCCCAATTCCGGCGTTCGACACCGGTTTCCGTAAGCAAGCGCAGTACGCTCCGCCGCCGGCAGAGACTGGATGGGGTCTCCTCATCGGCATTGGGAAGCGGTGTTACCGCGGAAAGCAGCAATGCGCTGCGAGCTCTTGCCCCCAATTTTCGTAGTCCCTCTTCGGCGGCTGGCCGGCACATGTCGTCTTCCAGCGCCCGATCCAAACAAGGGATCGACTCCACACGCTCAAAGCCCGCCAGACTTTCGATGGCCCCGGGGGTACTCCGTTTTCTGCAAAGGTCCAGAAGGAATTCGAACGTTGGGTTGTCGCGCCAGGCGCTCAAGCGCCGGCCGGCAGTGCTCCTGACGGCATCCTCTGCAAACAGGAGTTGGGGATCCGTGACCAGGCTCGGCGCTTGCAGGTACTCAATGAGTACGTCTCTGGCTTCCAACCGGGCGAGGGCCTCGACCGCCCACATTCTGGGCTGTGGCACGCTAGCCACCCGGCCTGACAACAGGAATTCGCGCAAGGGCGGGATGGCTCTTGGCCCGCAAGCGGCCAGTTCCTCGATCGCAGACGGGCCGTCGACGAGCGACTGAAGGCGCGCCAGGAGCCGGCTAACTTCCGGTTCGCCGGGCGGGATCTCGCTATCGGTATGCTTCCGTCCGGCTGGCTGCATTACGCCTCTTCTGAATCTCCAGCGCCACCGCGAAATGTTCCGCGACCCTTTGACGGTCCCATTGGCTCTCGGACGCGATCGGGATTCGCCAGGCGGAACCGCCATGCAGGTCCGCTTGGAGAATGTGTCCGCCTCGACCGGATCTCAGACCGAAGCAATGCTCCCGTACGAAGACCGCCCGAACCAATCGGGAGGGTCACGATTGCCGGCCACTCTCCCATAAACTTCGATGCCAGCTCAAGCGGCAGTACCGGGTGCGCTCTCCTGAGCCGCGTATTCCGAAGCGGCGGTGAGAGCCGCGAGATCTTCTCGCAGAGCATCCTCGTCTTCAACGCCGGGCTTATTTGCCGCCAGGCGGTCCAGGTGCGCGCGGTACGCGTCGGCGTAGCTGTCGAACTGCTCCTGCAAATCGGTGAACGTCTTGCGCACCCAGACCCGGAGCACGCGCGCATAGGTCACGACGGCGTCCGCAATCTGCTCTCCAGCTTGAGACCTGATCCGCCGCTCCACGCGTGCGGTCGCCCATCGGCGGCCAAACAGCGAGGCCACCGCACTCGGGCCGGCCTCAATTTCGAGGCTGCCTAAATCGAATCTCGGCATATTCTTCAGCACATCCAGCAACTCGTCCTGCTCAGGCCGGTTCTCGATGTCGAGCTCCACGGCCGCTTTGGCGAGTACGCTTCCGGCGTTACGGGCGACGTCCTGGATAGCGGATACAATCTGCGCCGCGCCTCCCGCGGCAGCCTGCTCCAGTTTGTTCTTGACCAGGTCGTCGCCTGTTCGACTGGCGCCCGAATCCCACGCTTCAATCAGATTGTTCGCGGCCGTCCGAATAATGCCATCCGCGCACTCGCGGAGCGCGTCGGTCATATCCAGGCACCCCGTCCGCGCCTGCGCAATCTTTCCGGCGGCCGTTCTGAGCTCCGTCTCCAAATCCCGCAGCTTGTTTGTGTCGATCCTCGCACCGGATTGCCCTCCGGCCCCGGAGCGCTTCAGGCGCGTCTTGAGCGCCGTTTCCACTCCCAGCCGAAGCGCGCCGATCTTCCGGTTCAGCGACTGCCGGGCGAGTTCCGCGTGACGATCGTAAAGTGGCAGGATCTCGGTGTCGAGCCATTTCTCAAGGAGGTGGGTAGACCCTTCCTTGATGCTGATCGCATCGACCGGAAGTTCAAACCCCAAATCCGAACGGATATGGCCGGCGACGTATCGAAGAGCGCGATCCCGATCCGCTGGCGCCAGCAAATCCGCCTTGCTTAACAGGACGGACGCGGGGATGCCGGCATCGTAGAGCGTCTGAATGGTCGCCAGATCGTCATGCGTTAAAGTTGAGCCGGCATCGATCAGAACTACTCCCAAATCGCACCGGGGAAGATAGGCCTTGGTTTCAGCAGCCCCGGAAGTGGCCAGCGAGCCAAGACCCGGTGTGTCCACATAGACAACGCCTTCTCGAAGCCTTTGCGCCGGCAGCTCCACGACAATTCGCGTTACGTGCTGGACGTTCGCCGGATTGTGCTGCTCCGTAACGAACTCCGCCAGCCGCTCAATGCCGAATTGCTCCGGGTTCCGGTCGGCAAACCAGGCGATCGCACGCGGCTCGGGGCCGTAAGCCAGGCGCGTGGGCACTGCCGTGATCGGGTTTACACCCACCGGCAGCAGATCCCGTTCGACAATATAGTTCAGCAGAGACGATTTCCCGGAACTGACCCTGCCAAAAACAGCGATTTCAAAGTTGTCCGATTCTAACCGGTCGATGATGGTCCCTAATGCCGGGCGAAACTCGACCAAGCCGTGTTGGTTGATCGCCCGTTCCAGCGCCTTGACTAGGGTGATGTCGCTGCCGGCCTCCTCCAGCCGCCGCAGCCGCTTCTCCATGTCGGCGGACTGGCCCTGCGCCAGGTACGAACCCAGCCTGGAAATGATGCCCTGCATCTCATCGACTAGTCCGGCGATCTCGGTAGCGGCGCTGTCCGCCAGTTCTCCGTATCCAGCCATGCGCTTGGGGCGGCACTCGTCGAAAGCAATATCCACAAATCCGAGCGTCACCCGAATGGCGTGTACCGAGCCGATATTCGGCTCGGGAATCCGAACACCCTGGCTATCCAGGATGCGAACCACCTGGGCACGCATCCTGGCGATGTAGTCTTGGACGAGCTTGGCCTGCGCAGGCGAGATATCCGGCTGGTATTTAGGGAATGGAGACTTGGACTGCGATGCGACGAGTACCGCCTCAATTTCGGACAGCAGTTTGTCGGCGTACTGGCAACTCGAAAACAGATGCAGTCGCTGCGGCCCGTTCAGGTGACCGAGTTCAGGCGCGTCGTCCATCGTGCTCACAACCTGCTTAGAGCCAGGAAGTCCTCTTTATAGGAGTCATCTTCCCCGAGGGGCGCTTGCGGCGAACTCCAACGCCTGCTTTCATTATGGCCGAAGCGGCTTAGACGGTCAACCTCCTATCGATTCCTAATCTCGGATATCGCCCAGATCGTATTCCCGCATCTTCTCATAGAGGAGCCTCCTATGCATTCCCAAGATTTCCGCCGCCTTGGATTTGTCTCCCCCGGCAACGCGCAAGGCGCGCGAAATCATGGCCGGAGGCTACCGGAAACGGGATGTTCTGCACGCTGCCGATGGCCGCCGTCATCGTGGAAGGCGTGCCGATGCATCTGCTACTCCACAGATGGAGCCATGTAGCGGCATGGATCTCGACCGGAATCGGGATTTACAGCTTTCTGTGGATGGTGGCGCTCTACCGGTCGTTGGCCCTGCGGCCCGTGCTGGTGAGCGCCGATCACGTGGTGTTGCAGGTGGGTTTCTTGTGGCGTGCGGAGTTTCGGCCGGACCGGATCCGGGCGGTGCGGCGATTTTCCGCCGCGGATCGCGGATGCCTTTCGCTGGTGGTGATCAATGCGCCGCAATGGATCGTCGAGCTGCACGAGCCGGTCGCGGTGCGGGGGCCTTTAGGGCGGCGAAAGCCGGTGACGCGGATTGCGCTCGCGGTGGACGATACCGAGGCGTTTGGGGCAGCATTCGTTTAATGCCGGTAGCCGGGCGATGCGTGATTCAATAGAGGGAATGTCTCCGGAAGAGTTTCGCCGCTTCGCGCACACCTCCGTCGATTGGATCGCCGATTATCTTTCCCATCCGGAACGCTATCCCGTGCTGCCGCGGATGGAACCGGGCCAACTTGCGGACGCGCTGCCCGCGTCGGGGCCGGATCAAGGCGAGCCGATGGACCGTTTGCTCGCCGATTTCGAACGTCTCGTGGTGCCCGCCATCACGCATTGGAATCATCCGGGGTTCATGGCGTATTTCGCCAATACCGCGCCGGGCCCGGGCATCATCGCGGAACTGCTGTCGGCGGCGCTGAACGCCAATGCCATGCTCTGGAAGACGTCGCCCGCCGCGACCGAACTGGAGCAGGTAGTGCTCGATTGGCTGCGCCAATGGATGGGGCTGCCGGCGGGTTGGTTCGGCATCATCTACGACACGGCTTCCACCAGCAGCATGCACGCCATCGCGGCGGCGCGCGAGATGGCCGATCCGGAGGCGCGCACGCTGGGCGCATCGCGCGGGCTGACGCTCTATTGCTCCCAAGAAGCGCACTCGTCGATCGAGAAGGGCGCCATCGCCATAGGCATCGGACAGCGGCAGGTGCGCAAGATTCCGGTGGACGGCGAGTTTCGCATGCGGCCCGAGGCTTTGGCGGCGGCCGTGGAGGCGGATGTCGGGGCGGGCTTGCGGCCCTTCTGCGTAGTGGCCACGGTGGGCACCACATCCACCACCAGCATCGATCCGGTACCGGCCATCGCGGAGATCGCTGAGCGGCATCGCCTGTGGCTGCATGTGGACGCGGCGTACGCCGGATCGGCCGCCATCGTGCCGGAATTCCGCTATATTCTGGACGGCGCGGAGCGCGCGGATTCTCTGGTGGTGAATCCGCATAAGTGGTTTTTCACGCCGTTCGACCTGAGCGCGTTTTACACCCGCCGCCCGGAGATCTTGCGCCGCGCCTTCTCACTGGTGCCGGAATACTTGCGCACCGCACCGGACGATCGCGCGGTGAATTATATGGATTACGGCGTGCCCTTGGGGCGCCGCTTCCGCGCGCTGAAGCTGTGGTTCGTGATGCGCTATTTCGGGCGCGAAAAGCTGGCGGAAACCATTCGCCGGCAGATCGCCTGGGCGCATGAATTGGCGGACGCAGTGGATGCCGATCCGCGATTCGAGCGCGCCGCCCCCGCGCCGCTCTCGGTGGTTTGTTTCCGGTATATGGGCACGGACGAGGAAAATCGGCGGCTGCTGGAAACCGTAAATGCGTCCGGCGAGTTTTTCCTGTCGCACACCGTGCTGCGGGGGAAGTATACGCTGCACCTGGCGATCGGGAACATGGGGACGACGCGGGAGCATGTAATGAGGGCTTGGGAGACCATTCGGCGGGCGGCTCAGTAGGACAGGCCTCCTGGCCTGTCCTACTGGCCTGTCCCTCGACTTTGCCCGCCCCACAATTTGCATAGAATATAGAATTGAAGACGTTCCTCCTTCTGTGCGCGGCGTGCGCGGCGATGGCCGCCGCACCCCCGCCGATCCATTGGCACGCAGTGAACGCCGAAACGCTTCGGCATTTTACGGCGTTGCTGCGCATCGACACGTCCGATCCAGCGGGCAACGAAACCGCGGCGGCGAAGTATCTGGCGAGCGTGCTGGAGCGCGAAGGCATCCCGGTGAAACTGCTTTCGCTCGATCCGGCGCGCGCCAACCTGGTGGCGCGCATCCCTGGCGATGGCTCCGCGCGCCCCATCGCCATCCTGGGACATACCGATGTGGTTGGCGCGCAGCGCTCCAAATGGACATTCGATCCGTTTGGCGCGCAGCGCAAGAACGGCTTCATCTACGGGCGCGGCGCCGTGGACGACAAGGAGATCGTCACCGCGGGCCTGATGGTGACGTTGCTGTTGCGGCGCGAACATATCAAGCTGAAGCGCGATGTGATCTTCGTGGCGGAAGCCGGCGAAGAAGGCACGCCGGGCGTGGGCATCGATTTTCTGGTGAACCATCATTGGGAGGAAATCGCCGCCGAATTTGCATTGGCCGAGGGCGGATCGGCCGTCGCGCAGGGCGGCAAAGTGCGTTACGTGGCCATCAGCACGGCCGAAAAGGTGCCGCGCGGTGTACGACTGATCGCCCGCGGCGCTGCCGGGCACGGCTCCCGTCCCACATCCGATAACGCCGTGCTGCGGCTGGCCCAGGCGGTCGCCAAGCTGGGCGAGTGGCACACGCCGATGCGGCTGAATGAAACCACGCGCGCGTATTTCGAGCGGCTGGCGGCTATCAGCTCACCCGGCGATGCGGACCGTTACCGCCATGTGGGCGATCCGGCGCGCGCGGCGGAAATCGACCGCTATTTCGAACGCGAGGAGCCGGCCCATTACGCCATGCTCCACACCACGCTCGCGCCCACCATGCTCAAGGCCGGTTTCGCCTTCAACGTGATCCCGTCGGACGCCGAGGCGTTCATCGATATCCGCGCTTTGCCGGATGAGGATATGGCGCGCTTCTACGGTGAGATGCGCGCGTTGATCGGCGACTCGAATGTGGAGATCGAACCGCGGAGGCCGGACCGTCCCGCCACGCCGCCCTCGCGCACGGACACCGCCATGTTTCGCGCGCTGGAACATGCGCAGCGCAAAATGTTTCCGGGCGCCGTCACGCTGCCATGCCTTTTGACCGGCGCCACCGACATGGCGCAGTTACGCGCCAAAGGCGTCGAGGCCTACGGCTTCGGTCCGGTCGTGGAAGCGGGCGATCCGGGTGAGGCGCATGCGAACGACGAACGCCTGGCGGAAGCCTCGCTTTATAAGCTGGTCGAGTTCTTGTGGTACACCGTTCTGGAAGTTGGAAATCAGCCATGATTCGCGTGCCTGTGGGGCAGCCACTCTGGCTGCGGCGGCCTCTCAGGCCGGCCGCGGCTAGGCGGGCTGGGAGCCCGCGCAGGCAGAGTGCCTGCCACAATTTAGTTCGTACACCGTAATCTCCGGCGGCGCTCCGATGCGCATGGGCACACCGATAGTGCCTATCCCGCGATTCACATAAAGCTGGCCGCCCGGTTTCCTGAACCAACCCGCCACATAAGGCGTCACCAGACGGCACGGCGCAATCTGGGGACTGACAAATTCGAGCGCCACTTGTCCGCCGTGCGTGTGTCCCGCCAAGCTCAGGCCGATGCCCAACTCAGCGGCGCGATCGAAAGTATCGGGATTGTGGCTCATCAGAATGTTGGCCGTGCCGGGCGACACCAGGCTCTCCACGCCCTCGAGATAAGTGCGCACGAATTTCTCGTTTCCGGGCACCATGTGGCGGCTGGTTTCAAAATCGACACCGATCAGGTTGAAGGATTCGCCGTGGCTGGAAACCGCCACGCGCGCCTGTCGCAACATCCGGATGTTCACCTGTTGAAACATCCGGGTGATGGAATCTTCGGTGCCCGACCATGCCTCGTGATTGCCCAGGCAGCCGAAGATCCCGAAGGGCGCCCGCAATCCGGTGAGCGCATTCACCACCGCGTGCTGTGTGGAAGGGTCCCAAGTGACGAAGTCGCCGGTCAGCGCAATCAGATCCGGCTTCAGTTCGTTGGCGATTTGCACATATTTGCGGATTTCGCCTTCGCTCATGAACGGCCCGATGTGAATATCGGAAAGCTGCACGATGCGAAAGCCGGCGAACGCTTTGGGCAGCCGGGCGAGCGGAACCTGCTGCCGGGTGACTTGCAAATTCAGCCGGCCGTAGAGCAAGCCGTACGCGCCGGCGACAAACGGCGCGGCTACCACCAGGTTGGCGCCCCGCTCCAGGAATTGACGGCGGCCGGGAGAACGCAGCATGCCGGAGGATCGCGCGACGCGCCGCGCCGGCCACATCAAAATGGCGAGCAGAAATCCAACCAGCGAACAAACCACCCACCAGGTGAACGGCGCCGAGATGAGCGCATCGTACCAAGTCATGTGGGTGGAACTGGTGCGCCGCCCTCCCAGCACCCCGAAATTGAGGAGTAACAGGACGAGGTAGATGGCCAATCCAGCTACGGTTAGCAGGAGGCTCGCCCGCCTGCTTTTCGTGAGCCGCGTTACCAAAGCACGCCCCCGCAGGAACCAATAGACCTGGCTGGCGGCAAAGACCGCCACCAGAATCGTGAAGATGCGCGCGAAAGACACCATCAAACCCTCTATGGGCGATTATGCCACATAGCCTTAAGACGGCCATCGCGCACCCGTTTTAAGCTAAACGAATGACGGTTCCAGCGTGCGCGTGCGCACGTATTCCCTTGGGGGACTGTTCGTTTTGGCCTGGTTGGGGGGACGGCTTTTAGCCGGCTAGCCCTGCCCTTTACCCGTAATAACTTCGGGACAAATGTCATTCGGCATCATCGGAATCCCGCAGTTCGAATCCTTCACACATGAGTAGAAGTTGCGAAAAGCCTTTCCACATCAGTTGGTGACCGGGTTCGGGATCGTTCTTGCGGCCCAGGTAGCCGCCGACGTGGGCGACGAGGCGCACTGTATCACGCAAGGTTGAAGGCTGTGCGAGCTTTTTTTTTCGCGTAGGCGCGGAGAACCTGCAGCTCGATATCGGAGAACAGAACTTCGGGCGGCAATTGTGGTGTCTCCCGCCCCAACAGTGTCATCAGCATGATGCGCCAGGCAATGACGAGATTGATCGCGATAGCTCGGCGAATGCGCTCAGCGGTCTCATGCGCGATCTGCTCGACGCCGCAACCAGATTTGAGTACTCGATGAAAGTCTTCAATCCGCCACCGCAGACAGTACCAGCGTAGGCAGGCAACGGCATCTTCCGCCGAGCGAAGGTTGACCGTCGTCAGCAGGAACCACTCCACGGGTGCGATTCCTTCCGGCGGCGACGATTCCACTGCATGAATAATCCAGATGTCGATGGGATCTTTGCCGGAATAATACTTGGAGGGACGGAGTTGAATCCGTTGGTAACGCACTTCCAACTCGGCCTGACGGCTGGGCCTTTTCGCTTTCGCCTTTTTCTTGCTGAGTTTGGGCCGGGCGCTTTGGCGTGGAACGTGGATCTGTACTTTGGTCTGCAAGGGAGCCTGACGAACGGCCTCGAAAAGCTTATAAGGTTCATCCATGATCACCCGGTTGTGATTGGCACGCACTAAGAGATCCACTCCAGGGGTGCGGCGTTGTTCCTCGAACAACTCGAAGAAATCGGCTTCCCGGTCACACACGTTGATCAGTCGTGTCTGGGGCATCTGCGCAGCCACCTCCAGGGTGTCGCGCAAACCCTCGATCCAGCGGAAGGTGTCTTTTTCCTCGATCGGGATGGTGTAGCTCAAACGCTTGTCGTCGGGCGATTTCAATTCCGGCGCTACGCACTGCGCGCGCAACACGCCCAACGGCAGTCCGTTGGGCGCCACCGCCAGGGTGGTGTGCAGATGTAGTCCTCGACTCTGCGCCGCTGTTTGATTGGTTCCGATCACCCCCAGACCGGGACACTGCGCCAGACTGGAGTAATCCAGATCGCTGCCGTCCTGAATACACAGCACCGTGCGTTGGCCTTTCATGCGCTGAATGGTACGTTGCCGATGCGGCTGCAAAATGTGCGGCATGCTCACGGCCTCATAGTCGGGATGATCGATGAACCGATAATAGGCCTTGACTGCCGGCCAATCTCCTTCCGCCACGCCCGTGAAGGCACTGCCCGGTTTGTCTGCCTTCGATTGCGCAATATTCACGAGTCGCTCACTCAATCGCTGGTCACCCAATGGCGCACCCCCGAATTCCTGCTTCGCCCAATGGTTACCCTCCATGCCATCGGCTGGCCCCAGTTGCCCTAAGCCCGCCCCCGCTGGTAAACCCAAGCGAGTACGGAAATCTTTCTCCAACGGATAGACGTATATGTCCTTGATCGTTTCCTCGCACTTGGTGAAACGGTCCTGCCGGCCTCGCCCTTGGGTTTGTCCCACTAGCATCCAGTTCGCCGCCCGATAGCAGGCGCCGGAAAAACGGGAGGTGTCGACGAAACTCTCCACCAGCCAGGGACGGTAATTGTAGCGCTGTGCGAAATCCTCCACCAGCCGATCCAAACTCATACTCAAAAGCCGCGAGGCCAAGTTACGGCACTCCACTGAGGGTCGGATCAGAAACCGGCTCAAGCATACGACCTGGTGCAAATGTGCGCGTCGTTGTTCCGCGTCCCAACCGATCCAACGGTCTCGCGCGCCTAATTGCAGTGCCGGCGCCGCAAAGCCGAACGCTCCCAGCCAGCCGTGCTCGGAACCAACCAAGTAACGAATCTGCCGTCCAACCAATGGTCCAGCTTCCTGCGGATGTTCCCGGATCATCAGTTCGTTCCAGGTCCGCATCTGGCCTTCCTGCTTGACCAGGATCAACTCTAGTCCGCTCAGCATGCCTACCTCGTCTGGCACGGCTCTTGGTTCCGGGACCGGTTCGGGCAACCGTCGCGGAGTGGGATGGGCCTTTTGAATCTCTGGCGGCGGGAGTTGGAACCAGCCCTTAGCCTCCAGTTCGCGCAGTGCTTTCAGGCAACCCGCGCGCTGGTTTTGTCCACGCGGGTCTTGAAACCCAAACTCCTCGCAAAGGAAATCCGCCAACTCGGTCCGCGAAAAAAACTCATCCATCTGCAATAGTTGGCTAACATACTCGATGGTCTCTGGCCGCGACAGCATGCGTTTGATCTGATTCTGCAGGTCCACGCGGTCATTATGAACGAGACAAACCTATTTGTCCAGTAATAAGTTACGGGTAAAGGGCAGGGCTAGCCGCCTGAAAAGCGGCTGCGGCCAGGATTGGCCGCCCTCCAATTGCTTTCATCACCTTCGGTGGCCCGCAGGGCCATGGGGCACTCCCTGACGGCCGCGGCTCGGTAACGGCCGTAATGATTTCGGGGGCGCTGGTGCAAGCTACGCCGCTCAGCCTCGCCGTGCCGGCGTCGGTGGCCAGCTTTATTCCGGAGACGGTGCTGGCGAAGCTGGTGCTGAAAGAAAATGTGGGCATGCGGCTCTGCGAGCCGTCAGATCGTGGTTCAATCGCCGTCTCCCAGCACCCAATCCGCGAGATCTTCCATTCGATCCACCAGCAGATCCGGCGGCACGCTCCGCAGAGTCTCCGGCTGAAATCCGTAAGTCACCCCACATGCTTTCACGCGCGCATTGCGCGCCGTGGCGATATCCACGGAGCTATCGCCCACCATCATGGTGCGGTCACACGAGGCGCCGCATTCCGCCATCAGCGTCTCCACGCCGATGGGATGCGGCTTCTTGAAATCGAAACTGTTGCCGCCATACACCTGCCGGAAATATCCGCCGGCGCCCAGCCCTTCTATAATGGCGCGGCTGATTCGCACCGGCTTATTCGTCAGCACAGCCATAATGATGCCGGCATTCTGCAAGCGGTCCAAGGCTTCACGCACAGCGGGATAGAGTGCCGTGTAGTCCAGTTTGTGATTGCCGTAATACTCGATGAAGTATTCGAGACCTTCCTGGATCTGCGCTTCGGTCGCCTGGTCGCCCAACAATCGGCGAACCAGCACCGGCGCGCCATTGCCCACGTACGAACAGACGCGCTCATCGTCAAGCGGCGGCATGCCCATATGCGCGCGCGTGGCGTTGCCGGCGTTTGCCAGATCGCGCCGGGAATCGATAAGGGTGCCGTCGAGATCGAAAATGAGAAGATCGATGCGGCTCACGCCGAAGCGGCCTTCCGGCGCGTGCGCGATTCCGCGCGGACCGGTTTGCGACGCGGCTTCTGCGTGCTCAATTTGTACTCGGTCATCTTGCGTTTCAGGGTGTTGCGATGGATGCCCAGCAGTTTGCTGGCGGCCGAGCGGTTGCCGCCGGTGCGCTCCAAGGTTCGCTCAATCAGGGTCCTCTCCAAAAGTTCCACTACCTCTTCCAGAAAAAAGCCGTTACCCACCAGATGCTCCACGAGCGCTTCGAACTTTTCTTTCATCTCATCCCTTTCCCGCATCCGGCAATTCCCGAATGCCCTTTTTCAGGGCGTTACCCCAAATCGACTTCACCTGCTCGTAACTCTTCCGGAACCCGTCTTTCAATTCATGCGGCGCCACCGCGGCCACCACACGCGCCGCGTCGATCACGTAGGGCGCCACGCGCGAATCGACCACGGCATTCGGTGGCGACTTGCCCGGCGTAAACGCCAGCAGCGCCAGCACCAGCGCGATGGAAATCAATAAGCCGCGAGCCATTCCGAATCCCGCGCCCAGCAGCCGGTCCACGAACGACAGCCCGGCCACCTTCATCATGCGCGCGAGCAGCCGCCCCACGAGCGCGCCCAGGATCAGCACGCCGCAGAAGACCATCAGGAAGCCGCAGAAATTCGCAATTCCCGGCGAACTGACGTAAGGTTGCAGAAACGATCCGGCCGTGCCATAGAACCAGATGGCCAGTACCAGTGCGGCGATCATGGAAAATAGTCCTACGACTTCGCGCGCCAGCCCCGTGGAGAAACTGGTCACCACCGATCCGATCAGGACCAGCAGCAACACGATATCGAGCCAGTTCATAGCGGCTTGCCCGTGAGCACCTGATACGCCTGCCGGTACTTCTCGCTGGTCTTACGCGCGACTTCGTCCGGCAGCGGAGGCGCCGGGGGCTGCTTGTCCCAATGAATGGATTCGAGATAGTCGCGCACGTATTGCTTGTCGTACGAGAATTGTGCGCCGCCTGGTTTATAGCTATCCGCGGGCCAGAAACGCGAGGAATCCGGCGTGAGCACTTCGTCGCCCAACACCAGTTCGCCATCCACGAAGCCGAATTCAAATTTGGTATCGGCGATGATTACGCCTTTGGTTTCGGCATAAGCCGCCGCGCGCGAATAAATCTTGAGCGTGAGATCGCGCAGCCGCGCGCCCAGGTCCGCGCCCACGATGGAGCACATTCTCTCGAACGAAATGTTTTCGTCGTGGCCGCTCTGCGCCTTGGTGGAGGGTGTGAAGATAGGTTCGGGCAGCCGATCGCTCTCGCGCAATCCGGCGGGCAGCGGAATGCCGCACACCGTCGATTGCGCTTTGTATTCTTTCCAGCCGGAGCCTGCCAGATAGCCGCGCGCCACGCATTCAATTTCCACCATTTGCGCGCGTTTCACGAGCATGGAGCGGCCTGCAAGTTGATCGCGAAACGGGCGCAGCGCGGACGGATATTCGTCGACGTTGGCCGTGATGAAGTGCGTGGGCGTTAACTCGCGCAGAAAATCGAACCAGAAAATAGAAAGCTGGTTGAGAACTTTGCCCTTGTCCGGGATGCCGGTGGGCAGGATGTAGTCGAATGCCGAAATGCGATCGGTGGCGACAATAAGCAATTGTCCGTCCACGTGGTAGACGTCGCGCACCTTGCCTTGCGCGTGCCTTTCGATTCCAGGCAGTTCGGTACGGAGGATGATGGTTTCTAGTGCCACAGGTTTTCGAGGATCGTTCAATCGGGGGAGTTAACTCAAATCATAACGCGAGGCCGCGATTTGTCAATGACCAAATCTTAATCGCGTAGTTCCATTACGTGTGCACGTCGCCGCTATCGTCGAACAGCGACTCCGCCAGTCCGCTGGAGTTGCGTTCCCAAGCGCTGGTGCGCCAGTTGTCGAGCTTGTCGGAAACGCGCATCCAGGTGGCCGGCGCCAGGATGAAGCGCTGCGCCAACGCAAATACATAAGGCTCGTAGAGCAAGCGTGCTTGCTGCAGTTTGGCATCGAAATTGCCGGTCTTGCAGGGCACGATTCCGGCCGAGGCCAGCGCAGCCTTGAATCGCGACAAAGATTCCGCGGGCATCCGGTCCGGCTGCGGCGGGCGCGGCGGCGCATTCACGATCTGCGCCAGATCCACCACCGTGTGCCGCGCCATGGCAAAGGTCAGCCGCGCCTGCCAGGGCGGCAGCCCGTCAATGCCCGCGATAATCACCGCGCAAACATCCAGAATCGTAGTGAGCGCCGCCAGCCACGATTGATTATCGTGTTGGGAACGAAAATACGCTAACACGGGATACGAGATATAAGTTTCGAGCAGGTCGGCCGACCAGATTTCCCATTCGCGCAGCAGTTCGTCGAGCGCTGGAAAACCGTGGCCAGTGCCGTAACGGCGCAGAAGTTCGGCGGCCGTGGGCGGCGATCCGGCGCGCGCATCCAATAGCAGGATGCTGGTCTCGCGCTTGGCGAAGGATTGGTACAGTACCGGGAGGTAGCTGATGACCATGGCCAGAAAACCGAATCCGATGCCGGCCTCGAGAATAAGCACGACGCGCGCCAGGCGGGTGTGCGGCACACCCATGCCGAGCGTGATGAATGTAGTCCCGCTCAGATAGATGCTCTCGTTGAAGCTCATCTTGGGCGGACCCACGGACCACTGCACCATGGCGAAGGCCAGGATCATTCCGGCGGCCCACACCACGATCAGGAACAGCAGCGAGAGCGGCCCGTAGAAGCTGAGGTATCGCTCGCGGCGTTTGGGGGAGCGCACGCGCCGCGCCAGCCACGACCACACCATCCAGGTGGAGAGATAGAACAGGCGGCTCAACCGGATTTTCCGCGCCACGCGGCGCGGCAGGATGATTACTTCGAATCCATCCCACAGGATAATCAGGAGGATGACGGTTCCGAGAATGGCGGCGAACAATTGCATCGGAGATTCCTTTGTCGGATACTCGGGTGGCTCTTGTCAAGCGAGCGGTGAGGGGTGACGTCGCGCAGAGGTTACGGTTTTATCAAGCGGCGGGATTATAATCAGTTTTGGCCCTTTGCCGATAAGCACTATGTGCTAAGAGAATCCGAGCAGATGGCCTTGTTCGATGACGCCTTGAGTCCTGCGAGCACACAATTTCGCCTGGAGAGCGAAGCCGACGTCGTTTCGAGCGCCGTCGCGCTGGGCGCCCTGCGTGTACGGGATGTCAGCTCCGCTGAATTGTCGGCGGCCCGCCGGGTCGGCGCTCTGCCGCCTTCCGCTGCGGAGCGGCTGCAGCGCGAGATCCGCCGGAATCGCGATCCGTTGGGGGAGGCTTTCGCGGTTCTACGCGCACCCGCCGAGCGGCGCGAGCGGGGCGCTACTTACACGCCATTTGCAATTGTCGACGCGATGCTGAATTGGGCCGCGGCGTTTTCGGCGGCGGCTGCTGGCGGGCCGGATCGCATTGTAGACCCGGGTGTCGGCTCCGGACGATTTCTTCTGGCGGCGGGCCGCAAATTCCCAGATGCCGAGTTGGTCGGCATCGATATCGATCCGGTCGCCACACTGATCGCCCGCGGTAACCTGGCGGCGGCGGGGTTGGAGAACAGGTCGCGGGTCCTGCTTACCGACTATCGGGACGTCAAGATTCCGGCCGCGGAAGGGAAGACGCTATACGTGGGTAATCCACCTTACGTGCGGCATCACCTCATCCCCGCAAAGTGGAAGCGATGGCTCACCGCTGAGGCACGTCGGCTCGGGTACGACGCAAGCCAGCTTGCGGGGCTGCATGTGCACTTCTTTCTGGCAACCGTGCTGCAAGCCAGGGCGGGAGATTTCGGCTCCTTCATTACGGCAGCCGAATGGCTCGACGTCAATTACGGCCAGATCATGCGAGCTTTGTTCCTGGACAAACTCGGCGGGCAAAGCCTGACCGTAGTGGAGCCCGCGGCCCGGCCATTCGCCGATGCTGCCACTACGGCGGTCATCAGTACTTTTCAAGTCGGATCAAAGCCCAGCCGCATTCACATCCGACGGGTCGCGGATGCCGGCCGGATCGAGCCGCTCCATGGCGGCGTGTTGGTACAGCGTGAGCGGCTCGAAACGCAACCCCGCTGGTCGCAGTTGACGCGGCGTGCGAAGGCCGCTCCAAAGGGGTTCGTGGAGCTCGGCGAACTTTGCAGGGTGCATCGCGGCCAGGTGACCGGCGCGAACCGGGTGTGGATCGCAGGGAACCATAGCGTGGGATTGCCGGCCGCCATCCTGTTTCGGAGCGTTACCAGAGCGCGCGAGTCGTTCGAGGCGGGCCGCGCGCTGTCGGACTGCGCCATCCTGAAGGACGTCATCGACCTCCCCGTTGATCTCTCGGTATTCGATGGCGAGGAACGCAGGGCTATAGATCGTTTTTTGAAACTGGCCAAAGCCGCCGGCGCGTCCGAGGGTTACATAGCAGCCAACCGCAAGGCTTGGTGGTCCGTTGGTTTGAAAGCTGCCGCGCCGATTCTGGCCACTTACATGGCGCGGCGTCCGCCGGCCTTCGTCCGAAACCTGATCGGCGCGCGGCATATTAACGTCGCGCACGGACTCTACCCACGCGATCCGCTGCCCTCCGAGCTGTTGGACCGGCTCGCGGCGTACATGGCCCGCGCCACCGACGTGCGTCTTGGGCGTACCTATGCCGGCGGGTTGACGAAATTCGAACCGCGCGAGATGGAGCGTCTGCTGGTCCCCGGACCCGAGTTACTGTTACAGGCTCACGGATGATTGCTCCGCCAAGGTGGACAGACGAGCAATTGAAAGAGGGAATTGAAGCTGCGACGGCCATCTTCCGCCGCCAACGAATGCGCGAGCCGCTCCAACTGTATCTCGATGCATTCGCGCGTTACGAAGGCTTCGCTGACCGCCTTCTCGCGGCCAGTGCGGATTTGGCGGAGCTGGATCGCGAGGCAGTCGCGATCCTGATCGATCCGAACCTTCTGGAAGTGCTGCGATATTCGACAGGCCCGCCACTGTCGGCCGACGACCTGGAGACGCTAAGTGAAAGTCTCCTGAGCCCGACCCGTCTGCGCCAAGATCCTTCCATGGTGCACCGGATCGTCGAGATTATAAGCATGGGATTGGACCGTCGCCGTTTCCCGTGGGTCTCTGAAAACCGCGCTCCCACAGCGCAAGAACGCGCCGCCGCCGTGCTGGCGTCCGCGACCCTGATGGCAGCGCAGAGAGTGGGGACGACCAGGCGTCAGGAGGGCAAGGAAGCGCAGGAGCTTATGGTCGCGGCCACACTGAGCGAGGCAGGCATGCAGAACGTCGCCCCCAGGCCGATCGCCACGCTCAATCGCGCGCCCAGCGTAGGCGAGTTTTGCAGAGAGAGCGTATTGGGATCGCGCAAAGCAGATATCGTTGTGCGGCTCTGGGATCATCGCATCATGCCGATCGAGTGCAAAGTCTTCAACTCCGCCCTGAATTCAATCAAGCGAATTAATAACGACGCCGCGGTGAAAGCGGAAACTTGGACCAAAGATTTCGGCACACGTAACATCGTGCCCACGGCGGTGATCGGAGGAGTATACAAGCTGCGGCATCTGTCCGATGCGCAGCAAGCGCGGACTAACGCTTTTCTGGGCGCATGATCTCCAGGCGCTGGTGTCGTGGATTGAAGGGACGCGCTGAGATCGGTCAGCCAACTTGGATACACTCGCGGCGTTCTTCCACCGCTACTTCCCCCCGCCTCTGGCGCACCCGCCGTGTGCGGCGTCATCATCGCCTTGATGAGATCGTCGGCCGCCGCCGATGTATACTCCTTGGGGATCTCAAACAGCCCGGCATCCACCGGTGCGCTGGAAAGCTCCGCCACCTCCTGATTCAGTTCCATCAGCGGCGCGTTCGGGTCGATATCCGGCAGCGCCTTGCGCTGTCCCTGCGCGGCCATCTGCTTCGCCAGCGTGGCCAGAAATGGCATGTACATCTCCATGTGGTTGCGCATAATCACGGCTTGGTTCTTGAACATCTCCTCGAAAACGGGACGCATGGTGGCGGCTACGCCCGGAAACTTGCCGGCGATCTTCTCCATGGCGCCCGCGGGATTCAGGATGTACCTCTGCCATTGGTTGTAGCCTGTCAACTCCCGGATAGCCGGATTCCGTAGCGCTTCCTCCGCCTTGGCCGTCCAGATATGCATTACCAGCCGGATGCCCGGCGCGCCCGGCTGTGACATGTTAGGCGGCAAGGGAAGCTCCATCGATAGCGTGACTTCCCGCTCTTCGCACTCCACCCCTTGAATGGTGGCGGTGTGGCCCGTGGCTTTCGTGTCCACCTTAGTCTTGATCTGCGCCATGGCCTCCTCCATGGCTTTGCTTTGTGCCGGCGTAGTTTGCGGCATGGCCGCCGTCATCTTATCGGCCAGTTGCGCGACCGGGAACGAGGCGTAGGTCTTGTGTGCCGGATCGATCAGCGTGACTTCCTGCTTCACAAAATCGAAGATCTCGGTCCACGGGCCCGTGGTGGTGTACGCCTTATTGCCCTTCATCTGGATGGAAGTTCCGCTGCCATTGGTCTGCGCGGCTTTGAACATCTGTTCCAGCAACGGCTGCAAGCTGGCAGCCGGTTTGAAATCGGTTTGATAGCGGATGGTGACATCCGCGCGCAGCCCTGCCGTGAACGCCAGCGCCAGGCAGATCGAAAGATAACGTGCTCGCATGATTTACGCTCCTCGCCTCCTTCCCAGTCTACCGCGCGGAGCATATAATCGCGCGACCGTGGCCGGGCTGGCCCGGGCGTTGTGGGGCAGGCTCTCAGCGATGGCTCGTAGCCTGCGCGCGAAGTTCGTAGATCACCGTCAAATCGGTGCGGGCTACCTCGCGATATTGCGCCAGCCACGCGCGCAGATCGGGATACGCTCCAATTGCCAGCCGCGGGTTCATCAGTCCCAAGCCATCCATAATCAGCGTGGGATGCGTGCGCGCCAGCTCGGCGCGCCGGACGGCCGTGGGTGCGCCTTCAATCGGCTGCGAATCGGTAAGATGCCGGTCGGCGGGAACGCCTGTTAGCGGCTGCGAATCGAGAAAGCGCGTGCCGGCAGCCAGCCCCGTGTAAACATACAACTCCGGACGAAAGCCCCAGACGAACAGCGTGCTATCCGGCGCGGCATACGGGCGCGCGAGTCGCGCGGCTTGGCGGCTGTCGCGATCGAGAGCGGTATCCTGCCACTGGCTGGAGCGGCCCTCCAACAGGTCGCGGGCCAGCCATGCATAGCGCGGGCCAAAGCGCACCACGGGTACGATCAGCAGCGCACTCACCGCGAGCGCACGCCGGCGGCCGAGCAGCGACATGCCACGCGCCGCGGCCAACACAGCCAATGGCAGAAGCTGGAAATAGTAGCGCGGAAAGAATCGGCCGCCGGCGGCCACCGCGGCGCATGAGATAACCATCCACGCGATCCAGCGCGCGCGATCGGGCTTCGCGTCGCGCCGCCAAAACCAACCAGCCGCAACCACCAGCGCCGCGTGGAAGCCCAGCCAATGCGCAGTGCGCAGCAGTCCGCTGGTCCACGGATGGTCGAGAAACGTGGCCGCCGCATAACCCCGGCCCCATCGCCAGACTTGCTCCCCATACGCCGCCAGCGCGCCCTGGCCCCAAAGCAATATCCCGGCCAGCACGTTTGGAATCGCGAATCCGGCGAGGAGTTGCGGCAGAGCGCGCCAGTTGAACACTCCGCAGACCGCCAGCACGAACAAGCCCTTGGGATTTACCATGCATGCAGCGCCCGCCAGCATGCCGCTCCAAAAAGCGCGGCCGCGCCACGCCAGCCACACCGCGGCGATATGCGGGGCCAGCATCAGCAGATCGGCGGCCAGTGGTGTGACCGCCGACGGGACATCCAAGATCAAATAGAACGCCAGCAATCCCGCGGCCCAGAACGCTTCGCGGCGTCCCCACAAATCGCGCGCGAATCGCCAGGCGGCCCAGCATGCCAGTAGCCCGTACAGCGCACCGGCCAGCCGTAACGGGAAGCCGTCGCGGGCGCCCCAAGCGAGATAGGTCCAGGCCAGTAGCGGCGGCTTATCGAACCAGAGGTCGCGATACAGCACCTTGCCGCGCAGCATCTGGCCGGCCGCGGCCAATGGCAGCGTCTCTTCGGCCCATAGGATATTGAGATGGCACAGGCGCGCCGCCAATAGCAGCGCGAACAGCGTCACGAAGAAGAGGCGCGTGCGTTTCACGTATGCCTGGTTTGGGGGATTCCGAGCCTGGCAAACCGCTCCCTCACGGTCGCGGCTCGGTAACAAGCGCGCCGATTTCACACGATCACCGAGCCGCGTCGATTTCGCACGATTACCGAGCTGCGCCGATTTCGCATTGATTTACCGAGCCGCGACCGTCAGGGAGCGGTTTCCCCTCCGAGGGTCCCGCGACCCAACGGCTATGGTACCTTGAACCGCCCGCCGATTGGTTCTATGATGGGCAAATAAAAGGCGAACGGTGGAGGATATCCAGGAACAACTCGCGCTACTGAGAAGGCGCATCGCCCGCATCGACCGCAAATGGACCGCGGATGCGCCGCCACGGCCCCCAGTGCGCGATCTGCGCCCGGCCCGCTACTTCATCGAGGAATTGATGAGTGGTGAAGTGGTGGAAACGGCGTGCGGCGCGCACTTCGAAACCGAGAAGCTCTTCGAACGGCATCGCCGCCACGGCAGCATGGATATCTCGAATCTCTACGAACTGCCGGAGAATCTGCTGGATTCGTTGTCGGGCGGCGAGATCGCCCGTTCCCACCCGGCGAAGTGGGCCTTCCTGGATACCGAAACCACAGGGCTGGCCGGGGGCACCGGCACCTATGCGTTTCTGATCGGTGTCGGCAACATCGAGCCTGCCGGATTCCGGCTCCGGCAATTCTTCATGCGCGATTACGGCGAAGAAGCCTCGCTGCTGCGGCGGCTTTCCGAACACCTGGCGCAGTTCGATGTGCTGATCACCTACAACGGCAAGACCTACGATCAGCCGTTGCTTGAAACGCGCTTCCGCATGGCGCGCGCCCGCCACCCTTTCGACCGGTTGACGCATCTGGATCTGCTCTTCGGCGCGCGCCGCTTGTGGAAACTGCGCCTGGAGAGTTGCAGGCTGATGGAGCTTGAAAACCGTATTCTGGGCGTCGAGCGGCAGGGCGATCTGCCCGGCGAGATGATTCCCTACTATTACTTCGAGTATCTGCGCACACAACAGGCGTTCCGGCTGGTGCCGGTCTTTCATCACAATGCCATCGATATTCTCTCGTTGGCTTGTCTGACGGCGATCGTGCCTTTTGCTTTCCGCTCGCCCGAAGAGACGGCCTTCCGGCATGGCGCGGATTTGATCGGCCTGGCGCGCTGGGTGCTGCAAGCCGGACGCAGCGAAGAGGCCTTGCGGCTGCTGCGCCGCGCTGTGGATCTGGGCTTGCCGGACGATCTATTGTTCCGTACCCTCTGGGATATTGGAACGCTCGAAAAGCGCCTGGGGCGCGCGGATGCCGCGTTGGCCATGTTCACCGATCTGGCCACCTCGCGCAACGCGTATTGCGTGCGCGCGTTGCGGGAGTTGGCGATCCACTACGAACACCGCGAGCGCAATTATGCCATGGCGCTGGAGATGACGCATAGCGCGCTCGAGTTGGAGGATTCGGCGGATCTGCGGCGGCGCGCGGAACGCTTGCGTGGGCGCTCCGCCCGTCCGGCAAAGAACGGCCGGCTGTGTTAATTGGAGGGCGGGCAATTTTGCCCGCAGCCGGCTTTTGAGGAGCTGCCCCTCTGAACCCGTGGCGTCAGTGCCTGCCTCCTGAGTTTCGCCTCAAAGCGCCTCTCGCGCTCCGTGTTTCTTTGGGACCACGAGGTGGCCCACAATTACGCGGTTTTTAGCAGCTCCCCGAGTTACTTCGTGCGGGCATTTGTTCAGCGGCGATTAGGTCACTGGCCCGCGCCGGCGGCCCGCGCCCCAGTGCATTTCGCGTAACGCTCGTCGCGCCAATCCGGAGACCGATTGCCCGGACTGCCGGCGCGAATATAGAGGATCTTCAAAGTCATCCAGCTCAAAGCGGCGTCCGCGGCACGATGGGCATTGTACATCGCGGGATCGCGGGACGCGTGCGGGATGTAGCCTGATCGCTGCGATACCATAGCAAAATGCCGCTCTCCCGCCGCGAACTGCTGGTTAGCGCGGCGCCTCTATGGCTGTCGGGCTGCGCGGCGCGCCGCACAAGTATCGTTCCGCCATCGGCGATCCGTCTGGCGCGCGTGCGCGTGGCGCCGGAGCGCGTGATCCGGACCATCGTCGGGCTGCGTCCTTTCCGCCCCTCCGGCTTCGTGGTCCGCGCCGAAAAGCTGGGCGAGAAAACCGTCATCCACAATTACGGGCACGGCGGCGCGGGCATCACGCTCTCGTGGGGTACGGCGCAACTTGCGGTCGCCGAAGCCGAGCAGAGCGGGGTGCGCCAGGCGGGCGTGATCGGGTGCGGGGTGGTGGGACTCTCCACCGCGCGCCTGTTGCAGCAGCGCGGCTACGCCGTCACCATCTATGCGAAGTCCGTTCCACCGGATACCACTTCCAATGTGGCTGGCGGACTGTGGAGCCCGGTCACGGTGTACGATCATGAGCGGGTCACGCCCGAATTCCGCCGCCAGTTCGGCGAGGCCGCGCGCTTCGCCTTCCGCCGCTATCAATCGCTGGCGGGCGATGCCTACGGCGTGCGCTGGCTGCCGGTTTACTACTTGTCGCGCGATTCCGCGCACCAAGCCCCACCGCCCGAAAGCGCCAGCTCCGAAACGGAGCCTCTTTTCCCCGACTCCCGCGCGCTTGCGCGCAACGAGCACTGCTTCGATGTGCCGTACTGCTACCGGCGCTACTCGATGCTCATCGAACCGGCCGTTTACCTGAACGCGTTGCTGCGCGATTTCCTGACGGCGCGCGGCAACCTGACCGTGCGCGAGTTTCGCGACGCCGGCGAATTGCTGGCGCTGCCCGAATCCTTGCTGTTCAATTGCACCGGTTTAGGCGCGCGCGACCTCTTTCATGATGACGAGCTGATCCCCATCCGCGGACAGTTGTGTTTCCTGCTGCCGCAGGCGGAGATCGATTACATGACCCTCGGGCCGGGCGATATCTACATGTTTCCGCGGCATGATGGCGTGCTGCTGGGCGGAACGCACGATCGCGGGGTATGGGATATGCAGGTGGATCCGGCGGCGACGGATCGCATACTGCGCGAGAATGCGGCAGTGTTCAACTCTATGCGGAATCGTGGGGCAGGCTCGCAGCGCTCGTAGCCTGCGGCGGCCTCGCAGGCCGCCAATGGACAGGCCAGGAGGCCTGTCCTACTATTCGGTCTTCGAATAATAGTAGGTGTACTTGCTGTACAGCTCGGATGCCCGCGCCCCATTGGCCACGATGCCCAGCACGTTGTTCTCGCACAGCGATTGCATGGCGCGGGTCACATTATCAAACGTCGTGGAGCCGATCTTGACCACCAGAATGGTCCCATCGGCCAGCGTCGAAAGCAGGTTTGCGTCGGCGGAAAACAACAACGGCGGCGTATCGAAGATCGCCCAGCTAAATACCTTGGGCAATTCTTCAAACAGCGTCTTGGCCTGCCTGGTATTGAGCAGTTCCAGAGGATTCCTGACGGGCGATCCGGCGGGCAGCACATACAAGTTCATGCCGCTAACCTTGCGCAGGGCCCCGGAAAGCGGCACCTGATCCATCAGGTAATCGGTGAGACCGGGGGCGCGATCCACCTGGAACAAATTGTGAATCAGCGGCCGGCGCAAGTCGAAATCGCCCAGCAACACTCGATTTTCGGTTAGGTGCGACTCGGCCAACGCCAGGTTCACCGCGGTGAAGGTCTTGCCTTCCGCGGGCGAAGGGCTGCTGATCACGATGGTGTGCAGAGGCTGCAGCGTCTGCAGATGATTTAAGCGTGTGCGCAGCGTGCGGAATTCCTCGGCCGGAGTTTCATGCGAACGCTGCAAATCGAGCAGGTGCGACTCGGGGGCGGGCTGGAAGGCCACCTCCGGCACGTTTTCCAGGATGGCCGGGTGCAATCCGCCGATCGCGGCGATTTCCGGGGAGATCGCGCGCGCGGTCCCGTTCTCGGCCATTCGCACCGGTTCGTGAGGCGCGGGATCGGTTTGAGGTTCGGCGGAGGCCGTTCCATTCTCCAAATTGAGGGCACCGGCTTGTTCGGCGCGACGCAACGCATCGTGGACTCGGCTCATCTTCTTCCTAACTCTTACCGAAATAGTAGTAATACATCGAGCTGCTCATGGCAATCGTGCCAATGATGATGGCGGTAGACCATCCCAACCAGAATAGGCGGCGTTTGCGTCGCACCAACAGCGCGTTCTCGAGCAAGGGAATGCTGCTGAGCACCGGCAGGTTGGTGTAGGCGCGAACATCCTTCAAGTTCTTCAGAGAGGTGTCCTTCATCTCCTTCACGCCCGCCATGAACACACCGAAAAACAGGCCCATGCCCGTGCCGGCGCCCGCAATCAGCAGCCGATTGGGGTCGCTGGCCTGCTCGGGTAAGGATGCCGGGTCCAGAGTTTCCAGATTCTCACCCGCCTTGCGTTCTTCCAGGTTGCTGGAAGTTTCGGAGATTTCTTTCTTCTTGGACTTCTCGTCGTAGTCGGCCTTGGCCAGGTTGTAATCGCGCTCCAGTTCAAGATAACGCTGCTCGTTGATGGGAATGGATTCGATGCGCGCCCGGTATTGGGCGATTTCCGCTTGCAGTTCCTTCATCCGTTTGGTGCGCTCTTCCATCTCCATATTGCGCGCCTGGATTTGGGCCTTCACATTGGCCATCTGCAACTGCAAGCTCTCGAGCGATTGGGCCACCTGCGGATTGGTGGTTTTTTGAGCCGGCCCGGCCTTGGCTGCCGTATCCGATTCCTGTTTTTCCAGATCGTCCCGCTGCTTCTTAAGCACCGTCAGCCGCGCCACCATGCTGCGAATGTCGGGATGGTCCGGCTTATAAGTCTGCCGCAACGCCGAAAGATCCGAATCCAACTGCATGATCCTGTTGTTCAGTTGGATGATGCGCTCGTTCTTCACCGCCTCTTTACTGGCCTGCTGCTCCAGGTTGGATCCGATAAACGTGGATTGATGCTGCAGATTCTGGAGTTGCGTCTCCAGCATCATCTTATCCTGTGCGTCGCGGCTGATGCTGTCGTTGACGCTTTGCAGTTGCAACTCGAGCGTGTTCACCGCTTGCAGGCTGGATTGTAACTGGTCGGGAAGGCGGCCGGCATTCTCTGACTTGAATTTGGCGATCTCCGTATCCAACTGGTCGATTTTGTCCTTGGCCTGCTTCAATTGATCGTTGAGAAACTGCGTGGTCGTGTTGGCTTGCTGGCGAAGCTGATTGTTAGTCTCTTCGGTGAACTTCGATACCAATTCGCGCACCACGGCCTGCGCCTTATACCGGTCCGCATAGGAAAAGCTGATTTCAAAGGCGGAAGAGAATTTCTGGCCCGGCTGGGCCACGCCCGCTTCAAGTAGCGTAATCTTGATGGCTTTGCGCATCTGCTCGATCACGTCTTCCATGGGCTTGCGCTGCCGTTCTTTGGGATAAAGGTTGAGCGACGGCCGCTGGATCAACTCCTGAAGCTGGGTGCGGCTCTCGATCTGCTGTTGCATGGCCAACAGGCGTTCCGCCATCTGCGTGCTGATGTTGCTCGGCACCAGATTGGGGGAGATCTGTTGCGGCGTGATGCGCATCACCGCCGTGGAGACAAAGGTATCCGGCCATAGAAACGCCACCACCACCGCGATCACCAGGCCGGCGAAGGTGGGGCCCACGATCCAGGAACGGTAGCGCCGCAGAATATCGATATAGTCCTCGATATCCGGTGGACGCCGGGAAATACTCGCGTATCCTTGTTGGGGTACCATAACTCCGAAAACGCTCTCCCTCTTTCTTAGAATCGGCGGCTGGACCGCATCTCTACACGGCGCACCTTAAGGCACGATGATCTGGTCCCCAGGCTTCAGAAGGATGTTCTGTTCCATCTTCTTGCCCTTGGTGACCTGGTTGTAATTGAACTTGATCCGATCGCTGCCGCGCAGAATCACGATTTTCTTGGTATTGGCAAAATCGCGGAAGCCGCCCGCATTCACCAGGGCCTCCAATATGGTGGTATCGATAACCAGCGGATACGACCCCGGCCGGTTGACCTCGCCCTGGATATAATACTTCTTGCTCATTACCCTTTCCACCCCGACCGTTACCTCGGGATGCACCATCACCTTTTGCAGGCTTTCGGCAATGCTCAAGCTCAGTTTCTCGGGCGTCAGTCCGGCCGCCTGAATCTCTCCTACTAAAGGAACCGAGATCTTGCCATCCGGACGAACCACGAATTGGCCGGAATTCTCCGGCTCCCGCCAGACCCGGATGGAAATCACGTCTTCCGCGCCGATGATGTACGCCTTCGGATCTACCGCCGCGGAGTTGGGAGCGGTCTTCAGGGCGTCGGCCGCGGCCTTCGGCGCATCGCCTTTTTCGGGAAGCACTTGGCTGGCTGGCGGTTGCTGGCCGGAACCACCCTGTTGGGCAACGAGCGTGCCGCAGAAAGACAGAGCCAGCAGGGTAGGCACACCGATCACGTGACGCATTCCTATTTAGTTTACAGCAATCCGTGCTCCCCCTGACAGCCCGCGCAGACGAAGACGTGAATCGGCGCACACCGGGTAATGGTACGATGGCGGAAAATGCCCACAAACTACTTCCTGGCCAAGACCGATCCCGAGACATATTCCATCGACGACCTGGCGCGCGACCGCAAAACGGTTTGGGACGGCGTGCGCAATCCGCAGGCCCTGCGGGCAATTCGCGAAATGCAGCCCGGCGACCGGGTGTTCATTTATCACAGTATGGGCGACGCCTGCATTGTGGGCATCGCGAAGGTCGTTTCGGCGCCGCGCCCCGACCCGCAGGACGCCAAGCTGACCGTAGTGGAATTCGAGTTTACGCATAAGCTCGACCCGTCCACCACGCTGCGCGAGATCAAGGAAAGCCATCTGTTCGACGATTGGTCCCTGGTGAGGCAGGGCCGGCTTTCGACCATGACCGTTCCGCCTGCATTTGTCGAATGGATGCGGAAGCGGTACGGGAAATCGAAGATCTGAAGCGGGCGAGGGCCGTCCCTCGACTTTCTACATTGTGCCCGCCGCTGTGGGGCAGGCTACGAGCCAGGCTGGTAGCCTGCGCGGGCCTCGTAGGCCCGCTCTTCGGCGAGCCAGGCTCGCCCCTGGACAGGCCGGGAGGCCTGTCCTACAGGCCCGTGGTAAAATCGATCTGATTTCCCATGGTCGAAATTCTCCCCTCCATCCTGGCCGCGGATTTCGCACGTTTGGGCGAGCAGATCGCGCAGGTCGAGCGAGGTGGGGCCCGCATGCTGCATCTCGACGTGATGGACGGCCACTTCGTCCAGAACCTCACCATCGGACCTCCGGTAGTCGCCTGCATCCGTAAAGTGACGCGGCTCACGCTCGACGTCCACCTGATGATCACCGATCCGGATAAATACGCATCTATATTCATCGATGCGGGCGCCGATCAGGTATTGGTGCATCAGGAAGCCTGCAAGCATCTGGACGGCACGTTACGCGAGATCCAGCGGGCCGGGGCGCGCGCCGGAGTCGTCCTCAATCCGGCCACGCCAGTCTCCACGCTCGAGGATGTGCTTGGCCTTCTGGATTACGTGCTGCTGATGAGCGTGAATCCGGGATTCGGAGGGCAGCAGTTCATTCCTTATGTCCTCGAAAAGGTCCGGCGGCTGGACGCCATGCGCCGCGAGCGCCGGCTGACCTTTTCCATCGAAATCGATGGCGGCATCACCAAGGAAAATATCGGCGACGTGGTGCGTGCGGGCTGTGACTGGATCGTCACAGGGTCTTCTGTTTTTCACACCCCCGACCCCGCCGCCGCCGTTGCCGAACTACGCCAGGCGGCCAGCGAGGCGTATGCCCTCCGCTGTTGAAACAGCCTCAGTTGCGCCAGAAGCGGCTGTTACCGAGCCGCCACCGTTCTTTTACGGGCCGCGCCGTTCTTTTACTGAGCCGCGACCGTGAGGGAGCGGTCTTCCCGGCGCGCCCACCCAAATGGGCCTCGCAATTGCTATCCTGAACTGAAGCCAAAAATTATCCGTAAGGGCAAATGATGTATCCACGCATTATTCATCGATTCGTTTTCGTGGCCGTGCTGGTGGGCCTGCTGAGTTCCTGCGGCATCCGCCGGCACAAGTATGCCGACCCCATCGCCAAGGCCAGCGAGCAGCCCGATAAGGTGTTGTTCGACCGCGCCATCAATGACATAGAACACAGCCGTTACGAGATCGCGCGGCTCACCCTGCAAACCCTGATCAATACCTACGACAGCAGCGAGTATTTGGCAAAGGCCAAACTGGCTATCGCCGACAGTTGGTTCCGCGAAGGCGGGGCCCACGGATTGGCGCAGGCCGAAGCGGAATACAAAGACTTCGAGTTGTTTTATCCGAATATGGAAGAAGCCGCCGAGGCGCAGGAGCGGGTTTGCGATATTCATTACAAGCAGATGGACAAGGCCGATCGCGATCCTTTGCACGCCGTCCGCGCGCAGGATGAATGCCGCCAGTTGCTGATGCAATATCCCAATAGCAAGTTCGCCCCGGAAACCGAGCAGAAGCTGCGCGACGTCCAGGAAGTGCTGGCCGGCGGCGAATACGCCGCGGGCTTTTTCTATCATCACAAGGGCGCTATGCCTGCCGCCGCCAATCGCTTGACGGGCATCGTGGAGCAATATCCGCTATACAGCCAGGCGGACGAGTCGCTATGGCTGTTGGGCGATTCCTACGAGCGCATGGGCGACCGGTTTGAAGACAAAGCTGCGGCGGCCTACACCAAGCTCATAAAGGAATATCCGCTCAGCCCGCGCGTGGAGGCCGCCAGGAAGAAACTGGAGGCCATGCATCGCCCCGTGCCGGAGTCCGATCCGGTGGCCTATGCGCGCATGAAATACGATTTGGAAAACCGGAACATGCCCGGTAAAGTGGGCCGCCTGCTCGACACCTTCAAACGGGCTCCGGATATCAGCGCGTCAGCCAAGGGTGGCACGCCCGCCATGACGATGCTGCACCCGGGCGTTCCGGTGAGCGTACCGCAGCCCGCGGGGGCGGGAACGTCTTCGGACGTGACGGCCACTCCCAACGCCGGCGGATCAAGCGACGTTTCGGGCGGTCTGGTCGGCAATACCAAGGAACTCGATTCGCGCCCGGACGCCCGTCCGAATCCGCCCGCGGAGTCCACACCACCGGCGGCGGCCGCTGCGGCTCCCGACCGACCGGGCGCACCGGCGACTCCCGCGGCCTCGCCGCTGCAGCCTTACGCCACCAATCATCCGCTAACCGACAAGGAAAAGAAAAAAGCTTTGAAGATGATGCAGGAGAAGGCTAAGAAGGACAAGAAGGCGGCGGACGAGGCGTCCAAAAAGGCTTCCAAGAAGGGCTTGGCCACGCCGCAGAGCGCGCCTCAGACTCCCGCGCCTCCCGCAGCGCCCGCGGCGGCGGCATCTCCCAGCGCGTCCGTCGGGCAGCCGCAAGATAAATGAAACGCATCCTGCTCGCCGATGACAGTCCCCACGCGCAGCGCATGGGCGAGCAGATTCTGACCGAAGAGGGCTTCGAGGTGGTCACCGTCAGCGACGGCGACTCGGCGCTGCTGCGCCTGGAAGACGTGGATCCCGACCTGGTAGTGGCAGGCGTCTCCACAAGCCGGCGGACCGGCTATGAAATCTGCCAATATGTGAAGCTCAGTCCGCGCCACAAGCACGTCCGGGTGTTGCTGGCGGCGGGCGTGAAGGATCGGCTGGACGAAGCCGAAGCGCGCCGTGTCCAGGCCGATGGCATCGTGCAAAAGCCCTTTCAGGCGTCAGTGCTGCTGGATGCCGTGAAGCCGCTGATGGAGCTGGCGGTCAAAGAGCGCGCATCGTCTGCTCCGGCTCCCACCGGGCCGACCGGCTCCGGCAAGCGCCCCGATCCGAAAGCGCCGGTAGTCGCCCTGATCGATCCCGAACGCGTGCGCGCCGCCGTCACCGTCGCGCTGGACGCCTCCCTGTCTGGTATGATTGACGAGATTGCCGAGAAGGTGATGATCGCTCTCAGCACTCGTTAATTTCTATGCCCGATAACAGTTTCGACGTAGTTTCCAAGATTGAACTGCCGGAGGTGAGCAACGCCATCCAGCAGGCCATGAAGGAGATTCTCCAGCGCTACGATTTGAAGGATTCCAAATCCTCCATCGAGCTGAATGAGAAGGATCATAAGATCCTGCTGGCCAGCCAGGATGAGTACAAGCTGAAGGCCGTCACGGAGGTGCTGGAAGGCAAATTGGTGAAGCGCAAGGTGCCGCTGAAGGGCTTGACTTACGGGACGCTGATCCCCTCGGCCGGTTCGACGGTGAAGCAGGAAGTGACGCTGCAGCAGGGCATTCCGATCGAAAAGGCGCGCGAGATTGTGCGCAAGATCAAGGACAGCAAGCTGAAGGTGCAGGCGGCCATCCAGGGCGATCTGGTGCGGGTCAGCGGGCGCGACCGGGATACCTTGCAGAGCGTGATCACGCTGCTGCGGAACGCGGATTTCGGGATCGATATGCAGTTCATCAATTACCGGACGTTCTAACCGCAACCGCTTCGTGACCGTCGCGGCTCAGTAGGTGCGTTTCTGAGCCGCGCGCGCTAATTTCTGAGCCGCGCGCGTAAGCAAGCGGTTTCCGGCTGTGAATAACCGGAACCCGCCGCGACGTTCCGCGTCCACCTAGATGGAGGTTCTTTAATCATGCTGTATATCCACAAACTGGCGCCTGCGCTGCTTTTGGCCGGCACCCTCGCCCTTCAAGCCCAACAACCCACCAAAAGTGTCGTCCTCAACGTCGTGGCGATGGATTCCGCCGGCAATCCAGTCCAGAACCTGACTGCCTCCGATTTGGCGGTGTTTGACAATGGCTCGCGCCAGACGATTCAGTCCCTTAGCCTGAATCGCAGCGCCGCATCCCGGCCCGTGGTAATCCTCTTCGACCTGCTGAACTCGAATCTGGATGCGCGCGGCGCCATCTGGGATGCTATGAAGACTTCCCTGGCACATCTGCCGGAGACCGGACCCTTCTATCTCTACCTTATAGAGGAGGACGGCAGTCTTTATGCAGTGCACGCCGTGGATGCGCCGGCGGGAGCCGCCTGGCTGCGAAACATCAAGCCGTTGCTCGATAAAGCCATGCAAGCCACCTTGCAACTGAAACCGGCGGATTTTAAAGGTACCAGCGTGATCGGCCTCCCGGCGCGCTTTAACGCCACCGTCAAAGCGCTGGATGAAATGCGCGCGCGCATGGAGGTGTTGCATGGCCCCAAGGACCTGCTATGGGTCACGTATGGCTTCCCCAGCCATATTCAACTGGTCGGTATCGGTTGGTGGGATGGAAGCCCCATCCTGCGAGAACTCGGCGCGCGGTTCGTTCTGTCCGGAATCACGGTTTATACGGCCGACCCGGGTATCAGCCTGACCCATGGAATCCTCAATCGGGATGCGCTGGATGTATTGAGTGACGCTACCGGCGGCCGCGCGTTCGCCACGATTAACCTCGACCAGGCGCTTGCCAAGGCCGAAGCCGACGCGCAAACCACGTACAGCCTTCAATTCCAGCCGCCCGCCCGGACTTGGGATGGCAAGTACCACAAAGTAAAGGTCACGGTGGTGCGCAAGGGAGTGCATCTGCAGACGCAGCACGGGTATTTCGCCTTGCCTTCTTAGATGTCTTCGTTTGTTAATGTTTGACTTCAGTCATTCAATATGTCAAGATAGAGCTATGAGAACGACTGGAGTCAAGATGGCTGAAGAGTCCAGAACGCTGACGATCCGGCTGGGCGAGAATTTCCATCGCCGGCTGAAGGCCAGACTGGCGGCCGACGGCACGAATTTCCAGGCCAAGGTCGAGGCCATGCTTCAGGAATATGTGGATGGCCCCGCCGGCGAGCGCGAAGAGATCGCCCGCCAAGTGGCTATTGCGCGGGAAGCCATGCGCCGCTATGCGCCTGCCATGCGTGAGTTGGCTCGTTGACGGAGCCGGATTGGGTAAATTTGGCTTCGATCGTACGATTTCATGGCGAGAGCCTGATGGAATTCGGCGGTTCGCCGGGCATCCGCGACAGGGGAGCCGTCGAATCGGCACTGGCCAGACCCCGCAATTTAATCGTTTACGGGCATCCGGATCTCTGTGATCTGGCTGCTGCCTATACCTCCGGGCTGTGCCAGAACCACGGTTTCGTGGACGGCAACAAGCGAACCGCCTTCCTGACCGGATTCGTCTTCCTCTACGAGAACGGCCAAGCCATCGTAGCCGAGCAGGCCGAAGTCATTGCCGCCATGCTGTCGCTCGCCGACCACACGCTCGATGAAGCGGGTTACGCGGCTTGGCTGCGCGATCATACCGCGCCGCTGGAACACGTCGAACCCTGAAGCCATGCCGCGCCGCATTGAACGTCACCTGCTGGATGGTCCCGCTGGAAAACTGGAAGCTCTCTTGGATGCGCCCGAGGATGCCGTTCCGCGCGCCATCGCGGTGGTTTGCCATCCGCACCCACTCTTCGGCGGGACCATGCACAACAAAGTGGTCTACCGGGTGGCGCGGGCGCTGCGGAATTCCGGTTATGTGGTGCTGCGGTTCAATTTCCGCGGCGTGGGGAAGAGCGAAGGCCGTCACGATCTGGGCGTGGGCGAAATCGCAGATGCACGCGCGGCGCTCGATTGGCTGCGCAGCCGCTATCCTGGTTTGCCCTACACACTGGCGGGGTTTTCGTTCGGCTCGCGGGTGATACTCAGCTTGGGATGTGCGCTGCCGGATGCCACGCAGATCATCGCGTTGGGATTTCCCGCCAAACGCGATCCCGTCGGAGTGCTGGCGCATTGCAGGACACCCAAGCTATTCGTGCAGAGCACGCACGACGAATACGGCCCGGTCGCGGAAATGCAGGCTTTCTACGCCCAAGTAGCTGAACCAAAGAGGCTTATTTGGATAGAAGCGGAGGATCACTTTTTCACGGGAGGGTTGGATGAACTCGAACGGCAGCTAACCCTAGCCCCCAGCCCCTAGGCCCCGCCGCGCCAGGCGCGGCAACGCCGTTGCGCCCGAATTCCAATCAATTCCGCGACTTGGCCCAGCAGCGCGGAAACATTTTCGGTGTTGATGGAAACCTGCTGTTCGTCTCCCGCCGGATAGCGCGAAGCTTTGGCTTCCTTATACGCCGTAACCAGTGCGGTCGCCGGCCGGTATGGCTTAACCCTAGCATATGAAAGCACTTGGATACCAGCTTGCGGCGAATCGATCTCGGCCTCGCTCAGTACAAGCTCGTATTGGCCTTCATCCAGCTTCAAAAATGCCTCGGCCGCCGATCCCGCGACATCCACGCAATAGCCGCCGGCTTCGAGCAGGGTTTGCAGCGTGAGGCGGGACGATAATTCATCGTCCACCACCAGCACACGCGCCAGTTCGAGGCTCCTCGGCATAGCCTGTAAGCTCTACTTTACCCGAAAAGCCAAAACATTTCACGCAAAAAATGCAAGCTCCGCCAAGCTGTGGAATTATGCGTTAATCATTTGAAAACACGATTGAAAATAGTATCAACATTTCTTAACTGGCGCTCCAGCGAGAAACTCTCGGCAATCTGGGCGGGGCTGAGCACGGCGCGGATCTCGGGATCTTGCTCGATGGCCGCCCGAAAGTCGGATTCTTCCTCCCAGGCGCGCATGGCGTGCGTCTGTACGATGCGATACGCCGTCTCGCGCAACATTCCGGCAGCCGCAAGATCGAGCAGCAATTGGCCCGAAAACACCAGACCGCGGGTCATCTCCAGATTACGGCGCATGCGCTCGGGATATACCAGGAGTTGGTCGATCAGGTTTGTGGTTTTCTCGATCAGGTAATCGGCCAGGATGGTGGAGTCCGGCAAGATGACCCGCTCGACCGAAGAATGTGAAATATCCCGTTCATGCCACAGCGCCACATCTTCATAAGCGGCCTGTACGTTGGCGCGCACCACGCGGGCCAGGCCGCAGATCTGCTCGCAGGTGACCGGATTGCGTTTGTGCGGCATGGCCGAACTGCCTTTTTGGCCGCGCGCAAAGTATTCTTCGGCCTCGCGCACTTCGGTGCGTTGCAAGTGACGCACTTCCAGAGCGATCTTTTCGCAAAGCGCCGTGGCCAGCGCCAGCGCGGCGATAAGCGCGGCATGCCGGTCGCGCTGGATTACCTGCGAAGCCACCGGCGCGGGCTTCAAACCCAATCGCGCGCAGATGCGCTCCTCGGCTTCCGGACCGATATGCGCGAAGGTTCCCACGGCGCCCGAGATTTTGCCCACGCGCAGATCTTCGGCGGCCGCGCCCAGGCGCGTCAGATTGCGCCCGGCTTCGCCATACCAGATGGCCAGCTTCAGCCCGAACGTGATGGGCTCGGCATGCACGCCATGCGTCCGGCCGATCTGCACGGTATCTTTGAATTCTAGGGCGCGCCGCTTCAATACGGCTTGCAGCCGCTCCAGGCCCGTCAGCAGAATGCCGCAGGCCTGCCGGATCTGCAACGCTTGCGCGGTATCCACCACGTCGTTGGAGGTGAGCCCATAATGCAGCCAGCGGGATTCCTCGGCGTGTCCGGCGGCCTGCATGCTTTCCGCCACCGCCGTGGTGAAGGCGATCACATCGTGCTTCACCACCTTCTCGATTTCGAGGATGCGCGCCGTATCGAAGCCGGCATGCTCCCGCAGCGCGCGCGCGGCTTCCTCCGGCACGACGCCCATCTCCGCCAGCGCCTCCGAGGCCGCCAGTTCCACTTCCAGCCACTGCCGGAATTTGTTTTCGTCCGTCCAGATGCGGCCCATTTCCGGCCGCGTATAACGCGCGATCAAAACTCGAATACCTCCGTGGGGCGCGACTGGCTGGCGATCTCGATGGGCGTCGCCAGGCCGCGCCGTTCCAACGCCTGCGTGGCCACCAGGCGCACAATTTCCGGATGATTATTGTGCTCGCTGAGATGCCCCAGGATCAGGCGCGCGGGCACCCCGTCGAAATCCCGCAGCAGAAAATCGCTCATCATGTCGTTTGAAAGATGGCCGACACGGCTCATCACGCGCTGCTTCACCGACCAGGGATAAGGGCCAACCTTTAGCATCTCGATATCGTGGTTGGATTCGAGCAGCATCGCGTTGGAGCGCCGCAAATGGAACTTCACCGACTCCGTGATGTAGCCGAGATCGGTGGCCACCGCGATCTTGACGCCGCCGGTGTAGAAGCAGAAGCCTACCGGATCGACCGCGTCGTGCGGGATGCCGAAACTCACCACCTCGATATCCCCCACGGTAAAACCGCGGCCCGATTGAAAGCATTCGAGGCGCGGTTGCGTCTCGCCCCAATCGACGGCGGGCGCGGTGAGCCGGCTGATGTAAACCGGAATTCCGAGGCGGCGGGACATGCGCGCGAGACCCGAGATGTGATCGGAATGTTCGTGCGTGACCAGCACCGCGTTGAGCGACTCGGCGTGCTCGCCGGCCGTTTCGAGGCGCTTGACCAGAGCCTTGAAGCTCAGACCGGCATCCACCAGAATGCGTGTGCGCTCAGTCGCCAGTAACGCGCAATTGCCGGAACTGCCGCTCGACAGCACGCAGAATTTGACGATGGCGGGCCTCCCTGAATCACTCAGCATAGCACTTGGGCGGGCCTGTGCCCGCCGGGGTTAGGGGCTGGGGCCTAGGGTCTGGGTCCGTCCCTAGTCCCCAACCCCTAGTCCCTAGCCCGGGCGGGGCAGGCCATCGTTTTTTGTGGCCTGCCGGCTTAGGTGGCCTGCCGTTTTGCTAGCCTAAACCTGATGAAAGTTGCACGCATCCATAAACACGGCGGGCCGGAAGTGCTGGTCTACGAAGACGCGCCCGAGCCCCGCATCAAAGCCAATGAAATCCTGCTGCGCGTCCGCGCCTGCGCCCTCAATCATCTGGACCTGTTTGTGCGCCAGGGTATCCCCGGCATGCAGTTCGACATGCCGCACATCCTGGGCAGCGACATCGCGGGCGAAGTCGTCGCGGTAGGCGAACTGTGCGAGCGCGTGAAACCCGGATGGCGCGTGCTGCTTTCGCCCGGCTTAAGCTGCCGCCAATGCGCGCAGTGCGTTTCGGGTCAAGATAACTTCTGCCGGCGATACACCATGTTCGGCTATCGCGCCGATGGCGGCAATGCCGAGTTGCTCGCCGCCCCCGAATACAGCGCCATCCAGATTCCGGACACGCTGAGTTTCGAGCAAGCCGCCGCCGTGCCGTTGGTGTTCCTGACCGCGTGGCACATGCTGATGGCGCGCGCGCAATTGCAGCCCGGCGAGGACGTGCTGGTGCTGGCCGCCTCGAGCGGCGTGGGATCGGCGGCCATCCAGATGGCCAAGCTGTTTCAGTGCCGCGTGATCGCCACGGCCGGCGGCGAGGAGAAGATGGCGAAAGCGCGCGAACTGGGCGCGGATCATGTGATCGATCATTACCAACAGGACATATCTGCCGAAGTGCGCAAGATCACCGCCAAGCGCGGCGTGGACGTAGTGGTGGAACATGTGGGCACGGCGACCTGGCAGAAGAGCCTGGAATCGCTGGCGCCGGCCGGCCGCCTGGTCACCTGCGGCGCCACCACCGGGTACGATGCCAAAGTGGATCTGCGCTTTCTATTCAGCCGCCAACTTTCGCTGCTTGGCTCGTTTATGGGGACCATGGGCGAGTTGCATCGCGTGCTGCAGTTCGTCTTTCGCGGGCAGTTGAAGCCGGTCATCGACCGCGTGTATCCGCTAGCGGAGATCCGCGCGGCGCATGCGCGGCTGGAGAATAAGGAGCAGTTTGGCAAGGTGGTGGTGGTGCCGTAGGACCTTCCGCAGCGAAAGAAACTCGCGGCGAAAGAATGAGCGAGCCACAGCCGATATGTAGACTGTGGAAGAAGCGCGTTTAGACCAGGGAAACTACTGTCTGTTTCCGCAGACCGAGGGCATTGCCGACATTGCGGCACAAAGCCAGGAAGACAAAAGCGGCCCCGCGTTTCCCGCCAACGGACCGGCCAGTATTCGCCAGCAGCGTTCAGGCGCGCGGCAGGGTATCATAAAGAACTCGGAGCGTGCTGGCTACCCTTGGCTGCCTATGACCGCAAGCGACGATACACCTGAGCACTCGGAACCGGAAAAAGGGAGGAGAGTCGGCTACCTCCAGGATTACATCAGCCGAATCGACGTGCGGGACACCCCCGAGGAACGCGAGGCCGTTCAAGTGTTCTCAAAACGGCTGGTCGAGGATTACGACTACGAGCGGCAGCAAATTCAAACTCATCCGCAGTTCCGTGTGCGCAAGCGTCCGTCCGACGAAGAGAGATCGTTCCCTGTCGATATAGCGGTATTCGAGAACGAGCGCCAGCTTGAAGACGATCTATTCATGATCGTAGAGTGCAAGAAGAAGACCCGCGGAGATGGCGTTGCCCAACTGAAGCTTTACCTCGACATGAGCCCCGCCCAAGTGGGCGTTTGGTTCAACGGCGACGAGCACGTGTACCTTCGGAAAATCCACCATAAGGACGGCCGCCGAACCTACCAAGAAATCCCCAATATTCCCCGGCAAGGGCAGCGCATTGAGGACATTGGCCTCTTCCAGAGAAAGGACCTGAAGCGGCCTTCCAATCTCAAGGCGGTTTTCCGTGACATACGGAATCATTTGGCCGGTAACGTCACCGGCATCACGCGGGACGAAGCGCTTGCCCAGGAAATCATTAACGTTCTGTTCTGCAAGATCTACGATGAAATCAATACGGGCCCGGACGAGGTCGTGACGTTCCGCAGCGGGATCGATGAGTCACCGAAAGACGTGAAGAAGCGGATCGTAGATCTGTTCGACAAGCGCACTCGGGTGGAATATTCCGATGTTTTTGACAGCAAAGACTCGATCTCACTGGATCCCGCCAGCCTTGCGTACGTCGTCGGCGAACTGCAGAACTACTCCATCCTCGAAGCGGACCGGGATGCCGTAGGCGAGGCGTTCGAGGTCTTTATCGGGCCTGCGTTGCGGGGAGGCGAAGGTCAGTTCTTCACTCCGCGTAATGTCGTGAAGATGGTCGTCGAGATTCTTGATCCGGAACCGGGTGAAATGATCCTGGACCCAGCCTGCGGATCGGGCGGATTCTTGATCATAGCTCTCGAGCATGTGTGGAGGAAACTAGAGCAATTGGCCAAACGCAAGGCCTGGAGCGCGGTGCAACTGGACCGGAAGAAACGGGAGGTCGCCACAAAGTGCTTTCGCGGCATTGACAAGGATTCGTTCCTGGCAAAGGTGACCAAGGCGTACATGGCTATTATCGGAGATGGACGTGGCGGCGTGTACTGCGATCACAGCCTCCTCCCTGAATCGGAATGGAAGCCCCAGACGGCGAGCGGCGCGGCATTGGGGTCGTTCAATGTCGTCCTGACCAACCCGCCTTTCGGAGCCCAGATAAAGATCAAGGGCCAAGGTCTACTGTCGCAATTCGAACTCGGCCATAAGTGGAAACGGAACAAGGCGAAGGAGATCTCCGAGCTGACCGCGAGTCTCTCTGAGCATCAACCTCCCCAAATCCTCTTCCTCGAACGGTGCATCCAGTTTCTAAAGCCGGGTGGCCGGCTTGGCATCGTGCTGCCGGAGAGCATTCTAGGAAACCCCTCGTACGAATACATCATCACCTTCCTCAGAAGCCGGGCGAAAATCCTGGGAATCGTCACCCTGCCTGAGTCCTTGTTTAAGACCAGTGGAAAAGGCGGCACGCACACGAAAACGTGCGTTCTGTTCGTGGAAAACAATAAACCCGAAAAGACCCACCAAATCTTTATGGCCGACGTGAAGTGGTGCGGGCATGATTCGCGCGGCAACCCAACCATAAGGAAAAACAAAGACGGCGAGTACGCCCTTCTCGACGAGGTGCCCGAGGTCTCGCCTCGTTGGCGCGCGCTGAAGAGCGGGCGACAAATCGCCCGCGATCACATCGGCTTCTATTTGCCTTCTACGAATATCCGGAAGCAGATTATGGTTCCCAAATACTACAGTCCGGAGATCGAGGCCCAACTCAGCGCGCTGCTGCCGACGCACAACCTCGTTTCACTCGGATCGTTGGTGGATAGGCGGGCCGTCTCTATCGCGACGGGGACGGAGATAGGCAAGATGGCGTACGGCACCGGTACTATCCCGTTCATTCGCACCTCGGATCTGTCGAACTGGGAGATCAAGGCGGACTTTAAGCACGGGATCAGTGAGGAAATCTACGAGGACGAAAAAAGCCGTTGCGACGTGGAACCGGGTGATATCCTCATGGTCCGCGACGGCACGTACCTCATAGGCACCGCGGTCTTTGTCACCGCCTCCGACGTGCCGATGCTCTTCCAGAGTCACATTTTTCGTATCCGCGTTCTCAAGGGGGACGTGATCGGCCCCTACCTGCTCTTCGTCTCCTTGAACACACCCGTTGTCAAGGCTCAAGTTCGCTCGAAGCAGTTCACCCAGGACATCATCGATACCCTCGGTAACCGGGTCCTGGAGCTGATGCTGCCGATTCCTCACGATCGCAAAACACGTGAGAGTATCACGGAGCGAGCGAAGGAAATCATCGAGCGCCGAGCCCAGTATCGGGAGGAAGCACGGCGACTGCCAGCGAGGCTTCAGGGTAAGATTTTGCCGGAGATTGAGAGCGATATTTTAGACTAATCGTACAGGTTATGCACGCTTAAGAGGGCGACATCTCGCCGCGCCCGAATACAGCGCCATCCAGATTCCGGACACGCTGAGCTTCGAACAAGCCGCCGCCGTGCCGCTGGTGTTCCTGACCGCATGGCACATGCTGATGGCGCGCGCGCAATTGCAGCCCGGCGAGGACGTGCTGGTGCTGGCGGCCTCGAGCGGCGTGGGATCGGCGGCCATCCAGATGGCCAAGCTTTTTCAGTGCCGCGTGATCGCCACGGCCGGCGGCGAGGAGAAAATGGCGAAAGCGCGCGAACTGGGCGCCGATCAGGTGATCGATCATTACCGACAAGACATATCGGCCGAAGTGCGCAAGATCACCGCCAAGCGCGGCGTGGACGTAGTGGTGGAACAAAGCGGCGTTCCATTGGTGACCAGGAAAGGCCTAGCCAGCCTTGCGATCCTCGCGATCCAGCGCTTCGCGGAGCAGTATCTTCATATACGTCTGATATCCGATCCCCTTCTTCTCCGCGAGCCGGCGTACGCGCTCGATATCGCTCTCCTGCAGCCGTATGGTGATGTTCCGCGAGTTTGTGGACGCCCCCAGGCGCTCCCGTAGGAGCGCCCGCGTCAGGACCCTTAGTTCTCCACTTTTAGCGGCACCCTTCAGGTCGCGCGAAATCATGCCGCGGTTGCGAAACCACCATTCGGCTTCCTCGGCCTCGCTGCCGAATTTCGGAACGACCCGCTTCTTAGCTGCCATCGCTATAATCCTCTTGCGCGTAGGTACACCGCTTGGTCGTCCTCGGGAGAGTCAAACGCGGTCACGATCCGGATGAGTCCTGCGCGCTCTGTCCACACGATCGTCAGAAAACGCCCGCGCGTGGTGAGCCCCACGGCGGCGAACCGCTGCTCCCGTCAACGATCCGGTAGTCGGTCTCGACGGGCTCGTTTAAGATAACCTGTTCGGCCTCTTCAGGTGTCACCTGGTGACGCGCAATGTGCCCTATGTTCGCATTGTCCCAGTCGAAGCCCAGTCCATGCGCCACCTGCCCCATAACTTGCAAGTATGCTTCATCCCGTGCTCCGCTGGGAAACCACCATGTGGCATCCTGCGAGCTTTTTCCATTCTGGTATAACTAAAGTGCATACCATGAAGACCGCCGCGCGATGGGTATCAGGCCGTAGCCGCCTATTCTCGTTGGCGCTCGGAAATTATCTTCGCCAACGCCGGAACAGGGAGATCCTGGAGCGATTAAACAAGGTCTACGCCGGAGATCCCAGCCCGGAGGAGCGGCGAACCATCGCCGGGATGAAGCGGCGTTTCCGGTCGACGATTCGGGAGAACTGGTAAGCGTGGTTCGCCAGGTCCGCCGCATCATGACTACAATAGCGTGCCTGATTACATCCAATCTCACCCGCGCCGAAGCGCCGGGCAATGTGCTGCTTGAGCCAGGCGAGGGCAACCTGAATAGAGTTAGCGTGGTGAATGTCTCCCAGATCGTGACCGTCGATAAAACGGAGCTCTCCGAGCGAGTAGGCCGGTTGCCCGCCGCCAGAGTCGCCGCCATCGAGCGGGGTTTGCATCTCTTGTTCGATCGAGCGCACCAAGTAGAATGAAAGTCAGATGGCCACCCTGCGGGACATCCGCCTCGCCCTCCGCCTCTTCCGCCGCGCGCCTGCCGCCACCGCCATCGCCTGGCTATCGATCGCCATCAGCGTAGGCGCCACCGCGGTGGTCTTCGCGGCCATCAAATCCGTGCTGATCGATCCCCTGCCCTACGCGCATCCCGACCGGCTGGTGCTGTTGCGCAGCGAATACCCCTCCATGCAGGAACAATCGCACGGCGATTGGGTGATTCCGAACGACACGCAGGAAGTTGCCCGGCGCACCCGCACGCTGGGCGAAATCGGCACTTACCATAATGCCGTTTTCGATCTATCCGGCGAACCGAATACCACGCCCGAAGCGCTCTACGGCCTGCTGATGAACGCGGAGCTGTTCCCTGTGCTGGGCGTGGCGCCCATGATCGGACGCAACGTTCTTCCCGACGAAGACCGCCCCGGCCACCCCGACGTCATAATCCTCAGCTACGGCCTGTGGGTGCGCCGGTTTCATGCGGATCGCGCGGTAGTAGGCCGGTCCGTGACGGTGAATGGGCATGCCTGCCTGGTGATCGGCGTGATGCCGCCGGATTTCAATTTTCCCATGCGCCGCGAAGCCGCCCACACGCCTTCGCCCTACGTGGAGTTTTGGGCTGCGCCGCTCAAAATCCCTGCCAATCCGCAAGCCGGAATGGGCGCGGCGGCCGGACTCCGTCCGGGTGCGTCCTTGGCCGAAGCGCAGCAGGATATAGCCGCCATCAGCCGCACATTGGCACACGATTTCCCAGCGTTGAATCGCGACCGCGTGCTGAAAGTGAACCTGCTGCGCGACCGCACCGTGGGCGCGGCGGCCAAGCCTTTGGCGCTGCTGATGGCGGCGGCCGTGCTATTCATGCTGATCGGGTGCGCCAACGTCGCCAATCTGCTGCTGGCGCGCGGGCTGGCCCGGCAGCGCGAAATGGCTGTGCGGATGGCGATCGGCGCGGGGCACGCGCGCATCGTCCGGCAGCTTCTCACCGAAAGCTGCACGCTGGCACTGCTGGGCGGGTTCGGCGGATATGTGCTGGCGGCCGCGGCATGGAAGATTCTGCCGGCAGTGTCGCCGGTGAGCATTCCGCGATTGGCCGCCGCGCGCGGGGACACCGTTACATTGGCATTCGCTCTGGCGCTCGCGATGGTAAACGGTATCGTCTTCGGCATCGCGCCGGCGCTGCGCACGGCTGGGAAGCATACGGCGCTCTGGACCGGCTTCGCATCGCGCGGCGGCGCCGTGGGCCGGCGCGATCGTGTGCGGTCTGCCCTGGTGATGGCCGAAGTGGCGTTGTCTGTGCTGCTGGTGGTGATCGGCGGACAAGTGCTGGCGAGCTTTGCCCGCTTGATTTCGACCGATCCCGGTTTCGATGCCGACAGGGTGCTCGCCTCGGTGGTGCTGCCGGCGCCGGAGCGCTATTCCAACCCCGCGCAACGAGCGCTGTTCTATCGGAAGATGCTAGATGCGGTGGGCGCGTTGCCGGGAGTCGAAAGCGCCGGAACGGTGGATGCGTTGCCCTTCAGCGGCGAGAATCACGGTGGATTTGTGCGCAGCGACAACGGCGCGCCCATGGTGGCGGAGATCGACGTAACCGGTGGCGAATATCTGCAAGCCATGGGCATTCATCTGGCCGAGGGCCGCTGGTTCCGGCGGGAGGAGATGAACACGGCGAACGATTCCGCGATCGTGAACACGCTCGTCGCGAGCCGCCTCTGGCCGCATGCCGGTGCGTTGGGCCAGCGCATCTGCATCGATTGCACGCCCGAAAATCCGAACAATTGGAAGCGCGTGGTGGGGGTGGTTTCGTCCGCCAGCCACGCGGCGCTCGGCGAACCCGACAAGGGCAACGTTTATCTAGCCGCGGATGCCATGCGCAAATCGGTGTTCCTGGTGGTGCGAACCACGCGGGCAGGCGAGATGGCCACCGCCATCCGGCGCGCCATCGCCGCTATCGATCCGCAACAGCCGGTGTTCCTGAGTGCGTCGATGCGCGATCTGATCGCCGATTCGGTGGCCGACCGGCGCTTCATCATGCTGCTGCTGGCCGTGACAGGCGCGTTGGCGCTGGTCATGTCGGCGGCGGGAGTCTACGGCGTCGTCTCGTACACCACGTCGCGCCGCACGCAGGAAATCGGCATTCGCATGGCCGTGGGCGCGGCGCCGGCCGATGTTTTTTCGCTGATCTTCCGGCAAGGATTTCTGACCGTTGCCGCCGGCTTGGCAGTGGGACTGGGTGCGGCGTTTGCTTGCATGCGGCCATTGCGGGGTATGCTCGCCGGTCTCGACGCAGGCCATTCCGCGATGTGGATAGCCGTCTGCCTGGTAACTGTGACGGCGGGGATCGCCTGCTGGATTCCGGCGCGGCGGGCTACCCGGACGGATCCGATGTCTGCTCTGCGGGAAGAGTAAGTGCGCTATGCCGTGGTCCTGGCCTGTCGTGATGGCCTGCAAGCCACCAAATGTCACGAAAACGCGTGTCGTGGGGCGGCCACTCTGGCTGCGGCAGCCTCTCAGGCTGCCTGGCAGCATCTCCTCGAATGCCGGCAGGCGGGCTGGGAGCCCGCCGCAGGCAGAGTGCCTGCCTCACGCAGATCCTTATAATGGTGGTGAATCCCGATGTCTTCGCCCTCCATCGTCATCAGCGCCACCTTCACCGCGGACGCCCTCGAACCACTGCTAGCCTTCTGGATGGGCGAACTGGGATTCGAAGATGGCATCCGATTCGCCCCATATAACCAGGTCTTCCAACTCCTGCTGGATCCGGCGGGCGCCCTGGCGTCGAACCAGGGAGGCGTCAACGTCGTGCTGGTTCGGTTCGAGGACTGGACTGCGGACCTGGCGCGACTGGAAGCCGACATTCGCCATTTCGCGGACGCCTTGAAAGCCGCCGCGCATTCGTTTTCCACGCCGCTGCTGGTATTTGTTTGTCCCGCCTCCCCGGCGTGCGACGCCGCCTTCCAAACACGGATGGAGCAATATGTTGCGGAGGCCATCGCCGATCTGAGCACCGTGCACGTGATCGCGCCACATGAAATCGACGAGCTTTATCCGGTCGCTCAACCGCACGATGCGCTGGGCGATAAGCTGGGCCACATCCCCTATACGCCCGCATATTTTGCGGCGCTCGCCACCATGATCGCGCGCAAGATCCACGCGCTGCGCACGCCGCCATTCAAAGTCGTGGCGCTCGATTGCGACGACACGTTATGGCGCGGCATCTGCGGCGAAGATGGACCGCAAGGCGTGGTAGTGGACCCGCCGCGCAAGGCGCTGCAGGAGTTCATGCTCGCGCAGCACGCGCAGGGCATGCTGCTGACCTTGTGTAGCAAAAACAATGTGGAGGACGTGCTGGATACCTTCCGGCTGCATCCGGAAATGTCGCTGCGCATGGAGCATCTCGCGGCCTGGCGCATCAACTGGTCGTCGAAGGCGGCGAACCTGGCGGCGCTCGCCGAAGAACTTGACTTGGGCCTCGACAGCTTCATCCTGGTGGACGATAACCCGCGCGAATGCCGCGAAGTGGAGGCGGCCTGTCCGCAGGTGCTGACTCTTACGCTGCCCGCCGAAGACCATGACATCCCCGAATTTCTGCGGCACGTGTGGGCGTTCGACCGGTTGCGCGTCACCGAAGAAGATCGCATGCGCCCGGCCATGTATGCGCAAGAGATCGCCCGCCAGCGCGCCGTAAAGCACACCACCAGCCTGGAAGATTTCCTGCGCGGCTTGCAGCTTGAAGTACGCATCGCGCCCATGTCGCCCAAGGATCTGGCGCGCGTGGCGCAGTTAACTCAGCGCACCAATCAAATGAACTTCACCACCGTGCGCCGGTCGGAGAGCGATATTCAGGCATTGCTCGAATCGGGCAAAGCCGAATGCCTCACGGTGCATGTGAGCGATCGCTTCGGCAGCTACGGTCTGGCGGGCGCCATGGTGCTGCGCGCGGGCGTGGATGTGCTCTCCGTCGATACGTTCCTGCTGAGTTGCCGCGCGCTGGGCCGCGGCGTGGAGCATCGCATGCTTGCCGAACTCGGACGCATCGCGCAGCAGCGGGGGTTGGCCGCCGTGGAAGCCCGCTTTGTGCGCAGCCCGCGGAACCGGCCCGCGCTGCTGTTCCTGGAGAGCGTCGGCTTGCCGTTTCAGAGCGTACGGGGTGAGGCGCTGGTATTCCAATTTCCGGCGGATGTGGCGGCGAAGATGGAGTATGTGCCGTCGGCCGGGCCGCGTCCCCAGGCGGAGGCGAGGACTGAAGCCACTGTGGATCGCGGCGCAATTCCCTATGCGCGCATCGCTCACGAAATGCGCAACGTGGAGCAGATCCTGCAGCTTTGCGGGACGGAAGCCCCGCGCCGGCGAAGCCCGGCCGCCCTCAGCGAGCCGCGGTCCGATCTGGAACGGCGGCTCTGCCGTATCTGGTCGTCGATGCTGCACGTGGAGCCGGTCGGCATTGAAGACAACTTCTTCGACCTGGGCGGCCATTCGCTGCTCGCCGTACAACTGCTCTCGCGCTTGAAGGAGGAGTTAGGCATCGAGCTGTCGCTTGAAGTGGTTTACGGCGCGGATTTCACAGTGGCGGAGCTGGCCAAAGCCATCGAGCTGCGCGAAATCGAAATGGCGGGCGCGGATCAATACGCCGCGCTGCTGGCGGAAGTGGAGAGCCTGAGCGACGACGAAGTGCACGAGTTGTTGGCCAAGGAAAGCGGAGAAGCGCCGTACTAAGCGATGCGCATTCTGCTGACTGCCAACGCATCCTACGCGCCTCCCCGCGGCGGCGCCACGCGCAGCAATCTGTTCTGGCTGGAATATATGGCCGCGCAGGGCCACGCTTGCCGCATCGTGGCCGCGGCGTTGCATGATGACGCATCGAAACACACGCAACTCGCCCAGGAAGGCGCCGATCGCGAGTCGCTTGCGCAGCGCGGCGTGGAGCTCTTCGAGATCGCCGAGCGCGCGCGGCAGCCTGCCGCACTACGCCGCCACATTCACGATTTCGAGCCGGATTGGGTGCTGGTTTCCTCGGAGGATTTGGGCCACGCGCTGTTGCGCGAAGCGCATCACGCGGCGCCTGGACGCGTGATCTACCTGGCGCACACGCCGCAATTCTTTCCGTTCGGGCCGGCCAGTTGGAATCCCGATCCGGCCGCCGCGCAGTTGGTGGCGCGCGCCGCCGCGGTAGTGGCCATCGGACAACACACCGCGCAGTACATACGGCGGCACATCGGCCGCGATGCCGTGGTTATTCATCCGCCCATCTATGGCAACGGACCGTTCCCCAATCTGGCGTCGTTCGATACGGGCTTGATCACCATGGTCAATCCGTGCGCGGTGAAAGGCATCTCGATCTTCGGCGCGCTTGCCGGGCGCTTCCCTGAGTACGGTTTCGGTGCGCTGCCCGGATGGGGCACCACCGCCGCGGATCGCGCGGCGCTTGCCGCGTACGCGAACATTCAGATGTTGCCGAACTGCCGCCACATCGCGGAGTTTCTGCGGCGCACACGCGTCCTGCTGATGCCATCGCTCTGGTACGAAGGCTTCGGACTCACCGTGATGGAAGCCATGCTGCACGGTATCCCGGTGATATCGAGCGATGCGGGCGGTTTGGTGGAAGCCAAGATGGGAACGCCGTTTGTGGCGCCCGCGCCCGCCATCGTTCGCTATGCGCCGGAGTTTGACGAACACTCGCTGCCGCGGCCGGTAATCGGCCCGCTCGACTTGGGGCCGTGGGAGCAGGCGCTGCGCGCATTGCTCACCGATCGAGATCTCTACGAGCGGGTGTCGGCCGTCTCCCGCGCAGCCGCGCTGCGCTTCGTGAACAGCCTGAACGCCGCGTGCATGCCCGAATTTCTGATGTCTCTCAAGCCGGGCGATCCGCTGCCGGAACACGGATCGCTGGCCAACCTGTCGCCCGAAAAACGCACGCTGCTGTTGCGCATGGCGCGCAGCCGGAAGATCTGAATGCGGATTCTGCTGGCGCAAAACGCGCTCTACTATCCGGCGTATGGCGGCGGCGACCGCTCCAATCGTCTGCTGATGGAAGCGCTGGCCGCGCGAGGTCACGATTGTCGGGTAGTGGCGCGCATCCCGCGTTTTAGCGTCGAGGGGCACGCGCAATATCTGCGCGATCTGGAAGCGCGCGGGGTTCGGCCGCTGGCCGCGGAAGACGGCGTCGTCATATTCCGCCGCGCTGGAGTCGCGGCACTCGTGGTCACCTATCATCCCAATCTGCGGGCCTGCTTTGCCGCGCAGATTGCGGCGTTCCAACCGGACGTAATTCTGACGTCTACGGACGATCCCGCGCAACTGCTGCTGGAGGTCGCCCTGCGATCGCCCGCGCGCGTGGTCTACCTGGCGCGTGCGCCGTTGGCATTGCCGTTTGGTCCGGATTGCGCCTTCCCCAGCGAGGCCAAAACCGACGTGCTGCGGCAAGCGGATGCCGTGATCGGAGTGAGCCGGTATGTGTCCGATTATATCCGCCAGTGGAGCGGCATTCCCGCCGTGTATGTGCCGATCTCGCTGCCCGATCCGCCGCCTTATCCGGATCTGGGCCGCTTCGAAAATGAATTCGTCACACTGGTGAATCCGTGTGCGGTGAAGGGCATTTCCATCTTTCTGGAACTGGCTGACCGCATGCCCGAAGTGCGCTTCGCGGCCGTGCCCACGTGGGGCGCCACAGCGGCGGACCGCGCGGCGCTCGAGAGGCGCGCGAACGTGACCCTGCTCGACGCCGCCGATAACGTGGACGAGATTTTTCGCCGTACGCGCGTGCTGCTGGTCCCCTCGTTGTGGGCCGAGGCGCGATCGCGCATCGTGATGGAAGCCATGCTGCGCGGGGTGCCGGTGATGGCGAGCAATGTCGGCGGCATCCCGGAGGCCAAGCTGGGCGTGGATTATTTATTGCCGGTGCGGCCCATCGAAAAATACCGGCCGCAGCTTGATGACCAGATGGTGCCGTTGCCGGTCTTGCCGCCGCAGGATATCGGGCCTTGGCAGGCGGCGCTCGAGCGGCTACTTTCGGATCGCGCGCATTATGAGGCGATCTCGCGGGCGTCGCGCCAGGCAGCGCTGGCCGACGCCGCTGGCTTGACGGTGGACCCGTTCGAGGATCTGCTTGAGCAGTTGCAGCATGCCGCGCGCACGGCTCCGCCCGTCGCGCACACGGCGCAGCTGCGGGCATTGGAACACCTCTCTCCCGAGCGCCGCAAACTGCTGGCGCTGCGCTTGCACAAGCTCTCCGGTGCGGGCCGTCTTCCAGCCGGGGCACTGCGCCTGTTCTGCTTTCCGCACGCCGGCGGCGGGGGCGCGCTGTTCCACGCATGGGCGCCAGAGTTGCCGCGGTCGATCTACGTGGTTCCCATGCGCGCACCGCGCAGCCAGCCCGAAAACATGGCGGAACTGGTGGCCGCGCTCTACGGCATTATCCAGCCGCATCTCGACGAGCCATTCGCGTTCTTCGGACATAGCATGGGCGCCGTAGTAGCTTTCGAGATGGCCCGCCTCCTGCGGCGGCGGAATCGCCCGTTGCCGCGTCTGCTGGTGGCTTCGGGCGCGCGGGCGCCGCAGTTCCGCCGCGGACACGTGCCGCCGCCCGAACCCGGCGAGACGGAATTCGTGGAAGCCCTGCGCCGCTTGGAAGGCACACCCCGCGAAGTGCTCGACGATCCGGAGATGCTGCGCTTGATTTTGCCCGCCCTACGAGAAGACGCCGCCATTTACCGCAAATATGTCTATGCCGAGGAGCCGCCGCTCGATTGCCCGATTCTGGCTTATGGGGGAACGGCCGATCCGAATGTGCTGCCGCGGCATCTGGAAGCCTGGGCTTTGGAGACTACGGCCACATTTGCCGTGCGCCTGTTTCCGGGAGGCCACTTCTATCTGCAGACTCACCGCCAGAGGTTCTTGAAGACTTTGGCCGAAGACTGCGCTCCTTGAAGCCACACCAAGGTTTGTACGATCGTATACCTTGCCTTTTATGTACCATTAATCGCTTGTCTCGCGTCTGATAGGTTTTTGGTAGGATTCTTTGTAGGCGGCTTAGAGGTTGCTTAACATTCGCTTAACATACCGCGTGTTGAGTCTCTTACTTCGGCCCTTCTCAAAAAGAGGAATCTTAAAATGAGTCTGACGAAACGAATACTCCTGGCCTTATTAATCCTGGCGGCAGAGCTATACTCACCGTGCGCGCAGGCGGCCGCGCCGCCCTCCACTCGATGGATGGTGATACTGAACGAACCGCCCGCCATCAAGCGATACCCAGGCAAGTTCAAGGCCACGCGCGCCGTTGCCGAACCCTACCGGCAACACTTGCGTCAGGTGCAGGCCTCCCTGCGCAGTCAGATCGAGGGCATGCACGTTCACGTCACTGGGGGCGTGCAACACCTGATGAACGGACTGTTTGTGCATGCCACGCCCGCGCAGGCCGCCTCCTTGCGGAATTTGCCGGGCGTGAAGTCGGTAGTCCCGCTGCGGTCGTATCACAGGCAAGATCAACTTACTCTAAGCAACGTGGCTGCCGCCTGGAATTCCTCCGCAATTGGCGGCGCGTCCAATGCCGGAGCGGGCTTGTTTATAGCCGTAATCGATACAGGCATCGATCAGACCAATCCATCGTTTAACCAGTCGTTGACCCCGCCCGCCGGCTATCCAACCTCCGACAATACAGCCGACCTCGCCTTTACGAATAACAAGGTAATTGTAGCGCGTAGTTATGTAAGTTATCTGGTAACTTCCGACGAAACTACGTCTATTCCCGCCCAGCAATCGCGTCCCGACGATCTTACCGCCCGGGATTTGATCGGCCACGGCACGGGTGTAGCATCCGTCATCGCCGGCGCCACCACCATGGCGGATGGAATCCCGATATCCGGTGTCGCGCCCATGGCCTTCCTGGGCAATTATAAAGTCTTCGGCTCCGACGAGGTCAACGGCACCGCTTCCGGAGACGGCTTGATGTCAGCCGTGGAGGATGCCGTCAGCGACGGCGTGGATATCATTAACCTGTCGCTCGGCGGCCTGCCTTATTCCGGTCCGCTGGATGAGAGCTGCGACGGTCCATGCGATCCCTTCGCCTTCGAACTCGAGGAGTTAGTCGAGGAGGGCCAAGTCGTGGTGGTGGCCGCCGCCGGCAATGATGGGAACATAGGGTACCAGTACAACTTCAACTCGGCCAGCAGCCCGACTCTCCAGACGATCTCGTCTCCCGCCTATGCACCTTCCATCATTGCCGCCGGCGGCGTTCAGAACGATGTGACGTATACGCAGAGCGTGCAAGTTACGGGCACCGGAGTCCCTTCTAACATCCAGCAGATTCCGGCCGTGACCAGCTATGACGGGCCCGATCCGGGATCTCCTTACACCGAACCTACGATCGATGTCACTCAGGCGGGAGACAGCGATGGCCTGTTATGCTCGCCGATATCGCCGGGCGCGCTGAGCAATCAGTTTGTTCTCATATTGCGCGGTAGCTGTGATTTCAGCGTGAAAGTTGGTAACGCGCAGAACGCCGGCGCCCTGGGTGTAGTGATCGTCGATAACGGCACCGGCTTGTCTCCCTGGAGCGTGGGTACGGCGGCGGTGATCCCCGCGTACCTGGTAGGTCAATCCGACGGAAACAACCTGAAGAGCTACATCGACGCGAATCCCGGCGCAAACACAACCTTGGATCCCAACCCATTCCAAGCGCCCGCAAGCACGCAGTTTGTCGACGATAAGTGCTTTCCGACAGTTGCTAACGCGCCCACTGGAGCACTTATACCCGAATCCGTGGCGTGCTTCGCATCGCTGGGTCCTGAGTTTGGCGCCGGCGCCGACCTGGTGAAGCCGGATGCCGCGGCTGCCGCGACTGACTTTCTGCTGGCCGCCCAAAGTTACGATCCCGAAGGCGAGTTATTCAACTTCAATGGATACGGCACGGCCGACGGCACCAGTTTTTCCACGCCGATGTTCTCCGGATCGGCGGCGTTAGTGTTTCAGGCGAACCCCAATTTAAGCCCATTGCAGATCAAATCCGCCCTGGTTAACACCGCGACTTCATCGGGATTGCGGACCACGGATGGGACTGCCAATGCGCCGTTGGTAGCGGTGGGAGCGGGATTGCTGCAGACCCAGAACGCGGTGGCTTCGAATGTGCAGTTCGTGCCGTCTTCGGTCTACTTCGGCGTGCTGAGCGGCGCTCTGCCAACGGCCGCGACGGTGACCGTGTACAACAGCGGGGCTGTATCCGTGACGCTCGCTTTGAGCGCCGCGCAACCCTCCGGATTATCGGGATCTCAGGTGCAGGTGAACGGCGGAACGAACGCCACGGTAACAATCCCGAGTGGAGGTTCAACCAGCCTGACTATTGGCCTTTCAGGTAACGTGCCGGGCCCCGGCCGTTTTGAAGGACTAATAACAGCGACGGGCGCCAACACGCCACTAAGTCTGCCTTACACATTCATTGTAAGTGATGGTGTACCTTATGACATCATCCCGCTGAACGAGGTTCCGCCGTATGAAGTGGGCTTCGACGGTCCGGTAAACGCCGTGGTTCCCTGGTATCAGACGGTTCCATGCACCGCCGTAAATAGCTGCGTCCTGGATTACGGCTCGATCGCGATTCAGGTGATCGACCAATACGGTGCGGGGGTCCCCGGCGTTCCGGTGAATTGGTCCGTAACCCAGGGCAATGGAAGCATCCTGCAAGGCACTAACTATACCGATACCAGCACGGATATTTACGGTATGGCAGGAGCTTCCGTGACTCTGGGATCCACTCCCGGCCCCCAGGAATTTACCGCCTCGGTCAATGGGATGTCGATGCCCTTTGACGGCAATGCGCGGACCGTGCCCAGTATCACTACAATCCTGGATGCCGCGAGTTTTGTAACCGGCCGCGCGGTTGCTCCTGGAGCGTGGGTAGCCGTTTATGGCAGCAATCTTTCCGACGTAACGGACGTGCCCTACGATAACTGCCCGTCATGTTCGGCCGTCAATCAGCCGCTTCCGATGGGGCTGGACGGTGTGGCGTTCAGCTTTGACACTGCTAGCCTCAGCGTGCCGGGCCGTTTCTTCTATGTAAGTCCCAGCCAGTTAAACGTGCAGGTGCCATGGGAGCTCGAAGGGCAAAGCTCGGCGACCGTCAAGGTAATCGTGAACTATACCTACAGTCAGACGGTATCTCTCTCGCTGGCGGAGTACTCCCCGGGATTCTTTGTCATCAATTATACGACTCAGGAGGCTGCCGCATTACTGCCGAACTATACCATCGTTTCGTCGAGTAATCCCGTGCCGCGCGGGACCGACGTGCTCCTGTATCTCAACGGGCTTGGGCCGGTGAATACCTTGCCGGGAGACGGGATGGCGTCCACTTGCGCCAATCTCAACGACTGTAAGACGACCACTACACCGACAGTGATGATCGGGAGCCAACCGGCCACGGTGGATTACAGCGGTCTTGCGCCGGGCCTGGTCGGATACCAGATCAATGCCGAGGTGCCCACCGGTATCTCGGCGGGCATGCAGCCCGTCACAGTCAGCATCGGCGGAGTCACTTCCACCACCGCCTACATCTACGTCCAGTAGGACAGGCCTCCTGGCCTGTCCGCGCGCAATAGGGTAGTCCAATATGGACAGGCCGGGAGGCCTGTCCTACCATATTGGTATGGTCGCTGTGTTCGACACTACACTGCGCGATGGTGAGCAGGCCGCCGGCACGCGGCTGGGCAGCAGGGAAAAGCTCATGATCGCCCGGCAGTTGGCGCGTCTTAGAGTGGATGTCATCGAGGCGGGCTATCCGTCGTCTTCGCCCGAGGATTTCGATGCCGTGCAACTGCTGGCCCAGGAAATCGTGGGTCCCGTGATTTGCGCCTTGTCGCGCGCGGTGCCCCTCGATATCGAGGCCTGCGGAAAGGCGCTGGCGAACGCCCGGCGCGCGCGCATCCATACCGGAATCGGCGTTTCCGATATCCACGTCATGGGCAAATTCCGCGACGAACGCTATGGCCGGACCATGGCGGAAAAAAAGGCCACCATGATCTCCATGGCCATCGAGGCGGTGAAACTGGCTAGAAGCTATGTGGACGACGTGGAATTCTACGCCGAGGACGCCGGGCGCGCGGATCCCGGTTATCTCTATGAGATGTTGCAGGCCGCTATCGAAGCGGGCGCAACCGTTGTCAATATTCCCGATACTACCGGCTACACGGTGCCGGAACAATACGGCAAACTGATTCGCGAAGTGACTCAGCATGTGCCCGCCATCGCGCGGGCCACCATCAGCGTGCACTGCCATGACGATTTAGGACTGGCCGTAGCCAACACTTTGAGCGGCGTGCTGAACGGCGCCCGCCAGGTCGAGGGAACCATCAACGGGATCGGCGAGCGGGCCGGCAATGCGGCGCTCGAAGAGATCGTGATGGCGCTGCGCACGCGCCGGGATTATTTCGGCGTGGATACCGGCATCGATGCGCGCGAGTTGCACAGGACCAGCCGGCTGGTGGCCGACATGCTTGGCATGCCCGTGCCGCCCAATAAGGCGGTGGTGGGTGGCAACGCGTTCTCGCACAGTTCCGGAATTCACGTGGATGGATTTCTCAAGGAGCGCGAGACTTACGAAATCATGCGTCCCGAGGACGTGGGACTCACCGAAAGCCGCGTGGTACTGACCGCCCGCACCGGACGCCATGGACTGCGCGACAGGCTGGAGAAGCTGGGTTACTCGCTTTCCCAGGAGGAGTTGAACCAGGCTTACCAGAGGTTCCTTACTGTGGCGGATAAGAAGCAGGAAGTATTCGATGAGGACTTAGTCGCTATCTTACACGATGAAATTCATCCCGCGGCGGAAACTTACGAGCTGGAGTATCTGCATATCTATAGCGGGACTTCGGCGATCCCCACGGCGACTGTCCGGCTGCGCATGGGTGGGGAACCGCGCCAAGGCGCGGCTATCGGCGACGGACCCGTGGATGCGGTATGCAAGGCGATTTCCGGCGTGACGCAGACCGCCGCGAAGTTAGTGCGTTATGAAATCCGGGCCGTGACCAGCGGTACAGAAGCCTTGGGTGAAGTGACGGCGCAGCTTGAGGAAGGCGGACGCAAGGTGGTTGGCCGGGGCGCCTCGACGGATGTGATTGAAGCCAGCGCCAAGGCCTTTATCGATGGGCTGAATAAGCTGGCGGCGTGGCAATCGAAACGCGCCACCAACGCTTGATGTGGGGCGGCCCATCCTGGCCTGATCCTGGCCGGGGCCCCCTCGGGGGATGGCTCCCAGCCGGCTCTGGAGAGGCCTCCCGGCCTGTGGGTGCTTAACCGTTCTGGGAAAACCGCTGCCTGACGGGTCTGTAAAAAAGTCCAAGCCGTTTTCCTAAAACATTAAAAGGTTGGGGGTTATGCGAGCGCGCCAGACGTACATATCGTGATACGATATAAGTGCCCCACGCCAGAGCCGACACCAGCCGACTGCCAAGCAAGATAAAGAAGGGCAAGTTGACATTAGTCTATGGCGCCAAGGACGAAGTGCACAACGAGGCCGTGGTTCTTCAGGCATTTCTTAGTCGCTGACCTGCACTCTCAATTATTCCGATGAGACAGGTTGGAACGTTTGAAGAAAGAGATATGCAATGATCGCGTTCGATGCGGCACATGCCGCGGTCCACTATCCCCCCGATCGCCGCTTTCGCATCTGGATCCGGCCCTCGTTCCTGATCGCTGCCGCCATGCTGGTGCTGCTGCCTGTACTTGCGGCATGGGCTGAATATCTGTCTGTTGGGCTCCCCTTCATTCCGGCTGTCCCGCCGATCGATCCTGATAACTTTGGCGGCCCTCATGGCTTTCCGGTGTGGGTGCGCTACTGTCACTTCTTCAACTTTCTTTTTTTGACGATGCTCATCCGGAGCGGCCTATCGATCCTGGTCGATCATCCTCGCCTCTACTTCAACAACGACTGCACACCGGGCACTGAGTGGATTCGGTTGACGCCGATCCGCGTCCCCGCGGATCGGCTCTGGACCGCGAAGGACGATGCTCGCTACATCTCGCCCATGGTTGCCACACCGGGCTACCGGCACACCGTGGGCATCGCCCGCTCGTGGCATTTCCTCGACGTTTATGGCTTCATCCTCACGGGCGTGTTTTTCGTCGTCATGCTTTTTAGTACCGGGCAGTGGCGCCGGATCGTGCCACAATCTACGCGCGTGCCTCTGCAGGCCTGGAACACCTGGGTGCACTATGCGACTTTCCACCTGCCGCCCGAGTTCAACGGATACTACGGGTACAACGCGCTGCAGCAGATCGTCTATTTTGCCTTCGTCTTTGTGTTCGGTCCGCTGGCCATCCTGACCGGTATCGCGATGTCGCCCGCCGCCGTGAATGGCTTCCCCTGGTATGCGAAGCTCTTTGGCGGCAGGCAATCCGGACGCTCCATTCACTTTTTAACGATGCTCGGCTTTTGTGCGTTCATCGCCGTGCATGTGACCCTGGTCGCGATGACGGGCTTCGTTCGCAATATGAACCACATCGTGATGGGCACCGACGGCCAGAATAGCCTGGGGATGATTCTGGGCTTCGTCGGCATCGGCGTGGTCGTTCTCTCGTGGGTCGCGGCGCATTATGTCTCGTGGTTTTATCCTCGTGTCTTGCAGCACGTGCAGAAGTTCATCGCTTACCCTTTGCTGCTGGCCACGCTGAACCGCCTCCCGCCCAGCGAGCATTACACCGGCCGAGACATCTCTCCGCGGTTCTGGCCGAACGGCAAGATGCCGGACCGCGAGGATTGGAAGCAGTTGGCCAGGACAGGATTCCAGGATTTCAAGCTCAAGGTGGGCGGCCTCGTCGACAACCCGGTCGAACTTTCTCTCGCGGACATCGGGCGGCTGGGCAAAGCCGAGCACATCACCATGCATCACTGCATCCAGGGCTGGACGGGTATTGCCAAATGGGGCGGCCTTCCCATGAAGTCTATTATTGAACTTGTCCGGCCAAAGCCGAATGCCAGGGTTGTCGCGTTCTTCTCGTTTGGCGGGTCGCTCTATGGCGGCCAATACTACGACACGCAAAGCATCGAAAACGTACTCAAGGCGGAATGTCTGCTTGCTTCGGAGATGAATGGAAAGCTGCTCCCCGAGGTATATGGAGCCCCCTTGCGGCTGCGGGTCGAAAATCAGCTTGGCTACAAAATGGTCAAGTGGATTGAGCGGATCGAGTTCATCGAGTCGGAGAAGATCCTCGGTCTCGGTGAAGGCGGCTCGAATGAAGACCATGAATATTTCGATCTGCTCCCCAATATCTGATGGCCACCGCGGATGACCAGTCATGCGCACCAACGTGGCGGCCATTCCCGCGCGTGCCGCAGGGGCACATTTGTATCCGTGTCTGCGTACCCGGACGAGCCGCTGCGAGTGGTCCCGCATCGCATGTCGGATACTGGACTGACTCCCTTTTCCAGGCGACGCACATGACGCGGTGTCAGTCCGGCCTGCGCTCCTCGGTGAAGACGCGGAAGCGGGTGGCATGCCGCCGCACGCCAATTCAAAACCTCAAGCGACGTGTACCTACGCCCAACGTCCCACTGCCCTGCGGAAAGAAAACGGAAAAATGACCCGCACGTGCCGGCATACATGGCAAGCGGCGGGCATGTGCCCAAGCGCGTAAAATCCCAAACCTTTCGCCGTCCCCGCGCTATCTTGGCCCCTGTATCGGATGATCGGATGGGAGCGACGCGCGAGACCCGGCGGGCCACGCGGCCGGCAATCGTCGGTGAAGACGCGCAAGCTGGCGGCCTGCCGCAACGCGCCGGTACGGAACGCCGCGGGCGGCGTGTAAGGCGAGGCCTATGGCTCACACACGGCCGGCGCCAGGCGCTCCGGGCGTGGTCGCCGTTTCGAGCGGCGGGCGCCGTACTAGGACGGCTGCCGCCTAGCGACACGCAATCCATTGCGCGTCGGTGCGGGGGACGTGATTCAAGCGGCGCCAGCATCTCTCTCGCCGACCGCGTCGCCCACGTGGGCGATCGCGGAGGCGGACGACGGGCGGCGGGCACCGGAACGGCAGCCGGGCGTTGCATGTCGCGTCTAATGGATGCCCATGCCGGTGCTCAACCGCGGCTGCGAGGCTTCAGGAGCGGCGGCCATTGGTTCTGTCTGCCACAGCATACGAGCCCCGGCCGCCAGTTCTGCTGACCGATCCCCAAAAACGATCTTCGCCACTCCTGGAATCTCGGGATCGGACTTTTTCGCAGAGCCGGCATTTTGGACCGCCGCTTGAGCCGAGGTCACTGAGAGCAGGCGGGCGTAGAACGGTGCCCAGCCGTTCCGCGTCTGCACCCGATCCAGCTCGACAACTACCGCGTTTTCTCCACGGGACGGGCGCACATGCCCTTCGACCGGCGCCCCGGCCGCGATCATTTCGTGGCCCCGCACCAACACGCCCGCGGCAACCCTGGCCTTTATCACATCGCTTCCCGCCGCGGTGGCCACGCTCAACGGCGAGTCCAGCGACACGCTGATCTCGAGATTGGGCGGCAACTCCGGGTTTTTGGCCGGTTGCGCGCTCTGGTCCCGCGCGTCGTCTGCGCCGAAGGAGACGCTCGACTCCGCGGCAAAAGCGCGGCAGTGATCGAAGAACATCCGGCTCAGCAGCCGTATGCCGGATCGCTCTACGACGTGGACCCGAGCCTCGTACGGAAGCAGTACCAGCCGGTTACCCACGGTTTTCGGCTGATAGTCGATCACCGCGTCGATCATTTTCAGATCGGCCGGAATCTGGACCCCGCGCACTTGGATGCGGCGCAGCGTCAAGTCGGCCTTGTCCACAAAGAAACTCCCCTCTTCTCCCGCTCGCGCAGATGATTGGCCGTACTGAATGGACCAGTGCGCCTCGCCGGGATTACTATGAAAATCGTAACGATAAACAGCTTCGCCATCGAGCACGCCGGGGCCGGCAAAGGCAACCATTATCCCGTTTCCGGCAATCAGCGCGCGCGCCAGCGAGCTGAATATTCCGCTGGTGCTGAAGCTATTTTGGAGCATTGCGGCGAGCCGCTCGCCCGAAAACCGCTTACCGCCCGCGTAGCCATAGATCTCGCGGTCGTCGGAGATGCCGATCTCCACCCGCACCAGGTGCGCCTCTTGGGACCGCCCCCGCGGATCCACGCGAGTTCGGGAGATGCTCTCGAGACAGGTGTAATCGGGAGTCTTCAATAGTAAAGGAGCGTTGCGGTCGCGCAACGCGCCGGCAGGTGGCCCGTCTCCGCGCGCGCTAGCCGGCTCGTTTGTCTGAACTGCGGGTGGAGAAGCGGGACCCGGTGATGCGGGAAAGGCCGCGGCGCTCGCCGCGATTTGCGCCAGCATGCTGCGCGCCGCATCGGCATTGATCCCATGCGGGGCTGCAACCACATACGCCCGCAAATGCCGGGTGGCTTCCTCTGTCTTTTGTCTGGTCGCCAGGACACTTCCCAGCGCGTATTCCAATTCGGGGTAATCGTGGTGCGTGTCGATGCGCAGCCCTGCGCCCGCGCTCTTCTCCCCGGCATCCATGTTTTGCAGATTCAGGTTCGCGAGCGCATTCAGCGCCCAGGCTTCCGGAAAAGCCTCAGGGTTGAGATCGATGGCTTTTTGAGAGTGATCGCGCGCGGCGTTCCAGTCGCCTTGCGACGCCTCCAGCCTGGCTGCCTGGATCAACGGGAGCGCGAATTTCGGATCGGCACGCACCGCCGCCAGGAACGATTCCTGGGCGCCACGGCGATCTCCTCCGCTCAATTGCAGCAAGCCGAGAGTCAGCCATGCGGAACTGTACCCCGCGTGTGCCGCCGTAACTTTGCGCAGCGAGCCGATGGCGTTTGCCCAATCCGTCCGGGCTGCCTGATCGAGCGCCTTCTCGTACATCTTTTGTTGCGCCTTGCCGGCTTGCTCGTCTGCGGCGCTGGTAAGGCCGTTTTGATTGGGCGACAAGGGATCCAGAACCAAACGCCCGACCTTGATGTCACCTTCCGGCTTCATGTCCGCCAAAGGTTGCGCGGCGGAGTACCGCCCGTCCAGAAACGCGCGCACTGCGCACGTCCTGGCCATGCCGCGCAAACTATCCCTGCTGACGCTGAATCGTCCCTTGGAATCGGCCGTGGCGATCAGCGCACGGTTGCCGGCGCACTCGGCGTAGATATCCACAAGCTCCCTGCTGGCCGAACCGTCGGCCAGTACGACTGTGCCACTCAGCCGCGCGCGCCCCGGCGGCGCGACGCCCACCTTCAGGTCGCCGTTCGAATCGGTGGTCTCGGACGCGGGGACAGGACGCTGCATGGTCCCCTGCGCCAATGCGCCGGTCACGCCGAAAGTAACTGCGACCGCGGCCAGGATGAGGGTGACTCTCGTTCCCCTGCCCATGATCACCAGCGTAGCGCGAATCGCGAGTAGTCGCCTGAGGTTTAACGCCCGCCTCAACGCATTATTTGGTGCGCTGGCTCCCGAGCTCGCCGTCGTCGGACTCTACAGCGTCACCGCCTTCGCGCGGAGCCCTGATCCATATCGGCACGGGCCGCGCCACCGGTATCGCCGCCCCTTTGCTCTCCGTCCGTTTCGTCGAATCGATAGTTGAATACCGTCCGACGCTATCTCGGCCTGCGCGCCTCGGTGAAGACGCGGGCGGCCTATGGCGCGGCCTACGGCTCAGCACCCAGCCGGCGCCAAGCCTGCGGGCGCGGTCATCGCAGCCCGCAGCGTCGCCGTACGGGGGGCAGACGGCATGCAACCTAGCGACACGCAATCCATTGCGCGTCGGTTCGGGGGACGCGATTCAACCGGCGCCAGCGTCTCGTCCCGGATCGCGCCGGCCCTCCGCCCAACTAGCGGCCGCCGCGATGTACGCCGGGCGGCTGGCCCCGGGGCCTGCGCTCGTACACGCGCGGTGGTATCCTTCGTCAAATGACAGTGACTGACACTCTGTTCGGGACCACGGAACTGAGTTCGACCCGAGCCGCGACGATTAAGAAGACATATTTGCTGCTTGGCCTCAGCGTTGCTGGCGCGCTCTGCGGCGGCTACGTGGGCGCGCAGTCGGACAGTTTGGCCAAGCTGTTCACAGGTTGGCTCGGCTGGATTCTGGCGATGTTGTTGCTCAACCTCATCCCGCGTGTAGCCATCGCGGCCCGCCGCAATCCGGTTTTAGGCGTTTCCGCCCTCCTGGCCGATGGGTTCGTCTCAGGACTGGTCCTGGCTCCAATCTTGAGGTTTGCGAGCCTGTACGCGCCTGGAACGGCCAAGATCGCGATGCTGATGACCCTGATCGTCTTTGGCGCCGTAACGCTGTTCGTAATGTCGTCGAATCGGACGTTTTCAGCGCCGCGAGGGCTCATGCTGGGGATCTTTGTCAGCATCATCGCCGCGATGGTGCTCAACGCGTTTCTTAACATCGGTCTGCTGGGGATATTGATCGCCGCGGGAATCGGCATCCTCGGCGTCTGTATCCTGGTGTATGCCACCAGCGCCGTCCTGCACAACCCGGACGCTGACAGCCCGATCCCCGGCGCGTTGATGCTGTTCGCAGGTCTCTTCAACGTGTTCGTGGCGATTCTAAACATTCTCCTCCGCTTGAACCGCAGGCGGTAATGCCGAGCTTCCGGTCGCGGCAAAATGGCGCGACCACGGAACACTCTCGGGTCTCAGCCGTTCCCCACTGCGCCAACATGATCGCAGTTCGGCTTTACGCCGAGATTCGATGAAGGCCGTTCAAGCGGCTACTCGCAGGTTCCAAGACCCTTGTGGAATTAGCCGTCGGCATTGAGTGCGGCTTTACAACGACGCAGACGGCAGCTATCGGTGGATGCGCATCACCCTGGAGTTGGCAAGACGGTAATGCTTTGCTTTTCTCCGCTGGTCCTCCGCTGCTCCAGCGCACACGGCTCGTTCTCGCGTAGCCCGGCCGGCGCTCCTCGTCCCATTGCCCTGCGGAAGGAAAGCCGGAAAAATGACTCGCACGTGCCGGCATACATGGCAAGCTGACACGATACGGCCTAACGCTCCAGACGGACCAAATCCCGCCATATTCGCCGTCGATGCGCTATCTCAGCCTGCGCTCCCCGGTGAAGACGGGGTAGCGGGCGGCATGTCGCCGAGTGCCGGTACCCTACGCCGACATGCGGGCGTGGTCATCGCTGCGAGCGGCGGGCGCCGTATTGGGGCAGACGGCATGCAGCCTAGCGACACGCAATCCATGGCGCGTCGGTCGGGGGGCGAGATTTCAACCGGCAAGGCACCTCCGCTGTCTACTGGTTCAACTGCTTGACGTCCGCTCCGCCTTTCATCACAAACTTCGGTCCCTGTAGTAGCTGGATGTCTTTCAAAGGGTCGCCAGGAACTGCAATGATGTCCGCCAACTTACCCGCCTCGAGTGTTCCAATGCGGTCCCGCATTCCCAGCAACTCCGCGGCATTGCCCGTCGCCGCGTGAATGATCTCCATGGGAGTCATACCCTCCTCGGTATACGCCGCGAGTGTGTCGAGGCATAGACCCAGATCGCGCCCTGAAGCGCAGAGCCGCCCGTCTTCCCGGTAACACGAAAAGGGGAGCCTTTCGGCTCCCCTAGTGTTCGTCGAAGATTTTGAGATCGACTAGAAGGTGACCTTTCCGGTGACCTGGAGCAGGCGCGGCGCGGAATCGAAGCCCAGGAAGTTACCGTAGGGGCTAGTCGGGGTTCCAGCCATTTGAAGCACACTTCCAAATGTTGGATCGCCGAAGCCGCTGTCGGGAACGGCGTAATTCGGGTGGTTGAGGACATTGAAGGCCTGAGCGCCCAAACCGAATGTCACGCGTTCGGTAAGCTTGAAGGTCTTGTAGAGCTGCATATCAATGTCGAAGTAGCCGGGGCCGCGAAACTGATTGCGGTTCTCCGGCGAAATTCCGGGGTAACCCGTGAACGCACCCGAGGCGCTTTGAACAAAGCTACCAGCGTTCAAGCACGGCGTGTTGACGGCCGCTGCCCCGCAGTTAGATTGGTAAGCGCCAGTGGGATAAGCGAGGATCGGCGCGTCGGTATTGGTGATGGCTCCGCTCCAATTATTATCGGTGACGGTGAACGGCAGACCCGAGCGCAGGAAGATCTTGCCGGACAACTGCCAGCTTCCAAACACGGAGTCTACCAGGTGGTTCCCGAGATGATACTTGGGCGTATATACCCAGTCCCCCGTCAAGCTGTGCCGGATGTCGTAATCGGAGTTGCCGTAATTCCCCTGCCGCAACCCGTACGGACTGATCTGCGTCCCGATGACGGTATTGGTGTTGATGGGGAAAATGCCGCCATTCGAAGTTTCGTCGAGGTTATGGGACCAGGTGTAATTCAGGTCGAAAGCCAACCCGCGCGAGAGACGTTTGCGGAAGGTTACGGTGGCGCCGTTGTAATTGGAAACAGCCCCGCTCTGGACCTCACTTACCGTGCCATAACTCGGATTCGGCGGGGCACCCTGCGCGATCGCGCCGACGCTCGGGTATAGCGCGCCAGGAAGCCCGTAGGCTTCGGGGTCATACGCGTTGCCCCAGGTATTTGAATACGGGATCTTGATACCGTGGTTCCCGTTATATGCCAGGATCAGGGCATAAGATCCGCCCAGATCGCGCTGGATCTGCAAATTCCACTCCTGGTAGACGGGGGAATGCAGCGTCCCATTGAAGTAGCTGAACGAAGGCGCTTCAAAGATCGATCCGAGACCCTGCAACGTGGAGGAAATCTGATTGAAGCTCTCATTGAGATTGAAAGCCTGTGCGGAGGCCCTGAACGTGGCGGCGCCGCCCGCGGGATCGAACGGCGCCACACCGCCGCCGGGACGCACACGGATGGCAACCGACGAGGGTGCATTCGAAAGTAAGTCGTCTACCAGGCCGGCGGCCACATTATCGTAAAATATGCCGATGCCGCCGCTGATGACAGTCTTGCCCGAGTTACCCGGGGAATAGGAGAAACCCAGGCGGGGCGACCAATCGATTCGATCGACGCCAGGGTACGCCGCATGCAGCCCGCTAACAATATCGGCGCTATAAGGGACATTGCCGTTGCCGGCAACCGTGGAAGCCAGGCTGGCAAACGGAGCTTTGAACTCCGAAAAACAGTCCGTCTGACAAACCGGATTGGAGTTGTGCTCGCCCCGGAGTGCCATGGTCAACTTGAAGTTGGGGCGAACTCTCCATTCGTCTTGCGCATACATACCCAATCCCCACAGTGCGATGGGCACGTCATTTGTTTGATTGGCCGATTGGCGGTACTGATAAGCGAGGCCGTCGGCAAATTCCTGCAAGCCGCTTTCCACGTAGCCGAAGTAGACGCCCGGTCCGTTGAAAGAGAAGTTATGGTCGCTGACATCGTAACGCCGGAAGTTTTCACCGAATTTCAGGTTATGACTCCCGAAGGTGTAGCTGAAATCGTCGATGAACTGGTATTGCGTGATGTTGCGGCCTTGGGGGAACTCGTAGATCCCATTGAAGCCGGTAAACGGAACCGTACCGGAAGTCAGGATGCCGTACGGGAAGGTGCTCAAATCCAGAGAACTATCCTGCGTGAACTGCGCCCGATAGTAGCTCAGCGTGGCCATCAAAGAGTTCGTCGCACGTGGACTAAAAATGTGCGTCTCGTCTAACTGGGTGTCCCACGAAGGCTGCTGCGAAATCGCGTCGAAGTTTGGACTGACCGGATCAATCGCGCTGGGCTGCGTGCCGCGGTCCATTTTGTACCGGAAGTACGCCTGATCGTTGTCGCTGAAACGGTGATCCACGCGTCCGGCGAGAATCCACTCCGTAGCCAAAGCCGAGGGATTCGAACGGAATTGCAGGGCGCAGGGCTGCGTAGCGGGATCGAAGCCGGACAGCGTCAGGCTGTTGCATGCCGTAGTATTCGGGAGGGCACTTGCGCCGCTATAGCCAGGTACGCTTCCGTAAAGGCTGAACAGCTTCTTGTAAGTGGCAGCCTCGTTGGGCTCGAGGGCCGTGACGTTAGCCAGCACTGCGCTCGCAAACTGCGGACCCGGGACGGTGAGGACGTCGGTGTTCGGGAGCAGGAATCTCAGTCCTTCGTTATCGATGAAGAAGAAGGTCTTGTCCTTGATGATGGGGCCGCCGATGGAATCCGACCACTGATTCGCGTTGGCGAAAGGCGTGGGCGCCCCTTGCGCATTATTGAACGTATCGTTCGCGTTCAGCAACCGTCCGTTCCAGTAGTAGCTGGCGTTGCCGTGAAACTGGTTCGTGCCCGATTTGGTGACATAAGAAACCTGAGCTCCAGACAGTTGGCCGTACTGACCGCTGTAGGGGTTCGTCGTGATGGTTACGTCCTGGACTTCATTCGAACCGAGCGTGAGGTTGGATGCACCCGAATTGTTGATATTGAAATACGGATCCATGTTGTTCTCGCCATTGGTCGTGAACAGGTTTGAAGTGCCGGGTAACCCGTTTACGGTGAAATTGCCGTAACCGCTCATTCCGGGCGGCGCGACATTGAGGAGAGCGCCCGGCGCGGTAAATGCGATGTTGGTTAAATCGCCGCCGCCGCTCGGCAATAGCTCCATTTGCTGCTGAGTAAAGGTGGTGATTTGAGATGGATCCTCGGTGACAAGCGGCGCCGCAGTCGAAACCTCCACGGTGGTGACAGCCTTTCCCAGTTGAAGAACCAGATTGGCCGTGACCACATTTCCGACAGAGACCTCGACGGGCCTTTCGACCTTTTCGAAGCCGGGGGCGGTCGCCGATACCATATAGTGGCCCGGTTTGAGAAGCGAAAACCGGAATTCGCCCACGGCGTTCGACGATACGGCTTGAACGGAGCCTTTATCGAGATCGGTTAGTGTGACGGTTGAGTTGGGAAGTACGGCGCCGGTAGCATCCGTGATGTTGCCGGATACACCGCCCGTAGTTAGTGATTGTGCATGGCTGGGCACTGTAGCTACAGTCAGTAGGACTCCAACGAACATAGCCGGTATTACTGTCCTGAAGCGCAGCGCCACGAGACTGGCGTTGTTGGTATTCATATGGCTAGTAGAGTAGCGTTCAAAAGCGTCACTTGGAGGGACTGATCGTCAGGCCGATTGAACGATGCGGCGGGTTGCCGGTCTTAGTCGCTGAGCCGTTGTTTGTATCGGCTCTCGTCCAGGCTTGGATGGACGCGTGACCGCTCCCTGACGGTCGCGGCTCGGCATCGGACGTATGTTTTTACTGAGCCACGACCGTCAGGGAGTGGTCTGCGAACTTCCGCAATTAGGCACTAGGAACCACTAAGATGTGAGTTTTAACACGCTGCCGATATTGCTCTTAGTGTTGTGCCATATCCGGCGCAGCGCTGCCATCCGACCAATACGCGACCGGGACCATAAAAATGGTCTCGGGCTCCGGCACGTCTCGATTTTCGTCGTTGAACAATACTGGAGAGCCGGCAAGGTTCGCGCCCCAGCTGGCTTCGCCTGTCGTGGGGACATGGATCATCAAGTGAGGACACCAATGCCCGGCCGAGTCGCCGAGATATCCCATCTTCGATAGCATGTAAGACATCGCGCCGGCTTCTGGCGCCGGCAGTTCTTTCTTTGCGACGCTAGCCTCTATTCTTTTATGCACCTCCGCCTTGGATAACCCGGCTAAAATCAGTTTTGTCCTATTCAGCGTGTAAGGAAGAACCGTTTTTACCGCAGCCGGGTTATAGCAGATAGGCCCTCGTATCTTAGGGTTCCAAAATTCGGGCCTGTCGAATGGAGACATCCACGATCGTTCGACAAGGCATGTGAACCCATTCTTTCCATCGACTGCGGTTTTATAGCCGCCTCTGCCGAGAATAAGAACACTTGCATCCTGTGAGATCGCTTGCGGAGCCGCGCTTCGGGCCATGGCGATCTCGGCGCTGGAATCCGCCATCAGATATTGCTCAAGCGCAGCCATCCGGGAATACTGTTCCGAAACGGAACCTCCCTGGCACCCTGCAACCAGGATTGCCGCCAGCAGAGCGGATTGAACCGGGGTTTTACCTCGACGTTTGGTTCTCATAGAGCGAGTTGACATGTTCGAGCCTCTGATTGCCGCAGTAACTAGCCATCCATCCCCGAGATAGCCACACCTTCAGACGTAGCGTAACTCCTGCGGGATCAGTTTTGCAAGCTGATCGTCAGGGCGATAGAGCGATGCGGCGAATTGCCGGTTTTGATCGGCAGATTGGGCGCCAGGACGCGGCAACTGGGCTAGAATTGGATGGTGCTTCATAAACCCTCGCGGCTCACTTCATATTGGCAGTTACAAGCCCTGGGGTGGGTCTGTTTCTATGCTTGGAATCTGTTGGGAGCGCTTCCCGACATTTTGAAGCGCGCCGGAGCGCTGCGCGAAAACACGCTGGTGGTGTGTTTGCTGTTCCCGGGTACTTGTATATTGCATCCTGTTTGCCGCTGGCTGCTGCGGCGTTACCCCTCCTGGATCGCGTTTGAATTGCGGGCTTTTGGCGCGTCGGTGACCATCGGAGCGGCGGCCGCCTTCGTGTTTGAACTGACGATGAGGGGCATTCACCACATTAACGTCGTGGACCTGGCCGTAAATTCGGCCGATTTCCCTTTTCTGCTCTTCTGTTGGTCCACTCTGTACTTCAGCATCAAGCAGTGGCATCGAGCGTCGACGGAAAGGGAACGTCTGTTGCGTGCCGAAGCAGAGGTTCGGGAAGCCCGTTTGCAAGCGTTGCGCTACCAATTGAATCCGCACTTTTTGTTCAACTCTCTGAACGCCGTTTCCACGCTGGTTCTGGATGGCGAAGCTTCCGCGGCCACCAGGATGCTGTCGCAAATCGGGGATTTCCTGCGCACCAGCCTGAACGACCAGGCCGCCCTGGAGGTGCCTCTTTCAGAGGAGATGGCATTTACGGAACAGTACATCGCCATCGAGAAAACCCGGCTGGGGAACCGGTTGCAGGTGGAGATAACCATATCTCCAGAGACGCTGGATGCCATGGTGCCGGGCATGTTACTTCAACCACTGGTCGAGAACGCGGTGCGCCATGGTGTGGCGTGTATCGCAGAGGGTGGGAGAATCGCCATAGAGAGCGAACTGCACGAAGGGCGATTACGAATTATCGTCAGAAATTCGGGGCGCACAGGCCTTCGCAAACAGGGGGAAGGCGAGAATGGAATCGGCAAACGCAACATCTCGGAACGGTTGCAGACACTGTACGGAAACGATCATCAATTCTGGCTGGAGTGGCCGGAATCCGGCGGCTGTGTCGTCAATGTGGAATTGCCCATCCGGAGGCTCGGGCAAGAGGTATCGCCGTGTTAGCGCTTATCGTAGATGACGAGCCATTGGCTCGCCGTGGGGTCGTTCTAAGGCTGCGGAAGTTCAAGGATATTGAGATCGTCGGACAATGCGGGGATGGCATATCCGCGGTCGAGAAAATACTCGACCTTTCGCCCGACTTGGTCTTCCTGGATGTGCAGATGCCTGGAATGGATGGTTTCGAGGTTTTGCGCGCGGTCCCCAGGGAGAAGCTCCCGAACGTAATCTTTCTGACCGCATATGAACAGCACGCACTGCGCGCATTCGAGGTTCACGCGTTGGATTACCTGCTGAAGCCGGTGGACGACGAGCGCTTTGCGGCCGCCATCGGCCGGGCGCGAAAGCTCGTCGATTCATCGTTGAAGACCAAGATGGCTGAACGCGTTTTGCAGATGCTCGATCGGACACAAGAAAAATTTGTCTCCCGTTTCACGGTGCAAACCGGGACTCGCATACAGATTGTTCAAGCCGACGATGTGGAATGGATTGGAGCTGCCGGGGATTATGCGGAACTGCACGCGCACGGCCGCGCTTACCTGCTGCGTGAAACCATGGCTTCGCTGGAGCAGAGGCTCAATCCGGCGAATTTTCTTCGCATCCATCGTTCCCGAATCGTGCAGGCGGGAAACATCGTGGAGTTGCGCTCCATCGAGAATCGGGAATTCATTGTGCGGCTTTCCGATGGCTCCGAACACCGCTCCAGCCGCACGCACGCGGACCGTCTGGAACGCTGGCTGTCATCTGGAGGGCAATGACGGCAGGACGGCCGTAGATGCGCCAGCTAACAAGGGCACGAAAGGGCACGCACGATTGGGGTGCCGGAAAATCTGCCTTTGACAAATTGACGAGCGGCCCGTCGTAAGGGCGGCGGCGGCCGGAGCCCGCCGGAAGGATCGCACGCAGCGCGCGACGCAATGACCGCGCCCAAGCGACTGGCGCTGGAGGCGTGCAAGCCGTGTCCGCGACGCGCCACGGCGCACGGCCTCCGCATGGATGCACGGACCGAAAGCATGCATCGCGCTGGTCTCCCTCCTTCCCGCATGCCACCACACATGCGTCGAGCGCCACCTCCCTGTTTGAGCTTCTTGCGGCTAACTAACTAGCCAAGGCTTCGCCTTGATATCCCTGCGGGATATGGGAGTCGAGGAAGTCAGGACTCAGCAGACAGAATTCGCGGTGGGCGATTGAATCGGATGGACTGCCAACACAACGAGAACGAAATTCTCGTTGCGCGCCGCATAACGGCCTAAAGAGGCTGGCCTGGAGGCGGCCACCTCGTGCGGTGATATCGGTAGCGGTTTCGGCCTCTTGGCCTGCTCGCCGGCGGTGTGAGTACCGTAGCCAGCTTTTCGCTTGCGTATTGGGAACGCTTGAGAGAACCGCGCCCAGCGTGGCGGAGCCCGTTGCCTGACCACATTGAGCCATGTGACCTTCGGTGGTCACCACTCAAGAGCTCGAACCGAGTAGAATCCGCTGTTACCGAACCAATTGCCTGTTGGCCGGGGAAGTGCACTAAGTAATCGCGAGGTGAATTTAATGCGCGGATTTACATTTCTAGTGTTAGCTGCTGTTGCGGGAGTCGGCTTCACGGTTGGCGCCCCCAAAGCAGAGGCCCAGGTCAGCGTCGACATCGGAGTAGCCCCCGACTGTCCATATGGTTATTACGACGCCGCTCCCTACGCCTGTGCTCCTACTGGCTACTATGGTCCGGAGTGGTTTAACGGGGATGGCTTCATTGGTGCGGGCCCGTGGTTTCATGGCTCTGACGACTTCCGGGGCAACGTGAATAACCGGCTGCATCCGGAGCACGGCTATAAAGGCCCAACGCCAAAACGTGGCGAGAAAGCCGAGCCGTCAAAGCGCGTCGATAGTGCGCACTTCGACGGTAACGAAACGCGCGATGGCCGTGGCCATGTATCTGAGGGCAAACGGTAGCCGAAATCGAAGAGCCGTGCCGCGGCACGGTGGCGCCGCACATGATACGTTCTCGGCTTGCAGGCCCGAGTGCGGCGCCCTTTCCGCTGGGGATTATCCAGGCCAGGCATGAGTATGGTCCGCGCGCGCGCCACGACCTTACAAGCACTATCGTCCGGGCGTACCAGTTTCCGAGTTCGCAGTGAGCGAAGCATCTACCGTGCAGCGACGGCTGCGATTGCAACTGATTCCGGCGCCGTAGTGCGCGCGGCGGGATGTGGTTACGCGTCTCAGTCCGCAGATGGCTTTTCGCCGGATGGACGGGCGTCATAAGCCGCGTTCCTAACCGAGTAGTCGGAACACTCTCCGGTTTCAGCCGTCCCCCACTGCACCAACGTGATCGCAGTCCGGCCTACGCCGAGTAGTAGTTGAACGCCGTCCAAGCCGCTACTAAGAGGTTCCAAGACCCTTGTGGATTTGCTTGATAAAGGGAGCGCAATGAAAACCTATGGCGTTTTGTCGCCCACAGCGTCGTCGGAGTAGCCCGGCGCCAGCGACAGGTTGTTATTCACCCGTGCTACGCCCTTGACGCTGCGCGCAATGTCGCCAGCTCGAGCCTTCGCCCGCTTGCCATTCACTTCGCCGGTTAGGGTGACCACTCCATTCGCTGAACTTACAGCGATATAAGTCACGGTCTGTTGATCGGCGCCCCTGTCAAATTGCTGAACCTGCCGGTCTTCAATTCGCCCGAACGCCGCAGACAGCTTGGCTTTCACATTCTTGGTAATGGACGCATCGTCGACCGGTTTCCGGCTTTGGCATCCGCCCAGGAGTGCCACCGCGCAGATCGCCACGCACGAAAGAACCGATTCCTTGCAAGTGATCACAGAATAATCCCTCTGCCGCTATTATATTCGTTACTTGAACCGGCGAGTGGCTGGGCGAGGCCGTTAAATCCGTCCGTAGCGAGTTGCAACCCGCACGTGCCGGCGTACGTGTCACGTGGCGCGTATGCGCCCTAACGCCCCAGACGGACGAAATCCCGCCAATTCGCCGTCGACGCGCTATCTCGGCCTGAGCGCCTCGGTGAAGACGCGGTAGCAAGCGGCCTGCCGCCGATCACGGAGCGCCGGCGTCGGCAGCGTGTAAGGCGCGGCTTAGGGCTCACATACGTCGGGGCGCCAGGCCTGCTGTCATCGCTGCGGGCGGCGGGCGCCGTTCGGGCGCGGATGGCACGCTACCTGGCGACACGCAATCCATTGCGCGTCGGTCGGGGGACACCCGCACGCGGCTCCCGTGCACTACCAGGCGAAGAATTCGTCCAGGGCCATGTTATAGTCGCGTCGAGTTATCGGCGACGAAACAGAATCATGCACGAAGCTGAACAGGCTGGACGAACTTTGAGGCGTAACCCAGGCAATTCCGCCCATTCAGCCTGGCCGAGGACGCAGGCCGAGGACGCTGCCAGGGCGGCGGCATCGAGCAGGCCGGGAATGGGCGGTGCATCAGGCCTGCTCCCGCGAATCGCGAGTCGTAGCTGACCCGTGCGGTCCGGTCTTCGGGTTTGGCGGGCCAATCTGCTCCGGCCTAGGAGGATTTCGCGATATTGTTCGGATAGCCTGTTCCGGGCCTGTTAGCAGTGATCTGCTCAAGTCGGTAGCGGGCTACTATTCAACACAGGTGAAGTCCATCGGTTACCGCTAAGTTGTTGGAGGCGCGGGTCGGAATTGAACCGACGAATAAGGGTTTTGCAGACCCTGGCCTTACCACTTGGCTACCGCGCCTTGGGAAGGGCTATAACTGCACAGTAGCGCGCGAGACCGGCCAAAGTCAAACGTGTTAGCCGCTTTGGGGACCGCTTCCTGACGGTCGCGGCTCGGTAACAGCCGCATCTCGCGGCTCGGTAACAGCCGCATCTCGCGGCTCAGTAAGAGCCGCATCAGGGCGAGCGTCGCTCGGCCGTTGAGTGGGCCTACAAGGCCCGCGCCGGCTACGAGCGCTACGAGCCTGCCCACATCAATCCCGCAGCACCGGCAGCGCCAGATACGACGGCCGCCGCGCATCGTGATACACCACTTGCGTCGCCTTGCGCAACTTCGTCGCATCGGCTACCGGCTCGCCCGTATTCGGATTGCGGTCGAAGCGCGGAAAGTTGCTGCTCGAGATTTCGATCCGAATCCGATGGCCCTTCTGAAACACGTTGCCAGTGACTCCGGCGTCGATGGATAGCTTGTAGATTTCGCCGGGGCGCGCTAATTCCGGCCGCTCCATTGAATTGCGGTAGCGCAGGCGCAGAATGCCATCGGTCAGGTTGCGCGCACCGCCGTCGGGAAACACGTCCACCAGCTTCGCGGTGACATCCGTATCGCGCGCGCTGGTGGCGGCATATAAGACCACCCGCACAAGCCCGGCGACTTCCACATCCTGGCGGAGCGGCGCGGTGGTGTAGACCAGCACGTCGCGGCGCTGCTCCACGCCGCGTTGATCTTTCGGTCCCCAGGGGAAGATTTTGGGATCGCAGCAGACCGCGCCGCCCGTGGTGGGAACGGGATGCTCGGGATCGAAAACGAATCCGTCGGCATCGTCCGCAGGCAAATGCGAGCGCGCTAGCGGGTCCAACCGGCCGTCGCCCGCCAGCGTGTTGGCGTGCCCGCCGCTCTCCAGATACCAGCGCTGTTCGCGCGCGGGCGGCGGCCAGGAAGGCTCGTCGCGCCAGCGGTTCACACCCATCATGAAGATGCGGGCGGGCGCTTCAGAAAGCAGCGGCGTGTCTTTCCCTTTCAGGAACTGGTCGAACCACTGCATCTCGATGCCGCCCAGCGGCGGGTCGGATTCCGGCCCGAAATCCACGCCGTCGAATTTCGCGCCCTTACTGTGCGCCCACGGGCCGATCAGGATGCGATCCACGCCCGAATGCTTGCGCAAGCTGGCGAAAGCGGCCAGGTCGCTCTCGACGAAGTAATCGTACCAGCCGCCCACGGAAAACACCGGCACGCGGATCTTATCCAGTTGGGCGCGCACGCTGATAGATTTCCAGAACGAATCGTAGGCGGGATGCGCGGCGGCTTCCTGGAACATGACGGAAGTCTGGCCGGTGGCGGCCAAGTCAGAAGTGCGCACGGGCAGGTGCAGCACGAACTTCGCGAAATCCGGATGGAATCCCGGCGCGCGCATATTCTGCGACATCCACAGCAGGCGCTGGCCCAGTTTCATGGCGCCGCCGGGCGAATAGAAGCGGTCCAGATAATCGTCGTAGCCGGCCACCGCGGGAAAGATCGCCTTCAAATGGGGATTGTTCAGGGGGGCCACTTTCCACTGCACGATTCCGAGATACGATCCGCCCAGCATGCCGATTTTGCCATCCGACCAAGGCTGGCGCGCGATCCAATTCAGCGTGTCGTCGCCATCGGCCGGCTCTTGTTCGAGCGGACGGAAAACGCCTTCGGATGCGTAGCGCCCGCGCACATCTTCCACTACCACGGCATAGCCATGCTCCACGAAAGGCGCGAAATGCGCGGGGATCGCGGCTCCTTTGCCGTAAGGCGTGCGCACCAGAATGGTGGGATAGCGGGCGGGCGCGGCGGGATGGAACACGTTCGCCGAAAGCCGCACGCCATCGCGCATGGGCACCGCTACATCGAGGCTTTGCGAGATGTCGCTGCCCTCTGCGCATAATGCCGCGTATAGTGCGGCGGCGCACACCAGCGGCGCTACTGGCGAAAGACGCACAAAGTGTCCCAATATTGTTTGGCGATTTGAACGGCCTGGTGACGCTCGACGATGTGCCCGGACGCGCGCAGTCCGATTTCACCCGCACATTCTCTTTTCGATGTTAACAGAAACATGTGGTCGAGCAGCGCATTTTCTTCAGCGGGACCGGGCTCGATGCGCAGACAAGCGGCGGCCGGATAGCGGGAGTTTTCTTCGCCTGCGGTGAGCAGAACGGGCTTGGCGATTCCCATCATGCGGATGGCGATGCCCGAAGTTTCGCCCGCGGCGGGATAGCGCAGGTTGATGCAGGCATCCACGGCCAGCGCCGCGCGCCAGAAATCGGGCTCGGCGAGATACGGCAGGCGCAGGACGCCGGGCGCATTGAGCAAAGGATCGGCGGCGCGCGTCAGATCGCGCGAAACGAAAGGTCCGGCCACCAGCAAATACGCATCCGGGCGATCGCGGCGCAACCACTCGAACGCCCGCAACACGCTGAACAAACGCTTCGATTCGCGCAGGTAGCCGAACACGCCAAACAAAAATGCATGCATCGGCAGACTCAGCCGCGCGCGCATGCGGACCACTTCCCAATCGGCGGGCAACTCCGGCGGGGCGAACAGATGCGGGATTTCGATCACGGCTGCTTCCGGCGCATGCTCGCGGACCATGCGGGCCGCGGCCGGATTGTGCACCACCACGGCGCGCGAGCGTTCCGCGATGCGCTTCAGCATGGGGTAATCGAAATAGCAGCTATCGAAGCCGGAGCTGGCGCGATGGCGCCACAGATCTTCCGCGAGTGCGCGATGCCACGCGCCGTAATTGTAAACGAACTCTTCGATGTAAGCTTCGCGCGAGAGCCAGCCAAGGAAGAAGTGATGCAAGACGGCATCGTGCAGCACAATGACGCCCGGTTCGGCGAGCGCGCGGCGATAGATCTCGCGATGCAGTTGATTGTTGCCGATATGATACAGCGCTACATCCGCATGGCGGGCATGCGGCGCAACCGTTCCATGGTTTCGTAAAGCGGCGAGTAACGTGGCTGCATAATCGGCCACGCCGGTGCGGGCGGGCGGCAGCGGCGCGTAGTAGGCGACCTTCATGGCTTGCGGCGCTTGCCGAACAGCGCCGTTCCCACGCGCACGATGGTAGCGCCTTCTTCGATGGCGGCTTCCAGATCGTGCGACATGCCCATGGAAAGATGTTCCAGCCCATGCTCGGCGGCCAACTCGCGCAGGCGGCGGAAATACGGGCGGGATTGCTCCTGGTCTTCGGACCATGGAGGCATGGTCATCAGGCCCAGCAGCCGCAGGTTCGTCGCGGCGCGCACGGCGGCGATGAGCGCGGGCAGTTCCTCGGGCGTGGCGCCGGCCTTGGCTTGCTCGGGCGAAAGCTTGACTTCAAGCAGCACGTCAAGCGGCTTGCCGGATTCGTCAAGGCGGCGGGCGAGTTTAGCCGAATCCACGGTCTGGATGCAACTAAACAGCTCCGCGGCGCGGGCGCTCTTGTTGCTTTGCAAGTGCCCGATCAGATGGAATCGCGCGCCGGCCAGATCGCGCACCGCGGGATATTTGCCTTCGAATTCCTGCACATAGTTTTCGCCGAACTCGCGCAAGCCGAGTTCGTAGGCGTCGCGAATGGCTTGCGCGGGGAACACCTTGGTGACGGCCAACAGCAGGATTGCGCCGGCGTCGCGATGCGCGCGCTCGGCCGCCCGGGCGATGCGCAGGCGAACCGCAGCGAGCCTCTCGGCGAGCGTATCCATGTGGCGGCGCTACTCCAGACCGGCGTGCGCCAGCATTTCGAGGAATTGCCGGCTGGTGCGCATGTCGATGGCTTGGGCGGCCAGCTGGCCTTCGCGGTCGTACACGAAGGTCTTGGGAATGCCTTCGACGCGGAAGAGTTCGTTCACCTTGCGCCCCGGATCGAGCAGGATCGGATAGGTGACCTGACGGTCCGCGATAAACGGACGCACCGTGGAGGCCTCTTCATCGGAGATTGCCAGGATGACGAGGCCCTTAGCCGCGAACCGTTGATAGAGCGCTTCCAGATCGGGCATCTCCTTGCGGCACGGCGGGCACCACGTGGCCCAGAAATTCACCAGCACGACACTGCCGTGCAGGTCCTGCAGGGTCCATGATTTTCCGCTCAGATCGGTGAGCGTGAAATTCGCAGTTTGGCGGGCGCGGTCGTCGGCTTCGAGCTTGGCGATGGCTGCCGCCATGCGCGGATCGTCCGTGGAGACGGGCACGTGTTCGTATCGCACAAACTGCGCCAGGGTGCTATAGCCGGCGGTGGCTTGCGCGGACGGTTTCGCGTTACGCAGCGTATCCGCCAGGGTGACGGCCACGGCTTGCAAGGTTTCCGCGCCGGGATCGCCTTCGGTTACCAGATTCGCCAACGACTCCGCCAGCAGTTGCTGGTGGTCGCCCGCGGGCAGATCGCGGATTTGAAGCGCCAGTTGCCTGGTGGTGACGGTGCGTTGATCGTCGGGGAGGCTGCGCAGCGTGCGCATCTGCTCGACAATCGGCTTCTCCTGATCGGTCCAGACGATTTTGGGCGCTTGCGCGTAAAGCAAAGCCACGCTTGAGGCGAGCGCCAGCGCGACATGTTGCCATCGAATTCCCCGCATAATTCAATGCTCGCACAAACTCGGTAGGACAGGCCTCCCGGCCTGTCCATGACGATCCTCGCTCGGCCGTTGAGCGGGCCTACGAGGCCCGTGGTCGCGGTAGGGATGCCGGTTGCCCGGCACCCCCCGCACAGATCCGTGCGAGCGCTCCTAACGCACACGGTTCTTACCTTGGATGTGCTGCCACGCAAAGCGAACGTCAGGATACGGATGCAGAATTTCGACGTCCGGGATGAGGCACCCGAGTTTCTCCCAAAATTTGTTCCAGGTCCAGCGGGTTCTTTGACTCCGCCGCCGAAGCTGCCACCACCACATGCGTAGCACTTCGTGCCGGAACGCTTTCAGTCGTTCCTCGTTGCGCGGCACGGCGTGATATCGGAAATATCCGCGAACCACCGATTGCAGCCACCCCGTCGTGTCCGGAACCCGCGCATGCAAGCGTTGGCGGAGCTGTTGCCGAATCTTCTTCAGCTTGGCGGCCATCCGTTTGCCGATCGTCTTCCGCAGCACCATGAAGTACCCCGTCGCGTGATTCTTCCCACAGATGTGAGTGAAACCCAAAAAGTTGAAGGTTTCCGGCTTCCCTTCCCCACGCTTCGCCCGCCGTTCAGCGGCATAGCGCCCAAATTCGATCAGGCGCGTCTTCTCCGGATGCAATTCCAGCCCGAACTTCCGCACGCGTTCCCGCAATTGCGCCAGAAACTTTTCGGCCTCTTCCCGGTCCTGGAATCCGAACACCACGTCGTCCGCGTACCGCACCGCGATCATGTCGCCGTGCGCCACCTTCTTCCGCCATGCCTGCACCCACAGATCGAGCACGTAATGCAGGTAGAGATTGGCTAGCAACGGCGAAATCACCGCCCCTTGTGGGGTCCCTTCCTTCGTCTCGTACCACTGTCCGTCCTCCATCACGCCCGCCTTCAACCATTTCAGGATCAAGCGGACGAGCCGTTCATCTCCTATCCGATGCCGTACGAACTTTTCCATCTGAGCGTGTTCGACTTTGTCGAAAAACGACCGGATGTCTAAGTCCAGAACGTAGTTCACCTTCTTGCTGGTGATCCCGACGTAGAGCGCGTCTAGTGCGTCGTGCTGCTTGCGCCCCGGCCGGAACCCGTACGAAATGCCCAGAAAGTCCTCTTCCCAGATCGGATTGAGAACCGCGACCACCGCTGCCTGGGCGATTTTGTCTTCCAGGGCGGCGATGCCCAATGGCCGTTTCCGCCCATCGGCTTTGTCGATCCAGACTCTCCGCGACGGTTGCGCGCGATAGGCCCCGCGATGGATGCGTCCATGGAGGTCGGCGAGCCGCTCCTCCAGTTCGTCCCCGTAGGCTTGCCACGTCACCCCGTCCACTCCCGCCGCCGCTTGCCTTTGCAGGTCGTAGTAGCTGCTGCGGAGCAGGTCGATAGTGACGTGATGCAGCAGGGCGGTGAACCGCAACTGCTTGTCCTTCTGCGCTGCTTGACGTACACGGTCCAGCCCGCTTGGCCCGCTTTCCCGGCCTTGCATCCGGTACGGGTTAGGCTCTTCCGCATTCTCCTCGGTCAGCGGCCTTCCCTCCGCGATCTCCTTCGGCCCTCCCTGGCCTGCGTTCGACCGCTTCGTCGGTACTACGCCGCTGTGCGACTCCCCGCCGCCGTGCATCTGGGTCTTATCGCTCATCGCTTTCTCCCAGCGTTCCGCCCTCTACCGGCGGCGGAAAGCCACGGGGTCTCTCGGTTCTCGCGCGTGAAGTTTCTATGCGTGCGTGGGGTCTACGACTCCGCAGGGCCGCAACGTGCTCGCGCTGTTTACGCACGCTGCCGTGTTGCCTTCCGGTTAGCCTGACACCGTCGGCGCCCATGATTTTGGCAATTTCGGAGCTCATCAACTTCAGGGATACCCAGCCCACATATGCCCCAGGCCAACGCTTCAAGTGCGTCGTTGCCGCCGCCCTCACATGGCTCGGGGTCAGGATGGTTCGCTACTCCTTTCCTGTATGACTCTTTCATTCACTACTTCACGCCGGTTTATCCCGACGCTATCCAGGCTGAGAGCCCGCCCCACAACGGCCGGCAACACATGTGGAAAGTAGAGGGACAGGCCAGGAGGCCTGTCCTACGGCTTGGTCAGTTTGTAACGCGCCAGCAGCGTGGCGCGATTACGCCGCAGATCCTTTCCGCTTGGCGCGGCGGGATAAGGCTTATCGCCCATCAGTCCTTTCCATAAGAGGCGATTGAAACCCTCGGGATCGACGCGATCTTCCGACGTGAAATCCATGCCTTCGGTGGCCCGCGCCCAATAGGCGGCATCGTGCGACGGCTTTGGCGCCACCATGCCCGCCGGCTGCGGGGGCAGCGGCAGCGACACACCCGCGCCATACAGGAGTGCAGACGGAGTTGCGGTAAAGCTCCACGCACTGGGCGTGGTGTTGAAGATATCGGCCATGGGCTTGGCTAAGGCGTCGTTCAGATTCATGGGCGGCAGCCCCAGAACCTCTTCCATGGTGCGCACGAAATCGATGGTGTTATACGGCGTCGAAACCAGCGCTCCCTGCTTCACGAAAGCGCCCGCCACAAGCGCCACGCTGCGGTGCGAGTCGACATGGTCGCCGCCGTCCTGCGCATCGTCCTCCAGAACGAAGACAAGCGTGTTGTTGGCGTACTGGCTACTGGCGATCTTCTGCACCAGCAGGCCGACCGCATAGTCGTTATCAGCGACCTGCAGGTCGGGAGTATTCACACCGTCGATGGCGGCGCTAAAACTGCCGGTATGATCGTGCATGAAACGAACCAGGCTCAGGGAAGGCATCCCCGCGCTGCGCGGCGTTATCTGGCCATGCGGAGTACACGGGAGCGTGGCGGGCGCAGCGGCCGGCTTGCGCGGCTCGGGCGCGCGGCACGCAGGCAGGAGATAGTTGTTATCGAACTCGCGGGCCCACTCCGCGTAGCGGTAATAATCCGGGAAGGCGTTGTCGAATCCGCGGAAATAGGGATCGGTGCGCGGGGCCAGCGCGACATTCGTGGGATAAGCTACTACGATGCCGTCCGCCGCCGGGTTTTCGACCAGGGGAATCGTGTTGGTGGTGGTGTTATAGCGCGTTTCGTCCACGAAAAAGCCGTAGTTCCGCACCGTAAGATCGGCGCGCAGCGCGGCGTCCCACAGATAGCCGGTGTTTATTTCGTTGTCGGGTCCATCGGGCGCGGCCACGTCGGTCTGGCCGGGCAGCAGATCTGGATCGTTGGGCGTAAAAGGATCGGCATACTGGCGCTCGGCGAGTGTCGGATAGGCCACGTTCACGCTGCGATTCACACCCTCGGAGTCGATGCTGAGCCCGCGTGACACGCCGACAGCGGAGGAGTAAAACACCGGAAACTGGCGCTCGATCACGTCGGGCGCGCGTGCGGAAGTGCTCCAGGGCCAGCCGTCGTTGCTGACTTCGGCGGTCACCAAGAAATTGTCGAGGGTGACAAAGTTCAATGCCAGGTTATGCAGATTGGGCGTGACCGCCTGCCCGAACTCGGTCAAATCGGGATCCCCATTGCCGACCTCCAGGTCGCCCAGGATCTGGTCGTAGGTGCGGTTCTCCTTGAGGATGAAGATGACATGCTGCACACCGGCGCGCACCGCCGCCATGACAGCCGCGTCGCCGGCGCTCTCGGTGAACGAGAAGCGGTTGTTAACGGCTACCTGCGCGGTAAGCGTGGTCAGTTGCGCGGCGGTGGGGCGTGGAAATGTCTGGAAACCGGCCTTGAGTAATTGGGGATTATATTGGTTCGCCGGAATACAACTTGGGTACGTGGGCGCGCCGCCGCTGTAGCAGAAGCCGGTATTCGCGCCGGTCGGCGATTTTCCGTTGACCGCATAAACCCAGGATCCGTCGGCGCTGAAGCTCACCGAATTGGGATACCAACCGGTGGGAATCAATCCCACCACCTGGTCGCCGCTATTGGTTCCACTCAGCGCCACCACGGCGATGCAGTTCAAATTGCCGTTGGTCACGTAAAGCTGCTTCTCGTCCGGCGACAGCGTGGCGCTATCGGAGTTTGCGCCGGTATATTGCGCGAGGGCAGTGGGCAACACGCCCGGCGGAGCGATGACCGGAATGGTCTCCAGGATGGCGTTGCTGGCGGTCGAGATTACATCTACGGTATCCGTTTCGTCTTCGACGACATAGAGCAGCGACTGCGCCGCGTTCAGGGTCGTCTTGTTGGGTTGACCTTTCACTGCGATGCGGGCCGTAACCGCAGGCGTTCCGCTGAGGCTCACGACATCGATCTCGCGGTCGCGAATGCTGGATATGTAGGCCGTGGCGCCGGCGGCGCTTCCCTTCACCGCCACCCAAAACGCGTATTCACCGCCCGGCACGCCGGCCTGGGCGGGGTTGCTCTTGCCGGGGCGCAGATCGAGTTCCGTGCCCTTCGACCAATTGCCGTAGCCGCCGCTGAATACGGTTATCGAATCGTTGTAGTAATTGGCCACCACCAGCGTCTTGCCATCTTTCGAAATGGCCAGACCGGCTGCGCAAGGCTTCACCCCGACCTGCGCGTTCACAGGGCCGGTGCCTCCTGGCTGCACGCTCAGGCCATTGCCGGCGGCATGCCCCATGGTGAGCGCCGGGCTGGTGGGCTGTTCCTCGGCCCATTCTCCATTGGAACCGAGCGTAACGGTGTGGATGTTATCGTCCGAGCCACCCGCCACGTAAAAATGCGTGCCGGAGGGATCGAAGACGATGCCGTTGTAGGTGTTGGGGATCTGCACGACCTGCTTCTTCACCGGCTGCTTGGCCGAGATGTCGTAGATGAACACGAACTGGCTAGTGATGCGCGATGTGAGTGAGCCAGTGAAGACTATGTTAAATCCGCTGCACAGAACCAGCAGCGTCTTGCCATCGGGACTGGCGACGGTGGTCACGGCTTGTCCGGCCAGCCAGGACGGGTTGGCGGTCAGATCCGGGTTCATCGGCTCGAAACGGGAGCCGGGGGGCGCCAGCGGCGTGATCTGCTGGGCCATATTGGGCAAGTCCTGAGAGTCCGGGTTGGGTGTGTCTTGTGCCTGCGCCGCGGGCAGCGCCAGCGCGATAACCGCGCATGCCAACGCCAAAAACATCGTCTGCTTCCTTTGTTTCATTTCTTTTGTGTTCTCCTGAGTCGCGAATTTCACGGTTCACCGTCCATGTATTTACCGCCGTTGCCGGAGTAGATTAGGAAATTAGTTGCACTATATATGGACCTGATTGTATGTTTTATAAAGTTATAAGCGCAACGTTCTCGTTAGGTATTAGAGGTGCGTTCCGCCCACGGGCAGACCCCTATTTTCCTGTTTAGAACCCATAAACCTCGGGAAACACGTTCTTTTTGATCCGGCGCCGGGCTTTCAAAGACAATGCCTTTTTCGCCGGGGGTTGGAACGGGTCCTGATAATTCGGATACAACGCCGCGGTCAGGCCGGCCGCTGCGCGCGGCGGGCGGTACTGCACGTTCTTCATCATTTGCGGGAGGCTCCGAAGCACACAGTGCGGGAAAACCGCCAATATTCTCCGGATTCTTTGCGGTTCTGGTAAGCGCCGCTGGTAGGACAGGCCTCCTGGCCTGTCCCGGGCGAGCCACGCGAGCGAGCCTGGACAGGCCGGGAGGCCTGTCCTACCGCCGGGTGTTACACTCCCTGCATGGTTCAGTACCGCATCCCCCGCGGCGCTCCGAAGCGTGGAGGCCGCGGCGCGCGCATCACCATCATCGTCCTTGTCATAGCGGTTTTGCTGGGGGCGCGCTCGCTGGCTTCGTTCTCGATCGAATATCAATGGTGGAAAGAGCTTGGCCAAATCGACACCTGGCTGGCCATGCTGGCCTACGGGTTCGCGCCCTTGCTGGCCGCCACACTCATCGCCTTCGGCGTTCTATGGGTGGCGCATGCACGCGCGCTGAAGTTCGCGGGCACGGGGCTCTCCGACCATCCCCTCTACGCCTGGCTCTCGAGCGTGGGCCTGTTGTTTCTCGGATATCTGGTCGCGGCCGGCTCCATTGAGACGTGGACCGTGGTGCGCTTTCTCGGCGCGCGCGGCATCCCGCCGGAGGCCGAGGCCTGGCACGACGCCGTGTTCGGCCTGCCGCTGAAGTTCTATCTGTTCGATTTGCCGTTTTACTCCGATCTGCGCGGCTACTTACTGGCGCTGATCATCGTCTGCGTGCTGGTCTATTGGATCGCCGCGCGCGGCTGGCAGCTGCGCTACCGGTTGGGACCCAACATCGGCGACCTGCGGCAAATCGATCCCTCGCTGTTCCGCTTGGAAGGCGGACTGGAAAGCCGGTTCCTGCGCGGCGCACTGGCCATATTTCTGGCGGCGCTGGCGCTGCGCTTCTTCCTGGCGCGCTATCAGATGGTCTACGACGATCACGGATTCATGGTGGGCGTGGACTACGTGGACTTGAATTTCGCGCTGCCTTTACAGTGGCTGGCGATCCTGGCCTGCCTGGCCGCCGCCGTACTGGTGTGGCTGCGCCGCTGGATTTGGGCTGCCAGCATGGCGATTGCGCTGTTGGTGCTGTTCGCCGTGCCGCGCCTGGTGGATGCGTTCTATGTCCGGCCGAACGAAATCTCCATCCAGCGGCCGTTTATCGCCACCCACATCCACGCCACCCGTTCGGCCTACGGCCTGGAAAAACACATGACCGAGACCGAGTTCACGGTGCATCCCAACGCGCCGATCGATCCGGCCGAACATGAAGCCATCCTCTCCAACGTGCGCCTGTGGGATATCGGGGCGTTTCACAATACCATCACGCAGATTCAGGCGCTGCGGCCGTACTACGTTTTCTCGGATACGGATGTGGACCGCTACACCATCAACGGCGCATATCGCGAGGTGCTGCTGACGCCGCGCGAATTGGATATCAATCAGTTGCCGGGCGCCAGCGCCAGCTGGATCAATCCGCACTTTGTCTACACGCACGGCTACGGCCTGGTGATGGCGCCGGTGGCCAAGCTCACGGCCGACGGACTGCCTGTATTGTTGATCGAAAATGCGCCGCCGGAAATCAAGACGCCCAGCTTGAAGTTGACGCGTCCGGAGATTTATTACGGCGAGGTGGTGCAGGAACCGGTCTTCGTGCACACCGCCCAGCCCGAGTTCAACTATCCCTCGGGCGAGAAGAACGTCTTTTCGAGCTACGAAGGCACGGGGGGCATTCCTATATCTTCGGCGGCGATGCGAGTGGCGGCGGCTGTGCGCCAGGGCGATATGAATATCCTGTTGAGCAATCCGATTTCGAGCGACAGCCGCATGATGATCCGGAGGAATATCAAGGAACGGCTGCAGACGCTGGCGGCGTTCATCGCCTGGGATGGCGATCCGTACCTGGTGATCACGGATGCGGGGCGCCTGGTCTGGATGAACGATGGTTACACTTATTCGAACTCTCACCCTTATTCGCGCACGGTGGACGTGCCTGAGTTAGGCGAGGTCAACTATCTGCGCAACGCCGTGAAGGCGACCATCGACGCCTACGACGGCACCACGCGGCTCTATATCTTTGCGCCGGACGATCCCATCGTGCGCGCGTATCAGCGGCTGTTCCCGGCGCTGTTCCATCCGGCCTCCGAAATGCCCGCCGATTTGCGGCGGCATGCGCGGTATCCCGAAACGCTGTTTCGCGTGCAGGCGGAGATTTACCGCACGTATCACATGCTCGATCCGCAGGCGTTCTATAACAAGGAAGACATGTGGGACCTGGCGCGCTACACGGCCGCGCAGGAGGGTCAATCGGAGTATGTAACGCCCATTTATGTGGTGGCCAGCCTGCCGGATCGCAACGAAGCGGAGTTCTTATTGTTGCTGCCGTTCACGCCGCGCAATAAGGACAACCTCATCGGGCTGATGCTGGCGCGCTGCGATGGCCAGCATCTGGGCGAGATTGTGGTGCTGCAGTTATCGAAGCAGGAGCTGATCTTCGGTCCGGCGCAGATTGCGGCGCGCATCAACCAGGAACAGACGATCTCGAAGGATTTGACGCTGTGGAACCAGCAAGGCTCGCACGTGCTGCGCGCGCAGACTTTGGTGCTGCCGGTGGATCACACGTTCCTGTATGTGGACCCGATCTATATCACTTCGAGTTCCACGAGCATGCCGCAATTGAAGAAAATCGTGTTGGCGGAAGGCAGCCGGCTGATCTATACGAATACGTTCGAGGAGGCTGTGGCGCAACTCTCGCCCGGCGCGCAGTCGCTGGTACAGCAGGCGGAAGGGTCCGCGCCGCAGGGGGGCGGCGGTACGGCAACGGCGGCCACGGGCAACTCGGCGGATCAGCGGCTGGAACGCGTGCGGGCGCATTTGCGGCGGTATCGCGAGTTGGCCGGACAAGGCAAGTGGGAGGAAGCCGGCAAGGAGCTGGAGGCGATTGAGGCAGAGGTGAAATAAGCTTGTGGGGCGCTGCGGCGGGCTCCCAGCCCGCCGGCCTGCCAAGGCATTCGAGGAAATGCGGCCAGGCGGCCTGAGAGGTTCTCAGCCTGCGCGGGCAGCACGGGCCGGCGCTTCGGGGCGTTCCGATCGTCTTGGACAGGCCGGGAGGTCTGTCCTACCGCGCGCCGTTCTTCGCCGCCCAGTGCAGCCCGATGCCGCCCAGAATGAAGCCGCGCGCTTCAACCACACCGTAGCCAAAACGGCGCAGGCGGTCGGTAAACTCCTGCATGGAGACGAACGAGCGCAGCGAATCGGGAATGTACGTGTAGATGCGCGGACGGCCGTGCAACAGCAGTCCCCAGAATCCGCCTTGCGCGTACAGATAGGCAATAAACAACTGGCGCAGCACGGGATTGGCGGGCAGGAAGAAATCGAGTGTTACCAGCAGGCCGCCCGGCCGGGTGACGCGCTCGATCTCGGCGAGGGCCGCGTTCAGATCCGGGAAGTTACGCAGGCCGTAGCCGATGAACACGCAGTCGAAGGTGTTTTCGGGAAAGGGGAGGATGGTGGCGTCGGCGCACACCGCGTCGCGGACGCCGCCTTGGTGCGCCAGTTTCAGCATGCGCTCGGTAAGATCTACGGCAATGGAGGTGGCATGCGGGCAGCGCCGGGCGACCAGCTTCGAAAAATCGCCGGTGCCGGAAGCCAGATCGAGGACTACGGCGCGCTCTGGCAGGGCCGCCTGGTCGACGCCGCGGCGCTTCCAGCGGCGGTCCATGCCGTAAGAAAAGATACGCGTGATGAAGTCGTAGCGCGGCGCGATGGTGGAGAACATCGCGCGCATCAGACGCAGATCCTGCTTCTCCGCGGGGATTGGCATTACGCAGGGAATTGTAGCATGGCGTGGGGCGAGCACTCTGTAGGACAGGCCTCCTGGCCTGTCCGGGGCGAGCTGCGCTCCGAGCTCCGCTCCGCCGTGGGCGAGATGCACTCCGCCGTGGGCGAACTGCGCTCGCCGTGGGCGAGCTGCGCTCCGAGCTCCACTCCGCCGTGGGCGAGATGCACTCCGCCGTGGGCGAGCTGCGCTCGCCGTGGGCGAGCTGCGCTCGCCGAAGAGCGGGCCTACGAGGCCCGCGCAGGCTACGAGCCTGCCCCACAAAAACTAGCGGCGGGACGACTTTGCCAGAGCGTTGCGCGACACTTCCACGCCCGCGCCGGTGGCGAATGTTCCGACAGGTGTCGAAACCGGCGCCTCCATCATCTGAAGCATGGCGTAGGCGGGCATGTCTTCGGCTTCCTTGAAGAACGTCATGCGCTCCTGGTCGCCGTCGTAATCCACCTTCACCAGATCCCCGCCGCGCACCTGCTCGGTGGCGATCAGATTCGACAGCGGATGCACCAGACTGCGATCGATGGCGCGTTTCAGATGCCGCGCACCGTATTTCATGTCGGTGCCTTCGCGCAGCAGAAAATCCTTGGCGGTATCGGTAAGCGAGAACAGGAACGGTGCGCCGCTCGCCGCATTGAAAATTCGATGCTGCAACATATTCAGTTCCAAGCCCAGGATCTTGCGCAACTCCGGCTCGCCCAAGGGACGGAACACCACCACCTTATCGATGCGGTTCATGAACTCCGGTGTGAATTTTCGACGCGCGGCTTCAACACCCGCGCGCGAGATCTTCTCGGTGAGGCTGCCGTCCACCAAGCCTTCGGCACACTTACGTTCCATTTCGGAAGCCGCGAATCCCAAGTTGGGACGCAGGATCGAATTCATTTCGCCCGCGCCCAGATTGCTGGTCATGAAGATCATGGTCTGCGAAAAATCGACGCGGCGGTTGTCACCCAACGTCAGCGTGGCTTTGTCCAGAATACCCAGCAACAAGTTCCACAGCGAGTCGCTGGCTTTTTCGATCTCATCGAACAGCACAAAGCTGAGCTTCACCTTGTCGGTATAATGCTGCTGCAAGACTTCCTGGCTCAACAGCGGATGGGTCTCGCGGTGTCCTAAATATCCGGGCGGCGAACCGATCAGTTTGGCGATCTCATGGCTATGCTGGAACTCCGCGCAATCGATCTTGACGACCGCGCGCATATCGCCCACCAGGCTCTCCGCGGTGGCTTCCACCAAGCGCGTCTTGCCGGAACCCGTGGGTCCCAGAAAGAGAAAATTGCCGATGGGCCGGCCCGGGCTGGACATACCCGCCAGGTAGGTTTGGTAAATGTTCACGATCTGATCGATGGCTTCCTTCTGCCCGACGATACGCCGACGTAAATCCGACTCGAGTTTCACGGCCGCGGTTCCCGTCAATGTCGGATCGAGTTGTCTATTTGTTAGGCCCATCGCTTTACCTCTTTTCAGCGCCCGTAGGTTGAGCTGCATTCCAACCTGCCTTAAGCACGCGACGTGCCAAACGTGGAAAGTGCGATTTCTCTACTATTTTGGCGGCTTGGAAGGCCGTACTTCCAATCGGCTAACCAGCGTACGTGCGGGCATACGTAACAGCACGACGGCAAGCTCTGCTATGTCTTCCGGCTGAATTTTCCAGGGCGCCGTTCCGGCACGCGACCCGAAGTCCGTGTCCACGCTGCCGGGCATGATGTAACTCACGCGCACATTATCGTGCCGGTGATCGAGCATCATGGCTTCGCTGAAACCGTTCACCGCGAACTTGGACGCATTGTACGCCGCGCCGCCGGCGAACGGATTCTTGCCCGCCAGGCTGGAGATATTGATAATGTATCCGGCGCCGCGCTGCCGCATACGGGGCAGAGCGGCGTGGCTCGCATAATAAACGCCGTTCAGGTTCAATTCGATGGTACTGCGCCATTCCTCCGGTGTGAGATCCGCTACACTTTTGAAGACACCCGCGCCGGCGTTGTTGACCAGAACGTCCAATCCGCCGAAGCGCGCATCCACTTTGGTAAAGAAGCGCTCCACGCCGTCCTGTTTTGAAACGTCGGCGGGTTCCGCCAGCAGCCGGTCACGAGCTTCCGTGGGACAACTGGCTGCGAACTCCCGCACATGTTCCGCGGACCGGCTGCAGACGGCCACTAACGCGCCTTCGCGCAGCAGCCGTGCGGCGATGGCTCGGCCGATGCCGCGCGTGCCGCCGGTGACAATCGCAATCTTGCCTGCTATGCTTTGTTCCATACTGCGATTCTATATAATCGGGAGCGATGGGTAATTCCAGCGAGCCGCCGCACCTGCGGATCCACGCCATCAATATCTATGTGCGCGATCAGGAGCGCAGCCTGCGCTTCTACGTGGAGCAGCTCGGATTCAAGCTGACTTTCGACGCCAGGTTGGGATCCCGCGGCCGGTGGTTGGCGGTCTCGCCTCCGGATGGCTCGGCGGTGCTGGTCTTGATCGCTCCCAAGCGCGGCTCCCAGGAGTATAAGTTCATTGGCCGGGCCACCCACGTTGCCTTTCTGACGGAAGACGTGCTGGCCAAATTCCATGAATGGCGCAGTCGCGGTGTGCGATTCACGCATACCCCGCGGTTACGCCGCTTGCGCTACGACCGGCCTGCGGAGGCCGCCGCGCCGGCGGGCGAAGATCCCATCTGGGGCGGGGTGTTCGCACGTTTTCAGGATGTGGACGGAAATAGGTTCGCGCTGATGGGCTTCGATACGGCCAGCCGCGAGTTGGAAGCGCAACGCCAGGCGCTGGCGGCCAGGCTGGAAGCCGAACGCCGCGCGGCGCAGGAACTGGAGATCGCCAGACAGGTGCAGGCGCGCCTGTTCCCGCAAGAGCTTCCGCCGCTCAAGACGTTGGAATATGCCGGTATTTGCATTCAGGCGCGCCAGGTAGGCGGCGATTATTACGACTTCCTGAGCCTGGGCCGCGGCAGGCTCGGCCTGGTGATCGGAGACATCGCCGGAAAGGGGATCGCGGCCGCGCTGCTGATGGCCAACCTGCAGGCGAACCTGCGCAGCCAGTGCGCCATGGCCCTGGCACGGCCGCAACGGTTTCTGGAATCCGTCAACAGGTTGTTTTTCGAGAACACGGTGTCGAGCGCCTATGCCACGCTTTTCTTCGCGGAGTACGACGACCGCAGCGGACGCCTGCGCTACGCCAATTGCGGGCATCTGAGCGGGTTGGTACTGCGGCGCGGCGGCCATTTGGAACGGCTGGATTCGACCTGCACCGTGTTGGGACTTTTCGCGGACTGGAATTGCGCCCTGTGCGAATGCCGTCTGGCGGCGGGCGACGCACTGGCTCTCTACACCGATGGGGTTACCGAGGCGTTTAACGGCGCCGGTGAGGATTTCGGGGAGCAGCGGTTGGTGGAGGCCTTGCGGCGCACACGCAAGCTGACCTGCCACGAGCAGGTAGAGGCGATCGCCGGCGAAGTGCGGCAGTTCAGCCCCGGCGAGCAGTTTGACGATATCACGCTGATTGTGGCAAGGCGGCGGGAGGGGTGAGAGGCGGTCCGGGAGAAGACATGGACAGGCCGGGAGGCCTGTCCTACTGGGCTGGCAAGACAATCGACGTGGGGCTGGTTGTGCCCGACAAACCAAGGACAATTTGCGGGTTGGCTTGCAGCGAATCGGGCAGGCGGAGATTCACTTGATAGAGGCCCGCGTATCCGGGAGCCACGCCGGCGTAGAGGATAGCGCTGGGATCCAGGGCCGCGCCGTTGAGCTGCACCTCGAACTGATCCATCTGGCTGAGGGATTGCGCGCCGAGGGGCAGCATGCCGTCTTCGAGTTTGGGCTCGGTCTGGCCCAGACCGGTGGCCCACAAGGTGACGATCTCGCCGGGGGCGGCGGGGGCGTTCGTGTCGCAGAGCGCTCCATCGAGATGGGTGGCGATGGCGGTGCCCGCCGGATACATGAAGAGGGCGGGGGCCGCGCTTTGGAGCGTGACGTTGACGACCGGACCGTGGATGCCCTGGCGATCCACCCAGAACTGGAAATCGCCGGGCAGCAGGTTGCTGGGAACCAGCAGATTGATCTGGATGGGCGACACGTAGTAGAGATAAGCCGGCCAGTTATCGAAGAAGACTTGCACGTTGCCGAGACTGGTGGGCATGACGCCTCCGGAGATATCTCCGGGGCCGACGGTCACGGTATCCCAGGAGAGATTGGTTCCGAACAGGGAGACGATGGTATTGGGCGCGAGGCCATCGGCGAAACTGGCGCCATTCACCAGACCGGCGGCGGTGTAATAGGGCGCGTTGGAATCCTGTGCGCAGAGGGCGGCGGCCAGCGCCAGGAAGGCGAATAGAGATTTCACGACAACACGGTAGTGGGCGGGGGGCGGGAAGAATATCAGAGTTTCTTATCTTAATATGAGGGTGGACGTTCCTGTCCACTTGGCGTGGGAGGCGGTTTGCTGGGCGGCCAGGAGCACGAAGAAGACGCCATTGTAAGCGGCATGCATGAGGACGGCGGCCTTGGTGGATCCGGTGCGGTAACGCATCCAGCCAAAGGATGCGCCGGCGCCCGCGATGAGCAGAGCGTGGCGCCAGGAGTAGCCGTACTCCTGGAGGTGCATAAGGCCGAAGGCGGCGGCCGCCAGCAGAATACCGGGCGCGGGGCCCAGCGAGCGGACCAGCAGAGGCTGCAGGAATCCGCGGAAGACGATCTCCTCGCACAGCGGCGCGAGCGTGACGCCGATGACGGCGATCATGATGACGGTGACAGGATCCTCCAGGAGCGCCTTCATGGGGCTGTTGTTATCGGGCGTGCGGATGACGAGGCTGGCCAGGATGACGCCGAAGGCGGCTAATGCGCCGGAGGCTACGATCACGGGACCATTGAGCGGAGCCGGTTGCCAGCGCAAGGAACTCCAGAATGGGCGGCCATAATAGCGGCGGAAGATCAGGGCCAGCGCGCCCAGGATGAATCCATAGAGCAGCACCTGGGCGGGTATGAGCAGGTAGGACTGCTTGATGTGCGTGGCGGCGGTGAGCGCGGCGATGAGGAGGGATTCGACGACGGTTCCGAGGACGGCGATGAGGACGAAGCCGAGCAAGTCGAGATAGCTCCAGAATGGGTATGTGTCTCGTGGGGGGGGAGGGGGGGGAGGGGTTTCGAGAAAGTCCGGCGGGCCGGCTTCGAGTGGGGGCGGCGGCGGTTCGGGCGGGCCGGTTTCGATGGGAGGCCCGGGCTCGGAGTCGGGCGATGCGGGCCCGGCTTCGAGTGGCGGCAGGGGCTCGGGTAGCGGCGGCGGCTCGGGCGGAGCGGCGCGGTCCGGCGGGGGTTCGGGGGTCATGGCTCCCTCTCGATCAGGCAGGCGGCCAGCAGCGGCACCAGGATTTCATGATGTCCGGTGAGCGCGTAGCCGGCGCCTCCGGATCTGGCGTGGGGGCGCTCGACGACATTCAGCTTGGGCCGGTAGTGCTGGAGGAAATCGAGGTTGACGGTGGTGAAATCGGCCAGCGGAAGACCGAGATTGCGGACGGCGGAGACGGCTTTCAGGAAAACTTCGGGCAAGACGACCGCGGAGCCGACATTGAGATAGACACCGCCATCGTGGAGGCCCGCGATGAGAGAGCAGAGCAGGCGGAAATCGCGATGGGTGGCTGCGCCGATGGCGGCGGGATCGGCCGCGGGATGCATGTGGGGCGTGTCGGTACCGATGGCTACGTGGACGGTTACGGGCGTGGAAGCGCGCCAGGCTTGGAGCACCAAGCTGGCGGGGGCGAATTCGGGCGCGGCGATTTGATCGAGGCGGCGGCCCAAGGCTTCGCCCATGCCGAGCGAATCGCGGGCGCCGGAAGAGATGGATTCGTTCATCTCACGGCCGGTTTCTTCGGCGGCGCCGAAGCGGCCATCGGGGAGGACGGCTTCCACGTCTTCGCTGGTGTGTCCGGCGAGGGCGATTTCGAAATCGTGGATGGCGGCGGCGCCGTTGAGGGCGAAGGAGGTGGCGAAGCGGCGGCGCATCAGATCGATCAGGACGGGGGAGAGGCCGCATTTGACGACGTGGCCGCCCAGGGCCCAGATGATGGGGCGTTGGCGGGTGCGGGCTTGGGAGATGGCGGCGATTATGGCGCGGAGGGAGTCGGCGGCCAGGAGGTGGGGGAGGGTGTCTAGCCAGGCGGATACACCCGCGGATTTGGGGTAGGGGGCGGCAAAGTCTGCTACTCGGACTTTACCTCCTCTGGTTTGGAGGGGGACGGTTTTCAGGTCCGATAGGTCTAGCGGGGGGGTGGCGTATTTGGTCATGGCGTCACTCTGGCGGCCTGAGAGGCCGCAGGCAGACCACAGAAAACGATGGTCTGCCCCACGGTGTTCATATGACCTTCCTTAGGGCTTCGGCGGTGTAGGATTTCTTGGATTTAGATACTTGCTCGGGAGTGCCTGACGCCACCAGGCGGCCTCCGTATTCGCCTCCGTCGGGGCCTAAGTCGATGATATAGTCGGCGGTTTTGATTACGTCTAAGTTGTGCTCGATGACTACTACGGTGTTGCCTAAGTCTACCAGGCGCTGGAGGACGTCGAGGAGTTTGCGCACATCGTCGAAGTGCAAGCCGGTGGTGGGCTCATCGAGGACGTAGAGTGTTTTTCCGGTCTGGCGGCGGCTCAATTCCTTAGCCAATTTGATGCGCTGGGCTTCGCCGCCGGATAGCGTGGTGGACGATTGTCCGAGGTGAATATAGCCGAGGCCGACATCGTTGAGCGTTTGCAGCTTGGGGCGGATGTGAGGGAGGTTCTCCATCAGCGGCAGGGCTTCCTCGACGGTGGTGTCGAGCAGGTCGGCGATGGAATAGCCTTTGTATTTCACTTGCAGCGTCTCGTGATTGTACCTCTTACCGCGGCAGACGTCGCAAGTGACATACACATCGGGGAGGAAATTCATCTCGATGCGCTTCAGGCCGTCGCCCTGGCAGGCTTCGCAGCGTCCGCCCTTGACGTTGAAGCTGAAGCGTCCGGGCTTGTACCCGCGCTCGCGCGATTCGGGAAGCATGGCATATAGGTCGCGAATGGGCGTGAATAAGCCGGTGTAAGTGGCGGGATTGGAGCGGGGGGTGCGGCCAATGGGCGATTGATCGATGCGGATGACCTTATCTATGTTTTGCAGGCCCTTGATGGCGGTGAATTTGCCGGGATTTTCGTGCGAGCCGTAAAGCTGCTGCGCCAGCGCGCGATAGAGGATTTCGTTGACGAGTGTAGATTTGCCGCTGCCGGAAACGCCTGTGACGACGGTGAGCAGGCCCAGCGGAATTTCGACATCGATCTCTTTCAAGTTATGTTCGGCCGCGCCGATGATGGCGAGTTTCTTGCCATTCTGACGGCGGCGCGTGGGCGGTACGGAAATTTCGGCGAGGCCTGAAAGATATTGGCCGGTAAGCGAATCGGGATTGGCGGCGATGGCTTCGGGTGTTCCGGCGGCTACCAGTGCGCCGCCCAAGCGGCCTGCGCCGGGGCCCAGATCGATGACATAATCGGCGCGTTCGATGGTTTCGGCATCGTGTTCGACGACCAGGACGGTGTTGCCCATATCGCGCAGGTGGGCGAGGGTATCGAGCAGGCGGCCGTTATCGCGGGGATGGAGGCCGATGGAAGGTTCATCGAGGACGTAGAGCACGCCGCGCAGTTTCGATCCTATTTGGGTGGCGAGACGGATGCGCTGGGCTTCGCCGCCGGAGAGCGAGCCTGCGCCACGATCGAGACTGAGATAATCGAGGCCCACGGCGGAGAGGAATTCGAGGCGGCGGCGAATTTCATCGACCACGCGTCCGGCGATTTGGGTCTCGCGTTCGCCGAACTCCCAGTTGCGCACGGCGATGAGGGCGCGGGCGATGGGCAGTTCGGTGAACTCGGCGATGGAAAAGTTTTTCACGCGCACGGCCAGGCTGGCGGGGCGCAGACGCTTGCCGTGGCACGCCGGACATTCGGCGGGCGACATATATTCGGTAAGCCACTCGCGGTAACCTTCGGAGGATTCTTCGTAGGTGCGATCGAGAATTTTCAGGATGCCGGGAAATCCGTTGGTTCCTTCGAGGAGGGCGGTCTGGGTTTTCTTGGGGAACTGTTCGAAGGGAGTGGCGAGATCGATGCGCAGGGATTGGGCGGCTTCGGCGAGGCGATGCTTCATGTAAGCCGATCCAGCGCCGGGACCGAGTCCGCCTTCGAGGAGCGGGCGCGAAAAATCGACGATGACCTTGCCGGGATCGAAGGCCCATTTGCTGCCCAGGCCGGTACACTCCTGGCACGCGCCGAAAGGGCTGTTGAATGAGAACGAGCGCGGCTCAAGCTGCGGGATGCTGGCGCCGCATTCGGTGCAGGCGAGCTTTTGGGAGTAGAGGCGCTCTTCGCCATTGACCACGGCGATGACGACCAAACCGTTGGCCAGCTTGGTGGCGGTTTCGATGGAAGCTTCCAGACGCTTCTCGATGCCGGGCTTGACCTGCAGGCGGTCGACGACCACATCGATGGAGTGATTGCGGCGCTTATCGAGCGGAATATCGTCTTCGAGCGAGCGCAGGACGCCATCGATGCGGGCGCGCAGGAAGCCCTGGCGGGCGAGCTTTTCGAGATCCTTTTTGTATTCGCCTTTGCGTCCGCGGACGATGGGGGCGAGCACCATGATGCGGTCGCCGGGGCCGAGGGCGAGGACGTGGCGGAGGATCTGCTCGGTGGTCTGCTGGGCGATGGGATTGCCGCAGATGGGGCAGTGGGGCGTGCCGATGGAGGAGTAGAGCAGACGGAGATAATCGTAAATCTCGGTGATGGTGCCGACGGTGGAGCGGGGGCTGCGGCTGGTGGTTTTCTGTTCGATGGAGATGGCGGGACTGAGGCCATCGATGGAATCGACATCGGGGCGCTCCATCTGGTCGAGGAACTGGCGGGCGTAGGTGGAGAGGGTTTCGACGTAGCGGCGCTGGCCCTCGGCGTAGATGGTATCGAAGGCGAGCGAGGATTTGCCGGAGCCGCTGAGCCCGGTGATGACGGTGAAGCTGTTGCGGGGGATCTCCACGTCGATGTTTTTCAGGTTGTGTTGGCGGGCGCCGTGGACGGAGATTTGTTGAAGCATCTTTTATTTTACGCCAGCGGGAAAAGCAAAAACCCATGTTGGCCGCCGATGAACGCCGATGAACGCCGATAGGAACGAGCAACATGGGTTCATGGGTTGTGGGTGGTGGTGGGTTGTGGATCGGGGGGCGCGGGTGGTGGGTCGGGCAGGTCGAAATCGCCTAGGATTTCACGGGGGATTTCGCGCCATTCGCCGTCGAGGCCTTTGACGCGGGGGAGGACGGTGTAGTGCCGGACGCCATTGCCATGGTTCCAGATGAGGCCTGGCTTCATGCTGGATTCTTTCTCTTTCGTTTGTTCCGCCTGGCGTTGGACGCGCTGCTTGCGATAGTGTTCGAGATCGGCGATGAGGCGGGAGATATCGCGGCGAAGGCGGGACTGGGTGAGGTAGACGCGGTGGACAGACGCGGCGAACTTGTCGGCGGGCAGATCGGGGGCGTAGAGGACGGCCTCGGCGCGGTCGAGGCGGGCGAGTTTCCACTGGCAGTTGGCGATTTGTTCGACCAGGTCCTTTTCGAAATCGTCCTGGGGGTTCCAGGAGCCGGTGACGCGGGCGAGTTGGGCGTCGAATTTCTCCTGGCTTTCGCCGGGGAGGATGGCGGATTCGGCGAAGAATCCGTGGACCAGGCTGTTGAAGCGGACGCGGTCTTTTCCGGCTTGGGTTTTGGGTCCGGTGGATCGCTGCGCGTTGCGGCGATTGGCTCGTATCTGTTTGATGGTGGACATAGTTATACTTTCGTCGGAGCAAAGCCAGTGGGGCCGCGGGGGCGGCTTGTGCTGGGTTCTGGATTCTGAGGACGGGCCGGCGTTGGTGTGCGTGGGGGCCGGTTCTCGATTACATGCTACTGCGGAGATTTGGGGGGGGAGGGGTGGAGGTGGGGACGGGTTAGTGGGAGGTTGTGTGTTTGGAGTGGGTTGGCGGGGCGAAAAAAATCTGCCAGACGTGTGACCGATATAGGTTTCCTCGGCTTGCGGCGGCACGATACGGCGAAAAACGACGACGGCTCGCGCCGCAAGGTGATGAAACCGTTCAGTGAACTAAAGCGCGGGCCAGACGGGGCAGTGCCGTTTCTTATTGGGGTTTGAATGGGGAGCGTCGGCGGGGGGCGGATAGATGGCCGGAGGTTTTTGCGGATTGTGCGCGGAAACGCGCCGCGGGATGCGTCGGATACATGGCAGCGGATGGCGGATATGGTGATGTGCGACGGCCACCGCGGGGATTGCAAAGGCTCGCGAACGCGCCGATGGAGGATGAGACAGACCTATGCGAAGCGCTGCCGGAAGGGCAACGCGCGGGCCTTGGGTCACAACGGCGGGCAGAGTTCATGAGGTATCCATGATGGCGACAGAGTTTGCCCTGGCCCTAGGATTTGAATGCGGACCATGGTCCCGATACCGCACTTGGGACACAGCCTCAGGTTCTTGCCGGTGAGGGCCGCATAGCCATCTCGGTAGTCGGTGGGACGGGGCAGCAGGTCGGTCAGCGGAGCGGCCAGCAGTTGGCGACAGATCTTCAACTTGCCGGCGCGATGGCGGTTGGCCATCAGACCGTAATAGCGGATGCGTGGGAAGCCGGGCGGTAGAGCATGCAGCAGGAAGCGGCGGATGAACTCCGCGGCGGATACGGTCATCACTTTGGGCTGCTGGGGCTGGCGGTAGTCTTTCCAGCGGAACGAAACTTGTCCGTCCTGCAAGGCCAGCAGACGCTCATTGGAGATAGCTACGCGATGGGTGTAGCGCCCAGATACTCTAACACCTGCTGGGGGCCGCCGAACGGCGGCTTGGCGTAAACCACCCACTCGATTTGGCGGACGGGCGCCAGGTGTTGGGTGAAGGCAGAGGGCTGCCGCAAGGGTTCCAGATGGGAGAAGAACTGGAGTTCACCGTCGGCATAAGCCTTTTCGAGGGCCTCCAAAAAGAGGCGGCGGAATAGGCGGCTGAGCACCCGCACGGGGAGAAAGAAGCCCGGCAGACAAGCCTTCCACTGACCGTCAGGGGCGAGGCCGCCGCCGGGAACTACGCAGTGCAAGTGGGGATGCAGATGCAAGTTCCGACCCCAGGTGTGCAGCACAGCGAAGAAACCGATCTCCGCGCCCAGGTGCCTGGGGTCGCGGGCGATGGTGAGCAGGGTAGCCGCCACGGTGCGGAACAGGATCCGATAGACGGCTTGTTTGTTGTAGAAGGCGATCTCGGCAATCTGCTCCGGCACGGTAAAGACCACGTGGAAGTAGGGCACCGGCAACAGTTCGGCAGTGCGCTGCTGGAGCCAGTGCGCGCGGGCCAGCCCTTGACATTTGGGACAATGGCGATCCCGGCACGAGCGATACACGATGCGGGTGTTTTGGCAGTGGTCGCACCATTCGACGGCGCCGCCCATGGCGGCGGCACGGCAGTTGACGATGGCCTGCATCAGGCGATGCTGGTGCAGGGGCAAGGCATGCGTGTGCCGGTAGGCATGGCCGTGTTGTCGAAAGATGTCGGCCAACTCCGGAGTCGGCCCGGTCATGGCGGCCCGCTAAGGCGTAGCCTGGGATTTGGTTTTGGGTTTGCGGCCGAGGCGTTTTCTGGCCTCCCCATGATCCAGCGGGCTGGGGGTGGCGCTAATCACTTGGGTGGAGACGGTGGTATAGCGGGCGGTAGTGTCGATGCGCTGGTGGCCGAGCAGAACCTGGATCACGCGGATATCGGTGCCGTTCTCCAACAGGTGCGTGGCGAAGCTGTGGCGCCTATGCCGCATGCGGCATAGTCGGCACTATGCCGCTTCCCGGACTATGCCGCGTGTTGACGCGCGAGCCCTGATTGATGCGCGTTTGAATCGAGTGGAGGCGGCATAGTTCCGGATGCCAGGCTTGGCACTCTGGGAGAGTGATAAACCAACTCTTCACCTTCTCAAAAACAATTGAACGGCTCCGCCAGGGGCCTTTGAGTGAACACCTCGACGCGTATGCGGCCGGGGTAGCCGAACAGGGCTTTGCTCACCACTCGATCAGACAGCAGATTGTCGTAATCGCCGATTTCAGCCGGTGGCTGAAGCGGAAACAGATTGATGTCCAGGCTTGGAACAGCGAGGTTGTGGATCGATTTCTGCGACTGCGCCGTCGGCAGCAGCGAGTTCGTAGAGGCGACCCGAAGGCGTTGCAGCGACTGTTGGCCATGCTTCGCCAAACCGGTGTTGTGAAACCGGACAAGCCGCCGGTCGCGGACAACGCCCGGTCCAGGATCACTTCCGAGTTCCGGCAGTACTTGTTGCAGGAATGCGGACGATCGCCAGCAACGCTCCTCAACTACGTTCCCGTCATTGAGGAGTTCCTGTGGGAGCGATTTCACGACAGGACTCCGAACCTCGCCATGCTACGCGCAGCGGACGTCACCAGATTCGTTATGCGTCACGCGCGTCACTTGAGTCCTGTGCGGGCCAAGCTCATGGCAACGGCGCTTCGGTCGTTTTTTCGCTATCTGCGACACCGCGGAGCAATCGCTACAGATCTTGCTGGTTGCGTGCCCACTGTCCCCAACTGGTCGCTTTCCACGCTGCCGAGGTTTCTTGCGGCGGCCAAGGTGGAACGTATTCTGGAGCGCTGTGATCGAAAGACGTCAGTTGGCCGGCGGAACCATGCGATCTTGCTGCTGCTCGCCAGGCTTGGCGTCCGCGCCGGCGAAGTCGTTGGGCTGAGCTTGGACGATATTGACTGGAGCACGGCCCAGATCACCATTCGCGGAAAGGGCGGGAAATCGGCCCAACTGCCTTTAGCCGCCGACGTGGGTGCGGCCCTTGCCGCCTATTTGCGTCACGACCGCCCACGGTCGGCCACCCGCAGTGTGTTCCTTCGCCATCGGGCTCCGGTGGTCGGCTTTGGGAACTCATCGACGATCTCCTCGCTGGTCAGGCGCGCCCTGAAACATGCCGGCGTGGAGTCGGCGCACACCGGCGCCCATGTGCTTCGCCACTCGCTAGCCACGAGCCTGCTTCGGCAGGGAGGCTCGCTAGATGAAATCGGCGAACTGCTGCGGCATCAAAGCCCAAACACGACGGCGATCTACGCCAAAGTAGATGTCACGGTATTCGGCGTGCTGGCTGGCGTCAACGTGTGATCAAACACGACGGCGATCTACGCCAAAGTAGATGTCACCGCCTTGCACACGTTGGCGTTACCGTGGCCAGGGGGTGGTCGATGAAGCGACTCCGCAAGGCTGTCCGAGACTACCTGACGATGCGCCGCGGCCTGGGCTTCAAGATGGTTCGGCATGAGGCCGGGCTGCGGGAGTTCGTGTCCTTCCTGGCATGCAAACGCAGTGCACGAATCACCGTGAACTTGGCATTGGAGTGGGCCACGCAAGATGCCAATCACAAACCCTACGAGTGGGCGGCGCGGCTCAGCGTCGTGCGCGGCTTCGCGCGGCACTGGAGCGCGACGGATCCCTTGACAGAAGTTCCGCCACTCGGTCTGCTGCCCTACCGCCCCCCGCGCGCTCACCCATACTTCTATTCCGATCACGAAATTCAAACACTGCTGAAAGCTGCCAAATCCCGGCCTTCCATTGACCCGCTGCGACCCTGGACATACCACTGCCTGTTTGGGTTGCTGGCGGTCACGGGCCTGCGGCTCGGTGAGGCGCTGAACCTCCGCACGGGGGATATGGATTGGTCCGAAGGCATTCTCACGATTCGAGGGGCCAAGTTCGGAAAGTCCCGCCTGGTGCCGCTGCATGCCTCGACTTGTAAGGTCCTGGCCGATTATGTGAAACGCCGGAACAAGCGCTTTGGCGTGCGCGCCGAAGGATATTTCCTGGTAAACCTGAACGGCAACCGGCTGGACAAAGGCCAGGTCCACCGGGCGTTCTACATTCTATCCCGACAGATTGGATTGCGTGCTGTGGATGCCAGCCGTGGCCCGCGCCTGCACGATTTTCGTCACCGATTTGCGGTCGAGACGCTGTTGCGCTGGTATCGCAATGGTGAGGATCCCAAACGGCGCTTGCCAATCTTGTCCACGTATCTCGGGCATGCCCACGTTACCGATACCTATTGGTATCTGACCGGCACTCCCGAACTTCTGGGTGCAGCCGCCCAGCGGCTGGAGAAACGATGGGAGGGCTTGCATGCGGGATCCCGCTAATCTTCCTGCGTTGCTGCAGTCGTTCTTTACTACCCGTTTGATGATGCAGCGCAAAGTCAGCCCTCAGACCATCGCCTCCTATCGCGACACGTTCCGCTTGCTCTTGCAGTTCGCCCAGAAACGGCTACATAAGATCCCCTCTCAGTTGAGGCTGGACGATCTGGATGCTGCTTTGGCCGGGGCGTTCCTGGAAGATCTGGAAAACCGCCGGCACAATGGCGCCCGCAGCCGGAACCTCCGTTTGACGGCCATCCGGTCGTTTTTTCGCTACGCTTCGCTGGAAGCGCCGGCGCACAGCGGAATCATCCAACGCGTGCTGGCGATTCCGAACCAACGACAGCGGCGCGCCCTGGTAGGCTTTCTGACCCGACCCGAGATCGATGCACTGCCGGCGGCGCCGAATCGAACCAAGTGGTTGGGACGCCGCGACCACGCCTTTCTGATCACAGCCGTTCAGACCGGCCTGCGATTGTCGGAAATGACCGGATTGCGGCACGAGGATGTCTCGCTCGGAGCCGGCGCACATGTGCGTTGCCGGGGAAAAGGTCGAAAGGAACGCTGCACTCCCTTGGCCAAACCCACAGCCGCAATCCTGAAAGCTTGGATTCGGGAGCAAGGCAGAAATGATTCCAAGACGCTATTTCCCAGCACCCGCGGCGGACCTTTGAGTGCCGATGGTGTTCAGCACTTGCTGGCACGTCACGTGGCGCAGGCGCGGAAGAACTGCGCTTCGCTCCGCAAGAAAAGAGTTTCACCCCACGTGTTGCGGCACGCCGCCGCCATGGAATTACTACAGGCCGGCGTGGATCGAGCCGTGATTGCACTTTGGCTCGGCCATGAGTCCGTCGAAACCACCCAGATCTACCTCGATGCCGACCTCGCGTTGAAGGAACAAGCCTTGGCCAAAACCAATCCGGTCAAAGGCGCTCCAAAACGCTACCAACCGGACGACGAGTTGCTGGCCTTCCTCAAACAACTCTGATTCCGAGCCTCTGGACTATGCCGCATGTTGAACGGCTGGCGCGCAAGCAACCCTGTACCCTGAGGGCCTTCGAGCACTTCGTTCTGATCCTCGCGGCATAGTCCGGGAAGCGGCATAGTGGCGCAGCGAGTGCACGGTAATGCGTTTGCGCAGACCGGCGCGTTGGGCCGCATCCCGGAAGCGGCATAGGCGCCACAGCTTCGCCACGCACCTGTTGGAGAACGGCACCGATATCCGCGTGATCCAGGTTCTGCTCGGCCACCAGCGCATCGACACTACCGCCCGCTATACCACCGTCTCCACCCAAGTGATTAGCGCCACCCCCAGCCCGCTGGATCATGGGGAGGCCAGAAAACGCCTCGGCCGCAAACCCAAAACCAAATCCCAGGCTACGCCTTAGCGGGCCGCCATGACCGGGCCGACTCCGGAGTTGGCCGACATCTTTCGACAACACGGCCATGCCTACCGGCACACGCATGCCTTGCCCCTGCACCAGCATCGCCTGATGCAGGCCATCGTCAACTGCCGTACCGCCGCCATGGGCGGCGCCGTCGAATGGTGCGACCACTGCCAAAACACCCGCATCGTGTATCGCTCGTGCCGGGATCGCCATTGTCCCAAATGTCAAGGGCTGGCCCGCGCGCACTGGCTCCAGCAGCGCACTGCCGAACTGTTGCCGGTGCCCTACTTCCACGTGGTCTTTACCGTGCCGGAGCAGATTGCCGAGATCGCCTTCTACAACAAACAAGCCGTCTATCGGATCCTGTTCCGCACCGTGGCGGCTACCCTGCTCACCATCGCCCGCGACCCCAGGCACCTGGGCGCGGAGATCGGTTTCTTCGCTGTGCTGCACACCTGGGGTCAGAACTTGCATCTGCATCCCCACTTGCACTGCGTAGTTCCCGGCGGCGGCCTCGCCCCTGACGGTCAGTGGAAGGCTTGTCTGCCGGGCTTCTTTCTCCCCGTGCGGGTGCTCAGCCGCCTATTCCGCCGCCTCTTTTTGGAGGCCCTCGAAAAGGCTTATGCCGACGGTGAACTCCAGTTCTTCTCCCATCTGGAACCCTTGCGGCAGCCCTCTGCCTTCACCCAACACCTGGCGCCCGTCCGCCAAATCGAGTGGGTGGTTTACGCCAAGCCGCCGTTCGGCGGCCCCCAGCAGGTGTTAGAGTATCTGGGCGCTACACCCATCGCGTAGCTATCTCCAATGAGCGTCTGCTGGCCTTGCAGGACGGACAAGTTTCGTTCCGCTGGAAAGACTACCGCCAGCCCCAGCAGCCCAAAGTGATGACCGTATCCGCCGCGGAGTTCATCCGCCGCTTCCTGCTGCATGCTCTACCGCCCGGCTTCCCACGCATCCGCTATTACGGTCTGATGGCCAACCGCCATCGCGCCGGCAAGTTGAAGATCTGTCGCCAACTGCTGGCCGCTCCGCTGACCGACCTGCTGCCCCGTCCCACCGACTACCGAGATGGCTATGCGGCCCTCACCGGCAAGAACCTGAGGCTGTGTCCCAAGTGCGGTATCGGGACCATGGTCCGCATTCAAATCCTAGGGCCAGGGCAAACTCTGTCGCCATCATGGATACCTCATGAACTCTGCCCGCCGTTGTGACCCAAGGCCCGCGCGTTGCCCTTCCGGCAGCGCTTCGCATAGGTCTGTCTCATCCTCCATCGGCGCGTTCGCGAGCCTTTGCAATCCCCGCGGTGGCCGTCGCACATCACCATATCCGCCATCCGCTGCCATGTATCCGACGCATCCCGCGGCGCGTTTCCGCGCACAATCCGCAAAAACCTCCGGCCATCTATCCGCCCCCCGCCGACGCTCCCCATTCAAACCCCAATAAGAAACGGCACTGCCCCGTCTGGCCCGCGCTTTAGTTCACTGAACGGTTTCATCACCTTGCGGCGCGAGCCGTCGTCTGTTTTTCGCCGTATCGTGCCGCCGCAAGCCGATTGAAACCTATATCAGTAACACAGCCGTGCCTCGAACCTGCTATCCTGGATAGTGAACTTGATCCCGCCCATCAACTTCGCATCCGCGCAGGTTAGCCGCCCTAAGATTGTGGGAAGGAGACAAATTGGACAATTTCGCTCTGCCACTTGCTAGGTCTGCCGCTCCGGGCAATAAAACACGACCGGTTCGGCGTCTGAATGGCAGCGGCATCGTCACTACCAGACGTGGCCGCGAGATTTCGGTAGAATATCATCTGTGCTTTCCTCAAATCGACCCGACCGCTGTCACAGAGGACCCCTCTAAATCCGCCGTGAAGGATTTCACAGGACAGGTCTGGTGCCCGTACGACGGTTCTTTCGTCAGTGTGTACTCCGACAAGGTCTTGACGTTGAAATTGGAAGACGGCAGACGGCTCCGCTTTGTTTATCGAAACAGAGATGGGGCGATTGGCGTCACCGAATGGCTGGGCTGACTAACGGCCATTGACGGCGAAGGCCGCCCGAGCACTTTCAACTACCAAAGTAGAGCCACCCCGAGCGGCATTTGAACTGAAGTTGTAATTCGCGAGAATCTTACCAGCGGGACTTGCGCGCTGAACGATCGCCGCCGAATCCGCCGCGGCTGCCGCCGCCCTGCGGTTTGGGCCGGGCTTCATTGACATTGAGAGCGCGGCCTTCCATCTGTTGGCCATTCAATGCGGTGATCGCTCGATCCGCCTCGGTGGCATTGCTCATTTCCACGAAAGCGAAGCCGCGCGAGCGGCCGGTGTCGCGATCCGTAACCAGGTTGACCCGGTCCACTGCTCCGTATGGTTCAAATAGCGAACGGATAGAGGACTCGGTTGCCGAAAAATCCAAATTGCCTACAAAAATATTTTTCATGTTGTTTTCCTTTGGTCTTTCAATTGTGCGGGCTAGACGAGGCAGACTTGAATTCGGCCAGGTTGTTGCAGGACGTTCAAAAGGCGCCTTTCTCAAATAGGCTCTTTTAATGTACCATACTTCAACGGAACCGGTCTCAACTTTACAGGACGAGGTCTGCTTAGCCGTTTCGGGGATTCTGAGCCAAGTGAACGCTCCCTGATGACGGTCGCGGCTCCGTAAATCCTGGGAAATGGACGCGGCTTTAACCGAGCTGCGACCGTCAGGGAGCGGTTTCCGCGGAACGGTTAAGCACTCCAGGATGAGCGTCATTGGTCATTGGTTTGGTAGGCGCGGCCGGACTCGAACCGGCGACCCTCTGCTTAGAAGGCAGATGCTCTATCCGCCTGAGCTACGCGCCCGCTACGCGGTGATTCAGTCCGATTTTAGCAAGATCGCCAAGCGTGCGGCTTTACTTGCCCGGCACCGGCAGCCAGCCGCGCGTCATCACGTCGCTAAGGCTCAACAACAGCAGAATGAACAACCACAACAGACCGCCGCCCACCACCACCTTGGTGAGAATCGTACTGTGCCGCAGGTGCATGAAAAAGAGGGCCACCAACATCATCTTCACTACGGCGATGAACAGCGCAGCCACGATGTTAAACGGCCCCAAATCGACGGTGGCCACCATGGTTGTCGCCGCGGTCAGAATCAGCAGCGCCACGAAAACCAGCGCGTACGTTTTGACGGAATCGATGTATTCGTGCATGTTAGTGTTGGTGACGGGCTATTAGATAGAGTAAGGGAAACAAAAAGATCCAGATAATATCCACAAAGTGCCAATACAAGCCGCCCATATCGACCGGCGTGTAATACGACGGGCTGTATTTACCGGCATACGCTTGCCAAAGTAGAAACAGCATCAGTCCCTCGCCGACCACCATATGCAGGGCGTGCAGGCCCGTCATGGTGAAATACAGCGAGAAGAATAACTGCGCGGGTCCTTGCGCGCCCGTGCCTTCCAGATGAAACGACGGTCCGGGCACGTGATGCTCTTCGAACTTCTGGTTCCACTCATAGGCCTTGACGCCCAAGAACACTCCGCCCAGAATAATCGTCAGGATCAGAAATATGATCAACGCCTTGCGGCTGCCGATCTGCGCAGCGTGCACCGCCAGCACCATGGTGAAGCTACTGCAAATCAGAACGGCGGTATTCACTGCGCCAATTACGATGTTGAGCGTGTTACTGGCCAAGCCGAAGACCGCCGCGAAATCCCGCCGGTAGACCGAATAGGCCAGAAAAAGTCCGCCGAAGAACATGATCTCAGTGACCAGAAAAGTCCACATTCCCAGCGTGGAGATTTCTTTCTGTTGCTCCGGCGTTTCGAATTGTTCCCGTAGTTCGGGAACTTCCGCGTGGCTAGCCAACATTCGCCTCCTCGAACGCGGCGTAGTCGTAAGCCTCGGTGGTAACTACGGGCGTTTCATCGAAGTTATGGGTGGGCGGCGGCGACGTGGTGCGCCATTCCAGACCCGTCGCGCCCCAGGGATTCGGCCCGGCGATCCGTCCATAACGCAGCGACCACATAAAGTAAATCAACGGCATCAGGTATCCGACGGCTAATACAGACGCGCCCGCCGTGGACATCACATGTAAGACCTGGAACTCGTCGGGATACATCCAGTAGCGCCGCGGCATGCCCAGATAGCCGAGAATGAACTGCGGGAAGAAGGTCAGATTGAATCCCAGGTAAATCACCAGGGCGGAGAGTTTCGCCCAGCCTTCCGGATACATACGGCCGGACATCTTCGGCCACCAATAGTGTAACCCGCCTAGGTACGCCATCAAAGTGCCGCCCACCATGATGTAGTGGAAATGGGCGATTACGAAGTAAGTGTCGTGAACGTGAACATCCATGCCGAGACACGCCAAAAAAAGACCAGTGAGTCCGCCGACGGTGAACAGGCCGATAAATCCGAACGCGTAGAGCATAGGGGTCGCGAACGAAATAGATCCCCTATGCAACGTGGCGGTCCAATTGAATACTTTGATGGCCGAGGGTATGGCTACGAAGTAACTGAGAAAGGAGAACACCAGGCCGGCGTACACCGATTGGCCGGACACGAACATGTGGTGCCCCCAGACCAGGAAGCCCAGCACGGCGATCGCCACGCTGGAAAACGCGACCATCTTATAGCCGAACACGGGCCTCTTGGCGAACACCGAAACTAACTCGCTGATTATGCCCATGCCCGGCAACACCATGATATAGACGGCGGGGTGGGAATAGAACCAGAACAAATGTTGGAACAGCACCGGATCGCCGCCGCGCGCGGGATCGAAGATGCCGATGTGCAGCGCCCGCTCGCAGATCAGGAGAACCAGCGTGATGGCGATTACGGGAGTCCCCAGCACCTGGATGAGAGCGGTGGCATAGTTCGACCATACGAATAAGGGCAAGCGAAACCAGGTCATGCCCGGCGCTCGCATGCGATGCACGGTGACAATGAAGTTCAGTCCGGTAAGAATCGACGAAAACCCGGCGATAAAGATACCCAAGCCCGTGGCAATCACATAGGTGTTCGAGTAATTGCTGCTATACGGCACATAGAAGGTCCAACCGGTATCCACGCCGCCGGCCAACATAGCGAAGATCGCGAAACAGCCGCCGATGACCAGCAGATACCAACTCAGCAGATTGATCCGGGGAAACGCCAGGTCCTTGGCCCCGATCATCATGGGCAGGAAGAAGTTTCCGAGCGTGGCCGGGATGGAAGGGATCAGAAAGAAAAAGACCATAATCACGCCGTGTAGCGTGAATAGTTTTGTATAAGTATCCGCCGATACCAGGTCGCCCTTGGGAGTCAGAAGTTCCAGGCGGATCAACGTGGCGAAGATACCACCCAGGAAAAAGAAGAACGTGATCGTATGCAGATATAACAGCGCGATTCGCTTATGATCCTTAGTCAGCAGCCACGACTTGATGCCGTAACTCGCATTGAGGTAAGTTTCGCGCTCTTGGACGGCTTCGGTAATCATAGTATTATTTCTTGGTGGATGGCGGCTTGGTGTTGGTGGTTGCCGCACCGGCGGGTTGGCTTTGCTTGGGCGTTAGAGACTTGATGTATTCGATCAACTGAAGGACGTTTTCCTCCGTTACCAATCCCTGGAACGTCGGCATAATCGGCTGAAAGCCCGCAACAATCTTTGCCGAAGGATACAGAATCGATTCCCGGATATAATCCTCGTCGAATTTTACTTTACCGCCGCCAGTCAGTTCGACCGTCGTGCCATACAAGTTGCGCAAATCCGGGCCGCGACCGGGAGGGCCCGAGAGATGGTGACAATTGGCGCAGGCCAGGCTCTGAAACAATTTCTCGCCGGTGGCAGCCAGCGAGCCGGTGGCCCCGCCGCTGAGCCATGCCTGATAGTCCTGAGGCTCCATCACGTATACCCAACCCACCATGGCGTAATGATTCGTGCCGCAATATTGAGAACAGAATAAATGATACTTGCCGGGTTTAGTTGGCTTGAACCATTCCGTCGTATAACGCCCCGGTAGCACGTCGGCTTTCACGCGAAAGGCGGGCACGAAGAAATCGTGAATCACATCTTCGGAAGTCATGGTCAGTTTGACCGCTTGGCCGACCGGGATATGCAGCTCGTTGATCTCGCGCTGACCTTCTAAGTGCTGCACCTTCCACATCCATTGTTTGCCGACCACATAGATTTGTTGAGCGTCGTCGGGCGGACGTGACACCGTGAAGAAAACAGAAGCGCCCCATACGAACATGATCATCGTCAGACCGAACGGGAGAACCGTCCAGAGAACCTCGAGAACCACGGGACTATGGGGGGGGGAAGGCATTTCGGCCTCGGAACGCCGCCGGTACCGGATGGCGAAGTAGAAGATGGTTACAAAGATTCCTACCGAGAAGAAGACGGATACAGCCAGCAGGAAGTAGAGCAGGTGGTCCACACTGGCGGCCACGCTGGATGCTTGAACCGGAAATAGAGGTAATTCGGAACCCATGGAGTTATCGAGCGTGTCTTAGAAAACGCCGGTCCTTACGCCAATCGCGGCGCCACGCGATGAATAGAAATGTGCCGCAAATCAGAACGAATATGGTTCCCGCGAATCGGACCATATTCATGGCGATGGCGCCGTATTTGCCGGTCGCCGGATCGTAATGGTAACAGAACAAGAGAATTTGGTCGACCGGAGAGCCGATCTTGTTTTGGGACGCCTCCACTAACCCCAGGCGCATATCCCGCGGCGCATACTCCACGCCATAGAAGTACCGGGATAACTTGCCGTCTGGCGTCAGAATCATGATGGCGCTGGCGTGCGCATACTGTCCGGTGGTTGGATCGAGCTTATAGCGAAAGCCAACCGCAGATGTCAGCGCCTTGATCGACGCTTCGTCGCCAGTGAGGAAGTGCCAGCCATTATCCGTATTGGGACGGTGATATCTTTGCAGGTAACTGGCCCTCTTACCCGCCGCAATCTCGGGCGTATCTTTGGGATCGAAACTAACCGCCACGACTTCAAAGTCGCGGCCCGGATCGAGCGAGATGGCGCGCAGGCTGGTGGCCACTCCATTCAGGACCATGTTACAAAGCATGGGACACGTGTAATAGACTAAAGCCAGTAACACGGGCTTATGGCCGCTGACGTAAGTGGAGAGCGGCAGGGAGCGGCCGAACTCGTCGCGGAAGACAAGGTTAAGCGGAACCTGGTGATTCAGATTCTGTTCGATGCTCACGCCCTGCAAGCCGGGCGGCAGCGGCGCCGGCTTGGAATCGGGGCTGCGCATCGTCGAGGGCTGGACCGGCGCGGGCTGGCCGGGCTGGGCTAAAGCCGACGTCGCACCAAGTAATACACAACATGCAATCTTGAAGTTCATTTCGTTTTTCCAACAGGTTGCGCGGGCGTTGCGGGCAAGCCGCGTTGCGCAATCAGATCCATGGCACGTTCGACTGGGATCTGTACAATTCCCTTATCCGGGTCGATCCATGCATATTGATGAACGATACGCTCCTGGGCGCTGCGCAGGTCGCGCATATCCTGCGCCGGGTGGGCCTGCAGACGAGGTTCGGGCGGCTGTTTTTGTGCGCTAACCATGGCCGATGGAGACTCCGGGCGTCCCATTTCGGTTACGCGAGCCTTCAGATAATCAAACAGGCCCCACAACCCGAACATGAAGATGATAATCAGGGCTGACATGGATAACCCGAACTTAGTCAGGAATGGAGCATTCACATCGCCCGGCTCGTGATGCACGTCGGGATTGCGCAGACCATTTCCGGAGTGAGCGTTATTCTCCATGTTCCAGAGCCTCCTCCAGGTGCGGATCGCCGAGCGGAAGTAGCGGCCGCAATTCGAGTTGCCACAGAAACGCCGCCAGCCAGATTCCGCCTAGCGCGATGGGTAACACGAAGTCCATCCAACTTATAGTGAAATGTTGTTTGTGAAAGTCTGGCGCGACCATCCAATAAAGGTCCACAAAGCGCATCCCGATGACCACCAGAGCCACGTTGCGCAGCAGTTTGAAATTACGCTTCAGATCGCGTGAAAGCAACAGGGCGAAAGGTAACGCGAATTGCAGCACCGCGAGCATCAACCCGATATACTGCCATCCGCCCGCGAAACGGTTCAGGTACCAGGGAATCTCTTCCGGCAGATTGCCAGACCAGATGACCAGTAACTGGGAAAATGTGAAATATGCCCAGACCATTACAAAAGTCAGCAGTAACTTACCTACATCGTGCAAATGCCGGGGCGTCAGAACGTCCGCGAGCGGCGGCCGGGAACTCAAGAGCACCAGCACACAAATCAGGAACGCGATCGCCGACAATCCCTCGCCGGCAATGAAGAGCAGACCGAAAATGGTGGAAAACCAATGCGGGTTGATGGAGAGAATCCAGTCGACAGCCATGAAGGTAACGCTGAACCCGTAAAAAATGAGGCCGGGGCCGCTGATGGCCGCCAGGCGGCGGGCGGAGCGTTCATCGCCGCGATCCTGATCGCCCGACCACTTATACAGTAAGTGCGCAATCAGTATCCATCCCGCAAAATATACAACTGTCCGGATAAGGAAGAATGGCACGTTCAAATAAATCCGCTTGTGGAGTAACACAGGATCGTGCGCCACGATATCGGGGTGCGACCATTGATAGAGGTGCGGCATACCGATAACGATGGGGAGAAATAGAATCGCCATCAGCGGCAGGGTGCGTGACGCAGCTTCGCATGGGCGCCTTATGACCACGCCCCACGCGCCTCCCGTGAGGTATTGCAGCATCAGCACGGCCGTCGCGCCGAGCGGCAGGCCGACAAAAAACATGTAACACCAGATATAGGACCGGTAGAACTGATCCACATTAAAGAAGGCGCCGATGATGCCCAGCAGCAAGCCCACTACGCCGACAATGAGACATCGGGTGCGCCAGCCGCGCATATCGGCGGCGAGATCCGGGGGAATGGCGAAAGATCGTTGGTGGGCGGCGGCCGGCATTACTTCGCTCCTCCCGGGCCCAACTTGGCGCGATCGGCGGGCGGCACATCTTCGAGCGTTGCGTGTTGACTCAGTTGCAGCGCACGCACATAAGCCACGATGGCCCAACGGTCGCGCGGCTCGACCTGCGCCGAGTAATCCTGCATGGCGCCCACTCCATTGGTAATTACATCGAAGAAATAACCTACGGGCGCTTGCCTTAGCCGGTCTATATGGTAAGACTGCGGCGGCGGATGACTAAGTCCGCGGCGGGCAATCATGCCGTCGCCATATCCTAACAAACCATGGCAGGGCGAACAGTAAATATTAAAACGGTCCTGACCTCGGTTCATTAGAGCCTGCGTGACGGGCATCGGGAAGTTGTCGATGTACTTACCGTCGGCGCTCTTTCCTGTATAAAGCGCGATATCGGCATCCAGGTGCCCGCGGGCCACGGTGCCTTCCACCAGTGGACGCGCGGACCGGCCATCTTCGAAGAAGGCACTGGGACGCAAGGGGACAAACTTAGGCTGATCCTGCATATCCTGCCGGCAGCCGGTAAGGAGGGTAGCGGCTAGGATAAGAAGAACCACTATGTGGGGCAGACCATCGTTTTTTGTGGTCTGCCGTTCCGGTGCCGAGTTGGGCAGACGACACAAAGCGATCGTCCGCCCCACGCGCGTGAGCTTAGTGGGCAACTTCGGAAACCTCCCGCGCATCCAGACTCTCCAGGAATTCCTCGGTCGCCTTGCGATCGAATAACGGATCGCGCGCTTCAATGCATAAGAAAAACCGGTTGCGCGAAGCTAGCGCGAAGCGCGGCACGTTAAATACCGGATGATACGGCATCGGCAGGCCGCATACCGCCAGTAATCCAAACGTCGCCGCTATGGCGGCGAATAACACGGTCAGTTCGAAGGTGATGACGATGTACATCGGCCAACTATGTAGCGGGCGTCCGCCGATGTTAATCGGAAAGTATATCACAGTCACGTAATACTGCATCAGATAGCCGGTCAGTCCGCCCAAAATCCCGCCGATCAGAACAATCAGCGGCAACTTACTCTTTGGCAGATGCAGCGCTTCGGTCAACTCTTCGATGGGAAACGGTGAATACGCTTCCATCTTGCGATAGCCGCGGGCGCGCGCCTCGCGGGCCGCATTCACCAGCGAGGTAGGATTATCGAACTCCGCCATCACGCCGTGAATGGGAGGCTTGGTCATGGCTTCTCCTCCTCGATTTTGGCTTGCGGCAGCAGCGTGCGTACCTCAAAAATCGAAATCATCGGCAACAGACGGATAAACAGGAAGAACAGGAACGTAAACAACCCGATGGTGCCGACATACGTCGCCCAGTCCCAACGCGTGGGGGTGAAAATCCGCCAGGAAGAGATCAGGTAATCCTGCGCCAGACTGGAAACGATAATCACGAAGCGTTCCAGCCACATGCCCAGTAACACGACCATGGACGCGATGAATAAGTAGAGCGGTTTGCTGCGCACCTTCTTAAACCAGAGAACCTGGGGAGCCGCGATGTTACAGGTGATCAGCAGCCAATACGCGAAGGCATAAGGGCCGGTCATACGATTCCAAATGGCCGAACTCTCATAAACGCTGCCGCTGTACCACGCAGTGAAGGTTTCCAGGATATAGGCGTAGGCCACGATCAAACCGGTGGCCAGCATGACTTTGGCGGAGTTCTCCAGGTGCTTGTCGGTGATCAGACCTTCCAGGCCGTAGACTTTGCGCAGCGGAATCGCCAGCACTAAGACCATGGCAAAACCGGAGTAAATGGCGCCGGCCACGAAGTAAGGTGGAAAGAAAGTGCTGTGCCAGCCGGGCACGATGGCGATAGTGAAGTCGAAGCTGACGACCGTGTGCACGGAGAGCACCAGCGGCGTGGCCAGCCCGGCAAGCAGCAGAGAAGCCATTTCATGATTGGACCAATGCCGCGCCGAACCGCGCCAGCCCATCGCCAGAATGCCGTAGGTGGCGCGCGCCAGGCGATTGCGCGCGCGGTCGCGTAAGGTGGCTAAGTCGGGAATCAGACCCACGAACCAAAACAGGAGCGATACCGTGGCGTAAGTGGATACCGCAAAAACATCCCACACCAGTGGACTGCGGAACTGCGGCTGGACACCCATGGTGTTGGGGTACGGGAACATCCAATAGAAGAGCCACGGCCGGCCCATGTGCAGCAGCGGGAACATACCGGCGCAGGCCACCGCGAACAGCGTCATGGCTTCCGCGAAACGATTTATGGAATTGCGCCAGCTTTGATTGAGCAGCAGCAGAATCGCCGAAATCAGCGTGCCGGCGTGCCCGATTCCGATCCACCATACGAAGTTAGTAATAGCGAATCCCCAACCTACTGGAATCTGGATGCCCCAGATGCCCACGCCCTTGGCAAACAGTAACACCACCGACCATAAGAAGAGCAGCAGAAGGGCGAAGCCGCCGGCGAAGCACGCTACCCAGAAAATGGGCGGGCGGCGGGTCAGAACGACGGACGCGATCTGGTCGGTAACCGTGCCGAACGTGTAGCCGGGCGCGATTACCGGCTCCGGCGATAACTCTTCGTCCGCGATTTGTTTCTCGTCAGCCATGGTTAGCTATTTACTCACGGAAGGCAGCCTGAGAGGCTGCCGCAGGCAAAGTGCCTGCCCCACAATGCCGCATCATTCCTTGATCTCCGGGTTGGGGTTACGCAACGCCGCCAGATAAGTCGTCCGCGGCCTGGTATTTAAATCCGCCAACAGCCCGTAGTTTGTTTTTTCCTTTTTCATCTTGGCGACCCGGCTCTCGGGATCGTTGATATTTCCGAAAATAATCGCCTCCGTGGGACAAGTCTGCTGGCACGCCGTCAGGATCTCGCCGTCGCGCACATGCCTGTCTTCCTTCTCGGAATCGATCTTGGCGCGATTGATGCGCTGCACGCAGTAAGTGCACTTTTCCATCACGCCCCGGCTGCGCACACTCACATCCGGATTACGCTGCAACTTCAAGCTGTTCGTCTTGAAATCCGAGTACAGGAAGAAGTTAAACCGGCGCACCTTGTATGGGCAGTTATTCGAGCAATAACGCGTTCCCACGCAGCGGTTATACACCATGTCGTTCAGGCCTTCGCTCGAGTGATTGGTGGCCTGCACCGGACACACCAGCTCACACGGCGCGTTCTCACACTGCATGCAAGGCACCGGCTGATTATAGATTTTGGGATCTTCGATGTCTCCATGGAAGTAGCTGTCCACTCGCAGCCAATGCATGTGGCGGCCATGGTGCACTTCGTTCTTGCCCACCACCGCGATGTTATTCTCCGCCTGGCAGGCAACCACGCACGCGCCGCAGCCCGTGCAAGCGGTGAGATCGATGGCCATGCCCCAGGCATACTTGTCGTAACTGAATCCCGGATACAGCGTCAGGCCGGGCGCTGGAGTTTCCACGTCCTCCTGGAACAAGTCGGGCTTAGCGCGATACTCCCCGATATCCGCCTTCTCAATCGTATGCCGCGTGGTGTCGAGCGCATGATAGTCCTGAATGGAGACCAGCAGATAATCGCTGCCTACTTTACGCGTCTCGAGTCCGTAATCGTTCCAGAGCGCCTTGGATGTGCGCATGCCATAAGCATTGAAGCCGATGCGTGTGCCCACGTGGCCGGCGCGCGTTCTGCCATATCCTAAGTGGACAGTTACCGAACCGTCCGCATGTCCCGGCTGAATATAGACCGGCGCACGCATCTTATATCCGGCATACTCGATCTCGACTAAGTCGGTGGTGACGACGCCTTTCTCCTGCGCCGTCCGGGGACTCATAATCGCGGCATTATCCCAGGTCAACTGAGTGATCGGTCGCGGCCACTCCTGCAGCCATCCGTTATTGGCGAAACGGCCGTCGTATACCGCTGGATCGGGGCGGAAAACCACTTCCAAGCCCTGCGGCGAGACCGCCGGCGGCAACGCGCCATGCCATCCTGCGCGGACGGCGACGGTCTTGGCGGCCAGCGCGGTGTCCGGCACGATACCGTCGTGCACCGCTTTGCGCCACCAGGCTTCGAAATCCGCGCCTTTATGCTGGCTGGCCCAGTAATCCTTCACAATCTGATAAGAAGTGCGCTCCAGTTGTCCCGTCAGCATGGTCAGCACTTCATGCTTCGACTTACCCGCGTACAGCGGCGCGATCAGCGGCTGCGTGATGGTGACGGTGCCATCGTGCGCCCGGCAATCGCTCCATGTCTCCAGATAGTGAGCCATGGGTAAGTGCCAGTGACAAAGCTCGCTGGTTTCGTCTTCGAGCAGGCTCAAGTGGACCCGCAGACCGGCTTTCTTCAAACGGTCGCGAAAACCCAACTCCACCGGTGCGTCATACGCCGGATTGCCGCCCAGAATCAGCAGCAGATCCACCGCGCCCGCATCCAGATCTTTCACCAGATCGTAGAGCGACGCCACCTGATCCACGGGCGGCGCCTCCACCGGCTCGGTATACAAGACGGTCTTGCCCACGTTGCCGAGCGCCGCATTCATGGCGTGCGCCAGCGCGTGCACCGCCGCGCTCTGCTGCTCGCCCGCGATGATCAGGCTCGATCCGCGATGCTTCAGCAGATCGTTCTTTATAGGTTCGATCCACTTGTCGGCGGCCGTGGCGGCGCCCTTGTGCGCACCCGTATCCACGCCCAAAGCCGCCGCCAGATTCCAGGCGAAATGTTCCACATCGGCGGCCCGCAGCGGCATGCGGTGATCGGCCTTGGTGCCCGTAGGACTCGGCATCGGCTCCACCACGTAGAGCCGGTTCATTTCATACTGGCCATCGCGTACGCGCCGGCGCGCGGAGAACTGGCGCGCGTAACGCAAGCTACCCGGCCCCGCGGACAGGAAATTGGAATCTAACGAAACGATCACGTCCGCCGCGCTCAGATCGTAAGTTGTGTTTACGGCCTGACCCAACGCAAGCTGCGCGCCGGCCCGCACGGAATGCGCTCCTGCGGGTTCCCATTGGTGCCACTTAGCCCCGGGGAAAGCCGTCAAGGTTTCCTTGATCTGATTCGCCAGTGTGGGCGAAGTGACTGTCTCGGTGAGAATCCGTATGCCGGCGCCTTGCTTGCTTTTTTGCTGTCCCGTCACTAGCTGCACCGCGCCCAAGAACGCGCTCCAGGAGCGGATTTCGCCTTCGAGTGTCAGCGCCTGCGAGCGGTCCGGATCGTAAAGTCCCAGCACGGACGCTTGCGAATAAACATCACACGCGCCCAGGCTTTCGGGATGATCGGGATTACCTTCTATCTTGGTGGGCCGCCCTTCGTGACTCTCCACCAGTAATCCGGTGGAACCGGAGCCCAGCGGCATGGCCGTGGCGAAGAAAAGCGGGCGTCCGGGCACCAGTTCTTCGGGTTGCTTGGCATAGGGCGCAATCAGTTCTGTGGGCTGCCGCGTACAAGCCGCCAGGCCCGCCAGCGCCAACGACGCACCCATCAGCTTGATGAAGTTGCGCCGGCTGTCGCCATCTTCCCATTCCGAGGCATAGCGCGGGAATTCGCGATGCATCAAGTCCTGAAAGGCGTCGGTTTGGGCCAAGTCTTGGAGACTGCGCCAGTATTCGCGCCCATGGGATTTCTCAAGCAGCGCGCGTACGGCGGGCAGATCCAACTTGCGGGCCTCGGCCGGAGCGGCCTCTTGGTCGTGATTCAACGGATCGTCAGATTCACTCATCTTCTATGATTTCAGCGGTGGCACGTACTGCAACTAGTCAGCGTGCGCACGTCTTGAATCTTATACTCGGCCACCAGGCGGCGTCCCAGGGTCTCCTGATCTTCGGTAGGTTCGTATCCCATGGTGAAAACTTCGGAACGCGGCCGCACATACCGCTGGGGATGCCGGTGACAGTTGAGACACCATTCCATTTGCAAGGAATGCGCCTGATACATGAGCGGCATCTTGTCCACCCTGCCGTGACACGTCTCGCAGCCTACGCCCTTATTTACATGAATGCTGTGATTGAAATAAACGTAATCGGGTAAGTCGTGCACACGCGTCCACTCGATGGGTTGCCCGGTTCGGAAACTCTCGCGTACCGGCTCCAGCATGGGCGCGGTATTCCAGATCTGCGAGTGACAATTCATACACGTCTTGGTAGGCGGAATATTCGCGGTGTTGGACACTTCGACGGTGGTATGGCAATAGCGGCAATCGATGCCGTCGTCGGCCACATGGTGCACATGGCTGAACGGAACGGGCTGTGCGCGGACCTCTCCTTCGCGGGTTTCGTATCCCGACCTATCCAGCGTGGCGAAGCACCACGTCAGAAAGCCGAGAGCGAACACCGCGCCGTAGATCGTGATGCGCGACAGCGTATTCGTACTGTGATGAAAGATCTGAGCCATTCTTCGGACGAATTGTTTATTCTATCGAACCACGGGAGACAACGCTCACGCTTTTCGTTCGAATAGATACGCGCTCACCTCGAAACGACTGGGGCCCGAGCCGTCGTTGACCGCGAAACGCGCGGGTCTGAGCTTGCCGGCACGCATTTCTCCGTTCCATAGCGATGCGCCGGCATACTCGCCGTCGTTGCGCAACGCATAAAAATTCAAATCCACCTTCTCTAAACGAGACATGTCATTGTCGAAATTCCGCGCCACGCGCTTCAGGGCATCCAGACAAGCCTCGCGCGGCGACATTCCATGCCGCATATTTTCCACGACAGTATGTCCGCCGGCGATCCGGATATTCTCTTCGCCGCGGCCGGTGGATCCCGCGCCGCCGAAATCCTGGTCTAAATACAAACCCGCGCCAATGATCGGCGAATCTCCCACCCGGCCGGCAATTTTCCAGGCCAGACCGCTGGTGGTGGTGACACCGGACATCTCGCCTTTGGCGTTGCGCGACAGGCAATTGATGGTGCCGTGCGTGGGATGCCCGGCCATCTCCCAGGCCCATACCAACGTTTCGTCGTCCGCATGCGGAAACATCTCCCGCAGCATGGACATGGTCTTCGTCGGGGGCGCATCCAGACCCGGACCCCAATTGCTGTGCCCTTCCGGATCGCGCAGCGATGCTTTCCACGTCAGCCACGCGATGCGCGATTTTTCCGTAAGCAAATCCTCTTCGGGATAGCCCATCTCGCGGGCGAACTTTCCGGCGCCGCCGCCCACCAGCATGATGTGATCGGTGCGTTCCATCACCAGCTTGGCGATTTTTGAAGGCGTCTTCACGCCGCGTATCGATGCTACCGAACCGGCGCGGCGCGTGGGCCCGTGCATTACCGAGGAGTCGAGTTCCACCACACCTTCTTCATTGGGAAGGCCGCCGTAGCCGACCGAGGTATCTTCGGGATCTTCTTCGTTGATGTTTACGCCAGCGACTACCGCATCCAGCGTGTCGCCGCCCGCTTTCAGAACTTCCATGGCGCGGGCACAGGCGCGTTCGCCGTTGGCGCTGGATATTACGACGGTCTTGGCGGACTGTGCGGAAGCCATGCCCAGCGCGGGCAATAACGCCGAACCGAGCATGACGGCTCTGCGGCTGATCCCGATGTTCTCGCTCATCTAGGCCTTACCTGTGTGGTGTCGAAGTTGCCATTATGCCACAGGTTTAGCGGGATGATGTACTCCTTTTTTGGCAGAGCCGTTTAACCGTTTTGGGGAAACCGCTCCCTGACGGTCGCGGCTCTGTAACGGATGTAGTGATCTCGCGGGGTTTACTACTCTGAGACCGCCCCCTTTGTGGGCGGTCTCAAATCCGTTCCATCAGGCCCCGCCGGAGGCCCAACTGAGCCGCGACCGTCAGGGAGCGGTTTCTTCAGACGGAAATCCCCAAAACGGTTAAGCACCCTTTTGGCAGAGTTGTTTTCGCGCGCGGCAAGCGGCCGGAACAAAATGCGAAACGATGCGTCCAATCGAAACATGCGGTATTCGAGCATTGCCTCGGCTACGGTTTTAGCGGCTCTAGCGGTTGGGGCCCAGACGCCATCCCATCGCGCGGCGGCAAAGAAGACGGCCACTGCGAAACCGCCGGCCGTGGTGGAGGACTGGCCGGTATGGGGCGGCAAAAATCGCGACTTTATCGTCAACACCTCGGGACTGGCGGACTCCTGGCCTGCCGGCGGTCCCAAGCGCATCTGGAGCCGGCCGCTGGGCGACGGTTACTCCCCGATCGCCGAAGAAGGCGGCGTACTCTACACCGGATTCCGCCGGGATTCCCACGACGTGATCACGGCGCTTGATTCAGTCACGGGCAAAACCATTTGGGAATTCAACTACGACAACCCGTTCACAAACTCCTATTCCGAAGCCGTGGGACCTGGTCCTTACGCCATGCCGCAGGTGATTGGCGACCGCGTAGTCACTGCCAGCGGAACCGGCAAGATCTATTCGCTCGACAAGAAAACGGGCAAGCCGAAATGGTTTCACGATCTGTATAAGGAGTTTCACGCATCGCAGCTCGAGTTTGGCTACGCCTGTCATGCGTTGCCTTACAAAGATATGCCGATCTACCAGGCCGGCGGTAACGGCGATGGCGTGATCGCGTTCCGGCAAAGCGACGGCGCGGTGGTTTGGAAAGCGCTGCAATTCACGAATTCGTATTCATCGCCGCTGCTCATCAACGTAGATGGACAGACGCAGGCGATGGTGCTGGCCGCGAAGACGGTGTTCGGATTCAACCCCGACAACGGCACGCTGTTCTGGACTCACGAGCATGTCACCAACTATGGGCTGGCGATCAGCACACCCGTATGGGCGCCCGGCAATATTTTGTTTGTGGCGTCGGCTTACGGAGAGGGCGCGCGGGCGCTGCACCTGAGCCAATCCGGCGGCAAGACGCGCGTGGACGAGTTGTGGTACAACCCGCACTTCGAACTGCATATCGGGACCGCCATCCAACGCGATGGATATATCTATTTCTCGCGCGGTTATAACGGTCCTATATTGATGACCGGCGTGGAGCTGAAGACCGGCCGCGTGATGTGGCAGGAGCGCGATGGGTTTGCGAAGGCGCAACTGCTATGGGCGGATGGCAAGCTGATCCTCGCCGATCAGGATGGAACGCTGGCGCTGTGCCGCGCCACGCCGCAGAAGTTCGAGGTGCTATCGAGGGCTTCGGTGATGCAGAGCATCGCCTGGACGCCGCCTACGTTGGTGGGCACTTACCTATATCTGCGGGACCGCAAGACCATCGCCGCCTACGATCTGGGGAAGTAACTGGCGCTTATGCGAGCAGCAGCGGGGCGAACGCAACCGACAGGATCAACCCCATCACCAGCCACGACGCGCGGTTGCCGAAGTTGATGGTGTAACCCACGCCGTACCGTTTTTCGACCACCAGCGCCGGATCGTTGGGGTTGTAATAGATCTGGCCCAGCTTCCAGCATTCGTCGGGAGCGCCGTCGCCTGCCGCTGCCGGGCTCCTGGCAAATTCGCACGACGGGCCAAGCGAAACCGACGGTTACGGCAAGAGTGACGACCAATCTTCGGCCAGCGCGCGATAGGCATCCGCGATCGTGTTGAAGTGGACGCCCAGATCGATGGCCAGGCGGCGCACGGATGGCAAAGCATCGCTGGGCGCCACCGCGCCTTCTACCCGCAGGGTGCGCAGGTGATCCACGATCTGGCGAGTCACCGGTGTGGCGGAGTCGTGGACTCAGTCAAGAGCGAATTTGTCAGGCCGCCGGTTGGCCGTTGCCGCCGCGCCGGGAGGCGTCGATGAACCGAGTGAGCTTGTCTTCGAGAGCCTGCATTTTCTCTTCGGTGATCAGTTGCGAGGCAGCCAGCCTCGTGATGTATTCGTCGAGCGTCTGACGGCGCCGTCGTTCGTTGCGGGCTTCGGCGACGCCCACCCGAATGGCGCGGCGCAGGGTGATGCGGAGAGCCGTAATGTCGCGGTCCTGCTTTTCGGATAGGCGGTCGATGTTCTCGGCCGTTTTTTCCACTTTTTCGCCGAGTTCGCGAACCTGTTCGCCCAGTAGTTCGACGGTTTCCGTCAAAGCTTCGTGCCGTTCCGTCAGCCTGTCCAGACGTTCATCGGTGGTCATCTGTATTCCTATGTTACAACAGCCTCAATCCGCGCTACCGCCTCCATTAAATTCTCGAGCGAATTGGCATAACTGAACCGGATATATCCTTCTCCGAAGCGGCCAAACGACCCGCCATCGAGCGTGGCGACGCCCGCCTCTTCCAGCAGACGATCCGATAATTCCTTCGACGGAACTCCGGTTCCCTGCACGTTTGCGTACGCATAGAACGCGCCGCCGGGAAGCGTGCAGCGGAAACCTGGAATGCGATTCAAGCCTTGGCAAATGGCATCGCGGCGGCGGCGAAATTCGGCCACCATCCTATCCACCGGCTCTTGCGGACCCTGCAACGCCGCGATGCCCGCGCGCTGCGTGAAACCCGGCACACACGAGCACGAGTTCACCATCAGCTTAGTCACTGCGTCGACCAGCCACGTGGGCATCGCACCGTATCCCAGGCGCCATCCAGTCATGGCATAGGTCTTCGAAAAACCATCCAGGATGATGGTCTTCTGAAGCATCCCCGGATATTGCGCGATGGAAACGGGCGCGTCGTCGTAATAAAGGCGCGAATAGATTTCATCGGACAGCACCATCAGATCGCGATCCCGCACCATGTCGGCAATCGCGCGCATATCTTCCGCCGGAATGACTCCGCCAGTCGGATTGTGCGGCGAATTCAAGATCAGCAGCTTGGTGCGGCTGCTCAACTTATCGCGCAGTAAGTTCAAGTCAAACGAAAACCCGCGGCTTGCGACCAGCGGAATCGGGACCGGGATGGCGCCCAGAGTACGGATCATCGATTCGTAAATTGGAAATCCGGGGTTCGGATAGATCACTTCATCGCCCGGCTCGAGCAGCGCCAGCAGGGGGAAAAAGATGATGGGCTTGCCGCCCGGGACGATAGACACATGTTCCGGTCCCACGCGGATGCCGCGGCGGCGCGACACATCTTCCGCGACGGCTTCGCGCAACTCGGGCAGACCTTGCGGCGGACCGTAGCGCGTCGAACCTTCATCGAGCGCGCGCTTGGCGGCCTCCACGATGTGCGCGGGCGTGGAAAAATCCGGCTCGCCGATTTCGAGATGAATCACGCTGCGCCCCTCGGCTTCGAGCGCGCGCGCCCGCACCAAAACCTCGAACGCGGATTCGACCGCGACGCGATCCATCCGCTCCGCCAGTTTCACGGAATCTTCTCGAAATACGGCACGCCTTCGCGCGAGTCCACTTGGCCCACGCGATCCGAAATCTGCACGCGCTCACCCAGGATGCGCCCCGTCATGCGCCCGCCATTATCCATCTCCACGATGGCAGTTTGAAAGGGCACCTCGGCGGCGAACTCTTCGGCCGCGGCATAGATCACCGTCTCTGTATATACCGTTCCGGTTGGCATGCTCATATAGTCCCCAGAATCGTTACTACGCAGGTGGCGCCCGATCCGCCCAGGTTCTGCGCCAGCCCTAGCGAGTTCCGCGGCACCTGCCGTTCGCCGGCTTCGCAGCGCATTTGCAGCACCAGGTCGCAGATCTGCGCGGCGCCGGTTGCGCCTACGGGATGGCCTTTGGATTTCAGACCGCCGCTGGTATTGACGGGCTTATCGCCGGTGCGCGCCGTGTGGCCTTCGAGCGTGAATGGGCCGCCTTCGCCGCGCGGCGCGAATCCCAGGTCTTCGAGCGCGATAATTTCCGCGATGGTGAAGCAGTCGTGCAGTTCGGCAAGCTGGATATCGGCGGGAGTTACGCCGGCCATGCGGTACGCTTTTTCGGAAGCGTGGCGCACCGATCGAAACGTGGTGATGTCCCCCTTCTCGTCGAGCGCCACATAATCCGAAGCTTGGGCGATGCCCAGCACCCGCACCGGCTTGCCGGTGAATTCCGCCGCGCGCTCGGTGGGGGCCAGCAAGACCGCGGCCGCGCCATCGCTGATGAGCGAGCAATCATAGAGATTCAGCGGATCGGCGATAGGCTTGCCGGCCATGGCTTGTTGCATAGTGATGACTTTGCGCATCTGCGCGTCGGGGTTCAGGGCGCCGTTGGCATGGTTTTTCACGGCTACGGCAGCCAGGTGTTCGCGCGTGGTTCCGAAATCGTACATATGGCGCCGCGCGATCATGGCGAACAGTGAAGCGAAGGTGGAGCCGGCTTTCACTTCGCCCGCGCAATCGCCCGCGCCCGCCAGGATCGAAGTCACTCTCGGCGTCGGCTGGGAGGTCATCTTCTCCACGCCTACCACCAGCACGATATCGTAGACGCCGCTCGCGACCCCGTTAAACGCGTGATAGAATGCCGAACCGCTGGAGGCGCAGGCGGCCTCGATGCGCGTGGCAGGTACATCGTAAATCGCGAGTTCGGTAGAGATGTAGGGCGCCAGGTGATTCTGACCGACGAAAGAGGGACCGGCGAAATTGCCCAGGAAAAACGCATCTACTTGCGATGGCTCGGCATGCCCGTTGCGCAGGCACTTGAAGCCCGCTTCGACCGCCAGTGAACGAAGATCGCGATCGGGGAATGCGCCGAATGGCGTTTTGCCGATGCCGATTACGGATACAGGTCTCATAACCCTTCATTATCGCCGGAAACCTCCCGTGAGGCAGACTGAAAGCACGCTCGAGTTTCTACATTGTGCCGCCGCTTGTGGGGCAGGCACTCTGCCAGGCACTCTGCCTGCGCAGGCCTCGCAGGCCCGCTCTTCGGCGAGCTTTGCTTGCCACATCGGCGAACTTCGCTGGTCTTGGACAGGCCAGGAGGCCTGTCCTACTGGATACTAAATGGGATGTTGCGTTCGTGATTGAGTTGTACGCTCAGATCGAGGTTCACCGACGCGAGCGGCGCTTGCCTATCTTTATGGTTGGTGTCCAGGTAATGGATCGTGCCATCTTCCGTCCAATAAGTCATGGCCGCCCGGATAGTGCCGTCCTTGAAGGCGATCAGATATAGAATCGGCTGGTCGTTTGGGGGAGGCGGCGCGTTGGCAGCGGGCGCTGCTCCAAAATCCGAGGGCCCGTATTCATGGATCACTGGATGGGCGATTTCCTGGACGATCGGCTGCGAAGGAGGATAAACCATGACCACGCTCGGACCGGCCGGCGGTGGCGGCGCAGCATTATAACCGTAGTCGGGATACCCTGAATCGGTGAATGGGTCAAGGTAATCCCCGTAGTAGCCCAAGCCGTATCCGTATCCGTTTCCGTATCCGTATCCGTTATAACGGCCGAACCTGGAGTTTCGAAACTCCCCACGGCCACCGCGCCCGCCATTACGGCCGCCCGAAACAACGCCGCCATGGCCGCCACCGCCGCCGTGCACCGCTCCGCCGCCTTCATTTGCGGCAAAAACGCCCTGCGCCAGCAGGCAGCAAAGGCCGAACTGTAATAGAGGCTTCATCTGGCACCACCCATTTGGAGCTTAGCTCCAAAAGAGGCAAGTGGCAAGGCACGTAAGTCCTATAGTACACAGGAGAGCGCTTTCCGATGGCAACCTAGGCCGGCAGCAGGGCGCGGATGAACTTCAGATTGCGGGCCATGTCGTTCGGGACCGATTTAGAGGGGCAATCGGTTTCGAGATTCGCAAAGCCCTCGAAGCCGATGTCCACGATCGCCCGCATTACGGCGGGAAAGTCGATGCGCCCCTCGCCCAAATAATGCGGATTATCCTTCAGATGCATCTGGCAGATGCGCGCCGCGCCCAGCCAGCGGATTTCCTTCATCACGTCGAAGCCGCCTTCGGTGGAGTTTCCCACGTCATAGTAGACCTTGACCGCAGGCGAAGCGGCGCGTTCCATGATTCGTACGTTATCCTCGGCCGAAATGGTATCTTCCAGGCCCAGTGTGACGCCGACCTTCTCGGCGGCGGGAGCGATTTCCTTCAACAGGCCGCCGACATAATCCATTTCCGCGTGGGTGGTGAGCGAAGCTTTGCCGAAGAACGGGAGCAGCACCACTCCGGCGTTTAAATTGGCCGTGATGGGTATGCTGTCGGCCACCCACTTCTGGGCGCGCGGGTTATCTTTCAAATGGTCGATGTGCAGAATGTCCAGACAAGTGCCGTCGAGTGCAATGCGGTGCTCCCGCGCCGCAGCCAGATAGCGCGCCTGGATGGCGGCGTCGTCCAGCGGGAGCTTGTTCGACACGGGCTTGCGGCCCAAGCTGACCTGCACGCCGTCGAAGCCTAGGCTGGCGGCCAGCGCCACGGCTTCGACCTTGCCGGTAAGATCCAGATTCCAGTCAGTAACGCCGATCCGCAGGCCGCGATTTCGGGAGCGGCCGGAGCCCAGTGCGACTCCCGCAGCCAGAGCGGCCCGGAAAGCCGCTCGCCGAGTCACGCGACGCTCGAAGAGATTGCCGATCGGTTCAGGCTCCCGCGCCGGCCACGCGCTTGACGGGCTCGGCGGCTTCTTTGAGTTCCGCGCCCTGCCGCTCCGCCAGCAGCAGGCGGCGCAAGGTGCGCAGGTCGTTTAAAATCCGCCGGCTGGTGGTGATGTGCAGGGTCAGCTTGGCCAGGTTATAGCTGACCAGTTGCAGCGCCTCGCGACGGCGGTCGGCCCCATCCGCGACGGCGATGGCGATGTCGGCATCCACGTCCTGACGAGCCTCGTCAATGGCTTCCGCCAGGAGCGCGACGTATTCTTGAGAACCCTCGATGCTGTCAAACGGCGTTTCGGGATCGTAGCTCACATTGCCTCCATGTAGCTAAACTGGCGCGGAATGCCTTGTTGTGACGTTCTCCCATTCTCGCACAAAAGCCAGGGCGCAAGGGCCACCTATTTTGGCGGTTTGTACCGGCACGAACTACTTGCGCGCGCCGCGTTGCGGGTTTTTCAGATTGGTTTGGCGGCGTTTGGCTTTGGTGCGCTTGGGTTTAGTGATATTGAATGTGCCGCTGCCCAGGTATTCGGCTCTGTACGTTTTATCTTCTGCCAATGGGATCTCCTTGAAAGGTGATGTAGTTTATTGTAGCGCGCCACACAGCCAAGAAGGCGGCCTGCGGAAGGCCCCGCGGGTGGCTCGATAACACCTTTTTCGCACGGGTGTATCCGAGCCGCGACCGTTAGGAAGCGGTTTCCCTAAGCGCCCGGCCCGCCGCAGGCAAAGTGCCTGGCAAAGTGCCTGCCCCACAAAGCTCTTAGTGGTCGTTTCCAGTGGGAATCAGGACCGACCCTTCCGAAGAAGTAACGCGGATGGTGCCGGCCGGCGGCGGCGGCAGTCCGCTGGAAGGCGCGACAATCGGCTCCTGGGACGCGGCGGCCGCTACCCTCCGGCCCGGGCGAGCCATTGGCCGGACCGTCTGGGCCGCGCGCATTTGCGCGATTCCGGCGCGAAGCTGCTCTTCCGGCACGTGGAGCGAAAGCAGAATATGCCTGCCGCCGACCCGGGAGCTGAAACCCTCCAGGCCGGACTTACCCTGGCCGGCGCCGCGTACCTGCGACTGGGCGGCGGTGGTCAGGAATCGCAGCCCCTCCGCCAATTCGCCGGCGGCCTTCTCGGTGCGGCCTTCGACATCGGCGGAAAGCTCGAAGTCCGGGCTGAAGCGCAACCCGCCATTGACGGACACGATTTTCGCGAAAAACTGCGTGATCGCTTGCGCGCCTGGCTGGGACGCGGCGGCACCAGGGAGCGTGGGTACCGGAAAGGAACCGGTAGCCGCCAGCCATATATCGTCCTGACTGTATTTGGCCACCTGCGCCGCCAGCGCCGGCGGCAACTTGGCTGGCTGATTACGGCGATGGATGGCGGCCTGCACCGTGGCCGTTTGTCCGGCGACCACGATGGAATTGCCCAGAAACGCGATCGCTCCATTGTCCGGTTTGTCCGAAACCAGCATGGGCACGCCCTCATATTCGACCTTATTGCCGGTAAAGCCCTTAAGCGCCTGGATAGCGGCGGGATCGAGCGCAGTCCGCACGATGATCAGCGCCGGCGCCGACTTGTTGGTTCCACCGGCGATAAGGATGTCTTGTATGTCATGGCTCCAATCGATCTGGCTGAAAGCGGCGAAGCGCTCCTGAAGCTCGGGGTGGGACTTCGCCATTTGCCCCTGCAATTGCGTCGAGATTCCCTGCTGAATCGAGTCTTTAATCGTCGCTCCGATGGGTGAATCCAGGATCCTTGAGACATTAATCTCCATGACCATGCTTGCATCGGGCATGACCAGGTTGATCATCTCGCGATCGGCGGCGGCAGCCATGCCGGCTACGGCGGCAGCCAGTGCTAAACCTTTGGGCCAGAAAGTCACACACTACTCCTTTCGTCCTCCTTATCGGCATAACATTCGCGTTTGATAAAAAACAAGTGCTCCAAAGTTATCTGAAACGGGACTAGGGGCTCGGGGCTAGAGTCTTGTGTTCGAATTCGACTACACCCTAATCCCTAACCCCTAGCCCCGCGTGCCTGGCGTGCCTGGCTTTGGGTTGACATTTTACCCAAACCCGCTTATACTCATGTCAGATGTCTACCCGAACACCCGCCGGACGCCTGGAACTCCTGCAAGGCACGCTGGATCTGCTGATCCTGCGCACGCTGATCTTCGGACCGCAGCATGGGCAAGGCATCGCGCGCGCCATCCAGCAGACGTCGGAAGAAGAACTGCTGGTGGAACATGGCGCGCTCTATCCCGCGCTGCAGCGCCTCGAAGAACGGCGTTGGATCGCGGCGAAATGGGGAACATCCGCCAATAACCGCCGCGCGCGCTTCTATGCGCTCACCGCCGCCGGGCGCAAACAATTAGTGAAAGAGACCGCCAAATGGGAACGGCTGGCCACGGCCATCGGGCGGATTCTGGGACGCGAAGTCCAGGAAGGCTAAATGTATGTTCCGGCGCAAACGCAACGAAAGCGACTTCAGCGCGGAAACTGAAGCCCATATCCAGCTTGAGGCCGAGCGCTTACGGGAATCGGGCATGCGTGCGGACGAGGCGCTAGCCGCCGCACGCCGTGCCTTTGGCAATCTTACGCAGGCGAACGAGCGATTTTACGAAGCCGGCCGCTGGCGCTGGTGGAGCGGGCTAAGCCAGGATGTGCGTTTCGGCCTGCGCATGCTGCGGAAGACCCCTGGATTTACGGCGGTGGCCGTGCTCACCTTGGCGCTGGGCATCGGCGCAACCACTGCCATCTTTTCGGCGGTGTACGCGGTGATGCTGAAACCACTGCCGTTCAAGGATGCCAACCGCCTGGTTTTTGTGGAGAAGAAAAACCCGCCGCGCGGCTGGGTGCGAAATCCGATTTCGCCAACGGAAATATTGGCGTGGCGCCGAGACAGCGGCGCGTTTGAAGATCTGGCGGCCTACACGCAGAGCACCTGCGTGCTGACCGGTGCGGGGGAAGCCGAGCAGGACCCCTGTGAGATCGCTTCCAGTAACTTGTTTCCGCTGCTGGGCGCCGCGCCGCTTTTGGGCCGCGCATTTCTTCCCGCCGAGGACCGCGAAGATTCGCCGCGGGTAGCCATTCTGAGTCACGCGCTATGGCGCAGGCGATTCGGCGCGCAGCCCGATGCGATCGGCCGCGCGGTGGAAATCAACCACGCGAGTTACACGATCGTGGGAGTGATGCCCGCTAATTTTTCGCACCTGTACGGCACCCCCTACGGGACGGCGCCGGCGCTCTGGATCGCCGGGATCGCGCTCTCGTCCGAGCACACCTGGAACGACTACTTCGGAATTGGCCGCCTGAAGCCTGGAATCGGTCCGCGGCAGGCGGAAGCGCGTACCGTCCAAGTCTCGCTGCGCATCGAGCAGGCGGACCCCGGTCTAAAAGGATGGCGCGCGGAGATGTTGACAATTCGCGACGTGGTTTCGGGCGAAACACGTCCGGCGCTGTTGGTGCTGCTGGGTGCAGTGATTTTTGTTCTGTTGATTGCCTGCGCCAATATGGCCAACCTGCTGCTCGCGCGCGGGGCCAGCCGCGCGGCCGAGTTTGCGGTGCGCTGTGCGCTCGGAGGCGGTCAGGGACGCATGGTCCGGCAACTGCTGACGGAAAGCTTGCTGATCGCGCTGGCGGGCGGAGGCTTGGGAGTGCTGCTGGCCGTGTGGGGATGCCACGGGCTGGCCGCGCTGGCCCCGCCCTACCTGCTGAATGCCGCTCCAGGGTTGAGCGGCGGCGCGCTCGACTCGCGCGTTCTCGCATTCGCCCTGCTTAGCATATTGGCGGCGACGTTCTTGTTTGGCTTAGCCCCCGCGGTCGAGAGCGCGCGGCCCAAGCTAGCCGAGACACTGAAGGAGTCGGGCCGCGGCCAGAGCTCACGCAGCCGTTTTCGCAGCGCGCTGGTCATAATAGAAACGGCGCTGGCGGTGGTCCTGTTGGCGGGCGCGGGACTCATGGTCCGAACTCTCGCGCAACTCGGCGCCGTGCATCTGGGCGTCAATCCGGAACGCGTCCTGACCATGCGCGTGCCTCTCTCGGGCGAGCGATACAAGCGCCCGCAGGCGCAAGCTGAATTTTGGGACCGCGTCACGGCGGCCGTGAAGGCCTTGCCAGGCGTGGAATCGGCCGGCGTCTCGCGCGGCCTGCCGATCGGCGATTGGGCGGGGCAGTTCTTCACCACCGCGGACGAACCGAATCCGCCGGCGGGGCATGTGCCGGACGCCAATTATGTCGTGGTCAGCCCGGATTATTTCCGCACGCTCGATATTCCCTTGCGGCGAGGGCGCAGCTTCAACAGCCACGACACGCAGACGGGCGCCGGGGTGGTGATCGTGAACGAGGAACTGGCCCGCTTGCATTGGCCGGGCCAAGATCCGCTGGGGAAACGGCTGCGGCCCGGTGCGCCCGACGATGGCGCGGCGTGGCTCACGGTGGTAGGCGTGGCCGGAAACGTCCATAGCCAAGGGCAGGATGAAGGCTTCCACGCCGAGATGTACGTTCCTTACACGCAGTACCCGTGGCTGCCCGGGCTGCTGGGCCCCGAGCACCTGCTGATACGCACGTCCGCGCGGGCCACGCCGGAGAGCCTGGCGCGCGCCGTAGTGCGCGAAGTCCATCGGGTGGACGCGGGCGTACCGGTGGCGGACATCGAACCGCTGGAGCACGTGGCGCGCGAGCCCATCGCGCAGCAGCGCATGGTGATGGCGCTGATGGTATCGTTCGCCGGCCTGGCACTGATTCTATCGGCGTTGGGCGCTTACAGCGTGCTCTCGTATTCGATTGCGCAGCGCACCCGCGAAATCGGACTGCGCATGGCGCTGGGCGCACAGCGGGGCAGCGTGCTGCGGCTGGTGGTGGCCGGCGGCGCGCGGTTGACGGCGCTGGGGATTGCGGTGGGAGTCGCGGGGGCGTTGGCTTTGACGCGGTTGATGACGGGTTTGTTGTTCGGCGTGGGCGCGTCGGACCCGCTGACGTTTGGGATCGTGACCGGAGTGCTGATCGTGTCTTCTCTGCTGGCGTCGTACATTCCGGCGCGGCGGGCGATTCAGGTGGATCCGGTGGTGGCTTTGCGGCACGAGTAGGACAGGCCTCCTGGCCTGTCCGGGCGAACTGCGCTCGCCGGTTACGCTCGCCGGAAGAGCGGGGCTACGAGCCCCGCGCAGGCTACGAGCCTGCCCCACTACTTCCAATCGGCGGTGAAGATGTTGAACTCGTACTTCTCCTTCGCACCTCGATCCGAGCAGAACACCAGCTTCTTCCCATCCGGCGAGAATTCCGGGAACGAGGTGAAGCCGCCAAAATCGGTCACTTGCTCGAGTCCGCTGCCATCCAGGTTCATCATGTATAGCTCGAAGCGGCGCGTATCGCAGGCATGCTTGTTCGAAGCGAACAGGATCTTCTTGCCATCCGGCGTGAAGGTCGGTGCGAAGCTGGCGCAGCCGAAATCCGTAAGGGTTTGCGCGTGGCTGCCGTCGGCGTCGGCGATCACGATCTCCATCTTCATGGGCGCGGTCAAGTTGTCGGCCAGTAGCGCCTTGTAGCGCGTCATATCTTCCGGCGTTTTCGGATAATTCGCACGCCACACCAGCTTGCTGCCATCGCGCGAGAACACCGCCCCGCCATCGTAGCCTTCTTTATGGGTGATCTGTTTCTTGTGCGAGCCATCGGTCCGCATGGTCCACAGGTCCAGATCGCCGGAGGCCAGCGAAGTGTAAACCATGTTGCCGGTCTTCCAGTTGATGGTGCCCTCGGCGTCGTAACCCGGCGTAGTGGTGAGTTGCTTCAGGATCTTTCCCTTGTCGTTCGCGAGGTAAATATCGTACCCCGCGAAAACGCCCCACACATATCCGTGGCTGCGATCGGGCGGCGTGGGGCAGGCGTCGGCGGCGCCATGCGTGGATGCATAGATGATGTGTTTGTTATCGGCCAGGAAATAGCCGCAGGTGGTGCGCCCCTTGCCGGTCGAGACCATATGCTGGTCGGAGCCATCGGCATTCATGATGTACATCTGGTCGCACTGGTTCGGCGGGCGCGTGGATTGAAAGATCAGGCGTTTGCCATCGGGCGCCCAATACGCTTCGGCGTTCTGGCCTCCATGCGTGAGCTGGAGGATGTTGCCGAGATGCGAATCCGCGGCGAAGGCCGGGGCAAATAAAAGCGCCGCGGCGGCGATGGGGGACCTGAGCATCAGACCATTTTATACTGTACCGATGCCCTTCCTTTCGCTGCCCGAGCGCGCGTTCCTCGAAGCCGTCGCCAAGCTGGCTTACGCCAACCCGTTTCTACCCGAGTGGGTGGACGCCGAACGCGCCGCTTTGGGCGATGCCTTCGTGGCGGGCGAAGCGGTCTGGAGCCAGCACGTGCGCGATCCGGAACAGCCGCGCGCCAATGTGTGGCGCATCGTGGAACGTCTGGAAACGCTGGCCCCGCAGCTACAAGAGCGGCTGCGCGCAGGCGCGGAAGCCAGTCCCGCCGATCTGGTGCTCTATGAAGACGCCATGCTGCACCTGCTCTATCAGCGCTATTACCGCTATTTCTTCGCGGCATCCTTCGGGCCGGCCGCGGAGCAAGCGGATCCAGCGCGCTGGCGATTCTATAACGGCTTTCTGGCTGACTGGCAGAGCTTCTTCGCTATCGAGCGCGTGCGCTTTCCCACGGGCCATGAGCCGCGCCATACGTTCGCCTGTTTCCGCCAGATCCAACGCGCGTTCGAGCAGTTGTTTCGCGACATCATCGGCAGTTCCATGCCCGCCGCCAGGCTGCGCGCGGCGGTGTGGCAATCCATCTTCACGCACGATATCCGGCGCTACCGGCGCACCCTCTACACGCGCATGGGCGAGTTTGCAACCCTCATCACCGGACCGTCCGGCACCGGCAAGGAACTGGTGGCGCGGGCCATCGCCGAGGCTCGCTACATTCCGTTCGACGACCGGCGTCTCACGTTCGCCGAAGATTGCGGATTCTTTCCCATCAATATTTCGGCGCTGTCTCCCACGCTGGTGGAGTCGGAACTGTTCGGCCACCGGCGGGGATCGTTTACGGGCGCCATCGCCGACCGCAAGGGATGGTTGGAGATCTGCCCCGAGTTGGGTTCCGTGTTCCTCGATGAACTCGGCGATCTGGATTTGGCGATCCAGGTGAAGCTGCTGCGGGTGATCGAGACGCGCACGTTTCACCCGGTGGGAGACACGGCCGCGCGGCAGTTTCGCGGCAAGCTGATCACGGCCACCAATCGCGAGTTGGCTGCGCTGATCGCCAAAGGGCGCTTCCGCGAGGATCTGTATTACCGGCTGTGTTCGGACCAGGTAGTGACTCCGGCGCTGGCCGAGCAACTGGCGGATTCGCCGGCGGTGTTGCGCGAGTTGGTGTTCTATATGGCGCGGCGGGTGGCGGGCGAAGAGGCCGAATCGCTGGCGGCCGAAGTGCTCGAGTGGGTGGCCGGTAACTTGCCGGCGGATTACTCCTGGCCGGGCAACTATCGCGAACTCGAACAGTGCGTAAAGAACGTGCTGATCCGGCGGAATTACCGGCCGTCGCGGCCGCGGGCGCGCAATCTGGTGGACCAGTTCGCACACGATGTACGCGCCGGTCGCTTGTCGGCGGACGAACTGCTTACACGGTATGTGACGCTGGTTTACAGCCGCACAGGCAGCTATGAAGAGACCGCGCGGCGGTTAGGTCTCGATCGGCGGACGGTGAAGGCGAAGGTGGATGTGGACTGGCTGGGCGCGTTGCGCACATCCGCTCCGTTGAAGACGCTGGCTGGCTAATTGGAGGGCGGGCAATCCCGCCCTGGGGTCCCCTCGTCTCATGTGTTAGGCGTTGCCGGGATTCTCCCGCAAGCCAGATACGTGGTCTATTACTCGATACAGAGTGACTGGTGGGATCGCGTGGACATGGCCGATGCTTTGCATCCTCAGACGCTGCTCACTTACGGGATGAATGGCGGCGAGCTTCCCGTGGGCAACCGCGGCCCGCTGCGGCTGCGTGTTCCCCGCCAGCTTGGCTACAAGAATGTGAAGTATGTTACCCGCCTGACGGTAACCGATGATATGAAGCGGTTCGGCAAAGGCTTGGGCTCGGCGTCGCCGGAAGGTGGCTACGCATGGTACGCGGGCATTTGATCGACGTCCGGTTGTGGGGCAGCCACTCCGGCAGGCGGGCTGGGAGCCCGCCGCAGGCAGAGTGCCCAATGTCACTTAGTTTTCTCCTTCCTGAAGGGGAACCCAGGCTGCCGGCGCCAGAGTTCGCGCGGGTAGGAACGAGGCCGTTTTCGTTTGGGCAAGGTGCATTGCGCCGCCAATTCGAGAACACGTTGAAACTCCCGCTGGAATTGTGCTGGGGTGGTGGCCGCCGCCAGTTTGTGCCAAGCGCAATCCACTACGTTGAGGACCTGTGAAAAGCTGAGTTGCCGCGGGTCCAGCCGGTTTTGGCGGGCGGCCAGACACATGATGGCGCGCACCAGGTTGTAAGCGCAGACCGCCATGTATAACTCCTTGTCCAGCATATCCGGACTCTTCACGGCCACATGATGCAGGCGCACGGTTCGTTTCAGGGCGCGCAGGTCCGTCTCAATCTTCCAGCGCCCGCCGTAGAGGGTAGCGATTTCCTTCTGCGGATCCGTCAGCGTAGTGAACAGGTATAGCCATTGTTTGGACTTGCCGCGCCCCACGCGCACTGCGATCAAGCGACCCTCGACCTTGGCCTGTGGCGGCACACGATGGTGTTTCCCCCCATCGAAACGGCTGGCCTGCCAGTTCACCGCATACGCTCCTTCGCGCGCGATCGGCTCCCCCATCAGCTTCTGGGCGCGCGCCTGGGTGAGCCGCAGCACCACTCCTAAGCCCCGCTGCTGCGCTTCCCAAGCTACCCAGAGAACCCCGAAATTGCGGTCTCCCAGGATCACCGCGCCGGCCGGCAACCCATCCAGCGCACGGCTTGCCAACTCTTGTTCGCTAACCGCTTGGGCGCCATACATGGGACCCCATTGGGGGGCCTCCGCCAGAGCCGTGTGCATCTCGTGCAACACCACCATCCGCACCACCGGCCAGTGGCTGACACCATGCTGATTCTGCGCCGGCGGATAGCTGCCCACCAGCTCTCGGCTATGTTCCAGATCCAGCGCGGTGCCGTCCAGCAGATACACCCGCCGCACCCCGGGTTCGTCCAGTCCCAATAGCTGGCGGAGGCGCACAATGATTTCCTGCATCACTTGTCTGCATAATAGCGTGGGCAACTTCTGACGTGCCTGGCAATAGCCACCCGTGTGGCAAGAGATGCGTTGCTCGCGCACGCGTTGGCAGGTCTGCAACAGCGGCTCGGCGGCTCCCTGGACCAACAGTTGCACCGCGGCCGCCAGCGTGCCCACCCGGTGCAGCCGCTGCAATATCATGAGCCACAGCACCACGGGCACCGCATATATGCCGCGCCGGATGCGCAAGCCCGCCTGAATTTGCATATACTCCAGCACGCCTGCTGTCAGCGCGCGTTGATACAACTCCAGGACGGAGCCGAGATCAGGGGAGGTCATAGCTAAAACATATACCAAATGAAATGTTTTACGCTACGGTAGGAGTAGATTCCGGTTCCATGCTGCGTTGCGCCCTTCAGTCCGACTCCCTGGCGGGAGTGGTATACCGCCGAGATCAATCCTGGCTAGAGGTGGAATTCCGTGACGGTACCCGCTACCGTTACTTCGACGTCCCCTTGGATTGCCTCCAGCAACTATTGGCGGCCGACTCTAAAGGCAGTTACTTCAACCGAAACATCCGTAACCGGTTCCGTTTTCAGCGGATTGCCGGCGATGACCGGCCTCTATCGGGAGAAAACTAAGTGGCATTGGGCAGAGTGCCTGCCCCACTTTACACGGCTTTGGCGACGTCCCGATGGGTGGTCTTTACGCGAAAGCCGGCTTGCGCCAGGCGCTTGCGGATGGCATCCGCGATCATCACCGAACGATGATGGCCGCCGGTGCAGCCAAACGCAATCGTCAGATAACTCTTGCCTTCGCGGATGTAATGCGGCATCAAGTAGATGAGTAAGTCGGAGATCCGATCGATGAACTCGACGGTCTGCGGGAACGAGCGGATGTACTTAGCCACCTTGGGATGACGTCCGGTGAGTTTCTTGAACTCGGGGATATAGTTCGGATTCGGCAGGAAGCGCACGTCGAAGACTAAGTCGCTATCGGCGGGCACACCGTGGCGGTAGCCGAAGCTGGTGACATACACCATCATCTTCGACTCATCGCGCTCGCCGCGAAAGCTCTCCTTGATAAAATCGCGTAGCTCGTGCACGGTGAACTTCGACGTATTCACGATCAAGTCCGCCATGGCGCGGATGGGCGCCAGTTGGCGGCGCTCGGATCGGATGCTCTTGGCGATCGAGTTTTCAGTGCCCAGCGGATGTGGACGGCGGGTTTCGCTGAAGCGGCGCAAGATGGCGTTGTCGTCGGCTTCGAGAAATACCAGCCTGGTTTTAACGCGGTTGCGGATGCGCGTGAAAATGGCCGGGAAGCGCTTCAGCCCCTCGCCTTCGCGCACATCTACCACCAGCGCGGCGGCGCGAATGCTGGCGGAATCCTGAGTAAGTTCGGCGAACTTGGGAATCAGATCGACAGGTAAGTTATCGACCGAATAGTAACCCAGGTCTTCCAGAGCTTTGAGGACGGAACCCTTCCCGGAGCCGCTGAGTCCGGTGATGATCACCAATTCCGAGGGCCGGTCCGTGGCGCGGCGCTTTTTGACCGGATCGGTCCGTTTCGCCATCCTTCGACTGTATCAAGCTTCGATGAGATCGAAATTGCCGTCGCGCCGGCGCACCAGCACGGCGACGCGGTTGGTTTCCGAGTCGCGATAAACCAGGTAATCGCCGCCCTTTTCCATTTGTAGCAGAGCTTCATCGAGCGTCATGGGCTTACGCCGCTCGTGGTGGTTGATGCGGTTCACATGGGGCTGGACTTCCGTCTCTTCCGGTTCGGCAGCCGGTTCGGCCGGCGCGGCCGCGGTTTCTTTGCGCGGCGTACGCTTGGTGTCGCGCCATTTGGCGCGCACCTTGATGGATTGTTTTTCCAGCTTTTCGATCGCGGCATGAATGGCGGCGATGGGGTCCGTATTGGAACCGATGCCGACCAGTTGGTGATTGAAGTAATTCACCGTGATCTCGGCTTGATGCAAATGCCGTTCCAGGGACAAGATCACGTGGGCTTCTCGTTCTTCGCGACCATCCAGAAGCTTAGCGACCTTGGCAAAGCGCGCTTCGATCTTCTTCAGTTGTGCGGGAGCCAGCTCTACTTGCCTGCCTGTGTATGCGATCTTCATGCGTCCCTCCGTGAAACCAAAAGAGCCGGACTGAGGTCCGGCGGGCGCGGCCCGCCCTCCATTGTCAGGGGCGAACCCGCCTTTGGTGCGTCGACGGAATCTTCATATCTTCGCGGTACTTGGCGACGGTACGGCGTGTCACGTTGATGCCTTCGTGCTGCAATGCGGTGGTAATCTGCTCGTCGGTCAGCGGGTGCGCGCTGTTCTCTTCCTCGATCATCTTCTTCACCTTGCGCTTCAGCAGGAGCAGCGGCGTATTTCCGCCGAGGGGGCCCTGCACGGCTTCGGAGAAGAAATACCTTAGCTCATAAACGCCTTGCGGCGTGTGCACATATTTGCTGGCAACCGCGCGGCTCACCGTGGAAGGATGCACGCCGACTTCCTCGGCCACTTCCTTGATCATCATGGGCTTCAGCGAATCGATCCCATTGGCCAGGAATTCGGTCTGGCGGCGCACGATGGCCTGGCAAACCTTGAGGATGGTCTGCTTGCGCTGCTCGATATTCTTCATCAACTGGATGGCCGAAGTGTAGCGCTCGCGCACGTAATCGCGGACCTCCTTGGTGGCTCCGTTGTCGCGATCGAGCATGCGGCGGTATTGGGCATTGAGACGGAGCTGCGGCACATCCTCGTCGTTCATCTGGATGATGTAATCGTCGCCGTCTTTGATGAAGAAAACATCCGGCTCGACCGTGCGGGCGCCCGCACCCGAATAGCGCAGGCCGGGCCGCGGATTGAGCCGGCGGATGGCTTTCACGGCGATCTCGATATGCTCCATGGGCCGCGCCAGGATCTTGGCCAGCTCGCGGTACTGGCGCATTTCGAGGAGGCGCAGGTGATCGGAGACGATCTGCCAGGCCACGCCGCCGCGGCCGTTCATGCTCTCGAGCTCCAGCAGCAGGCATTCGCGCACGTTGCGCGCGCCCACGCCCGCGGGATCGAGCGACTGCACCACCTTCAGCGCCGCCTCGATCTCTTCGAGCGAATGATCTCCCATGCCGGCGATCTCTTCGAGCGATGCGGAAAGATAACCGTCTTCATCGAGGTTGCCGATGATGGATTCGGCCGCATCGCGAATTTCTTCCGAAAGGATGCTGACGCTCAGTTGGGAGTGCAGATGATCGGCTAGGGTAACCGGAGCGGAAAGGAAAGTTTCGAAGGATGGCTTTTCGACGGACTCGGAGGCGGGACTTTTGTAACCGGGATCCAGGTAGTCGTCGAAGAAAGAGCCGAAATCGATCTCGTCGAAGGGATCGGTGGCGGCGGGCTGCTCGACGGGATCCGTGGCGGTGGCTTCCGCCGTAGCGGCTGTGGCAACGCCGGTCACTTCCTGAAACGGCTCCGCGCTTAACTCCGCGGGAGTCTCGCCAGCTATGCCGTTGGTATGTACGGCATCGCCCAAAGCAGCTTCTAATAACTGCTGATCGGAGGGATCGGTGACCCTTTCCGGCTCTAATAAAGGCAGCAGTTCTTCCGCTGTAATCTCTTCGCCGGCCTCTTCGGGAGATTCTTCCAGGACGGGGTTTTCCACGATTTCCTGGGTAATCATCTCCTTTAACTCCAGCCGATTCAACTGGAGGACGGTCACCATTTGGACCAGGCCGGGGGTCAGGATCTGCTTTTGCGCGACCCGTAGCTGTAGCGATGGCCGTAGCATGCTCACGACTAATATGATATCACCGCATGGGGCGCGCTTCGCGCGCGCGAATGGTAAGAAACCGCTCCCTTATGGTCGCGGAGCGGTAAAAAATCGACGCGGCAGTTACCGAGCCGCGACGGCGTGCTCAATGGCTTCGAGCAGTTGTTCGTTGCGAATCGGTTTACCCAAAACGCACGAAACCAGCTTTTCTTCGGGAAGATCGCAAAGCTCTTCAGTCCAGCCGGAGAGCACGATGATTCGGGCAGACAAGCGATGCTCGTCCACCAAGCGGATCAGGCTCAGGCCGTCTTTCAGTTTCGGAAGACACAGGTCCATCACCAGCACGTCGGGATGCAATTCTTCAAGCAGGCGGCGGGCCGTGGGCGCATCTTCCGCCACGGCGACCTCATGCCCGGCCGCTTCGAGCAGCAACTTGCGAACCGCGAGATGCTGCGTATCGTCGTCGGCTACCAGTAGGCGGCACATCAGAAGTGCATTCCGCCGCCACAGATCAATACTTCGGCGGTCACATAATCGGAAAGCGGCGAACAGAAGAATAGCACGGCTCCAGCGGCCTCTTCGGGCGTGCCGGCGCGGCCCAGCGGGCAGACGGTTTTCATGGCGTCGAGCATCTTGGGCTGCACCCCGACGGCGATCTTGTTTCCCTTTACCTCGATGCTCGCGCCCTCATGCGTAAGCGGCTGCGTGAGACGCGTTTCGATCAGACCGAAGCCCACCGCATTGACGTTCACGTTATAGCGGCCCCACTCCTTGGCCATGGTTTTGGTGAGCCCGATCACACCGGCTTTACCGGAAGAGTATCCGGCTTGGCCTGGGTTGCCGTCGGTGCCGGCGATGGAGGTGATATTCACCACCTTGCGCATGACGCGGCGGCCTTCGGCGGCTTCGCGCTTGGCGGCGTCACGGATGTAGGTGGAAGCCGCGCGCAGGATACGGAAGGGCGCCACCAGGTGGATGCCGAGCATGGCCATGTACTGCTCGTCGCTGGTTTTCTGGATCACGTTGTCCCAGGTGTAGCCGGCGTTATTGACGATGATATCGAGGCCGCCGAATGCGGCGATGGTGGAATCGACCAGCTTCTGCGGGAACTCGGGCGCGGTGACGTCGCCGGCCAGGGAGAGCGCGTGCCCGCCGGATTTCTTGATGGCTTCTTCGGTTTCGGAGGCGGGATCTGGATCGAGATCGTTGATCATGACCGAAGCTCCCGCTTGGGCGAGCTTCTCGGCGATGGCCCGGCCTATGCCGCGGCCCGAGCCGGTGATGAGGGCGACTTTGGAATCGAGTGAAAAGGGCATAAAGAATTATGAAACCACAGATGGACACAGATGCACACAGATGAGAGGCAGCGCGCGCCGGCATGCGAGACGAGTGACCTGTGTCTGATTATCTTAGTAAGTCCTCCAGTTGGATCTTAGTATCTGTACGGCTGTCGCGGTACTTCACAATTACTGGGGTATAGACGGAGATGCCCCAGTCTCTACCGGGACCTAGCGTGATGGCGCGCGCACCGGCTACTAAGACAGCTTCTTCCGGGATGACTAGCGGTTCGTCGGCGGTAGCTTTGTAGATCTCGCCGCGCACTAAGTCATAGACCGGCGTGGAGCGATTTAGAATCGTGCCGGTGCCCAGGACGGCGCGCTTCTTCACCACCGCGCCTTCGTACACGCCGCAGTTGCCGCCGATGAGCACTTCGTCTTCGACGATCACCGGCAGCGCGCCGACTGGTTCGAGGACGCCGCCGATCTGCGATGCGGCCGAGATGTGACAGTTCTTTCCAACCTGCGCGCAGCTTCCCACCAGCGCGTGCGAATCGACCATGGTGCCGTCGTCCACATAGGCGCCTACGTTGATGTACATGGGTGGCATGCAGGTGACGCCTTTGCCGATGTAGACGCCGTCGCGGATGCTGGAACCGCCCGGCACGATGCGGATTCCACTTTGCGCCGAGAGTTTCTTCACGGGATAAGTGGACTTATCGAAGAATGGCTGGCGCGCGGCGTCGATAGACATATCGATCACGCCGCCCATGCGGAATCCCAGCAGGATGCCTTTCTTTACCCAGCCATTGACGCGCCATCCGCTGGACGCTGCCGGATTGGGTTCGGCGGCGCGGATGCGGCCTTGATTCAGCGCATTCTTGAATTCGTAAAAAAGGCGGAAATGCTCTTCCGTGTAGGCGTCGGGTTTGTGGTCGTAGAGCGATTCGATTTCAGCCTGCAACGGACACTCTCCCCATAAGGCCGACTGACTCCAGCACCTTTTCGATGCGGGCGAGATTCTCCGGCTTGGGCGGCACCATGGGAAGGCGGTAGACAAGCTCCAGCAGGCCCATCAGAGCCATGGCCGCTTTCACAGGAATGGGATTGGATTCGACGAAATTGATTTCCATCAGGGGCAGATACTTGCGTTGCAGGGCGCGCGCGGCGGCGAAATCGCCCGCCAGGCAGAGCTTCGCGAGTTGCGTCATCTCGGCGGGAATTTCATTGGACGCCACGGAGACGATGCCGCGTCCGCCGAGCGCGATCAGCGGCAGCGTGATGGCATCGTCACCCGAGAGCACGGTAAAATCCGGCGGGACTTGATGAATCACGTTGGCCATCTGGGCGATGTTGCCGGAAGCTTCTTTCACGCCCACGATAGTGGGGATGGCGGCCAGGCGGGCCAGCGTGGCGGGCTCGACGTTCACTCCGGTGCGGCCTTGCACGCTATACACAATGATGGGCAGGCGGGTGGATTCGGCGATGGCTTTGAAATGCTGGTAGAGGCCTTCCTGCGTGGGCTTGTTGTAATAAGGCGTGACGGAGAGGATGCCATCGACGCCCAGATGTTCGAGTTCGTGGGCGAGTTCGATCACCTCGCGCGTGTTGTAGCCGCCTGCGCCGCCCAGTACGGGCACGCTGCCGTGCGATTCTTCGACCGCGATCTCGACGACGCGCAGATGTTCGGCGCGCGTCAGCGTGGGGCTTTCGCCGGTGGTGCCGCAGGGGACGAGGAAGTTGATGCCCGCGTCAATCTGGCGGCGGATGAGGCGGCGCAGGGTGGGTTCGTCGAGCGACTGGTCCTTGCGGAAGGGAGTTACTAATGCGGTACCGCAGCCCACGAAACGGGACTGGGGGCTAGGGACTGGGGGCTGGGGGTTCATTTGAAAAGCACCTCGCTAAACTCGTGGAAACCTTTTTGGCCAACGATCCATTGCGCCGCTTTCAGCGCGCCGCGAGCGAAGCCTTCGCGGCTGCGCGCGGTGTGGCGCAGCGTGATGGTGTCGGCGGGCGAATCGAATCCGATTTCGTGCGTGCCGGGGTGGGCGCCCGCGCGGCTGGCGGCCGTGTCGATGGGGCGCGCATAGCCGGACTTTTTCATCTCTTCGACCAACTTCAACAGTGTACCGGATGGCGCGTCCTTTTTCGTTGCGTGGTGGATTTCCCAGGCCCATGCGCCGTAGGATGGCTCGTTGGCCAGCAGGCGCGCGGCTTCCGACACCAAGCGGAAGAACACGTTCACGCCGATGGAATAGTTCGGGCTCCAGATTAAGCCGATGCCGTGATGCGCCACGGCGGACTTGACGCGATCGAGTTCGTTGAGCCAGCCGGTGGTGCCGACGACGATGTTGACGCCTAGCGCGGCGATACGTTCCACGTTTTCGGGGACGGCGGCGGGGATGGAAAAATCGACCGCTACATCGATGTTTTGGAAATTGGCGGGCGTGACGCCTTCGTAGGCGGCGTTGTTGAATTCGTCGAGCTTGAGCGCCACTTGGAAATTGTATTCGGGCGCGAATTGTTCGATAAGGCGGCCCATTTTGCCGTAGCCGACGATGGCCAGGTTATGCGGCATCGGGGACCTCCGCGGCAGTGCGTGTTGTGGGGCAGCCACTCTGGCTGCGGCGGCCTCTCAGGCCGCCTGGCAACATCTCCTGGAATACCGGCAGGCGGGCTGGGAGCCCGCCGCAGGCTACGAGCCTGCCCCACAAAGCGGCAGACCACAAAAAACGATGGTCTGCCCCACTGTTCTGCAGGTTGTGCAGCTCTGTATCACGCGGCATCGAAGACCTCCGCGTCGAGATCGGCGAAAAACTCGTGGTGCAGGGCTTCCACGGCGCGGTGCAGATCCTTTTCGGCAACCACGAAGCTGAGATTCAACAGCGACGCTCCTTGCGAGATCATGCGGATGTTAATCGCGTCGAGCGCGCCGAAAACGCGCATGGCCACGCCCGGCGTGTAGCGTATATTATCTCCCACCAGGCAAACGATGGCTTGGCCGTCTTCGATGGACACTTCGGAAAACTGGTTCAGTTCCTGGCAGATTGCATCGAGCGCGCGCGTTTCATCGATGGTCAGCGAGACACTGACCTCGGAAGTGGAAACCATATCCACGGCGGTTTCATGCCGGTCGAACACTTCGAAAATGCGGCGCAGAAAGCCATGGGCCATCAGCATACGCGTGGAATGCACGTTCACCAGCGTGATCTTCCGCTTGCAGGCGATGGACTTCACCACGTTGCGGCAGGGCACGGCTTCGGAAACAATGCGCGTGCCGGAGATTTCGGGCCGGCGCGAGTTCAGGATCAGCACCGGAATATTCTTTTCGATGGCCGGCACCACGGTGGCGGGATGCAGCACCTTCGCGCCAAAGTAAGCCAATTCGGCGGCCTCGGCGAACGAAATTGTTTTCACGCGATGGCCGCCGGAAAAAATCGTCGGATCGGCGGTGAGCATGCCATCCACGTCGGTCCAGATCTGGATCTCTTCGGCGCCGATGCCCGCGCCCACAATAGACGCGGTGAAATCGGAACCGCCGCGCCCCAGCGTAGTAGTTACGCCATCAGGCGTGGAGGCAATGAAGCCTCCCATCACCACGATTTTGTCACCGGTCTTATCGGCCGCCAGCGCGGGCACCACGGCGGCAAGTCGGGCGTAGGTCTCTTGAAAAAGCGGCGCGGCCTGCGTGTGGCGGCGGTCGGTGACGATGACCTGGCGGGAATCCAGATGCGCGGTCTCCATGCCGAAGTGGCGGAAGGCCAGCGACACGATATAGCTGGAGAGGCGCTCGCCGTAACTGGAAATCGCGTCGATGGAGCGCGGCGTAAGCTCGCCCAGCACGGCAAGGCCTTTCACGAGTTCGGTGAGCTCCTGGAAGTGCTCGTCGAGCAGGCGGTCGAGCTCGGCGCGGTCGGCCAGCGAGACCACCAGGCGGGCTTCGCGGGAATGAAAGTCGCGCAGGTCGTGAATCTGTCGGATATAGTCTTCGCGCTCGCCGGAGATCGCGGCATTGGCCAGAGCCAGCAGCTTGTTGGTGGTCTTGCCCATGGCCGAAACTACCACCACGGGATGGCGCGCGGCGCGCGCTTTCACGATGGACGCTACGCGTTCGATGGCGGCCGCGGATTCCACCGACGTGCCACCGAATTTCATGACGATCATCAGTCGAGCATTCCTTCCGAATGCATCAGCTCGGCATTGAGCACGGCCGCGCCCGCCGCGCCGCGCACGGTGTTGTGGCCCAGCGCAATGAACTTGTAATCGAGCACTGGGCAAGGGCGCAGACGGCCGATGAATGCCGCCATGCCGTTTTCGCGCTCGGCATCGCGGCGCGGTTGGGGGCGGTCCTTTTCATCCATATAAATGACCGGATGCGGCGGCGCGCTAGGCAGTTGGCGCTGCTGCGGCACGCTCGAAAAATGGTCGAAAGCGTGGCGCACATCGGCCTCGGAGGGCCTAGCCGAGAGTTCGACGGAAACGGTGACGGTGTGGCCATCCACAACCGGCACGCGATTGCAATGCGCGCTGACCTTGGCATGCAGCGGCTCGATGCGATCGCCGCGAAAATCGCCCAGGATCTTCTGCGTTTCCTGCTGCATTTTCTCTTCCTCGCCGCCGATGAAGGGGATCACGTTGGCGGTGATGTCCATGGACGCCACGCCCGGATATCCGGCGCCGGAGATGGCCTGCAACGTGGTTGTGATGACACGCGTGATGCCAAATGGCTTCAGCGGTCCGAGCGCCATTGTGAGCACCACCGTGGAGCAATTGGGATTGGTGACGATCTGGCCTTTCCAGCCGCGGTGGCGCTGCTGGAGGGGCACGATCTTGAGATGATCGGGATTGACCTCGGGCACCAGCAGGGGAACGTCGGGCTCCATGCGGTGGTTCTTGGAATTGGACACCACCACGTGGCCGGCCGCGGCGAAGGCGCGCTCGATTTCGGTGGCGACGGAAGCGTCCATCGCCGAGAAGAGCAGGCGGGGGGCGTTGCCGGGCTTCGATTCATCCACGGGCAAGTTGGCGACGGACTCCGGCATGGCGCCCGAGAGCCGCCAGGCAGTGGCTTCACGATAGAGCTTGCCGGCGGAACGGTCGCTCGCGCCGAGCCACTTCAGATCGAACCACGGATGGTTCTGCAGGAATTTGACGAAATGCTGGCCCACCATGCCGGTGGCGCCTAAGATGCCTACTTCGATTCTGGTTTCCATAAAATTAGTTCGCTGAGCTACACCTCGGGCCGACCACGAAAAACGATGGTCTGCCCCACGAGCAATTGCCGCACCATATTTTGATAGATGCCCACGGCGGCTGCGAGTTCCCGCTTGGGAATGCGCTCGTCGAGCGTGTGGGCCACGTGGATGGATCCGGGGCCGATCAGAAACGGCGTGCCCCACGCGTCGCCGAATGCCGGGATATCGGTGGTGAAGGCCACCACCGTGGTCTCGAATCCCGGCAGCGAGCCCAGCCGCACTGCGGGGATTTCGATCATCTCGCGGGCTTCGGCTTTTCCGGCGACGGCGGCGGCGATCGCATCTTTGGTAGCTGTAGAGTCACCCACCAGGCGGATGAAAATTTCGGCGCTGGCCTGGTCCGCGATCACGTTGGGCGCGCGACCGCCCGCGATAGTTCCGATGTTCAGCGTGCTGGGGCCCAGCAGATCGTCGACCGGCAGCGGGATGGCGCGGATTCCGGCCAGCGCATCGAGCAGCTTATCGATGGCGGATTCGCCGAGCTCGGGATACGCGGAGTGCGCCATACGTCCGGTGGCCGCGATTTCATAGCGCAGCGCGCCCTTCGAACCCAGCGCCAGTTTGTTTTCCGTCGGCTCTCCGTTGATGAGATAGCGCGCGCCCCTGGGATGCTGCGCCGCATGATACGCCCCGATGCTGTTGCGTTCCTCGCCGACCACGAAGAGTACTCCGAAATTGCGCACGCCGTCCGCGAGCAGCGCTTCGGCGGCGGTGAGCATGGCGGCGATGATGCCCTTGGTATCGCAGGCGCCGCGGCCCCAGATGTGATCCGCGTCTTCATGCGAGGGGATGAACGGCGGCACGGTATCCATATGGGTGGAGAGCGTGACGATGGGCTGGTGTCCCCAGCAGGCGAAGATATTGGCGCGGCCGGCTTCGACTTCGATGCGCTCGGCGCAGCCGCCGTAACGCGCGGCCAGCGCGGAGACGTGGTCGAACAACTGAAGGCCCACGCGCTCCTCGTTGCCGGTGATGGATTCGGTATCGATGAGCGCCCGCGTTAGCTCGAAAAGCTGCATAAGTCAAAATGCGTGCGGGCGGGAGACGGCGACAGAAGAAAAGACGCGGAGGTGCGGCGAGTCTTCGCTTCCGATAGCGCTCCACCCGCTTCCGCCCTCCAGGGACGGCGAAAACAATCGGGTGACAGTGGGCAGGTGTTAGCCCGACCCCCCAACCGCCGCGGCCATGAGCCATCCGCGCCGGCTTCGGCGGAACTCGAATCGGCCCCTTTCGCCGGACGTCCGAAGCTCTGTCGGAACCGCCTGTCCGGCTAATGATGGCCGCCGCGCCTCTACCAGGAAGTTTTAGGATAGCGGAGCGGGAGGGGGGAAAGCAATTAGCTTTCAGCGATCAGCTTTCAGCTTCCAGCGGTGAGTGGCGCGACGACGGTTGGCTTTTTGAACGAACGAAGCCAATTTCGCGGAAGTGGCTTGGTTTTAATAGGGTAGAGGAGATTTTTGGCCACCGGTTCACCCGATGAAGGGGATGGCTTTTCGGGTGTTCCAGCCCGTGTCGGCTGAGTGAAATTGGCTTTCGTTTTAAGCTTTTGTTGAAAGCAAAGGGTCGAGTTGGGTTCGTTTCGTAAATTTTTAAGCGGTCATCCCTGGGACGCTCTTCGCGCGGCAACTGGGTCAAAATATTCGGATTTCAACGATCGAGGCAGCGGGGTCGGGTTGTCGCGCGACAGTCTACCGGTTGCAAGCGTAGCATGGCGGTGGCGCGAGTCCGGTTGGTGGATTGGCTCTGGGCGTTTGTTTTCAGTGTGGGCGGGCAGGATGAGATGCGTCATCGCGCGTAGTACCTTTGACGCGGCCGGCTGCATGCGGCCACGAGACTTGCCGATCTGGCGGCCATCCGCGGGGAACCGGCTGGAGGCGTTGAAAGGGGACCGGGCTGGCCAGTATAGCGTGGGATCAATGACAGCCGGCGGTCTGCTTTTCCTTGCGCGAGGGGAGCGCGACGTGCCCCAAGGGCGCGCTTCGCGGGCCAAAGAGCGGGCCTACGAGGCCCGCGCAGGCAGAGTGCCCGCATCAAGCCGGCCGTATATAGCGCTTCGTCCGTGCTGGCGGACGGCAGGCTGTATGTCACCAATGAGGACGGACTTACTACCGTCCTCAAGGCTGGTCCGCAATTCGAGGTGCTGGCAGAGAACGATCTGAACGACTACACGCTAAGTTCGCCGGCTATCTCGGATGGACGCATACTCATTCGCACGGCGAAGTATCGTATTCCGTCGGCAAGTAGTTACCGAGCCGCCACCAGGGCGGCCTGAGAGGCCGCCGCAGGCAGAGTGCCTGCCCCACTATTTGTAAGTAGAGTTATATCGTTCGATTGCGAGTTAGTAACTGCGATGTCCGTCTTACCATCCCGGTTGAAGTCGGCGGCGACCATGAAAGAAGGGTAGTCGCCGGCCAGGAACGTAAGCCCGCTGTTGGTGAAGGTTCCGTCCCCGTTGCCGGTGAAGATGGCGATGGTAAACAAATCGATTTGAGCCACGTCTGGTATGCCGTCGCCATTCAGATCGGCAACGTTCATGGGAGAGGCTAACATCGAGAACCCGCTGGCAACCGGCGATTCAAAAGTTCCGTCGCCGTTGCCCTCAAGGAACGAGAAGGTTCCCGGCAACGTGCCTCCACCACTCACTATGACTAAGTCCGGCTTCCCATCGCCATTGAAATCCGCGGCCGCGACATAAGCGGGATAGAAGCCCGCCGGATGCGAACAGGTGTCCCTTTCCAAAGTGCGCCCTACGATGGCTTGTAATATAACACGATCCCCCCGCCCAGCGCCGCCAGGAGAAATCCCAAGTAAAGCAGCGGATTCGGCGCGCTCTTGGGCGGATGCACGGCCATCGCGACCACCACATTCACCAGCGGCGCGCCGCCGAAAACCAGCGGCATCACGTACACCGGCAGCCCGCCCGTCTTGAACGCCCAGATGATACAGACGGCCCCGATGGCGCCCAGCGCGCCGCCGATAGTCGACCACACCGTCCCGCCCGCATTGAAACCGCTCAGCCCGCCTTGCGACGAAAGCCCCGCCACCGGCACGATCACGCCGATCAGAAAATAGGCGAATCCCACGCACAACAGCGCCTTCAGCGGATTGCCCAGCTGGGTCTGCCCCTTGTGCAACGCCACGCCGTACGCGCCCCACGACAATACCGCGCCAATCACAAAAACGATCCACATTTTGGAACGCTTCCCCTCCCTTTTTTTGGTTTCGACCGTCATTTGTTCCATTCGATGAAATCCTCTGCCCGACTATGCCATACTACCTGAAAATCCGCAGAGATCAGAGGATACCCTAAAATGGCCCAACCGGCAGCCGCTTCTACCGCGCATCGCTTGACCCCGGTGCAGTGGGTAATCTGCGCCATCGCGGCGGTGGGATTTGCCTTCGATACCTACGCCTTGCTGGTGCTGCCGCTGATCGTCGGGCCGGCGCTGACCGACCTGGCGCATCTTAAGCCGAACACGCCGGAGTTCAATTCCTGGGTGGGCCTGTTGTTTTACGTCCCCGCCGTGGCGGGCGGCATATTCGGTTTGCTGGGCGGATACCTCACGGACCTGCTGGGCCGCCGCCGGGTGCTGGTATGGAGCATCCTGCTGTATGCATTTTCGGCGCTGGCATCCGGATTCGCCACCACTGCCGGCATGCTGCTGGCGCTGCGGTGCACCACGTTTATCGGCGTCTCGGTGGAATTCGTGGCCGCCGTCGCGTGGCTGGCGGAGTTGTTCCCGGACGCCAAACAGCGCGAAGCCGTGCTGGGCTACACGCAGGCATTTTCGTCGGTGGGCGGTCTGCTGGTAAGCGGCGCCTACGGCTTTGCGGTCACCCACGCGAATGCATGGCCGGCTATTTTCAGTAGGCACGACGCTTGGCGCTACACGCTGATCTCCGCCCTTATCCCAGCGATTCCGTTGATCCTCATTCGTCCGTTCCTGCCGGAGTCGCCCGTGTGGCGCGAGAAAAAGGCGCAAGGCACACTGCAACGGCCCAGCATCCTCGAGTTGTTTCGCCCGGAATACCGCAGGACCACCCTTCTGACCACGTTGATGTTCGCGTGCAGCTACGGAGCGGCTTTCGGGGCCATTCAGCACATCCCGCGCATCGTCCCCAGCCTGCCGCAGGTGGTGCATCTGGCCCGCCCCGTGCAGCAGCACATTGCGGCCAACGTTCAGCTTCTACAGGAAACCGGCGGACTCCTGGGCCGCGTGATCCTGGCGTTCCTGGCGATCCGCATCGTAAGCCGGCGGCGCCTGTTGCATGTGTTTCAACTGCCCGGCTTGTTTGTGGTCCCGTTGGTGTTCTTCTACCCGGCAACGCACGATCTTGGCATGTTAAAAATCGGCATCTTTCTGGCCGGGATGCTCACCGTGGCGCAGTTCAGCTTTTGGGGCAACTATCTGCCCCGGGTGTATCCGACGCACTTGCGCGGCACCGGCGAGAGCTTCGCCGCCAACATCGGCGGCCGCATGATCGGCACGTCGGCCGCACTGTTGACCACGCAGCTCGCCAATTTCACGAGGCTCGCCTACGCCGCCGCCACGGTCGCCCTGCTGGTTTACGCGGTAGGATTTTTATCAAGCTTCTGGCTGCCGGAGCCTAAGCAGGATAAGTTGCCGGAATAACACCAAACGAATGAGCGCCGGGAGTTCCTCACTCCGTCATTGCAACGGGCGGGCGGTACCTATACCGTGGCGATGTCAAGCAGACCGACAACCTGCGTCCGGGAACCCGGATATGGCCGTTATCGGGCGTTACCGATGTTCCGTAGCTGAATCACCAGCCGCAGCGCATCGTTTACCGCTCTCTCGCTGCGGAAGACCTTTCTGACGTCGGCGTCCAGCAAAACAAGATTAGTGCCGGCCTGGAAGCGTTTCGCGTACTTGCCGCGTTGCGCACCTTTGAGTAACGTTTTCAGATCGTATTCAGGGCGCAACTCACCGTTTGTTTTATCATTGTGCGTCTTCATAATCGCTCCGCTCAGTTCTTGTCAGCGTTCGAGCACTGACGATTCTAATTCGCTCGCGTCGCTCTACGTGGGCCACCATAAGTAACCTGCCTCGATTTGACAAACCTATCGTAATGAATCGATTCTCGCTTGAGGAGTGGTCGGGGTCGGGCGCCGTTGCGCTAAGCTGGTCACCAAACACGCTGGCGGCCTCTCCGAATGAAACCCCATGCTTTCGCAGATTCCCAACCGCCTTCTCCGGGCTCCACTCGAACTCCACGCCACTAGTGTACTGCGTTGAAGCCGTCGCGCCCCCACGGCTGGCCCGCAACAGCCTCGGGGCGAGGGCGGGCATGCCATAGCCCCCTTGCGCAATGGCGAAGAAAAAGCGAAAATAAGAACCATGCCTGAATTAATCGGCATCGCCAAAATGGCCAGCGAAAGCGAACTGCTGGCCGCCAAGGGAAAGGCCGGCGCGCCCGTACAATACTTCGAAATCGGCGCGCGCAGTATCCTGAACCGCACCAAACCGAACATGCCGTTCGCCTGGACCATCAATCCGTATCGCGGCTGCGAGTTCGGCTGCCAGTATTGCTACGCGCGTTATACGCACGAGTTCATGGGCATGCCGGACGGCCGCGAATTCGAATCCAAGATCTACGCCAAAGCCGCCGCACCCGAAATTCTGCGCCGCGAGCTGCGCCAGGTCGATCGCTCGGAGAGCATCGCCATCGGCACCGCCACCGATCCTTACCAGCCGGCCGAAAGGCGTTTCGCGCGCACCCGCGCCATTCTGGAGGTCTTCGCGGCGGAGAGCGGCCGCCATTTGTCGATCACCACCAAGTCCGACTTGGTGGCGCGCGATGTGGATCTGCTGTCCGAGATCGCGCGCCGCAATGTGCTGTCGGTGAATATCACGGTCACCACCCTGAATCGACGCCTGGCGCGCCTGATGGAGCCGCGCGCGCCGCGTCCGGATCTGCGTTTGGCCGCGGTGCGCACGCTCCGCGCGGCAGGGATTTCGACGGGCGTGTTTCCGAATCCCATTCTTCCGATGATCACGGATTCCGAGGAGAGCCTGGATGCGCTGGCAGCGGCCGCGTGCCAGGCGGGCGCGCAATATTTCGGCGGCGGACCGCTGTTCCTGATGCCTTGCGCGCGCAAAATCTTCTTTCCGTTTCTGGAGCGGCATTTTCCCAAACTGGTAGGCCCGTATCGCAAGCTGTACGCGGCGAGCGCCTACCTCGGCCCCGGTTACAAAGCGCGCGTGCGGGAAGTGGTGGCGCGCGTTCGCCAGCGGCACGGCCTGGGTTCCGCGCCGGTGGAGTATCGCCCCGAGCTTTGGGAAGGCGAAGAGCAGGGCACGCTATTTCCGCTATTGTGAAATCTGGGAATGGACCTTGCCGAATTCGATTACACGCTGCCCGAGGAGTTGATCGCGCAAGCGCCGCTCAAAGAACGCGATGCGTCGCGCATGCTGGTGGTGGACCGCGCGCGGGGCGCCTGGCAGGATTGCCAATTTCGCGATCTGCCTGCGTTTTTCGGCGCGGGCGACTGCCTGGTGCTGAACGATTCGCGCGTGTTTCCGGCGCGGCTGTTCGGGCATCGCGCGGGCGTGCATGCCTTGCCGGTGGGCAAGAAGAACCCGGCGCGCCGCGAGTATCTCAGGGGCGAGGTGGAGGTGCTGTTGCTGCGGCCCGTCGATGGTGCGGCTCGCGACTGGGAGGCGCTGGTGCATCCCGGCAAGAAGATGCGGGTAGGCGAACGGGTGACTTTTGCCGGCGGTCTGGAGGCGGAGGTGATGGCGCGCCGCGAGTTTGGGGAGCGCACGCTGCGCTTTCACGCGGAGGGCGATATCTACGAGGCGTTCGAGAAGATCGGACATGTGCCGCTGCCGCCTTACATCAAGAGGCGGGATGCAGCCGCGGATCGCGAGCGGTATCAGACGGTCTTCGCGCGGGAGAAGGGCTCGGCGGCGGCGCCTACCGCCGGTTTGCATTTCACGCCGCAAGTGCTGGACGCCTGCCGGGCGCGCGGCGCGGATGTCGCTTTTTTGACGCTGCATGTCGGGCTGGGAACCTTTCAGCCGCTGCGCGGTGCGCCGGCGGAAGGATACCGGCTGCATTCCGAACATTACAGCATTTCGGAAGACAACGCGGCGCGCATGCGGACCGCGCGGCGGCTGGTGGCCGTGGGAACTACCAGCGTGCGGACCATCGAAAGCGCCATACTTTCGGGCGGGCTGCGCGAGACCTCCGGCGAAACGGATTTGTTCATTTATCCGGGATTCGAATTTCGCGGCACCGGGGCGATGTTGACCAATTTTCATCTGCCGCGCACCAGTTTGTTGCTGCTGGTGTGCGCGTTCGCGGGGAAGGATTTGGCGCTGGCGGCTTACCGGCACGCGGTAGAGCAGCACTACCGGTTCTATTCGTACGGGGATTGCATGCTGATCGTGTGACCCCGGTGGCCCCCTCAATCCGCCTTCCGGCGGCGACCCACAATGTTGAACACTTCCAGCAGCGGGGCTGAGAGCCCCGCGCAGGCTACGAGCCGGCTACGAGGCTGCCCCACATGCTTGACGAGGCATCCCCAGTCGGCGGGCGAATCGTCGATCCAGGCGACGTGCCGTGCGTTCGGGAGCTTTGCCGTCCCTACAGCACGGCTACTTTTTCACAACCTGCTTCAGCACAGTGGACGTGCTGCCGACGAACTTCCCGTTCGCCGCATAAACCGCCGTGATGCTCAGCGTGCCCACCGGCAGCGACGAAGTGGTGAACGTCGCCTTGTGGGTGCTGGCGTTGAGCGTCCCCGTACCCAAAGTGGCGGTGCCGTTCTTAAAGGTCACTGTACCAGTCGGAGAGCCGGAAAGAACAGCCTTGACCGTGGCCGTGAAGGTTACTGCCTGGCCCTTCACGGATGGGTTCAAGCTGGAAGCCAGGGTGTTAGTGGTCTTCGATTTGATCGTGAAATTCACGGTCTTGGTGGTTTCTGTGTTGCCCGCGACGTCCACGCTGTGGAAGGATACCGCGTCCGCACCCAGCGTCGCGACGGTGAAGGGTCCCGTATATGTTTGCGTGGCTCCCCCATTCACGCTATAGTCGGTCGTCTTAACTCCGCTGCCGCTGTCGGCCGCCTTCAACGTCACCTGCACATTGGAGATGTAGAAAGTGCCATCCAACGTGCCCGACAAGCTGTCGGTGGTGACCGGAGCTACCGTGTCGTAGCAGACGGGGCCGTAAGTCACGTCGCCCGAATCGAAACCGCTATTGTCCCAAGCCCTCACGTCAGCGGTATGGCAGCCCTGCCCGGCGGTTGCCAAGTCGAACGATCCGGAGTTTGCGAGCGGGAATGCCGGTCCGGCATAAAAAGAGTTGCCGGCGCCCGGTGTCGATTCCCTGAGCACGTCACCTGGGTCCGCGTCCCAGGCCAGGCTGACGCCGGATATGCCGGTGGCGGGCAATCCGGTCGTACCGGTATCGGTCGCGGTGAAGGAAACGGTCTGGTCGGTGTTGTACCACGTTCCGGTCGTGGGTCCCGAGAATTTCACTTGCGGCAATCCGAAGTCTCCCGCCTGATAAGTGTTGATGGCCCACGCAAGTTGTAAGGCGTTGAAAGAGCCCCAGCCAGTGACCGGGTCCCATCCCGTTGTGGCGCACCAATAACCCAAGCCGTACTTGGCGGTAATGTCATTGTTGTTACAGCCGGTGGTAATGTCATAGTACGGATAGTGTGGCGCGTAGGTTTGGTTCTCGCCGAAGTAATACAGATAATAGTTGCCGTTTCCCAGCGGTCCGCAGGCATGCGTGCCGCATTTGCCGCCGGAGATGGTGGTACTCAGATACTCGAGATAGGCGTTGGCTTGGGCGAAGAAGCCGGCCACTTGGGGCGCCACAATGCTGGTGCCGCCGTTGCCCGCCAACTTGCCCTGAAAATAGAAGTTTTGGGGAGTGTGGTACCAGTCGGCATTCAGGGCAATGTCGGGTACGCCGCGCGCGGTAAGACCCAGCCCACTCTGATAAGGCGGGACCGCCCAATAAGCGCTTTCGCCGCCGGTGCTGCCACCGTCGTTCGAAGCGCAGCCATCCGGCCCCCCGCTCCACGCGGACTGGCTGCTGAAGATCGGCCCGTTGGTTAGGTACATGGTGGCGCCGCCGGCGCCAACTACGTTCGGATCGGATGCCGGGAAACCCACCGCGACCCTGTCGCCGCAGCCCGGGGTCGCGCCCGAGTCGCCCGAAGCGGCCACAACTGTCCAGCCGGTGCCCACCAGGTTGGCGAATATGGCATCGTCGGTGTTCATCACCGAGGTGGGATCGCCATAAATCTCCTCACCGCCCCAACTCGTGCTGAAAACACGCGCTTTGCCGTCATTCAGAATCCGCTGATACACGTCGGTAAAAGTGGAAAGCTGAGCGTTGGCGCCGTCGTACATGTAGATCGACGCGGTGCTGGTGGCTGCGCCGAAACTATTGGACCAGGACGTGGACCATTCAAAATCCATGGTTCCTTCGCCGTCGCAGCAAGTGGGCGTTCCGTCCACGTCGATGAAGGACCAGTGCATGGCCAGATAGGGATACTGGTGTTGGAAGCCCTGGAAATCCGTTGTTAATTGCGATCCCGCCGTGGCGATGGCGATGGAAGACTGCGCTGGAGAGCCGTTGGCATTTCCCAGCGGGTTGCAGCAGTGACCCTGCGCGCTTAGCGCATTCAAATCGTACGCCTGGGAGCTGTAGATGTCGGTGGGATCGTATGCGCCGCCTGTGATGGATGGCCCCGCATCGCCGCCCGTCTCCGCGGCCGGCGGCTTCGCAGTCGCATCCAGGAACCCTTCCTCGGTAGCCTGCCCATCCGGTACATCCGGCGAGTAAATGGGAAACACCGGCTCCGGCATGCCTTGGTTCGCGGGGTGCAACACCTGCAGGCTGTTCAGACCGATAACGGATTGAACGATCGTGGCAAGATTCGACGGAAGCACCGGATCGCGATCGTTTGAGAAGAACGTGGTGGTCCCCAGTTGGTAATTATTGATCTGTACCCCGAACGCTTTGCCAATCACGGCCATGCTGCCTGCGAGGCTGACCGTCAGGCGGTTCGGATAGCGGTGCGCGACTGTAAGGCCCTGGCTGGTCGCCCAGTCGACCACCGATTGCTCATCCTGAATCGACGGCGAGAACCGCGCATTCCACTCTTCCGGCGTGAGGAACTGCAGGAAGTTCGGCGATCCCTGGGTATGCAATTCGCTTAGAAATTGCTGCTCCTCCGCCCAGTGCGGCGGTTGCAGACCGAGCACCACACGGAGCATCAGGCTGGGGTTGACGGCGCCGGCGAACTGGGCGGATCCGTTCAACACCTCAATGGGCGTCGGCCCGCCGGGCGCTTGTCCGAGCACCGGTAGGGCGAAGCATGCCAGCAGAACCGGCAGACTGAAACGATAATGAAAATTCAACGATCCTCCTCAAAGACTGCTGGGCGCCTTGGGCCATCCACGTTTTGCCTTCCTGTGTCCCCTCGGATCTCCTCGGCACCACTCAGTTAAGAAGGCGTAGTCGGCCCGCAAAACCCCTCATCGAGAATTCGGAAATGTTGCAAACCGCGGCCGCCGGCTTTGGTAGCCACGTAGCTCCGGGACGGCACCGAGCGCTTCCCGGCAGCCACGCCCGAGGACTTGAAAAAGGCCCACGCCTACGCCTACGGCGGCTGCGTCATCCAGGACATGGGTTACTACCCGTTCGGCAGCAAATATTTCAGCGACCTGGTGCATTATGTGCGGAGCGGCGATTTCGTCGAAGCGTTGCTCGCGAGCGCACAAGACCTGGATGAGCTGGCTTTCGCCCTAGGCGCGCTGGCGCACTACGCCGCGGATAACAACGGCCATCCGATCGCCGTGAATCGCGCCGTGCCTATCGAATATCCGAAGCTGCGCGCCCAATATGGCAGCGTGGTCACCTACGCGGAGAATCCGGCGGCGCACCTGAAGGTCGAATTCGGTTTCGACGTGGCGCAAGTGGCGCAGGGCAACTATGCGCCGGAGGATTATCACGATTTCATCGGGTTCCAGGTTTCCAAGGAGTTGTTGGAGCGCGCCTTCCTTGCTACCTACGGCCTGGAGCTGAAGGACCAGTTCGTCAGCCTCGACTTGGCGCTGGGCACCTATCGCCGGACCGTCGGTACGATTATTCCCGACGCCACAAAAATCGCCTGGTCCCTAAAACGCAAGGAAATCGTGCAGGCTCGGCCTGGCATGACCAAGCGCAAGTTTCTTTACAATCTGAAAGGCTCCAGCTACGAAAAGGAGTGGGGGACCCAATACACCCACCCCGGCGCGTTCGCCCGGTTCATGGCGTTCGTTTTCCGCATTGTGCCTAAAGTCGGCCCGTTCAAATCCGTGAATTTCAAAGCGCCCACTCCGCAAACCGAAAAGCTATTCATGCAGAGTTTCAACAAGACCGTGGACCTGTATCGCGCCCTGCTCTTGGAGACAAGGATCGAAGGCCGGCCGCCGCTAGCCAATACCGACTTCGATACCGGCGAAGCGACGCGCGACGGCGAGTACACGCTGGCCGATAAAACCTATGCCAAGCTCCTGCGAGACCTTGCCAAGGAAGGTTTCAAAGGCGTTACACCGGAACTGCGCGCTAATCTTCTGTCGTTTTACCGGGATCCGAAACCGCACGCGAACGATAAAGACTGGGCCGCTTCGCTAGCCGCGTTGGAGCAGTTGCGGGCGCAATAAGCTGCGCCTGTGGGCTGGCGCCGTACGGGGCGCCTGGAGACACGCAATCTTGCGCGCCGGGCCGGGGAACGCGATTCAACCGGCGCCCGCATCTCGTCGCTCTCCGCGTGGCCCAGCCGCACGCGGGCGCGGGCGGTGAAACTCAACTGTATTTGGGGAACCGCGCCCCCCCCAACTGCACCCCCAGCAGCCTACCCCATCCACTGCGGATTTTTGGCAGTCCCGTCGAATACATCCGACGTCTTGAAACGCTCCAGCCTCCCCGTCACCGCCACCTGCTTCGTCTTCGCCCGCAAGGCGTTAAGCTGCGCCTCGGTCAAAGGCTTGAACGTTCGGGCGGCCTCCAGCGCCTGCTCCAGCCGCTCCAGGCTCTCGCACCCGTTGATCACCACCGTGGTGGGCAGGCTGAGTGCGTAGTGCAGACATTCGATCGTGCTCACCAGACCGCTGCGTGGGATCTCCCCTTCCGCTAGCGGCTTCATCCCCAGCACCGCGGTCCCCTGCTCCACCAGCTTCGGCACCACGTTCTTTTCGAAGCTCCGGAAATGCGCGTCCAGAACGTTCAGCGGCATCTGGCAGCTATCGAATTGGAACTGGTGCTCCGCCGCCATCTCCAGCATCCTCAGGTGCACGATTGGATCTTTGTGTCCGGTGAACCCTATAAACCGGATCTTGCCTGCTTGCTTGGCCTCCTGCAGCGCCTCCAGAGGACCGCCCGCCGCAAAGAAACGGTCCGGATCCTCCAGCCGGATGTTCTCGTGAAACTGCATCAGGTCGATATGGCCGGTTTCGAGCCGCTGCAGCGACTCGTCAATCTGCCGCGCCGCCGATTCCTTGGTGCGGCCATCGAACTTCGTCATCAGGAAGACCTTCTCCCGGTATCCGTCCCGGAGCGCCTTGCCCATCACCACTTCGCTCTTCCCGCCGTGGTAGTCCCAGCAGTTATCCATAAACGTGATCCCGCGGTCGATGGCTGTTCGCACGATGCGGATGCCGTCGTTCTCGTCCGGGGGCGACCCCACGTGGGAGCCCCCCAAACCGATGGCCGAAACCTTGATGCCCGTTCGTCCGAATGTGCGATAGATCATGTCACCGCTGTGATCGCTCGCGGCCGCGCCCGCCGGAAGGGCCGCGAGCGACGCTCCTACCAGTGCCCCCAAAGCTTCCCGCCGGTTGCAACTGCTATCAGATGCCATAACACTACCTCCCCTCAAAAAGATGGAACAGGCTCATTCTACAACACTCACTTCCTGGGAGTGCAAGGCGGCGGCACGGCATCGGGCAAGGCCTGCGCGTCCGGGCCATCCTCGCCGTGCCGCTATGCGCGCCGCTTGCCACGTATGCCCGCAGGTGGGGGCCGATTTAGCCGGATTTTTCGCGCAGGGCAGTGGGACGCCGGGTGCCACGCACATGGGCGCACGCACCGCCGAAGCGCGAAAAACCCCAAAAGTTTGGCCGTCCCCGCGCTATCCCGGCCGCATGTACCGGGTCATTGGATGGAGCGACGCGCGAGACGGGCGCCAGCGCCGCTGGTAATTCTCGGTGACGCCGTGGAAGCCGGCGGCCTGTAACGCGCGGCCAACGGATCACACGGGGTCGGCGCCACGGGCGTGGCCGTTTGCGCCGGCCGGCGGGCGCCGCACGTGGCAGACGGCATGCCACCTGGCGACACGCAATCCATTGCGCGTTGGTCGGGGGACCGAGTTCCAACACGCGCCAGCATCTCTTCGCCGCATCGTGCCGACCATCCGTCCGCTGGCGGTCGCGGCGCCGGCCGGCGGGCGCCGAAACCGATCGTCGGCATCGGAATGCGCTAAGCGCCAGCCATGCTCCTGCGCTGCGGCCACGCCCGTCCGAGGCCGCGGCGCTCGCGATTGGGCACACCCGGCGGCGGGATGGCCGGCGGTGCCTCGCGGAAGGGGCGCGGGAAGCGCATCGCGCGCGCCCTAAACGGCGCAAACCGGTGCGCTAGTCGCGCGGGCGTGGTCATCGCGCCCGCAGCAAATGAAGGCTTCGTTTGACGATCCGCTGGACGACGATTGGAGAGAAACAAGTGCCGTAGCTTCAGCTCGCGTGATGTCCCGATTCGTTCGTAACTTTTTCGATCCCGCGCAGTATAAGTATCATGGGCCGGTATTCGTCAGATTTGCGTTACGGGCTGCGGCAGCTTCGGCTGAATCCGACGTTCACTGCCGTGGCGGTGCTTTCGCTCGCGCTGGGCATTGGCGCCAACACCGCCATTTTTCAACTGATCGATGCCATTCGCTTGCGCACGCTGCCGGTCGATAAGCCGCGGGAGCTGGCATATATCGATTTCGCGCACGGCTCGCGCCGGTCAGGCTGGTGGTCTACACGTAGCGCGAACTTCACGTCTAATTTATGGGACAACGTTCGGAGGCAGCAACAGGCGTTTTCGAGTATGATTGCGTGGAGCGCGCAATCCTTCAATCTTAGCCAGGAAGGCAAGGCGCGGTACGCGGAAGGCCTCTTCGTAAGCGGCGACTTCTTCAATGCCCTGAAGGTACCCGCGGCGGTCGGCCGGGTATTCAGCGCGCAGGACGATCAGCCGGGCTGCGGGTCGCCGGGCGCCGTTATCGGCTATTCGTTCTGGCAGTCGGAATTCGCCGGCGATTCCGCGGTGACTAGCCGCACGGTGAGGCTGGACGGCAGGCCGTTTCCGGTAATTGGCGTGGCCGCGCCCGGCTTTTTCGGCGTGGAGATCGGGCACAAGTTCGACGTCGCCGTGCCCATCTGCGCCGATCCGTTTTTCTGGGAGGCGGGCAAGGGACGCATCCCGACGCCGACTGCTTGGTGGCTGTCGATCATGGGCAGGCTGAAGCCGGGCTGGACCATCCCGCGGGCTAATGCCCAGCTGCAGGCGGTTTCCCCATCCGTAATGCGGGAGACGCTACCGCCCAGCTACCGTGCCGACACCGCCAAGGGATATCTCGCTAACAAGCTGGTGGTTACCTCGGGCGCGACGGGCGTCTCGCAGTTGCGCCGGGAATATGAGGACCCGCTGTGGATACTGCTGGCGACTACCGGGCTGGTGCTGCTGATCGCCTGCGCCAATCTCGCCAATCTGCTGCTGGCGCGCGCCAGCGTACGGGAGCGTGAAATCGCCGTGCGCCAGGCGATAGGCGCGTCGCGCGGGCGGCTGGTCGCACAGTTGCTTTCCGAGAGCCTGCTGCTGGCGCTGTCCGGCGCTGTCTTGGGCGTAGTTTTGGCCGTGCTGCTAAGCCGCGGGCTTATTGCTTTCTTGACAACTGCGGATAACCGGATGTTCGTCGGACTGGGCATGGACTGGCGGGTGCTCGGATTCACCGCCGCCATGGCGATGATCACATGTTTGCTGTTTGGGCTGGTTCCGGCCCTGCGCGCTACACGCGTGGCGCCGGCTTCCGTGATGCGTGCCGGCGGCCGCGGGATGACCGCGGGTCGCGAGAAATTCAGCCTGCGCCGTGCGCTGGTGGTGACCCAAGTGGCCATGTCGTTAGTGTTACTGGCGGGCGCGCTGCTGTTCGTGCGCAGCCTGCAGAAACTGCTGGCCGTCGATCCGGGCTTCCGTCCGGAAGGGATTGTGGCGGTCAGTGTGGATTATCGCGCGGCGCATTTGCCGAAGGAGAGAATTCCGGAAATCCGCCGCCAGACGCTTCAGAAGCTGCGTGCGCGAACCGCCGCGCTATTGTCCGCGCAGGTGGATATGACGCCGGTCAGCGGCTCGGGATGGGATCAGAACGCATGGGCGGATGGCTCGGCCGGCCCGCGCGTGGATGCTATGTTCAACCGTGCCGGCCCAGGCTACTTCCGCACCATGGGTACATCGTTTGTGGCCGGGCGCGACTTTGACGAGCACGATAATCTGACGGCGCCGAAGGTGGCGATCGTGAACGAAGAGTTTGCGCGCAAGATCTTTCATGGAGCGAATCCGGTGGGGCGATCGTTCCGCAGGGAGGAATCCGCGGACAAGCCGGACTCGGTCTTTCTGGTGGTCGGACTGGTGCGCAACACGAAGTATTACGAGTTGCGCGAAGACTTCCGGCCGATTGCATTCGTGCCGGAGGATCAGGATGACGACCCTGGGCCAGGCGGGACATTTGTGCTGCGCACGAGCGCGCCGCTGGGGGAGTTCTACCACGCCGCGGAGGCCGCGGTGGCGGAGATTCACCCGGGCCTGGCTGTGCGGTTCGCAGTGCTGACAGACCAAATCAAAGATTCGTTGATGCGCGACCGCCTGATGGCGGCGCTGGCGGGCGCGTTTGGTCTACTGGCAGGTACGCTGGCCGTGCTGGGGTTGTACGGCGTAATCGCGTATATGGTGGCGCGCAGGCGCAATGAGATCGGCGTCCGTATCGCGCTGGGGGCGAGCCGCGGACGCGTGATCGCGCTGGTGCTTCGGGAGGCGGCCCTGCTGCTGAGCATCGGATTGATACTAGGCACGGCGCTGGCCGTGTGGGCCGGGCAGGCCGCCGCGTCGTTGCTATATGGCATGACACCGCGAGACCCCCTGACACTGGGCGGCGCGGTCGCGCTGCTCGCGTGCGTGGCGCTGGCGGCGAGCTACGGACCAGCCTGGCGTGCGGCGCAGCTACAACCCATGGATGCGTTGCGCGATGAGTGAAAAACAAGTCGACTTCTTCCAGGCCGTGGCGCGCGGCCCGCGTGAGGTTGTGTGCCCGGAGTTGACCGTCCGCACCGCGTGATTTTTTAGTCCGCAATGCTCCGCGAGCTTCTTTCGGACCGTCCGTCCTACGGCTCACACACGGCCAGTGCCGGGCTTGCGGGCGTGGTTTTCGCCGTACGCGGCGCGCGCCGTACGGGGCAGATGGCATGCCACCTAGCGACACGCAATGCATTGCGCGCGGTCGGGGCGCCGAGATTCAACCGCCGCCAGCATCTCGTCGCTGATCGCGGCGTGCGCGGGGATTGGCCACCTGGGTCAGGACGCGCGACGCGCCAGCGCACGGTGAAGGTCGAAAGGAATATCGTGAGGTTTCGGCAAGCCTGCGTAACGGCATTTGATAGAACAAATTGAGGTTCAGTCTGCGAAAGCACTTTGAAACTAATCCCTGTGGTCGGGCGGGAAATTTCCGGAGATCCGGTGAAACGAAACGGGAAGTACTGTGCGAAGGCGACGTCAGTCGATTATGACTGAGAGATATTCCGCCCGGCTGGACTATACCATTCGTTTCAGAGATCAGACGTTAGGAGCGGTCCGGCCCCTCCGCGAAATGGAAGTCAAAGGTTTTCGAATCGCTTGCGGCGAGTTTATCGGCGTCAGTGATGTGGACGGGGAGGAGTTGGAAAAGCCAGGAACGGCTTTGGCGCCCCAAGGAATTCCGTGGGCCGAAGGTATTTTTGCCGCGCGCGGCCGGGGCACTTCCATGGAACCTATTGAACTGGTATCGCAAGGGGGACGATGCGCAACGCCGAATGCCGATTCTTTCGACCTTTTTGGGGCACGCCCAAGTCACAGATACGTATGGGTATCTCACTGGCACACCTCGCTTGTTGGGTGCTGCTGCGAAGAGGCTGGAAAAACGATGGGAGGGACTGAATGCAGGCCGCTAACTTTGCTTCCGTTTTACAGTCCTTCTTCTCCACTCGTCTCATTAAGCAGCGGGATGTCAGCCCCAACACGATCGCGGCGTATCGTGATACCTTCCGTCTGCTGCTCCGGTTCGCTGGAGAACGTCTGGACAAAGCGCCGTCGCAGTTGTCTCTTGAAGCGTTGGACGCGACCCTGGTCTCGGCGTTTCTCCACGACCCGGAAACACGCCGCGGTAACGGTCCCCGCAGCCGGAATCTGCGACTGACGGCCATTCGCTCATTCTTCCGCTATGCCACGCTGGAAGTACCGGAACATGCCGGTACGTGCCAACGGGTGCTGGCGATCCCCCGGCAAACGGGAGCCTCGAGCTTTGGTGGGCTTCCCGAACCGAGCCGAGATTGCAGCCCTGTTGGCGGCGCCAGATCAGGCCACGTGACTGGGACGCCGCGATTATGCATTCATGCTCACGGCCATTCAGACCGGTTTGCGTTTATCCGAGCTGACGGCGTTGAGAAAGCGGGACGTGTCACTACGAGTTGGCGCGCATGTTCGCTGTCAGGGTAAAGGCGCAAAGAACGATGTACGCCTCTCGCCAGGTCCACGGTGTCTGTGCTCAAAGCCTGGATGTCGGAACGAGACCTGGATGGCGGTGACCGACTCTTTCCCAGTACGCGCGGTGGGCCTTTGAGTGCTGACGGCGTTCAGCACATGGTGGCAAAGCACGCCGCAAAAGCGCGGCGGACCTGTCAGTCCTTACACAATAAACACGTAACCCCGCACGTGCTTAGGCACTCAGCCGCTATGGAACTGTTGCAGGCGGGCGTCGATGGCGCTGTCATTGCGTTATGGCTGGGGCATGAGTCGGTCGAGACAACCCAGATTTACCTTGACGCCGATCTCGCGCTGAAGGAAAAGGTCCTCGCCACGACAAGTCCTATCAAGGGTAAGTTCAATCGTTATCGACCTGACGACAAGCTGCTGGCGTTTCTTAAAGGCCTTTGACCGTGATCCGGGTTATGCCGCATTGTAGAGCCAGACGTTTGCAAAAAACCCGTTTCTTACAGATCAGTCTAAACTGACGAACTCACGATGCGGCATAGTCCCGGAGGCGGCATGGCGGTGTAATGCCTGCGGGCAGGTGTTCAAATGCCGTTACGCAGGACTGGACGCAACGTCACATCGCCCGGCCCTTCGCCGATGGCGCTGAACAGATCGATTTCCATGGCCCGCGCGCCCGTGCGGCGGAGCGGCGTCACGCGGGATTCTTAGCCTCCCCAGGCATATGGAATTGATAACCGATCGAATGTTCAGTCAGAATATAGCGCGGCTTGGTTGGATCCGGTTCGATCTTCTTACGCAGTTGATTGATAAAGACGCGCAGGTAGACGACTTCATTTCCGTAATCCTGTCCCCACACCACCTGCAGCAGGCGGCGATGCGGAATGGCGACGTTGGGCGTGATCGCGAGATACTGCAGCAGGTCGAACTCCTTGGGGGTAAGCCGCACCTCCTGGCCATTCACCAATACGCGCCGCGCGGCGAAGTGGATTTCGAGGCCTGCGGTTTCGAGCGTGGGGGGGGCCGCTTCGGGCGCCAGCGGCGAGCGGCGCAATCCGGCGCGGATGCGCGCCAGCAGTTCCTGCATGCTGAAAGGCTTGGTCACGTAATCGTCGGCGCCGGCGTCCAGCGCGCCGATTTTGTCCTTCTCCATGCCGCGCACCGAGAGGATGATGATGGGCACATCCCATCCGGCGCGTATGGCGCGGCAGGCTTCCAGGCCGCCCATGCCCGGCATGGCCATGTCCAGCAGCACCAGGTCGAAACGGCCGCGGTGCAGGGTCTCGAGCGCCTCTTCGCCGCTGCGCGCGTCATACATCGCGTAGCCTTGCGCGGAAAGCATCTTGCGCATCACGCGGCGGATCTGCACATCGTCATCGACCACCAGGATCTTGGCTCCGCTCACACGCTGGCCTCCTCGCGCGCCGCCGGCAGCGTAAACGAAAATGTGGCGCCCTCGCCGGGCTGGCTTTCCACCCAGATGCGGCCATCGTGCGCCTCCACCACCTGGCGGGCGATGGGCAGCCCCATGCCCATGCCGGTCAGATGGCCGCGGCCTTGTTTGCCGCGGTAGAACTCTTCGAAGATGCGGCCTTGCTCCTCCACGGCGATGCCCGGACCGCGGTCGGCCACGCTGATGGTCACGCCATCACAGCCGGCGTGTGCGCGCACGGTGATCGGTGCGCCCGGCTGCGAGTACTTCAGCGCATTGCCCGCGAGTTGCCGGATCACCATGCGGATCAATCCGGCGTCCGCCGAGATGGCCGGCAACTCCACCGGCAACTCGACCAGTATTTGATTGCCCGCCGCGATTTCCTTTTCGAGCGCCGAATGCACCAAGTCCTCCACGGTGTGCGTCTGCTTGTCCAAATCGACTTGGCCGGCCTGCAGGCGCGCCATCTGAATGGTCTCGGCCATCATGGCGCTCAAGCGATCGCTTTCCTCGTTCATGATTTCGAGCCACTCCCGTTGATCGCGGCCTGGCGAATCCGCCAACATGGCGTGGACCCCGGCGCGGATGGAAGTAAGCGGCGTTTGAAACTCGTGCGCCAGGGCGTCCAGCAGCATGGATTTGAGTTCCTGATGACGGCGGGAACCCTCGGCGCGGCCGGCGGCTTCCTGTTTACGGGCGCGATCCATGGCTAACGCGACCAGATTGGCGACGGACTGCATGCCGGTGGCCGAGATGGAAGCCGGGCTGAATCCCAGGCTGCCGATTTTGGCGGCGCCGAGCTGCACCGGCACCAGCGTCTGTTGCGCCGGCATCTCGAGCTCTCCCTCCGGGGCGGACGCGGCGGCGCCCCAGCAATGCATCTGGCCGGAGGCCGAATCGTAGAAAGCCACCCCCCGGCAGCCGAAAATCTCTGCTACCTGGGCGGGGATGCTGGCAGCCAGCTCATTGGCCGAACCAGCCTGCATCAGGCGGAAGCTCAGCGCATACATCCGCTCGATTTCGCGCTGCCGTTCGGTGGCTTCACGGGCGCGTTTCTTCATCCGGGTGGATAGATCGCTGACCACCAGAGACGTTACCAGAAAGGCCAGCCACGCCACCCAATTCTGGGGATCGTCGATGCCGAACGAGGGGACCGGAGGCAGGAAATAATAATCCAACAGCAACATGCTGGCGATGGAGGCCAGCATAGCCTCGGGCAGTCCCCAAAGCGTAGCCGCCCCGAGCACCACCAGCAGATAGGTTAGGGACGCGGTAGTGCCGTTCACGCGGATGCCGGAGTCATAAAGGATGGGCAACGTCGACAAGGCGGCGCCAATGATGGCGAGGCGGAGGGCCAGGCGGCCCCAGGTTCGTTTGCGCATGCTTCGGCGGTTAGAGGCTATTATACGGTGGTTACGGGTGTGTCCGGGGAAACCGCGGTTAGCGGCTAGGCAACCGCCGCATCGATTCTCGCCATGATTTTCCGGCCGCGATTTACCGAGCGCGATTCTTCCGGGCGCGATTCTTCCGGGCGCGATTCTTCCGAGCCGCGACCGTGAGGGAGCGGTTTCCGGACATCCGCCGCCAGTTGCACCAAACCGCGCTGACACGGTAGATTGGAGAGAGCACACCACATGCGCCCGTAGCTCAGCTGGATAGAGCGTCTGGCTACGAACCAGAAGGTCAGGTGTTCGAATCACCTCGGGCGCACCACTATCCCACAAGTTATCAGTTCTTTACGGCAGGATTGCCATGATTGGCGACAGGCGCGTCAACCGCACTGTGCCCATTTTTGTGCCCACCCTGTGCGTCTCGCGCCCTGTCCATGGCCGCGCGCGTCGTGTGCTCCTGCGGATGAATGTACCGCTTGGTGATTGACATGTCACGGTGCCCGGCCAAGTACGCTAAGGTCCACGGGTCCATGTGGGGCGCCCAAGCCGTCAGGCAAGTGTGCCGCAACGTGTAAAGCGGAAAATGTTCCAGCCCCGCCGCCCGGCACGCCTTCTGATGTTGCCTCTTCAAACTTGACGGCTCGATGTGGCCGCTGGCTGTCGGAGCTGGAAAAACCCAAGGGCTTTGGCTCTGCGCGCGACGCATCTCAAGGAGAGAAGCCACGTGCTGCGAGAGTGGGATTCGCCGGCGCGCGTTGTCAGTCTTTCCGTGGGGCATTTCAATCACGCCGCTTTGGAGGTACTCCCAGCGCAGCCGGAAGCACTCTTCTGGTCTGTATCCGCACTCCAGCAATAACGTGACGGCATCGCGCAGGAGGAACGGATCTTGCGGCTCGATGGGAGTCTCGCCTCTCTTGGTCGCTCGTATTCCCGATTGCGCACGCTGATACGCCTCCAGCAGAGAGACGCCCAGCGCCTGTGCGGCATCCAGATACGCCTTCCGCTCGGCCGCGTCCAGCACGCGATCTCTATGGGCCTCGCCGGGAACCATCCGCACGCGCGGAAGCATTTTGTCTACCTTGCCCCATTCGATCGCGAGTGCGAACATACGACGAAGTACTTGAAGCTCTCGATTGACGCTTGATACCTTCAGCCCGGCATCCTGCCTCCGGCGGATGTACCCGGATATCTTTTCCGTACTGATCGCGTCGAGCCGAGCATTCGCGAGCAGGCCGTACTCCAGCAATCGCGCGGTACCATTTTCGTAATACGAGAGCGTCTTCACTTTGGCTGCGAAAGTTGATCGACAAAAAGGCAGGAAGTCATCCTTTGCGAATTCCTCAAGCGTGGGTGCTGGCGGGCGGTCACGGATGCCAACCTCGCCTTTTGCCAGGGCCGTTTTCTTTGCGGCTTCGATCTGCTCAGCGACGCGTTTGTTAGTCTGCTTGGTGCTCTCCCGGATGGCCGTGCCATTCCAGGTGAACCGGTACCACCAGACGTTGCCGCGCTTGTAGACCGCCATAGCTACGCCCTCGCCGGCCCCGCTCCGTCGATATTGGTGATCTGTTTCATCCGTTCGCCGCTAACGTGCCTACCGGGCACCCGGCCAGAACTCACGCCGCATGACATTAGTCACTTGTGCTTGGCCGCAGAGTCAAGGCCGAAATCGGCCGGACTTCCGAGGCCCTCCTTCTGATCCCAGCCCGTCGAAAGCGCGCGTTCAGTCGCGCAACACGGGCAGCAGTTCGAACAATACGAACCGGGCAGCCGCATCGGTGTGTGCCTGATCGCTACCAGCGCGGTGCCGCACGTCTGGCAGTCCGCGGGCGCTTGGCGCATCCGCAGGCAATCCGCAGATCCCGGTGGACGAACGTCGAAGTGGCGGAGGCGCGGCGTCTTCGTCATCTCCCGTGCCCTCCGGCTGTTCGTTCTGGCGGTGCGCTGCGCCGGGTTGCGCCACTTCCCCCCTTATAAGGGGGGGAAGAGTGGCACACCAACCGCTTGCCGGTTGCGCCAGAATGCCCCGGCAAACCGGCACACCCAACAGAATGAAGCGCTTGCGGTTCATCGAAAAAATCAGCTTGCCGGTTGCGCCGCAGAGCGTTTTTGGGCTGTTTTCTCCGGCAAACCGGCACGCCCAACAGAATCAGCAGCTTACAGGGCTTTTCACTCATAGGTCCAAATCCCCCTTCGAAGGCCCCGGAACGGCCTCCGCCAGATAGTATTCACTGCGGTTGTTTTCGCCCTTGAGAATCGTGATCTCGCCCCGTTCATGCCAAAGCTGGAGGAGATCTCGACACTGTTGCCGGCCCAGCTTGGCAGCCGTATACATTTCTTCGAGCGGTTTCGCGCCGATACCCGGATGTTCGCGGAGTATCGCGGTAAGGTGCTCGGCAACCGTTCGCGAAATCTCGACCCGGTCCCCTTCGCGCAGCATCTTCCCTTGCGCGTAGCGGTATTCGATACGTTCAAACAGGCCGTAGCGGCTCTTGGATACTTCCAGGGTGATGCAATCCAGCTTTCGCTGGCCTTCCCGGTCGTGATTGCTCACGCTGAAGATTTGGTCTGCGGCGTTGGTGTAGTCAATCGAGCCGCGCGCCTGGCCTTGCCGGTTGTTGTGATGAATCCCCAACACGGTACCGCCCGCCTTGCAGACCGCTCGGAAGCGGTTGAACAAGCGGCGCATGTCGCCGGCGGAGTTTTCGTCCTCCTCAGGTAGAAGGAACGACACCAGTGCGTCCACATTCACCAGTACGGGCTTGCTCGTTTCGGCCGCCTGGCGCTTGACCCAGTCCAGGACGTCCGGGCTGTTCGGTTGCGGGGCTTCGTCATCCTGTTCGCAGTCCCAGACCTTGAAGCGGCCGTCCGGCTCCTCGGTAATGCCCAGCCGTCGCAATCGCTCTTGAACCCGCTCCAGTGGATTTCTTTCGCGGTCCAGAATAAGCACAGCATGGCCGCGCAAGTATACGTCTCGGGCCCACGCGAACGCCAAAGTAGTCTTGCCGCTCTCCGCGTTGCCGGTTAGGCAGACCACACTCTTAGCCGGCAACTCCGGCGCGATCAGGTATTCGAGGGCGCCGCCCCCCCGGAAGACGGGCTTCAGAATATCGATCCGGCAGCCACCGCCAGGGCTGCGCTGCATCACCTCCTGCAACCGCTCGACATGCGCCGCCAGTGCCTCGTCGGGCGGCCCAATGTTGTTGCAGAGCAGGTTTTGCAGGTGTTGAGATGCTATGATCCCTTCACGCGCCGCTGACTTATCGAGCAGCACCCGCACCCACGATTGCTGAACCTCCGGCTTCAGGTCGGGAACGCCGGTCGAAAGATCGATCAGCCCACCGATGCCGTCGCAGTTCGCCTCCCAATGCTGAAGCTCCAACTGGGCGTAGACTGTGGCGTAGTTGATCGGATTACCTTCCTCGTTTAAGCGGTGAATGGCATCGAATATGCGCCGGTGCTTCTCCAGGTAAAAGTCGGCCGGCTCCAGTTCGCTTAAGCCGGCAAACCCGGTACCATCCCGCAAGATGGCGCCTAGAGTCCAACGCTCTATTTCCAGGTTGCACGGCATCCCGTTTTCCAGCGGGTCGACTGGGGGCGCGGCGTTCTTTCTCCTATTAGTGGTTCGGTTCATCAAGCACTCACGGCAAGTAGCACTTCAACCATGGCCACCGAACAGCGCATCTTCTTGCTCCATGTGCCATATGTAGCCGAAAGACAAGGGGGCCGTGTGCTGCATACCATAGGGCGGCTTTCGCCAATGGCGTCCCTGATGCGCTTACCATTCGCCCCTCGCCTTCAAGTAAGCCTCAACCACATCCAGTGCGGCGCGCTCGAAGTTACGATGAGCATTCCGGGTAGCGAATTCTATGATCGGCTCGTAATGCACCCTGCCATCCGCCATAAGGTAACGGCGGGACGGCAACCCGACCCATCGCTTCCCACCCGCTTCGAGCAACTGGCAGTTGCGAATTATCAGCCCGGATGGTAATGTCAGAGTTAGGAACCCCCTCAGGCTTCCGTGCTCTTGGGGCTTCCAGTTGGAAACGGTAATTGTTCGATGCCCGCCGCTAGCCCCGGCGGGTTTCGCTTTTTGGGGCATCTCTCACCGCCCCTCCGTTTGACTACGGCCGCCAGTGCGTGTGCTGCGGAGGTATGCTTCGAGATCTGCCATCCGATAACGACACAAAGCTCCGATCTTATGAAATGTCGGGCCGATATGGAGCCAGCGCCAACGGCGGATGGTTGCCACGCTGACACCATAGAACTTGGCAACTGCATATTCGTCTAGAAGGCTTTCTAATTGGGTGTTTGCTGTGCTTTCGAGTTCGCTGCGTTTCGAAGGGTTCATACGATCCAGTTGAACTTAAACTGTCGGATCACCTCTTGTCGCGGATGCCAACTAGCAGAAAACAAAAGGCTGAGACTACGGAGGCTAGGTAGAAGCTTCAGGTGAAGTAGGTAGAAGCTTCAGGGTAGGTAGAGGTCGATTGGATCGTGCCCCATCAGATTGGCGAGCCTGGTGACAGCCTCTCTTCCGTGATACTTGCCGTTGTTCCGAAGGGAAGAGATGACGCGTCTGACAGATTAAGTCGTTTCGCAAGGAGTTCATTCGTATAGCCCTTGTCGTCGATCCAGTCCTCGATGAGTTCTGTGCGCAGTCCAGACGCCTGCCTAGTTCTTCCCGGCTTTTTTCGGCGTTAGCCTCGGGCTCGTCCATACCGTTGCCAGTGTTTGCTCTGGTCGCCGTGATGGCGGCTCGGCTGACGTTCCTGACACGGGCGGCGCCAGTTCATCCGCAGCCACGTTTTGATCGACTCTCGAACCAGCATCAGCTTCAGGTGTGTCCTCCAGTGCGCCAGGATTCAGATTTCTTTCTGTCATCGTTGAGTGCTCTGGTAGGATTTCGGAACGGACCTCGAAGTCCGTCAAAGGCGCAGCACCCTTGCTGCCAGAGTCGCCGCCGGTCGCAACTCCCTCTCGTGGCCCACTAGTACTGGCCCGCCTGGAGGTTCGGGGCCCGACCTCCATCCGTTCCGCTCAGCGCCCGCCGCGTTCCCGTGTCGGCCGACTCGTCCG
>CAWAUR010000007.1:0-764607 GCA_963785255.1 Bryobacterales bacterium
ACCGCCCCAGGAATCTCCCAGCTTCCGGTCCCAGACTACCGTCTGGAAACCGGCGCCGCGGCAACGGCGGAATGGGACGAATACAGAGTTTCTCGTGCCACCTGATCCAGGCATCTTGCGTAAATATTCCCGCGGGCGCATTCGCCAGCGCCTTTCGAAACTCTTCGCGTGACATGTACTTCTCCACCAGCTTCACATCAGCGGGCGATCCGTAAACCATGAGGTGCGCCACGAACGTCGGGACGTCGTCGAGCGTTCGCTCCGCCGCGTCATACCAAACCACCTTGCGGGCTACCCGCAGCAATTCTGGTGGGTGTGGACGGGCGACTTTCATCGCTCCAATCCTTTTGGGCTGAGCCCGCGCCGCGGTTGCATACTGGGCAGACGAGTTAAGTCCACCGCTAGCGCCCAATGCGTCAAATCACGCTGCATGGCGGCCGGGACTCGGTCCAACGTACCATCTCCGTAGAACTGCAGCGCCCGGATACTCGTAGCTGGATCGAAGGTCCGATCAATCGCTTTGGCCGCTCCCAAAGCCATTGGCAGGTCGATTCCGTGGGACACCAGCGCATGAATGTCCACGTAGTCCTTCCAGCTTCCTCGCATTTGGATTACACGCATTTTCATGCCGGCCAGATCGAGCAACGAGGCAACTCGCACGCGGGAGTCCACTGCGCGCCGCGGGTCCTGTACCCTCCGCAGAGTGTCCAAACCGCCAAAGAACGCCACTTTAACTGGGCCGCTCCGATCTATGAAGGCTTCCAGGTTGTCACTCTTGCGATGTACCCAGAGGTTCGTATCCGCCGCGTCCAGATCTCCGAAAAAGGGCAACCGCGCTTGCAACCGATCTGGGTCGAAACCCGCCGAAGAGAAGAAGTCGAAGTCTTCCGACACCCGATGGCCGAGTTGTAGGGCAAGCCCAGTTCCGCCATAAAGTACAAAATCGGATGGAACGGCATCCAATTCCGGCCAGAATAACCTTTGGGATTCGGTCAGGATATCCAGGCGCGGGGCGAAAGTTGTTGGCATGTCAGGGTGTCTTTCCGGGGGCCATCTAGATCATTCCGACGCCGATGGCGCACCCCACCTTTCTATAAACTGCGCGAGATCAACCGCGCGCACCGGTGACGGTTCGGCGTCTCGCTTGGTCGGCTTGCGCCCGCTTGCGGGAACCAGATAATTATCCGGCCGACACGTAAATACAATTATTTGAATGTTGTTGGCGATCTCCTTCAACAGGTCACGCAGCCACGACATTCGGCTGCCGTCGGTCTGCGTAAGTTGATCATCGAGAATTACCGCAGTTTTCAGTTGTTCAGCGAGAGTCAGCCTGAATATGGTCGAAAGCTGATCTCGCGTTCCAACCGACAATAACTCGACAAGACGATCCTCGCCGGCGATCGAAATACCGTCCATCTCCAGGTTTGGGCCAAGAGCAAGCTTGCCATAGCGGCCCGTAGTGAGGGCAGCGAAGCGCTTTGCGACTGGTTCCGCAAGGGCGTGTCCGAGGTGCGTGCCTTCCTCTTGTTCGGCCTCACGCAGCGTTTTTCTTAGCAATTCCCATGCCTCGTACTCAAGCTCCACTTGGTGAGCCTGTGCCGTGGCAGATTCCAGATCGCTCGCCGCATCCTCGGCTCTTTGCTTGGCCACCTCGCCACCCACCTGTTGCAGCGCGCCCTGCTTCTCCCGGATTTTCCCGTCGATGTTCTCGAGCTGAGAACCGGCCTCCTCGAATTGCCTCCGCGCCTCGGCAAGCATCTCATCGCTGATTGCACGAGCCGGGGCAGGAGCCTGCCGAAGCTGCGCCTCAATCCCTTCCAACGCTTCACGGGCTCCCTTCTCGCCGAGTTTGGCCGCCGCCTCGCGCCGCGCCTTGAGAGCACCCTCATCGATCAATTGCAACCGATTCGCCTCGTCTAAACGTTCCTCCGCTAGCCTATACGCGGCCTCCGAATCAGCCAATGCCTCAAGCGCGATGTTCACCGTGTTCTGGGCTTCTGCGAGGCTCTCGTCGCCTTCCGCGGCAAAGCGTTTTAGAGTACCCTCGATGCTATCGATCTCTTTCTGAACATCGATTTGTTGACTGAGGACCTGGCGCAGAGCTTCTTGCCAGTCTCCCAGAACATAGGACTGCGCCCGATCGCGGTCCGCCCTAGCCTCATCCACTCCTTTCTGTTTCTCCACCACCAGGGCTTTTGCTGCGGAAAGATTGCTTTCCTTCTGCGTCTCGTCCTTAGCGAGGGCATCGAGCTCTCTGCGAAGTGCGTCGAGCCGCGTCTCGATGTCGGCTGCATCCTTGGCCCGGAGTTTGCGGGCGGCCTTCTCCAGCTTTGAGTGATCCGCGCCGGTCAGTTCCTTTTCGGTGGCGGTGAGTTGCCGTTGACGTTCCGCCAGCAGACTTCCCCAGTCGGGCTGATCGGCGATCCGCTGTTCGAGTTGCGCCGCCTCGCGAAGCGCGGTTTCGATTTCGGCGCGACGCTGGTCCGTATCATTTACAAGACGCGACAACTCTTCAATGGAGGCAACGTCCGCTTTTTGCAGTGCGGGCTCCCCTTCAGCCGCCCAACGCTGGTCTAACCTCGTCGCTTCCTCGCGCGCATCCGCGGCGCCTCCCATGACCGCAATTTCGGCCACCCCCTCGATATCGAATTGCAGGTTTCGGCGAGCGCTGGCTTCTAATGTCGAACTGCTAACATCGTGCAAAGTCGCCTGCTCGCCATCGCGCTGGACCGCGACGCTCAGGGGCCGTTTCGGGCGGAGCGTGACCGAGAGACCGACATCCAGCTTTGCGGCCGCAATCCGCATATCGCCTTCCAACCGCCGCAATTCGTCAAGCCGGCCACGCAATGGTAGCGCAAAGCTTGGCTGGGCAGATTCGAGCGCAGCCCCCGCGGCACGTTTGTCCCTGGCCTGCTTCCGCCAATCGTTGAGTTGCGCCAGGCCTTTCTCGGCCTGCTGGTAGCCGTTCCGCGCGGCTTGCCAGCGGAACAGCGATCGAACTGCGCGCAGGTCGCGCTCCTGCTCTTCCACTTCCAGGCGCCGACCTTCCGCAGCCTCGCGTTTCTTCTGCAAGTCCGCGACGGAATTCGCAAGCGCGCCTAACTCGTTGTCGAGAGTAGCAACCTTGGCGACCGCGGCTTCGATTGCGCGAGTGTTCTCGATGGCCCCCTGGTGCCGTAACTGTTCCGAACGCAAAACGGCCAGCCGCACCTCAAGCTTGCTTTGTTCGAGCTGTCGTTCCCGGACGCGATCTTCGCTTTGCAAACGCACCAGTTCCCCGTTTGTCTTCTGCGCCTGCTCGGCGGCCATATTCCACGCAACTTGCGCCTCGTCCCGCGTCTTGGTCAGCGCCACGAGCTGCTGGATACCGTCCGCATGTAGGCGCTCCGCCTCGGACAATTCGTGAAGTTCGTTGGTGACGACCTTTAGACGCGCCTGATGCTCCTCCAGGCGCTTCGAAATTTCTTGCCGGCGCTGATCCTTCTCGAAGTCGCTCCGCAGGGTCTCCACCCACTCTTGCGCCTTGGTTGCGGCCTCCTTCAGTTCGAGCCGGCGAGCGCGCAATTGCTGGATTTCGATCTCGATAGCAGTTGTCTTTTGAAGCTCCTGCTCACAATCGTGGCTGCATTGTTGTTTCCGCTGAATCTCCTCATTCAGCTTTACCCAAGGCGAATTCCTTCCCCTCTTTTTCTTGGCCTCCCCTTCCGAAATATTGAACGCTTCATCGACCCTTTCCTGAACGCAGGCCAGCACGGTTTTGAACAGCGGATTTTCGGCCATTGCCTGGAGGGCCGACATCAGTTGCTTCTTCCCCGATTCATCCGAGTCCGCGCCCAGAGCCTGATCGAAGATGGCGCCCACACGGTCCTGTTCCGCCAGCAGCGCCGTCGTGAGAAAGGTCATCGGCATGCCCTTAGGGCGCCCCTTCCCGCCCGGCGGAGCTACGCCCCAGCGCAAGATCTCACTCAACCGCTCGTCCACCTGACGTCCACGAACCTCAGGCGCAAAGTCGACCCCGTCGCGAGACCACTCGAGAGACGAGCTCGTGGTCCCGAACGTCTTCCGCACCCGCCAGATTCGCTGCGGTTCGCTTTCGAAGACAAGCTCGACGAAAGGTCCCTCCGAGTCGTACCAACTGATGAAGTCCCTGTGCTCCGTCGCCGTGCTTTGCAGCAGAAGCGCCGCGCGAAGCGCGTGGGCCAAGCTCGATTTGCCCAGATCGTTTGGGCCGTGCAAGACATTCAAACCGCCGCCAAACTCGATTTTCGCGGTGCGGATACAACGAAAGTGTTCCACGCGAACAGAGACCAACTTCATTGCTCCGCCCCTCCGCGCGGTGCGCTCGCGCCCCCTGCCTGGTCGGGCAGACTGCGAAGAGTCTTATGAAGCAGAACGATAGCCTGGCGGGCGACTTTGCCGTCCGGTTCATTCGCCTGCGCCTGAAGACGGGCCACGACCGATCTGAGCACGTCGGGCAGTGTGTCATCGAAATCGCCTGCATCGTAGACATTGACCTCCAGCCCAGCCGTGTCCTCGTGCAGCACCCCAACCTTGCCGCATACCGCCTCATTGCCCTTCAACTCCTGCAGAATGTCGTCCACACGTGCGCGCTCGGAAATAGTGACTTCCATCTGGAGCGTCAAACGGAACACGCATTCCTTGAGATCCTCGCGGCGCAAAGCTTCCAGTTGCTGCATGCTGGTGCAGCGTTCGTCTCGCCATCGCCAGCGGCTGACCCTTTGCTTTTGGACGATCGGGGGCCGTCCCTGGCGCGGAAAGAGGACAACGGCCACGAACCCCGCCTCGGACTCTCCGAACGTAGTCGCCTCGGGAGCGCCAGGATAAACCGCAGGCGTCTCTTTGGGAGGTAATTCTCGAAACCCATGCGTATCGCCGAGCGCCAGATAATTGAGTCCCCGTTTCTGCGCTGCATCCGCGGCAATCGGGAAATTCATTTCATGTCCGGCGATATCGAAAGTTTGGCCGTGCACCAGGCCGATGCGAATCCGCTGGTCGCCCGGTTTTCGCACTGGAATGTGCGAGGTTGGATCGTCGGCGCCGGCCTGGCTCCGGCAGGGCACGGCATAAAGGACCGCTTCCTCCGATAGCGCAAATTCGTAATCCTCGCGGTCCACCACGTGAACCCAATCCGGCAGGCCGCGCCGAAATGGATGATCGTCCGCCCAAACCGACGTCGGCCACAGTGGATCGTGATTGCCGGGCAGCAGAAACACGGGACGGTCCTTCCACTTCCGGCGCTCGAATAACCGCAGCAGCTCCCGCCACCAAGTGTCCGCTGGTGCCGGATCATGGAACAGATCGCCCGCGCACAATACGGCGTTAACCGCGTAGCTCTCCGCCAGCCCGAGCAGTTTGTCGACTGCTTCGATGCGCGCCTGCGTCAACTTAGGCTGATCCACTTCCCGAAAGGACGGAAAGCTCCGGCCGAGGTGCCAGTCAGCCGTATGCAGGATCTTCAATGCCACGTCCTGTTCCTCCATCGGTCTCATTCAAGAACAAACTCCACGTCAAGAATCCTGGCAACTTCCGGCGGCCGGTATCGGCGCTGATGTGCGCGGTCCCGCCACTGGCCATAGTCCGCATCGTCGCGCTTTTCGAGTCGTTGGATCTCTGCTTCCAGCGTGTCGATCTGACCCTGGATCGCACGAATGCGCTTTTCTGCTGCGTCCCTAGCGTCAGACCCGAGCGCCGCATCCCGACGGTCCTCCGCGCTGCGTAGCGATTTGGTTTCGGCGGCCAGGCGTCTGCGCAAAACCAGGAGCTGATCCTCAACATAGCGCTCGATTTGCTCCAGGCTGCGCTCGAAAAGTTGCTGCTCCTGTGCCGACACCTCCGCCTGGTCCAGGAAAATCATCTCTTCAATCGCATCATCCAATTCGCTTGCCATATCGATCGGGGACCCAAAGTACGGAATGTCGCGCGGCGGCTGGTCCAGCAACCATCGGGCACAATCGGGTTCCAACGGCGTGGGGTCGCCTTCCAACAGTGCCGTCGGAATCAGGCGGTCTACGCGCTCAAAACCCTCATAGCGAACCCGGCTAACCACCAGCCGTCCTCGCTTTCCCTTCGCAGAGGCGAGCGGCGACGGTGCGCCCTCGCCCGGATACCACGCCACGCGGAAGCGTTTCTGAGTGGCCGCTCTCGCTTCCTCCACAGCGGCCTGTACCAGCGGATGCCCGGGATGCAGCGGATCGGCGTCTTCCAGAGCCTGCGCGTGGCCCACCACCACGACGCCGCCAGTTTCGAATCCGGCGGGCAACAGCGGAGAGCCAGCGAACTGGAACCGAACGTGGCCATCATCGGATAAGCGCTGGTAATGAATGCCTCGAGCGCTCAGAAAACCCGCAATAAGCCGCTCCAGTTCCCCATCGAGCCGGGCAAGACCCTTGGGCAACTCCGCTTGGAGCCGACGGAATGCCTGTTTCACGCGTTGATCGAAACGTGTTTCGATCAGGCCCGCGGTACGCGTCCAGGTCTCCTCGAACTTCTTCCGCTCATCATCCATCTGCTCTCGCAAGCGGCGTAGCTCAACGGTGATCTCATCGATTGTCCGGGCCCGTTCATAAATCCGCCGCAGCCTGGTCTCGAAATCACTGCCTAGCACGCCCGTCAGCTTTTCCGAAGCGTCCGTGGACGGCTCGTGCAACACGACGTTGGAAGCGTCGAAAACCCTGCCGAATAAGTCGAGCTTGCTGCTCAGGATCTCAAAAGTCAATTGTTGGGCTTCATTGTCGGAAGCCAGGAAGTTGATTACGGTGACGTCGTGTTGCTGGCCGTAGCGATGACAGCGCCCGATGCGCTGCTCGATACGCTGCGGATTCCAAGGTAAGTCGTAGTTGATAATCGTGTCGCAAAACTGCAGATTGAGACCTTTGGCGCCGGCTTCCGTAGATATGAAGATCTGGGAACGGCTCTTGAACTCGTGGACCAGAGCCAGCCGGACCGCAACCGCGCGGCTGGGCCGTTGGTACGCAGGCAGATTCTCGCCTACCTCGCTCCGCCAGCGCTCCAGGGCCTGATTCGCGCGCGCCGAGTCATTCGTCCCCCGAAACAGCGTGATGGATTCGGGAGCGTATGCTCCTCGCGTCGTGAGCAGGTTTTGGAGATACTTCTGCGTTTCCAAAGATTCCGTAAAGATCACTACCCGGCGGCGCTCTGCCGGACGCTCGCCGATGATTCGCATCACGTCGATAAGTTTGTCGGCCTTGCTATCTCGCGGCAGAGTCTCGGCCCGTTGGATAAAGTCGCGAACGCGCTGCAGTTCCTTTGCTACCTTGGCCGGATCGGGTGCGGCACGCTCTTCTTCATTGCCTTCCTCCTCTTCCACTGAGTAGCGGAGTTCCTCGTCGTCCAGGTCCTGCAAAAAGCTAAGATCGCGTTCCGGTATGCCGCTGTGCAACAAGCGGTCGAGGCGTTGCGCAACCTTCCGTAGACTCTCGGCGAGGGCCGCAACCGAGGACGCCATCAAGCGATGAAAACCGATCAACAAAAGCTGTCGCTGATTTCCCCGGAACGCGAAGAGTTGCGGCTCCAGTAAATACGCGGTGACGTCGTCGTAAAGCGACTTCTCCTTGGGAGCCATCGTGTAATCGTAGATTTGGGCGCATCGTCCAACAAAAGGCCGTTCGAGAAACTCCTGCGCCTGACGCCGCAGAGTCCGCTGTACGACGGTTTCGATGCGCCGGCGCAACTCCTGGTCCTGGCCGGGCACGAGCTTCCTGTCGTCGCCCTCGCAGAACACATCCCGGAACGTGCGCAGATTTCCCAGCAATGTTCCCGTGGGTTCCACGTACTGCACGAGCCCCCAGAGCTCCGTGAGATTATTCTGGATGGGCGTCGCGGTGAGCAGCAGCACCGGGCTGTGCCGCAGGAAACTGCGGACCCGATCGGCCGTGCGCGCCTCGTCGGAGTCCGAACGATACACACCGTCCTTGTCATATCTGCGGTAGATATTGGCGAACACCTCATGCGCTTCGTCGATGACGCACAGATCGAACGGTTCGCTGTCGCGAAGGATCGCCGCTCCGCGTTCACTCCCGGCCGCCTCCCTGCCCACGAGGTAAACGCCGGGTGCCGAGAATGCGCCTGGCTCCATGCGTCCTTCCGCCGCTTGAATGCTGAAGAGCCGGTACAATTCGTCCTGCCATTGACCAACCAGGGGCTTCGGCACGACAAGCAGAACGCGCGAAGCCGCCCCTTCCGCACGCAATTGTGCCAGGACAAGACCGGCTTCGATGGTCTTGCCCAGCCCTACCTCATCAGCCAGAATGCAGCCCCCTTCTGGGATGCGCTTCAGCGCAAAAATCACGGCGTCGATCTGGTGCGGATTCGGATCGATCCGGCCTTGCCGTTGGGAGGATGCATAACGCTCCTCCTCGTCGGCACGCCGTAAGCGCACGATCTGTTCCGCCAGATAGCGGCGTTGGATTGGATGGGGTGCGGTCATTCTTGCCGAGTGATTTCGCCCTTCTTTATTATGGTATCCAGTTGCCGGTGCATCGCGAATTGAATGGTTCAACGAGGTGCTACTTTGGGGTTCTGTCGTATATAGGGATGAACGGATACGATACTCGACGATCAGGGAGACCGGCTCGCCGCCATAAGCAGGAGCCCCGTTTCTGTCGCCTGCTATTGCAACGCGCACATCGACGGCAGGGACACTGCAGCCTTGAGAAGTTTAGTGTTTCAGGGAAGACCACCTTCCTGTTAGGATGAACGATTGGCTGGAGCCGCAAATGGATTCCACATCTCCGAATATTGACATACTTCGGCAACTCTATCGGGAAAGCCCGGTTGCCAAAGCCTTTTTCGACCATGCCGCGAGACGAGAGTATGACCAATCCGAGACGAAGGTCGACCGTATCCTGGTTCTTCTGCGGGCGGAAAAGCATCCGTTTTTCCAACGGCGCGACATCATCGCGCTTTTCCGGCAGCTACAGGATTGCGGGTGCGGCCAGTTCGTCGAGGGCCGGCGGGGATGGCCATCGCGATTTGTCTGGGGCGCGGGGTTGAGAAGTGTGGGACGAGCGGCCGCCGGGGAGTCGCAGCCGATTGCCTCAATCTCGACTGAAGAGAACGGCACCAGCCGGGGGTTCAGTGACGCCGGACCCGCCGCCTCCACAGAGGCGGAGACCGTAATCGAAGAACCGGATGGCGAGGATGCCGGCGAAACCGGCGGCAGCGGGCTCGAAGACGAGGATTCAGGAAGCGGCTTCGTCATCACGCAACCATTCGATCCGGCACGAATCCGGGTGGAAACGATGTCGATGGTGATCCAACTGCTGATGGATCGTATCCGGAACGGGGAGATCGATCTCAGACCGGACTTCCAACGAAAGGACGGGATCTGGAGCATCGCCGCAAAGAGCCAGTTGATCGAATCGCTGTTGATTCGAATTCCAATCCCCGCTTTTTACATGGATGGCGCCGATGAGAGTAAGTGGCTGGTCGTGGACGGGCTCCAGCGTCTTTCGACACTCAACAGCTTCGTAATCAAAGGGGAGATGCGGCTCAAAGGACTGGAGTTCCTGAAGGAATGCGAAGGCAAGACTTTCGACCAGTTGCCGCGAAATCTGCGGCGGAGAATCCTGGAGACGCAAATCACGGTTTTTGTAATTCAACAGAACACGCCACCCGAGGTCAAGTTCAACATCTTCAAGAGAATCAATACGGGCGGGTTGCCGCTCTCGAACCAGGAAATTCGTCACGCGCTGAATCAGGGGAAGGCATGCAAGCTGCTGCAGGAGCTTGCGGAATCGGAGGAGTTTAAGACCGCCACACATGGTGGAATTCAAGACAAGCGCATGGGGGACCGGGAGTGTGTGCTGCGGCTGGTGGCTTTCATGAGAACCCCATATCAGGAGTACAAATCCAACAGCATTGATGAATCCCTGAACGAATGCATGAGGGAACTCAACAAACTGCCCGATGTCGAACTCCAGGATTTGGACCAGCGATTCAGGCGCGCCATGATCGATTGCTACCGTATATTCGGCGATGCAGCATTCCGGAAGCAAGAGCGAGGGAAAACACGGCGCCATCCAGTGAACCGGGCGTTGTTTGAAGCCTGGTCGGCAAATATCGAAGCACTTTCACCCGAAGGGGTTGATCGACTTCAGGCGAAGAGGGAGCAGTTGCGGGAGGGCTTCCTTACGCTTCTGGAAGATGGCGACTTCGATGCAGCGATTTCCTTCGGGACCGGCGATCCAAAGAAGGTGCGCCTACGTTTTTCGGGTATCGACAGGATCATCAAGGAGACTCTGCAATGATCCAATCGATCCAGCTCACTAATTTCAAGTGTTTCGAAAAGCAGGAGGTGATTCTCAGGCCCCTCACGCTCCTAGCCGGACTGAACAGTTCCGGAAAATCCACTATCATCCAGTCACTGCTCTTGTTGAGGCAGTCTTATCTGGAGAATTTATTGCCCAGCCGGGGCCTGACGCTCAACGGGAAACTTGCCCAGTTGGGAACCGCCACGGATGTTCTGTTCGAGGAAGCCGACGAGGACGAGATCGGGTTCGAAGTGAAGACGGACCTGCCCGCCAGCCTCAAGCTACGATTTGCGTACAAGAGAGAGAGCGACGTGCTAGCCGTCACCGAATCCGAGTCGGCGGGTGAGATTTGGAAGACCAGCCTGTTCGGTGACGAGTTCCAGTACCTTCGAGCCGAGCGCCTCGGACCCCGGACATCATTCGGGATGTCCGACTACGAGGTTCGGTTCCATCGCCAGATCGGTTCAGGTGGCGAGTTCGTGGTGCACTTTCTGTCCCTGTTCGGCTCGGAAACCGTGGAATTGGAGGGAGTGCGACACCCGGCGGCGTCCTCGAACACCCTGAAGGCGCAGGTGGAAGCGTGGATGGCCGAGATCAGCCCGGGCGTGCGACTTTCATTGCAGCGGCACGCTGCAATGGATCTGATGACCTTTGCCGTCAGCTACTCCCTTGGTCACCAGGTGGCGAGTTCGGAATTCCGGCCAACCAATGTCGGCTTCGGCATCACGTACGTACTGCCGATCGTAGTGGCTGTGCTCTCGGCTCGCCCCGGAAGTCTGTTGATCATTGAAAATCCAGAAGCGCATCTTCACCCTTGCGGGCAGGTACGGATGGGAGAGCTCCTGTGCCAAGCCTCGGCGGCCGGCATCCAGATTCTGATCGAGACTCATAGCGATCATGTCTTGAACGGAATCCGGCTGGCGGTTCACGCGCGCAAAGCGGTTCCGGCCAACGTGGCGCTGTATCACAGCAGGTGGATGCCTGGGGGCAAGTCGCCGGCGTTGACTCTGTTGACCCTGGACGAAGACGGCAGACTGGCGGAGTGGCCCGAGGGTTTCTTCGACGAGATCGAGCGGAGTCTGGACCGGCTTCTGGGCGGGTGAATGAAATGGAAACGTACCTCGTGTTCAACGACTTGTCGGTGGCCGCCACGGCGCCGGACGAGGCTAGCGCAAGGCAGCGGTTGGATGTGCTGGCGGAGATCCTGGTCGACCCTCGAATCGGCGGGACGAGGGTCCTGGTGACGCCGCCTGCCTTCCTTCAGCTGCCGGTCAGCGAGGGATACGCCATCGGGCGTTGGGCGGCGAAGGATTACAAACCGGCGGACCGCGAGAAGCGCGTGCGCGTGAAGACGCTGATGGACAGGCGGAAGTCGTACGCCGAGTGCGACGAGGAAGGCCTCCTGTGGTCAAGCGAGGTGGAGTACCGGTGCGGCGGGGAGACCGCGCGCGGACTGGCAACGGCCTTCCTGGTAGACGGCCTGGCGGTGAGCCTTTCGTCGGGCGAGCGGTGGGACGCGGCACGAATCAGAATCGAGAAGTCGTGGGTTGAAGGCGACGACGTTGCGACTCACCACATCGCTGTGGCGCACGCCTGCCGGGCCGGGCACCTGGAGGAGCATGGCGAGTGGTTGCGGCGAGTCGGTTTTCCAACGCCGGCGAACGGCATGGAGCTATGGAACGCGAGGGAGCGGCTTTTCCCCAGCTTGGATTTCTGCGATTCCGCGGGAAAGCAGATCCAAGGCGTCTCGAACGGAAAGGAGTTCAACGCAACTGAGAGCAGTCTTAAAATCCTGCAGAACTTTTGTGAGTCGTGGGACACGGCATATTTCAACATACATGCGGTTCCGACGGCAGCCCCCGAGAGCAAGTCCACGATGCAGCAGTACAGCGAGGAAAGGACGTTCCTTTGTCCGGATGGCAAGAAACGTGTTTTCGAGTGGCACGTGAAGAAGTTTACGGTGAATTGGAGAACCCACTTTTACGATTTCCCGGCTCAAAGGCGGCTGTTGGTGGGATATGTGGGCCCTCACCTCCCAACAGCGAAGTATTGAGCGGGAAATCGCATCCATTTCAATTTGATCGGTTCCAAGCTTGCAGTCACTCTTGGTGCTCGCCCTACTCCTGGCGATCTTCGCAATGAAACCGCAAGCAGTTCAATTCCGCTACATCGGCGAGTCCGCAAATGCTCTTGCGGCCTTGACACGAGGGCGGCCTTGCGTATAGTCCTAATTTAATTGTAGGATTGTGTTGTATGCCACGACATCATCGTGCTGCGCAGCGGAAGCTCTTCGAGGTCGCTCACGACCAGCAGGGCTTCTTTACCGCAAAGCAGGCAAAGGCGGCCGGTTTTGCTGAGAACACCCATCCTTACCATGTGGGGGTAGGAAACTGGATTCGCGAACACCGCGGGATCTACCGGCTCGCCCTTTTCCCGGCGGCGGAGCATCCCGACCTCGTCAAGTGGTCCCTGTGGTCAAAGAATCGGAACGAAGTTACGGAGGGAGCCTACAGCCATCAGACCGCTCTGAGTCTGTATGAGCTGTCGGACCTGAATCCAGCCAAACTGCACATGACCGTCCCGACCCACTTCCGGCGGAACAGCGATATCCCCGCTATTCTGGTGCTGCATTATGCAGATCTGGCCGTCGAGGACGTCCAGGTGGCGCAGGGTTTCAGGTATACGCGACCCCTCCGGACCATCCTGGATCTGATCGAAGCCGATGGCGTCGAGCATACTTTTCTGCGTCAAGCCCTCAGACAAGCTTTCCATCGCGGGTTGATTACGCGATCGCAGGTCAACAGGGTAAGACTGAGCGTTCGGGCCCAAAAAGTGTTCGAAAGTCTTCTACGGCAAGTCGCGTGACCGATATGGCACGGGACTATGCAACGGATTCCGCAGAGCCCCCGGCCTGCCGATACGAGACATTACGGGCCGTCCACGGCGACGGCGCTATGGTGACCAGTGAGGTCGATTTCAAGATGCACGCGACGCGCAATAAGCGCCGGCACGCGCGTGCGGTGTGGGCCGTTCTGAAAGGACACGATCCCGAGTTCGGAAAAGCGCTTTAAAGTGCGCGAAAGGCTGGCCTCCTTCCGCCCTGTCAGCGTAGCAAGCTCCCGCATGGACGCAGGCTTGTGGTGGCGAATCGTTTCCAACACAGCGAGATTGCCGGGAGACAACAGCTTCACCATAGTCTCGGCCGACACCTGGTCGGTCGCGGCGCGCGCGGCTGTCTCCTCGCTGTCAAACCACTTTTTTGGCACGCCATGCGCCGCCTTGCGATCACGCACAACACTTTTGGTCCATTCGGCAAATTCACGCAGTGACCCAACCTTATAGGTCGTTTGGGATTCCTTTTTCATCGAGCGTCCTCCTTACCTCTTTCCAGAAATCATCGAGTAACTGAATGGCCGTCGTAAAGTTGTAGGGACGGCCCTTATCGTTTTCGGTTCGGTGCCAGTGATCATAAGCGCCGCGTTTGCGCCGATATACTCGGCCTCTGTCGACAGCGTGGGCGTTGTCGAAGCGCAACCATGGCCGCCCCTCGTCCTTCCCGCGCAGCACGAATGCGTAGCTGATGCCATGAGGACGCTCCGGCGTCGTCTCCGTGCGCCTGACGGTAAACTCCACCACCACTCCCGGTGCCATCTCGAAATCTGAGCCGTCCAGGGAAAGAAGTAGCGCAAGCTCGTCTTCGTCCATATGTTAACATAACACGTTAAGATATGATTTTCAAGAGCCGATGCGCTACTTCCTGCCCTCTAGCCAAGGCCGATCTTTTATCAGGCAATCATGCCACCATGATTACAGGCGCGCATTTTACAGTTAACTCGACGGGGAATGCGTTGCTGCCGCCGCTGCCGAAACCGCCACGGGATTGGCAAGGACGCAGGGCCCGGTATTCAGTGAGGTCGAAGACTTCTTCGAGCGCATGATGAAGAGTGGAGCACAAAGCTGAGCCTGCTGTATGGACGACCGTGATCTCAAAACCCATCCGTTGGAGACGGTGGTCGCCGATAATCTGCGCTTGAAGGAGGAGAACGCCAGGCTTCGCCGACTCCTGGCCGAAAAAGGGATCACGATCCCGGCGCCGCCGAAGAAAGACTTGTCACTGGCAACCGGGCTAGATACGCACGGCGCCGGTGTAAACGAGCACTCTACCAAGGACGTCAAGGTCGGCCTATTCCGCGGTTTGTTCCGAGGCAGAGAGGATGTCTACGCGGTGCGCATGCGGTTCAAGAGCGGAGATTGGGGCTATGTTCCAGCCTCGATCCGCGATTGGGAGGCGGTTCTGTCCGCGGATGCCGCCGTCCGGAAAAAGGTGGACCAGAAGACCAGGAAACCATTGGCTCTGACCGACGATGTGCTCCGACAGCACCTGGAAGGCAAGCAAACCATTGGCGTGTACCCACTGCTGTTAGATGAAACCTGTTGGTTTCTGGCAGTCGACTTTGACAAGAAGAGCTGGCAGGAGAACGCCGCGGCATTCCTGGAAACGTGCCACGGATTGGGCGTATCGGCGGCGCTGGAACGGTCGCGCTCCGGAAACGGAGGCCACGTTTGGATTTTCTTCGAGCGCTCAATTCCTGCGGCAACCGCGCGGAAGCTCGCGAGCCTGATTCTTACGAGAACCATGGATCGCCGCCATCAGCTCGGCATGGACTCATACGACCGGTTCTTCCCGAATCAGGACACGATGCCAAAGGGCGGTTTCGGCAATCTGATCGCACTGCCATTACAGTGGATGCCGCGGCAGAACAATAATAGCGTGTTCGTGGACGCGGATTTCCGGCCTTACCCCGATCAATGGAAGTTTCTCTCGGGCATTCAGAGGATGAATGCCGAGCCCGTAGAAACTCTCGTGCGCGAGGCCATGCGCACGGGCAGTGTGGTTGGAGTGCGGATCAGCCTGACGGATGAGGACGAGGAGACGGAGCCTTGGACCATGCCGCCATCGAAGAGGCGGCCCCTCAAAGCCATCGAAGGCCCTTTTCCGGAGCGCGTGGAGATTGTGCGATCGAATCTTCTGTACATCGAGAAGGAAAACCTGCCTTCTGCGATGCTCAATCGGCTGTTACGGCTGGCCGCTTTCCAGAATCCCGAGTTTTACAAAGCGCAGGCGATGCGCCTCTCCACCTTCGGCAAGCCCCGGATTATCGCCTGCGGTCAGGAGTTCGCACAGCATGTTGCGCTCCCGCGGGGCTGCCTGGTGGAAGCCATGGCCTTACTGGCAGAACATAAGATCAAAGTCGACTTGCGGGACGAACGCTGCGAAGGTACCCCGATTGAGGCGAACTTTGAGGGTCAACTCCGCCCGTACCAAGAAGACGCCGTGGCGAGTATTGCGGCCCATGATGATGGCCTCCTGTGTGCGCCCACAGCATTCGGAAAAACGGCGGTTGCCGCCTGGCTGATCGGGAAGCGTAAGGTGAGCACGCTGGTCTTGGTGCATCGGCAACAGTTGCTCGATCAATGGCAAGAACGGCTGGCCATGTTTCTGGGCGCGCCATTGAATTCAATTGGCCAGATCGGCGGAGGGAAGTCGGAGCGAACCCGATCCATAGACGTAGCGGTGATTCAAAGCCTCTACCGGAAGAACGAAGTGAAGGACTTCGTAGCGGAATACGGGCAGGTGATTGTAGATGAATGCCACCATATTTCAGCTTTCACGTTCGAGCAGGTGATGAAACAGGTGAAGGCGAGGTTTGTGGTGGGCCTGACCGCTACCCCGACGCGCAAGGACGGTCACCACCCAATCATCTACATGCAATGCGGCCCGATCAGGTTCAGCATGAGCGCCCGAACGATGACGGAGTCGACCCCCTTCGAGCACCAGGTCATCCCGCGTCATACTGATTTTCGGATGCCGGCCGAGATGGTGGATTTGGCCATTCAGGATGTCTACGCGGCCTTGATTAACGATTCGGCGCGCAACGCGATGATCGCGGCCGATCTCAGACAGGCATTGACGGCGGGACGTTCGCCGCTCTTGCTTACAGGGCGTAAGGAACATCTCCAGTTTTTTGCGACTGAAGTTAAAGGATTCGCGAAGCACATTTTCGTGCTCAAGGGAGGAATGGGCAAGAAGCAGCGCCGAACGACGGCGGAGGCGCTCGCATCGGTTCCGGAAAATGATGCGCGCGTGATCATCGCGACTGGAAGCTACATCGGCGAAGGATTCGACGACGCACGGCTCGACACGCTGTTCCTCGCAATGCCCATCTCCTGGAAGGGCACCCTTCAGCAGTATGTCGGACGCCTGCATAGGCTGCACGATGGCAAGCGTGTCGTGCGCGTGTACGACTACGTTGACCCGAACGTGCCGATGCTGGCCAGGATGTACGAGCGGCGGCTAAAAGGCTACGACGCAATCGGCTACACAGTCGAACGTTCCGGGGTCGAAGCGTCTACAACCAACACGGCACAGGCTTAAGTTGTCCAAACATTTCGTGGCATGCTTCCGGGGCGCGGTGCCTGCGCACTTGCAAAACGCCGCTGCTTCGTTTCAGAATTGGGGCAGAACGTGACTCCGCCGGTCCAAGCCGTCTCGCGAGCAGCGGGCATTCGCCGCCAACTCTGCCCACGCTGCCGGCAAGGCCGTATCTTCAGTGCATCCGTGTATCGCGGCCCGCTTGCGATGTTGGATCGCTGCGCCGTCTGCGGGTTGAAGTTCGAGCGCGAGCCCGGATATTTTCTCGGCGCGATGTATATCAGCTATGGATTGTCGATCGCGCCCGTGCTGCTGCTTGTTCTTCTGATCTGGAGGCTCAGCGGTTGGTCTTACGATTGGTCGGTCGCCGCGGCCTTCGTGGCGTATCTGCCATTCGTGCCGCCGGTCACAAGGTTTGCGCGGGTGGTGTGGATGTACCTGGACCAGGGATTCGATCCGCGCTAGCCGATGCCCACTAGGTCGGCGATACTGCGGAAGAATTCGCCTCAATCGCTTTCCGCCGGCTCGGCACGGGATCACAACTGCTTCGGTGTGTCTTTCAGATGCAACCATCTGAAAGAGTTAAATCATTCCGCTTCATCTGGATACGAGAAAATGACAGGGGTTCACGACGACGCATATGACAAGGTGTTTGCCGAGGGCAACGGATGTGCTGCGGAGCCAAGTGGGTAGACGGCGGGGTTCTATAAGCCCTCCGCGCGGCCATTCATGGTGACAGCCGCACGATGAACTCACCTAGATAGACTTGCGGGGCGCGGCAAGCGGCAGGGACGGAAACCTGGGTTCGTTTCGGCCGGGAATGTCTCAATCCACGCTTCCAACTCGCTGTCGGTTATCTGACGGCCATTCTCACCCGCGACAAGCACGATATGTTCCGAGATGCTGCCGTCGGCGCACAGGGTCCTCTGACACGAGGAGTTCGCCAGGTCCACCACGCCACCGCTCGGCATTAGCATTAAACGATGACGCTTTGGCGGCGGTCCGCAACTCGGCGCAGTTGGCCCTCCAGCCGGCGCAGTCGCCGAGAGATGGCTTTCACCGGCGGGCCTCCTCCACCTTACTGAGCTCGCGCAGGCGGCGTGCCGCCAGTATCTGCTCGGCGATGGACATGCTTGGCCGATATACCGGTTCCGGAAGGTCTTCCGGTACGGGCAAGCCAAGTCGGGCCGCACGGCGTCGCTGTATGTCGAGCACAATCTCGTGCTGCCGCCGCGATTCTGCCGTTTCCGCCGGCGGCAACAGTCCGGCCTCAAGCCGACGCAGCCGTTTGTTTAGCGCACGCATTCAGATATTACCGCCTCGATATCGCGACATACCGGAAGGCAACCAATGCGCTCACTGGCACTCGTCCGGTCGTTACGCGTCTTGGCGTGTTTGCATCCGCGCGGGGATAGAATTGAAAGGTTATGGAGAGCGGACACTCGGTAGCCTTTCATCTGCGCATGGACACCACGGAGTACGACCGCATCATCCGGACCTACATTCCGCACTACGACGAAAGCCGCGGCGTGCAACTGGACCTGCTGGCTGCCGCGCTGCCGCACTCCGCGACGCGCATCGTGGATTTAGGCGGCGGGACCGGTTCGCTTGCGGAAGCCATTCTGGAGCGCTTCCCGTGCGTTTCGGTGCTAGTGCGCGACCTCGACCATGAGATGCTCGCCATCGCGCGGAACCGCCTGGCGCGCTTTGGTGGCCGAGCGGAACTGGATGCAGGATCGTTTACGGACCCGCTGCCCCCGACGGACGCGGTGGTAGCGGCGTTCGCTTTGCATCACGTGCGGAGCTTGCAGGAGAAGGCATACGTGTACCAGGGGATTTGTCAGGCGATCCGGCCGGGTGGCGTATTTCTGAACGACGATGCGGTTTCAGGACCGTTCTGGCCCTCACTGCGTGACGAATGGGCCGCCTTCATGGCAGGAGCGGGTTTCACTTTAGAGCAGGCATATCAGAACCTCAGCGACTGGGCCGCTGAGGACACCTACTTCTCGGCGCGCGAGGAACTTCAAGCCATGGCAGAAGCAGGGTTTGAAGCAGCGGAATGCCTATGGCGGCGAGGGCCGACAGCCATTATTGGCGCGCGAGTGTAAGGGAAATCGCAAACTGACGGCAGGATGGCGGTTGGCAGTATTGTTTCTGAATCGCCTTTGTGAGGCAGCGCGAACGCGGGCATCCTTGATGTGACGTGATATCGGCCTCTATTTGCTTCGCGAGGCGCGCGATCGCGATGTGCCGCCAGTCCGATAGGGCCAGCCAGCGATTTGGGGACTCTGCAGCCAAGCCTCCTACAACCGTACTTCGGAACAGCGGGGGTCAGGCCTGCCATTTTTTCCCCAACTTCCGGAGGCGCGGTGACTCAGGCGCCATCCCTGCGCGCGTGAAGGATCTATAATTCAGAATGGCGGCCACGAACGTGACTCGGACAGCGATCGTGAAACCCTATCGATGGCTGGCGCAGTACTACGACGCAATCTTTTCGTCTTATCGATTCCCGATGGATGCAGCACGCGAGCGCCTGTTGAGTCGCATCGTGCCCGGTGTGGGCGCCGCCTGCGACCTCGCGTGTGGCACGGGCACGACGGCTCTGAATTTGGCGCGCACGGGTATCACGATGTATGCCGTAGATCTGTCGCCGCTGATGTGCCGGCTTACCCGTGCGAAGGCCAAGCGCGCCGGCTTGCGGATACGGGTAGTCCAGGCCGACATGCGGGACTTCCGGCTGCCGGAAGCAGTGGACCTGATTACGTGCGAATTCGACGCGCTGAATCATGTGCCCCGCAAGGCGGACCTGGCGAAGGTCGCCAGGGCGGCGGCGCGGGACCTTCGAGCCGGAGGCCACTTCTTCTTCGATGTGAATAATGCGCGTGGATTCGAGCGGTATTGGAAGGGTGCCGTCTGGTTCGAGAAACCGGACGTATCCTTAGTGATGCGCAACGGCCAAAGCCAGGGGGCGGACCGGGCATGGAGCGATGTTGAGTGGTTCGTCCGGCAGGGAAGACTCTGGAGACGGTATCACGAACGCGTGGAAGAAGTCTGTTGGGACGCCGGCGAGATCCGTCGCACATTCCAGGAGACAGGCTTTGACCAGGTGCATCTCTGGGATGCCGCTCCGTTCTTCAACAACAACTCGTTCATCGGGCGTGGCTGCCGCACTGTGTATCTGGCGCGCAAAGCCCGGACGTCCAAGCGTTAGATCGCCGCCTGCGGACGTATCACCGGCCATCCTTTCTCTACTGCATCGCGGCTCTGACGTGGCGTCCTGATCAGCAACCAGCACGACGTTAAGACGCCTCGTTCACAGCGGCTGCGCCGGTCTCAGAAAGGGCAGTTACGGGGTCGCCGGCGTCGCCGAGCTGATCCCTTCGATTTGTCAGTTGGTGGCTCGGCCACGCCGGTGCCGACCGAAAGCAGCACCTGGTGCGGTACCCTGTCGACGAACTCTTTTTCGGCCTTATAATCGATCAGGCTGATCGCCCGGCTTCTGTTCTTGAGAAACTGGAGCCTCCAAGTGCCACCAATACTCGGCTTCGATCCAGTTGAATCGGCGTCCGCCGGCTTGGAGTTGCTCGACCCGCTTCCGCGTCAATTCGCCCAGCCGGTCCCCGTTCGGCTCTTTCGGCTGAAGTTCAACCGCAACATCCAGATCACTCAGCCGGCCCACTTCCGCTCGCAGGTAGCTTCCAAATAGAACGACTTTCGTGACCTTCGCGAGGAAGCTTTCATCTCGATTGACCTGGTTCACGCGCTCAAGCAGTTGGGCCAGCGCGTGATCTGCGGTCTGGCGGGTGATCGGTTTCGCTGCGGTGGCGGAGCCGAACGACTGTGCAAACTGGGTTGTGGCGCAAGTGTCCATGCCGCGGATTGGCGCAGCACGGGCAAGGCCAGCTTCAACTAACGCTCTGACGATTGCCTCGGCTTCACTGCGTTCGTTCCGAAGGATCACTTGCACAGTTTTGGCATTCCAGTACTGGAGGTTGTTCAATTTGCGCACGAGCTTCCGGATCTTCAAGGCCGGAAACCCACCGACTAGAGACTTGGAATCGATGCGCACCTTACAGCCAGCATACTGCTACGACCCGTGCCATGCGTCTCCCGCTTGATGCCCGCGTCGTTGCCGGCGAACCTTCCACTATGGGCTTGACGATCGGCGGCCCGCTATTTGGTTCAATCCCGATTCGGTCATTCGCGGCCGAACGGATGCGTTGTTTGCAGCCGAGGTGTCGTTCCCGTGGTCTGGATTGAGACGTGGCCGATTCAGTTTCTGCTCGGCTCCAGTTCGCCTCCCGCCGCATGGCATAACCTGGCGCAGGTTCTTCTCAGCTTGCCGATCCCCGCTTTCGCCGCCGGAAACGCGCGCTTGTGGCCCGCGTTTTTTTGGTGGGCGAACCAGGAGAAAATGGCCGCGTGCGCAAGAAGGAGCCAGATAGGCATCACCCGCGCCACCGCCGAGGTCCTGGTAGCCGGGCTTGCAGGCGCGCCCTGTTCCACGGCCGCCTCGTCGATCTTCGTTGCGCCGCCTGATAACTTCTGGATGCGCCGTTATCCAGGAGTGATGTGCGGTCTAGTTAGCTCCCCCCGGGGCGCAAAACATCGGCCTTCGCGGAGACGTTCATCCCGACATGCAGCATATAGAGCCGAATGCCGCGTCGTCCAAAGTCGGGGAGACCGCGTCGGCTTGCCAGTATTCTATATGATCGCCGAGACCAGCCGTATCACGGCAATTCCCAATCGAGGGCGTAGATATCGCCGGCGCCGGTGCTGCGCGCGACGATCAGATTATCGTTCGGGTCGAGCACATACTAACCCCAGTCGGCCGGCGCGAAACCCTTGGGCGCCGCCATGAGTTCGGCTTTCCGGTCACGCACGCGGGTGCGCCACCATCCGGAATCGGCATGGCAGAAGAGGAACTGGCCGGTGTGCGACCAGAGCGGATACCCGCATCCCTGATTGAAGCGCGGCGTCTGTTTGTGGGTTTGAAGATCATAGAGGACGGCGTTTTCTCCCGCAATGAAGCGGCCGTCGGGCGACCAGCGGGGAGACCGCATGCCTTCCGATCCGGGCAAGGTGGACACGCGTCCGGTTTTCAGGTCGACGACATGGATGAATTGCTCGGCGGGATTGTCCCAGACCGTGGCGCCGAAGGCCAGTGCGGCACCATCCGGCGACCAGGCTGGGTCACAGTCACTGCCTTTGCCAGCATCGCCGTTGCTTACCTGCCTGGGCGTGCCCCCATCGGCGGGTACAATGTAAATCCGGTGCGGCTTTTCCGAGACTGCTGCCATAACGGCGATCTGCTTTCCGTCGGGAGACCAATGAGGCATAGCCACGTGTAAAGGAGGCCAAGTGAGCTGGACGCGCTGGCTACCATCGGCCGCCGCTCTGAAAAGCGTTCCTTCGGGAACGGAAACATAAGCGATCCATTTCCCATCTTTCGAGAATTCGAGCCCGGCACCCGAGATGCCAGCCAGTTCAAGGCTGAACCGGCCCGATTTGAGGTCGTAGCGCAGGAACTCGTTGCGGTCCTGGAAGCCTTCGAAAAAATAACGCCGCTCATGGAAGCGGTAGAAATTCCAAAGATGTGCCAAGCGGTAGTCCGATGCCGGGCCAAGGGGTGTTCGTTCGCAAATTGAAGCACGTCCTTTTCGTCTTCACGCAGAATCTTCATGGCAAATGGGTCATCGAGGATTGAGCCATGATCGAGCACCTGATGAGCAGCTCGTTGTCGGGCGATCATCAGGGCTGTGCGGCCGGGTTCATTAGGCTTCATGTTCGAGGTCTCCGTTCTCATCAATAGCTGATCGCCCGACTACTACTACTAGCAGGAAAAACGGGCGACGCCAATCCGTGAGTATGTGAGAAGCGCCTCCGCCGGGGCCCCTGGGCGGTCCCGATTTCATCCCGTCATCACAGCATGCACCAGAGGAATCACCTTCTCTCGCTCCGCCTCAAATGTCGGGTTTTGGAGTCGGGTCTCAGGAGTTGGGCTGCCGACCCCCGTAGTCGTCCAAAAAAGTGGTGGCAGCCCGCGTAAGTGAATCAGCCGCCGCTATCGAGCCTGCTCGGCTGGTTTCTCACAGCGGTTGCGGATCACGTACAAGATGTTGTCCTGGATGTCCCGCATGATTGCATCCGTCCAAATGCGAGCGTAGAAGTTGAACGTCGTCGATAGCCGGTGGCGGCTCACGAGGCGTAATAGTGTGCCGCCATCCTGCTGCGGTTCGATCCGGTACTCGCCATGCAGGGTGTCGAAGTACCGGCCGCCGATGGTTACGTGCTCGTCGAGGGTGTGCGGGGGAATGTTCGCCGTATCCGCGCGAATATCGAATCCGAGCCTTCGCTCCGGCTCCCACACAGTCACGGTTTCGACGAACAACACGCCACCGGCAAACGTAGCATGCCGTAGCGCCCCGACGCCATCGCTAGAAAGTGTAGCTTCGATGGGGCGTGGGAAGCCGATCTTCTGGCTCCACGAGAAGCGCTGCTCGTTCACCCGGATCGGCTGGACCCGCTCGATCTGCTGCCAGATTGTGGTCGGCGTGGCCTGTATCCTGATGCTTGTCGCCACCACGCGCACTTCATAAGTCGGGCCGGCCCATCGTTCCGTTGCTGCGACGACGAATGGCAGAATCGCCACACATAGCAACGGAGTCTTACCGAACCGGCGCGCGCAAAACGCGCCCGCTCCTCCCCCAATCAACGCCATGATCAGCGCAACCGGCGTCAGCATGACCAGGCAGATGATACCTTCCCACAAGAACACGAACGAGCTAACGATCAAGGCGACGGTGGTAAGCACTGGGAGTCCCAACCACGTTGCCGGACCGCGCCGTCCCGAGCGTACCGCAACGAAGACACTGATGAATCCAACTGCCATCGGCATCACCATCAGGAAGCCGATCGTCATCACGCCCAGCAGGTTCTCGGTCAATTTGAACGTGAATGCGAGCCTGCAAAACAAGCCGTAGAGAAACCCCGCAAGCGCGGAGTAATGAACGTAACGATCTTTGAGCGGATTCATCTTAAGGCCCGTCGGCTTTCCTATGTTACCGCCGGGATCGTCTTTCCTCGGACCCGCTACTGTATCTTAGATTCGCCGAGGGCGGTCTGAATCCTGTGACAGGCCGTAAAGGCTGGTCATGGCCGGCGCCGGCAATTCTGAGTATTGTGAGTATTGTGAGAGGCCTGGTGGGTTTCAGATCCTTCCGGCAGCGAAATGTCGGGTTTTTGGCCAGAAATGTCGTGTGGATGTCGGGTTTTTCGAAGGAACCCGACATCCGTTTCCCTAACACAATCAATCCCTTGGCCGGAAAATGTCGGGAATGGCAGGTTTTTCTAGGATGAGAGAGGTGCCACGAATTGGAGCAGCTTTTTTTGTGTGCGCGGGACGGGGCGCCCGGCGTCCACGTTTGGACTCCAGTTGGACTCCAAACCGCGGGTCCGGTCAGGGTTGGTATCTGTAAGTCGTTGAGGAATTTGGTCGGGCCGCCGAGATTTGAACTCGGGACCTCTTGCACCCCAAGCAAGCGCGCTAGCCAGGCTGCGCCACGGCCCGAAGTCTCTATTGTACGCCAAAACTAAACCGCGGCGGGCACGGCGGCGTGCCGCGGGTGTGCGACATGAAAGTGACGATTCGCGAGTTTTCTTTTTTTGTGGCCGTAAACCTAGCGTAGTGATACGCTAGGCCATCAGGAGGCTGTACATGTCCGATTCTTTGGTTGATCTGGAGGGCCGTCGCAACGCCGTGCAATCCCAAATCGCGCAGTTGGGTGATATGCGCTCTGGTTCCATTACCGGAACAGGTGGCCGTTGTGGAAATCCGAACTGTCATTGCCATCGGACCGGCGATCCCGGCCATGGCCCCTACTATCGACTGACCCGCAAAGTGAAAGGCAAGACCGTCACCGAAACGTTTCCCTCTCCGGCCAGTTTGGCCAAAGCGCAGCGCGAGGTCGCCGAATGCCAGCGCTTCCGGGAACTGGGCGAACAACTCTTGGACGTTAACGAACAGATCTGCGAGTTGCGGCCGGCAGAGGAGACCGCGCCGTCGGCCCAGGAAAAAAAACGGCCGAAGCCATCCAAAAGGAAGTCACGCGCGAAGTAGACCAACTGTTACGCGTGGTCTTCAGCGCCCACCGCAAGACGGGGCGTTGGGAGCTGGAAGCCTTGGAAATGGCCATGCGCGCGGCCCTGCATCGAGCCGGGGCAGCCGCCCTAAGCCAACTGTTGCAATTCCCAGCCCCGGCTTCCCACCAACGGAACATTCTTTGCGCTTGCGGCCACCAGACGCGTTATCGGGAGTTGCGCTCCAAGCCGATCCTCACCGCCGTAGGCCCGGCGGAAACCTCGCGGCCTTACTACCTGTGCCCGGACTGCCATAACGGCCAATTCCCTGCCGATGTCGAACTGGACATCGTCAACACGGAGTTCTCCCCCGGGGTGCGCCGCATGCTGGCTCTGGTAGGTCAGCAGGCCCCTTTTGATCGCGGGCGCCAGCAGATCCAACTGCTGGCCGACCTGGAGGTGACGACCAAGAATGTGGAGCGCACCGCGGAGGGCATTGGGCAGGATATCGCTGTAAGCGAAAAGGCCGAGATTCAGCGGGCCAAGCAACTGGATCTGCCCATCGTGTTGGGAAAGCCGATACCGATTCTCTGTGTGCAAATAGATGCCACCGGCATACCGGTGGTGAAGAAAGAAACGGTGGGCCGCCAGGGTAAGGACGGAAATCCGGCCCGCCATCGTGACGTCAAAGTGGGCTGCGTGTTCACCCAAACTACCTGGAATGCGGAGGGCTATGCCATCCGCGATCCCGATTCGACCACCTAGGTCGCCGCCATTGAAACTGCCGAAGAATTTGGCAAGCGGATCTATCTGGAAGCTTGGAAGCGCGGATGGAGCCGCGCCGCAAAGAAAGTCGTGATCGGCGATGGAGCGGAATGGATCTGGAATATCGTCGCTCTATACTTTCCCGGCGCCATTCAGATCGTCGACCTCTATCATGCCCGCCAACATCTGTGGGACTTGGTACGCAAGCTGTACCTCAACCAAGAAGCCGAACAGAGACGCTGGATGATGGTTCATCAGGACATGCTGGATAAAGGGAAAATCGAAGACCTGGTAGCCGCCCTCCGGTCCATCGACTCATCCCATCCCGAGTTGGCCGAAGCCGTCCGCACCACGGCCCACTACTTTGAAGCCAACGCCGCGCGGATGCGCTACCCCGAATTCCGCAGCCAGCACCTGTTTGTCGGCTCGGGTGTCATAGAGGCCGGCTGCAAGACCGTCATCGGTTCCCGCTGTAAGCTGTCCGGCATGTTCTGGACTGTACGCGCGGCCAACGCCATCCTGGCCCTGCGATGCTGCCAACTCAATGGTCGCTTTGAGGACTACTGGGAGGCCCGCCGCGCGTGATCGTCACTTTTATGTCGCACACCCGCGTGCCGCGCGGCGCGCGCCACGAAGTGCGCCAAGTCGCGGAACATCTCCTCCGCTCCGGCTTCCCGCTGCGCCTGTGGTAACGCCAGGTGCGCTTCCACGCGGTGGCGCATGTCTTCGTCCGGAAATTCCGCGAACAGCAGCCGGTGCGCGCCCTTGCGCTCCATCACCTCCAGGCCGTCCAGGATCTGCCGATGGCAGGTGCCTTCCCAGATCGTCAGCACCATGGCTTCGCGGAACCAGCGCTCCACCGGAAACTCCGCCAGAACGCCCAACGCGCCGTGCACCTCCATCGCCCAGCGCGCGATCTGCGGCGCCACATCCGAGGTCCAGTATTTCGCCAGGTGCGCCATCAGGCGGAACAACTGGTAGCGGTCCGAATAAGGATGCTTCTCGCGCCACACTTCGTTCAACCGCTGAATGCTTTCCCAGCCCAGCGCGAAGCCATCCTGCAACGTTTCCAAATGCGCGTCGAATTGTTTGCGCATCAGCGGATGATCGAACACCGGCTTGCCGAAGGCGATGCGCTGCCGCGCGAAATCCGCCGATTCGGCCAGCGCCCGTTGCGCGATAGCCATGCTGCCCAGCGCGTTGGTGGCGCGCGAAAGATTCAGCACTTCCAAAATCAAATGCACGCCGCGCTCGCGCGAACCCAGCAGCCACGCTTCGCTCCCGCGCAACTCGACTTCGCCCGTGGGCACCGATCGCGTGGCCACTTTGTCCTTCAACCGCCGGATAGTGTAATTCAGCTCGCCGTTTTCGCGCCGCTTCGGAAGCAGGAACAGCGCCAGACCGCGCACGCCCGGCGGCGCGTCTTCAGGCCGCGCGGCCACTACGGCCAGATCCGCGCCCGCATTGCTCGCGAAATATTTGTCGCCGGTGAGCAGCCAACCGTCGCCATCCGGCCGCGCGATGGTTTCCACATTTGCGCCCAGGTCGGACCCGCCCTTGATCTCGGTCATCCACGTGGCGCCTTGCCACACCGTCTCGTCGCGGCGCAACAGCGGCGGCAGAAACCGCGCCTTCAACGCCTCGCTGCCATGCTGATTGAGAGCCACGGCGGTGGCCAGCGAAATCACATACGGGCAGGTCAGTCCCGGATCGTAGTAACAGGTGATGTAATCGAGCAGCGCGGCGGCCGCCAGGGACTCGTCGTCGAAAGCGCGCCACACCACGCCGGCTTTGTATCCTTGCCGCACCGCGCGCCAGTATTCAGGCGCAAAAAGAATTTCATCCACGCGCCGGCCGGACCGGTCGAACATGCGCAGCCACGGCGTGCCCGCGCGGTCGGTCGCATCGGAAATCTGTTTGCCTTCGGTCTCCCACCACGATTCGTATTCGCGCAGCGCGCGCTCATGGGGCAGCGCCCCAAGCATATGGTGGAGAAACTCAACAGGCGATCGAAGAATTTCGATATCCATAATTAGTCCATCCCGATACACTATGGCGCGAATCCGCTGCTTTGGCAAGCCGGACTTGCTATGTTGATCTGGATCGCGCACCTGAAGTTACTTCTGGAACTCTGTGGTGAGGTTGTATGGGCGCGCGTTGGCACACCCGTGAAGAGGGCGGGGGTGGCGCACGATGGCGGCATCCCGCCCTCTCCGAGGGTCAGTACGCTGCCGCGTGATGCCAGAGCGGTCCGACTCCGGTACCGCCCTGGTGCACCTCGAGAATTGTGGGGCCGGCCACGGCCACGCGCGGCGCCTCGCCGTTGTCGTACTGCGCCGAGCCGGAAAATGTGACGGTGCCGTCCGACTGCAGAGCGGCCGTATGGTACCAGAGCTGGCCATCCTGCCCCTGATGTACTTCCACAAGTGTGGGACCGGATGCGCCTACGGAGGGAGCGGAGCCGTTGTCAAAAGAAAAGCTGCTGCTGGCCCAGATCAATGTCCCATTGGCCTGGATCTCGGCGGCGTGATAATACAACGGTCCGGTTCCCGTGCCCGCTTGGTGCACCTCCAGAACCGTCGAACCTGAAACGGCAACCGAGGGCGCCATGCCGTTGTCATACCGGAATGCACTGCCCGCCCATTTCACTTTGCCGTTGATCTGGATTTCGCCGGCGTGATACCACAGCGTGCCTGAGGCGCCCTAATGTACTTCGACGATCGTTTGTCCACATACCGCTACGGAGGGCAGTGAGCCGTTGTCATATTCGAATGGCCCGGACCATGTCACGGTACCCTTGGCGCCGATCTTGCCGGTGTCGTACCACAGCGGGCCTGTCCCGGTACCCGCCTGGTGCACTTCAACAACTTCGTTACCACTTACTGCCACGGACGGCGCATAGCCGTCGCCATACTGAGCCGGCGAGGCCCAGGTCACTGTCCCACTCTCTTCGATCTTGCCGGTATGATACCAGAGCGCGCCGTCGGTTCCCTCATGCACCTCCACAACGACCAATCCGGAAACTGCCACGGAGGGCGCTTCGCCACTGTCGTACTGAAACGATCCAGCGGTGTTCCAGACAACTGGCGGTATGCCTTGCGCTAGAGCGCTGAGTGGCAAGAGGGCCATGGCAGCGGCCGCCATACCCATTGCCAGAGTGCGCGCATGGCGCCTGTGTCCTGTATCATGGAAATCGTTTTGCGTCCGATCACTGACTTTCATAAAGCATCTCTTTTTGTTTTTCACCGTTACTGCCCGAGTGCGGGCTACTCTGGAACTATAAGGTGTGCGGAGTAGTTTAGCCATGCCGAAACTTGGGGGTTCGTGGACACCTGAAAACCGGCGGAAGATACCCCCCGATTTCAGGGGTTTCTAATCTGCTAGTCCCGGACTGGCCGCCCGAATCAGAGGCGGAAGGCTGTCACTCAGCCCTTCTTTGACGGTGCACTCACAGACGCCCGCGGCAATCGCTTCCACCCACGCCTTATCCGGACCATAAGTCGCCAATCCGATAATGCGGGCGCGGGGATCGCACGCATGAATCCTGCGCACGGCTGCCATAGCGCCTTGCGCGGGCAAATCGAGATCCATCAGAATCACATCCGGCATCTCAGCGAGCGAAAGGCGAATGGTCTCTTCGGCGGTCGCCACGGCGCCCACCAACTGCATGTCCGCCTGCAAGCGCACCAAAAGCGCCAGCCCCTCACGCATCAGGGGATTGTGGTCCACAACCAGGACACGAATAGCGCGCGGCTCCACGGATGTCCTAAGAGTAACGGGACCATGGCGCGGTCAGAAACACCCAATATTGGGGAGGAAAGACCGCCTGATTCCAGGGGTGGCGTAAGCGGCCAATCGGTCAGTCCAAATGGACGATACCACGCCGTACGGCCACCGTCACAGCCTCAGTGCGGTCGTGCAGACCCAATTTCGCGAGGATGTTCTTGACATGGCCCTGCGTGGTTTCTTCACTGATCCCCAGCCGGGCGGCGATCTCTTTGTTGCGCATCCCCTCGGCGATGAGACCGAGCACCTCCAGCTCACGGGCCGTCAGGCGCGGCTGTAACAGGTTATCCGCCAGGCGCTGCGCCATGGGCGCCGGAAGTGGGCGTTCACCGGCGAATACCGCCCGGATCACCCGCACCAGATCTTCGGACAAAGTATCTTTCAAAAGATAAGTGGTAGCGCCGGCTTGGAGCGCGCGATGAATATCCTGATCGCCCGCATAGGTCGATAAGACGATGATCTTCGCCGAATTGAACTCGCCGCGGATGCCCTGAATGGCTTCCACGCCTCCCATCAGCGGCATTTTCAGATCCATCAGCGTGATATCGGGCCGGTGCCGCCGGAAGAGATCGACAGCTTCCCGGCCGTTGGCCGCCGCGCCCACGATTTCCATATCGGATTCGGCGCCGATAGACGCGCGCAACCCGTCACGCAGGAGAGGATGATCGTCAACCAGCAAAATTCGGATCGGCGGTTGCGCCATGGATGCCTACTTATCCGCCGTCAGCGGCACGACCGTCTCGACGCCGGTGCTGCGGCCGGCGGCGCTCGAAATACGCCACTCAGCGCCAATCCGATGGGCGCGTTCCTGCATATTCCGCAGGCCCCAATGTCCCACGCGGAAGCCGGCATCCTCCGGATCGAAACCGTGCCCATTGTCCTGCACATGCAGATTAAGGGACAGGTCGCCATAAGTCAACAGCACCTGGATCTCGCTTGGATCTCGCTGGCATCGGCATGCCGCACGGCATTGGCCACCGCCTCCTGCGCGATGCGGAGCACAGCCTCCTCCAGTTCCCAGTTCAAGGGGCGGGCCACGCCGGACAAGGCGATCCGCAGGCGGACCGGACTTCCGGCCACAATCTGTTCCAAAGCCTCGCCCAAAACCGTCGTGAAGTCGCGGCCCTGCAACATCGGAGATCGGAGATCTTGAACTTTCTGCCGCGCCTCGCGAAAGGCGTTTTCCACCTGGTGCCGCACAGCTCGGATCTGGGCGGCGGCAGTGGCGGAAGTCAGGCCAATCTGTTTGGCCACTCCATCCAGGTGAAGGGAGACTCCGGCCAGGCTTTGTAACAGCGTATCGTGCAGTTCGCGCGCGATGCGATTCCTTTCATCCAGCCGCTCTTCGTAACGCAGCCGGACGCGGGCCGTCATCTCCCGCAGCCTATAACGGTAGGCCGCGAAAATCATGCATGCGACCATGGCCGCCCCCAGGGCTTCAAACCATGCGCGCCTCCAGAACGGAGGCAGAACCACGAAATCGATTTCAGCGGCAGTCGCGCTCGGCTGGCCTTCCGAGTTCACGGCTTTCACCAGGAAGGTGTACGCTCCCGGCTCCAGGCCGGGGTAGTTGGCTTCGTGTTCCCGGTCCGGTTCCTTCCAGTCCGAGCCGGAGCCTGCCAGCTTGTATGTGTAGCGCAGATTCTCTTCTGGTTCGTCATTGAAGCCCGCGAACGTGACTTGCAGTTGGTTCCGCGAGTGATCCAATTCCGGAGCTCGGATGCGCGCTTCTCCGGCTTGAAAGAGCGAATAGGATTCGCCAAATATCTTCATGTCCGTAATCAGCACGGTGGGGCGCGCAGGCGGCTTTTCCCGCCCGGGTGTCAGCCGCGACAGGCCCTGCGTGGTCGCAAACCAGAGATTACCGGATGTATCCCGGGCAGCCGACCGCAACTCGCCATGCGCCAGCCCGTCCGCCGCCGAGAGATGTTTGATGCGTCCCGTGGCAGGATCCAAACGGTCGACGCCCCTACCTGTGCCCGCATAAATACGGCCCAGTTCGTCTTCCGCCAGGCACTGGATGGTATTGCTCGCGAGGCCGTTCGCCATATTGTATGTGCGCACACGCGGTGGAGAACCACCCGGATTATCAATCACCGACAAACCGCCCGAAGACGCAATCCACAATCTCCCGCCATGATCGATCAGCATGGCGCGACAGGATCTTCGGGAACTCCGTCGCGCCGCCGGTAACGGATGAATTGCCGGCCATCATAGCGATAGAGCGGCCCGCCGCCATAGATCCCCATCCAGATGTTTCCATGCGGGTCCACGGCAAACGCATTGACCAATTCTCGCCGCGTGGGGCCGTCTTGAAACCAGGAGATGGCCTTCCGCGCCGGATCCCAACGCAGCAAACGATTGCCCTGCGCCGACTGGGCCGAGGCCCAGACGCCGCCCTGGGAGTCCTCGAACACCGCATAGACACTCTCGTCCCGCGCGTAAAATTGCGGCTCCCGCCTGGCTAGATCCTCCACGTGCATGGGCGCGAATCGGCACAGTCCAGCCGAGGTCGCGCCCCACCACTCGCCCGTGCGAGCCTGCAGCAGCAGTTGGTTATGCGCCCAACTTGCGCTCTCGCCAAATTTCCTGGGCACGATGGTGTGGAACCGGTGCTGAAGGGGATCGAAGACATTCAGCCAACGCCCCCGAGGGGTTGACGCGTTGGTGGCCTGGTTGGTCAGGGCCAGAAACCTGCCGCTGCGGTCTGAAAAAACCGAGAACACCTGATCCTTCGCCAGACCATCCGGTTCGCGAAATGTGACAAAACCGGCCGCGCCTATCCGCATTACACCGGCGCCTTGCGTCCCGGCCCACATGTTCCCCGCCCTGTCCGCGGCGAGCGCGGTAACCACGATGTCGGTGAGACCATGCGCACGGCTTAGGTTGCCGGCTAGGGAAGCGCCTCCGGCCAGCAGGCTGATCCCAGAGGTGGTCGACACCCAGATGGTTCCATCCGGCGCTTTCGCTAATGCCTTCACGTCGTGATTTGGCAAACCGTCCTTTTCTGCATAAACGCGCTCGACGCCGCAAGCAGCCGCGTCGTCCGCGTTTCTGATTAAGGCTAATCCGCCGCGGGTTCCGGCCCACAGTCTGCCCGCGCGGTCCAGTAACAATTTGTTCACCCAAACGTCCGGTAAGCCATCCTCTTTCGCGATACGCCGGGCGCTGCCGTCTTTTCCGAGCACATACAGTCCGGCATTGGTAGCGATCCACAGCTTGCCCCCCGCGTCCTCCTGGATGCCGGTGATCCAGGCGCCCGGCGCCGACCACTTCGCAGGCAGAAGGCTGCCGGTACCGGATGCTTCGCGAAGCGCCCCGCCGCCGCACCAGATGGCGCCGGAAGAAGATTCCGCCAGCGCTAGGATGGGCTTGTCGAAGCGGCCGGCGCCGTCCGCATACGTGGTAAACCGGTGGCCGGCCGTGCGCGATAAAAATTGGTAGAGACCGTGATCCGTGCCCACCAGATACGCTCCGGAACGCGTTTCGAGGAAGGCATTGATCGCACGGTCGGAAAGGCCTTCGCGCGGGCCAAAAGTGACCATGCGGTAACCGTCGAACCTGGTGAGCCCCTCCGGCGTGCAGAACCAGATAAATCCGCGGGAATCGGGAACTATGCAATCGACATGATCGGAGGCCAGACCATCCGCCATCGAGTAGGAACGGACAGGCAGTTGCTCCGCGATAAGAGACAGCGGCACGGCGATGGCCGCAACCACCGCCTGCCATCCCTTAGGCGTGCACATCCTCTATAGTCTACTGCAAAGCAATGCGATGCCAGGCTTGCGAGTCGATCTCCAGGTCGAGCGAAGAATTTCGATATCCATAATCAGTCCATCCCGATAAACCATGGCGCGAATCCGCGGCTTTGGCAAGCCGGACTTGCTATGTTGGTCTGGATCGCCCACATGAAGTTACTTCTGGAAATCTATTGGCGGCCCGCGGCAGCCATGAGCGATATCCTCGATCGGGGCAGTCTGCTCTTCGCCAGCGTGGCGGCGCTGGTGGCCGCGCTGTTCTACAGGTCCGCGCTGGGAGTCTCGTTTTATATGCCGCTGCTGGTGCTGGCGATCGTCTATGTGCCGGGAGTGTTGCTGCTGGCCACATTGGTGGCGCGCCTGAGCGGCGGATTTGGCGGCGTGTTCCGGCGGGATTATTCGCCGCTGCTCACCTGCACCGCGATGGCTTGGGCGGCCGCCAATCTTCCGGTGGCGCTGGCGGGATTCGCGCTTCCACCGCGGATCATCGTGATCGCGGCTGCCGCCGCGCAGCTTTACTTTCTGCTGCTGATGTTCTTTGCGGTGCGCACGGTGTTCGGCACGGAGAATGGAGCCGCCGTGGCGGTGGTGTGCCTGTCGTGGATTCCGTTGGTGGCGGCGGCGTTCCTGTGGGGACCGTTGCGCTTCCTGCTCGGATGGGTGGCGTCGCCGTTCTTTCTCTTCTATGCGTATTACTATCTCGGCGGCGAGATCGGCAATCTTGGCGCGGGCCTGCGCAGCGGCCAGAACTTCCGGCGCATGCTGAACGCCGCCGCGCTGAACCCGCACGATGGCGAGGCGCAATATCAACTCGGGCTGATCTTTCAGCAGCGCCGGAACTATACAGAAGCCATCGAGCACTTCCGCCGCGCTGTCGAGATCGATCCGGGCGAGACCGACGCGCATTTCCAATTGGGGCGGATCGCGCGCGAGCAGGGCCGTCTGAAAGATGCGTTGGGGCACTTTCAGATGGTGATGGATCAGAGCGACAAACATAGCCAGAGCGAGATTCTGCGCGAGCTGGGCGCGGTGTATCTGGCCGCGCGGCAGTATGAGGATGCGCGCGGATTTTTGGCGGAATATATCGAGCGGCGTCCTTACGATCCTGAAGGCCTGTATTATCTCGGCCAGGCTTTCGAGGGCTTGGACCGGAACGCCGATGCGCGCGACGCCTACGCGCGCGCGATGGAAGCGGTACGTACCGCGCCACGTTACCGGCGGCGAGTGATTGCCAAGTGGAGCCGGCTGGCGCAGAAGCAGATGCGCAAGGTGCCGGCCGCTAGCTGACGTGCGTGTGGCAGCGGGATCCAGCTTCCAGAGGCGACCGGCGGCTCAGCGGTAGGCGTCGCGCCGGTTGCGGACGCGGAGCACATCGATCCAGTCGCCGTGATCATGGAAGCGGACGCGCCAGTCACCGACACGCAAACGGAACTCGGGCGGGTGAATGCCATGCAGTCCCTGGACGTTGCCGGCGCCGGTGGTGGCGAAGCGGTGGATGGCTGCGGCGATGCGCAGAGCCACAGGCCGGTCGAGCGCGGCAAGATCGGATTGGGCCTGCGCGGAAACCACGACGCGCTTGATCACGAAGGGTCCTGATAGTTCTCGACTTCCTCCATGGTGAAGCCGAGTTCGGCGACTACTTGTTCAAACGGAATCCCTGGATTGTGTTTGAGCCACTCACGGGCTGCGGCCACCGCGCGCTCTTCTTCCTCCGTGACGGGTTCGTCGTCAATGGGAGCGTTGGCCAGGGCACGGGAAACGGGATCCACCATCACTTCGAGCAGACTCCGCACGGCGTTCAGTTTCTCGGCAGGCAGCATGTCCAGCAGCGCATGGGCCTGTTGGCGTTCGTGATTGAGATTCGGTTCCATGGCTTGACCTTGGCCCCTCGGGTGGACAAATAGTTAAGATACCCCTTACTGTCTAATGATAAATCCTTCCCGCCCAGCCTGTCCAACCACGTAAGCGCGTATAGTGGCGTGCGGCAGGTTGGTGTTTGCCCCGAACGCTCGCACTTCTGAGCGGACTGACTGCCCTATATGGCTGCGGAGTTGTGTTCAAGCTGACGTCCTGAGGCCTCGGGATCTGCTATTGCCTCCGTTCGTTAAGGCCACGGTGCCAGCAAAGTGCAGCGGGCCAAGCGCGCTTGAGGATCAGTGCGCTACGGTACCCTTCCAGCGGTTCTTCACGCCGTTAATCTCGATGCGCTTTAGCCCCGAGGACAAACGACACCCGCTGCCGCCGCTTGCGCGCTCCCCGTCCTGCTAAACTAAAACCAGAAAGTCCGCAACCCCCGTGAACCCGCCCGTCGTCGGCCCGGAACTCGAACAGCCACCCCCACCGCCGGGCAAGCAAGTCCGCCGCGAAGACGTCAAGTTAGCCGCCGGCAAGATCGCCGTTTTTCAGTACGCCGGCGTCGCCATCTTCCTATTTCTTATCACCGGCTTCTGGACCCTGCAGATCCAAAATCCCCAGATGTACAACGAGCAGGCCGAGCGCAACCGCATCCGGCAACTGCCCATCCCCGCGCCGCGCGGCAAAATCCTCGATCGCGACGGCCGCGTCATCGTCGACAACCATTCTTCCTACAGCCTCATCCTCACGCGCGAAAATCTGAAGCCCGAACATCTGCGCCCCATCGCCGAAGGATTGAGTCTGGATTACGACGACCTGATAGGGCGCGTCGCGCGTTACAGCTCGCAGCCCAAATACGATCCCATCATCATCAAGGAAGAACTCACGCCGGCCGAGATGGCCTTCGTCGAATCGCACCGCGATTTCTTTCCCGAGATGGAACTGATCCACGCGCAGCGCCGCCTCTATCCGCAAAACGGATTTGCCGCGCATGTGATCGGCTATACCGGTGAAGTCAGCGAGCAGGAACTCGATACGCCCGATTTCGCCAAGTACAACCAGGGCGCGGTCATCGGCAAGTTCGGCCTCGAGCGCCAGTACAACGATCTGCTGATGGGCGTGGATGGCGAACGCCAGGTGATGGTGGATAATCGCGGCGTCACGCGCAAGGTGCTCGACAACAAGGAAGCCGTTCCGGGAAAGAACCTCGAAACCACCCTCGATCTGGATTTGCAAGCCGTCGCCGAGCTTGCCATGGAAGGCAAGAACGGGGCGGTGGTGGCCATGGATCCGCGCACCGGCGAAGTGCTGGCGATGGTCAGCCGGCCCACGTTCGATCCCAATAAATTCGCGGTGCGCATCAAATCGTCCGATTGGCGCGAAATCGCGGATAATCCCGATCATCCGTTGCTGAATCGCGCGATTCAGGCGCAGGATGCCCCGGGGTCGACGTTTAAGCCATTCACGGCGCTCGCGGGCCTGGAATCCGGCGCCATCGACGATCAATTCACGGTGCATTGTTCAGGCGGTGCATCGTTTTACGGGAGTTACCACAAGTGTTGGTGGAAACCCGGCCACGGCGCGGTTTCGCTGCATAAAGGCATCGTGCAATCCTGCGACGTGTACTTTTATACCGTCGGCGACCGCACCGGAATCGATAAGATTGCCTTCTATGCGCATCAAGCGGGGCTGGGCGCGAAGACCGGTATCGATCTGCCGCATGAAGCCGAGGGCGTAGTGCCGTCGTCCGAGTGGAAGATCCGCAATTTCCGCGAGAAGTGGTATGCCGGGGAGACGATTTCCGTGGCTATCGGGCAAGGCGCGTTAACCGTGACGCCGGTCCAACTGGCGGCCGCGTATAGCTGGTTTATCAACGGAGGCGTCTGGCATCAGCCGCACCTGGTTCGCGGCGGCAAATACACGCAGCATAGTTGGCCGCTATCGCCGGATAATGTCGCCAAGGTGATCTACGGAACCTGGGGAGTGGTCAACGAAGGGGGTACCGGCGGACGTGCGCGGCTTCCCGGCCTGGACGTCTGCGGCAAGACCGGAACCGCCCAGCTCGCATCTAATAAATTCCTTGAAGGTAAGACCGGTAAACAATACGAAGATAATGCCTGGTTCGTGGGCTTCGCGCCCCGCCAGGCGCCTGAGATCGTAGTGGTGGCGCTCTATGATCACGGTGGACACGGCCAGTTCGCGGCACCCATCGCGCGCGATGTGATAAAGGCGTATTTCGATAAGAAGGCGCGCTTGGCCGCGCAAGCGAACGGCGTGGCGAAGGCTGTCAGCAGTCTGTTCCGCTTCGGCCTGCCGGGTCCGCCACCACCGGAGCCGTCCATGATCGACGCAGTATATATTTCCTCTGAAGATAGTGAGGCTTCGGCGGCCTCTCAGGCCGCCAGAAGACACAACCCCGGCCCCCGGCCCCCGGCCCCTAACCCCGTCGCGCGTCGCGCGACTCGCCCGCCCCACAATTCATGACCAGCTACCTCCGCCCCCGCGATCTCGATTGGACCCTCCTCATCATATCTTTAGTTATCTGTGGAGTCGGCGTCCTGCAAATTTACAGTGCCACCCGCGGCACCGTCTGGCAAGACGCCTGGTGGAAACAAATCCTCTACATCGGCGCGGGCTTGGTATTGATGTGGGTGACCATGGGTATTGATTATCATTCGCTGATGAACCGCGTGTTCATCATGTATGGCCTGTCCGTGGTAGCCCTGCTGGGCGTCTTGCTGATCGGCAAACAAGCCTTCGGTTCACGCCGTTGGATCCCGGTCGCCGGCGGTTTTCATTTACAGGTGTCGGAATTCGTAAAACTGGTGATAATATTATTGGTAGCCCGGTTTCTAACGGAGCTGCGAACAGAAGACCTGGAAGGCCGCGACATGGCTAAGCTGGCGGGGCTGGTGGCGGTTCCCATGGCTCTGGTGATGAAGCAGCCGGATCTGGGCACGGCCCTGACGTATATTCCCATTCTGATCGTGGGAATGTTCCTGGCCGGCATGCGCCGCAAGTATTTGATCGCCATCGGCGTCGTGGTTTTGCTGGTATTGCCGGTGGGCTGGACGGTTTTAAAGGATTATCAGAAGGCGCGATTGGTCAGTTTCCTGGATCCCGACCGCGATCCGCGCGGCACCGGGTACCAGTTGATCCAATCCAAGATTGCCGTGGGCGCCGGCGGGATGTGGGGGAAGGGCGTGACGAAGGGGCTGCAAACGCAGCTTCGTTTTCTGCCCGTTCCACACACCGATTTCATCTTCTCGGCTTTCGCCGAGGAGCATGGATTCGTCGGCGTGATTGTGATGTTGGCGTTGTACTTTGTGTTGATCATGCAGATCGTGCAGAACGCCCAAACGGCTTCGGATAAAGCCGGCATGTATATCTGCATGGGCGTAGCGGCTTTATTGTTGTTTCATGTGCTGGTGAACGTGGGGATGGTGGTGGGCCGTATGCCTGTCACCGGAATTCCGTTGCCCCTGATGAGCGCCGGCGGTTCCAGTGTGTTGTCGAATTTCCTGATGTTGGGGCTGGTCAATAATGTCCGGCTCAGAAGGTTTGTAAACTAAATCGGCCGGCCTGTGCGCCTGCCGTCAAAATAAAAGAATTTTGTTGGGAGCCGGTTTAGACTCCCGGAGGGCAAACGTGCTGAATGCGCACCCTCCGGCGCCGGACCACGAACGTTGAGCGAGTGGTCTCCGGTGATGAGGAGTGGTTCCCCGGCCGGGAGAGCGCCGCGGCTATTGGCGCCCCGGCCAGCGTGAGCTTCTAAAAACGTCGTCAGGCGCCCGATGCCCGGTACGCGGGGCGCCGCTAGACCCACGCAGGGTAGCCACTTCCTCCTCCACCGGTCCGCCGCCGGTTCCCAGCGGAGGAGAACGAATGTCAAAAGAGTTAATTGTGTCGGCGAACCGCCATGAAACGCGCGTGGCGGTGCTCGAAGACGATCAGGTTGTCGAAGTCTATTATCAACGCGAAAACGAATATTCATTGGCAGGCAGTATTCACAAAGGCCGCGTGACGCGCGTGCTGCCCGGCATGCAGTCGGCTTTTGTGGATATCGGCCTGGAGCGCGATGCCTTTCTCTATGTCTCGGATTTTTTCGAGGATAACGACGAATACGACAAGATCGTAACCAGCGTCGAAGAGAAGGTCCTGAAGTTGGAGAAAGGCGCGGCTGCCCCGCCGGTGCCGGCTCCCGTTGCCGCTGGGCCTGAGGTGCTGCCGGCAGCCGAGCCGTCTGCAGAAGCGCCCGCCGCGCCGCCAGCCACGGCTGCCACGCCGCCCGCGGCCCCGCCATTGGGACCTCCCGAACAGTTCGCGCGCCGCAACGACGATCGCGACCGGGACCGCCGCGGAGGCCGCCGCTCCCGCCGCCGCCGTCCCAAGGGCCGCGGCTTGCCGGAATCGAAATATTACACGCCGGGCCATCACAGTCCGGTAGCCGGCGCTCCGGCACCCGCTCCCGCGCCCGAAGAAGCCGAGGAAGCCGAGCCCGAGATAGCCGATGAGGCGCCCGAAGATATCGTGGTGCTCCCCGGCGAGTCGCTAGCCAAGTATCGCGAGCCAAGTGAGACTGGAGTCCCCGCAAGTGGGACAGGCCTCCTGGCCTGTCCGCCCGAGTTGCCGGAACCACCCGCGCCGCCGGAAGCAACGGACGCCGCCCCCGAACCGGAACCGTCCGCCGGGCCTGTCGCTCAGCCCGAGCCAGAACTGGAAGCGTCCGAGGCCGTCGAAGCCGCGGAACCTGAAGCCGGGCTAGCCGAACCTGAAACCGAAGCCGCCGCACCTGAAACCGCCGAAGCAGAAGTCCCCGAAGCAGAATCCGTCGAGGCCGAATTCGCCCAAGCCGAATCGGAGGAACCCGAACCCGCGCCTGCCGCGCCAGGTGAAGAAGAGCAACTCGGCCCCGAACCCGCCCGCATCCCCACCAGCCTCACCGCCACGCTCCGCGAACAAGGCGGACGCTACCCACATCGCCTATCCCGCCGCATGCGCCGCCGCGGACGCCCGGATGCCGCCGACCCGCAACAACCGCGCCCCGAACCCAATCGCGAGCCGCGCCCGCCGGAGCCCCACGCCGAAGTCCGCCAGCAGACCCGTCCCGAACCCGTGCGCGAACCCATTCGCGCCGAAAAACCCGCTACGCCTTCCATCAGCGATCTGCTGCGCGAAGGCCAGGAAATCATCGTGCAAATCGCCAAGGAACCGCTCGGACAAAAAGGCGCGCGCATCACGTCGCACATCGCCCTGCCCGGCCGCTTCCTGGTCTACATGCCCACCGTCGACCACATCGGCGTCTCCCGTAAAATCCCCTCCGACGAAGAGCGCTTCCGCCTGAAGCGCATCTTGCAAGCTAACCGCACCGGCATCCCCGGCGGCTACATCGTGCGCACCGCCGGCGACGGCCGCACCGAAGAAGAACTGCGCGCCGACATGCTCTTCCTTTACAACCTCTGGCTCGACATGCGCCAGAAGGCCGAGAAGCGCCCCGCCCCCTTGCTGGTCCATCACGATCTGGACGTGGTGGAGCGCATCCTGCGCGACCAGCTTACTTCCTCCTTCAAGAGCATCTGGGTGGATAACGAAGCGGTGTATGAAGGCGTGCTGGGCTTCGTGCAACGCTTCCAGCCCGCGCTGGTCAGCCGCGTGAAGCTGTATACGCGCGTGAATCCGATCTTCGACGAGTATGGCATCACGTCCGAGTTAGAGAAAGCGCTACGGCCCAAAGTATGGCTTAAGACCGGCGGTCACATAGTGATCAATCAGACCGAGGCCCTAGTGGCCATCGACGTGAACACCGGTAAGTACGTGGGTAAGTCGAACCGCCTGGAAGATACCATCGTCAAGACCAATACCGACGCCATTAAGGAGATCGTGCGCCAGATTCGCCTGCGCGACTTAGGCGGCATCATCGTAGTCGATTTCATCGACATGGACGAGCGCAAGAATCGCCAGCGGGTGATGCAGGTGCTCGAAGAAGCCATGCGCGCGGACCGCGCTCCTTACAAGATTCTGCAGTTCAACGATTTCGGATTGGTGGCCATCACCCGCAAGCGCGTGAAGCAGAGCCTGGAGCGCACGCTGTGCGTTCCCTGCCCTTATTGCGAAGGCTCCGGCTACGTGAAGAGCGTGCAGACGGTGATCGGTGAGATCCTGGTGGAAGCGCAGAAGATCGCGCGCGCGCTGGAAGGCGGCAGCGTGATGCTGCGCGTGAATCCGGAAGTCGCTAAGGTGTTGAAGTCGAATCAGAATTCGTTCCTGCAGGAAATCGAAGAAATTCTGGGCCGCACGGTGTTAGTAAAGAGCGACCCTCTCCTCCACCAGGAGAAGTTCGACTTAGCATAGTGGGGCAGGCTCGTAGCCTGCGGCGGCCTCGTAGGCCGCCTTTTGGCGGTGGCCCGTTAATCGGACCACGGCGACCGGCAGGCATACGCATAGACGGATTCCAGATCGTGCCGCAAGGCCACTTGCCGCGCCGGATCCGCCGCGCTTTTCGAAATCATAGCGTGCAGGATCGGTTCGAGGAAGCGCCGGTATTGATCAAGCCCAGCTTGATCGGACGCAGCAAATGCGCTCTCGACGGCCTTCTCCGTCGCGGGAGTCACTAACTCCAATCGGCCTACGAACACACGCACTGTGCTGGCGGGAACCGGGTTGACCGTGAGCGGCAGAATGGCATTCACCGCGGGGGCCGGCAAAATGTACAAGAGCCGGCTGCCTTCCTCAAACCACGAGTTGCGCCACGTGGCGATCATGGCGCGGGCTTCATCCACATACAGACCGGAGGCCACCAGCATATTTTCCAAATCCTGGAGCATGGCCTCGCGGGACGCGCTGAGACGCGGCGGTGCGAGTGGCGCTTCGCCGTGCAACGCGCCCGCCACGCGATAACCCAGCTTCCCGCCGCGGCTCTCAATGAGCATCGCACCGGGAATATCGTCCGAACCGAGATTCCGCACCAGCACCTGGCCTTCGGGAGTCAGTTGCACGGCGATAGGCAGCGCCGTGGAGGAGACGCCGCGATAGAACAGAAACCGTTCGTCCTGATCGCCGCCCGGCGCCTTTACGCGAACCGGCGTGGCGGCGGTGTTGCGCGCGGCGTAGTAGTGGTTGTCACTCAAGACCGCGGGGAAAACCGCGCGAGAGCCGGGAAGGAGGCGCACGTTATCCCAGCGAATGCTTCCGTCAGGATTCGTTTGGGGGCGGACCACCGCGGGCTCGACGGCCGTCGCATGCGGATACCACTCGGTAATGAAGCCTTTGGCGAAAGAAACGCGAACCGAAACATTTGTTTCGCGCGGGCTGTAGAAGTACATGACCGGCGTTTCCATGCGCACCGTTCCGCCCAGACCGCATTTGAACTGCTCGCCGCGGAAGTGCTCCACGAAACGCGGCAGGTCGGTGGATCCGGTCAAGGGCAGCCACTCGACGGGTTGCCCATCGGGACCGGCGACGGACGTGAAAGTGCCCCACTCGTGCACCGTCAGATCGCGCGCGGCAGAGCGGTCCGCCACTCGCGAGCTGCTCAGTGAAGGAATGGTTACGCAGGCAGCCAGCGCGGCCGCAGCCAGGATTCGAAGCGCCTTGTCAGCCATCCGGACCCTCCTGTATCTGGGTCGATTATAGCGCGTCGAGGAGGGACCGCTCCGTTGAAAGACGCAGGCTGGCTAATTGGAGGGCGGGCAATCCTGCCCGCAGCCGGCTTTCAGCCGGCTAGCCGCCTGGAAAGGCGGCTGCGGCCAGGATTGGCCGCCCTCCAATAGCTTTCATCACCTTTGGTGGCCCGCAGGGCCATGGGGCACTCCCTAACGGTCGCGGCTCAGTGGGTTTTTCGCGGCGACCTTCTGAGCCGCGCGCGTGAGCAAGCGGTTCCCCGCCCTTTTCCGCAGCCCCTCGAAGTTGCCAAAACTTTACAAAAGCGCCACAATCCAGCACTCGCTTACGTCGTATTTTGAAAGCATGCCTGTCACGGACCAAAGCGGGCCGCCGGCACCGGCCCAGAACGACGTCACGCGCAGGAAGTTCTACGTCGCGGCCATCTATGGATTGTGGGGCGTCATCGCGGCAGCGCTCTCCATCCCCGCCGCCATCTATCTTCTGCTTCCTCCAAAGCTGCGCAAGATGGCCGAATGGGTGGAGGCGGGCGATATCTCAAGCCTTGAGCCGCGCATGCCCGTCGAGATGGTGTTCCGCCAGAATCGTGTGGATGGATGGAGGATTCAGAGTGAGAAAACCAGCGCCTGGGTAGTCAAGTTTCCCGATTCGCGGATCGCCGCCTATGGGCCGCAATGCACGCACCTGGGCTGCGCCTATCACTGGGACGACAGCCGCAATTACTTTCTGTGCCCCTGTCACACGTCGATCTTCAACATCGACGGCGCGGTCGTCTCGGGACCTGCGCCGCGCCCGCTGGACCGTTATGAGACCAAAGTTGAGAACGGCAAACTGCTATTGGGAAGGCTGCATCCGTCGAAGGGGAAGGCGTGAGCTGGCTCGATCATCGCACGGGCATCGAAACCGCCGTGCGGAATTTTCTCTACGAAGATATCCCGGCTTCGAGCGGCTGGCATCAAGTATTCGGCAGTATCGCGGTGTTCCTGTTTCTGGTGCAGGCATTCACCGGCGCCTTGCTGGCGTTCAATTATGCGCCGACTCCGGGCGACGCTTATAACAGCCTACGATACATACTCACGGAAGTTACCGGCGGGCGCCTGATTCGCGGCCTGCATCATTGGGGCGCCAGTATGTTGATCGTGGTTGTGGTGCTGCACATGACTCAGGTGTTTCTTTACGGCGCCTACAAGAAGCCGCGCGAAGCTACCTGGATGGTCGGTGTCATCCTGCTGCTGCTCACCATGGCCTACGGACTTACTGGATATCTGCTGCCATGGGACAACCGGGCTTATTGGGGAACCGTGGTTGCCACTCAGATCGGTGCGCACGTTCCGTTCGTAGGTCCATACCTGAGCCGTCTGCTGGGCGGTGAGGGGGCCATCGGGGTAGTTACATTCGCACGGTTTTACGGATTACACGTGCTGTTACTGCCGCCGGCTACGGCGTTGCTCATCGCCACGCATATTTACTTAGTGCGCAAACACGGAGTCGCGCCGGCGCCTGGCGACGAAGTGAAGTCCACGAAGAAGTTCTATCCCCAGCAGGCATTCAAAGACACGGCCGCGATCTTTGTGGCCTTCGCGATTCTCTTCATCATGGCGGTGGCGGCGCGCGTGCCGCTCGAACGGCTAGCCGATCCCACTGACCCGACTTACATTCCGCGACCGGATTGGTATTTCCTGTTTTTGTTTCAGACGCTGAAGTTCTTCGATGGACCGCTGGCGGTAGTGGGAAGCGTGATTCTGCCTACATTGGCCGTGTTGGCACTATTGGCGATTCCATTCGTGGATCGCGGTCCGGTAATGCGCGTCACTCGCCGCACGCTAGCCTTCGGTGTCGCGGCGCTGGCGCTGCTGGGCTGGACGGGACTGACGGCCGCCGCCGTAGTGACAACTCCCAAGCCGGATAACTCCGTGGCTATCGACTACGGCGCACCCACCGACTGGATGGGGCTTTCGCCCCAGGAACTGGCCGGCATCGGATACTTCCGCCAGGAGAACTGCGCGAGCTGCCATAGCTTAAACGGCAAGCCGGAAGTGGGGCCGGATCTGGCGAATGTGCCGATCAAGAAGACGGCGGCCTGGATGATCGCGCATTTCAAGCATCCGGCCGCCATGGTGCCGGGTAGCTCTATGCCTGCGATTCAATTGAGCGACGCGCAACTGAACGCACTGGCGGCGTTTCTGTTGAAACTGACGCCCCGGAACGCAGACGCTTTGGACAACGCTCCCGATTTCGCGGTACGGGCGGCGCTGTTGTATCAAGCCAAGAATTGCGGAAGCTGTCATGAGGTGAATGGCGTGGGTATGAAGATAGGTCCACCGTTAAATGGTGTGGCGCGGCGGCGGACCAAGGCGTGGGTTGTACAGCATTTCGCCGACCCAGCGGCGATGTCGCCGGGGAGCTTTATGCCGCCTTATCAGTTTTCGCCGCGGGAGATGGACGACTTAGTAACGTACTTGTTTACATTGCCGGATTAACAGCCCCTACCCGTGGGGCAGACGATCGCTTTTTGTCGTCTGCCTGGGTTGCGGCAGGCCGGCAGACCACAAACAACGATGGTCTGCCCCACACAGTTAGTTAGTGCGTGCGCATGCCTACGGCGGCGGCGGCGAAGGCCCATTGGTCGGCCAACTCGGCGATCATCTTGTCAGTAGGGCGGTAGCCGTGAGACGCTTCGGTTTCCACACGAATCAAGACCGGATTGTCGCACGCCTGATCGGCTTGCATGGCGGCGGTGAACTTAAACGAGTGACTGGGCACCACGCGGTCGTCATGATCCGCGGTAGTTACAAGGGTGGCCGGATAGCAGACTCCCGGCTTGATGTTCTGCACCGGCGAATACTTGATGAGATTGGCGAAGTCCGCACGATTCGAGGACGAACCATATTCGGTGACCCAGGCATGGCCGCCGGTGAACTTGTCATAACGTAACATGTCCATCACCCCGACGCCCGGAAGAGCCACAGCGTATAGATCGGGGCGCTGGACTTCGACGGCGCCGACCAGCAATCCGCCGTTTGAAGCGCCCATGATCCCCATTTTCTTGGGTGAAGTGTACTTCTCCTTGACGAGATACTCGGCCACGGCGATAAAGTCGTCGAAGACATTTTGCTTGTTGGCGAGCATCCCGGCTTTGTGCCAGGCCTCGCCGTACTCGCCGCCGCCGCGCATGTTAGCGGTTACCCAAATGCCGCCTAACTCAAGCCATGCGGGCACGTCGGGCCAGTAATCGGGCAGTGTGTTGATCGAAAATCCGCCATAGCCGTAGACCATGGCCGGATGGCTGGAATCGAGCGCCATTCCTTTGCGCCAGGTAAGGAAGAAGGGCACGCGCGTGCCGTCTTTGGATGTGGCAAACAGCGCCTTAGTCTCGTATTGCGAGACATCCACGGGCGGCTTGGCGGGTTCGAAGGCCGTGCGTCGCTTGGATGGCGGGTCCTAAACGTAAATGGTGTTCGGTATCAGGGGTGAGCTGAATCCATAGAAGATATCCGGCTGGTCCTGCCGGCCGCCTAATCCTGTTACAGTACCTGTGCCGGGCAGCGGCAGATCGCCCAAGGGAGCGCCCTGCAGGCTGAACATAGGCACGCGACTCTGCACATCGACCAGATATTGCGCCACGATGCGGCCGCCGATCAGTCTGACATCCTGAATAGCCAGCTTTCCTTCCGGGATAACCGTCTTCCAGTGGCTTGGAGTGGGATCGGCAACGTCAACCGCGATGATCTTCCGATTTGGCGACGCGAGGTCGGTGCGGAGATAGAGGACGGGCCCGGAGTTCCCTATGGGAGCGAATTCGGCGCCATCTTGCTCAATCACAGGGCGGACAGGTGCACTTATAGCCGGGAGCAGTGGATCGCCTAAGTCGGCGTAATAGAGCCGGTTATTATTATCTGCGCCCTTGGCAATTACGACCAAAAGATAGCGCCCGTCTTCGGTAACTCCGCCACCAACGAACCAAGTTGGCAGATCCGGGCGCGAGTAAATCAACTTATCCTGCGATTGCGGGGTACCCACGCGATGATAGTAAATCGCCTGGCCGGAGAGAGCCGCCTGGAGGGCTTTGCCTTTCGGCGGCTCAGGATATCGCGAATAAAAGAAGCCATTGTTATCGTTGGTCCAGGAGATGTCGGAGAAGCGCATCCAGTGCACTTCGTCGGACAGATCCTTGCCGGAATCGACGTCGCGCACGTGCACGGTCGACCAGTCCGCGCCACCCTCAGAGAGGCCATACGCCAGCAGGCGGCCATCGGGCGAGGGTTTCCAGATCGAGAGTGAGATGGAGCCATCGGGCGAGATGACGTTCGGGTCCAGCACCAGTTTGGCGGGCGCAGCGAGGGTAGCACGCACATAGACGGGCGATTGCCGCTGCAATCCACTGTTCTTGGCGTAGAAGTATCGGCCTTCGCGAACCGGGATGGATACTTTGGGATAATCCCAAAGCTGTGTGATCCGATGAAGAAAATGTTCGCGCTGTGGGAGTTTGGCGAGATAAGCGAACGTGATTCGGTCTTCAGCAGCGACCCAATCTTTTACGGCCTTTGAATCCAGGTCTTCCATCCACTGGTAGGGCGCGGGAACCTTGACGCCGAAATAGTCGTTGACGATGGCGTCTTTGTGCGCCGGTGGGTAGGTTACTTTGGGAAGAAGTCCTTGGGCGCAGACCGGGGCGATGATGAGTACCAGGGTAGCGACAAGTTTGAGCTTCATCTTAGTCACAATAGCAAACTGTGGGGCAGGCTCGTAGCCTGCGCGGGCCTCGTAGGCCCGCTCTTTTGGGGGCTTCGATTCAGTGGACGTACTTCGGCTGTTGGCCGGTGTCCCACGGATCGTACTCGGAGGCGAAGCGCACCCGCTCGCTAATAGATGGATGATCGTAGAGCCAGAATTCAATAAACGGGGTGGGATTGGGATCGTCCAGTGATACCTCGCCGAGTATCTGAAAGGCTTGCGCCGCCTCTTCCGATGAGTTGGGCACGATGCCATGGATCACTTCCAGGCCGTAGATATCGGCGTTGTGCTCAAGCATGCGGCTGAAGGAACTGGCCAGCGGTTCGGACAAGAAGCCGAAGATCGCCAAAGCCAACAGCAGCACGGGAAGGGATGCCCAGTCGCGCATATCGCGAATCTCCCAGCGACCGCCGTAGCGCGCCAGCGCCCAGCGCATCGCGTGGTAAGCCAGGAACAGGAACACGAGAATACCCACTACAGCGGCGCCGACGCCGATCCACACGTGATGGAGAACATAATGACCCATCTCATGGCCGAACACGAACAGGATCTCGCCGGTATTCATCTTCTGAATGGTGTTATCCCAAACCACCACGCGCTTGGATGCGCCAATGCCAGTGACATAAGCGTTGAGCGAAGTCAGTTTCTCACTGGCTTTCATTTCAAACATGCGATCGGGCGGGATTTCTAAGCCGCCGCGTGCGACGACTCTCTCAATCGCGGTTACAAGAGCGGGGTGGTTGGCGGCCAGCGGCTCGAATTCAAAGAACAGCGGCTCGATGGCCACCGGCTCGATGAACATGAGGAACACTACCATAGGCACCGAGATCAGCCAGAAGTAGAACCACCATCGGCGCGGGCTGCGGCGCATGGCGCCATAGAGCACCCATGCGGCGATTCCGGCTAAGGCGAATAGGAGTAACTCGCCCTTAGTCCAGTCCCAAAACCATGATGCCCACGATTGGATGGATTGCTCGAACTCCATCGCGAGGCGATGGGCGTAGAGGCCGATGGGTAACTCGATGATGTCGATCACCAGTAATAACAGAGGCACGAAGATATAGCCTTGCACGATGCGGCGGCGGGTAACAGATTCCGCCAAGTTGCGCAGACGCGGCGCCACGTGCCACGCCAGCAGCGCGATGAGCACCAGGATGCCGTAAGCTACGGCGATGAAATGCAGGCGATTGCGCGCGGCGGCGTAGGCGATGGCTTTGGCAAGTTTGTCGGGCGGCAACGTGTACGTCTTAGCGGCTAAGAGCAGTGCTGGAAACATATCTCTCCCTTTCCCCAGACGGTCTGGCGGCCCACGCCGGTCCACTGGCCGGCGCGGAGATAGGGCAGAAACTCACCCAAATCGCCATCATACTCCGCGACACCGGTGAATCCGCCGATGGAATGTGTCTGTCCGGTGCGGCTGGAGCGGCGTTCGGTGGCGTACCATTTCAAGTCGCAGCGCGAGAGTTGGACGCGCGTGGCGCGCTCCCCCATGGCGCGGAAATCGATGTCCAGGGGGCCTGGCCCGTAGAGCGCGCGGAGCGTCGAGATGCGGTCGCGGAGGCGGGCGAAGAGGATGGGGAATTCGGGGCGGGCCGCGAGTTGCGCCCCGGATTTCAACTCGGTGGGGCTACAGAACTTGACGTTAATGTGAGAAGCGTATTCGGGGGGGGGATTGAGTGCGATGGCGATGTCTTCTTCCTCCACCGAGAGCAAATCCCCGCGGGTGAGTTGCGCGAAGGCTGCGACGAAAAGACGGCGGCGCTCGGGCGCCAGATCGAAGAGGTGTACATCGAAGTGAAACTCGCCGCCGGCGGCGATGGTCTGGCCATCGAGGTGTGCGGCACGGATGATGAACGGGCGCGGACGGTCGGCGAGTCCGCTCGGCCCATCGCCCGCGGCTTTCGGCTCGAAGATACGGGCGTATTCCGGCGCGTCCGCGGTCTCGCGCAGCAAGATGCCGAATGCGCCGCGCAGGATGTTGCCGGCTTTGCCGGGCGGGTAGTAAAGCGATTGTTTCGCTTGGAAATGGAAGCGCAGCCGCAACAGGTCAAAGGTCACGATCTGGTCTGCCCACAAGTCAGCCTTCCAGGCGCTCAAGCCGCCGCTCGTGATCGTGGGCCAAGTCCGCCAGCTTATCGATATTGCCAGCCTGCTTCTCCACGATGTCGAGGATGCGGCTGAACCGCTCATTGAATTCGGCTCGCATGGCGGCCATGTCGTGCTGGAACAGTTCCATGCTTTGCGTCAAGGCTTCGTGCCGTTCCGCAAGCCGCTCCAGGCGTTCGTCGATGGTCATGACGTCTTTAGTATAGCGTGAGAAAAGCTGCCAATCTTATGCACGCAAAGCCAAGCTCAGGGCTGTATGCCGCTCCGTGAGCCGTTCCAGGCGTTCGTCGATGGCCATGAGTGCCACAGTATAGCGTGAGAAACGCGGCTCATCTTAACGGAGGCGGAAAGCCACATTGCCCGGTCCGGCGGCTCAGCTCTCCAGGCGTTCAAGCCGCCGCTCGTGATCGTGGGCCACGGCCGCCAGCTTGTCAATATTGGCAGCCTGCCTCTCAATATTGCCAGCCTGCATCTCGACGATGTCGAGGATGCGGCTGAACCGCTCGTTATATTTGGCGTCGCGCTCCGCGGCGGCGGCGCGCATTTCGGCCATGTCGTGCTGGAACAGTTCCATGCTCTGCGTCAGGGCTTCGTGCCGTTCCGTAAGCCGCTCCAGGCGTTCGTCGATGGTCATGACTTCTACAGTATAGCGCGCGCAACGCTGTCCATCTTATCGCACGCGAAACCACACGTTGCTTGTAAGTATGCCATTGGGAGTTACAACTTGGACGGTCCCAGTGGCCGCTCCCACGGGTACTGTAGTTGTGATTTCGGAGGGCCGCACGACGGTGAATGCGGCCGCTGTGCCATTGAAGGTGACGCTGGTTGCGCCAGTCAGATTGGTTCCCAGAATTGTGACCACCGATCCCACTCCACCTACAGCCGGAACTGTTTCGACGAACGGGCCGAGACCCATCGAAAGACTGTAGACGGTGCCGCAACCCTGGCCATCGTCGCACTTACCGCTCGTGTCAGTGCCGCCGATGGTGGTGGTCCCGTAGAAGGTGCCGTCAGTGGCTTGGATCAATCCTGCGAAGGGTTCGCCACCGTCGGTACAATCCGAGCCGCCTTGCGAGCAGAAGCTATACAGCGTTGTGAGGGTGCCGTCCGCGGTAATTTCAAAAATCGTGCCTTGAGACTGGCCGCCGCCCGACAAAGTAGTCCCATAGAAGTTACCGTCGGTGGCCTGCATCATGGCCACCGGGTTAGCGCCGTCGAGACACGGAAAGGTACCTTGCGAACAGAACCTATGTAAGGTTGTCAGCTTGCCGTCCGGAGTAAGTTTGAAGACGGTTCCGTAGCCATCGGCCCCATAAGTCGTAATCCCGTAGAAGTTCCCGTCGGCAGCTTGCAGGATGCCCGCCGGATCGGACCCGTCCGGGCAGCCGTTCTCACGGCAGAAACTGTAAAGTGTCGTTACGGTGCCGTCCCGGGGGGATTCAAAGACCGTTCCGCTGTTATAAACTCCGCCGCTAGCGGTGGTCCCATAGAGGCGCCCATTATAGGCCTCTATGAGCGCCGAATTAGGAACGGAGCCATCGGCGCAGTGACTCTGCGAGCAGAATGTGTATATTGTAGTCAGCATGCCGCTCAGAGTAACTTTGAAGAGTGTTCCGCCCTGGAGTTCGCCATCGGTGGTGGTCCCGTAGAGGTCTCCGTGATTAGCCTGGATGAGGTTCCATCTGGGGTTATAGCCATCCGGGCACCCGTTCTGCGCACAGAATCCGTAGAGGGTAGTCAGTTCGCCGTCCGGAGTCACACGGTAGACCGCGCCTTGGCCGTATGCTCCGCCCCAATACGTGACGCCGTAAAAAGCCCCATTGGTGGCCAGAGCCAGCCCCGCGTAGGGACTTGTGCCATTCGAGCAGTTGGACGTAGGGCAGAACACGTCGAGGGTGGTTAGCGCGCCGCCCGGAGTGATCTTGAAGATGGAGCCTGAGCGGATACCATAGCCGACGCCCTTGCCATAGGTGGTGCCATAGATATTTCCATCGGCGCCCTGGACAAGCCCCATGGGGTGTTCGCCGTTTGGGCCATCGAAGCTGGCCAGGGTAGTGATTTGCGCCGGCAGACTGCCGGCCGCGGCGCACAGCGCCATGATGGCGTATGCACGTGGGCGCCAACGATTGCGTGATTCGAGTCTCATGAGGTGCTCCTGTCTTCGAGTGTATGGTTATTCTACTACCCGAAAAGACAGGCGGCTGATAAGTATTCCCGCCGCGTGTGAGAACCTACACATTTCCGCTCATCAACCTCCTCATTAGCTGGCGGACGCCGCAGCGGCTGCGTCGTAGAATCCCTTGCCCGCGGCGGCCAGACGCTCCAGCAGCGGAGCGGGCTGCCAGTGATCGCCCAGGCGCGCGCGATATTCGTTCACTTTCGCGAGCACCTGCGGGAGACCCAGCGAGTCGGCGTAGGCCATGGGTCCGCCGCGATGGCGCGGATAGCCGAAGCCATACGCGTAGATCACGTCGATATCGCCGGGGCGGATGGCGATGTGTTCGTCGAGCACGTTGGCGCCTTCGTTGGCCAGCGCAACGCTAATGCGCGAGAGAATCTCATCGTCGGAGATGACCTGGCGCGTAATGCCGCGCTCGGCGGCGGCTTTGGCGGCCAGTTCTTCAATCAGCGGATCGGGAATCGGCGTGCGGCTGCCGGCTTCGTAGCGATACCATCCAGCGCCGGTTTTCTGACCGTAGCGGCCCATCTCGAAGAGCCAGTCGGGCACGGGCGATTCGGGGCCTTCGAGGCGGGTCTTGCCGACGGAGCGCAGATACTGGCGGATGCGCGCGCCCACGTCGATACCCGCGATATCCTGCATGCCGAAGGGGCCAACGGGCATGCCGAAGCTGGTCATCACGTGGTCGATCTGCGGGACGCTGGCGCCTTCCTCAAGCAGCAGGTAGCCTTCGCGCATGTAGTAACCGAGCATGCGATTCGCGACGAATCCGAAACAGTTGCCCACCACCACGCCGACCTTGTTCAGCTTCTTCGAGAGCTTCAACGAAGTGGCGATGGTCTGGCTGCTGGACTCGCGGCCGCGCACGATTTCCATCAGCTTCATCACGTTCGCGGGACTGAAGAAATGGTGGCCGATCACGTTGGCGGGACGGCCACTCGCATGGGCGAATTCGTCGATATCGAGCGTGGAGGTGTTGGACGCCAGCACGCAGGCGGGCTTGGTGACGAGCCCCAAATCGGCGAAGACGGATTTCTTCAACTCGAAGTTTTCGAAGACGGCTTCAACCACGATATCGACTTGATCGAAACCGTCGTACGTGAGCGTGGGACGGATCAGCGACATGGTGCGCTCGACCTGTTCGGCGGTCATCTTGCCCTTGGATGCGGAGATTTCGTAATTCTTGCGGATGGTGGCGAGGCCGCGATCAAGGGCCGCCTGGTCGGTCTCTTTGAGGAGCACGGGGATGCCTGCGTTGGCGTAATTCATGGCGATGCCGCCGCCCATGGTGCCCGCGCCGACCACCGCCGCCGCGCGGATCTCGGCGGTGGGCGTGTCTTTGGGAACGCCGGGAACCTTGGCGGCTTCGCGTTCGGCGAAGAACAAGCGGATGAGATTGCGGGATTCGGCGGAGAGGACGCAATCGGCGAATAGCTCGATTTCTCGTTCGGAGCCGGCGTCGAAGCCGTGGAGGACGCCCGCTTCGATGGCGTCCACAGCGGCGTAGGGCGCGTGCGCGCCACGCGCGGTTTTCTTCAAGCCGGCGCGGGCGGTCGCGATGGCGGCTGCGGCTGCGGTACGGTCGGCAATTTTGGCGCTCTGTTCGCGAACCTTGCGTGTCTCGCCGGCCGCCGCTTTGGCGCGGGCAAAGGCGATGGCGCCCGCGAGAAGATCGCCATCGATAAGTTGATCGACGATGCCTTCGGCCAACGCGCGCTTCGCGCCGATATGTTGGCCCAGCGTGCAGAGTTCCACGGCCGTCGCCACGCCGCACAGTCGCGGCAGGCGCTCGGTTCCGCCCGCGCCGGGAATGATGCCCAACAGCACCTCAGGCTGACCGACTTTCGCGCTCGGTACGGCCACGCGATAGTGGCACGCCATGGCGAATTCAAGACCGCCGCCCAGCGCGGTGCCATGGATGGCGCACACCACCGGCTTGGGGCAGTCTTCGATGCGCCGCAGCAGCGCGTGGACGCGGTGCGAGCGGTCGATGGAAACGTCGCGATTCGGAATCGTGCCGAAGACCTTGATATCGGCTCCGGCGATAAAGGTGTTGCCCGCGCCGATCAGCACGACGGCTTTGACGGCCGGATCGGCGGCGGCTCGCGCGATGCCCGCGTCGATGCCTTCGGGCACGCCGGGACTGAGTGCGTTCACGGGCGGATTGTTAATGGTGACTATAGCTACGTCTTCTTGGACGGTGTAATGGGCTAGTTCTGGCATAGATGTGATCCGATCTATTATGGCATTGCGGCGCGCTTCCGCGGACAGGCCGGCGAGGCCCGCGCAGGCAGGGTCCGTGCTCCACAGATTGGGTTCGTTTTGTAATTTTTGGCGGCGTTGCAGGCAGTTTGGAGGGCGGCTAGCCGGCGCAGGCTGCGATCGATGGAGCGCGTCCATGATGAAGCCGTTGGCCAGAGCGTCGCCGCCGGCCTCGACGGGCATGGCACGGTCCAGACGCCATTGATTGGCGGCGATACGGCGCACGAACATTTCTTCGGCGGGACCGGCGGGGTGGAAGCGGTGATAGAAGGTCCGGGAGGCGCAGGTTGAACTCTTCGGGATCCTCGCCAGGGGGATGTGGGCTTGGGCAGCGAGACCGTGGGTGAGCCGGTTCCGGCTGGAGACGGCTGGGCTGGTGGTGCTGTTGGAGTTTGTGTTGTGCATGGTTTCGATGGCGGGCTGGATGCGCCCCTCCGTTTGTCAGGATAGCGGGGCGAGTGCGGAGAAGTCGGTGCGATTGGGCGCAAGTCATTGGGAGATCACGGAAAGTTTGCTGAGCCCGCATGGTGACTGGGGGATGACAACCTGCCACTGGGCGCAGAATATCCAGATGTGCCGACCAAGCCGGACGACAGTCCGGCTAGCCGCGCTTCGCGCGCCGAAGAGCGGGCCTACGAGGCCCGCGGTCGCGGTAGGGATGCCGGTTGCCCGGCACCCCCCGCACAGATCCGTGCGAGCGCTCCTAACGCACACGGTTCTTACCTTGGATGTGCTGCCACGCAAAGCGAACGTCAGGATACGGATGCAGAATTTCGACGTCCGGGATGAGGCACCCGAGTTTCTCCCAAAATTTGTTCCAGGTCCAGCGGGTTCTTTGACTCCGCCGCCGAAGCTGCCACCACCACATGCGTAGCACTTCGTGCCGGAACGCTTTCAGTCGTTCCTCGTTGCGCGGCACGGCGTGATATCGGAAATATCCGCGAACCACCGATTGCAGCCACCCCGTCGTGTCCGGAACCCGCGCATGCAAGCGTTGGCGGAGCTGTTGCCGAATCTTCTTCAGCTTGGCGGCCATCCGTTTGCCGATCGTCTTCCGCAGCACCATGAAGTACCCCGTCGCGTGATTCTTCCCACAGATGTGAGTGAAACCCAAAAAGTTGAAGGTTTCCGGCTTCCCTTCCCCACGCTTCGCCCGCCGTTCAGCGGCATAGCGCCCAAATTCGATCAGGCGCGTCTTCTCCGGATGCAATTCCAGCCCGAACTTCCGCACGCGTTCCCGCAATTGCGCCAGAAACTTTTCGGCCTCTTCCCGGTCCTGGAATCCGAACACCACGTCGTCCGCGTACCGCACCGCGATCATGTCGCCGTGCGCCACCTTCTTCCGCCATGCCTGCACCCACAGATCGAGCACGTAATGCAGGTAGAGATTGGCTAGCAACGGCGAAATCACCGCCCCTTGTGGGGTCCCTTCCTTCGTCTCGTACCACTGTCCGTCCTCCATCACGCCCGCCTTCAACCATTTCAGGATCAAGCGGACGAGCCGTTCATCTCCTATCCGATGCCGTACGAACTTTTCCATCTGAGCGTGTTCGACTTTGTCGAAAAACGACCGGATGTCTAAGTCCAGAACGTAGTTCACCTTCTTGCTGGTGATCCCGACGTAGAGCGCGTCTAGTGCGTCGTGCTGCTTGCGCCCCGGCCGGAACCCGTACGAAATGCCCAGAAAGTCCTCTTCCCAGATCGGATTGAGAACCGCGACCACCGCTGCCTGGGCGATTTTGTCTTCCAGGGCGGCGATGCCCAATGGCCGTTTCCGCCCATCGGCTTTGTCGATCCAGACTCTCCGCGACGGTTGCGCGCGATAGGCCCCGCGATGGATGCGTCCATGGAGGTCGGCGAGCCGCTCCTCCAGTTCGTCCCCGTAGGCTTGCCACGTCACCCCGTCCACTCCCGCCGCCGCTTGCCTTTGCAGGTCGTAGTAGCTGCTGCGGAGCAGGTCGATAGTGACGTGATGCAGCAGGGCGGTGAACCGCAACTGCTTGTCCTTCTGCGCTGCTTGACGTACACGGTCCAGCCCGCTTGGCCCGCTTTCCCGGCCTTGCATCCGGTACGGGTTAGGCTCTTCCGCATTCTCCTCGGTCAGCGGCCTTCCCTCCGCGATCTCCTTCGGCCCTCCCTGGCCTGCGTTCGACCGCTTCGTCGGTACTACGCCGCTGTGCGACTCCCCGCCGCCGTGCATCTGGGTCTTATCGCTCATCGCTTTCTCCCAGCGTTCCGCCCTCTACCGGCGGCGGAAAGCCACGGGGTCTCTCGGTTCTCGCGCGTGAAGTTTCTATGCGTGCGTGGGGTCTACGACTCCGCAGGGCCGCAACGTGCTCGCGCTGTTTACGCACGCTGCCGTGTTGCCTTCCGGTTAGCCTGACACCGTCGGCGCCCATGATTTTGGCAATTTCGGAGCTCATCAACTTCAGGGATACCCAGCCCACATATGCCCCAGGCCAACGCTTCAAGTGCGTCGTTGCCGCCGCCCTCACATGGCTCGGGGTCAGGATGGTTCGCTACTCCTTTCCTGTATGACTCTTTCATTCACTACTTCACGCCGGTTTATCCCGACGCTATCCAGGCAGAGTGCCTGCCCCACAAGCGGCGCGCTTCCGCGGACAGGCCAGCGAGGACTGTCCTACAGCCAGTTTTTTTTCCGCCAGTTGCGGTAGCCGGCTTCAGTCAATTGGCGAAGTTGGTCGAGTAAGTCGGGGTCGGGATCGCTTTTGAAATTGAAACACGTCTTACCTTGCATGCGTTTCTTCAACGCGGGCGAGATCGTTTGAGTGAGCGGCGGATTCATGTACAGCGGCATCAGATGGAAGCTGACGTATGCTTTTCCCAGGCGCACGGAGGCGAAATACATGGGCTGTCCTTTATGTTGTGGAAACGGCGACGGGCGCTTGGTGACCAGCGTGTATTCCGTGGCGGTGTCAGTTTTTACCGACAGACGCTTCGACTGCTTCTGGAATACGGATTTCAATTTGACGAACACGGCTTTGAAATCGGAGGACATGTTTAGAGATTATACCGGCTCGGAGCCGCGCTTCCGCGCAGAGGTGGGTGCCCCACTCAGGCTACGCGGGCTTCGGCGAATTCGTCCACGTCGTTGCGCATCAGGCGCGCCGGGTATACCCACTCCAGCAACGGCGTCGTCATGAACGTAGTGACCAACGCCATCAGCACCATCATCGAAAACACCGCGGTGGAGATGACGCCGATATCCAGTCCGATATTCAGAATCACCAGTTCCATCAGCCCGCGCGTGTTCATCAGAATTCCGAGTGAGGCGGCGTCGCGCCACTCGATGCCCGCAAAACGGGCCGCGACCATGGAGCCGCCCAGCTTGCCCGTGATGCCCACTACGATCACGAGCGCGGCGTAGACCCACCACATCCGATCGTGACCAATACCGATATTGGTGCGCAGGCCGCTGTAGGCGAAGAAAAGCGGGAGGAGCACCAGCACCGTGACAGTTTCAAACCGGTGCAGGACATACCGGATGAAGTCCTCGCTTTTGGGCATGATGGCGCCCATGAGAAACGCGCCGAATAAGAGGTGAATTCCCAGGAACTCGGTGGTCAGCGCCGAAGCCAGCACCAGCAGCACCATGCCCGCGAGGGCGTTCTCGCTAAGGCGTCCGTGTTTAAGGAAAGGTTTTTCGAACCATGCCAGCAGGCGCTTGACGCCGAACAGCATGACGAAGACATATACGAGAAGTCCGCCCAGGGTCACCCAGATGGGCCGGCCGGCGTGCGTGGTCCGGATCAACAAAATGATGTAAGCCAGAATGCACCAGCCGGTGACATCGTCCACCGCGGCGCAGGCGATGGAGAGGGTGCCCATGCGGCTGCGCAAGAGGTCGCGTTCGGTAAGAATGCGCGCCAGCACGGGGAAGGCGGTGATGCTCATGGCCGCGCCCATGAACAGGGCGAAGCCCATGAACGACACACTGTCGTCGGAAAGACGCGGGTACAGGAACAGGGCCATCAGGCTGCCCAGGCAAAACGGAGTGATGATACTGACGTGACTGGTGAGGACGGCGGCGTGTCCGTGGCTGTGCAGTTCCTTGGGATTGAGAGACAAGCCCACCAGAAACATGAACAACACCAGGCCTACTTGGCTCAGGGCGTTCAGGAACCCCAGGCTGGGCGCGGGAAACAGAGCCTTGGACATGGCGGGCGCCAGCCATCCAAACAGTGTGGGACCAAGCAGGATGCCGGCCACCATCTCGCCCATGACCTGCGGCTGGTGGATCTTTTTGAAGAGCATGCCAACGATACGGGCCGTCAGCAGGATGACTCCGATTTGCAGAATGAGTTTGAAAAGATCGATCATTTGGGTGTCCTCACTTTACCGATCTGGTGGCACGGAACGGAACCGAATCGCACAGATTGCTACCGTCGAGCGAGAGCTGGCCCTGCAGCAAGCGATGGCCGGGTTTTCCGGTCAGCGCCGCATTCAGACGCAACGCAGTGCCGTAACCGGTAGTGCTTGAAACGGCGGCGATGCGTCCACCTTCCAACTTGCCGTTGAGTGTGGTTTTGCGCGCATCGTTGAACGCGATCAGCAGGTGCGCGCCCGTCTGGTAGATATTGAGGGTGGGCGGGTTGGCGTCCGCGAGCGGTCCGGCGCACTTGTTTGGCACGGGTTCGACAATCCAGTCGCCGGAGACCGCGGGTGGCGCGGACAGATCCGCGCCGGCCCGCAACACCCCCAGCAGAATCAGCAGCGGTATGCCGACGAACAGAACGTATCCGAATGTCAGTTTGTTTGTGAACATTGAGGTTGCTCAGAAGCGATAATTGACTTCCAGGAAGCCGAACCTGGCGTCGTTTCCGGGGAAGATATGGGCGACCACCGCGCCGCCGCGCGCGTAGCCGAAATAAAGACCCGTGGCCAGCGCCCGCGTCCATTGGTAGTCCGCGCTGATGTCGTAAAGGGTAGCCAGGCCCGTGGCGCCGTTGGACGGGCGGCCGCTGTAACCGAAGGTCCACGGCTGAAAAGCGCCGCCACCGGCATACCAAAGATCGTGGCTATTGGCCAGCCACAGCCCGTGCACGTCGGAGCGCAGCGCGAGCCCTTTTGCGGGACGCAACATCAGTTCGCCAAACAGATCGCGGTTGTTCATCTCGTTAAAGAACGGAAAGCGGGCGTACACGCGCGGCGTGGGCAGGATGGCGAAGAAGGTGCCGTGAATATCGTCGTTGGGATTGTTGTCGCCGGTGGAGTAGAAGTAGCCGCCGCGCAGCCAGGGATGGATGCGCGTCACGATCTTAGGCTGGAAGCCCCACTCCACCGCGCCCGCTCCCGAACGCTGCGTGAGCAGCCCCCACTTCCCGGTCTGCAGCGCGCCCCAGCCCAGCAGGTCGAATGTGCCGGCGGCGGTGGGAATAGCCTGGATGTAGTGGCCGCCAAAGGTGCCGATATCGATCCCGCCCAGATCGTTGGCGCGAACCGCCGCGGAACGGCTATCGGTCTTGAGCACGCCCCGGTCGTCGTTGTAGTAGATGCCGAATACGCGCCACTCGGCGTTGCTGGAACCGAAAGTAGCTTGCTTGGTCAGCGCCGCATAAGTCACGGGCGTCTTGACCCATCCCCAGCCATCCACCTGGAAGACGCCGCGGTCGGGCACGGCGCTGAAGGCGGTAAAGTTCCAAGAGCCGCTCGAGTAGGTATACTGAGCGCCATCGAAGCTGCGCTGCACGTCGGAGAAGCCGAACGTGCCGATGAGGCGCTGCGAGATGCCATCGCGCTTGACGATGGCGAGCGTCTCGTCCTTGGGCGTGACTTCGCCGCCGTCAATGAATTCAAACCGGCCGAAGCGCGCGCTGGACCGCTCACCCTTCAGATGCAGGTAGGCCTGCTTGACGAAGACACTGGCGGCGTTTTGATCGCTACGATTCGCCGCGTAATAGTTTCCGCCCAACCCGAGCTGACCCTGGGGCGCGGGCTCCACCGCATGATTTGGTATCCCCAGCAGGATCGGCGCAGCCAGTTCCACGCCCCAGTCATAGCTGTGCTCGTTCTGGCTGAACATCAGACGCAAGAGCGAGCCGGAATATCCGTACGAGCTTTCGCCCTTTGACGGGAAGAAATCCCAATCTTCGTAACGCTCGTGGATCATTCCCGAGACCGTGACCGATCCGATGTGCAGCGGATCGGCGCCGTCGGATTGCGCCGGCAAGTTGGCGCAGACGGCCAGAAGCCCCGTAAGGCAGACAAAGGCACGGATAGTTCGTACGCTCATTTTTCCTCCAACTGCGGATTGAGGATTCCGAGAACTAACTGCAGCAGCACGCCTCTACATAGGGGCTTCGATAGAAAAGCGACGGCGCCCAACTGAACGGCCTCCGCCTGGGCCTCCTCCCGGTCGTGGGCGGTGATGAAAACGATCGGCACGCGGGCGCCGGTGGACACCAGATGCATTTGCAGATCGAGGCCGCTCATTTTGGGTAATTGCATATCCAACACCAGACAGGCCGTTTGCGCCAGCCTGCCGGACTCGAGGAAGTCCTCCGCCGAAAGAAACGCTTCCACAGCCAAACCGGCGGATCGCATCAAGGCTTTCAGAGCCAGACAGACTCCCGGATCGTCGTCCACAATCGAGACGAAAGATGCTCCGCACGGCTTCTGCATGAGGTTTCGACCTGGAAGAAGAGCTCCTCGCTCGAACCAAATTACACGTTGGCGAGACGATGGTCGATGGGGTCTTGGGGCAGGCTTCTAGTACCTTCGGGCAGCGGCAGGGCTCGTGTTCGACCCAGCGGCCGGGGGAGATCTGTCATAAGCAGTGGATCAATCTCGTGGGGCGGGCAGAATTGCCCGCCCCACTTGAGAAGACCAGGCTTCTAGCACTTTCGTGCAGGGATGTCGAGTCTCTCGGCCATGCGCACCAAGTCAGCCAGAGACCCGGCCTGCATTTTTCGCATGACTTGGCCGCGATGGATCTTGACGGTCCTTTCGCTGGCGCCCAACTCGGAGGCGATCTGCTTGTTAAGCAGTCCGGAAATGACGAATTGCATGACTTCGCGCTCGCGCGGCGTCAAGGTATCCAGGCGCTGGCGCAGTTCCGCCACTTTCGACTGCTCCTGGCGCGCGGCGCGGTCGCATGCAAGGGCCTTGTGGATGGCGTCCAACAGGACTTGCCCCCGGAAGGGCTTGGTGAGGAACTCCATGGCGCCGCCCTTCATGGCTTCCACCGACATGGGAATGTCGCCGTGGCCGGTAATGAAAATAATCGGTATGGTCACGTTGCGGGCGGCCAGGTCGCGTTGAAAGTCGAGGCCGCTGACTCCGGGCAGCCGGACATCCAGCACCAGGCAGGCGGGCCGATCCAGGCGCGGGCTTGAGAGGAACTCCTGGGAAGAACCGAAAGTCTCGGCGCGCAGACCCACGGAATGCAAGAGGCTTTGGATGGCGGCGCGGGCGGCGGAGTCGTCATCCACCACATAGACGACGGCCTCTTCGCCGGCCATTTACGCTAGCTCCTTGTGGATCGGAAGCCGGAACTGAAAGATGGCGCCGTTGTCCGCATGGGTGGCCCACAGCTTGCCGCGATGCGCTTCGATAATCGTGCGGCCGATCGACAAGCCCATGCCTAAACCGTCGGGCTTGGTGGTGAAAAATGCGCCGAAGATGCGTTCGGGATCCGCGAGGGGCAGGCCGGGACCCGTATCGCGGACAGAGACGAGCACGGCATCGCCGTCGCGCTCCGACCGGATTTGCAACTCGCGCGGCCGCCCGGTGGCGCCGCTCATGGCCTCAATGGCATTGACCACCAGATTCAGGATAACTTGCTGCAACTGTACCCGGTCGCCGAACACGAGAGGCAAGGCGGTCTCCAGTTCCATCTTAAGCGCGACACCGTTGCGGACCAACTCCCTTTGCGTCAGCGCGACGATGTCTTGAATCAGATCGTTCACGTTTAAGGGAACCTTCTGCAACGGAGAGTTCTTGAACAGCGCGCGAATGCGCCGGATGATTTCACCCGCGCGGTTTCCCTCCGCGATAATCCTTCCCACGGCTTCGCGGGCCTCTTCGAGATCGGGCTGTTCGCGGGCTAGCCATTCGAGACAGGCGTCGCCATTGATGACCACGGCCATTAGCGGCTGGTTGACTTCGTGCGCAATGGACGCGGCCAGTTCCCCCAGCGTGGTGACGCGCGCGACGTGCGCCAGGTCCGCCTGCGTCTTCTGCACGATTTCTTCGGCCCGGATACGCTCCGCGATTTCCGCCCGCAATTGCCGGTTGGCCTGCCGCAGTTCGGCGGTGCGTTCCCGAACCTTCGATTCCAGCTCATCGCGGGCGTGCGTGAGAGAACTCTCCGCATCTTTGCGTTTCTTCACGAACCAGCAGGAAAGCAGCGCCGGGATGGCGAACTGTACGAGATAGGGCACATCTCCGGCCTTCGCGGCAAAGCGGTGCACCGGCGGGACGAAGTAATAGTCCAGGACAATGGTGGCCAGCGCCACTGCCAGCAGGCCCGTGGCGCCGCCGCCGAACCAGGTGCTGACGGTGATGGCGGCGAAGAACAAGGGCGTGGGGAAGACGGAGTTCAGCGCCTGGGTGAGCAGCAGCGCCGCGGCCACGCAGGCGAACGCCAGGGCCGCACCGGGGAGGGCGGACTTCCACATAGGGACGCCATTCATGATAGCGTCGCGTGGACAGGCCAGGAGGCCTGTCCTACAGAATATAACGGCTGAGATCCTGATCTTTCACGATGTCGGCTAGCTGCTTGCGCACGTAGATCGCATCCACTTTCACGGTCTTCTTCTTTAGGTCCGGACCTTCGAAGGAGACTTCCTCGAGCAGCTTTTCCATGATGGTGTGGAGGCGGCGTGCGCCGATATTCTCGGAACTCTGATTCACCTGCGCGGCGAATTTGGCGACTTCCTCGAGCGCGTCGTCGGTGAAGGAGAGCTTGATACCCTCGGTCTCCATCAGCGCGGTGTACTGCTTGGCGAGCGCGTTCTTGGGCTCCTTCAGGATGCGGATGAAATCCTCCACGGTGAGCGATTTCAATTCGACGCGGATGGGAAAACGGCCCTGCAACTCCGGAATCATGTCGGCGGGCTTCGAAACGTGGAATGCGCCGGCGGCCATGAATAGAATATGATCGGTGCGCACAAAACCATAGCGGGTATTGACGGTGGTGCCTTCCACGATGGGCAGGATATCGCGCTGCACGCCCTCGCGGCTCACATCCGGGCCGTGGCCGGTCTCACGCCCGGCGATCTTATCGATCTCGTCAAGAAAGATGATGCCGCTGGTTTCCACGCGCTCGAGCGCTACGCGGGTCACCTGGTCCATGTCGATGAGCTTCTGCTCTTCTTCCTGCGCCAGGTAATCGGCGGCCTCGGCCACGCGCATTTTGCGCCGCCGCGTCTTGCCGCCGAAGAGATTGGGCAACATGTCCTTGATATTGATGCTCATCTCTTCGATGCCCGCGTTGGTGGCGATTTCAAAATTCGGTCCGCGGTCTTTCACTTCCAGCTCGACAATGCGCTCATCCAGTTTGCCTTCGCGCAGCCGCTCGCGCAGTTTCTCACGGGTGCGGTCGATGCTTTCGGTGGCCTCGGGTTGCGGCGGCATCAGCAGGTCGAGCAGGCGCTCTTCGGCGTTGGCTTCGGCGCGGTCGGCGACCTCTTCCAGACGCTCCTCGCGCACCATGTCGATGGCTATATCCACTAAGTCGCGAATCATGGATTCCACGTCGCGGCCCACATAGCCGACTTCGGTGAACTTACTGGCTTCCACCTTAAGGAACGGCGAATTCGCCAGGCGCGCGAGCCTCCGCGCGATTTCGGTCTTCCCTACCCCGGTGGGGCCGATCATGAGGATATTTTTCGGCATCACCTCATCGGCCATTTCGGGTGGCAGTTTCTGGCGGCGGATGCGGTTGCGCAGCGCGATGGCCACGGCGCGCTTGGCTTCCGCCTGACCAACTACGTGCTTATCCAATTCGCGCACAATCTCGCGCGGCGTGAGCTCGTCGAGGATCGGCTCCTCATCCACCGATTGGGCGGGAAGATAAATGACCATGTCAGGCGAGCTCCTCGTAAGTGATGTTGTCGTTCGTATAGATGCAGATACGCGCGGCGATCTGCATGGATTGTTCGGCGATCTGGCGGGCGGATAATTTTGTATTGCGAAGCAAGGCGGTGGCGGCGGAGAGCGCGAAAGGTCCGCCGGATCCGATGGCGGCGGCGCCTTCATCCGGCTCGATGACGTCGCCATTGCCGCTGACGATGTAGGTATTCTTGTTGTCGGCCACCAGCAGCAGCGCTTCCAGGTGGCGCAGCATGCGGTCGGTGCGCCAGTCCTTGGCCAACTCGACGGCGGCGCGCGAAAGGATGCCGTTGAACTGTTCGAGCTTCGATTCGAAGCGCGCGAACAAGGCGAAGGCGTCCGCCGTGGAGCCCGCGAATCCGGCCAGGATCTTGTCGTTGTAGATGCGGCGTAACTTCTTGGCCGACGATTTCAGGACTTCGTGGCCGAGAGTGACTTGACCATCGCCCGCCATGACTACTTTGTTGTCGCGACGGACGCAAAGCACCGTGGTCGAGCGTATGCGTGTTTTCATGGAAACCACCAGTTTATCGCAGTGCGGCGGCGCATTCGGCGGGAAGGGATTTGCAGAGAGAATGCGCGCCGGTTTCGGCTACTACTGAGTTTGCAATTCAGTTTTCGCCCGTTGGAAAGCGTGGGACGTTTTTGGCGTCCTAAACGCTGCCGGCCCGGGTAGACGCCGGGCTGGCAAATCTAACGTTTAGGCGAAAGGAGGCAACGGATGTTTCTCATCACGTTGACCGTTATGATCGCCCTAGTCCCTGCGATCACGGTTACGATCCGCGTTTCGCGGCGTCGTCGCCGTAAGTAACTGAAAGCCACGGCCGGGAAACTGGCCGTGGCACCTCCTTAAATCTACACCCTTTCCGGTTTGCGCGCAATACTCCGATCGGGAGAGAATGCGGGCCGGTTTCCGCCACTACTGAGTTTGCGCTTCAGTTTTCGCCCGTTGGAAAAAGCGAGGGACGTTTTTGGCGTCCTAAACGCTACCGGCCCGGGCTTGCGACCCGGGCCGGCAAATCCATCGTTTAGGCGAAAGGAGGCAACGGATGCTTACCATCACGTTGACCGTTATGATCGCCGCAGCAACGGCGATTACGGTTACGATCCGCATTACACGGCGTCGTCGCCGTAAGTAACTGAAAGCCACGGTTGGGAAACTGGCCGTGGCACCTCCTTAAATCTACAACTTTTCTGGTCTGCGCGCAATACTCCAATCGGGAGAGAATGCAGGCCGGTTTCCGCCACTACTGAGTTTGCAATTCAGTTTTCGCCCGTTGAAAGGGTGGGACGTTTTTTGGCGTCCTAAAAGCTACCGGCCCGGGCTTACGACCCGGGCCGGTAATTATCATCACTTTGAGCGTTTACAATCGCCGCCGCAACGGCGATCACGGTTACGATCCGCGTTTCGCGGCGTCGTCGCCGTAAGTAGCTGCAAGCCACGGCCGGGAAACTGGCCGTGGCACCTCCTTAAAATCACAACCTTTCCGCTCTGCGCGCAACACACACACTCCAATCGGGAGAGAATGCGAGCCGAGCTTGCAACCCGGCCGAGTTCCTGTCCCGCTGTCACTGCGAGAGGCGCAGGATTTCGGAGGCGATTTGCTGAAAGGCGCCGGCCAGATCGGTGGCGGTAGGCGAGTAGACATAGAGACCGGCCGGTTTGGCCGAATTGTAGATGGGGCTGCGCGGATCATTGGCCACCCGCTCCATGAACGTGGCATCGATTGGTTCCGCGGAGGTTCCTCCCAAGCCGATGGAATAAATCACCGGGATCAAGTTGGGGTCATTGCGAATGGTGGTGGCTTGATTGTCCGCGGCATTTACGGAGGCGGTCACCACGGCGGTAGGCGTATCGACGCGAATCTGACCGGCATAGGGATTGCCGCTGGGATACAGATCGCCCGAGGCGAAGGACTGATAGCCAGTCGTTGAATTGGAATATAAGTCGGCGGATGGGATATAGGCGATGTCCCGCCGCATCTTCGCCTGGTTGGATGCCATGCCGCAGCCGGAGAGACCCGCCGCCACCTGCTCGCTGGTGGTGCTGCCGGAGCTGCTGGTAACGGCAAACAGGCCTTCGGTAGAACCATGCGCGGGCGCTGGTTCGCCGGACCATTCGGCGATTTCACCCGGCAGCGTGGTGATGCTCGAACAACTACTGGCCGGAGTGCTTACCAGCGTGCTGTAATTCTGATAGTCGTAACGTGTATCGGTCTTGGTCTTTACCGGAAAATTGGCGGCGATTCCATTCGGATGTCCGTCGGTGAAGAAGACTATCAGATTGAGCGCGCCCGGCTCATTGACAATCTTCAACTGTGCGTATGCCTGATTCAGCGCGCCGGCTGTTCCGGTGTCGCCGTAGCACTTCAAGCCGCCCAGCACGGTGGACAAAGACGGCGTATTGGAGGCGAAGTTCAGCGTGGGCGCGTACGTCAAATTATATCCGTCCATGAACGTCACCAGACCGATGGTGTCGCGGCCATTGGCGAAGTAACCTACGAAGTTCTGCGCGGCGGCGATCATGGTGCCGCAGACACCCGCATTCTGCATGGAACTGGAGCGGTCGATGACCACGATCATGATCACATCCCGGCGCGAAGCCTGGCCTTGCGCACTGACCACCGATGTGGTCTGGCCCAGCAGGCGCATGAAGGTGAGGGGCACGCTGACGCTGGCTTGCATGGTCACGGTGCGAGTCTTGTAGGCGGTCTCCGCGATGGAGATGCTGACCGACTGGTTGCTGGTATTCCAGTATCCGCTAGGGAAGTTCGCGTTGAAAAAGGACTGCGCGGTGGCGGTGGCGCTGGCCGTCTGGCTGGCAAGGTCCAGGCCCACACTGAGCGATCGCGCGCCGGCCAGCGCCGCGGCATCCACAGCCGCCGACAGCTTGGCCTGAGCCAGATAGAGAATGGAACCGTCGATCGCCAGGCCGACCAGGGGAAGCATGACGACCGACACCATCAGCGAGAGCATGATGACCACGATACCCCGCCGCCCCCTCCGCCGGTCAAAAGATCTTACGCTCATAAACCCCCGCGCCACTCATATAAGTTCCCCATGCGAAATCCGCCGAACTGAGGTAGACCTCAGTGAGGTACGCCACTTGGCCTCCGGTAAGTGAAATCAGGCTGCCAAAACCGGAAGCGCGCGCCGATGTGTTGGTGAGGTAGCTCGAAGACGGGATGTTTCCGCTAGTCCCTATCATGCCGGAGTTCGGCGTTCCGAACGGACTTGAAAACAGGCCTGCGTTTCCCACCACGACGCGCTGGATGAAGACATTCTGGCCCAGGTTCGGACAACTGGTAGAATTGCCCGCCAGACCGCCTGCCGCGCATTGCGGCGTATCGATATATTCCACGGTGGAGAAGATGAACACCCCGTTGCCTCCGGTGGCCGTGATGTTCTGGCCGGCTGCCAGCAGCATAAGCAGGCTCTGATTGCCGGCCTGCGTGAAATCCAGGCCAGCGCTGTATAGACGGCCGGCGTCACGGCCGATCTGTTCCACCTGGAGCGCGCGGATCAGGTTCAAGCCCACGGTGCTAAGCCCCATCAGGATGGTTGTCCAGAGCACACAGCTCAGGCAGAACTCGATCACGGTGCTGCCGCGCCGCCGGGTTTGGCTGGGTGCAGACATGCCTTCCAGGCCCCTTAACGCGCGGGGGGGATGCCTCCCGGCGAGCCTTCCATGCGGTCGTACGCCTGGGCCCCCAGCAACAACGGCGCCGGATTTCGCAGGATCGGCCCCAGCGGCGGCAGGCTATAGCCTTGCACGTAAACCTCGACGATGTTCCCGCCCTGGTTGCTGTTGAGACCCGACACGGGCGCCAAGGTGTTGGGCAAATAGTACTGGATGTTGATCAGGGCCAAGCCGGGGCCTCCCGACAGCAGCCCCGTGGCGTTCTGTTGGACGACGGTTTTGATGGAGGCATCCTGCCCCATCCCGGTAATGGTCTGGCTGGTGATGGCGTAGCGCACGCCCTCACGCACGGCGTTCTGCAAGGTGGATCGCACGTAGAAAGCCCACGCCATGTCGAGAATCAAAAATATCAGCGCGCAAAGGGGTAGCAGCACGAGAGACACTTCAACCACTTGCGAGCCGCGCTCGGGACATCTGGCAGACATCTGATGAATAGATCGGCGGGTGCGGCGGAAGACTTTAGCCGCAGATCAATAATGGAAATCTGCGTGAATCGGCGTGCATCCGTGGCCGATTGGAGTGCCGGTTTGCCAAGCGGCATAAGAGCCACACAATTATGGCCGCAGATGAACGCCGATGAACGCCGATAGCACACGGCAAAACTTGACACGGCATCCGGATCAACTGTACAGTTCAATCAGAGGAACTAAAGAGTTTCTATGCTGAGAAACGAAAACAGAGGGACCATCGTTGTGTCGGCGCTCCGTGCGCGCACGAATTTCGGCCAGCTTCTGCGCCGCGTGGAGGATGAGCGACGCTCGATCGTCATCGAGAAGCGGGGCGCGGCCAAGGCTGTGCTGATCGGCATCCGGGATTATGTGCGCCTCGCTACTCCGGAGCCCGAGGTGCTACGGGTTATCGGCGAGGAATCACTTCGCAAGGGAACCGACAAGCTGAGCTCGCGGCAGATCGACCGCGTAATCAAAGCCGCGCGCGCCCAAAAATCAAAACGGGCATGATTGCGCTCCGGTTGGTCATCGACACCAACATCATTGTCTCGGCAGCGCTGAAGCCAGCCGGGCCGCAGCGTACCATCGTCCTGCTGGCGATCACCAAGCCGGCAAGATTGTACGTCTCCGACCCCATTCTGGCCGAGTACGCCGAGGTGTTGTCGCGTCCGGAGCTTCAGATCCGTAAGGGCCTCCAGCGCCAGTTCATCGATCTGATCGAGCGTCATGCGTATCCTGTCAGCCCTGCGCGCAGCCTCCAGATCACGCCAGACCCTGATGACAACCTCTTCCTGGAGTGCGCCGACGCGGGCCGCGCCGACTATCTCGTGACCGGTTATCAGCGGCACTTTTCCAAGTTCTGGAAGCAGACCAAAGTTGTCACCTCTCGCGAGTTACTTAACATCGTGGCGCCGCACCTGATTTCCTGAACGCACGAGCCGATTCTCAAGTGAGTGTGCCTCCCTTATCAGGTTCCTAGGTCCCTTATCTAGTATTGGAGTGTCTACGACCACAGCATCGAGATAGGTGAATGTGGGAACAAGCTCCGACAAGTGATATAGACCGACGGTGGTCAAGCGCAATAGGCAGCCTTCATTCTTCCCTGGCTCTGGAATGCGCCGCGCCGCCGTCTCCGCCAACCGCTTATTGAATACGCGCGCAATCGCCGCATCTGTTTGCTCAGGGAGAAAGCCCAGGCCTGAAGCTGATCATACAGTACCCGAACTGGCACGAACCCCTCGTTCGCGCACTCCAGAACAGGTAGTCGCAGGTAGGACAGTAACAGCGGCTGCAAGAAATGCTCTTTGGTGTCCAAAGTCGAAATGTCAAATAGATTTGCGATCGGAGAGCGGCTTGGGGTGGACCCCTCGGCTGAGACAACCGGTTAAGACACTACTTACCGCTCGCTGAGAATTTATTGTACGGCAACCCGGTGGGATTGCAAAATGGGATCCATGCTCGCCGGCGAACGGCTGTGGACTGCGGCCTGGTTGATGCATCTGGCGACCCTCAGATTTTTGCGCGTTCGCAACTGCGAGGGCTGTGACGTTTACATCCAACCCTATGATCCGGATCGAAACGCCGGCTACATCCTGATCGATCTGGACCATAACTAGCCTTCACGCCACCTTGCGCAGCCGGCTCACGCGACCTACTTCCACCCACTCGACCACCAGGATATTGCCCTCGTGATCGAAGCATGCACCGTGCGGACACACAAACTTGCCGGGCGTAAAGTGATCGCGCGTCTGCTTGCGCAGATCGCCCCAAGTCTTGGCGGCGCTGTCGTCGCCCAGGTGCTCGATCACCTTGTTGTCGCGGTCCATCAGGGTGACGCGCGCGCCTAAGTCGGGGATCGCGAACTCGCCGCGGCGCTCGCTGAAGTGGCACGGCAGATTGACGCCGCCCACGAAACCGTCGTGCTTGCCATCGAGCGTGAAGTATTGCAGGCGCGCGTTAGCGCGATCCGCCACCAGCAGCCGCGGCTGCGGCCCGCGCAGATCCACGGTGATGCCGTGCGGACAATCCAACTGACCCGCTTCCTTGCCCTTGCCGCCGAAGGTGCGGATAAACTCGCCCTTGCTGTTATATTGATTGATGTAACTCGAACCATAGCCATCGCCCACATAGATATCGCCATTAGGCGCGATAGCTAAGTTAGTCGGACTGTACTTAGTCGCCGGCTTATCATCCTTATCGAGCTTATAGAACTCCGATTCCTTGGGATAGCCCAGTGTGAAGACTTCTTCGCCATCGAGGGTGGTCTTCACCACGATGGCGCGCTTGGTGTCGCACAGATACAGAAACTCCTGGCTGCCTTCCTTGCGGATATGCAGGCCGTGCGCGCCGCCCTGGAACTGGCTGCCCCAGGACTTGACGAACCTGCCTCCGGGATCGAAGACCACCATGGAATCGTGGCTTTCGCTCGCATCGTTGACCGTATGATGCACGTAGATGTGCGCCTGCGAGTCTTCGCACACGCCGTGCGTGTTGCCGTACTTGATGTTGGCCGGCAGTTCGCCCCAATCGTGCGTGCATTCGTACTTATGATCGCCTTCGCCTAAAATCGGCTTGGCGCTGCCGGATTTGTTTTGCGCGCCGAGAATGATCGGTCCATAGCCGGCCAGTGCGGCGGCGCCGATGCCGCGGATAAACCCGCGGCGCGATGTGTCAGGCATGCTACCCTCCCTAAGAATGCTCCGCTAATTCTATCAAACGGCGATGAGGGCGGCGACGCATTACGCGGGAGGCTCCTCAGCCGCCGCTCTCCGTTTGCATTGTAGGGATTCAAATGGGCAGCCTCGTCGCGGCCGACTCGACGCCGGACAACATGGCGTCAAGCGACGGCGAACTTACCTTGTTCGACCGTGCCTCCTTTTGCCATTGGCGATGCGCGGGTTCGCCCCATGATGGGCACGCCGGTTACGCCGTTCGCCAGGAAGAGCGGCAGATAATCCTGGTCAATCGATGGACGTGCATGTCCCAGAGACCGGGGATCAGAAATTTGCCGGCGGCTTCCACGGTGTGGGCGTTCCTGGGGGCGCGAACCGTGGCGGCCGGGCCGATGGCGGTAATGCGGCTGGCGGTGACGACTACAATTTGATTGGGCTTAGGCGGCGCGCCGGTGGCGTCGATTAAGTGACATGCCGGAGGACGAGCACGGCGAGTTTGCGCGGCGAGCGGGGGCCGCGCAAGTGCCGGGAATCGTCATTGTATAGCGGCACGGCGCCGGCTACCAGAGACGGCCTGAAAATGCACCGTGGGCGTCCAATCCTGGCCGCAGCCGTCTTTCAGGCGGCTAAGGCGAGTTGCCCGCCCCAGGCGAGCGTTGCTCGCCCAAAGAAGCGGGCCTACGAGGCCCGCGCAGGCAGAGTGCCTGCCCCACGACTGTGCACCACATTGTCACGGCTCGGAGGCGGCGGGGTTGATGGCGCGCAGGGAATCGGTCGCTTTGTTCCTCACCAGGGGATCCGAATCGTTCGCCATATGCCGAAGCACGCCGGTGAAATGTTCGTCGCCGATTTGACCCATGAGCCAGGCCGCCGTTACGCGAAAGGCGGCTTCCGGATGGCGAGCCATTTTACTCAAGTGTCCGATGGCCTCGTGGATTTCACCTTGCCGGTATAAACCGATGACAGCGTTCCCCGCGACACGATGATGAGAGTCCTCGACGGCCTGCCGAAACAAAGGACGAAAATCGCGAGTCGTGCAGTTCCAAAGACCTTCGATGAAATTGGCGCGCACGCGGGCGTCCCCATCGCGCATCAATCGTTCCGTAATCCCATGCGAGGGCAGTGTCTGTCCGAACATCAGCGCTGTTTTGGAGCGGACCTGGCTATCGGGGCTGCGGAGAAACTGAACCAGAATGGGAATCATCCGGCCGACGGAGCCTAGCTTATCCAGAATCGCCAGCCCCCGTTGGCGCTCCGCTTCGGTGGTCAGATCGTCATCCAGCAGGCGTTTGGCGAAACGCACGTCGAACGGCGGATCATACTGCCCTAACGTCCTGGCGATGCGCACAGAGTCGTCCATGGACAGGGAGGGATTGCACAGTGTTTTAACCGTCTCCCCCAACCCACTTAGCAGGCGTTCGATGAACGGAGTAGCCCCTGGCCAGCGCTCCGGATCGTAATGCGACAGGACACTCTCCGCAACCTGCTGAGGCGCTTGGGCGGCCAGTTCCCGAATCTTGCGCGCCGCATCGGCAGGATTTCGATTGTAGTTCGACAGCCAATACAAGGCTGCGCCGGCCACATCCCGCGGGACCACCTCTTCAATCGCGGGATCTCCCTCATGCAGCCTTGATTCTGCGAGGGCCACTTCCAGGCGCTCAAGCTGGCGGAAGGCGTCGTCCAGCGAGGTTGGCGGTGCGATAGCGGACGCTACCCCTTGAGATTCTCGCGGCGGTTGCGGCGCGGCTGGCTGGTGGCCGGGTATGTATCTGACCGCCACGGTTACTTACCGCCTCCGGGGTTTTGCGATACCGATGTAACTAAAGTATCCATCCACTGTCTCTATCGGCAGAGGAGGATGGCGGGTTTAGGTCTGTGTGGCAGCCACTCTGGCTGCGGCGGCCACTCAGGCCGCTTAACAGCATCTCCTCGAATGCCGGCAGGCGGCCTACGAGGCCGCCGCAGGCTACGAGCCTGCCCCACAATTCCTAATAGCGGAACTCGGCCTTTACAACTTCGTCTTCCACCGAATGCCGCAGCGTGAAACCGAGCTTCTCACAGATCCGCATCACGTCCCGATTATCCGGCAGAATATCCGCCTTCAGCGCGGTGAGCTTCTCGTCGCCGCCCACGATCACCAGCCGTGCAAGCAGCTCTTTGCCCAGCCCGCGGCCGTGGAATTGATCGCTCACGAGCACGGCCACCTCCGCGTCGTTGGTGCCTAGAATGCGCGTCAGCCGGGCTACGGCCACGATCTCGTCCTCGCCGCTCGCGGGGTTCTTGCGCTCCGCCACCAGAGCCATTTCGCGGTCGTAATCGATGAAGCAGATCCGCGTCAGCCGCTCATGCGCCACGCGCTGCGGCAGATTCATCAGGTGGAAGTAGCGCAGATAAACGCTGCGCTCGGAAAGCGTGGCATGGAACTTCACCATGGCCGGCTCGTCCTCGGGCCGGATCGGCCGGATCAGCACTTCGGCGCCATCTTTCATCCCCCAGGTGGAAATGTAGCGCGTAGGATACGGACGGATGGCCAGCTTGGGGAGTTGTTCCTCGGTCACTTCAGGCCCATGCAGTACGATGCGGGCATCCAGCGCCACCAGCCGTTCGGGAGTCGCCAGCAGCGGGTTGATATCGATCTCCTTGATCCAGCGCTGCTCGGCCACCAGGCGGCTGAAGCGCACCATCACCTGTTCGAGCTCGGCGAGGTTTACGGGCTTGCGTCCGCGCACGCCCTGCAGCGCCTTGTAGATCTTGGTGTGCTCCATCATGCGGCGCGCCAGCGTGGTATTGAGCGGTGGCAGGCTCAACGAGCGGTCCTTGAAGACCTCTACTAACTGGCCGCCCGTGCCGAAGAGCAGCACCGGTCCGAATTGCGCGTCCAGGCTGCTGCCGATGATCAACTCATATCCATCGCCGATCTTGATCATGGGCTGCACGGTGACGCCTTGGAAATGCGGCGCGCCCACCTTTTCGGTCACGGACGCCTCGATCTTCCGCCAGGCACGTTCCACGGCGTCGCGGCCGCTGAGGTTCAACTGCACGCCGCCCACGTCGGTCTTATGGGTGATGGTCTCGGAAAACAACTTCAGAACGACCGGATATCCCATGCGCTCGGCCTGTTCGACGGCCTCTTCCAGCCTGCGCGCCACCACCGTGCGCACCGTGGGAATGTAATAAGCGTCCAGCACCTGTTTCGATTCGGCTTCGGTGAGGATGGTGCGGCCGGCGTCCCGCGCATTCTGTATGATCTCGGAGGTCAGCGTTTTGTTCGGCGCGTAGTCGGCGGAGTCTTCCGGCAGCGACGGCGTTTCATACAGGCCCTTCAAGTTATACGCCCACTTCCACATGTAAGTAAATGCGCGCACGGCGGTATCCGGGAACTGGAAGGTGGGAATCCGGGCTTGATTCAGAATGCCGATTCCCGCGGCTACATCGGCGCCGCCCATCCAGCTTGCCAGGATGGGTTTGCCTTCCAGCTTGGCGTAGGGCTTCAGGTGCTCGGCGGTTTGCGTGGGATCGGTCATGGCCTGCGGCGTCAGCACCACCAGCAGGCCGTCGCTGTTGGGATCCTTGGCGGCGATCTCCACCGCCTTGGCGTACCGTTCGGGGCTGGCGTCGCCCAACACGTCGATAGGATTATTGTGGCTCCAGGCGGCGGGCAGGATCTGGTTGAGCGCTTCCATGGTCTCCGGCGATACATCCGAAAGCTCGCCGCCGTTGGCCACCAGAGCATCGGTGGCCAGCACGCCGGGACCGCCGGCATTGGTCAGAATGGTCAGCCGCGGACCCTTGGGGCTGGGCTGCTTCGAGAGCACTTCGGCCATGTAGAACAGGTCGGCGATGCTGTTCACACGCAGCACGCCGCTGCGCCGGAAGGCGGCCTCCAGCACCTCGTCGCTGCCGGCCAGGGAACCGGTGTGGGAAGCCGCGGCTTTGGCGGCGGCTTCACTGCGCCCGGCCTTGATCACGATGATCGGCTTGTTGAGCGCCACTTCGCGCGCGGCCGAGAGGAAGCCGCGGGCGTCGCCGATCGATTCCATATAAATGACAATGCTGCGGGTGCGCGGATCGTTGCCGAGGTAATAGATCAGGTCGCCCCAGCCCACATCCAGCATGGAGCCGATCGAGATAAACGCGCTGAAGCCCACCATTTCACGCAGGCTCCAATCCAGCACCGCCGTGCACAGCGCGCCGCTCTGGCTGATGAAGCCCACATTGCCCGGCCGCGCGATGGTGGACGCAAACGTGGCGTTCAGCCCGGTCAACGGACTCATCACGCCCAGGCAGTTGGGGCCGATGATGCGCATGTTGGCCTTCCGCGCTTCGAGCAATGTCTGGCGCTCCAGTTCCACTCCCGCGGGGCCGATCTCCTTAAAGCCCGCCGAAATCACGATGGCGGCCTTCACGCCTTCCTCGCCACAATCGTGGATAATGCCAGGCACGCTGGCCGCCGGCGTGACGATCACAGCCAGATCCACCTGCTCGGGTACCTCGGAGATATGCTTGTAGGCCTTCACTCCCAGCACGCTTGGCCGCTTCGGATTGATGGGGAAAACGGTACCGCCGAAGGGGCTGCTCACCAGGTTCCATAGAACGGTGCGTCCGACGGTGTTGGCGGTTTCCGTGGCGCCGATGACGGCCACGGTTTTGGGCGAGAAGAATACGTCGAGCGGCTGGGTGCCTTCCTTGATGGCTTTACGCGCTGGTTTAATGGCTTGCATAATCATTTCGTCTTCGGCTTTCTATTGGTTGGCGTTCGAGCCAAACGCGGCCCGATTGAGAGCGGCGATCACGTCCTGGCTCGCCAGTCCGTTCTTGCGTGCCACGGATTCGATATCGCAATCGTCGCAACTGGAGCGGAACCCCAACTCCTCGAAGACCGGTACGGTTTCCGGATGCGACTGTTTGACGTCGCGGACGATCATATCGCGGCGGATGAGTTGATCGAATCGAAACATGGCGTGCCCCTCAATCCAAAGTGTAGCAGGAGAATCGGGCCGAAATATCAGCAAAATGGCGAGGCGGTCTGGTTTTGGGAACGATCAAAGCCCAACTGATTGGATCTAAAGAGGTTGGCAACGCTACCTGCGGGGCGGGCAATCTTGCCCGCAGCCGGCTTTCAGCCGGCTTTGGACAGGCCAGGAGGCCTGTCCTACCTGCGGCCGTGGCCAGGAATTGGCCGCCGCACGCGCAGACCCGCGTTACGGAATCAGAACGATTCGCGGGCCGCGTGACGAACGCTCCCACACCTGCTCAACATCCGCCAGCGGCACGCGCGCGGTTTCCATGCGCAAATGGCCGGAGGCTGCATTGTCCATGGCCCGCTTAAACGCATCCATCAGGAGATTCATGGGCGGAAGTCCGCCGCCTAGAATCGACAGACCCGCACTCCGCACCGCCGCGCCCGGAATGGAACTCGTCGCGCCGGCGCTCTCCCCGATGGGGATCATGCGCGGCCCGGCCGCGTGCATCGAAAAGCCCGCGTGCGCTATCGCTTCCACCAGCAGTTCGGTTGGACGTCCCCACAAGTAGTTGACGATCACACCGTAGCCTTTGTCCCCGGCCTCGCGCTGGAAAGCTTGAATGACATTCTGATCCGGCGCATCCAGGCGGATCACACTATCGGCGCCGAGCGAAAGCAGCCTGTGGAGCGCGGCCTCGTTGCGGCCCGCCGCGACCACGCGGCCCGCGCCCAGCAGTTTGGCGATCTGCACTGCGAGTTGCCCGGCAATGCCGGTAGCGCCCAGCACCAAAACAGTCTCGCCCGCCGCCAGTTGCGCGCGCCATTCGAGCGGCAGCCAACTGGATAGCGCGGGATTGGGCAGGGCCGCCGCGGTGGCATCGTCGAGCGCGTCCGGCACGGGCCAGCAACGCGCGCGCGCCACCACCGTGCGTTCGGCCATCGCGCCGTAAGGGCTGCGAGGTCCGCCGAAGAAGACGCGCGTACCATCTTCGAGCATGCCCACTCCGTCCACGCCGCAGACCACCGGGAGCTTGCGCGGGCTGGCGTAGTGCGTGCCGCCGGCCATTAACTGGTCGATCGGCTTCAGCGATGCGGCGCGCACTTGGACGACTGTTTCGTGGGCTTCCGGCGTAGGATCGGGGAACGGCTCGTAGCGCGGCGGCTGGCCGAGTGTATGCAGTACGGCGGCGTGCATAATCTAAAGCGTACATCGTTTCATGGGGCGGACCACGAGACCACGAGACCGCGACCCCCCGTTTGACCTGCGCATGTCTGGTTGCCTATACTAAAAGGAACGCGATGTTGATTCTTTTGACGCTTATTCACGTAGCCGTGTGCATCTTCCTGATCATTGTAGTGTTGCTGCAAAGCGGGAAGGCCGCCGACTTGGCGGGAGCGTTCGGCGGCATGGGCTCGCAGACCGCCTTTGGTCCGCGCGGATCGGCTACCCTGCTCTCGAAAGCCACGACCATCTCGGCCATCGTGTTCATGATTACATCGCTAACGCTTTCGATCCTGGCCACGCGCGGATCGAACGGCGGCGCGAAGACGGTGCTGGATTCCGCGCCGGCGGGTGCGGCTACCCAAAAGGCGCCCGCGAAAGCCCCCGCGGCTCCCGGCGGCCCGAGCATCAAACTGCCGAACGGAAAGTCCGTGCCGCTGCAGTTACCGGCTAAGCCGCCCGCGGCCCCAGCAAAGAAGTAGCGCCCCTGCGGAGGTGGCGGAATTGGCAGACGCACTAGCTTGAGGTGCTAGCGGGAGCAATCTCGTGGGGGTTCAAGTCCCCCTCTCCGCACCATATAATATGACGGTTAGCCAAGGCCGCTGAAGATCAGCGGTTTTCCTCTTGGCGCACGTCCGTTATCGTAACCGTCGATCGTAACCGCGGACAAAGCAACGCCCCGAGGTCGATTTCAAGGCGCGGCTGCCGGCGTTCCAGCGATAACCGCCAACATAAGTTAAAGCCGCCCGGCGACACGATCGGGCTTTCGCCTAACGAGAAATGCGCGGCATTTTCGCGCGCCTCCGTGTTCCTGAGGTTGTGCCGGGCTTTGGAGTAAAGTGAAGCTGGCGTAAACTTGAGAAGCGAAAGAATATCCCATGACAGTCACCCTTCAATTAAGCCCGGAGGTCTGGCGGGTCTCCATTGGAGCAGTACATCCTCTCTCTCGCCGAGCAGGCGGCCGTCAAAGCGGAGCCAAGCGCCGATGCCGCTCCTCAATCGGCGCGCCAGGAAGCCGTGCGGCGCATGCTCGAATTCGGTGAGAAGCATCGCCCCACGCTCGAGCCGATTAGCCGAAAGCTCCTGCGCGAGGAGCATCGCCGCTGATGGCGACGTTCGCCCTCGACGCTTCCGTCGCGATTTCATGGCGCTTTCCCGGCGATCCGACTGAGGACCCTCCTTACAGTCGCCGGGTTCTGAAGGAATTGATATCGAACGACGCCATTGTGCCGGAGATCTGGGCGTTTGAAATCGCCAATAATACTTTCGTCTCCTACAGCAGGCGCAAGCGAATCTCCGAGCAACAGATTGTTGAATATCTGAGGAATCCCTCGCCCGCCAGCGGAGCCTCACGGCTTATGAGGCCGCGTATCTTGACCTTGCGTTACGGACGGACTGTCGCTTGCCAGTTCGGACGAACCACTTCGGCATGCTGCGGTTGCCGAGGGCATTACGCTACTTAGCTGAGCGATCGCCGATTTCGTCTCCGCAGGCCGATCTCTCGTGCGCCCCGCCGCTAGATCAAATAACCCAAGACCAATTCCTTAGCCCGCTCCCGCAACTCGGATTCACTGGCATGCGGAAACAGGTTCTGTCGCTGGAATTGCGCGGCCCACTTATCGACCTGCCAGCGCCGGAGCTCTGGAAACAAGCCGAACTTGTGTTCCGAGATCTTGATTGCGAATCGGTCCCAACCGAGGTCATAACAAAAAGTCCGGAGCACCAGCAGAACCACCGCGTAAATGAATTTGGGGATTTGAGTCTTTTTAAGCTTCGGCTTTGGCGGAATCTGCCGGACCGTTACCGGCTGAACAACCTCGAACTCAAGCGGCGGCGCTGTCATGACGAAACGTCAGATGGAATTTGGAGCGCCGTTACAGGCGTAGAACGGAGGGTTCTTCGAGCCCGTCGTCCGATTAGTCGCCGGATCGGGCAAATAACCGCTTCCCGATCAAGCCACCATCTGTACTATATCCGGTTGCAATTACATAATCAATGACATTTCTATAGTTCCACACCTGTTTCTCCTTTGAAACTCGGCCTCCAAACCGGCCCTTAGAAGAAAAAGTATCCAGAAAGCCGGATTGCCCGGTATTGTTCCGTGGATATTTCCGTCCAGAGCGGAACCTTCGCGCCCGGAACAAATTCAAATTCTTCGGAGTAAACCTGTTGCGTGACCGAGTCCATCGGCCGGCCGGCAAGAAACATCAAATCGCCGTTCGAGAGGGTCTGCGCGCTCCCCGATCCTGGAGAAAATACGCCCAAAGAGTACACAGTTACTTTCTCGACGATTCTGTCCGGTTCGTCTATGGCGTAAACCAAGCCCCGGCTCTTTCCTGTTCCCGCCTGGTGTCTGCCGTTCCCATTGTCGAACATAATGTAAGTCCCGGGCGCCGGCGACGTCACGTCGTGCGCGTGATCTTCCCAAGGGGAGGATGTCTTAATGGTGCTGGCCATCGTGAAGTCGCCTGCATTGCCCAACCGCCAGACGATGCTCCCATCGCCGCTGCCATTCTCATAGGCCACTTTAACGATCCAATCCTGGTTTCGTAAGTTGATCACCAGATTACCGTCGGCGGGATCGAACCAGAGGCTATTCCCATGCAACCAATCCTGTGCGATCGTCGAAGGAGGCGTAACCGGACAGCCTCCGTTGTTGTTTCGCGGCGTACAATCTTCCCCGAGAATTGCGCGGCGGTCGAGGTATGGGAACTGGTACGGGTTGAAACTGTCCCAGATCCACGTTACATTGCCCACAGGATCCAGTACGACTATCTTGTCGCCCAGGATATCACAGGTGTTGGCCGGAAACTTGGCAGTAGGACACTGGGTTGCGCTGGTGATTACTTCATCCTCATGCGCAATTACGGCCGTGTTGCCGTTCGGCAGCCTAATCGCCTCGTGATTGAAATCCGTCAGCGGCTGCTGTCCGGCGATCTGCAAGTTAGTCGCGATCATCGACCACTGGGCAACCACTACCGGATTCTGGTAGGCATCCAATCCCGTTTCCAGGATAAGGTAGTCTGTCCCTGATGGACTTATTCCCAAGAAAGTGCCGGAATCCGTAATTCGGGTCAGGGTCTGCCGGTGGCAATCAAGCAGCGGCGCACCTCCATAGACATCCGCGCCAATAACGAACGACGGGGTCTGCTCCTGGTTCTGCGCGAACCCGTGTAGCTCCATAGGTTGACTTAATCCTCCGGGAGGCACCGCTGGGTTATAAACTGGCGTAGGCAGCGCACACTGACCAAACACGGCGCCAGCGAGTGCGAAAAACAAGATTCCTTTTTTCATTTCTCTCCTTTATAAGTCGCGGCCTCAGGCTTTGACTTAAGAACACGCAGGAAATACAGCAATGCCTGCCCCGGCGAGATCACATAGCCTAAGACGAAATCTTTAGTGCACTCCCGCAATTCAGGTTCAGCAGAAGATAAAGAACAAATGTCTTCGGAACCAGCCGGTCAGTTAGCCGGAATTGTTGCAGGATCTTATGTGCTAATCACTTGCGATCCAAGGCCATACAAAAACACGCGTCGCACGAGCAGAGAAATCACATAGATGAAGTCTTAGCTTCGGCGTCGTCGGAGGGACCGGCCGAATGGTCCGTGGCTGAACAACCCCGGACTCAAGCGATCGCGTTTTTATTGGACGAAATAAGAGCGCCGTTGCAGGCGCGGAAACGGAGGGGTTTGTTCAGCCCGTCGTCCGATTAGTCGCCGGGAGCAGCATAGGCAACTGTCGGGACTGTATCATATTACAATCGCGCAATCAAGAGAAAAATACGGCTAACATACGGCTAATTCTAATAGGTTCGACTCAAACAACCACAATAAGTGATGTTAGAGCACTTTTAGTGCCGGGCGTTCGGCGCACTTACTTGGCCGGTTTCTCCTCTTAAACCTACCAACGTGTTTGGCCCAGACAACTTGGAAACCGCCGCCCTTTGGGGCCTGAAACTGGCGCTTACTATGTGCAATCGCCATCAATGCCAACAACAAGATAGGCCGTTGCGAAGTCAGACGAGGAGTGAAACATCCCACGTGGGTTTTCAGAAGTGTATCGGACCGCTCCCGTTCCCACCGGCGAATTCCGTCTCCGGCAGGTCCGCCGTCAGAAAGTGAATCCCACCAAAAACTCCGCCTGATTCAGATTCGAATGCAGCAGCCCCGCCGAGTCGCTAATCTGCGCCGAATTCCATCGCGTGAAGCGCAGTTCCGGAGATATATGCAGCACAATCGCATGGATATCCACCCCCCCGCCCAACACAAATCCCGCCGTGGTGTTCTTATTGAACGTGGCGATCGCGGACTTCAGACCGGTTAAGGTATCCCAGGCCACCCCCCCATCCACGAAAGGGCGCACCACCGGGAAATGGAACCGGTATTTCAGCAACAGCGGAAACTCCCAATTGCCGCCGCTCCCGCTGGCGGTGGCAAGTGAATTGACCAAAATACCAGATCCGCTATAGCTCAGTCTCCGGTACAACGCATCAAACTCGATCCCCAGCCCCAGCGGCAGATGCAGTTCGGCTTCTCCGCCGATAATGTACCGCTGCGTCGTCGAGGTGACGTTGAACTGGCCGTTCTCCGTGGCGCTCAGAAAATCCGTTAAAGGAATGCCGGCCTTGATCCCCGCCGAAAAGGGCTGCGCTGAGACGCAGGCAGATGTCACTAGTAAAAGGAATACTGGTCGCATGCTGTTTCCTACGCCTGCCCCCCGCGCACGGTTACATCCGCCCTGCCGCTTTGGTGTCATTTCGCTTCAACCTGGGGAGCCATTCGTTCGTGAGTTGACTTGTTTTGTGGGGCGGCCAATCATGGCCGCAGCCGCCTCTTCAGGCTATATCAAAACTGCCGCAGCAGCCAGGCCTTGGAAGTGTAGGCGTGCAGATTGAGAGCGATCCGGCGCCCGTCCGGCGAGGCCACCACCCATACGGGCAAGTGGCCCGGATCGCAATCCAGGCGAGTGGCTTGGCCGCGCATCGTGATCGAGAGAAAATCCACGTGGCCCGATCGCGCCGCCGCCGCAAAAAAGCCCTTCCCGTCCGCCCAGAAATTCAGGCTCGCCAACCCCGACCATCCTCGTACCGCCACGTCCTGTTCCACGCCGGTATCCGAAAAGATGCGGATATGGTTGTCTGCGGCATCTTTGGGCGTCAGCGCGATCCGCCGTCCATCGGGAGAAACGTCCCAGTCCGGATTGGGATCTTCGCTGGGGATGGCGAACATCCTGGCGCCCGGCCCGTGATTGGGGTCCAGCCGCGAGAATACCATCTCGGAACCGGCGCGCCCGGCCATCACGCAATCCTTGGCGGGCGCCGCCGGACAACGGAAGTTCGGTTGCTTGTCCATTTGCGCGATGGCCACCGGCGGACCGCCGCCCCAGGTGGCGCGCATCAGTTGATATCCGGCCGGCGGGCCCGCATCGCTTGGCCGGCGCACGTAGCGAACGAATAGAAAGGCGCCGCCGTCCGGCGTGGGCCGCCCCATCACCGAAGTGTCCGGGCCCACCGCCAGCGGCTCCGGATAATCGCTGTCGATGGCCTGTTGAAACAGGTTCCAACTCCCGTGCTGTGTGGATTCGAAGATCACCGCGCGGCTGTCCGGCGACCAGGCATGCGCATACTCGTCGGCATCCTCCCGCGTGAGCCGCCGGGCGTTGTTCATCTTTTGATTTCCATCCGCCAATTCCGCTACCCAGACATTACTTGCCATACGCCCTTGAATCACCGCTAGCTGGTCGCCGCGGGCGGTGGTAGACAGTTCGTCGATGCGTATCGACGGCCAGTCCGCGCGCTGCCGCGGAGCACCGCGAAGCTGTCCGGTTTCACTGTCCACGTCGAGCTCGAACAAACGGATTCCCGAAGGCAGGCGTGTCACATATGCCAGCCGCCCGTCCGGCAGCAGCACCATTCCTCCCAGATCGCTGGCCGTTAACGCCAAACGAAACTTGCCGTCCGCCACGCCCACCGATCCGACCTCCGTGGTCGTCTCGATTCGTTTCCGGGCGAACCACACGCGTTCACCCCGCGGCGACCACCAGATGTTCCGGATACCGCCGGCCTCGTGGCGAAACAACCGGCGCGCCCCGGATCCATCGGCGCTGGAAACCCAAAGCTCCTGTTGCGCTCCGTCGCTCATGGCCAGCCGTTTTCCATCCGGGGACCGCGCCACTTCCCAGACGTCGTCGCGTATCTTCTTGCGCGGCGATTCACCCAGCAGCCAGGCTTGCCATAACGAGGGTAACCGCTCACCTTCCAGAAATCCGCACACGAAAAGCGTATCCGAGTCCCGTCCCCAGGCAAGTCTGTAAACGCGCAGTCCATCGAACTTGGAGATGACGGAACTCGCGGTGGTCGAGATCACCGGCACGTGCACGTGGTGCTCGTCCGCGAAGGCGAAGAGCCGGCCATCCGGTGAGATAGCCGCGGCCATGATCGGTAGCGCCGGTGCATTCAACAATGGCTCCATCGACAGCTCCCGATGCTCGCCGCGGAAGAAAGCGAGTTTCACACCCCCAGCCAATAACGCCGTGCCGGCCACGATCCCAAATACGACCAAACTCAGGCGGTGTCGCTTCTTCGCCGGTGGCGGCTCCGGCGCTAAAACCGGAACGCGGGGCGCCTCCTCGATCGCCGTAGCTGGAGGCCCGGTTTCCGCCGCAACGGCCGGCTCCGCGAGCGAGATCGCCGTGGGATAGTGGATGGGGTAAACGAAACGGTAGCCTTGGCTTCGATCCGTGCGAATGAATACCGATTCCCGCGCCGTATCGCCCAGCGCCTGCCGCACCATCTTGATCGCCGTATTCAAGCCGGCGTCGAACTCCAAAGATTGCGCGTCCGGCCAAAGACGCTGTCGCAGATCCTCGCGCGTCACCAGGTTTCCGGACTGCTCCAGGAGTACCCGCAGAAGCAGCAGAGGCTTGCCTTGCAGATGCAGCCGCTCGCCATCCTTATATAACTGATCCGCGCTACGGTCGAAAACGAAATTGGCGAATCCCCAGAGGCTGGGCTGTCTCCTGGTTCCCGGCAGCATGCGTCCTAGCTTTCCTCCAAGGAGATCCTCTGGATGAATCTGACGTGGTCTGAAGAGACGCTTCCAGAATTAGTTCATTTTCGCTCAGAACGCCTTGCGCCACAAGGGGAAAACCGGATGTCATACCGGCTTCAGAAAACTTCAGGATAATTCAGTCAATATTTTCAATTAGTTGGCGTAATCTCGTTTCTGACGCCGCACAAATTCTGGCACTCAAGCGGCGCCGCCGGCCGGGGAAACCGGCCCGTGAAAGCGAGGGAAAATGTCAAACAAACGCGCTCGAACTTCAATTTCCTGTGCCGTTGCGGTGCTCGCCATCTGGGCGAGCGCCCCGCCGGCGCAAGCCAGTATCGCACCAGTTATCGGCGATACGTATTTAGCCGCCAACAGCCCGACCACCCCGGGCGGCGGCGACACGAATCTGGCCGTTGCGGGTGTGTCCAGCACCCCCGGCACGGCCTATGCGCTGCTGCAATTCGACCTGTCGTCGCTACCTGCGCCCGGCCCGGGGGTACAGGCCGTGCATGCCACTCTGACCTTCTTTGTGAACCAGGTTACAGCTCCGTCACAGGTGATGTGGGCTCCCGTGCTGGGCGCCTGGAGCGAGGGCACGGTCACCTATCAGACCGCGCCCGCCATCGGATCGGTGATGGGAGAAACCGCCGTGAACGTCGAGACCGCATCGCAGTTCGTCTCGATTGACGTGAGCCAGGTCGTAAATAGCTGGCTGAGCGGCGCCTTGGCCAATAATGGCATCGCGCTGCAGGCCGGCTCCCTGACGTCCTATTTTCTCTTCGACAGCAAGGAAAACGGCTCCACCAAGCATCCAGCCTCTCTCGAGATCGAGCTCGCCGATGGACCGGCTGGCGTGGCCGGACCCACTGGTGAAACGGGTCCGCAGGGACCTGCCGGCCCCGAAGGTAAGCAGGGACCAGTGGGGCCGGTTGGTCCCGCTGGACCCACGGGTCCCAGGGGCTATGCCGGTCCGGCAGGCCCGGCAGGCCCGGCTGGACCGCCGGCGACGGCGCCGGCCTATCAATGGGTCACCGAAACCCCCACCTGCATCGCCGGTACGTGCACGACTGTCCTCTCGTGCACCGCGGGCAACGTATTGGGCGGAGCGTGCGGAGCGACTACGATGTCCACCAACATCTTTACCCTGGGATCCTCAATCTCCGGAGCCGCCTGGTCGTGCAGCGTTGAAAACATCGGCTTAGCCGGAACCGACAGCTACACGGTCCAGGCATATTGTCCCGTTCCGGCCGGCGGACCGAACCAGCCCGCCGCAACTTTCACAAGCACCAGCGATACCACGAAAAGGAGCCACTAACATGTCTAAAACGAACTTTGCAACTTCGCGCCGCGGGCTGTCTCTTTGCGGGTTGGCGGCGTTGGCGATAGCGGCCGTTCCGCACGCAAACGCGGTGCAGGTTCCGCTGGTCGCGGATACCTATGTCAGCAGCACGGACCCCCAGATCAACTTCGGCAAACAGAACCAGATTCAAGTGGGCACCAGCGAATTTGGCCTGTTGCAGTTCGATTTGACCACGCTTCCGGCGGGCACTACGGCCTCCTCGGTCACCAAGGCTACGCTGGTTCTCTTCCTGACCACTGGCCGCACGACGCCTTCCACCATTCAATGGGCGCCGGTGACCGCGCCCTGGTCCGAGTTGACCGTGACCTACAACAACCAGCCATCCGCCGGAACGCCGGGAAGCACGACGGCGACGGTCACTAGCGCGCAGACCAATAACTTCGTCAGTCTCGATGTTACCGAGCTCGTGCAAAGTTGGTTGAACGGCGCGGCAAACGACGGCGTCGAACTCTCGGGGACGTTGAATAACGTTATCTTCTCCAGCCGCGAAAGCGTCCAGACAGGCGAACAGGCGGCCCTGGATATCCAGATCGCCGGTACTATCGCGGGACCCGCGGGAGTGCCGGGACCCATCGGCCCACAGGGCGCGGAGGGAACCATGGGCCAGCGCGGACCGCTGGGCCCCAATGGCGCTACCGGACCCAGGGGGCCACAAGGCCCCACCGGACCCACCGGTCCGCAAGGCCCCACCGGTCCGCAAGGCACGGGGACCAACATCACGCAGTACAGCGCTACTTACGGTTGCACCCAGTCCCTTGGGGGCGCCTACGTGATCTGTAAGCAGACATTATCGTGTCCCGCGGGAAGCGATTCCGGGGTTTACGGCGGTGGTTGCTCGACCACCAGTTCCAGTATGTCCCTGATAGAATCCTGGCCGGTCTTGGGGGGGGGCACGCAACAGGGCGGGTGGCTATGCACTTACGAGAACGATAGTTCGATTCCCGACCAGACTATCGATTACACGATCACGCTATCGTGCGGGGCGCCGGTCACGCCGGCGGCCCTCCCGGCAGCCGATCTCACACTCAAACATTGAAACCAGGAAGACAACAAAGGAGACATTCAAATGACAAAACAATTCTACGTACGCATGTTTCGGCCGCTGGCCGCTGCGGTTCTGCTCAGCAGTTCCGCGTGGGCGATTCAGGTTCAATTGATCGGCGATTCCTGGGTATCGGCAAACCAGCCAACCTTGAATTTCGGGACACAGCAGACGATGACGATCGGCGCAACGGGCGGTCCTGCCGGCCTGAGCAACGTGTTCGTGCAGTTCGACCTTTCCACCGTTCCGGAGGGGGCGCAAATCAACGCCGCCCACTTAGTTCTGTATGTCGATATGTTTCAGAAGGCGGGAACCATCCAGTCTTACGCGCTGGCGGCGCCCTGGAACGAGGCGACCATCACCTTCAACAACGCGCCGGCGCTGCTGGGTCCCTCCGGCTCCGCTCAGGTGACTGCCACGGACCAGACCGTTTCGCTCGATGTCACCAGCCTGGTGCAATCGTGGATCAGCGGCCAAGCGGCCAACTATGGTTCGCGCTCGAAACCACTTCCGCCGCGTTTTCCATGGACAGCAAGGAAAGCGCCCAAACCAGCCATCCGGCGGTGTTGGAGATAGATGTGGACGACCCTGGAATCCAGGGCGTCGCAGGTCCGCAAGGCCCGACTGGGGCGCCCGGGCCGGAGGGACCCCGCGGCGTGAAGGGTCTGAAGGGTCCCACCGGCATCACCGGGCCTCCGGGACCTGAGGGACAACCCGGACCCACCGGCCCGCAGGGACCGTCGGGACCGGTGGCTACACTTCCCATAGTCGCGCAGTCAAATAAAGAATCGACCTGCGACGCCAACACAAACTGCACGGCCACGGCTTCCTGTCCGGCGACTTATCAAGTGATTGGCGGAGGCTGCGGCCAGGCGTCTCCCTCCGCCAGCGGTCAACTGCAAAACCTGGAGGTGGTATCGAGCTATCCGTCGGGGGCCACAGGCTGGACCTGCCTCTACACCAACAACGGAGGTTCGAACCTGAGGTTCGTAGCATCCGCCCTGTGTGTTCCATAGTGGGGCAGGCTCGTAGCCTGCGGCGGCCTCGCAGGCCGCCACCTTCTTTAGGGGCGTTGCGAAGCGATGCGCAGCGCCCCTTTTTTTGACACGCCGCTTTGCTATCATTTCGCTTCATCCCACAGGAGCGATCAATGAGCTACTATTACGAAGATTTCACCACCGGCGGCCTGCATGAATCGCGCGGCCGCACCGTCACCGAAGCCGATATCGTCAATTTCGCGGGCCTTTCCGGCGATTTCGTGGAGCTGCACACCAACGAAGAGTTCGCCCGCCAGTCGCAGTTCGGCCGCCGCATCGCGCACGGCGCGCTGGTCTTCAGCATCTCCACCGGCCTGATGACCCAGATGAACCTGATCAACGGCACCGTGCTGGCCTTCTATGGCATCGATAAGCTGCGCTTCACCGGCCCCGTTTTCATCGGCGACACGGTGCGCGTCACGAAACGCGTCGTCGAGTTGAAAGAGAAGGATGCCGCCCGCGGCATTGTCACCTTCGAAACGCAGGTACTCAATCAGCATAACGAGCCCGTGATCGTCTATACCGACAAGCTGCTGGTGAAGCGCCGCCCATGAGACCGCTCGACGGCCTGGTGGTGCTCGATCTGTCGCGCCTCTTGCCTGGCGCGGCCGCTTCTCTGCAACTCGCCAACTTCGGCGCCGAGGTGATCAAGATCGAAGAGCCGGAGCGTGGCGATTATGCCCGCTCCATTCCGCCCTATCTCGAAGGTGAAGGCGCCGTCTTCCACACCGTGAATCGCGGCAAGAAAAGCGTGGCGCTCGATTTGAAAACTGACGCCGGGCGCGCGGCGCTCTTGAAGCTGGCCGTTCACGCGGATGTGCTGGTCGAAAGCTTCCGCCCCGGCGTCATCGAGCGCTTGGGTCTCGATTACGAAACCTTGCGCACGGTGAACCCACGGCTCATCTACGTCTCCATCACCGGCTACGGGCAAACTGGACCTTGGTCCGATCTGGCAGGCCACGATATCAATTATCAGGCCCTCGGCGGCGGGCTCGATCTGAACGGCGCGGGCGGCGGCCCGCCGGTCGTCCCCGGAATCCAAATCGCGGATCTGGCCGGCGGCGCCATGCAAGCTGTTATCGGCATCTTGCTCGCGCTCCAGGCCCGCGCCAAAACCGGCCGTGGCCAAGCCGTGGATGTTTCCATGACGGATGGCGTCGCCTCTCTGCTACCGGTCGCGTTGGGCATTCACGCAGCCACTGGCGAGATACCCGCGCGCGGCGATGGCATCCTGACCGGCCGCTATGCCTGCTATCGCGTCTACGAAACCGCCGGCGGACGCTGCATCGCCGTGGGCGCCCTCGAACCCAAATTCTGGCGCGCGCTCTGCGAGGCGCTGGGCTGCCCGCAATTCATCGCCGATCAGTTCGCTGAAGATCCCCGCCGCGCAGAGATCGTGGCCGAATTAGCGCGTGTCTTCCGCACTCGCACGTCAGAGGAATGGTTCGATCTTTTGCGGCCGGCCGACGTCTGTGTCACTCCGGTGCTGAATGTGGCTGAAGTTGCCGCGCACTTCGCTTTACGCCCTGGCGATTCCGTGGTGGTCCCCAAACTCAGCGATACGCCCGGCCACTTAGGCGGCCCACCCCCGCGCCTGGGCGAGCAGACGCGCCAGATTCTGCCTTAGCAATCACCTCTTTACTCTCCGCCGCAGCCCCGCCTCCAATACCTCGAAAGCCCGCTCAATCGTGGCCCGCTGCTCCCTTCTCACACGCGCCAGATCCCGCCCCGCCTGCACCTGCTCCACCGCCCTTCGCCACGCCAGCCACCAGGCCGCCACCACCATCGCCGCCATCAGCGGCGCATCTTTGCCGAAACCGCCCGCCTTCAGCAACCGCGCCAGCTCCGCCTGAAACGCCTCGCCATGATACTGCGCGCGCGCCCGCAGCCCCGGCGTGGACGTCGCCACCGGCCAATACCACTTCACCTCCGGGATGGCGCCGCTGAGCGCGTCCCCCTTAATCACCAACTCGAGCAACGCATCGCGTAGCGCCTTCATCGCGCCGCCCGGTCGCGCCGCCGCCATGGCGCTCCTTACATGCTCGGCCAGTTCCGGCGCGCGATCCAGCAGCAGGTCCTCCTTGCAATCGAAGTAATTGAATACCGTGGCCTTCGAAACCGCCGCCGCTCGCGCGATCTCTTCCACCGAAACCGCGTCGAAACCGCGCTCCATAAACAGGCGCGTCGCGGTATCCGAGATCCGCCGCCGTAGCTCGCGCCGCTTGCGCGCCCGCAAACCTTCCTGCGAACTCTTGTTTATAATCATAGACCTGGTATAATTATATACCGAGTCTAACATTATGAAGCGCGTCTGGCCTGCCATCGCTTTGTTTCTCATCGCTCCGCTGGTGGCGGAGTTCCTGCTCGGCGATCTGCCCATCAACATGCTGGGCGCCCTGGTGATCCTGGCCCCCATGTACGGCGGCGGAGCGTTGCTCATTCGCGAGGTGGTGCGCCGGCGTGGAGGCGGCTGGCCCAACATCGTAGTGCTGGGCATGGCCTACGCCCTGTTCGAAGAGGCCTTCACCACCCAGACCCTGTTCAACCCCAACTATCTCCACCTGAACCTGCACCTTCTGCAGCCCGCTTACATCCCGGCGCTGGGCATCGGCGTCTGGTGGACCATGCACGTTCTCACGCTGCACACCGTGTGGAGCATTTCCGTCTCGATCGCCTTGGCTGAATCGCTCGTGCCGGACCGCGCCACCGTCCCGTGGCTGGGCCGCGCCGGGCTCGCCGTCACTGCTGTGCTTTTCCTCCTGGGAGCCGCCGCATCCACGGCCATCACTTTGAAATTTGACCCGTTCCTGGCGTCGAAATTCCAATTCGCAATCGCCGCGTTTGTCTGCGCCATCCTCCTTGGGGTGTCGTTTCGGTTGCCGCGCCGCGCAGCCTCGCCCACGGCTGAATCGGCGCCCAGTCCGTGGTTGGCTGCCGGCGCCGCACTGCTCGCCGGATCCATCTTCCTGCTGGTCCCGCGACAGTGGGCGTGGGCCACCGTCGCTATCTACTTCGTTGTTGATGCATCTATGATCGCGTTGATTCTGCGTTGGTCGCGATCGACGGGCTGGATTCAGTTGCATCGCCTGGCGCTCGCGGGCGGCGCTGCCTCGGCCTATGCCTGGCACGCGTTTATGCAAACTCCCGCCGTCGGCAAAGGGGACACCGTCGATCGCATCGGCAACGCACTCTTCGCCGCGGGACTGGTCGCGATCCTGGTAATCGCCGCCCGCCGCAACGCCCGCCGCCCCCCCGTGCAATAATAGCAACGGATTCATGATCGGCATCATCAACTACTCTACCTACGTCCCCCGCCGCCGCCTGCGCCGCGAGACCGTGGCCGCCGCCTGGGGCACATCGCCCATGCCCGGCTGCAAAGCCGTCGTCAACTTCGATGAAGACTCGTTGACCATGGCGCAGTCCGCCGCCTGGCCGCTTGCCGCGCGCCTGCGCCCCAATGCGTTGTCGTTCGCCTCCACCACATCGCCCTATTGGCAACGTTCCGCCGCCAGCCTCATCGCGGCAGCTTGCGACTTGCCGGCCCAAACCGTCACCGCCGATTTCGGCGGATCCCTCCGCGCCGCCACCATCGCTCTGCGCGCCGCGCTCGATGCCGTCGCGGCCGGCAGCGCCGATACCGCCCTGGTCGCCGCCGCCGATTGCCGTGAAGGCGCGCCCGAGTCAGCCGAAGAAATGCTCTTCGGAGATGCCGCCGCCGCGGTCGCCGTGGGCCGCGAAAATCTGGCCGCCGAACTGGTCGCCTCCGTATCCCGCTCCGACGATTTTCCCGACGAATGGCGCCGCGATACCGACCCGCACGTGCATTCCTTTGCGTCGAAATATTCGCTTACGCGCGGCTATGCGGCGAACGTCGAGGCCGTGGGCCGCGCACTGTTCGCCAAAGCCGGCGTCCAGCCGCAACAGATCGCGCGCGCCGTGTTCACCTCACCCGACGGCCGTGCGCACCTCGCCGCGGCCAAAACCCTCGGCATCCCCGCCGCGCGCGTCGAAGACGTGCATGCCACGGACGTCGGAGTTACCGGCGCCGCCATGCCGCTGTTTCTCCTGGCGCAGGCGCTCGATCGCGCTCAGCCCGGCGATCTCATCCTACTGGTCGCATACGGCGATGGCGCCGATGGTTTCCTGTTACGCGCTACCGGCCAAGGCCCCCGCCTCCAGACCGATAGCCGCGCCATGGAGTATCCCAGCTATCAGATCTATCGCAAGCTGCGCAACTGGCGCACATCCGGCGGCGGCGGCGAAGTTTCCAACGTGCTGTTGCGGCGCGAAGAAGCGCAGAACGTGCGCCTGCATGGCTCGCGGTGCCCTGAATGCGGCGTGCTGCAGTTCCCCATCGCGCAGGTCTGCGCCGCCTGTCATCACCACGGCGAGCTAACCGAAAAGCCCCTCGCGCGCCGCGGCCGTCTGTTCACTTTTACCAAGGATTTTCTCTATACGGCGCCGGTCGAACCCACCGTGATGGCCGTCGTCGATCTCGATGGCGGCGCTCGTTTCCTTTGTCAGATGACCGACGTCAACCCGTCGGAAGTAGAGATCGGAATGGAAGTAGAGTTAGTGCTGCGCCGCATGCGCGAAGGCGCCGGCGATCATTATTATTATTGGAAGTGCCGTCCGGAGTAGGACAGGCCTCCTGGCCTGTCCATGGAGCAACATAATGCCAGGATCCATCAAAGACCAAGTAGCCATCATCGGAGTAGGTTGTACTAAGTTCGGCGATAACTTCGACCAAAGCTTCGAAGACTTGTTAGTCGAAGCGGGATTCGCGGCCTTTGCCGACGCCCGCATCGAACCAGAACGCGTGGAAGCCGCCTGGCTGGGCACTTTCTCGCCCTACGCCGGCAACGGCAAAGCCTCCGTCTCGCTGGCCGACGCCCTGCGTCTCTATGGCAAACCTATCACGCGCGTCGAGAATTACTGCGCCACCGGCACAGACGCCTTCCGCAACGCCGCTATGGCCGTCGCCTCCGGCATGTACGATGTCGTGCTGGTCGCCGGAGTCGAGAAGCTCAAAGACCGTCCTATGCGCGGGCTCGGTTGGGAGAGCGGTCATCCTTACCAGCACGATGGACTCACTGCGCCCGGTGTCTTCGCCATGGCCGCCAATCGCTATTTCCATCGCTTCGGCGGCGGCCGCGAAGCTCTCGCCAAAGTCTCCGTAAAGAATCACCACAACGGCGCCATGAATCCCAAGGCGCATTTCCAAATGGAAGTCACTGAAGATCAGGCCCTGAAAGCTCCCATCGTGGCGTGGCCTTTCGGTCTCTTCGATTGCTGCCCCACCACCGATGGCGCGGCCGCCGCTATCATCTGCCGCGCCGATATGGCTCGCCAGTTCCGCGACGACTACGTGTTAGTGAAAGGCCTCGGCCTGGCAGTCACCAGCGGACGCCCCTGGTACGATTCCGCGAATGACTATGTGGGCTTCGCCGCTACTCGCGCCGCTTCCGACGAGGCTTACCGCATGGCCGGTATTCAAAATCCGATCGCGGAAATCGATCTCGCCGAAGTGCACGATTGCTTCACCTGGACTGAAATCACCAATTACGAAGACCTCGGCTTCTGTCCCAAAGGCGAAGGCATGCACTTTATCGCGGAAGGCCGCAGCTCGCTCTCCGGCGACTTGCCCGTGAACCCCAGCGGTGGGCTAAAATCGTTCGGACATCCCATTGGCGCAAGCGGCGTCCGCATGATCTACGAAGTTGTCACTCAGTTGCGCGGCCAGGCCGGCGCGCGCCAGGTGCGCGATGCGGAGTTAGGTTTGGTGCACAATCTCGGCGGCCCCGGATCGGTGGCCTGTGTGATCGTGCTCGGGAGACAATAACCATGGACGTGTTATACGCGCTACGTCGCGCGGTTCAGCTTCATCCGGATTCGATCGCGGCCTACGATGGCGATCGCACGTACACCTTCGCGGAATTCGCCGATCGCGTGACGCGAGTAGCTACCGCGTTACGCGGCCTGGGCGTCGAACCGGGCGACCGCGTCTCAGTGCTGATGCTCAATTCGCTCCGCTATCTCGAGTTGTATTACGCCATCCCCATGGCTCAAGCTCTGATCGTGCCCATCAACATCCGCTGGAATCCCGCGGAGATCGGCTTCGCCCTTTCCGATTCCGGCTCCCGCCTGCTGGTGCTCGACGATTGCTTCGCGCGTATCGCTCCCGCACTTAGCGCCGCCCTTCCGAAGCTTCAATATATGTTCGCCGGCAACGCTCCGTGTCCCGCCGGCATGGCGAGTTACGAAGCTACTCTCGCAGCGTCGGCGCCCGGTGCCCTCTACGGCCCGCTCCCGGATGAGAACGATACGGTCGCACTGTTCTACACCAGCGGCTCCACGGGCGGTCCGAAGGGCGTCATGCTGACTCACAAGAATCTGTATGCCAACGCCATGCAGGGTATGATCTCGCTGGCTGTAAGTAAGGATTGGATGTGGCTGCACGCCGCGCCTATGTTCCACGTTGCCGATGCCGCGGTGGTCTATTCGCTGGTGATGCAGGGCGGCCCGAGTTGTTTCATTCCCGCGTTTGATCCCGAACTGTGTCTCAAAACCATCGAACACTACAAAGTCACTCACACCTTTGTGGTGCCCGCCATGTTGAATGCCATGATCCATCATCCGGCCTTTGACCGCTATGATACGTCGAGCTTGCAAATGATCGTTTACGGCGCATCGCCCATGCCGCTCGACTTACTCCGCCGCGCTAAGGAGAAGCTGCGCTGCCAGTTCGCACAAGGTTATGGACTAAGTGAAGCCAGTCCTACACTGACTTATCTCGGACCCGAAGACCACTCACTTGAAAACGCGCACGAGCAATTCGCGGCCGTGAAGTCCGCCGGCCGTCCCGTGATGGGCGTCGAGGTGCGCGTGGTGGACGCCATGGATCGCGAGGTTCCACCGGGCCAGGCGGGCGAGGTTGTCGGCCGTGGCGACACCATCATGAAGGGCTATTGGAACCAGCCCACTATCACCGCGGACACGCTGCGCGGCGGCTGGCTGCATACCGGCGACATCGGCGCCTTCGATACGCGCGGCTACTTACACATACTCGATCGCAAGAAAGACATGATCAAGCCCGGCGGTGAGAATGTCTATTCACCGGAAGTCGAATCGATGATCGCCTCGCATCCCGAAGTGCTGGAAGTAGCCGTCATCGGGCTTCCGGACGAAAAGTGGGGCGAGGCCATCAAGGCCGTAGTGACAAAGCGTCCCGGCAGCACCCTCACCGAAGCCGGGCTGATCGATTACTGCCGCGAGCGCATGGCGCACTTTAAGTGTCCTACCTCGGTGGATTTTACGGATGCGCTGCCCAAAGGCGGCACCGGCAAGATACAGAAGACTGTGCTGCGCGATAGGTACCGTGTGTAGGACAGGCCTCCCGGCCTGTCCTGCCCGCCCTGGGGGTACAAGGTGCGTGCCGGCGGTTAGAGAGACCTTCGGTCCCTTGCGGGATGAGAAGCTATTTGGTCTAGTCCGGATCGACCCGGATGCACGCACGGTGGTATGGCCCAACGGGGCCGACTTCGACCCGCAACGCTGCACGATTGGCCGGAATACGAACACGTAATGCGGGAGATGGCACGACGCTAGACGCCGGCCGGTACGGCGCTCAATTCGTGAGTCCCCGAAAATCCCACACATACTTCCAGGTCGATTCCCCGCCCCAACCCAATCCCGGCGCGCTGAACGCTTGCGATGGCTCGTGGAACGGCGTCTGCGTGACGATCACTTCTATGTTACCGGCGGGAATGAGCACGCAGCTTAACGGATCGAACGGGGAGTCCTGGCACCAGTCAGGGTACGGGCCGTAGCTCTCAGGAATGAATACTTCGCCGGTGGACCCATAAGCCGATGCCACGGCCCGAAAGTTGTTTCCCACGGACAATTGAACGCTGACAATGCTGCGGGCGTCACCGCCGGTCCATGAAAAAGAGTAGCTCCCTGCGCAGTAAGGTGGAAAACTGCCGATGCTAATATAGGATACGCCTTCGCAAGGTTGCTCCAATTGCGTTCCGGGTGCCAGGTTCGATGTAACTTGAATCGGCGCGGATATGTCGGCGGTAGCTGTGAAATCGCCCACTTGGCTGCCACCCTGCCCAGTAACTTGATAGGTCCCGCCGTGCAGTGTCCCGGCCGGTAAGGTCGCCTGATAAGTCAATCTGCCGCTGGACGTTGAAGGTTGAAGCGCGACCGCACCAATACCAGGGCCGGAGACCATGAGCGCCCCTGCGTCTAACGTACTCGGCAACGAAGCGTTGCATGCCGGCGGCGGCGGCGTATAAAAGCCGTACACCACCCCGGACTGCGTATTATAAATAGGAAGCGGCAGCGGATACGCGCCGTCCAATGGCCCAGGCTGCGCGAAACTCAATCCGTCCGATTGGATGAACTGTGCGGTCACTGACTCGCTCGAAGTCACGCCACCTACATCGCTGACGGTGTTCGTTTGCCACGTGAGAATGCCCAAGGTGCTATTCGCCGGATCCGCGCAGGAGCCGCCGCCTGGCTGTATGCTCACATCCACCAATTGTGAAGAGGTAAATGGAGCTAAGGTGACAGGCGACTGAGCAGCGCCATAGCTAATCTGCGGCGCGAGCAAGGCGATTGATAACGGCACCCGGCATCCCTGCGGCCATCCTTTCCACTGACCGAGCACATTCGCCTGGCCGATAGCCACCTTGTCCGGCGCCGGCCCCAGATACGTCAGCGATAAGTTCGACGCACTAGCCGTCAACCCGGGCGCGCCGAAAGTAACCGACGTCAAACTGGTTCCCGAAGAAGCAAGCTGGGGAACCGGATTGTCACTGCCGTTGTAAACCCACGGCACGCTATTCTGACGATCGGTAAACTCGTTCCCGCCCAATCCCGTAAGATAGATCGCCAGCCCCAAATCCTTCTTGGGGTCGAGACTGTTTTGCGGTGAGTTCGGAGTCAGTGGGCTTCCGTCGGAAGGGATATTGAACGCCACCGCCTGCCCGCATCCCGTTCCATCGTCCGTAAATATGCCCAGTTGACCGATCGGTTCGGGAATCGATCCACTTACAAGCGGTATGTTATATGGCGCGCTCGATCCTGCCGCCGTGGTTACCACAATGCTCGTGCCCGCAATCCCGTTCGGCACCTGCGCATTCATCTGCGTAGATGATGCATAAAACAGCGGCGCGAGCACGGTCCCGCTCGACGTGCTGAAGCTAACCGTGGCTCCGCCCAATTGGGTGGGCAGTGGATAACCGCTGGCGGCGGTGGAAGTCGCCAGGTTCTGTCCCTTGATGGCGATCAAAACCTGCGGCGCAATCGAAGTAAGCGTCACATTGCTGGCGGCATTCTCTACACCGCCGCTCGCAATCACCGGCGCTTGCGCAAGCGCATGCGGCGCAGCGCCTAACAGCGCGAGGGCCGTAACATACAATCGGCGCATAGATTGTCCTGGTCCGTATTATAGACCCGCGCCGTGCGGTCGTCACGCGAAGGTGGTTAACCGTTTTGGGGAGACCGCTCCCTGACGGTCGCGGCTCGGTAACGGCCATATCGATTTCCCACGATTTACCGAGCCGCGACTGTCAGGGAGCGGTCACTCAGAGACGGTACTGTGTCCACTTGCTAACCTGGCCGCACCGCGTCCGTCCAACAAAGAAATAGCGGAGGAAAACGATCATGATCCAAGATTTGCGCCTGAGCCTGCGCATGCTACGCAAGCAACCCGGTTTCGCCGTCATCGCCGTCTTCACACTGGCGCTCGGCATCGGCGCAACATCGGCCGTATTCAGTCTTATCCGCGGCGTCCTGCTTACACCGCCGCCTTACCGCCAACCGGACCGGCTGGTGCTCATCCCAACGGCCCGCACCGACGGTCGACCCATGGACGATCCGCGAGGTTGGCCTTCCGCGCAATGGACCGAATGGCGCAAACAGGCAAAGTCTTTCGAGGCGATTGGCGCTTACGCGTGGGACTTCAACTTTCTGATCCGTTCAGACGGCAGTGACTCCATCGAAGGCATGTGGGTCACTCGCGATTACTTCCGCGCGCTCGGATTGCAGCCTGTGCTGGGCCGCACCTTCCTCCCGTCGGAGACCGGAGATAAGCCCACGCCCGTTATCGTGCTGGGCTACGATTTGTGGCAGCGCAAGTTCAATGGCGACCCGCATATCATCGGCCGGAAGATTCGCATCAGCCGCCAGGATACGCCCCCCACAGTGATCGGCGTCATGCCTCCCGGCGTGCGCTTTCTGCCGTCGCCCGGCGCCGCGCGCGAGCCGAATTACAACGTGAATGCGCAAGTGGATTTCTGGGTTCCGGCGCCCGACGAGCCTTCCTGGCGTAACGAACCGATGTGGAATGTGGTCGGGCGAATGCGCGAGGGAACCAGCATCCGGCAAGCGCAAAGCGAACTCAAGGTTCTGGCCGCCACGGAAGCGCGCGCCGAACACGCTTTCGAAGGCTTCACGCCGGAGTTGCAGCCACTCTCCGCCGAATTGAATCGCGATGGCGGCCGCATCCTGCTGCCGCTGTTAGGCGCGGCTTGTCTGGTGCTGTTGATCTCCTGCGGTAATGCCGCCGCGCTGCTGCTGGTACGCGGCCTGCAACGGCAGCAGGAATACGCCGTGCGCAGCGCGCTGGGAGTTGGCCGCATCGCGCTTTTCCGGCAAGTCGCCACCGAAAGTTTGGTGTTAGCCGTGATGGGCGGCGCGCTCGGCATCGGCTTGGCGGTGTTCGCCGTCAATCTGTTCAAAGTGATCGGCGGACACGCCATCCCGCGCCTGGATGCGGTTTCGGCCGGCTGGGAGATGCCGGCATTCGGATTTACCGCGGCACTGGCTGCAGCGGTGCTCGCGGGACTGCTGCCGGCATTGCGCGCCTCGCGGCTCGATCCCATCGAAGTGCTCAAAAGCGCCGGTCCGAAAAGCAGCGCGGGCATCGGCGAACGGCGCCTGTTGCGTGGAGTGACTCTGGTGCAAACCGCGCTGACGCTGGCGTTGTTAGTTGGCGCGGGCCTTCTTGTCCGCACCATGATTAACATTTCGAACGTGCAGTCCGGTTACAGTATGAGCCGCATTCTGACTATGAGCGTCACGGCTGTCGAGGGCGATTGGGCGGCATTTCATCACCGTGCGTTGGAAAAGGTAGCGGCCGTGCCAGGCGTCCAGTATGCGGCCTTCGCATGGGGCGTGCCTCTCACCGGCAACAATTGGCCCGCTACAGTCGATATCGAGGGCCAGCCCGCGCCCATCGAAGATAGCGACCGCATCGCCGTTCCGTTACGCGCCGTCACCGATGACTATTTCAAGTTGATCGGCATGCCCCTCCTGGACGGCCGCGGCTTTCGATCGAGCGACGATCGCAAGGCCGCGAAAGTAGCCATCGTCAACCAGGCTCTGGCGGATCGTTACTTTCCCAAATCTCAGGCAATCGGAAAGAAGTTCTGGCTGGGCGACCGGAAGAATCCTCCGTTCCAGATCGTGGGCGTGGTATCCAACGGCCGTACGGACGATTTGACGCGTTCCGGCGCGCCAGAGATCTATCTCTCGTTATGGCAGGCCAATGCGTTCTCGAAACACCTGGTGGTGAGAACCGCCGCCGATCCGCGCTCCATCATGGCCGCGGTCCAACGCGAGCTGCACTCGGTGGATCCCACCGTGGCCATCGAAAATGTGAAGACGCTCGGTCAGATCCGCGACGATTCGCTTGCCTCGCGCACGTTTGCCATGCGGCTGCTGGTGGGCTTTTCCGTCGCGGGAAGCGTGCTCACGTTGGTTGGCATCTATGGCGTGCTTTCGCTATCGGTGGCCTCGCGCCGCCGCGAACTGGCGATCCGCTTCGCCGTGGGCGCGCAGCAGCGCGACATTCGGAAACTCGTGCTGGCCGACGGCTTGCGGCTGATCGCGGGCGGCGTAGTCGCTGGAATGGCCGGCGCGCTGATCTTATCGCGCGTGCTCCGTTCGTTTCTGTATGAAGTGGAGCCGACCGATCCGGTTACTCTGATCGGCGTGGCGCTGCTGTTCGGAGTTGTGGCTCTACTGGCGTGTTGGGTGCCGACCCGGCGGGCCGCGCGGGTGCAGCCGGTGGAGGCGCTCAGATACGAGTGATCTTTCTGAAGACCGCTCCCTCTCGGTCGCGGCTCAGTAAAAGTTGGAGGCGGCTGCTATGACCGGCCGGGAGCATCCTTTACTGAGCCGCGACCGTCAGGGAGCGGTGCTCGCCCCCTGTTACAATCCAGGAATGCCTCAAGAAACTTTCGCAGTGTTCGACACCTCCGAGGGTCAGTTCAAAGCCAAACTGTTCGCCGACAAAACCCCGCGCACGGTAGAGAACTTCGTCAGCCTGGCCGATGGCACTAAGACCGGCAAGCCCTTTTACGACGGCACTATCTTTCATCGCGTGATTCCTAATTTCATGATTCAGGGCGGATGCCCGGAAGGCTCCGGACGCGGCGGTCCCGGCTATCAATTCGCCGACGAGTTTCATCCATCATTGAAACACTCCAAGCCAGGTCTTCTGTCGATGGCGAACGCCGGCCCCAACACCAACGGCAGTCAGTTCTTCGTCACCGTGGCAGCCACCACCTGGCTCGATAACAAGCACAGCATCTTCGGCGAAGTGGTGGAAGGCTACGACGTGGTGAAGAAGATCTCGGAAGTGCCGCGTTCCGGCCAGGACCGGCCGCACAAAGAAGTCCGCCTCAACTCGGTGAAGATCGAAAGGACCTAGCCATGAAACGCTTGCTGGCGCTGCTGGCATTCAGCGCCGCCGCTTTCGCGCAAGACGGATTCCAGCCGCTGTTCAACGGCAAGAATCTCGACGGGTGGGATGGCGACCCGCGCATGTGGAGCGTGCGCGACGGCATGATTGTGGGCCATACCGAAGGCGTTACCATGACCGACAATTCGTTCCTGATTTCCAAGCAGCCATACCGCAACTTCGATCTGCGCGTGGAAATGAAGCTGCGCAATCACAACAGCGGCATTCAATTCCGTAGCGAAGCGCTTCCCAATTGGGTGGTGCGTGGCTATCAGGCCGACGCCGCCGAGGATAATTACTGGGGCAATATCTACGAAGAGAAAGGCCGCGGCACCTTGGTGGACGGTTGGAAAGGTAAGGGCGAGAAGGCCGTCAAATTGGGCGATTGGAACGATTACGAAATCCTGTGCGACGGCGATCACATCCGGCTGACTCTGAACGGCACAGTGACCGCCGACCTGCACGATTCCGCGCGGCTCGACGGAATCATCGCCTTTCAGTTACATCGCGGCCCGCCCATGGAAGTCTACTTTCGCAACGTGCGCATCAAGGTTCTGCCGTAAAGGACGCGTGGCCCGCTTTGCGACTGGCGATCTTCGGTGGCACTTTCGATCCCATCCATAACGCTCATCTGACAGTCGCGCGCGAAGCCGCCGCGCGCTTCTCACTCGATCGCATCTGGCTGGTCCCCGCGGAAAAGCCGCCCCACAAGCATGGCGTGACGCTCGCGTCTTATGCCGATCGCCTGGCGATGGTGGAGTTAGCTTGCCGTGGCGAGCCGAAGCTGGAAGCGTCGCGCCTGGAAGAAGGCACCACCAGCAGTTACTCGATCGACACGATTGAGAAGGTGCGCGGGCGCCTGGCGACGGATGACAAGCTATTCTTCGTGATCGGCGCGGACGCCTTCGCCGAGATCGAAAGCTGGCGCCGCTGGCGTGACGTAGTGGCGGCGGTGGAGTTCATCGTGGTGAGCCGGCCGGGGCATAAGTATCGCATCCCCCCCCCGGCCATCGTGCACAGTTTGGAAACGGTTGACTTAGCCGTGTCATCTTCGGAGATCCGGCGAAAGCTGGCGGCCGGGGACGAGCATGTCGACGTGCCCGAGGCAGTGCTCGAGTACATACGAGCGCGGGGACTTTATCATGCGTAGGCCGGTCAAGGCGCGATCTTGAACACCACACCACAACCGCCGGAGCACCCGCTATTGAACTTGCCCCCGGACGAAGCCGTACCGTAGAGGTTGCCCGCCGAGTCGCGGAACAGGCCTGCGAAAGGTTGGCCTCCGTCGTCTCGTCCGGTGAAGGTGTACAGCACCGTCTCCGTACCGGCCGGGTCGATCTTGAACACGACTCCGTAGCCGGAAGTCTTGGAGGCGGAGCCACCGTAGGTAGTGGTGCCGTAGAGATTGCCGGCCGAGTCCTGGATCAGACCCGCGTAGGGATTGTAGCCGTCCGCTCCCCCTGTGAATGTATGCAGGACCGTCAGCGTGCCTGCCGTATCCAGTTTAAAGACCGTTCCCGAACCGGTCGCGCCTCCGAAGGCGGTAGTGCCGTAAAGGTTGCCTTCAGCGTCTCGGATCAGACCAGCGTAAGGTCCGCCGCCATCCGGCCCACCGGTGAAACTGTACAGCACCGTCTCGGCGCCGGCGGCGTCCAGCTTGAAAACATTTCCGAGGCCCACTTGACCACCGTAGGTCGTCGTGCCATAGAGATTGCCTGCCGAGTCTTGGATCAGAGCCGCATAGGGCCAAGTCCCTTCCAATATTGTGCTGAAACTCAGCACCTTCCCACCGGTGTTGTCCAGTTTAAACACGGTCCCACGATCAGACCTGCCGCCTTGCCAGGTCGTCCCGTAAAGGCCGCCCGCCGCGTCCTGGAGCAGGCCGGCGTATGGGAACTTACCATCGTGGCCGCCTCCAAAACTATGCAGCACCGTCTCCGCGCCAGCCGCATCGATTTTGAAAACCGTTCCATAGCCGGACTCGCCGCCAGAACCGGTAGTGCCGTACAGATCGCCTGCCAAGTCCCGGACCAGAGCGGAATAGGGATAAGCTCCGTCCGTGCCGTTGCCGGCGAAACTGTAGAGCACCGTCAGGCCGGTCTTATCCAGCTTGAACACGGTGCCGTAACCCGATGCGCCGCCGTGCAGGGTGGTACCGAAAAGATTGCCGGCCGGATCCACGATCAGGCCTCCCTCGGGGATAAGTCCGTCCGGTCCCGTAAAACGGTGCAGCACGGTGTAAGTCTGCGACTGCGCCGATAGTGTGCCGAACGCCGCCAACGCGCACATCGCGCCCGCCAACCCTCGTCCAGACATGTGATCGATCCCTCCGTTCGGCAGCAGAATACCACGGTTTTTAAGGGATTCCAGCCGAAATTGCAAAGTGACAGTACTAGTCCGGTTCCTCCAACGGTGTGACCGGATCCAGAAAGCGCCATAGTAAGAGAGCCACCACATAGACCGCGGCTGAAACATAAAAGGTCATGTCCCAGTTATTACTCGTCCAACGAAGCATATATCCAATGACCGTGGGAGATACTGCTCCACCCATGTTGCCCAACATATTCATGGCCCCCGAGAGGGTGCCCGCATATCTGCCGCCCACGTCCATGCAGGCGCCCCACGAGCCGGGCATCACCAGGTCGTTGCTGAAGCTGGCTAATCCCATGACTAACATGGCGGCTAAAGGACTATGCATACGCGTGATCACGACCAGTAATATGCTCGCCCCTCCGAATCCGATATAAGCTAAGAGCCGCCGTGTCTTTAATACGCTGCCAGTAAGTCGAGTCAGTGGCGCGGCGATGAAGCCGCTCACCAGCGATCCGAGCCCGCCCAGAAAAAGCGGCAGGATGGCGAGTTGGGCGGCGGCGCGCATATCTAAGCCGCGGCCTTCCTTCAAGTAAGTCGGCATCCAGGTGATATAGAAATACCAACCATAGGAGGAACAGAAATATTGCGCGCACAGCAGCCAGACCTGCGGTGACCGGGCGAACTTCCGCCAGGGCACGTGCGCATGCCGCGTAGCCAGCGCTTCGTTTGGCGCAAGCAATTCCCGCTCGGCATCGTTCAGGCCGCGATGGTCGCGCGGATGATCGCGATACCACACATAAAACAAGATCGCCCACCCTACTCCCACGCATCCGAATAACTCGAAGGCATGCCGCCAGGACATCACCTGAATGGCGAGATACACAAGCTGCGGCGTAAACGCGCCTCCCCAGCGGGCGCTCAGCCACATTATGCCCTGCGCACTCACCCGCTCGCGGCGCGGCAGCCAGGTGGTGAACGTTTTGGTGAGGTTGGGGAAACAGCCGGCTTCGCCCGCGCCGAACAACGCCCGCGTCACGGCCAGGGAGACGAAGCTCCAGGCCCAGCCGGTGGCGGCTGTGAAGAACGACCACCACATCACGATCCGCAACAGCACGCGCCGCGCGCCCATCCAGTCGCCCAGAAATCCGCCGGGGATTTCAAACAGCGCATAGGCCCATCCAAAGGCCGAAAACACGTAGCCCATCTGCACTTGCGACAGGTGCAGATCGGCACGGATGGCGGGAGCCGCGAACGAAATGCACACGCGGTCGATGTAGGTGATCACAGCCAAGGTGACCGCGAACACGACGACCCAATACCGGACGTGGGTGGGGCGCTGCTGCTGGGCTGGGCGCAATATCCTATTAAGGCACAGATCGCGGGGCAAGCGGGGGAAACCGCTCCCTCACGGTCGCGGCTCAGTAGCGCGCGGTCGCGGCTCAGTAGCGCGCGGTTGCGGCTCAGCTGGGCCTCCGGCGGGGCCTGATGGAACGGATTGAGACCGCCCACAGAGGGGGCGGTCTCAGAGTAGTAGCGCGCGGCCGGGGTTCGGTGACCGCCGCACCGCACTTACTGAGCCGCGACCGTAAGGGAGCGGTTTCCCCCGGTTAAGCGCAAGCCGGCATCTGGGCGATACTGAAAGAGAAATGGATTTCGAAAGCGTCGCGGCCAATCTGCGGGAGTCTTTCCGGGTGGTCGCAGTCCATCGCAAAGAAGGCGAAGTACAGGAAATGGAAGGAGTGTCGATCGCCTCCGCGGGCGTCACCTTCCAGATGTTCAACGCAGCCTTCCTCTCCGCGCCGGTGGTTTCCGAAAGTCAGATGGATTTGCGAGTGGCGCAGGCCGCCGTACACTTCGCCACGCGCGGTCAGCGCTGGTCGTATTGGATCTGCCACGGCTGGCTGGATGGCCGCACGCGCCGCCGGCTGCAAGCGGTGCTGCGCAAGCGCAATCTGCTGCCGGCGGTGGAATTGCCGGGCATGTCCGCCGAAGAGGTGCTGCCTCCCGTGCGGGAACTCCCGGCGATGGAGATACGGCGCGTGTGCGACGGCCCGGTGAAAGACGCGTTTTGCGCCATCGGTTCGATGTGTTTCAACGTGCCGCTGGCATGGTTTTGCGAAGTCTTCGACAGCCGCGGCGTGTGGCACGACTTCGCCGCGTATGTCGGATACGTGGATGGGGAACCGGTTTCCACGGCGGCCACGGTCATCGGCGGCGGGGCAGTGGGCGTGTATAACGTGGCCACCATCCCGGGCAAGCGCCGCGCCGGGTATGGCGAAGTGGTGATGCGGCACGCCCTCGAGCAGGCGCGCCGCGACTTCGGACTGTCGCGCACGATCCTGCAATCCACCCCGCAGGGATTCGACTTATACCGACGCATGGGATACCGCACCGTGACCAGCATCGAGGTCTTCTGTTCGTGAACCTTGGCCCGTGCGATACTACCAATGACGTGCGCTTGCGTTTCATCCGGTTGTGGGCCCTCCTGTTCGCTGCCGCGCTCTACGCGCAGGACGGCCAGAACGTTCTGCTGGTGGTGAACCGCGCCGACAAGCTATCGCGCCACATCGGCGACTATTACATATCCAAACGCGGCGTCCCACTGGCCAATGTTTGCAAGCTGGATATCCTCGAGGAGGACGAAGAGATCTCCTGGGACACTTACGTGGAAGATGTCGAGCGGCCCATCGCCCGCTGCCTGGCGAAGGACGGCCTGCGCGACCAGGTGCTCTACATCGTCACCACCATGGGCGTCCCGCTGAAGGTCAAAGGCGAAGGCCAGGAATTGTCCGCTGAATACTGCGCGGTCGATTCGGAACTGGCGCTGCTCTATTCAAAGATGCAGGGGAAACATTTTGCGCGCGCGGGGCCGATTGCGAATCCTTTCTTTCGGCGGAAGGACGAACCCTTCACGCACGCCAATTTCCCGATCTATCTGGTCACACGCCTGGCGGGCTACGATTTCGACGATGTGAAAGGCATCATCGACCGGTCGCTGGCTGCCCGTAATCAGGGTAAGTTCGTTTTCGATCTTAAGTCCTCCGACGATTCGCCGGGCAACAATTGGCTGCGCACGGCGGCGCTGGCGCTGCCCAAGGAACGCGTGGTGCTGGACGAATCCGCCAAGGTGCTTACCGGAGAGAAGGACGTCATCGGATACGCTGCCTGGGGATCGAACGATCCGAACCGGCATCAGCGTACCTTAGGGTTTCAGTGGCTGCCCGGCGCGGTGGTGGTGGAATATGTTTCAACCGACGGCCGCACTTTCCAGCGGCCGCCGGCGAACTGGACCATCGGTTCGTGGAGAGAAGCCGGGGGATGGTTCGACGGGTCGCCACAAACCATGACGGCCGATTATATCCACGAAGGCGCCACCGGCTGTTCCGGGCATGTATATGAACCTTATTTGGAATTCAACCCTCGCCCGGACATCTTATTCCCCGCTTACTATCATGGACGTAATTTAGCCGAGAGTTATTACCTGGCAATTCCGGCGCTAAGTTGGCAGAATATTGTAATAGGCGATCCGTTGTGTAAGTTGAAGTGACATCGATACCGATTATGACTCCGCTCAAACAACTATTCGATCTTTCAGGCCAGGTGGCCCTGGTTACCGGGGGCTCGCGCGGCCTCGGCGAAGAGATTGCCGAAGGACTCGCCGAAGCCGGCGCATCGCTGATGCTGCTGGCGCGCCGCGAACAGTGGCTCACGCCCACGGTGGACGCCATGAAGCAGCGCGGATTCCGCTGCGAGGGCGCGCTGTGCGATGTCTCGAAACCCGATGAAATCGGCACGGCGGTGAAGCGCACGCTCGATACTTATGGCCAGATCGATATCCTGGTCAACAATGCGGGAGTCACATGGGGCGCGCCGGCCGAGGCCATGCCGTTCGATAAGTGGCGGCAGGTGCTCGATGTGAATCTTACCGGCGCATTTCTCTTCGCGCAGGCGTGCGGGCGCGAGATGATCAAACGCAAGTACGGCCGCATTATCAATGTCGCTTCCATCGCCGGATTGACGAGCTCCATGCCGCAGGGGATTCACTACGCGGGTTACGCTTCGTCGAAGGCGGGATTGTTGGGATTGACTCGCGAGTTAGCCGCGCAGTGGGCGCCGCATAACATACGGGTTAACGCCATCGCGCCTGGGTTCTTTCCTTCGCGCATGACGGAGAAGGTGCTGGAAGCGGCCCAGCCATATATCGAGTCGGGCATTCCGATGGCGCGCGTCGGCCGGCCTGGTGAGTTGAAGGGCGTGGCGGTGTTTCTAGCCGCGCCCGCGTCGGATTACATCACGGGTCAGACGATTATTGTGGATGGCGGTGCAACCATCGTGTGAGCGCGCGACTTACTTCGGTGGCGGCCATCCATAACGCTTGCGCCACACTTCGCACATCTCGTCGCTGGCGGGATGCTGGAAGCAGAGGCCGAAGCCGTCCGGATCGCGCAGATACAACTGGCGCATGCCATAGCGCTGCACCACGGGCTCTTTCGCGTTGACCCCTTTCGCGCGAAGGTAACGGTAGGCTTCATCCAGATCTTCGCAGCCGAAGTAGAGGCAAGTGTCGGAGTGACTGGCCACGCGCGCGGGATCTGGCCGCGGCGGCCGTTCGCCTTCATCGTAGGCCGTGTTGAGCATCAGTTCGGCGCTATGGAGCTTTAGTAAGACCCATCCGCAATCGGCAGTGGGACCGGACCGGCCAATGACTTCAAAGCCTAGTATGTCGCGGTAGAAATGCAGAGACGTGGGCATGTCGAAGACTTCGAGCAGTGGCGCGATGCCGTAGATATCCATGGCCATGTGGGCTCCTGTACGGATTATTATAGCGGCGCGTGCTGGGTGGCAGGCCGGTTTACGAGCCGCCACCTTGTTACCGAGCCGCGACCGTAAGGGAGCGTTACGCCGCGACTTCGACGTAGTCGACCAATACGCGTGGCTCCGGAATCGGTTCGCCAATCTCGCGCATGACCTCGACGTGAGCGGCCAGAGCTTTCTGGTAATTCCGGCGCGTCTCTTCCTCTGTGTCACCGGCGGCCGCGCATCCTGGCACGTCCGGTGAAAAGGCGGAGTAGCCTGTGCTGGTTGGTTCGATAACTACCGGGTAGCGTTTCGAGTTCATTTTCAGACCTGGCTTCCTCAGTATAGCTTACGACGTTCCTGCATCTATGCCGTTGACGACATAATGTCGCCTATGGCATAATTGTTTTTGGCGTGGGAAGTCGAATTGTCGGACGAGTTCGGGCAGTGGTGGGACGTGCTGACGGCTGCCGAACAGAATAGTGTCGACTTCGCCGTCAGTCTGTTGCAGGAGCTAGGTCCGGCGTTGAAGATGCCGCATTCGTCAGGAGTCGAAACCTCGCGTCACAAGCACATGCGCGAGCTGCGCATTCAGCATCATGGACGGCCATGCCGTGTTCTTTATGCTTTCGATCCGCGGCGCGCGGCCATGCTGCTGATTGGCGGTGAGAAGACCGGCAACGATCGCTGGTATGACGAATGTACCGCTGGCGGACGCTATCTATGACCGGCATTTGCGGGAATTGGAGAACGAAGTATGGTGATGCGTAAGAAAGGAATTCAATGGCGCGAAATTACAAGGAACTGCAGGCAAAGATGGATCCGGCGAGCCGCGCCGACAACGAGCATCGCGTGCGCGACGAGTTGCAGCGCATGGCTCTGGACGAACTGCGCAACGCCAAGAAACTAACGCAGACGGACTTAGCGGAAATGCTAGACGTTCCGCAAAGCTCGATCTCCCGTATCGAACAGCGGGCGGACATGTATCTCAGCACGCTCCGGAACTACATCCATGCGATGGGAGGCGTGCTCCAGATTCAGGCCATTTTTCCCGATGAGGGCGCGGTGGTCATCGACCGCTTCGGCGATTACGAAGACCGGATGTATGTGGTCAGGGCCAAGGCTGAAAATGGTGGTGTCTATCGCCTGGTCGCGCATCCGTTCCAGCATCAGGGTGCCGTGCTCACAACAAGCGCTTTGAGAGCTTCGGGATTTGTTAAAACCATGAAGGCTCTGCACGCTGAGGACCCCCAGATTTCCGGGGTTCGCAAGAGTTTGGAGAATGGCGGGCAGATCGAGGTCGGCGGCCGGTTCTCGCGACGCGTTTACAGCCTTCCAGAGCTGGTGGCGGCTGGCTTTGAAGTAACGGAGGATGAACGTTGACGAAACTTCCGGCCATGACATCGCGCGGCTACCTGAATTACCTTCGGGGCTGGACGGCATAGCGTCCCAATCGCTCAACGCTGCTCGATGTTAAGTTCTAATTGAGTGAAAGCTTGGCGGCTACGCTAAGGTAAGTGATCCAGCGCTAGGCGAGTCATCGAAAAGAATTCATAAATGCAGGCCTCCGAAGAATTCGAGTGGGACGCTTTCCTCTGCCATGCGTCCGAAGACAAGGCGTCCTTTGTAGAACCGCTTGTGGCCGAACTTCAGAAGTACGGCCTCAAAATTCGGTTTGACAAGTTTACCTTGCGCGTAGGAAGCAGCCTGAGGCAATCGATCGATGAGGGCCTCGCCAAGTCTCGATTCGGCATCGTTGTTCTGAGCCATGCGTTCTTCGCAAAGAACTGGCCCCAGAAAGAGCTAAATGCCCTATTTTCGCGACAAGTGAATGGCCGTGATCTGATCCTGCCGATCTGGCACGAACTGACGAGCGAAGACCTTCGACGGCAGTCCCCTCTATTGTCGGATCTGAAGGCCGCTAAGAGCAGCGATGGACTGCTGGTCGTGGCGCGCGCCCTGGTAGAGATAATCCGACCAGCGGCCTTCCAGTTTGAGACCAGTCGCGCCGATGCGCAGAACGCCGCCGCTAGAATGCGGGAACAATTCAAGCAACGGCATCCCAATCTGGACTGCCGGGTCACACTCGGACCCCAAGAATTAGATCCACTGAAAACAATCGCCAGGTCTCCAGAGCCAGGCGTCATAGCGTCAGGCGCCCAGGAAGGCATGCGAATCGACGTGTTCGCGACAGATAAGGAAGCTTATAACCGGAATCCGATTTCCTTTAGCGTCGCGATGACCGAAGACGCCTGGAACAAGCTTCAGGATGCCCAGCGGCGAGGTAAACCCGTCGAGATCGGAGCAGAGGAAATCGTTGAGTTCTCCTCTGATTTCTTCCAGTCGTTTATGCCGTCCTCCGATATCATTTCCCGTAGGCTCATCGTGGGACCTTCCCTCGACGTGATGCAGCGGAGATCCCGATTCAGGCTCGCGTTCGCTTTGGGCGAGCAACGTGTGGAGTTCCCGTATGTTGAATTCGAGATGGTTCAGCCTGGCCGGGAAGAGGTCGTGATCCGCTCATCGGCCCCGTCGATGCCGCTAAGTTAACACTGACGTTTGATCTTGTGGGCCTCGGCGGTAGGATCAATGCCCGTTACTCGTACGCCGGGCATGAGATCCGGAAGATCCACAAGTCCCACGAGGCTCTCCAGGTTCTACTGGGTGGGGGCATGCTTGAGATTGTAGATCTTGAGTCCGATCGAATACTCTCCCGGCTGCGCGGTGCGCGAGAAGCCTCGATACCGAGCGAGGCAGACCTATACCTGGACCGATTGATCAACGCTCTGTACGAAGTTGCAGTGGCCTTCGATGAGACGATCACATGGCCCGCTGCTCGAACAAGGGACGATGGCATACACATTCAAATCCTGCAGGAAATCGTAAGAACAGGACAGGTGTCGATCCCGGCGGAGGACATCACTGTCACACTAGAGCCAACTCCAGGCATCAACATTGAGGATGAATTGCGAAAACGTCCCACGCTGTGTTTCAGTCAGTCCGAGCCTCCCGAGTTTGCCACGGTGTTCGGGAAGACGTTCGACGTCGGTCCGTACGTCGTGACCATCCAGACGCGCGAATTCGAAACCAGTGTGCCCGATGGCAAACCTGATAGTCGCGTGGTTCGGATCGTGCCCGCACAGCCGTTGATCTACCAATTCGAGAAGTTCCGGAGGGATAGGTCTAATGCACCGGACCGCAGCACCCCTTGAACAGATTCACTACAGCCCCTGTCGCGCAGCGCCTCCTCTGCTCAACCCCAGCGCCCGTATCCGCTTATGCAAGTTCGTCCGCTCCATCCCCAGCGCCCGCGCCACCCCCGACACATTCCAATTGGCCTCCTCGAGCGCGCGCAGAATATGATCCCGCTCGGCCGATTCGCGCGCCTCCTGCACGCTGGAACGCGGCCCGGAATCGCGCTGTACACGAATCTCTACCGGAATCGCGTCGCGCGTCAGACGTTCGCCCGGGGTCGGAATCGCCATGCGCTCGATGGCATTGCGCAGCGCGCGCTAAATCGCGATTGTTTGTGGTGACGCTCGAAACGTGCAATCATGCACGCTTGCGGCTCTCGGCTCGGGTCGCTATCGCAGCCAGCGCCCGAAGGGCGTCATTGACCGATTTCGAATCGGGAAACACCTCGGCCAATTCCGGGTCGATGAGTACGACATTGATTCCACGCCGGTATCTGTCGACGTACTTGCCGCGGACGCCGCCGGAGAAATCGTACTCCGCTCTCATCTCACGAGTGCGCCGCCTAGAGGGAGGTTTCTTCATAATTGCGTCTCTCATGCTTGGTTGCAGGACGAGCGCTGATCAGCCGGATACGCTGTCCTCTAATAGTATGAACCACAATCATCAGGCTTCGTTCGCTGGACATCCCGACGATGACGAAGCGTTCTTCGCCAGCGGTGTCGTCCGGGTCGGGAATTGTGACCGATAACGGGTCGTCGAATACAGTGGTCGCCTCTGCAAATCCGACGCCGTGCTTCCGCTGGTTCGCCGAATCCTTTCTCCAGTCCCACTCAAACGCGATTCCATACATCTCCTGTCGAGTTTAGCAACCCGCGCTCTAGCCCGCCGTACCCGACTTTCCCCTGCTCAACCCCAGCGCGCGAATCCGCTTATGCAAGTTAGTCCGCTCCATCCCCAACGCCCGCGCCGCCCCGGACACATTCCAATTGGCCTCCTCCAGCGCGCGCAGAATATGATCCCGCTCGGCCGATTCGCGCGCCTCCTGCACGCTGGAACGCGGCCCCGAATCGCGCTGCACGCGGATCTCCACCGGGACGGCGTCGCGCGTCAAGCGCTCGCCCGGCGTCAGAATCGCCATGCGTTCGATGGCGTTGCGCAGCTCGCGCGCATTGCCCGGCCACGGATAGCTCTCCAATAAGGGGTAAACCGAGTCATCGAGCTTCTTCTGCTTGAAGTTATTGCGCGCGCAGAAATCATCCAGGAAATACTCGGCGAGTAACTTGATATCCTGCGGCCGCTCGCGAAGAGACGGCACCCGGATGGGCACCACACTTAGCCGGTAATATAAGTCCTCGCGAAACTTACCTTGCTGCACCAGCGCACTTAGATCGCGATTGGTCGCCGAAATCACGCGCACGGCTACGCGGATGATCTGTTCTCCCCCAACCCGATGAAATTCGCCTTCCTGCAGCACGCGCAGCAGCTTGGCTTGCGATGCGCCGTGCAGGTCGCCAACCTCGTCGAGGAAAATCGTGCCGCTATCGGCCAGCTCGAACTTGCCGCGGCGCGCGCCAGTAGCCCCGGTGAACGCGCCCTTCTCGTGGCCGAACAGTTCGCTCTCGATCAGCTCGGTGGGAATGGCCGCGCAATTCACCTTCACGAACGGTCCAGCGGCGAACGGGCTTTTCTGATGGATGTGCGCCGCCAACAGTTCCTTGCCCGTGCCGGACTCGCCGATCAGCAGGACGCGGGCATCCGAGCGCGCCGCCATGCTGGCCTGCTCCACGGCGCGCTGGAACGCGGGGCTCGAGCCGATCATCTTGGGCCCCGCGCCCACCAGTTCGCGCAGACGTTCGTTTTCCGCGCGCAAGTTGGATTGATCGAGCGCATTCTTCACCGCCAGCAGCACCTTATCGCGGCTAAGCGGCTTCTCGAGAAAATCGAATGCGCCGGCGCGCGTGGCTTCCACCGCATCCGCGATGGTGCCGTGCCCCGAGATCATCACGGCGGGCGCGGGATTGCCGTTCTGCCGCACCGACCGCAGCAGGTCGATGCCGCTGCCATCCGGCAGGCGCACGTCGAACAGAAAAGCGTCGGCGCGCTCCGCATCGGGGTGCGCACGAAATTCCTTGATGGAGCGGCACACCGAGATGCCGTAGCCTTCGCGCTCCAGAATCAGACGCAGCGAACGGCCGATATTTTCTTCGTCATCCACGATCAGAATGCGCTTGGATGCCATTGGATTCGACGGGCAGCAGCACGCGAAACGCGGCGCCGCCCAGTTCTCCTTTCACCAGCACGATGTCGCCGCCCGTCAGCAGGGCGCCTTTACGCGAAATGGAAAGCCCCAGCCCCATGCCGCCCTTCTTGAACGAAATGGCGGGCTGAAACAAAGTCTGCCGCATTTGTTCGCTGAGTCCGGGACCCGAGTCGTGCACTTCCACCAGCGCGTGACCGTTCTGCACCGCCGTAATGCCCAGGATGCGGCCGCCATCGCCCGCGGCTTCGGCGGCGTTTTCCAGCAGATTGGTCAGGATGCCCTTCACCAGATCCTGATCGGCCAATGCCATGGGATGCGCCGCATCCAGCCGCAAATCGTAAGTCACCTCGGGATGGCCGGTCTTCAAGAACGCCACACGCTCTTCGAGCAGCGCGTTCAGATCCAGCGGCACGGGCAGCACCGGAGGCTCGGCGGCGAATTGCGAAAACGCGCGAATACGGCGTTCCAGGCTCTCCACCTCTTCCACCACGATCTGGGCGGCTTGCGCCACGAACGCGTCGTCCCGGTCGCCGTAACGCGCCAGCATTTCTTCCACGGTCAAGCGGATGGGCGTCAGCGAGTTCTTCACTTCATGCGCCATCTTGCGCGCCAGCGTGCGCCAACTGGCCATTTGCGTCAGGTAAACCATGCGCTCGGTGGAGCGCTGCAACCGCTCCGCCATCTCGTTGAAGGCGCGAATGGCGCGGCCGGTCTCGTCGTCATTGCGCGCTTCCACGCGCGTGGTAAGATCGCCCGCCGCGAATTGCGAAAGGCCCGCCGTGAGCTGCTGAATGGGCTGGCTGATGCGATGCGCCAGATAGACCAGCAGCACCAGCGAAACGATCCAGACGGAGGCGGCCAGCAGCAGCCAGGTATACGTGAACCCGCGCAACAGATCGCGCGACTCGCGTTTCTCCACAATCTCGCGGGCCGAACGAATCTCGCGCGCCAGGCGATCCATCGCCACGCCTCCCAGGCTGGTGGACCATTGCCATACGTCGGCGCCGCGGCGCGCCATATAATCGATGCGGTCGCCATCCTGGCCGGAGCGAAAAAAACCTTCCCCGTCGCCGCTAGCGAAGAAGTTCCGCACCGGCGCGGGCCATTGCGCCTGCGCGGCCGCGGCGAAACGCACAGGCTGCGCGCGACCGGAGAGCGCATCGTTCTTCAGCGAGTCACAGGCGCGCTGGTACAGCTCTTTGCCGGTTCTTTGCAGCGAGCGCGAAAGCCGGTCCAACTCGCCGGTGGAAGCGTAGCTCAGGCTGCGATCGAGCAGCGAGGTGGTAATCCAGAGCGTAGCGGCCAGCGGAACCAGAGTAGCCGCCAGAAAGATCCCGATCAGTCTGTTGCGCAGCCGGTTCACAATGCTCGCGCGGCGCGGCCTATCAGTCTCTTCAGATCGCCCAGGCGCAACGGACCGGCGTCCGCGGTCCAATGCGGCTGTTCGTCGCGCGGCCGGCGGCTGAAGATCTCGATCAGGCGGGTCAAATTCAAGCCCGATTCGCCCATCACCGCGGCTTCGTCCTTGGGCTCGGCCGCGCGCAGTTCGAAGCGCAACCAGAATGGACGATCCTGCGGCAGACCCGTAGAGCTGATGGCCACGTTGTCCAGGCACCAGGCTTCGGCCGCCGCGGCCGTCAGGTGCGAGATGGTACGTTGCCCCTCGCCCAGCTTCGTGATTGAGAATTTCTCTTCCCACAGATCGTAGCTGAATACGAAACGGTCAGGAATGCGCCGGAAGCTGGTGGCAAAATGATCGGTGGTGAGCGTCAACTGCGTCAGGAACACCACCGACGCGCCGTCTTTCAGCCGGTCAAGCGGCTTGCCGGCCAGGAAATGTACTTGCGGCGCAGCCACATGCAGGTCGTCGCCGTCCCAGGTGACCGTCAGACTCTCGGCCCCCGCAAGATTGGATAGAGGAATAGCCACACTGGCCAGAAGCCAGCGCCGGCGGCTTATCTTAACCGCTTCCTTACGGTCGCGGCTCGGTTTGGCCGCTGCCATCAGTCTGTCCGTCTCGCTCAAGATTGCGTTTTGCTTGCGCCAATCAATAGTTCATGCCCACCATGAAGACCGGTTCGATATGGCCTTCGCGGACCGGAAACGCCAGCGCGGCGTATGTATTGTTCTGCCGGATTCCTATGCCCAGCGAATGCCGCAGAACCGCCGTCTGTCCCTGATCCCATATTGCGCCACAATCGTAGAAAACGTCGAAGAGCCGGTACCGGTACTCCAGCGTGTTGTGCACCAGCCGATTGCCGCCTAGCGGATCGAGCTCAAAAGCGTTCCACCCGCGGAGCATGGTGCTGTTACCTAGTATAAACCGTTCGTAGAGCGGCGCCTGTCCCGTAATGGCGCCCGCCGTGACATCGTCCAGAATCTGATTACGTCCCCATGAATAGGCGTATTGCACATCTCCCAGGTGACGCGCATACGCGAAATCGCTGCCGAGAATATTGGTGGCCGCCCGCAGGCTGTAACCTGCGTCCCACTCTTGCTGATTGGCCGAGGAGCCTTCCACGCGGCGATGATAGCGCAGAGTAGTCACCATCGCGTTGGCGGACTCCGTCCGGGCGGCCGGAAACTGGGTTTGAAATCGCTCAAAACTGGCGCCCACCGAGAGGTTGACCACTCCCGGCGATCCTTTGGCGAGCACGAACGTCATCAGCGGTTCGATATTGTCGCGGTTCCGGTAGATTCCCGAGGTATCGTTCGTCGCTCCCGGTTGATCGATGGCATTTACGGTGGCTTGGCTCCACTCGTCGCGATAACTTTCGAAATCCACACGAAAGCGGATGCGGTCGCTCTCCAGGCGCTTATCTTCATAGCGGGCCATGAAGCCGGTGTAGCGCTCCGCCAGATCGTCGCCATCGCTGACCGCGCCCAGGGTAAATGCCTGCCACCCCACTGTAGCGGTTCCTGTGACGAGCCCACTGAAGCCGCCATCGGTGCGATAAACCAGCTTGGGAACGGAAGCTTCGAACTTAGCCGGTGTGCCGCGTACCTCGAATACCACGCGCACATGCTCGGGCGTGCGGCCGCGCAGCAGGCGATGAGTTACCGCGCGTACATGCAACTCACGGCGGATGCGGGTGGCCAGATCGTCCAGCGCCGAAGGATTCAGTTTGGCGCCCACCAGGCGCGAAAGTTCGCTGCGCAATCCCGTGCTGATGCCGGAATTGTCGCCGGCCACGTCTACGCTCTCCACCGTGTAACGTGTATTTACGTTGATATCCTGTTCCGGACTGCCGGCCACGAGCAGGCTGCACCACACCATCGAGGCTAGCCAGGCGAATCTCATGCGCGCGAGCGATGCAGGTGGTTGGCCAAAAGGAAACTGCTGAAATGGAAGAACATAAATGAATGCGGGCTGTGCTTGTTCTTCACAGGTGTGTGAGGACCACTGGGGAGGCCCGTGCACGCGGGGCCACCGCTCTAAAATAATGCTGCAGGCCAAACGCTACAGGGCTTTGGCCAGTTCCGCGCCGAACGCGGTCTTGGGAGATGCATCCTTGCCGCGACGGGGCTTGCGTCCGTTGCGTTGCTGCTGGGGACGATCCACGGCCGGTTTGGCGTCTTTGCCCTTGGAAGGCTGCGCCGGATTCGCTCTTAACAGCCGGTCTTCCAGGGGCGCCCGATCGAAACGGCGGATAATCGCCTGCATCTCGTCGGCGGTAGGCGCTTCCACAAATGCGAAGCCCTTGGATTCTTGTGTTTCGTGGTTGCGGATGACTTTAACCGAATCCGCGACCAGATTCTCGGCGGTCAGCCAGGCTTTAATATCGTCGGCGGTAACCCACGTGGGCAGGTTGCCTAGAAAAACAGTGAAATTCATTCAGTGATTGTTAGCTCCGTTGGATGGATTTGTGGCACTTCAAGGGAAGGATTCCGCTCTGCCATCTCGATAGTATCAGAACCGCATGGTGGAGCGCAAACCAATTAACACCAGATGTCAAGGCAAAGTAGAAATGTCCCCTTTTCCCAGCGCCCCGCGAGGCGTGTGTTGGCGTCGGGTTGCCGGTGAAGCGGAGACGCGGCATCATAGGCCGTTCATTGGACCGCGAACGTGCCCGGTGAGGCGGCGGTTCCCTTCATATTGGTGAGAGTCACCGGACCGGTAGTCGCGGCAGACGGCACGGTGGCCGATACAAATCGCCCGCTAATGTTGCTGAACGCGGCAGCGGGCACGCCGTTGAAAGACACCGCCGTGACACCCAACAATTGCTTACCCCAGATCGTGACTACGGTCCCCACCGAACCGCTGGATGGAAACAGGCTGGCGATGTGGGGTTTCGGCGGGGGCAGTCCCAGGTCCCACACCCACACTCCGCCGCCGTTTCCATAGAACTTGCCGTCGCTCGCTTGCGTCATCGCGCAAGGGCAGCTCTCCGATGAGCCGCCGATCCTCTGGAGCGCGGCGTACTTGCCATCGAGGGTGAGCCGGAACAGCGTGCTGGGAGGGCCTAGTTGCGGTTCGGCGTTCGCCACGCCGTACAGGTTGCCATCGTCCGCTTCCACCAGGAAATTGGGAGCTCCCGTTGGCAGGTGTTCGAACTCTTTGAGCACCTTATATCCGCTGCCGTCGAGCGAGAGTTCGAAGATGGCGCCGGCGCGGTTGGCGCCGCCCACCGCTGCCGTGCCGTAGAGGCTTCCGTTGCTGGCCTGGATCAGAGTGTCGCCAAAGCCCCCAGGCGGTTCGTTAGCTTGCCCGTCCGGATAGGTCACCAGGATCCTGCAGTCGCCGTGCGGAGTCATGCGGTAGACCGAGGCGCTCTTATGTGTGCCACCCAGCGTGGAAATACCGTAAAAGTTGCCATCGGAAGCCAGGACCGGCAGGACGTAAGGGAGTTCCTGAGGGAAGGTGTGCAGAGTTGTGAGCGCGCCCGCCAGGCTCATGGAAGAGAGCGTGCTTTGGCCGGTCGCCATCGCCACGCCGTACAGATTGCGATCCGGCGTCGCCACAGAGAGACCCGGGGGGTGAACGTTGCCGTAGTAGTACTGGAAATTGCCGCCAATGTCGAAGCTGAAGCTGAAATAAGCCTGCCTGGTGGACGCCGCGCCGTAGAAGCGGCCGTTGACGGCCTGGGATAAGCCGGGAAAGGTACCGTCGGCCTGAAGTTGGCCGAGTGCCGTGACGACGCCCGCGCTGGTGATCAGGATCACTCCCGCGGCATCGTTTACCGAGACGAAGTTGCCGGGTGAAACCTCGGTCAGCGGCCCCGGATCAGTGGCTGGCCCGCCGTAGGCGCTAAGTATAGTCACCTTGCCCCGGTTGATCGAGGTGGGGGCCAGGGGGGCTTGAGCCCGTGCGCCAACTATGCCGAGCACGAGCGGCAGAACCACTCGAATGTGCCTCGGTGCTGATGTATCCTTCGACATAAGGTACCTCCCCATGACGGAGTCGCAACTACCTGTAAACAATCACACCCATACGGGCAACCGTGATCACCCACACGCAACAAGCCACCACGTAGAGCCTGTTCGCCCAGCCATCCACCGCAATTACCCCAGGAGGCATTTGATTTAAATACGAGCTCATATGAGCGCCCGCATGATGGAGCGTGACAATCAGAATAACCATTGCCGCGACGAACAGCGCCAAACGGATCCAGATCAGGTTAGCGCCCGCGGCAAAAACTCACACCGATTTACAACGCCGCTACCGGCCTGGTGGGAACGCCGCTAGCGCCCGCCAGATCGTGCAATGGATGATTGATATCGAATACGGATGGCGCGGCTTTCCATTTGCGGCGAAACCGCGACGCCTAGCGCCCAGTTACTCAACGCCCACGCGCCGAACATCAACGAAAGGACCCACGCATGCCGTCCGTTCGCGTATTCGCGCACTACGCACCACGAGGCATGCAAGCCGCGAGCAGCAGAATAGCCGCGGCGGCCGCTCCCACCGCTACACGCGCAGCCGGCGCCGAGACTCTTGATCGAGTGCCGGGCCTGAGGATTAGATCATGCCTTCCAGCCGCACGTAACTCGCTTCCATGCCATACTCCATGCCGCTCGCCAGCATGGCCGCCCGCGTTTGCGTATCGGGCAGAGTCATGCGAATTGTCATCAGCGTGCCTGCGCCGTCCGGGTCGAACCGCGTCTCTACATGGTTATCGGGCGTCGGATCGGGCAAGTACATCCGCTCCACGTGCACGATCCGGCCATACGGATCCAACTCCAGATATTCGCCGGTCAGATGAAAGCCGTGCCCTTTAGTGTTCTTCCACTCATAGCGGATCTGCCCGCCCGGCCGCGCGTCGTTGATGCAAACCGGCATCGTCCATCCTTCCGGGCCGAGCAGCCATTTTTGGATCAGTTTTGGATCTGTGTGGGCACGGTACACTGCCTCCGGGGGCGCCGCGAAGCGCCTCGTTACCACCACATGTGTATCGCCTTCGGTCGTAAGCGTCAATTTACTCATTTGGTTTTCTTTCCTTTGTGAGGTTCCATCGCGGCCAGAACGCCATCCAGCCGGTCGTAATTTTTCTCCAAAGCCTTTCGCAGCATGGCGAGCCATTGGTCCATAGCCTGGATGCCGGCTTTTTCCAGCCTGCGAGGGCGTTTGGTGCCCTCCACGCGCCGGGATATCAGTCCCGCGGTTTCCAGAACCTTCAGGTGCTGGGAAATCGCCGGTTGTGTCATTTCGAACGGTTCCGCCAGTTCCATCACGGTCGCTTCGCCTAAAGCCAGACGAGCCAGGATCGCCCGGCGGGTGGGGTCGGCCAACGCGGAGAAGGCGGCATCCAGATCCAAGATCATATATCATCTATAGCTTATATAAGTAATTACTTATTGTAAAGATCTGATTGAAAAATTTTTTCGCGAGCCGCCGCGGTGCGCGGCGAAGGCAAGCTCACGCCCGAGAACATCCATTCCGCCCTGCGCGAAATCCGCGTGGCGCTGCTCGAAGCCGACGCCAACTTCCGCGTCGTCAAACAGCTCGTCGAAAATATCAAGCAGAAGGCCCTCGGCGAAGAAGTCCTGCAAGCCCTCTCGCCCTCCCAGCAGGTCATCAAAATCGTCCGCGACGAGCTGATCAAACTTCTGGGCAGCCACGGCCACGTCCAATTGACGGGCCACGTTGCGGATGCGCCGGGCGAGCGGGCGGCGGCTCGGCAAATCGCCAGAATAGTGGGCGGCAACCTGACTGGGCGTATAGTGACTATGGGCGTATACTGATAAGGTGCCTGTCTCCCAAGAAAGAGGCTAAGGCGAATCGCCCCTTGCAATTCAGTTCACTCTCGCTTTGAAAAAAGGCGGCTTGGCACCGACGAAAGCACCACGGCCAAGAGACGCGGACAGGAGGATTTATGACCAATGTACGCCAAAACCGTGCGCTGATCTTCGGCGCGATGTCAGCCGTCGCGCTAGTCTCGACGACGCCGGCGTTAGCGCAAAGGTACACATTCAGAGAGATGCACAGGCTAGCAGGGTCCCCGTCAGACGGTGCGCACTCCGACGGGTGACTGGTCCGAGACCGGGGGGGCAACTTCTACGGCACCACGGCAGGGGGGGGCGCATGGGGCCCTGGGACCGTCTTCAAGCTGTCGCCCGCCGGTACGGAAACTGTGCTATATAGCTTCACAGGCGGAGCTGACGGAGGACCCCAGTCGCCGGCCTCCTGCTGGACGCTGGCGGAAATCTCTACGGCACAACCGCTGTAGGCGGCGAATCGGGCGCTGGCGTCGTGTTCAAGCTCGACGCCACCGGCACCGAAACCGTCTTATACAGCTTCACCGGCGGGGCTGACGGAGCGAATCCCGAGGCAGGTCTGGTTCGGGACCCCGACGGCAGCCTCTACGGCACAACTATCGCGGGCGGCTCGGGGTCGGGAGTCGTGTTCAAGGTGGACTCAAACGGCACTGAGACAGTTCTGCACACCTTCACATCGGGCGCGGACGGGGGGTACCCGCAAGCGGGGTTGATCCGGGACCTGAACGGCGACCTCTACGGCACAACCTCCGGCGGTGGCTCGCCGGGTCCCGGAGTGGTCTTCAAGCTCGACACCACAGGCGCCGAGACTGTGCTTTACACGTTTACGGGTGGGGCAGACGGGGGCACGCCCTACGGTGGGCTGGTCCGGGATTCGGCAGGGAACCTGTATGGCAGTACCCTGCAGGGCGGCGTGACTACGGGCAGCCAGGGTTACGGAGTCGTGTTTAAGCTGGACGCGGCCGGGACGGAGACGGTATTGTACACATTTACAGGCGGGAGTGACGGGGCATCTCCGTACGCGGGTCTGGTCCGGGACTCAGCGGGTAATCTTTACGGCACCACGTACGGCGGGGGGCGGGCCTTCGGTAATACAGGCGCGGAGACCGTCCTCCACACGTTCGCGGGCGGCACGGGCGGTGCCAAACCCCAGGCGGGGCTGATCCGGGACGCGAAGGGCAACCTCTATGGCACAACCGTGTTCGGCGGCTCGGGAGGCAACGGGGTAGTCTTCAAGCTCACACCCTAGCGGCCAGCCGATCCAATAACCTGCCAAACAAGGACTTACGCGAAATTGGCTTTGTTCGACACAAAGATATCGAAGGCTCTGCCGCCGCACAGTCGTGCACAAGTGCGCCCAACGCGCTTTGCCAATGGCTGAACCCTCACCGCTCCTTCCGTGTATAATCATAGAAGCGCTCACGCGCCAAGCGGTGAAGTCCGCCTTCCCGCACACGTTCCATGTTCGATAACCTATCCGACAAATTACAGCGGGTTTTCAAGAACCTGCGCGGCGAAGGCAAGCTCTCCGCCGAGAACATGGATGCCGCCCTGCGCGAAATCCGCGTCGCCCTCCTCGAAGCCGACGTCAACTTCCGCGTCGTCAAGCAGCTCATCGAGAACATCAAGCAAAAGGCCATGGGCGAGGAAGTGCTCATGGCGCTGTCCCCTTCCCAGCAGGTCATCAAGATCGTCCGCGACGAGCTGATCAAGATTCTGGGCAGCCACGAATCCAAACTGCGCTTCTCGAACGAGCCGCCCAGCGTGCTGCTGATCGTCGGCCTGCAAGGCTCCGGCAAAACCACCTCTACCGGCAAACTGGCCCGCTGGCTTTCGAAGAACGGCCATCGTCCGCTGATGGTTTCGGTGGACGTTTACCGCCCCGCGGCGCGCGAGCAGTTACGCGTGGTGGCGCGCGACGTGAACCTGCCGATCTACACCGGCACGCCCGAAGAAAAACTGCCCGCCGACCTGGTGCGTTCCGCGCGCAAGGAAGCCGTCAACGGCGGACGCGACGTGCTCCTGGTCGATACCGCCGGCCGCCTGCACATCGACGACGAGTTGATGACCGAGCTGCAGCAATTGAAAGAGCAGCTCACGCCCGTCGAGATTCTGTTCGTGGCGGACGCCATGACCGGGCAGGACGCGGTGAAGTCCGCCGATGAATTCCACAAGAAGTTGGGCATCACCGGCATCATCCTCACCAAAATGGATGGCGATGCGCGCGGCGGCGCGGCGCTCTCGATCCGGCACGTCACCGGCCAGCCGCTGAAGTTCGTGGGCGTAGGCGAAAAGTTCGACGCCTTGGAGCCGTTTTATCCGGAGCGCGCGGCTTCCCGCATTCTCGGCATGGGCGACGTGCTGTCGTTCATCGAGAAGGCCGAGGAAGTCATCGACAAGAAGCAGGCCGTGGAGATGCAGCGCAAGCTCATCGACAACGAGTTCACCCTCGAAGATTTCCGCGACCAGATGAAGCAACTTCGCAAGCTTGGGCCGCTCGAGTCGGTGCTGTCTATGATGCCGCAGGTGGGCATTCTGAAAGACCTGAAGAACGTGAAAGTGGATGAGAAGGAAATCACGCATGTGGTGGCCATCATCGATTCGATGACGCCTAAGGAACGCGCCAACCACATGATCGTGAACGGCACGCGCCGTCGCCGCATCGCCAAGGGCAGCGGCACCACGGTGCAGGAAGTGAATCAGTTGCTGAAGCAGTACGCGCAAGCCAGGAAGATGATGAAGAGCTTCTCGGGCGGGCTGCTGGGCAAGAAAATGGGCAAGTTCAAATTACCGAATTTTTTAGGAGCGTAGATGTTGATGATCCGTCTGGCGCGGTTTGGCGCCAAGAAGAAACCGTTTTACCGCATCGTGGTGATTGAAAAGGAGCGCGCCCGCAATGGCCGCAACCTGGAAGTAGTGGGCCACTACAACCCGCTGACCGATCCCGCCAAGGTGGACTTGAATCGCGAACGCATCGCGTATTGGACCAAGAACGGAGCCCAGGTTTCAGAAACCGTGGCGCGTCTGATAAAGAACAATCCCGAGCCGGCCGCCGCCCCCGCCGCCTGACACCCTTGTTAAACGTAAGAAAAATAACGAGTAGCATGTCCGGGCACGAAGTGTGGAGTAGCCCGCCTCTGGTACCATGAAAGTGGAGGGAGGCGGGATGAATGAAAGAGTTGATTGAAGACATCGCGAAGGCGCTCGTGGACATCCCCGAAGAAGTTGCCGTGCGAGTCGTCGAAGGGGAGCAGGTTACGGTTCTCGAGTTGCGAGTCGCCCCCAGCGACTTGGGTAAGGTCATCGGCAAACAGGGGCGCACAGCCCGCTCCATCCGCACGATTTTGGGAGCCGCGGGCATGAAGCTGAACCGGCGCTTCACTTTGGAAATTCTCGAGTGAGCTCCGGCGCCGCGGATTCCCCTTTGGATCTCGATTGGATCACGGTCGCGATTCTGGGCCGCGCGCGCGGCATCCGCGGCGAAATCACGGCCATCGCCCTCAGTAAGCCCGAACGCTACGAGAGCTTGCGCGAGGTGTATCTGTTCCCGGATGGCTCGCGCCACGAAATCGAGTCGGCCTGGTTCCACGACAATCGCCTGATTCTGAAATTCCGCGGTGTGGATACCATGTCGGATGCCGAGCTGCTGAACGGATGCGAAGTGCGCGTGCCACGCGCCGCCCGCATCGAACTCGATCCCGGCGAATATTTCGAATCGGACTTGATCGGATGCGAAGTGGTCGAGCGCGATAGCGGCGCGTCGCTCGGCCACGTGATCGCATTGCGCGATGGTGGAAGCTCGGGCGTGCTGGAGGTCGAAGGCGGCCTGCTGATTCCCTTCGCGCGCGAGATCTGCGTAGCCATCGAGCCGGAATCCCGCCGCATTGTGGTCAACCTGCCCGCGGGACTGAAGGAACTGTACCAGGCGTGATCTTCCATGTGCTAACGATCTTCCCGGAGTTCTTTCAAGGTCCGTTCGAGCACGGGGTAATCGCCCGCGCGCGCGACACCGGCGCACTCGACATTCGAATCCACAATCTTCGCGATTGGACTTCCGACCGCCACAAAACCGTTGACGATCGCCCTTTCGGAGGCGGCGAAGGCATGCTGCTGAAGCCCGAGCCGCTGTTCCTCGCGGTGGAATCCATCTTGGTGGGACAGGCCTCCGGCCTGTCCGCTAGGACCGTACTCTTGTCTGCCCAAGGCCGCCTGTTCAACCAAAAAGTGGCGAACGATCTCGCCAGCCTCAACGAACTTCTCCTAATCTGCGGCCGCTACGAAGGCGTAGACGAACGCGTAGCCGAGCACTTGGCCGACGACGAATTATCGATCGGAAACTACGTACTAAGCGGCGGCGAATTGGCAGCAGCAGTAGTGATCGATGCGGTCGCACGCCTGTTACCCGGAGTATTAGGCAACGAATCGTCAGCCGTGTTCGAGTCGTTCCAGGATACCGGACACGCCGCCGCTCTGCTCGACTGTCCCCAATACACGCGGCCCGCCGACTTCCGCGGCTGGAAGGTGCCCGAAGTATTGCTAAGCGGGAATCACGAAGAGATCCGCCGCTGGCGCCAGCGCGCGGCGCGGGAAAAAACCGCCCGCCTGCGGCCAGACCTCATCGCACCGACCGCGGACCAAGCCTAAGGCCATTTCTGCGCGCCATGGAGAATACGATCGATTTCGACAAAGTCATCGCCGACGCGATACACCGCCAGAAAGGGAAGGCCGGTAAAAACGAGTTCGCGGGTCCCCGGACTGCGGCCCGGCCGGCCACGGCGCGGAAATTGGGAGAGTGTGCTCAGTCCCTCGTAAATGCGGAGCGCTATTCGGCGGGCAGCCTCCGGACCGTTGTGGTCCTCTGTGTAATCGCAAATGTCCGCGAGGTCGCGGGCGGCGTGCTCAGTCCATCGGACGCGCATCAGCCTCGATACCGGCTGTCGATCAACTTGCCGACGTCCTCGTGGTCAATGAGTTCGCCCCTCTCGCCGGCAGCCAGACCCCTCTTCACTTCCTGTAGAAACCACTCGTCATAGTCCACCAGGCGCTCAACAGCCTCCTGCACAAGAGTGTTCGCATCGCTGCCGCGGTCGGCGGCAAGCCGGTCAAGGCGAGCTTGCAGGTCAGGATTGAGATTCACTTCCATGTCTCAAGGTTAGGGGTACGGGCGGATCGTGTCAAGCGCTGAGCACTTGGCGGCGTCTTTTCTTTGCGCCCTTCGCGGTCCCTTTGCGCCTTTGCATGAAGCGCGTGGCATCGGATTATCCGCCCTTACAAGTTCGTGGCATGTCCACGATCATCGAAAGGCGGCCAGCGCCCCTCAACAGGCCCGTGAGCAACCAGGACCGCGGCCACTTCTATGCGTAAGCACGCGCCGCCGTCGTGCGGTTGACGTCCGATCCCTCAACGTGGTAAATACAATGCAGGTACACGCATCTGGAGCATCCGCCAGCGGCGCTGTTCGATTGGGATGATGCCAACCGTCGCCATCTTGCCCGCCACGCCGTCTCGCCTGAAGAGGCCGAGCAATGCTACCGTCACGATCCTCTCGTCGTCGAAGAGCAGTCTGTCCATGGCGAACTCCGCTACCTCGCCTTGGGCGAGACCGGTGCGGGGCGTCGTCTGGCTTTCGTTTTCACCATCCGAGCCGGCCGGGTGCGCCTAGTCACAGCGTACGACATGACGCCGAAACAGCAACAGATGTACGAGGAAGGCTAATTCATGAGTCACGAACCCGCTCCGAATTTCGCAAATGAGGAAGAGGAAGCCTCGTGGTGGGACGCTCACCCCGAAGTCCTTACCGAGCGGTTCGAAACCGCCACGCGGCAGGGACAGGTCCGCCGTCTGAGTCAGACCAACTTGCCTGGCGCCTCCGAGACCGTCACGATCCGCATCCCCCCGGAAGAACTGACGCGGGCGCGCGTGCTGGCCGCCAAGCGCGGGCTGCGTTATCAGACGTACGTCAAGATGCTCCTGCATGAGGCCCTGGACGCCGAAGAGAAAAAGCTCGCCAATCGATGACGCGCTCTGCGAATTAACATCTCCCTTTTTATCATCGGCTTGCCGCTTTAGGCCCAGCGCCGGCTCTCGATCACGTGCTCCCTTGGAATTAGGAGGACTTTCCACGTGTGCTGTCTGCCGGTTCCACCGTCGCCCAAATCAGCCGGCACCCCGATGCTGCACAATCGCCAAATAGCCGCGCGTTTACCCTCTCCGAAACATCAACTTATTGATTCCACAGGTCAAATTGGGTTTGTTCGTGCAAATTTGCATTCCTCAGCCAATGCACAATTCCGCACAACCAGGCACAAAAGAGCCTCGCCAGTCCCTAGCCGCTAGCCCCTAACCCCGGCGCGCGACGCGCGCCCAATTCGGATTAAAATATCATAAAGCCCCTTGGCCAACCCATGTGGATAGTCCGTCTAGCCCTACGCCGCCCGTACACCTTCGTGGTCATGTCCATGATCATCGTCATCCTGGGCATCCTGGCCGCCGTCCGCATGCCCACCGATATCTTCCCCGAGATCGACATCCCGGTAGTCAGCGTCATCTGGTCCTACGCCGGCATCTCCCCCGAAGAGATGGCCGAAGTCGTCACCATCCGCTGTGAGCGCTCCTTCACCACGTCGGTCAACGACATCGAACACATGGAGTCGCAATCGCTTCCCGGCCTGTCCATCATCAAAGTTTTCTTCCACCCCAACGCCAAGGTCGACGCCGCCGTCGCGCAATTGTCCGCCGCCTCCCAGGCCGTCCTGCACTCGCTGCCCGCCGGCATGACGCCGCCCTCCATCCTGCGCTATAACGCCTCCAGCGTCCCCATTCTGCAACTGAGCATCTCGAGTGACACCATGAGCGAATCGTCGCTCTACGATTACGGTTACCAGTTCATCCGCACCCAGATGGCTACCGTGCAAGGCGCAAGTTTCCCGCTACCCTATGGGGGCCGTCCGCGGCAGATCATGGTGGATGTCGACCTGAAATCGCTCTACGCGCAAGGTCTCTCGGCTAACGATGTGGTCAACGCCGTCAATGCGCAAAGCCTGATCATTCCTTCCGGCATCGCCAAAATCGGCCCCAACGAATTCGTGGTGCGCCTCAACAGCCTGCCGCCGTCCGCCGAAGCGTTCAACAATCTGCCCATCAAGCAGACCAATGGAACCACCGTCTATCTCCGCGATATCGGCCACGTCCGCGACGGCTTCGCCATCCAGTCGAACATCGTGCGCCATAACGGCAGCCGCGCCGCTCTGTTGACCGTCCTGAAGAATGGCGGATCGTCCACCCTAAGCATCGTCGCCCGCATCAAGGAGATTCTGCCGCGGGTTCGCTCCACGCTGCCCGCCGCGCTCAATCTCAAATTGCTCTTCGATCAATCTATTTTCGTGCGCGCGGCCATCAGCGGCGTCCTCAAAGAGGCCACCATCGCCGCTTTCCTCACCGGCCTCATGATCCTGCTGTTCCTCGGAAGCTGGCGCTCCACGGTGATCGTCTGCATCTCCATCCCGCTTTCGATTCTCACCTCGCTGGCCGTCATGAACCTGCTCGGCGAGACCATCAACGTCATGACGCTGGGCGGCCTGGCCCTGGCCGTCGGCATCCTGGTCGACGACGCCACCGTTGAGATCGAAAACATTCATCGCAATATGGGGATGCGCAAGCCCATCATCAAGGCCATCCTGGACGGCGCATCGCAGATCGCCATCCCCGCCTTCGTTTCCACGCTGTGCATCTGCATCGTCTTCGTGCCCGTCATCTTCTTGAGCGGCGCGGCGCGCTATCTGTTTACGCCTCTTGCCTTGGCGGTGGTGCTGGCCATCATGGCGTCTTATATTCTGTCGCGCACCCTCGTGCCGACCATGGTCAAGTATCTTCTGCGCGGCGAAGCGGACCGCTACCAGAACGAATCGGGCGAAATGGAGCACGCCGGCCACGGCTTCTTCGCCGGTATCCATCACGGCTTCCAGACCCGCTTCGAGCGCATGCGCAACGCCTACCGCCGCCTGCTCGCCGCCGCGCTGGCGCATCCCAAGCTGGTAGCCGCCGGCTTCGGCCTGATCGTCATCGCCTGCGCCGCGCTCACCCCTTTCATCGGCACCGATTTCTTTCCGCAAGTGGATGCCGGCCAGATCCGCCTGCATGTGCGCGCTCCGGCGGGCACCCGCATCGAAGAAACGGAAGCCTATTTCAAACAGGTCGAAGACACCATCCGGCAAACTGTGCCGCCCGCCGAGCTATCCGATATCCTCGATAATATTGGCTTGCCGTACAGTGGATTCAACATCGCCCTGAGCGATACCGCCACCATCGGATCGTTCGACGGCGAGATTCTGGTATCGCTCAAACCGGAGCACGCTTCCACCTGGACCTATATCCGCAATCTGCGCCGTCGCCTGAATCGCGAGTATCCCGAGCTGACGTTTTTCTTCCAGCCGGCCGATATCGTCGGCCAGATTCTTAACTTCGGCCTGCCCGCGCCCATCGACTTGCAGGTGATCGGACCCCTGGCCAACGCTCCGGCCAACTACGCGCTGGCGCGCCAACTTTCCGCGCGCCTGGCCCGCATCCCCGGCGCGGTGGACGTGCACGTTCACCAGGTCGTCGACGCGCCCGAGCTGCGTTTCAATGTGGACCGCACCCGCGCCGACCAGCTCGGACTTACCCAGCAGGATGTAGCCAATAGCCTGCTCATCTCTCTCAGCGGCAATCTGCAACTAGCGCCGAATTATTGGATCAATCCGCAAAACGGCGTCGACTATCCCATCATCGTGCAGGCGCCCGAATATCGCATGACTTCCACGGGCGAATTGCTGGGTACGCCGGTGCATGCGGGCGGCGCGCGCGCCGTCGACCAATTGCTCACCAACGTGGCGCAGCTCGATCGCGGCGCCACGCCATCGGTCGTCAGTCATTACGATGTACAACCGCTCTTCGATGTCTACGCCAACGTGCAGGATCGCGACCTTGGCAGTGTGGCCAGCGAAGTCCGCCGCGTGCTGGACCAGTTCCGCCCCAAGCTTCCCAAAGGCAGTTTCTTCGAAACGCGCGGCCAGGTGGAAACCATGCGCACTTCGTTCATCGGCCTGGGCGCCGGTATGGTGTTCGCCGTCTTGCTGGTATATTTCGTGATGGTGATCAATTTCCAATCCTGGCTCGATCCGTTCATCATCCTGATGGCGCTGCCCGGCGCGCTCTCCGGAATCCTGTTGATGTTATTCGTTACCCAAACCACCATCAACGTTCCGTCGCTGATGGGCGCCATCATGAGCATCGGCGTAGCCACGGCCAATAGCATTCTGCTGGTGAACTTTGCGAACGACGTGCGCGCCACCGGCTCCGATTCCATCACCGCCGCGCTCGAAGCCGGATATACGCGACTGCGGCCCGTCATCATGACGGCGCTGGCCATGATCGTGGGCATGCTGCCGATGGCGTTGGGTATGGGTGAAGGCGGCGAGCAGAACGCACCGCTGGGCCGCGCCGTGATCGGCGGATTGCTGCTGGCCACCGTCGCCACGCTGTTCTTCGTGCCAGTAGTCTACAGCGTGCTCCGCCGCAATCCGCCCACCTATCTGGAACATGAGGCTGAGGTCGAGGCCTATGACCGCTAACCCCGTGGGGCAGACCATCGTTGTTTGTGGTCTGCCTGGCGGCGCTAACCCCGTGGGGCAGACCATCGTTGATTGTGGTCTGCCTGGCGGCCTCGTAGGCCGCCTGTATGGAGCCGCATGATAGTCGAACCCACCCGGGAAACCTCGTCGTCGGGTACCCGCCCCAAACCGCGCACCGGCCGCCGCGGTCTGCTCGCCTTCTTCTCGCTGATCGCCGTGCTGGTGGCCGCCGCGGTGGTCGGCGGAATCCTGCCGCGCCTCACGCGCAACAAAGCGCTGCTGGCCGCCGCCGAGACCGAGACCGCACAGCGGCCGCTGGTGGAAGTTGCCACGGCCCGCCTCGCGCCGGCGCGCTCTACGATCGATCTTCCGGGCGATATGGTGGCCCTCGTCGACTCGCCTATCTTCGCCCGCGTGGATGGCTATCTGCGCACGCGCCTGGTGGATTATGGCGATCGCGTCAAGGCCGGACAACTGCTGGCCGAGATCGATACGCCCGAGCTCGATCAGCAGATCCGCCAGGCGCGCGCCACGATTCTGCAATCGCAATCCGCCCTCAATGAAGTGAAGGCCGATTTGGATCTCTCGAAGGCCAATCTGAATATGGCCCACCTCACGGTCGATCGCTGGCGGCGCTTAGTCAAACGCGGCGTGGTGCCCCAGCAGGAGGCCGATCAAAAAGAAGCCGATTACGCGGTCACCGAAGCGCAGGTCGCCAAAGCGCAAGCCTCCATCGGGACGACCGAGGAAACCGTGCACGCCAACGAAGCCAACCTGCATCGCCTCGAGGAGATGAAAGCCTTCGCCCGCATTGTGGCGCCTTACGATGGCGTGATCACCTCGCGCACTGTAGACATCGGTTGGCTGGTCAACTCGGGCAGCAGCGGCACCGCCCGCGAGCTGTTCCACATCGCGCAGATCCAGGTGTTGCGCATCTTCGTCAACGTGCCGCAGACCAATGTGGCTTCCATCCATCCCGGCCAGACCGCCGAACTGCGCGTGGAAGAACTGCCGGGGCAGGTTTTCGCCGCGCACGTCACGCGCATCGCCAACGCACTCGATGCCAACTCGCGCGCCATGCTGACCGTGCTCGAAGTGCCCAATCCCAGCGGCGTGCTGCTGCCGGGTATGTACGCGCAAGTGCGCTTTTCGACGGGCCGCGCGGAAGCCGCCGTGCGCGTCCCCAGCGACGTACTGATCTTAGGCAAGCAAGGCCCGCGCGTGGCCGTAGTCGCGCCCGACCATCGCATTCACCTGCGCCAGATCCGCATCGGCCAGGACTTAGGCTCGGAGATTGAAGTCGTCTCCGGCCTCTCCGCCGGCGAGGTGGTGGTGGCGAATCCCTCCGATGCCGTAAGCGAGGGCGCCTTGGTCGAAGTCCGCAACATTAAATAGTGGGGCAGGCACTTTGCCTGCGGCGGGCTCTCAGCCCGCCTGCCGCGCTCGGCGCGTTCCGTCACGCAATTGACATGTACGGCATTTTGGCGTACATTATTTATTTAGGGAGTACCGATGCAACGCGCCCAAAACAGAACGGCTCGTCTCGAGGCGCGTATCACGCGCAGCGCTATGGCCGTTGTCCGGCGCGCGGCCGAGATCCAGGGCCGTTCCGTGAGCGATTTCGTGGTGAGCGCCGCCCAGGAGGCCGCGCAAAAGACCATCGCCGATGTGCAGGTCATCCGGCTTTCGCGGGAAGCGCAGGAAAAGTTCGCGATGCTCCTGTTGAACCCGCCTCCTCCGGCCCCGGCACTCACAAAAGCGCTTAAGCGTCACCGCCAGTTGATCGCGAAGTGAAGACGCCAGCATCGTTTCGCATCGAGCAGCTATCGGCGGCTCACGACCGGTCGCAGTTTCTCGGCGGTTCCGCGGCCCTTGACCGGTATTTCCGGGAACAGGCTTCGCAAGATATCAAGCGGCGCGTCGCGACGTGTTTCGTCGCCGTCAGCCTCCAGACGAATGCTATCGCGGGCTACTACACGCTTTCCGCCACCGCCATTGTCCTGAACGATCTGTCGCCGGCGATCGCTAAGAAACTGCCGCGCTATCCGGTGGTTCCCGCGGCGCTCCTGGGCCGGCTGGCCGTGGACCATCGCTACCAAGGCAAGGGTCTGGGAGGTGTACTCCTGGGGGACGCCTTCCTCCGCGTGGCGCGGGCGGAGTTGGGTGTGTTTGCTATTGTGGTGGACGCCAAGGACCAAGCCGCACGGCGTTTTTACGAACACCATGGATTCACGCCATTGCCAGGCGAGACACGCCGTCTCTGCCTCCCGCTTACAACCAAGCGCGAGTAACTATATATATAAGTTCGGAATATCTATAAATAGCGCTTCTTCCCCACTTAGAGTATAATTCCTCTAATCCGCGTTCTTAGGAGGGGAAAATGGAGCGCTACCTTCGCATCACGAGAGTCCTGTCAGTGTCACTGCTGTTGACCGTACCCTGCGCCATGCCCGCGAGTAAAGCGGCGAGTAAAGACGCCGAGCACGATCCCGATCAGATCGGCAATCGCGGCGTCGGTAAAGGCGTCAATCTCTATTCGGTCGAGCGTGAAATGGCGCTGGGCAAACAGATGGCTCAGGAAACCGAACGCCAGACGAAAATGGTGGAAGATTCCACAGTTTTGGAGTATGTGAACCGCCTTGTCACTACCGTGGCCAACAACTCCGACGCCAAGGTGCCTTTCACTGTCAAGATCCTGGATTCCGACGAAGTCAACGCCTTCGCGCTGCCCGGCGGCTTCATGTTCATCAACACCGGTCTCATCGTGCGGGCCAACAACGAGGCTGAATTGGCCGGCGTACTGGCGCACGAGATCGCGCATGTCGCCGCGCGGCATGCCACGCGCCAGGCTACCCGCGGGAAACTCATCAACTATGGCACGCTTCCCCTGATTTTCGCCGGTGGCTGGGCCGGTTACGCCGTGCGCCAGGCCATGCAACTAGCCGTTCCCATCGGATTCATGAAGTTCTCCCGTAATATGGAGAGCGAGGCCGATCTACTCGGCCTGCAATATATGTATAAGTCGGGCTATGATCCCACCGAGTTCGTCAACTTCTTCGAGCGTATCGAGACGCTGGAGAAGAAGAAGCCGGGCGCGGTATCCAGGCTCTTCGCCTCGCATCCCATGACCGGCGACCGCATCCGCGCGGCGCAGAAGACCATTCAGCGGGATCTGAAGCCCGAGCCGCGGTATCTGGTGGATACTTCGGAGTTTCACGATGTGCGTGCGCGGCTGCTCATGCTCGACAATAGCCTCAAATTGCATGGCGCCCCCGGCGGTCCCGTGCTGCGCACGCGCAATGCCGCCAAGGTGGAACAGACCGCAAAGGCGGATCAAACGCATCCCGCGGAAGATGGCGACGGCGGCGAAGACGGCGGCCGGCCGACGCTTAAGCGGAACTAAACGGAAGACCGGCCCAAGCGTCTTATTGTTTGAATGAAACATCCGCTGCCGAGCGTGGCGATCCTGTTTTTGGCCGCCGTATCGGGAACCGCCCAGCCATTGTCCGGGGCGCCCCAGACCTCCGCCGGTAAGCCGCTGTTCACCTTCCGCAACACGCTGTGGATGAACCTCCATCATTTCCTCTATGTGCTCGGCCGCGCGCGAAACGATACGCGCGATAGCCACCGCGCCGCGGTCGCCCACGCGCCGGAAGATACCGAGGGTTTCGCGTCGCTCAGCAGCCAGGAACGAGATGCCTGGGAACGTGCGGTCGCCTGGTACCAGAAAAACGTCTCGCCCATGGACGCCGTCTTCGACGACAAGCTCATCGAAATGACGAACGCCCTGGCGGCCGCCGGAGACGCCTCTCGACTCACCGCCGTACACATACCGGAGGACATGCGGACGGTCTTGGAGGCCGCCGCGCCGGTCTACCGCAAGGTCTGGTGGGAACGCCATTCGCGCTCCAGCCGCGCGCGCATCGACGAATTGCAGGTGCTGCTGGCGCGCTATGGGCAGCCCATTTCGGACATCATCACCAAGGCGTATCAGCAATCCTGGCCGCCCGAAGGGCTGACCGTGCAGATGTGCGCATACGCGAATTGGGCGGGCGCATACTCCACCTCCGGACGTCTTATCGTGATGGCCAGCACGGCCGAAGATATGGCCGGCAGCGAGGGTCTCGAAACCATCTTCCACGAAGCCATGCACCAGTGGGACGACGCCATGATCCCGCGGCTGAACGAAGCCGCCGCGCGTCTCCACGCGAGCGTTCCCCGCGACCTGTTCCACTCGCTGATTTTCTACACCGCCGGATACGCCACGGCGCGCGTGGTCCCCGGCCACCATCCCTATGCCGATGCGCTCTGGGCGCGCGGCTTGCCGGGGCATGCGCAGCTCGACCAATACTGGCTGCCTTACTTGCGCGGCGAAGGCACTCTGGCCGCCGCGCTCGACCGCCTGGCAGGCGCGTTCGCAAAATAGCCTCAACGTTTCCCCGCCCCGCACAGTAATAACTATTAGAAATGGAGACGGAAGGAATCGCGCTGCCGATGACCGCTTACTCGCGGGAAAAGTCCGGCGAACTGGAAACCTTCGAACGGATCATGACGCAGTGCGAACGCCGCGTGCTGCGGGTAGCGTTGCGTCTGTTGAATCATCCGCAGGACGCCCAGGATGCCGCGCAGGAAGTCTTTCTGCGGCTGTACAAGCACTTCGGCGATCTGGATGAGCGCGGCTACGAGGCGTGGCTGTATCGCGTGACCGTGAATGTGTGCCGCGACATCGCCCGCGCGCGGCGCCGCTCGGTGGCGCTCGACGAACTGCCTGAACCGTCCGCGCCGCAGCAGGATGCGCTACACGATGCCGCGCGCGCCCAGCAGCGGGAGTTGATCCGGCGCGGGCTCGGTTGTCTGGGCCAGAAGGAGCGCGCCGCGCTGGTGTTGCGGGATGTGGAAGGGCTATCCACACGGGAAGTGGCCGGGATCCTGGGTTCATCGGAGCAAACGGTGCGCTCGCAAATTTCTACGGCGCGTTTGAAGCTCCGCGATTTTACGAGCCGCCTGATGAGGAGGCCATTATGAGCTGTCCGAAATTTGAAAACGAGGTCGCGCTGTTTGCCGGAGGCGATTTGCCGGCCGGGCGGAGGGCGCGCGTCGAGTCGCACTTGAGGGAATGCGCGGCGTGCCGGACGCTGGCGGACGATCTGCGCGCTGAACAGGCGCTGCTCGGCGAACTGCGCGACGATCCGCTTGAAGACGCCCTGGCTGACACAATGGTGGCGCGCGTGCATCATCGTGTGCTGGCAGAAGTCGGGAGAGCGGGCGATGGGCGGCGGCGGGTTTTAGTCCCGCTGTTGGCGTTCGCCGCGGCACTGCTGTTGGCGGCGGTTCTGTTGTGGCCCAGGCACGCGACGAAACATGCGCCGCTGGCCCGCGTGACGCCCGCGCATGTTGCGCCGGTCGCGCCGGCTCCGCAGCAGCCGGCGAACATCGTGCCGGTCCGGCATCGCCTAATTCACCCGCGATACCACCGCGCAGCGCCACTCGAGCAAACCGGTCCGCCGCTGCTGGTGCAATTTGTAACCGACGACCCGAACATCGTTATTTATTGGCTGGTAGATCAGAAACCTCAAGGAGATTGAAACATGCAATTCGTGAAACAGATGTTATTAGGATTGGCCCTGGCAGGCGCGCTCGCCGCACAAACTGCTGCGCCTCCGCCCGCGCCGCCAGAGCTGCCGCGTCAACAGCGGGTCTTTATGCTGAAATATGCCGATGCGGATCACGTCGCTAGTGTACTGAGCGTCTTTGGTTATGGCATCCGGTCCGACCGGAACCTGCACGTCGTGGCCGTCAGCGCGCCCGCGGAAGCCATGTCGGCAATCGAGGACGCCATCAAGCGGCTGGATGTGCCCACGGCGGCGCCCAAGGATATCGATCTGGTCGTGTATATGATCGTAGCTTCGGAACAGGCTTCGGCCACCGAACTGCCCGCTGAGCTGCAGCCGGTCGCCGGCCAGATGAAGAAAATTTTCCCCTACAAGAGCTTCCTTCTGCTCGATTCGATCCTGCTGCGCACCCAGCCCGGCAACCGGGCCAGCACCAACGGAATCGTCGTGCTACCCAATTACTCCAGAGGAGGGGAGCGGCCGTATAGCTTCGGCGTCAACCCCACATCCGTGACCGATGACGCGAACGGACGTCTAATCCGCCTGGACAATCTCGAACTGAGTTTGCATCTGCCGGACGACCGTGTGGCCGCCATCCATACCGAGATCACGGTGCGGGAAGGACAGCGAGTGGTGGTGGGCAAGTCGAACATGGGTCCCGATCAGGCTCTCATCCTGGTGGTGACCGCTAAAGTGGCGGAGTAGGAGGGATCCATGCAGCAACTGCAATACGCCGCGCGGCTGCTGGCCCGCACGCCGGGCTTTACGTTGATCGCCATCGTCACGCTGGCGCTGGGAATCGGCGTGAACAGCGCCATCTTCAGCGTGATCGACGCCGTGCTGCTGCGCCCGCTGCCGTATCCGCATCCCGAGCGGCTGGTGGCGTTCTTCGAGCACCAGGCCAACGATCCGGACGACCGCGGCGGCGTATCGCCCGCCAACATGGCGGATTACAACCGGAATCACGCGTTCACGGGCATCGCGCACGTGGGCACACCCGGCATGAACCTGACCGGCGCGGGCACGCCTGAGCACATCTCCGGCATTCAGGCGGGCTATAACTTCCTGGACATCCTGGGCGTGCAGCCGGCCATCGGCCGCGGTTTTCTGCCCGAAGAAGACCGCTACGGCGTACGGCGCGTGGTCATCATCACCCACGAACTGTGGCAACAGCGCCTGGGCGGCGACCGCAACGTGATCGGCCGCTCCATCACGCTCGATGCCGAGGCGTACGAAATCGTGGGCGTGATGCCCGCCGGCTTCCGGCCGCCCGAGGACTTCACTGAGCGCCAGCCGGCGATGTTCATCGTGCCGGATTGCTGGCCACCGGGCATCGACCGCGGCGATCATTACGATCACGCCATGGCGCGCCTCAAGCCCGGAGTGCCGATCGAGCAGGCCCAAAGCGAGATGCGCACCATCGCGGCGCGCCTGGCGAAAGCCTATCCGGGCACCAACCGCGGCCTCACCGTGGGAGTGGCACCGCTGGGCGCGGAGATGGCGCGGCGCGTACGTACCGCCATGCTGGTGCTGCTGGGCGCGGTCGCGCTGGTGCTGTTGATCGCATGCGCCAACGTCGCGAATCTGCTATTGGCGCGATCCGCCGGGCGCGGACGCGAAATCGCCATCCGGCTGGCTATAGGCGCGAATCGCAGGCGCATCGTGCGGGAGCTACTGGTCGAGAGCGCGCTGCTGGCCGTGCTGGGCTGCGGACTGGGCCTGCTGCTGGGCGTCTGGACGCGCGACTTGCTGGTGGCCTTCGCGCCCAAAAACATTCCGCGCCTCAATACCGCCGTATTGAGTTGGCGCGTGCTGGGCTTCACCGGACTGCTCGGCGCGCTCACCGTGTTTCTGTTCGGGATGCTGCCCGCCTGGCAGGCATCCGGCATCCGGCCGAACGTGGCGTTGAAATCGGGCGAGCGCTCCACGGGCGCTTCGGCGGTCGAACGCTGGCGCAGCGCGTTGATGGCCGCCGAAGTGGCGCTGGCATTGATGTTGCTGGCGGGCGGCGCGCTGCTGTGGAAGAGCTTCGTGCGCGTGACGCACGTGGATCTCGGCTTTCAACCCGACCGGGTGCTGATGGCGCGCACCGATCTGCCGGATTTGCATTATCCGGATGGCGCGCGGCGGCTCGCGTTCTTTCAGGAGCTTGAACAGCGCGTGGAAGGCTTGCCCGGCGTGCAATCCGCCGGCTTCACGTTCTGCGGCCCCATGCGCGGCGGCTGGGGAAGTGTTTACGAAACCCCCGAGGGGCCTGGCTCTAAGTCGAGCTACCGGCTGCGCGGCGCCGATTTCGAGCCGGTCAGTCCGCGCTATTTCGAGACGCTTGGAATTCCGATTTTGAAGGGCCGCGGTTTCACGCCCGCCGATAAGGATGGAGCGCTGCCGGTGGCCATCATCAACCAGGTGCTGGCGCGCAAGCTGTACCCTAACGGCGATGCCATCGGGCATCGCATCCGCCGCGAAGGGTCGCACGATTGGGAAACCATCGTGGGCGTGGTGGGCGAGGTGCATTTGCAGAGCCAGACCGAGAAAGTGAATCCGCAGGTCTACTTCCCCGCCGCCCAGACCGGCCTCTATCGGGTTCCGCTGGCGGATTTCGCTATCCGCACGGCTGGCGCGCCGCTCGCGATCGTGCGTGATGTGCAGCGCGCCGTGTGGGCCGTTGATAAAGACCAACCGCTCACGCGCGTCGAGACGCTGGAGGAAGTCGTATCGGCTTCCGTCGCGCAACGCCGTTTTCAGGCCGTGCTGCTCCTGTTGTTCGCGGGGGTCGCGCTGGCTCTGGCGGTGGTCGGCGTATACGGCGTAATCGCATACGCGGTGGCGCAACGCACGCCCGAAATCGGGCTGCGGCTGGCGCTGGGTGCGCAACGGCGGGACATTCTCAGCCTGACGATGGTTCGCGCCTTGCGCCCGATTTTGGCGGGACTACTGATTGGCGTGGCCGGAGCACTGGCTGCATCCCGATTGCTCACCAGTCTGCTGTTCGAAGTAAAACCGTCCGATCCGGCGACATTCGTTCTGGTTGCGGGGCTGCTGGGGGCGGTTGCGTTGGGCGCTTGCTTGATTCCCGCGCGGCGCGCTACGCGCGTCGATCCCATGGTGGCGCTACGCTATGAGTGACGCTTAGCGCAGCCACTCGCGCAGGGAGGATTCGCTCTCTCCGCCGGACGCGCTGCGCTTGATCTTGCCATCCGCGCCGATCAAAACCAGCTTGGGAACGCCGCTCACGCCGTAGCTGCGTGCCGCGCGGCCATCCGCATCCACCAGGTTGAGCATATGGAGCGGCCGCATCACTTTACGCGCGCCATCCACGTCTCCGATATTCACGCAGGCGATTTCCACGCCGTGCTGCTCCGCCTCGCCATAAAGGGTATCGAGGATCGGCAGTTCGTGGCGGCAGATTCCGCAACTGCTGGTCCAAAACACCAGCAGCACGGGCTTGCCGTGGAAGGAATCCAAACGATATTCGCCGCCGTAGGCTCCCTGCAGCGCGAAGTCCGGCGCTTGCCGACCGACTTCGTTGTGGCCAAGCCATATGATTACGACGATTGCCACGGCAATCCAAATGATCGGGCTTGAGGAGCGGTCGCCCATAGCATCTCCAGCTTATCAATCGGCTGGAATGGGCAACAACTTTAGCGGCACGGCGCTTACTTTCGTTAAGTAGGTAGGACAGGCCTCCTGGCCTGTCCCAGCGAGCTTCGCTCGGTGAAGAGCGGGCCTACGAGGCCCGCGCAGGCAACGTGCCTGCCCCACAGGCCGCCGTCAGGGTTTCTTTGAGGACACCGTGCCGAGCAGACGCTCCGTGGCGGCGGCCACCTCACGCACGGCGGCGTCGAAGGCTTCCTGATTCGCCCGGGACGGCTTGCGGAATCCACTAACTTTGCGCACGAATTGTAGGGCCGCCGCGGAGATCTCCGGATCGGTGGCCGACTCGTCCGGGCGTCTGAGGACTTTGATGCTGCGGCACATGGGTGAAGACACATTATCGTACAGAATTGCGAGGGACCGCTCCCTGACGGTCGCGGCTCAGTAACGGCGCGGCTCTGTAACGGCGCGGCTCGGTAAGGCCCCTTACAGAGCCGCGACCGTGAGGGAGCGGTTTCCCTGGCTCAAAATTTGCAACCCCTTGCGCCCGACGGACACTTAAGTATAATAAGGTCTGAAATACGTGGAGGTTCTTTTATGGATCGTACGGTACGAGAACGATTGGCGCGGGTGAGAGCGATGGCCGCGCATGTGGAAGACGAGGCGGGCCGCAAGCGGTGGGATTCGGCGCTCGAGTGCGCGGTCACACTGCGCGAGGACACGGCGTTCGTTGTGGACTGGCTGCGGGGCCAAGCTGAGTCTCCGCTGGGCGTGGCGCTGGCCGAGGCCGACACATGGGAACCGACGGCCGAGCCGCCGCTGGGCAATGTCACCGAACCGTTGAGCGGAACGCTGGACGCAGATCTGCCGGTAGTGGTTCGGGAGTAGCCACCGCGCGGGGCGTCAATTCGGGCAGGGCCGGTTCATCAACGCGGTCATGATGCGGTTGACCACGTCTTCGCGCATATTTTCGTTGGGCGCATCGAACGGCGCTACCTGGATATGCACCAGTTCATGCACGATGGTGCATTCCATATCCAGCCGGAGGTCGGCGCCGTGCAGGTTATAATCCACCGGATCGAGCACGCTGATGGTGCCCGTCTTGAGGTTCGGGTCCCACTCGGCGTTGCCCCAGGTGTTCTTTTCGAGGTTGCTTTGGCGGACCAGCCGGATATTCAAACGCCAATCGTCCATACCCAGACGCTTTTGCCAGGTTTTCAATTGCCGATCCAGATGCGACTCCACGGGGGACATCGGGAAGCCACCCATAACAAAGAGAAGGAAAGCGGATAACACACGCATGCTTAGATTGTAACCGAATCTGTACGGATAAGCACTATGAATTGGTACCCGCTTGGTACTGTCTTTAGTTAATTGAAAAAAGAAAAAGCTACTTCACTGTGAAGGAAACCGAAACCATGGCGCCGGTGGTTTGGCCCACCCCGTAAACCTGGTTCCGGCCCCGGGGCGCTCCGTCCGGAATAGTGAAAGTGAGGGCCGCGCCGCCCCGGAAGCTGCCTTGCGTATCGGCCGTAGCTGTGCCTAAGAGCGTGTTTGGATTGCTCCAGTAGACGTCCACCGTCTCACCCGCGCCGAAACCGAAGCCTTCGGCAGTGGCGGTGCTTCCCACCTCTCCGGAAGCAGGCTTCACGATCAGCCGCGCGGTGACCGAGAAACCGGCTGCGCCGAGCAGGCCACTTCCCTGCCCGGCGCCCAGAAAGATGCGCGGGCCATACGGCGACGCGGGCGCCTTGGCGGAAGCCGTGAACGCCCCGTTCGAATTCGCAGCCGCACCTGCCAGCACTGCCGAGCCGACACCGCTCGAGTAGATCTTTACCTTTTCATTGGGCGCATAGCCGCTGCCCGTGAAAGCGAGTTGTGTCTGGTAAGCGCCGCCGGCGGGTGTGACGCTCAGCGTCGCAGTCACGAAAACCGCTTCGCCGATCTTATTGGCGTTGTATTCGCCGAACCACAGTTCGCCGTCAGGCCCGGTGGCGATGCCCAGCGGATCGCTATTGGCCGTCGGCACGAGGTATTCCGTAATCGCGCCGGCGGTGGTGATGCGCCCGATCTTGCCGCCGTTGTATTCGGTGAACCACAGCGCGCCGTCGGGTCCCGCGGTCATGCCGACGGGATAGCTATTGGGCGTGGGCACCGGGTATTCGGTGATGGCGCCGGCGGTGGTGATGCGTCCGATTTTGTTGGTGTAATGCTCGACAAACCAAAGCGCGCCATCCGATCCGGTGACGATCGCCGCGGGATAACTGCCAGGCGTCGGCACGGTAAATTCTGTAATCGCCCCGGCGGTGGTGATGCGCCCGATCTTACCGGCGAAGTGCTCGGTGAACCACAGCGCGCCGTCCGGTCCGGTGGTGATGCCGTGCGGCGCGGCATCGGGGGTGGGAACGTCGAATTCGGTAATCGCGCCGGCCGTCGAAATTCGTCCGATTTTGTCGCCTGTGTATTCGGTGAACCACAGCGCGCCATCCGGACCCGGCGTGATTTCGACCGGATTGCCGTTCGCGGTGGGGACACGATATTGGGAGAATGCGCCGGCGGTGGTGATGCGGCCGATCTTGTTGCCGGAGTATTCGGTGAACCAGAGCGCACCGTCGGGTCCGCTGGTGATGCCATCGGGCAAGCTATTCAGCGTAGGGATGGGATACTCGGTGAGCGCACCGGCGGTGGTGATGCGGCCGATTTTGTCGCCGTTGAACTCGGTGAACCAGAGCGCGCCATCGGGTCCCGGCGCGACCCAATTCGGACCGCTGGATGCGGTGGGCACGGCGTACTCCGCCATGGCGATCTGCTGCGCGGGCGATATTAGCGGCAGGCCCAGGAGGCACGCCGCCAGGCAGGCGAAGTGAGTCAACTCACCAGTGTACACCGCGGGAAGACCGCTCCCTCACGGTCGCGGCTCTGTAACACCGCGGCTCTGTAACCTTAAGGTGTAGCCGAGCCGCGACCGTCAGGGAGCGGTTTCGCCGGAACGCTTAGAGCCCCGCGCGACGCACACGAATCGTGAGAGCGCCTCTTTGCGGGATCATAAAGGTAGGGAATTTTATGACACACCCCGTTTGCCTGACCATCCCGCTTCTGTTAGCGGGCGCACTATTCGCCGCGACGGACGTAACTCCGGGGATGCACCGGTTTGCCGCCGCTGCCTACAAACAACTGGCGCCGCGCCAGGGCAACCTGATTCTCTCCCCCTTCAGCATCTCGACGGCGCTCTCCATGCTACTCAGCGGCGCGCGCGGGCAGACCGCCGCGGGCATCGCCGCCGCGATCGACCAAAATCCTGGCGCCGGCTACGATGCGGCCGTGGCATCGCTGGCCGAACAACTGGCGAAGCAGGCTAACTCCGGCAGTAATAAACTGGCCATCGCCAACGGGCTCTGGCTGCAAACGGGCTTTCCGATCGAAGCGGCATTCGAGCAGACTATGCGCACGGTTTATCGCGCTCCGCTGACTCCGCTCGATTTCCGCGAGCATGCCGATGAGGCCCGCCGGGCGATCAATGCCTGGACCGCGCAGCATACCAACGATAAGATTCAGGATTTGTTCGCGCCCGGATCGATCGACTACAACATTAAGCTGGTCCTGACCAGCGCGATCTACTTTTACGGCACGTGGGAATCGCCATTCAAGCCGGATGACACGCACGCCGAGCCGTTCCATCTGGGCGGAAGCGCCACGGCGGACGCGAAATTCATGCATCAGAAGTCCGACTTCCGCTATGGCGAAACGCCGTCCGCGCAGATTCTGGAGATGAACTATCAAGGCACGCCGCTGGCATTCGACATTGTGCTGCCGAAATCCAACGATGGTCTTCCGGAGTTGGAGCGATCCATCAGCGGCGAATCGCTGGCGGCGTGGTTTGGCGGCCTGCGGACCTGCAAGGTAGAGACGGCCATTCCGAAATTCCGCGCGGAAGCGGGCTTCTCGCTGCGGGAAATGCTGTCGCGCATGGGAATGGCGGAAGCGTTCAGCCGGACCGCGGATTTATCGGGCATCGATGGGCGGCATGATTTGGCGGTGGGCGACGTGGTGCACAAAGCCTACGTAGATGTGTCCGAAGAGGGTACTGAAGCGGCGGCCGCGACAGGCATCACGGTGCGGCCGCTAGCGATGCGGCGGATGGATCAAGTTGTCTTCCGCGCGGACCATCCGTTTGTGTTCTTCATACGCGATACGGGCAGTGGCGTGATTCTGTTCGAAGGGCGGCTGGAAAAGCCTTAGCCGCGCTTTGTGCGGCGGGACTAGGGGCTGGGACCTAGGGGCTGGAGTGAATGGCGGCCAGCGCCTCGCGAAAGGTATCGTAGATGTGCGTCTTGCCGATCGCTTCGGTGAGATGGTGCCGGTCCAGATCCTGGCGCAACTCTGGTCCTGCGTGCGCGAAGGCCAGTTGCACGCTGCGGCGAGACAGATCCTCTAGAAGCTGACGCACGGTACGCGCGGCCGTGTAATCGAGATTGGTGATCGGGCCGCCATCCACCAACACCCAGCGCACCGGCTCAGGCGCGCTACGCACCAGGCTGCGGACCTCTTTGGTAAAGTAATTGGCGTTCGCGTAGAAGAGTGGCGCGCCAAAACGATAGACGATGATGCCGGGCTCGGTCACTTCGCCGGGGCACGCGCGCTCGGCGTGCCAGTCGCCCCTTTCATCCTTCTTCATCACGGCAGTGTGGGGGCGATAGCTGTGGCGCACGATGCGCAGCAAAGACAGCGTCATGGCCAGCACAATTCCCTCTTCGACACCTATCAACACCACGGTGGCGGCGGTGAAGGCCGCCAGCGCATATTCGCCGGGACTTTCGCGGCGGATGGCCCGCAAGCCGCGTACGTCGATCAGGCCGATGGCGATGGTGAATACGACCGCGCCGAGCACGCATTGCGGCAGGAATTTGAGCGGGCCGGTGAGAAACAGAAGCACCAGCGCCACGACCGCCGCGGTGGAGAGCTGCGCTAACTGGCTCTGGCCGCCGGAACGTTCCACCATGGCTGTTTGCGTGGGACTGCCATCGACGACAAAAGCTCCGCTCAAGGCTGCGGCTAGGTTGGCCGCGGCTAATCCGGTCAAGTCGGAGTTTTCGTCGAGTGACTGGTGGTGACGCACCGCGTAGGCGCGCGCGGTGGCCGCGCTTTGGGCCACGATCATCACCAGGCAGGATGCGGACACCGCAACCAGCGCCACTGCGTCTTTCCAACTCACGTCCGGCAAGCCCAGTGAAGGCAATCCGCCGGGCACCGCACCGACGACCCGAATGCCATGGCCCGCGAAATCGTAGTGCGCGCTGGCTGCCATGGCTGCGGCTACCGCGATCAGCGGCCCGGGCAGCATGGGTGCAAATAGCCGGCAGACGAGGATGCCGGCGACCGCGGCAGCGGAGATCTCCAGCACGGGGAGATGCACCTGGGCCAGGCTGCGCGCCACTTGAATCAACTGGGCCGCCGAGTTGTGACTATGGACTTCCAGGCCTAGCATGCCTGGAAGCACGGCGATGGAGACTTGAAATCCAACGCCGGTGAGAAAGCCGACCAGGACCGTTTGGGAGAGAAAATCGGCCAGGAAGCCCAGCTTGAGCAAGCGCGCGACGATCAGGAAGACCCCGGTGATCAAGGCGACTAAGCCAGCGAGGGCCACGTATCGTGCGGTCCCGACGGGCGCCATGCCAGCCAGGCCGCCCGCCAGGATCGCGGCGGTAGCGGAATCCGCGGCCACCACCAGGTAGCGGGAAGATCCGAAGGCCGCGAAGGCGATCACCGGCAACAGCAGGGTGTAGAGTCCCGAGACCACGGTTGTGCCGGCAATGCGGGTGTAGCCCAGCGCCTGCGGGATGTTCATGGCGGCCAACGTGACGCCGGCTAAGGCATCCTTGGCGATGCCGGGTCTGTGCAGCGGGCGGACGGCCTGGAATAAGCGGACGGCGGGCATAGTTTCTCATCCTAGCTGAAGGCGGTGTGAAGTGGGGCAGACAGGCAGACCACAAAAAACGATGGTCTGCCCCACGCAATATATCGTGATACGATATTTATAGGAGGGGACCCCATCGCGGCAGCATTGAGCGCGGCCGATTACCGGGCATTGGCCGAATTCCGTTTTCAGATCCGCCGCTTCCTGCGATTCAGCGAGCAGGCGGCGCGGCGGGCCGGCCTGGAACCGGTGCAACATCAACTGCTTTTGGCCGTGAAGGCGCACGAAGGCGCGCCCACGGTCGGCGATCTGGCGGAGCGCTTGCAGTTGCGGCATCACAGCGTGGTGGGATTGATCGACCGGCTGGCAGCCAACGGATTTGTGCGGCGCAGCCACGCCGCGCCCGACCGCCGGCAAGTGCGCGTGCGCCTGACCGCCCAAGGCCAAGCCGTGCTGCGCAAGCTCTCGCTGGAGCATCGCGCGGAACTCGGCGGTGCGGGCAGCGCGCTGGTGAAGGCTCTCCAAACAATTCTGGCGCGCCCATAGGGAGACATGCAAAATAAGCTAGGCGATTTCACGTCCACGCCGCGGATGATCACCATCTCCGCCATGGCTGTCGCGATCGGCTTGGTCAGCGCCTTCGTAGCGCTGGGCCTGTTGAGACTGATCGGCCTGTTCACGAACCTTTGCTTCTTCGGCCGCTGGAGCAGCGCGCTGGTCTCGCCTGCCGGGAACCACTTGGGCTGGTGGGAAGTTCTAGTGCCGGTGGGGGGCGCGCTCATCATCGGCGTGATGGCGCGCTATGGTTCGGAGCGCATCCGCGGCCACGGCATTCCGGAAGCTATCGAATCCATCCTGATCGGCGGCAGCCGCATCGAGCCGAAAGTGGCGCTGCTGAAGCCGATTTCTTCCGCGCTGTCGATCGGTACCGGTGGACCGTTTGGCGCCGAAGGTCCCATCATCATGACGGGCGGCGCGTTCGGCTCGATGATCGCGCAACTGTTCAACCTCACCAGCAACGAGCGCAAGACGCTGCTGGTGGCGGGAGCGGCGGGCGGCATGGCGGCGACGTTTGCCGCGCCGGTGGCGTCTGTGCTGCTGGCGGTGGAGCTATTGCTGTTCGAGTGGAAACCGCGCAGCCTGGTTCCGGTAGCGCTGGCGAGTGTGACGGCGGCCGCCGCGCGGCGCTATCTCATCGGAATCGGTCCGTTGTTTCCGGTGCCGGCGCATCCGGTGTTCATCGGCCCGTCGGGATTGCTGGCATGTCTGCTGGTGGGGCTCGCTGCCGGCGGGCTTTCGGCGCTGCTGACGCTGGCGGTCTACGCGGCGGAGGACGCGTTCCGTCTGCTGCCCATTCACTGGATGTGGTGGCCGGCGCTGGGCGGTCTGGCGATCGGACTGGGCGGACTGATCTTTCCGCAAGCGCTGGGCGTGGGCTACGACACCATCGCCGCGCTCTTGCAGGGCGACGTGCCCGGCAAAATAATTGTCGGGATTCTTCTGGTAAAGTCCGCGATCTGGGCGATTTCGTTGGGGTCGGGGACATCCGGCGGCGTGCTGGCGCCGCTGTTGATGATGGGCGGCGCGCTGGGCGGCATCGAGGCCATGTTTCTGCCGCACGAAGGCGCGGGATTCTGGCCGCTGGTGAGCATGGGCGCGATCCTGGGCGGCACCATGCGGTCGCCATTTACGGGCGTGATCTTCGCGCTGGAGTTGACGCATGACGTGAACATGCTGCTGCCGCTGCTGCTGGCGGTGACCATCGCGCACGCGTTCACGGTGCTGACGCTGCGCCGCTCCATATTGACCGAAAAGGTCGCGCGGCGCGGTTATCATTTAAGCCGCGAATACGCCGTGGATCCGCTGGAGATTCTGTTTGTGCGGGAAGTGATGCGCACCAACGTAGCGGCGATTCCCGCGGCGCTGAAGGAGCGCGAACTGGCGCAGGCGCTGCATTCGGATCACACGGTGCGCGAGGGGCAGCATCTGTATCCGCTGGTGGATGACGAGCGGCGCGTGGTGGGGGTGGTGACGCGCGCGGACCTGGAACAATTCGTGAAGGGTGGCGCGGAACCGGCGCGGCGGGATCCCGTGGTGGCGTATGCGGATGAGCCGCTGCGGGCCGTCGTGTATCGCATGTCGGACACCGGGCTGACGCGGTTTCCGGTGGTGAATAACGATCGGGAACGCAAGCTGATGGGCATGGTGGCGTTGAGCGATCTGCTGCGCGCGCGCACGCGGAGTTTGGAAGAGGAGCGGGATCGTGAGCGGGTGTTGCGCATTCATTTGCTGTGGGGTGGGGTTAGGCGTTCGCGGGAACCCGTCGATTCAGAGCCGCGATCGTAAGGGAGCGGTTCCGGGCAGTTTCCTATCGGCGTTCATCGGCGTTCATCGGCGGCCATTCAGTTGTTTCTTCGGGCCGAGGACGAAAACCAACGCATATATTGGCCGCCGATGAACGCCGATGAACGCCGATAAAACCAGCGCGGCGGGTTGTGGCGCGAACATCACGAAGAAGCGCTTAACAGTTTTGCTCCCTGCAAAAACGAGGTTTATCCTGGAACAGAACGTGCCGCCGGCGCGATAAGATGACTCATACGCCACTATGACGAATGAGAATCTCGGCTTGATGATCCATGCCGATGCAGGTTTAGGAGTGCTGCACGAATTGACGGGCGTGATTGCGCGGCATCGCGGGGATATCACGTCGGTGGAGATCATCGAACAGGCGCCCGCCGAGGCGCGTATCTATTTTGAAATTGCGCTGCCGGGCGCGGCGGGGGAGCTGGCGGCGGATCTGCGCGCGCTGGCCATCGTGCGCAAAGTGGAAGTGGTGGAGACGCTGCAGAAGATCTACGGCAAGCGCATCATCATCATGGGGGGGGGCGCGCAGGTGGGGCAGGTGGCCATCGGCGCGGTGTCGGAGGCGGACCGGCATAATATCCGCGGCGAGCACATCTCGGTGGATACCATTCCGCTGGTGGGAGAGCAGGCGCTGGCGGACGCGGTGCGCGCGGTGGCGCGGCTGCCGAGGGCCAAGGCGCTGGTGCTGGCTGGGTCGCTGATGGGCGGCGAGATCGAGCAGGCCGTGCGCGAGGTGCGCCAGGCGGGACTGCTGGTGATCAGCTTGAATATGGCGGGCAGCGTGCCGGAGGCGGCGGATCTGGTGGTGAGCGATCCGGTGCAGGCGGGCGTGATGGCGGTGATGGCCGTGGCGGATACGGCGAAGTTCACGGTAGAGCGGTTGCGGCGGCGCGTGTTTTGAAGCCGTGGGACAGACCATCGTTTTTTGTGGTCTGTCCGCGTGCGCGCCGCCGCAGCCCGCACGTTTTATGGCACTACCGTATAAACAGTTCCGTTGTTCGAAGTGCCGCCCACATAAGTGGTGCCGTATAGTGTTCCGCCGCTATAGATCAGATCCGAGTAAGGCTCCGCTCCGTCGTTATTCGTGCTCCCGGTAAAGTTATACAGGATGGTTTCGGTCCAGGACCCGCTCGAGTAAGCCAGCTCGTAGACCGTGCCGCAGCCGTTGGTGCAGTTCGAGGAGTTGCCCCCGTAGACCGTCGCGCCATAGAGCGTGCTGGTGGTGCTGCCGAAGATCACGCCCGCGCGCGGCTGCTGGCCGTCGTTCGTCCCGCCGAATGCGTGCAGCACGGCCTCTGTCCAGGAGCCTCCGCCACCGGGAGTGAGCGAATACACCACTCCTTTTCCGTGCGAGCCTCCCAGGACCGTCGTACCATAGAGTACGCCATTTCCGTCGATGACCAGGCCTGAATGCGGATTCGAGCCGTCACTCCCGCCCGGGAAGTTATACAGCACGGTTTCGGTCCACGTGCCGCTCGAATCCACTAGTTCATAAACGGTGCCGTCGCCCGAAGTGCCCCCGTTATAGGTTGTGCCATAGTAGACGCCATTGCCGGCATAAACCAAAAGGTGCGTGCGGGTTCTGCCCGTCGCTGGCATTCGCGCCGAAGGCGTATAGCACGGCCTCGTTCCACGACGAGCCGGAGGGCCGTGAGCGAATACGCCGTGCCGCATCCGCCCGTGCAGTACGTGGACCCGCCGCCATAGAAGGTCGTGCCGTATAGAACGCCGCCGTTTGGAATGACGCCGGCAAAAGGACCGGCGCCGTCGCTGCCGCCGGTGAATGTATAGATAGGCGTCTCGGACCACACGCCCGACGTCTCCTTCGCGCGGAACACCGTGCCATCGCTGGATGTGCCTCCGATGGAGGTGGTGCCGTATATGGCCGTGCCGTTCCAGTACAGATCCCCGTCGGGCTCGCCGCCATCGCCGGAGGTCTCGGTGAAGCTATGGATGACGCTTTCCGTCCAGCTCCCGCCGCCGCCGGGGACTAGCTCGTAGATTGTGCCATCGCCCGACGAGCCGCCGTAGACGGTAGTGCCGTATAGGGTGCCGCCGCTGGTGATGGCAACAGCGCGATGCGGGTTCGCGCCGTCGGGGGAGGCTCCGAAGCTATAGATTGAGGTATAGGTTTGCGCGGATAAGGTCAGCGACGTTGCCAGAACGCCGGCGCAGATAGAGCTAACGCGTAGGGTTCCCATGGTAATTCTCCTTGTCGGATTGCTGGTGGAGTTGCGGTGGTGGGCGGGCCGCACCTGCGCGCGGGCCCGCTCGTTTTTGGCCTGTGGCGCCGGGCCTGTAGGCGGTGTGCTTATTCCGCCTTAGATTTCAGCCGGTGCGTAGGAATTAATTTCGCAGTTCACGGAAATTTCTTCGAAATCGGGCGTTGTCCAGCTCATATTTTCTCCTATTACTCAACAGTGAAACTCGCTGGCGTGGCGCTTGTCCCGCCCGGCGTTGTGACGGTGATTGGCCCGCTGGCGGCGCCTTCGGGCACGGTCGCCCAAACGTAGCTGGGGCCGCTGGCCACCACGTTCATCCCGCTGGCGCTGCGGAATTCCACCGACGAGCCGAACAGGTTGTTGCCCCAGATGCGCACCCGCGTGCCCGGCCGGCCGGATTGGGGCGCGAACTTCAGCGCTTGGGGCGCTGGCGGGGGAAGGCCCACGTCGAGCGAGAACACGACACCGAAGCCACCCGGGCCGCCTCCCTCCGCGGCGCCGTAGATCTTGCCGTCGCTGCCCTGGATCAGCCTGCACTGGCACAGGCCCTGCGTCGCGCCGTTGGAGGGCGAGAACAGCGCCTTGTATTCGCCGGACTTGGTAAGGCTGAAAATTTCGCTATTGCCCTGGATCGCGCCGTAGAGCTTGCCGTCGCTGCCCTCGATGAGCGAGTTGACGGTGCCGTCACCGCAGGTTCCGAACTGGTGGAGCAGCGTGTACTCACCAGAGGGCGTCAGTTTGTAGACTCCGCCGTGCTGGTTGCTGGGGCAGCCGAGGCCGGTGGATTGGACCCCGTAGAAGTTGCCATCGCTGCCCTGCAGCACGAGACCGCCGCCGAGGAACGCGGTCATGAGAAACGGAAGTGTGGCGACCGTGGTTGCCGCGCCGGACGGGGTAACCTTGTAGAAGTACGCCGTCTGGCCGACCGTGTAGGGTTGCGCCACGCCGTAGTAGTTCCCGTCGCTCCCGTAGATCGGTACGCCGGGATACCGGTCCGTGGAGGGGAAAGTGTAGAATGGCGTGACGTTGCCGCCTGGGTCCACGGTCGCTAGGTTGTTGGAGTTGTTCGAGTAGTTGTAAGCGATACCGAAAAGGTCGCCGCTCGGCAAGCTGCCCGCAATCGGCGTCGCGGCGTAGCTGCTGGAGGCGTAGATCGTCATCGTGCCGGCAGCGGCGCCGACGGAAAAAATATTCCCGGAGCCTATTTGTGACACTGACGAATAGAGGAGTCCGTTCGCTGCCACAGAACCGGGCGCCGATCCAACCTCGTATGGCGGGCTGCTGAACGACGCCAAGATCGTGGCCCGCCCACTCGCCGTCACGGAGAAGATCTCGCCCGCGCCTGCCATCGCGTAGAAGAAGCCAGGCGCTCCCTCGGCGATGCCGGCAAGCTCGCTGGTTTTGTTGGTCGAGTAGTACACAGCCGTGTAGACAGGCTTGGACGCCGCATGCGACAGAACTGGCACGGCGACCATGACGATGATGGGAGCTAAACGAAGGTTCGGATTCATTTTGGTGTGTCTCCTAAGAGGCTCGCGGGGCGAGGCCCGGGCCGCACCCCGCGAAGGCCCGGTTAGTGGTATTGCAACAGACCCGACGGGTACGGGCCGCCGACGCCGATCGATCCTGACATGCCCTCTTGGGTGTCGTAGCACGTGCTGAAGGTCTGCACCCGGCCACAGCCGCTCTTGCCGCTGGGGCAGCTTACCGCGTACGTTGGGACGTAGGCGCTCCCGTTTACAATCGTCGGTCGGGCGTAAGAGGACGCGCACCAAGTGTCCGTGCTTCTGTACTCCTCCGCCAAGTGGTCGTCCGCGTTGGGCAACGCCTTGTACGCCCAGAGAATTCCCAAGCCCCGGTTCTGGGTGCCGTCCTCCGCGGTGTGGCTTGGCGTTATCACCCAGATCAGCGCGTTCGTGCACGGAGTGGAAGTGCAGTTCGCGCTTACCGTCACGGCGCCCCCTGGAAAGCCGATGCCGCTGGCGTTCCCAGGATCCACGTCGTGCGCCGGCGTGACGAGCCAACCCGTGCGGGTGAAGCCCTGCCCGGAAGTGCAGGACGATCCGTATGCGGTGTTGACGCTGGTGTTAATCGTCAGGCTGGAGGCCGAACCGTCGGACGCGTCGGTTACGCTCGTGACCGTCGGACAGGCGCCCGTCACGCACGTGCATCCGGCGAGTGCGAGCGTGTCGCCCACGACGATCTGGTCGCCTAGGCAATTCTGGTCGTAGGTGCATGCGCAGCCCGCCCCCGTGCAGGAGGGCAGGCCCAGCGTGTTTGACGAGCCTGAGCTCCAGGTGAGGATTTGGCCCGAGACTCCCGGCCACGCGTAGGCGTTGTCGGAGAGCAGCGCGGCGGTCAGCCTCTCATTGTTCGGGTAATCGATCAGGTAAACGCACCTGGCCCCGGACCCATTGCCGCAGCGTGTCGAGTTGCTGCCCTGATTATCGAATACCGCCATGCCGGCTACGCGGTCGCATCCTCCGGCTGGGTCCGTTCCGGAACAGAGGCTACTGGATGCACCGAACGTCCAGCTTCCGGTGTCGCCCGCCCCGAAGGCAACGCACTCCGTGTCGTTGTAAGACGATCCGCACAGTTGGCCCTGGTAAAATAGGTACCCGTAACCGGCCTTGTCGGCGCTGACGAGCCTTGGGTTCCCTGCTAGGTCGTTGAACAGCGCTACGCCGCCGACCGCCATATCATGGTCATACACGTTGAGAGTTTGCAGGGTCGTCGTGCAGGGCTGACAGCCCGTGGGGGGATTGCCGGTGCAGTTGCATACGCTATCTGGGGCGGCTGCGGGTTGCGAGTTAGTCCCGTTTATGCCGCCTAGGTCCGAGGTGCAGTTGCATACGCTATCTGGGGGCGGCTGCGGGCCGACCCCGAAAGCTGGGCTGTACGGGGTGAAAGTCTGGAAGGCCTTGGTCTGATTGAAATTGGTGGCCGTCATCTTGAAGTCCATGATGCTCTGGCCGTTGTCGTTGCTCGCGCTCGGTGTGCTACCGTCGAACGCTTCGAAGCCGCCGTTGCCGCAGCCGAAGAAAACGTGCACGGAGTCATCGCCGCCAATAGCGTTCGCGACCGTGGCGGCAGGGCCGTTGCCCGACATCCAGCATCCGCCTCCGTGGCCGCCCCAATTGGGCGCGAACTGATAGGGCGATGCTTTGCATGCTATCGCGGTGTTCGGCGGCGTGCTGCAATACCCCGTCGAGTAGTTACAGGTGTCTCCCGCCACGGGGCATTCTACATAGACGAGGCAGTCGCAGCCAGGGAGGCCGGTGTTACCGGAATTAGTTGTGCACTGGCCATTGTACAGGGATGGCGTCGACCCCGACGGGGCGGTCATCCCTCCACCCGTACATCCACTCAATCCGCTGCTCCCGAGGGGTTCATCCGAATACGCGTGCTGCTTGACGAGGCCGCTAGACGCGCTAGTGTACATCACGACCCAGCCAGTATAATCCTGTGAAACTATGTTCTCCTGCACGCCGGTGCCAAATAGCGCATAGATCAGGTTCGGCGTGGTGGTGTTGTAGGAGTTGGTGATCTCCAGCAGTGCCGAGCGCTGCTGCTGCCAGCTCTCGTTGATCGAGCTGAAATCCCCGGTGCCCCCGATGTGGTGAGCGGCGACCGCATCCAGCCCGGTCGTCAGGTCGATTTCGTGGATCCACCACTGCTGCACGCCGGAACTGGTCTCACAATACGAAGTCACGAACATCACCGGCTGGCTGTACTGCGACTCGCTAGCGTCGATGGTGGGCGTCGAGAGGACGCCCTCGAACTGGAGCGTGTCGTGGCGTGTTACGGGCGTGCTATTTGTCCCGCAATCGTCGTGGTACAGCGCATTCGTGCCCAAGGTTCCCGTGGTCCCCTGCCTGCTCCACAGCAAAGTCCCGCCCTCCGCCCAGGCGAAGAGGGTGCCGTTCACCGTGGCGGCGATCACCATGTTGTAAGCCGTGCCGCTGATCGAAATGCCCTTCACGTATAGTGGCTGTGCCATGATCGGGTTCGACGTGGCACCGGAGGGCAACTCCGAAGACTGGTCATCCACCTCAAAGAGGGTGCCAGCCGTGGTCAAGCTCCCCACGCCGGCGACCGTGAACGTGGTTTCCCATGGGTTAATGTTCTGGCGGGCGTTGAATCTGGGGTCGATGGTGCTTCCATATGCCGGCGACCCAGCGTAGCCCTGCGTGAGCACGCACGGCGGGTTGGTGCTGGAAGGCGTGGTATTGCAGATCTGGGCGGTTAGGGGAACTGCAAAGGCTGCTAAACCAAGGACAGCCATACACGGGGTGAGTTTAGCCCCCCCCCGTCTGGCAAGAATGTAGGCGATTCCATGCTTGGCGCATGCCTGCCCTCCTCGGGAAGTTTCCTGCTTGTTGTAGTATGGGCGGGGGCGCCCGCGAAGTCAAGTGAAAAATTGGTGACAGGTACCGGCGAATTTCTCCACAATATTCTAATTACGCTCAGCGGCGTTGTGATGCATTTTCCCGGAAATACGAAAACCTATGGGGGCCCTCCCCGCTAGTAGGCGGCGAGATCGAGCAGGCCGTGCGCGAGGTGCGCCAGGAGGGGCTGCCGGTGATCAGCCTGAATATGGCGGGGAGTGTGCCGGAGGCGGCGGATCTGGTGGTGAGCGATCCGGTGCCGGCGGGCGTGATGGCGGTGATGGCGGTGGCGGATACGGCCAAGTTTACCGTGGAGCGGTTGCGGCGCCGCGTGTTTTAGGGCGCGCATTGCGCGGCGCGGCTGGCGACGGGTGGCTGGTGGTTTTGTCTGTCCTCCGCGGGCTTGATTTCTTACGGCACCAGCCGAATAGATCGGAAATTCTTCGATTCCTCTTACTACTCGACCGTGGAGCTAGCCGCCGTGGTGCCGGACCGGCCCCGCCCGGTGACGGCGACCGGCCCGCCGCCCGTTTAGATGCCGGCTTGAGTAACGATAAACGTCAACCCGGCGATAGTGATGCTTCCGATTCGTGAGCTCGCGCCCGCGTTTGCGTCATAGGTGAACTGAATCGCGGCATTGCCGGAACCGCTGGCGCTGGCGGGCGAAAGAGAAATCCAGGGCGCGTCGCTGGCAGCCGTCCATGAACCGGGTATCGTCAACTGCACACTGCCATTGCCTGCAGCGCTGCCCGCATTCATCGAAGTCGAGCCGAGTGAGGCACCGTTGCTGCTGTTGAACGGGCAGCCATCCACCCAAACGTCGAAGGCGTCGAGCGACACGCTCTGCGTCACTTCGGGCGATGCCGTGATGACAAAGCTATGATCGCCACAGGCCAAGCCGTGCTGCTCCCATACCACCTGCTGGAACTGATTCGTTGCGGCGGTAAGAGACACGTTGCCGAGCGTGAGTCCATCGAGCGCAATGGAAGGCGTGCCCTGCGCCGGCCCCGTCCAACTGACCCAGCGCACGCCTGAGCCGTTAAAGCTGAGAACAGCGGTATCCTGATCCTCGGGCGTGATGTAGTATTGGTCGCTGCTCGCAAGCGCCTGAGTGACTAGGTTCCAAGCGCCTTCGTACACAATGGTGGGCGGCTCCTGCAATGGGCTGGTGACGCAGCGGGATTCCTCAATCCTGGCGGGAGTCGCCAGATAACTCCAAGCGGACCCACCGTCGGTGGACTTAAACAAACCGGGGTAGCCCGCGGCGAGCAGGGTATGATCGTTCGCGAAATTCGGAGAGATGCCTACCGCGCCGGCGAAGACATCGGGGAACGATGTCACGGTCGAGAACGCCGCGCCGCCATTCGTCGACATCATCACGCCATTCTGTATCGTGCCGATAAACATAGTCTGGTCGTTGGCGAAATTCGGCGAGAGCGCGATGTCCAGAACGCGCATGTTTCCAGTATTGGGGAGCAGAGTCCAACTCGATCCGCCGTTGCTCGACTTGTAAAGGCCGCCCGGGACCGCCGTCGTGAATACCGTGCCGTCCGTCGCAAAGCCGGGAGACAACACCACCTGGACCATCTGCGTGGTGCCGACCTTGAGTTGCGTCCAGGTGGAGGCGCTATCGGTGGACTTATAAACGCCATTCGATTCGGTCGCCACGAACACGGTATTGTCGGTCGTAAATGCCGGTGAAATGGCAATGGAAATGACGCCGGTCCCGTTCAGGCCGGTGAGCGTCCAGGTCTTGCCCTGGTCGGTGGATGTGTAAAATCCGGCCGGCGTTTTGCCAATCTGTGCGATGCCCCCGGAATTGGGGGCGGTGGTGCCGAGGTAGACGATGCCATCCTGCGCGAAGTTGGGGGAAAGCGCCAGGCCCCTCGGGTAAGCGATGGTCCCAGGCCCCGGCATCAACTCCCAGGATACGCCGCGATTCTTAGTGCGGTCCAGGCCCTTGTAGGTTCCGCCGAATGCCATACCGTCATTTGCGAAGTTAGGCGAAATGGCCGCACCGTCGATGTAGGGAGAAGTCATGCCGGTGTTCTCGAGGGACCAATTGGCGCCGCCGTCGGTGGTCCACAGGCTGCCGCTGCCGTAAGTTGTGACGAACACAGTTTGGTCGTTCGCGTAGTCAGGCGATGGAAGAATATAGCGGACCATGCGCGTAGGATTCAGATCGATGTAGTCCCAGGATGCCCCGCTGTTGGCGGAGGTCCACAGCCCTTCGAAGGTGCCCAGCAGTTGGAGTCCTGGGGCAGCCGCGATGGTTTGATAATGAATGGTCGTGAGCGGCGATAGGGTGCGCGGGATGGTAACGGGACGGCCCCAGGATGCGCCGCGATTGGCCGACTGGAACGCACCGCCGGCAGCAGTGGTGACCCACAGAGTGGCATCCTGCGCATAAGCCGGAGAGAACGCCATGGAGATTACGCTCATATCCGTGAGTCCTGAGCTCGATTGCGTCCAGGAACTGCCGGCGTTGGTGGATATCAGAAATCCGGAGCCCAGAGTGGCCGCGAAAACGGTCTGATCGGAACTGAAGGAAGGCGAATATTCGAGCGCCTCGATCTTGGGCACGGTGCCGGTGGTAACTGGTGTCCACGAGCCTCCTCCATTCGTGGACTTGAAGATGCCGTTCTTCTGCGTGCCGAGCAGGAGGGTGTGGTCGGTGGCCAAGTTGGGAGATACGGCTAGGGTGCTCAGGGCGCCGGTCAGCGACGCAGGCGCGGAAATCGAGCCGAGTTTTTGCCCCCGGTTGGTGGATCTGAAAATCTTCCTGTTGTTGGTGAGGACGTAGAGTGTATTGTCCTTTGCGAAGTTCGGAGATAGCGCCATGTCGATGAAAGACTCGGTCGAAAGGGTCGCCCATGTAGTGGCGTTGTCAGTGGAGCGATATAAGCCCGCGTCGCCCGCCACCAGCACCGTCTTATCCTTCGCGTAAGCTGGCGAAAACGCCACGGAGTAGATATTGGAATTTCCGGGCAACCCGGGAAGCGGCGACCAATTCGCTCCGCCGTCGGTGGACTTGAAGAGTAATATCGAGCCAAGCTTAACGGTCATCCCGGTGGAGGCGGCCAGCAAGGTTTGGTCGTGCGCAAAGTTGGGAGAGATGGCGACCACTTGGATGGGGTCGTGAGGGTCGTGGGCCAGTAGCGCGGCTGCCGCAAAAAACAGAACGGCGCAAGCACGAATTTGCAAGGCCATGGATTTGCTCCTCTCGCTTAACCCTCCGAGGGCCGGTGATTTGTATTGTAGGTCTCGGCGCGGATGGATCCAAGACGATTTATAAGCGAGCGGTACCGGTACCTTCAGCTCGTAAAGGCGTGGGGCAGACCTGCCCGCGTCGGCGCGGCGCTGTTGGCGGCCTACGAGGCCGCCGCAGGCTACGAGCCTGCCCCACGGCGTACAATGGAACACTGATGAGAATTACGTGTTCTTTCGTCGCCATCGTATTAGCCGCTGCGTTGGCGCGCGCCCAAACTCCCGAGCACCTGCCTACGATTGAAGAGCGCACCTCCGCCATGCACAAAATTGGCGGCTATTTTCCGCTCTATTGGGAGGAAAATAGCGGCAAGCTCTGGCTGGAAATTCCGCGCTTTAAAACCGAATTTCTTTTAGTCACCGGCTTGGCCGCGGGACTCGGCTCGAACGACATCGGCCTCGATCGCGGACAGGAAAACGATGGCAAGGTGGTCGCGTTCGAGCGCGTGGGACGGAAGATAATGCTGGTGGAGCGCAATCTCTCATTTCGCTCATCGAGCTCAAACGCCGCCGAGCGGGTTTCGGTGGAGGACTCCTTCGCTAAGTCCATCCTGTGGGGATTTGAGGCGGCTGCCGAGACGGACGGCCGTGTGCTGGTGGATGCCGGCGATTTCTTTGTGCGCGATGGCGCGGGCGCGGGAACGGCGCTTTCGGGTCACACCACTTACAAGGTAGACGCTAAGCGCAGCGCGGTTTACCTGGATCGCACTAAGGCGTTTCCTAAGAACACGGAAGTGGAAGTTACTCTGACTTTCGCCTGCGATCCGCCGAGCGGAGCGATTCCATCGGACGATAGTCTGTTCTCCGGCAGCATCGGCAGCGTCACGCCGACCGCCGAAGCAGTCACGCTGCGCGAGCATTATTCGCTGGTGGAATTGCCGGATGACAATTACCGGCCGCGCCTGTTCGATCCGCGCGCCGGTTTCTTCGACGTCGATTACGTGGATTTCAGTGCGCCGATGGGCGATCCACTGGTGCGGCGCTTCATCCAGCGGCACCGGCTGGAGAAGAAGGATTCTACGGCGGCCGTCAGCGATCCGGTGAAGCCCATCGAATACTGGGTCGATCCGGGCGCGCCGGAAGATGTGCGCAACGCATTGATCGAGGGGGCGAGCTGGTGGAACCAGGCGTTTGAAGCCGCCGGATTCCGGAATGCATTCAAGGTTGCGGTACTCCCCGATGGCGTAGATCCGATGGATATCCGCTATAACATGATCAACTGGGTGCATCGCTCGACACGCGGTTGGAGTATCGGCGGCTCGGTGGTCGATCCGCGAACCGGCGAGGTGATTAAGGCTACGGTGACGCTGGGATCGCTGCGCGACCGCCAGGATTATCTCATCTTCGAAGGGCTGCTGTCTCCGTACTTGAAAGGCGACGAAAAGCCCGATATTCTCTATCGCACGGCCCTGGCGCGCATCCGGCAACTGGCGGCGCATGAAGTGGGCCACACGCTGGGCCTCGGGCACAATTACTACGACAGCACCGAAGGATGGATCTCGGTGATGGACTATCCGCATCCGCAGGAGAAGCTGCTGCCGGATGGAACCATCGACTTATCGCAGGCTTATGCGGCGCGCATCGGCGAGTGGGATAAGGTGGCGATCCGTTACGGGTATAGCCAGTTTCCGGCGGGCGGCGAATCGGCGGCACTCACGCGCATTTTGGACGAGGCATGGGCGAAGGATCTGCGGTTCTTCACGAATCAGGATCTGGGTGTGCATCCGCGCGTGGATCAATGGTCGAACGGCGTGAACCAGGCGGATGAATTGAATCGCATTATGAAGATTCGCCGCGCGGCGCTCGATCGCCTGGGCGAACATACCATACGTGCAGGCGCGCCCATGGCGACCATCGAGGAGGCGCTGGTGCCCATCTTCATGTATCATCGCTACACGGTGGAGTCGGCGGCGGCCAGCCTGGGCGGGCAGGATTTTGTTTATGCCATGCGGGGCGATGGGCGCGCGCCGGTGAAGTGGGTATCGGGCGCGGATCAGCGGAAGGCGCTGGAGGCGTTGGCCGCTACGCTGAAGCCCGCGGAATTGACGGTGCCGCAGGCGGTGTTGGATGCGATTCCGCCACGGCCGCCGGGCTTTGGGCGTCATCGGGAGTTGTTTCCGCGCACTACGGGCGATGCGTTCGATCCGCTGAGTCCGGCTACGGTGGCGGCGGATGTGACGATCGGTTTCGTGCTGCAGACGGATCGCGCGGCGCGCATGGTGGCGCAGCATGCGGTGGATCGGGCGCTGCCGTCGCTGGAGCAAGTAATCGACCGGCTGACGAAAGCCACTTTCGATTCGCCGCTGGTGCCGCCGTACGAAGCGGCCATTCGGCGGGCCGAGGAGCGCGTGCTGGTGGATCGCGTGATGGGGCTGGCTATGGCGTCGCCGAATGCGCAGGTGCGCGCCGTGGCGGCGTGGAAGCTATCGGAATTGGCGGAGCGCTTAAGAAGGGACACCATTGCGAACGAGGAAGACCTCGCGCAGAACGCGCTATTGGCGGCGGATATCAAGCGATTTCTGGAGCGTCCGGCCGATTCGGCGCGACCGATTCCAGCTCCGCCTGCGCCGCCGGGTGCGCCTATCGGCGACGATGCGGGGTTCGATTGGCTGGCGCCGGCGCCCCGGTAGTTGACGCGCTTCGCTCGCTGAACGCTCGCTGAAGAGCGGGCCTACGAGGCCCGCGCAGGCTACGAGCCTGCCCCACAATCAACGGGTCGGTGGCAAGTCGGAAAATTTCAGCTTGTCGCAGGCCAAGCCACTGGACGTGCCACTATAGGCCATCGCGCCGCTGGTGGCGAGACACTTCACCATGGCGCCGTGATACTCATAGACGGGCGCGGTTTCGGGATACTGGGAATGCTGTGTGAGCACGCGCAGGGTGTAAGGCAAGCGCGAAAAATTCTTGTCTTCGCGGAACACGGCGCGATCGTCTTGAAACACGATGCCATACCCGAGATCGGCGGCAGTGGGCACAATGATCGCGCTCACAATGGCGCTGGATGCATGATAGATCTTCGCGGCGGGCAACGGCACGCTGAGAATACTGCCGATCAGCGGAATCTCGATAAAGGGCGGCACGATGGGCAGCTTGGTGCGCGGCCGCTGCACCATGGCGGTAAAGGTAGAGACATCGAATAGTTTGACCGAGTCCACGCGCACGCGCGTCGCTACGTTATGGCGCGCCACGCGCGAAGTATAGTCGTTATCCGTGGGGCCGGTCTCGGAATAGATGGTCGGCGCGGAATCTTCTTGCGCCCACAAACGGACATCCAGCTCCGCTGAAGACGCGCCGGGCAGGGTGTGCGGAATCACGTCGAGCGTCAGTTGCCGGCCGATGATGGAATGCGATTGGGTAGGCGTGATGGCGGCCAAGGCGGTGGCAATTCCGGTGGCGGTGGAAGTCCCCTTGAGCAGCGCCGCGACCGCGCAGAGAGGGCTGCCCGGCGAACTGCCGTTGGTGCAGGTGAGGCCGCCGCCGCCCGAAGACCCGCCCGTTCCGCCAGTGGAACTTCCATCCGGATTGATGGTAATGGTATTTCCCGAAAGCGTTCCACCGGCGGCAGCGGGCGCGGCAGCTCCCGATCCGGTGATGGAACTCAGTACCGCGCCGAGAGTCTGCGCCTGCGTGGAATCGAACGCATTCTGCGTATCGGTATCTACCAGGCTTTCCACACCGCTGATGCCGCGCACCGTGATCAGCCCGTTTGCAATATAAGACTTGTTACGCCGCCATAACTGAAAGAAGCTGTTTTGATTGGGAACGTCGCTCTGCGCTTCGTCGAGCAAGGTCCGGCTTAGTGCCGCCACGTCCTGATTGAAGGCATTCACCAGCGGGTTGAACTCGGTGTTGAGCTCCTGCGCACTATGCGGCAGGGAATAATAATTCAGATCGTTGGGAAACTGTATGGCGATTTTGTAATGGAACAGGAAATCGGCCACCGCGCTGCGCAGCAGGCCCAGACCGGTGGTGCTGTAGTTCTGCCTTTGGGGCGGCAGCGACTCGATCAGATCGGCGAGGTTGTCTTCCGCCAGGGAGTTGAGCTGCTGCAAGGGGAAGGTCGAGAAAGAGTTGTCGGGCAAGAAGGTTTTCGCGGCTTGCAGCGTGAAGCAGCTCAACGGCAAAGTTACCGGCAGGCCGCAAGCTCGTTCGGCCGCCACGGCGGCGCGATCCAGTAATTCGCAACTGAGCGTCATACTTTTCTCCGCTTTTGTGATGGCGGTGACTGCGCCGCCACGGGCCATGCCGGCGTTGTTATCTTCCAGAAATTTAGCCCGTTCCCGCCGGATGCAAATCTTGGCCTCTTCATCGGACATACTGGCATCCATGGTTGTTTTCAAATCGTCGCGGTCTGGGAAGCATTGCGTTCCATAAACTTCGAATCTACCTTCCATGCAGCCGATGGTGGTCAAAACGGTGCGGCCGGTATTCTTGGACGCCATCATCCCCAACAGAATGCCGGTAAGGCTAGGCCGCGCGGGTTGAAATGCGCCCTCGTATCCGAGGCAGTATTGCCCGGATGGGCACAGTCCCCAAAGTTTGCGCTGTGCGTCGGTGAGGCAGCCGGTGGCGGAGGGATCGTGTGCTTCACAGGCTTCGGTATCCGCTACGAAGCGTTGTGTCACATAGTCATAAAAAGCGGGATCGAAGAAGTCTGCGCCACGCATCTGACGGCTCAGATAGGCCCATCCGTAATCGATGGCGTGCTGCAGCGCGTCGTTATTGGCGCTCACCAGATCGCGGACGTGCTGCAGGTTGCGCTCGATCTCTTTGCCGTTCGAGGAACTGGCCTGGAAGCTCCACATATTCATGAGCACCTCCGGCCGCGGCATATCCAGCATGGTGAGCAGTCGCGAACGCTGCTTCACCGCGCTGGTGGACGAAGTGTCGGTGAAGACTACGTTATCGTCCACCGCTGTCATGCCCAGGCCGACGGTCCCTGTGGGGGCCGGACCGGGCGTGGGTGGGGCGGCCGGTGTGGGTGCGGCGGGCGCGGCGGGCGGATTATTGGTGATGGAGATAGTGGTTCCTCCGCTGGCGGGCGTGGTGGTAGTGGTCGCGGCCTGCGCGGCGGCGGGCGGCGCGCCGCCTCCCGAAGGAGCCACGCTGGTGGCCGGCGACGCGGCCGCGTCTCCGCCTAATGTTGCGGGCGTGCCCGGCGGCGGAGTCGTGAGCAGATCTCCCACCACGGCGCCCGCCGATTGATAAAACATGCGCTGCAAAGGTTGTATCTGGTAAGGGCCGAAGCCGCGCTGGCGCACGCGTTCCAGGCGGGCCGCCCAATCGTCGTCTGCGATCGGCGTATCGCTCGATACCTGCACCAGGGTATCGGTGAGTTCCATGGCTTTCACGGGACCGCCGGTCAGTACCCGGGCGGCGGCCGATGTCGTTCCCCGCGGAAACGTGAGATCCTCGACGAGCAAGGGCACGGGCCGAGCCGTGGTGGCGATGCTATCGTGCACGAGTTGCAAAGCATCCGGATCGCACTTGCCGTCGCAGGCAATCAGGATGCGGTATCCGTCTTTCGTGAGCGTGATTTTGGAACTGCCTTTGCCCAACGCCGCGGTAACGGCTTGCAAAACGGCATCGCTATTGCCGGCCTGGACTTTCCTGGAAGGCGCCGCGCAGGGATCTTTATCGGGATCGATGCGGACGGGCGCGGTCTTCAGATCGTTGGCCTGGCATAAATACGGCATGTCCAACGCGTTCACCTCAACGTCGGGATCGGGACCTTTCAGATCCTTCTTCACGTCGTCGGGAATCGCGGTGGAATATATTTCGTTGGCTTCGATGGCCAGCCGGTCTTTGGTCAGTTGCTTTTCAAACGCCGCGAGATCGGCGTCGGTCAGAGGCGCATCGGATTCCACGCGGATGGTGGTGGTTGTAATTACCTCGCCCTTCAGTTTCGCGTTGATGGCAGGGATGACCTTGGTCAGCTTCTTGCCCGTATCCCCGGAATGAATGGTGTAGTCCTTGAAGTAGGCGTATTTCGGCTTGGCGAGGTCGTAGATCGCCTTCTCCAAGTTCGGCAGGTCGTTCGGGCGCCCAGGCTCCTTGTCGCGGAAGAAAATGATCACGGCGCGTTTATCGGCGGTAGCCGCCAGCGGGAACTGATTGGGCGGCGGAACGCCTGTGCCGGTGGCGGAAGCGGTCGCCGTGCCCGCCATCACAGCGGCCGCGGTTACACTGGCGGTGCCCGGTGTTCCCGTCTGAATCTGAGGTGTAAGTTGTTTGGCGATGTCGTCGGCATTGCCGGGTGGAACGTAAATCGTGTTGGGTGGAAGCTTCGGGGACTTTTTCGCCGCTTTCTTGGGCTTCACCGCGCAGGGAGCGGCTTTTTCGGAGTGTAGGGCGCAGGGTGTGTCCGGCACGGGCGAGGTCCAGTCGGGGCCATCCGTTGGGCCGGGGCAACGTTGGATGCGGCGGGCGGCTAGCAAGCCTTCTTCAATACAAAAGAAAGGGAGCCGATAGAGCTTGCGCGCCTTCACCGGTATAGGGTCCGGGATGTGGTCGTGCGTTTGGGCGGCGGCGATCCACGGCAGTGACAGGCAGACTGCCAGAAGAATTCCCGCACCGCCGCGTGAGAACAGACGGCGGCGCGTGCGTGTAGGTGTAAGGCGGGTCATGAAATTCTCCTTAGATAGCAGGTAACGAGCCGCATCACGGCTTGCGGCCGAGCTTCCGGTTCACCATCGCCATGAAAGAATCGGCGTCTGCAAAGCAGTACCGGTAAGTGTTTGCGACGGTGTCATGGTCCTGCGCAAAAAGGTCGGGTGTTTCGTCAAACCCGTCCGCCGGTATGCTGCGCAGGAGCGCAGACAGAGCCAGAAAGTTGCTGGTGGCTGCATCGTCGGCGGCCCTGCCAACCGCCCCGGGCTTCCAGTAGAAATGGAGGTCGAGCACATCGGAAAGATCGTCTTCGCAGTCGATCGGGGCAGCGCCCGCCGGAAGTGCGCCGGCAGTGGCTACCTGCTTCCAGAAGGCGTCATTCGGCCGGGACTTGGCGATCTTATAATGCTGCTTCGCTGAGTCGCTGGGCGCATGCGCAGAGAGCACCTCCAGTGCGGGATCGTCTTTGCCCTCTCCGTGCAATTGCAACGCCCGCACACAGAAGGAGAAGCTATTGGTCCACTCGTTTCCGAGATCGCTATTAAGGGCTGGTGTTAAGATGTCCTCCGCCACCGCGTAGCCCAGAAGAAGCGCAATGGCGACTACCGGGATGGTCCTGCTAAGTCTCATTGTGAATACCCCTTTCTTGTGAGCGGCTTCGATTTAGAAAGCCCTCACGCACATATAAGCGGGAAATCCGCCGAAAACGGGACACGCCGGGCGCAGATCACCACCGGATGCCCACCGATACCGGCATCAGCGACGTCGCCCGATTGCCGCCCAAACCGTGCAAATATCGCGCCTCTACAAAAACCATCGCGCTGCGCTGGCCATGAAGCAGGTGGTTCAACCCGGCGCCCCCATCGACTGCTGCCGAATTGCAACTGGGCTTCAACACCGAAGGCGCAGCCGGCTCGATCAGAATTCCCTGGTTTGCGTCGCCGGTGAAGTCGACGGAGCGCTTGAACCAGCCGAATCCGCCGAGCAGGTAGAAACTGAAGCCGCGAGGGAGTTCAATGCGCACGGTCGGGTCGAAGGTCGCGCTGTAGAAACGCGCTTTGGCGCCCAGCACGCCCTCGAAGGCGGTGTTCATCGCATTGGCAGACTTGGCTTGATTGATGGCCCAGTTCGTGACTCCTAAGTGCGCGAACATGAAATTTCCCGTGGCGTATAACCGCCATCGCCGATGGTGCGACCAACGGGTGACGGCTACACCGCCGCCTCCCAGCAGGTCCCATCCGCCCCGGTAGCCCTGATCGATCGCCGGTGTGAGCATCCCGCCGACGCCGATCGTGATGGGCCGTAGATTGAGCGGATCCTGCTGCGCGGTGGCCGCGGATGGGACGACCAGGAGTGTGGCTAGGCCTAGCGCCGACAGACCGGCGAACGTCCAGTTATCCTTCCGCTTTTTACAAACGCCGGTGAAGCACATGTGCACCTCTATCCTGTTAAGCGGGATACGAGGGCAAAAGGGGACATGCGAATTTCGCCGCAGCTTCCGCTCCCTTACGGGTCTGTGAAAGAATCCGGTAGTGGGTCAGATTGCTTTTGTGGGGCGGGCAATCTTGCCCGCAGCCGGCTTTTAGCCGGCTAGCCAGGCTAGCCAGGCTAGCCGCCTGAAAGCGGCTGCGGCCAGGATTGGCCGCCCCACGGAAGCAGACTGAACCCACTGCCAAAATCTCCTAAACCATTTCGGTTGCGAATGTTTTTCACAGACCGCAGGGCGGCTAGGCCATTTTTTCAAAGACCCTTACGGTTGCGGCTCGGTGAGGATCGCGGCTCAGTAACGGCTGCGGCGCGACGGGCCAATGACGCCCAAAAACATCCTGAATCTGTGATACATTTTGGTGCCGGCTACAACAAAGCGTAGAGCCCAAGTCGCCAATCCGGCCTCTTGGGCAGCGACAAAAAGCAGTATCTTGGCGCGTTGAGCTGCGAGAGTCTGGGTTTTCTCCTCCCAACGCGCGTGCTTGGAGGGAGAACTGCATGACACTGCCTTGCACCGGCCTTATTCACCCTGATCCTGGGCGGCCTTTCAGTTCCGGAAGTCGTGTGCCGGCAGACGCCCGTAAGCCCTATCAGAAGCCCGACTCACGCCAGAACAGGAAGACATCTTAATGACAACAGAGGAGACGCTTGTATGCACTTCATTCATACCCTTACAAAGCGGCAGGTCCTGATTCTTTGGATCGCGGCCACCGCGGTTGCCTTTGGCCAGTCCACGGCGCCGTCGGAGATCACTGTGGACGGCGTTCACATTAAGGGCGTGCCGACGGATTGGAGCCATAGGCACGTGATCTTTTCCAATCCCGGCACGGAGGCTGAGGCGATTCAGAATGGAACGCATGACCGCTGGCTCAAGATCGCTAACGGTCCCCGGTATGTGATCCAGCAGCTGCAACGCCGGCAGCCCGGGCAAGGGCCAACGGCGGTGCAGGTCGCCGGTCTCATGGCAGCAGAGCCAACCACATCCACATCTCCAGAGGGCGCTGTGCCGGAATCGCCGGATCAAAAGCGCCAGCGGCGGCATCGTGACTGGAGCATGGACTTGGGCACCGGCGGCCTGGCCTTGAACGGCTACCCCGCTAAATGGTCCTTCTCCACCACCATCGCCAACTGCGCGTCCGACTTCGTGGTGTTCCCCACCGGGACAAGCGGTTCATCGAGCCAGGCTACCGTGGTGGCTTACAACAATCTTTATGCGGGTTGCGGCGGCACGGTCCCCAGCGTTTATTGGAAGTACAACACCGGCACCAACTCCGAAACGGGTGCTTCGCCGGTGCTTTCCGCCGATGGCTCTCAGTTGGCCTTCGTTCAGACCGGCTCGACAACTAGTCTCGTAATCCTGAAGTGGGCGGCTAACTCGTCGCTAGTCACACTCTCGAACACTCCGGCCGCGTCGTACCGCGCCTGCTCCGCGCCATGCATGACTACCCTTACCCCTGCCAATAACGGATTCTCCAGTACTTCCTCGCCCTTCTACGACTATGCTAACGACGTCATCTACGTGTGCGACGGTAATGGCGGTCTCCACAAGTTCACCGGCGTGTTCAATGGCACGCCGACCGAGGCCGGTAGTCCCTGGCCGGTGGTAATTGCTTCGGGCGCGTCGCTAACCAATCCGGTGCTGGATTCAGTCTCGGGGCGCATCACTGTGGGGACATGGTCCGGTACTCTCATGGGCCATCTCTTTTCGGTCGATTCTTCCACCGGCGCGATTGCCGGCACCTCCAGCCAACTGGGCCCGTACGGCATTTATGACGCCCCGCTGGTGGATTCGAGCGCCGCGACGACTTATGCTTTCGTCGGCGACGACGGCACCAGCGACTGCCCGGACGGCCACGGTAACAGCGGATGCAGCGGCGTCTTTCAGTTCCCAGTTACATTCACCAGCGGCGCGGGAACGGAAACACAGGTCGGTACGGGCTCTTATCCGATGTTTTCCGGGGCCTTCGACAACGCCTATTACAATTCCAACGCCTCCACCCCCAGCGGCCATCTCTATGTATGCGGCCAGACCAACTACAGCGATGCCCAAACGCTGAACCAGATTTCTATTTCCTCGAATGTAATGGGATCCGAGACCGCTAGCAGCTACCTGGTGGGGGACGAAGCCTATTGCTCGCCGGTCACCGAGTTCTACAATACCAACACCTCAACGGACTATATCTTCCTCAGTTCTGAAGGGGCGTATCAGGGCTGCACACAGGGGTCAGGCTGTCTCTTTGGTTTCAATGTCACCACCGGCACGGTGCCGGACAGCGCTGAGTTCGGCGCGTCCACCGGGGGCACGAGTGGCATCATTGTGGACAACTCGGTGGGCTCGGGTACGCTGGCGGGCGCATCCCAGATCTATTTCGCTACGCTTGCCAGCGGGACTTGCGCCACTTCCGGCGGCACCGGCAAATGCGGTGTACAGGATTCGCAGACCTCGCTCTATGTGGACTGGAGCCAGTTCCACTTCACGCCCGATCACGATGGCTTCAACCAGTATGAAAACTTGCTGAGCAGCAGCACGGTCGGCGGACTTGGCGTTGTTTGGAGCTACACCACAGGCAACGAGTTGGAATCCTCGCCCGCGGTAGTGAACGGGTTGGTTTATGTCGGCTCCTTCGATGACAAGGTCTACGCCCTGAACGCCTCAACCGGCGCCCAGCTATGGAGCTACACCGCGAACAGTAGTGTGGCATCGTCGCCCGCGGTGGCGAACGGGGTGGTCTATTTCGGCTCGTTCGGCGACAAGATCTACGCCCTGAACGCCTCAACCGGCGCCCTGCTATGGAGCTACACCACCGGCAATGCTGTGGAATCCTCACCCGCGGTGGCGAACGGAGTGGTTTATGTCGGCTGCAACGATGACAAGGTCTACGCCCTGAACGCCTCGACCGGCGCTCTGCTATGGAGCTACGCCACCGGCAACCTTGTGCCATCCGCGCCCGCGGTGGCGAATGGGGTGGTTTATGTCGGCTCCGAAGATGCCAAGGTCTACGCCCTGAACGCCTCGACCGGCACTCTGCTGTGGAGCTACACCACCGGCAGCGCTGTGGTTTCCTCGCCCGCAGTGGCGAACGGGGTGGTTTATATTGGCTCGACCGATGAAAAGGTCTACGCCCTGAACGCCTCGACCGGCGCTCTGCTATGGAGCTACACAACCGGCAACGGGGTGATATCGTCGCCCGCTGTGGCGAATGGGGTGGCTTATGTCGGCTCCTTCGATAACAAGGTCTATGCCCTGAACGCCTCGACCGGCGCCGTGTTGTGGAGCTACGCCACCGGCGCGGGCGTGTATTCCTCGCCGGCGGTGGCGAACGGGGTCGTCTATGTCGGCTCCGAAGATTTAAAGGTCTACGCCCTGAACGCCTCGACCGGCGCCCTGCTGTGGAGCTATACCGCCGGCAACGATGTAACTTCCTCGCCCGCGGTGGCGAATGGAGTGGTTTATGTCGGATCCTTCGATGACAAGCTCTACGCGTTCGGCCTGCCATAAACGGCGCTGGGCTAACGGGCGGTGTTCCTCGAGTGACGCGACGTGGCCGTGCGTCGCTTCATCCGCGAGCCGCCGGACGACGGCATCGGTAAGTGCCGCGGTCAACGGATTCGCCATCTCAATTCCATCCGGTCTTCTCCAACACTTCCTTGGCCACGCGCGCCGTATTCGCGTGGATGGCGACGGTGTCCTGCACGCTCATGGCATAACCGCCGGCCAGCACGATGGCCACCGGGATGTGGCTGTGCAGGGCAGTCCAGATCACCAATCGGTCGCGCTCGCGCAAGCCTTCGAAACTGAGCGACAATCCGCCGAGCTGGTCCTCGCAATAAGGGTCCGCGCCCGCCACATACATCAGCAACTCGGGATGAAACATGCTCATCGCCGTGTGATACCCGTTTCCCAAGCGGTGCAGATATTCTTCGTCGCCCACGCCATCCGGCAAGTGGATATCCAGGCTGGACGGCGGCTTCTCCGAGGGATAGTTATTGAACTGATGAATAGACAGCGTGAAGACCGACGCATCGTCGGCGAAAATCGCGGCGGTTCCATTGCCGTGATGCACATCGCAATCCACCACCATGGCGCGCTGGATACGCCCATCGCGCTGCATACGGCGGATGGCCACGGCGATATCGTTGATGGCGCAAAATCCTTCGCCGTGTCCCGGGAAGGCGTGATGGAATCCGCCGCCGATGTTGAACCCGATGCCCTGATCGAGCGCCAACCGCGCCGCCAGCATGCTGCCACCCGCCGCCAGCCAAAACGCCTCGACCAACTCCCGGCTGTACGGAACTTCCAATTGCATAGCTTCGTGATAGCTCAGCGTGCCGGTCTTCAGCCGCTCCACCCAGCCCGCATCGTGAACCGCCAGGATATCTTCGTCGGCCGCGGGTTCCGGCTGCACGAAATCCTCCGCGGTGGCGAACCGGTCGCGCAGCAGCCGGTCGTGAATGTAACGATATTTCTGGGATGGGAACACGTGGTCTCCCAGCCTGAGGTCGTAATCCTCATGGTAGACAAGCTTGTATGGCAACATGATGGAGCCAGACCGTGGGGACTTAGATGTAAGCGATCACATCCATCTCCACCAGCGATTCGCCGGGCACTCCCGCCACGGCGACCGTGGTGCGCACCGGCGGATCGTCGCCGAAGCGGCCCATGAAGACTTCGTTCATGGCCTTGTAGTCTTTCAGATCGGCCAGAAAGACGCTGCACTTCAGCACCTTGTCCATGGACGATCCGGCGTTCTCCAGTTCCTTCTGAATTTCATCCAGCACGTGCGCGGTATGCGCCTTGATGTCGCCGGGAAAATGCGCGCCGATGCCGGCGATAAACAGCAGATTGCCGTAGGACACAGCGCCGCTGAACAGGCGCGCACCTTTCGGCTTTTCGCCCCTGAAGTATACCTTCTTTTGCGATCCGGATTGCGGGGACTGCGCATTTGCAGCGCCGCCCGCGGCGGCCGCCAATGCTCCGCCGCGAATGAATGCGCGCCGGTTTGAGTTGCTCATCTGTCCTCCAGTCACACGCCGTGAAATTACCTTTGCGGTCTGCGCAAGGTCAGCGTAAAGCATAACTTAGCGCATGTCGTAGACATCGGGGCACGCCTGCCGCGCGGGGGCGCGGCGTAGACTATAGGCGCTGGTAGGTTTGCTTGAGATCCTTTCCCCCGGGCTCGGTGCTGGGCCCGGGGCTTTTTTTATTTGAGGGAAGCGACAATGTCTGTACGGAAATTTGTTCTGGCCGGCCTGGCCACCTGCCTGGCGGTGCCGCTCGCCGCCGGACCCGTCCTGACCACCATCCAGGACATGGTTTACAACGCGAACGGGACGCCTTACAACGGATTCGCCGTCATTAACTGGACGCCTTTCGTGGCCGGCGACACTTCCCAGATCGCCACACAATCGGTGACCGTGAATATCACTGGCGGCAATCTGTATGTGCAGCTTGTGCCCACCACTAACGCGACGCCCGCCGGCTACTATACGGTGACTTACACCAGCGCGGGCAACGATCAGTTCACACAGCTATGGGCGGTTCCTCCCAGCGTGGTTCCCTTGCGCGTGCAGGATGTGCTCATGTCGCAGAACGCGGGAAGTTCACCGCTGATCACCGGCAATTCGCCTATGCCCGAGTCAAACGTAATCGGCTTGTTGGCGGATCTGGCGGTGCGCCCCCTGGAAGGTCCCGCTTATGCGGTGGGGCGCGTGGCCGTGATCGATTCCGCGGGCCTGCTCGAAGGCATATCCGGCAATGTTTCGGATTGCGTGCACGTGGATGGCTCGTCGGGACCTTGCGGTACGGCCAGCGCAGGCTCCGCCGGTCCGAACTTCACCGATCTGGAAGTGCCCGCAGGCGCCGTGAACGGATCGAACGCCTCGTTTACGCTGAGCGCGGTGCCGGTCCCCACATCGAGCGTGGCGCTGTATCGCAACGGCGTGTTGCAACAGCCCGGCTCGGATTATAACCTTTCGGGCAACAGCATTCAGTTTCTGACGCCATCCACGCCGCAGAATGGCGATGTGCTGCTGGCGTCTTACCGCGTTACGCCGACGGGCACGCCGCAAGGTCCGCCGGCGCCGCAGATTCTGTGCGCGGGCATGGGCGCGGCGACGTCTTCCACTACTCTCACGAGCCTGGCGACCTGCACGATCCCAGCCGGCACGGTCGAACCCGGCGATCGTGTGAAGATCGATTTCGATTTCTCGCATGAAGGTACGCTGACCGGCTTTACGTTCGCGGTGAACTGGGGCAACACGGTGCTGGTAAAGCGTGGCGGCGCAGTGACTGACGCGTTCATCGCGGGCTGGGCGGAGGCCGGCGCCAATTCGGCGGCCTCTCAGATGTCCGTCGAGACCTGGGGGACCGTGCTGGGCTTCGCCGCCGCGGTGGAGAACGCGTACGATTCGCTGCAATACCCGCTGGTGCTGGCATTTCAGGGGCAGATGGCGGCGACCACTACCGATACGGTGACGTTGCGCAATTACACTGTGGTGCGGTATCCGGCCACGCAGTAAGTCTGCGCAGAGCGCTGCGACAACCGCTCCCTGACGGTCGCGGCTCTGTAGATCGTACGATATCGACGCGGCTGTTACAGAGCCGCGACCGTGAGGAAGCGGTCTCCCCGCCTCGGTGACCGAAGGCCGCCGACATGTACTATCATGCCTCTTTATCCCAAGAGTCATGAAACACCTAACAACCATCCTGCTGGCCGCGGCGCCGTTCCTCCATGCCCAAGCGCCCGGCCCCATCGCGCTTCGCGGCGCACGCATCGTTACCGTCAGCGGTCCGGTGCTCGAAAAGGGCACCGTACTGCTGCGCAATGGCCTCATCGAGGCCGTCGGCGAAAATGTCGACTTACCAAAAGACGCCTGGGTGGTGGACGCCCAAGGTCTCACGGTTTATCCGGGCCTGATCGATGCTCTCAGCACCGTGGGCTTACCCGAAACTCCCGCGCAGTCAAATACACCGCGCTCCGAAGCTCCCGCCACGCCGCGAGGCGGGCAAGATCTTCCGGTGCCCGTCGAACAAGGTCCGGAGTTCCGGCCGTTCACCACCACCTGGGTGCGCGCGGCCGATCTGCTGAATCCCGCCGACCGGCACATCGAAGAGACTCGCAGCGCCGGATTCGCGAGCGTGGTAACGTTTCCTTCCACCGGCATCTTCGCGGGCGAAGGCGCGTTCCTCAATCTTTCCGGTGAAAAGCAGGGCCGCATGGTAGTGGCTTCGCCGGTCGGCCAATACTGTACCTTGGCGGCGCACGGCTTCGGCACTTACCCCGGCTCGCTCATGGGCGTGATCGCCTATATCCGCCAGGTATCCTTCGATGCCGATCATTACAAGCTCGAGCTACAAGCGTACTCCAGCCATCCCGCCGGACAGAAACGCCCGAATTACGACCGCGCCGTGGAAGGGCTGCTCGAGTCGCCGCGCATGCTATTGCCCGCCGACGACGCCAAGCAGATCGACCGCATGATCCGCTTTGCCGCTGAACTGAAGCGGCCGGCCGTTTTGTATGGCGGACATCAGGGGTACAAGATTGCGGATGAAGTCGCGAAATCCGGAACCCCGCTGCTGGTCAGTCTGAAATGGCCTGAGAAATCGAAGGATGCCGATCCGGATGAAGAGGAAAGCTACCGCACGCTGGAATTGCGCGACCGCGCGCCTTCCACGCCGGCGGCGCTTGAGAAGGCCGGCGCGCGATTTGCTTTCTACTCCGGCGGCACGGCGCCTAAAGATCTGCGGAAAGCGCTGAAACGTGCGCTGGATGCGGGCTTGAGCGAATCCGCCGCCGTGCGCGCACTCACTCTTAGCCCCGCGGAAATCTACGGCGTGTCCGACCGCGTAGGATCCATCGCTCCGGGGAAGATCGCCAATCTGCTGGTGGTGAAAGGGAGCTTCTTCGATGAAAAAGCCAAGATTCAATCGATCTACATCGATGGCGTAAAGTATGAACCGGTCGCGGAGACGCCGCCGCCGGGCGATCGCGAGGGCCGCAACGCTCCAGGAGGTGTGGAATGAACCGCCGCGTATCAATCCTTCTGACTCTGCTCTCCGTGCTGCCGCTGGCCGCGGAAACCACTGTCATTCGTAACGCCACGGTGCTCACCGTCACCAAGGGTACCTTTCAAGGCTCCGTCCTGATTCGCGACGGCAAGATCGTGGAAGCCGGCGAGAAGGTGCTGGTTCCCGATGGCGCGCGGGTTATCGATGCGGGCGGCCAGTTCGTGATGCCCGGCATCATCGATTGTCACTCGCACATCGCCGCCGATAGCATCAACGAAGGCGCGGTCGCCGTGTCGTCCATGGTGGGAATCGAAGATGTGCTGAACCCCGACGATCCCGATATCTATCGCGCGCTGGCCGGCGGAGTGACTACGGCCAACATACTTCACGGCAGCGCCAATCCTATTGGCGGTAAGTGCGAAGTGATCAAGATGCGTTGGGGCAAGGATGCGCAGGGGCTGATCTTTCAAGGCGCCATGCCCGGCATCAAGTTTGCGCTCGGCGAAAACGTGAAGCGTGCTGGATCGCCCGGCGGCGGCTTCGGCGCAACGCCCGGTCTGCGTTACCCGGCCACACGCATGGGCGTGGAGGATGTCATCCGGCAGGCCTTCACGGAAGCGCGCGCGTATCAGAAGGAATGGAAAGATTATCAGGCCAAAGTAGACCGGCATGAGCAAGCCATCCCGCCGCGCCGCGATTTGAAACTCGAACCGCTCGTCGAGGTGCTCGAAGGCAAGCGCTATGTGCATGCGCATTGTTACCGCGCGGACGAAATCCTGATGCTGCTGCGCGTATCCAACGAATTCGGATTCAAGGTCCGCACGTTGCAACATGTGCTCGAAGGTTATAAGGTAGCTGGGGAACTGGCTGCCTATGGAGTAGGAGCTTCCACTTTCAGCGATTGGTGGGCATATAAGGCGGAAGCTTTCGACGCCATTCCTTATAACGCTGCGTTGCTGGTGCGCAAAGGCGTGCTGGTGTCGGTGAATTCGGATTCCGCCGAGCTGATGCGGCATCTCAACACGGAAGCCGCCAAAACCATGAAATACGGCGGACTCAATGAGACCGAGGCTCTCTCGCTGGTGACTATCAATCCGGCCAAACAACTGGGAATCGACAATCGCGTAGGTTCCATTGAGCCCGGCAAGGACGCGGATCTGACGATCTACGATAAGCATCCGCTTTCGAATTACGCCAAAGTCACCAAAGTCTTCATCGACGGCGAGTTGTATTTCGACCGCGAGAAGGATCTCGAAGAACGTCCTGGCAAGGAGGCGCGCAAGAAGGCGCTGATCGACAAGTTGAAATCGCAGGATAAGAAGGAACGCAAGAAACCGGATACATCCGAAGAGAAGAAGAGCGAAGAGCCGGGAGGTGGAGAATGAAAACCTGTCTGGCAATCTTACTGGCCCTCGGTTCCCTGCGCGCCGCCGGCCCCGAAATCGTTCTGCTGCGCGGCGCCACGGTACATCCCGTATCCGGCCCGGATATTGCAGATGGCGCAGTGCTGATACGCGACGGGAAGATAGCCGAAGTCGGCACGCGCATCGCCCCGCCTAAAGGCGCGCATGTGATCGAACTCAAGGGTCTGCATATCTACCCCGGCATGATCGACTCGGACAGCGAAATCGGACTCACTGAGATCGAAGCCGTACGCGAGATGAGTGACATATCCGACATCGGGTTGTTCAAGCCGCAGTTGCGCGCCGCGACGGCGGTGAATCCGGCGAGCGAACATATCCCTGTGACTCGCGCCAACGGCATCACCGCGGTCATCACCAGCCCCGGGGGAGGAATCGTGGCCGGCCAGAGCGTCCTGATGCATCTTAACGGCTGGACCATGAACGACATGGCTATTCGCGCGCCCGCCGCCATGCGCCTGGAGTTCCCGCGGGTCCGCATGCCGAATCGCTTCGGATTCGCCGCGGAAACGCCCGGCCGGGCATCTTCGGCTTACTCCGATGCCAAGAAACGCTACGAGCAGCAGTTACGCGAATTGGACGATTTCATGGAGTCGGCGCGCCGCTACCGCCTGGCGAAATCCGCCGCCGGACCGGACTTTGAGACCGATCTGAAGTTCGAAGCCATGCTCCCGGTGCTGGATGGTAACGAGCCCATGTTAATCCGCGCAGAGAAAGAAAAGACCATCAAGGAAGCCATCGCCTGGGCCGACAAGCAGAAGGTACACATGATCCTGGAGCGCGGCAACGAGGCTTGGAAGGTAGCCGCGGAGTTGAAGGCGCATAACATCCCGGTCATCCTGCCGCCGACTTTGCGTCTGCCGGATGAGGAAGACGATCCTTACGACAAGCCCTTTAGCATCCCCGGCGAGTTATGGAAGGCGGGCGTGAAATTCGCGTTTGCGAGCTACGGTCCGGGCGCCGAAGATAACCCGCGCAATCTGCCTTACGAAGCCGCCGCCGCGGTAGGTTTCGGCCTGCCGTACGAAGAAGCTTTGAAGGCGGTGACTATATATCCAGCCCAGATCTGGGGCACCGGCGATGAGCTTGGTTCCATCGAGAAAGGCAAGTGGGCGGACCTGATTGTGACCGACGGCGATCCTCTGGAAACGCGCACTCAGATCAAGCAGATGTTTATCAAGGGAGCGCCGGTCGATCTGGAAAACAAGCATCACCGGCTCTACGAAGAGTATCTGGCCCGCTAGCAGGTTTGGCAGAAAGGGCCCGGAACCGCTTGCTTACGCGCGCGGCTCAGAACGAGCCGCGACGTACTGAGCCGCGATGCACTGAGCCGCGATGTACTGAGCCGCGATGTACTGAGCCGCGACCGTCAGGGAGCGGTCCCCATCTGCGCGGAAGTCTGGCCTGGCGAATCGCAAATCAGAGTTACCGGGCCGTCGTTCACCAGGTACACCTGCATCGACGCTTGAAATACGCCGCTCTGTACGGGGACCGGACCCCTCCGCGCCAGATCGATAAAGTACCCATAGAGATGCGAGGCACGCTCCGGACTTGCCGCTAAGTCGAAACTCGGCCGGCGCCCCTTACGGCAATCGCCGTATAGAGTGAATTGCGAAACTACCAGCAAGCTGCCGCCTGCCTCCAACAAGCTCCTGTTCATCTTCCCGTCGCCGTCCGGAAAGATCCTGAGTCGTAGTACTTTGTCCACGAGGTACTCGGCATTCTTTTCGGAATCCGTTTTGGCTATACCCAGCAATACCAGCAGACCGGGTCCGATAGCTCCGGTGACTTGACCACCCACCTCAACCCGCGCTTCTTTGACCCGTTGAATGACCACCCGCATGACTAAAACCTGTCAAATTCCGTTTACGCCTGTCAAAATCTTCCGGTCAATTGAATATTATAGCTTTAGGCTAATTGCATTCTTGACAACCTATGTTATAGTGTCCGAGGGAGAAACCAATGCCAAGAGGCAAAGCTGCATCTACAACAGACCAGACTACCCTACAAATGGCACTCGTGGGGTATGAACTCGAGAAAGAGCGTATTACAGCCAAGATACGCGAGATTCAATCGCAATTAGGCGGCGCAAAGCCCGGCGGAGCTGCCGCGGCTAAGACCGGCAGTGCGCCTGCCAAGCGGGTGCTGAGCGCGGCTGCCCGCAAACGGATCGCGGCCGCCCAAAAGAAACGCTGGGCCGAGCATCGCAAGAAACTAGCTGCCGCTAAGGCGTAAGAACAACCGTCTCAGTCCAGTACGTTTGAAGGAATTTGCTTAGGCTGTCCCATGGGTCAGCCGTAACACAGGTTTGCGGCCGGTGGGCCCCAAAACCAAGCCGGCTGCAAAGCTAGGATAGGCTTTGCTATAACATGGAGCCTCGAACATGATTGTAGGCACCGGAGTGGATTTAGCTGAAGTTCCGCGCATCCGGGCCGCCATCGAACGTCATGGACGGCGCTTCATCGAACGAATCTACACCCCTGCTGAGATCGCCTATGTCGAGCGGAAGGCCAACCGGTACGAGCGCTTTGCGGCCCGATTTGCGGCCAAAGAAGCCGGCATGAAGGCTATCGGCACGGGCTGGCGCCATGGTGTGCGATGGCAAGACTTCGAGGTTGCTAACTTGCCTTCAGGCAAGCCTACTCTCCGCTTACACGGACAGGCCGCGCGATTCGCCGAGGGTTTAGGTGTAAAGTCAATTGCCCTGTCTCTCACCCACACCGCCGAACTGGGTATGGCGCACGTGATTCTGGAAAGCTAGCGAGCTACTGCCCGCGAAGTCACGCGTTAGTACTGGAGCGTCTGATATACTGACCCGTATTTTTACGGATTCAGGTAAGTTCGCGGGCAGTTAGATCAAGCGGACTAAGCCAGTAGATCAGCGCCCTCGGCTCTTATCTGCGTTCATCTGCGTTCATCTGCGGCCATTTAGGTTTTTTCTTCCGGCCAAGCGCGAAAAACCAAAGCCTATATTGGCCGCGGATGAACGCCGATGAACGCAGATAAAAACCGGCGACACGGCCGGACTCGCTCCCTCACGGTCGCGGCTCTGTAACCACCCGCCTCTGTAACCACGGATCGGTGACCGCCCCGTTTGATACAATCGTCGATGCAATGCGAAGGATCTGGCTGCTGGCGCTCGCGGGCGCGCTGGTGGTAACGCTCTCGTCCTGGGGCAAAAAGAAGAAAGAGGAAGAGACGCAGGTCCTGCAACTTCCTAGAGATCCCCCCAGCGCGGTAACCGCGGAAACTCGGCGGCTGGTATTTCAGGTTACGCCTCTCTCGACCAAGGGCCTGCTCTCCCAACAGACGCGCGATGCGCTGAAGTGGCTGCTGCACTCCGCCAACGGCGCAAGCGTGGTGAAACTGCGCGCCTTTGTGGCGGGCAGTGGCGATCTGCGGCGAGTGCACGACCTAGTGAGCGAAACCTTCACCGAACATCACTTGCCGCTGCCGGTGCTCAGCGTAGTGCAGGTCGGCGCATTGCCGCTCGAAGCCGCGCAGGTGGTGGTGGAATCGACGGCGGTGGCCAGGAAGGACGTAAACCAGTTCGGCCTCGTCTATATCTCCGGGCAGGGAGCATCGTCGAACAACCCGCTCGATCCGGTGTTGCCGCTGGCGAAGCAATCGCTGGCGCATCTGGCGACGGCCGTCAAGGCGGCGGGATCGGAGCCCGGCGATGTGGCGCGCGTCACCTGTTTTTTGAGTTCGCTTGCGCAATACACAGATGTGCGCCAAAGCGTGGAAGCCAGCTACCCCACGGCGGCGCTGAATTTCGTGCAGGTGCAGCGGGCGCCCGCGCGCGCCGTAGCGGAGTGCGAAGCGGTAGCCCGCTTGCGCTGGAACACGGGCACCGCCATTCACATGTTGAATCCGGAGGGACTGGCGCAATCGCCACAGCTTTCGCAGGTCGCGCTGGTGGGCGCCGAGAAGGTCATTCTGACCGGCAGCCAGCAGGCATTCGGATACCAGGATGCGGACGCCCGCCTGGCATTCGAGCGGCTGCAAAAGTCGCTCTCGCAAGAGGGCGGTTCGTTGCGCGAGGCGGCCTTCACCAGCTTGTATCCGCTTTCGTCCAGAATTTCGGAACAGGTGCGCAAGATTCGCAGCGAATTCTACGATGGCACGCGTCCGCCGGCGGGAACCATGTTGCCGTTTGAGGGTCTGCCTTCGATGGACGCGGGGTTCGCGGTGGATGTAGTGGTGGTGAAAGAATGAGTGGCGTGCCGAAGACCACGGTGACGTTCGGGGAAATCATGCTGCGGCTGGCGCCCCCCGGATTCGAACGCTTCCTGCAAACACCGCGTTTCGTGGCAACCTTCGGAGGCGGCGAAGCGAATGTCGCCGTGGCGCTGGCGGGTTTCGGGCTGCCCGCGCGCTACGTGACGCTGCTGCCGCCCAAGCATCCCATTGCCGATGCCGTGCTGGGAGAGCTTCGGCGCTTCGGCGTGGATACTTCGCGGATTGTGCGCGCGCCGGGGCGCATGGGAGTTTATTACGTCGAGACGGGCGCCAACCAGCGGCCTTCGAAGGTGGTTTACGATCGCGATGCGAGCTCCATCGCGCTGGGCAAGCCGGGCGATATAGATTGGGACGCGGCGTTTGAAGGCGCGGGCTGGTTTCATGTGACCGGGATCACGCCGGCCATCAGCGCGAGCGCCGCGGACCTGACCATGCAAGCGGTGCGCACCGCGCGGGAGAAAGGCCTCACCGTTTCCTGCGACCTGAATTACCGGAAGAATTTGTGGAAGTGGGGCAAGCCGGCTGCCGAAGTGATGCGTCCGCTGACGGCCCTGGTGGAAATCGCGATTGCCAATGAGGAAGACTGCCAGCAGGCCCTGGGCATCGCGGCTCCCGTGGATGTGCACTCCGGCAAGCTCGACCCGCAACGTTATGCGGAATTGACGGCGCGCGTACTGGCGGAGTTTCCCAATCTGCAGGCCATCGCCGTAACGCTGCGGGAATCGTACAGCGCGTCGCACAATGGATGGTCGGCATGTTTTAACGACCGCAAGGCGTTTCTGGTGAGCCGGCATTACGAGATCACGCACATTGTGGATCGCGTGGGCGGGGGGGACGCGTTTGCGGGCGGGTTGATCTATGGCCTGCAAACGTTGTCGAGCGCGCCGGAGGCGCTGGAGTTTGCGGTGGCCGCGAGCTGTTTGAAGCACTCGATTCCGGGCGATTTCAACCGGTTCACGGTGGATGAGGTGCGCGCCTTGCTGAAGAGCGGCGGATCCGGGCGCGTGGAACGGTAAGCCGCGCGGATAAGCTACGGCGTGTCGCCCGTCGCCCAGTAAGTGCGCCGCGCGCGAATCACTAAGTCGCCATGGCCCGGCACCGAGACGGTAATCTGGTGGACTCCGGCGGCCTGCTGGCGTTGCGGAAAGCTCAGAACATACTGGCTGTGGAGTTCGTCGCCCAGTTTTTCGATCGCATTCTCGATTCCGCGCTGCTTCACGAATGGAAAGTCCGCGCCTCCCGTGGCCGCCGCTAACGCCGATACGACCTTCTTCTTCCCCAGACGTGCGGCTTCAAGACCAATCGCCAGAATGTTCACGGTGGGAGGCGGGTTGGGCGGATCGGTGGGATCGTCCGAGATCTCCGGCGCGGAAGGCAACTCGGGTTGATCCGAAGATTTCGCCAGCATACTGGTGGCATACGCGGAGTAGTGCGCGCCAAATACCTGGATACCCTCGCGCGTTAAATCTTCAAGCACCGGAGGAAATTTGGTTTCGCTGCCCCGGTCGCGGCTCTCCGAAATCAGCAGGAGGACCTTGCGGCCCTCGCGATTCCGCATGTGGGCGGCCACCTCGGCGACGGCATCCAGCAAACGCGCTTCGTCCTGGGCGCCAGGTTTCAGGTGTTTGATGGCGCTTTGGATCTTGTCGTCGTCCGAGGTGAAGTCCTGCACCCACGTTACGCGGTTATCGAAGGTCACCACCGCCGCTTCTCCGCGCGAGCCGATCACTAAAGGCTGGATCATGCTGCCGATGTGCCGGACGCTTACCAGGGCGGGCGTAGAGATACCGGAGGTCTGGATGACGAGGGCCAGCGAGATGCGCGGGAGGCCGGTGCTGAAGTCGTCAACAGTGACTGGTTGGCGCACGCCATCGTCGAGCAGGATGAAGTCGCTGGGCTTAAGACCGTCGATGCCGCGCCCATTCTTGTCCGTGACGGTGACCGGCACTTGCACAACTTTGGTCTGCACGTGGAAATGCTCGGTCTGGGCGGTAATCGCCGGCAGAAAGCACGACACGCAAAGGACCGACACGGCGACACAAGTCACGCTCTTTTGACGGCGGAGGGCGCTAGCCCGTTACAGCAAGCGTCCGCCTGCGATTGGCGTGGATGTCACCAGCGGTAGCCGAACGTTACCGGCAAGTAATCCGTATGATATTGCCCGAGGATGCGGTTATATCTGGCTTCCGCGAAGAATTTTCCCTTCCACTTGGAGCCGAAGGCAATCCCTACACCGGCATCGACGCCGGCCTTGTTAGAGCTGTACGACGTGACAAGCGGGCTTGGCACGAAGCCGAGGAAGGGATTGTAAGTGGGTGCCGCAGTCAGCGTGGGCACGGAATAGTCCTCGATGCGGTGATACAGACCGCCGCCGCCGGTGACATAAAGATCTACGCGCGATTTCGGAGTCAGATGGACAATCGGATCGATGGTCGCCGAAAGGATGTGGAATCCACCGGTAGACACGCCGAAGTTAAAGAGTTGCGCGCCCGGCAGATCCAGCGTATTGTAGTTGAGATCGAGCATCGCTCCCACGTATGAGTTGAAATTGTACCCGAAGCCTCCACCGATGTTCCATCCGTTATTGAGATTGCGTCCGGTGTTGCCGAGCGGCGTCGTGAGTCCGCCTCCGGCCGAGAATTCAAAACGTGGTGTTTCCTGGGCGCCGGCTACGCCGATCGCCGCGAGTGCACCACACAGTGGTAGTAGAATCGTCTTCATATGTCCCAGCGAAAGAGGCTACGCACGAATCGGACCGTTGTGAGTTGCTCGACATGCAAGGCGGCGGGGCGGCCTACGAGGCCGGGGTGCCCTCTGGGCCCGGCAAAGTGCCTGCCCCACAAACAGGAGTGTGAACATGAGTGCCAACGCTATACGCCCCGGTTTTCACACCATCACGCCATACGTGACGGTGCTGGAGGCCGATGGTCTGATCGATTTTGTGAAGCGCGCCTTCGGCGCCGTAGAGTTGCACCGTAGCAGCGGATCGGGTGGCGGATTCCACGCGGAGGTACGCATCGGCGATTCCATAACGATGATAGGCGGCGGCAGCGCCTTCCGCGGCACACCCACTCCCACCATGCTGCAATACTACGTTCCGGATGTGGACGTAGTGTTCGCACGCGCCGTGACGGCCGGGGCCCGCGTCGAGATGGAACTGAACGAGAATCATGGCGACCGGTACGGCACGGTGAGAGATCCGTTCGGCAATTACTGGATTATCGGGAGGCACTTAGGCGCGAAGTATGTGCCGGAGGGTTTGCGCGACGTCACTATATATCTGCATGCGGATGGCGCGGCCAAACTGATTGATTTTCTGAAGAGAGCTTTCGGCACCGGGGAATTCGTGCGATTCGATGCACCCGATGGGAACGTGTTGCATGCCAAGATGCGTATCGGCGACTCCATCGTTGAGATAGGCGATGCGCGGCGGCATTCCACCGGTATGTTTTTGCAGCCGATGCCTACCGGCGTATATATGTATGTCCCGGACGCCGATGCGATGTACGGGAGCGCTATGGCGGCGGGCGCGAGTTCGCTGTTCGAGCCGGCGGATCAGCCTTACGGGGATCGTTTGGCGGGCGTCGAGGACGCATGGCAAAACAGGTGGTACATTGCCACGGCGCTGCCCGTGGCCGCCTTGGGCGGGTAGCCGCGCTACGCCTGGTGCGCCCTGATATACTGCGCACCATGTGGATCTATTGCGCAGCTTTCATGCGTTCGGCCTTGGGCGCAGCTTTGTTCATAACTGTTACAGGCGCGGCGGCGGGGCAATCCTATTTCCGCGGCGTCAATGTGTCGCAGGCGGAGTGGGGCGACCCATTTAATCCCGCCTATGGCCCCGGTAATTATAGTTACGCCACCGGACCCACGTTCGGTTACTTCGCGGCGCGCGGATTGCCGTTCATTCGCCTGCTAGTGAAGTGGGAACGGTTCCAGCCGGTGTTGGACGCGGCGCTCGATCAAACCCAACTTGGATATTTGCAGCAGGATATCGCTTATGCCAAGGCGGCCGGCGCGGTAGTTAGTATCTGTCCACATAATGAGGCGCGCTACGCCACACTGGAGAGCCAGATGGCCAATTTTGACGAGGACGCCTGCATTATCGATAACCCGTGTCCCGGCAGCCCGGAAAACGTGACCACCGAGAACTTTGTCAACTTTTGGGTGGCGATGTCGAATGCGTTCAAGGACGATCCGACGGTGGTGGCTTACGATCTGACCAACGAGCCGCACGATATGGGAGTCGCTAGCTGGGCAGCGATTGCGCAGGCGGCGGTAACGGCCATCCGCGCCAATGGCGATCAAAAAACGATTATGATCGAAGGCAACAGTTGGGCCAACGCGACTTACTGGGCCAGCGACAACGGAAGCACGCCTTTCATCAGCGATCCCCTCAACAATTACTATTATGAGGCGCACCTTTACTTCGATTCCGATTTCAGCGGTACCTACGCCGAGAGTTACGACCAGGAGTTGGCGAACAATCCGCAACTGGCGATGGTAGGAGCCACGCGCCTGGAGCCCTTTGTAAGCTGGTGCCAGACAAACAATGTCCCGTGTTATCTCGGCGAGTTCGGCATCCCAAGCAACGATACGCGATGGCTGACGGTGCTCAATAATTTTTTGATCGCGCTCGATCAAGCGAATATGCCGGGCAGCTATTGGGCGGCCGGCGAGCTATGGGCTACCGTGCCCACATGCTCGTGCAGTCTGCTTTCAGTGGAACCTTCCAATGGCTTTACCACCGACGCGGAACAGTTGCCGGCACTGCTGGGTCACCTGCCGCCGGGCTTGTTGCGCACAGCTTCCGCCGCGGCGTCTTACGGATGGGCGAGCGCGCCCGGCGAGTTAGTGGCCGGATACGGCTCCGGACTTGCGACGACTACGGCAGGCGCCACGTCACTGCCGCTGCAGACCACGCTCGGAGGCGCACAGGTGCAGTTGACCGATAGCGCCGGGAATGTGTCGCTGGCGCCGCTACTGTATGTCTCGTCGGGGCAGATCAACTATCAGGTGCCGTCGTCCGGCGTGGCGGCAGGTTTAGTGAATGTGGCGGTTTTGAATGGTACAACGACGGTGTCCACGGGAGTGTTGGAGGTAGGCTCCATCGCCCCCGCTATTTTTACGGCGAACTCCACGGGGTCGGGCGTGCCGGCGGCGCAGATCCAGCGCGTGCACTCTGACGGCACTTACGATTACGAGGATGTCTTTACTTACGATTCGTCCAGCAGCCAGTTCGTGCCGTCTCCCATCGCATTCAATGGCGACTCGTTGTACCTGCTGCTTTATGGCACCGGATTTGATTTGGCGACGGCCAGTGGCACTACCGTGAGCATCACGGGGCCGGTTTTGATCACAAATACAACGGTGAGTTTTTCGGGCGCGCAGGGGCAGTATGCGGGCCTGGATCAGATTGTCGCGCAGCTGCCCGGTTCGCTGGCCGGGTCGGGGACAGTGACGGTGAATGTGACCGTGGGAAGCTCGACAGCCAATCCGGTAACCATAGCGTTCCAGTAGGACAGGCCTCCCGGCCTGTCCCAGAGCGGGCCTACGAGGCCCGCGCAGGCTACGAGCTTGCCCCACAACGAACCGTGCTAACGTTGATCTGAATCTTCCTCGGAGGTGACGCTATGCAGGCAACCCTCAATCCTGCATCCCCGGCGCGGGAGTTCGTTCGCGCGCCGCAGCCGCAGGCCCGCAACATCGCCGTGGACGCCTATCGCGGCTGGGTGATGTTGCTGATGATGGCCGAAGTCCTGGAATTGGCGCGCGTGGCGCACGCTTTTCCCGGCAATTGGTTTTGGGCATTTCTGGGATACAACCAGACGCACGTGGAATGGAGCGGCTGCTCGCTGCACGATATGATCCAGCCGTCGTTCTCGTTTCTGGTGGGCGTGGCGCTGCCTTACTCGATCGCCAGCCGGCTGGCCAAGGGCGGCACGTTCGGCAAGATGTGGGCGCACGCCATCTGGCGCTCCTTTCTGCTCGTCGCGCTGGGCATCTTCCTGCGCTCGATGTACACTTCGCGCACTTACTTCACGTTTGAAGACACGCTCACGCAGATCGGACTCGGATATCCCTTCCTCTACCTGTTGGGCTTCCGCAAACCGCGCTGGCAATGGATCGCGCTGGCGGTCGTCCTTACGGGCTATTGGCTGGCATGGGCGCTCTATCCCCTGCCCGGCTCAGGATTCAACTGGCAATCCGTGGGCGTGCCGGCGAACTGGCCGCACTTCTTCTCGGGCTTCGCCGCGCACTGGAACAAGAATGCCAATTTCGGCAACGCCTTCGACCAGTGGTTCCTCAATCTGTTTCCGCGCGCGCATCCCTTCGTCTTTAATGAAGGCGGATACCTGACGCTCAGCTTCATTCCGACTCTGGGCACGATGATCCTGGGACTGGTGGCCGGGAGATGGCTGCGGGCGAGCGCGCCGGCCATTCCCATGCGGCGTTTGGCTGTCGCCGGCGCGGCGTGTGTGAGCGCGGGCCTCCTGCTGCATTTCACGGGCATCTGCCCCATCGTGAAGCGCATCTGGACGCCGAGTTGGACGCTGTTCAGCGGCGGCATCTGCTTCCTGTTCACAGCGGCTTTCAGTTGGGTGATCGATGTGAAGGGCTACCGCAAGTGGGCCTTCCCGCTGGTGGTCATCGGCATGAATTCCATCGCGGCGTACTTGATCGCACACCTGTTCGAACGCTTCGTTTACAGCTCGCTCCGCATTCACTTGGGTCCCGACGCCTTCCGCGTTTTCGGTTCCGGCCTGGAGCCTTTCCTGCAAGGTTGCGCGGTGCTTTTGACTTACTGGCTCATCTTATACTGGATGTACCGGCGCAAGCTGTTCCTCAAGATTTGAAGCGATTACTGCTCATCCCGATGATTTGCCTGGTGGCCGCGGGCCTGTTGGTGTACGTGTGCGATTATGCCGCGCTGCGATTTCGAATTCCGAATAACCGGCCGCAGTTCGACAGCGTGGTGGTAACGCGCGCCTGGGTGATCCCTATGAAAAACGGCAAGACGCAATATGCGTTCGATCCGCCGGCCCCGGAGCAGTGCGTGAATTCACTTTTCCCACATTTTGGCGATTCGCCTTGCTGGTATCTGAAGCGGCACACCCGGCAGCAGATCAATACCGGAAGCAATTGAGCGCATGCAGACGGGGCAACCCAGCCGCACAGCGCGCGGCGCGGCCATACATCGCGCGGTTCACCAGGTGGCCGAACAAGGCCGCATCTTTGCCGATCCGCTGGCCATGCGTATCCTCGGCGAAGACGTAGAAGCTCTGGCGGGCGAGGCGGCGGACCATCCGCACCGGCGTGGCCTGCGCCTGTTTATCGCCGTGCGCACGCGCTTTGCAGAGGATGCCCTGGCTGCCGCGGTGGAACGCGGAGTCGCTCAGCTTGTGGTGCTGGGCGCCGGGCTCGATACTTACGCGTATCGCGGCGCTATGCGCGAAGGGCTACGCATCTTCGAGGTCGACCATCCTGCGACCCAATCCTGGAAGCGTGCGCGACTGGCGCAGGCCGGCATCCCGGTGCCCGCCAACCTGACGTTTGCGCCCCTGGATTTAGAGCGCCAAACTCTTAGCGATGGCTTGTCCGCTGCCGGTTTCGATGGATCGCAGCCATCGTTCTTTACATGGCTGGGCGTAGTGCCATATCTGACGGAAGAAGTGACCATGGCCACGCTGGGCTTCATCGCCGGACTTCCGGGCGGCGCGCAGGTGGTATTCGATTACAGCAATCCGCCCGATTCGCTGGGGGGCGAAATGCGCGCGCTCGACGACACACTCTCGGCGCGCGTCGCGCAAATCGGCGAGGCGTGGGTGAGCTATTTCGAGTCGGACACATTGCACGGCAAGTTACTCGAGTTCGGTTTTAGGGAGATCGAAGACCTGGGTCCGGCGGAGATCCGGGCGCGCTATTTTCCGCAGAGGGCCGGGGCGGCCCCGGCGAAAGGCGGGCATGTGATACGGGCGGCCGCGCTGGCTCGCGCTTCGCGCGGCGGGGCCGGGGGTTAGGGGCCGGAGCGGGACGCGTAGCCTGCCCAGGTGCTTAACCGTTTTGGAGAAACCGCTCCCTGACGGTCGCGGCTCAGTAAACCCCGCGAATCATTAAGTCCGTTACAGAGCCGCGACCGTAAGGGAGCGGTTTCTTCAGTCGGAATCCCAAAACGGCTGAGCACCCAGCCTGCCCCACAGTACCGAGAGCCCTCCGTTATGATGGGGAAGGTGTGCCGGACCCTCGCACGACATTTCGCCGCGCTGTTGTTGGCCTGCGCGCCGGCGCTTCCAGCTCAAACGTCGAAGTATGAGGGCCAACCTATCGCGGACATTCAGTACTCCCCCGCGGAACAGCCGCTTCCGGCCGCCGAACTTGCGCGCATCGTGCCGCTGAAGAAAGGCGCGCCCTTGCGATTGGCGGATGTGCACGCCGCCATCGAGCGCCTCTACGCCACGGGCACCTATGACGACATTCAGGTGGATGGCGAACCCGCTCCGTCCGGTGGCGTCATCGTACGAATCGTCACCAAGAATAGCTGGTTTGTAGGTGACGTCGCCGCGCTGGGCCGCATCTCCGATCCGCCTAATGCCGGCCAGTTGGTAAACCTGACCAGGCTCAACCTGGGGCAACCGTTCGATGAATCACAAGTGGCGCCCGCGCAGGCCGCCATCGAACGGCTGCTCGTGAGCAACGGCTTATATGGAGGCAGCGTGCACCCGGAATTGACTTACGACGCGCACACGCAGCAGGTGAGCATCCATTTCATCGTGGATTCCGGACGGCGCGCGCATTTCACCATGCCGTCCATCACCGGCGACACCAAGATGCCGCTGGCGGACCTGGTGGGCGCCAGCCACTGGCGGCGTTGGCTGATCGGCGGATGGCATACCGTGAATCTGTCGCGCGTAAACAAAGGTGTGTCCGATATTCGTGCGCGATACGAGAAGCGCGGCCGTTTCGAGGCGCGCGTCACCTTGAAGGGGATGGATTACGACGCGGATACCAATGCCAGCAAACCATCGCTGAATATCGACGCGGGACCGCTGGTGGTGGTGAACGCCGTGGGCGCCAAGGTGTCGCAAGGCAAGATACGCAGTCTGGTGCCGGTCTTCGAGGAGCACTCGGTGGATGAGTCGCTACTGCTCGAAGGCGCGCGCAATCTGCGGAATTTTTTTCAGTCCGAAGGCTACTTCGACGCCGAGGTCGAATTCAAGCCCCAGCGCGTCGTCAACGATAAGGCCACCATCGACTACCTCGTCAATCCCGGCAAGCGCCACAAACTGGTGGCTATCGATATCCAGGGCAACAAATATTTCCGCACCGAAGCCATCCGCGAGCGCATGTTCCTGATGAAGGCTTCCCTGTTGCAGTTCCGGCGCGGGCGTTACAGCGGAGATCTGCTGCGCCGCGACGAAGAATCCATCGCCGCTCTCTACCAGTCGAACGGATTCCGGGACGTATCCGTAACGCACAAGCTGGTGGATGGCTATCGCGGCAAGCCGGGCCAACTAGCGGTTTTCATCCGCATCGACGAGGGTCCCCAGTACTTCATCCATAACCTGGACGTCGAGGGCATCGTCAAGTTAGACAAGGCGAAACTGCTTGCGCAACTCAGTTCGGTGGAAGGGCAGCCGTTCAGTGAGTACAACGTGGCGGTCGACCGGGACATGATTCTGCAACAATATTCAACGCGCGGCTTCCCCAACGCCACCTTTGAATGGAACTCCAAACCGGCCGCCACGCCTTACCGGATCGATCTGACGTATGTGATCGCCGAGGGCCAGCAGGAGTTTGTGCGCGACATTCTGATCAGCGGCCTGGAGCGCACGCGGCGCAGCCTGGTGGACAGCAAGATGCTATTGGCGCCCGGCGAACCATTGTCGCCCAACGCCATGCGAGACACGCAGCGGCAACTCTACGATCTGGGTGTCTTCGCGCGCGTGGATACGGCCATCCAGAATCCGGACGGCGACACCGCGGATAAATACGTGCTGTACGACATGGAAGAGGCTCGTAAATACTCCATCGCCATGGGCTTCGGGGCGGAGTTTGCGCGCATCGGCGGATGCTCCACGTGCCTGGAAGCGCCGCAAGGCGAGACCGGATTCGCGCCGGACGCCACGCTGGATGTTTCCCGATTGAACCTGTGGGGCCTGGGCCACAGCCTCAGTTTCCGCGGTGCCGTGTCTACCCTGGAGCAGCGCGCGCTCATCAACTACACGGCTCCGCGCATTGGGGGCAACGATAAGCTGACGCTGTCGTTCACCATCCTCTACGACGACAGCAAGGATGTGCGCACTTTCACGGCGCAGCGCGAGGAAGGCTCCGTGCAGCTTTCCGAGCGCCTCTCGAAGGAGTTCACGTTTTTGTACCGCTACACGTACCGGCACGTCACGGTGGAGCAATCCACATTGAAAATCTCGCCTCTCTTGATTCCGTTGTTTTCCCAGCCGGACCGCGTGGGTGAAGTGTCGTGGAGCATGATTCAGGACCGGCGCGACGATCCCATCGACTCGCATAAGGGCATTTACAATACTTTGGATATCGCCTTGGCGCCGCGGGCGTTCGGGTCCGAGATCAGCTTCGGGCGTGTTCTGGCGCGCAACGCCACCTATCATCGGATCGGCAAGAAGATCGTGCTGGCGCGGGCCACCAGCTTCGGCATCGTGCACCCGCTCGAGAATGTCTCGGACCCGCTGACGGCGATTCCGTTGCCGGAGCACTTCTTCTCGGGCGGCGCAACGTCCGAGCGCGGCTTCCCCGATCTGCAGGCCGGTCCACGCGACTTGACCACCGGCTTCCCCTTGGGCGGCACAGCGCTGCTCATGAATCAAACCGAAATCCGTTTTCCGCTTTTCGGCGAGGATATTGGCGGAGTGCTGTTTCACGATATGGGCAACGTGTATAGCAGCGTGGGGGCGATTTCGTTCCGCACCGACCAGCATGGAATGTCGGATTTCGATTACATGAACCACGCCGTGGGGTTCGGCATCCGCTATAAAACGCCCATAGGCCCGGTGCGGCTGGACTTGGCGTACAGCATCAATCCGTCGCGTTTCACCGGATTTTCGGGAAGCTTCAGCGATCTGCTGAGCGCCGGCCCGGAACCTTGCAGCACGCAGCCTTACAATTGCATTCCGCAGCGCATCAGCCATTTCCAATTCTTCTTCTCGATAGGACAGACATTCTGATGCGGCGCGCATTTTTCATGGCGACGATTGTGGCGGGGTTGGTGGTGGACGCCGGCGGCGAGATCATCGACCGCATCGCGGTATCGGTTGGCAATCGCGTGATCACGGAAGCGGATGTGGATCGCGAGATCCGCCTTACGGCGCTGCTTAACAACCAGAAACCCGATTTTTCCCCGGCCAATAAGCGCGCGGCGGCGGAGCGCATGGTGGATCAGGCGCTCATCCGCAATGAACTGGAAGCCGCGCATTATCCGCCGCCGACGGCGGCCGAGACGAATGCGGCGCTCGCGGAGGAGAAGGCGCGCTATGGCAGCGGCCAGACATATCGCCGCGCGTTGGCCGATGATGGCGTGACTGAGGACGAGTTGAAGACGCGCCTCACCTGGCAACTGATGCTGGTGCGCTTCATCGACGTGCGCTTCCGGCCCGGCATCCAGATTTCCGACGACGAGATTCGCAAATATTTCGATGAGCACATGCGCCCGGAGTTGCTGCGGGAACATCCGGGGCAAACACCATCGCTGGACGACTACCGTACCGCCATCGAGCAGAAGCTCTCAAGCCAGGCCGCGGACGAACAGGTGGAGCAGTGGCTGAAGGAGGCTCGCCGCCGCACGCATATCCAATACCACGACGAGGTATTTCAATGAGGCTGTGGGGCAGGCTCGTAGCCTGCGGCGGCCTCTCAGGCCGCCTGCTGGTTTTTACGCGCAAATGCGGTGAAAACATGTGGGGCGGCCAATCCTGGCCGCAGCCGCCTTTTAGGCGGCCAGAGCCGGCTGAAAGCCGGGTGCGGGCAAGATTGCCCGCCCCACGTTTGGTTCTCAAGCCTGCCCTGCACATTACGCCTAAAGGCGGCCTACGAGGCCGCCGCAGGCTACGAGCCTGCCCCACAAGGGAGCACGCATGAGCAGGCGGGCGCGCATTCTCTGGATCGCGGGGGGGGGCGTAGCCGTGGCCATCCTGGTAGCGGCCGTGAGCGCGGTCCTGATCCTGCGCAGCGATTGGTTCCGGGAGAAGGTGCGGGCGCGCATCGTGACGGTGGTCGAAAGGGCCACCGGCGGCCGCGCCGAGGTTGGTGCATTCCGTTTCGATTGGAAGCAAATGCGCGCCGAGGTGGATGGCTTTGTGCTGCACGGAAGCGAGCCGCCGGATGGGCCGCCGCTGTTCCGCGCCGGCGCCATCGTGCTGGGCATCAAAGTAGTCTCGGTGCTGAAGCAGGCCGTCGATCTGCAATATCTGGATGTACGGCGTCCGCAGATCTACGTCGTTGTTTATCCGGACGGACATACCAACCTACCCGCGCCGAAAGTGCGGCGGGCAGGCAAAGGCGCCATCGAGACCATTCTGGATCTGGCAATCGGACGCTTTGGCCTGGAGAATGGCAGCTTCGAAATCGCCGGCAAGGCCAAGACGCCCTTCGATGCCCAGGGCCGCGATCTAAGGGCGCAGTTCGCTTATGACGGGTCGGGGCCGCGATACAACGGGCAACTATCCGTGATGCACGGCGCCTTCACGTGGGGCCAGTATCGTCCCGTGCCGCTGGATGTGAGCCTGGCGCTGGCGGTCGAGCGAGATCGCGTGCGGATCGACTCGGGGCGCGTCGAGACCGCCCAATCGCAAGCCGAATTCGCGGGCGCGATCGACAGCTTGTCGAATCTCTCGGGCGAATTGCAGTTTACGGTGCGCGTGTCGCTGGCTGAGGCGATGAACATTCTGAAATCGCGAACACCGCTCGAAGGCCCCGTGACACTTACCGGAAGAGCCAGCTTTCACGGCGCGTCGGACTACCAGGCGAGCGGCGCGCTGCACGCCGCGGGCCTGCTGTTGCGCCCCGATCCGCACGTCGTACTGCGCGACTTTCGCGCCGATGGCGCATTCACCCTCGACCCACAGCGGATCGTCGTCTCCGGCCTACGGATCGGCGGGCAGGCCATGGCTTCACTCACCGGAACCAAGCTCGAACCTTTTCCGGTGAGCGGACGCATCCAGACCGTGGTGCTGCGGCAGAAGAACATCGATGCCGGGGGCATTCACATCGAAATGTTGGACGGCTCCTTCGAAGGGAAGACGCAGATCGCCGATTTCTCGCGCGTGCACGTGGAAGGCGCGGTGGCGGGCTTCGATGCGCGCGAGACGATGCTGGTTTACGACCAGCAGAGCATTCCGTGGGACGCGGCCGCGGCGGGACCCGTGGAATTGAGCGCCACGTTGGGCCAGCCAACCAGCGTACGCCTGACGGCCAGGATGTCGATATCGCCAAAAGGCGCGGGTGCCCCGGTGCATGGATCGCTCGAAGGAGCCTACAACGCTGCGAATGAGACGCTCGATCTGGGCACCTCGTGGCTGGCGCTGCCCGCCACGCGGCTGGATTTTTCGGGCGTGCTGGGGCGGCAATTGCATGTGCGGGCCGATTCGCACAATCTGGACGAAGTGCTGCCGGCTTTCGATATCGTGCCGGCGCCGGTGAAGCTCGAAAACGGTGAGGCCGCTTTCAACGGCACGGTGACGGGCAAATGGGAAGACCCGCATATCGTGGGGCACGGCCAGGCCACCAATGTAGTGTGGTCCGGCAGAACCTTCACGGCGGTCAGCGGCGATATCGATCTGAACAGCACGGGACTGACGGTGCTGAACGGCGACGTAAGGCTGGGCGGGATTCGCGCGCAGGGCGCGGGATCGCTGGGCATGCGCAATTGGGCGGTGGAGGATGCCAGTCCGGTATCGGCCACGGGGTTCATTCGGAATGCGCCGGCGGCCGATCTGATGGCCCTGGCGGATATCAAAAATGTGCCGCTCGAGGCCAGCGTCAACGCGGACGCGAAGATTGAGGGCGCCATTGGCACACCGCATATCTCGGGCAACATCACGGCGCTCAAAGGATCGCTCGCCGGAGAACCATTCGACCGCTTCACGGGAGCGATCGATTACGCCGGCGATAAGGCGCAACTCGAAAACGGGCAACTATTGGCTGGCGGCAAGACCGTCGCGATACAGGCGGGCTATCGGACTGAAGCCGGAAATGCGGCCGCCGGCCAACTGAGTTTCAAGCTGGATAGTAATGCCATGCCGCTGGCACAGTTTCAGACTGTGAGCAAGGAGTATCCGGGCATTGCGGGCACCGCCGAGTTGCACGCCAGCGGTGTGCTGGATATCGCGCCCGCCAAGCCAAACCAGCCGGGTGTCCGGCTGATCGCCTTGAACGGCACACTCGCCGGACGCGGCTTGCAGATCAACGAACAGGCAGTGCGCGATGCGAACCTCACGGTGGCCACCAAGGGTTCCCAACTTGAGGCGCACTTGGAATCGGCGGTGGCGGGCTCCGTAGTCCAAGGCGAAGGCCAGTGGAGTCTCACCGCCGATTATCCGGGCAGCATGCAGGTGAGTTTCAAGCGGCTGGATCTGGAGCGCTTGCGGCTTTGGTTGAGAGGCAAGCAACCTCCCGGCGGCATACGGCTGAACGGTTTTGTAGAAGGTACGCTGACCGTTGCGGGACCGGCCATCCAGCCCGAACTCTGGAAGGCGGAACTGCGCATCCCCTCGCTCCAAGTGGGTCCGGAGGGTACTCCCGCAGAGGGGCAAGCTCTGGCGCTGCATAATCAATCGCCCATCGTGATTCGCATGGAGCGCGACATCGTCAAGGTGGAAAGCGCGCGATTGACCGGCCGCGCCACGGATCTCTCGCTGACCGGCACGGTCGACTTTCAGCAGAAGAATCCGCTGGACCTGCGCGTCACCGGCCGGTTCGATCTGGCCAGCCTGCGGGATTTCAATCAGGATATCTACGGCGCCGGATACATCGAAACCGGCGTGACCGTTCGCGGCCCCTTCTCACAGCCGCAGGTCTCCGGACGGCTGGAATTGAAGGATGCATCCTTAAATCTGGCGGAGCTTCCGGTAGTGGTCTCGAACGTCAAGGGAGTGATTTTGTTTGATGGCAGCCGGGCCACGATTCAGGATTTGTCGGGAGAGAGCGGCGGCGGCACCGTGCGTCTCACGGGATTCGCGGGATTCGAGGCCGACGCGATAGTGTTCCGGCTGCACGCGGATGCGCACCAGTTGCGCGTGCGCTATCCGGAGGATTTCAGCACAGTGGCCAATGCCTCGCTCACCTTGACGGGCACCAGCAACAGCAGCACTCTGTCCGGCCACATCACTGTATTGCGCACGGGTTTCAACCCGCATTCCGATTTCAGCTCCGTACTGGCAAGGTCCGCCGAGCCGGTGCGTACGCCCTCCGCGGAGACCGGGCTGGTGGCCAATATGCGTTTGGATGTGAACATCGACACCGCACCGGATATCACGTTCCAGAGTTCGCTGGCGCAAGGGCTGCAAGCCGAAGCCAATCTGCGGCTGCGCGGAACGGGCACCAATCCGTCGCTGCTGGGCCGCATCAATATCACCGGCGGCCAGTTGATTTTCTTCGGTACGCCCTTCACCGTGAACCAGGGGTCGATTTCGTTCTACAACTCGGTGAAGATCGAACCGGTGCTGGATCTGGATCTGGACACTAAGGCGCGCGGCGTGGATGTGATTCTGAATATCTCCGGGCCGATCAATAAGCTGAACCTGACACCGCGGTCCGACCCGCCCATGGCCTTCTCGGATATCGTGGCGCTGCTGGCCACCGGCGTATCGCCGACTTCGGACTACGCCACGCTGATGAATGGTCCGGCCGCGCCGCAATCGATGCAGCAGATGGGCGCGTCGGCGCTGTTGGGCGAGGCCATCGCCAGCCCCGTAACGGGACGCTTGCAGCGATTCTTCGGGGTGACGCGGCTGAAGATCGATCCGTCGCTGACCGGACTGACAGGCGTGGAGAACAATCCGCAGGCGCGGCTGACCATCGAGCAGCAGGTGACGCCCGAGATTACGTTTACCTACATTACGGACGTGACCAGCGCGGATCCGCTGGTGATTCAGGTGGAATGGGCTTTGAGCAGGAAGTGGTCGGCGCTGTTGCTGCGGGAGGAAAATGGGCTGGTGGGGCTGAATTTTGTGTACAAGCGCCGGTTCAAGTGATTGTAGGACAGGCCTCCTGGCCTGTCCACATTGCGTCATCCCTGGACGCGCGTGGCGCGTCTGGACAGGCCGGGAGGCCTGTCCTACTCCGGCGGCGGATCGGAGAAGACGATTGCCTCGCGGAACCCGTTCGTTTTGATGGCTGCGTAAATCACGCCTACCGTCAGCCAGATGCCGCCCGCGATCAGAGCTTGTTTGTGCAGGCTGGTCCAAATCGCCAGGCAGAACACGAAGCCCAGCAAGGGCGGTAGAAATGCGCCTAAGGTCTTGCGGTCGCTGCGCAGATAGTAGTGAATAAACGCCGCCGCATTCACGCCCATGAACCCGATGATGGCGCCGAAATTCAGCAGCTCCGCGCCGAGTTCATAAGTCATCGCGAATGCTCCAGCCAGCGCCAGCCCGCCCACGAACAGCACGTTGTTACGCGGAATGCCGTTGTTGGCGACTGCGCCAAAAAAGCCGCGCGGGATGGTGTTATCGCGGCCCATCCCAAACAAGAGCCGCGCCGCGCCCAGTTGCGATCCCATGCCCGACCCGATGGTAGCCACCAGCAGGGTGATGTTGATCATGTGGAAAAGCAGCGGTCCACCGGCGCGCCCGGCCACGTAGGAGAACGCCGTGTCTACATCCGGATAATGCCGGAAATCGGGCCAGATCAATTGCCCGGCATAAACTTCCGCGGAGGCCAGCACGCCGGTGATCAGGCACGTGAGCACGGTGGCCAGCAGGATATTGCGACGCGGATTACGGGCCTCCTCGGAAAGCGTGGAGATGCCGTCGAACCCGATGTAGGTGAGTACCGCGACGGAAGTGCCGCTGGCGATGCGTCCCGCCGTGAACGTGTGCGGATCGTAAAACGGCTGCGTGTAAGAGACGCCGTGCTGATGCATGAGATAGCGCACCGCCGCGATGAAGAAATACACCACCACCACGCACATGGCCAGCACCAGCACTTGGTTGGTGCGCGCCGTGGCCCGGATGCCGCGCAGGTTCAACAGCGTGAACAGGACCGCAAAGAACACGGCCCACGTGGCGTAAGGAATCCCAGGCGCCAGGTTCATAGCTGCCTTGCTGCACCAGATGGTGCAGATGATGGGATTGAGAATGTAATCCATCGCCAGGCACCATCCGGTGACGAAGCCCAGACCGGGGTGGATCTCGCGGCCCACGTAGGTGTAGGCGGATCCGGCGCTGGGGTAGGCGCGCGCCATGCGCCCGTAGCTGATGGCGGTGAACAGCATGGCGACCATCGCGATCAGTACGGTGGTGACCACGTGACCATAAGCCACCTGGCTGACCACGCCGAACGGCGGCATGGGCGCCGTGGGCTGAATCAGGATAATTCCGTAGAAGACGAGATCCCATAATCCCAACGCGCGCTTCAGGTGCGGGGCGCTTTGGGGAGGGGGCTCGGAACTTGCGGCACTCGACATGGAAGACTGATTGTGACACAACAGAGGTAGGGCATAGGGAGGTCCTCGCCGGTGAGCACGCGCGGTTTCGGAATCGGGCACCTGTTGTCGCGGCGGATACGCTACAAAGTCACGCGTGGAGGTGTGCTGTTTACGTTGGCCGTGGTGCTGGTGGGCCTTGCCGCGGTGGCGTCGGCGAACAATCTGCTATTCCTGATCCTGGCCACCATGCTTTCGACGCTGATGGTTTCGGGCCTGGTGAGCCGCTTGTGCCTGGCCGGACTGGAACTCGATCTTTTGGTACCCGAGCACGTCTCGGCGCGCCGCACGATCCCCGCGAAACTTTACGTGCGCAACGTGAAATTCTGGATGCCGTCATTCTCCATCCACGTGGTAGGCATTGAGCAGGATGGGCCGCCGGTGCTGCAATCGCCCGTATATTTCCCGGTGATTCCCGGCGGCGCCACGCTCGACGAGACCGTGCAGATCCGCTTTGCGCGGCGCGGCGAATACCGCCAAAATCATTTCGCGTTCCACACCCGCTTTCCGTTCGGATTTCTGGAAAAGACCGCGCGTGTGGTGTTGCGCCGCGAGGTAATCGTGTATCCGTCGATTGACGCGCAAGCCGGATTCGAAGAGCTGCTGGCTGGCCTCGCGGGCGAAATCGAGACGCACTATCGCGGGCTGGGGCGCGATTTTTACCGCATCCGCCCGTATGAGGCCTTCGAAAGCGCGCGGCACGTGGATTGGAAAGCCACGGCGCATACCGGCGATTTGCAAGTCCGCGAGTTCGCGCGCGAGCAGGAGCAAACGGTCGAGCTGTATCTCGATCTGGAGACGCCCAAGGAGCTCGCGGAATGGTTCGAACGCGCGGTGGATTGTTGCGCTTTCCTCTCCTGGCGGCTTTCGGACAAGGGCGTGGGCATTCACTTTCGCACGCAGGAGTTGGATTTCCGTTTGCCGGAGGAAGGGGATATTTATACGATTTTGAAGTATCTGGCGAAGGTGGAAAGACGCGAGACGGTGAAGTTGCCGGACGCGTCCGGCGATGAGATCAGCTTTCCGATCGTGCTGACCGCGTCGCCTGGGAGGTTTGGCGATCCGGAGTGGGTGGGGGCGCGGGTGATCGGACCGGAGATGCTGGTGGCAGAGGCGGCCAAGTGACTGACGGTCGCGGCAGCGTGGCGTTGGCGCGGCGGCAGATTCGAATTCGCGGCGTGGTGCAGGGGGTGGGCTTTCGCCCATTCGTGCACAATCTGGCGCATGCCATGGGGCTGGCGGGATACGTGCTGAACTCCTCGGCCGGGGTAGTCGCGGAAGTGGAAGGCGCGTCCGGCGCACTCGACCGTTTCGTGGAACGCCTGCGCGGCGAAGCGCCGCCGCTGGCGCGCATCGAAGAGCTGTTGGTGGCGGAAATCGATCCGCTGGGCGAGCGCGAGTTTACAATTCGTGAAAGCCAGGCGCGCGAAGGCGAGTTCGTGCTGGTGTCGCCGGACGTGGCCACCTGTCCGGATTGCTATGGCGACTTCACCGATCCAGCCAACCGGCGCTATGGCTACGCATTCACCAACTGCACCAATTGCGGTCCGCGCTACACCATCATTCGCGATATTCCGTACGACCGGCCCAAGACCACCATGGCCGGATTTCGTATGTGCGCCGCCTGCCAGGCGGAATACGACGATCCGGGCAACCGGCGCTTTCATGCACAGCCCAATGCATGCGCCGCGTGCGGGCCGCAACTCTCGGCGCCCATCGCGGAAGCCCAGCGGCGGTTAAGCGAGGGCCAGATTGTCGCCATTCGCGGACTAGGCGGATTCCACCTGGCTTGCGATCCGCGCAACGATCGCGCGGTGCGCCTGCTGCGCGAACGGAAGCGCCGCAGCGACAAGCCCTTCGCGTTGATGGCGCGCGATGTAGCGGCCGTGGAGGCATTCTGCGCGGTCTCAGACGACGATCGCCGCGCCTTGACGAGTCTGCGCCGGCCCATCGTGATTCTGTCGCGCCGCGCCGATTCGGGCATCTCCGCGGCGGTCGCGCCCGGTAACAATACCATCGGCGTGATGCTGCCGTACACACCGCTGCACCATCTGCTATTCACCGGCGCGCCTTACGATGCGCTGGTGATGACCAGCGGCAATCTGAGCGAAGAACCCATCGTCACGGCGAACGAAGAGGCACTTGTGCGACTGCGCCCACTGGCCGATTGGTTCCTGCTGCACAATCGCGATATCTATATGCGCGCCGACGATTCGGTGGTGCGCACGTTTGAAGGCCGCGAGCGCGTGCTGCGCCGGTCGCGCGGATTCGTGCCCCAGGCCATCGACCTGGGAATGGAAGTCGCCGAAATTCTGGCGTGCGGCGGCGAATTGAAAAACACGTTCTGCCTCAGCAAAGGCCGCTACGCAGTGCTCAGCCAGCATATCGGCGATATGGAAAATTACGAAACGCTGGTCTTCTTCGAGGAGACGCTGGCGAATTTGAAAAAGCTCTTCCGCGTGGAGCCGCGCGCCGTGGCGCACGATTTGCATCCGGCCTACCTGAGCACGGAATACGCCCTGAAGATGCCGGGCCTCGAAAAGATCGGCGTGCAGCACCATCACGCGCACATCGCCAGTTGCATGGCCGAAAATGGACTGCGCGGCAAGGTGATCGGCGTGGCGCTGGATGGCACCGGCTACGGAACCGACGGCCGCATCTGGGGGGGGGAATTCCTGGTGGCGGATTATGGCGGCTTCGAGCGGCGTGCGCATCTGCGCTACGTGCCGCTGGCGGGCGGCGACGCGGCAGTACGGCAGACCTGGCGTCCGGCGCTGGCTTATCTGGCCGATACGTTTGGCGCCCCGGCCGAGTTTCCGGATCTGGCGATCTGGCGCGAGGTTCCCGAAGGCCATCGAAAGGTAGTGCGCGGCATGCTCGCGGGTGGCGTGAACACCATCGACACTTCGTCGTGCGGACGCCTGTTCGATGCGGTGGCGTCGATTATCGGGTTGCGCCAGCAGATCAATTTCGAAGGACAGGCGGCCATCGAGTTGGAAATGATCGCGGCCGATTGCGAGATGGGACGGTATCCCTTCGCCATCGACGGAGACTCGCTCGACCTCCGCGCCGCGATCGAGCGCATCGTGGCGGACGTGCGCGGCGGCGTGCCGCAAGCCGCGATCGCCACGCGATTCCACAACACGGTTGCGGAAGCCATCGTGGAAATCTGCCGCCGCCTGCGCGCCGAAGAAAAACTCGATCGGGTATGCCTGAGCGGCGGCACGTTTCAGAATATGAAGTTACTCGGCCGCACGCTGGCGGGGCTCTGCGCGTTGGGATTCGATGTGTTCATGCACGCGCAAGTGCCGCCCAACGATGGTGGGATTGCCCTGGGCCAGGCGGTGATTGCGGCTGAAATACTGCGGCGCGGATGATGGTTACGGAGCTTCCCTCAGCCGGAAGCGCACAAAAATATTCCCGCCTTCCGGATGGTTGCCATAATAAGGCTTGATAGCATCCGGCAGCGAGTAAGTGCTGAAATTGACGCCTATTCCTGTCTGTATGTGGCGGAATAATTGGATGTCCCGCGTATAACCGATCGTATATGCGCCGATGCGGAATGTGCTCCCGTAATACAAATCAAGCTGCTGTTGGAGGGCCGGCTGCGCCGCGAATAACTCGTCCTTATCGACAATCTCGAATCGCCCTGTAATCCAGTTCCGTCGATGCAGCGGCACCACGGACTCCGCCAGATACGAGTTCAGATTGCGAAACGTGGCGGTCGAATGGTTACGCCCCCAAATCGCGGTTGTCGACCAGGCGCCGCCAGCCATCGGCCGGCTGTACGCGAGCGACGCGGTGGAGCGCACCTGGTCGCCAGGTTCCAGAGCTTCCGGGTGCGCCAGTCTGCCGGCCGAAACTTGCGCCGCCCAGTTCGCCGAAGGGAAGAACCACAGCCGCGCCGACCACGAATCGATGGCGCCCGACTGCACGATCCAGCGATTCTCACCAGGCTCCGCGCCGTGAAAACCGCTGGCTTCCAGCCTGATCTTCTTGTGCGCCACGCCCAGCGTAACTACATCGTCGGCGATATGCGTGGAATCCTGCCAATGATGCGAGATGGGAGCTTCGGGCAGCTCCGCGGCCGAGGCGCGATGCGGAAACGCCACTGGACCCAGCGCCGGATCGCCCACCGGTGCTACGTAAATATCCACGAGCGTATGTTCGGCGAGCGAGCGCACATAGTGGAATCCAAGCGCCATGATGAAATTATGCGGATGCTGGGCGTCGGCCAGTGGCACGCCATAGGCTGTCTCGCCGGTTTGAAATAGGAGCGGATACCGCCGGTCCGTAATGGTAGCCGGCTCCAGGCTGAGCATCAGCACAGTTTCGAAAGCGCCCTTCGCGCCCACGCGGTGCTCGGCGGACGCCATGAACCAGTTGGTCGAATACAATTTGTCGCCGCCGCGCGGACCGGATTGCTGGATGTCGGAGACAAACGCAGTGCCCATGAACATCGCATTCCAGTTTGCAAGCGGCTCCATAAGCATAGGCATCTGCGCCGCGGCGGGATTGGCGGACGTGCCGGTAGCCAGGTTCATCAGGAACACGCCGGGATCGTCCTGGCCCGCCAGCGGAGCGGCTACCAGGGCGATGGTGCATACGGTAATGAGATAGATCTTCATGGCTCTCCTCACGCAACTAGCGACGCGCGCCTACTGAGCCGCGACCGTGAGGGAGCGGTGCGTTTTCCGCTTGCTTACGCGCGCGGCTCAGTAAAGCGTACGAGGCCGCGACCCTACCGAGCCGCGACCGTGAGGGAGCGGTTCAGATGCGGAGGATTGTCGATGAAAGCAGAAGCAACCCAGGTGGAGACGGCGCGGCCAACTCTACGGCGCGCGTGCGGGCAGTGATAGCGCGGAAGATCGGCGACGCAACCAGTGCGCCAACGGACGGCAGCGGAGGCGGCCCCGCATCCGCAGTCTGCGAGGGCGCCACATTGGCCACCATGCAGTGCGAACACGCGGGGCTGTCATGCTCCGCGGGCTGCGATGGCTGCGAGTGACAAGGCGGCGCGTTCGTGGAATCGGCATCCGCGCACAGCCCCACGCAAGGCACTCTGCAAAGCGCCAGCGCCAGCGCGAACCATATCATCAGCCGAGCGTGCATCCCGTTGACGAACAGGATACCATGGCAAGATCGCACATGAACCGGCGCGCATTCCTCCGTTCGTCTGTTTTCGCCCCCGCCGCATTCGGCATCTGCCGCGGCGCGTCCGGGCGGGTCCGCATCGCCATCGATGACATCCGCTTCTCCTACCAGGATTTCCGCTACCGCACCCCGTACCGCTTCGGCGCGCAGACCGTGGACCGCGTCACGCTGCTGAACGTCGATTGCCAGGTCCGCACGAACGCCGGCCGCATCGCGCGCGGCTTCGGCTCCATGACCATGGGCAACGCGTGGTCTTTCCCGTCGAAGACCATGTCCTACGATACGACGCTCGGCGCCATGAAAGCGCTGGCCCGGCGCATCGCCCGCATCACCAGCGGCTATCGCGATTCCGGACATCCGGTGGATATCAACTGCGCGGTCGAACCCGACTATCTGAAAGCGGCCGTCGAAGTTTCTCGCGAGTTGCATCTCGCCGAGCCGATTCCCAAACTCTGCACGCTGGTCACCGCCAGTCCCTTCGATGCGGCCATTCACGACGGCTATGGCAAAGCGCTGGGCTTGAATTGCTATCGCACTTACGGCGCTGACTCGATGCCTTACGATCTTTCCCGCTACTTAGGCCCGGATTACAAAGGCGAGTATCTCAGCCGCTATGTGCTTACTAACCCCACGCCACGCATGGCGCTGTATCATTCGGTGGGCGCATCGGACCCCATCGTGGCTTCCGATATTCGCCATCCGATCGGCGACGGGCTGCCCGAAACCTTGCCTGAATGGATCCGCTATAACGGCCTCGTCCGCATCAAGATCAAGCTGGCGGGCAACGATCTGGCCTGGGACCTGGCGCGCGTAATCGAAATCGACCGGGCCACCGCCGAAACGCAACGCGAACGGGGCGTCGCCGAATGGTACTATTCGATCGATTTCAACGAGCAGTGCCCCAATGTAGACTACCTGCTGGAGTTCCTGCGCCGTCTGCGCGAGCGTTCGCCGGCGGGCTTCGACCGCATACAGTACGTCGAACAACCCACCGCGCGCGATCTAAAAGCAGACCGCGCTAACGACATGCATCGCGCGGCGAAGCTGCGCCCGGTAGTGATCGACGAGTCGCTCACCGATATCGAAAGCCTCATGCTGGCGCGCGAGATGGGCTATTCGGGCGTGGCGCTCAAGGCGTGCAAAGGGCAGAGCCAGGTGCTGCTGATGGCCGCCGCGGCCGAGAAGCACAAGATGTTCCTCTGCGTTCAAGACCTGACTTGTCCCGGCGCTTCACTCATCCATTCGGCGGGACTGGCGGCACACATTCCGGGCGTGGCAGCCATCGAAGCGAACGCGCGCGAGTACGTCCCGGCGGCGAATAAGCCCTGGGAGGATAAGTTTCCCGGCATATTCAAAGTGCGCGACGGCATGCTGGATACTTCAGGGCTGGACCGGCCGGGTCTTGGAGCGGTCTGACGCAGGCGATGGAAGCGGCCGCTGCATGTGCGGCAGCGGTAGGGCACCAGGCCGAACACGCTGAGCACATAATCGCGGAGATTGTGAGCCGTGGATCGCCTGATATCGGTCCAGCCGCAGCTTGGGCAGCGGCGCGCTTGGCGTGCCTGCGGACGTGGAAACGCGGTGCGCGACGCGCCGTCCGCGGCCGGTTCTGCCGCCATCACCGGCAGCCGGATGCTTGCGCGGCGGACCGGGAGCGTATCGAACACCGCCAATCCGGAATCCGGCGCGCATACAGCGATGGTCAACCTGACGCCTCGGAACCCGGACAGGCGCGGCATTGGCATAGCAGCGCGCGGGGCGGGCATCAGCCGCAAACCCCGGAAGGGTTCCAGTCGCGGCGGCGGAAGGCTCGGCGTTAGTCGAGCGTACAAATTCATAGTGGGCGTTCACTCGTTATTCTAACGAGCGCGCGGTCGCCCGCCGCGTTCTATCAGTACTGCGGTCAGTACGGCTCTTGCAATTCCGAAAAAGGCCAGCAGGGCCTGAGGATCACCTTCGAAAGCACACCGTGGGGCGCGCTTCGTGCGCCGAAGAGCGGGCCTACGAGGCCCGCGCAGGCTACGAGCCTGCCCCACAACGGCGGCTGCGGGCAGAATTGCCGCCCTCCCCAAAAAAAAGGCGGACGCCGTGTGGCGCCCGCCTTTGAAGTAAGAGATGACCCGAGCGATTAATGCGAGCTTGTGAATGTCATGTAGCCGATGGACAGCGCTTCCGGCGAATCCGGCGAGGCCCACAGCGCCCGTACCAGTTTCTTGCGGCTGGTCTTCATCAACGCCTTCATATCGACGCCTAATTCGAAGCGCATGTGATTCATCGAGCCCATGGGGTTATAGGCTTGCGCGCCCAGCGAGGAGACACCGATCCCGCTGGAGACGCCGGAATCCCCCGCCGCACTCGAAGCCGCCACCGGAGAGCCGAAATCGTCCATGGCATGGAATCCGCGGCCGCCCATCCCCGTGGGCGTCAGCGTGACCGGCATGCCAACCGGCGCCAGCGTCGAGTTCGCCGCCGGCACGTGCGCCAGACGGAATGCCGGAGCCAGCGAGGACGGCATCGACGCCGCAACCGTACTGGTCACCGGCGTCCGCGCCATGCGCAGAGTATTCAACGCCAGCCCGAAGTGCCCGCCCGCCGAACCGCGGCCAATCACCGCGCCGCGATACAGTGTCGGATGAACCGCAGCCGTTATCAGGCTGGGACTCGCAGCCGGCAATGGTCCAGTGACTACCGTCAGCACCACGCTGCCCGTCTTGTAAGTGATCGTAAAATGCTCGTTGTTGTTGATCGCCAGCCCATTGACTGCGGCGAACTGATCGCTTACGGACGATGCAGTTAGGATCGTGAATTTCGCGCCGATCGCGGGCGTGAAATTGCTGTTCAGGTCGATATTCAGCGTACCGCCCAGCGTCGCAGTGCCGGTCACCTTAAGCTGATCGTACTTGGTCACGGCCGTGGCGCCGTTGATCTGAATATTCAGCGCACCGCCGGCGTCCTGCGTGTAAGTATCGGTTACAGTCAGTCTGCCGGTCTTAGCAGCCGAAGTGCCCGGGTCCAGGGTGCTATCGTCGATCAGATTGTCGCCCACGGTGCCCGCGCCAGTCAGCGTTCCGGCATCCAGATTGACGGTGCCAAGGCTGGTGGAGGTCAATGTCCCAGCCACCGTGGTGCTGCCGGCGGTCTGCGTATAATTGAAGCCACTGCCGCCGATGGTGAACGTCGTACCCGTCGAGATGGTGAACGTGCCGGCGTTGGTGAAACTGCCGCCGGTGGTAAGGAGCGATGCCCCGGCCGCCAGCTTGAACACTCCTCCTGAAGCGTTGTTGTTGAACCCCCCCAGCAGGTTCGTACTGCCGAAGTTAATCATCTGTCCCGTGCCGTTCAGCGTGATGTTAGCGGCGTTGGTCGAGATCGAGGCGCCGCTCGCGCCGAATTGCATCGTGCCCGTAACGCTATAGATCCCGCCGGTCAGAGTCGTGCCGGAGAAGTTAGTCAGCGCGCCGCCCGCGGACGTGCCGATGACCATGTCCGCGCCGCTCGCCACGCTAAGTGTGCCGTTATTCGTCAGTCCCGCCGAGGTCGGCAGGATGTTCAGCGTACCGCCGGTGGCCGTGATCTTCTTCGAGTTAGTCAGGCCGACCTTGGATATGGTGCCCGTGCCTGAGATCGTGGTGCTGTTGGTTACCGCCGGTCCCGTGCCCAGTCCGGTGATGGCCGCATTGTTCAGCGTCAGGGTGCCCGACCCGCTCAGCGTGGTGGTTTTCTTGATGTCGAGTGTTCCGTCTACCGTGAACGTGCCGGTGTTGCTGTCGGCGCCGGGGCTGGTCAGTGTCAGGGTCGCTCCCGTCCCCACCGTGACTGTGCCCGCGTTGGTGAGTTTGCCCACACTGGCCGTATCCGACGTGTCGTTGTTCTCGCCGATACTCAGCGTCGCGCCGTTGTTGTTGGTCAGGGTGCCGGACACCGTGATGCTATTGGCCGAACCGCCCTGGTTCGCCGCGTTGGTGGTGATCGAGCCGGCGTTGGTCAGATTGCCGGTAACGGAGAGTTTGCCGCCCTTCTCCATATCGAGATCGGCGGTGGTTGCCAGGCTCAGGGTGCCGCTGTCGGTGATGGTGCCCGTATTGGTATCCGTGCCGGCCGAGGTCAGATTCAGCGTCGCCCCGGTGCCCACGGTAACCGTGCCGGAGTTAGTCAGGATCCCGACGCTTGCCACATCGCTGGTATCGTTGTTTTCGCCGATCGCTACGGTGTTACTCGCGCCGTTGGTGAGAGTGCCGGTCACCGTCAGTGTATTGGCCGCGCCGCCTTGATTGTTGCCGTTGGTCGAAACCGTGCCGTTATTGGTCAACGCGCCGGCTACTTTCAGCGTGCCGCCATTCTCCACATCCATGGTGCCCGAGTTAGAGAACGCGCCCGCGGTGGTAAAGCTGGCGCCGTTCTCCACGTTGAAGTTCGCGCCGCTATCGTTGGTGGCCAGGTTGGTCAGCAGGTTGCCGCCGCCCAGGTTGATCATGCTCCAGCCGGCGGTGCTCAACGTGATATTGGCGTCATTGGTGGCGATGTGGGAGCCGCTCGCGCCGAACTGTAAGGTGCCCGCATCGAAGTAAGATCCGCCGGTCAGCGTGCTGCTGGCGAAGTTCGTCAAGCTGCCGGTGACCTTGAAGGTATCGCCGGCGCCCACGATCAGCAGTCCGTTATTGGTGAAGTTGCCGGCGGTGGTGTAGTTATAACCGCCGCCGATCTGGAACGTGCCGCCCGCGGCGTTGGTTGTGAAGTTTGCCAGTGCGTTGGCGTTGCTGTTGCTGATGATTTGCGCGGTGGCACCGGTCATGTCGATGTCGGCCGCATTAGTGACGACATTGGCATTATTGAACTGGAATGTACCGCCGTTGACGTTGTAAGTTCCGCCGGTCAGGGTGTTCGTGGTGCTGTTGAAGTTGCTGAACGCGTCGGTAATCGTGAGCAAGCTGCCGGTCTCGACCGCCATGGTCCCATTGTTGGTGGTGGTGGTCCCGCTGCCGGCGATGGTCAGCGTGCCGCCCGTGGCATTGACGGTGCCGTTATTGGTCAAGCTTACGTAAGGGTACAGCGAAGGGCCATTGGAGCCAATAAGTCCGGCTCCCTGGATGGTGGCGTCATTAGTGAACGTGTAGTCGCTCCCGTTCGTACCGATTTGGGCGGTGTTCCCACCTGTGGAAGTCAGGGTCAGAGTACCGGGCCCCGACAAAGTGGCGTTACCCGTCATGCGCAATGATCCGGTCAACGCCAAATTGCTGCCTGTGCTGGTGCCCAGGTTCATTGTACCGACGATGTTGGTTAGGCCGGTCGTCCCCGCCGCGTATGTGCTCCCATCGCTGAGAGTAATCGCGCCATTGGTTAACCCATCCAAAGTGGCGCCTCCGCTGGCGGTTTCCATGACACCGCCGTTGGAGGTGGTCAGCGTGCCGCCTTGGATGGTCGCGTTACTGATCTCTACCGTGCTGCCCGCGCCGCTGGCCTTGACGACGCCATTCTGATTGTCTAGAGGGTTCTCCGGCGAGAGAACCAGCGTGCCCCCGGCGGTGGCTTCGATGATGCCGGTATTGGCCAGGGACGTACCACTGCCCCCGATACCGAGAGTATTACCCGATGAGTTCGCATCGATGGTTCCGCTGTTGACCAGGGAAAGGTACGGATAATCGGAACCGACGTCTGACCCAAGAAGCCCGTAGCCTTGAATGGTGCTTGCATTAGTCAGCGTGTACTGGGCGCCGCTGGTGCCGATCTGACCGCCGGTCAGGATGATGGAGCCCGGCCCGGACACCGTTGTATTGCCGACGAGCTGCAAGTTTCCCGTCATGGCGAGAGTGCTGCCGGTGGATGTGCCGAGTTTCAACGTACCGACGACACTGGTCGTCGTATTGGTCCCTCCGGTGTAAGTGCTCCCATCGGTGAGAGTGATCGCGCCTGAGGTAAAGCCATCCAGCTTGTCGCTGCCGATGGTTTGCAGAACGCCTCCGTTTAATCCGCTCAGTGTGCCGCCCTGAACAGTGACTTGGTCGAAGCTGACCGTGCTGCCGGTCCCGTTAGCGGTTATATTGGCTCCGCTGTTCAGGATCGTGGCGCTTGTATTGAGAAGCAGGGTACCGCCGTTGGTTGCTTCGAACAGGCCGGTATTGGTGATGGAGGTGCCGGTGCCCCCGATTTCGAGGGTATTGCCCGACGAGTTGGCGTTGATGGTCCCACTGTTTGCGAGGGAGAGGTAAGGATAATCGGAGCCGACGTTTGAACCAATTTCCCCGTAGCCTTGAATAGTGACCGCATTCGTCAGCGCGTACTGGGTGCCGTTGGTGCCGATTTGGCCGCCGGCCATCGTGATAGAGCCAGGACCCGATATGCTGGCATTGCCCGTTAGCTGCAAGTTCCCGGCCAGCGCCAGGTTGCTGCCGCTGGAGGTCCCGAGGTTCAGCGTACCGATAAGACTGGTCGTCGTGCTGCCACCGCCGGTGTAGGTGCTCCCATCCGCGAGAGTGATGGCGCCTTCGGTGGACCCATCCAGCGTCGCGCTGCCGATTGTTTCCATAATGCCGCCGCCCGTGGTTTTCAGTGTTCCGCCCTGGATGGCTGAGCTGATTTCCACCGTGCTGCCCGAACCGCTCGAGGTAATCTTGCCGCCACTGTCGTTGATAGGATCCGGTACCGCGATGTCCAGGATGCCGCCGCCAGTAGCCTCTAGCGTGCCGGAATTGGTATACGCGGTTCCCGAGCCGCCCATGATCAGAGTATTGGCGTTTGAATTTGCATTGATGGTTCCGCTGTTGTTCAGCGACAGATACGGGTAATCGGCGCCGACGTTCGATCCGAGGGTGCCGTATCCCACGATGGTGCTCTGATTGGTCAGCGTGTAGTGGGTGCCGTTAGTGCCGATTTGACCGCCCGCCAACGTCAGCGTCCCGGCTCCCGACAAAGTCACGTTGTTCGCCAACTGTAATAGAGAATCGAGGCTGATCGAGCCGGCATTGGAGATCGAAGTGCCAAAGACCGAGAACGTGCCGGCGGTGATGTCCAGTGAAGTGGAGCCGCCCATCGTCAGGGTCGAAATGGAGGTGTTCGCATTCAGCATCACAGGATTGTTCACGGTGCTTGAAATCGCGACTATGGCGGAACTGCTGTTAGGCGCGGTACCGCCAGTCCAGTTCGTGCCGGTTGTCCAGAGGTCGGAGGTCGTGCCAGTCCATGTTTGGGCAGTCGCCGCCGCCGGGCCGAGGCCAAGCAGTGCGAGCAACGCTAATGCGGCCGGTAGCAGACACGGCTTGACGAAAAAGATGTTTTTCATTTGGATTCCCTTCTGAGTCACTATTCTGGTTGCGAAATCGACGCAGCAGTTACCGAGCCGCGACCGTCAGGGAGCGGTTTCGCCGGGTCAGAATCCCAAAAACTGTTACGCACCCGGGCTAATAAATGCCACTGGAGCATCTCTAACCAACTTAGGCCCAGTCGAGCCGCCGGATGGCGACTCTACTGGGCCTTTGGGTCCCAAATCGGGAGAGGTTTAGTGCGAGCCGGTGAAGGTCATGTAGCCGATGGACAGCGCTTCCGGCGAATCCGGCGAGGCCCACAGCGCCCGTACCAGTTTCTTGCGGCTGGTCTTCATCAGCGCTTTCATATCGACGCCTAATTCGAAGCGCATGTGGTTCATCGAGCCCATGGGGTTGAAAGCTTCCGCGCCCAGCGAGGAGACGCCGATCCCGCTGGAGACGCCGGCATCGCCCGCCGCATTCGAAGCCGCCACCGGAGATCCGAAATCGTCCATCGCATGGAATCCGCGCCCGCTCATTCCCGTAGGCGTCAGCGTAACCGGCATGGTAACCGGCGCCAGCGTCGTGTTCGCCGCCGGTACGTGCGCCAGCCGGAATGCCGGAGCCAGCGAGGACGGCATCGAAGCGGCCACCGTTCCCGTCACCGGCGTCCGCGCCATGCGCAGAGTATTCAAAGCCAGCCCATAGTGCCCGCCCGCCGATCCGCGGCCAATCACCGCGCCGCGATACGGCATCGGATGAACCGCAGCCGTTATCAGGCTGGGACTCGCGGACGGCAGCGGCCCGCTGACTACCGTCAACACTACCTTGTTCGCATCGTAGGTGATCGTGAAGTGCTCGTTGCTGTTGATCGCCAGGCCGTTGACTGTGGCAAACTGGTCGGTCACCGACGAGGCCGTCAGGATCGTATACGTCTGACCTACGGTCGGCGTAAAGCTGCCCAAGTCGATATTTAACGTGCCGCCGAGCGTGGCGCCTTGGGTTACCTTGAGCTGATCGTACTTGGTCACCGGTGCGGCGCCGTTGATCTGAATATTCAGCGCACCGCCGGCGTCCTGCGTATACGTGTCGGACACCGTGAGTTTGCCGGTCTTGGCGGCCGAAGTGCCCGGGTCCAGAGTGCTATCGTCGATCAGGTTGTCGCCGATGGTGCCGGCGCCGGTGAGTGTTCCGGCATCCAGATTGACGATGCCCAAGCTGGTGGAGGTCAACGTTCCGGCTACCGTGGTGCTGCCGGCAGTCTGCGTGTAATTGAAGCCGCTGCCGCCGATGGTGAACGTCGTACCCGTCGAGATAGTGAAGGTTCCGGCGTTGGTGAAACTGCCGCCGGTGGTAAGGAGCGAAGCCCCGGTCGCCAGCTTGAATACGCCGGTCGAAGAGTTGTTATTGAAACCGGCCAGGATATTGTTACCGCCGAAGTCCTTCATTTCGCCGGAGCCGGTCAGGGTGATGTTGGCCGCGTTGGTGGCGATGGTGGTGCCGCTGGAGCCGAATTCCAGCGTGCCGGTCAGGTTGTAAATGCCGCCCGTCAGCGTGCTGCCGGAGAAGTTCGTGAGCGCGCCCCCGGCCGAAGTGCCGATCTGCATGGTGGCGCCGGAGCTCACCTTGATGGTGCCGTTGTTCGTCAGGCCGGCGGAGTCGGGCAGGAAATCGAGCGTACCCGAAGTGGCCGACAAAGTTCCCGCGTTGGTAACGCCAAAGCCCGAAATCGTGCCCGAACCGGAAACGGTGTTGTGTGCGCCGACGGTGAGCGTGTCACTGGTACCCGTGGCCGTAACCGATCCGCCGGCTAGTGTGAGCTTTCCCGTGCCGGTCAGCGTGATGGATCCCTTGCTGTCGAGTGTGCCATCCACGGCCAGCGTGCCGGGGTCCGTATTGGTGGTGGTTCCGGAAAGCGTCAGGGTCGCCCCAGTCCCCACCGTCACCGTACCCGAGTTGGCCAGTGTGCCGAACGTGCCTGTATCGGCGGTGTCGTTATTCGCGCCGATGGTGATGCTGGCGCCGCTGTTGTTGGTCACTTTGCCCGATACCGAGACGGTATTGGCCGAGCCGCCCTGATTGGCTTCGTTGGTGGTAATTGCGCCCGCATTGGTCAGCGCGCCGGTAATGGCCAGCGAGCCGCCATTCTCCATGTCGAGATCGGCGGTTGTCGCCAGACTCAGCGTCCCGTTTTTCACGGTGATGGTGCCGGTGTTGGTATCCGTGCCGGTTCCCGTCAAGTGCAGACTCGCGCCCCGGTCGACCGTCACGGTACCGTAGTTCGTCAATATGGCCACGCTAGCCGAATCGCTGGTGTCGTTATTCGCGCCGATGGTTACGCTGTCGCTGGAGTTATTGGTCAGCGTGCCGGTCACTGTGATGGTATTGGCCGCGCCGCCCAGGTTGGCGTTGTTGGTAGTGATCGTGCCATTGTTGGTCAGGTTGCCGGTGATGGTGACGCTGGCGCCTTTTTCCTCGTCCATGGTGCTGGAGTTGGTCAGCGAACCGGCCTGCATATCGAGAGTGCCGCCGGTCACCGTGATGGAGCCCGAGTTGGTATTGGCGCCGTTCGATGTGAGGTTGAGGGTCGCTCCGGTGCCCACGGTAACCGTGCCGGAGTTGGCCAGTATCCCGACGCTCGCCACATCGCTGGTATCGTTGTTTTCGCCGATCGCCACGGTATCGGTTGCGCCGTTGGTGAGAGTGCCGGTCACCTTGAGAGTATTGGCCGCGCCGCCCTGGTTGTTGCCGTTGGTCGAAACCGTGCCGTTATTGGTCAACGCGCCGGCTACCTTCAGCGTGCCGCCATTCTCCACATCCATGGTGCCCGAGTTAGAGAAAGCGCCCGCGGTGGTAAAGCTGGCGCCGTTCTCCACATTGAAGCTTGCGCCGCTGTCGTTAGTTGCCAGGTTGGTCAGCAGGTTGCCGCTGCCCAGGTTGATCATGCTCCAGCCGGCGGTGCTCAACGTGATATTGGCGTCGTTGGTGGTGATGCCGGTGCCGCTCCCGCCGAATTGCAGAGTGCCCGCATCGAAGTAGGTGCCCCCGGTTAGGGTGCTGTTGGCGAAGTTCGTCAGGTCGCCGTTGACAACTTTGAAGGTATCGCCCGCGCCTACAACCAGGCGCCCGTTATTGGTGAAACCGGCGGCGGTGGTGAAGTTGAATCCGGAGCCCAACTGGAAGACGCCGCCGGCTTCGTTGACCGCGAAGTCAAGGAGCGCGTTGGCACTGTTGGTGCTGTTGACGATCTCGCCGGCGCCGGTCATGATAATATCGGCCGCGTTATTTATGATATTCGCACCCACAAACTCCAACTCGCCGCCGTTGATATTGTAAGTGCCGCCGGTGAGGGTGCTGTTGGAGCTATTGAAGTTAGTCAGCGCGCCCGTGTTTTCAATGTTCATCAGGCTGCCCGTATTCACCTCGAGCGTACCGTTGTTGGTGATGCCGCTGGCGTTCGGAATGATGAACAATTCGTTCGGTTGATTAGCCAGGATGGTGCCGGCCGCGTTGTTGATAATTCCCAGATTGCCATTGCCCAGATGGCCCGATCCCTCGATGGTGTTGCCGTTGTTGGTCAATACTTCTGTGCCGGCTACGCCGTAAACGTAGTTGCTGAAATTGTTGGAGAGAACCAGGGTGCCGTTGCCGTTCAAGGTCACGTTGCCGTTCATGTTTAGGAATGTGTTGTTCCCAACGGAGTTCACCGTGATGGAGCCGTTATTCGTGATCGTCCCCATCAGATCGAGTGACACATTATTCGGCTCCACGATGTTGCCCAGGTTAGTGAGCCCGCTTAATGTGGAGTTTTCCGCCGTCATAGAACTGGCATTTACTCCGGTGCCCAGCGTATTGAGCGTTCCGCCTGTAACGGTGGCTCCAGTGATCAGCACGCTGCCGCCTGCATTGCTTCCGGTGCCCGCCAGCCCTTCGATGGTGCCGCTCGTGTTGGTCACCGTGCCGTTGAGGATCAATTCGCCGCCGCTGGAAGCTTCAAACAGGCCCGTATTGGTTGCGCCGATGGTTCCGGAGTTGATGGTTAGTGAATGCGCCGCGCTGGATGTCGCATCCACCACGCCGGCCGACTCGTTGGTGAAACCCATGTTGCCGTTGCCAATGTCCCCGGAGCCGGAGATGGTATTGTTGACGTTCGTCAGAGTGCTGCCGCCCACGGCCGCCTCTATGTAATTGTCGTTATTGTCGGACAACGTCACCGTGCCGCCGCCGGTCAAGGTAACCGCCCCGGTGGGAGTGAGGAACGTGTTATTGCCGACGGAGTTTTCCTGGATTGCTCCGGTATTGGTGATGGTTCCCTCTAGCGTTGTTTGGGTATTATTCGGAACCGCCACGGTACTCGCGTTGGTCAGGCCATTCAGCGTTGTACCGCTGTTGGAGGTGAACAACCCCGCGCCGTTCAGCGTGCCGCCGGTCACCGTCACACTGCCTTCCAGGATGACATTCGATCCGCTGCCCGCCGTTACATTGCCGCTGCCCGTATTGGTGAACGTGCCTCCATCGAGCGCCAGCGTCCCGCCGCCGGTGGCTTCCAGCAGGCCGGTGTTGCTCATAGTCCCGTCCGGCTGGATCGTCAGCGTGTTGCTGTGCGCCGATGCCGTGGCGTTGATGGTGCTCTGATTCACCAGCACCAGATCGCCGTTGCCGATGTCGCCGCCCGGTCCTGAGATCTGCTGCGCGATGGTGAGTTGGTTGCCGCCTGTATTGGCCTGGATGTAATTGTTATTGTTATCCGAGAGGGTCACGCTGCCGCTTCCCTGGAGCGTAGCCGTCGCGCTATTCACCAGGATTTGCGTGGTGTTGCCAACGGAGAGTAGTTCCAGCGTGCCCGTATTCTTAATGGTGCCGTCAATGTAGAAGGCTGCATTATTCGGGACTTGCAGAATCGCGGCTACACTGACGGGGTGCGCGCCCGAGCCGTCCAGTTGGGAGCCGCTGTTCGCAACGATCGTGCCCGCGCCATTCAGCGTGCCGCCTACGATATCCACGCTGCCGTTCAAGTTCACGGTCGATCCGCTGCCCGCGGTAATCGTGGCGCCCGTATTGGTGAATGTGCCCCCATCCAGCACCAGCACGCCACCTCCGGTGGCTTCCAGCACTCCGTTGTTGGTAAATGTTGCGTCGGGATCGATGGTCAGAGCGTTCCCATGCGCGGACGCTGTGGCGTCGATGGTGCTCTGGTTGGTGATCACCAGGTCGCCGTTGCCGATGTCGCCGCCCGGTCCTGAGACCGGCTGCGCCAGGGTGAGTTGGTTGCCGCCTGTCTCGGCCTGGATGTAATTGTTGCTGTTATCCGAGAAGGTGACACTGCCGGCGCCCGAAAGCGTTGCCGTGGCGCTATTTACAACCAGTTGCGTGGCGTTGCCGACCGAGCCCAACGATATCGTGCCGGTATTGTTTAACGTGCCCGTGAAGTCCAGCACTTGATTGTTGGGAATTTGCAGATTCCCTGCATTGGTGACAGTGTTGGCGGCGCCGTTCAACTCCGCGGTGCCTGAGACGGTAACGACACCGGTACCTGCGGTGGTCAGGGTGCCCCCGTCGATGACCGAACCATTCAACGTTACGACGCCGCCGTTGAGAGCCTCCAGAGTCCCGCTGGTGGTTCCATTGGTGTTGACGATGGTGCCGTCCAATACCAGATTGCCGCCGCTGCCGGCTTCCATAAGACCCAGGTTGGTAGCGGTGGCCGCTCCCGTTTGAATCGTCAGCGTACGTCCGGTGCTGGAAAGAGCATCCACGATCCCACCGGCGTCATTCGTGAAGGCCATGGCGCCGTTGCCGATGTTGCCCGAGCCTGAGATCGTATTGTTGACGTTGGTCATCGAACTGCCGGCCACCGACTGCAGAAAGTAGTTGTCGACGTTGTCGGACATCACGATGGTGCCGCCGCCGGTCAGGGTTACGGCCCCATTGGCCTGCAGTTCCGTGGTATTGCCGACGGAGTTCAGGTTGATGGTCCCCTGGTTGGTCAGAGTGCCCAGCAACTGGGTTTGTTCGTCGTTCAGGACATTATACGTGCCCTTATTGGTGACGCCGCTCAGCGTGGGGGTGCCGGTGGTGTCTTCAATCAGGCCGCCGCTGGCCGTGTTCAGCGTGCCGCCCACGATGGTCACGGTGCCCGTCAACTGCACCGTGGAGCCGGTACCGGAAGCCAGAATGGTGCCGCCGGTGTTGGTGTAAGTGTCGCTTCCCGCAAAAACCAGCGTGCCGCCGGCCGTTGCCTCCATGGTGCCGGTGTTGGTCGTGCCATTGCTCGTATTGATCGTCAGCGTGTTGGGCTGATTGGCGTCGATGATTCCCGCGCTCTCGTTGACCAGAGCCAACTGATCGGCTCCGATCTGGCCGGATCCCTGGATCGTGTCGTTGACATTAGTCAGGACATCGGCGCCCGCCGCGCCATAAATCCGGTTGTTGACGTTGTTGTCCATCGTGATCGTGCCGCTGCCCGTCAGGGTGACGCTCGAACCGCCCAGGATCAGGTCGGTGTTGTTGCCGACGGAGTTCTGTTGGATGGTGCCTTTGTTGGTGATCGTGCCCACGATCGTCGTGTCGTTGTCGTTGGGCAGTTGATAAGTGCCGGTGCTGGCAACGGTAACCCCGTTCAGCGTGGGGTTGCCGGAAGCTTGAATCAAGCCGCCGCTGGCCGTATTCAGTGTGCCGCCGACGATCGTCGGATTCAACAGCGTGACGACCGAGTTCGTTCCGGAAGCCAGAATCGTGCCGCCCGTGTTGGTGAAGGTGTCGTTCTTCAGGATCAGGTTCGCGCCGGCCGTCGCCTCCAGCGTGCCCTGGTTGGTGGTGCCGTTGCTTGTCCAGATGGTCAGGTTATTCGACAGGTTGGCATCCACCACCCCCGCAGTCTGATTGACGAAACCCATCTGGTCGGCGCCAATTTGCCCGGAGCCCTGGATGGTGTTATTGGCGTTGGTCAGCACGTCCGCGGCTACCGCGCCGTAAATCCGGTTGTTGACGTTGTTGCTCATCGTTATCGTGCCGCCGCCCGTGAGCGTGACCGCCGAACTGCCGATGATCAAATCGGTATTGTTGCCGACCGAGCTCATCGTGATACCGCCGCCGGTGTTCGAGTTGGTGATGGTGGCGCCGCCGATGGTGAGGGTGTTATTGTTGTTGAAATTCAGGACGTCGGTGCTGCCGATCGTAAGATTGTTAATCGTGCCGGCCACATTCAGTTGCACCGTGGAAGACGCCGTAGTAATCGAAGCGTCGTTGCCGGAACCCGGCACCGTGCCCAGCGACCACGACCCAGCCGTATTCCAGTTGCCGGATCCGCCCAGCCAATTATCCGATGTGATCGCCGGCCGCACAAAGGGCCGGAACCCGAAGCTATGCGCCGCGGAGCCGTTGCCTGCAATCAGCCGCCGGATGGCCTTCTCGGTAAAATCGTTCGCCAACGGACGGACGGTGCGCTCCGAGGTAGCTTGCGCACTAAGGCGCGACGGGCTCAGCCCGGCAATCAGCCATACAACTAGCAGCGTAGCTAGGATGGAAATGCGTTTGTGAATGATGACGTGCGTGGACACGGTTTCTCCTCTGATGGGGAGGCGTGGAAGAGGTATCAATACCCTCACGCGCTCCAACAAGAATCTTTCCTTAATGCAGCTAAGGCACTGGGGTCAAGTATACACCCCGCTACCTAAATACCGAAGCAGATTTGCAAGTGTCAAAGGTTAAATTAGTCCTAGAAGTACGTGCCCATCGGTACCAGTTTTCTTAGGTGTCTGGTTGGATGACCCAGGGTTTTCTGCGCATGACCGCTCCCCTGACGGTGACAGCTCGGTCGCCGGCCTCTGAGTCGCGCGCGTGAGCAAGCGGTAGGCCGTCTCAATTCCATACACCATTCTCCGATTCACACACGCCCCGCCCCGCACGCACCTCGTCCTTCCACCCGCATGATGAAAACGCGGGAGATGCGCGCCTCCATAGCCGCCTGCCTTTGGCCCCACTCGTGCGATTGCATGGTGCGGTACGCATGCCGCCGTCCAGGTCCTCACGCCTTTTTCGCTGGTTTCCCTCCCTGACGGACGCCGCGTTCATCCTGCCGCTGGTCTTTTTGTTCTGCCGGATGAAAGGCGCGCACACGCTATTGGGCGACGGCGATACGGGCTGGCACTTGCGCACGGGCGAATGGATTCTGGCGCATGGCCAAGTGCCGCACGCCGATATCTTCTCTTTTACACGCGCGGGGCAGCCGTGGTTCGCCTGGGAGTGGCTGTGGGACGTGCTCTTCGGTTGGCTGCATCTGCACGCCGGAATGGCCGCGGTGGTATTGGCAAGCAGCCTGATCCTGGCGTTGACGTTCGCGCTGCTGTTCCGCATGGCGCGGCGGCGGAGCGACGCGCTGGTGGCGCTGGCGGTGACCGTGCTGGCGGCGGGAGCCTCGGCGGGACACTGGCTGGCGCGTCCGCACCTGCTGACCATGCTGTTCCTGGTGGTCTTCTATGCGATTTTGGATCGCACGCCGGAGAATCCGCGGCGCTTGTGGCTGTTGCCGCCGCTGATGGTGTTGTGGACCAATCTGCATGGCGGATTCTTTACCGGAATCATATTGATCGGCGCCTATGCGGCCGGGGAATTTGCCGTGCTGTTGCGGAATACGGATGGCGCGGCGCGCGCGCGGGCGCTGCGGCGCGGGCGCGGTTATCTGCTGGCGGGCGCGGGCTGCGCGGCGGCGACCTTTATTAATCCTTACGGCTGGCGGCTGCACGCGCATATCGTATCCTACCTGGCGGACGGATTCTATCGCGGCAATATCATGGAATTTCAGTCGCTGAATTTCCAGAGCGCGCAGGCACGGTATCTGGAGATCCTGCTGGCAGTGGGCGCGGCGGCGGCTTTCGTCCATCTGCGGCGCGGACAGTTCGTATGGCCGTTGCTGTTCGCCGCGTGGGCGCATCTGGCGCTGTATTCCGCGCGCAACGTGGAGATCTTCGTTTTGTTGGCGGCGGCGCCGGCGGCGCAGGTGGTATCGGAGGGATTGCGCCGCGCGCCGGGATGGCGGCTGGCTGGCTGGCTCGGTGGCGCGCTGGCATCGCTGGCGGACTTCATGCGCGAATGGGACGCGTTCGACGGCGTGCCGCGCTGGCACGCTGCGGGCGCCGTGGCCGGGCTGGTGCTGGCCGCGCTGCTCTATGCGCCGCAATCGCCCGCATCCTGCCACGCCAGCTACGATCCCAAAGTTTTTCCGGTGGGCGCCGCCGGCCAGTTGGAAAAGGCGGGCGTATTCGGCGACGTGTTCACCGAGGACCTTTGGGGCGGATATCTGATCTACCGCGAGTATCCCCGCGGCCGCGTTTTCATCGACGGCCGCAGCGATTTTTATGGCGCCGGGTTCGCCGGCCAATATGTGAAGGCCATGGGCGCACGGGCGGGTTGGGAAGCCTATCTGGCCCGCTATGGCGTCGAGACCGTGTTGTTGCCGCCCGACACAGCATTGGCCGGCGCCTTACGGCAAGCGCCTGCCTGGCATTTGATCTATGACGATGGCGTGGCCCTGATCTTCCGGTCGTCCCACGCGTCGCCATTGCTGTTCGACTACGTTTCCGCCACTCCTTCCGGCGGCGGAGATCCATCTTTAGCTCAGAATCGAAAGGACAAATCACTATGACGACGTTTTGGCAAAAATTTTGGATCGACGACCAGGGGCAAGACCTGATCGAGTACACCCTCATGCTGGCTTTCGTGGCGCTGGCCTCGGCGGCCCTGTTTTCGACGACCTCCACCAGCATCAACACCATCTGGGCGAATACGAACAACGAGTTGAGCTCGGTGGCGGGATCCTAGGGCTCCCCCTACAGCTTCGCCATTTCTCTGCCGATATAGAAAACGTACCGTTTCGTGGGCGGGATAGAGCCGCCAGAGAGTGGAGCGGGGCCGGGGATCCCTAGCGAGGATACGGCAAGTGAGCGAAGCATGAATCAACGACTAATATCCGTTCTGGCATTTGCATTTATTGTTTCCGCCGGCGCCAGCCTGTTGCTGTACCGGCTCTTATCCGGCCGGACCACTGCAGAGGCGGCGCCCAAGTCCGTCAAGCTGATCCTGGCGGCGCGGGACCTGGAGCCGGGCACCCTTATCCGGGACGCGGATGTGCGTCTGGGCGATTGGAACGGGGCTGTCCCGGACGGCGCTCTGCAAAAGAAGGAAGATATTGTGGGGCGCGGCGTGATCTCTTCCATTGTGGGCAGCGAACCTCTGGTGGAAAGCCGCCTCGCGCCCAAAGGTGGCGGCGCCGGCCTGGCGGCCCTGATCCCCAAAGGGATGCGCGCGGTGGCCATTCGCGTGAACGAGATTGTGGGCGTGGCCGGTTTCGCGGTCCCCGGCATGCGCGTGGATGTGCTGGTGTCCGGCAGTCCGCCCGGCTCGGCCGGACTGGGAGGCGTGACCAAGACGCTGCTGCAGTATGTCGAAGTGCTCTCCGCCGGCCAGAACTTCCAGAAAGACGCGGAAGGTAAGCCGGTCACCGTGCCGGTAGTCAATCTGTTGGTCACGCCGGAACAGGCCGAAATGTTGAGTCTGGCCAGCACCCAGACCACCATCCAATTGGTGCTGCGCAATCCGCTGGATACCGCGGTGACCAAGACCAGCGGCAGCGCCGTGGTGAAACTGTTCGGGGAGGCTTTAATGCCCTCGCCGCCGCCGGGCCCCCCCGGGCAGGCTAACCCCGTTCGCATCCGCCCTACCCCTCCACACGCGGCCATTCCGGTGTCTCTGCCGCCGCGCGTGGTGGAGGTGATTCATGGTATCAAGCGCACCGAGACGCAATTCGCAGTTCCCCCGGAGGTGCAGCCGTGAAGCGCCCGGGTTGCTGGTTGGTCGCGTCTTTGTTGGCCACCGCCCTGCCGGCGGTCTGCGCCAACGATCAAGCGCCTGCGGAATTAGCAGTCACGGTGGGCAAGTCGATCGTCCTGGATACTCCCGCCGATCTGGTACGCATCGCGGTGGCTAACGGCGACCTCGCCGAAGCGCTGGCCGTGAATCCGCGCGAAGTGTTGATTAACGGTAAGGCGCCCGGTGAGACGTCCATCATTCTCTGGCAGCGGGATGGCGCGCGCGCCATGTACACCCTGAGCGTGCGCCCGGGCATGGCCCGCTTGGAGGCTGTCCGGATGCAATTAGCGGAGGGTCTCGAAGGCCAGAAAGTGGCCCTGGAGTTGGCTAACGATACGGTGTTCCTGCGCGGAACCGTGAAAGATCTGGCCAGCGCCGATCGCGCCGCCGCCATGGCGGCCACCCTTGGAAAGGTAATTAATCTGCTGCGTGTCGAAGTGCCTCCCGCCGAACCTCAGATCCTGCTGCACGTGCGGTTCGCCGATGTGGACCGCTCCGCTACCCTGTCGTTCGGCGTGAATCTGTTGAGCACCGGCGGCGGCAATACCGTCGGGCAGGTCACCACCAGCCAGTTCGGACCGGCCATGCCTAATGTCCAGAACAATTCCGTGCAGTTTACGCTCTCCGACGCGCTGAACATCTTTCTGTTCCGGTCGGATCTGAACCTGGGCGCACTCATCAAAGCCTTGCAGGCCCAAAATCTATTGCAGATGCTGGCCGAGCCGAATGTGCTGGCCATCAACGGCAAGCCCGCCAGCTTCGTGGCAGGCGGCGAGTTTCCATTTCCCGTGGTGCAGGGCGGCGCGGCGGCCGGCGCGGTCACTATTCAGTTCCGCGAATACGGCGTGCGCATCAACTTTCTTCCGGTAGTGACGCCGCGCGGCACCATCCTGCTGCAAGTGGCCCCCGAGGTCAGTTCCCTCGATTATTCGAACGCCCTGCAATTCGAAGGCTTCACCATCCCGGCGCTGGCTACCCGGCGGGTGCAGACGCAGGTGGAGCTCGAGAGCGGCCAGAGCTTCGTGATCGCCGGGCTGCTGGACAACACCATCACCGAAACGCTGAATAAGATCCCCGGGATCGGAGACATCCCGCTGCTCGGCAAGCTGTTTCAAAGCCGCGCGCGCACCCGCAGCAACTCCGAGCTGATGGTCTTGATCACGCCGGAAATCGTCCAGCCCATTCCTGCCGGAGTGGTGCCTCCGGTGGTCCAACAGCCCGAAGAATTTCTGCCGGGTACCGCCAAAACCGCGCCGCGCAATCCGGTGACGGGCATCGTCGCGGCGCCGGTGGTGCGCAAAGACATACCGCTCGAAGAGATGCTGGAGATCGAGAAGCAGAAAGCGGCCGCGCAAGCGTTGCCGCCGGCTGCTTCCGGTGGCACGGCGGGAGGCGTACACTAATGGCCTCCCTGATTCTCGAACCGGGCACCGCGAAATCGCCCGCCACGCCCAGCACGGTGGGGCTGGCCGTCTCGGCGCCCGAGCTGTGGGCTCCTCTGCAGGAAACCCTGCGCGGCCTGGCCGTGCGCGTAGTCATGGAGCAGCGCGATCTAGGCAACTGGGCTTCGCTTCTCGAACGCCTGGAGTTTCTGCGGCCGGAAGTGGTGCTGCTGGATATCACCTCGCTGCCGATGTCCGTCGAAGACGCCGTGCGCGCCGTGCGCGCCGCTCTGCCCGATGTCATGCTGGTGGCGCTCGATAAATCGGCGGAACCGGACGCGATTTTAACCGCCATGCGCGCCGGCGCCAACGAGTTTCTCTATCCCCCGTTCGGCAACAATCTGCGCAACGCCATCTCGCGCCGCGCCGAAGTCCGCCCGCGGCCGCGCGAGAACAACCGCCCGTCCGGCAAGGTCCTGGGATTCCTGGCCGCCAAAGGCGGGTCCGGCGCCAGCACCATTGCCTGCCACCTGGCGGCGGAGTTGGGGCGGGTGAGCGCGCAGCGCGCCGAACACAGCTTACTGGCCGATCTGGATCTGCAATCCGGCATCGTGGGCTTTCTGATGAAGGTCAAATCGCCCTACTCGGTGCTCGACGCGGTACAGAACCTGCACCGCCTGGACGTGAGCTATTGGAACGCGCTGGTCTCGTCGGAGTGGCCTGGCCTTGAGATCATTGCGGCGCCCAACGGCTATCTTCCCAAGGATCCGGTTTCCGGAGAAGCTCTGCGCCAGGTCGTCGCTTTTGTGCGGGCGCACTACTCCTGGACGGTCGCCGACCTGGGCTCGACCTTGAACCTGGCCACCGTCACGGTGCTCGAGGAAGTCGACGACGTCTTCCTGGTAACCACGCTGGAAGTGCCTTCCCTGCACCAGGCCAAGCAAGCCGTGCAGACGCTCATCAACGCGGGCTTTGGGAACCGCCTGCACGTCATCCTGAACCGCACGCCGCAGCGGCCGGACGTCACCGCCGAGGAACTGGAGCGCATTCTGGGCCTGCCTATCGACACCATGCTGCCCAACGACTACTACGCGCTCTACGACGCTTTTTGCAAGGGAAAGCTGCTGCCCCCCGGCAGCCACTTGAGCCGTCAACTGTCCAGCTTCGCCATGCGGCTGGCCGGCACGCCGGTGGAGAAGAGCAAGCGCCGGTTCGGGCTATTCGGATGAAAGGAGCGCCACGATGAGCACTGCCTGGAACACTCCGCCACAGTCCCCCGCCGAAGCCGGATGGGTGACGCGGCTCTTTCAAAGCGAAGGCCCCTCGCCGGAATATCAGCAACTGAAATTCGCGCTGCACCGCCAGCTATTGGACCGGCTCAACCTGGAAGCGCTTTCCTCGCTCCCCGGCGAGCGCGCCCGCATGGAGATCCGCACGGCGCTGGTCCGGCTGGTGGATCAGGAGAAGACCCCGCTCAGCCGCACCGATAAAGACCGGGTGGTGGAGGAGGTGCTCGACGAAGTCTTCGGGCTGGGTCCGCTGGAGCCTCTGCTGCAAGACCCCACTATCTCCGATATTCTGGTGACCACTCCCTATCTGGTATACGTCGAGCGGGCCGGCAAGCTGTATCGCACGCCGGTGCAATTCAAGGACAACGCGCACCTGCTGCGCATCATCGAGAAGGTCGTGGCGCAAGTCGGCCGGCGGGTGGATGAATCCACGCCCCTGGTGGACGCGCGCCTGCCGGATGGATCGCGCGTGAACGCAGCCATTCCGCCGGTAGCGGTGGATGGCCCTCTGCTGTCGATCCGGCGCTTTGGAAAGCACGCTTTGCGCCCCGAGGATCTGGTGCGCGGACAGGCGCTCACCGAGAGCATGCGCCAGATGCTGGAGTACTGCGTGAAAGCCCGCCTGAACATCCTCATCAGCGGCGGCACCGGCTCGGGCAAAACCACGCTGCTCAACGCGCTCTCCAGCTACATTCCCGAAGACGAGCGCATCGTCACCATCGAAGACGCCGCCGAGCTCCGCCTGCAGCAGACGCACGTGGCGCGCATGGAAACGCGCCCGCCCAATATCGAGGGCAGCGGCGCCATTCGCATCCGGGAACTGGTGATCAACGCCCTGCGTATGCGTCCGGACCGCATCATCGTGGGCGAGGTGCGCGGCGAGGAGGCGCTGGACATGCTGCAAGCCATGAATACGGGCCACGACGGGTCCCTGACCACGGTGCACGCCAACAGCCCGCGCGACGCGGTGGGGCGCCTGGAGGTCATGGTGGGAATGTCCAACGCCAATATGGGCGTGCGCTCCATCCGGCAGCAGGTGGCCTCGGCCGTGGATCTTTTCGTGCAGGTGTCGCGTTTCAGCGATGGCTCCCGCAGAGTGACGTACGTGACGGAGGTCACCGGCATGGAAGGCGATCTGGTCACCTTGCAGGATCTGTTTGTATTTGAGAAGAAGGGTCTCACCGAACGAGGCACCATACGGGGCTGCTTCCGGGCCACCGGCATCCGCCCCAAGTTCTACGAGCGCCTGTCCGCTTGCGGACTGCACTTGCCCGCCGCCATGTTCACGAGCTTGCAGGAGGTCGCCTAGGCATGCCGGTCTCCGCTTCGCTGTTTCTGGTTCTGTTCACCTGGGTGCTGCTCTCCATCGCGCTGGGGCTGAAGTTCTATGAATGGTGGCGGAAGCGCGAGATGGCGGCCATGCTGCGCACCGCCGCCGAGGATCCCGTCCCGCAGGGCTCCCAGTTGCTGCGAAATATCAACAGCCAGCGGCCGCGACTGGAATTGTGGCTGGAGCGCCTGTCGCTTCTGGACAAGACTCGCAAGCTGCTGCAACAGGCCGGTGTAAGCTGGACGCCCGGCGGCCTGCTGCTCATGATGGCGGGGGGGGCCGTGGGCGGGGTGGTTTTGTCCGTGATGCTACCCGCGCTTTCCGCTCTTAGCGGCGCGCCGGTGGTGGCGGCTCTGCTGCTGGCCGCCATACCTTACCTGTGGCTGCGCCGCAAGCGGACGCGGCGGCTGGCAGCTTTTGAAGGGCAGTTTCCCGAGGCGCTCGATTTTCTGGCGCGGTCCATGCGCGCCGGCCACGCGTTCACCATCAGCCTGCGCATGGCCAGCGAGGATATGCCGGACCCTGTGGGACTGGAATTTCGCACGCTGTTCAACGAACAAAACCTGGGCGCGCCGCTCGATACGGCGCTCTATAACCTGGCCGCCAGGGTTCCGCTGCTGGACGTGCGTTTCTTCGTGTCGGCGGTGATCCTGCAGAAACAGACCGGCGGAAATTTGGGCGAGATTCTCACCCGGTTGGGACAAATCATCCGCGAGCGCTTCCGTCTGAAGGGCCAGGTGAAGGCCGCCAGCGCGCACGGCCGCATGACCGCGCTAGTGCTCTCGATTCTGCCGGCGGCCACCGCGGTTCTCATGATGGTGGCGGTGCCCGCCTATCTGCGCTCGATGTACGACGATCCCGATGGCAAGAAGCTCATCGCGGGATCCATCGTGGGCCAAATCGTGGGCCAGTTGGTGATTCGCAGAATCATCCGGATCAAGGTATAGAAGGTACCCTTATGGCTTTATTGGTTTCTGTGGCGCTGTTCGGATTGCTGGCAACTGCCATCACCGCCTATGGCTACGGCAGCTATGCCAAACCGGCCCGTCTTCTGGCGCAACTGGACCAGAAACCCGATGCCCCCGTATCGCTCGGCCGCATCGGACAGCCGAAGCAGTCGCGGCTGGCACAGCGCATACAGTCGATTGGAAAACATGCGCCGGTTTCGCCCCGGGATGCCCAGACGGCCCGGCATACGCTGGCCGCCGCCGGCTACCGCGGCGAGAGCGCCGTGGCCATCTTATACGGCATCAAGCTGATCCTGGCCGTAGCGCTGGCCATTCTGTCGATTGTCTTCCGCGACCGCGTCACCGTGAATCCAGTGCTGCGCATCGTATTTCCCATCGCGGCCACTTTCGGCGGCTACTGGATCCCCGGCTTCCTGGTGGAGCGTAAGGTCTCCAAGCGCCAGGAAAAGCTACGCCTGGCCTTACCCGACGCGCTGGATTTAATGGTGGTTTCCGTAGAGGCGGGTTTGGGTCTCGACCAGGCCTTGCAAAACGTGGGCCGCGAGTTGGCTATGGCGCATCCCGAATTGAGTGAGGAACTATCGCTGGTCACTCTCGAAATGCGCGCCGGCAAGCGCCGCGCCGAGGCCTTGCGAAATCTGGCGGAGCGCACCGGAGAAGCCGAACTGCGCAAGCTGACCGCCATTCTGATTCAGTCCGACCGTTTTGGCACCAGCATGGCCGAGGGCCTGCGCACGCATTCCGAATTCATGCGCGTGCGCCGCCGCCAGGAGGCCGAGGAAAGAGCCGCCAAGGTGGGCGTGAAATTGGTCTTTCCGATATTCTTTTTCATCCTGCCTTCCATCCTGGTAGTGGCGGCCGGACCGGGCATTTTACAGGTTTTCAAATATTTGTTCCCCCTCATGAACAAGGGGCTGCAATAAGAAAGGAGGAACCGCGCGTGAATAACACGATCTTTCAGGCTGCCCTATGGCTGGCCGCTGGCGTGGTGCTGGTCCTGTTGGTGGCCCGCCGCCGCAAACGCAAAAGCATGTAGTGCGATGCGCGGGTAAGGCGGGCGCGCCGCCTGCCTTGCCCGCCTTGCGCCACGCGTGTTGGCCGCACGCCCGGCAACCCGCACTACCCTCCGAACGCCAACATCGCCCATTCCCCTTTGTGGCGCGCCTCGCGAAACTGGCCGCCCTGCCGCGATATTTCCGCCCGCACCGCCGCCCCGTCCCGCCCCTCGAAGCCGCTCACTACTACGACGCCGCCCGGCTGCAGGCAGCGCCACAAATCCGGCGCCAGCCGCGCGATCGCTTCCGGACTGATGTTCGCCACAATCAATCCCGCCGCGCCCGTCCGTACGGCGTCCACCGACCCGATGAACAGATGGCTCCCGGCGTTGCCACGCGCCACTTCCACCGCCTCCGGATCGATGTCGCAGCCCCATACCAAACCCGCGCCCAACAGCCGCGCCGCGCGCGCCAGAATTCCCGCGCCTGTGCCTACATCCAAAACCCTTACGCCCGGCCACACGTAAGTTTCCAGCGCCTCCAGACAAAGTTGCGTGGTCTCATGCCTGCCAGTTCCGAACGCCATCCCCGGATTTACCGCCATGCGCAACCATCCCGGCGGCGTAGCGTCCGTGCGCCATTCCGGGACCAGGAAGAACCGCTCGCCCACCATCATCGGCTCCCAGTCCGCGCGCGACTCCGCCACCCAATCGCGCTGCTCTTCCGTTCTCCATGAAACACCCCGAAACCGCTCCATCAACGCGTCCCGGCTTGCGGAATCTTCAAAGAACGCGCGCAACCTGCCGCCCTCCAGTTCCACGATGCCTACCGAGCCATCCGCCCAAAGCTCGGCAACCAAGACATCGTTCCCTTCCGGTGTGCCATCGATTTCAATCGAGAACATAGCACTCAAACGCATTCTCGCACGGCCGCGCCCGATGTTCGGTACCATAATCTCAGATGGACCGGAAGGATCTGCGGTCGCTGTCCCGCGTGCGTCTCTCGGAGGCCAGGGAGCTGCTCAAAGCGGGATTGCCGGACGGCGCGTATTATCTGGCTGGGTATGCAGTCGAATGCGCGCTGAAGGCCTGCATCGCCAAGGAGACGCAACGGTACGAATTCCCGGATAAGAAGAAAGTCAACGCCAGCCATACGCACGACCTCAAAGAACTCGTCAGGATCGCTGAATTGCAAGGCGAACTTCGAGGAGCGGTCAATAACGATCCGCTACTTCTGAAATACTGGGATGTCGTGCAATCATGGTCGGAGCAGAGCCGTTACGTACAGCACTCTCCGGCGCGCGCACAGGAGCTGATTGAAGCCGTCGGCAATAGAAATCATGGAGTCATCAAATGGGTCAAGCACTATTGGTAAGCGTCGATCTTGATACAGGGGGCGAAATTCTTCGAATCCTCGATGAGGCGAGCCTCAAAGTCACTGTTGCCCTATGGGCGTTACTAGAGGAGTATACCGATTGGCGCCTGGTACTCGCCTCCCGCCGATTTGATGTGGTGGGCACGCTAGAAGCACACGGGATCATTAATGACGCGTTACGAGCGGCGGGTTTTCCAATCGAGAACAAGCCGTCGATCTTGATACTACCCATGACGGATTCCACCGTTCGCGCACTCCGCCGGATCTTCGGCAAAGTTAAATCTGTTGAAGGCATGCGTTTGGGTGGACAACAGATCGGCAGTCGTTGGGTAGAGGACGCCTACGTTTACCGAATTTCGTAACCCGAGAAATCAACTTATGAAACTACAAGGTATCTTCCCCCCCATCACCACCCCCTTCGATCACGCCGGCAATATCTATGCCGCCAAGCTCCAACACAATATCGAAAAATGGAACCTCACTTCGCTGGCCGGTTACGTGGTCACCGGGTCCACCGGGGAAAGCGTCCTGCTCAGCGCCCAGGAGAAAGTCGAATTGTGGGAGATCGTGGCGCGCTATACCGCATCCGATAAGCTGCTCATCGCCGGCACCGGCGTAGAGAGCGTGCGCGAAACCGTCTGCCTTACCAATCGCGCCGCGGAATTGGGCTACAAAGCCGCGCTTGTAAAAACGCCGCACTATTACAAGAACCTGCTTAATCGCGCCGATGCCCAGACTCTCTATTACCGCGCGGTAGCCGACCAGTCCCGCATCCCGGTGATCATTTACAATTTCCCGCAAGCCACCATGCTCGACATTCCAGCCGCCGCCGTCGTGGAACTCTCGCATCACCCCAACATCGTCGGCATTAAGGAAAGCTCCGGCAACATGGAGAAAGTCATGCAGATGATGCGCGAATCGCGGCCCGGATTTCAAGTGACGGTAGGTTCGGCGCCCACCCTGTGGCCCTCGCTGTTGATGGGCGCCACGGGCGCGATTCTGGCATTCGCCAACGCCGCGCCGTACGCCTGCATCGCCATCTGGGAAGCCTACCGCATGCGCGAAGAAGACGCCGGCCGCGATTGGCAAAACCGCATCGCGCGCGCCTCCGCGCTGGTTACGACAAAGTACGGCATCCCCGGCCTGAAACATGCCATGGACCTCAATGGATACTACGGCGGACCGCCGCGCTTACCGCTATCGGTACCTACGCCCGAGGCCAAGCGCGAGATTGAAGAAGCCTTTCACGATTTGAAAGGTTAATGCGCCCACGCTCGCGCGAATCCTCCTTTACTTTGTATTCCGCGAAATGCTACGCTAAGTGCTTCATAATGCGTACAGTTGACTTGATCCAGAGAAAGCGCGACGGTGGCGAACTGTCACCGGAAGAGATTTCGTACCTCGTCGATGGGTACACCCGCGGAGAAATACCCGACTATCAAATGTCGGCGTTTCTTATGGCGGTTTTCTTTTCCAATATGACGGACCGGGAGGTCAGCCGGCTGACGGAATCCATGATGCAATCCGGAGAAACGCTCGATCTCTCCGGCATCCCGGGCGTCAAGGTCGACAAGCATTCCACCGGCGGCGTGGGCGATAAGACCACCCTGATTGTCGCGCCGCTGGCGGCCGCCGCGGGCGTAATCGTCCCCACCATGGGAGGCCGCGGACTGGGCCACACCGGCGGCACCGTCGATAAGCTCGAATCGATTCCCGGCATGCGCACCAACCTCAGCGTCGACGAGCTCAAGGAACAGCTCGCCGCCATCGGTTTGTGCTTCCTGAGTCAAACCTCCGAATTGGCTCCCGCCGATGGGCGCCTGTACTCTTTGCGCGATGTCACTGCCACGGTGGAATCCATTCCGCTGATCGCATCTTCCATCATGTCGAAGAAGCTCGCCGAAGGCGTGGATGCGCTGGTGCTCGACGTGAAGGTCGGCAATGGCGCCTTCATGAAGAAGCAGGTGGAAGCGCGGCGCCTCGCGCAGGTAATGGTAGGAATCGGCCGCCGCATGGATAAGCGCGTGCAAGCGCTGATCACCGACATGAATCAGCCGCTGGGCTACGCCGTGGGCAACGCGCTCGAAGTGATGGAAGCTTCGCAGACATTGCAAAACGCCGGCCCCGCCGATCTCACCCGCTTGTGTATCGAGCTCGCCGCGCGCATGATCTTCGTGGCGAAGATGGTTCCGTCGCTCGAAGAAGCCCGCCGCCTGGCGGAGAAGAAACTGGTGGATGGCTCCGGCTATCAGAAGCTGAAACAGGCTGTCGAGGCGCAAGGCGGGAATGCGCAAGCCCTCGATAAATTCGAGTTGCTGCCCAACGCCACCGGCATGCGCGAGGTGGTTTCGCCGCGCGGCGGCTATGTCAGCGTCATCAATGCGCGCGATATCGGTCTGGCTTCCAACATGATCGGCGCGGGCCGCGACCGCAAGGAAGACTCGGTAGATCCGGCCGTGGGCGTCATCCTGGAAGTCAAGGTGGGCGAAAAAGTGGAAGCCGGCTCCGTGCTCTGCCGCCTTTATCACACCAAGGAAGACCATGTGGAAGAAGCCGCCGGCATGGTGGAAGACGCGTTCCGCATTTCGGCGCAGCGCCCCGACGACCGGGAACTGATCCTGGAAGTCGTAAGCTGATGTCGCACGCCAGTAGGACAGGCCTCCTGGCCTGTCCCGCGTCATTTGGACAGGCCAGGAGGCCTGTCCTACCGCGCGAGGCTCAGTAATGCAGCGCTTCACCGGACTGCTGGGCTTAGTCACCATCCTAGCCATCGCCTGGCTGTTCTCCGCCCACAAACGCGCTATCAAGCTGCGCATCATCGCCTGGGGCATGGGCCTGCAAATTACCTTCGCCCTGCTGGTCCTGAAGACCGACTTCGGCAAGATCTTTCAGGCCATCGGCGTCGGCGTTAACGCCATGCTGAACTACGCCGAGGCCGGCAGCAACTTCGTCTTCGGACCATTGGGTATCAAGAGCGGTCCTTTCGGCGTGGTCTTCGCCTTCCAGGTCCTGCCTATCGTCATCTTCATCGCTTCGTTCTTCGCCATTCTCTATTACCTGGGTGTGATGCAGTGGGTGGTGAAAGGCATGGCCATCGTGATGCTGAAAGTCATGGGCGCGAGCGGCGCCGAATCGCTGAACGTGGCCGCCAGCATCTTCATGGGCCAGACCGAAGCGCCGCTTACCATCAAACCTTTCATTGCGGGCATGACGACCTCAGAGTTGTTCACCATTATGACCAGCGGCATGGCGCACGTATCCGGCGCGGTGATGGCCGCCTACGTGAAAATCGCCGGCGTGAGCATCGAGCATCTGCTCACCGCCGTCATCATGACCGCTCCCGCCACCATCATGCTGGCGAAGATTTTCTATCCGGAAGTCGATAAGCCCGCCACCGCCGGCAAGGTCGAGGTCCGCATCGAAAAAACGGCGGTCAACGTAATCGACGCTGCAGCGCAAGGCGCGGGCGATGGGCTGCATCTCGCGCTGAACATCGGCGCCATGCTGATCGCGTTTCTAGCCTTGATCGCCATGCTCAACGGCATTCTCGGCTGGGTGCATACGCTGCCCGGCATGGCCTGGCTTCCCGGCAGCATGCAACAAATCTTCGCGGTTGTGTTTGCGCCTCTGGCCTGGCTGATGGGCGTGCCGTGGAAGGACGCGCCCACCATCGGCAACCTGCTGGGCACGCGCCTGGTGCTGAACGAATTCGTGGCGTTCTTGCAGCTCGGTCCGCTGAGAGCGCATCTCGATCCGCGCTCGTTTACCATCGCCACTTACGCGCTCTGCGGATTCGCGAATTTCAGTTCCATCGCCATCCAGATCGGCGGCATTGGCGCACTCGCGCCTAACCGCAAGTCCGATCTGGCGCGCCTGGGGCTCAAGGCCGTGGCCGCGGGCAGCATGGCTAATTTCATGTCGGCCTGCATCGCGGGGATTTTGCTGTGACGCGGCCCGAAATCGATGCCGCGGTTGCGTTTCTTGAATCGCGCACGGCGCTGCGGCCGCGCGTGGCCGTGGTGCTCGGCAGCGGCCTGGGAGCATTTGCCGATGAACTCGCAGACCGCATCGAGATCCCCTATGCGGCCATTCCCGGCTGGCCCTGTTCCACGGCCATCGGCCACGCCGGCAAACTCGTATTCGGCAAACTGGGCGCGCTCGAAGTGGCCGTGATGGCTGGGCGCGTACATCTCTACGAAGGCTACACGCCGTCGCAAGTCGTATTTGGTGTGCGCGTACTAGGATCGTTGGGCGTGCGCATCATCGTTTTTACGAATGCCGCGGGCGGAATCAATCTGGCGCTCGAACGCGGCGGACTGGTGCTGATCTCCGATCACATCAATCTGCAGGCGTCCAACCCGTTGCTCGGTCCGAACGACGACAGCCTCGGTCCGCGATTCCCCGATATGTCGGAAGCCTACTCGCGCGAGTTGCGGGCGCTGGCACATGAAGTAGGCAGCGAGATCGGCGTTCGATTGCAGGAAGGCGTCTACGCCGCCGTGTTGGGGCCGAGTTACGAAACTCCCGCCGAGATCCGCTATCTGCGCACCATCGGCGCAGACCTGGTAGGCATGTCCACGGTGCCGGAAGTGATCGCGGCGAATCACATGGGCATGCCCGTTTTGGGTATTTCCTGCGTCACCAATATGGCTGCGGGCATTCTGCCGCAAAAGATCAGCCATGCCGAGGTTCTCGAAACCGGCGAAATGGTACGCGGCACGCTGGTGAAGCTTCTGACGGCGCTGCTCCCCAGGATGGCGTAGTGGTGAAATCTGCATTTTTCATTCTCGTGAGCCTTCCGCTGGCGGCCCAAGTAGCGCCAGTAGCTTTTTCGGAATCCAAGGACGTGGTTCCCGCCTTCGACTCGTCCGGCGCCATTACGCTCCCCGCTGCCCGCCTCAAGATCGATGTCACGTACCCACGCGGCAAGAAAGAGCGCATCGAACTGACGGTGGTCTACGATCCGAAGACAGGGCATTATCTCTGGCACCTGATGACACCTTATCCCGGCGATACGGGCCTGTGGCTCAAGGCAATAAAGACGCACCGGTCGCTGGCGTTCGCGGATCCGGCGTGCCTCATGGATTTCTCCGGGGCCGCCTTCGCCAAGGCATGGGTGGGACGTGCCGACAGCCTGGATGCCGCGGTGTCGGCGTCTGTTCAAGAGATCCAACAAGGCTTCGCGGACAACGGGGGTAACCCGTACGTCATGGGCTATCGGAATGTGCGGCTCGTTGGGCCGATAACCGGCCTCGACGAACCAGTCACATTCATGGATTTCGCCTGCGCACAACTTAATTCGTGGTGTCCACCCAATTCCACCATGATCGTCTCGATCGCCAGGCAGGGCGCCACTTGGCGCCTACTTCTACGCAACCGCTTCGATGTGGAGGTCGTCCTCGATCAAAACCTCGACCTGGTGAGCGCGCGGCAATTGACGCGGCCGAAGGTCGAGCGCCTCCTGTTTTAGCGCATCGACTTCGCCATATACACGGCCCACTTGATCGGATCGCTAACGCCTCCCGGTTCGGCGTTGAAGTACTCCCAGGCGAACACGCCTCCGAAATGCGGGTACTTGGCCACCAGCGAGCCAACCGTTTCCGATACAAACTCCATATTCACGTACCCGCTGCCGTCGGCTGAGTTGGCGATCATGCCCGCCACAATTTTGTTCGCCGGATAGCCGAAGCTGACCACCCGCTCGTAATCCGCAGGCGAAGAAAGCGTCGCGAAACCGCTATAAAACTGCCCATTGAACCACGCGATCTTGGCGCCCGCGGAACTCTTATATAAGTCCGGATAACTGAAGCCGGAGAGATTCGCGCCGCCCCACAAGGCCGACGCCACCGGCGCCATGGTGATCAGAAACTTCGATCCGAAATCCGTGTCGAGCTGGTTGATCAGCATCTCCGCATTCGCCAGCGACACACTCTCCTCGATATCCAGATCGATGCCGTTCAGATTGTACTGCTGCAGCGTCTGCTGCAGGATCGGATAGAACGTGCTCCAATTGTTGAACAGATCCGCATAGGAACCTTGCGCCGCGCCGCCCAGCATCATGCGCACTGTCACGCCATAGCTCTGCAGCGTGGCCACTTCCTGCCACATGGTGGTGAACATGGGGTCCGAGGGCACATTATCGTTCAAATGAATATACGGCGCGCCATTCGAATCGTAGCCCAGATGGAAGGCCGCCACCATCACATCGGTGACGTAAGGCTTGTTGTCCTTCGGATCGAGCGTCGTCCACATCGGCGATAACGAAACGTAGACTCCGTTATCGTATTGGGTCTGGTAGTAATAGATCACTCGCTTGGATAACGCGGCGTCGGGCGCGGCAGCCGTTGCGCCCAAGGCCGCGGCCAGCCCGCACAGCATCACACTTGGAATGATTCGCATCAGGCCACGGTAAATGGCGGCGTCCGGCCCTGTCAAGATAGGTGCTCTTCGGCTTGGACCGCTCCCTCACAGTCGCGGCTCTGTAACTGCCGCGAAATCGGTTAACCGAGCCGCGACCTGCCCCACGCGCAGAACGTGTTCGAATCTGTTACAGTCATCCTGATAGACAAGCGATGAAGCCCCCCATCCCGCTGAACGAGCACGCGCGCCTCGATTTGCTGCGGCAATACGGCGTCCTCGACACGGCCGCCGAGCCCGCTTTCGATGAGATTACCGCGCGCGCTGCGGGAGTGTGCCAGACTCCCATCAGCTTGCTCTCCTTTGTCGATCGCGACCGCGCCTGGTTCAAGTCGAACCACGGCTGGGAGGTACGCGAGATACCGCGGGACATCTCATTTTGTGCGCACGCCATCTGCCAGCCGGATCTCTATATAACTCAGAACATGCTGGCCGACGAGCGCTTCTCGCATAACCCGCTAGTCACTCAGAAGCCTCACTTCCGTTTTTATGCCGGCGTGCCGCTGTTGTCTCCCGAAGGACTCGCGCTGGGCACGCTCTGCGTGATCGATAAGCAACCGCGCGAGCTCACGCCGGAACAGATCGAGAAGTTACACGAGTTGGCCAAAGGCGCCATCCTGCTGCTTGAAATTCGGCGCGCGACCGGCCTTTCCTCGCGCACGTAAGGGTGGCGACATGTCTTTCGCCGGAATGCAAGTCTTGTCTCTCGAGAGCCGCCGCGCCGCCGAAATGGCGGAGTTGATCCGCAAACAGGAGGGCCTCCCGGTGGTGGCGCCCTCCATGCGCGAAGCGCCTCTGGAGCGCAACGAAGCCGTCTTCCAATTCGCCGAACGCCTCTTCGCCGGCGAGTTCGACATGCTGATCCTGCTGACGGGCGTGGGCACGCGACTGCTCCATCAGACGCTCGCGACGCGCTATCCCGCGGAGCGCTTCGCCGAGACTCTACGCCGCATGACGGTGGTGGCCCGCGGACCCAAGCCCGCCGCTGTACTGCGTGGCCTGGACGTGCCGGTGACCATCGCCGTGCCCGAGCCTAATACGTGGCGCGAACTGCTGGCCGCCATCCGTGGCCGCCCGGAGCGGCACATCGCCGTGCAGGAGTATGGGCGATCGAACAGCGAGTTACTCGCCGGATTGCGCGAGCGCGGTGCGGAAGTTACTACCGTGCGCGTGTATCGGTGGGACTTACCCGAAGATACCAGACCTTTGCGTGCCGCCGTGCACCGGTTAGCCGCCGGCGAGTTGCAGGTAGCGCTGTTTACGACTTCGATTCAAATCGAGCATCTGCTGCGCGTGGCGGCGGAGGAGGGAAAGGAAGCGGATGTGATCGCGGCTCTGCGCGGCATGGTGATCGCTTCGATTGGCCCATCCACAAGCGAGGCGCTGGACGAGGCGGGCATTCATCCGGATCTGGAACCGAGTCATCCGAAGATGGGTTTCTTGCTGCAGGAAACCGCCCAGCGCGCGGAGGAAATTCTGAGGGGTAAGCAGCGAGGTCGCTAAATCGGCTGACCAGAACGACAATACCCAATCGATACCGTCCGGTGGGATTCTGAAACTGGAGATTCCGATTTAGGGTGACAAAGACGTCGAAATATGGAGCCGCCGCCTCCATCAGCCGCCCGTTAGTCAGTGACCGCCACTCCATCTCGGCTACGGTCTTGACCTCGTCTCCAGGAAATGCCAGGCGGAGCTTCGGGTTCACGCATTCGTCAAGGAGGATGCGCATTCCTTCATCTGCTCCCCGGCGAGTTCGATAAAACGCTGAGCTTGGGACCGTTCCAGAGAAGGCACGGTTTCCAGAAACTCATCGAGCGAGAATCCGGCCGAGAGGTGATCGATCAGCATCTGTACGGGGATCCGGGTTCCCCTGAAACAGGGTGCTCCGGACATCCGGTCGGCATCCACCCAAATCACCTCATCCAGTTGTCGAAGGAGCTCCGGCCTCATGATTCCACCCTACAGCAAATGACACGCTGATGCAAAGTTCCTCTTGCCATCTACTCTACAATTCCGCGGACGCTGATATGAGGCGGTCCCATCGGCCCTTTGCCTTGCAGGCGCAAATTGCGACAATACAGAGGGGTAAATATGTCCATCAGGCTTGGACCGGAGCACGAGCAACTGATCGCCCAGGCGATCGAGACAGGCGCCTACCGGACCGCAGATGAGGTTATCGAGCGGGCATTGGGAATGCTGCGCTTCGAGGAAGAATGGCTGCCCGACCAAAAGGATGAGATAACCGAGAAAATCGCGCGGGCGTTCGGCCGGTTCGACCGAGGCGAGTACTTCTCGGCCAAGGAATCGCGGGACGAAATGGGACGCCGCAAGGCTGCATGGTTCCGTGAGCGGCACTGACGACGCCCCTTTACGACATTTCCGCCGAGGCGTTGGACGATCTATTCGAAATCTGGCGACGCTTGCGGATCACCAAGCGACGCGGATTCTTGGGGGGGGGCCGCAACCCGATCGCCTCTATGCGGTTACGGTCGCAGCGAGAACACAGTTCCAACACCCGAAGCCCCGCCGCTCGATGTCGTGCCATACAATAACCCATCGCTTCCGATGACCACGCTAGCAACGGGGGCCGCACCGTCGCTGTCGCCCGTGAAATTGTGGAGCACGGTTTCGGTCCACGTTCCTTCTGATACCGCTGGCGGGGTCAGCGAAAACACGGTACCGTAGCCGTAAGTTCCGCCCCCCTCGGATGTGCCGTACAGCACCCCACCGCTTCCGATGACCACACCGGCGTAAGGATTCGACGGATGGCTACCGCCCCCGAAGTTGTGGATTACGGCTTCCGTCCACGTGCCGCCTGGCGACGATGGCGGCGTCAGCGAGAAAATCGTACCGGCGCCCTGTAATCCCCCGCTCCACGTAGTGCCATAGAGCACGCCGCCATTGCCCATAACCACACCCCAGTACGGAAGTAGGCCATCGCCGCGATAACCAGCGAAATCGTGAAGCACGACTTCTGTCCATGCGCCACCCGGGGATTCCGGCGGCGCCAACGAGAACACTGTACCCGCATTCAAAGCGCCTCCGATGAGCGTTGTGCCATACAGCACGCCGCCCGGTCCGATTATCACACCTGCGTTAGGGCAGCCGGCGCCCAGGAGGAAGTTGAGGATCACGGTTGGTATCCACACTCCGCCCCTGGATGCCGGCGGCGTCAACGAGATCACTGTGCCGTAGGCCTCCGAAGACCCTCCGCCCTCCGTGGCGACATATAGCGCGCCCTCCTCGCCGATCGCCACCCTTCCATAAGGTTCGAAACCATCGTTGTAGGCAAAGTTGTGCAGGACCGTTTCCGTCCAGGTGCCCGCCGAGACCGGAGGTGTTAACGAGAATATCGTGCCGTCGTTTGAAGTGCCTCCCCGCAGCGTAGTGCCGTACAGCACCCCGTCCACGCCGATCACCACACCGGCGTTAGGCAAGGCGCCGTCGCTGAGCTCGAAGCTGTGAAGAACGCTCCACGTCCACACACCGCCCCGAGAGGCCGGGGGAGTCAATGAATATATCGAGCCGCTGCCGGCAGGCCCGCCGAATGTCGTGCCGTACAGAACGCCACCTTTTCCGATGGACACTCCCGCAGCTGTGCCACCACTGCTTGGGCCTGTGACTTCGAAATTGTATAGCGTCTTTAGCGTATGGGCCGTTGCCTGGCCCTCGCCGTATGCGTTTGAGATCAAGAGCGGAGCGAAGAAGGCTCCCCAAATGCTAAAACCCAGGTGTCGGTCCACCATAATCGTCAATTGTGAACGCGCCGAAGGCTGCTGTCAAGCAATCAGTCGTTCTGCAGTACTCCCTGGGCGATTTCGGCGCGCACCTCTCCACGGAGCGAGGTGTCAAGTCAATGACGGGGCGGCGACCATGAGGCAGGGGTTTAAGATAAGACTAGTGACACTCTCCCCCCTCGCCGATTTCGACCCCCTCGTCCGCGACTGGTTCCTCCAGCGCTTCGCCGCCGCCACCGAACCGCAAATTCTCGGCTGGCCTGAAATCCGCGCGGGCCGTGACGTCCTGATCTCCGCGCCCACCGGCTCCGGCAAGACGCTCGCCGCGTTTCTGCTGTGCCTCGACCGCCTGGTGCGCGCCGCGCGTCTCGGCCCGTTGCCCAACCAGACCGAAGTCGTCTACGTCTCGCCGCTCAAGGCGTTGAGCAACGATATCCATATCAACCTGGAAATCCCGCTCGCGGAAATCGCCGCCGTGGCCGCCGCGCAGGGGATCGCGCTCGCACCCATCCGGGCCGCCGTGCGCACGGGCGATACGCCCGTGTGGGAGCGTCAACAGATGGGCAAGGAACGGCCGCACGTGCTGGTGACCACGCCCGAATCGCTCTTCATCGTGCTCACCGCCGAGCACCCGCGCGAGATGCTGCGCACCACCCGCACCATCATCGTGGATGAGATCCACGCCGTGGCGGACGATAAGCGCGGCTCGCATCTGGCGCTCACGCTGGCACGTCTGGATGCGCTGGTGGCGGCCGCGGGCGGCCCCAAGCCGCAGCGCATCGGCCTCTCCGCCACCGTGAAGCCCATCGAAGAGGTGGCGCGTTTCCTCAGCGACACCCCGCACATCGTCAGCATCGTCAACATCGGCCATCGGCGCGATATGGAACTCGCGGTCGAAGTTGCGCAGGACGAGCTCGGACCCGTGGCCAGCAACGAAATGTGGGCGGAGATTTACGATCGCGTGGCCGATCTCATCCGCGCGCATCGCACCACGCTGGTCTTCGTCGATACGCGCCGGCTTTCGGAACGCGTGGCGCACCACCTGCAAGAGCGGCTGGGCGAAAAAGCCGTGCTGCCGCATCATGGCAGCCTCTCGCGCCGCTTACGCTTGGAAGCCGAGGCGCGCCTCAAAGGCGGCGAATTACGAGCGGTGGTAGCTACAGCATCGCTCGAATTGGGTATCGATATCGGCACGGTCGATCTGGTCTGCCAGATCGGCTCCCCGCGTTCCATCGCCGTCGCGCTACAGCGTGTCGGCCGCTCCGGACATTGGGTGGGCGCGCGTCTGCACGGCCGCCTGTTCGCCACCACCCGCGACGAACTGATCGAATGCGGCGCGTTGGTGCGAGCCATCCGCTCGGGTGCACTCGATCGCACCGAAATTCCGCAAGCACCGCTCGATATTCTCGCGCAGCAGATCGTGGCGGCTTGCGCCTGCGATGAATGGGCCGAAGACGCGCTCTTCGATCTGGTCCGGTCGACTTACTCCTACCACACGCTCGCACGCCGCGATTTCGACGAGATCGTCGCCATGCTGAGCGATGGCATTGTCACCGCGCGCGGCCGCGCCGGCGCCTATCTGCATCGCGACCAGGTGAATCATCGCCTGCGCGGACGCCGCGGCGCGCGACTCGCAGCCATTACATCGGGCGGCGCGATTCCCGATAACGCCAACTACCTGGTGGTCGCCGAACCGGAAGGCGCGACCGTAGGCACGGTGGATGAAGACTTCGCCGTCGAAAGCATGGCGGGCGATGTCTTCCTGCTGGGCAATACTTCATGGCGCATCCGGCGCGTTGAAAAAGGCCGCGTGCGCGTGGAGGATGCGCATGGCGCCGCGCCCTCAATTCCGTTTTGGAATGGCGAAGCGCCCGGCCGCACCGCTGAGTTATCCGCCGAGGTTTCGCGGCTGCGCGTGGATATTCTCGCTGCACCCGATCTGGAGTGGTTGCAGCGCGAAGCCGGATTTGACCGTCTCGGCGCGGAGCAGGCCATCGCCTACGTGCAATCCGGAGCGCGGGCACTGGGTGTGCTGCCGGCCTCCGCGCACGTGGTGGCCGAGCGCTTCTTCGACGAAGCCGGCGGCATGCAATTCGTGCTGCACGCTCCTTTTGGCGCGCGCATCAATCGCGCCTGGGGATTGGCTCTGCGCAAGCGTTTCTGCCGCACGTTCAATTTCGAATTGCAAGCCGCCGCCACGGATAACGGCATCGTGCTCTCGCTGGGCGAGCAGCATTCGTTTCCGCTCGAGGTGGTCTTCGAATTTCTGCGCCCCGAAACCGTGGAGGACGTGCTGACGCAAGCGCTGCTGGCCGCGCCTATGTTCACCGCGCGCTGGCGCTGGAATGCTTCACGCGCGCTGGCCATCCTGCGATTTGCGCACGGCGCGCGCGTGCCCGCGCCTATCCAGCGCATGCGCTCCGACGATCTGTTGGCCGCCACGTTTCCCGATCAGGCCGCCTGCCCGGAAAACCTCACGGGACCGCCAACGATTCCCGATCATCCGCTGGTGCGCGAAACCATTCGCAATTGCCTGCATGAAGCCATGGATTTGGACGGCCTCATCGCCGTGCTCGAAGGCATTCGCGCGGGCGCGGTGCGTACGTCAGCCATTGATACGCCGGAAGCCACACCGTTCTCGCACGAGATTCTGAACGCCAATCCGTACGCGTTTTTGGACGACGCGCCGCTTGAAGAACGCCGCACCCGCGCCGTGCAGTTGCGCCGCACCGTGCGCACCGATTTTGTGGAAGGCGCCGGCGCGCTCGATTCGGATGCCATCGTGCAAGTGGCTGCGGAGGCATGGCCGGCGGTGCGCGATCCCGATGAACTGCATGAAGCGTTGTTGACGCTGGTGACCGTACCGCCGGTGCCCGAATGGGAGCCGTTCTTCGCGCCGCTGGTGGAAACCGGCCGCGCCGCGGTGCTTCACATACCGAGCCGCGACACCCTACTGAGCCGCGACACCCTACTGAGCCGCGACCGTGAGGGAGCGGTCTTCTGGATACCCGCCGAACGCGCCCAAATCGCCCTCGGCGTTCATCCGGATGCGGAACTCACCCCCCCCATCCATTTCGACGGCCCGCGCCCCGAAACCGAAGAAGCCTGCGCCGCCGACATCCTGCGCGGCTGGTTTGAATCCGGCGGACCGTATCGCGCTTCGGAACTCGCCGCGCGCTTGGCACTGCCGCGCGTCCTGGTGGATTCCGCGCTCGCGCAACTCGAAGCCGAAGGCCAAATCCTGCGCGGCCGCTTCAGCGGAGATGGACAGGCCGGGAGGCCTGTCCTACCAGAGCCCGAATGGTGCCATCGCCGCCTGCTGGCCCGCATCCATCGCCTCACCATCGGTCGCTTGCGGCGCGAGATCGAGCCTGTTACCACCGCCGATTTCGTGCGCTTCCTGCATCGCTGGCAGCACGTGGCGCCCGGCACGCAACTGCACGGCGCCGACGGTGTGCTGCATGTCATCCGGCAACTTCAGGGCTTCGAAATTTCTGCCGCTGCCTGGGAATCCGAGATCCTGCCTAGCCGTGTCGCACATTACAGCCCCGAGTTTCTCGATCAGCTTTGTCTTTCAGGCGAAGTGGTGTGGGGGCGCCTCTCGCCGCATCCGGCGTTCGAGCACGATGACGATGAGCGCACGCATCGTGTGCGTCCCACGCGCGTCGCGCCGTTGACGTTGTTCCTGCGCGACGATGCCGAGTGGCTGCTGGCCGGGCCGCAGCCCGCGCCGGATGCCGCCCTTTCCCATCCCGCGCGTGAAGTGCTGGCCGCGCTGCAGCAGCACGGCGCATCATTCTTTCCGGAACTCGCGCGCGCCACCGGCCGATTGGCCAGCGAAGTAGAAGACGCGCTCTGGGAATTGGTGGCCGCCGGATTAGTGACAGCGGATGGATTCGAGAATTTGCGCGCGCTGGTCGATCCTAAGCGCCGCCGCGGCGAAGGTCGCGGACGTCTCGCGCGCCCCCGCCACGCCGCCGGCCGATGGGCGTTGTTGCGCCGCGCCACCGCGCCCGCGAACGAAATCTCCCCGGCATCATTTGCACGTCAACTGCTGCAGCGCTGGGGCGTGGTCTTCCGCGATCTGGCCAAACGCGAAACTCTCGCGCCGCCATGGCGCGACTTGCTGGTCGAATTGCGGCGCATGGAAGCCCGTGGCGAAATCCGCGGCGGACGCTTTGCCGCGGCGTTTCTCGGCGAGCAGTTCGCGCTGCCCGAAGCGCTCGACCTGCTGCGCGCGGTGCGCCGCGCGGGAGAATCGGGTGACCTACCGGAAACTGCGCCCACCGATCCATTGCGCCTCACGGGAATCATGCCAAGCCCGCAGCCGCCCGCGGGAGAAGATCTCATCGTGATTGCGAGCTAAACCTACGGCGTGAATTCGAACGCCACGCCGCCAGTCGTATCGCCCGATGGTCCGCCCCACAAGGTAGTGCCGTAGATATTGCCCGCCGGATCGAGCACCACGCCCGACGAAGGATAAGCTCCGGTGGCGCCGGCCGTGAAATTGTAGAGCACGGTCTCCTTCCAGGCGGCGCCCGCGTCGCGCGTCATTTTGAAAATCGTGCCGGGATTGTCCGTGCCGCCGCCGGTGGTGGTGCCGAAGAGATCGCCGTGGAGGCCGAACGTCAGGCCGTTGGGATTTTCGCCATCCTGCTGTTCAACGCCCAGGAAGTTATGCAGTATGCGTTCTGTCCAGCCGCCGGACGCCGCGGGCGCAAGTTTGAACGCCGTGCCGCAGTTCGCCGAGCCCCCATAGCTGGTAGTGCCATACAGATTGCCATGCGGATCGAAGATCAAGCCGGCCAGCGGATTGGCGCCGTCTGCGCCGCCCTTGAACGTGTGCAGAACATGTTCGGTCCAGGATCCGTCGGGCTGCGGCGCGAGCATATACGCGATGCCGAAATTGCGCGCGCCACCCGTATTGGTGGTGCCGTACAAGTTGCCGGCGGCATCCAACAGCGGAGTCGGGTAAGGCGCTGACCCATCGGGCCGACCCTGGAACGTATACAGAACGGTCTGCGCCCAATCGCCGGCGGAGCCGGGCGTAAGCTTGTACACCAAGCCCGCACCGAACGTGCCGCCTTCGAGGGCGGCGCCGTACAAATTGCCCGCGGAGTCCATGATGACGCCCGCATAAGGAATGGAGCCATCCGCGCCGCCGGTGAAGCGATAGAGCACGGTCTCCTGCCAGCCGCCCGCGCCAGGAGCGAGCATGAACACCGCACCGCAACCGCCGCGACACGTTTTCGCGCCCAAGCCGCCACTGACAGCGGTGCCATAGAGATTGCCGGCGGCATCGGCATAGAGCGTGGCATGTGGATTCGCGCCATCGTTTTCGCCGCCCCTGAAATTGTAGAGCACGGTTTCGGTCCATCCACCGGCATTGGGCGATAGCTCGTAGACCACACCGGCGCCGTATATGCCGCCGCTTTCCGCCGCGCCGTAGACGTTGCCGGAGCTATCCAGAATCAGCCCTGCGTATAGGTCGCTGCCTTCGTGCAGATTGCCCGTGCCAAAGGACTGCAGGACTTTCAACGTGCCGGCTGCCCATGCACCGGCCGCGAAAACCAATGTCAAAGTGGCTATTTTTCGCATCATCGCCAGTGTACAGCGGCGGCCCGCCGACAGCCACGCCCGAAGTGTGAATAGTTTGTAAATTTCACGCTACGATGGCTCGATGAACGTACAACCCGTGACGCTCGAGGGCCGCCATGTGCGCGGCAGGATTCCGCGGCCGGTGCGTACTCCGCAAGATATGCAGGCTTATCTCGACGATGCCGCTCGCGACCGTGGAGCCGTACGCACCGCAGGCTGGAGATCGGCTGCTGCTAGGCGCAATACGGTTCACTTTGGTGGGGCAGACCATCGCCTTTCGTGGTCTGCCGCCTTCGGCGGCGTGGCAGGTTCGAAAAACCTCTCCCGTGGCTGGTGGGCGGTGGCTGGTGGCTGGTGCGCAAGTTCGGGCAGCGGGTCAGTTCGGCTTTGTGGGGCGGGCAATTCTGCCCGCAGCCGGCTTTCAGCCGGCCTGGCCGCCTGAAAAGGCGGCTGCGGCCACGATTGGCCGCCCACAAAAGCAAATTGACCCACTACTCAGGTTCGATACTGCGCTTGCCAAGTTTTTCATGGGATTTCGCGGGCCGCAGGCCCACCCTAACAGACGACACAAACCGATCGTCTGCCCCGCAAGGATACCCTTAAGCGAACGGTATTGCGGCTGGGCGCGACGGAGGCGGAGATTCTCTAACGTCACGCACCGAAGATGGCGCTCAGTTCGTGCGGCGGAACTACTTCGAGCTGGGCATAAGTGCAGTCGCGCGGGTGCTTGTCGGTGCGCCATCTGCGAAATTGCGCCATGTGCCGGAAACGCATGCCCTGCATGTGTTCGTAAGCCACTTCCACGACTAACTCCGGGCGCAATGGTTCCCACGAAAGATCTTTTCCCTGGCTCCAGCGGCTCTGTCCGCCGGGCATGCGGCCCTCACTGGCTCCTCGATCCGCCCACTCGCGCCACGGGTGATTGACGAGCGCGTCGCGGCGATAGGGCGCCAGATATTCGACCAGTTTCTCGCGCTTTTCCTGAGTGAAACTGGCGCATACGCCTACGTGCTGCAAGGCTGCCGAATCGTCATAGAGGCCCAGCAGCAACGAGCCGATGGCCTTGGCTTCGCCCTTCTTGTGCCAGCGGAAACCAGCCACCACGCAATCGCAATCGCGCTCATGTTTAACCTTCAGCATCACGCGCTTATCCGGCTCGTAGGTACCGTGAACCGGCTTCGCCATCACTCCGTCCAGGCCGGCGCCTTCGAAACGCCGAAACCAATCCGCAGCAATTTTCGAGTCATGCGTAGCCGGAGTAAGATGGATCGGCGGAGTTATATCCGACAGTACCGACTCGAGTTCGCGGCGGCGCTTCTCGAACGGCTCGAGGCGCAAGTCGCGGCTCTCCACGCAGAGAAGATCGAAAAACACGACAGAGACGGGAATCTCGGCGGACAGCTTCTTTACCCGCGAGGCGGCGGGATGCAGGCGAAGCTGTAAGGCATCGAAATCCAGCCGCCCACCGGTGGCAATGACGATCTCTCCATCGAGGACACAGCGCGCCGGCAACTGACTGCGCAGCGCTTCTACCAGCTCCGGAAAATAGCGGTTCAGCGGTTTCTCATCACGGCTCTGAATGAAGATCTCATCGCCATCGCGAAAAATGAGCGCGCGAAAACCATCCCACTTAGGTTCGAAGATCCAGGCTCCTGCCGTGGGGATTTCGTCCACTCGCTTGGCAAGCATCGGCAGAATTGGCGGATTAACGGGAAGATTCATCCGCCTTATAGTGTCCCACAGGGGACCCTCTCAGGCGGCGCGGCGGCCTGCCGATTTAGCCGATGTTCGTGTGCGTCGTGGGCTTTGCTCCGGTTTGGCGCCCTGCGACTTCAAGCTGCGTTTGAGAGCCTCCATCAAATCGATCACCGGCGTCTGGCGCGGTCGCTTCACCTCCGTAACCTTTTGTCCCTTGCGCTTTTGTTCGATCAGCTTTTCGACGCTCTCACGATACGCATCCTGAAACTGATTCGGCCGAAAAGGCGCGGTAAGTTGCGCGACCAGTTGCTTTGCCAATTGCAGTTCGCCGGAAGTATATTTCGCGGCGGGCACTTCGCCCTTATTAGCGGCATGCAGATCGTTCGGATAATAGAGCGTGTGCAGCAACAGACGGTTCTCCGCGGGACGGATCAATACAATATGCTCGCGGTTATGCATGGCGATTTTGGCAATCGCGCTTTGCTTGGTGTCATTAAGAGCCGCCCGGAACAAGGTATACGGCTTGGCGGTCTTTTCCTCCGGAACCACATAATAAGAGCTTTCAAAGAAGATCGGATCCACTGCGCCGCTCTTTACAAATTGAACAACGTCCATGGTGGTGGCGGTGGGCGGGGCGACCTTCTTCAACTCCTCGTCGGTGACCTCCACATACTCGCCCTTTGCGGTTTCGTAACCCTTCACTATTTCCGAGCGTTCGATGGGCTTATCCTCGTCAGCGCAGTACCAGACTTCCTTCACGCGCGAGAGATCCTTCTGGTGCAGCATGTGAAAACGAACTGGCTCGGGCCGCGCCGCCGAGAATGGGCGCACCGGAAAAGAGACCAGTCCAAAGCTGATGAAACCCTTCCATACCGTCGCGGGCATATCGATGACTCTCCGGGTTGCCGGACTGCACTTAGATATCCAAATGGCCTTTGTTTAAAGAGTGACAATGCGCACCAAAGGCAGTTTTGTAACTGGCGCAGGCCCGGTTCTATTCGAATTCGCCCATCGGAACGCGGCTTGCGGGCCACGTAGCTACTATGAGCTTACATGCAATCACTACCACAATGGCGATTTCTGGCCTATTCATCGGTGCCGCGGCGGCTCAGAACGAAGCCAACCGGGTGGCGCCGCCCGCCGATCACACTTTCGCGATGGCATTCGTCCAAGGCGGCATGGCGGAAGTGCAACTCGGGAAATTGGCCGCGGAGCGCGGGAAAATCCGAAAGTGAAAGAATTCGGCACGCGCATGGTGACCGATCATACGCAGATCAACGATGAGTTTAAGTCTCTGGCAGCCAGCAACGCCATCACTTTGCCGGAACATCTGGATGCCAAAGACGAGGCGACCATGAAACATCTCGGAAGCTTGCATGGCGCAGCCTTTGATCGGGCCTATATGGAGGATATGGTGAACGACCATCGCCAGGATATTGCGGAATTCGAACGCGAGGCCAATCACGGCACAGACAGTGACATCAAGGCCTTCGCGTCCAAGACGCTACCCACGCTACAGGAACATCTCAAGATGGCGGAGCAGGCTTTTACCGATGTCAGAGAAAGCGGGCGGTAGGCGTTGGTCCCAGGAAGTGACGGCGCATAGTAATGCCCTCGATCTGGAAGAGGGTGTCTTCGCGCTGGATAGCCCCGTTCGTATTGCAGAGTCGCTGAAGCCCTCCGCGGATGCCAGCAGCCGGCGCAAGGCCTCTCCGTTTCAGTCGGCGATGTCGATGTTTAACTTCTATATCAACCGTGCGGGTGGGACTCTGCCAGAACGGCGCAAGAAGGTGCTGAATGCCGCGAAAGTGGAGTTACGTAAGTTATACGGCCGGGAGTAAGCTGTGGGGCGGGCTCGTAGCCTGCGCGGGCCTCTCAGGCCCGCTCTCCGTGGGACAGGCCGGGAGGCCTGTCCTACTATGCCAGCCAGCCGCGCTTTTCTTTCCAGCGGCCGCGCGTGAAATCCGGAAACTTTACCGGCAAGCTGCCCTGCTTCACGGAAGCCTCGCTCAGCGGACCGGGCGCGCTCCAGGAGGCGGCGTCATAGACATCCAGATCCGGAGCCTGTCCGTTCCGCATGCACTCGATCAGCCGGTAGACCATCAGGAAATCCATACCGCCGTGGCCGCCTAACTTGCGCGCTAACTCGCCCTGACGCTTCCACAACGGATGCTCGTACTCGTCTTTATACTTATCGATGGGCGTGTACTCCTCGGCCTTCGGATCGTCGAAATAAATACGCGGCGGATAATCGCGGAAAACCCCTTTCACTCCCGCTATTAGATTAATTCGGTCGTAAGGATGCGGATTTACCACGTCGTGCTGCAGCGTGATAACTAAGCCGTTGGCCGTCTTAATAAGTGAAGTATTTAAGTCGCCGCAGATATATTTCTCTTTCCACTTAGGACTGTCTTTGGGCACGTGCGCCGCGCGCCATGCGTCCAGTCCGCGCTCCGGACTACTCATCGATACTAAGTAATCGAAGCGGTCGCCGCGATTGATGCCCATGTAATTCGCCACCGGGCCCAATCCGTGAGTCGGGTAGAGATTGCCATTGCGCTCGGTATGCGGAAACCTGCGCCACAGCCCTTCGCTCTTGTCTTCGAACAGCAGACGGCGCAGATCGTGGAGATAGGCACCTTCACCATAGAGCAAGTCGCCGAACAGCCCGGCGCGAACCATGTTCAGCACCATCAGTTCGTTTTCGCCGTAGCAGCAGTTCTCCATCATGATGCAATGGCGGCGCGTTTTTTCGGAAGTATCCACCAGCTTCCAGCAATCTTCGAGGGTGGCGGCGGCGGGCACTTCGACGAAGGCGTGCTTGCCGTTGTTCATGGCGGCCAACGCCATGGGAACGTGCCATTCCCACGGTGTGGGTATGTAGGCGAAATCCACGTCGTCACGCTTCAACAGGTTTTCGAAATCGCGTTCACCGTTGGCGTAGACCGCGGGGGGATGCTGGCCGGCGCGTTCCACGGCGGCTTGGGCCTTGAGCGCGGCATCTTTCACTACGTCGCACACCGCGGTGACCGTCAATCCCTCCACGCCGAGATATTCCGTCAGCATGCTGGAACCGCGTTCGCCGCAGCCGATCAGCGCCATGCGCACGTTCGGGCGAGGCTCGAAGCGCATGCCGATGACGGAATCGTGCCCGGTTTGCTGCGCTGCGAGCGCGGGGCTGAGGAGGACGGCGCCTGTGCCGGCTACTGCGCCGCGCAACAGGTCCCGCCGGGAAAAGGGAGATTTCGGAGCGTCGGATGACATGCTCCTATCTTAATTGGTAGTGGGCGGAGCTACGCGGCCAGCGCGGGAGGCGCGAAGCCGCCGGTGAGTTCCGCGATGCGGCCCGCAAGATCGATGGGCGTGGCGTCCTCCAGAAACGGTCCGAGAATCTGAATCCCGCAGGGCAAGCCTTCCGGCGTGCGTCCCACCGGACAAACGGTGGCCGGGTTGCCCGTGAGCGTGGCGTGAAAGATCCACTTCAGCATGTCCAGATAGGGTCGCGGCCCGGCAGGCGGGGCGATTTTGCGCGCCATCATATCCGGGCTGTGGTCGTGCTTGAACGCGGTCACGAAATCCACCGGCATCAGGAAAGCGTCGTGATTACGGGAGTATTCCGCGGCTGCCGCGTTGGTAGCCGCCGCTAGTTCGGCGTGACGGCGAATACCGTGCCGCCGGAGGGCTGGCCGGGCACGGCCGCCGTGATGCCGTAGACGTCTCCATTCGGTTCTACCACCAGGTTTCCGGTTGGCAGCTGGCCGTCCGTGAAGGTGTGCAGGGTGGTCAAGGTCCATTCGCCGCCTGGGGCGGACGGAGGCGGTAGCTCGAAGATCGAGCCGCCCGTCCCCGTGGTGATTCCGCCGTACAGATTCCCGTTCGCCATAACGAGCGGCGTGTTGAAGTGCTCCGTGTTGGTGGGCGTCGTCAGGTTCGTATAGGTCCATTGTTCTCCCGGTGTGGCGGGCGGCGTGAGCTGGAAGAGCGCCGAGTAGCCGGATCCAAACGGGCGATCAAGCCCGTACGCCGTTCCGTAAATAGTTCTGTCGCCTGCGACGGTCAGAGCAATGGGGTTGTCCACTGGACCGTCGTGGTCTGCAAACGCGTGAAGCACAGTCTCAGTCCAGGCGCCGCCAGTCGTCCTGGGTGGCGTGAGCCGGAAGACCGCGCCCGGGCCGCCGGTTTTCGTACCGTAGAGCGCGCCGTCCGGTCCTGCGACCAAGCTGTTTAGCGGCCCGGCCCGCGGCCCGTCGGGAAAGGTGTAGAGCACCGTCCCGGTCCAGGCTCCGCCGGGCGAGGACGGCGGCTGGAGTTGGCAAAGGTTGGGCGTTGAGGTCAGAAGATAAAAGGATCCGCCCGGACCCGCGACGAGGCCACTGGAGGCATAGCCGACGTCCGTTCCCGGCGGGTCGAAATTGTACAGAACGGTTTCCGTCCAGGGGCTGTCGGGCGACGCCGGCGGCGCCAACCGATAGAGGACGCCAAAGAAGTACAGCCCCCCTGCCGACGTGGTGCCGTAGAGAGTTCCGGCAAGATCGAGCGGAACGGCCGGCTCGGATCCGTCATCAGTGCCGCCAAAGGTGTGGAGGACGGTCCCCGTCCAAGGACCGCCGGGCTGCGAGGGAGGCTCCAGCTTGAAAATCTGCCCAGGACCGCTGCCGTAGGCATCCGCGGCGACGTAAAGCGCGCTGTTGGCAACGGCCATGCCGGCCGGGTTTTCGCCTGTCATGGTGTACAGGGTGGCGAAGCGCTGCCCGTAGGAGAAAGGGGCCAGCGCAATCAGGCTAAACGCGCAAGTTACAACGGTAATCGATTTCATCTTGATTCTCCCTGCTGTGCTGCCCCGCGCCCCCTATGGAATGAGGCCGGTGTTTACTAAGGAGTAGGTCTGGATTGACGGCGTCGATGAGTCAACGAGGTAGCGGACTATCACCACGCCATTGTTAGACGTTGGCTCGTATGTGCAGCCGTTGGGACCGTCAGCCTCGCTGGTCCCGTTTGGGCCGCTCGAGTCAGTATCGGTCACGGTGGCCCAAAACGACCCGAACGGGCTGGTCGTACCGCTCTGAAGGTTGAAGTCCAGGACCACACATCCGTATTGCTTCTGGGTTCCCGTGCCGGAGGGCGTGACCACCGCCACGATGGTGTTGTCCGCGCGGATGGCCCAGTCGAATTCGGTTAGGTAGCTGTAGCCGAGCCCGGATAGGGTGGTTTGGAGTGATGACGGCAGGTTCGAGAACGAGAACGCCTCGTCGAACAGTGTCCAGTCCTCCTTTGTTAGCATTTGGCTTGTCCGAACCGTAAAGATCCAATATCCCTTGCCGACGAAAGAGCCGCCGAAGCAAGCCGCGGCGAGGTAGACGGTTCCTCCGTCGGAGCTAACCATAATGGCCGGCTCGCCCCAACTGGTGCAGCTCTGACCCGAGAGCCCATTCAGATAGTCCCAGTCGAGAAATACGCTGTAGGTCGGAGGAGTGTCCGTACAGGCGTCCGGCTCCGTAGAGGTCGACCAAGCGAGGTTCCCTGGAGAATCCTGCGTACTCTGGCTCGGGTTGGTCGTGGCGACTACCAGGCAGCCATAGTTCTGAATGTCGTATGGCACAGTGTTTTGTGCGCCGTAGTACCGATAATACATGAGATGGGCGGAATACCAAGTTTCCGTGCCCGTATAACCGTTGGCGGAACTCGGCTGAACGACGTAGGGCCAGAGGTTGAGAACCTCGTGGGAGGAAAAATGGTAAGGCTCGGTCACGCCGTCGCCGTGCTGGACGGAGGGATAGATGGGTGTGGGACCGGAGCAGGTGCCTCCGCCAGAGCACCAAACGGTCCACGAAGCCCCGCCGTTGGCCCCGTTGACCGTGCTGCTCTGCGCCAAGTGGCTTTTGATCGTTCCTATGCTCGTACCGGTGCTCGGGAATGTCTGGTAGCGGGGCCAGGAATAACCCATCCACAGGTTGGCCCCGTCCGGGTTGTTCGAGGTGACCAAGGCGTCGGCACGCATGGTCGGGTAGGCGTAGCCTGAGAAGACGTTGCCGCCCGGCGTCTGTTGGTTCGGCGGGTCGCCCGGTATGTCTCCGGCGCCGTTATTCTCGCCGGTGCCGTCGGCCAGGTAGGTGCAGGCAGATGGGCTGCAGGCGATCTCCTCCGCAGTGGTATTGCCGTTGAATAGGGAAAATGGGGCGCTAGCTGGCGTCCCCGTGTTGGCCGTGTTCCCCGCGTCGTCCTGGGCGCTCAAGTAGACGTTAGTCATAGCTGTAGCTGACGGATCCTCTCGACCGCCGGCGCATTTTCTATCGGCATGTTTTCCGCGTAGATTTTCGCGCCGCACGTGGAGCGGATACCGGCGGTCTTCTTATCGTCCTTCATCAGGACGGGAACGCCGTGCAGCCGTCCCCAGGATTTGCCCTGCGCCAAGGCGTCGTCCGCAGCCCGCGCGCGCGTCATGGCTTGATCTTCCGCCAGCGTGACGAACGCGTTCACGCGCGGATTGTATTTGTGAATGCGTTCAAAAACGTGCGCGGTCAGTTCGCGCGTCGATATGGCGCCCGTACGGATGGCGCGCGCCGCATCCGAGGCGGAACCGTAATCGGGGTCAAAGCCGGCGGCCCCTCTGGCGCGCGGGATGCGGCTGATGAACGGGGCGGCGGCCATGGCGGCAACCAGGCGGCGGCGGGAGATTTCCATGGGGTTTGATTGTATCACTGCGGCCTACACGGGCCGGCAGCGTAACACTTTCTGGAAAAACCGCTCCCTGACGGTCGCGGCTCTGTAGATCGTGCGAAACCGACGCAGTTGTTGCCGAGCCGCGACCGTTAGGGAGCGGTTTTTCCAAAAACTCTTAATTACCCACAAGGGCCTCGCGGCTTCGCGATGCCCGCCAAGGGCGTATAATTGTTGGTAGTAGGAGGGAACCGGATGCATCGTGTAATCGCAATCGCCGCCGTATCGCTGGTGGCAGCAGGTTTCAGCTTCGCCGCGGGAATTTCCACGCGGCATATCTACGGCAATTATGTGGAAGCCCGCACGGCCGATGTCTACACCGGCCCGTGTTTCGCCAACTCGGAGGTCGGACTGGTAGGCCAGTTAGCCGTATTCGGCTGGAAGGTGACCAAGGGCGCGTGGCAAGGCGTGGATCTGGATGGCCTTTCGGTAGTGGGCGTGGTGCGCGCGCATCACACGTTGGGCGACGCTTTCGAATCCGCGTATCCCGTGAAGGCTGTGCTCATCGTGGACAGCCGCGCCAATGCGGAACAGCGCCTGGCGTTACAAGGCTTCGCGAAACATATGGCGGGCGATTTGTTGCAGGATGTGGTGCGCGTAGATTATCAGCCGATCGAGCTGAACTTCGCGCATGACGACATCCACAGCATGCAGGCCAATCTCACGGCCGGCAATCTGGCCAAGATCACAACGCGCGCTATGCATGAGGGCGATCAAATCTGCCGCAACGAAGAGGTGTGGTATCAGCCGCTGACGAAGCTGGATCATGCCATGCCGGCTTACGCGCTGGCGAATCAGTTTGAGGGTCAGGGCCTGGGCACGACCTGGTCGAGCCCCGACAAGCGCAGTGCGTTTGTGGGATCGTTCGTCAGCGAATCCGAGTAGGCGGTGGGGCAGACCATCGTTTTCCGTGGTCTGCCTTGGGGCGAGCTTTGCTCGCCGAAGGGCGGGCCTACGAGGCCCGCGCAGGCTACGAGCCTGCCCCACAAATCTTACAGCTTAATCGTGACGGTCTTCACTTCCGTGTACTGCTGTAGGCCGTACTCGCCCAACTCCCGCCCGATGCCGGATTGCTTGAATCCGCCGAACGGCGCGCGCGTATCCAGCACGTTATAGCAGTTCACCCACACCGTACCCGCGCGGACTCTGTCCGCGATGGCGTGCGCCTTCGTAATATCGCGCGTCCACACCGCGGCGGCCAAGCCATAGGTGGTGCGGTTGGCGCGCTCGACCACTTCGTCCACGCTCTTGAACGGGATGATACTCATCACGGGACCGAAGATTTCTTCGCGCGCGATCGCCATATCGTCCTGCACGTCGGCGAACACGGTGGGCTGCACGAAATATCCGCGATCTCCCACGCGCTCGCCGCCGCAAACCATGTGGGCGCCTTCGCGCTTGCCCGATTCGATGTAGCCCATCACCTTGTCGAACTGCGCTTCATCCACCTGCGGGCCTTGCTCCGTTTTGGGATCGAAAGGATCGCCGACCGTGCGGTTCCGTGCGCGCGCGCTGCTCTTTTCCACGAATTGATCGTAGATCTTCTGCTCGACGAACACGCGCGACCCGGCGCAGCAGCACTGGCCATGATTGAAAAACAGGCCGAAATGCGCGCCTTCCACGGCTTCGTCTAGATCCACATCGCCGAACACGATGTTGGGACTTTTGCCGCCTAACTCCAGCGTGACCCGCTTCAAATTGGACTTCGCCGCGGCTTCCATCACCAGATGGCCCACTTCGGTGGAACCGGTGAACGCGATCTTATCTACATCCATGTGATTGGCGATGGCGGCGCCGGCGGTCGGACCGTAACCCGGCAGCAGATTCACCACGCCTTCGGGGAATCCGGCTTCCACGATCAGTTCGCCGATGCGCAAGGCGGTGAGCGGCGTTTGTTCGGCGGGCTTCAGCACCACCGTATTGCCGGTAGCCAGCGCGGGAGCCAGCTTCCACGCTTGCATCAGCATGGGAAAATTCCACGGGATGATCTGTCCCACCACACCCACCGGCTCATGCCGCGTATAACAGAAGAAATTGCCATCGATGGGGATGGTCTTGCCCTGAATCTTGTCGGCCCAGCCGGCGAAGTAGCGATAGCAGCCGACCGTCTTGGGCACATCGACTGCGCGCGCCACGGCGACGGGCTTGCCGTTATCCAATGCTTCCAGTCGCGCCAGTTCATCGGCGTGAGTTTCGATCAGGTCGGCCAGCCGGTGCAGCAGACGGCCACGCTCCGAGGCGGTGGCCTTCCTCCACGGCCCATGTTCGAATGCCGCGCGCGCGGCGGCTACGGCCTTATCGACGTCCGCTCGGTCCGCCTCCGCGATCTGACAGATCTCTTCGCCGGTGGAGGGATTGATGGTCGCGAAAGTTTTGCCGGACGCGCTCGGGATCCAGCGGTTGTTAATGAGCAGCTTGGTAGCGGAAATGGGGATTTCGTGTTTCTGGGGTTGTGTCATTACAGAGGCCATCTTGGGCTCCTTTTTCTGAGTGTCTACTTACAGACGCTGTAAGCTATGCTTCAACCCTATCACGAAACTTAGTGGGGCAGGCACTCTGCCTGCGCGGGCCTCGCAGGCCCGCCCGCGTGGCATTCTGATGCGCTAATCTAGGCGTATGAAAATCTCCCGGCGCGACTTTTTGGGCACCGCGGCCATCACCGGCGCCGCCACGCTTTCCGGTGAAACTTCCATGCCTACGCGCATCCTGGGGCGTACCGGTGCGCGTGTTTCCATCCTGGCCATGGGCGGCGGCAGCCGATTCCTGATGTATCACGACGAGGATAAGGCCCTGGAAGCTCTGAACCGTGCGTTCGATCTGGGCATCAGTTACATGGACACAGCCTATAGCTACGGCAACGGGCTCAGCGAAGAGCGCGTCGGCAAGGTGATGAAGACCCGCCGCAAAGAAATCTTTCTGGCCACCAAGATCGATGCGCGCAAAGGCGACGACGCGCGGCGCATTGTGGAAGGCGGCTTGAAGCGTATGCAAACCGACCATCTGGATCTGATCCACGTGCACAGCCTGACGGACGAGCAAGACCTGGCCGCCGTGGAAGCGCCGGATGGTGTGCTGAACGCATTGCTGAAATTACGCGACGAGAAGGTGACGCGCTTCGTCGGCATAACCAGCCACACCGATCCGGTAGTGTTGAAGACCGCCCTTGAGCGGCACGATTTCGATTGCACCCAGATGGCGCTGAACGCCGCGCGCGCGGGCATGCGCAGCGGCAAAGGCGGTATGGTTCCGAATCCGGATTTGAAAACCAGCTTCGAAGAGGTGGCCTTGCCGGTGGCGCGCCGCAAAAAGTTGGGCGTGATTGCCATGAAGATCTTCGCGCAAGAGGCGCTGGTCGGCCAAGCGCCTCCCGCCAAGCTGCTTTATTATCCGCTGTCACTCCCCGGCGTGACTTTGGCAGTGGCCGGGATGCCTAAGTTCGAGTTCATCGACCAGAATGTGGCGCTGGCGAAAGCTTTCCAGCCGCTGCCGCCCGCCGAGATGCGCGAACTCTCGGCCGGCTTGGCTGCGCGCAATAAGGTGGCGCTCGACCGTTTCTTCAGCATGCATGTGGACGCGTAGCGCGGAAAACTTGTGGGGCAGACCATCGTTTTTCGTGGTCTGCCGGCTCCGCCCGACGGAATGCATCGCTATCGGCATGCATCTCGGAACACCGTTTCCGAACCCCAAGATGCAGGCGTCCGAATGGCGACTGCATGTCCAAGTGAACGGTTTCCGAGTCCCCTACAATCTCCCCGGAACTGACCGATAGCTGATATAAATAAAGTGCCCATGAGGCGTCGTATTATGTACCGCTCGAAAATTGTCACAACAGTGATGTCGTTGTGCTGCATCCTACTCGCGCAGCAGGAACACGAACACCGGCAATCGACCTTCAAATACGACACCGAGGGGATCAAGTTGCAGGGCACTCTAGTCGAGCGGACTTTCCATGGTCCTCCTGGCTTTGATGAGAACACGGCCACGGATGTACGTGACAGAGTGCTCGTACTGAGGCTAGCGAGGCCAATCACCGTCGAGCCCGCCGAGGATGCGGAAGCCAGAAGCAGCCCGAATCTGGACACGGTCAGGGATGTCAGTCAAGTTCAGTTGTTCTTTGCCGGTTCCGGCGTTTCGGAGGTGCAGGCCCGCAAGCTGATTGGAAAGGCCCTCGTCGCGGTTGGCACTCTCGACGAAGCGGTTGCTCCACGCCAGTACACGAAGGTGACAATGAACGTGAAAACCCTCGGCCCGAAGTAGGCTAACCCGTGACCGCGCCTCGCGTGCGGCCATTCCTGGATTGCGCGGCACTCGGAGACTGGCCTGTCCGCCACCACTTGGCCGTCTAACGGCCGGCCTGCGAAAGTCGTGGCACACGCGGTAACGATACCCTAGCCGGGCAGTTCGACCTCAATTTCCCGAACCGTTGAGGCTGCGGACCAGTCCGGGTGAAGTGTTTCCCAGTGGAGGCCGATGGCTTCCTTGGCGCGGGCGGTCAAATTTTCTATTCGGATCATTAATCGGCCTCCTTGATACCAGTTTGACGCCAAACGGCCCGACAGGTGCCCGGCCGAACATCGTCGCCGGGTTTTCCAGACACAACGGTGATCCGGCGCTCCGGGCTCTTGAACACCCGATGGTCGCCGGAAGTCCGGACGTGGCGCCAGCCCGCATCTTCTGTCACTTCCAAGGCCCTGATCAAATCCCAAACCTCATCGCGCCTGATTCGCGAGTCTGGGGCCGGCTGTGGGCGAGCGACGCTCGCCAAAGAGCAGGCCTACGAGGCCCGCGCAGGCTACGAGCCTGCCCCACAATGTTATGCGGCCGCCACGGCGGTTTCCGCCTTCCGCCCGCGCGCAGCCAGCCACAGCCACGCCAACGATGCACCCTGAAACGCAACCACCGTCAGCACCACGCGCGGATCGCGTACTCCACCGAACCACGTTCCGCTCGCCAGCACCGCCAGCGCCGTCGCCGTCAGCCGCGCGCCTTCCGCGATCAGAAACTCGCGGCGGCTCTCCAGCACGCCGCCCAGGCACACCAACGTTCCCATGATGAACAGGAAATACGCCACGTTCCAGCCGGTCGATTGCTTCGGCAGCAATGCCAAGAACTGGCTGTTGGCCGCGATCAGCGCCGCAAACTGCACCAAGCCGTACGCGCTCAACGCCACGTTGCGCGGCGGATCGTACTTTACGAAATCCACGCGCGGATCGTAAGGCCGCTTGGGATATCGCGCCGCCACATCCGCCGGTCGCCATCCCGGCGGTGCGAACCAGACCCGCACTTTGTCGGACCATGACGACGCATGCCACGCGTCCTTCGCCATGGCTGCGTAGTAATGCAGGTTGGCCCACACCGGATTCCAACTCTTCAACTGTCCGCGGATTCCGTAGATGCACGGCTCTTCGTCCAACTCCTCCTGAAAGCTGCCGAACAGACGATCCCAAATCAGAAAAATGCCCACGTAGTTCCTATCGAGATAGATATCGTTCTGCGCATGATGCACGCGATGGTTGGAGGGTGTTTGAATCCACCGGTCCAAGAAGCCCAGCCGGCCGATCACTTGTGTGTGCGGCCAGAATTGATAGAAGAGTTGCACGACGCCAACCAGCAGCATCACGCCCACCGGAACGCCGCACAACGCCATCGGCAGATAGAAAATCCATCCCAGAAACGCGCCGGTGCCGGGCTGCCGCAGCGCTGTGGTGAGGTTGAACTCCTCGCTCTGATGATGCACTACGTGTGACGCCCAGAATAACCCCACCGTGTGTCCCCAGCGATGGTTCCAGTAATAGCAGAGATCGTAAAGCACCAGCGCAAATACCCATGTGCCCCAATACATGGCGGACAGGTGAATCGGCGCCCAGTGCAGCAGGACCTTCTCGTAGAAGAAGATTCCCAGGAAACCGAAGAAGACGCGCACACCCGTCGAGACTACGCCGCAACTGAGACTGTTGATGGCATCCGCCAGGTGGTAATAATGCGTGCGCTTCACGCGATCGATGATAATCTCCAGCGCGATGAGAGCCAGAAAGACGGGCACAGCCAGCGCCACGGCCTTCGAATAAGTGGTGTCCATAAGTATCTTTGCGGAGTCGCCTTGAAGAGATCTTACCGCAAATTGCGAGGCGGGGCCGCTCTTCGCCGAGGTTCGCTCGTTTTGGACAGGCCAGGAGGCCTGTCCTACCGGCCGCCGGTCGCGGTAGGGATGCCGGTTGCCCGGCACCCCCCGCACAGATCCGTGCGAGCGCTCCTAACGCACACGGTTCTTACCTTGGATGTGCTGCCACGCAAAGCGAACGTCAGGATACGGATGCAGAATTTCGACGTCCGGGATGAGGCACCCGAGTTTCTCCCAAAATTTGTTCCAGGTCCAGCGGGTTCTTTGACTCCGCCGCCGAAGCTGCCACCACCACATGCGTAGCACTTCGTGCCGGAACGCTTTCAGTCGTTCCTCGTTGCGCGGCACGGCGTGATATCGGAAATATCCGCGAACCACCGATTGCAGCCACCCCGTCGTGTCCGGAACCCGCGCATGCAAGCGTTGGCGGAGCTGTTGCCGAATCTTCTTCAGCTTGGCGGCCATCCGTTTGCCGATCGTCTTCCGCAGCACCATGAAGTACCCCGTCGCGTGATTCTTCCCACAGATGTGAGTGAAACCCAAAAAGTTGAAGGTTTCCGGCTTCCCTTCCCCACGCTTCGCCCGCCGTTCAGCGGCATAGCGCCCAAATTCGATCAGGCGCGTCTTCTCCGGATGCAATTCCAGCCCGAACTTCCGCACGCGTTCCCGCAATTGCGCCAGAAACTTTTCGGCCTCTTCCCGGTCCTGGAATCCGAACACCACGTCGTCCGCGTACCGCACCGCGATCATGTCGCCGTGCGCCACCTTCTTCCGCCATGCCTGCACCCACAGATCGAGCACGTAATGCAGGTAGAGATTGGCTAGCAACGGCGAAATCACCGCCCCTTGTGGGGTCCCTTCCTTCGTCTCGTACCACTGTCCGTCCTCCATCACGCCCGCCTTCAACCATTTCAGGATCAAGCGGACGAGCCGTTCATCTCCTATCCGATGCCGTACGAACTTTTCCATCTGAGCGTGTTCGACTTTGTCGAAAAACGACCGGATGTCTAAGTCCAGAACGTAGTTCACCTTCTTGCTGGTGATCCCGACGTAGAGCGCGTCTAGTGCGTCGTGCTGCTTGCGCCCCGGCCGGAACCCGTACGAAATGCCCAGAAAGTCCTCTTCCCAGATCGGATTGAGAACCGCGACCACCGCTGCCTGGGCGATTTTGTCTTCCAGGGCGGCGATGCCCAATGGCCGTTTCCGCCCATCGGCTTTGTCGATCCAGACTCTCCGCGACGGTTGCGCGCGATAGGCCCCGCGATGGATGCGTCCATGGAGGTCGGCGAGCCGCTCCTCCAGTTCGTCCCCGTAGGCTTGCCACGTCACCCCGTCCACTCCCGCCGCCGCTTGCCTTTGCAGGTCGTAGTAGCTGCTGCGGAGCAGGTCGATAGTGACGTGATGCAGCAGGGCGGTGAACCGCAACTGCTTGTCCTTCTGCGCTGCTTGACGTACACGGTCCAGCCCGCTTGGCCCGCTTTCCCGGCCTTGCATCCGGTACGGGTTAGGCTCTTCCGCATTCTCCTCGGTCAGCGGCCTTCCCTCCGCGATCTCCTTCGGCCCTCCCTGGCCTGCGTTCGACCGCTTCGTCGGTACTACGCCGCTGTGCGACTCCCCGCCGCCGTGCATCTGGGTCTTATCGCTCATCGCTTTCTCCCAGCGTTCCGCCCTCTACCGGCGGCGGAAAGCCACGGGGTCTCTCGGTTCTCGCGCGTGAAGTTTCTATGCGTGCGTGGGGTCTACGACTCCGCAGGGCCGCAACGTGCTCGCGCTGTTTACGCACGCTGCCGTGTTGCCTTCCGGTTAGCCTGACACCGTCGGCGCCCATGATTTTGGCAATTTCGGAGCTCATCAACTTCAGGGATACCCAGCCCACATATGCCCCAGGCCAACGCTTCAAGTGCGTCGTTGCCGCCGCCCTCACATGGCTCGGGGTCAGGATGGTTCGCTACTCCTTTCCTGTATGACTCTTTCATTCACTACTTCACGCCGGTTTATCCCGACGCTATCCAGGCAAAGTGCCTGCCCCACATGAGAGACTCAATAGAGCTTGCCAATACGTATCCCATTATTGTTCCGCCGGGCCTTGTACAACCTGCGAGGCGGATTCCTGGTGCGTCCGCTCTCGATCGCGCTGGTGCTGGGCTGTATCGGCGCGCTGCTTTCGGCACTCGAGGAATCCGTTCCCGAGCTGCACGCCTGGACGCCCGACATCCTGTTCCCCTCGCGCGCCGATCCGCAGGTCGCGCAGATTATCCTGGGCGGCATCGCCGCCTCCATCATGACGGTAGTGTCCATCGTCTTCGCCATCCTGCTGATGACCCTGACGCTGGCCTCCATGCAATTCTCGCCGCGCATCATCGTCAGCTTCGTGCAAGACCGTGTGACGCAGTGGACCCTGGGCATCTATCTGGGTACGTTTCTGTACTGCATGGCAGCGCTGCCCGCCGCACGCTTGCATCCGGTTCCGTTTGCGCCGGTGGTCACCGTGATGGGCGCCATGCTGCTGGCGGTGACCTGCGTGGGGTGGCTGCTGTTTTTCATCCATCACATCTCGCGGGCCATCGCCGTGAATCACATCGTTGCGCGCATCGCCGCCGACACCATCCGAACGGTCGATGAGACGATGCCGTGGCCCCACCGGCACGAGCGCTTGGCCGCCCAGCCTCCCCCCGTGGACGGCTGGGAAGCCACCATCCCCAGCGATGTGTCCGGCTACATCCGCTTCGTGGACTGCAAGCGTCTGGTCAGTCTGGCGAAGGCCCACCGCGTGAAGATTCAGGTGCTGCGGCGTGTCGGCCATTTCGTTCCCGCCGGCATCCCTTTAATGGCCGTCTCGAGGGACCATAGGCTGACGCCTGAAGCCGTCGAGGACCTGCTGGGCGCATTCGATTTCGGACCCAGCCGCACTCTGCAACAGGATGTCGAGTTTGGCGTTCTGCAAATCGTGGACATCGCGCTGAAGGCTATCTCGCCGGCCGTGAACGACCCCTCGACGGCCATCAACTGCGTGGACCAATTGAGCGCCATCCTGATCCGCTTCGCCACGCGCGAGCCACCCGAATCGGTACTCTACGATCCGCCGGGCACCGTGCGCGTGGTGATCCCCTGGATCGGCTTCGCGCGCCTGTTGGAAGCGGCATACGAACAGATCCGGATGTATTCCAAGGGGGACGTGGCAGTCAGCCTCAGGTTGCTGCGCGCGCTGGCCGATATCGCCGCCACCACGCCTGACGCGGAGTATCGCGGTGCACTGATCGACCATGGCGAGCGGGTGGTCGCGGGGTGTGCCCTCAAGCTCGAGGGCGAAGAGATGCAGTACCTGCGCGAGCGTCTGGAGACGCTATGCCAATTGCGCTGACGGGTGTGAGCAGTAAAAAGTTGCTATGGCCAAGTGAGTTAAGATAGTCCGAACCGCATGGCGATCCTCGACTTCCTCTTTGGCACTCCACTCGCCACCACCGACGAACGGGCTGAGCGCATTGGCCCCATGGCGGGCATTCCTATCTTCGGTCTGGATGCGCTTAGTTCGGCCGCCTACGGTCCGGAGGCGGCACTCACGCTGCTGATCCCCCTGGGAGCGGCCGGCGTCGTCTACATTTGGCCCATCAGCATCAGCATCATCGTTCTGCTGACTATCGTCTACTTCTCTTACCGGCAGACCATCGAAACTTATCCGGGCGGCGGCGGTTCGTACACGGTGGCGCGTCACAACCTGGGCGTCTTTCCCGGATTGCTGGCGGCCGCGGCATTGATGATCGATTACATCCTGGTAGTGGCGGTAGGTATTTCGGCAGGCGTCGGCGCACTGGTATCGGCGGTGCCCAGTCTCGAACCGCATACCCTCATTTTATGCCTCGCGATCTTAGCCGTAGTCACATTAGTTAACTTACGCGGAGTACGCGAAACCGGCTTCATATTCTTGATCCCGACTTACTTATTTGTAGGCACGCTGCTGATTGCCATCGCCATCGGGGTATTCAAAACGCTGCTCCACGGCGGGCATCCCATCCCCGTGGCGCCGCCGCCCGCCGCTCCCAAAGCCGTGGCGGCCATCGGCACCTGGTTGCTGCTGAAGGCATTCGCCAGCGGCTGCACCGCGATGACCGGCGTCGAGGCGGTATCGAACGGGGTGAAGGCTTTCCGCGAGCCGACCGCGGAGAATGCCCGCCGCACACTGGGCGTAATCATCGCACTACTCATTCTGCTGCTGGCAGGCATTGCGTATCTGATTAAGGTTTACGGCATCGCCGCCACCGATCCGGGAGCGCCCGGATATCAGAGCGTGCTTTCCATGCTGGTGGCCGCGGTGGCCGGCCGGGGCGCTTTCTATTACGTCACTATCGGCTCCATCCTGTTGGTGCTGGCGTTATCGGCGAATACGGCATTTGCGGATTTCCCGCGCCTCTGCAAGACCATCGCGCAGGATGGCTTTCTGCCTCGCTCGTTTGGCTCGCGCGGCCGGCGCCTCGTTTTTTCCCAAGGCGTCTACGTGTTGGCGGCCCTCGCCGCCGTCCTGTTGATCCTGTTTGGCGGCGTGACCGACCGGCTCATCCCGTTGTTCGCCGTTGGTGCTTTCCTGGCATTCACTCTGTCGCAGACCGGCATGGTCTTCCATTGGAAACGGATCGGCGGACGCGGCGCGCGGCACAGCATGCTGATCAATGGACTGGGCGCCATCGCCACGGCTATAACCGTGATCGTAGTGTTAGTGGCTAAGTTCATGGACGGAGCTTGGATCACGCTCCTGTTGATCCCCAGCTTACTCGCCGTCATGATCGCCGTACGCAGGCAGTATCATCAGGTGGGTATGTCGGTGCTAAGTCAGTCACCTTTGGAACTGAATAGCCTCCATGCGCCCTTGGTGGTGTTGCCCATGGACCGCTGGAGCAATATCGTCAAGCGCGCGCTCACGTTGTCGCTGACCATATCGCCGGATGTCATCGTCTTACACATCGACTCTGGGGAGCGCACCATTTATTTGCGGCAGGAGTGGACCACGTTCGTGGAACAGCCCGTGCAGCAACTTGGCATGTGTCCGCCGAAGCTGGTGGTTCTACCGTCGCCTTACCGCTTTGTCATTAATCCCATCGTGGACTTCGTGCTGGATCTTGCGAAGAAGAATCCCGATCGTCAGATCGCCGTGGTGATTCCGGAGATCGTGGAGCGCCGCTGGTATTATCATATGCTGCATAACCAGCGGGGAACGGCGTTGAAATCGATGCTCTACTTCAAGGGAAACGGCCGCATTATCGTGGTCAATGTTCCCTGGTACATCGAGGAGTGAGTGGGGCAGGCACTCTGCCTGCGGCGGCCTCTCAGGCCGCCTGCGTGCATAATGATCAAAAAAACCGGCAGACCACAAAAAAACGATGGTCTGCCCCACAGGAAGTTTGTAGGCCGCCTGCTAATATTGCGCACAGCCACACGGCGGGCCTGCGAGGCCCGCGCAGGCAGAGTGCCTGCCCCACAATTACTGGATCCAAAGAGAGATCGGCGGACTGGCGCCCGGTCCCGCAGAGATCTGCATGAAATTCTGACCCGCGGATGCCCCCGCCGGAATTACGGCGTCGATCTGGCAAACACCCGCGGCTAACCCCGGAGCCGGCCCATAGTACAACACGTTCATCGACAGAGGCGTGGAAAACAACGGATTGACACTGAGAGTGGCCGCCACTGAGTAAACCTGCTTGGGATAGTCAGTCACCGGAGTGATCGTGGCATCCACACCGGCCGGACTGGTTTGGCCCAAGCCGGTGCCGTACATAGTTACATAGGAACCAACCGGAGCCGGACTTCCAGGACCGTTGATGGTGCCATTCTCATTCACAATCGCGCTCGGGAAGATGCCGGGCGCCGTCGCAGTGGAACCAATGCTGCTGTCGGTAAAGGTGCCGCCCGCCGTCTGGATCTTGACCGCCGAAAAGCCGTTCGCCACCGAATACGGCGCTACGGCATTCACTTGTCCGGCCGATGTATAAACCAGCGGCGCGGGCACATCGTCGAAGAAGACCTGGATGGTCGAATTCGGAATCGTAAGTAGACCGTTAGAACCGACCGTCCAGTAATCGGGAGTCACCGGACCTAGATAGTTTCCGTAGAATGTAATCAGCTCGCCCGGGGCTACCGGCCCTGGCTGAAAACTGGCCGAGCTTACTAACGACGAAAAGCTGGGCGGTCCGGGCAATGCGGGCGGCGTATCGGGAGTAACTGCGCGCACGACATTACTGGTTCCATCGACAACATAGAGTGTCGATCCAAATAAGGCAATCGCCGACACCGTATTCAACTGGGCTTGGATGGCCGAGCCGCTGTCACCGGTGAAACCCTGGCTGCCGTTGCCGAACACCGTCTGGATAATCCCCGTACCCGCCGTGATCCTGCGCACGCAATAGCAAGTTGGATCGCCCAGGAAGATATTATTGGCGGCATCCACTGCCAGAGTGGTCGGCTGGCACATGCCCGCCGTGGTAGCCAGGCCGCCGTCGCCGATATATCCGCATCCGCCGATTCCGCCCGCGACCGATACCGTCCCCGCCGAAGACACCTCCAGCAGAAAGTAAGTCTGGATTCCTCCGATGTAGATATTGCCGTTGCCATCCACGGCAACGCCTGCCAGCGTGCCGATGCCAGTGGCAGTAGCCGCTTGTCCCGGGCCGGTGAAGGACGCCTGCCCATTACCCGCGACGGTGCTGATGACTCCGGTGGAAACATTGATTTTCCGCAGCCGCTTATTCCCTGAATCGGCGAACAGGATATTGCCGGACCCGTCGATCGCCAGCGCGCTGACATAGCCGACTTGGGCGGAAGTCGCGGCGCCGCCATCGCCCGAATAGCCCGCCGCGCCTGTGCCGGCGATCGTGCTGATCACACCGCTGGTGTCGATTTTGCGGATCACGCCGGCTTCGCCGACGATCAGATCGCCGCTGGCATCGAACACCACGCTGAGCGGGTTTAATTTCGCCTGCAGCGCGGGAATGCCATCGCCCAAGGCCGTACCGCCTCCCGCGACGGTGGAGATGATCCCGATGGTAGCGTTGATTTCGCGGATATCTGTGGCTTCGGCGATGAAGAGATCACCCGAGGAATCCACGGCGATTCCCACCGGGCCATTCAACACGGCGCCCGCGGCCAAGCCGCCATCGCCATTCTGAGAGTTCCCCGCGATGGTCGAAATTATTCCCGCGGCGGTAACTTCGCGCACGCGCCGGTTGCCGGTATCGGCGATGAAAAGATCGCCTGCGCTGTCGAGCGTGAGTCCGCCGGGCAGATTGATTTCCGCCTGCGTGGCGAGCCCGCCATCGCCGCTGAGCCCCGCCGTGCCATTGCCCGCGACCGTGGAGATGACTCCGGTTTGGGCGGTGATGCGCCGAATGCGGCTGCCATCGGTCGCGTAGATGTTGTTGCTGGCGTCGATGGTCAGCACGCCCATCGCCGCGAACGTCGCCTTTGTGGCGCTGCCGCCGTCTCCACCATCGATGGGCGCGCCGTTGCCGGCGATCGTTTGGATAATCCCGGTCGCTTTGACGATCTCGCGGATGCGCAGATCGCCCGAGTCGGCGATGTACAGATTGCCCGCCGTATCCACCGCAATACCAGTAGGGCGAACCAGAGTGGCCGAAGTCGCCGGTCCTCCATCGCCACCGAATTTCGCGCCGCCGGTGCCCGCGATCGTGGTAATGATTCCTGTGGTGCTGATTTGGCGCACGTATCCGGCTAATTCGACGATGTAGATGTTACCCGCGGAATCCTGGCAGAATTGTTGCGGCATGTTCAGCAACGCGGAGGTTGCCAGTCCGCCGTCGCCACTCGATTTATTGATGTTCGGCTGCCCGGCGAGCGTGGTGATGGTGGCTTGTTGCACATTGAGCTGGCGCAGCATGGAACTATCCATGAACAGCAGATTGCCGCCGGCGGTGAGCGCCAGATCGGTGGGCGCGATGTGCACCGAAAGGGCCGGGCCGTCCTTGGAACTAAAAACTGTGGGACCGCCACCTGCCACCACCGTCATAACCTGAGTTGTGTGATTGAGCAGCCAGATGTGGTTCTGACCAACGGAACTCAGGTCGGCAATATAGACGTCTCCCGAGGCGTTTACCGCGACTCCCAACGGGTCGCTGAGATACGTTTGAAGAGCCGGTGCGTTGTTCACGAAACCGCCTCCGGCGATGGTGGTCACTATCGCCGTCTGTCCATACGCGGCGGCGCAGGCCATCGCGCATGTTACGCCAAGGATTCGAATCGTATTACGAAAAGGTAACGTTAGGATGGGCATGTCAGTTCTTTCTATAGAGCTTAAGATAACCGAGGTGCGGGCCACGGTGGATCAAATTTCTTCGCGGCAAGAAGCACTTTACCACGCCGGCGTACAGGCACGATCGCCTGCACGTTCGGCGGCAATCAAGCAATCGCCCTGCCAGGATTCCTACGCATCGCTTGGCGCACGGTTTCAGTGGCTTGCGCCGCGCCTCTTCGTTCCGCGATGGGTCAAATTGACCCACTCCCGTGGTCTACGGGCGCACGGCGCTAGAATCGGACATTATGAAGACACTCGCGATTCTTGTAACTCTGGCTGCCGCGCTTCTCGCGCAATCGGCGAGTTCACCGCCGAAACATCCGCAAAGCTATTGGTACGAAGGCTTGTGGCAAGGTTATGACGGTGAGTGGACGCACGCGACCCGGCAGGTGCTCGCGCTGGCGGAAGCCACTCCCGCGGAGAAATATGCCTGGCGGCCAGTGCCTGGAGTACGCACCTTCAGCGAGATCTACATGCACATCGCGGCCGCAAATTTCGGACTGTTGAGCGCGACGGGGCCGAAGGCGCCGGAGGGTTTCGGACCGGACTTGGAGAAGCGCGTCACCGGGAAAGCGGACGTCGTCGATTGGCTGAAGCGGTCGTTCGAAGCCGTGCGAGTCGAACGCGCCAAGCTGAAGCCCGCGGACTTCCTGCGCCGGGTCAAGCAGGGACCGATCGAGGCGACCGTGGACGGAGTGTACCTGCGCATTCTGGTGCACGCCAACGAGCATATGGGGCAAGCGGTAGCGTACGCGCGAATGGCGGGTTTTGCGCCGCCCTGGACGCCAGGCGCCCAATGATTACGTGGGTGCGCTTCGCGCACCGAAGAGCGGGCCTACGAGGCCCGCGCAGGCAACGAGCCTGCCCCACAAACCTTAATCTTCCTGCGCGCTCAACTTGGCGATGACAGAAAGATCCTCAAGCGTCGTAGTATCGCCCTTCACCTCGCCCCCGGCCGCGATCTCCTTCAGCAGCCGCCGCATGATCTTGCCGCTGCGCGTCTTCGGTAACGCATCGCTGAAGCGCACGTCGTCCGGCTTGGCCAGCGACCCGATCTCCTTGGCCACCCACTGCCGCAGTTCCTCTTTCAACTCATGGCTGGGAGCGTTGCCCGCCTTCAGCGTGACGAAGGCCGCAATGGCCTGCCCCTTAAGATCGTCGAGCCGGGCCACCACCGCGGCCTCGGCCACCTTGGGATGCGCCACCAGCGCCGATTCCACTTCCATGGTGCTCAGGCGATGCCCCGAGACGTTGATCACATCGTCGATGCGGCCCATAATCCAGAAATACCCGTCGGCATCCTTGCGCGCGCCGTCTCCGGTGAAATACATGCCGGGAATCTGCGACCAATATTGATCCTGATACCGCTTGGGATCGCCATAGATGGTGCGCAGCATGGCCGGCCAAGGCTGCTTCAGCACCAGGAATCCGCCGCCGCCCGGAGGCACAGGTTCGCCTTCGCGCGTTACGACATCCGCCGCCACGCCCGGAAAGGGACGCGTGGCCGAGCCCGGTTTCAACGGCGTGGCGCCCGGCAGCGGCGCGATCATAATCATCCCGGTTTCCGTCTGCCACCACGTATCTACGATGGGACAGCGATTGTGGCCGATGTGTTCGCGATACCACATCCAGGCCTCCGGATTGATCGGCTCGCCCACCGTGCCGAGCAACCGCAAGCTCTTCATAGGATGTTGGGCGGGCCATTCATTACCAAAGCGCATGAAGGCGCGGATGGCCGTCGGCGCGGTGTAGAACACGTTCACCTTGTGCCGGTCGACGATGCTCCACAAGCGGTCGGGCGCGGGAAAGTTGGGCGCGCCTTCGTAGATCACGGTGGTCGCTCCATTCTGCAATGGCCCGTAAACGATGTAGCTGTGACCCGTCACCCAGCCGATATCGGCCGTGCACCAGTAGATGTCGGTATCCTTCAGATCGAAGACCAGTTTCGTGGTGATATAGGTGCCTACCGAATACCCGCCGGTGGTGTGCAGGATGCCTTTGGGCTTTCCGGTGGTGCCCGAGGTGTATAGCAGGTAGAGCGGATGCTCGGAATCGAGGGGCTCGGCGGGGCATTCGTCGGACGCCGTGGCCATGAGTTCGTGCCACCAAAGGTCGCGGCCGGCTACCATGGTCTGCGGCGTGCCGGTCCGCTGGAAGACCACCACGTTGCGAACCGACGGGCACGAGAGCACCGCCTCATCCACGGCGGGTTTCAATTTCACTTCGGCGCCGCGCCGGTAGGAACCGTCTTGCGTGATCACCAGGCAAGCCTGCGAATCCGAAATGCGATCCACCAGCGCGTTCGAGGAGAAGCCACCGAAGATAATGTTGTGCGGCGCGCCGATGCGGGCGCAGGCCAGCATGGCGATGGGCAGCGCCGGGCACATTCCCATATAAATCGCCACGCGATCCCCTTGCTTCACGCCCAGCGATTTCAAAACATTCGCGAATTTCGAGACCTCGATCAGCAGTTGCTGGTACGTGAGCGTTTGTACTTCACCCGGCTCGCCTTCCCAAATTATGGCCGCCTTGTTTCGCCGCCAGGTGGCCACGTGGCGATCCAGGCAGTTATACGACAAGTTGATTTGTCCGCCCAGGAACCATTTCGCCCAAGGACAATTCCACTCCAGTACTTGCTCCCACGGTTTGAACCAGTGCAGTTCGGCGGCGATCCGGCCCCAGAACTCGGCGGGATTTTGTTCGGCCTCTTTCGCCAAGCGTTCGTAGTCTGCCAGGCTGCCGACGTGCGCATGCGAGCGAAATTCCGCCGATGGCTCGAAGACGCGCGTTTCGCTGAGAACGGAATCGATGTTGGGCTGCGAAGACATCAAAGAACTTGTCCTTTCACAGCCGAAGATAGCAGAAAGCTGCGCGCGAAAAAGTTTTGAATTGGACAAATTTTGGAGTATGCTAGTAGCGGGACCAGGTGTACGAGTCCTGATCCCGCTCGTTCATTACCGGCGGCCCTTACGGCGCCACACGATAATGAGCGTGAACTTGCCGATCAGCGGCAGCTCAACTAGCAATTTGATCATGTAGTTGATCCTCCTTTCCGCTTCGAGAGGAAGGCCCGGGCGTTCCCCGGGCTTTCCCGATCGAAGCTCAAGTGCTTCTCGAGAACCCGTTCTTCCCATCTCCACGGCAAAGGACTCCAAGCTTTACAGTGCGTCAATCCACGCGAATTTCTCGTTATTCTAGATCCGAAACCGCTGGCCCACGCGCGCGGCTCACAACGGCACGCAACCGCGCCGCGACGCACCGAGCCGCGACCATGCGACCGAGCCGCGACCGTAAGGGAGCGGACCCGCACCTCTTCCAACAATCTGCCTCATCCATACGCGCTCCATGCGCTCCACGCGTTCCTACCGCGCGTGACTTCCCGCCCCGCATTTGCTAAGATATTGATCTGTCAGTGCCTTGCTGGTGAATCAGGCGGGTCGGTTTCGATGCAAATTCCTGGAATTCATTGAGATCGCATTACTTCCTCGCTTGTGTCCTGTCTCGCGGCTGTAAGTTCCCGGCAATCATTGAATGCAGTATCTCGCGGAGGCGTGAGTAATGGCAGCCGATCAGGGCAAAGCACAGGTGGACGACGCACTCCAGCCGGATAGCGAAAACTACCAGTCTTTGCTCGATGAGTATACTCATTTGGCTCCCGCCGAGGGCGAGATCCTGCAAGGTACCGTACTTAAAGTCACGTCTAAAGACGTGATCGTCGATTTCGGGTACAAGTCCGAAGGCCTGGTGCCGATCGAGCAATTCCTCAGTCCATCGGGCGAGATGCACGTGAAAGCCGGAGACGTGGTCGACGTCATGATCGATCACGGCGAGCAGCCTGAAGGCTACATTCTTCTCTCGCACGCTAAAGCCGCGCGCCTGCGCGTCTGGGAGAACCTCGAAAAGGCTTTCGCGGATCAATTGGTCATCCTCGGGCACGTCAACGAAAGAGTGAAAGGCGGGCTTTCCGTGGACGTCGGCATTGAAGGCTTCATGCCGGGTTCGCAAGTGGACCCGCGGCCGGTGCATCATCTCGATTCGTTCATCGGCCAGGATGTGCCGGTCAAAATCATCAAGGTGAATCGCCGCCGCGGCAATGTGGTGGTGTCGCGCAAATTGGCGGTCGAGCAGGAAGTGAACCAGCGCAAAACCGCCACGCTCGATCAGCTGGCCGAGGGCGCCGAGGTGACCGGCATTGTCAAGAACCTCACCGATTACGGCGCGTTCATCGACCTGGGGGGCCTCGATGGCCTGCTGCACGTCACCGATATGTCGTATGGCCGCGTAGGGCATCCGTCGGAAATCGTGCACGTGGGAGACACCCTCACAGCCAAGGTGCTCAAGTTCGACCGCGCCAAGGAGCGCGTTTCGCTGGGATTGCGGCAGATGGCGCCCGATCCGTGGGAGACCGTCGCCGAGCGCTACCCGGTAAACGGCCGCGTGGTCGGCCAAGTGGTGAATGTAACCGATTACGGCGCTTTCGTGGAACTGGAACCCGGCGTGGAGGGCCTGATCCACATCACCGAAATGACCTGGTCGCGGCGCATGAAGCATCCCTCGAAAGTGGTGAAGGCGGGCGATCAAGTAGAGGCCGTGGTGCTCGAAGTAAACCCGCGCGACCGGCGCATTTCGCTAGGCTTGAAGCAGCTTGAAGCCAATCCGTGGACCACCATCGACAGCCGCTACAGCATCGGCTCGGTGGTCGAAGGCCGCGTCCGCAACATGACCGATTTCGGCGCGTTCATCGAAATCGAAGAAGGCATCGATGGGCTGGTGCACGTTTCGGATCTGTCGTGGACCAAGCGCGTGAAGCATCCCTCGGAAGTTTTGAAGAAGGGGCAGCTCGTGCAAGCGGTGATTCTGAATATCGATGCCAAGGGCCACCGCCTGTCGCTGGGAATCAAACAACTGCAGCCGGACGCTTGGGAGACCTACTTGCAGAGCCATCAGCCGGGCGATATCGTACATGGACGGATCTCGCGGCTGGCCGGCTTTGGAGCCTTCGTGGAGTTGGCGGAGGGCGTCGAAGGGCTGTGCCATTTTTCGGAAGTGCCGGGCTACACCGGACGCCGTTCGGCGGAGCCTCCCGTATCGGTGGGCCAGGAGTACGACTTCAAGATCGTGAAAATGAGCGAGGCGGAAAAACGGATCGGGCTGAGCCTTAAAGCCGTGGCCCACGACGAGGAAAAGGGCCGCCTGGCGGTCTATCAACGGCAGGCGGCGGCGGGCGCCGCGACCATCGAAGAAGTGCTGAGCCTGAAAAATCGCGGCTCGGAATAGCTTGCAAATGACGCCCGTTCAGGAGATACTGCTGTAACGGCTGGAGACGACAAGGAGAAGAGCACATGACCAAGGCCGATCTGATTGAAGAAGTCTCGCGCGTAGTGGAGATGACCAGGAAAGAATCGGAAGTCATCGTAGAGGCTATTTTTGACAGTATCGTGCGTTCGTTGCGCACCGGCGATAAGATCGAAATTCGCGGCTTCGGGAGCTTCCGCACCAGGCAGCGCCAGCCGCGCATCGGGCGGAATCCCAAGACCGGCGCGCGCGTCGAGGTGCCGGCCAAGAAGATCCCGTATTTCAAGCCCAGCAAGGAGCTGAAAGACGTGGTGAACACGTCGGCCGCAGCGCCCGCCGCCGATCCCTCCCCCGGCGAACCCGCGCCTACGCTCTAACGGGCCCGGGCTATGGACTACCTTTGGAGCCCGTGGCGATATCAGTATGTCACTACGGCGGAGCAGGCGTCCGGGTGCATCTTTTGTGAATTGCCCGCGCAACACCGCGACAGCGAGAATTACATCGTCTATCGCGGTCTGCTGAATTTCGTCATTCTCAACCGGTTCCCGTACACCTCGGGCCACCTGATGGTGGTTCCCTATGAGCACGCGCCCACGCTCGATCAAGTGGCTGAAGAAACCGCCACTGAGATGATTCTGCTGGCGCGCCAGGCTGAAACGCATCTGCGCACGAATTACCAGCCGGATGGCTTGAACATGGGCATCAACATCGGCAAGGCGGCCGGCGCCGGAGTGGCCGGACACATCCACATGCACGTGCTGCCGCGCTGGGTGGCGGACGCCAACTTCATGACATCGGTCGGCGAGACCCGCGTGCTCCCCGAGGATCTGCTACTCACCTATGAGAAGCTGTCGCGAGCCTTCGGGGGATAGTCAACAAACCCCGTGGGGCAGACCAGCCACGGGGGCGGTTTTTCGACCCTGCCGCTCTGTTGCGGGGTGGAGCTGGCCAACCACGAGCTAGCGCTCACCTTGCGAGCTGCCGCTCGCCGGGACAGGCCGGGAGGCCTGGCCGGGAGACCTGGCCGAGACGCGCTTCGCGCGCCGAAGAGCGGGCCTACGAGGCCCGCGCAGGCTACGAGCCTGCCCCACAAGAGCCACACAATGTGGAAAGTCGAGGGACAGGCCGGGAGGCCTATCTTACAGATGCAACGCCGCCGCCAGTTCGCGATTCCCACGCACTCGCCAGATGCGCGCATCCAGCAGGTAATGCATGAAGGCAAATCCCCAAACGGCTGCCTTCACCGGAGAAGCCGGAAGCAGGCGCGCCGGCAGAACGTTCAACACCAGGTTCAACGCCAGGGCAGCCAGCGCATAATAAGCGAAACGCCGCCCGAGCGTGGCCGCCAATCCATAGCGGCTTTCGCTGCTGGGCTCGCTATAGCGGTTATGGTTGTGGAACCACATCAGGCGGTGATACTGAAAGCTGTGGAACAAACCTAAGATGATGCCGGCGCGCACGATGCCCTCGAACCCGAAGGTGGCCGCGTAGCCGAACGCCAGCCATTGCAAGGGCACTACCGAAATGTACAGCAGCATTTTCGGAGCATTCAGCGAAACTCCAGCGCGCGCCTTACGCACCTGGCAACCGATAAAGAACACGGTCAGCAGCAGGTAGGCGATCAAGAGCACCTCGTTAACGGCCTGCGCCGCGCGCAATGTGCGCGTCGGCTCGGCAGTCGAAATCACAAAACGCACGTACGGCACCATCAGCGACGCCAGCAGAAAGTACCGGTCCAGGTGATAGTCGAAGCGGTCGCGCTCGCGGTTCTTGTGCTTATAAAGCATCACGAAACCGAAATGCTGTTTGGCAATGTGGAAATGCAACCAACTGACGGCCGCCAGGTAAAAGAGCTGTTCGTTTCCCGCAGCCACCGCAATCGGTCCCACCAACATCGCGGGTATAATCATCCACAGCATCGGCCCCAGATTCTTACGTTCCGATTTATCGAAGTAAGTGCGGGTGAAGGTCGCGAGCACGTGCGGTCCATCGATGCCCACCAGCCACACCAGAAACAGCGGCATGAAAGGGAAACCGGCGACCATTAGCGCCAGCGCCAGATAGCCCGCCAGGCTCGATCCGATAAACCAAGTCAGATCTTCCCGCTCGCTGATGATCCAGTTGCTTCGGGTTAGAGGCGTCGCCGCCAGTTCGATCGTCTGAGTGCCCACGTGTATCCGCCCCTCCGGCGTCTACTATAGCTATCCGGGCGGCTGGCCTTCAATACGACGGTGGTGAGTGACCCAGTGTTAACGAAAGTTATTGTGGGGGCAGGCAGACGGCAGACGACGAAAAACGTTCGTCTGCCCCACCGGTCATCTCTCTAACGCACTGGCCAGTTCGCTCGGCGCAAACGGCTTGGGCAGAAAGATGACCCGTCCACTCTCGAATACGCCGCCGCCACTCGCCGGATACCCGCTGACCACCACCAGCCGGATCGACACATTTGCATCCAGTATCCGCCGGACCAGTTCCTCTCCCCGTACACCCGGCATGTTTAGATCCACAAGGGCCCTCACGTAGGCAGAGGGATCGGCTTCGACCCGCTCCCATGCGTCCGCAGCACTGCGGCAGGCGTCCACGCGATAACCCAGCCGCGCAAGATAGCGCTCCATCACCTTCAGTAAGGCAGCGTCGTCGTCCACGATCAAGATACGCAGGCCCGCGGAATCCATCAAGCGAATACTATCAGAGTTACCATCCGCATATGAAATTTCACACCGAATATTTGACTTTCCGCACCACCAAGCATCGCGAGTACATCAATATTACCAGCCAAGTGGAGGCGGCCCTGCGCAAGAGCGGCATTCAGGACGGCATGATCCTGGTATCGGCCATGCACATCACCGCCGGAGTCTGGGTGAACGACGCGGAAGACGGACTGCTGGCCGATATCGACGAGTGGCTCGAGAAACTGGCGCCGTTCCGCCAGAACTACCGGCATCATGCGACCGGCGAAACCAACGGCGATTCGCATTTGAAGAGCCTGCTGGTGCACCATCAGGTGATCGTTCCCGTCACCAAAGGCAAACTCGATTTCGGGCCATGGCAACAGGTTTATTACGCGGAGTTCGACGGCCAGCGCTCCAAGCGCGTGATCGTCAAAGTAATGGGCGAGTGAAGCCGGGTATCATGATAGGTCCCCATGCCCATCCGCTGGCTTCTCATCTTCTGGATGTTCGCCATCAGCGCCATCTCCTTTCTCGACCGCGTCAATATCTCGGTGGCCAGCCGCTTCATCCAACATGACTTTCATATCACCGATCTGCAACTTGGACCCGTCTTCAGCGCTTTTCTCTTGGGATATGCGTTGTGTCAGGCTCCCGCCGGCCGTCTGGCCGACCGCTTCGGACCACGCCTGGTTCTGATGCTCGGCACTCTCTGGTGGGGAATCTTCACGGCTTTGACGGCCATGTTACCGGCCACCATGGCGGGCCTGTTGCCGGCGCTGCTGGCCGTGCGCTTCACGCTGGGCGCGGGCGAGGCCGTACTCTTTCCAGCTTCCAACCGGTTGGTGGCCAACTGGATTCCGTCGAAAGAGCGTGGACTGGCGAACGGCATCATCTTTGCCGGAGTGGGCCTTGGCTCAGGAATTACACCGCCGCTGGTGACTTATATCGTGTTGCATTACGGATGGCGCGCATCGTTCTGGATCAGCGCAGTCATCGGCGTCGCGGCCGGCGCGGCCTGGTATTGGATGGCCCGGAACCGGCCCGAGGAGCATCCCTGGGTCACACCGCGCGAGATGGCGTTCATCGAGCAGGGATTGCCTGAGCCGCCCAATGAGCTGGAGATCGGCAAGCCGCTTCCATGGCGCGTCATCTTCGGCAGCAAAGATGTATTGGCGATAGCCTTCAGCTACTTTACTTATGGCTACGCCGCCTGGATTTTCTTCGCCTGGTTCTTCAAGTATCTCAGCGACGTGCGCGGTCTCGATCTGAAATCCAGCGCTTACTACGCCATGCTGCCCTTCATCGCCATGGCGACCGGGTCAATCATCGGCGGACGCATCAGCGATCTGCTGACGCGGCGTTACGGCAATCGCATCGGGCGTTGCGGCGTCGCGGTAGCCGGCATCGCACTGGCCGCCATCTTTATCGCTTCGGGAACGCAGGTGGAAAGCGCGCGCCTGGCGAGCGTGGTGCTGGCCGGAGGCGCGGGCGCGCTATATCTTTCGCAGAGTTCCTTCTGGTCCGTGACCGCGGATATGGCGGGCGCATCGGCCGGCTCGGCATCCGGCGTGATGAACATGGGCGGCCAGATCGGCGGCATCGTCACCGCTTCGTTGACGCCCATAATCGCGCACCAATTCAGTTGGACGGCGTCTTTTCTGGTGGCCGCCGTCCTGTGCGCCGCGGGTTCGCTGGCGTGGCTGGTGGTAGATCCGGACATCGAACTTAGCCATTGAATGGTCACCGGCCATGGTCTTATCTGCGTTCATGAACACAGATAAGATCCGGGGTTGCTGCATCTGCTGGCTCAGGCTGCTGTGTCGGAAATATCCACTCTTGTCTCCCGTCAAGGGATTGTGTCAAGGGATTCCCGCCACGCGCGCCGCACAGGATTTGCTAAACTACATGTTTCGCCGGTCGCCAAAAAAAGAACATTACAGGATGTTGCTTCCCAGGGAATTCATAGCCTACCTCTCCCGTGAATTGGTGAAGAAGCTTACGCCTGCCGCGCTTGAAACCAGCAATCCGCAGGCAGTTGCCGAGATCATCGGCAACGTCATCACCGAGGAACTCGCCGTGGAAGACCGCCTCAACGACGAGGTGCGCGACATCCTGCAACAGTACAGCGAATACATGCGGCGCGAAGGCGTCAGCTATCAGGAAATGTTCCGCAAGGTCAAGAACACCATGATCGCGGAGCGCAAAGTGATCCGCGCCTCGGGTCGCGACACGCACGATCCCATGAAGCTTTCGCGCGACAAGATCACCGACATGTCGCACAAAATCGTCACCGCCCTGCGCAAGGCGCGCGAGCTGCGTATGAAAAGGGACACCAACGAAGTACGGCTCGAGATCGTCCGCGACATCACCGAGGTGCTGACCGCCGAGGAGAAGGTGGACCGTATGGCCCGCCAGAAGATCCGCTCGCAGAAGCGCGAAATTCCCGAAGGCAGCGAAGAGTGGGATCTGCTGCATCGCAAATACTACTCCGAAGAACTGAAAAAACTGGGTATCGACTTGTCCCGATAGTGCCGCGATGAATTCCGCATTGGTGGTGGTAGGCAGCCTGAACATGGATTTCGTAGTGTCGGTGGATCGTCTGCCGGTGCCGGGCGAGACCGTGCTGGGCCGCAATTTTCAGATGATCCCGGGCGGTAAAGGCGCCAACCAGGCGTGCGCCGCGGGAAAGCTTGGATCGGGCTCGGTGGCGGTGCGCATGATCGGACGCGTGGGTTATGATGTTTTCGCCGATCATTTGAAGGCCAGCCTGGCAGCCGCCGGCGTGGATGTGAGCGCGGTGAACGCCACCAAGTCGCAAGCCACCGGCGTGGCTCTCATCTGGGTGGACCGGCAAGGCCAGAATTCCATCGTGGTGGCATGCGGCGCCAATTTCGCGCTGGCCGCGGCCGATGTGGAAGCCATGCGCAAAGTTTTCCGCGGCGCGGGCCTGGCGCTATTCCAATTGGAAACACCGCTCGAAACCGTGGCGGCCGCGCTGGCTCTGGCGCGCGACGAAGGCCTGCGCACAATGCTCGATCCGGCGCCCGCGCAGCCGCTGCCCGCGGAGTTGCTGGCGCGCGTGGATATTCTCACTCCCAACGAAACTGAAGCGCCGATGCTGCTGGGCCGTCCGCCGGCCCGCGTGTCGCGCAACGAAGTCCCGGAACTCGCGGAAGCGCTGCGGAAACTCGGGCCCCGTAGCGTGGTTTTGAAATTGGGCGATCAGGGCTCTTACTACGCGGGCGACGCCGGATGCTTTCACACGCCCGCGTTTCCGGTTGAGGTGCGCGATTCGACGGCCGCGGGCGATACCTTCAATGCCGCGCTGGCTGTGGCGCTGGCGGAAGGGCAGAAAATGGAGCGCGCGCTGCTCTTCGCGAATGCCGCCGCCGCGATTTCCGTGACGCGCCTTGGCGCGCAAGCGTCCGCCCCGACGCGCGCCGAGGTGGACGCATTTCTCACGCCCGCGCCTCGAGCTGACTCATCCAATCATTGAAATGCGGGCACTCGGCGCGGATGCGCGCCAGCCCGATTTCCAAGATAGCCAGCGTGCCGAGTAATGGCTTCTGATATCCAGGCACCAGGGCCTCGACTCGCTTGGACGGCGCAGTGACCGGTGAATCGTCGATCTCCTCAGGGTTCGCGAACGCGTCCCTAATCTCCTGAAACGCAGTCTCCAAATCGGGCCGGCCAATCCCGTTGCCGAAAGCGGCGCAGTCGCTGAAGAGCAGGCCTTCAAACTCATGCATCACCACGAACGGAATGAACCGCCTGCTGGTATCGAATCGGCTGCCTAGCGTGGCGCTTAGATCGGCCACTATCGCGTCTTCCACACAATGCGCCTTCTTGGGCGCCGGCAGGGCCGCAGCCTTGACGCGCCCTGGCCACGCCTTACCCTTCTCTTGCGGCAGACCGTAATAATCGACCATAGTGGTTGCAATGCAGCCGGGATCCTCCTTTAGGTGTCTTAGAATCTCGGCCCTGACAGTTGGCCAGGCACGGATTCCTCCGCGCTGCTGCCGCAGGCGGGCATTGCCCACAAAGCGAGCCTCGACGGCATGGTAGCCCTTCGCCACCAGGTGATAGCGCAGCACTTCGCTAACGAAGGTCTCTTCGGTCTGGCCTTCGACATGAATGAGCAGACGCGCCATCAGTCCGGGACCGGCCTCCCGCCGAACTCGTTTTTCTCCCAGAGCTGGCCGAGGCTGTAGTCCTCAAGCCATGCGGCCAACTGCTCGGTCCTCAGGCGCGTGAGTTGAGTGCCGCCGTCGACGCGGTTCGCCACCAAAACGTCATCCGGCGCGAAGTGATCCAGCAGCAAGGAAGACTGCGTGGCCACGATGACCTGCGTCTTCACCGAAGCTTGCCGAATCAAGGCTGCCAGCATCTCGATGGCATAGGGATGCAGTCCGAGTTCTGGCTCGTCGACAAGAATTACGGAAGAACGGAACTGTTCCGGCTGGAGGAACAGCGTTGCCAAGGCGATAAAGCGAAGCGTGCCGTCCGATAGCGAGGACGCGTCGAAATATTGATCCGAGTTTTTGTGACGCCATTCCAACTGGATGTCATCCGGTTTGAGTTGGCGCGGGTGTAACAGGAAGTCGTCAAAAAAAGGCGTGACCCGTTGGATGGTCCGCCGGATCAGGCCGTAAGAATCAGCGTGCATTTCCCGCAGGAAATAGAGAAACGATGCTAAATTTGAGCCGTCGGCGCGAAGGAACCGGTTGTCATCCACCTTCGCCGTCTTACGCATCGGCGATGAGTCGCTGGTATCGTGCAGGTGGTAGATCCGCCAGCCGGCAAGATGCGAACGCACCCAATGCCACATTTGCCCTCGCGGCTCGCTAATCCCAGCTTCTCGTCCGCGTTGCCACCGACGAAGATCGTGCGGTAAGGGCTCTGGGTACGACTCCACCCCTACCAGAGCCGTCTCTGCGGACGGCGAAAGTCCGTCACCGGCCGCGGGGTGGAGTCTCAGATCGTATCCGTTCATTCCGCCCTGAAACGAAAGGTGGAGGTGAATCTCCTTCGTGGTCTTAGAGCCGAAGTGCAACACTTTTTCCGCGCCGCCCGCCACCTTTACGTATTCCTCCAGTTCCCCCTGTACGATGGCGTGGAGAAACGCAAACACTTCGATGAAGTTCGACTTCCCGGAGCCGTTTGGACCGATCACGACGTTAATCGGTCTTAGTTCCAGCCTCTCCACCGAAGCGATGCTCTTGAACCCCTTAATCGTGATGTAGTCAAGCGCGTCTGGCAGCATGCGATTCCTGAACCATCATACAATCGCGCACGGCCCCACTCCGCCGCGCTACAGTAATATAGTCCTTCCAATGACTCCAGAAGAAATAGAAGCCATAGTCGGCGGGTACCACGGCGATCCCTTCCGCATCCTCGGCCCGCACGCCGTCCGCAAACGCGGCGGGCAGCCCCGCTGGGAAGTCCGCGCGTTTCTGCCGCAAGCCGCATCCGCCACGCTGCGCATCGGCGATCAGATCTATCCGATGGAGAAGAGCCACGATGCCGGCTTCTTCTGCGCTACGCTGTCCGGCACGCCCACCAAGTACCTGATCCAGGCCACGCTCTTCGATGGCCCCACCATCGAATTCGAAGATCCCTATCGTTTCGGCCCGCTGATTACCGATTTCGAACTACACCTGCATACCGAAGGCACGCATTACGAAGCCTATCGCATGCTGGGCGCGCACCTCGCCGAAGTGGACAGCGTGAAAGGCGTGCGCTTCGCCGTCTGGGCGCCCAACGCCGAGAGCGTCACCGTCGCCGGCGAATTCAACCAGTGGGACACGCGCCGCCATCCCATGCGCCGCCGCAATGGCGGAGTCTGGGAGATCTTCATCCCCGAACTGGGAACCGGCACTCCCTACAAATACAACGTGCGCTCGCGCTTTGCCGCCTATCAGCAACTGAAGGCCGATCCCTACGCCTTCGAAGCTGAGATCCCGCCCAAGTCCGCCTCCGTGGTTTCCGATATCGAGCAATACGAGTGGCGCGACGCGGCCTGGATGGAAGCCCGCGGACGCACCGACTTGCTGAAAGCTCCCGTATCGATTTACGAAGTGCACCTCGAATCCTGGATGCGCGGCCCGCAAGGGCAATTCCTGAGCTATCGTGAGTTAGCCGTCAACTTAGTCGAATACGTCAAACGGATGGGTTACACGCACATCGAGTTGCTACCCATCATGGAGCATCCGTTTTCGGGTTCCTGGGGTTATCAGGTAATCGGCTACTTCGCGCCCACCTCCCGCTTCGGCAGTCCGGAAGATTTCATGTACTTCGTGGACTGCTGCCATCACGCGGGCATCGGCGTGATTGTCGATTGGGTGCCCGCGCATTTTCCGCGAGACGCGCACGGCCTGGTCTATTTCGATGGCACTGCGCTCTACGAACATGCCGATCCGCGCAAAGGCGAACAGAAAGACTGGGGCACGCTGATCTTCAATTACGGCCGCAACGAGGTGCGCTCGTTCCTCATTTCCAACGCCATGTTCTGGCTGAAGAAATATCACATCGACGGCCTGCGCGTGGATGCGGTGGCCTCCATGCTGTATCTGGACTATTCGCGCAAGGCAGGCGAGTGGCTGCCCAATCAATACGGCGGCAATGAGAATCTGGAAGCTATCGATTTCATCCGCCGCTTTAACGAACTGGCGCACAGCGTGCCGGGCGCCGTCACCATCGCTGAAGAATCTACCGCGTTCCCGGGAGTCTCAAAGCCTGTGTATCTCAACGGCCTGGGTTTCACCATGAAGTGGAACATGGGCTGGATGCACGACATGCTCAATTACTTCAGCCAGGATCCCGTTTATCGCAAGTATCATCACAATAACATCACCTTCAGCATGTTATACGCCTTCACAGAGAACTTCGTACTGCCCATCTCGCACGATGAGGTGGTGCATGGAAAACGTTCGCTGATCAATAAGATGCCGGGCGACGAGTGGCAGCAGTTCGCCAACGTCCGCGCGTTTCTGGCGTATATGTACGCACATCCCGGCAAGAAGCTGCTCTTCATGGGCCAGGAGATCGGCCAGCGCGAAGAGTGGAATCACAATGAAGGCCGCCGTTGGGATCTGCTGACGTTCGATTATCACCGCAAACTGCAATTCCTGGTGGAGGAATTAAACCGCTTCTATCGCGCCAGTCCGGCGTTGTATCAAGTGGATTTTCATTACGCCGGCTTCGAGTGGGTGGATTTCCGCGATGTAGAGCATTCCGTGATCGCCTTCTTGCGGCGCGCCCAGGATCCCAAGGATTTCCTGCTGTTCTGTTGTAACTTCACGCCCGTAGTCCACGAGCGCTATCTCATCGGCGTGCCTGAGGAAGGGGTCTACGAAGAAGTACTCAATACCGATTCCCACTTGTATGGCGGCAGTAACTTGGGCAATGCCGGATGGGTGGCGTCCAAGCCTGTGGCACAGCACAATCGCCCGCAAAGCATCCGCATCACCCTGCCCCCACTAGCGGTAATCGCATTTCGAAAAAGGTAGGACAGGCCTCCTGGCCTGCCCAAGCAACATGGGAATCCTCTTGTCTTGTCTGTTAATCTGCACGGTGGCCTTTGCGGCGGATCTATCCCCAGCGAAATGGCTAGCCGAAGAACGATCCCGAGCCGAGCGCCAAGAGCAAACCGTCTTTCCCCCCAAAGCCCGGCTCATCGAAGGCCGATCCGCACTTGTAACCGCTACACTCTCCCCCATCGCCATCCGCGCCGGCATCGAAGCCCTGAAACAGGGAGGCGCCGCCGCCGACGCAGCCGCCACCATCGCCCTGACGCAAGTAACCACCGCCCTAGGCTCTTACGTGTCATACGCGGGAATCCTACAACTTATCTACTACGATAGCCACACGCGCAAGCTTTACTCATTGGACGCCGGTTGGAACTCATATCTGGGCGAGACGGCGCCGGCCACTATCCCCGTGAACGAATCAGCACCCGGAGCCGAAGGCCGCAAAACATTGGTTCCCGGATTCATGGCGGGCATCCAGGTTATGCACAAACGCTTCGGGCGATTGCCCTTCGCCAGCCTCTTTCAGCCCGCCATCTGGTATGCGGAAAATGGCGTTACTATCTCGCCGCTGCTGGGCAATTACTTCGCGAGCCGCCAGAAGTATCTCGCCCGAACTCCGGAAGGCCGCAACTTTCTGCACCAGGCCGGTGGCAAACATATACCCAAAACCGGCGACCGTTTTATTCAATCCGATCTGGCTCGCACGCTGCGCGCCGTCGCGAAGCATGGCGCCGCATACATGTACACAGGCGCGTGGGGCCGCGATTTCGTGGCGGCGGTCGAGCGCGAGGGCGGTCATGCGTCCCTTGAAGACATGCGGCGATACCGGCCCGTGTGGGACGACCCGCGCAGCACTACATTCGAAGATCATACGGTCTTCGCGCCCGCCGGAACCAACGAGGGCGGCCGCCAAATTCTGGAGGCGCTGAACCTCATCGAAGAGATGAAGCTCGACCGCGCGCAGCCCTACTTCAAAGACTCGACCACATTCCGCGATCTCTCCGCTTTGTTGCAGTTTGTCGAACTGGGGCCGTATACGCCGCCGAACGTGGCCGATTTTGAGCGCCGCAACGAACTGCATTTCTCACAGGAGGATCGCGTCACCAAAGCGTATGCGCACGCTGTCGCGCCGCTGCTCGAGTCCGAGACGCCCCGCCACAGCGACGCCATCGTCGTGGTGGACAGATGGGGAAACATCGCCGCCCTCGTACACAGCATCAACACCGCGACCTGGGGCACCACGGGGATGGTCGTTGGAGGCATTCCGATTTCCGATCCCGCCGGGTTGCAACAATGGCGCCTGGCAACCATCCAGCCGGGCGATCGAGTTCCCAACGACATGGCGCCCGTGATCGTGATGCGCGGCGCGAAACCCGTGATGGCGGTGGCGACGGTGGGCGCTTCGCTGATCGCCGAAACCACCAGGATATTGCTGGGCACGCTCGGCAACCGCCTGGATCTGAAAACTATCATGGAAGCGCCTCCGCTGCTCTATAACTTCCAGCCGCCAAAGCAGGGTGAAACCGCCATGCGGCGGACGCAGCTTATACCGGAAACAGCCTATGGCCCCGATTTTCTTCACAACCTCGAAGCTGCGGGAATCGCGGTCGAAAAGAAATCGAGGATCGAGGTGCTGACCATAAAAGGAACCGCGGTAGTGGGAGCGCTCGATTCCGAAACCGGTGTCTGGCGAAGCGTAGAGACACCGGCGCTATTTGGTTTTGCGGACGCTTATTGACAGCTTACATGCCACAACCATACGATGCCATCATCATTGGAGGAGGTCACAACGGCCTGGTAACTGCCGCGTACCTGGGCCGCGCCGGACGCAAGACGCTGGTCTTGGAGCGCCGCGAAATGGTGGGCGGCTGCGCCGTCACCGAAGAAATCTGGCCCGGCTTCCGCGTTTCCACCGCCTCCTATCTCACCAGCCTTCTGCAGGAACGCATCATCCGCGATCTCGAACTCGCGCGCCACGGCTACCAGGTCGATGCCAAGGACCCCGCCTTCTTCTCGCCCTTTCCCGACGGCCGTTGCTTTTTCATGTGGCAGGATGGCCGTAAGACCCTCGACGAAATCGCCAAGTTCTCGAAGCATGACGCCGAAGTCTATCCCGCTTTTGAAGCCCAGCTCGAGCGCCTTTCGCAGGTCGTGGAATCGCTGCTGCTGACCACTCCGCCGCAATTTCCGCCGCGCGGCGTCGGCGATTTGATCGAGCATCTCAAGATCGCGGGACGCCTGCGCAAACTTGCGCCCGCGGATATCGTGGCGCTGGTCAAGATCTTTACACAAAGCGCCGCCGAGTTACTCGATGAATGGTTTGAATCGCCCGAGTTGAAAGTCACTTTGGCTACCGACGGCGTGATCGGCGCAAATGGAGGCCCGCGCTCGCAAGGCACCGCTTATATCCTGATGCATCACGTGATGGGCAGCGTGGCAGGCCATCGTGGATTGTGGGGATTTGTGCGCGGCGGCATGGGCGCGGTTTCCGAGGCCATCGCGTCGGCCGCGCGCAGCCACGGCGCGACCATCCGCACCAACGCCGCGGTCGAGAAGATCCTGGTGCGCGATGGACGCGCCCGCGGCGTGGTCCTCGCGGGGGGGGAGGAGATCGAAGCACCGTTGGTGGCCTCCAATCTCGATCCGCGCGTCACGTTTCTGCGCCTGCTCGCGGAGCGAGATTTGCCCTCGGATTTCGTGACCGCCATCCGCCGCTTCCGCACGGAAGGCACATCCTGCAAGATCAATCTGGCGCTCTCCGGCTTGCCCGAATTCAGCGCCCTCCCCGGAGCGCCCGGCCCGCACCATCGCGCCACGATGCACATCTGCCCGTCGATCGACTACATCGAGCGCGCCTGGGATGACGCCAAGTATGGCCGACCGTCCGATCGCCCCATGCTCGAACTGACCATTCCCACTATGTACGATCCGTCGCTCGCACCCGCCGGCAAGCATATTATGGGTATCTTCATTCAATATGCGCCTTACACCCTGCGCGGCACCACATGGGACGAAGCGCGCGAGCCATTCTATAACCGGGTAGTGGAAGTGATGGAAGAATACATTCCGAACATCCGGTCCATCGTCATCGATAAGCAGGTGCTCTCGCCGCTCGATATGGAGCGCCGCTTTGGTATTACCGGCGGTAACATCTTCCACGGCGAAATGGCTTTGGATCAGATGTTCGTGATGCGGCCGGTGGCCGGTTACGCGCGCTACCGCACGCCCATCCGCGGCCTGTATTTATGCGGCTCCGGCGCGCACCCCGGGGGAGGCGTGATGGGCGCGCCCGGTTATAACGCCGCGCGCGAAATATTAAGAGACAGGTAAGCGCTGTCACATGGATTTGGCTGCTCGACGGGTCCCGGCCAGGCTGATTTCGATAACGCACCCTTTGAAAATGACGTAATCGCTGCGGTTCGCTACTTGAAGGCGCATGAAAACGGTGTCGGCTGTTCGAGGTAGCTTCGGCGGCGGTGCGGCCGGCGATGCGTCAGTCAAGTCGGCACCGGGGGAAATTGATCCCATCGTGTTACTCGGCGGCGCGCCGAATCTCCCTGCGGAGAAGCTGAAATCGAGGGCCTTATACATTGTCGCGCGCGATGACGCCAACGATGCCGGACTGCGGCTTCCGGGCATCCGTGCGCAGTACGAAAAAACTCCGGGCCGAAAGAACTGATCGTTTTGGATGGTTCCGCGCACGCTCAATTCCTTTTCCAGACGGACCAGAGTGCCCGTGTACTGCACGAAATCCTGTGGTTCCTCTGAATGCCGTAGTGTTGGGTGAGCGGGCATCTGGGAGTATTGTCGCCAAACCCGTAGAATGGACCCGCCCAAGCGTGAACGGTGCCTGTTACGCGCGAGCGTTATTCGCTTTTGTCGTAAGGGGTCGGGCCAGCCAGAAGTGGGACGTGGTCCGCTGCGCCTCTGCCTACTTAACCGCTATAGTCACGTTGCTCTGGCTGGTGGCGGTTCCGACGGTCACCTGCACGGGCACGCTGTTTCCGGGCGCAACGCCTTCAGGAATCTTCACATTGACCTGAAACAGTCCGGCAAACCCCGGCGCTGCGCCGCAATAAGTCACCGTAGCATTCAGGCCGCCGATGGTCACCGAACAGGCCAGCGCGGGTTTCGTCAAAACAGTGGAGGGCAGCCGCCCGTCTACTTCCGGCGGCGTGCGCGAACCATCCCCGGTGGCGAACATCTGCAGAACATTACCCACCGGCTCGGGATTCGAGGCGCTATTGAGGCTGTTGTCCTGATTCAGCACGGCGGCTTGGCCGGAGCCCGAACCCTCTGCCGTGAACATCCCCGGAAGCGAAGTCACCACCGGCAGCGAGAACGCGGCGGACGCGTTGCCCTGATTGATTGCCTGAACATTCACCTTGCTGAAGAGCGCCACTTCAAAGGGCACGATGGCGTTGATCTGGCCCGGCGAGGTATAGTCCACTGGCGCCGGATACCCGTTGAAAAGCACCTGGACGCCGCCCAGCGTCGTGGGCAGTTTTCCGGCGGAGTCGGCCGCGCCGAACTGCGGCGTTTGCGGGGCGAGCGACTGGCCGAAAATCGCCACAAACTCGCCCGGCGCGACTCCGGTGGCGTCGTACGAAGCCGCGCTCGTTACCGAGGTAATCACCGGCTGGGGTACGGTCACCGCGCTCTGGCTGGCGGGAATGATGCACAGCGTCATCGAGTAAGCCGGGAAGGTGGCGCTGAGAGAACCGCCGGACACCTGCACCGGGGACTGCTGCGTAATCGCGTTCAGGTTCGCGCTGCTGTACTGCCACATCTGCGCCGTACCCGCGGGGGTGAAGTGGGCCAGGCTGATGCTGTTGGTGATCGCACTGGCGGATTTGTTCAGCACCATTACCGTGAGGGCGCTATCGGCTCGCTGGGCGGAGAAGATCGACATGGTGTCCGGATCGCTGCTCGTCGCCGACACGCTGGTCTCGCCGAAATGGTTGCCCGCGCCGTCATAGTTCAGATAGATCAGGAACGCGAACGCCCCCGGCACGCCCAGCTTGAAGTTGATATCCGGCCACATGGTGGCCATGTCCAGCCCGTATGCGCCGAAAATACCCAGTAAGTCCGCCTGTGCCACCGCGCCGGTGATGTCTTCTAGCGCGCCCCAGTTGTATTCGGTGATCGCGGTCTTCGTGCCGGGGAAGTATTGATTGACCCAGCCGATCATGCGCGGGACAAGCATCGGCGGATGCTGCTGCCCGTCTACGTCGCACATTGCGTTGTAGTCGTCGCACGGGTCGGAATCTGTTGGGGGCGTCACCACGGGGACGATGTAGTTCGGATCCCAGAACGCCCGCGTCGATTGCATGCGGAGGGCGGTGCTCGCAGGATCGACGGCCGTACCGAAACCAATCGCGCTTGTGCTGCAGTCGTTCGTAACGCAGGGATAGACGTACCCGTGGACGTCGAGATAATCGAGCAGGCGTGTTCCGGCCTGGTTCGACGCCGCCTGCATCTGCTGAAGGAAGTACTCGAGCCACGGCATGCCGCCGTGCGCGTTGCGATCGACCGGATTGGCCCAATACTGGAAATGCGGGCCCGTCCCCCAGCCGCTCTCGAAGTCCTTTTTCGAAAACAGGTATCCGGGCCAACCGGCGGCGACCGGGCCCACCACCAGCGCAGTCGGATCGCCGGCTTTCACCGCTTTTGCCGCCGCCAGATCGCGCGCGAGCATGTCGTCATAGGTGGCGGGTTCGACCGGGGCTCCCGCCTGATGATAAATATCCGAGTGGGTGCCGTCCCACCATTCCGGCTCATTATCCAGGTCCCACATCTGAACTCCGCCATCGTTGGCGGGTCCGTACTTGTCGAGCATGGCCGCCACCCACTGTCCGCCAAATGCGGGCGTGATCGGCTGGTAGGCATCGTTCGGATCGTTCAGGATCTGGCCGCCGGTGGACAGGGCGATGCCATTGCCGCACTGTGAGCCCCCCGGTTCGGTCTGCTGCTGCTGCCCGTACTTCGAGACCGGATAACTGCAACTGTACTGATAGTTCGGTGTCAGCGCACTATCCGGCGGCAGTTTGGGTGTCCAGTCCAGCAGAGGGAAGGTACTCAGACTCACCGTGCCGGTTTCGAGGTTTCGCTCATGGAACAGATCGAAGCTGTTATGCACGCCGTCGCCGGCCAGATACGTGGTGAAAAACAAGTTTACGTTGAGGTTCTCCAGATCGAGCTGCCAGTTATAGCTGGAAGCGCTATCGCCGCCCCAGCGGCGCACGCCGATGTGCATGATGCCAGATAAGCCGCTGTCGGTCCATTCGTTGAAGGGCGAACAACAGACCCCATTTGCGGTAAATTCGTTAGTTCCGTATATGAGCGGGCTGATCTGGTGTTGTGACGCGGTCGCGTCTACGGCGAGCGTGGGAACAGACGCGCCGTACAGCGCGGGGGCGGCTAAAAGTAAAAACGGAAAATCGTGCAGCAACATTAGGATGGCTGGTAGTATATCTTACTTTGATTCATCAAGCACTTCAAGCTGCGCCGACACGGTCCCGCTTGTATTGTCAATGGAAGGAAACCCTGGCGAGATTATGGTTATTGTAGCGCTGTTACTGCCGGAGATGACCGCCGGCCAACAGCTTCTCCAACGCGGCGATATCGTGGTGCATCGCGCGATCACCCTCGAATGGGGCCGAAACTGCCCGCATGCGATCGCGCATCCGTTCCAGCGCCGGACTGCTCTTCAAGGGCTTCAGCAAATCGAGCGCGCGCGCAGCCGACAAAGCTTCAATCGCCAACACCGCCCGGGTGTTGCGCACGACGGTTTTGTATTTTAGCGCAGAAGTCACGCCCATGCTCACAAAATCCTCCTTATTTCCGCTGGTCGTAATCGAGCCCGCCGAGGCCGGATGGCAGAGTACCCGGTTTTCGGCCACCAGCGCAGCCGCCGTCACCTGCGCCATCATGAGTCCCGATTCGAGCCCCGGATGGCCTGCCAGAAACGGCGGCAACTCCTCGTTGAGCGCCGGATTCACCAGCCGGTCGATGCGCCGCTCTGAGATTCCTGCGAGCGCCGTCAGCGCCACGGCCAGATAGTCCAGTTGAAAGGCGAGCGGCTCGCCGTGGAAATTTCCACCCGACACAATTTCATCGTCGAGTACCAAAGGATTATCCGTGGCCGCGTTCAGTTCGATGGCGAAGACCCGCCGCGCTTCGGCCAGCGAATCGCGCACCGCGCCGTGCACCTGCGGCGCGCAACGCAGCGAATAGGCATCCTGCACGCGCCGGCAAGTAATGTGCGACTGCCGGATCTCACTGCCCTCGAGCAATTGCCGCAAACGCGCGGCGCTCTCCATCTGCCCGGCGTGCGGACGCGCGCTGTGCAGGCGCGGATCGAAAGCCCGCGGCGTGCCGCGCAAGGCGTCCAGCGTCATGGCGCAAATCACGTCTGCAGAGTCCGCTAATATCTCGGCGGCCGCGAGTTCCAGGCACCCGATCGCCAGCATGGCTTGCGTGCCGTTGATCAGCGAGATGCCCTCCTTGGCGCGTAACGTGAGAGGCTCCAGGCCCGCGCGCCGCAACGCCTCGCCGCCGGCATAGACCACGCCTTCGTACTCGGCCTCGCCCTCGCCGATCAGCACCACCGCCATGTGCGCCAGTGGCGCCAGATCGCCGCTGGCTCCCACGCTGCCCTGTGACGGAACGTGCGGCGTCACACCGCGATTCAGCAGATCGCACAGCCGCTGGGCGACTACCGGCCGGATGCCCGAATAGCCCTTTGCCAGCACGTTGGCGCGGATCAGCATCATGGCCCGCACCTCCGCGCGCGTCATGGGATCGCCCACGCCCGCGCAGTGCGAGCGCACCACATTGCGCTGCAACTGATCCAGATCGCCCGGCGCGATGCGCACATCGGCCAGCAGCCCGACGCCGGTGTTCACGCCATAAACCGGCGCATCGCCTGCGGCCAGGCGCTCCACCACAGCGCGTGAACGCTCCATCTTTTCTACCGCAGCCGCGGCCAGCTTCACCTCCTCATGGCCCGCCGCCACGGCGCAGACATCTTCTATCGTGAGTTGTTCCCCGTTCAATTCCATCGCGTACTATTGTCCCGCGATGCGCGGCCCACGCGCGCGGTGCATTATACGGCGCGGCTCAACAGTTTTGGGGAAACCGCTTCCTGACGGTCGCGGCTCGGTAACAGCCGTGTCGATTTCGCACGATCTACAGAGCCGGGCTCAGGGGGCACCCCGTCAGGAAGCGGTTTCCTTGGCCCGGAGTCCCCAAAACCGCTAAGCACACGGCGCGGCTCAGCCTGTTGACCGGAACCGTGCCATACTGGCCATTGGAAGGCGCGGATTCCACCCTTGACTTGGACAAGTCTCTGTCAGCTCTTGGCCTTCCTGGGCTTGTTGCTGGCGATCACGAAGCCGCTGGGCTGGTACATGGCACGCGTCTTCGAAGGAGAGCGGACTTTCCTCTCGAAGCCACTCCTGCCTCTGGAGCACCTGCTTTACCGCCTGTGCGGCGTTAACCCGCAAAGAGAACAAACCTGGCGAACCTATGCCGGTTGCTTCCTGGCGTTCGGCCTCGCGAATTTCATTTTCTTCTACATCCTGTTGCGATGCCAGAGATATCTGCCCGGCAATCCCGCCGCAGGCACTCCCCTCACCCCGGATCTGTCTTTCAATACGGCCGTCAGCTTCCTGTCGAACACAAGCTGGCAGGCCTACTCGGGCGAAACCACCCTCAGCTACATTACCCAAATGGCGGGAGTCACCGCGCAGAGCTTCACCTCGGCAGCCGCAGGGATGGCCGTTGCTATGGCGCTCATCCGCGGCTTTGCGCGCAATGGGTCCGCCCGCCTCGGCAATTTCTGGGTAGACCTCACGCGCGCGGTCCTTTACATCCTGCTGCCGCTTTCGCTTCCCGCAGCGCTGCTTCTCTGTTCGCAAGGCGTTCTGCAGACTCTGCATCCGTACCGGCACATCACTGCGCTGGAAGGCGCGAAACAGGCCATCGCGCTGGGGCCGGTCGCCTCGCAGGAATCCATCAAGCTGCTCAGCTCCGACGGCGGCGGCTTCTTCAACGCCAACTCCGCGCATCCGTTCGAAAACCCCGCGCCGGCCGTGAATCTTTTTGAGATGCTCCTTATTCTGGCCATGCCCGCCGCTTTCACCTATACGTTCGGCGAGGCGGTGAGGGATCGCCGCCAGGGCTGGACTCTCTTTGCCGTCATGTTCCTGCTCTTCGCCGGCGGCGCCGCGATTTCGACGGCTAGCGAGGCGTCCGGTAATCCTATGTTGCGCCACCTCGGTGTGGTTGGCGGCAACATGGAGGGCAAAGAAGTCCGCTTCGGAACCGCCGGATCGGCCTTGTTCTCAATGGCCAGCACGGCATCGAGCGATGGCGCGGTGAACAGCGCGCACGATAGTTACACGCCGCTCGCCGGATTGATTCAGATGCTGAACCTCAAAACCGGCGAGGTGATTTTTGGCGGTGTGGGTTCCGGCATTCTCTCCATGATTTTGCTGGTGCTGATCGCCGTCTTCATCGCGGGATTGATGGTAGGCCGGTCGCCGGAATACCTGGGAAAGCGGATCGAGGCCAAGGATATCAAGATGGTGATGCTGGCGCTAGTGGTGGCATCCGCGGCCAATCTGGTCGTCTCCAGCGCCACGTTTCTGCTGCACTTTCCAGTTCACAGCTATTGGAACCCGCCCGGCGCGCCGGTGGCTAACTTGCGAAACGCGGGTCCGCATGGATTGAGCGAGATACTCTACGCCAACGCCAGCGCCGTCGGTACGAATGGCAGCGCTTTCGCGGGACTGAACGCCAACACGCCATGGTTCAACCTGACGCTGGGGCTCGAAATGCTGATCGGGCGGTTTCTGGTGATGGTACCCGCGTTGGCGCTTGCCGGGAGTCTGGCCCGTAAGAAACGTGTGCCGGTAACCATCGGGACCATGCCCACGCACGGCGTTCTATTTGCGGTGTTGCTGGTGGGGACCATCGTCATTGTCACAGCACTGACTTTCTTTCCCGCGCTTTCGCTGGGTCCCATCGCGGAGCATTACCTGATGCACTCCGGGGTTGTGTTCCGATAACTCACTAAAGAAAGGTAGCGGCAACCGCTCCGTTGAAGACGCAGGCTGGCTAATTGGTTTCATCACCTTTGGTGGCCCGCAGGGCCATGGGGCACTCCCGGACAGTCGCGGCTCGGTAAGCCTAGCTGCCGCCCGTGTCCGGCTTCGGCGGTTTCGGCTGCGGCATGGCCTCGTGGGTACGCTCGCGAAACGTGCCCTTCATGGCGGCGGCCAGCGAGACAGCCGAATCGCCATACTTGTCGCGCAGTTTATCCGCGGCGGCCAGAGCTTGCTGCCAGCGCGCGTGCTTGCCCTCGTCCAACAGATCCAGCTGGTCCGTGGTCTCTTCGAACGACGAGGCCTGCACACCCAACAGGCGCACGCGCGCGCCGCGCTTCCAATTCTTCAGGAACAGCGCGCGGGCTTCGTCAAAGATCTCGGTATCGAGCTGCGTAGGCCGCTCCACGGAATGCGCCCGCGTGATGGTGGAGAAATCCGAATAGCGCAGCTTGAGCTGCAACGTGCGCGCGTGCAGACCGTTTTCCCGCAGGCGGCGGCCAACCATTTCCGAGAGCCGCGCCAACGTGGATTCGAGCGCGGCTAAGTCACTTGTATCTTCGTTGTAAGTATGTTCGTGACTGATCGACTTGGGGCCGGTTTCCGCGCCGATTTCGGTATCGAACCAGCCGCCCGCATCGAGGCCGCGCGACTTGCCCGCCAGCGCCAGTCCCCACTTCCCGAAGCGCTCTTCGAGGAACTGCGTATCGAGGCGCGCCAGATCGCCGACTTTGCGGATCGAGAGCATGTGCAGATTCTTTTCGGTGACCTTGCCGACGCCCGGAATTTTGCGCACATCGAGCGGCGCCAGGAACGCCGCCTCCGCGCCGGGCACGATCCACAGCACGCCATTCGGCTTGGCCTGATCGGACGCCACTTTGGAAACCAGGCGCGCGCCGGATATACCGATCGAACAGTTGAGGCGCGTTTCGGTTTTCATGGTTTCGTGCAGCGCGTGAGCCGCGCGCAGAGGCGGCCCATGCAGGCGTTCGGTGCCGCTCATATCGAGGTACGCTTCGTCAATGGACGCCATCTCGACCAGCGGCGAGAAGCGGTTCAGCACCTCGTGCACGCGGACGGAATAGTCGCGGTATCGGGTGGGATGGCCGTCCACGAAGATGGCCTGCGGGCAGAGCCGCGCAGCGGTGCGCAGCGGCATGGCGGAATGCACGCCAAACTTGCGCGCTTCGTAAGACGCGGCAGATACCACGCCGCGCTCGTCGGGCCGTCCACCGACCACCACGGCTTTGCCTTTGAGCGCGGGATCGAACAGTTCTTCGACGGAGACGAAGAAGGCGTCCATGTCCACGTGGAAGATGGTTTTCAAACGTTGGCCCCTTCGTTCCAGGATAGCTTCTCTGGGTGTGCTGCGACGTCGATGTGGGGCAGGCTCGCAGCCTGCGCGGGCCTCGCAGGCCCGCTCTTCGGCGAGCTTTGCTCGCCGTGGGGCGGACCTGTAGTCCGCCCCGGACAGGCAGGAGGCCTATCCTACTTATGGTGGCAGCAGCTTTGGCCGCAGCACGACTGTCCATTGCAGCAGTCGACGTTAGCCAGAGCCAGCGCGGGCGACAGCATGAGTAACAACGCAGCCGCCAGAGTAAACACACTAATCGTAAGCTTCTTCATGATAGTTCTCCTTTTGTTATTTTGGTTTAAGTACTTACACGCGCCGCTAATTAGGCGCGGTTTAGATCAGGAGAACACGATTGCGCAGGTAGAGACAGGATGCATCGGAGATCCGGCTGGGCACGTGCACGGTAACGCCGGCAACTGGCAGAGCCACTAACTGCCCAGTATTGACAAGGGCGGCGATCCACATAGCATGCGGGGCGCCCTTGTTCGTTGTACTTTTTTCGAGAATCGTGTAAGGGCAATCCGGAACGGACTTAGCCGGACAAGGATCGTGATGGCTTTGCGGCTTGTGACAGCAGGAACCTGAATCGGAGTGAGCGGTAAGTGGGCAAGCGATCGCGGGGCACAGCGCAACGACACTTACCAGAAACAGTGTCAACGCAAGTGCCACAGTTCGTTTCATAAGTCCTGCAACTCGATTATAAGTCGCTGCTATCCGATTTGCAAGAACCATTAGCGGCCGGCAAAGTCCGCCTCGAGTCGATTAACAACGAGGCCGCGGATTTGAGGATCGAGCGCTGTCGCGGCCAGCCGTTCTTCCAGCACGTTACGCCGGACCAGTCCATGCCGCGCCAGGGCGCGCGTGAAATCCCGGTCTTTTTCGCGCCCGGCGGCATATTTGGCAATTGCCAGATCGTGGATCTCCAGGCACCAGCCTCTCACGAACCGGGTGTTCTCGCCCGTGACCAGGATGAGCCGGTCGCGCCAGTTTTCCGGCAGGATGGCCGTGGTTTCCGCGACGCCATGCGCGTAGTAGCCGAAAGCGCGCTCGAACGGCGACCCTTCGCCTATAGTGGAATCGATCAGATCGGCGCGCTCGGCGTGATCGCGCGGAAAGACATCCGCTCCCTTCGAGACCAGCAACTCCGCCGGTGCGTTCGGAAACTCCCCCAGTACCGCCTGGCTGCCGATTACAACGATATCCTCAACATCCGCGATGGTGCCCGCGGCCCGAATGACATGTTCCAATTCCGCGCGCGTCATGACGTGGCGTCCTGTTCCAGCGGAAACTGGTCGTAGATGGCCCAGCGCTCGGCAGGCTCCAAAACGCCCGCGAAGGGAGACGATTGCCGCATGGCAGTCATGCGCTCGCTGTCTTCTTCCAGCAGAGTCAGAATCTCGGGCAATGCAAGCTTCAGGATTTCCCGCCACGCATCCAAATATGGCTGCGACCGGCCGCCCTTTTGGCTCCAGCGATCCAGATTATCGAACGCGATGGCCATCAGCGCAGGGTCGTTACGCAACTTCGCCGCGATGGCGCGATGCATCGCCAGGCTACGTTGATCGATCCTTTGGTGACCGCGAAACTGACCACCCATCACCGACATTATCCCGCGCCGGGCAGGGTGTATGCGAAATCGTAGGAGTGCTTGCCGTCCACGATGATGATAGTCATCGTGCCGGTCAGACCGGTTAACTCTTCGCTGCCGGAGTCGGGAACCACCGTGACGCTCAGTTGCGGCGCGCCGCGCGTCATGGTGCCGGTATGTTGCAAGGCGAATGAGCCGCTGCGGCCGTGCAGGCTGCCGGTCACCTGTTCGATAGCCACGTAGCCCGCCGATCCTTTCACTCTGGTTGCCACAGACAGCATCTGACCTTTGCTGACAGCTTCGAGATCACCGTGGAATTGCTTGTCGATGGACATGCGGCCGATGGCGCCGCCGTCGGGTCCGGCTGGCTGAGGCGTCAGCTTCACTTCAAATGTTCCGATTGCGTGCGGCACGATGTTTTTTTCCGGCGGTTGCGGCCAGGTACCATCATGACGCAACTCCACGCGCCGCCGCTGGGTTAACCAAAGCAAAGATGTAAACCAGGAAGGGTAGATTCCAATGCTTAAACTCAACATTTTGCGAAGTGTCATGTTTAGCTCATTGGCCCTATTGGTAGCGGCGGGCACGGCTCCCGCGCAGTGGCGAGGATTTGGGAGGGGCACCGGCCAATGGTCCAGGCAGAGCCCGCGAACCAAGCCGAACGGCAACCGGCGCACCGTTCAATCCAGCGGATCGTACGGTAATGGACAGTTTTCGAAAGACAAGACCATTACGGGTGCAAATGGCAAACAAGCTACGGTGAACACGACGAAAACGTACGGCAACGGCCGGTTCTCGAAGGACAAAACCATCACGGGTCCAAATGGCAAGCAGGCGACGGTGGACATGACCGGAACGTACGGCAACGGACAATATACGAAGGACAAGACCATCACCGGTCCGAATGGAAAGACCAGCACCGTGGATACCACGGGCAGCCGAGGCAACGGCCAGTTTTCGAAAGACACAACCGTGACGGGACCTAATGGCAAGCAGGCGACCGTGAACACCACCGGGACCTACGGCAACGGTCAATACACGAAAGACAAGAGCATCACGGGTCCGAATGGGAAGACGACCACCGTCGACACAACCGGTGGCAAAGGCAACGGCCAGTTCTCGAAGGACAAAACCATCACTGGACCGAATGGCAAGCAGGCAACCGTGAACACCACTGGGACCTACGGCAACGGTCAATACACGAAAGACAAGAGCATCACGGGTCCGAATGGGAAGACGACTACTGTCGACACGACCGGCAGCAAGGGCAACGGCCAGTTCTCGAAGGACAAGACCATCACCGGACCGAACGGCAAGCAAGCTACCGTGAACACGACCGGAACTTACGGTAACGGCCAATACACGAAAGACAAGACCATCACGGGTCCGAACGGCAAACAGGTCACGGTCGAAAGCAGCGGATCGGTTACGAAACAGCCGTAGCGTGGGCCGTCAACATGTGGCGCACAGCGTCGAAGATGCGCTCGACCGCGGGAACGCGGTAGGCCCACATTTCGGCGGGCGCGGGCGGATTCACCACCATGGTGGCGTTGGCTTCGAAGAGCAACAGTCCACCCGTTTCGCTTAAGCCGAAATCGAGGCCGGCGTAGTCGAGGCCGAGCGTGGATTGAATCCCGGCTAGCGCTTCCATGGCGCCCGGGCCGAGCACTTGCGGCATATTCTCCAGGAATTCGGCATCCTCCGCGCGATGCGCGGCGCTGTTCGCCATGTCGGCGGTGAAGTAGTGAATTTTCCAGTCGCTCGAAATCGCCACGTGCAGCGGAAAGAGCTGTCCGGCGATCATCATCACGCGATATTTGCGCACCTTACCATCGGCGCCGCGCGCGTTGAGAAATTCGATGACGGTCAGTTCCCTTCCCGGAAGATCCGCCACCGCCGCGGGCAGCGCTTCAAGTGTTTCCACGCGCAGAAAATAGCGGCCCGTGTGAAACCCGGGCGTGCGCACGAGCAGCGGAAAACGAAAGCCATGGCGCGCGAGGGTGGCCGCCGCTTCCCCCGAGGCAAGCACTTCGCGAGGCAGCGTGACGGTGAGCGGAACGGTGACGCCGGGCAACTTGCCCAGCCGCACATGATGATGCGCGCGGCCGGTCGACAGCACCGCGTCGGGACGGTTGATCACCGGCGCCTTGGTGAAGGCCAACAGCGATTGCGCGGCATGTAGCGAGGGCGCGGCAAGGTCGGCATCGCCGATCGCGTTGAACACGATATCGTGCCGCGGCAGCGGCGCTTTGGAATCGTAGAATTCCGGCGTGACCGCAAACGTCTGAAACACGCGATCGTCAAGCAAATAGCGCGTAGGGAGGTTGCCGCCCATCGGCGAAACCAGCAACAGCACCGACACTGGCCGGCCTTCGCCGCGATACGGCAACGCCATTACGGGCCGGCCGGCGAAAGCCTTGTGCCGGTGTTCCTGCGCGCCCTGTTCGTCGCCCAACTCGGTGAGCACGTAGGCGAGCCCGCGATGCGCTTCCCTATGATCCGGATCGAGCCGCAGAGCACTTTCGTAGTGTTCACGCGCGGCTGGAAATTCGCCGCCCTCGTAAAGAATATTCGCCAGATTTACGCGGCTCATGGGATCATCCGGATGGCGCGCCACGGCTTCGGCATAGGCCGTGCGGGCAGCAGTGCGCTGGCCGGATGCATGGAGCAGCGTGCCCAAATTGTTCAGCGCGGTTAAGTGCGCTGGTTCGCGCGCCAGCACATCCAGATAGGCGTTGCGCGCGTCGAGCGTGCGGCCCATTTCGGCGAGTAAGCAGGCGCGTTCGAAACGCAGATGCACCGCGCCGGGTTCGGATGCAATGCGGCCATCAAGATCGCGCAGCGCGGATTCGCGGACACGCTGCGGAGGCCAGTCCGCTTCGGGATTTAGGGAGCGCGCCATTCCAGCATCAGGACCGACACCTTGGAGATGTCGCACTGCAGCACGAGTTTGAAGCCGTTCTGCGGGCTGGGTTGTTCCTCAATGCGAATTCCGGCGGCGCGCTTGGGATCCCAGGTATAGGTAGTAGAATTCCAGCCGTTATCGGTCCCGGCCTTTTCGGTCAGGGGTTGGGAATATCTGGGATCGGCCGTGAACAGCGTGATCCCAGCCGCCGTCAGGTCTCCGGGATAAGCGCTGACGTGCGCCACGGAAGCCGGCAGCGCGCCCACGATGGACCCGCTGGAGGCGTGATTGCCTTCGATAATCAGGCGGCCGTTTTTCGCAAGCTTTCCGGTCCAGATGATCCGGCCAGTGGATGCGGTGGCTGCCGGACGTGGCGGGGCGGCAGGCGCGGGTGCGGGCGCGGCATGTTGGGCGGGTCCGAGTACGGAGCTCAGACCGCCGGGTGGCGCGGCGGGAAGATTATCGATGCTGGGCGGCGCAATGGCCGGCATCTCGGTGGACGATTTGCGCGGCGCTGGCTGGGGCGCATGGAAGGCGATTACCCGCCGCTCGGTACTGGGGGGAACTGCCGGCGAGGAAGGCGGGCGCGCATCGGCGGGCGAGGGCTGCGGCTCCGTACGCGTCTGCCCGGGCTGCGGAGCGGGCGTCGCCTGCCGTGCCCCCTTACTTGCCGTTTCGGACTGCTGCCCGGGCGCCTGGGCGGCTTCGCCGGGCCGCAGAAAATGTACGGTTTCCGCGATGGGGGGGGTACCAGGAACGTTGACCGTCAGCCGCACCGATACGTCACCGGATTGACGCTCATAGAATACGCTGCCAGAACGCAGATCCGCGGGTGTGAGATTCACTTGCGTGCGTGCGCCGTGGTCGTCGATCTCGATCGAGCCGCCGGAGGCGTGGCTGACGGACCGCCCGTTCCGGTCCCAGGAGATGCGCAGTTGGCCACGCAGATCGGCAGCCGTCAGTGCCAGGCTGGGATGCGAGGATCGCATCAGCGTGAATCCCAAAGTAGCCACCGCCAGCGTGGCTATGCCATACCAGAACTGCCGGCGTACCGGTTTTCGGGTTATGCGGGGCGGCGCGTATGGCTCGAATTCGAGCTTGGGGCGCGGCGGCGGTTGTAGAAGCGGCGGCGTGGGTGGAGGCGGGGGCGCCGGTGGTGGCGCCTCCGGAATCGCCGCCTCGGCCACAGGTTCGGGTGCGGCCGCTTCAGGCTCGGAAACCGGAGGCGGCTGCGCTTGGGCAGCCCGTCTCACAGTGACCGGAGTCAACGTGAACTCGCGGTAACTGCTCTCTGTGCGAATGTGTCCGCCCGGTTCGCGGAAGAAGTAGCCCGCGCGCGTGGGCGCAAAGCTGGCGGGCCGCACGATCAACGCCACCTGCCAGGGTTCTGGAAAGAAGCGATTGAAAAACGCCTGGTCCGCATCGGAGAGCAGGATTTCGCTGCGCGTGTGCGCGCGATACCAACCGACGGGTTCCAGGCGGGCGAGTTCCGGATCGTCGCGCCATGCCTTGAGCGTTTCGGCCAGGGCGGCCTCTTCCTTCTCGGAAAGCAGGAATGACGGGCCTTTCGAATACTCGCATTCAATCGGCCGCCAAGCCTTGATGCGCATCAGGTTCTTCAAATACGCGCCGTAGAGAATGCCGCCGGTCTCCACACCGCCGTGCGGCACGCGATGGTAACCCTCCACCGCAGCCAGGCGGATCTGGTCAAGCACCTCACCCGCGGACTCGATGCGGAACGGAAATCCCGGAGCGGTCCAGGTTGCGTATTTCGGGGCTGTTGCCGTTCCGGTCATAGCGAGGTGCAAGATGGCTGTCGCAAGGTTACAATCACTAGCTTAGGTCATTTTATCGGGACGCAGCGGATGGCCGGGAGGACGAAAAAAATGCGCGGGCGGTGGACGCCGTGGGTGACGCAGGCAGTGGCGATATTGCTGTGCGCCACCGTGGCGCGCTCCGCGGCTACGGTGCCTCGGATCGAGGTGGTGGAAGGCGACGGCGCCATCAACAACATTCGCCTGCATCACGCGAAGGAGCCGGTGGTGCGGGTGGTGGATCAGGACGGCCATCCCATGCCCAACGTAGCGGTGACTTTTCTGCTGCCGGGCAATGGTCCTGGCGGAACGTTTGCCGATGGTAAGAACTCCCTGACGGTGATGACCGATGAGAACGGCAGGGCCGTGGGACAAGGGCTACGGCCGAATGGCAACGCGGGACAATTCCAGATCCGGGTGACCACCTCGTTTGCCGGTCAGGTAGCCACAGCCAACATCTCGCAGACGAACGCGGAGCCGGCGAAGGGCGGTGTTTCATCGAAAACGATTCTGATTCTGGTGATCGTGGGCGGGGCAGCGGCGGCCGGCGCGGCGGTGGCGTTGGGCAAGGGTAAATCTTCGACGGGAACTACTACGCCGCCTCCCAGCGGTGTGGTGATTACGCCGGGAACCCCAGTAATCACGGGGCCAAAATGAGAAACGCGATTCGAAGAGCGATGGCGCTGGCGGCCGTGGCGGCGGGCGCGGCGTGGGGGGAGTCACTCACGGTCACTTGTACGCCGGCTACGCTGCCGCAAACGGTGGGATCCACTGTGTCGATCTCGTGTGCGGTGTCGGGCGGGATCAGTCCTTATACGTGGAGCATCAGCCCGAGCCTGAGCTCACTGCCGCCCGGTTTAACGCTGAGTCCCACGACCGGAAGTTCCACCAGCGTCACTGGCACACTGCAGGACCCCGCCGGCACTTACAATTTCATGGTGGTGGCCACGGACAGCACGGTTCCAACGCCACTTACCGGAAGTCAATCGTACAGCGGAACGACGGTAGATCCATTGACCCCAACGTGCGTGCCCACTACGGGGCCGGTGGAAGTGGGCGTCATTTATATGGACACCTGTACCGCTACGGGAGGCACGCCGCCTTACAGTTGGTCCATAGCCCCACAGGGTACGCCGCCGCCGGGACTTACCATTTCGTCAACCGCGGGAACGATCACTTATACGCCGTCCGCACCAGGCGCCTACCAGTATAAAGTGATGGTTACAGATGTGAGCAGTCCCGCTCTCAAGCAGAGTGTGACATTCACCGGAACGATCGTGCCGCTCGTGGCGATTGCTACCACGTCGCCCTTGCCGGCCGCGGACGCAGGCAGCCAGTATTCCCAGCAATTCGCCGTAATGCAGGGCACAGGTGTGGCTCCGTTTGGTTGGGCGGTTTCGCCGTCCACTCCGCTGCCCACCGGTCTCACCTTGACCGCCGCCGGCGTGCTGCAAGGCATTCCTCCATCGCCGGGCACGGTGAATTTCACTGCCATGGTAACCGATGGAGCCGGCGGCGTTTCCAGCGGTAAATTCTCGTTCACCGTGAACCAGCCACTCCAGATCAACACCAGTTCGCCCCTGGCCGGCGGCGCCGTGAATGCACCTTATAATCAGTCTCTGACGGGCTCCGGCGGCGTGGCTCCTTATACCTGGGCGTTGGCTACCGGAAACACACTGCCGCCAGGTTTGTCGCTCAGCACCGTGTCTTCGAATGGCGTCATCAGTGGTACACCATCCACCGCCGGACCTTATACTTTCACGGTGCAGATGACCGACAGCCTGTCTTACAGCACCAGCAAGCAGTTCGCCATCACTATTTCCGCCGGTCTCTCAATCACCAGTTCCACCCTACCTAACGCGACTGTGAGCGTGGCCTACAACCAGTCTCTTGCGGCAACGGGCGGCGTGCAGCCTTACACCTGGTCGCCGGTGGGAACTCTGCCCGCTCCGCTCGCGCCCCTATCGCTAGCCGCCAACGGAGCGATCACCGGCACTCCCGCGGCCACCGCGCCCGCGACTGGTTTCCAAGTTACTGTAACCGATCAGACCGGTACGTCGGTGAGTAAGACGGTGATGCTGAGCATTGTGGCTGCGCCGTCGATCAATACAAGCTCGCCCTTGCCCGGCGGCACGGTAGGAGTAAGTTACTCCGAGACATTATCCGCCTCAGGTGGTACGTCCCCCTTTAATTGGACGGTCTCGAGCGGTACTCTCCCCGGCGGATTAACGTTAGGAGCGACCAGCGGCGCGATTACCGGTAAGCCCTCCACGGCGGGCACCTCCAACTTTACGGTCCTGCTGACGGACGCCACCGGGGTCACCGCCAGCAAAGCGTTCGCGCTCACTATCGTATCGGGCGTGTCGATTTCGACTTCGTCGCCTCTGCCCACCGGAGAAATTAACCTGGCCTACACCGAGACTTTCACGGCGGCCGGCGGATCGGGCACTTATACCTGGTCGAAGATTAGCGGCACGCTTCCGCCGGGATTGACGCTGTCACCGTCCGGATCGCTGACGGGTACCCCGAATACCGCTGGAACCTATAATTTCACGGTACAGGCGGTGGATTCAAATAAGTCGACTGCCAGCGAGCCGTTTGCCCTTACTATCGAAGGCCCGGTAGCGATCTCTACTCCGGGCAACCTGAGCGCGGGATCGCTAAATTCTAGTTACTCAGAAAACTTACAGGCCACCGCGGGATTGGCTCCCTACTCGTGGATGGTCACGGCCGGATCCTTGCCCACAGGCCTGAGTCTCACTACCGCCGGTCTGCTCGCCGGCACGCCCAGTGTGTCGGGAACATTCACGTTCACGGCAACTGTTACGGACTCTCTCGGCGCGACTGCCAGCCGGCAGTTCACCCTCGTCATCGCGGTGGGGCTGACCATCACCTCGCCTGCCACTTTGCCGGGCGGCACTGTAAACGTGACTTACTCTTATTTATTCCAGGCTTCGGGGGGCACGTTGCCCTACACCTGGACGACTGTATCCGGCACACCACCGCCCGGCGTATCCATGCACGGCAACGGCAGTTTATCTGGCGAACCCACGGGCGCCGGAACTTTCAATTTCACCGTGCAGGTCACCGACGGCGCGGGACACCAGGCCTCCGCACAGGCATCCTTGACTGTGGCGCCGGCATTGGTGATCACGACGACGGCGTTGGCTGGCGGGACCGTGGGCGGTGCTTATTCGCAATCGCTCGCGGCAACCGGTGGAACCCCGCCATATACGTGGTCGCTGATGTCGGGATCTCTGCCGGGAGGTCTCTCGCTATCGGCCAGCGGATCGATCACCGGTACGGCCAACGCCGCGGGCACGTTCAAATTCACCGTATTGCTTACCGATTCCACCGGAGCCACTCAGACCAAGCAACTGACTATCGTGGTTGCCACCGGCTTGGCGATTACTACGGCGGCGGCGCTGCCCAACGCCACGCTGAATGCCAGTTATTCGCAAACGTTCGCGGCGGCCGGAGGGAATGCGCCGTATAGCTGGGCCGAGACCGCGGGCGCGCTGCCCGGCGGACTCACGCTAAGTACCACGGGTGCGATTACAGGGTCGCCCAATGCCACCGGCACGTTCCAATTTACAGTCACGGTCACCGACAGCGCTTCGGCGACTGCCAGCCTGCAGTTCACATTGATTGTAGTTAGCGGACTCACGATCACCACCACTTCACTGCCGAACGGAAAGCTGGGAACATCTTACAGCCAGGCGCTTACAGCTTCCGGAGGGTCACCGCCTTACACCTTCGCCGTCAGTGTTGGTTCGCTGCCGCCGGGTATTACGCTTAGCGCCAACGTCATTAGCGGTACGCCGAACACGCTCGGCTCTTACACGTTTACGATTCAGGTGACGGATAGCGCGTCAACCAAAGCCACGCAGCAGTTCACCATTACGATTGCGGGCCTGGTTATTACTACAACTACATTGCCCGCCGCCGCGGTGGGGACGGCTTATTCGCAAACACTTTCGGCGCAGGGAACCGCGCCGTATACGTGGGTGGTTACGCAAGGCACGTTGCCGACTGGGCTTTCACTCGACGCCTCGAGCGGGACGATTAGCGGAACGCCGGGCGGCGCGGGCGCCTCCAGTATTACGGTTCAAGTGACCGACAGCACCAGCGCAACCGCATCGCAAGCACTTACGCTGACCGTGATATCGGCCAGCTATACGGGTTTGGCGGCGACGGCGTCATCAGGTCAGCAAGTTAGTTTCAGCCTGGCGCTGGGCGCGGCATATCCGCAAGCCATCACCGGACAAGTGACAGTAGCATTTCAACCGGACACATCGCTGGCATCACCCGCGAACGATCCCGCGATCCAGTTCTCGAGCGGTGGAACGTCAGCTAGTTTCACCATACCGGCTAATAGTATGGCCCCGATTTCTTTCTCGCTGCAGAGTGGCACGGTGGCAGGAACCATCTCGTTCACAGTGACCTGGCAGGCGGGCGGAGCAGGTCTGGCTGTGCCCGCCACACTGACGCAATCGATCACAATCGCGCCCGCAACGCCAGTAATTAGCGCGGTCACCGCTTCAACTAATTCGTCCGGCTTCTCCGTGGTTATTATCGGATATTCGAACACACGCGATCTCTCGCAGGCTGTCTTGCAATTTACCCCGGCCTCGGGACAGACCTTGCAAACCACCAGCCTGACGGTCTCGCTTAGTAGCGTGGCCACCGCTTGGTTCGGAGGCAGTGCTTCGGACCAATATGGCGGCCAGTTTGTGCTGACGCTCCCGTTCACGGTGACCAATGGAAGCGCCAGCGCAATCGCATCCGTCTCGGTGCAGTTAGTAAACAGCGCCGGCACTTCAAGTTCGTCCAGCGCCACTTTCTAACCTATTTTACAGGTGTTTGAGACACCTAACTCGCGGCCGGAGCTACCGACCGACCCTAACCAATTGAATCTATTCAACTTTTAACCGGACACATGTGGGACAGACCATCGTCTTTTGTGGTCTGTCCGTCTCACTTCATCGGCGAAAAATCCGCCGGGTCCATAAACACCGACACCACCTTACTCACGATCTTGCCGTTAGCCTCCGAATCCTTCTGCACCTTCTGCCATTCCGGATCGTTACCGAACTCCTGCCAATTCTTCTTGGCGGCTTCGCGGCTGGGATGCGCCACCACGTAGATCAGGGTGTTCTGCGACAAGGGCGCGTCCTGCGGCACCCAATACGCAATGCTGGTGATGCCGTGCTTCTCAAAAATCTTCATGGTGTGATCGCGGAAGCGCGCCAGCAGATCCGGCAGCTTGCCTTCATAGCACGTGTAGGTGCGCAGTTCGAAGACGCGCCCGTGCTCCTGCGCGCGTGCGGACGGAATCGTCATGGAAGCGGCAGCCAGGGCCGCGAGTGAAAGGATCGTTTTGAACGCCATGCAGCCAGTTTACAATGGTGCACGGTATATGAAACTCTCTTTCGCGTTTCTGGCCGCCGCAGCCGTGGCCGCCGCCGCGCAACCCACGGTGCGCGAAGCGCAACAGTTCATCGAAGATGCCGAGGCCAAACTGCTCACGCTGGCCGTGGAAGATAACCGCGCCGATTGGGTGAAATCCACCTACATCACCGACGACACGGAAGCGCTGGCCGCCAAAGCCGACGAGCGCCTGATCAACGCCACGATCAAGCTGGCGAAGGAATCCACGCGATTCGATTCGTTGCAGCTCCCTTACGATGTCGCACGCAAAATCAAGTTGCTCAGGCTGTCGCTGACGCTGGCTACGCCCGCCGATCCGCGGGAGAGCGACGAATTGACGCGCATCGCCGCCGCCCTGGAAGGCACTTACGGCAAGGGCAAGTACTGTCCGCAGGGCAAGGCCGCCTGTCTCGACCTCGAAGATCTTACCCGCGTGATGGCCACCAGCCGCAATCCCGCCGAACTGCTGGACGCCTGGGTCGGATGGCACGCCATCGCGCGGCCCATGCGTGCGGATTACGCGCGTTACGTGGCGCTGGCCAACAAAGGCGCGCGCGAACTGGGATTCGCCGACGATGGCGCCATGTGGCGCGCCAAGTACGACATGCCGCCCAACGATTTCGCAAAAGAACTGGACCGGTTGTGGGCGCAGGTGCGGCCGCTGTATCTTTCGCTGCACGCCTACATCCGCACGAAGCTGCGCGAACAGTACGGCGATGTGGTGCCGGCGAACGGTCCGATTCCCGCCCACTTACTCGGTAACATGTGGGCACAAACGTGGGATAACATCTATCCGATCGCCGCGCCGAAAGATGCCGACCCGGGATTCGATCTTACACAGATTCTACAGAGCCGCCAGACGGATTATAAGCAGATGGTGCATTATGGCGAGCACTTTTTTACGTCGCTCGGATTCGCGCCGCTGCCGGAGACTTTTTGGGAACGGTCGCTGTTCCTGAAACCGCACGACCGCGATGTGGTCTGCCATGCCAGCGCCTGGGATATCGACTTAGTGGATGATGTGCGGCTGAAGATGTGTATTGACATTACAGCCGAGGATTTCCTCACCATCCATCACGAGCTAGGCCATAACTTCTATCAGCGGGCTTACGATAAACAGCCGTTCCTGTATCGCGATAGCGCCAACGACGGATTCCATGAGGCGGTCGGCGATACCATGGCGCTTTCAGTGACTCCGCATTATCTGGTGAAGATTGGGCTACTCGAAAAGGCGCCGGACGCATCGAAAGACATCGGGCTGCTGCTGCGAAAGGCGCTCGAAAAGGTGGCGTTTCTGCCGTTCGGATTAGTCATCGACCAGTGGCGCTGGAAGGTGTTTTCGGGTGAAATTCCGCCGGATAAATACAATCAGGCGTGGTGGGATTTGCGGCTGAAATACGAAGGCGTGGCGCCGCCCGTGGCGCGCACGGAGGCAGATTTCGATCCGGGCGCGAAGTATCACGTCCCCGCCAACGTACCTTACATGCGCTATTTCCTGGCCGATATTCTGCAATTCCAGTTTCATCGGGCGCTGGCGCGCATCGCCGGTTGTCATGAGCCGCTGCACCGCTGTTCCATCTATGGCAACCAGGAAGCCGGCCGCCGGTTTAACGCCATGCTGGAGATGGGACTGAGCCGTCCATGGCCGGAAGCGTTGGCGAAGCTTACCGGCGAATCGCAAATGGATGCCACCGCCATCCGCGATTACTTCGCGCCGTTGCAGGCTTGGTTGGACGAACAGAATAAGGGTCAGCCGGTGGGTTGGTAAGCCGGGTTATTCCGACGCCTTCGCCGCGACCTTATCGACGACCGCGATGTTAGCGGTAAGTTCCGGCGGCAGGTTATGCCGCTCGCGCAGGAATTCCACGCTGTTGTAAGTGACCCAGACTTTTCCGGCGGAATCTTCCCACACCAGGATCTTCAAGGGGAGGTCCAGCGCCACGGTGGGAGCGGCCAGCATAAGTGGCGTGCCTCCTTTGGGGTTGCCGAAGATCACCAGCTTGGTGTTGCGCATCGCCAGGCCGGCCTTCTCGGCTTCGCCGCTGTGGTCCACAATGGCAAAGATTTTCACGCCATTGGTGTCCAGGATCGTCTTCAGTTTTGCCACCGTGGAATCCACGTCCATGTGGCTGGGAATCGTTACAATCCCGTGACTCGCCGCCTCCGCCATACCACTTACAATAGCGCTTCGATTTCGGCCTGGCAATCGCTCTTCCGTACCACGCCTTCATGTCTGGCGGCGATGTGGCCGGATTTATCGATCAGCAGAGTCACTGGTAATTGCTCCGCGCCGTACTGTGTGGCGATAGCTTCGGTGCCGATCATCACCGGGTAATTCAATTGTTTGCGCGCGAGATAAGGCCGCACCGCTTTCCAGCCATCGTCGTCGCGAGATATGCCCAGCATCGCGAAATCGCGATTCCGGTAGATCCGTTGAAACTCGATGAACCACGGGATTTCGGTCTGGCATCCATGGCACCACGTGGCCCAGAAGTTGAGCACGACTACCTTGCCCTTGAAATCGGACAGGCGCACGGGCCGGCCGGACGCATCGTTCAGAGTAAAGTCCGGCGCCGGTTTGCGCTGCGCCGCGGGGATCAAGTTGGCGTGCCCCGGTCCGGCGGCCGCCAGGGTCTGCCATAGCGCCACCGAGCAACTCAAGCAGCGCTCTGCCAGCGCGCGCGGCGCGGGCATGGCAATCAGGCAGAGGCTGGCGGCCACGGTGAGGCTGGCGGTCCAGATCCAGCGGCGGGCGCTAGTGCGGGTGTTGCTCCTTGCCATCAGTTTTTCAAGCGCCGCGTCCACATCCGGTTCCCCATGGCCGTTGCCGAGGGTGGCCAGACGCTCATCCACCCACTGCGCGATTTCGTTCTCGCTAGTGATCGCCATATCGCTTGATGTACTCCTTTCGGAAAGCTTGTTGTGCGCGCCGCAGCAGGGTTCCCACCGAAGCCGCATTCAGGCGCAGCGCCGACGCGATTTCACCGTAGCTCAGGCCTTGGCTGCGCAACAGGAGCAAAGCGGCGGGGCGCTTCGCGATCGCGGCCAAAACGCGACGCACGCGTTCTTCCTCTTGCGCCGTGGCCAGGATCTCTTCGGGCGTGGGCACCGCGCGCCCGAATCCAAAGAGACGCTCGTACCGGGTTTGGCGCGTCTGACGGCGAATTTCGTTCAGCCCGGCGCGTACGGCCGCGCGGTGTAGCCACGCTGGCGCGCGATCGCCTGCCGCCGGCGGATGCCGCCACAGCTTCAGGAAAACTTCGACGGCCAGTTCCTCCGCGCGGGCATGGTCGCGCACGACACCCGCGATGATACGCGCGACGCGCTTGTAATGGGCGCGAAAAACCGCCTCCGGATCGGCGTTGTTTTCGGCGGCTTTCAGCACCGCCACGGCATCCTCTGCAGCGCTCACAATACGACAACACCTCTCAGATCGAAATTGTGACAGATTTCTCGGCCATGCTCTACCATGCTCCATCATGCTCCATCATGCTCTATGATAGGGGCCATGATGCAACGCGTGCGCGCACTCTCGATTACGATTCTGGCCGTATTGCCAGTCGCCGCGGCTCACGCGGCCGATTACAAGCTGGACGCCACTCCCAAGACCGTTGCGTGGGGATATTATGCCGCCTCCACGCCGCCGGTGTTGCGCATCCGCTCCGGCGATTCCGTCGAGATCCGCACGCTTATCACCAATAGCCCCGCGCACCTGGAGGCCGCCGGCGTGCCTGGCCGCTGACGTCGAGCCTGCCTTGCGCGACATCTATCGCGAAGTCACCGACAAAGGTCCGGGCGGCCACATTCTGACGGGGCCGATTTATATCGAAGGCGTCGCACCGGGCGATACGCTCGAAGTACACATTCAATCCATCCGCCTGGCGATTCCGTACGCTTATAACACGTTCCGCCCGGGCGCCGGATTTCTGCCCGACGAGTTTCCGTACGCGCGCACCAAGATCGTGCCGCTCGACCGCGAAAAAATGATCGCGCGATTCGCGCCTTCCATCGAGATTCCGCTGCATCCATTCTTCGGCAGCATGGGCGTCGCGCCGCCGGAGAATCTGGGACGCATCAGCAGCGCGCCGCCGTGGTTCCATGCCGGTAACATCGATAACAAGGAGTTCGTGGCGGGCACCACTTTGTTCATCCCGGTGCATGTTCCGGGCGCGTTGTTTCTGGTGGGCGACGGGCATGCCGGCCAGGGCAACGGCGAAGTGGATATCACGGCGCTTGAAACCTCGTTGACCGGCGTCTTTCAATTCGTAGTGCGCAAGGATCTGCACCTGCTGTGGCCGCGCGGCGAGACGCCCACGCATTACATCACCATGGGGATGCATGCGGACCTGCGCGAAGCCGCCCGCGTAGCCGTGGAACAGATGATCGATTTCCTGGTGACGGAGAAGCATCTGACGCGGGACGATGCGTATATGCTGACCAGCGTGGCCGCGGATCTGAGCATCACGCAGCTTGTGGATGGCAATGTGGGGGTGCATGCCACAATTGCGAAGGCGATTTTTCGATAAGGAATGACAGACCACAAAAAACGATGGCCTGTCCCACCGAAGAGTCAGTCAGTCCGAATTCAGCGTGAGAGCTACAAACTGAAAGTGCGCGTGATACCATTCGACCGTGCCGCCGGCTTCGGTCACCAGCAGATCGCCCAGGTTGTCGGGCAGCGGCGTCGCGCATAAGGCCATCGCGAAATGCGAAGTTGCAATCCGCTCCGAAGTTCTTGAGGCCAACAGAGCGCTGCCCTTCGCGGCCGGTTCCAGGATCAGGGCAGGCAGGATACTGCGGGCGCAATTGAATCCATCGACCTGATGATCGACCAGGCGCCAGTCGCCGGGCTGCACGGGCCGCAGCCGTTGGTTTCCGCTCCTATCGAAATCGACACCTAGGATGAAACCATGCGATGATTTCCGATGATTATGGTCAGGCCGGGCCGCCGGGACTTGAGCTGAAAGTGCAAGGAAGCGCGCATTCAAGGCCCTGAAATCGTGTGCGGGAGAGGTAGCAGTAGGCTATTTCACCAGCAGCTCGACGAAGATCAACGATCATGCTAATAGTTGGACGGGTGTGCCGGATCAACCAACGCCAGGACGACCTTGCCTTTGGCGTGACCGGTCTCCAGGTAGGCCATCGCCTCTTTGGCCTCGGCGAATGGGAACACGCGGTCGATGACGACTTCAAGTTTCTTAGCATCGATGAGCGAGGCCGTCGCCGGCATGGAAGGGGATCTTATCGTTGCGGCCGAAATCCAGGGTAGCGACAAGCAACTCGCCCTGCGAGACGCGCGCGGCCGGCCCCTATGGTAGCCATTTATTCGCTCGGCACATCGTGAATGGTCCCCGAGTCCGTGGCGGGAGGCTTCCCGGCATCAGCCTTTTCGTTCCGCCATAAGCCCACATTAAACGGGTCGATGGCTCTCATGGCCGCACCGTCACGCGGATTTTCTCCTCGCCGCCGGGCCTTCGCCGACCAATCCTTGTGTCACCTTAACAAAGCGGCGCATTGACTTCGAAACGTGATCCAGAACGGCGGCCCATTCCTGCAAGTGGTTTTCTCCCTGGCGCGTCAGTTTGTAAACCCGGCGCGCCGGACCGCTCTTATCCGTTTCCCACTCCGACACCACGTTGCCATTGACCTCCAAAGTCCGCAGCGTGCGGTACAACGCGGCGCGCTCGATCGCCGCGTCGGTGAGTGCGTGCGCTTGGAGGTCGTTCCCCAGGTCATAGCCGTAAGATCTGCCTTTTTGCTTCAAGAGGAGCAGAACGACGGGTTCGACGAAGCGGTATAGATTGCCCATCGCGCAAGTGCACGGATAGTCGTGGCCGTGGCCACAGGTTTTTCTTCGCGGCATGCGAGCCTCCAGGATGGCTAAGTGTTGACGCTCTTTCCTTTCTTGATGGTAGCAGCAAATCAGAATAGATGCGATATACATCTATTAGCGCATGTATACCCGAGGCCGCACCGCCCGGCGGTTCTGTCCCTGTTCATCCCATTCGATCACTCCCGGAACGCCATGAACCGGCGAGAGGGCCCGCACGGCATCGCGGATGCGTGGGCGAGTCAGGCCGGCTGTCAGGGTCGCGGCGATCAATATATTAGCGGCATCATCGGCGTGCGCCGCGGTGTAGTCCGGGTATCTTCCGTTACGCGTCAGGAATTTCGTCCGAAATGCCCGGGGAATATCGCCGAGCGCCGGATACAGCACTCCGTTCAGGCACGGATCAGGATCGGACCGAGCGATAAAGGGGCCGCTCAGGAGAATGCCCGCAAATCCGGCGTGGCGAATGGCCTTGATCAGAACCGTGCTTTCGTGCGCCGTGGCCACGCTATTATTGCGCCTGACGATGCCGCATCGAGTTCCCGGGCGATCCGGGCAGAACCCTCCGTGCCGCCGGGCCACTCCAACACTTGACAATTGCAGCCCGATAGATGCATCTTACATCTAGCAGGGCGATTCAAGCATGGATTGCGCCATCTCAGTGTTGCTCGTCGACGACCACGCGTTTCTCCGAAAGTGCTTGCAGCGATCAGTCGAAGACGACCCCGAGCTCACGGTCATCGGCGAGGCGAGCAACGGTGCGGAAGCGGTGGAACTGGCCCGGCAACTGGCGCCGCGGGTCGTCGTCATGGACCTCGCGATGCCCGTGATGGACGGCATTGAAGGCGGCTGGACGTATCCTGCGGCTGGCGCCGGCAACATCGATTTTGATCCTCAGTATGAATGCGGAGGAAACATGCGTGCGGAACGCGTTCGAGGCCGGACTCTGCCAGCTTTCGAAAGTATGCCTCGCGGCCCGCCTCAGGCAGACTCGGAGTGTCCGCGGCCTGCACTGCCACCACCTTGTCCAATCGTTTTTGGACGGCGCGCTCCCTTGAAGACGCAGCCGGGCTAATTGGGGGGCGGGCAATCCTGCCCGCAGCCGGCTTTCAGCCGGCTAGCCGCCTGAAAGGCGGCTGCGGCCAGGATTGGCCGCCCTCTAGGATCGTCGAAGCGCTTGGCCCACTGCCTCGCATTGTCGAAGCGGTGCTCCATGTGGTCGACGGAGGTCTTTTACTGGCCGCTGGATTGACCAAACAGCACGGCTCCCAATAGCGGAATCGCCGTCAGTAGATATTGACGCAAACGCATGCAGAACTCCCTCTCGGAACTAGCATCCTCTCTGAACTGTTGCGCAGAGCTTCGCACCGCCATCATTCTGCTCCGGCGCTACAGCGAGCCATACTTCGCATAGGCGTCGGTGACAGACACACCCCGACGCATCTCCTCGCGCATACCGCGTTCGCGCTCGAACTTGTCCTCGGCTGCCACCACCACATCCACGGTCATGTCCTTTGGGATGACGACCACCCCGTCTATATCGCCAAACACAAAATCGCCTGGATGGATTTCGGTGTTGCCGATCTTGATCGAGAGCTGGAAATCCACGATGTCCCAGCGGCCGACAGAACTGGCCGAACACTTGAACTTCGCGAAAACCGGGTAGTTCATGGCGTTTACAAAATCCACGTCGCGCACGCCGCCCTCGATTACGGCGCCGCGCGATCCGCGCTGCTGGACGGCTGTGGACATCATTTCGCCCCAGTGCGCGCAGTCCATGCTGCCGCTAGCGGCCCATACCGACACCGTGCCCGGCGAAATGCTCTCCAGCATCTTTAGGCGCATCGGCGTGTCGTCGTGCGTGACGTCGGCGCACGGGTAGCCTTGGCCGGTGAATGCCATGCCGGCCACGCGGTTCGCGGTCGTGAACGGCGTTATAAAGTAGGGCAAAACTTGGTTCCGGTATCCGTTCTTGTCCAGGATGTCGGAGATCGCTCCCGTGTAGAGCCGCAAGACGCGACTGGCGATTTCAGCGGCATTTTCGGGTGTTACTTGAGCCTTCCCCATGTCTCTTCCTTTCGAGAAGCGGACAATCCCTCAGTTCGTGATCCCTCGACGGCGGCCTGCTGTGGTATGACTTCAACTCGTGCAGAGCTGCCTCCGCTCCTCCGGGTAGCAGGCTCGATAGGTGTGATAACCGCCGGGGAGATTGCGCGCTCGGAGTCCATGTTGACTCAGGAAACGGCAGGCGTAGTAGGAACGGTGGCCAGCCCGGCAGTGACCCAGATCTCCCGGTGGCGCGGTAGCTCTTCTAATCTTGCCCGCAACTTGCTGAGCGGGATATTGACCGCTCCGTCGCTTCATTCCGCGAGCGATCTTAGCACGCGTGCGCCGAGTGGTCACAGGCGTTCTCTCCGGTCACCAGTTTGCCATCCAGATACTGCCGCACCAGAGACGCCGCTGTTTCGGTGGGCGCGCCCGTGAGAACCTCAATCGATGCTGCTTGAAACAGCGAGTGTGCCCGCGAGCCCATGCCTCGGGCAATTACGAGGTTGACACCTCGTTCCTTAAGCCAGGGGGGCAAGAGCCCGGGCTGGTGTTCCGGAGCGGTCACTTCGGTTGATGCTGTCGTTTCTTTCGTAATCGGATCGACATCCACAAGGACGAACTTCTCCGCGTGGCCGAAGTGCTGCGCAAGGCGCCCGCCGGCAACGGGAATGGCAATTCGCATTTGATTGTTTTCCTTTCGATCAAACATCTTCGAGTTTTATTTGATAGATGTAACTAACACTTATAGTAAAATAATGATAGTTCAGTGTCAAGCTGGGGTGGCAGGAACGCCGCGACCATTCGAAAAGGCACTGACGATGTCAACCTATGTCCATTGAACTGAGGATCCAGCCGACAGGCGTGATCGAGCCGCCGTTTCGAGAACCGGCGGGCACGCCGATTCAACCTTCACGGGCCAACGGAGCGCGAGGCAAAGTCCGCGTCGAGCCGAGGTTCCTACTCCCATCGGAATCCCGGCGGTCCGGCTCATCGGGATTGAGGAAGGTGTTCTTGAAGTGGCGGATGTGGATGTGATCGACGGCACGCCGCTGCTGGACGTCAAACCCTACGTCCCGGAGTTTGATTCTTACCCAGCCAGCAGGGCGGGTTGGTTTGACGAGTCCAACTCGGGATCTCGACTGGCGGACGGCCGGTTTGGGGTCCCCGCACCTACCGGTTCGTAAATCGAGCGCAGTGATGAGATGCGGTTCCCATACATGCGAAACCAGCAGTCTGAATCGGCGGCTATGGCTTAGCGCAGCGCTGAACATCGCCATCACGCTGGTGGAATTGATTGGTGGTCTTCTGGCGGGGAGCTTGGCGCACTTGGCGGATGCCATGCATAACTTCGCCGACGCAGGTGGCCAATGCTGAAAGGAGCCTGGAATGCAGTCTGGCGGCGGACGTGTTCGAGCCGTGGACGCGCATAACAAGCCGCCCGCACCGACGCGCCGTGCCCCATCCACTCCGACACATCCAGCCCAGCAGCATGGCGGCTTCGCGCGCCTGATGCCTGGCGGCCGGGTTACGGCACCCGCCGATGTACACGGCGACGAGACGATGTCTAAGACAGGGCCTTCATGCGCCAGAAACGGGCCATTTGGAGCTCCGCGGCCGGCCGGCGACCTGCGGGTAGCCCCGAGATCGATGCGCAGAGGATTGCGTATCGCTCGGTGGAATCGCCTGCCAATATCCATATTATCAATCGGTCAAAAAGTTACGCCCCAAATTTGGTTCAGCCTGTTCTTTAGCCTGTTAGTTAGCAGGCTGCTCGCAGGCGCCCGGTGCACGCCAGCGCGTCAGACGAGGGCTATCACATCCTTCGAGCGCTCGGACTTCAAGTAGGCGTTGGGATCGTGATAGAGAGCTCCCTCGGGAAGCCACTTCATCAGCGGGCCGAGATCCTGACGCACTATGTTTTTGTAGAACTGGGGAAGCACGCTGCTCTCTTGCTCGAAATAGGGCGGGAATTGCGGGTCGGTGTCCAGGCGATGGCGAATCTCCCGGTAGTACCTGGCCCTCCCGAAGCCCTCCGTCGAAACCGCGCGCACCAGGTTCATCCAACGCGCAGTCACCCCTTGCGTCGCCAGGAAGCGGCGAAAGATAGCGCGCGTGGAGAAGGAATACCGGGTCAGGTCGATGGTCTGATCATAGAAGGTCTGCCAGGAATAGTGTGCCGGCTTGACGTTCATGGCGCCGTTATTGTTGAGGAAGTGGAATGGGAAGGGCAGCACGCGGTTGGATCGCTGGTAATCCAGATTGAGCGGCGCGGCCCGGCCGAATGCGGAGAGCAGCGAATAGGCTGGGAAGGCGCCCGGGGTCATGTTCAGGAATCGCTTGGTGAGTTCAAAGGGATCGGGCCCTTCGTCCGTATCGAGTCCAAGCACGAAGTTGGTCTGGATGTAGGGTATGTACTGCAGGATCAGATTGACGTGTTCGGACACCTGGCGAACTTTGGCCATACCGACCAACGCGCCGGTCTTCGATTTGTCGCCCAGGGCGAACCAGGATTCAATGCCGGGAAGGACGCCTTTGAACGAATTGCGTTTCAGCCTCTTGAGATGCGGTTCGGAAAGCAGGGACAGACTGCTTTCGGCGACGAAGTCGATGCTGCCGGAAGGGACCGCGCCCTCGATCATGTCCATGTAGTCGTCGAAGCGGACTCCAAAATTGGGATCGTGCCAGGCTACCAGGGGCCGTTTGAACTTGGTCAGCAGGAACCGGAGATCCTCGCGGAGTACCTCGAAGTCCATGGGTTGATAGGGCACCGTGGAATCGATACAAAAGGCGCATGTGTACGGGCACCCCAGGCTGCCGAGCATGGGAACCATCTTGAGGAGGGGCGCTTTCCTGAGCGTCGGGTCGATAAACTGCCAACGTTCGCGTACCCCGGGGATGGTTGTGGGCTGCTGGGAGGCTGCCAGGTGGACGCCCGCCGGCCGGTGTTGCGAGCGGTCCCGCAAGACGTCACGAATCGTAGCTTTATCCGTGAAACCCAGCACATAGTCGAAATAGCGCGCGGCGTCTTCGGGGTAACAGCGGGCGTGCGGCCCCCCGATCACGGTGATCGACCCTCTCCCGCGAAAGAGATTACTTAGGGCGTACGCCGTGTGCGCGGCTTCGGTGAACGCGCCGATGAAGACCACGTCGACGTTAGCCGGCAACTCCGTCAGCAGATCTTCAAAGCCGGTGTAACAAACGAAAGTAACCTCATGTCCCTCCTCTTTGCACCAGACCCCAATGACTTGGGGCATGATACTGGCGAGGCTGGCGTTCATTACTCTTGCGTACAAAGCCCGCGTAGGACCCCTGGAGACGATGTCGATAATCCCGATCCGCAGCTTTTTCATGAACCCTCCACAGCAGCGTACAAGCCTTCCGCTTGGTGCCTCACGACGCGTGACCCCAGTCGCGGCGGTTACCTGCCGCATTAGCGTCATTGGGCTAGACGCCGCTTGCGGTTGACTGCCATCGGCTCTAGTCAGGTTTTCTGGGTTGGCTCTAGTATACACCTCGATACGGCCGACGTCTCGGCGCGTCCTTCGCTTACTTCGCTTACCCGGCGCAGCCCTAACGAAACAGGAAAACCAAGATCGGCTTTTGTGGACGGCGTTGTGATCTTTTATACCGGCCGAACGCTAACGTCCCACTGCCCTGCGAGAAAAATTCGGAGAAATTACCCCGCACCTGCCAGCATACGGGCCAAGCGACGCTTATGCGCCCTAACGCCCCAGACGGACGAAAATCCCGCCAACTCGCCGGCGATGTGCTATCTCGGCCTGCGCTCCCGGTGAAGACGCGGAAGCCGGCGGCCTACTGTGGAGCGCCGGTACGGGAACGCTGGCGGGGGCGGCGTGTAAGACGCGGCCTACAGCTCACACACGGCCGGCGCCAGGCCTGCCGGGCGCGGTCATCGCTGCGAGCGGCGTCGCAGTACGCGGGCAGACGGCATGAAAACCCGCGCTGGTGTGGTGAGCGACGCGGGCTGGGATTGGTTCACGGGCCGGTCATTTTGGCAATGATGAAGTATTCGGTCTGAAATCTCCGACGCGAATCCGGATGGCAAGGATATGACGGCATCCGGTCCCAATAGCGGCACTTCGGGCCCAGTAATTCCTGACGCGAGTTCCCACGCAGGCGATCTCAGCGCGAATCGGCGCGTTTGGCCGGCCTGCTTAGGCCCTTCGCCGTCCGTCCATCCGGGTTAGCGTTAGCGAAGGTCGAATCCGTGTCACTACAACACGTCCAGGCCGAACTGCTCACGGTTCTGGTGTAACTGAAAATGGTAAGCCGCTGGTTCGACCAAACCGGCCATTCTTCGTGTCCCAATGCGGGACGGCTATCGTAGAGTCTGCCGGAATCATCCACCGTTCCCCGATAGGAGCAACTAAATCAGCCTGGCAGCCACCAGATCTGGTTTTCGATGTCCTCAGCGGACCAGGATCGCCACATCATGAGCAACTCTTCGATCGCCCCGCCGATCGTGACGCTCGCCGGGATGAGGATCACGCCCGGCGACGAACGACTTGCAACAAACGCGGCGAAGTGGTGCGGCATTGTTTTGGCATCCCGCGATACGAGCACCCTTCCGTCGTCGGCAGCCAACTGGAGGCCCCGGGATCTGGAGTTGCGTCCGGGATGAACTTCTGGTCTGGGCCGGCCGCCAATCAATTGCTGGCTCTCGCCTGACCAAGCCTCGTCCAACAGCAGGATTCAAATCGGCGTCCGACTGAAAGCGGATTCTCACGCGGATCGCCGTGAGAGTTCTTCCCTTGTGCGGCGGAGGCGCTCCAGCATCTCATCCGGAATGGGATGCTCCTCGCGGAATTTGTTCCACAGAGCCTCCTGTTCCTGCAGATATGACTCGATGGCTTGTGGATGTTCCAAAACGAAGGTGATAGCGCCGTACACCTTGGCCAGAGAGCCAATGGAGGGATACGCCTGGAGAATCCCTTCTGGCGTTTCGCCCCGCCGGAAGTCGTAAACCAGGACGTCGAGGCCGATTCGCGTGCCGGCTACGCAGACTTTACCGTCGCGGATCTCCAGATACTCGCTAGCCGGCAGATTAGGCATGTCCTGGTCGCTCTGATCTGACTCCCAGCTTACCGTACTTGCCGCCTTGATGCTGGCAAGAGATCTGCGGAGGCCCTGTCGCGCTCCCTTGATAAAGTCGAAATAAAGTTCTTGACACACCGGTGATTCGCTTCTCTCCGTAGTCACTTCCATCGGTGGCGGATCTTCTGGCCAACGATCAGAAGATCAGGCGTTCGAGGCACGCGGGAACAGACCAAAGATTCAGCTGCATCCCACACTCACTCCGGAAGCAGCCCAACCAATTACCCACCCACTTTCGCTCGTTAGACACCCAGATTCCGCCGCAGGGCGGTCGTAAGTAATTGATTTTGTTGGTACGCCCGAGTGGATTCGAACCACCGACCTTTTGCTCCGGAGGCAAACGCTCTATCCAGCTGAGCTACGGGCGCACATGGAAGGCCGTCCTCTATTGTATCCAAAAATCGCCATGCCGATCCGCGTACCGCCAATCGCCGGCCGCGCCCGGTGCTCAACAGTTTTCGAAGAACCGCTCCCTGACGGTCGCGGCTCGGTAACGGCCGCGGCTCGGTAACGGTCGCGCTCGGTAACAACTGCGGCTCGGTAACAGCCGCATGGATTTCGCACGAGCACCGCCCCACACCTGCCGCGCGGCACTATAATGATCCTCGTGGCGCAAGCCACCAAGGAGACATCATGGATCAACCGGGAGATCGTCAGCTTTCGCGCCGCGCATTTGCAGGGGCCGCGGCGGCTACCTTCATGATCGTGCCGAGGCACGTGCTGGGCGCGCCGTTCGTGCCGCCGAGCGATCGCATTTCGCTCGCCAGCATCGGGCTGGGCAGGCAGGGACAGGCCGTCACCATGGAACTGCTGGCGCGTCCCGACGTGCAGGTGGTGGCGGTGTGCGATTGCAACCGCTTCTCCAAAGATTACGTGGAGTATGGCGACAACGACCTGCTGAAGATGGCGCGGCGCCTGCTGGGCGCGGGCTACGAATACTGGGGCGAGGATCTGGCATCGCCCGGCTCGGTGCAAATGACCGAGGAGTTCCGCACCAGCCTGGGCATGGGTGGACGCGAGCCGGCCAAGCGGCTCATCGAAGCGTACTACGGCGCGCGCAATGGCTCCGCCTCGGGTGCGTATAAGGGCTGCGCGGCTTACATCGATTACCGCGAGCTGCTCGAAAAGGAAAAAGATGTGGACGCCGTCTACGTGGCTACGCCGGATCATTGGCACGCGCCTATTTCGCTGGCGGCCATGAAGCGGCACAAGCACGTGTTGTGTCAAAAGCCCATGACGCATACTATCGGAGATGCGCGGCGCATGGCGGCCACCGCGCGCGAGATGCAGGTGGCCACGTCGCTGCCGGTCAACAATCCATCGAGCGATGCTACCAAGCTCATCGCGGAATGGATCGCGGATGGCGCCATCGGGCCCGTGCGCGAAGTGCACAACTGGTCCAGCCGGCCCTTCTGGCCGCAGGGCATCGCACGGCCCACGGAGGCGCAGCCGGTTCCCGACGGCCTCGATTGGAATCTGTGGCTGGGCCCCGCGCCCGAGCGTCCGTTCAATCACGCCTATCTGCCGTTTGTCTGGCGCGGCTGGTACGATTTCGGCTGCGGATCGTTTGGCGATATGGGCTGCTACAGTTTCGCGGGCGTGTCGAAGATTCTGGGATTGACGCCGCCGGTGGGCGTGGAGGCGTGTTCGAGCGAGTCGTTTAAAGAGAGCTACCCGAAAGCCTCCATCGTGCACGTGGATTATCCGGCGGCAAATGGACGGCCCGCGCTGCGCTTGTCGTGGTACGACGGTGGGCTGCGTCCCCCGCGGCCGGGCGGCTTGCGCATGGAGGACCAGCACTATTTCGAGGCCGGTGAGGATAACGAAGGCATTATGTACGTCGGCGATAAAGGGTTTATCGTGGCGGGATTCAACGGCAATAATCCGCGCGTGTATCCAGAGTCGGCGAAGTATCAGCCGCCGGCGCGGCAGCCGCGTGGAGAACGTCCGCGCGACGTGGCTATCGACCAGTGGGTGGCGGCATGCAAAGGCGGCGCACCCTCGCCGCTGGCGAATTTCGAGATCCAGAGTCCGGTGACCGAGGCGTTTCTGTTGGGATGTATCGCGCAGCATTTTCCGGGCGAGCGCATCGAGTGGGATACGGCGAATATGCGGATCACCAGTTCGGAGAAGCTGAACGCGTTGGTGGATCCGCCGGGACGTACGGGGTTCGGCGCATAAAGCATAGACAGGCCGGGAGGCCTGTCCCACCTAACCATTACGCTTCAGTTGCCCGCACGCGGCGAAGATGTCGAGCCCCCGCGGCTTGCGGATGAAGCAACCCATCGACCGGCGCACGATCGCCTGAAAGCTTGCCACGCGCTCAGCGCCGGGCGTCTCGAAGGGAATGCCAGGACCCGGATTCAGCGCGATCAGGTTCACCTTCGCATTCAAATTCGCCAGCAGCTTCACCACGCGCCGCGCGTCGGCGTCGCTGTCGTTCACGCCTTTCAGCAGCACATACTCGAACGTCAGCTTCTCCCACGGGCGTAGGGGATAGGCTTTGCAGGCCGCCAGTAAATCCTGCAAATGATACTTGCGCGTGATGGGCATCAACTGCCGGCGCATCTCTTCGGTGGAGGCGTTCAGGGAAACCGAAAGCCGCGGGCGCACCGGCTCACGCCCCAGTTCTTCGATCTTGGGAGTGATGCCGGCAGTCGAAACCGTGATGCGCCGCGGCGGGATTCCGATGCCTTCGGGATCCGTCAACAGGCGCGTGGCTTTCACCACATTCGGCAGATTCAGCAGCGGCTCGCCTTGGCCCATCATTACGATGTTGAGGCGCGTGCGGTCTTCCAGCAGGCCGTTGTCGCGCGCCACCAGCAGCACCTGCCCCACAATCTCGCCCGCGGTGAGATTGCGTTCGAGACCCATCAGGGCGGTCATGCAGAACTTGCAATCCACCGGACAGCCGACCTGGCTCGAGATGCAGACGGTGTCGCGGCCTTCCTCGGGCATGAGGACGGTTTCGACGGTGCGGCCATCGTCGAGGCGCAGCAGGTAACGGCGCGTGCCATCCACCGATTCATAACGCTGTGCAATCTCGGGCAGGCCCACGCGGCGCGATCCGCTCAATTCCTGGCGCAGGCCGGCGGGCAGCGTGGAAACCTGGACCAGATCGTCGACTCTGCGCCGATACAACGCGGTATAGATTTGTTTGGCGCGGAAGGGCGGCTGGCCGGGTCCTAGAGCTTCGCGAAGTTCGGCCAGTTCCATTCCCAGCAGGGGTGACTCGGACATCCATTCCGATTATGCCAGAGTGGCCGCCCCACATTTTTTCCCGCATTCCTAAAAATCGAGCGAATGGACAATGATCGGTGGCTGCGGCTTGTTCCCAAGTTGCACATCTCTTTGAATCCGGCGCTTGGCATCTGAGTTGCTTATACCGGCTCGCATAGTAAGCCGACGAAAGGAAGCGTTTCAATGAAACTACGTGGATGGTCTGTACTCGCCGTGCTGTTCACCGGCACATTGGCGCAGGCCACGATTTTGTCGCCGGGCGGATCGCCGCCAGTAGCGCCGTCCGATTTCACAACCAATGCCAGCGGTCCCTTTGTGGCCACCACCGGCTCACAGACTTGGACTGCAACGAACGCTCTGGGCAAGACGACGATGTCGGGGAGCTATGTTTCCTCGGTGTACTCCGACCCCGATAACGTTTTCTGCGCCGGCTGCCTGGATTTCTTCTACACGGTGAGCAGCAGTAGCACGTCGATCGACGACATTGAACGCATTACTGTGGCGTCGTTCGGCAGCTTCCGGACCGACGTCGGCTACTCTACGGGAACCGGCAGTGTCTCGGGCGGCGTGGTCCCATCCACGGTGGACCGCAGCAGTAACGGCGCAACCATCGGCTTCAACTTCAACGAGCCGACCGGCGTGGCGCCCGGACAGGAGACCATGGTGCTGGAGATCCAAACTAACGCCACGAATTTCATGATTGGCGATTTGCAGATCATCGATAGCAGCGTGGCCTCGGTAACGGCGTTTCAGCCCTGTGGAGTCACGCCCGAAACTGGATCGCTTAGCCTGACGCTTTTGGGCGCGGCGTTGCTCGGCATTGGCTTGATGGGTCGCCGACGGATGGCACGGTAGTCCGAAGATTTTGGATTAATTCCCAAGATTCGCCCTCGCACCGCGGTGGCCTTGGCGCCGGCGGTTGTAAATCCGGTTACAAACGCGGTGTGCGCAGTGGATCCCTGTTTGGCCGAAGCCGTGCAGACTGCTGAGGACCCATGTTTCCGCCCATCCCTATTTCATCGGCACATCCCGAATTGTCGCCGTTGTCGCTGGCGCGCATGCTATGGAAATCGCGGGCGTTAATCGGTTTGGTGTGGGCTTTTCTGACATTGCTTGCGGGCGCCGCGGTGTACATGATCCCGCCGACCTACCGCGCGGAAGCCGTGATCCTGGTGGATGGCCAGAAGGTGCCGGAGCGGTACGTGGCTTCCACGGTGAACGCCGACGTGCAGGACCGCCTGGCTACCATTACGCAGGAGATTCTGGCCAGCAGCCGGCTGCAAAGGATCATCGACAGTTACCATCTTTATCAGCGCGAAAGACGGAGCCTGCCGCAGGAAGAAATCATCGAGCAGATGAGGAGCGACACCAAGGTTACGCTGGAGCACGGCTGGGGACAGGAGCGCACCAGCGCCTTCCGCATCGCCTATCAGGGGCGCGATGCGGTAACCACAGCGGAGGTGGCCAACCAGATCGGCAACCTGTTCATCGAGGAGAATCTGCGCACGCGCGAGAACCACGCGGAGGGAACATCCGCGTTTATTGAAGAGCAGTTGGAGCAAGCCAAGAAGACCCTGATGGTGCTTGAAGCACAGGTTGAAGATTACAAGCTTAAACATAAGGGTGAATTGCCGGAACAGGAGACGTCGCTGGCGGGGGCGCTGTCGCGGGCACAGATCGAGTTGCAGGCCAATCAGGACGCTATCGATCGCGCGGGGGGGTCGAAAGCGCTGCTTTCTACCTCGCTCAATATGGCCGAATCGACCGCCAAGGTGCTGGAGCGCTCGGCGGCGATGCGGGGCTCGTCTCCTTCGGCCGCGGCCAACCCTGGCTCCACTCCGACCGCCGCGCAATTGCAAGCGGAACTGGATGCGTTGCGCCTGCGCTACACCGAGGAGCATCCGGATGTCGAGCGGCTGGAGAAGATGGTGGCACAGGCGCGGCAAGCCGAGAAGGCCGCGCGTCCGGATGCGGTTCCAGCGGGACCGGCTATCAACGCGACCGATCCAGTGGTGCCGGATTTGTTGCAGCAGCGCGAGCGCATCGCCAGCCTGCGCACAGAATTGGGATTGGCCAGCCACGAACTGGATCTGCGCACCGCCGGGCGGAAAGAGATTCTGGCCAGCATTGCGGCTCTGCAAAGCCGCATGGATACGCTGCCCGTGCGGGAGCAGCAGTTGACGGCTCTCTCGCGCGACTACGAGATCGCCAAAGCCAATTACAAATCGCTGCTCGATAAACGCATCGCGGCGGACATGGCGACCGATCTGGAGCGCCGCCAGCAAGGCGAACGATTCACCATGATCGATCCGGCGCAGCCGCCATCCAAACCATTTTCGCCGGATCGCGTGCCATGGGCGGCGCTGGGTTGCGGGCTGAGTTTGCTGATCGGCATCGCGGCGGCGTGGGGGCGCGAAATGAAACGCAACGTGCTGTTGGGCGAATGGGAACTGCCGCCCGACGTCGCCATCCTGGGGCGCATCACGCCCATCGTGGCCGCCACCGAAACGCGGACGATTTAGCATGTACGAGGAATTCTTCCATCTTCTGAAACCGCCGTTCTCGATGACTCCGGATCCGGAGTTCCTCTTCCTTGCGCCCACCCACCGGGAAGCGCTGGCGGGCCTGATGTTCACGGTATTGGGCCGCAGAGGGACGGCCGTGTTGACCGGCGAAGTGGGCACTGGGAAGACCACGCTGCTGCGCAAGCTGATCCAATCCGTGCCGGCGGAAAAGGTGCAGTTCTGCTCGGTGTTCAGCACCAACACGACGCCCGCGGAGTTTTTCGAGCTGATCCTGATCGGCTTCGGGCTGCCGGTAGCGGGACTGAGCAAAGCGCAGCGGCTGCTGAAATTCTGGGAATTTCTGATGGCCTGCGACGAGGAGGGCCGCACGCCGGTTCTGCTGGTGGACGAAGCGCATAATTTATCCGCCGAATCGCTCGAAGAAGTCCGCCTGTTGATGAATTTTGAAACCGCCGAGCGCAAGCTGTTGCAAGTGATCCTGGCGGGGCAGAACGAACTGCGCGAACTGATGCGGCGCGAAGATCTGCGGCAACTACGGCAGCGTGTGTCGGTGCGTCTGGACATCGTGCCCTTGCGGCCGGCCGAAGTGGAGCAGTACATGCGGCATCGCTGGCACCAGGGCGGCGGCAACGGCAACTTTCCTTTCAACCATGAAGCGGTGGACCTGGTGGCAAGCTGGTCGCGCGGGATTCCGCGGGTGACGAACGCCATTTGCGATCTCGCGCTGCTGCGGGCGTATACGTCGGAGAACGCGTCCATCGGGCCGGAAACGGTGCGGGAAGCGCTGGGCGTGCTGGAGTTGACCGAACCTTTGGTGGAAACGGCAGCGCCGCGCGAAGTTTTGCATCTGCCGGAAGCGGGCAGTGCGCCGGCGATGCCGCTGCGCCGGACTTCCGCTTCGGCAAACGCGCCGCGACGTCCGTGGTGGAGCGCGATGCGGCCGGCGGGGAACAGAGAGGCATGAGCACCATCTTTCAGGCGCTTGACTTGAAGGCTGGGCTGATTCCGGAGGCGGCTCCCGCGCGTCCGGCCGGTGCTAGCTCGGCCGCACCGGTCACGCTGCGCGATGCGGAGAGCGCCATAAGGGTGGAACAGATCCAGCTTGGCGACTCGTCGCCATTGCTGCCCTACGACGGCAGCAGTCCGCGGGCCGGCGAGCAGTATCGCGCGGTGCGCACGAATTTGATGCAGAATCCGGATCAGCCGCGCGTGCTGGTGGTCTCCAGTTGCGGCGCGGGCGACGGCAAGACGCTTTCCGCCGTGAACACCGCGGGGGCCCTGGCCATCAAGGGCGAGACGGTCCTGCTGGTGGATGCCGATCTGCGCAACCCGAGCCTGGCGGCGGCGCTGGGGCTGCCGCGCGATCCGGGCCTGGCCGATGTGTTGGACGGCGCCTGCAAACTGGAAGAAGCCATCGTGCGCACGGCGCAATTCCCGGATCTGTACGTGCTGCCCGCGGGGAAGGCGCGCCGCAATCCCGCCGAACTGCTGGATTCGGCGCGCTGGCATCAACTCTGCGCGGTGGTGAAGAATAGCTTCCGCTTCGTTCTGATCGATACGCCGCCCATCGCCGCGGTGACCGATTACGACCTGGTGCAGGCGGTCGCGGACGGGGTGATCTTCGTGGTGCGGCCGGACCACTCTGACCGCAACCTGTGTCTGGCCGCGCTGCAGAAGGTGAGCGCCGCCGGGAAGCTGACGGGGGTGCTGGTGAACTGCGCGGAGAACTGGTTTTTGTATAAGCGGTATGGGCGGTATCCGTACCCTTATCCGGAGCGGTATCCGGCGCGGTAGGAGCGGGGCGAGTTGGGCGAAAAAAATCTACCGAGCAAAGCCAATCTTGGAATTTCGTAAAGTAAATATCCTGTTTTTAGTGGGTTGCCTGAATTGTCGCAAGTTTCGGGTGAGATTCGCGCGTGGCGGCTTGGTTGGCGCGGCAGTGGCGTGGGGATTTCAGGAGCAGGCATCCAGTATCAGGGTAGCAGGCCGCGTTGCGTGGGACGCGGGGGAGTTGGGCGGTCTGCGTGTGTTTTCATGGGCATAGGTATTGCAGATGGGCGGTGACACATGTTCCGGATGCCCCGTCTATGTGTAAATGTAGAGGCGCGGCAGACACTCAAGGTTGGCGCTTTGCGTAAAGTGCCGGCCCTCGCAGAGACCGTGTTTGCGAGGCACAGACCCCGTGTAAAGGTGAGCGAGCTCGGGTACGTAGTGGCAACTTCAGGCGTGAAATCCGCGAAGGGCGATCAATAGCAGACCTGAAATTACTCGCAGCCCACACCATCATGACCGCCCACGACATGGACAGAATTATCGACGGCCTGGACATTATGGTCTGCGACAAAGACGGGCTGCGCTGGGTTGACAAGAACGAGAAGAACGTACTCATCGAGCGATCAGCTCAGATCAACGATTCGATTCGCAGTCAACTGTTCGCATAGCCCCTTGCCACGCCGTTGGCTCACCGTTTGTGCACGATGATGCCGCACGCATCTGCAACTGCGGTGGAGTCCGGTAAATCGAATTCCATCTGAATTTGTGCGCCCAGGTATTCGGGAACGCCAAGCATGATCCTTTTAACCTGGGCACCCGTTCCTTCCTTATGTGGAAGTAGGTGCCCATACAGGAGATTGTCCAAGCGGGCATCGTCGAGGAACAGTCCACCAATGTCAGTGCTGAGCGGCCAGAGATCCCTTTCGAGTTTCTTGTCGTCCAAGCGAAACTCCACCAAGATGCGGTCGGGGTGGCTTGGCCCGATCTCATCCCCCCTCACCGAGGAATCGAGCACCGATCCCGTGGCGATCCACCCCTTGACCAGGCGGCCGTTTACTTGGCCCCTGTAATAGCGGTGGATGCCCGGCTGGCACTGGAGCACCAGAACTGGCGCCGCAAGCTTGGTTGGCGGGGCGGGACAAGAAACTTGGCCGCAAGCGTGAACTGTATATAAGAGGTTTGATGCAACTCGTCGGACCTGTCGGTCTCAGTCCAGGTCTGCGCCTGGGCATATGCCACAGCCAACGTCGCAACCAGCAGAGGGACCGCTAGCGGGGCCTTCTTCACGCAGATAAGTATACCTCTTGGTCTAGCTTTGCGGTGAGCATCCAAGGCTCTCAGGCTCTCAAGTGAATGCCGAACGCCGCGGGAACCTGATGCACAACCCGCCTCACCGCGTCAATCCCCGCCGAAAATGGTCAACGCACTTTTCAGGCAGTACCAAGTCGCACGGCCCCATGACCGGATTATGACAGCGTCCGCGTCCGATTCCAGATTAGAATGGGACTGGCTCTAGGGAGAGAGATGGCAGTCACACGGCGCCTCACCATCGAAAACGTGAACCTCGACGACGAGCGTGAAATGGACGTTCTCCTGGATCAGATGTTCGCCGCTGGATTAGCGCGAGTGAACGCTGAAGGCGACGAGCTCCGGCGAAAAGGGCTTCGCGACTCGGAGGGCCATCTGGTCGCGAAGGAGGTGCCGGCCGACATGCCGGAAGGCGCGGACCGCGATTTCGGCGGTTGATGGTCGTCCCGCGTATATTCATCGTCGCCGGTCTCGACAGAGCACGATCTAGAACGTCAGCGAATGGACCTGTAGACGCGCGACGTACCAAGGGCGTGAACCGCGGAGTCGTGAGGGCACGCCGCGGGGCGGACTAAGGCTGGCGCTGTGTTCTACATTGTGCCGCTATGGGTCAGGCTCGTCTTGGACAGGCCGGGAGGCCTGTCCTACTGGACAATGGTGCTATGCTGGCTTGCGGATGTTTAGTCGCCAGCGCCGTAAGGCCCGGTTTTTGTTCGGGCTATCCGACATCCTGCTCATCGCCCTGGCATTTGAAGCCGCCTACCGGACGCGCAGCCTGCTGCATCTGGAGCGCATCTTCTATATCATCGTTCCCTCGCAAGCCCTGATTCTGGGCTTCGCCATGGCGTCGTGGGTGCTGAGCGGGCTGTGGCTGGGCGTGTACGACCGGCTGGACGCGGGCGATCCGCGCGTGATTCTGCGCGACTCGTTCCGGCAATCCGCGTATGCCGCCGTCACCCTGATCCTGTTTGAATTCTCGCTGCGCCTGGACCTGAGCCGTTTTTTTCTGGCGCTATTCATCGTCTACGCGTGGACCTTGCTGTTTCTCTTCCGCCTGTTTTCCGGGCGTATGGCGGGGGCCATCCGGCGGGAATTCGGCGGTCCGCATTTTGTGATGGTGGCGGGCACCGGCGAGCGCGCGCGCAAGCTGGGCGAGGCGCTGGAGCGATCGGCGGCATACGGCATCCGGCTGACAGGTTTTCTGGCGGCGGAGCCGGGCGCGGCGCCGGCCGAGATCCGGCTGGAATCCACTTATAAGGTCTATCCGATCGGCGAGCTGCGCCAACTGCTTTGCGACCGGGTGATCGACGAAGTTATCTTCTCGGTGGGCACCGAGACACTCGGGCAGTTAGAGGAAGTGTTCCTGCTATGCGATGAAGAAGGCGTGCGCACGCGCGTGGCGGTAGATTTCTTTCCGCACGTGAATAGCGAGGTGTATCTGGAGCGGCTGGGATTCACGCCGCTGCTGACGTTTTCCGCCGCGCCGCACGATGAGATCCGGCTGCTGGTGAAGCGTGGTACGGACGTGGCCATCGCGGCGGCCGGATTGGTGGTGCTGTTGCCGTGCATGGCCGTCGTGGCGGCGATGGTGCGGCTGACTTCGCCGGGGCCGGCGATTTTCAGGCAGGTGCGCTGCGGTCTGAACGGGCGGCGGTTTCTGTTTTATAAGTTCCGGTCGATGTGCGCCGGGGCGGAACAGATGAAGGCGGATGTGATGCACCTGAGCACGCGCAAGACGGCCACGAAGATCCCGGACGATCCGCGATTGACGGGCGTGGGGCGGTATTTGCGTAAGTTTTCGATCGACGAATGGCCGCAGTTGTGGAATGTGCTGAAGGGGGATATGTCGCTGGTGGGTCCGCGGCCGGCCGTGCCCGATGAGGTGGAGCAGTATCAGACGTGGCAGCGGCGGCGGCTGCGCATGCGCCCGGGACTGACTTGTCTGTGGGCGGTGTCGGGGCGCGATAACCTGGATTTCGAAACGTGGATGCGGATGGATATGCAGTATATCGATAACTGGTCGCTGGCGCTCGATTGGAAGATTATTCTGCGGACGATTCCGCGGGTTTTGACGGGGCACGGGGCTAATTAGAACAGTGGTTGGTGGGTGGTGGATGATGGTTAGCGATTTTGGGGGGAAAACATGCACCTGTTACCTACACAAGACGAGGTGGTGCGCGTACTGCGCGAAACCGGCGCTTTGCGCGAAGGGCATTTTGAATATACTAACGGTCTGCATTCCAATGAATATCTGCAGGTTCCGCTGGCCATGCGCTACTATCAGCACGCGCGCATGCTCAGCGTGGGATTGAGCCGTCTGCTGCGCGAGAACGCGGAGATCCGGGCTATAATCCCTGAGCTTTCCATTGTCACTCCGGCCAATGCGGGATTGCCGGTAGCTTACGGAGTTTGCGAAGCGTTGCGGGCGCGGCAGGTTTATTGGGCGGAGCGCGAAGAGAGCGGCCAGCCGCTGCGCTTCCGGCAGTTTCTGGAGCAGCATCCAGGCGAACAAGTGGTGCTGGTGGACGATATTCTGCGTTCGGGGCGGAAGCTGCGGGAGATGAAAGAGCTACTCGAATCGCGCGGGGCGCGAGTGGTGGCGCTGGCCGTGATTATCTTTCAGCCCACGCCGAAGACGCGCGATTTCGGCGAGTTACCGCTTTATTATCTGGCGCGGCTGAACGCCAGTTACTATGCCGATGCGGCGCATTGTGATTTGTGCAAGGCGGGCGTGCCGGTGCAGAAGGTTTGGGTGTAGGACAGGGCGCCCGTGCTGGCCTACGAGGCCCGCGCAGGCAAAGTGCCTGCCCCACGTGGTAGACTCTTCTATAGCCAGCTATGGGAAGAGCTAAGCACGCCAACGACCGCCTGCAAGGCACCTTGGATCTGCTAGTCCTGAAGACTCTGGCGGCGCGCGGGCCTATGCACGGCTACGGCATCACGCTGCATATCGAGCAGGTCTCGGCCGACGCGCTGCGGCTCGAAGAAGGCTCCCTCTATCCGGCGCTGCACCGCATGACGCAAGCCGGTTGGCTCAAATCGGAATGGGGTGTTTCGGGAAATAACCGGCGCGCGCGCTACTACCAGATCACCGCGGCGGGCCGCCGGCAACTGGCCGAAGAAGAGAAGAACTGGGCCACATTGACGGGAGCGGTAGCGCGCGTGTTGCAGTTCACATAGGGGGGGGTATGGCATGGTTGCAGCGTCTCGGTAACGTGTTTGGGCGCGATAAGCAGCGCGCGGAGATCGCCGAAGAACTGCGCTTCCACGTGGACGCGCGCAGGGCGGATAACCTGGCCGGTGGCATGGACCCAGAGGCCGCGGGGCGGGATGCGCTTCGCCGATTCGGCGGCGCAGGCATCGCACTGGACGCGGCGCGCGATGCGGATACGTTGGTCTGGCTGGAAAGCATCCTGCAAGACGTGCGATACGGCCTGCGGAGTCTGCGCGCGAATCCTGGCATCACGGCCGTGGCGTTAATCTCGCTGGCGCTGGCCTTGGGCGCGAACACGGCAATTTTCAGCGTAGTAAACGCGGTACTGCTGCGCGCGCTGCCTTACAAAGATCCGGATCGCATCGCCGTGCTTTGGGGCACCAACACGGTGAATGGCACGCGCGAGGCTAACACCAGCGTGCTCAACTTCGAGGATTGGAAAGCACGCAGCCGCACGTTCCAGGACCTGGCGCTTTATCGCGAGGGAGGCGCTGCGATCGCGTTAGACGGCGAGCCCGAGTGGATGGACGCCGCCTGGGTGTATGGCGACTTCTTCAAGCTGTTCGGCCGCAGCCCGGCCTTGGGATTGGCATTGGACGATGGCAAAGACGCGCGCGCGGTGGTGCTGAACCATCGCTTGTGGCGAAGCCGGTTCGGCGCATCGCAGGATGTGATCGGGCGGACCGTGAACTTGAACGGCATGGCATTCCGGGTGGCCGGCGTAATGCCTGAGGATTTCAATTTCCCGTCCGATAAGACGCAGCTTTGCGCGCCGGCGGCGGCGTGGCCCGACTGGCAGCACCGCCGGGGGCACAGGGACGGAGGCTTTGGAGCAGTCGTGGGACGCATGCGTCCGGGTGTGACGCCGACCGAAGCGCGCGCGGAAATGGAAACAATCAACCGGCAACTGGCGGCCGAATATCCGGCAGACAACGCGGAACGGGGCATCCACATCGTGCCGCTGGCCGCGCAGATCCACGGCAAGACGGTGCCCTTCATGCTGGCGGTGCTGTTCGGCGCGGTGTTCTTCGTGTTGTTGACGGCCTGCGCGAACGTGGCCAACCTGTTACTGGCGCGCGGCGCGGCGCGCGAACATGAGATGGCCTTACGGGCGGCGTTGGGCGCGGGCCGATGGCGCGTCTTCCGCCAGTTACTGACGGAGAGCCTGCTGCTAGCGGGCCTGGCGGGAATGCTGGCGCTGCCGCTCGCGGGCTGGAGCATTCCAGCCATGATTGCCATGGCTCCGCGAGGCATCCCGCGTCTGGGCGAAGCGCACGTGGATGCGCGGGTGCTGGCGTTCAGCCTGGCGTTGGCGCTGGCCACTGGTGTTCTGTTCGGGCTGGCGCCGGCCATGCGCATTTCCGAAGGCGTGAGCAATCGCAAACAGACCGCGGGCGTGCGTTCGCGAAGGATGCGGCGGGCACTGGTGGTGGCGGAGGTAGCGCTGGCAGTGATGCTGGTGACGGGCGCAGGCTTGCTGATCCGCAGCTTCGCCGCTCTCGAATCGGTGGATCCGGGATTTCAGACGCAACGCGTGCTCACCGCCACGCTGCGGTTTCCTATGTCAACGGCCGCGGCAACCGGGGGTGCGCGTTATCGCGACACGATCGCACGGATCGGGCAGTTGCCGGGGGTGATTGCGGCGGGCGGAATCAGCCGGATGTTTTTCGCGAGCGATCAGCCGAAGTTCGGGCTGCGGGCGATCGAGGGGCAGGCCGCGGAAACAGCCGCGCGATGGACGCCCATGACTTGGTCGACCATCAGCGGAGATTACTTCTGTCAACGCCGGTTGAAAATTCCCCATTTCGCCGGTTGAAAATTCCCCAGCCCCCGTCAGGTGGTGCTGGTATACACCACCTTGCGTAAGCCCGTCGGTCCTGGCATCCAGACCGCTCATAGGCTCCGCTCCACCGTAACTGTCCGACGATGGAGAGCGCTAGGTTCATCTCCCCAGGTCGGCAAAGCTGCCGCACCGGAGCTCTCCAGCAGCCGACGGATCTCCGTCCCATTTAGTTGATCTGGTTGCCGGCCGGCCGGAACTTCCACGATGCGCAGCGCAATCCGGCCGCCTAGTTGGGCGGCTATCCGCCGGCTGGCCCGACGACCCGTTTCGTCGCCGTCCATCATCAGCACCAACTCTCCGAAGTGATCCAGTAACAACTTCTGCTGGGTCTCCGAAAGTACCGATCCCATCAACGCCACCACCTCCGAGAAACCGGCTTGATGTAGGTGCATGCAATCGAAAAATCCTTCCACCACCACTACCTGCCGGGTGCCTCCCTGTAGAGTGCGGTGCAAGTTGAACAGCTCCAGGGATTTCCGAAAGCCCGGCGGAAATCTGTAGCGCGGCTCGGTCTGCCCAATCACCCGGCCAGCATAAGCTACCAACTGGCCCTGCCGGTTATGGATCGGGATCGCCACCCGTCCCTCCATCAAGCCGGTGGCGGAATAGAAGCCGGTCTGGAAATACTCGGCGGTCTGGCGCTTGATCCCGCGTTGCTGCAAGTACGGATGCCGGCTGTCCAGCGGGCAGAGCACGAAGCGCAGCGGAGCATTCTGCGTTCCGGCGGAGACGGAAAGAAGGGAAGAAGACCCTGCTTCGTTTTTCTTGAAACCAGTGCCTTCTAAACTCTGCCTGGTACGCCCGGCCGCCCCAAATCTGACTGACAGCCGCCGCGCCGCTTCCGCAATCGAGCAGTGTTCCATAACTGCCACGAAGTCCAGGACATTGCCGCCCGCCTGTCCTCCCCGCGCCTCCACACACGATTGCGAGTGACAGACCCACACGTTCTTGCAGGTATTCACGATGAAACTCTCCCTGCTTTCCGGCGAACTATGTTGCGCCAAAGGACAGCGGCCTCGCAGATACATCCCCACTCCCCGGCGCAGTTTCACGCCGTACCAGACCAGCAGCCTCTCCATCCCTACTGCCGCTTTCACCGCGGCGAAATCGATCCACTCTCCTCTCTGGTCCATCTCTATGCGCCCGCCTTTCTCCGACTGCTGGACGTCCCCGCCGCGGACGGGTCCGGCGTGGGTAAGATGGTCTCCTGCCCCTGCTGATCGGTGCGCGGCAGCAGCCCGGCCCGCCGGCGCTCCTTCAGCCGATAACTCTCTCCGCGGATGTTGACCGTCGTCGAATGGTGCAAGAGCCGGTCCAGGATCGCGGTGGCAATGATCGGATCGCCGAAGATCGAACCCCAATCGCCGTAGCTCTTGTTACTAGTCAGGATGATACTGCCCCGCTCATAACGCGCACTGACTAATTGGAAGAAGATCGTCGCTCCCAGATCGTCCAGGGGCAGGTAACCCATTTCATCGATCACCAACACCTTGGGTGCGATATAGACGCGCAAGCGCCGGTCCAGCCGCCCTTCGCGATAAGCTCGCCCCAAGTCCGCCACCATATCGTGCGCCGTGATGAAGTAAGCGCCGAAGCCAGCCTGGATGGCAGCTTCCGCCAGCGCCACGCTCAAGTGCGTCTTACCCACCCCGGGCGGCCCCAGAAAAACGACGTTGCTGGTTTCATGCACGAAGCGCAACGAGCGCAATTCCCGAATCTGCTTCTCGTCGATGGAGGGCTGAAACTCGAAGTCGAATTGCTCGAAGGTCTTCACGAACGGCAGATGCGCCAGTTGCAGGCGCGCCCGCAGATACCGCGTCCGGCGCGCGTCCACCTCGCAACTCAGCGTCTCCTCCAGGAACTCCGCGTAGCTGGGCTCCTTCTTCGCGGCCTGTTCCAGTAAACCCTCCAGCCGGGCCTCCACCGCTTTCAGCCCCAACGTGCTCAGCGCGCTCTGCAACTGGTCGATCGGTGTCACTGCGCACCTCCCACCGCCAGGCTCTCGTAGGCGGCCAGGGGCCGGGCTTCCACCACCGGCGCCCTCTCCCGCAGGTGAATCAGAATCTTGCCGCCCTGCCCCTCTCCTCCTAGCGGAATGCCGGCGTGATGCACCGGCTGGGTGATCACCTGGTGCCGCCGCGCGGCCCGCGCATGCACGGCGATCCGCTCGCCGCCATACTGCACCTCCACCTGTCCGCCCTGCTTCCGCACCCACACTTCCTTGCCCACGTACTGCCAAGGCACCGAGTACCGGCTGGCTTGCCAGCTCACATACGCGTCCCGCGCCACCTTGCGCAGTTCATCGTCGCTGTAGGGATACGGCCGCCGGCCGTTCACTGGCTGCATGGCAAACTGATCCCCGTCCCAGCGCACCAGCACTTGCTCGTACGTGGTCCCATGCACGCGCCGATTGGCCACCGTTTCCACCCACTGCCGCAGCTCCGTGTTGAAGTCCATCAAGCACCCTGGCTCCCGCCCCTGCAGCCCGCATACGAAATTCCGCCGTACATACTTCACGCCCGATTCGATCTTCCCTTTGGTCTGCGCCCGATAGGGCCGGCACAGTCGCGGCTTAAATCCCCAGTACCGCGCAAAGTCCAGAAACACCGGGTGCCAGATGATTTCCCCGCGCTCGTCCTGGCCCAGCCACACCGTCCGCATGCGGTCGTACAGGATCTCTTCCGGCACCCCACCCCATTCCTGGAAAGCGCCTTCGTGCATGCGCAGCAGCGTTCCCAGTTTCTGGTCCAACGCCGCTTGCGCCCACATCCGCCGGCTGTAGCCCAGGGTGATCGTGAAACCCCAGATGCGGTGCGCGGCGCCGGCCATCTCCAGGTCACCCAGGTGTCCCCAATCCACCTGTGCTTGTTTGCCTGGCGGCGTCTCGAAGCGGCGCACCGCCGCGGTGCACGCGGCGGTCCGCTGGGGATGCAACCAGTCCTTCAGGATCGTGTAGCCGCCGCCATAGCCGTGTTGGCGGATTTCCCGTAGCAGCACCTGCGCGTTCCACACGCCCGCTTTCAGGCGGTCCGCCAGGAAGGGCTTGTGGGGATCCAACTTGCTGGGCTCCGCCACTCTCGGACCGTAGTCCGGCACCCCTTCTGGATTCAACAGGTATTTGCGCACCGTCTTGCGGTCGTAGCCCGTCAGTTTGCTGATCGCAGACACGCTCAGGCCCATCTGCTTCATTTGTTCCACTTCGTGCACGTCTTTTCCCCGTAACACCTCACCGCACCTCCTCCGGATGGAGTCAATGCGGGTATAACACCACCTCGCGGGGGCTGGGGAATTTTCAACCGGCACTTTGGGGATTATTGCACCGGCGGTGACACTTCCAGGCGCTGGGCATTCCGCTGCTGAGAGGACGGTACCTTAACGACCGCGATACCGCGGACGCCGCGCCCGTGGTGATGATTAACGAGACCATGGCGCGCCGTTACTGGCCGGGCCAGGATCCCATTGGAAAGGGAATTAAAGGCTTCGACGCGCGTGGGCACAACGACGAGTGGGTGCGGGTAGTGGGCGTGGTGAAAGACATGCGCAGCCGCGGCCTGGAGCGGGCGCCCATGGCGCAGATCTATGAAGCGCAGGCGCAATCGGACGAGCAAACTAATAACGTGGTGGTGCGCACGGGGGCCGGCGCGGCGGCGCTGCGAGAAGCCATCCGACGGATGGATGAGACCGCAGTTTGGGCGGATGTATCCACGCTTGAGGATCAGGTTAAGGAACAGAACGCGCCGCGCAGATTTGAGACTCTGTTGGTGAGCCTGTTTGCGGCGATCGCGCTGGCGCTGGCGGGCGCGGGAGTCTTCGGCACGATGCATTTCTGGGTGGCGGGGCGCACACGGGAGATCGGCATCCGGATGGCGATGGGAGCGCGTCCGGGCAACGTGATCCGGATGGTGATGCGGGAGGGACTGATGTTAGTGGCGATGGGCGCGGCGGCCGGTTTCGCAGGGGCTCTGGCGCTGACGCGGTGGCTCGGTAGTTTGTTGTTCGAGGTGGCGCCCGGCGATCCGGCTACGCTGATGGCGGTGTTGTTGCTGCTGGCATCGATGGCGTTGTTGGCGTGTTATATCCCGGCGCGGCGCGCCACCGGGGTGTATCCGGTGATCGCACTGCGGCAGGAGTAAGCGCGCTTCGCGCGCCGAAGAGCGGGCCTACGAGGCCCGCGCAGGCTACGAGCCTGCCCCACAACGGCGGGCAGAAACTTGAGGGACAGGCCAGGAGGCCTGTCCTACTGCGGAGTGGTGGCGGAAACCTCGCTGGATGGCGTGGAATTATCGTAAGCGGTATCCACCGCCACGATTTCATAGTAGTAAGTGGTGTTAGGCTCGAGCGATTTGCTGGCGTAAGTGAGACCCGTGGCCTTGCCGATTTGCGACAGTTGGCCCGGCGTGGTGCCTTCGAGAATCTTATAGTAATCAATCGGCAGGCCGCTTTTGGCCATGGTCTGTTGCCACTTCAGTACGATCTTGGTCGCCCCGGACGCGGTGGCGGTGACACTGGTGGGGGCGTTGGGCAGCGGATACGTGTTGGCCCAGGCCGTCGCGCTCATGGGCGAGTCGACGCCGTTTTCCACGGCTTCTATGCCGTAATAATAGTAAGTCGAGGGATTCACGTTTACATTCCTATAAGTTGTCGTACCAGAAGACACCGTCGCGATTTGCACAAGGCTCGTGCTGGAGGGCCCCGCCAATATCAGATATTCGGTCAAGCCGCTGGTGTTCTGGGGAGGCGACCAGCTTAAGTCGATTTCTTCAGCCGAAACCGCGGTAGCTACCAGGTTATAAGGCGAATTGGCCGGTATTTTGTAAGTCTGTAAACTCAGCGTGGTAGAAAGCGCCGACTTATTATTTGCCAGATCGAATGCCTGGACTTGATAATTGTAAGGCGCGTTGGGGGCCAGTCCGGAGTCGTTGTAGGCGGGCGTGGTGGCGTTGGCGATCCAGACTCCCTTGCATGACTGCCCGAGGGCGGGTGGCGCGCAGCGGTAGACGTTGTAGCCGGCCACCCCCACATTGTCTGTAGAAGCGGCCCATGAAAGTTTTGCGCCCGTATATCCGGCCGAGCCGGTCAGGCTGGATGGCTTGGATGGCGGGACCGTGTCAGGCGTCTGCACCATTTCGCTCGCGTAATTGAGGCCCACGTTGGTATATGCGGCGGTATCATTCGCGGTTTTTGCCAGTACGGTCTCGTTTTGGATGATGTCGTAACTGTCGCAATAAGCGGTAGTGCAGGTGCAATTCGCGGCGCCCCCATTGGCAGCAGTTCCACCATACGTCTGGTTAGCGAAGAGATAGTCGGGACCATCGCCGGCCACAAACGTCATGTTGGTATACTGCGCCAGGTTTTGCATGGTTTGCTGGAAGTAGATATCCAGCGGCTGCCAGAAGCTGAATGGGTTGCGGCCGCGGAGCTGGTCGGCGGTCATCACATTAAATTCGCTGTTCTCCATCTTCCATAGCCATTCCTCGCTTAGCGCGACGAGCTTTCCAGCCGCCGCCGAGAGACTGGCGATGGTGAGAATGTTGCCGATCAGGCTGCCTTCAATTTCGTTGTTGATAGGATAGATGTGAGAGTCGATGAAGTCGAGCGGCAGAGCGGCATAAGCCAGCGTGTATTCGGCCACGCTGTTGGGATCGCCGCTCTGGGGCCAGGCTCCGAAGCCGGCGCCGAGCTGCACGTTCGGGTAACTCGACGCGCGCACGGCGTCGATTTCCTGAGTCACCATTTGCGCGGCGTCCGCGGCGTTCAGCAAGTTCGACTGGCCGGAGTTGCTGGCCTCGGTGTCGGGCTCTTCGGCCACCACCAGGTAATCGGGCTGCATTTTCTCGGCGATGGTGGCGGCCATAGTGGCGCGGGCTTGCGTGTATTCGCCCCAGGAAAGCGTACTGAAATAAGAGGCCAGATTCGGCCAACCGGATTGAATATCACCCACCAGCAGAATGTCGTTTTCGACGATCAGTTTCATGTCCAGCGCGCGGACAGCTTGGGCCACACCCTGGTAAAGGTTCAGGTAGGGCTGGAGTTGGCTCTCTCCGCCCTGAAACGGCGCGTATAACAGCGGGAAGCCGATTTGCAACAAAATGGCTTGCGCTCCCAAGGCCTTTTCCTCGTTGAGCTGCGGGATGATCGACGCTATGTAATCGGACGATGCGAGGGACGTTCCAATATTGCCGTCGGCCACCTGCAGGTTGGCGGCCCAGACAGTGGGCGGTCCGGAGACGGGAGTCCAGACGGGCGGCACTGTAAGCAGCAGGTTGAAAGCCTGTAAATCGGCGTTCAGTTCGTTTGAAATGGTGGTGCAATACCCCGCGGGCATGGGCGGAGGCGTGGGCGGCGCAGGCACGTCCGCCTTTGCGAGTCCCGCGATTAACATGATGAAAGCAAACGTATTAGTAAAACAGCGCGATGGCGACAAGATAAGGTTCTCCTGTGGATTATTTTTTGGAACCCTGGAAAGGCTCCTTCCGTGGCGGGCCGGGGAATCCGGCAGAAGTGGCGTGACTTCCCCAAAAAACGTGAGGAACGGTACTGTGATTGTTATTACTTATGGTAATTGGGTTTGGGCTGGGTGTCAATCCCATCGAACGATAGATTAAGGGCAGCATCACGGCGGGCAAGCGGGGATGTCCGCAGCGGACGGCGGCGGTGGGAGGGCGTCAATTCGGATTCAGGCGGCGGGCGCGCGTGCGAAAACCGTTCCGGAAGAGCCTGGCACCCAGGAGGATGATTCCCCATGCTATCAGCACCAAAGGCCACCCGCCCGCCTTGCGGTAGGATAGGAGCACGATACCAAAACCGGGAGAACGTCAGGCTAAAGAGCCAGGCGCCAATCCAGAGGAATGCGTCGACGAACACGGCGTTTCTTAACTGTATCCGGCCAGATAATATTTTCTCTGACGTGCACGGGTCTCGTTGAGGAACGTTTGCGGGTTGTCGAAAGGCGGCCTACGAGGCCGCCGCAGGCAAGGTGCCTGCCCCACTTACTCCAGAATTTTGGTCCAGTCCATGTTCGTGGCCATCTTCCGGCCGATGTCAACCAATGTCGGAATGGCGGAGAGATCCGCCTCGTCTATATTGGCGGGCAGGAGCGGGTTGAAATCCTGCATGATTCCGGGCCAATGGCGATTGACGGCCGCGCCGGCCCAATCTTCGGAGCAGTCCACCAAAGTGCCGGCCACCCATCCGATGACTTTCAGCAACCCGGACGGCGGATCGACCGAGGCGGGGTAGTAACCCGTTCCTAACGCGATGACGCGCGTGGCGGCGGGATCGAAGGTATCGTATTCGAAGGCCTCGACGCACGCCTGATAGACGGGATTCGCGGTTCCGCCGGCGCCGCCGTCGAAGAAGCAGAGGGTCTGGCCCATGAGATTGTCGATGCACCAGTGATCGAAGTAAGTGGGCGCGCAGGCGGAAGCTACGGCGGCGTCGACTAACTTCACGTGGCCGGTAGTTTGGTTGTTCCGGGCATTATCTTTCACGAAGAACCAGTTGTGCCCGTTCATGGCGGTGGCCGAGATCATCACCCGGATGGGGGCGTCATTGACAGTCCAGGTGGCGGACGGGCCAAAGACGGATACGAGAACGTCGTGCAGGTGGCGCGGATCGTACATGAAGCCTTGGGCGATGCGTTTGGCTTCCGCGATGAAGCCGGTGGGGGTGAAGATTTCGGCGGAGCGTCCGGTGTAGATCTGCAACAGATCGCGGGCGGGAACTCCGGCGGCCACGGCGGCGGTGAGCAGGGCGCCGGTAGAGGTGCCCGCGCAGAAATCGATGTGATCGCGGGTGAGACCGCCGAGCTGTGATTCGAGTTTCATGAGACAGCAGGTGGGGATGATGCCGCGGATGCCGCCGCCGCGGATGGATAGGATGCGATTTGATGTGCGAGTCATTGTCTGCCGGGAGGGTAGCACGGGGATGAGGTGGACCAGAGCTACGGCGGGGCAGTTAGTTTGGTTTTTGAATAAGTTGCGGGGAAATCGAGATTTGTGACCGATAGAGGTTTCTTCAGCTTACGGCGTGCGTTGTTGCGCAAACGAGCTTCTGTTGGGGCCGCAAGCTGATGAAACCGATCGATGAACTAAACCGAGATCGCCTCGCGGCGTTCCCGCTCGGCTTCCCGAGCCTGATCTCCGGACGCCTGAAGAGCCTGCGATATGACGCCTCCGGCGTCCTTAAACGCGCCCCCTTGAAGGCGCTGGTTGATAAGCGCTTCCACTTCCGGCCGGGTAATTTGAATGGTCAGGGCGCAGCCTCCCTCCCATCATTATCGCCCACGCTCGCGTTCGCGCGGAGGCACTGGCGTAAGTGTTGCTATATAAACTCGAGTTTACTCTTGCAGGCCGTGACGCTGATCCGCCGGTAGCTCGTCCAGCAGCCTTGTATATACGGCATTAGTCCAGCCAAAGCCGGCCTGGTTGTATTGATAGCCGAAGCGGATGCTGCTGCTATCTGTGCCGCGGCGGACTACGTCGTACTTCTCCACGATGAAATCGACCTTGCGATATTCATCGCGGACGAGCGAAAGGAATTCCTGTGAGATGCGGTCGGCGTCGGCGTTGAAGCCGTAGCGGCGGAGGCCTTCCACCGCGATCATCTGCAGGGGCGCCCAGCCGAACGGGAGGTCCCACTGATTGCCGCTCTCGAAGGTGCTGGTCGCCAGGCCACCGGGCTTCTCGAATTTCGCGAGATTCTTCTCCACGGCGGCGGCCTGCTCCGGCGAGGCGATGCCCGCCCACAGCGGATAAAACGTAGTGAGGAGCGGATAATGCCGGACGGTTTTGTGCACGAAGTTGTAATCGTAATAGAGGCCATCCTGCGCGTCCCACATCAGCCGGTTGATGGTTGCGGCGCGATCGGCGGCCCCGAACTGGTAAGGCGCGTTGGAAAGTCTTTGGGCATCTTCAAGATGCGTGGCCATGCATAATTCCGGGGCTCGACCTCGTATATAGTGTATGGTTGCCGTGATGACGGCCTTTTCGCGTGTGGCGGAACCCGAGTCTCAGTGCATCGCGCGTGCACTGCGGCGTAGAGACTCGGAATTCATTGGCCGAATGGTGTTGCGGTATCACTATCGGCTCCTCCGATATCTGGTCTACTGGACATCCAGGCGTGAACAGGCCGAGGATCTCGTTCAGGAAACCTGGTTGCGTGTACTGGAACGCGCGGGGCAATATAACGGCCGCCTCCGTTTCGAGCCGTGGTTGTTCTCCATCGCGCGAAACCTGGCGATCGATCACCTGCGAAAGCAACAAACGGCGACGGCAAGGCATGGGATGTGCCGAGACGACGAAGCGGGCCTGAACCTTCCGGCGCCGGATTTCGAATCGCCGTTCTTCGCGGCCGCAAGAAGCGAAGATGCCAAACGAATCGCGGCCGCTTTGGGTGCGCTAGAGCCAATCTACAGGGAAGCGCTTCTCCTGCGTTTCCAGGAAGAACTGTCGCTCGCGGAAATTGCCCAAGTCGCAGGTGCTCCCATCTCGACCGTTTCGTCGAGGATTCATCGCGGCCTGTCGATGCTGCAAGCCTCGCTCGGAGGAGGCGCCGATGCCGCTTGAGAACCATGAAAGAGCCCGCTTTCTGCTTCATCGGTCCCTCGTTGAAGGAATTTCGCCGGAGGACCGGCACTGGCTCGATGCTCACGTCGGACAATGCGCCGAATGTGGCCGGTATGCGGATCTCTCGGCGCGTGCCGTCCGAGCGCTGGATTGGTTCGCGCTTGAACTCGACCCGGCAGCAGCGCTTCGGGTTGAGAACGTAGTCCGCAGCCGTGCCGAGGGGATGAGATCGGCCGAGGCGCATGCAAAAAGCCTTTGGATCGGCACAGCGGTCGCAATATTCCTCACGTTCACGGGATCTGCCGTTACGTGGCGCCCTTTGGCATGGCTGGCCAGTCAATGGAATCTCCCCGACCGCGTATGGCAGATCGTATTTGCGGCGTTCTGGTTGCTGCCATCCCTTGTACTCGCGTTGCTGCCGCTTTTTCGAAGAAGGCTTTTGGGAGAGGATTCCGATAGCAACGGACAAACTGTATGAGCTGGCGCAGCAGATTCGGTCTCATTCCAGGTCCCGCCAAAATCCTGGCCGCTTTAGCCTTCGTGCTTTTCTTTTTCGGGGTCTTCGAGGAGTATCGGGCGAGCGGCCTCCGGACCTTGATCGGTCTGGCGGGCGGTACGCTTGCCGGCGCTTACTTTCTTCTCGCCGGCTATGTTTACGTAGACGCAGTGCGGCGCGGTATGCCGCCGATTCCCTGGACGGCGCTCGCGGTGCTCATTCCGAACTGCGTTGGCTTCGTGCTCTACTTCCTGTTGCGAAAGCCGATCCTCCATCCGTGTCCCAGTTGCGGGCGCGGAGTTGCACCAGATGCCGCGTTCTGTCCCCGCTGTGGCCAACCGCAAATGAACATGGGACCGCAACCCTCACGGGAAGAAACTTGAAAAATGAACCGTCGCACCTCGGTGCGTGTACATGAGTCGCAGAAAGGCGAATCTCAGACCGCTATGTTGACCACAGCATCGCTGCTCACCATTCTATTGATGACGATTCACATGACCGGCGACGTCCTTTTCCGGATGGCCCCGGCAGGTCTCGTAAATCTGTTGGTGGTATTCATTTTCGTCGTCCAGCTATATGGAACACTGGTGCTCGCCGGAAGGCGGGCGGGATACATCATCATCTTCTTCGGGTCCGCCCTCGGGCTGCTCATCCCTGTTGTCCACATGAAAGGGACGCGGGGTCTTCTCGGTGGGGACATCGGCAACTCAGGCCAGGCTTTCCTTTTCGTGTGGACACTCCTCGCATTGGGCATCACGGCGACGTTCTCCCTCATCCTATCGGCGAGCGCACTGTTGAGCTTGCCCTGGCGCCGGAGCCGCGCGTCAACTGCCGCATAACGCCCGTTGCCGACATTTGCCGGGATCGGCCCTGTCTTACGGAGCGTTTACGGGTACAATTTCCTTTCCACAGGCATCGCTTTGCGAGCTCTTCGCCCTCAACGACGCGGTCTTCGCGGACAATTACGTGCGGATCGCTGAAAACCTTTCTCGCCTCGTCAAAGCCGACGCCATGCTTCAATGTTCGCGCGGCTCTCACTCGAACCGGACGGTCATCCTGCGTAATTTGGTACGTACAGCGTAGCTACTGCCTGTGCCCGCCTAAAAGGCGGCTGGGGCTTGCTTCGCTCGCCAAAGAGCGGGCCTACGAGGCCCGCGGTCGCGGTAGGGATGCCGGTTGCCCGGCACCCCCCGCACAGATCCGTGCGAGCGCTCCTAACGCACACGGTTCTTACCTTGGATGTGCTGCCACGCAAAGCGAACGTCAGGATACGGATGCAGAATTTCGACGTCCGGGAGGAGGCACCCGAGTTTCTCCCAAAATTTGTTCCAGGTCCAGCGGGTTCTTTGACTCCGCCGCCGAAGCTGCCACCACCACATGCGTAGCACTTCGTGCCGGAACGCTTTCAGTCGTTCCTCGTTGCGCGGCACGGCGTGATATCGGAAATATCCGCGAACCACCGATTGCAGCCACCCCGTCGTGTCCGGAACCCGCGCATGCAAGCGTTGGCGGAGCTGTTGCCGAATCTTCTTCAGCTTGGCGGCCATCCGTTTGCCGATCGTCTTCCGCAGCACCATGAAGTACCCCGTCGCGTGATTCTTCCCACAGATGTGAGTGAAACCCAAAAAGTTGAAGGTTTCCGGCTTCCCTTCCCCACGCTTCGCCCGCCGTTCAGCGGCATAGCGCCCAAATTCGATCAGGCGCGTCTTCTCCGGATGCAATTCCAGCCCGAACTTCCGCACGCGTTCCCGCAATTGCGCCAGAAACTTTTCGGCCTCTTCCCGGTCCTGGAATCCGAACACCACGTCGTCCGCGTACCGCACCGCGATCATGTCGCCGTGCGCCACCTTCTTCCGCCATGCCTGCACCCACAGATCGAGCACGTAATGCAGGTAGAGATTGGCTAGCAACGGCGAAATCACCGCCCCTTGTGGGGTCCCTTCCTTCGTCTCGTACCACTGTCCGTCCTCCATCACGCCCGCCTTCAACCATTTCAGGATCAAGCGGACGAGCCGTTCATCTCCTATCCGATGCCGTACGAACTTTTCCATCTGAGCGTGTTCGACTTTGTCGAAAAACGACCGGATGTCTAAGTCCAGAACGTAGTTCACCTTCTTGCTGGTGATCCCGACGTAGAGCGCGTCTAGTGCGTCGTGCTGCTTGCGCCCCGGCCGGAACCCGTACGAAATGCCCAGAAAGTCCTCTTCCCAGATCGGATTGAGAACCGCGACCACCGCTGCCTGGGCGATTTTGTCTTCCAGGGCGGCGATGCCCAATGGCCGTTTCCGCCCATCGGCTTTGTCGATCCAGACTCTCCGCGACGGTTGCGCGCGATAGGCCCCGCGATGGATGCGTCCATGGAGGTCGGCGAGCCGCTCCTCCAGTTCGTCCCCGTAGGCTTGCCACGTCACCCCGTCCACTCCCGCCGCCGCTTGCCTTTGCAGGTCGTAGTAGCTGCTGCGGAGCAGGTCGATAGTGACGTGATGCAGCAGGGCGGTGAACCGCAACTGCTTGTCCTTCTGCGCTGCTTGACGTACACGGTCCAGCCCGCTTGGCCCGCTTTCCCGGCCTTGCATCCGGTACGGGTTAGGCTCTTCCGCATTCTCCTCGGTCAGCGGCCTTCCCTCCGCGATCTCCTTCGGCCCTCCCTGGCCTGCGTTCGACCGCTTCGTCGGTACTACGCCGCTGTGCGACTCCCCGCCGCCGTGCATCTGGGTCTTATCGCTCATCGCTTTCTCCCAGCGTTCCGCCCTCTACCGGCGGCGGAAAGCCACGGGGTCTCTCGGTTCTCGCGCGTGAAGTTTCTATGCGTGCGTGGGGTCTACGACTCCGCAGGGCCGCAACGTGCTCGCGCTGTTTACGCACGCTGCCGTGTTGCCTTCCGGTTAGCCTGACACCGTCGGCGCCCATGATTTTGGCAATTTCGGAGCTCATCAACTTCAGGGATACCCAGCCCACATATGCCCCAGGCCAACGCTTCAAGTGCGTCGTTGCCGCCGCCCTCACATGGCTCGGGGTCAGGATGGTTCGCTACTCCTTTCCTGTATGACTCTTTCATTCACTACTTCACGCCGGTTTATCCCGACGCTATCCAGGCTACGAGCCTGCCCCACAGACCTACTGGGGTAACTCGTCGAGCAGCCTTGTATATACGGCATTGGTCCAGCCGAAGCCGGCCTGGTTGGATTGATAGCCGAAGCGGATGCTGCTGCTATCGGTGCCACGGCGGACGACATCATACTTTTCTACAATGAAGTCGACTTTGCGATATTCGTCGCGGACGAGCGAAAGGAATTCCTGTGAGATGCGGTCGGCGTCGGCGTTGAAGCCATAGCGGCGCAGACCTTCCACCGCGATCATCTGCAAGGGCGCCCAGCCGAAGGGGAGGTCCCACTGATTGCCGCTCTCGAAGGTGCTGGTCGCCAGACCGCCGGGCTTTTCAAATTTCGCGAGATTCTTCTCCACGGCGGCGGCCTGTTCGGGCGAGGCGATGCCCGCCCACAACGGATAAAACGTGGTGAGGAACGGATAATGGCGGACGGTTTTGTGCACGAAGTTGTAATCGTAATAGAGGCCGTCCGGCGCGTCCCACATCAGCCGGTTGATGGTTGCGGCGCGATCGGCGGCGCGCTTTCGCCAGACGGCGGCGTCCGGATCGCGGCCCAGGATGCCCAGGAATTCGGCGGTCTGCCGCTCCATCAGATAGAGCAGTGAGTTGAGACATACCGGATCGTAATGGATGATATCCACGCTGAAGGGACCGAAGCGGTTGGAAGGATCGAAGCCGGATTCGCGCATGGAGCGATCGCCTTTGTAGAACAACTCGGTGAGTATGTCGCGCTTACGATCGTAGAATTCGCCAACCTGGTAATCGGGGACTTGATGCGTTTTGTAATACTCGCGCACCCGGTCGTAGTGAGTCAGGCCTTGGGCGTCGCGCTCGGCGGAGAGGGATTCGGGCGCGGGGCCGTCGCCTAAGTCGTAGTAACGGGAGAGTCCGGTGGAGGGAGTAAGATGGGGCTCGGTGGTCCAGAAGCTGTAATAGGATTCGACGGCCGGGATAGCGTCCGCGAGCCACTTACGATCCTTAGTACGTTCATAGACGCCGAGTAGCATTTGAGTCAGAAAGGGCGGCTGCGACCGAGTGAGATAGTAAGTGCGGTTGGCGTTGAGTATCTTGCCATAGTTACGAATCTCATAGAGGAAGTTATCGGCCATGTCTTTGGCCAGATCGAGATCGTTGTCGCGCAAGAGGCCTAGTTGGATGAAGTAACTATCCCATCCGTACATTTCGTTGAAACGGCCGCCGGGGACTACATAGGGGAGCGGCAGATACAAGAGCCCTTGCTCCTTGATTTGCGCGAGATCGGGGAGCTTGCGGATCTCGATCTTTTGCATGTCGGCGGGGGCCATCTCACGGCGCAATTGGGTTTCGATCTGGCGCGGATTTTCGGTGGCGGGCACGTAAACCGGCCAGCGGCCATTGGGCAGCGGCGAGAATTTGGGATCGACGGCAGCGGTGGCGAGGTTGCGGTTGGAACGGGTGAGCGAGGTCCAGGTGCGGCGGATATAATCCTGGATGGGTTCGGCTTGCTTCTTGGGAGCGGTTTGGGCGGCGAGGATAGCCGCAAGCAGGGCGGCCAAAAATACGGGCGGGAGACAGCGTTTACGCGAGTGCACGAAGACAGTATATTACTTTAAGTCATGGAATTCGGAATGTTTTTAGCGTTTTTTGCGGCGCTATTGGCGGCGGGACCGGGCGTTACGGTGCGGGCGGAGCGGCTGGGCAGCCAACCGGTGCTGAAGCCGGGGCCGCGGGCTTGGATGGCGGCGGGCACGTTCAATCCGGCCGCCGTCACGGTGGGCGGCAAGACGGTCCTGCTGTTTCGGGCGCGCGATGCACGCGGCGTGTCGCGGATCGGGTATGCGGAAGCGGCTGACGGGCTACACTTCAAGATCGACCCGGAACCGGTGCTGGCGCCAGACACGCCGTACGAGCAAGGCGGCGGCGTGGAAGATCCGCGGGTGGTGCGCATCGGTGGCGAGTATTACATGACATATACCGGCTACAACCGGCACGACGCGCAATTATGCCTGGCGGTATCGGGCGACTTGCGGCACTGGAAGCGGCGGGGCGTGATTCTGCCGGCGTATCGCGGCGCATGGGTGACGGGCTGGACCAAGTCGGGAGCCATTGTGCCGGAGCGGATCGCGGGCAAATGGTGGATGTACTACCTGGGTACGCGGCGCGATGCCGATGGCAAGGAGCGCGATTATATGGGGCTGGCGCGTTCGGACGATTTGCTGCACTGGACGGACGCCACCGCGCAGCCGGTGCTGGACCGCAAGCCCGGCGCGTTCGACGCGCGTGTGATGGAACCGGGACCGCCTCCGCTGATGACTAGCGCGGGGATTCTGCTGCTCTACAATGGCGCGAACGACAAACTGGTTTATGGTCCGGGATGGGTGTTGTTCGACAAAACGGATCCGCGGCGCGTGGTGGCGCGGTGCGAGAAGCCGTTTCTGCTGCCGGAGTTGATGTGGGAACGGGTGGGAACGGTGCCGAACGTGATTTTTCTGGAAGGGGCGGTGGCGCGGACGGAGCATCCGCTGACGCGGACGGAGAATCCGCTGACGCGGACGGAGAATCCGCCGACGCGGACGGGGAACGCGCTGGATTTGACGGGATATTATGGCGGGGCGGATCAGTATACGGGGGCGATGCGGATTCGGATTGGGGTGCATTAGCGCGGACAGACCACGAAAAACGATGGTCTGTCCTGGTCTGTCCCACTGGCTAGTTTTGGCTTAGGGGCACGGGGTGCACGTGCCAGCTTACCAGGTCGGATTGCACGGGGACGCCGCCGCTCACTTTGACGTGCAGCAAGGCTTCAAAAGGCGGAATGGAGGGGCCGATCTTGGATATCAGCTCGTCGAGGCGCAGCGCGCGGCACACGTACTCGACGGCGGCCTGCGTGCCGAATGTAGTGATGCCGGCCAGGATCAGCACGTGCCGGCTGGGGTTCATGCCCGAGGTGAGCGCCACCAAGGCGTAATCCTCAGTGATGGGACCTTCGGAGGCGAGGTAGTCCGCCTGCTCCGCCGGCGCGGGATGGCGGTTGGAGATCATCAGGTCGCCCTTGCGCGGGGCGGAGGGTTTGCGATCGAAGACGAAATCCTGCGTGCCGCGGAGTTCGCGCAGGGAAAGATTTTCCGAGGGAGAGCCGATGAAAATCAAGTCGCGGCCTTTGGCCTCGTCCCAGGTCAATAGCCTGCCGCGCTTGATATGAATCTCGCGTTTCAGGGAGGTGAAAACTCCGTCCAGGTCGTGGACGGCCATCACCTCTCCGACGCCGGTGTAGTGATCCAGAATCGGCTTGCCGGTGTCCTGGCCGGGCTTGAGATAGCGCAATCCGGTTTCCGGGCGGCCAACGAATTCGGCGTTGCTGTAAATGACCAAAGGAGTATCCGGGCCGCCGGCGACGGCACTCCAGAATATTTTGAGGGCCGGCGAGGCCTGGTCGCTCTTGGCCGCAGGCAGCGGGGTCACAAATCGTGTCAGGACGAACGCGCCAACAGCCAGGAATGCAGCGGCGATGGCGATGGACGTCAGGAACCACGAAAGCGGATACGAACGCGGGCGGGGCGGCGGAGGTTCGGGCAAGTGCGCGGTTGGCGCGGGCGCGGGAGCGGAAGGCGGCGGCGGTTCCACCACCTGCCGGAAGTGATAGGTCAGCGAATAAGCGCCCTTGGGGATCTCGATGACCAGCCGGTCCGTGGCTCCTTCGGCGGCGTAGTATTCGGCGAGTTTGGAGCGCAGCCGTCCGGTCTGCACGCGGACGGTGGAATCCACGCGAGAATCGAAATCGGAGGGCCGGCCGAAGACTTCGGTAGCAATCTGATATTCCTTGAGCGAGGCGCCCGGCGATTCGAGCGAGTGTTCCCCCAGATACTTAAGAAGCTTGCAGAGCGATTCCGATCCGTGCAGAATGCTGCTGCGGTTCAGCTTCTCGATCTGGGAGTGCAATGCCTCCCGTTCAATAGTTGTGGCCCCAGTATCCTTCATTTAACGCGAGATTAACAATACCGCTAAGTCTATGCAAAAATGGACGCGGAGTCAAGTAACAATATCGAACCCTTGGATTTCACGCATTTTGCGGGGACCGCTCCCTTACGGTCGCGGCTCTGTAACGTCGCGGGTCGGTAGAGCCGCGGGGGTCGGTAGAGTCGCGGGTCGGTAGAGTCGCGGGTCGGGTAAAGGTCGCGGCGTGGTAGAGTCGCGGGGGTCGGTAGAGTCGCGGGTCGGGTAAAGGTCGCGGTGGGAAAGTCGCGGCGTGGGAAAGTTGCGGCTCGGGGAAGTTGCGGCTCGGGGAAGTCGCGGCTCGGGGAAGTTGCGGGTCGGTAGAGCCGCGGGGTCGGTAAAGGTCGCGGTGGGAAAGTCGCGGCGTGGTAAAGTCGCGGGTCGGTAAAGTCGGGGATCGGGTAAAGGTCGCGGCGTGGGAAAGTCGCGGCGTGGGAAAGTCGCGGCGTGGGAAAGTCGCGGGTCGGAAAGTCGCGGCCCGGTGAAATCGGGCGCGGTCGTCGGATTCAATTTCCTTCCGTCCAGTATAATGGAGCCAAGTGCGATTTCCGGTTGTACTCCTGGCGCTTTGCGCGCTCTGCGGCGCGGCGGATACACCTCAGGATCTGGCCGAGCGAGGGGCCGCGCTGAAGGCCAAAGGCGATGCGGCGGGCGCATTGGAACTCTTTCGTCAGGCAGCCGATTTGGATCCGCAGTCGGCGCGGCTGCAGGATGAGATCGGTTTCTTGCTGGCGGTTCTGAACCGCCGCACGGAAGCCATCCAAAGTTTCCAGCACGCGCTGGATCTGGACGCGAAGTTCGCGCCGGCACAGTATCACCTGGGGGTGGTGTATTGGCTGGAAAGTAATCCCGCGCTGAGCGTCCCTCATCTGCAGAGCGCCGTGGCTCTCGATCCAGGCAACTTCGAATACCAGTACCGTCTGGGCGAGGCTTTGAAATCGCAGGGCGATTACGCGGGCGCGCTGCCGCATTTGAAGGCGGCGGTAGCGGCGGACGAGAAGCACGCGGATACCTGGAACTCGCTGGGGATGGCTTTGCAAAACACAGGCGACCTAGCGGCGGCGGTCGATGCTTACCGGCACGCGGTGGATCTGAATCCCGCGGATCCGGATTCCAGAAACAACCTGGGCACGATGCTGGTGAAGACTCGCCGCGCGGATGAGGGCATTGCGCAATTCCAACAGGTTCTGGCCGCAGATCCTGCCTTCAACATGGCGCGTGTGAACCTGGGGTACGCGTACATACAGAAAGGCGATCCGGACAAGGCGGTGGAACAGTTGCGGGAAGCCATCCGGCGGGAACCGGAACTGGCGGGGGCACACTACGATCTGGGAATTGCGTTAAAGAACAAGGACGACATCGAGGCGGCCAAGGTGGAGCTGCTGCGAGCTCTGGATCTGGATCCCACACTGGCGGAAGCGCATTATACGCTGGGTATCGCGTATTGGCAGACGGGGGATTTCGAAGAAGCGGCGAAGGAGATGCGAGCGGCGATTCAGTTGCGGTCGAATTACGGGCAAGCTTACTTCATGCTGGGAACGGCGCTGAAGCAGCAGGGAGACCGGGCGGGCGCCGAGACTGCGTTGCGGGAAGCGATCCGTCTGGATCCGGAAGATCCCGGGCCCTACAATACGCTCGGGCAGTTATTGCGATCGAAGGGCGATCTGGAGGGCAGCAAAGCGGCTTTCGCCAAGGGTGAGCAGGTGAAGGAAACCAAAGAGGCTGAGCTGGGCAGGATGCTGCAAGGAAAGGAGGGAGGAAAATGAGAACAGCGGGCGCAAGCGCGCGAATTGTATTTCAGGGAGCGTTGGCAGGCTTGTTGGTGACGGGCTGGCTAGCGGCGCAGGATCGCGGGATGACCACGGAACAGACGCGCGCGCTAACCGACACGGTTGAGATGGGGCATCCGGCGGCATCGCGATCCGCGGGGTTTGAAGAGGCGGACGATCCCATGCTGGCGAAGCATCCGGTGACGCCGCACGAGCCATCGCACGCGGCGCGTAAGGCCGCGGACGCCGCCGAGCACCTGTCGAAAAAGAAAAAGTTCGACGAGGCGATCGCCAAATACAGGGGAGCGGTGCAACTCGATCCGCTGTATTTTGAGGCTTGGAACAATCTCGCGCTGGAATTGGAAGCCGCGGGACAGAAGGAAGAAGCGGAGCAGATTTACCGGCGGTTGATGCAATCGAATCCGGAGCACGTGCTGGTGTTCACGAATCTGGCGGCGCTGCTCAGCGGCGAGAAGCGCTACGCGGAGGCCGAAGCGGTAGCGCGGCAGGCGATGAAACTGCACAATTATTCGTTCAAGGCGAATTTGGTTTTGGGATCGTTGCTGGTGAGCGAAGGCAAGTGGACGGACGAGGCTAAAGACAAGCTGGAATATGCGCAGGTGCGATATCCGCAGGCCAAGGAGATGTTGAGCAAGTGGCCGGGGAAGGCGGCGGGGAATTAGACGACGGTCTCTCAAGCTCGCCGGAGGGACGCCAGGAGGCCAGGCCAAGACGAGCGAAGCTCGCCGAAGACTGCGAAGCTCGCCGAAGGCTGCGAAGCTCGCCGAAGACTGCGAAGCTCGCCGAAGACTGCGAAGCTCGCCGAAGACTGCGAAGCTCGCCGAAGAGCGGGCCTACGAGGCCCGCGCAGGCTACGAGCCTGCCCCACAGCGGAGACACAAATGTAGAAGGTCGAGGGACAGGCCAGGAGGCCTGTCCTACATGGGCGACAGCGGGCGGGTTTCTGAGCCGATCCAGTAAACGTGCGTCAGCGAGTTATCGGGCGGCGGGTTCAGCAGGGTGGGGCGCAGCATGATCACGACGCGGTCGCTGCTGGTGTTGCGGGTGACGTTGCTGGTCAGCGGTCCGATGATGGGGATGCGGGCCAAGCCGGCGATGCCCGCCAGACTGCGCGCGTCTTCATCGTCGATCAGGCCTGCCACCAAGGCCCATTCACCCATCTTGAGGCTCACGGTCGATTTCATGGATCGGTTGGAGATGATCGGGATTCCGTTGGAGGCCGAACCCGCGAGCACCTTGAACTCCGCCTCCACGTCCAGAGTGACTGCTTCGGTGCCATGGGTATGGGGCGTGGCCTTCAGCGAGAGTCCCAGGTCTTCGAAGGTGAAGGAAGGCGGGGGGGTGTAGGCGCCGGGGCCGCTGAAACTGGCGGGTCCGAAATAACCGGCGGTCAGGATGGGATATTTTTGCCCGACGTGGATGGTGGCCGGTTGCCCGTCCACCGACCGGGCGCTGGAGTGCAGCAGAAGCTTGCTATCGGAACTGGTCAGCGAGGCCACCAATTGGAGATTTGCGAGGCCGATTCCGATGAGGCCGGCGCCGCCGAAGCGTAGCGCGCCGGACAGGTTCGAGGCCAGTTGGGGAACGTTATTCAGGAAGGTGCTGAAGGAATTCAAGGGAAACGAACTGGGCAGGGGCAGGCCGTAGTTCAGATTCTTGCTGGTATCGATCTCCACGAAGTCCATTTCGAGCATGATCTGCGGGCGGGGATAGAGCAAGTCGTGGAGGAGGGCTTGGGCCACCATGACTTTGGTGACAGAGTCGCGTATGACGACGGTATTTGCATGGAAGTCCCAAGCGATCTTGGCGATGCCGCAGGCCTGTTGTACGGCGGTGGCCATGGCGGTGAGATCCTGCTGGGTGGTGGGCTCAGGGAGCGGCACCACCACGGCCGCGTACGGCTCTTCGTCTTTGCGCTTCTGCGCGGTGTCCTTCACGACCATGAAGAGGCGGTCGGAGACCGGCACAATGAACGACCCGGTGACGGCTTCGAGTGCATGCAGCGCGTCGCGGTAGTTGGCTTGATCCATCTCGAAGCGGACATTGTCGGTGGGCTTGTAGTCTCCATCGAAGACGCAGTCGAGCCCGTAGGCGCGCGCCACGGTTTCGAACAGAGTCTTGGAGTTGCCGCGCAGATTGAAATCATGCAGCGCGGGCGAGGCGTTGAGCTTGGTGGGAGGCAGGGGCTTGCGGGCCATCGCCAGATCTTCCAGTGTGGCGGGGGGCAGCCCGGGCGCATCGGCATCCTGGTCCGCATCGGCTGCGGCTTCGGGAGCATCGGCTGAGGCGGTCGCCGTTACGGCGAGCGGCTCTACCTTGGATTGGAGCGCGGCGCGGGTTTGCAAGGCGAGCGTGCGCGACCAATACAGATGATTGTTGGGCTCGAGCGCGGCAGCTTCGGAATAGAGCAGATAGGCGCGGGCCACCTGGCCGGCCTTCTCTGCCTGGCGGCCCTCTTTATAGAGCTTGGAGGCCTCGGAAGCCCAGGCATGGGTGGCCAACACAAGCATCAGCCACAGGGGAAAAGTGCGCACAAGTGTTTGACGCGATCAGAGCCGCTGGCGTGCAAAGGCGAATTAATAGTTTGGGGGACTGGGCGGCGGGCAAACCGCTCCCTTACGGTCGCGGCTCGGTAACGGCCGCGCTCGGTAACGGCCGCGCTCGGTAACGGCCGCGCTCGGTAACGGCCGCGCTCGGTAACGGCCGCGCTCGGTGACGGCTGCGCCCGGTAACGGCCGCGCTCGGTAACGGCCGCGCTCGGTGACGGCCGCGCCCGGTGACGGCCGCGCTCAGTAACGGCCGCGCGGGGGCGGATCGCGCGGAGCGGGTGCCAGGCGAATCCTGTGAATGCCTGAGGCGAGCGCTTTTCGGGAGGGCAGGATGCAGGAGATCGGCATGTGCGGGGAAACAGGCCGCTGTCTGACCGCCCCGTGGGATGGCGCAGGTGGAGTACAGTGGAGTACGCGCCGCTGAGTGCGGGCGCGTGCGGAGGATGGAACACTGTCCTGGCTTTTGAGAAGGCGCGGCGGGGCTGGCCCTCTATTGCCGCCATCCACGGCGATAGGTCCGGAGCAGATTCACGCGCGCTGGGATACCTTGCCGGAACCGGTACGCCGCCATTTGGGCCTCGCGGTTCCGGCGAATCTGCCGCCCGTTCGCACGGTCGATTTGCGCCACGATGGATTCTTTAGACCGAATCCCGGTCCGCGCTGGTTTCCCATCAAGGGCGAGCAGTACTTTGCCCTGGATCCGCCTGGATTCGTATGGCACGCCCGCGTACGGATGCTGCCGCTTCTGTGGATCGAAGCGCGCGACTCGTTGATATCCGGGCCGGGCGGCATGCTGGTGAAGCTGAATTCGTTCTTCACGCTGGTAGATGCGCGCGGTCCGGAGGTGGATCAGGGATCGGCGGCGCGCTGGCTGGCGGAGACGGTCTGGTTCCCCATGGCTTTTGCGAGCGATGGCATCCGATGGGAATCGATTGACGATCGCGCGGCGCGCGCCACGCTGCAGGTGGCGGGGTTGCCGGTCAATCTGGTGGTGGAATTCGATGAAGCCGGACGCGTGGCATTTGTGCGCGGGGAACGCTACCGCGCCGTGGAGGGCGGCAAAGCTTTGTTAACGGCGTGGTTGGGACGCTGCACGGAATATCGGGATTTTGGCGGCGTGCAGATCCCGTCACAAGTCGAGGCTTGCTGGGATCTTGCGGAAGGGCAGTTCAGCTATGCTCGCTTTCGCGTGACCGCAGTGGAATACAGCTAGCGAAGGATTGCGGAAGTGGTACACCACGCCCTGACAGTCGTGCCTCGGAAGACGTTGTTGAGCCGCGCGCGTAAGCAAGCGGTCAGGCTCCGGAATCGTACGCCTGGTTCTGCAACTTGGTACCAGCATCTCCTGCTGGCCCATGCTGCTTTTCGGCGACCGTGGGCGCGCTTCGCTCGCCGAAGAGCGGGCCTACGAGGCCCGCGCAGGCTACGAGCCTGCCCCACAATTTACTTGGCCTTCTCTTGCGCCAGGCGCACCTTGGCGTCTTCCAGTTTCTTGGAGATCTGGGCAAGTTCGCCGGGTTCCATATCCGACTGTGTGCTCGACTCGGCTTCCTTTAACGAAGCCTGCCACTGGGTGATGGCGTCTTTGGTCTTGCCAAGCTTCAGATACACATCGCCCAGGTGATCGTGCACGGTGGGATCGTCGCTGACGCCGGTCTTCGAAAGAGCGCGCACCAGGACATGCTCCGCGTCATCCAAGCGATTTTGCCGGTAGTAAACCCAGCCGAGGCTATCCAGATACGCGCCGTTGTCGGGATCCAATTCTAGCGCGCGGTTGATGAGCTTCTGGGCTTCATCCAGACGGACATCGCGGTCGGCCAACATATAGCCGAGATAGTTGAGCGCGCTGGCGCTGTCCGGGTCCAGCTCGAGCACTTTGCGGAACTCCGCCTCGGAAGCGTCAAACTGCTTCAGGCGCTCGTACATGGCGCCGCGCGTGAAATAGATGGCTTCTTTGTCGGGCTTGGTTTCCGACAGTTTTTCGGCCGCATCGAGCGGCTTGGCCATATCCTGATAGCGCTTGGCGCGTTCGTAGAGTTGGGCGATATCCAGTTGCACTTCGCGGTCGCGATCGCCTTTCAGCATGGCCCGCAGTTCCGCAACGCCCTGATCCACCTTGCCGGCATCCGCCAGCACGAAGGCGTGGGCCCGCTTCACTAAGTACTCATCCGGATATTTCTTCAGGGCGGCGTCGGATTCCGCGCGCGCGTTCTTCATGTCCTTGGCCGCGCGATAGGTATCCACAATCTGCACTTCGGCGCGGGGCGCGGAATCGGGATCGAGATCGGCGATCTGGCGGAACGTATCGATGGCCGCCTGATTCTGGTTCGAAGCGCGGTACAATTCGCCGAGCCGGTCCAGAAGGTTTACGCGCGTGCCTTTCTCGGAATCCGAATAGCTCTTGCGCTCGGTGTCCTTCAAAAGAGTCTTCAACGCTTCGATGGCCTTGTCGTTCTGGCCTTCGGCGGACAGCAGATTCACCTCGTCGTAGCGCGCTTCAAGGTTGTCGGGATCGGACGCCTTGGCTTTGTCCAGAAACTCACGCGCCTTGGCGAAATCGCGCTTCTCGCGGTAAATTTCGGCGATGCGCAGCATGGCATCGGTATCGTGCGCGTCGTCGTTGTAAATCTCCTGGTAATACTCTAAGGACTCATCCAGGTGATCGGAATAAAGCAGATCGCGCGCCAGCGCCTGCTTGATGCGAGCGTTCTCGGCGTCGAGCTCCATGGCTTTGCGCAGCACCTCTACGGCACTGCGGTAGTCGTGAAGCTGCTCGTAGGAACCGGCCAACGCCATGAGCGTGCGGGGATTGGGATCCTTGTTAGTTACCGCCTGCAGTTTTTCGATCGCCTTGCGAGTATCGCCGACGTCGGAATAAACAATGGCCAGGCCCGTCAGCGCATCTTCGTTTTCGGGATCGAGCGTCAGCACTTGCGAATAGGCCTTCTCGGCTGCCACCGAATTATGGGCTGTGCGATACAGCCGGCCGAGGGTCAGCCAGCTCTCGACATCCTTGGGATCCTTGGCGGTGATTTTCTCATACTGTTCGGTGGCGGCGCGGAGCATCTCCTCGTTGATTTTGCCCTGCTGCCCCTCGCCGATCATGCGGTAGTAAATGCGGCCGAGAATGCGGCGGGCGTCCAGATTGTTGGGCTCACGCTTCAGGATGTCCTCAGCTTCGGTGACGGCATCTTTCAGCCGGCCGCTTTGGATGTACAGATCGGTCAATTCTTCGAACAGGAAGCTGGCGCCGGGATCGAGCTTCAGCGCCTGTTTATAAAAATCGATGGCTTTGCTGACGTATTCGCTGCGGTATCCGTATACGCCGGCCAGTTCGGCGTACAGGTGGCCCATCGAGAAATTATAGTAAGCAGAGGCCTTATCGACCGGCTGCGAGGGGGCCGCGGGGGTCTGCCCAAAGGACAGGCCGGCCACTGCAAGGGCCAGGGACAGCGATTTTAGGGGAAAATTCATCGTGTGGTTCCTTTCGACCTAGATGCCTGAGGAGGTCGAATCGTTCCTCTTCATTGTATAACGGCGGTGAACGCGACAGATGTGTTACCAATCGGAGGGGTGTTTAACGTTGGGGGGAAACCGCTCCCTTACGGTCGCGGCTCTGTAACGCGAACGGGTCGCGGCTCTGTAGATCATGCGAAATCGACGCGGCGGTTAACGTGCCGCGACCGTGCGGTTAACGTGCCGCGACCGTGCGGTTACCGAGCCGCGACCCTGCGGTTACCGAGCCGCGACCGTGCGGTTACCGAGCCGCAACCCTCCGGTTACAGAGCCGCGACCGTAAGGGAGCGTTCTTAGGAAAGGTTCTGATTGAAACATGTAGTCGCGGTCTGCGGGCCGACCGGCGCGGGCAAGAGCGAGTTGGCTCTGCGGATTGCCGAAGAGTTCGACGGGGAGGTAGTGAACTGCGATTCGCTGCAGATCTACCGCTATTTCGACATCGGCACCGCCAAACTGAAACCGGCGGAGATGCGCGGAATACCACACCATCTCATCGATATTCTGGACCCGGACGAGGTGTTCACAGCCGGCGAATATGCGCGGCGGGCGCGCGCCATGCTGGATGAGATCGCGGGCCGCGGCAGATTGCCGGTGGTGGCAGGCGGAACGGGATTCTATCTGCGGGCATTGTTCGACGGCCTCTTCCGTGGACCGGCGCGCGATGCGGCGCTGCGCGAACGGCTGGCAGCGCGCGAACGGCGCAAGCCGGGATCGCTGCATCGTCTACTGCTGCGATTCGACGCCGCCACCGCGGCGCGCATCCACCCCAACGACGTGCCCAAGGTGATGCGCGCGTTGGAAGTTTGCCTGATTGCGCGCCGGCCCGTGAGCGAGCTTTTCCGCGAAGGGCGCGATCGGTTGGTGGGATTCCGCACGTTGAAGATCGGGTTGGCTCCGGATCGGGACGCGCTTTATGCCCGGCTCGACGAACGGTGCCGCCGCATGTTCGATGCCGGACTGGTGGAGGAAGTACAGGGTATCCTCGACCGGGGATTTCCGCCCGGCGCGAAGCCGTTTGAGTCGCATGGCTACCGCCAGTCGCTGCAGATGTTGCGCGGCGAATTGAATGCGAAGGATGCACTCTTCTACGCGCAGCGCAACACGCGGAATTATGCCAAGCGCCAGATGACCTGGTTTCGTAAGGAACCAGACATGGAATGGCACAAGGGCTTTGGCGCGGAATCGCACATTCAAGACTCGGTGGCGGCTCGCGTGCACGAGTTCTTGAGAAACTAATGACCCGCACAGTGCTACGCGAGACGTTTGGCACGCGTCCAACTATTGAAAGGATCGATTCCGAAGATGAAAAAAGTTGGATTACTCGCATGTTTGCTGGCAGGCCTGGCTTTCGCCAGCGCTAAATCGTTTACCGTCACCTTCTCCGAACCCGCCATGGTGGGGGCCACGCAACTGAAGGCCGGCGATTATAAAGTTGAGGTTCAAAGCGACAAGGTCGTCTTGAAGCACGGCCACGAAACGGCGGAGGCTGCCATTAAGGCCGTGACAATGGAGAAGAAATACGACGCCACCTCGATATCGATGGCCAAAGTAAACGGAACGAATAGGTTGGAAGAGATCGAGATCGGCGGCACACACACCAAGCTGGTGCTCGAATAACACTTCGCCACGCCATTTCCTGACAATCTGATGATACGGATGGAGACAACCCTTCAGGGTTTCGTTCGTCTTATTTAGAGACGGCCGGTTGCCCAGCCTGCGCCGGCCGCCAAAACGTTGAAACAGGAGCAAACGTAACCATGAAGAAAGCATTACTATTCGTGTGCCTGCTGGCCGGGATGGCTTTCGCCAGTGCCAAGTCGTACACTATCACGTTCCTGGTGCCGGCCACGATTGGGGGCACCGACCTAAGCGCCGGAGATTACCGGTTCGAAGTGCAGGATCAGAAGCTCGTAATCAAACACGGCCGCAAGACCACCGAGGTACCCGTGAAGGTGGAAACCGGCGAAGCGAAATACCATTCGACCACGGTGCGCTATAGCATGGCCGACGGAAAGAACAAAGTGGAAGAAATCAATGTCGGCGGGACCAATATGAAGCTTGTGGTGGAATGAAGCTCTGAAGCTGCGAGCTTCTTTCATAGGGCGGGCGCGCTCTGACCGGCGGTACGCCCGCCGCTTGCTGACGCGCGCGTCTCAGAAACCCGCGTGGGCGATATCCAGCTTGCCATCGGATGCTAACATAGTATTCGGCTCATGTCGTCGCCTGTGGTACCGCCGCCCCTTGAAGCCCTGCGCAACCGTCCTTTTTCGTTCTATCCCGCGGTTTTGAACATCGAGCATAATAAGTGGCAGTATCGCAAAGCCACTTGGACCGACGTGTTGGTGGTCAACGCGCGCACGGGCCTGGAAGTGTGGATTCCGCGGCGATTTTTGGGTGAAATCTCGGCCATCGAAGACCCGGTGGTGATTGTCGGTTTACTGCGCGAATTGGAATACAAAGACGGGGTGGTTTTGCCGTATCAGCGTCGCGTGATCGAGATGCCAGCCGCGGTGGGCGGGCCGATGCGGCAGCCCTCACCCGCGCCGCGGACGGGCCCCGCGCCGGTGGTCGGCATACGCCTCGAATCGAACACCGAGTCGCACATCATGCGCCTGGTGGGCGGCGCGCTGGTGTTGGGAATCGTGGCGGCATATGTGGCCGTGAACTTCTATCGCGACAGCGTGTTGCATCCGCGCAGCGTGAACGTGGCCAGGGATCGGACTTACTGGACGTTGACTGCGCGGGACGATTATAATGCCGTGGTTCGCAAAATGGGCGCACCTGCGAGCGATCGCTGGCTGGGGCTGGCTGGCGGCAAGCGGTATCGGGCGCTGGACTATCCCGCGCGCGCATGCACCGTGGTGCTCATGTCGGCGGATGGGGGAGAGGCAACGTATATCGGCGCACTCGACGCCGGATGGAATCCGGTGCACGACGTGACCGTCACCGGCGGTGGCAGTTCGGAAGCGTTGTTGCGCATGCTGCCGCGGTTTTGAAGTAGGACAGGCCTCCTGGCCTGTCCAAGACGAGCGATGTTCGCCGAATGGCGGCGAGCAAAGCTCGCCGAAGAGCGGGCCTATGAGGCCCGCGCAGGCAGAGTGCCTGCCCCACAAGCGGCGATCAGCCCTTGCCGGTTTCGTTTAACAGCCACTTGGCATACTCACGCACACTGACCAGGCGCACCGGCATTACTTCCAGCACCGCGCGCATATCGATCGAGTCGCCCTGCGCGTAGCCCAAAGAGAGCGCCGCAAAAGCCTCGTCGAGAGCCCTGCGCGCGGAAGCCTTGGCGGCGCGCAACACAGCCTCCATGACGAACTCGGTGGTGAACGCCGCGCCGGAAAGCTCTTCGAAAATGCGCACTACCGCGAGCGGTGACAGGGCTTCCGGTCCGCCCAGCGTGAAGGTGGCGTTGCGCGCCGCCGGCGTATCCAGCGAGCGCACGGCGAAATCCGCCACGTTGGGAAACGAAATCCAACTGATGGGGTTTTCGCCCGTGCCGTAGATGCGGGCGCGGCGCGCGGCCACGTCGAAGCCCAGCGCCGGGCTAAGCCAGATTTCCATGAAGAGCGACGGTCGCAGAATGGTGTACGTCATGCCGCTCGCGATCAAGGCCTGCTCCACCTCGCGCTTGGCGCGCTGCAGGGCGAAATCTTCGGGCATGGGCGAAAACGAAAGATACACAAAATGTTTTACGCCGGCGGCTTTGGCGGCTTCCACCAATTGCAACTGGCCGAGGCGGTCCACGCCATCGATGGTGTCGCCCGGCTGGCGCGAGAGCGTGGAGGAGGCCGTGGAGAGCACCGCGTCGGCTCCCGCGCAGGCTGCCTGGATGGAAGCGGGATCCTTGAGATCGCCAACGGCCAGTTCGGCTCCGGAGGCGCGCAGTTCTTCCATGCGCGAGGCATCCCCGGTCGGCCGCACCAGCGCGCGGACCGGTTTGCGATTGCCGACCAGACGGCGGCAGATCTCGCCGCCCACCAGGCCTGTGGCTCCAACAATGAGATTCATAGCGTAAACCGATTTTCTCCCGGATGCAGGTCGCGCGTCTGACCGTGCCATTCAAAACGGCCTGTGACACCGGCCGGCAATGTCACGCCAGCGTCCAGCTTACCGTGATTAAGACTTAGCGTCACGGCAATCTCGCCCTTGGGATGCGGGATGGCCCCCGATACGTGGGTCAGCTTGCCCAGGAAGGGACGAATCAGGACGCGCGCAAAACCGGGCGCCGCGGAATCGATTCCCAGCACCGTGCGGAACAGCTCGAAATTCGGACTGGCTCCCCAGGCGTGGCAATCCGAACGAGTCGGATCGGCGGTTTCGGCCCAAGTGGTCAAGCCCAGGCCGAGCATGGTGCGCCACGGTCCCAGCATGTCGAGATATCGATCGCCCGCGCCGGCTTTATTCATGGCGGAATGCAGGTAGTGGCGGAAGTAGATGGAGCATTGGACCAAGCTCTGGTCGCTGGCCACGCGCTCGATCAGATCGTGGGCTGCATCGCCCTCGCTCACGCCGGCCAGCACCGCTAGCGCATTGGCCTGCTGCGAGTATTCGCGCTTGGCGGGTGTGTCGGCGAAAAGCTGGCGCCCGGCATCCCAATAAAGACGGCGCACTGTGTCGCGCAAAGTGGCGGCGGATTGACGGTCTTCCTCTGCCAGGGATTTGTTGCCGAGAGCGGCTTCCATCTCCGCGGCCCATTGATATGCGAGCAGCAATTGCAGATCGAGCGGCGCGGAATTGCCCGTGGCGAGCGCAGGCGGAGTTCCATCGGTCCATTCTTTCGTCCAATCCACAAAGTTCCACCACGGCATGCGGCCCAGCGAGGCACCGGCCTGCTGGTGCGCGGCGAAGAACCACAACACGGCGCGCACACCGGGAAGCATGCGCGCGACGAACGCCGGATCGTCCTGATACATCCAGTAGTCGTGCAGCATGCCGATCCACCAAAGAGAGAACGGCGGGATATATTGCTGCAGGCGCGAAGGCGCGCGGCTGTAAGTGGCGCCCTCGGCGCTGCGCGAGGAGTCCAGTAACTCGATGGCGTTGCGCATCAGGCGGCCATCGCCGGTCGTGTAAAGCGAGACGAGCGCTTGTATGCGCGTATCGCCGGCATACTGCAATTGCTCGTAGTACGGGCAGTCCATGTAGGTTTCGTGAGCGCAGAGGCGCGCGGTGCGCCAGCCGGTGTCCAGGATCTTTTGTATCTCGGACGAACCGGCGTCGAGGCGGGCCTTGCGTTCGAAGGGATAGCCGGTGTAGACGCCCTGGAGATCGTCGATGGTGAGCGGGTGGTCTTGCGTTTCGATGGTGAGCTGCAGGTAGCGCCAAGTGCGCCACCAGAGCGGCTCGAAGCGCCGATGTAATCCTCCATCGGCGATGAAAAGATCGTGCGTGCCGATGAATTGCTTGCCTTCGATCTGGTTGCGGTTGCCTTTGTCGCGGAAGCCGGGCAGAAACAATGACTCGGCATAACCTATCGTGATTTTCGCGCCGGTGCCCCCACTTAGAGTAAGTTGCGGATATCCGGTCGTAAGATAGGTCTGGTCGTACAGCAGCGTGACATGCGCGTACGGCGGAATTTCGCGCGACGGGCCGCCAGAGCGCAAGACGGTGATCGGTTGCGGCGTCAATTCCATGGGCGGTATGGAGCGCGGTACCAACATCCAACTATTAGGGCCATCCTGCGCATCGCGCGGCGATCCGCGGCTGTCCACTTGCGCGGTCTTCCATGATGAGTCATCGAAGTCAGGCTGCTCCCATCCCCACGGATACAGCTTGGCGTCAATCTTCTCACCCGGTCCAGCCGCATAGTAGAAATGAGACATGGCGGCGTCGGGCGGGGCCGGAGAATAGGCCGTGTCGCGCGCGCATTTCCACGGTGTGCCGGTATCCACGATGCGCTCGGCTTCCCTATCGCCCTGCACCAAGAGGCCGGTTTGATTGGTGATCTGGGCTTCGGGCGCCAGATCGCCGAAGTTCCAGACGACGGCGGCGAGCGCGTTCTTCCCGGCCTTCAGATGATGGCCGATATCCACCGACTCATATCGCCAATGGTGCAGATCCCCGCGAGCCGGGCCTAAGCTGACTAACACGCCATTGACATACAACTTATAGCGGTTGTCCGCGGTAACATGAATGAGAAAAGCAGATGGCGCGGCGGATAGGTTGAACGTGCGCCGGAAGTGATAGACGCCATAATCGAACGGGGAAGTAGCGGGAACCGATATCCAGTGAGCGCTCCATTCGTGGGAGAGCAGCTCTGGGTTAGCCGCATTTAAGACAAAACCATTCAGCCACAGATGCACACAGATACACACGGATAAGAAGAGTTTTATCCGCGTGAATCTGCGTGCATCCGCGGCTAAGTTCTTACGCATAGCTCGTAACAGCCGCGGCGTTCTTGGCTCCCCTTTCGCGCGCGGCGCGCTCCTGGTAACCACTTTCGCGGAACGCCTTCAGAGGCTCCGCGGGGATGCCGTTGGTCTTGCGCCATTCGCGGATGGCGGGACGCACATCGGTGGAGAATGCTTCTTTTAAGCACTCTTCGGCATCCACCAGCGCGGACTTGCTTTGGTGCTGCGCCAGCGTGGCGTGATCCACCAGGGCCGCTTTGGCATATAGTTCCTGCGCGGTCATGGCGGTCTGGATCATCTCTTCGGTCTTGTCCTTCAGGTTGTGGCTTTGATCCACCATGTAGGCGATTTCCGCGCGTCGGCCGGTCTCCCATTCAAACAAGGCGATCTCATGGAAGATGCGGAAGATCTGATAAGGATCGATGGAGCCGAGGGTGAGATCGTCGTCCGCGTAGCGGCGGTCGTTGAAATGGAATCCGCCGAGCATGTTTTCGGAAAGCAGCCACGCCACGATTTGCTCGATATTCTGGGCCTGATAATGATGCCCGGTGTCCACCAGGACCTTGGCCTGCGGTCCCGCGTTGCGCGCCATCAACAGCGAGATGCCCCAATCCGCGATGTCCGTGTGATAGAAGGCCGGCTCGAAAGGTTTGTATTCGACGAGCAGGCGCTGGTTGGGTTCCAGATTGCGATGCGCCTCCATCAAACCTTCTTCGAACCAGCGGCGGCGGTGGCGGATATTGGCCGTGCCGGGATAGTTGGAGCCATCCGCGAACCACAGCGAAATGTCGCGGCTGCCGGTGGCGCTGGCGATCTCGATGCAATCGAGAATGTGTTGCAAGGCGGCGCGGCGGATGGCAGGATCGGGATTGCCGAGCGAACCATGTTTGTAGATCTGGTCCTGAAAAACATTCGGATTGATGGCGCCGATTTTTACGCCGTACTGCTCGGCCATCAGCATGACTTCGGGCACGCTGAATTTGCCGTCGGGGAAGTCCCATAAGACGTGCATGGCTACCGATGGACAGCAGCCGGTGAAGCGATGCACCTGGCCTGCGTCGCTCAGTTTCTCGGCCGTGGTGGTGGCGGCGGAAGCTTGTTGGAATTTACCGAAGCGGGTGCCGGTGTTGGCGAAGCCCCAGGAGGGCAGCTCGATGCGGAAAGTGTCGAGCGCGTTCCAGATTTTTTGTGGTTGGCCGTCTGCGGGCATAATTCCTCCAATGGATGGCGAAGTCTGAGTATATATCCGCGCGTTGTGGGGCAGGCACGGGAGCAAACACTTGGCAGTGGACAGACCACAGACAACGATGGTCTGTCCCACGAGACATATAATATCATTAGGCCATGACACGCAGAACCATATTCCAACTGGCGGGCGCGGCGGCGGCACTGCCTTCCTTGAGTGCGCAATCGACGCAAGCTTCTCCGTTGAAGGGCCGGCTGAAACAATCGGCGGCGCGCTGGTGCTATCAGAAGATCCAACTCGACGATCTGGCGCGCGAAGCCGCGCGGATCGGCCTGCAAGGGATCGACCTGATTAATTATACGGATTGGCCCACGGTGCAGAAATATGGCCTGGTTCCGGCCATGACACCGGGCGCGGGCACCATCTCCGAGGGCTTCAACCGCACCGAAAATCACGACCGGCTGGTGCGCGAGATGGAAGAGAACATCGCGCGCGCGGCGGCCGCCAAGGTGCCCAACGTAATCACGTTTTCAGGCAACCGGCGCGGCCAGGCGGATGCCGAGGGACTGGACAATTGCACCACCGGCTTGAATCGCGTGAAGAAGCTGGCCGAGGATAAAGGCGTCACGATTTGCGTGGAACTGCTGAACAGCAAGATCGACCATCACGACTATCAGTGCGATCACACTGCCTGGGGCGTGGAACTGATGAAGCGCGTGGATTCGCCGCGCGTGAAGCTGCTGTACGACATCTATCACATGCAGATCATGGAAGGCGATATTATCCGCACCATCCGGCAGAATATTCAATACATCGCGCACTTTCATACCGGCGGCGTGCCGGGCAGGCATGAGTTGGACGATCGGCAGGAACTGCAATGGCGTTCGGTGGCGCAGGCCATTGTGGACGCCGGTTTCACGGGTTACTTCGCGCATGAGTTTGTGCCCACCCGCGATCCGATAAAGTCGCTCGAGGAAGCTGCCCGGCTTTGCGACGTATAAGACAGAGTTTATGCGTTTGGTCTTCGGTGTTAGCGTTATTCTGGCTTTCGCCTGTTACGCGCCGGGTCAGACTTATACGATACAAACGATCGCCGGTGGGGCATTACCGGTGAATATTGCGGGTTCCAACGCCAGCCTTTCAACGGTCAACGGAGTGGCCGTAGACGCGGCGGGCAACAGCTACATCGTGCTTCAGAGTTACAACGTGGTTTTGCGGGTGGACGCTACGACCGGAATGCTGACGCTGGCCGCGGGCAACGGTACGCCCGGTTATAGCGGCGATAACGGTCCGGCGGCCAGCGCGCAACTGGCCTTTCCCGTGGGCGTAGCCTTGGACCCGGCCGGCAATCTGTATATCGCGGATAGCTATAACAACTGCATCCGGAAGGTATCGGGCGGGATTATCACGACCGTGGCGGGCGGCGGGAATCACAGCGGCGATAATATTCCGGCTACCAGCGCTGTGTTGAATGGACCTACCGGCGTGGCCGTGGATTCCTCCGGCAATATCTACATCACGGACCCAGGCAACAGCCGCGTCTGGAAGGTGTCTGGCGGAACGATCACCGCGGTGGCGGGCAACGGAACTTACGGTTACAACGGCGACAATATCCCGGCCACCAGCGCCCAAATAAACTGGCAGGCGGGCGTGGCAGTGGATGCATCCGGGAATCTATATATAGCTGAACTGGCCAACAATCGCGTTCGCAAAGTATCCGCGGGGATGATCACGACAGTGGCTGGTACGGGACCCGCCGGATACAATGGCGACAATATTCCGGCGGCCACGGCACAACTTAGTGGACCCAGTGGCGTGGCCGTCGACGCCGCCGGCAATGTGTATATCGCGGATGCGGGCAACAACCGTATTCGCAAAATCGCCGGCGGCGCCATCACTACCGTTGCAGGAAACGCCGGCTTCGCTTATGGCGGCGATACCGTGCCGGCCACCAGCACATCGTTATATGGACCGTTTGCGGTGGCTGTGGATCCGGCAGGCAATCTGTATATCGCCGACACTTACAATTACCGGCTGCGCAAAGTCTCGGGCGGTATGATCGCTACGCTCGCGGGCGGCGGCGAACCTTTGGGGCTAAGCGGTCCCGCGAGCAGCGCCCAGTTGGATTATCCCAATGCGGTCGCGGTGGACCCTTCCGGCAATGTGTTTATCGCGGATATCCTTCAGAGCCGCATTTTCGAAGTGACAAACGGCGTCATCGGCGCCGCAGTGGGGAACGGCACGGACGGTTACAGCGGGGACAGCGGCCCTGCCGCGAGCGCTGAATTGGGCAGTCCCTATGGCATTGCCGAAGACCCGGCAGGCAATCTCTACATCACCGATTTCATCAACGAGTGTATCCGGGAGGTCTCCAAGGGCATGATCACCACGGTGGCAGGGAATGGGGCGAGCGCCGGCAGCGGCGACAACGGTCCGGCGATCAGCGCCGGGCTGAGCGGTCCCTTGGGCGTCGCCGCGGATGCATCCGGCGACTTCTACATAACGGCGGTCGGCAGCAATACCATCCGCAAAGTTACCAACGGGATCATCACTACCGTAGCGGGAAACGGCACGCAGGGCTTCGGCGGAGATGGCGGGCCGGCGACGCGGGCGGAATTGTTCCAGCCTGAAGGCGTGGCAGTAGACTCCACGGGTAACATCTATATCGCCGATACCAACAATAACCGGGTGCGGAAGGTTGCGGGCGGTGTGATCACGACCGTGGCGGGCGGCGGGAGCGGCTTGGGCGACGGCGGCCCGGCCACCAGCGCCTTCGTGCAGCCATCGGGCGTGGCCGTGGATTCATCGCGGAACCTTTATATCTCGGATACGAAGCGCTTGCGCAAGGTGTCCGGGGGGGTGATTACGACTATCGCGGGAACCGGCGCGCAACTCACCAGCATTGGCAATGCGGCGGCTCAATGCACCGCGCCTTCGAGTGTTGCAGTGGGCATAAACAACAATGTATATTTCTCAGACGTCACTAGCCATCGTGTCTGTATGCTGACGCCTTCGAGCCCGCCGTGCGCGTACTCAGTGAGTCCTGCGGCGTTCACGCCGGACTCCTCGGGCGGCAATCTGACGGTGAACATCCAGGCGACGTCGGGTTGTGCCTGGGCGGTCGAAGGCTTACCCGATTGGATTACGGCGTCCAGTGGTCCTGTCAGTTCCGGTCCGGCTGCGCTGACGCTGCAGGTGGCTGCCGGAGGGGGCGGGGCACGCGCCGCCACGCTGTCCATTGCCGGGCTTTCGATTCAGGTGACGCAGATGGGCAGCGGACCGGACCCGGTGCTGAACTCCGGCGGGGTGGTGAACGCGGCCAGTTCCGCGGGCGCCGTGGCTGCCGGCGGAATTGCTACGGCTTATGGGGATCTGCTTCTGACTTCGTCGATGACCGGCGGCAGCTCGCCGTTGCTCACTAATCTTCTGGGACTCTCTCTACAGTTCGGAGACACTGCCCAGGCGCCGCTGTTCTTCGCCTCGCCGGTGCAAGTGAACTTTCAAGTGCCTTGGGAACTTGCCGGACAGACGCAGACGACTGTCACGGCCATGCTCAACGGCCAGATCAGCAGCGCGCAGATGCTGAGCCTGGCGCCCTTTGCGCCCGGTATATTTACGACTAACTCGCAGGGCACGGGGCAGGGCGCGATACTGGATTCCAATTACAAGTTAGTGGATTCCTCGAATCCCGCGGCTCTTGGCAGCACTTACATCATGATTTACTGTACCGGCCTTGGACAGGTTACTAACCAGCCTGCCACGGGTTATCCGGCACTTAGCAGTCCGTTGTCGCAGACGACCGTTACACCTACCGTGACGATCGGCGGCGTGGCGGCCAGCGTGCCGTTCTCGGGGTTGGCGCCGGGATTTGTGGGGCTGTATCAGGTGAATGCGCTGGTGCCGGCGGGGTTACCGGCGAACAATGCCACGCCGGTAGTGATCTCGTTCGGCGATGTGAGTTCGAACACAGCGACCATCGCGGTGCAGTAGGACAGGCCTCCTGGCCTGTCCAAGGCGAGTGAAGCTCGCACGTTGCGCGCCCGCGCTAGCCAGCTAAGCTAGGTGTAACAATATCATCTATGCATTTGGCGTTCCGTGTTAGTTTGGTGCTGGCCTGCGCCTGTTACGTGTCCGGCCAGACTTATACGATCCGGACGGTGGTGGGCGGCGGATTGCCGCAGAATGGACCGGGCTTAGCCGCCCAGTTGGGTTATTTGGGTGGAATCGCTACCGACTCGGTGTTGATCTCGTTCGGAGAGGTAAGCTCGAATACCGCGACCATCGCGGTGCAGTAGGACGGTACGCCAAAGAGCGGGCCTACGAGGCCCGCGCAGGCTGCGAGCCTGCCCCACAAGCTAATCGTAGAAATTGCGGTCCCAGGCGTGACGCCGCAACGCCGCCAGCATCTCCGGCTGCAGCGGCCCGCGGTCGGAAACCGCGCAATTCGCCTCGGCATTGCGCAGGCTGCGCATTCCGGGAATTACGGTCGAGACGGCCGGGTGCGACAGGCAGAAACGCAGCGCGATTTCGGGCAGGCGGGCAGAGTGCACCTTGAGATCGCGCAGCATACTCTCGACATGCTCGCGCACCTGCCGCTTGCGATCGCCCCTGAAATAGCCTACGCGGAAATCGCCCGGTGCGAAGCGCGTATTCTCGTCGATTTTGCCGGTGAGGCTGCCTTCATCGAACGGCACGCGCGCAATCACGCCGATATCGCGCGCCATAGTCAGCGGGAACAAATTGCGTTCGGGCGTTTGATCGAAGATGTTATAGATCACCTGCACGGTGTCGATTAAACCGGTCTCGATGATTTCGAGAGCAGAATCCGGCTGATGATCGTTGATGGAGATGCCTACCGCGCGGGCCTTGCCGGAGCGCTTCAATTCTTCGAGGCCGCGGCGCCACTCGTCGCGCGCGGTCCACTCGGGATTCCACACATGGAGTTGGATCAGGTCGATGGTATCCATGCCCAGATGTTTGAGGCTGCGCTCGGCCGAGCGCAGGATGTAATCGTAAGGGAACACCTGCTCGATGCCGATGCCGGGCCGCGCCGGCCACAGTTGATTCTTGGGTGGAACCTTGGTGGCGACGTAGATGCGGCGGCCGGATTCGCGCACCACGCGTCCCACCAGTTGCTCACTGTGTCCCGCGCCATAGGCCAGCGCGGTATCGATGAAATTCAGTCCAAGTTCAATGGCGCGTCGCAACGCCGCGAGCGATTCGTCGTCGGTCCCGCCAAGCCATTGGGTTCCACCGATGCCCCATGCGCCATAGCCGATTTCGCTGACTTCAAATCCGGTCCTGCCGAGTTTGCGGTATTTCATAGACTCTTCATTATAAGAACGGGCGGACATGCATGGAACGCGGGCGGCGCTAAACTAGTCATAGAAGATATGCGGCGGGCGATCATTGCGCTGTTTGTGTTAGTCCTCACGGCGTTTGCGGCGAACATCAAGCTCTATCTGAAAGACGGTGGCTTTCATCTGGTTCGGGAATACAAGGTGGAGAGCGACCGCGTCCGGTTTTACAGCGTGGAGCGCAGCCAGTGGGAAGAGGTGCCGCTCGATCTGGTGGATCTGAAACGCACCGAATCGGAGATGCAGGAACGCAAAGCGGAACTGGCGGCGGACGACAAAGCGGTGGCGGAGGAGCAGCAAGCCCGCCGCGCAATCCGGAACGAGATCGCCAGGATTCCCAAGGATCCGGGCGTGTATTACATGGAAGACAACGCCGTAAAGCCGATCAAGGTGGCGGAATCCAAGATGCATACCCGCAAGGGCCGTACTGTGCTGCAGGTGTTGTCGCCGATTCCGGCGGTAAGCGGGAAGGCCACGCTGGAGTTGGATGGCCTGCATTCGCAGAACATCCTCGACAATCCGGAGCAGGAGTTTTACATCCAGCTTTCCGATGAGGAGCGCTTCGGAATCGTGAAGCTCACGCCGGATAAGGGCATTCGCGTGGTCGAAACAATATCCATCCAACCGGTGACCAAGATAATGATCGAAGAGCCCATCGAGGTGCAGTCGTTCACCAAGCAAATGACGCAGGATGGCCTGTACAAGATCTGGCCGATGAAGCCCATGGAGCCGGGGGAATACGCAGTTGTGGAATATACGCCGGGCAAGACGAATATGCAGGTGTGGGACTTCGCCATCAAGCCGGCCGGGAAGAGCTAGCGGCGGGTGCTTTACGGGTTTGGGGATTCTGAGGCAGGAAAGCCGCTTCCTGGAAATCGCCGCGGCTGTTACCGAGCCGCGACCGTCAGGGAGCGGTTTCGCCAAAACCGTTAAGCATCCGCTAGCGGCGCTTGGCGGGCGCGGGGAGCGTTACCATGGCTGCATGGCCGATGCGGCTCCTGTGCTCCTGAGCGATCTCCGGAAGGTTCTGCTGACACATCATAAGGCGCTTCTCGATTCCGAGCGCGCGCGATACGATCGCGACGTGGCGCGCATTGTGTCGAGCGGCCAGTTGCTGAACCTGGTGCTGCACGATCCATTCTTTGCGTGGCTGCACGAGCTATCGGAGCTGATCGTGTTGATCGACGAGACACTGGCCGCGGATGAGCCGGCTAGCGCGGCGGATGCGGCTCGCTTGCTGGGGCAGGCGCGCACGCTGCTGATTCCGGCGGAATCGGGCACGGGCTTCCGCAGGCAGTATTTCGACGCCTTGCAGCGGGATCCGGATGTGGTGATCGCGCATGGCGCGGCGATGCGGGCGATGGGGAATTTGGACAGGCCAGGAGGCCTGTCCTACAAGACCATCGGCTGAGGTGCGCGTCCAACGCATTATGCAGGATCTGCGATATGCGCTCCGTTCGCTCGCGAAGAGCCCGGGCTTTGCGCTTACGGCGATATTGACGCTGGCCATCGGCATTGGCGCGAGCACCGCGATCTTCACCGCGGTGGACGCCGTGCTGCTTCATCCACTGCCCTATCCGGACGCCGGGCAACTGTTGCTGGTGACCAAGAATATGCCGAAATTCGAGCTCTTCAAATCCGACGCCTCGGCGCTCGACTTCGTCGATTATCGCGACCTGAGCCGCTCGTTTTCGCACATGGCGGCCATGGAGACCAACAGCGTCAATCTGACGGGCGATGGCGAGCCGGTGCGGGTCTATGGACTGAAGGTTTCGACCAGCCTGTTTCCGATGCTGGGCGTCGAACCGGTGGTGGGCCGCGTGTTCCGTCCGGAGGAAGAGCAGCTTGGCAAGGAGCGCGTGGCGTTGTTGGGCGAAGGACTTTGGAGGAGCCGCTATGGCGCGGACCCGCACATCGCGGGCAAGCAAATTGAGATCGACACGCAGAAATTCACGATAGTAGGAGTGGTCGCGCCGGTGCTGCAATTCATGGAGCAGGCGCAGCTTTATGTGCCGCTGGCATTCACTCCGGCGCAGTTGGATCCTAACGCGCGCGGGCATCAGAATACGGATGTGGTGGCGCGGTTGAAGCGCGGTGTTACCCTCGATCGGGCGCGCGCCGAGATGAAAGTGGTGGCGGCCCGGATGACCGGCAAGCTGCCGAAATGGTATCCGGCGGATTGGAACATCGAGCTGGATCCGCTGGCCGATCAGGTGGCGGGCGAACTGCGCACGCCGCTACTGGTGTTGCTGGGAGCGGTGGCCATGGTGCTGCTGGTGGCTTCGGTGAATGTTGCCAATCTGCTGCTGGCGCGGGCCACGGCGCGGCAGAAGGAAATCGGACTGCGCATCGCATTGGGCGCGGGGCGCGCGCGCATCGTCCGGCAACTGCTTACGGAGAGCGTGTTGCTGGCGGGCATTTCAGGAGCGGCGGGCTTGGCGATCGGCGTTTGGGTGATGGATTTTTTTACGCGCTTTGGATCGCCAGATTTGTTGCGCTGGCAAAGCCTGCGCATCAACGGGCTGGCGGTGCTGTTCGCGCTTGCCATAGCGGCGCTCACCAGCCTGGTCTTCGGACTGGCGCCGGCGCTGAGCGCTTCGCAACTACGCCCGGCTTGGCGCAGCCGGTCGAGCAACCGGTTGCGCAGTTTGTTGGTTGTCTCGGAAGTGGCGCTTTCCGTGGTGCTGCTGGCGGGCGCGGGACTGCTGTTGCGCAGTTACGCGCGGCTCTGGCAAACGAATCCGGGGTTCGTGGCGGACCATTTGCTTGCCGCGCGCATCAGCTTGCCACCGCTTCAATATCGCGAGCCGGCGCGCATCAAGACGTTCTATGCGGAGTTGCTGTCCAGCATCCAGGCGTTGCCCGGCGTGACTTCCGCGAGCGCCATTGACGGCCTGCCGTTTGGCGCGGGCGCGGGCGGCGGCGATTTTCAAATCGTGGGACACCCCTGGCCGTCGTCGGAAGCCGTCCCCGATGTGCAGAAGCGCATCGCCATGCCCGGTTACTTCCAGACCATGGGGATTCCGTTGAAACAGGGGCGGCTCTTCACGGAGCAGGACAACACGGGGACGCATCGCGTGGCGCTGGTTGACGAGAGTTTCGCGAAAGCGTTCTTTCCGCGGGGCGATGCCATCGGGCAGTTTCTGCTGGATGCCAGGGTGAGCCAAGGCGCCAGCGATTACTCGCAGATCGTGGGCGTTGTGGGCAGCGTCAAGGATCGTAACCTGATGGATAGCCCGCGGCCGGTGATTTACCATCCTGCTCTGCAGGCGCCGCGTCCGTTTATGAATCTCGTGGTGCGCACGGCGGGCGATCCGCTGTCGCTGGTGTCGGCGATCGAACAGCGCGTGCGGGAACTCGATCGCAACCTGCCGGTTTACAAGATCGCCACGATGGAACAGAATCTGAGCGATTCACTGATGCGGCGGCGGTTCTCGATGCTGGTGCTGGCGGTGCTGGCGGCCCTCGCACTTTGCCTGGCGGCGTTGGGGATCTACGGCGTGATTTCGTACTCGGTGGGCCAGCGCACGAAGGAGATCGGCATCCGCATGGCGCTGGGCGCGCAGCCGGGTAGTGTGCACAAGCTGATTGTTGGGCAGGGATTGCGTCCGGTTTTGGCGGGGCTGGCAGCGGGACTGCTGATTTCGTTGGTGGCCATGCGCGCGCTGGCGAGCCTGCTTTATGGAGTCACGGCTACGGATCCGCCGACGTTTTTGGCAGTGACTGCGGGACTACTAGCCATCTCGGCGCTGGCGAGCGCGATTCCGGCGCGCCGGGCGGCGCGAGTGGATCCCATGGCGGCGCTGCGGCATGAGTGAGAGGGGCTAGGGGCTAGGGACTGGGGTCTGGGGCTGTTGCGCGGCGGCTATTTGATGCGCCACACGCGCGGCCGTGGCGGGCGCCAATAAGATGCCGTTGCGGTAATGGCCGTAGGCGAGCCAGAGGCTGGTATCTTCCAGGCGGCGGATGACTGGGTTGAAGTCCGCCGTGGCGGGACGGAATCCCAGCCAGGCGATGGGATTACCGGCCGACCGTAATTGCGGACATAACTCAGCGGCGCGGCACGCAATATCTTCCACTATGTGGAGATCTAACTCGCGGTTGAAACCAACTTGCTCCGACGAAGTTCCGGCGATGGTGAAGCCACTCGACCGCTGCATTACATAAGTGTGTCCGTGGCGCAGGATGGGACCTCGTGACTGGGGCGCGAGCGAATAACCGAGTAAGTGGCCGCGTACGGGGAATGTGGCTGGTATGTCGATGCGCGCGCCATCGCGGAGAACGGGGATCGCGCCGCTCCAGGCTCCGGCCGACAGCACGGCCGCTTCGCCCGAGAGAACTTCGCCGCCGGTTTCGACATCGACGCGTTGGGCCGCCAGACGAACCGCAGTGACGCGGGTGTGCTCGCGGATGTCGACGCCGCAACGCTCGCAGGCGCAACGCAGAGCGCGTGTGACATCGCGCGGATCAACCAAGGCATCGTCCGGATAGAAGAGTCCGCCGGGGACCGCTTCGGCTCGAATGCCGATCTCGGATTGCGCGGCGCGGCGGGCGAGCAACTCCTGCCATTCGGATTCGGTGCGGGCGAACTCCATCGCGCCGCAACGCCGATAGTCGATCGGCAGGCCGGTCTCGCTCTCCAGTTCGGCGACGAACGCCGGATATAGCTTCATGCTTTCGAGCGCAAACTCCGCCCAGGAACTGCGCGTGACGAATTCGCCGCCGGGGGCCAGCATGCCGGCGCCTGCCCAACTGGCTTCGCCGCCCAGTGCGCCCGCATCCACCAGCGTGACATCGGCGCCCGACTGCGCGAGCCGCCAGGCGATGGAGGCGCCCACGATCCCGGCGCCGATTACGACGACCTGCGAACGATCGGGCATCGCGGACCTAGGACGCCTTCTTGACCACCGTCAGCACGATCTTCGACGGGTGGTCCTTCGAGTGATGCACTGAGTTATGCGCCACCACGCCCTTCACTTCGTCGTAAGTATTGCCGCCGGTATTGAAATTCCGGTCGAAACGCGGGAAGTTACTGCTGGAGACTTCGATCCTGATGCGATGTCCGGCCGGGAAGTAGTTACTGGTGGTCATGGGCTGAAGCGCGACCTTATATACGTTGCCGGGCTCCATCCACGCCGAAGGCTTGTCATAGCCATCGCGATACCGGGCGCGCTGGATGGTTTCATCCAGGTTATAAGCCGTGCCGTCCGGATAGACATCAATCACCTTCACGGTGAAATCGGTGTCCTTGGCATCGGAAGATACATATAGAGTCGCTTCCATGGACCCACTGACTTCGAGTCCTTCTTTCAACGGCTCGGTGGTATAGACCAGGATGTCGGCGCGCGCCTCCATTCTACGTTGATCAAAGGCGCCGCCTGCCACGGCGTTACCGGTGCAGCAGACATTGCCGCCATAAGACGGCACGGGATTCATGGGGTCGTACACAAATTCGTCGGGCGAGTCTGCGGGGGGCGCGGCGGTGGTCAGCGCGCCATCGCCATAAAGACTGTTAGCCTTGCCGGCGCTTGATAGATACAGGGTCATGGGCTGCGCTCCCTCGGGCGGCCAGGTGTTGGATGTCTGCCACTTATTCAGACCCATCGTGAAGTAGCGCACGCGCGGCGTCTTTTCGAGTATCTTGTTATCCTCGCCCTTCAGAAAATGATCGAACCAACCGTAAGTGAGGGCATCGTAATCGAGGCGTGCATCGCCCATCTCACGTTCGCCGACCACGGTATGTTCGGTGGCCCGTTTGTAACCACAGTGCAGAGTGGGAGCAATAACCGCATACTGTTCGTTCGCTATTTCAGGCTTCGCTGTCTTGCGGACGAAGTTATACGCCGCCAGGTTAGGTCCGATGGAAACGTCGTACCAGGACATAAACCAGAACCCGGGAACGTTGATGGTCTTATCGTCATGCCATAACCCGCCGCGATACCAGGCCGGATCGTTGGGTGTGCGTTTAATCATGGCGCCGCCGGTAGCGACCTCCTCGCGGTCGGCGAAAATGCCATGCGGCCCGTCAACGGATTTGATGATATCCATCTCGGGTAAGTGCTGCAGGGCTTTTGACCAATCCACGGGTGGAAGTTGTTGCGCCAAGTCGAAAGCTTTCGACTCGCGGATCAGGTCTTCGTCTGGTATGTTGGCGGGAAACATGGGACGCACGATGTTCTGCTCGCCGTAGAGCCAGGCGATGAACAGCATCTGCACCGCGCCGCCGCGAAACCAATTCCCCTGCTCATAATAAGGACCCACGCGGCCGACACCCGCGCCGAAGCCCTGCGGGATCATGGCGGCAAACACGGGGTTGCCGAGCGCCGCCACGCCTAGTTGCCATTCGGCCGTCGAGGAACAGCCAATCGTACCTACCTTTCCGTTGGACCAAGGTTGTGACGACATCCAGGTGAGTTCGTCGTCGCCGTCTGTGAGCGGCGGACCGAGTATGTCATAAGTGCCTTCGGAGAAGAAATGGCCGCGCTCATTCATCTCTACGAACGCATAACCGCGCTTGACGGCGTCCAGCTGGGTTTTCATGTCCGCCGGCACGCCGTTCTTAACGTCCCAGTAGTTGAAGTTATAGGGCGTGCGCACAAAGATAATTGGATATTTCTTGGACGTATCTTTGGGGCGGTAGATATCGGCGGCCATGCGTTTGCCATCGCGCATGGGCACCATCACCTTGCGTTCGACGATGGCCACGGATTCGAGCTCTTGCTCCAGCGTTTTGCGGGCCTCGGCGAGTTGCGCCGATGCTTGGGGCGGTTGCGCGGAGGCCATGGGAGCGATGCCGACGGCCATCCCCGCCGCCAGGAATACGGATTGCCAGCAGAATTTGGTTTGCATAATGAAAACGAATTATAAGCCGGTTGCGGGGGGCTTCGAAGACCGGGCGCATGAGGTGGCGCCCGCTGGGGCCTTCTGCAATTCAGAAACATCCTCGGCGGCACGCGCCAGCCCTCGCGTTCAAAGGAGGCGCGCCGTTTTGGTGGAAGGCGGCTGGGACAATCATGGAATTGCCGATGGCGAGCACATCCGCAGCGTTTCCAGACCGGCAAGCGCGGCACAGAGCGGAGTGGACACTATCCGTAAATTGATTCTATTGGTCGGGGCGGTCAGATTTGAACTGACGACCCCCTGCGCCCAAGGCAGGTGCGCTACCGGGCTGCGCTACGCCCCGACTCTTCGCTGCTTCATCCATTCTAGCCCATCCCAGCCCGCCCCGCCTGCATTTGACCTGCCCCATAGCACTCCGTTACACTGAAGCGTCGGTTTTATATCCGGCTTTAAATCCAGTTAACCCTAAACCAGGATTCTTCCAACGGGCGGGAGAGGTATGCAGCGGCAAATTTTTACATCGGAATCCGTAACAGAAGGGCACCCCGACAAGATCGCGGACCAGATTTCGGACGCGGTTTTGGACGCGGTCATGGCCGAGGACCCGCTTGGCCGGGTAGCTTGCGAGGTGCTCGTCACCACCGGCATCTGCGTGGTAGCGGGCGAGATCACCACCACCTGCTACGTGGACGTGCCGCGGGTGGTCCGCAATACCATCCAGCACATCGGATACGCCGATGCGCTATGGGGCTTCGACTGCAATACCTGCGGCGTGCTGAACGCCATCCAGTCGCAATCGCCGGATATCGCGATGGGTGTGGACACCGGCGGCGCCGGCGATCAGGGCATGATGTTCGGCTATGCCTGCAATGAAACCGACGAGCTGATGCCACTGCCGATCATGATGGCGCACAAGCTGGTGCGGCGGCTTTCCGAGGTGCGGCGCGCGGGCGAACTCGATTTCCTGCGGCCGGATGGCAAGAGCCAGGTCAGCGTGGAATATGTAGATGGCGCGCCCAAGCGCATCGACGCCGTGGTGGTCTCCACGCAGCACAGCGATTCGGTTTCGATCGACACCCTGCGCGCCGAGGTGAAGAAGCACATCATCGATCCGGTGATTCCGCGCGAGATGGTGGATTCCGGCACCCGCTTCCACATCAATCCCACCGGACGGTTCGTGATCGGCGGGCCGCACGGCGACACCGGTCTTACGGGGCGGAAGATCATTGTGGATACGTACGGTGGCATGGGACGGCATGGCGGCGGCGCGTTCTCGGGCAAGGATCCCACGAAGGTGGATCGTTCGGCGTGCTACATGGCGCGGTATATCGCGAAGAATGTTGTGGCGGCGGGACTGGCCAGCCGTTGTGAAGTGCAACTGGCTTATGCCATCGGCGTGGCTGAGCCGGTTTCGGTGATGGCCAACACGTTCGGCACGGGCATCCTGCCGGAGGAGAAGATCACCGCACTGATTCGCGCGCATTTCCCGCTGACGCCGCGCGGCATCATCGATCATTTGAAATTGCGCCGGCCGATTTACCGTACCACGGCGGCCTTTGGACACTTTGGCCGCACCGAAGAAAGCTTCTCCTGGGAAGCCACCGATAAGACGGAAGCGCTGCGGGAAGAAGCCATGGCGCAGGCCGCGGTTGTCCGCTAGTTACCGAGAGCCGCGGTGATAGTTACCGAGCCGCGATGATAGTTACTGAGCCGCGATGATAGCTACTGAGCCGCGATAGTTACTGAGCCGCGACCGTTAGGGAGCGGAAAAGAGAGGAAATTCATGCCGACCGAAACTCAAACCCAAGTTGCTTGCGACATCAAAGATATCTCCCTTGCCGATCTGGGGAAGCGGCGCACCGAGTGGGCGTTCCAATCGATGCCCGTGCTGCAAACCATCCGCAAGCAGTTTATAAAAACACAGCCGCTGGCCGGAATGCGCGTGTCCGCCTGCCTGCACGTCACCAGCGAGACCGCCAACCTGATGATCACGCTGCGCGATGGCGGCGCGTCGGTGGTGTTGTGCGCCTCGAACCCGCTGTCCACGCAGGATGATGTCGCCGCCACGCTGGTGCACGATTACAACATCCCGGTGTACGCCATCAAGGGCGAGAACAACGACGTATATTATCAGCACCTGACCGCCGCGGCCGAGCATTCCCCGCACATCACTATGGACGATGGCGCGGACCTGGTGTCGCTGCTGCACAGCAAGCGGCAGGACCTGGCGGTGAATATCGTGGGCGGCACCGAAGAGACCACCACGGGCGTGATCCGGCTGCGCGCCATGGCCAAGGACGGCGTGCTGAAATATCCCATCGTGGCAGTGAACGATGCGCTCACCAAGCATCTGTTCGATAACCGCTACGGCACCGGTCAGAGCACTATCGACGGCATCATCCGCGCCACCAATATGCTGCTCGCGGGCCTGAATTTGGTGGTGGCCGGATACGGCTGGTGCGGGCGCGGCGTGGCCATGCGGGCGCGGGGCCTCGGCGCCAATGTGATCGTCACCGAAGTGGATCCCACCAAGGCCATCGAGGCCGTGATGGATGGCTATCGCGTGATGTCCATGATGGAAGCCGCCGCGCTGGGCGATATTTTCGTCACGGTGACCGGCAACAAGCACGTGATCGCGCGCGATCATTTCGAGCATATGAAGAACGGCGCGATTCTTTGCAACTCGGGCCACTTTAATGTGGAGATCGACCTGGAGGCGCTGGCGCGCACCAGTTCTTCGCACCGCCAGACGCGTGAATTCGTGGAAGAGTATTCCTTCCGCGACGGGCGCAAGATCAATGTGCTGGCCGAGGGCCGGCTGATCAATCTTTCGGCCGCCGAAGGGCATCCGGCTTCGGTGATGGATATGAGCTTCGCCAACCAGGCGTTGTCGGCCGAGTACATGGTGAAGAATCACAGCCAGCTTGAAAAGCGGGTGTATGCGGTGCCCGAGGCGCTCGATAAGCAAGTTGCGCGCATGAAGCTGGAGTCCATGGGCGTGAAGATCGACCGGCTCACGCCCGAGCAGGAACGCTATCTATCCAGCTGGTCTGAAGGCACGTAATGTAGGACAGGCCTCCCGGCCTGTCCAAGGCGAGCGTTGCTCGTCAAAGAGCGGGCCTACGAGGCCCGCGCAGGCTGCGAGCCTGCCCCACACTCAGTTGACGATGAACCTCTTGGGGCTCTTGGCGGAGCCATTGGGGGTAACCACGCCGACCTTGCCTGTCACCGCGCCGGCGGGCACGGTGGCCTGGATCAGCGAGGGGCTGACCACCGTGAAGTTACTCGCCGCGACGCCGCCGAAGGTGACCTTCGTGGCTCCCGCGAATCCGCCTCCTGAGATGTCCACTGGCGTGCCTACCGGGCCTCTCGAAGGCTCGAGGCTGCCGATCGCCGGGAGAATGTGCACGGCTTGCTCGGTTTCCATCTGCAGGCCGGTTTGCAAAGTTACAATGACCGGGCTGTCAATAGCCGCGCTGGGCACGAACGCTGTCAGATAGGTGCCGGCACCTGGCTCGAATTGTGCGTTTACCGCGCCAAAACTAACGCTGTAGACCTGATTCAGGTTCTGGCCGATAATCGTCACCGGTTGGTCGAGGACAATCCACCAGTTGCAACATAGTGAGATGTGAGTCTCTGGGTTTGGCGGAGTAAAGGTGTAAAAAACTCCGCTACCATTAGCCCCGCCGCCGGGCGTCAGTCCATACAACTGTCCGTTGGTGTCCTCCATGAGGGCTGTATTCGGATTCGCGCCGCTGTCTATGCCTCCGTTGCCCGTAAAATCAACGTAGTCGATAAAGGATCCGCCCGTCTCCCACTCGAACAGGGTGCCTAAGCCGTTTGCCCCGCCGTTATACGTTGTACCGTAAAAGTTCCCATCCGAGGCGGCCAGCAGGCCGGCCGCAGGGTTGATGCCCGCGGTTCCGTCGAAGGAGTATACAGATCCAAGCCCGTCGGACGGCAGCGTCAGCTCAAAAATGGTCCCGTAAACACCGTCATGGTAGAAGCCCCCGAGATAGGCGGTTCCGTATAGGTTGCCATCCTTTCCCTGGATGAGTGGGGCATTGGGGGAGTCGCCATCGTCTTCGTCGGTGAAGGTGTAGAGCTTCTTAATGGCTCCAGTGGCGATGTTCAGGCGGAAGAGTTCGCCCGCTTCGAGGTGTCCGCCGTTCCCGGTAGCTCCGTACAGGTAGCCGTCCGATGCCGCAAAGAGGGGACCGCTCGGATAACCGGGTACAACCGCCTTGGAAAGCAGCGCATACGTTTGGGTTGAAAGCGTCAGGCTGTAGGCCGTTCCATTTGTTCCAAGAATACCGGCTACCCCGTAAAGGTTTCCATCCTTGGCTTCAACTGGAGGACCCGAGGGAGCGCCTTCGGTGGTACTGAAAGCATGCAAAATGGTGACGGCGTCGGTTACGGGGTTGAATTGAAACAGCGTGCCGGTGTTGCCGCCGATATAGCCTGTGCCGTAGAAATTCCCGTCTGTGGCCAGGGTCAAGCCTCCGTTGCCGCCGCCGGTAGTAGAGTCGAAGTCGTAGAGACGGGTGTATGCGCCGGCAGTGCTCACCATGAAGATCGTCCCGAGGTTGTTAGCGCCTCCGGACCCGGTAGTTCCATAGAGGTTGCCGTTGGCTCCCTGGGTCAATCGGCCTTGCGGTGTGCATCCCAAATCACAGTTAAAATCGTACAGATCCTGGTAATGCTGGGCGTGGAGCGGAGCGGCGGCCAGCGCCACCAGCAAAGCGCTGGGAAGCGCGAGCCGGAGCGAAAGGTTCCGATTCATTTTTTGAACAGCGGGAATTTGTATAGCTTGCATGGTTTGTTCTCCTGAGTGGATGGTTCTCGCCCGCGCGGCGTGTCAGTTGACGGTGAACCTCTTGGGGCTCTTGGCGGAGCCATTGGGGGTGACCACACCAATCTTGCCGGTCACCGCGCCGGGCGGCACCGTGGCCTGGATGAGTGAGGGGCTGACCACCGTGAAATTGCCCGCCGCGACGCCGCCGAAGGTTACCTCCGTGGCTCCCGCGAAGCCGCCACCTGAGATGCTCACTGGCGTGCCCACCTGGCCGATTGAAGGACTGAAGCTGGTGATCGCCGGGAGAATGTGCACGGCCTGCTGGGTTTCGAGTTGCAGGCCGCTATCCAAGGTCACAGTTACGGGGCTGTCGATAGCGGCGCTGGGCACATATGCCGTGAGGTAGGTACCGGAACCTGGCTGGAATTGCGCGTTTACCGAGCCGAAGCTCACGCTGTAGGCCTGGTTGAGGTTCTGGCCGATAATCTCCACGGGTTGGTCGAGCACTAGCCACCAGTTACAGCAGAGTGAGATGTGTGTCACTGGGTTTGGCGGACCAAAGCTGAAAAAAACGCCACCTCCGTCAGCCCCGCCGCCGGGGGCCAGCCCATAGATCTGTCCGTTGGTGTCCTCCATAAGAGCTGAGTACGGATTAGCGCCGCTCGCTATGCCGCCGATGCCCGTAAAATCAACGTACGGGATAAAAGATCCGCCCGTCTCCCACGCGAAGAGAGTGCCCCAGAAGTCTGCCCCGCCGTTATACGTTGTACCGTAGAAGTTCCCATCCGACGCGGCCAGCAGGCCGGCCCAAGGGTTGTAGCCCTCGCCGGCTGTGTCGTCGAATTGGTATTCCGCGGTAAACCCGTAAGAGGGCAGAGTTACCTGATAAATCGTTCCTTCACCGTACAAGCCGCCGCCATAGGCGGTTCCGTAGAGGTTGCCATCTTTTCCTTGGGTGAGGGGGGCATTCGGGGTGGAACCACCGTTTTTGCCGATGAAGGTGTAGAACTTCTTAATCGCCCCAGTCGTTATGGTCAGGCGGAAGAGCGTGCCGTCTTCGCGGGCTCCGCCGTTCAGGGTGGCGCCATACAAGTACCCGTCCGATGCCGCAAAGAGGGGGCCACTCGGATCACCGGGTAGCGCCCCAGGAAGCAATGCATACGTTTGGGTCGAAAGAGTCAGGCTGTAGGCTATTCCATTTCCTAATCCTCCGGGAATACCGGCCACTCCGTAAAGGTTTCCATCCTTGGCCTCAATCGGAGGACCCGCGGGGATGCCTTCTGTGCCGCTGAAAGTATGCAAAATGGTGACGGCGTCGGTTACGGGGTTGAATTGAAACAGCGTGCCCGTGACTGTGGCGCTGAGATTACCCGTGCCGTAGAAATTCCCGTCGGAGGCCAGGGTCAAGCCTCCGTTGCCGGCGCCGGTAGTAGAGTCGAAGTCGTAGAGACGGGTGTATGCGCCGCCAGTGCTCACCATGAAGATCGTCCCAAGGCTGTTAGCGCCGCCCGTCTGGGTAGTTCCGTAGAGGTTGCCGTCGATTCCCTGCGTCAATTTGCCGTAGGGCGAGCATCCCGTATCACAGAGGAAGTCGTACAGGTCCTGGTAAGACTGGGCATAGAGCGGAGCGGTGGCAAGCGCTATCAGCAATGCGCAGGCAGGCACCGGCCGGAATGAAGATGGCATCGTTTGTTCTCCTAAGTGCATGGTTCCCTTTCGCGGAGTGAGGTCACACATATCACGCGGGTGCCGAGCGGTCAGGATCACCTGCCGATGACGTGGCGTCCCTCTGGAATCCGCCTCCTCTGTTGTGGCATGTTAGGCGAACGGGCGCCCCCCTGTCAAAGGACCTTTTCCTGACTGCCATATGACCTGATAAGTCGTGTGAATTCCTGATGCTAGAGAGAGTTGTGACGCGCATTTTGTGTGCTAGACTTGTACCCACGGGATGGGTGAAGTTTGCCGATGAGCTCACCGGCGTTATCCGGGCGCGTCTACCGGTTCGGCGTTTTCGAAGTCGATCCCGGCAAGAGAGAACTCTTGCGCCGGGGCGTACCGGTCCGTCTGCAGGACCAGCCTTTCCGCGTTCTGTGCATGCTGCTGGAGAAGCCCGGCGAGCCGGTGACCCGCGAGGAGTTGCGCCAGGCGCTCTGGCCGTCCGATACTTATGTCGAGTTCGACGGCAGCCTCAACGCGGCGCTGAAAAGACTGCGCTTTGCCTTGGGCGATTCGGCCCGGAACCCGACGTTTATTGAGACGCTCCCCAAGCACGGATACCGCTTCATCGCGCCGGTTTCGGTCGCGGATTCCGCCAATGCCGATTTGCCCGCACCCGCCAACGGCTTGGCCATCGTAAAGCGCGAGACTCCTGCCGGCCGGCGAAGGCGCTGGACATACATAGCCGTTCCGTGCGCCGCGGCGATTCTCCTGCAGCAAATCGCCTACTGGGCTTTCCCGCTTCCTCCCCCGCGCATGGTCAATCGCACGCGCCTCACGCACGTCGGAAACGCCGAACCGGGGCCCATCGTCAGCGACGGGGCCCGCATCTTTTTCTGCGCACGGCGCGGCGCCAGGCGTTTCCCCATGCAGACTTCCATCGACGGAGGAGACGCGGTTGAGGTGAAGACTCCCTTCGCCAACTCTACCATCTTCGACATTTCGCCGGACCGGACGAGTTTTCTGCTCGGTTCTCTGGATCGCCCTGGCGATCCCTATAAACTCTGGATTTGGCCCGTCCAAGGGGGCACGCCGCGCCGGTTCGGCGATATGCTTTGCTCGGATGCGGTATGGTCGCCCGATGGACGGCAGGTGGCTTTTACCTCTCCGGGGAAGCTCTACATCGCCCACAGCGACGGCTCGGCGCCGCGCCTGCTGGTGGAAAAGAACGCCTATAACCTGATGTGGTCCGCCGACAGCCGCAGAATCAGATTCAGCATCTGGAACCCGGTCTTGGAAGTTCACTCCTTGTGGGAGGCGGGAACGGACGGAGCTTACGTTCGACAGTTCTTCCCCGGAGATGAAGAAGTGAGGGACACGTCCGTGGGATTCTGGCTGGCAGGCGGCAAGTACTTCGCATTCCTGCGAGGCTCCTTCCCGCGCAACAAACTATGGATGACACGCGAATGGCCGAGTTTTTGGAGGCGATCCTCCAACCGGCCTGTTCCGGTGTCCACCGGCGCGGAGGATACCGAAACCGTGGTGGGCCTGGGACGAAACGGCGCCCGGCTGATTTCGATCGGATATTGGCCTAACAACAAGTTAGTGCGGCTCTACGCAGATTCTGGAGCGCTCGCCACGGAATCGCTTTTTCCCTCGGCCACAAACCTGCATTTCTCCCGCGACGGTAAATGGGTCGCGTACACTTCCATCGCCGATAACTCGCTGTGGCGCTGCCGTGCGGACGGCACGGATTGCCTGCAACTCACGGCCGCGCCCATCGGTGTCCTGGAACCCCGATGGTCTCCGGACGGCGCTCAAATCCTGTTCGTCGACGTGCACGCCAATGCCATCCGCCGTCTGCGTGTGGTAGCGGCGCACGGCTCCGCGCCGGCCACCGCGCTCAGTCCGCCGGATCTCGCGGCCGGACTCGCGGATTGGAGTCCGGATGGAAAACAGATCGTATTGGACATGAGCAGCCCATCCCCGGGTTCCACGGACCGTTTATACCTGATCGAGACCGCCACCGGCAAGACGGCCGTCATCGGCGGATCGGAGGGGTTTCACTCGCCGGCATGGTCGCGCGATGGCCGCCGGATTGCCGCGATCGACGCCACGGACCAGCGCATATTCTTCTACAGTCCGAACGACAAACAATGGTCGCCGGGGCCATCGGGCACCCGCGTTGGCTATGCGTATTGGTCCTCTCGCGCGGAGGAGTTATTCTACCAGGATCTGGGCGAACCGGATCAGTCCATCTACCGGTTTAAACCGGCAACGGGAAGTAAGCGGCTGTCGTTCAGCTTCAAGGAAGCTCTGCGGAAGGACGCGGTAACTTGCCGGTTGGCCGGCATCGGCGCCGACGACCGGCTCTACGCGTACGTGCTGGAGGCGACGTCCGATTTGTTCGCCATCGATCTGGATCTACCCTGAGTAGGACAGGCCTCCGGGCCTGTCCATCTCGCGCAAGCGGGCGAGCGTGGACAGTATCACCGGCTCATCCTTGATCTGCGCCAGCGGGCGCAATTGCTCTTCGATGTACCGCCAGTCGAGCCTGCCTTTTTGACGCACGGCGACGCTTTCGGCATCCCGAATATCCAGTGGACGCGACGCGAATAGCTTGAGTACGATGAGATCCTCGGCCGAGCAGGTCCGCATATCGAGACCGGGGGCGAATGAAAAGAGCGAGGCGCGGCAGACCACCAGTTCTTCCAACGGAAGAGCGCCTAACGAGACGTCGATACCCACTCCATCCGGCGTCCTCAGCAACACGACACGATGCCGGCGCGCGAACTCACCGGCGTGTGTGATGCGCGCCGGATAAGCGGCAAGGAGCGTGTCGATGAATCTGCCCTCGTCGCCGAAGCCGGCCAGCACGGTAAGATCGACGTCCAGCGTGACGCGCGGTTCGCCCCAACGCTGGACCGCCAGTCCGCCGATGAAGCAGGATCGCCAACCGCGGCTGTCGCAGAAATCCTGCAACTGCCTGGCGGCTTCAAAGAGTCCGTTCATCGGGGCAACTTCGCGAACCACTCCTGCATCTCGACCAATCCCGACGACGGCCGGAGCGGCGCGGTCCGCAACGCGTGGTTGAACGCGTCCTCCAGCAGGGCTAGGGTCTTCAGGTTATCGGCATCGTGAATCTCACGGCGGCGAATGGCTTCAAGTTCGGGACCGGCTTGCTTCCAAGTCTCGACCCAACGCCGCAGGGCCTCGCGCTCGTCCATCTTCCAATTATCAACCAGACGGGGGGCATCCGCTGGGGACAGGCCAGGAGGCCTGTCCTACCGCTATACTAATGCGTTCGCTATGCGTCAATCCGATGTGGTCATCGCGGGCGGCGGACTGGCGGGCATGGTCACCGCGTATGAGCTGCTGGGCCGCGGTAAGCGCGTTCTGCTGATCGATAAAGACAAGCGCGAAAACTTCGGCGGGCTCGCCAAAGAATCGTTCGGCGGTGTGCATCTGATCGGCACGCCCCATCAGCGCAAGCTGCGCATCCACGATTCGCCCGAACTCGCCTGGCGCGATTGGCAGAGCGTGGCCCATTACGATCCCGATGACTATTGGCCGCGCGCCTGGGGTCGGTTCTACTGCGAAAATTCGCGCGAGTATATCTACGAATTTCTGGATGACAAGAAGATCGCATTTCTGCCAGTCGTGAATTGGCCCGAGCGCGGCATTTATGCGCCCGGCAATTCGGTGCCGCGATGGCACATTGTATGGGGCACGGGATACGAGATCATTTACCGGCTCCTGGCGGCGCTTGAATCGCATCCGCAACGCGCCAATCTGGAATTGCTTTTCGATACGGAAGTTTCGGCCATCGAGACGACCAATGGCCGCGCCACGGGCATTCGCGGACGCGCGATGAACGATGGCAAGGAAGTAAACGTGGCCGCCGAGCATGTGGTCATCGCATCCGGCGGCGTGTGCGGCGGCGATCTCAGTTGCGTGCGCGCCAATTGGCACAAGCCCTGGGGCGATCCGCCGCGCGAACTGCTCAATGGCGCGCACAAATTCGGCGACGGTATGCTGCACGGCAAGGTCTCGGAATTGGGTGGGGCCGTCACGCATCTGGATCTGCATTGGCATTATGCGGCGGGCGTGCATCATCCCGCCAAACGCCGCCCTTTCGATGGATTGAGCCTGGTGCCCCCGCGCTCGGCGCTGTGGCTGAACGCGCGCGGCGAGCGCATCATGCATCCCGGACCAATGCCGGTTTATGGCGACACGCGGCACTTGGTGGCCAGCGTTTTAGCGCAGCCCGGCCAATACTCCTGGCAGGTGATGAACTGGAAAATCGCCATTAAGGAACTGGCGGTCTCGGGATGCGACTACATGACCGCGTTCCGCTACAAACAAAAGCTGGGGTTGGCGGCCAGCCTGGTTTTCGGCAATAAGGATTTGGTGAATCGCTTGATGCGCGATTGCCCGGACGATATTGTGGTAGCGGACCAACTCGATGAACTGATGGACCGCATGGATCGGCAGAGCCTTTACGGTCTCAAAATCGATCGCGCGCGCATGGATGCCACGGTACGCGCCTGGGATGAGATGATCGCGCGCGGACCGGCTTATGCGAACGACGATCAGCTTCGCCGGATCGCCAATGCGCGAGCGTACCGCGGCGATCGCGTGCGCACATGCAAGTTCCAACGGCTCCTCGATCGAAAAGCGCGCCCCCTGATCGCCATTCGCGAATTCATCTTGAGCCGCAAAAGCTTGGGCGGCATTCAAACCGATCTTGCGTGCCACGTGCTGCGCGCCGGTGACGGTGAACCCATTCCGGGCTTGTATGCCGTGGGCGAGGCGGCCGGCTTTGGCGGCGGAGGCATGCATGGGAAAGCCTCGCTCGAAGGAACTTTCCTGGGCGGCTGCGTGCTTTCGGGGCGCTTAGCGGGACGCAGCATCTAAGGCCGCGGGTGGGACAGGCCTCGCGGCCTGTCCAAGAAGAGCGAAGCTCGCCGAAGAGCGGGCCTGAGAGGCCCGCGCAGGCAAAAGTGCCTGTTCCACAATTAAGCAGGATAACGTCCTTCGATATACCCGCTCAACTGGTCGATGGCATGCGCCTGCTGGGAAATGATCGAACGCACCAGGTCGCCGATCGAAATGATCCCCACCAGACTATCCCCCTCGATCACGGGCAAATGCCGGATGCGGCGCGCGGTGATCACCCGCATGCAATCCTCCAGCGATTCCTCCGGCGAGACCGTATAAACCGGGCTGGTCATGATCTCGCGCACCTGCATTTCGTGCGAATGTTTCCCTTTTAGAATGACCTTGCGAGCATAGTCGCGCTCGGAGACGATTCCGGTGAGTTTGCCTTCCGAGATCACCAGCAAGGCACCCACGCCCTTCTCGGCCATCATGGCGACGGCCTCGTAAACGGTGGCTTCCGGCGGCAGCCAGTAGACCTCGCATCCCTTGTGCTGCAGCATCGAACCGACGGTTTCCATAACATATCCCCTTGTCCGTTACTGTTTCAGACTCCGGGCCGTCTGTCAACCGGCAGGGGCTAATTAAGCGGTTAACCGTTCTGGGGAAACCGCTCCCTGACGGTCGCGGCTCGGAAGCGCGGTCGCGGCTCGGAAGCTCGTCGCGGTTCGGCAACGGCCGCGTCGATTTCGCACGATTTACGGAGCCGCGACCATGAGGGAGCGATTTCCTTGCCGCTAATTATTCGTCAAATCGCGATAATCCCAGACATATTCCCACGTAGCTTCGCCGCCCATTCCCAGTCCCGGCGCGCTGAACGATTGGGAGGACGCCTTTGCGGGCGTTTGAGTGACGATGATCTCCACCGGGCCGCTGGGAAGCAGCGTACAAAAGCCTGGACGTTCACACGCGAAAGACGTGCCATAGGCCGAAAGGATAAATGCCTCTCCGGTTGCGGCGCCGACCGACACGGCCGCCTCGAAGCTGTTCCCAATGATGAACTGAATGGTGACGATGCTCCTATCGTCGCCGCCCGCCCAACTGAAGACGTACCCGTCGGGCAAAAAGCCGCAAAGCCGCTCACGCACGGCGTCAGGAGGTTCGTGCCCGGCTGAGGGCTCACTGGGTTGTCGTTCGCGCCGCTGACGACGAACCCCGTTATCGGTGGGGGGATGTTCGGGTTGGCCGTGAAGGCGCCCACCTGGCTACCTCCCTGCCCGGTGACCTGATACGCGCCGCCTTCCATCGTTCCCGGCGCCAGAGTTGCCTGGTACGTCAATCTGCCACCCTGGGTGGAAGGCTGTAGCGCCACAGCCGCGAGGCCCCCGCCCGAGAGAGTCAGTGTGCCGGCATCCAGCGTGTTCGGCAGCGACGCTTGGCAGGCGGGCGGCGGCATCGCGGAGGTGGATCCATAGACGGGAAAATCGAGCGTCTGCGGGGCTTATGGCCGCGAGGGCATCCTGCGATCCGGTCGCCGCAAACCCGAGGCCGCCCGACTGGATGAACTGCGCGGTCACAGCCTCGGTCGAGGATACGCCCGAGACATCGCTAATTGTGCTCGCCTGCCAGGAGACGATGCCCAGATTATTCAGCCGGCGGGTCCGCACAGACGCCGCCGCCCGGCTGTATACTGACCTCCACCAACTGGCTGGAGTTGACCGGCACCCAGACCGTCTCAGGCGGCATGCCGGAACTGTAGTACGCGGTCTGGCTGGAGGTTAGTCCGAGCGACAAAGGCACCTTGCACCCTTGGGGCGCTCCCTTCCATTGACCCAGGGCGTTCGCCTGGTCGACGCCCACCTTATCGGGCGCCGGGCCGAGGTATGACAGCGTCAGGTCCGATGCCGTACCCGTCAACCCCGGCGCGCCGAAGGTCACCGGCGCCAAGTTGCCGCTGGACGATACAAACGCCCAGGCCAGATTTACGCTGGCATCGCCTGTCCACGGGAGGCCTGCTATGCGGCCGGGTACTTCCGCGCTGCCCAGCCCAGTCAGAAAAATGGTCAAGCCCACATCTTTATCCGGATCGAGACTGGCCTGCGGCGTGTTCAAAGTCACACTTCCATCCGGGTGCACATTGTACGCCACAGCCTGCCCGCAACCCGAAGAGTCCTGCGCGAAAATGCCGAGCGGACCCAATGCGTAAGGATACTTTCCGCCAGCCAGCGTAATGATATAGGGCGGAGCGTATGGCGCGCTGGCACCCGCCGCCGTGTGGACCGTCAGAGAGGTATTGACGATGCCCGCCGGCACTTGCAGATTGATCTGTGTGGGCGAGGCATACAGCAATGGCGCGAGCACCGGCCCATTCGCGCCGGCAAACGTCACCGTGGCTCCGCCCAGCGTGGTGGGCAGAGAGTAACTCTGAGCCACGGCCGTCGAGGTAGCCGGATGCTGGCCTTTGATTGTTAACAGGACCTCGGGAGCCATCTCGGTGACGGCGATGTTACTTGCGGTATTTTGCAACGATTCAATTACTGGCGCTTGAGCAAACGCTTGTGGCGCGGTGGCCAACAGAATAACTACAGTGGCGGCTAGATACAATCTGCGCATAAGTTCTCCTTCGTAGCAGTTGGGTAACATTATACGTCCGATTTACCGCGGTCGCGCGGAATCAGGCACCACCGCTCCCTGACGGTCGCGGCTCAGTAACTTCCGCGTCGATTTCACACGATTTACGGAGCCGCGACCGTCAGGGAGCGGTTTTCGCTTGTCGAATTATTCGAGAACCCGCGAAAATCCCATACGTAATTCCAGGTGCTCTCGCCGCCGAATCCCAATCCAGGTGCACTGAACGGCTGCGATGGAGCGTGGTAAGGAGTCTGCGTAACGATTATTGCCACGTTGCCTGCCGGGATTAAGGAGCACTCTTGATAGTCGAATTGAACCTCCGGGTTAGGTCCGCATAGAAGAGGATAAGCGCCATAACTTTCCGGAATCGTAATACTCCCGTAACCGCCATACGCCGAGGCCACTGCCTGAAAGCTATTCCCGACGATGAACTGAACCGTGACGATGCTCCGGTTGTCGCCGCCCACCCTCTTCGTCGCCGCAATAAAAGGGCTTGACAAGGCCCAAAAAACATATAGTAGATATCAGAGCCTTATTATCGTGTTTGTACCGCATTCCGAGCAGCCCAACGTACGAGGGCGAAAAATCGAGGTGAATTGAAATGTTCGCGAAGATATCGGCACAGCCCCACGGCGCGCGCCATTCGCGGGCGGGATGGTTGGCGGCTGCGCTGACCTTTCTGCCAATGAGTGCAGGCGCGCAGGTGAAGATTGGTACGTCAAGTTACTTGCAGCGGAAGGCGGCGCTGTAGGCGAGGAGGGGCTATGCCAATGAACCGCACGATCTCTGCCCTGGTCCTGCTGCCGCTTTCGGCGTGGGGCCAGAAACCCGTCGTCGACAGCGTGGTGAACGCCGCCAGCTATGCCATTGGCGGCTATGCGACCGACTCGCCTCCAACTACGATTCCGATCCTGGGTCTCGGCTCGATCGCTACCATTTTTGGCACGAATCTGGCGGCTACGACGGCGGAAGCTCCCGGAGTGCCGCTGCCCTGGGCGCTGGCCGGAACATCCGTCAGCGTTTATGGAGTCGCGGCGCCCCTGTTTTATGTTTCTCCCACGCAAATCAATTTTCAATGGCCCCAGGGCGTCGCTGATCCGGCGGGCGCGAGTTCGGCGCAGGGGGTCGTGGTATCCACCGCGGCGGGCCTGAGCAATGTCTACACGGCAGTCAGCGGCCTGGGCGCGTCCGCACTGGGAGTCTTCACGCAAAACGCCAGCGGCTGCGGACCGGGCGCCGTTATAAACGTAAGCGCGGATGGCGGCGTCTCGCTCAATTCACCCTCTAACAGCGCCCAGCCGGGAGGCTACATATCCGTCTATGGGACGGGCCTCGGGGACGTATATGTCGCTTCCGCGATGCCACCGCCGGATGGCTCTCCTACCCCGCTCTCGCCACTGGCGCCCACGCATGACTTCGTAGCCGTTATGTTCGACTTCGTTATGTCGAACTACGAGGGGCTCGGCCCGTACTCCTGGCAGGGTATGGCGCCCGGCTTGGTGGGCGTCGCCCAACTCAATATCCAGATCCCCACTACGGCTCGCCTTGGCTGCAATGTGCCGCTCCAACTCATCGGTGACTACAACATAACCGCGCCGGTGACCATTAGTATCGCCGCCGGCGGCGGGCAATGCGCCGACCCTCCCAGCCAAGGCGATGGGCTGATCGAATGGCAAAAGACGGTCACCACCACCGCAACCAACGCGGTCACCGAGAGCGACACCCTTACGGTTTCGCTGCAATCCTCGCCCGGCAGGCAGGTGCCCCCGGCGCCGCCTTACGCTCAGACCTATGCACAAGGTGTCCAGCTTCCGCCCGCCCAAACGTACTTCGGCCCCGCCTGCCCCATTCCCGGCTATCTCAGCCTGGGGGCCGGGACGGTCACGGCGCAGGGCTCCGGCATCGGCCTTGTGCAGACAGCGGCCGCGCCGCTCCAGGGCGGTACCGCAGTCGCCACGGCTCAGCTTCCTTCTCTCGGATTCGCCCCGATTCCACCAGTGCAATCCGGCCAGGCCGCGCTGACCGTCTATCGAGCGAGCCTGCCCAACGGCTCCATCCAGCCGGGGTCGTTTACCGTTTCGGCGAGCGGAGGGGCCGACGTAGGCGCCTTCCAATCCACCGTCCAGATTGGATCTCCCATTCAGATCGCGCAGCCCTTGGCGGGGCAGACCCTGCCTACCGGCGCCGGCGGGATTACGCTTACGTGGACGGGCGGAGACGCGGACGCCTGGGTCACCGTCAAGCTAGTGGGGGACTTCGGCTACTACCAATCCTATCCTGAGGAATATTTGGCGCGCGCCTCCGATGGCTCGATCCAGATTCCCGAGCCTTATGACTTATACGGCGCCGGCTTGGAAATGGTGATAGAGGTGGTTCCGGATCCATCCGTCACGCCGTCGTTCTCCGCGACGGGCATGCCGCTGGGCGGCCAGCATACGTGGAAGTACACCTATATCTACCAGGGTCTCACGGCGGAGCCCCAGACATGCACCACGCCGCAATGCTTGCCTTAGTCCCGTCGCGCGGCTCGCAACCACGCGAATCGGCGCAAGGCTTGGGTCTAGGCCTCGTCGAAAGACTGATCACATTGTTATATCTGTTGAGGCGGGCGTTTCCGGGCGGGTCTCTTCTTGGGCGCCGAGGCTTTCTCCAGGCGCGCTTCTAATTCTTCGACTTTTCGCCGCAGCGTCTCCACCTCTTCCGCCGCGATTTGCGGAGGGGCCGGCGGCTGCGCGGCGAAAAAGTTCCGCACCACCTCCAGCGGATTGGTATGCAGCGCGCTTTGCGCCTTCTGATACACATCGGTGACAGTCGACAGATACCAGGTGAGAAAATCGTGTGTGACGCGGTCGGAAGCCATGATGAGCTTCCGCAGCAACTCCAACGGCAGGCCGGAATCGTGTCCTTTGGCGTCTTCCATAATCACCTGGGTGAGAGTCACGCGCGTCAGATCTTCGCCAGAACGCGCGTCCACTACTTGCACCTCCATGCCCTCGCGCACCATGCGGGCGACATCTTCCAGGTTGACGTAGCGGCTGGCGCTGGTGTCGTAGAGGCGCCGGTTCTCGTACTTCTTGATGATCACCGCGGCCATATCAGATAATATACTCCAAAACTCCTTGACAGGCCAGTACAGGAGCGTTATACTCAACCTGGATGCTGCAATGCAGCATTGAACAAGGAGCATATCATGGAGAACGACACGAAGTCTATGGCCGCGATCCCCGCATCGCTGGCGTCCACGCTGGCCGTCTGGGCCCGGCAAGGTATGGAAAGTTTCGTCGCAACGCAGAAAATCCTGTTGGATTTAACCGCACAACAAAATTCCCTGGCGCTTGGGTTCGTACGCGAGCGCGTGAATTTCTCGCCTCTCCGCCCGCTCACCGGCATGGTGGAGCTGGCGGGCCAAAGCATGGCCAATTTCGTGGCCGCGCAGAAGATTCTGCTGGACTTGGCAGTGGGTGAGACCACCCTGGTGCACACCGGCGTGAAAGAAGGTCTGGGACTGACCGGAACGCCCGCCGCCATCACCGACGCTATGAGCGAAGGCGTGACGGTGTTCGTAGGCATGCAGAAGAAATTCCTGGATATGGTGGACAAGCAGAGCCAGGCCGCCATTGTGGCCCTGAAAGAGGGCAAAGCTTACGAAGGCAAGAATCTGGCCGAAATCGCGCAAGAAAGCGTCGAGAATTTCGTGCACGCGCAAAAGAAGTTCCTGGATCTGGTGACCAGCGTCACGCATCCGGAAGCCAATGGCAAGGGCCACAAGCCTATGAAGCCGGCCACGCGCGTGAAGATGACCGAACTGGCCAAAGAAGGCATGGATAAGTTCGTCGATTCGCAGAAGAAGCTGCTGGATCTGGCCGCCCACCAGATTGAAGGCGCCATGAAGACGGCCGGCGAGATCGTAACACCCTCGCCCGAGCCTTCCACCAGCCTGGGCGATTTTGCCCGCCGCGGGATCGAGAACTTCATCAACGCGCAGAAGTCGCTGCTGGATGTGGCCATGAAGCCCTTCCTGCCGCCTCCGCCGCACACGCACACACCGGCGCACGCCCACGCCGGCTCCCGTCGCAAGTAAGTTGTGGGGCAGGCTCGTAGCCTGCGGCGGCCTCGTAGGCCGCCCTTTGGCATTCCAAACGGCGCTTGCCCCAATTCTTAGTTAGTTAGCAAGCAGGCGGCCTACGAGGCCGCCGCAGGCAGGGAGAGTGCCTGCCCCACGATAAAAGCTGACAAATCGGTTACACTGGGAGACGCAATGACGGGTCAAAGGTACTCCGTCCACGAGCGTCGCGAAGCCGAAGTCTCCATGTGGCAGGAATTGTTAGTCGGCTTCGAATTGGTCCAGCTAAGGCTGACGTCCATCTTCTATGGATTGGGCGTGCCGCACGGTCATGGGGAAGCGGTCGTCCTCATTCCTGGCTTTCTGGGCACAGATGCCTACCTGGGCGAAATGTTCTCCTGGCTGCGAACAGTCGGCTACAGATCTTATTTTTCAGGCATCGGATGGAATGCGGAGTGCCCCAATCTGCTCATCCGGCGCCGCTTGAACGAAACGGTGAAGCGCGCGTATCAGGCCACCGGCCGCCGCGTGCACCTGGTGGGCCACAGCTTGGGAGGCATTATCGCCCGCTCGGTGGCTGCGCAAAGGCCCGAGCAGGTCGCTTCGGTGACCACCTTGGGATCTCCGTTCCGCGGACCGGTGGCGCATGCCAATGTGCTCCGCGCCAGCGATGCCATCCGTAATCGCATCTTGCGCGAACATGCCGGCCACATCCTGCCGGGCTGCTACACCGAGGCCTGCACCTGCGAGTTCGTCACATCACTCAGGGACGAATTTCCCGACGACGTGGCGCAAACCGCCATTTACACGAAGCACGACGGCATCGTGGATTGGCACTATTGCGTCACCGGCGATCCTGAGATCGATCGCGAAGTCCCCGGCACGCACATCGGGCTGGTCTTCAACCCGGCCGTCTACAGACTGCTGGCGGAGCGGCTTGCGCGCAGCAGTGAACCGTCCCGCGCAACTAATCGAGGAAGCGCGCCAAAACTTCCAGATAATCACTCGCGCGGCTGAAAGCGGGCGCGTGCCCGGCTCCGTGGAAGGTGTGCACCGGCGCTTGCGGATACGTATCGCGCAGCGCTTTTCGCCGCTCCGCGTTGAAAATATCGTTGTCCGACTCGATCACGAAGATTTTTCCCGGCCACCCCGCCAGATCGCCGGGCGCGAAACGGTAGCGCTTATGATATTCGAGTTGGATACGCAGGTTCGCCATGACGTCGGCCTTCTTGAGGCGCGACCCGAATAGCTCGGCGGTGTAGTCTCGCCAAAACGGAAGTTCATCGGCGGGTGCGCCCAGCAGCTTCAGAATGCTCTTTGCCATGAGGCCGCGCAACACGGGCCAAGGCATAGCCGCCAATACCGCGTTGGCGATCTGCCTGCCGCGCACCAGGTGCGCCAGCGGCACGCCGGTATTCGATAGAATCAGCCGCTCGATGGATTCCGGATGCCGCCGGATCATCGACTGCGCCACGGCTCCGCCGAAGGACGCGCCCAGCACCGTGGCGCGCCCGGAATTCTCGGCGGCCAGGATAGCGGCCACGCCATCCGCCAGATCGTCGAGCGAATCGACGCGCGGATACGCCGGATAGACGATGCGGAATCGCGGCGCCAGCGCGGCCACCAGATCGAAACCGAGATCGTTGACGAGTTCGCCGCCGGGAAGCATCAGCAGCGTCCGCGCGCCTGCGCCGCACATCCTGTATTTCCACTCCACGCCGCCGAGGCGCAGCGATTTTTCGGGGTAATTCGCGCGAAACGCGCGCAGTCTCTCTGCCTGGTTCATAGCGCCTACTGCACCGCCACCGTAATCCCCGGCTGGCTCTGCGCCGTCCCGACCGTAATCACCAACGGCTGCGAACCGCTGGCCAGCCCCTGCGGCACCGTGATATCCACCTGCATCACACCATTCACTTCGCCCGGAGCCGGACCCGCATACAACACATTCGCCGCGACTCCGCCGATGGTCGCGGTAATCGGCTGCGTGACCAGACTCCCGGCGCTTGACGCCAGCCCGCCATCGGCTGCGCCTCCCACCACCGCGCCGCCACCCGTGCCGAATACTTGAATGAAGCTTTTGGCCGCTACGGGGTTGCCGGCGCCATTCACCGAGTAATCCGAATTAAGGATGGCGCCCGGTCCGGTGCCGCTCTCATTTAGCGAGAAGATGCCGGGTAGCGCGGCCACCACTGGTACGGTGACGCTATTGGAGGATACGTTGCCGTTGCCATCGGTGTACTGATACGTAATAGTGGTGTTTTGCTTGCCTGCCACTTCGAATGGCACGACGGCGCTCACAGCTCCCGACTCCGCAAAGATCAGCGGAGCCGGCACACCATCGAACGTCACCTGCGCACCGCTGACATTTGTCCCGAACATCAGGTTCGAATTTACCTGGTTCAGGACCAGGCTGGCCGGGCCATAGTTGGCACCGTAGAGGGCCACGATCTCTCCAGGGGCCACCCCCGGGCCCTGATAGCTGGCCGCGCTGACCACACCGCTTGACTTCAGTATCGGCGGCGTGGTTTCCATGGCGCTAATCATGGAATTGAATGCCGGCTTTGGCTGGTAATTCACATCGAATGGCAACGCCGCGCCATATCCCGGGAAGGCGCCGGGAATCCAGGAAACCGCGTCGGATACGCCCCAAACTTGAAACGCAGTGCAATTGGGCTGTTGAAGGCACGTCGTTAGGACGGTCTGGTAGACCTGTGCCTGAGTCTGCAGATCCGCCGTCGAAGCGTCGCCGCTCGAATCCAGCAGGAGGCGGTCGTCCATTTCCGTGATGTGGACCTGGAGGCCCAACGCTGCCAGCGCCTGCATATTCTGCGCCAGTTCGGCGGCGCTCGGATAATAGGCGTTCAGGACGTGCATTTCGAAGCCTACGCCATTGATGGGCACTCCGCTTGCCACAAATTGCTGAACCATACTCAGGACCGCGTCGAACTTCGGCCCCGGCTCTTCGATGTTGTAGTCGTTATAAAACAGCAGCGCGTTGGGATCGGCGGCATGCGCCCACTGGAATGCCTGCGCGATGTATCCTGTTCCGCTTTGCCCGATGCCGGGTTGATCGTACCAGATGGAATCGCGCAGAGTAGAAGGCGTGGAATCGTTGAAGGCTTCGTTCACTACGTCCCAGGCGAACACCTTTCCGGCGAAGTGAGTCACCTCCGCGGTGATATGGTTTTGCAGCAGCGTGGCCATATCGGCGGGCGTGGCCGTGGCGGCGTATGGGGCCAGCCACGACGGAAGCTGCGTATACCAGCAGAGATTGTGGCCGCGCACGCGCATGTTATTGGCTTGCGCGAAGGCCACCAGTTCGTCGCCCGGCTGAAAGTTGTAGGTGGTCATGGTGGGCTGCGTGACATCCCATTTCATAGCGTTGCCGGGCTCCAGCATGCTGAACTGGCTGGAGAGCGTATCCGCGTAGATGGGGACGGTGAGCAGGTCAGGCGGCCCGTATTCATCGGCGGATGCCGCCGCGCCGATGGGGATCGCGCGGGGAGCGGCAGCTTGGCGAAGCGTGGTCTGGCCAACTAACGGCGCTACAGCCAGCACTACCGCGAGTAAATTGCGAGTCGGAGAGCTCATAAGATTCGAACACCATCTTAATGCAAATGTGGGGCAGGCACGTTGCCTGCGGCGGCCTCGTAGGCCGCCTGCCGCTATCTAAGCTATACTGAAAACTGCAATCCAGGGTGCACCCCGTCCGCGGCAAGGGATTATCCCACCTGATTAGTTGGGCACTACCAAAAGTCGTTCTCACTTCTGCCCGTCACCAGCGGACATCGGGCGATTAAAGAAGGAGAAACGATGTCTCTCGAATTACCCGCCAAGCCGAATCTCGAACATTTACAAAAACAAGCCAAGGCATTGTTGCGCAAGATGCAGCAGGGCGATCCGGCGAGCCTGAAGCTGGCCGATGCGCAACTCGCCATCGCCCGCGAATACGGCTTCGCCAGTTGGCCGACGCTGAAGCAGCATGTGGAACATCTGGCCCGCCAGCGCGAGCCGGATGAATTGCTGGAGGCCGCCATTCGCGCGAGCGACGCCGAAAGAACCGCGCGCGTGCTCGAAAGCTATCCCGAGTTGAAGGCGCGCCTCAATGATCCTATGCCCGAATACGGCGCCGGCATGCAAGCCTTGCTGGCGGCCGTGCAGCGCAGCGACCGCCGCACCATCGACGTGCTGCTGGGCGCCGGCGCCGATATCAACATGCGCAGCCGATGGTGGGCGGGCGGCGTGGGCGTCCTGGACGAATGCTCACATGAGATGGCCGGCTTTTTGATGGAACGCGGCGCCCTCGTGGATGCGCTGGCGGCCGCGCGTCTGGGAATGATTGAGCGGCTGCGCGAGTTGCTCGGAGCGGATCCGGCCGCGGCCAATCGGCGCGGCGCCAACGGACTCACTCCTCTGCACTGCGCCTCTACCTTGGAGATAGCGGAATACCTGCTGGCACACGGCGCCGATATCGATGCGCGCGATACGCTGCACGAATCCACGCCCGCGCAACACATGCTGCGCGTGGTGCAAGCGCGCCATTATCCGGAAGACCGCCAGGAGATCGCGCGCTTGCTGGCCGAGCGCGGCTGCCGCACCGACATCCTGATGGCTGCGGCGCTCGGCGATCTAAGATTGCTCCAAAAGCATCTGGACGCCGATCCGGATGCGATTCGCATGCGCGTGGACGAAGCGCATTTTCCGAAGCAAGACGCGCGCAGCGGGGGCACAATTTATATACAAGTCTTCGGGCCGGGCAAGACTCCGCACTTAGTAGCGCGCGACTTCAGCCATGAGGAGGTTTTCCAACTGCTGATGGAGCGCAGCCCGGAAGATGTGAAGCTGGCGCAGGCTTGCGAATTGGGCGATGAGCTGGCCTTCCGTGCCTTGCTGGCGGCGCGTCCGAACCTGATCGAGACGCTGTCGCCCGAGGAGCAGCGCAGGCTGCCCGATGCCGCGCAGGCCAATAATACGGCCGCCGTGCGCCTGATGCTCGCAGCGGGTTGGCCGGTGGATATCACTAGCGAATACGACCTAAGCGCGCTGGGATGGGCGGCGTGGCATGGGAACGCGGAGATGGTCCGCGATATTCTCGGCTACCATCCGCAACTGGAGATGAAGAACTGTCACGAAGTCACTGCGTTGGGGTCCGCACTGCACGGCTCGGAGAACAGTTGGCACAGAGAGACGGGGAACTATGCGGCGACGGTGGAGTTACTCATCGCCGCCGGCGCGAAAGCGCCGAAGCTGACCGACGATCTGGAGGCCAGCGCCGCGGTGCGCGAAGTACTCAGACGCCTGTAGGACAGGCCTCCCGGCCTGTCCTGGACGAGCGCCGCGCAGGCCGCCTTCGTGCGTGATAATCGATACGTGGGCATAATACCTGCTAAGGCGGCCCTAGCATGATAAAGCCGCGTAAACGCCTGCTCATCTGGGGCGGTATCGGGATGACAATCGTGGTTTCCGCCCTAGCCGCTGCCGCGATCGTGATCGCCCGCCGCGCCGGTCCGATTCTGAAGGCGCGCATCACCGAGACGCTGCGCGCTTCCTTTCACGGCCGCGTCGACCTGCAGACGGTGGATATCGCCGCCTGGCACGGATTTGAAGTCTCCGGCGACGGCCTGCGCATTTATGCCACGAATGATTCCGGCACGCCACCTCTCGTGTCGGTAAGTCACTTCAGTTTTCATGCGCCTTTCTTCGGCCTGCTGTTCAAACCGACGCATGTGAGCGAAGTGAAGATCGACGGCCTCGTAATCGATATCCCGCCCGGCCAATTGCGATCTCAGACATCCTCATTGACCGGCAAGAAAAGTCACGACAAGATAGAGGTCTTAGTCGACGAAATCGTGTGCGATAACTCACGTCTCACCGTTGACAATGCTAATCCCGGCAAGGGTCCGAAGGTCTTTGAACTGCGGCATATCGAGCTGCACAACGTAGGTCCGGCGGCTCCCTGGCGTTACCAGGCTCAACTGATCAACGCCATTCCGCGCGGAGAAATCGAAGCCGCGGGTGACTTTGGGCCGTGGCAAAGTGATAACCCGGCGGAGACGGCCGTCACCGGCCACTATGTTTTCAAGCACGCCGACTTAGGTACCATAAGGGGGATAGGCGGCAACCTGTCGTCGACGGGCGATTTTACGGGTAAGCTTAACCGCATCGTAGTGGACGGAACCACCGAAACTCCCGATTTTTCGCTCGATACCGCCAATCGTCCTATTCCGCTCCACACAAGGTTTCATGCGATCGTCGATGGCATCACGGGTGATACCTACTTACAGCCAGTCCAGGCCACTTTGCGCAATTCGAGTTTTACGGCGGACGGCGCGGTAATCGATATCAAGGGCCGGGGGCATGCCATCGATTTGAATGTGGACGTTCCGGCCGGGCGATTGCAGGATTTTCTTGATCTGGTGGTGGCGACACGACCGGCGGTTCTGACAGCCGCTATAAGTACTAAAGCCAAGTTACATATCCGGGCGGGCAAAGAGAGAGTCGTACAAAAACTGAGTATCGCGGGACGGTTCAGGTTATGGGGTATGCACTTCACCAATCCGCGGGTGCAGGATAAAGTCGACATGCTGAGCGAGCGCGCACGCGGGCATCCCGAGAATGCCCGGCCCGGCGCCACTGATGTGAACGCTGGAATGACCGGCGACTTCTCGTTGGAACAAGGCTCTATCGAATTCCGAAGTTTGATCTACACACTTCCCGGTGCTCAAGTGAGGTTAGCGGGCGCCTACTCGCTGGATGGCCAGGTATTCAATTTCCGCGGCCACGTGCTCACGAATGTGCCTCTCTACAAGATGGTTCAATCGCGCCTGGCTTCAGTAGCGCTGCATGCCGTGTCGCCTCTCTTTCGAAATGCGCGCGGTGGCGCCGATATCCCGGTCACTATTAGCGGCACGCGCTCTGCGCCTAAGTTCGGCCTGGACTTGGCACACCGCTGACTAAACTAACAGGCTGCGGAAAACGCCCGGAACCGCTTGCTTACGCGCGCGGCTCAGAAGCCGGTCCCGGTACTTACAATAACTAACTTACCCAGCCGCAACTTACCGCGCCGCAACTTACCGAGCCGCAACTTACCGAGCCGCAACTTACCGGGCCGCGACCGTCAGGGAGCGGTCCCCAAACACCTTCTTCCGCAACCTGCTAAACTAACCCGCCCGCCTTTGGTCCAGCGCGTGCAACATCCGAAGAAGCATGCTCAAAGCGGCCGCAGGTCTTATCGTTTTAGTGATATTACTCACGGCTGGCACGCAGGCGGCCGGCAGGCAGGCATCGCCTTTATTCGACGCCGGCGCAATTACTTCCGCCCGGACTGCGGCTATCGGCCCCGGATCCAAAGGGTCGGCCGTGGTGCGCGCGCAAATTCTGCTCGACCGTGCGCATTTCTCCTGCGGCCAGATCGATGGCGATTATGGCAGCAATCTGCAGAAGACCGTCACTGCCTACCAGCGCTTCCGGAATTTACCTGCCACCGGCAAGGTAGAATCCGATACATGGACAGCCCTGAACAGCGACACGGCGCCGGCGCTCGTTACTTATACGATCGATGCGCAGGATGTGGCGGGCCCGTTTGTGCAAGTGCCGTCCGACATGATGGAACAGGCCAAGCTTGACTATCTTGGTTACGCCTCGCCGCAGGATGAGTTAGGCGAGAAATTTCATTCGAGCCCGGCCCTGCTGGAGGCTCTCAATCCGGGCAAAGACTTCAGCAAAGTGGGCGAGCAGATCCTGGCGCCTAACGCGATTACGGTGCCGCCTGGGGACGCGGCGTCGGTGGTGGTTTCTAAGCCGGATAGCTCAGTGACGGCTTACGATGCCCAAGGTAAGCTATTGGCTTATTATGTGGCCACGGTCGGCAGTGAACACGATCCGCTTCCGTTGGGCGATTGGAAGATCAAAGGAGTCGCGCGAAACCCCGTATTCCACTACAACCCCGACTTGTTCTGGGACGCGAATCCGAAAGATCAGAAGGCCGTGATTCAGGCTGGTCCGCGCAACCCGGTAGGCGTGGTGTGGATCGATCTCTCCAAGGAACACTACGGCATCCATGGCACTCCGGACCCCTCGAAGATCGGCCACACGGAGTCGCACGGCTGCATTCGGCTGACTAACTGGGATGCCTCGCAACTGGCAGATATGGTAAAGCCCGGTACGCCGGCCTGTCTGCGGGAGTAAGATGCGCGCCCGGTGGTTACTTGTCTATTTTTCGGGTTTCGCCACTGGGTTGGTGTTTCTCGGAGCGCTCCTGTCATGGCAGAGCCCCAGACTGCGGACCACGCAGGCGGCGGCAAGGCCGATGCACACGATTCCGCCCGTAACTCCGTCGCCTGCCCCTCGGGGATCGCAGCCGAGCCTTTTGATCCCAGTGGAAGGCGTCACCGGCAGCCAACTTCGCGATGACTTCGAAGAGACGCGCGGCGGCCATCGGCACGAAGCCATCGATATCCCGGCGCCGCGGGGGACGCCCGTGTTGGCCCCGCGGAAGGCAACGTGGCTAAGTTATTCCAAAGCAAGCGAGGCGGCCTGACCGTCTATCAGTTCGACGACAGCCAGACATGGTGTTTTTACTACGCCCATCTGGATCATTATGTGAAGGGACTCACAGAAGGCGCGCTTCTGCGGCGCGGCGAAGTGCTGGGTTATGTGGGTACCACGGGAGACGCACCGACGGACACCCCGCACCTGCATTTTGCGGTCTTCGAATTGGGTCCGGAGAAGCACTGGTGGCAGAGCACGGCGGTTGATCCCTACCCGCTACTTACAGGCCAGCCACACTGACGCGAGCCACTTGGCATCCGGCATGCTCTTCGAAAGTGGAGTGCCGGGCATCATAACCATTCAAAATCCCGAAACCGCCTCCGCGCCGCCCGACCCGACCACGCAACCGCTGAGCCGCAAGGGCTGGCAGCCCGGACCGAGAACGCGGGCTCGGATGCTCACGGCCGCGGGTCTGGCAGTCGGCCTTCTGACGGTTTTCGTCTATTACTACTTCAGATTTGCCCGCCTGGCTGACGAGAAGTTAGAGGCGGGTGTCTTTTCGAGCACGCTGAACATCTTCGCCGCGCCACACGTGGTGGGCACAGGCGATCGCCTCTCGCGCGACAATATGATCGCCTGGCTGCGGCAGAACGGGTACAACATGTCGCCGGACAATCCCGGCGGCTGGTACGACCTGCGGCCGAATGCCCTAGGTATTTTTCCGGGCCGGCGTGCCAGCTCGGATCAAGATGCGGGTGTCATTTACTTCTCAGGAGGCCAGATAACCAGGATCGTTTCGTTGGCCGATCACACCGCGCGGCAGGAGTACCAGTTCGCGCCGCAACTCATCGCCAATCTGTCCGATCGTAACCGCGAGAAACGGCGGCTGGTGCAATTTTCCGAGCTTCCACCCGCGTTGATCGATGCCGTGGTCTCCACCGAAGATAAACACTTCTTCTCACACAATGGAGTCGACTTAGCTCGCATTGTGAAGGCCGCGTATGTCGACGTGAAAGACGGCCGCAAGGAGCAAGGCGCCTCCACCCTGACGATGCAGCTTGCGCGCGGCTTATGGCTGGCGCCCGATAAGCGGTGGAAACGAAAGATCGCTGAGTTACTGCTTACGCTGCACTTGGAGCACAAGCTTAGCAAGCGGCAGATCTTCACTTACTACGCCAACCAGGTGTACATGGGCCGCAGAGGCACTTTCAGCATCAATGGTTTTGGCGAAGCGGCCCATGCATACTTCGGCAAAAACGTTTCGCAACTGTCGATGCCCGAAGCGGCATTGCTGGCCGGACTGGTGCAAAGGCCGAGCTATTATAATCCATTCCGGTACCCCGGCCGCGCCCTCGAAAGACGCAATGTGGTCCTACGCCGGATGCGTGAAAATGGCCGCCTGACCGACGCCCAGTACGCGGCTGCGGTGGACACTGAGATCAAGCTCGCTCCGGGCGGTATGGAATCCACCGGCTCGCAGTTCTTCCTGGACCTGGCGAACGACGAGGTGCAGAACCGGCTCGGCGAGCGCGAGCCGCGAAACGATTACGTCTACACCACGCTCGATCAAGATCTGCAGCGCGCCGCCGTGGAAGCCGTTCGGGTGGGCATGCAGAAAGTCGACGCGCAACTGCGCAAAGGCAAGCATCCGTCCGTCCCACCCGGGCAGCCGCAAGTAGCTCTGATCGCCCTCGATCCCCGCACGGGTGAAATCAAGGCATTGGCCGGCGGGCGCGACTACGGCGCCAGCCAGTTGGATCATGTCACCGCCGAACGGCAGCCCGGATCGTCATTCAAGCCGTTCGTGTACGCCGCCGCCCTGAATACCGAACTGACAGGCGGATCCCAGGTCTACACTCCGGCGACCACCCTTCTGGATGAGCCGACCACCTTCCAATTCGATAACCAACAATACCGGCCCGACAATTTCAAACAGGAATTCATGGGGACCGTTACGCTGCGGCAAGCCTTGGCGCATTCGCTCAACGCGGCTACGGTGAAGCTGGCGCAAGGGGTTGGTTATTCGTCGGTGGTCGACTTAGCGCGCATGGCGGGGTTCAACGATAACATCAAGCCCACGCCGGCGGTCGCGTTGGGAGCCTATGTGGCAACGCCGCTCGAAGTCGCCGGCGCGTATACGGTATTCGCCAATGGTGGAATGTATGTGAAGCCGGCCATGTTAGCCTCGGTAAGTTCGCCCGATGGACAAGTGTTGTACCAGCATTCGGCCGAGGGTATCCAGGTGCTCGATCCGCGCGTAAACTATCTGATGGTGAACATGCTGGAAGAGGTACTGCGATCCGGGACCGGCGCCGCCGCGCGCTCTCTTGGATTCAAAGCCCCAGCGGCCGGTAAGACAGGTACTTCACACGACGGCTGGTTTGCCGGATTTACTTCGAAGTTACTGTGCGTGGTCTGGGTAGGCTTCGACGATTACCGCAGTCTCGGCTTGGAGGGCTCCCAATCGGCGCTGCCCATTTGGACTGAATTTATGAAGCGCGCGCTCCTACTCCATGCCTATCGGGACCCAAAAGAATTTAGCGTGCCATCCGGAGTCGTAAGCGCCAAGCTGTGTACGGAGTCGCACCAACTCGCGGGGCCAGATTGCCCTTCGACTTATACCGAGTTTTTCGTGGATGGCAGTCAACCCACGTCGGAATGCGAATTACATTCCGCGACTCTCCCGGACGATCCGCCCGCGCTCCAACTGATCGCCACCCCCGATACCAACCCTCAGTAGGACAGGCCTCCTGGCCTTTCCCAAGGCGAGCGCAGTTCGCGGAAGAGCGGGCCTACGAGGCCCGCGCAGGCTACGGGCGCTACGAGCCTGCCCCACAATCACAGCGGAAACACCCCAAAGCCGCAAACAAAAACGGAATTGAAAACCGCTGGCGCTCTCCCAATTCCAAGTTGGCTGGCTCCTGCCCCGCATCCAACGATACTTGCAGGTCGCCTACGCTGGGCGGCGGCTATGCGATTATAGACAGCATCTGCCGCACGCAGAGTAACCAGCCATGCGCAGCCTGATCCAGGACCTCCGCTACTGCCGGCGGCAGCTTATCAAAAACCGCGGATTCACGCTGACGGCTGTCGTCTCACTAGCGCTGGGCATCGGCGCTACCACTGCGGTGTTCAGCGTAATCTATGCCGCCCTGCTGGACCCCTACCCTTACCGCGCCGTGGAGCGCATCGTGCGTCTGACCGTCGAAAGCAAAGCCGGCCCCGGCTATTGGATCAACCTGAATGGACCGCAAATCCGTCAAGTGCAAAACCTACACGCCGTAGAGAGCGTGCTGGCGATGGACTTTCATGCCCTTACCTTAACCGGCCGGGATCTTCCCACCAATGTAAACGCCGTCTCGCTGATCTCGACCGGCTTCCGGGACCTGGGCGTACCCCCGGTGCTCGGGCGCGCGCTTTCACCCTCGGATGCCGTCGACGGCCAGAACCCGCAACCCGTGGCCGTGCTGTCCTACAAGTTTTGGCGGAAGCAGTATCTTTCAAACCCGGACGTACTCGGCAAGACTTTGCAGCTCGACCGCAAGAATTACGTGATCGTAGGCGTCGCGGCTCCGCGGTTCAACTGGTATATGGCAGATGTCTACCTGCCGCTAAAGCTCACAGAAGATCCGAGCCTGGTGTACGTCGTGGATCTTCGGCTCAGGCCGGGCGTAACCCACCAGGCCGCGGATGCCGAACTGCAGCCGCTTCTGGAACAGTTCGCCAAAAACATGCCGAAGCATTTCCCGGAGCACTTCAAGGTACGCGTGGAGGGGCTGAACGAGTGGGTGATGAGAGGCATCGGCGTGACTTTGTACCTGCTCTTGGGCGCGGTGGCACTGCTGCTGGCGATCGGCTGCGCGAACGTTTCGATTCTGCTGCTGGCGCGGGGCGCCGCGCGCCATGCCGAACTGGCCCTGCGCGTGGCCCTGGGAGCGCCACGCCGCCGCATCGTGCGCCAATTGCTCACTGAGTCAATGCTTCTCTCGGTCATCGGGGTGCTGCTGGGCGTGTGGATGTCTTACGGAATTCTGGCGGGAATCCGGGCGGTGCTGCCGCCATACGCCTTCGCGCCCGAAGTCGTGGTGCGCGTCAATCTCCCAGTGCTGCTCGCGAGCGGCGCGGTGGCGCTGGTGACCGGACTGCTCTTCGGCATGTGGCCGGCACTGCAGCTATCGCGCGCCGATGTCAGCCGGATCATCCAGTCAAACGGCCGCCGCGCGGCGGGAAGCGTTCACGGACGCAGAACCCACAATGCCCTGATCGCCGGCCAGATCGCTCTAACGGTGCTTCTGCTGGCCGCCGCGGGTTCGGCCATGAAGAGTTTTGTCCGCCTCATGCATGCGCCGTTGGGTTACGATCCGCACAATGTGCTGTCGTTGGGGATCCCGCTGCATGAGAACTCGTACAACACCTGGGCCGCGCGCGCCGCCTATTTTGAACAGCTCCGCGCCAAAGTCGCGGAAACACCGGGCGTAACCATGACGGCCATCTCCGGCAACGCCACGCCGCCGCGTAATGGATGAAATTCGCGTTTCGAAATCTTAGGCAGGCCGGCATTGGAAGAGCAACTGGGCTCCATCAATCTGGTGAGCCCCGCGTACTTTGCCACGCTGCGCATTCCGCTGGTTGCCGGACGCCTTTGGAGCGAAACGGAGAATCGCAACGGCGGGCATGTGGCGTTGATCAATGGCACTCTGGCGCAGCGCTACTTCCCGCAAGGCGATGCCATCGGACGCTCCGTGAAGTTACCCGGCGTCGAGGAGCGTCCGCCGGTGGTCCTCACCGTGCCGAACATCGCGGAAGCCTGGTTGCAAATCGTGGGAATTGTGGGGGACGCCCGTAACGATGGGCTGAACAATCCCATCAAGCCTGCCATTTTTGTCCCTTACACGCTGAGCATGTCGATGGGAACGCAGATTCTGGTGAGGACATCCGTACCGCCGCTGGCTCTCTTGCGCGCCATGCGGGCACAGTTGACTGCGGTGAACCCCGAGCAGCAAACCTATAGCGTGGCCGAAGACCTGGACGCCTGGATCTCCGATGAACCGGAGTGGCAGCAGGAACACCTGTCCGCGTGGATCTTTGGCGTATTTGCGGGACTGGCGCTGGCTCTTGCGGCCGTGGGACTTTCGAGCGTGGTCGGCTACACGGTAGCGCAACGCACCGCCGAGTTTGGGATTCGCGTGGCCCTCGGCGCGCAACGCGGGGATGTGATGCGCATCGTTTTTCGATCGACAGTGGCGAGTCTCATGGCCGGCGTTGTGGCCGGCATCGCGTCCTCGCTAGCCTTGAGCACCATCCTCGAACCGTGGGCCAAAGGCAATTCGGGCGATCCTTTCATTCTTCTGCCGGGAGTGCTTCTGCTGGGCTTGGTTTCCGTGATCGCATGCGCCGTGCCCGCCTGGCGCGCCTCCCAAGCCGATCCTATGACGGCGCTGCGTAACAAGTAACAAGTAACAAGTTACTCAAATGTTAGGTTTTTGTTAATTGTTCCGGCCACCCTCGCTGTGCTAACCTAATCGGCTAACTTGAAACAGGACCTCGTCTACGCCCTGCGGGGTTTTCGCAATAACCCCACGTTCGTGGCGGTCGCAATCGCCTCCCTGGCGCTGGGAATTGGGTTGAATACGGCCATTTTCAACCTGGTCAGCGCGGTCCTGCTGCAACCTCTCCCGGTGCGCGATCCCGCGCGGCTGGTCTCGGTGTTCACGTCGGACCGCATTAACCCCGGACTGCTGTACAACTCATATCCCAATTACAAGGATTACCGCGACCGCAACACGGTCTTCTCCGGCCTGGCGCTCTACACTCCGATCCAAGTCACGCTTACTGGCGAAAACGAATCCGGCGATATCCAAGGCCAGATCGTGTCAGGCAATTACTTCGATGTGCTGGGCGTGAAGCCGGTCCTCGGACGCACGTTTCTTCCCGAGGAAGACCGTGTCCCGGGCGCACAAGCCGTGGTGGTGATCGGTTACGGCTTTTGGACCCGGAAATTCGCCGCCAGCCGCAGCGCCCTGGGCGCCACCATCGGCCTCAACAACTGCCGCTTTACCATCATCGGCGTGGCGCCTCGGGATTTCCATGGCGCCAACTCTCTGGTAAGCACCGATTTTTGGGTGCCCATGATGATGTACCAGCAGGTTCTCCCCATGGCGGATTGGGTGGGTTACCGCAAGGCGTTGTTGTTCTCCGTGATTGGCCGATTGCGCGATGGCGTCAGCCTGGCGCAGGCTCAGGATCATCTGCAGATCCTCGCCGCCCAACTCGCGCGCGAATATCCGGCGGATAACCATGGCCGCACGGCCGCCCTGTTGCCGCTCACCGAGTCCGTGATTCAGCCCAATTCACGCGGCGCGTTCGTGCTCATCGGCAGCGTGGCGCTGGCGGTGAGCGGACTGGTGCTGCTGATCGCCTGCGCCAATGTGGCCAACCTGCTGTTAGTGCGCGCGGCCGGGCGCAGCAAAGAAATGGCCTTGCGGTTGGCGCTGGGGGTGGGCCGCTGGCGGTTGATCCGGCAGTTACTCACCGAGAGCGCGTTGTTATCCATCGCGGGCGCCGCGGCCGCCCTGCTGCTGGCGCGCTGGGGACGGAATCTGCTGTGGACCTTCCGCCCGCCCTGGATGCTCAGCGGCGATACCGTGGTCAGGTTCGACGTCCGCGTTCTGGCCTTCACCGTGGCGATCGCCCTGCTCGCCACGCTGGCGTTCGGATTGACGCCCGCCATGGCGGCCCGCCGCACGAATCTGGCGTCCGAATTGCGCGAGCGCCGCAGTCCCTGGACGCGCGCGGGTCATCGCGTGAGCGCGCGCACCTTGCTGGTGATGTTGCAAGTGGCGCTATCCGTGGTCACATTGAGCGGCGCCGGCCTTTTCCTGCGCAGCTTGCACAACGCCCAGGCCGTCGACTTGGGATTCGACGCCGGCCACCTGGCCGCCCTCACCCTCAACGTGAAACCGCGCGGCTTCACGCCGGCGCAGGCGCGCGAGTATTATCGACGCGTGGTCGGTCGCGCCGCCGGCTTGCCGGGAGCTACCGCAGCCACTCTCGGCTTCAACGCTCCCTTCACCACCTATCGGGCGCGCAGCCTCTCCATTGAAGGACAAGAGACGGGCGGCGGACCCGGCGCCGTCGCGCCCATCGACCTGATAGAGCCGAATTATTTCCAAACTTTGCGTATCCCGCTGGTGCGCGGCCGCGCATTCAACCGCGCCGATTCCGAATCCGCGCCGCGCGTGGCGGTCATCAATGAAACCATGGCGCGCCATTTCTGGAACGGCAAAGACCCTATCGGCGCGCGCCTGCGCTTCTTCGGCGATAACACGCCCGTGGAGATAGTCGGGGTGGTGAAAGATATCGTTTACCGCAGCCCCGGAGATCCCCCTTCGATGATGGTTTATCTAAGCCTGCGTCAATATGATTGGCCCACCGTTACGCTGTGGGTGCGCACCGCCGGGGAACCCGAGGCTATGCTGAGCACCATCCGTCGCGAGGTGCAGAGTCTCGACCGCGACGTGTTGCTGTCGGATGTCGAGACCGCCATGCAGGTGAGTCATGAAGGGTTATGGCAGCAGCGGCTGGGCGCGGTATTGTTCGGCGCCTTCGGTGCGCTGGCCGGAGTTCTCACCATCGTGGGGCTTTACGGAGTCATCTCTTATTCGGTGGGACAACGCACCCGTGAGTTGGGTATCCGGATGGCGTTGGGTGCGCAACCCGCGACGGTGTTGCGGCAAGTCCTGGCGGAAGGCATGATCCTGGTCTTTTGGGGATTGGTGTTGGGGCTGGCTGCCACCGTGCCCATTGCGGGAGTGCTGGATAGTCTGCTGTTCGGCGTGCGCGCGCGCGATCCACTCACGCTGGCCGCGGTAGTCACGCTGCTGACCGCCACGGCGTTGATGGCCTGCGCGGCGCCCGCACTGCGCGCCACCCGCATCGATCCCATGATCGCCCTGCGCGACGAGTGAAACGCAACCCCTTCCCATTCACCAAAAACAAGGTGAACGCCGGTAAGTCGCTCGCCGCCGATCGTCGCCACGAGGCAAAAACTATTGTCCCCAAGGCCCAGGGCGGCCGCGGCGACGAAACGTGGAGCAAACGATGCCCGCGACCTGTCTCGTTCGCGGTCCGCCTCTTCTCTGCGGCGCGCGCCGAGGCCGTCCAATTTCCATATGTTGCAACAGCGACGACGATGGGGGGGCTGCAGTTCGTAGCAAACCACGACGTGGACCCGCTTCTCTTCGAAAGCTCTTGTTACGTAGCGCCCGAAGCGAAGGTCGGCAAGCCGTACGCCTTATTCATGGCGGCGCATACGGAAACCAAGCGTGAGGTGATCGCCAAAGTCGCCATGCACAACCGCGAGCACGTCGTCCTGATCCGGCCGGCCGATGCCGGCTGGCTGCTTTGCGGGAGGCCGTCTATACGCCGCCATAGCCTCCCATAATCGGCAGTATCTCGCCCGTGATGTAGCTGGAGCACTGCGGCGACACGAGAAACACGTAGGCCGGAGCGATCTCCTCAGGCTGCGCGGGGCGCTTCATCGGTATCTTCGATCCGAAATGGCTCACGTCCTTGGCTTCTTTATCCGACGGGTTGAGCGGCGTCCATACCGGATCTGGAGGAGTCTCAGGAGCGGGAACTGCTTTTGGATCGCCCCGGCGAATTGCCCAGCTCGAACGAGTACACCACAGAATCGAGCGAGATACGCCGCCGCTTGAACGGTGCGGTTCGGGTTACGACTGCCTGCGGCAGCTCGCCCAATACTCCCTCATCCTTTCGGAAACCAGCTCCCGTTCAGCATCTCAGCGACGCGACTGCCGCAGAGTGTCACAACGATTAGATCCGGTCGTCCCGCCCACGGTACATACCCTCAGCCCGAATGTGGATGATATTGAGTGGCGCCATGCTCGTTAGTGCCTCCGGATACCCATGGGTTCGATTGTAACTGATCGATGACGTGCCGCCCCGCGCCTTGCGGCGCGCATCGATCCCTGAGACAATCGTGTCTTAAATTCCATGTGCATGCGAATGAGCACTGTTCTCACAGCGCTGCGATTCCTGCCGCTGGCCGCCATTGTCCTCTGCGGCGTGAGCGCGGAAATCCCGCGCGACTATCACGGCCAGCCGTTCCTCGGACATCCGCAGGCGATTCCGGGGCGCGTCGAGGCCGAGTTCTACGACCTCGGCGGCCAGGGCGTCGCTTACAATGACTCGGATGCCGAGAACCAAGGCAGCGGCAAGCTGAATCGTGGCGATAAGTGGGTGGATCGTTTTCGCAAGGATGAGGGCGTGGACATCTCTTATACCAAGACGGGCATCGACAAGACCGTGGAAGGCGTCGACGAAAAGCCCGGCGAATTGTATCTCGGCTGGACGGCGCCGGGTGAGTGGGTGAAGTACACCGTGGAGGTGCGCGAAACCCGCCTTTATATCGTGTCGGCGCACCTTTCCTCACGCACCGATGCGGCCGAGATCAGCCTGGCGTTCGACGGCGCGCCGCCGGCCCGGCCGATCGCGCTGCCCACCACCGGCCACTGGCACAAGTGGCGGATCGCGGACCGGCTGGCCGAGGTGCAGCTCGACAAAGGCCTGCACGTCATGACGCTGGCGGTGCTGAAGGAAGGCAACTTCAACATCGATTATCTGGAATTCGAGCGGTCCGGCCAAGCCGCTGCGCCGTCGTTCAGGCCGGTGGAAGCTTCCATGCAGGTGCAGCGCATGCGCCGCGGCGTGAACATCATCGGCTACGATCCGCTGTGGGAGAGCTTCGCGAAGGCGCGGTTCAAGGAGCACCTTTTCGGCCGCATTCACGATGGCGGATTTCAGACCGTGCGCGTGAATCTGCAGGCCTTTTCGCACATGGATTCGGCGAATCAGCTCGATCCGGTGTGGCTCAGCACGCTCGATTGGGTGATCGATCGGGCGCTTGCCAACCATCTGATGGTGATCGTCGATGAGCACGATTTCGAAGTGTGCGGCAACCATGCGGAGAGTTGCAGGCCGCGTTTGAAGGCCTTCTGGCAGCAGATTTCCGAACGTTACAAGGATGCGCCCGCGGACGTAATATTCGAAATCCTCAACGAGCCGAACAGTAAGATCACGCCGGCGCTCTGGAACGAGATGCTGAAAGAGAATCTGGCGATTATTCGCGCCGCGAATCCGGCGCGGACCGTGGTCATCGGGCCGGCATTCTGGAACAGCATCACGGCTCTTAAGTCACTGGAACTGCCCGCGGACGACCGCAACATCATCGTGACGGTGCACTATTATCTGCCGATGACGTTCACGCATCAGGGCGCGCCGTGGGTTAAGACGACCGCTAATCTGTCGGGCGTGACTTGGGGCACGGACGCCGAAAAGCGGAAGGTGGAAACGGATTTCGCGGGTGTGGATGAGTGGTCGAAAGCGCATAACCGGCCCATTCTGCTGGGCGAGTTTGGCGCTTACGACAAGGGCGGCATAGATTCGCGCGTGCGCTACACGGCGCACGTGGCCCGCACCGCCGAGTCGCTCGGCTGGGCTTGGACTTACTGGCAGTTCGATTCTGACTTCATCGTTTTTAACATCGATAAAGACGATTGGGTGGAACCAATTTGGAAAGCGCTGGTGCCGCCGGTCCGGTAATGTGTTGCGGGGCAGCCACCCTGGCTGCCCCACAGGAGCGATGTATGATGCTCCTATGTGTTTTCCCCGACCAACTCATATCCGCGGCCGTCTTTTGCTCGCGGGCGCTGTCACCGTGATCATGCCATTTTTGCCGCCGGCCTTCGCCCAAACTCCCTGGACTAACTTCGCCAAGAACGGCCATCACACGGCGCAGTCCGCCACTGCGTCTCAGCCGTTGAACACGATTCACTGGCAGACGCCGGTGGATCTGCATCCGCACTACGGCAGCGATGCCGTGCTGCCTCCCGGCGGCGGAAGCGAATTGCTGATTCACTTCGGCTCGCCGCTGATTACGGCGGCTAACACAGTGATCGTGCCGGTGAAGACGGGGACGGAGGAGGGCTTTCGCGTGGAGGCGCATAATGCCACGAACGGAACCGTTATGTGGACATCGCCATCGGATTACAAACTGCCGCCTAACTACGATTGGACGCCTGAATATGGCGCCGTGCTGAGCGCGCAACGAGTTTACTTTCCCGGCGCGGGCGGCACCATACTCTATCGCGACGAGCCCGATGCGGCGAAAGGTGCGGGCGGGCGCCTGGCCTTCTATGGCTTATCGAACTATCAGGCGAATTCAAGCGGTTTCGATAAGAGCGTCTATATTAATACACCACTTACAACCGACCACAGCGGGAATGTTTACTTCGGTTTCCTGGTAAGCGGATCGAGTCCTTTGTCCGGGCTGACCAGTGGCATCGCGCGCGTACGGGCGGATGGGCAAGGCACCTGGGTATCGGTAACTACCGCCTCGTCAGACTCGACCATGACGCAAGTCCCCTACAATTGCGCTCCGGCCCTAAGTTGGGACGGTAAGGTGCTGTACATCGGTGTGAGCAATGGCGGCGCGGGTTACTTGGTGGCATTGGACAGCGTCACGTTGGCGCCGATTGCCGGCGTGCGGTTGAAAGATCCCAAATCGGGAGAGGATGCCAGCCTTACCAACGACTCCTCGGCTTCGCCCACCACCGGGCGCGACGGCGACGTGTATTACGGGGTGCTCGAAAACCCGTTTCCCGAGAACCACGACCGCGGCTGGCTGCTGCATTTCAACGCCAAACTCTCGCAGTCGAAGACACCCGGCGCGTTCGGCTGGGACGAGACGGCGTCGGTGGTCCCGGCATCGATGGTTCCGTCGTATTCCGGCACATCCAGCTATCTCCTTATGACCAAATACAATAACTACGCCGATGAGGGCGGGAACGGACAGAACAAGATAGCGATCCTGGATCCGAATGCCACCGAGACCGATCCCATTACGGGCGTTACGGTGATGAACGAAGTTCTAACGATCCTGGGTCCTACTCCTAACCCGCCCCTGCAGGGCGTGAAGGAGTGGTGCATTAACTCCGCGGCGGTGGATATTGCCGGTAAGTCGATTCTAGCGAATAGCGAAGACGGTAACTTGTATCGCTGGAATCTTACCACTAACACTCTGAGCCAGTCGATCGCACTTACTTCGGGCGTTGGTGAAGCTTACACGCCGACAGTGATCGGAATGGATGGCACGGCGTACGCCATCAACGACGCTATCCTGTTCGCGATTGGGAACTAGCCGCCCCGCCTGCGTTGCTAACGTAGCTCCTCCAGCGCATGCACGGCCTGTGGCTGGCCCGGGTGACGATGCAGCAGATCCGTCAGTGTGGCTCGCGCCTTCGCCGTGGCGCCTTCCAGGCTATAGACGCGTGCCAGGTTCAGATACGCCTGCTCGAAGTCCGGCGCCACGCGGATGCACTCTTCGAATTTTGCCACCGCTTCGTCGCGCCGTTGGGTTCGCAGATACAAAATGCCCAGGTTGTTTAGCGCCTCCGGATACACCGGACGAAGCTGTAAGGCTCTCCGCAGATACTCATCGGCCGTCACGTTATCGCCGGTCTGCGCAAAGACCATGGCCAGGTTGTAATTCGCTTCGGGGTCTTGCGGACGAGCCGCACACGCCTGCTCCAGCAGGGTACGGGCTTCGTCCCAGCGCTTCTGACTGCGATAGACGTTGCCCAGATTCTCGAGCGCAATCCAATAGCCGGGACTCACGCGCAACGCCTCCTGGAAGTAGCCGGCGGCGGTGTCCATTTGTCCTTCGCGCGTAGCTAACAAGCCTAGATTGTTCCAGGCATTGGGCAGAGTATCGGGGTAAGCGGCGGTCAGTTTCACGGCACGCTCGAAGCTTTCGCGCGCGGCGTCCGTTTTACCCTGTTTCAGGTAAACGCTGCCCAGGCCGTAAAGGGCTTCAGCGCTCGACGGATCGTCGCGCAGGGCTTGCCGGAACGCGGTTTCCGCCTGTTCGAAGTATTCGCGTGCAAAGAATGCCGAACCGAGCGACAACGAGTTGCGCCCGAATTCGTAGGTCTCACCGGCTCCGCCAAACGGCAGCGCCATGGCCAGCCGCGCCGTCTTGGTTTGTGGAATGCGGCGCGCGTCTTCCGCGATGCGGGCGGCGGCAACCGTCCCCTGATACACCTTGACGATATCTCCGTTCGCGTCGATCAGAAACGAGGTGGGAATCGGTAAGTCGCGATGCCGGTCGAATAAGTAGCTGAATAAGATGCTGTAAGTAGCGGCTAACTCCTCCGCTTCGTCGACGCGCAGAGAGACAATCTGCACAGCCGATATGGATGGCATGTCCTGCGCCGCCGGAGCGAGAAATTGCAGAAGCGTCACGGTACCAGGCCTGGCGGTAGCCGGCCACGCGGGCGCGGGTACAGGTGAAAGCAACCACGTTTCCGCTGTTTCCAGCAGTGCTTCGCCCCCTTGCGGCGAATCGCGCACCCGCGCCGCCGCACGGAACGGTTCCAATCGTGGCGGAGTTATTCCCTCCTCTACCCATACTCTATGATTGACCGGCAGATCGCGAATCCTCTGCTCGAGCCCGCTAGGCCAGTGGATGAGCGCAGTCACAGTTCCGGAGGCGGAGCCCAGACCGAAGAAAACCTCTTTACTGTGCTGCGAGAGAAATCCCGAGCCGGCTTGCAGCGTCTTGGTCTGGCGTCCGGCGCTCGTTTCCACCGTGACCACCGCGCCGATCGAGTCGCGATTGCTCTTCACTCCCCGCAGCCGAAATGCAATCGACGGCGGCAAGCGCTCCACCACGCTCTTCATCAATCGCAATTGCGGCGCATTGCGATTCTTTATGAGAACCTCCTGCCGCCCATCATGATCGAAGTCCGCCAGAGCGAAGGCCCGGCCATCCTCGATGAAGTCCAGACCCACGGCGCCGGAGATATCCGAAAAGGTGCCGTCTCCGTGGTTCGCGTACAGCATGTTCCGCTCATATCCGCTCCAGGTGTAATCGGAGCGAATCATTTCGTTAATGGCGTTCCATCCCTGCTCGTAATCCGGTGCGGCGCGGGGTTCATTCGGCGACTTAGCCACCACTTGCCGCCAAAAGAAACTGTTCAGATCCTGGGCGATAGGTCCTGATAACATCCCGTTAGCGACATACAAATCGCTGTAACCATCGTGGTCGAAATCCCAAGCATCGCTGGACCACGACCAACGGCCCATCCCCGCACCGCATGCCGCCGTGACATCCTGAAACGTTCCGCCGGCGTTGCGCAGCAGAGAGTTGCCCATGGCGTGCTTGCGATACAGTGCGCGCACCCGCTCAGGCAGACCCTCCTGAAAGGCAGCCTGTGCGGAGATGCGCTCACCGGCCGCGGTCCACATATTTGCGACATACAGATCGGGCGCGCCGTCGTTATCGTAGTCCAGCCATGACACGCTCATGCCCGCGCCCACGTCTTCCACTCCGGCCTGCGCGGCGATGTCTGTAAACGTGCCGTCTCCGTTGTTGCGGTATAGGTTCTTGCGGCCAAAGTCGTTCACTACATATAGGTCTGGCCAACCGTCGCCATTGTAATCATTCCAGCCGCAGCAGAAGCTATAGCGGGTATTGTTGCGGTCGAGCCCGGTCTCCGCGGTAACATCGTGAAACGAACCGCCGCCGGTATTGCGCATCATGAAATTGGGCGGCCCATTCTCCGCCGCATAATAAGGTACAGGGTACGCGTACTGGTCGGCGCCTTGGTAATAAGAGTAGAGACAGAAGTAAATGTCCACTAAGCCGTCGCGATTATAGTCGGAGGCGGCCGCGCCGGTGAAGGTTCCGCGGGGCGGTTGCGCGAACTTGAAAGCGTCGGGTTGCAAGCGGAACTTAGCGCCGCCCCGATTGAGAAACAGCAGCGGACCGTTTGCGCGAACCACGACTAAGTCCTGACGGCCATCGTTATCAACATCCAGAAACAGCGCGCAGGCCGTGTTTTCCAGGATGCCCACCCCGGATGCTTCGGTAATGTCGGTAAAGGTTCCATCGCCACGATTGCGATAAAGCCGGTTGGGAAGCCCGGCGGGCTGGCAGACGTAGATAGAATCGAAGCCGTCGCCATCGATATCGCCGGCGGATACGCCGTTATGGCCATAGATATCGATTCCGCAAGCGCCATCGAGCACGGTTCGCCAGTAATCGACTCCGTGACGCATCTGCTCAGAGTAGGATAAGTTGCTTCCAAGGACGGCCTGCGTGACATCGGCGAACCAGGGCGCCGCGGCCCGGCTGCAGGTCTCACCGCGCATCTTCCAACGGCCAAGGCGATATTCGTCTGCGGACCCGGGTTGCCATTCTAATTCCCACTCGCCCACGCGCTGTTCGCGGTGAAAACCGACGCCAGCGCCGGCCAACTCATATCGGACGAGAGTCTCGATGCGGTCTTGGGCGGCGTCGATTCGGGTCACTTGAAACTCGGCGGTAATGAGCTTCGAGTAAGTGACCAAGCCGGCTAGTAGCTGTTGCAGAAATGCTTCGGCGCCCAGAGACGGCTCGGACGCGAAGCTGATGCGGCGGATTTCCAGCGCCGGTCCGGCACGAACGGTGTGCGATTCCACGGGCTGTGGCGGCGTTCCCAGGAAATCGCGCCCCAGCACCTTGGCGATCGGTCGAATATCGTCCGGCGATTCGAGCAACGCCGCCTTCCAACTTGCCAGAATCGCGGCAATCCGATCGTGCTGTTTTTCAGACGGGAAATCGTCATTGGCCGCATCGCCCTTCAGGCGCACGGCGTCCAGCGGCGTTGCGGCGCGATACCGCGGATGAAAATGAAACTCGCTGGGCGCGCGCGGAACTTGCGCGGCGAGCGGGTGTGCGCGCACGAGCCACGCCGCGGCGCCCTCGCACGAGCGTATCAAAAACTTGCGTCGTCGCATGTCGCGCGCTTTATGAAGCCAATCTATCACACGCCGTGGGATGGGTTCGAGATCGGGACGTCGCGGCAGAGCCAGCCACACCACCAATTTGCGGGGTGATAAAATGCCCCTCGCGTGCAAACATACTCGCTCCGCGCGGAACTGGCCGCCGAATTCTTTGGCACATTAATTTTGATTCTGTTGGGCAATGGCGTTGTCGCCATGGTCGTCCTGTTCGGCCACGGCACGCCGGGCGAGATTGTGCATGGCGGATTCACCAATATCACCATCGCGTGGGGCCTCGCGGTGACCATGGGCTGCTACGTGGCGGGACGCATCTCCGGCGCGCACCTGAATCCGGCGGTGACCGTCGCCTTTGCCTTATTCCGCGGCTTTCCGTGGCGCAAGGTGGCGCCGTATACCCTGGCACAAGTGGCGGGAGCATTCGTGGCTGCCGCGCTGGTGTTTTGGAATTATCTGCCCGCCTTTCGTGCGGCCGATCCGCACCTGGATCATACTGCCGGCGTCTTCACGACTTTCCCGGCGTTTCCGGCCGAGCCCACCGCCGGGCTACTCGATCAGACCTTGGGAACCGCCATCCTGCTGTTTCTCGTAATGGCGTTGACCGACGAACGCAATCAGCCGCCCGGCGCGAATCTGACGCCCGTGCTGGTGGGCGCGGTGGTGGTGGCCATCGGCATGTCGTTCGGCGGGATGCATGGATACGCCATCAATCCCGCGCGCGACTTCGGCCCGAGGCTGTTCACTGTGGTGGCGGGGTTCAAGAACAATGGCTTGACGGATGGAGGGCTGGTGTTCTGGGTGCCGATTGTGGGTCCGATTATGGGCGGCATAATCGGCGCGGCCGCGTATGATTGGGGCGTGCGGCGGTTCCTGCGAGGGTAATGCGCGGGCGCTGCCCTACGTTCATGAATCCCGGAAGAGCGCGCGGCTGTAGCCCTTGTCGGGGCGCTCGGCGCAGAGGCTAAATCCGGCAAGAAAAGATTCGTGGCTCCGGGGAACGACATGTACGGCGGGATCGGCAAAGATCTCGCGGACGGTTTCTACCGCCCGGCTTCTGAGCCAACTATCACCGGCAAAAACGTCAACACTTCGCTCAGAACCTCTTCTGTAGTGTAGACGTTGCCCCCGGACAGAAGGGCGTCGAAACGCGCGACGTCCTGAGCGTGGTTATCTTCCGGATTAGTCAAGGCAATCCAGTAAAACGTGTCGGCGAAAACCGGGTTCACTGCGCTCTCTTGGGGACGCCGTAGATGTAATGATCGTGTTGCGCAGCGCCGTCCGCCGGCAGCTTGGCGCGGACCTCATCGGGCATCCCGGTCCAGATCTCCCGTATGCGCGCGGCGAGCGACAGCTCCACCGCGGCCACGGTGACGGTCACTAGCGGTCCAGATCTCGCGTATGCGCGCGGCGAGCGACGGTGGCCAGCTTGCGGCCCACGCGCGGCGGCTGGTGTCCAGATCTCGCGTATGCGCGCGGCGAGCGACGAAAGCGAAAGGCTGCTTCCCAGGTTTACCGCTCGTCCAGATCTCGCGTATGCGCGCGGCGAGCGACCCACCAGACTCCGGCGACGACAGCGCCTGTTTGAGAAGCTGCTGAGCGCACTGCGCGGCCGAGACCCTCGGCAGTGGCTTTGGCGTTAAGAAACGCGATCTCCTCCTTCGGCAAGTCAATGGTCAGCGTCACGGGGGCTTCCTTAGATCCATCGTAGCAGGGCCGGGCCAGACTTTGAATTCTGTCGCGCAAGGTGCGGGCGGAATGCGGCTCCTAACGCGCGTGACGCGCAGGCAATTGTGTACGATGTTTTCATGTTGTCCCGGCGAGACTTGCGCACTGTTTATTTTCACGAGATGGGGATCTATGAAGCGAAAGTTCCGCTACTGTTTCTTCGAACCGGAGTTCCCGCGCTCTGGTTCTGTGCCCTGCAATGGCTGGGTCACTTTTTGAGTGCGTTCGTTTCAAACAAGTTCTACTGGATGTACGGTAGACAATCGCCCCAAGGTCTCGGAGAGTGTTGATGGCCGCCGCAGGCAACGTGCCAGGCAACGTGCCCAATGTCACTTAGTTTTCTCCTTCCTGAAGGGGAACCCAGGCTGCCGACGCCAGAGTTCGCGCGGGTAGGAACGAGGCCGTTTTCGTTTGGGCAAGGTGCATTGCGCCGCCAATTCGAGAACACGTTGAAACTCCCGCTGGAATTGTGCTGGGGTGGTGGCCGCCGCCAGTTTGTGCCAAGCGCAATCCACTACGTTGAGGACCTGTGAAAAGCTGAGTTGCCGCGGGTCCAGCCGGTTTTGGCGGGCGGCCAGACACATGATGGCGCGCACCAGGTTGTAAGCGCAGACCGCCATGTATAACTCCTTGTCCAGCATATCCGGACTCTTCACGGCCACATGATGCAGGCGCACGGTTCGTTTCAGGGCGCGCAGGTCCGTCTCAATCTTCCAGCGCCCGCCGTAGAGGGTAGCGATTTCCTTCTGCGGATCCGTCAGCGTAGTGAACAGGTATAGCCATTGTTTGGACTTGCCGCGCCCCACGCGCACTGCGATCAAGCGACCCTCGACCTTGGCCTGTGGCGGCACACGATGGTGTTTCCCCCCATCGAAACGGCTGGCCTGCCAGTTCACCGCATACGCTCCTTCGCGCGCGATCGGCTCCCCCATCAGCTTCTGGGCGCGCGCCTGGGTGAGCCGCAGCACCACTCCTAAGCCCCGCTGCTGCGCTTCCCAAGCTACCCAGAGAACCCCGAAATTGCGGTCTCCCAGGATCACCGCGCCTGCCGGCAACCCATCCAGCGCACGGCTTGCCAACTCTTGTTCGCTAACCGCTTGGGCGCCATACATGGGACCCCATTGGGGGGCCTCCGCCAGAGCCGTGTGCATCTCGTGCAACACCACCATCCGCACCACCGGCCAGTGGCTGACACCATGCTGATTCTGCGCCGGCGGATAGCTGCCCACCAGCTCTCGGCTATGTTCCAGATCCAGCGCGGTGCCGTCCAGCAGATACACCCGCCGCACCCCGGGTTCGTCCAGTCCCAATAGCTGGCGGAGGCGCACAATGATTTCCTGCATCACTTGTCTGCATAATAGCGTGGGCAACTTCTGACGTGCCTGGCAATAGCCACCCGTGTGGCAAGAGATGCGTTGCTCGCGCACGCGTTGGCAGGTCTGCAACAGCGGCTCGGCGGCTCCCTGGACCAACAGTTGCACCGCGGCCGCCAGCGTGCCCACCCGGTGCAGCCGCTGCAATATCATGAGCCACAGCACCACGGGCACCGCATATATGCCGCGCCGGATGCGCAAGCCCGCCTGAATTTGCATATACTCCAGCACGCCTGCTGTCAGCGCGCGTTGATACAACTCCAGGACGGAGCCGAGATCAGGGGAGGTCATAGCTAAAACATATACCAAATGAAATGTTTTACGCTACGGTAGGAGTAGATTCCGGTTCCATGCTGCGTTGCGCCCTTCAGTCCGACTCCCTGGCGGGAGTGGTATACCGCCGAGATCAATCCTGGCTAGAGGTGGAATTCCGTGACGGTACCCGCTACCGTTACTTCGACGTCCCCTTGGATTGCCTCCAGCAACTATTGGCGGCCGACTCTAAAGGCAGTTACTTCAACCGAAACATCCGTAACCGGTTCCGTTTTCAGCGGATTGCCGGCGATGACCGGCCTCTATCGGGAGAAAACTAAGTGGCATTGGGCAACGTGCCTGCCCCACAGCCCTGTCTGCGCTATAATGACAATTTGCGCCTCCCCGCTCCGGGTGTCCTATGTTCCTTAGCATCAAAGAGATGGAATTGCGGAAGATTCGTTTCGACGAAACTTTCGCGCCCGGGGATCTGAACTTCGAGGAAGATGAGATCCGGCAAGCTGGTCCTCTGCACGCCGAAGGGACGGCCGAATTGCTGGCCAATACCGAGGGCGAAGTTCGTATCCAGGGCCGTCTGACGGTAGAGATGGAAACGGAATGCGACCGCTGCCTGGGCCGCGCACTATTCCCGCTGGACGCCCGGTTCGATCTGTTCTACCGGCCGGCCGTTTCCGTGGCGGGCCAGGACGAGGTGGAGATCGACGAGGGGGAAGCTCAGTTGGGCTTCTATCAGGGCGGCGGTATGGAGTTGGAAGATGTATTACGGGAGCAGATCCTGCTGGTCATGCCGATGCAGCGGATTTGCCGCGAGGATTGTAAAGGGATCTGTCCCACGTGCGGCGCCAATCGCAATGAAACGCCGTGCGGCTGCAAGCCAGCGCCCGCCGATGCCCGGTGGGGCGCTTTACAGGGTCTGAAGGACCTGAAAACACTTTGAATCCCCGCGGTTCCGGGGTAAACTTCTTTGAGGTAACTAAATGCCGAATCCGAAACGACGCCACTCGGCGCGCCGCACGCAGACTCGCCGCGCGCACGATGCGCTGAAGAGTCCGGGCATGTCCGAATGCCCCAACTGTCATGAACCGAAGCTGCCGCATCGCGTGTGCCCGCACTGCGGACAATACAAAGGACGCGAAGTAGTGGAAGTGGAGCAGGAGTAGCCACCGGCCCCACATGGTCACCATTGCCGTGGATGCAATGGGCGGAGACAACGCCCCGAAAGCGGAAGTGGAAGGGGCCGTCGAGGCGGCCAGAACGTTAGGGACCAGAGTCATCCTGGTCGGGCGGCAGGAGATTCTGCGGCGCGAGTTGCAACAGTTCGACGACTACCGCGGCTTGCCGGTCGAGGTAGTCAACGCCACCGAGCACGTCACCATGGAGGATAGCGCCGCGCGCGCCGTGCGGGCCAAGCGCGATAGCTCCGTGCGAGTAGCTTCGCGCCTGGTGCGCGATGGCATCGCGCAGGGTTTCGTTTCGGCGGGGAATACCGGCGCCGTGATGGCGACTGCCAAGATGGTGCAGGGCGTGCTGCCGGGCGTGGACCGGCCGGCGTTGGCGGGCATTTTTCCCACGCTGATCGGCAAGCCCGTGGTGGTCATCGACGTAGGCGCCAACGTGGATTGTTCTCCGCGCATGCTGGCGCAGTTTGCGGTGATGGGCGAGACATACTCGCGCGTGGTGCTGCACCAGCCGCATCCCAAAGTCGGGTTGCTCTCGATCGGCGAAGAAGAACACAAAGGCAACGACGCCACGCGCGGCGCCACGCCGCTGCTGAAAAGCCTGCCTCTCGATTTCGTGGGCAACGTGGAGGGGCGCGACATCTACACGGGCACTAGCGACGTGATCGTGTGCGACGGGTTCATCGGCAACGTGGCGCTGAAGGTCAGCGAAGGCCTGGTGGACATGGTGAAGCAGATGCTGCAGGAGTCGCTAAGCGCCACCATTACGCGGCAGATCGGATCGTTGCTGGCGCGCGCTGCGTTTACGGATTTCAAAAAGCGCGTGGATTATTCCGAATACGGCGGCGCGCCGCTGCTGGGCGTGCGCGGCATTACCATTATTTGCCATGGCCGATCGAACGCCAATGCCATCAAGAATGCCATTCGCGTGGCGGCGGAATTCTCCATCGGCAACGTGAATCAGCGCATCGAGGATGAATTAGCCAATGGCCGGAAGGCGATGTAGTTTCATTCTGGCGCTGGCGGTCTGGCCGTTGTTGGCGCAGGGTCCCAACAACGTAAAGTGGTCGCTTTCGTTGGAGCCTGCCACGGCCGCGCCGGGATCGAAAGTGCTGGCGCGCCTGGAAGGACAGATCGACGCGGGCTGGCACGTTTATTCCATGTCCAGCGCCGGCGCGATTCCCACCACGGTGAAGCTATCGCCCAATGCCGCCGTGGAAAAGGTGCGCGTTTTCCAGGCGCCTCCCAAGAAGGCTTTCGATCCCAATTTCCAGCTCGATACCGAGACCTATGAAGGTTCCGCGGTTTTCCTGCTGGAACTGCAATTGAAGCCGGACGCGCCGGCGGGTGCAACCGATATCTCCGCCCAAGTGCGCTACCAGACTTGCAACGATACGGTTTGCATTCCCCCGCGGCGGGTCACGGCGAACGCGACATTGACCATCGATCCGGCCGCGCATGCCGCGGCGCCCGCGATTCCTTCGGGTTATGCCGAAACCAGCGCTCCGCCGAAGGCCGGTGCGAATGCCGCGGCCGATACGCAAGGCTTAGGAGCATTCCTGCTGGTGGCGTTCGGCTTCGGCCTGGCGGCCATCTTCACGCCGTGCGTCTTCCCCATGATCCCGATCACCATGTCGTTCTTCCTGAACCGGCAGGGCACGCGGCGCGAGAGCGTCCTTCACGCCGTGCTGTTCTGCTTGGGAATCGTGGTGCTGTTCTCCGGCCTGGGCTTGCTGACGACCGCCATTCTAGGACCGTTCGGCGTGGTGCAGCTCGGATCGAATCCCTGGGTGAACGGTTTCATCGCGCTGGTGTTTCTGGCGTTCGGACTGAGTCTGCTGGGAGCCTTTGAAATTACGATTCCATCGTCACTGCTCACCAAGCTCGATAAGGGTTCGCAAAAGGGCGGCATCGCAGGCACGCTGCTGATGGGGCTGACATTCGCGCTTTCTTCGTTCGCCTGCGTGGGGCCGTTCATGGGTACGCTGCTGGCGGCATCGGTCGGCAGCGGAGGCCTGCGGCCGCTGTTGGGCATGCTGACGTTCGCCTTCGGCCTGGCGCTGCCCTTCTTCCTGCTGGCGCTGTTTCCGTCGTACCTGAAGCGCCTGCCAAAAAGCGGCGCGTGGATGGCGCGCGTGAAGGTAGTGATGGGATTCATTGTGCTGGCTGCCATGCTGAAGTTCCTGGCCAGCGTGGATCAGGTGCTGCAATGGAACGTCATCACCCGCGAGCGCTTTCTGGCGGCCTGGATCGTGCTGTTCGCCATGGCGGGATTATATCTCCTCGGTTTCCTGCGCCTGGAAGGCATCTCCAAAGACGAGCCCATGGGATTGGGCCGCTTGCTGGTGGGAATGGTTTTTATCGTCTTCGCCATCAGTCTGGTGCCGGGAATGTTTGGCGGTAAGCTGGGTGAGTTAGACGCGTATGTTCCGTCGGCTGCGGCCGGGAGTTCTGGCGGCGCGGGCGGTGGGGGGGGGAGAGTGCGCTGGTCTGGATGAAGAACCAGTATCGCGAAGCGCTCGACAAGGCGCGCAGCGAAGGTAAGCTGGTGCTCGTCAACTTCACCGGCTACGCCTGCACCAACTGCCACTGGATGAAAGCCAATATGTTCACGCGTCCGGAGATTGCCGGCGCGCTGGGCAAGTTCGTGCTGGTGGAGTTATACACCGATGGCTCGGATGCCGCCTCCGAAGCCAACCAACAATTGGAGCAAAGTAAGTTTCAAACCATCGCCATTCCGTATTACGCGATTATGGACCCGGATGGCAACGTGGTCGCCACGTTTCCCGGCGCTACCAGGGACGCGGGCGCCTACCTGGCGTTTTTGCAGAAAAGCGGTCCTGCGGCGGAAAGCGCACCTAGCGATCTCGCCGGCCTTACCGCAACTACGCTCGATGGCTCGCCATTAGATATCCGCGCGCTTCAAGGCAAAGTGGTGGTGGTCGATTTTTGGGCCACTTACTGCGTTCCGTGCCTGAAAGAGATTCCAACTTTCGACAAACTGGGCGCGCAATATGCGGACCAGGGCGTCGTAGTCCTGGGAGTATCGATGGACACAGATGGCGGCGCGCCACTCGTCGAATCGTTCCTTAAAAAACATCCCATGAAGTACCACGTCGCACTGGGTTCGGAGAAAATGACGGACGTTTTTCACGTGAACAAATTGCCGACTACCGTGGTATTCGACCGTCATGGAAAGACGCTGCAGCGCTTCGAAGGTTATACACCCGCTGATGCGTTGGAAAACGTCGTGAAGACGGCGTTGTAGGACAGGCCTCCCGGCCTGTCCACTCGACTTGTGGGGCAGGCTCGTAGCCTGCGCGGGCCTCGTAGGCCCGCTCTTCGACGAGCTTCGCCCGTTCTCCTGGCGTAAAGTTTCGTTAGTGTGATGAGAGCGATTCATCACACTAACCAATCCTCCTTGCGAGACGCCTCGGTAACGTGACCGCTCCTCACTCCGTCTTTTGACAGCGATCCCCCGCGCAACCATCATCCGTTATGACTATTAGAAGAATGGCTCTGAAAATTTGCGGAGTGTTCTCCCTGGCGCTCCCCCCCCTTCTTGCCGAAGCTGCAACTCCTGGTTCGCCGCCGGCCGAGAAGTTAATCTATAGCTTCCAAGGAGGCGGCAATGGTGTCAATCCCGAGGCTGGTGTGGCCGTCGGCGCCGGCGGAACGCTCTACGGAACCACCACTTACGGCGGAACTTCGAACATTGGCACCGTGTATTCGCTGACTCCGCCCAGTTCTCCAGGCGACGGGTGGACGCAAACCGTTTTGCACTCCTTCGCCGGCGGCAGCGACGGGTCGTATCCCGAAGGGGCCGTAGTGGCCGGGAAGGGCGACGTGCTCTATGGCACAACTTACCGCGGAGGAACGGAGGATAATGGCACGGTTTTTTCGCTTGCCCCGCCGGCATTGCCTGGCGGCGCCTGGACCGAAACCGTACTGCATAGTTTTGCGGGCGAACCGGACGGCTCTTTACCCGAGGCGGGACTTGTCATAGGCGCCGGCGGAGTGCTCTACGGCACAACCTCCAGCGGTGGCTCCGGCGCGTGCGCGTTGGGAACCTGCGGCACGGTCTTCGCCATGACGCCTCCCGCCTCGCCCGGGGGCGCATGGACGGAGACGGTCCTCTACATTTTTCAACCAGGAAACGACGGGGCGATTCCCACTGCGGCCCTCGCGATCGGCGCGGGAGGCGTTTTGTATGGGACCACTTACTTTGGCGGAGGAACCGCGGCCTGTAGTGGAGGCTGCGGTACGGTGTTCTCGCTCACTCCGCCCTCGTCGGCCGGCGGAACCTGGACGGAAGCGGTGCTTTACAGGTTTACCGGCAGTCTCGACGGAGGCTATCCCTTAGCGGGCGTCTCAATCGGAGACACCGGCGTGCTCTACGGCACGACCTCCTATGGCGGTTCCGGCGCATGCAGCGAGCGCCAGGACCCGCCGGGCTGTGGCGCCGTGTACGCAGTGGCTCCGCCTGCTTCTCCCGGCGGAGAGTGGACCGAAACGGCGATCTACAGTTTTAAGGGCCGCGGGAACGGCCTGCAACCTCGGAGTGGCGTCGTGATCGGTGGCGGCGGAAGGCTCTACGGCACAACTTACTATGGCGGATCCGGCAAGGCTTGCTACTTAGCCTGCGGGACGCTTTTCTCGTTGACCCCGCCCGTATCCCCGGATGCACCGTGGACCAAAAGCGTGCTCCATAATTTCACGGGCTACCCCGCTGACGGCGGCAATCCAATCGCGTTGATATTCGCCGGCGGCGCGTTGTATGGCACGACGTTCGACGGCGGCAGTTCGGCTTTTGGCGCCGTGTTCAAGGCGCGGCCTTAGCCTGGCCGGGAGGGCCGCGTGCAGGTTTATTTCGCCGCCGCGGCCGGGACCGGCTTCGCGAAGTCTCTTTGCCAAGCATCGAGGTGACGAAGCGCGTCGCTGGTGCGATGGCTCACAGCCCTTGCTGGCCGCGGTCGCCATCCTCCCCGCAACAGGCGCAAGCCTCGCGGAGTTCTATACCGATGGCTCGCATGCCGCGTCCGAAGCCAACCAGGCGTTGGCCACGCGCCAGCCGTGGTGGCGGCGGAAGCGGACCTGGTACGCGTTTCGGCGATCACGCCCGACGGCGCATCCGTGGATCTTCCGGCACAGTGGCGGCTATCGACAAGCTCGATGCCCAGTAATGTAACCGCGGCCTCGTGGTCCTAGCCTAGTCTAGCAGGCTACGGAAAAAGGAGCCCCGGAGTCCGCTCCCTGACAGTCGCGGCTCGGTAAGTTGTGGTAAGCGCGAGAGCCGACTTCTGAGCCGCGCGCGTCAGCAATCGGTTTCAGACCTTTTTCCGCAACCTGCCGGGAGTAACCATGGACATCGATGGCGGCACGCCACTGGAAACCGCTGCAAGGGCTATGGCCCTTCCGTCTTAAGTCTGGTGAGGCGGCGACAGTTCTCAGAGTGAGATAAGCTTCCCGGCCGAATTGTCGTTTCGTCAGGTGACAACCGCCACTAAGTCGTCGCCGGGATTGCGCATTCCGGCAAATTCTCGTGCGGATTTTCACGTGCCGAGTTAGGTGGCGCTGGAGCGACTGTGGTTACATTGAGTGATAGCTTCAAAAACCGCCGCCTGCTGGAAAGACTTGGATATGCTTCGCATTTTGGTGGTCGATGACAATCGGGCCGAAGCAGTTTTGCTTAAGAAGATGATGACAAATCTGCGGCGCCAGTACGAATTACATTTCGTTTGGGACGGTGTAGAGGCGCTGGATTTCCTGCATGCCCGCGGCGCCTTCGCCGGGGCTCCCCGTCCGGATCTCATCATGCTGGATATTGATATGCCGCGGCTGGGCGGCTTGGAAACCTTGTCCGCCATCAAGAGCGATCCCGAGCTTTGTGTGATTCCGGTCATTATGTATTCGTCCTCTGCCTCACCCGCGGACGTGCGTCAGAGTTACCAGGCCCGCGCCAACTGCTATGTACAAAAACCGAGCGATCTGGAGCGGTCCGTGAAGTTAGTTCAAGTAATTGAGGATTTTTGGATGGACTTTGCCATACTACCGGCGGCCGAGAAGTTACCCCCCAGCCATGCCGGCGGTGGCTACCCAATTGCACCGGAATCGGGGGAGGCGATGAGTCGTGCGATGTACGCTCTGACCGGGGAAAAAATTGCAGCGCCGATCCGCAAGTCCGGTTGTGAAGATCACAACCTTCTCTTGAGTGAATTCGGCGCGGCCGTCCGCGAACTTTTAGCGCTGCACGAACAGCAGTTTCAAGCCATCATCGAAGGAGACTGCGACAGTTCCCGGTTCGATTTATTGATCCATATGGCCAATGAGAATAAGCAACGAGCCAAGTATGCTTATCTTCGCCATCTGGAATCGCACGGCTGCACGAAACTAGATGCTAACCAGACTCGAACGCGAAGTGATTACCGATAGCATGTTAAAAATTCAGTCCATCCAGACGTCGTTGCATGAGATCGGTGGGTCGAAGGTCATGGATCTCGACGAAATTCATAGTTGTCTCAAAACTGCCCACAATAGTTTTCGAGCCGCGTTGAGAGGCGGCCCCGCCAAGCAGATCAAGCGTTGATAATTTGCCATAATTGGAGGGCGGCCAATCATGGCCGCAGCCGCCTTTTAGGCGGCCAAGCCGCTTTGTAAACAAGCGGAGGGGCCGGCTGAAAAGCAGTGCAGAGGGCCTTGCTGACAGCCATCATCATCTTCCTGCTGACTTACCTGGTTATGGCCGTGGGCCGTCTACCAGGATTCCGTGTGGACCGCACTGGCGCGGCGATCATAGGCGCAACGCTGATGATCGCAACCGGGGCTCTCACCCTGCAAGAGGCGCAGGCGGCCATCGATTACCGCACCATTATGCTTCTGTTCGGCATGATGATCGTGGTGGCCAACGTGCGCCTATCGGGGTTCTTCACGCTGGTGAGCGCGTGGGTTGTGGAACGTACGCGCCGTCCCATCGTGCTGCTTGCGGCGATTGTGTTTGTCTCCGGGTTTTTCTCGGCATTCTTCGTCAACGACACCATGTGCCTGGTGCTCACGCCGCTGGTGCTCGAAATAACGCGCCGGCTCGGCCGCAATCCGGTTCCCTACCTGCTGGCGGTGGCGATGGCCGCGAATATAGGCAGCACCGCCACTATCACCGGCAATCCGCAAAACATGATGATCGGGAGCTTCTCCGGAATCGGCTACGGCTCGTTTGCAGCGGCGCTCGCGCCCATTGCAGCCTTGGGACTGCTCGTGTTGATCGCCCTGATCTGTGTCGTGTACCGGCGCGAGTTCCAACGCGAGACGGCCATCGCGGTAGAGCATCGCCCCATGCCGGTAGACCGCTTACAGCTTTGGAAGTCACTGGTGGTCTCAGCCGCCATGGTGGCTCTCTTTTTTGCCGGATCGCCGGTGGCCGAAGTCGCGCTGACGGCGGGAGCGTTGTTGCTGATTACGCGGCGCGTGGAACCGGAAAAGGTTTATCGCGAAATCGATTGGCCGCTGTTGGTGATGTTTGTCGGCCTGTTTATCGTGGTGGCAGGGTTGGAGCGCACGGCGCTTTCGGCGGACCTGCTCACTGCGGCCGCGCGCTTCGGCCTCGACCGCACGGCGGTGCTGAGCGCGTGGGCGGCCGTGCTCTCGAATATCGTCAGCAATGTGCCCGCCGTGCTGATTTTCAAGCCGCTGGTGGCGCACCTGGCCAATCCGCGGCATGCCTGGCTGGCGCTGGCCATGTCGTCCACCCTCGCCGGTAACTTGACGGTGCTGGGATCGGTGGCGAACCTCATTGTCGTGGAGCGTGCGCGGCGGGAGGTGAACATTTCGTTTTGGGAATATGCCAGGCTGGGTGTTCCCGTGACAGTGATCACGCTGGCTATCGGAGTCGCGCTGCTTTAGGAGTTGCGGTCGTTTCTGAGCCGCGACCGTCAGGGAGCGGTCCCCGCTTTGACCTATCTCCGACCATAAACCGTGGTCGTCGGATTGTAATTCCGCCAATCGAACCAATAGTCCTTGAGTAAGTCGACCGGCTCCAGGCACGATCCTCTGGCTTTCCCACTAACCGCACAACCTCGGAAGTTCCACTCGCTGCCCGTCGCGGCATCCATCAGCGTGCCGTCCGGACGGCGATAGAAATCCGGCGCTCCCGTTACCCCCGGAATGCGATCGCGAAACGCACGCACCGACTGGCCATCCGCACCCACGACAAGCAGCACCGGTTCCCCGCCCACGCGATCTTGGATCAACTTCTCCCGGATCACTTGGTCATATAAGTAGGCGCGCCTGGCGCCGAACGCGTGCATGCCCAACATCAGGTCGCGCCCGTGCAATCCGTGTTCGCGGAAATCGATCACGGTGGGGTACCGTTGCATATGGGCGTCCCAATCCATGGGCGAATATTCGGAGCGGTACCGGGCGGCGTCCTGCAACACCGTACCTTGCGGCTCTTCCGATCGCCAGGCGCCGAAACTCAGCTCATCGGAGTGCACTAATACTAACTGGCTGCCGCTAAGTGGCCCCGCCACGGCCTTGCCGCTGATCTGCTGCCAGTAAGTGCCGGTCTGATCGTCGCGCATGAGAAAGTTCTGGTTATTGATGCCGGCTAAGTGAAACGTCAGCCGCAGCCCCGCGATCTCTCTGTTCCACACCAGACCGGTGTGACAGAGCGTTCAATAGGTGGCCACGATCGCGGTTTTGTCCAGCACATCGTTGATGACGTGATGATAGGAAATGATGCGAATGGGGTAGGCGCGGGCGGCGGCGCCGATCTTCACGGCGATTACTTTTTCGCTTTTGTCGAGCTTGGTGCGAGCGGTAGTGTCGAATGCGGGACGCTCGTCGGGATGGAACATCAGCTCGTAGATGTTGATACGGGATAGGGCCGCGAAACCGCACACTAGAACGGCGCCGAGCGTGGCGAACGCGCGCTTCCACCTTCGCGGCTGCGCGCGCCAATAGAAAATCAGCGCCGCTAACGCGCCCGCGCAGCAGAGCAGGTCCGCCGCGGGCCGGAGCCGCATCAGCGCCAGCGCGGCTGCCAGCTCTCGCGCGCCCTGTGCCCGGAATGGCCGGATCACATACACGGGGTAGATCAGCAGCACCAATGCGACCGTCAAAAACGCAATCAGCACCGCTATCAGCCCTCGCCGTTTCGTTTCCGGAAGCAAACCCATGTGCTGAGACTACCGGCTTGCGCCCGAACCTGTCAATAATCTATAGCCATTAGCAGCCGCAGCCGTATTGTAAAATCGGTGAAAGGGACATGCAGCGCATCGCCATCACGGGTGTGGGCCTTGTGACGCCGCTCGGAGTCACCGCGGCGGAAAACGTGGCGCGCAGTTGCCGCGGCGAATCCGCAATCGGGCCGGCGCGCGCCTTTGCCGTGGAAGGCTATGCGGCGCAAGCCCTGGCAACCGTGCCCGATTTCAATCTCGAGCCGCTGCTGCGCTTCCCCAAGAATTACAAGTTCATGGGCCGCGCGGTGCAGTTCGCCATGCGGGCCGCGCACGAAGCCATCCATCAAAGCGGGATCGATCTTTCCAGGATGGATGCCACGCGCGTAGGTATCCAGGTCGGTTCCGGCCAAACAGGCGTGGAGTACGATCATTTCTTCCCTTCGTTGATCATGGCTTGGGACGCGGGCCGCGAGATGGATTACAAATATCTCGGCGGACTGCCGTCGCACCTGATCGACCGCTACATTTGTTTGCGGACGCTGGCCAATGGAGGCCTCGCGTTGCTTTCCACCGAATTCGGCATTCGCGGACCGAACGGCAATTTCGCGCAGAAGGACACGGCTTCGGCGCTGGCGCTGCAAGCCGCCTGGCTGGATCTGATCGAGGAACGCTGCGACGTAGCCGTAGCGGGAGGCTACGATTCGCTGGCCACACCCGGAAATTTCCTGGCGTACGAACAGGCTGGCTTGCTTTCGCACGCGGACCCGGCGGAGGCTTTCCGCCCGTTCGATAGCCGCGCCGATGGGCTGGTGCTGGGCGAAGGCGCAGGTTTCTTGGTGCTGGAACGATGGGAGCACGCAGTCGCACGAAACGCCACCATCCTGGGTGAATTCCTGGGCGCAGGCGCCGCCATGGGTGCCCATGCGCAATGGCGGCCGGCGTGGTCCGTGGACACTATCCATCAGGCCGCCTGCCAGGCGCTGGGCGATGCTTCGCCGGATTTTGTGGTGGCGTCCGGGACGGCGTGTGCCGAGGAAGATGGCTGCGAGGCCGCCGCACTGGCCGGGATCGCGGGGCGCGCGCCGGTGACGGCATTGAAGAGCCTGACCGGTTACATGGGCGCGGGCACTGCCGCCGCGGAACTCGGCTTGGGACTATTGTGCGCGCGCGAAGGCTTCATACCAGCCATCGCCAGGCATACCGCAACATCCGCAGCCGGAACGGAGCTCGATTTTGTGAGCGGCGCCGCGCGCCCTCTGGGTCAGCCTGAGCCCATCGGGCTTTTTCTTTCCTGCTCCTGGGGCGGATCCGTAGCCGCCATCGCCGCCCGCCAATGTGGGGCAGGCACCCTGCCTGCGCGGGCCTCGTAGGCCCGCTCTTAGGCGAGCGAAGCAAGCCCCGCGCCGGTCGTCATCCGCCGGTCACTTCCCGAGCTAACCAAATCTTCCCTGATCTCCCAACGACTTGCGCCCAATCGCACCCGCTTCCTCGCACTCGCTCCGCTATCCTCATAAACGGAGGGGGCGCATCCGGCCCCAACACCACCAGCCAAGCCCGCGTGCGCGCCAACCGCTATGAAGCCGCTCTGGAGCGCGACGCCACGAAAATTACGAAACGAACCCAATCTGTGGGGCAGGCTCGTAGCCTGCGCGGGCCTCGTAGGCCCGCCCTTTGGCGAGCGAAACTTCCCTAAACCCTACACGTCTAATATCCTGGTATGCTGGCAACTCAAGCGGGGAAAGGACATTATGTGCTTTCGACGGCTCTTTTGCAGCCTGCTGTGGGTTTCGCTCGGTCTTCCGCTCCTGGCGAACGATCCCACGGGAACCATCACCGGCACCGTAACGGACACTAGCGGCGGCGTGGTTCCCAAAGCGCGTGTGACGGTGAGCAACATCGCTACCAATGCCACGCGCCAGGCTGACACCAATGACGACGGCGATTTCACGGTCGCGCTGCTGCCTCCCGGACACTATCGCGTGTCGGTCGAAAAGGCGGGCTTCCGCCGGACTATTTTAAGTGACGTAGGCCTCGACGTGGACCAGACCGCGCGCGTCGATTTCACGCTGCAAGTCGGCATGTTGACCGAGGAGGTGAAGGTCAACGATACCCCGCCTATCATTCAGACCGACACTTCCACATTGGGACAAGTGATCGACGGACGACTGGTGCACGATTTGCCCCTCAACGAGCGTAACTTCCTCTCGTTCGCATTATTGGCGCCCGGCAGCCAGTTGCCTGCCGAAGGCTCGCAGAATTCCACACAGGGCGGCGCCGTAAGTGTCAACGGCGCGCGCGAACAATCCAATAACTTCCTGCTCGATGGCGTGGACAATAACGATCCGTATATCAATCAATACGTGACACTGCCCTCCATCGACGCCGTGCAGGAGTTCAAAGTACAATCGAGCGATTACTCGGCGGAGTTCGGACGCAGCGGCGGCGCACAAATCAACGTCATCATCAAGAGCGGCACGAACCAGTTCCACGGCGGATTATTCGAGTTCCTGCGCAACCGCAACTTCGACGCCAAGAACTTCTTCGATCAGCCTTATTGCACTGCGTCTTCCGTGCCGGGCACTTGCGGCCCCATTCCGCCCTTCGATCGCGACCAGTTCGGAGGCACGTTCGGCGGTCCCATTCGCAAGGACAAGACGTTCTTCTTCGCCTCTTATGAGAGTCTGCGATTGCGGGAGGCCACCACCCGTGAAGCTACCGTACCTTCCCAAACCCAGTTGGCATCCATTCAGCAGTTATTGTCCGGCGTAGGTCTCTCTCCAAATCCCGCGGGCCAGGCCATCCTGAATCTGTATCCGTCCGCCAATGTGGGATCCGATCTGGCTAACTCGAATACGTTTGTTTCCTCGCCCGTGATCCATAACACGGAGAATCTGGGCTTGATCAAAGTAGATCATCATGCCGGTCCCAACGATACCATTTCGGCCCACTGGTCGATCTTCGACGAGGATCGCTTCAATCCCTTCGATCCCGTGAATGCGTTCACTAACTTGCCGGGTTACGGCAGTTACACATTGAACGACGGCCAGAACGGCGGCATAAGTTGGACGCATATCTTTACATCGGCCGCCATTAACGAGTTTCGCCTGGGTTACAATCGCATGCGCGCCGGCGCTTTCCAGCAGAGCTACGGCCAGAATATCAGCGCCCAGTTAGGCTTTCCCGATGTTCTGACGAACCCGGTGGACTTAGGCTATCCGGAAGTCAATCTCCTGGGATTCGACGGCATCGGCGAGCCGCTTAACTATCCGCAGGACCGGCACGATACTACCGTGCATCTATCCGATAACTTATCCTGGGTTAAAGGACGAAACCAGTTCAAGTTTGGCGCGGATATCCGTGACATACAGATTGACAATTACCTCGATTTCGTAGCGCGCGGCGATTTCTTCTTCGAAGCCGGCGCGGAGGATGGCATGGTTGCCACGCCTATTGAGGCGCTGGCCCAATTATCGGTAGGTATTCCCGATTACGCGGTAGGGGTGAGCGGCAATACCTTCAACACCATCCGCAGCGAGGGCATGAACTTCTATATACAGGACGACATTCACGTTGTACCGCGCTTGTTGCTGAACGTCGGGCTGAGATATGAGTACAACAGCCCCGGTGTGGAGGACCACAATCGTTTCAGCGTTCCCGATCTAAGTGCCGCGTCCGCAACCTGCACACCGGTTCCCGACTGCCAGTTCATCCTGGCCGGCACGGATGGCGTTCCGCGCGCGACGTACTCGCCCACGCGCACCGACTTCGCGCCGCGCATCGGGATCGCCTGGCGGCCATTGAAGACCGAGCGCTGGGTGGTGCGGTCGGCTTACGGTGTCTTCTATGACGTGGGTATCTTCAATATCAACGTCTTTCCGCGCTTCAATCCGCCCTTCTACGATCTGGCTTATTACGCCAACACCGGCACGAATACCATTCAGAACATACTCAGCCAGCCGGCTACCGCGATTGTGGAGCCTAACATGATCGCTCCTAACTTCCGCGACGCTTACATGCAGCAGTGGAACGTCGACTTACAGTATGAAATCAAGCCTAACTGGATGGTAGATCTGGCTTATGTCGGTTCGAAGGGCACCCACTTAGCCGACGTGCGCGATCTGAATGAGGTAAACCCCGTGACGGGCCAGTCGCCGTATCCGCAGTTTTCGTCGATTCTCTACGTGGAGTCGGCTGCCGCCAGTTCCTATAACTCCATGCAATTCCGTTCCGAGCGGCGCGTGGCGCAAGGTCTCACATTCCTGGTCGCCTACACATTCTCGAAATCGATCGACGATATGTCCTCCGTGTTCGGAGGCAGCGTGGGATCGGGACTGCCGCAGAACTCCAATGATATTCAAGGCGACTTCGGCCTTTCCGATTTCAACGCTAAGAACCGGCTGGTAATCAGCTCCGTCTACGACCTGCCGTTTGGACGCACGTGGATCACTCAACATGGCTGGCGCAAGAGCCTGCTGGGCGACTGGCAGGCGGCCGGCATCCTGACGGCGCAGAGCGGATCTCCCTTCACGGTGAACCTGGCAGCTTCGCAATCCGGCTCGGCCATCGCCGCGTTCGGCAATCCGTACCGGCCGGATGTCATCTCGAATCCCTATACGCCGGGGCCGGTGATGGCGAATCCGGATCCTGCCTGCCATTCGACCATCTCGCAAGGCGGGTTGGCCGCCGATGTAGTCGACCAGCCGGGGAGTTGGTTCAACACCTGCGCCTTCGTGCAGCCTCCCGCCAATCAGTTTGGCAATGAAGGACGCAATGCACTGATCGGCCCCAGCTACCAGAACCTGGATTTCTCGATGTACAAGAACATCGTTCTGCACCGCGAGGATCATCGTGTCCAGCTTCGCGGCGAGGTCTTCAATCTGTTCAATCATCCGAATTTCGATCTGCCGAATCATGTGTTGGGAACTCCGACTTTCGGTGAAGTGCTCTCGGCGAACGCGTACGGAAATAAGCCGCCGCGGCAGATTCAGTTGGGATTGAAGTACATTTTCTGAGGCTGTAATAACTGTGCCACAGGCCGGGCAGCCTGAGGCCGCCGCTCGACTTTCGACATTCTTCCCGCCGTTGTGGGGCAGGCACTCTGCCTGCGCGGGCCTCGTAGGCCCGCTCTTCGGCGAGCAACGCTCGCCCGCAGGCGGAGGGTGCTTAACCGTTTTGGGGATGTCCGACTGAAGAAACCGCTCCCTCACGGTCGCGGCTCAGTCAACCCCGCGAAATCATTACGTCCGTTACCGAGCCGCGACCGTCAGGGAGCGGTTTCCCCTAAACGGTTAAGCACCCGTGCCCTCTGGGGCCGACAGAGCGCCTGCCCTACACGGGTTATAATGATGCGATCGGCAGGAAACCCGCAAAATGCCCCGTCTCGTCCGCTGTTCGTTAATCCAAGCCCGCGCCGATGCCGCGCCCGATTTGCCGCTGGACGGGATTAAGCAGGCCATGATTTCGAAGCACCTCGGCTACATCGCGCAGGCTGCCGCGGCCGGGGCGCGCGTCGTGTGCCTGCAGGAGTTGTTCAACGGTCCTTATTTTTGCGCCGAACAGCAGGTGCGCTGGTACGATTTTACGGAGCCCGTTCCGGACGGCCCCACCATCCGCCTGATGCAGGATACCGCGCGCCAGCACCACGTCGCGTTGATCGTTCCAGTCTACGAACGCGAGCAGGAAGGCATTTACTACAACACGGCGGCGGTGATCTCGGCCGAAGGCGCGTATCTCGGCAAGTATCGCAAGACTCATATTCCGCACGTGGCGCCCGGTTTTTGGGAGAAGTTCTATTTCCGTCCCGGCAATCTGGGCTATCCTGTCTTCGACCTGGGCATCGCGCGCATCGGCGTGTATATCTGCTACGACCGCCATTTTCCCGAGGGCGCGCGCGCGCTGGGTCTCAATGGCGCCGAGATCGTCTTCAATCCTTCCGCCACCGTCGCCGGATTGAGCGAGCACCTCTGGAAGTTGGAACAGCCGGCGCACGCGGTGGCCAATGGATATTACATCGCCGCCATCAATCGCGTGGGTGTGGAAGCTCCCTGGAACATCGGCGAATTCTACGGTTCCAGTTACTTCTGCGATCCGCGCGGCCAGATTGTGGCGCAGGCGTCGCGCGACCGCGATGAAGTCTTGACCGCCGATCTGGATTTGGACCTGATCGGGGAAGTCCGCAAAACCTGGCAATTCTTCCGCGACCGCCGGCCCGATATGTACGGCGCACTAACCAGCGCCTGAGCGAGCGATGCCATGACCAACGAACGCGAATTCGACACCAGCTTCGCCGAAATTCATCCGCCCCTCGGCCGGCGCGAGGCGCTCGTGGAGGCCAACCGCTGCCTCTATTGCTTCGATGCGCCGTGCGCCAACGCCTGCCCCACACACATCGATGTGCCCGGATTTATCAAGAAGATCTCGAGCGGAAATCTAGGCGGCTCGGCCCTGACGATTTTGAATGCCAATATTCTGGGGCTTAGCTGCGCGCGCGTGTGCCCGGTGGAGGTGCTGTGCGAAGGCGCATGCGTGATGCACCGTTATAACCAGCGGCCCATCGAGATCGGGCGTCTGCAGCGCCACGCGATGGATCATTTCTACACTTCGAGCCGCGGTCTGCCGGCGCCGCACGCGACGCGGAAAGGGCGAGTGGCGTGCATCGGCGCAGGTCCTGCATCGCTGGCTTGTGCGGCCGAACTGCGGCGGGAAGGCTTTGCGGTTACCGTGTTCGATAGCCGTCCGCTGGCCGGCGGACTGAATACTTACGGCGTGGCCGATTACAAGCTGCGCCCCGCCGACAGTTTGCGGGAGGTGGAATTAGTCCGCTCGCTGGGTGTGGAGTTCCAGTTAAGCGTCGAGATCGCGGGCGAATTGCGCATCCGCGAGATCGAAATCTGCTTCGATATCGTGTTCCTGGGGGTGGGCTTGGGCCACACGCAGCCGCTCGACATCCCGGGAGAAGGGCTGCCGGGAGTGATTGACGCTTTGCGCTTTATCGCGGAATATAAAACGCAGCGCGGCGCGCACGTGGGCAGGCGCGTGGTGGTGATCGGAGGCGGCAACACGGCTATCGATGCGGCTACGGCGGCCTTGCGGCTGGGAGCCGAAGAGGTGCACGTGCTCTATCGCCGCAGCGAAACGGAGATGCCCGCGTTTGAATTCGAATACGACCTGGCGAAGCATGAAGGCGTGCGCTTCCATTGGCTCACGCAGCCGGTGGCCATCTGCGGCGATTCCGCTGTGGAAGCGGTAGAGTGCCTGCGCATGGAACTGGGGCCGTCCGATCGCCGCGGACGCCGCCAGCCTGTGCCCGTGCCCGGTTCTAATTTCCGGCTCTCCTGCGACATGGTGATTCCTTCCATCGGGCAATCGCGGCTGCTCGATTTTCTCTCGCAATTCCGCGACGTGCATCTCGCCGGCGGTTGCGTAGCCGTGGACCCGGCGACGTGCCAGACCACCAACCCGCGGTATTATGCCGGCGGCGATTGCGTGAGCGGCGGGCGCGAAGTGGTGGACGCGGTGGCCGATGGAAAACGCGCGGCGGCCGCCATCGCGCGCCAACTGGAGGCCATCCATGGCTGACCTGACCACGCGCTTCGCCGGCATCCAGTCGCCCAATCCGTTCTGGCTGGCTTCCGGACCGCCCAGCAATTCGGGCGATCAAGTGATGCGCGCCTTCGACGCCGGGTGGGGCGGCGCAGTCTGGAAAACTATCGGCGAACCGATCGTGAATGTGTCTTCGCGTTACTCATCGGTGGATTGGAACGGCGTCCGCATGATGGGGCTGAATAACATCGAGCTGATTACCGACCGTCCCATCGAGACCAACTTACGCGAAATTGCGGAGGTGAAGAAGCGCTACCCGAAGCATGTGGTGATCGCATCGCTGATGGTGGAATCGCGCCGCGAAGCCTGGCATGAGAGCGTGCGCCGCGCCGAGGATGCCGGCGCCGACGGCCTGGAGCTGAATTTCGGGTGCCCGCATGGCATGAGCGAGCGCGGCATGGGCAGCGCCGTTGGACAGGTGCCCGAGTACACCAAGCTCATCACCGGATGGGTGAAGGAAGTGGCGCGCACGCCGGTGTTGGTGAAGCTGACGCCGAACGTGGCCGATATCCGCACCATCGCGCGCGCGGCCAAGGCTGGCGGAGCCGATGGCCTTTCCGCGATCAATACGCTCAATTCGATCACCGGGGTGGATCTGGATACGTTTACGCCGCGTCCGGATGTAGGCGGCCTATCGAGCCACGGCGGCTATTGCGGACCGGCCGTGAAACCCATCGCGCTGCACCTGGTGCAGCAACTGGCCGGCGATCCGGAATGCGGGCTGCCTGTCTCCGGCATCGGCGGGATCTCCGGCTGGCGCGAAGCGGCCGAATTTCTGCTGCTCGGCTGCCATAGCCTGCAGGTGTGCACCGCCGTGATGCATTACGGCTATCGCATCGTGGAAGATATGATCGAAGGTCTGAGTAACTGGATGGATGAAAAGGGATTCCGTACTCTCGACGGCTTCCGCGGACTTAGCCTTCCACGAGTAACTGAATGGAAGCACTTAGACCTGAATTATAAGATTGTAGCTCGCATCCATCCTGAGTTATGCATCGGCTGCGACCTATGTTACATCGCGTGCTGGGATGGCGCGCACCAATGTATCCATATCGATGGCGTCCATTCGCCGGAGCAACTCGTGGCGCAGAGCCGCGCGCGGATCGCGCAGACCCCCGCGGTAGTGGCCGTGGATACGACCCACACGCCCGCCGCGCGCATTCCCAAGGTGGACGAAGTGGAATGCGTGGGTTGTAACTTATGCTGGCTGGTATGTCCGGTAGAGAACTGCATCACCATGGATCGCGTGGATGCGGGCAAGCCGGCGGAGAGCTGGGCGCAACGCACGGCGGCTGCGGGTAAGCCATAATCGCCGTTGCCATGTTTCTTGTCTTATCGGCGTTTATCGGCGTTCATCGGCGGCCAATATGGGTTTTGGTTTCCGCCCGGGGCCGTAAGAAAAGTATCTGGCCGCCGATGAACGCCGATGAACGCCGATAGAACCGCGCACCGGCGAATCTGAGGCGCCCATGTGGTACCATGGCATCGCCAGGAGGGTCTAAATGAAGGTGACGTGGATTACGCTTGCCGCTCTATTCTACTTACAGATCATATCGGCGGCCCCGCAATCAAAGCCCCAACCGCGGCCACAGATAGCCTCGGTGCGAGAGTCGGCACCGCCGTCGACGAATCCTGAATCGAATGAATTCGTCAGGGTATCGACAAGCATATCCCTGGGTCCCATGGGATACGCGCAGGTGCCCAGCGGCCTCACGCAGGTAGCCGGCGCGAACGCCAGCCTTGCGAATGTGAATCAAGCGTTCAACTTTCCCTCGATTTACATTTACATTTCGGCCTCGCCTCTGCTGTTGCCCACCCTTGCGGACGCGAAGAATCTGGATTCCATCGAGAGCGTGCAGGATGGCGACCGGGATGTCGCCTGGATGGATTCGAGCTTCGACTTAGTGCCCTATGACGCCCAGGGAGCCAAGTTGGGTTGTGACAATACTGTCCAGGTACTTGGACTTCTACCCGGCGCGACCGTTACCGGAAGTAAGCCCAGCGTGGCCGGCACGGCGGCCACCGCCGCGAACCAACTTATGACGGCACTGGTTCCGTTTTTTCCGGGCGTAAAGGCGGCCGGAGAAGCTTCCACTTCGGCGTTGCAAGTTCTGTTTACGGATCTTTTCCCGCCGAAGACACAGTCGTATCAATATGCCTTCCTGGATGGTTCCTGCAGTTTCGGATGGTTCTATAAGGCGAATCCCACGGCGACACCGCCGACATCCATTCTCGGCATCCAAACCGGCCTCGTGATGTTACGAACTTCCACGGCGGTAAGACGCCTGGACATAACATCGCGGATACTTTCGAGTTGGACAAAGCGTCCTACGGCTTCGTCGAAACAGTTCTCTTATGTTACGAAGCTGATGTCGCTTGACATACCCACTGTGAGGAGTTCGATCGATTACGGCGCGCTGCAGGATCTGTCGCTGTTTCCAGTGCTGATTTCCGCCGAAGATGCCAGGAAGATCCTGCATATCTCGAAGGACGACGACTGGAAAGGCCTGGTCACCGCCAAGCCCGGCCAAGCGGCCGTCCTGCAGACCACCCCGGACGGAAGCTATGTCATGAAGGCCTCGTTGCAGAAGTACCTGCAGCTTTCTAACTAACTAGCCCAGGGCTGCGCCCTTGAGAAGACTACCTGCCGCGCGAGTGACACCATCAAGCGCGTCCTCGCACGTCTCGCACCCAGATGATGTAATCCGTCATCGGCGGCGATCCTCCCAGTGCGCGCAGCCGCATGGCGACCTGCGCCCGGTGATGCTCGCTGTGCATGATCACCTGCATCAGCGCATCCCGTACCGACGGGTGGAAATCCTTCCAGGCCGCAACCGGAAACTCGATCGTGCGGGCGAGTTCGGCCTCATCCAGGCGGGCGGTATAGGCCGCGCCGGCCGCGTGCGCCTCCTGGAACCGCTGTTCCATCTCCTCCACCGTGCCCGGAACCTGTCCCTCTCGCTCGCGGTCGAAAGCGCACCCCTGGAACAGAGACAGGAAGAACCGCTGCACGACCAAAATGTGATGCAGCCATTTTCGCACCTCTTCGTCGGCAAAAGCGCCGTCGTGCGCGCCAACCGCACGTAAGAGCGTCGTATCCGCCCACGCCATGTGCGCGAACAACGATTGGATCAGTTCGATCATTGGACGCCTCCGAATGTTATTCTATCTTGGGTGAAAAGGAGCGCCATTAACTTCGCGAACTTAGACAATTCCCGCCCTGCGCTTTTTACGAGAACTCCCACTTCCGCGCGAAACGCCGCGCGATCGCAAACAGAACCAGACCCGCGCCAAGCAGCACAGCCACTTGCGGCGCCAGGTGCGTGATCGGTTCATCGCGCCAGAACACCTTGGTATAACCGTCGATGGCCCATGCGTTGATAGTGATAAGCCCCACTCGCTGCATGGCTTCCGGCATGAAGTAGCGCGGGAACATGCTGCCGCCGATCGCCGACATGGTCAGGATCAGCAGCGTGGCCACCGCGCCTGCCTGCGCGCGCGTGTGCGAGACGCTGGCCAGCAACATCCCGAATCCTGCCACGGCGAACGCGGTGACCGCGGTCATCACAATGAAGCCCGGAATATGGGTGAACAAATCCAGATGGAAAACCGCCGCTCCCCACAGGAACATCAGCGTAAGCTGTGCGGAAGCCAGTAGCGCGCTGTAAGCCATCTTTCCGGCCAGCAGCGTGGTCATGCTCACGCGCGCGCTTAGGATGCGGTCGAGCGCGCCGCTCTCGGCTTCGTCCAACAGGCTGCCCCCGGCCGCGCTGGCGGTGAAAAGCAGAAACATCACGCCGATGCCCGCGGCATAAAACGCAATCATGGAATTATGTTTTTCGCCCACCACGTCGCGCACATCCAGGGCTATTAATCCTCCGTTGCCCTGCCCGCCGGCCGGCTCGGAGGATGGCACCCGCGACATAAGCGCCTCGATTCTTTTGCGCTGTTCGTCGGTTAGTCCGCCGCTGGCCTTCTCGAAATATTGCATCCCCACCTTGGCCAGCGTGTCGGGCATCGAGGTCATTACGATCTTTTGCAGCATCCCGCCGACCATCTGGGCGGCCACCGGATCGGAGCTATCGTGCAGCAGGCGGATGCGCGCCTGGTTGTTGCTGGGGCCGAAAGCGATGGGGTGCGCGCCGAATCCTTTCGGGATAATCACGGCGGCGGGAGCGTTGCCTTCCCGCACGGCAGTTTCGGCGCTGGCCGCAGTGTAGTCCGGCGGATTCGGTTCGCCCTTCTTCGTCTGGGGATGGGTGCTGGCGTCGAGCGAAGGCTCCTTCAATAACGCACGGACCAGACGCTGGGATACGGCGCTGTGGTCCTCATCCACCACCAGCACGCTGACGCGCGGCGTGCTGTTCCCGCCCATGCCGCCGAAGATCGCGCCGAAAATGCTGAAGAAAGCGATCGGCAATATGAATGACAGAATCATGGCGCCGCGATCGCGCCGCAGCGAGCGGAATCCGTTGCGTACGATGGCCCATATCATTGGCGTAAGTCCCTCCCGGTGAGTTGCAAAAACACGGATTCCAGATTCGGCCGGCGCAGCACCACGTCGATTACTTCCATGTGATCGCGCGCCGCGGCGTCCAGCAGCCCGGCGATGTCGGTAGGCTGCGTCACGGCGAAATGCGCGACGCCCCCATCGCCTTCCTGCAGCGTGCCGCCATGCGCCGCGGCCCAGGCGGCGGCATTTTCCACGCTGGAGGCGAAGCGCATCAACACGTCGCTGCGCCGGCCGAAGGACTGCTCCACCAATTCCTCCTTGCTGCCCTGCGCGATCACGCGGCCATGATCGATGATGGCAATCGTATCGCAAAGGCGCTCGGCCTCTTCCATGTAGTGCGTGGTGTAGATCACCGTAGCGCCTTGGCTGCGTAGTTCGGTCACCATATCGAAAATGCGGTTGCGCGATTGCGGATCGACGCCCACGGTAGGCTCGTCGAGCAGCACGATGCGTGGGCGATGTACCAGCCCGGCGGCCATGTTGAGCCGCCTGCGCATGCCTCCGGATAGCGTTTTCACAGTAGCGCCGGCGCGGTCTTCGAGCGCCGCCCATGCCAGACACCAGGCGATCCCCTCGTCGAGCACTTTGCCGCGCAAGCCTTGGTACCGTCCGAAGGCTTCCAGATTTTCGCGGCAGGTGAGCAGCGGATAGAGCGCCAGTTCCTGCGGCACCCATCCCAACTCCGCGCGCGCCGCCGCCGATCCAGCGGGATGTCCGAAGATGTGAACGCTGCCGGCATCGGGCAGCACACGTCCCGCAATGCTGCGAATCAATGTGGATTTGCCCGCGCCGTTGGGACCCAACAGACCCAGGCACGCGCGCTCGTTAACGTCCAAGGAAACACCATCGACGGCGGTCAGGTCGCCGAAGCGCTTGACGACGGAATCGATGCGCAGGGGGATCGCGGGAGCCGGAGTGGCCATTCACCGATCATACGCGATGGCTAGGGAAGATGTTCCGTGCGTCCCTCTGTCTCCATCGCGCGGCTGTTATCGGCGTTCATCGGCGGCCATATCGGGTTTTGGTTTCTCGCGGACCGGAAAAAAAACTAGTTGGCCGCCAATTAACGCCGATAACACACTACGCTATATATGAGCGGAAACAGAACATGCCCAATCTGACGCCCTCCATCTTCTTCGGGCACGGCAATCCCATGAATGCCGTCTCCCACAACGCCTACACCGAAGCCTGGGCCGTTATCGGCGCCTCAATGCCCCGCCCCAAAGCCATCCTCAGCGTCTCGGCGCATTGGTTCGTCCCCGAAACCGGCGTCACGGTCACCACCGCGCCACGCACCATCCATGATTTCGGCGGCTTCCCGCGCGAGCTCTATCAGGTGCAGTATCCCGCGCCTGGCGATCCCCATCTGGCGCGTCGCATCCAGTCGTTGTTGGGTCCCTTGCCGGTCAACCTCGATGAAACCTGGGGCCTCGATCACGGCACCTGGTCGGTGCTCCGTCACGTCTACCCGCAAGCCGATATCCCGGTAGTGCAGCTCAGCATCGACGAAACGCAGCCCGCCGCCTTCCACTACGAAATCGGCGAGCGCCTGGCGCCCTTGCGCGAAGAGGGGGTGCTCATCGTGGGCAGCGGCAACCTGGTGCACAACCTGCACGCGTACGCCTGGGGACGCCACATCGTCGAGCCCTTCGACTGGGCAGTCAGCTTCGAGCAGCAGGCGCGCGAAATGATTGTCGCCGGCGAATATCGGCCGCTGGTCAACTATGAACACCTGGGGCCCGAAGCCCGCCTCTCGATCCCCACGCCGGATCATTATCTGCCGCTGCTCTATGTCATCGCGTCGCGGCAAACCCGCGAACCGGTGGCGTTCCCGGTAGAAGGTGTGGATGGCGGATCGATATCCATGCTCGCGGTAAAAATCGGGTAACTGCCACTTAGCCGCGCCCCGCGGATGCAGGCGGAACGGGGAACTCGACGGCACGCGCCAATTCCGCCTCTTCCAGGCGCCCACGTCCCTGCGACACGGTTACACAGAGACCGCAAACACCGGAGCGGACGGAGCGTTTGGTCTGTCCCTAGTGGCGGGAATGGAGGACCAGCTAATGGGAGAGTCGGTTGTTCCCGCCCGCTTCATGCGCGCGAGGCCAATTTCTCTCTCGGCCGACGCCCATCATGATGACCTCAAACTCGAACTTACTTCCCAGTCCTTGCAGGTCTTGGCCGTCGAGCCGCGATCCCCAAGATATTCGGCGCCACGCCCACCCGAGCTACATCTCCCGCCGCCCCTCCATCGCCTTCCACATGGTCACTTCATCGGCGAACTCGATGTCGCTGCCCACCGGAATGCCCATGGCGATCCGCGACACCTTCACCCCCAGCGGCTTCAGCAGTTTCGATAAGTACACCGCCGTGGCCTCGCCTTCCCCCGTCGGATTCGTGGCCACGATAATCTCTTCGACGCCCCCCCCGCCGATGCGTTCCACCAGGCTCTTGATCTTAAGCTGCTCCGGACCGATTCCTTTCAGCGGCGAGAGCGACCCGTGCAGCACGTGATACAGCCCCGAGAACTGCCGCGTGCTCTCGATCCCCAGAATATTCGGCGCTTCCTCCACCACGCAAAGCACCTTAGGATCGCGATTCGGATCGTTGCAAAACACGCACAATTCACCGTCGCTGATGTTATTACAAACCCGGCAGAGACCCAGCTTGTCCTTTACGTCGAGCAGCGCGTGCGCGAGCTGCTCGGCGTCCTCGCGCGAGGCGCGCAAAACATGAAAGGCCAGCCGCTGCGCCGATTTCTGGCCGATGCCCGGCAGGCGTTTGAATTCGTTGATCAGCCGCGCCAGCGGCTCCGCGAAATCCGGCATGGATCAGAATAGCCCCGGCGGCAATCCCAGGCCGCCCATGATGCCGCTCATCTTCTGCGAGGTCTCCTCGTCCACCTTTTTGGCGGCTTCGTTGCACGCGGCCAGCACCATATCCTGCAGCATCTCCACGTCGCCCGCCACCTCCGGGTCGATCTTCACGCTCAGCACATTCTTGTGCCCATCCATGCCGATGGTGACCATGCCGCCGCCGGCCGAGGCCTCCACCCGGATCTGCGCGACCTCCTGCTGCATGCGCTCCTGCATCTGCTGCGCCTGCTTCATCATCGACTGCATATTGCCTGGCATCTTCATGTGGCTACTCCTTTAGGTTGCGAACCGTGCGGACCTCGCCGCCAAACAGATTCCGGAAATTCTGTACCTCCGGATTCGAGAGCGCGCGCCGCTCGACGTCGTTTTCCTGCGCGGCGGGCGCGGACACGATCTTAGGCTGCTCCGGCGCGGCCGCGTCCGTAATTGTAACTTTGATCTTAAGCGGTTTGCCCGCGATCTGGCGGACCGCCTGATTCAGATCCGCCTCCTTCATGGCGATCTGGAATTCCTTCGGCGTGGTGAAGCGTAATTCGCCGTTCGCTTCCGTGACTTCGGAATGTTCGATGGCGTCGGCCGTGAAAGCCATGCCGAGGTCCATGAGGGTGGCGTGCAGCTTGGCGCGCCACGAAGAGGGACTAGGGGCTGGGGGCTGGGGACTAGGGGCTGCCGGACGGGGACTAGGGGCTGGGGGCTGGGGGCTGGGGGCTACCGCCCGGTGGATGGTGGTTTTGCCGGAACCGCCGCTCGGCAGCCCCGCCAGCGCTTCCTCGATCGACACCAGCCTTCCGGCTTGCACCATGCGCAGGAGACCCAGTTCCAGATGAAAACGGGGCTGCAGTGAGAATTGCAGATCGCGGAAAAGATCGAGCGAAAGTTGTAAGTAGCGGGTCAGATCCTCTTCGGAAAATTGTGCGGCGACTTCGGCCAGCCTCTGCCGCTCGCCCGCCGAGGCCGCGATCAGGCGGGTCTCCCCCCCCGCGATTTTGGCCACTACCAGGTTGCGGAAGTAGCGCGCCAGTTCGCGGCTGAAATGTTGCAGGTTTTGGCCGTTGCGCTCCAGTTCATTCACCACCTCCAGCATGCGCTGGGATGCGCCATCGGTCAGCGCCTGGCTCACCTGCGCCAGCGCGTCAAGCGAGAACGCCCCCAACAGCGCGCGCACTTCATCCGCATGCAGTGTTTCCCCGCAGCAGGCGATGGCTTGATCCAACGCCGAGAGTGAATCGCGCACGCTGCCCTCGCCCGCCTGCGCCAGCACCGAGAGCGCTTCGGCGTCCGCCTGAATGCCTTCGCGTTCGCAGATCCAGGCCATGCGCGCTACCAGCGCCTCAAACTCCACCGAGCGAAAGCTGAAGTGTTGGCAGCGCGACGCGATGGTGGCCGGAATCTTGTGCGCTTCCGTGGTGCACAGCATGAACACCGCCCATGCCGGCGGCTCTTCGATGGTCTTCAACAGCGCGTTAAAAGCTTCGTTGGTGATCTGATGGGCTTCGTCGATGATGAAAACTTTGTATCGGTCGCGCGCCGGCTGATAGCGCACGTTCTCGCGCAGTTCGCGCATCTCGTTGATGCCGCGATTGGAGGCGGCGTCGATCTCGATCACGTCCACCGATCCGCCCGCGGCGATTTCCTTGCAACTCGCGCATACGCCGCACGGCTGATTCGTGGGACCGTTCACACAATTCAGGCAGCGCGCCAGAATGCGCGCCACCGTGGTTTTGCCGGTGCCCCGCTGCCCGGAAAAAATGTAGCCATGCGCGATGCGATTCTGCGCGATGGCGTTTTCGAGCGTGGTCTTGACGTGCTCCTGGTTCACCACGTCGGCGAACGATTGGGGCCGGTACTTGCGGGCGATTACCTGATACATGGGTGGGCGAATGCCAGGCCCCGGGTGATCCGCGGCGCACAGGTTAAACCACTACCGTTGCTTCCTTCCGGACCTGGCGGGGTTTGCGGCCGCCTGTCGCACGGAGCCCGAGACCTGACAATGGACTATCGTAGCATGCGTAGCTTGTTATCCTGCGGAAGGGAAACCGCTCCCTGACGGTCGCGGCTCCGTAACAGCCGCGCTCGGTAACAGCCGCGCTCGGTAACAGCGGCGCTCGGTAACGGCCGCGCTCGGTGGTGTTACAGAGCCGCGACCGTTGTGTTACAGAGCCGCGACCGTGAGGGAGCGGTTTTCGCGCGCCGCATAACCATGCTCGACCTGACGCAACACCCGCATCGCCGCTTCAATCCGCTCAACGGATCCTGGGTCCTGGTATCGCCCCATCGCACGCAGCGTCCCTGGCAAGGCCAAGTGGAAAAAACCGCACGGCCCGCGCAGCCGGAATACGATCCTACGTGCTATCTCTGTCCCGGCAATGCGCGCGCCGGCGGCGTGCACAATCCGGCTTACACCAGCACATTTGTCTTCGATAACGATTTCGCGGCGCTGCTCCCCGGCACGCCCGCGGAAACCTCCGATCGCCAAGGCCTGCTGATCGCCGCAGGCGAACCGGGCATCTGCCGCGTGGGCTGTTTCTCGCCGCGCCACGATCTCACTGTGTCGCGCATGAGTGTGCCGGAACTCACGTTGGTGGTGGACGTGTGGGCGGAGCAATACGAAGATCTCGGCCGCCGGCCCGGCATCCATCACGTGCAGATTTTTGAGAACCGCGGGGAAATGATGGGCGCCAGCAACCCGCATCCGCATTGTCAGATCTGGGCCAGCCACAGCGTGCCCACCGAAGCCGCGGCCGAGCAGCGCCGGCAGGAGGATTGGCGGGCGCATCACGGCGCGTGCCTGCTGTGCGATTATCAGGCGTACGAGCGGGAAGCGGGCGTACGCCTCGTCTGCGAGAATCAGTCATTCACTGCACTGGTGCCCTTCTGGGCGGTGTGGCCGTTCGAGACGATGGTCCTGAGCAAGCGCCACTTAAGCGCCATGGACGAATTCGAAAAAACCGAGCGCGAAGATCTGGCGGACATATTGAAGCGCATCACCACGCGCTACGACAACCTGTTCGAAACGCCGTTCCCGTACACCATGGGGTTCCATCAGCGCCCCACCGACGGCGCGTCACATCCCGCACATCACTTCCACGCGCATTATTACCCGCCCTTGCTGCGCTCGGCTATTGTCAAAAAGTTCATGGTGGGCTTTGAGATGCTGGGTATGCCGCAGCGGGATATTACGGCTGAAAACGCGGCCGCCCGCTTGCGCGCGTTGCCGGAGCTTCATTTCATGGACTCCGGAGTGTTGTAATCTGGAGACATGCGGGTGCTGCATTTCCTCTTCCTGTTAGTAGTGGCCGCCGAAATCAGCGTTCCGGCCGTCGTGGGGCTGCCCATGCTTACCACCGAGTTGGATCGGGGCATCGCCATGGCGAACGTCGCGGCGACCGCCGAGTCGCTTTTCTACGAGCAGGCCGAGAAAGTCTACGGCCAGGCCAAGACCTTGCTGCCAAAAATCAACGGGCTCAGCCCGGCCGGCCATAGTGCGCTGGAAACCAGGATGACCGACTTGCGCATGGCCCTCGAGATCGTGCCGGGAGCTACTTCCGGGCCCGCCAAGCGCGCTCCCAAGGTGGTCTCCTTTCCGCGAGCTGACCTTTAACTCGTTTTGCCACGATCGCGCGTTTGCGAACGTCCAGGCCGCCTATAAGCGCAAAGGGGCGGGTGTCCGCGCCGTCAAAAAAGGAAGGAACTCGCGAGATAGTGGCGGCGTGGCCCTGCCCCGTTTTGCGCGGGTTCCTCAGAAGGTGGCTGCGGCCAGGATTGGCCGCCCTCCGAAGCAGACTGACCGGACGGAAACGTCAAATCCGCTATTGTATGGATAGAGCCGGGAAATGAAGTTCACCGTCGCATTGCTTCAGATTGCCCCGCTCGGCAATGATCAGAATAGAAATCTTGCCAAGGGGCTTCAATACTGCCGGCAGGCGAAAGCTATGGGCGCGGATTTGGCCGTCTTCCCGGAGCTTTGGAATATCGGGTGCGCACCACCGCAATCACGCACTGCTTCCGCGATCGATCGGGAGAGCGAGTTCTTTCAGAAGCTCGTGGCGCTGGCGCAAGAGCTGGGCATGAGTATCGCGGTAACTTATCTGGAGGCGCACCAGCCTAAGCCGCGAAATACAGTCTCCATCATCAATGGCAAGGGCGAGGTCGCGCTGAATTACTCCAAAGTGTTTATCTGTGACTTCAGCGGCGGATGCGACACGGATTCGAGCCCCGGTGAATTGTTCGATGTCTGCGCGCTTAGCGGTGCGGAAAGCGAGCTCATGGTGGGCGCCATGATCTGTGCCGACAGAGAATTTCCGGAAGCGGCCACTCAGCTCATGGTGAACGGCGCGGAACTGATTGTGGTTCCGAACGCCTGTACGTGGGATGCCGTCCGGGATGCCGGGCTCAAGACCCGGGCATTCGAGAATCTGGTGGGCGTAGCCATGGCCAACTATCCCGGGGTCGACCGCGGCAACTCGCAAGCCTGCACCTGCGTGGCCTGGCGGGATGGAAAGCCACAGGAAATGGTCATTGCACGGGCGGGCGAGCAGGAGCAGGTGCTCCTGGCCAGTTTCGACGTAGACGAGCTTCGGGAGTTCAGGAAGGCGGAGTCGTGGCGCATGGATTATCGACGCCACAGACCGCTCCCTCACGGTCGCGGCTCCGTAAGCTCTGCGAAATCGACGAGCCCGTTTCTGAGCCGCGACCGCCGGGGAACGGGACTCTAAGCGCGAATGCTCCCCTTGGCCGAAGTCGCCGCCGTGTTCACGCGCCTCAGCCTGACCGCATTCGGCGGACCCGCCGCGCATGTGGCCATGCTGGAAGACGAAGTCGTCAAGCGCAGGCGGTGGATCACGCGCGAGGAGTTTCTCGACCGCATGGGCGCGGCCAGCTTGATTCCCGGACCAACTTCCACCGAAGTCGTGATCTATCTCGGTTACCTGCGCGCCGGATGGCCGGGACTGATCGTGGCGGGCATCTGTTTCATCGTCCCGGCGGCGGTGATGGTGGCTTGCCTGGCCTGGGCTTATGTGCGCTTCGGTGGCTTGCCGCGCGTGGGCCAATTTCTTTATGGGCTGAAACCGGTGGTGATCGCGATCATCGCGCACGCGCTGTGGAAGCTCGGCCGGACCGCGGTGAAGACACGATTCCTGGCCGCGGCCGGAGCCGCATCCATCGTCGCCGCCATGGCAGGCGCTGGGGCGTTGGCCGTCTTTGTATTGGCGGGAGTGGTCAACGCGTTTCGAGAATGGTGCGCATCAAGCCGCCGCGCTGCTGTGCCGTTGATCGTGTTGCTCTCGATCGCGGCGGTCGCGCTGATCGCACAGTTCGCACCGTTCGCGTCGACTTCGGGACGCCCGAAAGCCGTGGGCCTGGGGGCGCTATTCCTCTATTTCGTCAAGATCGGTTCCGTCTTATACGGCAGCGGCTACGTCCTGCTCGCGTTTCTCCGGCAGGATCTGGTGAGCGACTGGCATTGGCTCACTTCCCAACAACTGCTGGATGCCGTGGCCGCCGGACAGATCACACCCGGTCCGCTATTTACCACCGCCACATTTATCGGTTACCTCTTGAAAGGCGCGCCGGGAGCGGTGACCGCTACCATCGGCATTTTCCTGCCGGCCTTCGTGCTGTGCGCGGTCAGCGGACCCGTCATGCCTTGGCTGCGGAGGTCGCACCTGGCGCGCGCGTTTCTGGATGGCGTGAATGTCGCGGCGATGGCCCTGATGGCCGTAGTTACCTGGCAGTTGGCGCGCACGGCTTTGGTCGATGCGCTCAGTGTGGGGACGGCCGTGGTCTGCCTCGGGCTATTGTTCGGAAATCGCGTCAGCGCCGCCTGGCTCGCTATAAGTGGAGTTATGTGGGGACTTGTACTAGCTTGGGTAAGGTAACAAAAATCGACTTACTGGCGCGGCGCGGGCGCAGGCTGGGCCGGTTGGCCGTCCTGTAACATGAAGACCTTCTCGCCCGGCTTCACCAGCTGCAATCGCTCCCGGATTTCGTTCTCCGGTGTTTTCCCGTCGTTGAGGCGTCCTATGCGTGCGCGCTGCTCTTCAATCTCACGCACCTTATCGGCATTCTTCTTTTCGTATTCCTTGATCTGGCGTTGTTTCTCCATAAGTCCGGGAATACCTTGCGGACCTTGCAACGCAATAAATGCATAAAACGCGACTAACACCAGCGCGACTGCACCGGCAAATTTACTTAGGGAGGATTTCATAGCCGCATCCGGATAACATCATAATGTTACCATCGGATTCAAAATCTTGTTCCCAAAATTTCGCTATGACGGATAAAATTGTTGCCTTCAGTACTTGCGCGACGGAAGAGGAGGCCGTCCGCCTGGCGCGGGCGCTGGTGGAGACGCGCGTGGCGGCGTGCGTGACCATCGTGCCGGGCGCCCGCAGCATCTATCGCTGGCAGGGCAAAGTGGAGGAATCCGCCGAGTGTCTGTTGATGATCAAGTCGTCTCTCCCGGATTTCGAAGCGCTGCGCCAGACGCTCGAAAAAACTCACTCGTACGAAGTGCCTGAGTTGCTGGCCTTGCAGGTGGCCGAAGGCGCTCCGCGATACATGCGCTGGCTGGAGGGCGAGCTTGGCCATTGAGGCATGGCTGCGGCCCGGCATGGGCATGGCGCTGGATATGGATGGCGTGATCGTCAATTCCAATCCATGGCACGTACGCGCGTGGCAACAGTATAACCGCGGCTTCGGAATCGATGCGGAGGCTCTCGCCGAGCGCATGTACGGCCGCCGCAACGACGAGATCGTGCGCGATTTCTTCGGTGCGCAGTTGACTCCCGAAGAGATCGCGGCACACGGCGCGGCCAAGGAGGCTCTCTACCGGCAGATGTTGGGCGCGAGCCTGGCCGAAGCGCTGGTGCCGGGCGTGCGGGAGTTCCTCGCGCGGCACGCGGCGCAGCCGGTGGCGCTGGCCACCAATGCCGAACCGTCCAATGTGGATTTTATACTGAATGGCGGCGGCCTGCGCGGATATTTCCGGGTGTTGGTGGATGGCCACCAGGTGACCAGGCCCAAACCGGATCCCGAGATCTATCTGCGGGCGGCGGAATTGTTGCGTGTCGAGCCGCGAAACTGTATCGTGTTTGAAGATTCCTATTCCGGCGTGGAAGCCGCGCGGGCCGCCGGCACGCGCATCGTGGGCGTGCGCACGACGCATGCCGTGCTGCCGGGGGCGGATCTGGAAATCGACGATTTCCACAGTCCGGAACTCGAACCGTGGATCCGGGAGCAGGTCCCCGAGGAATCCTGATGGAAGCTCTGCTGCGTCTGGTCATGCCATTGGCGCTGCCCTTCGGCGTGCTGGCTATCGCGGTGGTGATGTTCGTCGTCTGGCATCGCGACGAGCGGCTGCGCGGACAGCGCGAGATGCTGCGCCGGGCTTATGAACTGGGCGAGGAGATCCTGGGATCGTCCTCGGCCGACCAGATCCTCGCCAAAGTGAAGGCCATGGTGCCCAAAATCTTCGGCGTCAGCGCGGCCGGACTCTACTTATACAACCGGCATGCAAAAACGCTCGAACCGGTGGATCGCAGCGGCGCCGAGCCGCCTTCCATCCCTCTTTCGGCGCCGCCCGCCGGGCCGCCGGCAGGCGCGGTGGCCTGTTTCCACTACCGCACGCTGCTGGCGATTCCAGATACTTCCCGCAGTCCCTTTCCGGTTACGGGACCGCCGGGAGCCGATGCGCCGCGATCGCTGTTGTTCGTGCCCATGCTGGCGCAGGGCGAAGTCCTGGGCGTTCTGCGCATGGACCAGCGGGAGCACGCCCGCGTTTTTAGCCGCGACGAGCAGACCCTTACGCAACATCTGGCCAATCAAATCGGCGTGGCGGTGAAGCTGCTCGATCAACGGTCCGTACGTGAACAATTATTCCGGACGGAAAAGCTGGCAGCCGTCGGCCAATTGATTTCCGGAATCGTCAACGATTTGCGGACGCCGTTGGCGGCTATTGCCAACCTGACACAGGTGGCCCAGGCGGAAGCTCGTCCAGCGCCTTCCGCGGATCTGGCGGGCATCGCAGCCGAGGCGCGCCGCGCGGCCGCCATCGTCGATCGACTGGTGGGGTTTGCGGACACCGGTCCGGCGCAGACGCAGCCGGTGGAGTTGAACGGCTTGCTGCGAAATCTGATCGAGTTTCGCGAGCGCGAATGGAAAGTCCGCGGGATTCGCGCCCGCAGCCTGCTGGCGGACGAGCCCGCCACCGTGTTGGGATCGCATGGCCAGCTCGAGCAGGTTTTCCTGAACCTGCTGGTGCACGCCGAACAATCGCTATCCGAAGCCAGCGAAAAATCGATCGCCATTCGCAGTAGCGTGGTGGCCCGGCGCGTCCTGGTGGAGATCGGCTATAGCGGACCGCATGGCGCCGCCGATCCATTCGTGGCGGGCGCGGACGATGCGTCGGTAGCCGCGGGCCTGGGGGTCTGCCGGAGTCTGATCATCGGCCACGGAGGCGAGATCCGGATGGTGCAGCAGGCCGGCGGCGATCCGGCGTTTCAAGTGGAGCTGCCTTGCGCGGCGCGGGAGAAGCCCGCCGGGCTGGCCGCGGAGAATGGCCGCGATGGCGCGCATACCCTGACTGCGCTGGTGATCGAGCCGGCCGACGCCATTCAGACCCAGTTGCGCGATCTGCTGGCCGGGCGCGGATATCGCGTGGTGCCGGTGAATAGCTCCGACGAAGGCATCGATCTGGCGCAGCGCATGCGCTTCGACGCCATCTTCTGCTCCGTGCATGCGCCCGGGCTAAACTGGGTGGAAACCGCCGAACAGGTGAAGACGCGCGGCGGCGGATTCGTGCTGCTCTCCGATTCTTATAATGCGGATCTGGCCGCGGATTTCGAGGCGGACCGGCGTTTCGTGCTGGCCAAGCCAGTGGACGAACGGCAATTGGACCGGGTGCTCGAAGCCATCCGGGGCGGCACGCGCTAAATTAGTGCTATGCGGAAATGGCTGCCGATTGCGCTATTGTGCGCCGGATCTTTGCTGGCGCAGAGTTACGAAGGACCGCGTCCTCCCAAGCCGGATATTCCTTACCTGATGCATGCCGACAATCTGCTTCCCACCGAAAGCGTGGAAGCCAAACAGGAGGGCCGCTCGGGCGATGTGGTCTTTGCCATTGACGGCGCGACTTCCACGGCGCGAACGCCTTTGGGCTCGCCTGTGTTTCTGATCCAGACGGACAACGTGCAGGCGGACAGGCTGCAATGTTATAAGCTGCAATCCAAGAATGGGCGGCGGGAGGTGCTGCTCCGGCACAAGAACAAGGTTGTCGCCCGTCCTATCCGGCTGAATGTGACGCGGGTGGCTGAGGGTCTCTATAAGTTGGAGGTGGACGAGATTCTGGAGAATGGCGAGTACGGGCTATCGCCGACGGACTCGAACCAGGTGTTCTGTTTCGAGGTTTATTGAAGACGCTCGGACCGCTTGCTTACGCGCGCGGCTCGGAAACGTCCTTACTGAGCCGCGACCGTAAGGGAGCGGAGGGTCTGCACCCGAGCAGGCCACCGGCGCGTTGGCTCGCCTTTGGACAGGCCAGGAGGCCTGTCCTACCGCGGCTCCCAGAGTTCTGGGATTGCCTTCCCCAATGCTGGTCACTTGTTCCATTTCGCCTCCGCTCAAAAAGAAATCCTGGACCTCAAATCATCATGACGCAGCGTATATCTCCCCGGGAACAAATCCCAGCAAGATGCGTATTATGCTCTGGAGAGAGGCATTATGAACTGGATCGACTGGACCCTGGCCGTGCTCATGATCTTTTCCGTGATCTCCGGCCTCAAGCTAGGGTTCGCCAGAACGGCGATCGGCCTGCTCTCCGCGATTCTGGCGCTGGTTTTGGGACTGCATTACTATAGCGCCGTAGCCGTCAGCCTGCGGCCCTACATTTCGCATTCGACCACCGCCGATGTGGTGGGTTTCATGATCATTTTCTGCGGCATCACGATGCTCGGCGAGATCGTCGGCGGCATGATCGCACGCTTCATACGATCGGTGGACCTGGTTTGGCTGGATCGTGCGCTGGGCGGCGCCTTCGGCGTGGTGCGCGGTTTCCTGTTTAGTGCCATCGCCATTTGGGTTTTGATGGCGCTGATGCCGGTGTCGCCCAACCTGGTCCTTTCTCAATCGCGCCTGGCGCCTTACGTAATGGATACCGCGCGCCGCGTAGCGGACGCCTCGCCCGACGAAGTGAAACGCACCTTTCGCCAGAGTTATCGTGAGCTGAACCGGCTGCTGCCGGAGAAGATCAAGGAACGGCTGCCCAACGCGCCCGCCAGCCAGATCTGAAGAACAGTGGCTGGTGACTGGTGGGTGGTGGTTGGTGGATTAGATAAACCCCGCTCAGCCTGACACCAGGGTCACCTTCTTGAAGCCTTCGGAGGTATCCGGCGGGACCAGCTTGGCGGCCATGCGGGCCATGGCTTCGTCCGGCACGACACGATCGCGGCGCAGATTGCGCTCACGGCAGATCGCCAGCGGCACATCGAAGTACAGCGCCTCCACATCGCAGCCGTACCATTGCGCGATTTGGATATACGGACGGCGCTCTTCGGGCGTCAGATGCGTGGCGTCCACGTAGGAAACCGGCCGTCCGATCGCCAGGCGATGACGCAGGAGATAGCGCATGGTCAGGAAGACGCGTGCGTGGATGGTCTGGTCGTTGGCATCGTCGGCCAGCACCTGGCGAATCCAGTCCGATGAGATCCCCAGGATACCCTGCCGCTCCAGCCAACTCGATTTGCCAGACCCCGGCAGGCCCACCATCACGACGATGCGTTGCGGCGTTTTCGACAATCACGACTAATATCGCATGCTCCGCTCCGAAATGCTGTATGGTGGAACGTTGGAGCGGTTAATCGTTTGTCGGAAACCGCTCCCTGACGGTCGCGGCTCTGTAAGCGGCGCGGCTCTGTAAGCGGCGCGGATCGGCAATCGACCTTCTGTTACTGAGCCGCGACCGTAAGGGAGCGGTCCCCAAGACCGTTGGAGGCGAAATCATGCAAAAAGTCCGTTGGGGCATTCTGGGAGTCGCCAACATCGCCGTGCAGAAAGTGATCCCCGCCATGCAGCGCGGCGAGTGGTGCGAAATCTCTGCCATTGCATCGCGCGACGCGGCGAAAGCACGGCTGGCGGCACGGGAGCTGGGCATCCCCAAGGCCTATGGTTCGTACGACGAGTTGCTGGCCGATCCCCAAATCGAGGCCATCTACAATCCGCTGCCGAATCATATGCACCTGGATTGGTCGGTGCGGGCGGCCGAAGCCGGCAAGCACGTGCTTTGCGAGAAGCCGCTGACGCTGAACGCGGCGGAAGCGCGCGAGATGGTGGAAGTGCAGATGCGTACGGGCGTGAAGATGGGCGAGGCGTTCATGGTGCGGACGCATCCGCAATGGTTGCGCACGCGGGAGCTGGTGCGCTCCGGCCGGATCGGAGAATTGCGCGCGGCCATGGGCTTCTTCAGCTACTTCAATCGCGACCCGCAAAACGTCCGCAACATACCGCGCGCCGGCGGCGGCGGGCTGTACGATATCGGCTGCTACCCGATCACCACTTCGCGATTCATCTTCGACGAAGAGCCGCGCCGCGTGATGGCCTTGCGGGAGCGCGATCCGGAGTTGCAGACCGACCGCCTGACGTCCGCCATGCTGGATTATCCCTCCGGGCAAGCCGTCTTCACCTGCTCGACGCAACTGGTTCCTTATCAGCGCATGCATTTCTTCGGCACCAAGGGCCGCATTGAAATCGAGATTCCGTTCAACGCGCCGAAAGACCGGCCTTGCCGCATCTTCATCGACGACGGTTCGGATTTTTCGGGCGGCGGCATTCGAACCGAGACATTTCCGGTGTGCGATCAGTACACCATTCAGGGCGATCTGTTCTCGCAAGCGATTCGCGGCGAGGGTGAGGTGCCCGTGCCGATCGAGAACGGCGTCCGCAACATGGCGGTGATCGATGCGCTGTTCCGCTCGGCGGAATCGGGCGAGTGGGAGAAGCCATAAAGCGCCAAGGGGCGCGTGTCCGCGCCGGCAAAAAAGGAAGGAACTCGCGAGATGGCGGCGGCGCGGCCGTGACCCGTTTTGCGCGAGTTCCTAAGAAGAGAGGACCTATGAAACATACGTTACCGGTCGCGGCCTTGATAATGGCTGCGCCCTTCGTGTCAATGACGCGCGCGCAGGAGGCTCGTCCGGCAGCGCCGCCGGCACCCGCGCCCTCCATGCAGCGGGGCCCGCGCGTGGTCTCGCCCGAGGTGCTGGCGGACCGCAAGATCGTCTTCCGCATCCTGGCGCCGAAAGCCACCACGGTTGGGCTAAACGCCAGTGACATTCCAGGGCTGCCGCACGAAGGCCCGGAGTTTTCGAAGGATGCCGACGGGGTATGGTCGGCGACTGTCGGCCCCGTCGCGCCCGGCGCTTACCGCTATGCGTTCATGGTGGATGGCGTCGAGACAATGGATCCGCGCAACCCGTCGGTGAGCGAGTCGAACACCAACGACTGGAGCATGGTCTACCTGCCCGGCGCGGAATTCATGGATACCGCAAATGTGCCGCATGGCGCGGTGGCATCGGTGACCTATTACTCGACGGCGCTGGGGCGCTTCCGGCGCATGCATGTCTACACGCCGCCGGGTTATGAGCTGGGCGGCGGCAAGTATCCGATCTTTTATCTGCTGCATGGCGCGTTCGACTGCGACGATTCGTGGACATCCGTGGGCCGCGCGGGATTCATTCTGGATAATCTGATTGCAGCCAAGAAGGCGGAGCCTATGGTGGTGGTGATGCCGGCCGGTCACACGACCCGCGATTTTCCGGCCCCCGGCGCGCCGCGGCCCACGCGCGATGAGTTCGCCGAGGATTTCGTGACCGACATCATGCCGTATGTGGAATCGCACTATCGCGTGTTGACGGACCGCCCGCACATGGCCATCGCCGGGCTTTCGATGGGCGGCGGGCAGACGCTGAATATTGCGATGTCGCACCTGGACCGGTTCGCTTATATCGGCGTGTTCAGCTCTGGCGTGTTCTCGTTCGGACGCGGGGCGGGAGCAGGGCCCGCGCCGCCGCCCGAGTGGGAGCAGCAGCATCCCATGCTGGACGATGCCGCGTTGAAGCCCGGGCTAAAGCTACTGTGGTTCGCCACGGGCTCCGAGGATCGCCTGATTCCCATCAGCAAGGCCACGGTTGAGATGCTGAAGAAGCACGGTTTCGCGCCGGAGTTTCACGAGAGTCCCGGGGGACATACGTGGATCAACTGGCGGAATTATTTGAACGAGTTTGCGCCGCAGTTGTTCCGGTGAAAGAGGCTGCTGGGAATCCAGCAGGCGGCCTACGAGGCCGCCGCAGGCTGCGAGCCTGCCCCACTGAGCACCAGGCGCGTTTTCTTTTGCTCATACATCTGCCGGTCGGCAAACCGCAGCACCGCATCCGGTTGATCTCCATCCAGCGGCCAGACACCAATACCGATGCAGGCGCTGACGGAAAAGCGTTGGCCACCGGAGACGATGGGTTCGCGCAACGCCGCCGAGAGTTTTTCGGCGATCAGCTGGGCGTCTTCCCGGCGGCCGATGGAGAGCAGAATCACAAACTCGTCGCCGCCCACGCGGGCCACCGTATCGCCGCGGCGGACGGCGCGGCTCATTCGCCGGGAAGCCTCCTGCAGCACCAGATCTCCGGCGTCGTGGCCATAGGTATCGTTGATCTGTTTGAAGCCGTCGAGATCGATATAGAGCATTCCCAGCAGACCGCCGGCGCCCGCGGCGCATGCCACTTCGGCAGGCAGCTTGTCGGCGAGCGACGCGCGATTGGGCAGTCCCGTAAGACCGTCGTGTTGGGCACGGTACGACAACTGGTCGTGCAGCCGCCGCCGTTCCAGAGCCAGCGCCACGATATTGCACCACAAGGCAAGTTGACCGCCGGCTGGATCGGGCGTGCGTTTGTCATCCCGGAAGAAGGCGGCGATGGCGCCGGCGGTGGCGCCGTCCACCGAGATGGGCGCGCAGCAGAACCCGCGAAAGCGTGCATGGGGCTGTGAGTCGATGAACTTCGCCCAGGACGGGTCGCGCGAGAAGTCCCTGGCGGGGCCCGCGTCGGAGCAGTAGGCCAGCGAGCGCACGTCCACGCGGCCCAGGGCCTGCATCCAGTGGCTGGGCATGGCAGGGACCACGCAAACGCGCGCACCCGGAGGATCGTCCAGCAGGATGGCGCAGACGGCGCCTTCACAATGCGAGGCCACCGCTTCGGCGATGTGATCCACGATCAGTTCCACCGGCTCGTCGCGCGCAATCAGTTCCAGAATCCGGTTGCTGTCTTCATCCAATGACTCCGCTTCGCAGGCTTTGCGCAGCGCGTCGCGGGTTCTTTGATGGGCAGCCTGCAACTGCACGGTCTGCGCTCGCAGAGCCTGCGTCTGCGCCCGGACGCGCCGGCGAAGGAGGGCGGCCCAGGCCAGGGCGGCCACAATCACCAAGGCGGCTCCGGCCAGAACCGGCGCCACCCGGTCCGCCGTCAGCAGTGGCGGTCGGCCCAGAATCCCCACGTCCGCGGCGGAGCGCAACAGGAGCCGGAACGTGCGCGGTACGATCAAATCCTGAGATTGCTGCGTTTCAACCGCGCAGATACCGGTAAGGCGCAGTTGCGTACCGGGTTCCAAGGCGTTCACACGTGCGCCGCGCAGGTGCGCGGTGAAAACCACACCACCCGAGGCGACCGCTAAAACTTCCTCCGCGGGCTGCTGCAGCCGGTCAATCAATTTACCGTCGATTTGCACCAATTGGCCGTCGAAATCGCCTTTCAAAGCGTCTTGTGCGGTTACCTGGCGGGATACTGGCGGCGAGCCGGATTGCGCGCGTCTCACCTGCGCTCCGCGTAATACCGGGCTAAACCCGTCGATTTCCGGAAAGCCCACCACATCCACCAGATCGCCCGCCGCGAGTGCCTCCGACTGGTGATCGCGAATCATGACACCACCGGTAGCATCGCGCACCCACGTGGGACCGGTGAGACTGGGATAAGTCACGGTTCCCCGGACGCGCACCCGATGCCCCAAAACGCTGGCGCTCGAAAACTTCATGAGATCCGAGATGGGAGTGGGCGGCATGGAATAGGGATCCGGTGAAGGCGTTCGCACCACGCGAATGCATTCCGCACCGGGAGCGAACATTTGGATGCCCAGCAACTGCCGCCGTCCATTGAACAGCGCGCCGCAAACGCCCTGGACGCGCACCTCGGCATCCACCAGAGGTGCCAGGGACGCCGCCGGCGCCAGGACGTGCGCTTTGTAAGTACTGCGCCCCCAACCGATCGTCAGCAGGCTATCTCCCCGGCCGGGGGCGACACGCTGGACCGTCCCCTCGAGTTCGATCCAACGGCAATCCTCACGGCCCCAACTGGCGTTTCCAAGGCTCGAAACCTTAGCCTTCGGCAGACCTGGATGTCCCAGCACTTGAATGCGGGCCTTGGTTACATCCGGGGCAAAGTCAGCCGTGGTGACGCCGGTTACTTCCACCTCGTCTCCGGCTCGCGGCAAGGTCTTCTCTTTCTCGTCCAAGGCGACAAACATGCCGTCGGTGCGATCCTGAACGAAGAGCAGGTGGTTAAACGGGTCGTGGAAGGTCACTACCGCGCGCAGATGAACCGGGTAACCACGTAGCGCGGCGGCTTGAGTTAATGCGTGCACCTGCAATGCGGTGGTGATGGGATGCCCCGGCGCCGGCGTAGAGCGCGGGTCTTCATCCTGGGCTGCCGTCAGGGGTTCGGCGTGGTTCAGCACCAGGTGTCCCGACTCCCAAGCGAGGAAACCAACCACGTCCGTCGTACCCAAATCGGCGGCAGGCGCAGCTTGCGCCAGACGGAGGGGTATTTGCCCGGTCTCATCGGCGATCGCCACTTGTGCTCCGGGCCGTTCGCGCAGCCTCCCCCGAATGCGCACGCGATGCGCCGTGGCAGCCGCCGGGTCCAGCGCCAAAAGGGATTTGGCCGTGCTGACAGGCAGTTGCAGCGCCGGCTTGGCGTTATGGATAGTTTCTATGGAGCCGGTGTCGGAGATCCATAGTCCGGAGGAATTGCCATGCGGGTCCCCGTCCAAGGGTTCCGCCAGCACACCACTGGCGATCACATCCGCGTCGGTCCACTCGTCGTTGATCACCACCAGGGAGGCGGGAACGGTCCCCCAGACGATGGCTCCGCCGGTGCGGATCTCAAGATTTACGATTCCCGGGCGTTCGGAAGAGACCGATTGCACGACGCCGGACACGGCCACCCGCCGGTACTCATATTGCGGGTCCCGTAAGCGCGCAGCGGAGACGGGTACCGGCGGCGGCAATCCGTCCGGCCTCAATGGCGATAGGCGCCCCTCGACAATCGCGGGCGCGGTTCCCCCGGAGGAAACCAAGCCGGTGACTTCCACGCGCCATCCGCTGTCCGGCGGAATTTGGCCGGCCGCCAGGCCGACGCGGATTCCTCCGCTCGCATCCTGCAGAAAGCAATAGCTGGATGTCCCGTCGAAATAGGTAAGGATAGCCTTGATACGAACCGGCACGCCCAAACCAGCCTGACCCGCCGTTAGCTGGCGCACCTGGCTCACGCTGGTCAAAACCGAGACGTGCGGCGCTCGGGCGCAACCCGCCAGCGACACCACCAAAAGCACGCCAAGCCCGCTCGGGACACAACTTGAGCGTTCGATCGGCTGCCGAGCGCCGACCGATCCGGCGTTGCCGCTAGCCGCTGTCCGGGACACTAACACACCTCAATAATCCTATCGGCACAATCCTGCCGAATCTGTTCATAGGCCCTTGTTCCTAATTTGAAACAAGTCTAGGGCTTTAGTCCATATCCACTGGTGTTAAGGGTAAGGGCCGGGCGAGCTGCGCTCGCGGGATCTGGGGCCGGGGGTGCACGCTCAGTTCCCACGGGCGCGCGGCTCTATCTGGGTGGCTTGGCGTCTTCCACCTCGGTCCCCAAGCCGGCGTATTCTTCCTTTACTTTGATGACTTTGCTGCCGCTGAAGGTCACAAACACGATCTTGCCGGGAGGCTGGCCGAACACCCAATCCTCGATTTCTACGCCGTCCTTGGTCTCGCGCGATTTGTGGTTGGGACGTCCCATGGCCATCAAGACCTGGTCGCGATCCATGCCCTCGATCACCTTCTTGTCTTTGATCGCGGTTTGCACTTCCGGGGCCAGAACTTCGGCATAGAGCTTGGTAGCGCTGCGCTTTTCGAAATCGAGCACCGGCGCCAACATCTTCTTTATCTCCTCGGCCTTCATGGGCTCCAGAGGCTTGTGGAAGAGTAATTCAAGCGTGGTGCCGCCGGGCGCGTTGGAATCGCCCTTACCCAGTTGCACCGGGGTGCCACAGCCGCCCATTCCGCCGCAAATCTGCGAACTGTCGTACCACTTGCGCCCCCCGTTGAATCCGCCGTTGATCTGCAACACCAGCCGGTCGGACTCGATCGAGACCCTGGTGATTTTGACGGTGTCGCCCACGCGGCCCGCCGGGCCATACTCGCGCGACGCCGCCTGCCAGGCTTTCTTGTCGAAAGTCCCGGTGGATTCAAACGGGAGCGCCTTCTTGGACCGCGGCAGCAGCGTTTTCACGGTGGCGTACTCCGCCATCAGGCCGCGCATGATTTCGATGCGGTCCTGCTCAGTGAGTTTATCGACCGCATAGAGCGGCAGCATTAGGAAGAAGATGGCGAAGGCGGCTGTCCAGCGGCGCATGTCACGTCACCCAGGGGCGGGTCCAGCAAGGCCGATGGCTGCCGCCGGATGGGCGCTTTCCAAAGATACACGAACAGCAGAACCAGCACGCCCGAAGTCAACACACTGGCTTCCGGACCGTACTCGCCGCCGCTCCAAAGCGTCCCGGCGGACCACCGCATGGTGAATCCCGTCAAATCCATTGTAAGCCCGCTGACGTTTACGCCGAAAAGGGGCAATGTAAAGTTCCAGCCGAAGTGCAGACCGATGGGCAGCCAGATATCGTGGCTGCGCAGGAAGGCATATCCGAAGAGGATTCCGAAACCCGAGGTATTCGCGATGCTGAGCCAGGAAGAGTGGGGATTGCCGGCGTGCATCAGGCCGAAGACGATGCCGACCGGGAGAACCGTGGTCCAGTCGCCCAGCGCGTGCAACAGCACTTGAAATCCGAATCCGCGGAACAGGAGTTCTTCGCCGGCCGAACCGAACAACAGCAACACGGAAACGAAAAAGAACGAAGCCAGACTGGCGGTGCTGGTGGGATCTCGATCGAGGCGCGCCGCTCGTACGGCTATGGGGCCGGCCAGCACCAGCGCCGCGGCGCCCACTCCTCCCAGGCAACCGAGACCCAGGTGAACCAGTGCCACGCGGCCGCCCTGCAAGCCGATCGCGGCGATGCCCCGGTGCACGTAGATGCGCAGGCACATGGCATTCGCGAAGGACGCCGCCAGCAGGCCCGCGGCGGTGATACCGACCATGTATCCGCCCAGCCAATACAGCACTGGACCCAGCAGATATACGGTGGCGAAATAGAGAGAAATATAAACGACTACTTTAACTACGGTTTGGAGAGCGTCGGCGCGAGAGGGCATTAGATGAAAAGTCCGCAGGCGGCCTGCGAGACCTATAAATTGGAGGGCGGCCAATCATGGCCGACCTCCGTCAACCGGCGCCGGCGGACTGTGTTTTGCGGCTCAAGAAGCATTCCCGGCAGTAGACCGGACGGCCTTGCGTAGGCTTGAATGGCACCGTGGTCTCGCGGCCGCACTGCGAACACACGGTCATGGTTTCCGGCTTGCCGCCGCCGGACCCACTCTGCCGTTTCGTCTTACAGGCCTTGCATCGCTTGGGTTCGTTCTTGAAGTTTTTGTCGTGGAAGAAGTGCTGTTCTCCCGCTGTGAAAACAAATTCAGCTCCGCACTCTGAGCACTTGAGAATCCGATCCTGGAACTCCGCCATAACCCCAACCTTGGTTTCCTCGAACGGGTTGTGGAGCGGACAGGAGAACCTGTCCGCCCGCGTTATTCGATTTCCCGGCGCGACTTCTTGCGATTGCGTTTGCGGGCCAGTGCCTGCTTTACCCGCTTTTTCTCGCCCGGCTTTAAGTAAAAGGAGTGTCGCTTGACCTCCTTGATGATGTCCTCCTGCTGGACCTTACGCTTGAACCGCCGCAAGGCGTTTTCGAGGGTTTCACCATCTTGTAACTTTACTTCGGCCAATTAAATGTACACCTCCAAACCCGACCAAAGATTTCCCGCGTTTCTCACGAGAGAAGGTACTGATATCATTAAGTGGTTGGCGGAGAAAGTCAAGTCCAAATTAGCGGAAAAGCTGCCGCCACGCAACCAGAGCCACATGCAACTATAGTATTTTCAATAGCTTGATTTATGGAAAGCGTCTTAGCAATTTTATTGGCAGGAGGGGCTGGGGAGCGCTTATCCCCTCTCACGCGAGATACCGCAAAACCGGCGGTTTGCTTCGGCGGCGTTTACCGCATCATCGACTTCACGCTGTCCAACTGTATCAATTCCGACATTCGCCGAATTTTCATCCTAACACAGTACAAATCGCTGGACCTGATCCGGCATATCCGCGACGGTTGGAACATCTTCTCGCCGGAACTCGGCGAATTCATCGAGACCATTCCGCCCATGAAGCGGTTGCGCGACGATTGGTATCTGGGCACCGCCGATGCCGTGTTTCAGAATAGCCCGAGCATCACCGCGGAACGGCCGGCCCTGACGTTGATCCTGTCGGGCGATCAGATCTACAAGATGAATTACCGCGAGATGGTGGACTGGCACCGCCGGCACCGGGCCGATATCACGATCGCTACCATTCAGGTTTCGCCCCAGGAAGCCGAACGCTTCGGGATTACGGAAATCGCGAGCGACCACCGCATCGTGGGCTTCGAGGAGAAGCCGCGGCACGGCCACCCGGCGCCGTCGGTGTTCAATCCGGAGATGGTGAGCGCTTCGATGGGGATCTACGTGTTCGAGACGGAAGTGCTGTTACGCTTGCTGCGGGAAGACGCCCGCAACGCTTCGTCATCGCACGATTTCGGGAAGGACGTGATTCCATCCGCGCTGGGCGGTGCGCGGGTAATCGCCTACGACTTCCGGGACATGAACGACAAGCAGGCGCGCTACTGGCGGGATGTGGGCACGATCGATGCGTTTTATGAAGCCAACATGGACCTGGTGGCGGTGACGCCGGAGTTCAATCTTTACGATCTTAATTGGCCGATTCGCACGCGCGTGGTGCAGGCGCCGCCCGCCAAATTCGTGTTTGCGCAGGAGGGCCGCCGCATGGGCGTCGCCGTGGATTCGATTGTGGCGGCCGGCTGCATCGTCTCGGGCGGCCGGGTAGTGCGCAGCGTGCTGGCGACCGGAGTGCGCGTGAACAGTTATTGCGAAGTCGAATATTCGATTCTGATGCCTAACGTGAAGATCGGGCGCAACAGCCGCATCCGGCGGGCGATCATCGATTCGGGCGTAGAGATTCCGGAATCGAGCGTCATTGGGTACGACGCGGAGGAAGACCTCGCGCGCGGGTATACGGTTACGGAGTCCGGAATTGTGGTGGTGCCCAGTCAGGAACCGGAGGGCGGAAGCCAGAAGTCAGAGACTGCGGGCGCCGCGGGTATTCCGACTGTGGACTGGTGAGTTTCCGCTCCCTTACGGTCGCGGCTCCGTAACGGTCGCGGTTTCCTGCGCCCAGTATCGGCTGAAACCTTCGTACTCCCAATCGAAATGCGCCAGGATCGTGCGCCGCAGTTCCAGCATATCCACCGCGCCGACTTTGCGGTAGACCATTTTTCCATCGGGAGTAATAAGGGCCGTATAGGGAGCGCCTGATTTCCACTCCGCATCGAAGGCGCTTGCGGACGCACACAGCAGGTTGCGGCTGGTGGCATGCTGCGTTTCGAGAATTTGCTGGACGGCGGCGCGCGCGCCGGGAGAGTCCGCTGCCACGGTGACCAGTTGCAGGCCGCGCACGTTATACATGCGGTAAGTCGTTTGGATATCGGCGAACTGCGCCAGGCATGACTGGCAGTGGGTGTCCCAAACGGTCACCAGAGTCAGCTTTTTCGCGTGGTTTGCGCGAAGCTTGGCCAAGTCGTCAGCGCTGGCTAATTCCAGACTCACCGGCGTTTCTTCCAGCTTGCGGAGGGCCGCCAGACGCTCGCTCTCTTTTTCTTTCCACTTGGTGGAGCAGCCGAAAACGCCCGTGTGAGTCACTGCCACGGGCTTGCCTGCCAGCAACGCGTCGATGGCATCCCGCGCGTCGTGGGTCTTGACCATTTCTTCGCGATAACTATTGTCGATGCGGCCTTCATAGCGCAGGCGGCGGTCACGATCGAAGATGAAGATGTGCGGTGTAGCTTGCGGGCCGTAAGCGCGCGTCACCGACTGTGTGTCGCCATCGTATAAGTAAGGATAAGTCAGATGCTTGTAAGCTACCCGGATTTTCATCTCTGCGAGCGTGTCACTCATATCCGAAGAATCCAACTCATCGACGCGGAGGGCTTCAGGCGCGTTGGGCTGAATGACTACCACGGCCGCGCCTTTATCGCGATAGTCGTCGTAGAGGCGCTGAATGCGCTGCTCGTAAAGCTGCGAGATCGGGCAGTGGTTACAGGCGAAGACGATAGCGAGCACGGGGCTCGAGGCGTAGTCGGCCAAGCGATGGATTTTTCCATCGACTCCGGGGAGGGCGAAGTCCGGGGCTGGGGAGCCAACGGGGAGAATCGGGTGCTGCTCGGCCACCATCGAGATAGCCAGCAGGAGTAGCGAGTAGCGGATGAGGCGTTGCATATGGCTTATTTAGATTAACTGCGGTAGTAACTCGCCGGCGCGGCCTTCGAGCGCGCAATCTACTATCTCCGAGTAAGGCGTAGGGTCCAGATTCACCTGGATGACGCGGGCGCCGGCTTGCTTGGCGAGCGGGATCAGGCTGGCGGCCGGATAGACCTGGGCCGAAGTACCGGCCACTAACAGAACTTGCGAATCGAGCACGGCGTGTTCGGCCTCCTGCAGCATGCCTTCCGGTAGAGGCTCGCCGAACCAGACGACACCGGGACGCGCCAGTCCTCCGCATCCGCAATGCGGCGGCAACTTAGGCAGCGGCGCGCGGCGGTCAGGCCAGTTACTACCGCAGGAGGTGCAGCGCATGCGCCAGATATCGCCGTGCAGCTTGAGGATGCGGCCACTGCCGGCCATATCATGCAGGCCGTCCACGTTCTGGGTGATCAGCGTGAAGCGCGGCGTGCGGATTTCCAGGCGCACCAGGGCTTGGTGTCCGGCGTTGGGCTTGGCTTGCTTGATGGCTGTGCGCCGCCAGTCGTACCATTGCCAGACCAGGCGCGGATCGCGGGTGAAGGCTTCGGGCGTGGCCAGATCTTCGGGCTTATAGTTGTTCCACAATCCGTCCGCTCCGCGAAAGGCGGGGATGCCGCTCTCGGTGGAGATACCGGCGCCCGTCAGGACGGCCACGGCGGTGGCGCCGCGCAACCATTCGCGCGCTTGTTCGAGGCTCACGGTTCCAGGGTAACGCAGTTGACGGAATGCCAGCAGGCGGCCTGAGAGGCCGACCGCAGGCTGAGAGCCTGCCTCACAGCTAACTATGGTTAGTAGTATCTTAACCAAAGATAACAGTCCCGTACCGATAGTAGATAAGTAAGTATTCACTAACTAATAGAAACAGTAAGTTTTCTCTTTGTTCCCAGGGGATAGTGCGCTTATAATAACTCTGATATTAGTCGGTTCAGAGGCAGCCCGTGCAGTGTCTTTTTTGCGGCAAAGGAATCGGTCCAATCCGGCAGCTACGGGATCTGGAGTTCTGCAGCGACTCGCATCGCCACCAGTTTAAGGAGCGTTACCGCCAGCGGCTGTACGAGGCGCTAGCCCCGGAGCCGGCGCCGACGCGGTTAGCGGAATTCCTGGAGCGGGCGGCGGTCTCTGCGGGCCCGGCGCTGCACGCCGAGTTGCGCGTTTTGGCAACATCTCTGCCGAGCGAGCGCATTCCCTCCATGACGGTGGATGCCGCGGGTATTTCGGTGAAGCGGCCGGGAGTGGTCTTGGGCCATGACATCGCGGCGATGCCCACACAGCCGGTTTGGCACCGGCTGACGGTCGCCTATCCGATCCCGCTGGCGACCGCCTCTTCTGAGGAACTCGCGCAAAACGGGGCGTCCGCGCCGCTGAAATCTGCGGAGTTGCTCTCCTGTATGGCGGCGCGGGAGGGCGCGCCCCTTTGCGCTTTCAGGATGGACATCGATCGTCCGCAGCGATCCGCCGCCGGCGCCGCGCCCGCCGGTCCGGAGGCCGCGCGTCCAGAGGCACGGCCATTGGCTGCCGTGGAGTGCATCACGGGGCCGGTCCGATTCATACCAGAATCGGCGCGCCTGCCTCTAGCCGCACGGGCGTTCGCGCCCACCCAGGCCGGGCCTTCGTCTCCTGAATTGATGGCGGCCGTTCCGGTCTGCGCGGAACCGGCTTTTGAGGAAGTCGCGCAAAACGGGTCGCCCCGCGCCGCTTCAGTCCGCGGCGTCCGATCCCGTATGGCGGCGCGGGAAGGCGCGCCCCTTTGCGCTTCCTTCGGTCCGGTGGCGCATGCCGTTCACGAAGCAGCCCAACTGCCGCCGAATCGCTCCATCGCGGCGCCCTCGGCGCCCGGCGCCGACCCCTTGGCGGAGACGCGCTTTTCAGCCGCCGAGATGATTTCCGAACCGCGTCCCATGGAGGCCGGACCACTGGCGCTGCGGCACGAAACGGCCGCGGCCGAGCGCGGATTGCCGGTTGTTTTCGAGGCGCAGGGAACCCGGAGTGTGGGGATCTTCCTTCCCAAGCCACCCGCGCTGGCGGCTTCTTCGATAGGCATGGCGGAGCCGCGCATCGCGCAGCCGCAGCTACGCCTGCCGGCTCCGCAACTAGCCACTTTGGCGGGGGCCGTGACTGCCGGTTGTATCGCACCAGCGGTGGCGGACATACCCACGGTATCTCCGGTTACTTCCGCGCAGCTTGCCGCGCCGCGCGCCGCGCTACCGCATCCGGGATTACCGGCGCGAACGCCCGAGTTAGTTCAAGGCACCGCCGCCCACGTGCAGCCTGCGCTGCCCGCAGTGGGTCCTGCGGAATTCGCGCAGCCGCTCACCAAGCCGCTGGCTGCGCAACCGGAACCGCGCCTGCCGGCCGCCGCGGCCGCCATGTTGCCGGGCATCGCCCGCGCACATTGCATCCAGCCCGCGCTGCCGCTGATGGAAGCGGGTGCTCCGGCTGCTGCGGCCGCCGCGAACGATCCGTTGACTGCCAGATTGGGCGCCGCATCGCCAGTCTGGTTGGCGGAACGAAATGCCAGTCCGTTCGGCCCCCTGGGCGAGCATGTGAACCCGCGGGTCGCCTGCGACGCCGCTATCGCCGGGGCGCCCGCGGCTGCGGCTCTCCCAGCGGGATTTCTGCACGCCGCGTGCGGTAATCTGAATCCGGTCTGCGCCGATCGAACCCCGTCCGCGCACATCGAGACGCCGGTTCCGCAAACCGAGCTGGCCATTCTGCCGGCTGTCATGGGTTCGGCCCCGGCGCGCGAAATGGCCGAGCCGGCGCCGGCCGTGCCGGTTGCGGCGGCGCCATCCTGGGACGCCGTGCCCGCGGCGCAGCTCGAGCATTCCCTGGTTCCGCGCGCGGATATGGCTCTGCCGCCGATCGATTGTATGCCGTCGCCGGCGGGCGCACTCGCTGCTCTGAACGGCGCCCTGCCGCCGAGCGTGGGCCGTTCGCTGCGCTCCTGCGCGGTATTGTGGACACTGCGCGTCATGCGCATTTGCCATCCTCCGTTCCTGCTGGACCCGGTTAGAGTAAAGTTCAACGAGCTGGTGCGGCCGGACGCCGCGCTGCTGTACCGCCAGGATTTGGAGGATGAACTCCCCACCAAGTTGAACGTGCGCGCCATCAAGCGCCTGGGCGCGCCGCCAAAACGCAAGATCAAGTGGCAATACGCCGGGCTGGCGGCGGCGGCCATGCTGATGGCGGGTGTGTTAACGCAAGTAGCTCCCAAAAGCTTGGCCGCGTCCGCCCGATGGCACGGCGTGAACGTCCGCCAGTGGGTGTCCAAACGCGCCACGCGCAGCTTCGCCGACGATTTTCGCACCGGATTGGGCCAATGGAAGGGCTTACAGGCAAAATGGCCGAAGAGTTGGTCGTATAGCACGGATGGCTTCATGCATCCGGGACAATTGGCGCTCTACCGCCCGTCGGTGCCGCTTTCCGATTACCGGTTCGAGTTCATGGCGCAGATTGAGAACAAAAGCGTCGATTGGGTGGTACGGGCGCATGATGCGAATAATTATTACGCGCTGAAGTTCACGGTGGTACAGCCGGGGCCGCGGCCGATGGTGGCGATGGTGCGGTATCCGGTGATCGGCGGCAGCAAGGGAGAGCGCGTGGAGACGCCTCTGCGCATGATGATTCACGCGAACACACCCTATCGCGTGACCGTGGATGTGAAAGGCAACCACTATCGCACCTATGTGGAAGGCCAGGAAGCCGACTTTTGGACGGAAGACCGGCTGAAGACCGGCGGCGTGGGGTTCTTCAGCGAGGCCGGCGAGCGGGCGCGGGTGTATTGGGTAAAGCTCGAAAGCCACGGCGATATTTTAGGAAGGATTTGCGGTTTGCTGTCCGGAAAGGGCGGCGACGCGGCAACGGACAAGGAGAAAGAAGCAATGGATTACCGGCATGCTGGTACCACGGAATTGAATGGAGGATCCGGGTTGGGCGGCAGGGAAGCCGCCGCAGCGACCGCCCAGGAGGCTCGCATCAGCCGCGTGCTATCGAAGGCGGCCTCGCTGCATCTGGACGGCAAGCTCGACGAAGCCGCCCGGGAACTGGTGCGCGCGCTGGATGGAGGTGAACACCATCCGGCGCTGTACTTCGCGCTGGGCCAGTTGCAGTACGAGTTGCAGGAGTATGGTCCGGCGGCGGCCAGCTATGGGCAGACGGCTCTGTTGCAGCCGTTGCATCCCACGGCGCATTTCAACGCGGGGGTATGCCTGGGGCGCATCGAGCGCTGGGAGGATGCCGCGGCGTCGTTCCGCAAGGCGATTTCGAACGATCCGGCGCGCGCCGAGGCACATTTGGCGCTGGGCGCCTGCCTGGTGCAGTTGGGTCTGCATAACGAGGCTTTGGACGCCTACGACCGGTTTCTGGAACACCATCCGGACAACGACGAAGCGCTGTTCGGAAAAGCCGTGGCGCTGCAGAAACGGGATCGCGGCAGCGAAGCGGTGGAGCTGTACAAGCGCATCCTGACGCGGAATCCGCATTCCGAGGAGGCCCTCAGCAACCTGATATCGCTGGCGCTGTCTCATCAGGATTACGAGCAAGTCCGCAAATACTCGGAGAAGCTGGTGGCGGCGCAACCGAAATCGCAGATCGCGCTGGAGGGCTTGGCGGGAGCCGCGTTCGCGGCCGGAGATCATGCTGCTGCGGCGGAATATTCCCGGCGTTTAGCGGAACTTGCACCGCAAGCCTTCGAAAATTGGTTTAACTTAGGCGTGGCCTGCCACAAGGCCGGCGATTTGGGGAATGCGGCGGATGCCTATGCGCGGGCCACGCGCGTGCAGCCGAATTCGCCGCAAGCGCATTTGAACCTGGGCGTAGCGCTGCAGGAACAAGGCGATCTGAAGGGCGCGCGCGCGGCCTACCAGACTGCGCTGGAGATCGATCCGAAGCTGCCGGGTGTGCATTGGAACTTGGGGCTGGTGCACGAGCAGTTAGGCGACGCCGACGGCGCCGAGAAGCTTTACGCGCAGGTGCCTGAGGATTCGCCCGATTCCGACGATGCGGCTTTCCGCATCGGCCATCTGCGCCTACAGCGGGCCGACTATGCGGGGAGCATCCAGGCGTTCGAATCGTGCCTGGCGAAGCGCGGCAACTGGCCGGAAGCACGGCTGAACCTGGGCATCGCGCACTGGCGGTCGGGCGATAAAGAGGCGGCGCGGACCTGCTTCCAGGAGCTGACGGCGGCGGGAGTGGAGTCGAAGGAAGCGTTGCGCGGACTGGCGGCGCTGTCGCTTGAGCACGGAGACTATGACAAGGCGTTCGAGATCTACCGGCAGTTGCTAGACGCGGGCGAGCGCAGTCCGGAGTTGCTCTACAATGCCGGGTTGATCTGCCAGCGTCGCGGCGAGCCGGAAGATGCGGCGGTGCTGTACCGGGAGGCGCTGAAGGCCGATCCGCAGTTTGGGGAGGCGCTGTTGAATTTGGGGCATGCGCTGATGTCGCTGGGCAACGAGTTTGAGGCGCGCTCGTGCTGGCGGAAGGCGGTGATCGCCAAGCCGGAGCTGGCGCAGCGGTACTTCGAGCCGGCCCGGGCATAGTAGGACAGGCCTCCCGGCCTGTCCAAGGCGAGCGAGGCTCGCCGCAGAGCGGGCCTACGAGGCCCGCGCAGGCAGAGTGCCTGCCCCACGAGGCGCGGCTTGGACAGGCCGGGAGGCCTGTCCTACTCGATCACTCGTACGCGCAGGCGCGAGCCATCCGGGCCACCAACGTACACCCGCTCAGTTGCCTTTTTAAAATCCATAGCCTTGGCTGCAGGAATATCAAGAAACACTTGAGGGTTGCGGTCGGTCAAGGGAAACCAGGAACTCTGGATTTGCACCATAATCCGGTGTCCAGAACGAAAGACGTGGCAAATATCCGGCATTGTGAAGGCGATTTGCGCCTTCTGGCCGGGGACGAACGGCTCGGGTTTGTCGAAGCCATTCCGGAATTTGCCGCGAAATGGCTCGCCGCGAACCATCTGCTGGTAACCGCCCATGCGCACCTTGGCAGGATTCGGATCGGGATCGGGATAGTCGTTGGGATAAACGTCGATCAGCTTGACCACGAAATCCGAATCCGTGCCGCTCGAGGAAACTTCAAGCACCGCTTGAATCGGGCCTGCGATGGTCACGTCCTTTTCGAGCGGGCCGGTCTGATAAACGAGCACGTCGGTGCGCCGGGCGGCGAAGCGCTGGTCATGAGTCATGTAATCGCTCGGCATTCCCGCGCCGATTTCCGCGGTGACGGGCACGGGCTTCGCGGGATCGCTGACATACTCGTCGTATCCGGATCCATCGCCGCTCGCGGCGGTGAAGGACAAAGTTCCGCCAGGGCCTAAATACAGCGCCTTCTCGCCCGAGTCTTTGGGCGGCCACTGACCAAATCGAATCCACTCATTGGTTCCGGTTTCAAACAGCCAAGCTTTCGGCACGGCACTATCCGCGGAAGGCTTCACCCCATTGCCCTGGCCCTTCAGATTTGCGACGAAGAAAGGCAGCTCGATGGACTCGCGGTAAAACTCGCCGGTCTTCGAGGCGAAGCTCAGGTTGCCGAGCTTATCTCCATCCAGATGCGACCAGCCGCCATGCGGCCATGGACCCATAATCAGCGTCTGGGGCGCCGCGGGACCGGCTTTTTCGTTCGCGTAGAAAAGCTTGAGCGGTCCGGCAAGATCCTCCGCATCGAACCATCCGCCGACCCAAAGAACGGCCGGCGTCACATGTTTCATATACGGCGCCAGCGCCCGCGATTGCCAGAAATCGTCGTAATTGGGATGCTTCAGCATGTCGTCCCAATAAGCGTTCTGATTGTGAAGATAGAGAGCGTTGGCGTTGGCCAGCGGACCCATGCGCAGGTAGAAGTCGTATTCATCGGGCGTGCCGTAGTCGAACGGCACACCGCGCTTGGGACGCTCCGGCTCCGGACGCGGCTTAAAAAACGTGTAGAAGCCGAAATTGGCGGCCAGATAAAAAGCGCCGTTATGGTAAGCGTCGTCTCCGTTGCCCACGTCGCCCATGGGCGCTTGCGGCGAGACGGCCTTCAAGGCCGGATGCGCGTTGATCAGCGCGAACGCCGCATAAAAGCCGGGATAGGAGATGCCCCAGATTCCGGCGCGTCCGTTGTTGTTCGGGATATTCTTGACCAGCCAATCGATGGTGTCGTAGGTGTCGGTGCTTTCGTCGCTCTCGTTTGGGCCGAGGTGCGGATTGCGGACCGGCACGTCGACGAACTGGCCCTCGGATAGATAGCGGCCGCGCACATCCTGATAAACGAAAATAAATCCTTCCTTGGTGAACAACTCGGAAGGACCCAGATTCGTGCGGTAGTTGTCGACTCCATAGGGCGCCACGGAGTAAGGCGTGCGTTCCATCAGGATGGGATACTGGCGGCTGGCGTCTTTGGGCGCGTAGACGGTGGTGTACAGCTTTACGCCATCGCGCATGGGAATACGGAAGTCGAACTTGGTGTAGTGCGCGCGTGTGTATTCGGCTTGTGCACGGATTTTTTCGGCGGGGGTGGGCTGGGCGGACAAAGGCGCCGCAGCCAATATCAGGGCCAGGGAAAGCGATTTGGTCATGTGATTCGGGGGCGAAGCGGTTCAGTATAGCACTGCACCGCTCCGTTACCGTCGCGGCTCAGTTGCAGCCGCACGATTCTACGGAGCCGCGACGGTGAGGGAGCGGTCTCCATGGACAGGCCGGGAGGCCTGTCCTACTAACTAAAGGATTATCGACCTTAGTTGCTCTCGACTGCTATTCTACCGGGCGATGGCCGCCGCAGTGTACCCGGCTGAGTGTCTTCATCCGGTCGCCAATGAAATCGAACTCCTCATTCCGGACGACGATATCGCCGATCCGGAGATCTCCATCGTAGTGCCCGCGCTGAACGAGCATATTACGATCGCCGAGTTTGTGAAATGGTGCAAGGCGGGACTCGCGGGCGCCGGAATCAAGGGCGAAATTCTGATTGTAGATAGCTCGTCCGACGATACGCCGCAGATCGCCCTGGCGCATGGCGCGCGCGTGTTGCGAACGCCCAAACGCGGTCTCGGGCGCGCTTATATCGACGCCATTCCGTATATCCGCGGCGAGTATGTGCTGATGGGCGACGCCGATTGCACTTACGATTTTCGCGAGTTATCCGGATTTGTCGAGAAGTTTCGCGCCGGCTATGAGTTCATCATGGGATCGCGATTTCGCGGCTCCATCGCGCCGCGATCCATGCCCGCGCTGCACCGGTATTTCGGCACGCCTGTGACGACGGCGATTCTGAACGTGCTCTACGCCACGGATTTTTCCGATATCCATTGCGGCATGCGCGGTATTACGCGCGACGCCCTGGTGCGCATCGATCTGGAATCTCAATCCTGGGAGTACGCCTCGGAAATGGTGCTGAAAGCCGTGTGTCTGAAGCTGAAGAGCGCCGAAGTGCCCGTGCATTTTCTTAAAGATCCCGAAGGCAGGCTCAGCCACATGAAGCGCAATGGATGGCTGGAACCGTGGCGCGCCGGATGGATCAATCTGCGCGCCATGCTGCTCTACGGCGCCGATTTCTTTCTGCTGCGGCCGGGCCTGGCGCTGCTGGCACTGGGGCTTCTGTTGACGGTCCCGGTGGCTTTCGGACCGCTGCCGCTGGGCCCCATTACGCTTTCGCTCAACTGGATGATGCTGGGCCTCACGCTCTCCGTGGTCGGATTGCAGTGCTTTTACCTGGGCTGCATCGTGCAGGTGATGTATCGATATTCCGCCGCGCGATCGGCGCGCTGGCTGCGGTTGTTCTCTTACAACCGGGCGATGGTGGCCAGCGGCCTCGCGGGACTCGCGGGGTGTGCGCTGACCTTGCCCCTGGTTCATCAATATCTGGCGGGAGGATTGCAACTGCCGGCCATCCCCACTCCCGAAGTGCATCACGCGGTGCTGGGCTTGCTCTGCCTGATCGCCGGATTCTATACGTTCAGTTGCACGCTGGTGCTGCACGCCGCCGATGCGCGCGTGCGGCGGCCGCGATTGCGGGCGATATGAGCGGGCTCACACTGGTTACCGGCGGCGCGGGATGCATTGGCTCGGATCTCGCCCACGCGCTGCTCGCGCGCGGCGATCGCGTTGTCGTTTTGGATAATCTGAGCAGCGGAAAGCACGAACACATTGCCGGTCTGCTGGGGCATCCGGGCTTCCAGTTCATCGAAGGCGATCTGCTTGACGAGGCGGCGCTCGACCGCGCGCTCGACGGCGTGGAGATGGTCTACCATCTGGCGGCCAATCCCGACGTGAAATTCGTCCCCGGCGACGCCACCGACAAAGATCTGCGGCAGAATACGCTGTGCACTTACCACGTGCTCGAAGGCATGCGGCGCCGCGGCGTGCGCCGGCTGGCGTTCTCATCGACCTCGGCGATCTATGGCATCTGCGAACGGCAGCCCATTGCCGAAGATCAGGCGCCGCATCCGATTTCGCTTTACGGCGCGACAAAACTGAGTTGCGAAGCCATGCTCGGCGCGTTCCAGCACTTGTTCGATATGGATTGCTGGATCTTCCGTTTCGCCAACGTGGTGGGTCCGAAGGTGCGCAAGCGCGGGCGCACGGTGATCGGCGATTTCATTGCGAACCTGCGGCGCGATCCCACGCGCTTGCGGATTCTGGGCAACGGGCGGCAGGCCAAATCGTATCTGCTGGCCGAGGAATGCGTGGCAGCCATGCTCTTCGCGGTGGAACATGCACCGCCCGGTTTGAACATCTTCAACCTGGGCTGCGACGATTCGCTGAGCGTGGATCGCATCGCGGACATGGTGGCCAATGCCATGGGGCTGGCGGGCGTCGCGTACGAATATACGGGGGGGGAAGGCGGATGGCTGGGCGACGTGCCGCGCTTCCGCCTGGATGTGACGGCCATTAACCGGCTCGGATGGCGCGCGCGCTACAACTCGGAAGAAGCCGTGGCGCTGGCGATTGAAGCATCGCTACCGAGCCGCGACCGTGAGGAAGCGGTGTCCCCGGAGGCCGCATGCAGACCGTAATTCTGGCCGGCGGATTGGGCACGCGCCTTGGCCCGCTGACGCGCAAGATTCCCAAACCCATGGTTCCGGTGGCGGGCGCTCCTTATCTGGAGCATCAATTGCGCCTCCTGGCACGGCAGGGCTTGCGCGACGTGTTGCTGCTCACCGGCTATCTGGGCGAACAGATCGAAAACTATTTCGGCAGCGGCGGCGGGCTTGGACTGCGGCTGCGGTACGTGCGCGAGCCTCAGCCACTGGGCACCGGCGGCGCGTTGCGTGAAGCGCGCGGCCAGCTTGCCGAAACATTTCTGCTGCTTTATGGCGATTCGCTGCTGCCCATCGAATATGCCGCGGCGGCCCGCCGCTTGAAAGATTCGGCCGCGCTGGGATTGATCGTGGCGTATCGCGATCCCGCGCACGAAACGTCCGTTTGCCCGAATGTCGCGCTCGACCGCAGCGGGCTGGTGACCCGCTATGACAAAACTTCGCCCGCGGATGCCGATCTCGAATACGTCGAGGCAGGCGTCTCCTGCTTCCGCCGCGAAGTGCTGGATCTGTTGCCGGCCGCTGGTCCGGCATCCTTTGAGCAGTGCTGCTTTCCACAGCTCATCGAACGCCGCCGCCTGGCGGCATTGCCCACCGCGCAGCGTTTCTACGATATTGGAACGCCGGAGCGGTTGCGCGCCATCGAAGAGTATCTGAGCGGGCCGGTGGATAGGGACGCCGACCTGCCGGGACAACCGTGCGGCGTGCTGCGGGTTACAGGGCCGTTTTCGGAGCCGCGCGCGTGAGCAAGCGCCTCCCGGCCTTTTGCACGATCCGCTACGCCGCGTCGCGGACGTCGAGGCTCACCTGTTTGCCAAGCACCGCGAGCGCCCGATAAATCCTTTCCGGCTTAGTGGCATGTTGGGGATTGAGCATGCGCCGCACGACCCTTTCGTCGACGCCCAATCTACGGGCCAATTCCGAGTTACTGACGCCGTGCTCGCGCAGGGCAAGATACAATGCCAGCTTCGGCGCCAGCCACAGGGGCACCGGCACCATACGCTGCCGCCGTTTGGAGGGCGAAGGCAACGGAATATCCTCATGCCGCGATAGCCGGATGGAGAGGTCCGAGCCGAGCGCGTCGGCGGCTTCCTCGGTGGCCTCGCGTAAGTCTGCGCCATCGGTCGCGACGCGCGGGAGGTCCGGAAACTCCACCAGCACGCGGCCGTCCGCACCGGTAGTGAACTTCGCTGGGTATGCGAGCGTATACATAGAAGGTTCTCTCACAGATCGTGCAAAGTGGTAAACGCCTCACCCAGATACAGCCGGCCGTGGCCTCCCTTCCCTTTGTCCCCTACTAACTCGCACATAGCATCCATCCGTCGCGCCACTATATCCCGATTGTCGGACAGTTGTGTCCGCGTGTCAAAAGACGGCCTACGAGGCCGGCGTACCCTCTGGGTCCGGCACAGTGCCTGCCCACTAGCGCGGGGTGGCAACCCAGTATTGAAATTGCCCGGCGATCTCGCGGGGCTGTAGGTCGATGCGGCCGGCCAAGTACTCGCGCACGATGTTGCGGATCGGTTGTACGACGTAGAAATGCTTGTGCGTGGCAATGAAGGCGTGATAATCCGCGAAGTGGGCGTGGAAAGGGAAGAAGCGCGCCAGCACTGGCCCTTTGACGTCGAAGCCACTGTCGCCGTCGATCGCGGCCGCAGCAGACGGCTCCGTCAGATAGTAAAGCCTGGAAGCCAGCTCCGGGCTGGAGTAATGCTCGAGTTCCACGAAGGTCATGGGGGGACCGATCACCACCGGCGCATCGGACGGGAGTTGCCCGAGAAAAGGTTGGATTTCCGCCGACGAATTCACTATCGGCACACCGTCTGTACGCATGTTCTCGGGCAGCAACTGTGCGACCGTAAAGCACGCTCCGAACGCCAACATGACGGCCCTCCCGGCCGAGCGGTTCGTCCCGCCGATCCGGAATAGAAAGGCCGCAGCCAGCCCGGCGATCCCTATGATGCAGCCCAATGAATATCGGTGCCAGTAATGGCCACCCAAAGTGGAGATCGGGACTGCCGCGAACGGGATCAGCGCGAAGCCTACTAGCGCGGCCCACTCGTATGGCCGCAGGCCTGGATCGCTCTCTGGCGGCCGCGGCCCGGCAGGCGCGCCGCGCTCCGTCATGACTTCCTGCGAGCGTAAGACCAGCAGCAGGAGGAGGGCCATAGCCAGCGGTACGATTGCCGGTTTCAGGATCTCCGCGTAGGTAGCGGCAACATGCAGCGGCAGGCTTCCAGTGAAGCGGCTGTACGCAGTTTTGTTGCCGGCGGTTTTGAGAGTCCAAAGGACAAGTAGCGATGGTGTGGCCGATGCGAATGCGCACCACACGGGCCAGTCGACGCGCTTGCGCCGAACCGTGCGGGTGATCTCTCCCGCCAGGAAGGGCACGGCCAGTGTCACGGCCAGGGGCTGGGAGCATAACGCCGCCGCCAACGCGAAGCCCAGCGAGAACAGCGCGACCCTGCGCCTGCGGCCCTCGGCGGCGGCTTGCCACGCCACCAGCGCGATTCCCGCGAGCGCCAGCACCAGGGCGTATGGACGCGCCTCATGCGCGTATCGCCCAGCTATCATGCACGGCAGGAGCGCGCCCGCGATCGCGTAAGGCCAGGGGATCCGGCGCCGCAAGAACACGTACAGACACAACGCCATGATCCAGAATTCGAAGATGGAAGGAAACCGCAGGCCAAACTCGTTCGTGCCGAAGATGCTCTCCGACCAGCCGGCGAGCAGGAAGCTCAGCGGCGGATTGAATTCCACACCCTGCTTCAGGAACGACCAAAGTGTCCGGAACGACGGCAGCAGCGAGGCCGCATCGAAGGTCAGGATCTCATCGAACCAGAGCTTGTCGCGGGCAGCGTGGATGAATGCCGGGACAAAGTAGAGAGCGGAGAACAGCGCGAGACAGAGCCCGGGCCAGCGACGGGAGCTATTCAGGCCACTACCGGCTTCGGTAGGTCCGGTAGGGGCCGCAGCGTTTTCGGTTACGATGAGTGGCAAGGCGATCAGACTCCACTTTACACGGCGCCGTGCAGCCGCTGATTACTAACTTCAGTTAGCCTGGTTCGGGGACTTCAAGCGCGGCATGCCGCTGGTGTTGGCCTCAAAGTACACCCGATGGTCGGGCGTTAGCTTGCCGAGCGCTGCGATCACCCGGTACCGCCGCCACTGAGGGGGCCCCGGTTTCACGATGAGCACCTGGTCCTCGGTATCGCCGATGATCGCAGCCACCTCCGCGGCCCGCTCTTGCGGACACCCCGCGGCGGCGCACACCAAGTGGTGCAGCTACCTAGGTATTCTCAATTCCGCTCCACCCCTGTTTTGCAGGTGCAGCGACAGGGAACAGAGCAGCGTGGACCATCAAGACTTGTATTCCGCTTTTAGCTTGCACAGGCCCCTATAAGCGGCTAGGCTCTCCTTCAGAAAGAGTCTGGCAGGGAGCCCTCGGCTCGCTCCCCGGAGCCTGCGGCGATGAATCACGTGAACTTGCTTGATGCTTCGATTATCCAGCTCCGCGCGTAGAAGAAGCTCTGCGTTCAACAAAGTTGGCATGCAGTGCAATTGTGGGACCAGTTCCCGCACTATGTCTGTCCTGATGATTCTAAACGCAGAATTGATGTCACTATAGTGTACGTCAAATATGAACCGGGCTATACGGTTGAAAAGGGCTGACGCAACTTTGCGAAAGAACGGATCTTGGCGTCCGATCTTAGCCCCGTGAACGAAAGAAAACTCCCCGACGAACGGGACAAGCTTCCAGAATTCCGACGGAACATACTGTCCGTCTGAGTCGGTAAAGAACACATAAGGACATCGCGCTTCGTTATACAATGAGCGCGCCGCGGCGGCGAATCCCTCTTTCGTATCGTGATGCAAGATTCGGATAAAGGCGTACTTCTGGCACAGCCCCTGGAGGATTTCACGGGTTCCGTCCGTGCTTCCCGCCTCGTCAATCACCAGCTCGGACCCACTGGGGAGATACTGAAAGACGTCTCGGACCCACTCTTCAAGAACGTCCTCTAAGACCTCTGCCTCATTGCACACAGGCATGAGGATGGAAATAGCCCCCGGCAAAGGGGTCACTTTTGTTTTAGTCATTGCCCAGCGCGGAGCGTGCCGCTCCGCCAATCGCGAAACCTTCGCGGTCAGATCTTTCGGAGGGAATCGGTTCAAACCTCCAAACAATTCTCGCTTCGGTCGCTCTTCGACGACTCATTGACCGGTCAAGATCGTATGATAGCACCTGAAACGTGCTACCTGGCCGAGAAACTAGGCGGAGAAGACTTTTTCTCGACCTATCACTGGGGACGTTAGGCGAAGGGCCCGCCGTAACCGCCAGCCCCACTTTGCACAGCCCAGCTTGTGCGTGGGACAGCTTTGCGCTTTTTGAGATGTTACCTTTGGTTAACTGAAGCAATTTACCTCTTTCGCGGTGTTTTGTCACCTTGGTAATCTTGAACTGCGAGCTTTCGCACTGCCTTAGCTCCACGGCACGAGAATTTCCGGTACGACCAGACCTGCAGAGCGCGAAATGCACGCGACCGGTTGCGTGGACCATGCCAGATCAGCCCATGGGAACCTTAACGATCGCCTCACCGACAGGCAAGAGAAACCCAGGTGCCACGCGTTCCTTCGAAGCTGCAATAGCTGCCGCGGTGCTCCTTATTAGCCTACTCTATGCCCGCTACGCGCTCGGCACCGTATTTCGGCCTTTTGACGATGAGGGCTGTATGCTGCTCTCGCTTCGGAGTTACTTGGCCGGCCACCGTCTCTACACCGAAACCTACACGCAGTACGGACCCTTCCTGTTTTATTTTCAATCCTTTTGGTTCTGGCTCCTCAACTTGCCCGTGACCCACGACTCAGGAAGGCTGCTAACCTTCCTGACCTGGGTCGCCTCCGCGATGTTGACCGGAGTCTTCGCTCACAGAGTCTCTCGGAACCTTTTGCTAGCCTCCTCCGCTTGTGCCTGCTGCATTGTGCTCGGTACCGTTCTCGCTAGCGAACCAGGCCACCCACAGCAGATCGTGTTGGCGCTCTTAACCCTCTCCGCGGTTGTGACGACCTGGCTAGCCAGACGAGCTAGCCTTAGCCTCGCACTTCTCGCCGCCATAGGCGGCGCCCTGCTGTTCACAAAGGTGAACATCGGTGCCTTTTATTTGGTGGCATTGGCCCACACGTATGCGGTACTGCTGACACGTGGGCGGACGCGGTCCGCGGTAATGGCCTTCACAACAGTTGGCGCGACGGCGCTGCCTTACCTGCTCATGCGTTCCAATCCCGAAGGAATCGGTGGCTACTTTATTTCGTCAACGCTATGCATAGGAGTCACATTTGCCTGCGCGACCCAACTGAGGCCCAAATCCCCGATTCCCTGGCGCGGCATCCTGTGGGCAGTGGTGGGAGGTACGTTGGCCGTCGCGGTTATCGTAATCGCGGCAGCATGGAAGGGTATCTCGCTCGTCGCGCTCATCAATGGCGTTCTGATCGCGCCGGCCAAACAGCCCCATGCGTTTGCATTGCCTTATTACGTTTCTTTTGCGACATTGTGCTTTACGCTCTTGGTGCTGGCGTGTGCCGGGATGCTGGCCAGCTATGCGGCGCAAGGCCGCCTGGCCGCGCACTGCGATCGAATCGAGGCGCTGCGCTGCCTAATCGGCCTCGGAATGGTTGCCGCCATCCTGTCGATAGACGCTTCTCCGATCCGCACGCCACACCTCAGTTGGGCGGTGCCCTTTCTGCCGTTGGTTCTGGTCATGCCCAGCGGAAAACGGTCGTGGCAGGAGATATTTCCGCGGCTTTTTCTAGCCTGTCTCGCCGCCATGCAGTATCTCGGACAATATCCGGTTGCGGGCAGCCAGGTGTCGATCGCAGCGTCTCCTACATTGCTTTGTGGATTACTGTGCATCGCCGATGGTGCAGGCGGCCTGACGGCCTTATTCCACAGATTCGGCGTACCTGGCGGGGACGGCTTGCTGCACTGGGCAGCGGTGTGCCTTTTGGTACTCGTGGGCAGCGGGATGTCGCAGCGGAAACTGCCGCCACGATTCTTCCCGTACCCAGGCTCGCGCCTGAATGGCGCAGGGTCGCTACACCTTGCGCCAGAGGTGGAAGCCCGATTTGAGTTCCTAACGCGAAGCGTCCGAAGGAATTGCGACGCACTCTTCACTATGCCCGGAATGGGAAGCTTCAACTTCTGGTCTGGACTGCCGACGCCGGATGCGTCCAACTTGACGAACTGGATGCCTTCCATGCCGCCCAGTGCCCAACAGCGCATAGTGAACATCTTGCAAGGCGACTCATCCGCCTGCGTCATCTATAACGCGGACATAGCGCGTTTTTGGCACACGACACAGGAGTCCATCGCGGCTTCGCCATTGGCCGCTTACATCTTGGACGGCATGCACATGGTTGCCGGACGTGACGGCTATGAGATCCGTGTAAATCCCCATAGGCGGGCGCCTTGGATAGAGTGATGAGCAGCCCTCGTATCATCGTTCAGGATTGTCGTCGCCGAGCCATGGCCGCGCCGCGTAGCCTATCTACACCATCGGAATAAATCGTGCTCATTGCCCAAACCCCGCTACGTGTCAGCTTCTTCGGAGGCGGAACTGACTTGCCCGAGTTTTTCACGGAGCATGGCGGCGCCATCCTGGGCACAGCGATCGACAAATACATCTACCACTCTGTCACTCACTTTCCGTCCCGGCTATTCGATTACTCGATTCGCCTAGCATATCGCAAAGTGGAATGTGTCGGATCGCTTGATGAGGTACAGCATGGGCCCTTTCGGGCGGTGCTTCGCTTCTTGAATATTGAGCGTGACGTGGAGATAAGCCTGGCGGCAGACCTGCCGTCCTCCAGCGGCCTGGGATCTTCCTCCAGTTTTACAGTGGGCTTGATCAACGCCCTTATGGCCTTCATGGGCAGGTTCATTTCGCAGTCCGAACTGGCAGCCATGGCAGTCCACGTTGAGCGAAACCTTCTCAACGAAGCCGTGGGTTGCCAGGATCAGGTGTTGGCCGCCTACGGAGGTTTGAATGTTGTCCGCTTCATCCGCGACGACCAATTTGTGGTGCACAGGATCACTATGCCTAAGAGCCGACAGCAGGAACTCGACGACTCGCTGTTGCTCTTCTTTACGGGGATCACGCGGCCAGCGACAAACATTGAAAAGTGCAAGCTTGACAATCTGCCTAATATTCAAGAAAACCTGAAGCGCATGCTGAACTTGGTTGACAAGGCATACGCCCTCCTGACGGGGACGCAATCGCTATCTGCATTCGGAGAGCTACTCGACGAGACGTGGCAGGAGAAGCGAAAGCTGGCGGCCTCCGTTAGTAACCCTGTGATCGACACCATGTACGAGACGGCGCGTAAGGCCGGGGCTTTGGGCGGCAAAGTCCTGGGAGCGGGAGGCGGCGGATTTATGTTGTTCTTTGTCCCGCAGGAAAACCAGTCGGCCGTACGCAAGGCATTGGCCAATTATTACGAAGTGCCGTTTACCATCAGCGCGAGCGGGAGTGGCATCATTCACTCCTGATCACACCGGGAGTCTGAGTCCTTAGGAAGGGCCGACAGGTATGAACGTACTTATCACGGGCGGCGCGGGATATATCGGTTCAGTGTTGACACCTACCCTGCTACAAGCCGGCCACCGGGTCACGGTGTTAGACAACTTCATGTTCCAGCAGCAAAGCTTGGCGGACTGCTGCCAGTACGACACGTTTGAGGTTGTGCGTGGCGATTGCCGCGACGAATCCTTGATAAAGGGCTTGCTCCGCGAGGCCGACTTGGTGATTCCTCTTGCGGCGCTCGTGGGTGCGCCTCTGTGCGCCAAGGACCCGATTGCCGCCGAGACCACGAACCGGGACGCGGTGCGGACGATATGCCGCCTGGCCACTTACGGGCAGAGGATTATGATGCCCGTGACCAACAGCGGTTACGGGATCGGTGAGAGGAACACTTTCTGCACCGAAGAAACGCCCTTAAGGCCCATCTCGCTTTACGGAGCGACCAAAGTCGAGGCTGAGGCGGCAGTGCTGGCACGGGATAATAGCCTGACTTTCCGTCTTGCGACCGTTTTTGGCATGTCGCCGCGCATGCGCACGGATCTGCTGGTAAATGACTTTGTCTATAGGGCCGTCACCGACCGGGCCGTGGTGATTTTCGAAGGTCATTTCAAGCGAAACTACATACACATCCGCGACGTCGCGCGCCTTTTCCTGTTCGGACTGGATCACTTCGAGGAAATGAAAGGGAAGGCTTATAACGTCGGGCTGGATGACGCGAATCTCTCGAAGCTCGAGTTGTGCGCGGAGATCAAGAAGCAGTCGCCGCAGTTCGAGTATCTGGAGGCTGCTATTGGCGAGGATCCCGATAAGCGGGACTATATCGTCTCAAACGCGCGTCTAGCGCAGACGGGTTTCCAAACGGCATGGCCCTTGGAACGGGGAATCCGGGAATTGATTAAGGGCTACACGATTTTGCGCAATCGTCTCCACTCCAATGTCTAGCGGGCCGCACACTGTAAACGGCAGCGGGGCTCCCAAGGCTGTCATCCTCGCGGGCGGACAAGGCATCCGGATACGGCATCTCCTTCCCAACTTACCTAAGCCGATGGCGGTGGCTGCCGGCAAGCCCTTTCTGGAATGGGTGGTTCGCTACCTGGCTAAGCAGGGCCTCGCGGATGTGACGATTTCGACTGGCTACCGGTCGAGTACTGTCGCGGCGCATTTCGACCGTCTTGAACTTCCGGGGATGCAGATTCGATGCGAACCCGAGCGGGTTCCACTAGGCACGGCTGGGGGCTTTTTGCACGCAGTCGGCGACCGGGCGGCTGAGCCCGTCACATGGCTGGTTTGCAACGGAGACTCATTGGATTTGGTAGACCTCCAGCCCATGTTCGCTCTAGCGGCGAAGGGCCACGCTCAAGCTGTGGTTTTGGGACTGCACGCCGCGGATTGCTCCCGCTACGGTTCATTGCAGGCGGACTCACAAGGCAGGCTACTGAGGTTCTCGGAGAAGACTCCGGGGCGCGGGCTGATTAATGCCGGCGTTTACCTGTTCACAGCAGACCTGCTACGGCAATTCCCGCCCACGCGTCCGCTAAGTTTTGAGACTGACGTGTTCCCCACTCTGCTCGCGGCCAATGCCCGGATCGCGGTAAGTTCCGCGAGCGCGCCCTTCCTGGACATCGGAACCGAGGAAACCCTTCCCTATGCCGACCAGTTTGTGATGACCAACCTAGGGCATTTTCTATGATCTGCAGAGTGTGCGACGGGAATAATCTGGAACTCGTGGTAGACCTAGGCTCGCAACCGTGGTGCAATCACTTCCTGAAGAAGGAAGAAGTGGGAACGGAGCCATTCTATCCACTCCGTGTGGTCTACTGCCGGGACTGCGCTGCCGCCCAATTGGATTACACGGTGAAGAAGGAAGTTATGTTCGGCGATCATACCTATCTTTCCGGTATGACGGCGTCGCTCAGCGAGCACTTTCGCCAGTTGGCGCTGGAGACTGACGCACGCTTTTTGCGAGGAGCGGCAACCAAATCTGTTTTGGACATCGGTTCTAATGACGGGACCCAGCTCAAGCACTTTCAAGCGCTCGGTTACGAGGTACTCGGCGTTGAATCGTCCAAGCGCACAGCGCGCATCGCGAACGGCGCGGGGGTTCCCACTCTCCATGAGTTCTTCAATCTCGAAACCGCTCGCCAGCTCGGGCGCAAGTTCGATCTGATCAACGCCTCTGGCGTCTTTTTTCATTTGGAGGAGCTTCATTCGGTGACCGAAGGAATCCGTGAGGCACTGAAGGAGGATGGCGTGTTTGTGGTGCAGTTCCTTTACATGAAGAGGATCATGGAGAATGTCGCGTTCGATCAGATCTATCACGAGCACTTGCTTTACTACAATCTTCAGACTCTCGAGCGCCTGCTAGGACGTCACGGCCTTTCCCTGTTCGACGCCTATCTGGCGCCGATCCATGGTGGGTCGATCGTCGGTTTCGTTACCCACGCAGGACGAATAACTCAAAGCGCCCGGCTGCGCGATATGAAACAGGCCGAGGTAGAGGAGCGCAGCAACGAGATCGAAACCTACCACGCGTTTTACCGCCGCATCCAGGAGATGAAGGCCGTGAACCTCGGCTACCTCTCGGAGGCCAAGCGCGCTGGAAAGCGGGTGTTTGGTTTCGGCGCGCCGGTGAAAGGTAACACGATGCTGAACTACTTTGGCGTCGGCCCGAACTACCTGGATTGTCTGGTAGAAAAGAACACGCTGAGAAGAGGTCTGTTCTCCCCCGGCATGCACATCCCCGTGGTGATCGAGGACGAGCTGTTTGGGCTCCCGGACATCTACTATGTCCTAGCCTGGAATTTCAAGTCGGAGATCCTGGCGAGGAACCAGCGGCTGATTGATAGCGGAATCGAATTCTACTTCCCGGTGAATCCAAAGGAGCCGGCACGATGAAGATAATGGTGACGGGCGCATCGGGGTTCTTGGGTACGGCCCTTTGTGCGCGATTGCGGTCGGACGGACACACGGTGACGGGGTTCAGTTCCGCCGAGTGCGACCTTACCCGGCCCGTCAGTCTAGAGCGGTTCGACTCTACAGTCTACGATCAGGTGTACCATCTGGCGGCCTGGACCCAAGCGGGCGATTTCTGTTTGCGCCATCCGGGGGAGCAATGGATACGCAACCAGCAACTGAACACCAACGTGCTGGAGTGGTGGCATCGAAGCCAGCCCCAGGCAAAACTGATTTGCATGGGAACGAGTTGCGCTTACGAGCCCGGTTCCCGCCTGGACGAAAGCAATTACCTTCAAGGCACACCCACTGAGAGCTTGTACACCTACGCGATGACGAAACGGATGCTGTATGTAGGCTTGCAGGCACTGAACAAGCAGTTCGGATTGGACTATCTGTGCGTGGTCCCGTCCACTTTATATGGGCCTAACTATCATACCGACGGCCGTCAAATGCACTTTATCTTTGATCTGATCCGGAAGATCATCCGTGGGAAGGAGTTTGGCGAGCCCGTCGTCCTATGGGGAGATGGTAATCAAAAGCGGGAGTTGGTTTATGTTTCGGATTTCGTCGATATCCTGATTCGGTTGTCGGGGTCGGTGAAGAACGAGATCGTAAACGTCGGAGCTGGAGAGGAATACTCGATCCGGCATTTTGCGAATCTGGTTTGCCACATCGTCGGGCTCCCGCCCGCCAAGGTCGAGTACGACAGCACGCGCTACGCAGGGGCCGCTTCGAAGTGCTTGAGCGTGGAGAAGCTGAAGGCGTTGCTGGGGGAGTATCGGCTAACCGACTTGCGCGAGGGCATTGCGAAGGCTATCGCATGGTTCTATGAGGCGGACGCCTACTACTAGTGGGCCGCCCCGGTCACTTCGTTACCGAACCGGGGTCCTCCGGCTGGCATCAATATGGGCCAACCAAGGGATTCTGCGGCAGCTTCGGAGTGCCAAAGATCACTCTCGCGCCTGGAATCGCCGCGTCAATGCCGCTCGCACAATAACCAGATGGCGATTTGATCGCAAGTCCGCCCGCCGCAAGTTCGGCTACAAAAGGCACTTCTTCAAGCGGTCATCGAACTAGATTACACGTCGTATGTCCGGCTGACAACGAATGGCACCGGCACGTGCTAACCCATAGTTAAGGGTCGATTCCATGTGGAGCGGGGCGTCTGGGTTATCGGCGGAACTCAATCGGCCATGAGCGAGCGAGGCACGTCACGCGTTACACTGGCGTTAATGACAGCAGTACCAATGCTGCTTCTGCTATTCGCCGCACCCGCAGTTCTAGCCGCGCCTGCCGCGCTTCCCGCGCATGAGTCACTCGACTACACCGTCGAATGGCGGCTGGTCACGGCCGGCAAAGCGCACCTGGTGTGGAGCGCCACGCCGCATCATTCCGATCCCGGTTGGCAGGCCGACCTGCACTTGGAATCCACCGGCCTGGTTTCGAAGCTCTTTAAAGTGAATAACGACTATGTGTCCAACCTGGCGTCCGATCTATGCACTTCCGGCTCGTATCTGAAGGCCGAAGAGGGCAACCGGCGCAAGGTGACCCGTGTCACCTTTGACCGCGTTACGCACAAGGCCAAATACACGGAACAGGATTTGGACAAGAAAACGGTGGTCCATGCGCGCGAGATCGATATTCCGGCCTGCGTGCACGATGTGCTGGGCGGCCTCTATACGCTGCGCACGCTGAATTTGCAGCCGGGACAGACCACCCAGGTAGCCGTCAGCGACGGCAAGAAAAGCGTGATGGCGCGCGTGGATGCGGTGCAGCGCGAGGACGTGAAAACGCCCGCCGGCGCGTTCAAAACCATCCGCTACGAAGCGTTTCTGTTTAACGACGTTTTGTACAGGCGTTATGGGCATCTGTACGTCTGGCTGACGGACGACGCGCGGCGGCTGCCGGTGCAGATCCGTGTGCGGCTGCTGTTCACCATCGGCACCATTACCCTGCAACTGGAGAAGGAAGAAAAAACATGAAATGGCTCGCCTGTTTTGGGGCGGCGGCGGCGATGGCGTGGGCCCAGAGCGGCGCATTGCTTTCCAACGCGGACGCTCTGAAGCTCGAACAACGCGCCGTGCAATTGATGGAATCGACCGGATTGGCCGTGCCGGGACTGGCGCGCGCCGGAGCGCCGGCACTCGAAGACGCCCGGCAGGCGCTCGCGAATCTGCAGACCGCGCCACAAAACGCGGGCAACACATTCGCGTTTCTGAATACCGCGCGCGCGTATCTGGCCATTTCAGATACGCTGCCGAAGCCTTATCCCTTTCCCGAGGAAGGGCAGCGGCAATTCGGCGAACTGCGCGACGATGTGGATCGCCTGGACGCGCATTTCCGCGCGCTGCTGGATCTGAAAGAAACGCAGTTGCACAATTCCGATCCGGATAATCTGAAGCGCTACGCGGACGCTAATCAGAAGCTGGGGGCGCCGTCGCCACAGAAGCCGCGCGTGGTGTTTCTGGGCGATTCCATTACCGATGGATGGCGGCTCAACGAATACTATGGCAGCGACCGCGACTTTGTGAACCGCGGCATCTCGGGACAGATTACCGATGAGATGCTGGCGCGCATGCAGGCCGATGTGATCGACTTGAAGCCGCGGGCGGTGCTGGTGTTGGGCGGCATCAACGATATCGGGCGGGGCATCGCGGCGGGCGCCATCGAAAATAATCTGGCGATGATGGCGGATCTGGCGGAGGCGCATCATATTGTGCCGATGTTCGCGTCGCTGTTGCCGGTGAGCGATTACCACAAGGACGTGAATCCGCAATACGCGCGCACGGATCGGCTGCCGCCTGCCCGGATTCTGGAAGTGAATGCGTGGCTGAAATCGTTTTGCGATCAGCGGCACTATGTGTACGTGGATTACTATGCGGCGCTGGTGGATAAGTCCGGATTCCTGGGGGCGGAGTTGGCGGACGATGGTCTGCATCCTAACGGCAGGGGATACCGGTTGATGGCGCCCGTTGCGCTGGCGGCGATCGATAGCGTGGCCAAGCCCGAGGTGGTAGCATCCGCCAAGGCGAAAGCGAAGGCGGCCAAGAAGCCGGGCGGAGGCATCAAGGCGTGGCTGGAGAAAGAACATAAATAAGTGGGGCAGGCTCGTAGCCTGCGGCGGCCTCGTAGGCCGCCCCGAGCTTGCGCTGAGAATACCACTAGGCGGCCTACGAGGCTGCCGCAGGCAGGGTGCCTGCCCCACATTGCTAGAATGAGATCCTTATGGATGGCGTGGTTCTACTGCTACGGCTATTGTTGTCGGCGACCTTTGCCGTAGCGGGCTTCACGAAGCTGACCGATCCCCAGGGGACGCGCCAATCCTTTGTCGATTTCGGCGCGCCGGCATCGGTCGCGGGATTTGCGGCGCGCCTGCTGCCCATTGCCGAGCTGGCATGCGCCATCGCCCTGCTGCCCGCGGCATCCGCGCTGTGGGGCGCAGCGGGGACCCTGGCGCTGCTGCTGCTGTTCATCGCGGCAATCGGCAACAGCCTGGCGCGCGGCCACCGTCCGGCATGTCATTGTTTCGGCCAGTTGCATTCCAAACCCGTCGGATGGACTACCATCGCGCGCAACGTGGCGCTCGCCGCCATGGCCACCGTGGTAGTCCTCGAAGCGCGGCAGGCGCCTTCGCCGGAATTCATCGGCTGGCTCGCGGGCCTCGATCGTTTCGCGGCCGTGGTGCTGGCGTTCTCAATTGCCATTGCCGCGCTGGCGGTCCTCTGGGCTTGGTCGCTGGTGCATCTGCTGCGCCAGAATGGACGGCTGATGTTGCGCCTGGAGGCCGTGGAAGCCGAACTGGGTGTGCGGCCCGAACCGCCCGCGCCGGGGCTGCCGATCGACGCGCCCGCGCCGCCTTTCCGCCTGGCCGCGCTGGATGGCGGCATGGTGACGCTCGATGCGCTGCGGCAGTTGAACGAGACGCTGCTGCTGATCTTCGTGGAGCCGGGCTGCGGCGGATGCGACGCGATGATGCCCGGCGTGGCACGCTGGCAGCGGGAATACGTGGACCGGTTGGCCATCGCCATCGTAAGCCGCGGCTCGCTCGAAACCAATCGCAAGAAGGCCGCGGAGCACGGGCTCGAAAACTTCCTCCTGCAGGCGGATGATGAAGCTTCGCAAGCTTATCAAGCCGAGGGAACGCCTACCGCCGTGCTGGTGAGGAACGGCCGCATTGCCAGCCACGTGGCGGGCGGCACGGACGCCATTCAGGCGCTGGTGGAGAAAGCTACGCTGCCGCCGCCGCTCGGCAAAGGCGAGCTCGCGCCCGATCTGGCGCTGCCGGACCTGGATGGCCGGTCCATCGGCTTGCGCGCGCTGGGGGGGGGCCGGCATCTGTTGTTGTTCTGGAATCCGGACTGCGGGTTCTGCCAGGCGATGCTGGAAGACATGAAGGCGTGGGAGCGCGAGGCCGCGGACGGCGCGCCGCGGCTGCTGGTGGTTTCCACGGGCGCGGTGGAAGCAAATCGCGTACAGGGTTTCCGCGCGCCGACGATTCTCGATCACGGATTCCAGACCGGCCAGTTGTTCGGCGCGGACGGGACGCCCTCGGCGGTGCTGCTGGATGAGGAATGCCGCATCGCGTCGGACGTGGGCGTGGGCGCGGATGCGGTGCTCGCGCTGGCGCGCGGCGCGCGGGATAGCGTGGGCGTGCATTAGCCGGGGCGTGGGGCAGGCACTTTGCCTGCGCGGGCCTCGTAGGCCCGCTCTTCGGCGAGCTTCGCAGGTAAGGCGCCGGTCCCACTTTGACATGCTGCCAGCACTCCCAGCAACACAAAGAACCACGCGCCGATGGCCGGCCGTTGTTGCAGCGGATAATCCACCAGACAATGCATCCAGACCGAAATTAGCCCGATGCCCCAGACAGAGCGCCACGCCGCGGGAATCGCCATCGCCGCCAGGCATAACTGAATCGCCAGAAACGGCAAGCCGCCTTCCGCCGCCCATTGCAGCCAATCGTTGTGAGCTTGGTTTACGTAATTGCCATTATCGAAGAGTGCGTACGCGGGATAGGCGCGCGGCCAGTTGCCGAGCCCGAAACCCATGCCCGGCTTGTCGCGCAGCATGTGCAGCGAAGAAACCAGTAACTCGCGCCGGCCAGCTAACGGGTCGGGCAGCCACAAACGCTGGCGCAGTGACTGCCAGCCTACGACGGCGGTAAATAACATCGCCATAAGTCCAAAAACTGCCAAAGCACGAGTGGCTTCCCTGCCCCGCATACCTCGCATGCGGGCGGCCAGCAGCACCGCGGCTATCTCGGCACACACCAGGATCGAACCCGCGCGCGAGGCGCCTGCCACTACGGAGGCGAGCATGGCCGCGGCCATCGCGCAATTCGCGATTGCGCGCCGGCGGTCGCCCAGGGCTTCCCACAAAGCGATGGGCAGTAACATCTCGATAAATGCCGCGTATTGATTCCGATTTACAAACGGACCTAACACGTAATCCGAATAACCGCTCGGAAAAAGCCAGAAGATCTTACCGCCCGAGGTGAACATTTGCGCGGTGGAGAGTACTGCCAGTGCGAAGCCAAAGTAAGTCGAGAAGCGGAGGAACCAGTGGCGCGCGCGGACCGGTTCCAGCCATTGCCGCGCCAGAAAGAACAGCGCCAGCCAGGTTACCCAGTTGAGCGCGGCGCTCCAGGTGGCCCAACGATAAATAGTCCGGCCGGCGGCAAGTTGCACCAAAGCCCAAACCGGCGCAGCGGCCAGCGGCGCCAACCACCAGCTGCCGCGCACGGGTGAGGGACGCCGCAATTGTCCGGCTGCCCATGCGGCCATTGATAGAAACACGGCGCACTCGACCGCGGCCCAGGCCCAGCGCGCGTCGATCCATAAGGTGAGTACCGCGTAACTCAGCAAGACGCTCAGCAGGGTGGCCGGGCGGGTATCGGCGTGCGTCATGGCGCACGCTCCAGCAACACGTGCCGCAACTCCAGCGAACCTTCGATGCGCGTAGACCCCGGCTGGCGCTGGCATGTTAGCGCCACACGTACGATCCCCGCGGCAGGGACTTCGAAATGCAGTGAACTGAGCTGCCAATCGGGACTCGATAACCACGGCGAGCCGCGCACCAGATCGTTGCCGGAGGGCGCGTTGAAGACGCTCAAACGCAGGCCGCTGGGCGACGGCAAATCTAAAGTACGATATTCGAATTTCAGGCGATAACTCGCGCCGGGAGCAACTGGCACGAATTGCATCAGAGGCGCGCAGGTCTCCGGCTGATCGCCGCTGAATGTCACCCACAGGTACGGCGGCGATTCATTTTGGCCGATCGTAACGCCGGGCGTAGCGGGCTCGCGCCACGCGAAGCCGGCGTTCCCTATGGGAGCGGCGAAATTGCCGTCGGTCAATGGCGCGCGCGCCGGGTCGATAGGCGCATACGGCAGCAGATGCCTGGCGCATAGAGTGTTCCATACCTCGACGGCCGAGCGCCACGATCCGGCGTCGATCTGGCGGTTGCAGAAGTAGATCAGCGTGGACTGGTCGTCGCGGGTGGCGAGCATAGCGAGCTTGGCAGCCGCCTGTTCGGAGGCTGGCAGGCGGCCTTCGGCAAGAAGAAACAGCACGTATGCATTTAAGACTTCGCCCCGGCCGGGGATGGCCCGCTCGATCAGAGCAGCGTTCTGCGTCATGTTCCAACAAAGCCGGAACACCCCACTAAGATCGGCGGAGCCTATGGCCATCGCGGCTTTCGCCCACGGCCAGAAGCGGGCGGCATCGGCGCGGCGGAAGTAATAATTCGCCAAGGCCCAGCGCGGCGCGAATTGTTGGCTTACGCGTGACGCTTCGAGCAGGCGGGTTTCGGCGGCGCGCAGATCGCCGCGCATCTCGGCCGCCAGGCCCAGGCGTATCCAGGTGTCGGCGCTGGCGGGATCCAATTTCGCGGCGGCTTCGAGCGCGGAGGTGGGATCGATGCCGGCGGCTTGTTGCGCATCGGCCAGCCGCAAACGTAAATCCGCATCGCCCGGCGACATGCGCACCGCGCGGGCGACCGTGGCGGCATCGGAAGATCGCGAAAGGCGATCCGCCCAAGCCAGGCGGAGTGGCCAGTAAGTCATCCAGACCATGGCTGGGATGACGGCCGCTATGGCGAGCTGACTTGCTCGGAGGCGGCTGATCGCAGTCTTATAAATCACGCTTACGATAATGTGCAAAAAGCGGCCCAATTCTCTCACATCCATGCAGGCGGGCAGAGCCACTTGTGATACGATGCTTTGCCAGTGCACCCCAAGAGGCTGTCACGCTCGCTGGCCGTTCTTTTCGCCGTCAACATCCTGAATTTCTACGACCGGCAAGTTTTGGGAGCGCTGCTCGAGCCCATCCGCAAGGAGTTCCACCTTTCCGACACGCAGTTGGGGGCGCTGGGCACCTGGCCGATCGTGCTGTATGCGTTGATCGGGTTGCCGCTCGGCCGGTTAGCCGATTCCGGAAGCCGCAAGCGATTGCTGGCGGCCGGCGTGGCCGTGTGGGCCGCGCTTACGGGATTCGGCGGACTGGTGAAAAGCTACGCGATGCTGCTCTGTTCGCGCATGGGCGTGTATCTGGGCGAAGCCGCCTGCGCACCGGCGGCCACCAGTTGGATCGGCGACCTGTTTCCCGCCGAACGGCGCTCGCGGGCGCTGGCCGTTTTTATGCTGGGGGTTCCGATTGGCGCCGCGCTCAGCCATATCTTCGGTGGACCCGCGGCGCAAGCCTGGGGATGGCGCATGGCGCTGGTCACCGCCGCGCTGCCGGCCGTGCTGCTCATCCCGGCGTTGCTGAGCCTCGATGAACCGGCACGCGGAGCCAGCGAGGCACGCCGTTCGGCGGACGCGTCGGCGTGGTCGATTCTGCGCATTCCCAGTATGTGGTGGATCATCGCATCCGGCGCGCTGGTGAATTTCAATCTGTATGCGCTGGCTACTTTTTTCCCAGCGTTCCTGGCGCGCTATCATCGCCTATCGATCGGCGCGGCGGGTTTTTGGACCGGTGTGGGCTACGGAATCGGCGGGGTGCTGGGCGGCCTGGCCGCGGGTGCGTTGGGCGATCGCGTCATCCGCAAGCGGCACGATGGACGGATGCTCTCGGCAGCCGTGGCGGCCCTGCTGGCGGCGCCCGTAGCGCTGGCGGGCATTCGGCAGCCGGCGGGCGCCGCCGCGGGATGCATCCTCCTGGTGATGACCGGCTACGGTCTGCTGAATATGTATTACGGGCTGGTGTACGCGGCCATGCACGATATCGTGGCGCCGCAGGTGCGCGGCACTGCCATGTCGATTTACTTCCTGGCGATGTATCTGTGCGGCGCTTCGTTCGGTCCCTTGATCACCGGAAGGCTGAGCGATTATCTGGCGCGCCACGCGGCGCTGGCGGCCGGCGCGGTGCAGGTCGGGGAGCTATACCGCGCCATCGGATTGCATCAGGCCATGTACGTGATCCCGGCGATATCGATGGGGCTGGCGGTGGTGCTCTATGCGGGATCGCGCACCATCGAGGCCGATATGCGCCGCCGGGACGCGGGCGGCAGGCGCACGGTATTACAATCCGCAAAATGAAGGCGCTGATCTTTTCCGACATTCATGGCGACCTGCGGGCGCTCGCGCGGCTCATTGAAACCGATGCGGATTACTATGTGGCGGCGGGCGACTTAGTGAACTTCGGCCGCGGTTTGGATCGTTGCGGCGAGATCCTGGCGCAGCGCGCCGAGCGTGTTTACGTGCTGCCCGGCAATCACGAGACGGCGGCGCAGATCGCGGATCTGTGCCGCGAATTCGGGCTGCACGATTTTCATGGGCAACATGCGCAATGGGGACGCTATCAGGTGGCGGGGCTGGGATATTCGAGCCCCACGCCGTTCCACACGCCCGGCGAATATAGCGAGGCGGAGTTGGGGCGGAAGCTGGAGGCGTTTGCCGGGCTCTCGCCGCTGGTGCTGATTTGCCATGCGCCGCCGCACGGCACGGCGCTCGACCAGATCCGGCCGGGATTGCACGGCGGGTCTACGGCGGTGCGCGATTTTCTGCTGCGGGAGCAGCCGGAGCAGTTCTTATGCGGGCACATTCACGAAGCTGCCGGGGCGCACATCGAGATCGGTAAGACGCAGGCGATGAATGTGGGCAAGCAGGGGTGGTTGTTGGATCTGGGTTGAGCATGCCAGAAGGCGGCCTGAGAGGCCGCCGCAGGCAAAGTGCCTGCCCCACTCAATCCAGGAAAAAGTCGCCGCGCAAGGGCTTGCCTGGCGACACGGCATACTTCTCGAAATCGGTCACGCCGGCCTCGGCCAGCACCTCTTCGTCGATGAAGAAATTGCCGGTGGTGGTGCGGCTGTCCCGCGTCAGAATTTGCCAGGCGGCGTCGGCCATAATCTCTGGCGTGCGTCCGCGTTCCGGTTCGGCACCGGGAATAATCTGCAATGCGGCGGTCGAGATAATGGTGCGCGGCCACAGCGCGTTTACCGCGATACCCTGACGGCGAAATTCCTCGGCCATGCCGAGCACGCACATACTCATACCGTACTTCGCCATGGTATAAGCCACGCACGGCGCGAACCACTTGGCGCTCATATTGAGCGGCGGAGACAACGTCAGAATATGCGGATTGGAGGCATGCGCCAAGTGCGGCAGACAGGCTTGCGAACAAACAAACGTGCCGCGCAGATTCACGCCCATCATCAGATCGAAGCGTTTCATGGTTGTTTGGAGCGTACCGGTCAGGCTGATGGCGCTGGCGTTGTTCACCAGAATATCGATGCCGCCGAAGTGTGTCACGGCTTTTTCCACGGCGGCGTGAACCTGGTCCTCGAAACGGATATCCACGGCCAGCGGCAGCGCATGGCCGCCGGCCGCTTCGATCTCGGCCGCGGCGGTGTGGATGGTTCCCGGCAGCTTGGGATGCGGCGCGTCGGTCTTGGCTGCGATCACGATGTTAGCTCCGTCGCGCGCGGCGCGCAACGCGATTGCCAAGCCGATGCCACGGCTGGCTCCCGAGACGAATATGGTCTTACCGGCAAGTGTGGGCATGCCGGTTCATTATATCGCCCGATTACTGCGCCGTTGCCGGAAAGGTGACGGGCAGCAACGTCTGCGGATTCACGACTTCGATTTGGAGCTTATCTCCGGACTCGAGCGGACACGCCGTATTTTGACCGACGTTGGCCACCAGTTGAATCTGGCCGGTGTCCCATGAGCTGATGGAAATGGTGCATGGGCTGGTTGGAGATCCGGCGTCCCAATGCTGGGTATGATCCCGAATCCCAAGATATGTCGAGGTGCCCGTGAAAGGCGCGCCTCCAGGAAACGTTCCGAATCCCGCGCCGTTAATGGTGATGGGCGGATTCGGCTGCGCCGCGAATTCGGTACAGCCGGGCGAATCGCATTGGGTAACTACGCTCGAGATCGATGGCGGCGGCGCGGAAAAGACTCCGCAACTCCCACGGACGCCCGGATCGCCCGACGGGAAAATGCCGCAGGCGCTCAGGCCGATCAGCGGGGAAGCTTGCTGTGGGAGTGTCGCCGCGACCGGATAGTCGACCACCGGCGTATAATCGCCGAGCAGGCTGCCGAGCGAGGTGTCCAGCGAAGTGCGATAGGGAATGAACTGCGCGGCGCAGGAGAACCCGGTGCTCGGAATGATATGCCGCAACGCGAGCAGGTTCAGCGACTGATAGTTAGGCAGAGTAGTCAAATCCAGGTACGTGTATCCATTTGCCGGAGTGATCCAGTTGGGAACGGTCGCGCCGGTGCCCACGATGAGCGTGGCATAACCGTTGGGATCCTTGGTGAACGCGCTGTCCGCGACGCTAGCCATGGTCTTCCCGCCGACGCCTTCGAACGACAGACTCATGTAGCGCATCTGTTCGTTGCCGGATCGCGAACAGCCGTTGGTGCAGGGCGTGGGCGGCGTAACTGGAACGCGCACGCGTATGCGCATCACCTCTCCGGCTGCGGCGAGCGTTTCAGTTGTGCCTTTAGGAACAGGCGCAACGATGTATGCGGCGTTCGGATTGGTAACCGGTATATACTCCGGTTCGCGGCTCCAGCGCATCTGGTCGGATTTCGAAGGGCGCGCGTTGCACAGTTTCGGCAGGTAGTTAGTTTCGTAAACGTGATGGCCTTCATTCTGGCTGGCATCCAGCCAGGCTTGCCCTCCCGAATTGCCGGACGCCACAATTCCCAGTGTGCTGAGGACATAATCCGCGGGATACGCGCAACCGGACGCCACATCGCGCACGATCACGTGCGGGTCTGATTGATAGTTAGGCGCCGTGCCGTTCAAATAGGCTCTAATCATGATCAGTCCGGCGGTGTTGGGATTAGTGTGTTGGGGCGTATCGATTTCGTGGTCCGACATGCTGGGGAATTGCTGGAAGAAACCTGAATCGCTGTTCCAATCCATTCCCGGATGCCGCTGGGTGCCGTCGAGACTGTTTACGTCCACGTTGTAGCCGTTCATCTGGCAGCCGGTTTCCAGGTTGCCTGGAGTGCCGCCAAAGTTGATGGGAACGGCGTATTTTTGTCCGGGGATGTAGGCTACTCCCGGCTCGGACGGATTGGTGTAGGCGGAAGTCAGCGGCACGATGTCGGTATCCAGAATGGCCTGCGACAGCGCCGAGTGAGCATCGTTCAGCGACACCGAGAAGTACCGCGTGTTCAGAAACTCACCCACCACGATCAACTGATAGCGCGGGTCTACCTTGAAGAACAACTGGTAGTACATGGCGTTCAGATCGCCATACTCCACGCTGCCGGTACCCGTGCCGAGGTGTATGGTATAGCACGGATTATTGAAGTTTTTGAAGAAATCACCTTTAGGAAACTCATTGCCGGTGAAAGAAGTGGGCAAGCCCGAGCAGTCCATCGCGCGAGCGGTTCCCACATGTAGACAGAAACCCACGAACAGCACACATACAAAGCGGCTTACATGCATAAGTCGCGTCATCCCTCCGTTCCGGGTTAGTGTATCAATCTTTACAGGTATGGCAAGAGTACTAGTAGCTCTAAAACTACAGCCAATGTTTGAAAGAACACACTGGCAATTGAAAAAGCGTACTGTGACTCACATCCACGTGCTGGTGGTGTGTGCTATCTTGCGGTGGCTCTGGCGGTTGCAGCCGACGTGCCTGATTGGATGGCTGAGACTGGCAGGTTTGCGACAGTCAGGCTGCCAGTGCGCTGGCCTGGAAAAGGATTTGCGGTAGCCGCGACGGTTACTGTCCCGCTGCCGGTTCCGCCGGCCCCGGAGGTGACCGTAAGAAAGACGGGCAAGCCGGTGACGACCCATTGGCAACCGGCAGGCGCCGTGACATCAATACTTTGCGGTCCGCCGGCTTGCGGGAAGTTGAGGCTGTTCGTCGACAGAGTGGCCGTACAGCCGGAAGCCTGCTGGGTGACGGCGAGGGCGGCGGTACCAATGGCCACCGAACCGGTACGCGCGGTGCCAGTGTTTTTAGCCACGGTGATGGCGAGAGGCGCCACGCCAGGGCCTTGGCCGCTGGTCACTTTGATCCAGGACGCGGTGGGCGTCGCCGTCCATGCACAAGCCGTCGGCGACACTACGCTCAGATTCGCGGAGCCACCGGCGGCGTAGAAGAAGGACGAGGCCGGCGCAACCGAGTAGGTGCAAGCTGGCGTGGAACTCGAGATTTCGGAGACAAAGCTGGCGATGCGGGTGGTCCCGACGGGACCTTGAAACGCGCCAGGCGTGACTGGGAAATCCAGCGATTCGGTTACGCCGGTGACAAACACGTCGCCGGATTTGTCCAAGGCAAGCGCGTTCACCTGGTCAAAGTTAGTGCCGCCCAGGTACGTTGAGTACATTAGCGCGGCGCCGCTGGGATTGATCTTTGCCACGAAGCTGTCGCTAGGTGGCGTGACCGCGGCATAGGCAACAGACGGCTGGATGGGATTCACCGCCATCACGTATATCGTGTCACCCGCCAAGCCTGCGGCGCTCCACGACGATGCGCTGTTGGTGGTGACGAAGACGCCCGAAGCGGTAGCGGCGTACACTGTGGTGGGCAGGGAGGGCGCCAGTGCCAGGGTATAGACGTAGCCGGTTAATCCGGTTGAAGCCAGCTTCCATGACTTGCCGGAGTTAGGGCTCTTATACACAGAACCATTCGCGGCGGCATAGAGAGTGGATGGCGTCGTCGGATCGATTGCCACGGACGTCACGGCGGGGTTTTGGAGCCCGGCGAGACTCAATCGGTTCCAACTCTGGCCGGAGTCGGTGGATTGGTAAATACCGTTGGTCGCGGCGGCGTAAAGTGTGGTATTTAACTGCGGATCGATGGCGATGCCGTTCACGCCGGAATCGGTGAATCCATTGAGAGCGGTCCAGTTGACACCGCCATCGGTGCTTACTGCCAAGTAGAAGTTATAGAAAAAAATGGCGCCTCCGCCCGCATAAACCGTGGTGGGACTGGTGGGATCGACGGTCAGGTTGAGAGAGGCGCAAAACGGATCGTACGGAAGGTTGCCGGCGAAGGTCCAGGTATTACCGCTATCGGTGCTGGCGTAGACGCTATCGAACGTGCCGGCGTATACGGTACCGCCAGCGGGGCTGAATGCCAGCGTATAGAGATAGATTCCGGCCATGGAACTATTGGGTGTCCAGGAGCCGCCGCTATCGGTGCTCTGGTAGAGAACGCCCGCGCCTGAGATAGCCAATAAATGCGAAGTCGTAACCGGGTCGATGACCAGGCTCCCATAATAGTAGGTCGGTTCGCTAAATCCCGCATCGGCGGGCGTCCAGTCGGAGCCTTCGGAGTTAGTCCTAAACAAAACGTGCTCTGGCCCGGTATAAGTGGGCTGGAGCGCCGCGGTATGCGGAAAATTGGCCGAGATGGTGGATCCGCCGACGAAAGCGTCGCCCGCCGAATCCACGGCGATCGCGTAACCGTATTCGTCGCGCGAGCCGCCCAGATAGGTGACATAGCCCCACTTTGTTCCGGCCGCGTTCAACCTAGCCACAAAGGCATCCAGACCACCGCCATTCGTGGTCTGAAGGGCGGACGGTGTCACGGGGAGATCGGTAGACTGCGTGTAACCCGTGGCGTAGGCGTTACCGGAGGCATCCACCGCGATGCCGTAGCCGCTGTCGTTTTGACTGCCTCCCAAGTAAGTACAATACGCGAGTGCGGCGCCCTTCGCGCCAAGTTTTGCCATGAATGCGTCATTGCCGCCCCCAAATACGGACTGCGGCGCACCTGCGGTTACCGGCAGGTTTCCGTAGGTGTAGCCAGTCAGGTAAGCGGCGCCTTTCGAGTCTACGGCCAAGGCTTGAACTTCCGCGGCGCAGTTCTCACCGAAGTAAGTGGACCACACTAAGGCCGTGTCGGCTGCATTAATCTTGGTAACAAACGAGCAGGAACTGTTGTAAGTGGTCTGATAAGCGCCTGCAGTTACCGGAAAATCGGACGAGCCGGTCGACCCCGCCACGTACACATTTTGGCTGGAATCAACCGCCACCCCATAACCGTAGTCGTAACTCGAACCGCCCAGGTAAGTCGAATAGACTAACGCATCCCCAGACGGGTTGAACTTCGTAATGAAGGCGTCCTGAGGTCCATTCAGCGTGGGATAAAGCGCCTTTTTTACGGGGAAGTCCGATGATACGGCGGTCCCGGTTACATAGGCGCTTCCCAAGTTATCCACGGCAATGGCGTGCACGGAATCCTGACCTGAGGAACCGGCCAGATAGGTGGCGTAGTCCAGGCTGGACCCGTTCGCCGACATTTTCAGAACAAAGATGGCTGAGGCGCCGACATAGAATGGCTGTTCCGGGTTGACCGTCGGAAAGTCGAGATCCGTCGTATAGCCGGTGACAAAGGCATTTCCGTTAGGACCGATGGCGATGCCGTAGGGATAATCGTCAGTCGATCCGCCAAAGTAAGTGGAATAAACCAGCGACGGATCGATCACCAGCGGGTAATGTGAGTCATAGGAGCCAATCGCGAAGCCTACTTGGTTTCCGGTGGAAAGAGTGTAGCCGCTCTCAACGGGATGGCGTGCACCGGCGATTTGCTGGTAAGCGACGGGTCGGGCGAACCGTACGTCTCCTGCACCGGCTTCGATGACCAGATCACCGCTTTCCTCTACGCGAATCTTATGCGCTCCATCGGCGGCCAACCGGATCGCCGCAGGGTCGGCGCCGGGCGAAACGATGAAATCGTACTCCAGCCGCCCCTGGTTGCCGTAATAAGCCAGATCGATGCCGTTGTATACGCGAGGGTATTCGATGCGCTTGAAAGTGGGAATATCCGTGCGCCAACGGGAGGAGTCGCGGCCCAGGAAGTAATTCACTTTGCCGGGTAGCTGTTGGGCGGCTGCGGCGTGCGGATTCAGTGAGCCCACCACGCGCAGGTTCACCATGACGGGCGTTTTGTACTTATCGCGGCGCAGGTAAATGCGCGCGTTGCCCCGCTCGAGCGCGACACGATAACCGGCGCCGCGCGCCACGAAATCGATACTCCCCGCGGCCTGCCCCTGGTTCCTTTCGAAGGCCAGCGGCAACTTTTTCAGGTCCGGGGTTTGGCAGAGGATGGGCAGCGCGGTGCTGCACAGCGCAACCAGGAAGACCAGGAGCGGCCGCAGCGCGCGGCGGCTTTGAGCGTTGAAATTTGACATGGACGAACCTCCGAAGACGGAATCGCAATGCACGGGTCGAAAAGCAGCCTCGCTTCGCCACGTAATTCCGTGGAGCGGTTTGACCGTGTATTCAGTAGCAGAGTAACACGGTCGAGGGCGGCACGGTACTTCCAGGACGGTGCAGGCGAGACCGCTAAGGGAGTCCGCTCCGTTGAAGACGCAGTCCAAGTTATTGATTCCGCTGGAGGGCCTAGCCGCGTCTTCATTCGCTTTGGTGGCCCGTCGCGGGCCATGGGGCACTCCCTGACGGTCGCGGCTCGGTAGTGGTCGCGGTTCGGTAACTGCACGACGGTACAGAGCCGCGACCGTCAGGGAGCGGTTCCCTGGCCGAAAATCATTTGTCCCAAGCGGAGGAAAATTGCCGCTTACATAGCCAGATGGCGGCTCCGCTGTGATTTTGCGATGGCAAAACAGCCGCTTCTGCGGCATAATAGTTCGACAAACGCCACTCGCTATATGAGCGCCCTAGATAACATTTTCGACAGACCACAAAGAACGATGGTCTATCCCACCCTGCTGCTGTGTGTGTTGCTGGCGGCGGGGATCGCTTCGCGCGCTTCCGCACAGCCAATTCCTTTGCAGGGAACGCCGGCCGACCTGCAGCAAGCGGTGTCGGTATCCACTTACGCCGGCGCAGTCCCCGCCACGGTGGCGCCCGTCGAGGTTTCGAGCCAGGTCCTGGTAGTGGTGCTCGCCGATACTATCGCGCCGGACACAAAAGATCGCGTGCGCTTGGACATCCAGGCGCTCTTCCAGGCCGGCCAATTGAAAGACATGCGCCTGGCTGCTTTGCGCGGCGGGGAGTTCGCCGTTGAAGATCCCTTCCGCACGCGCATGCAATTGCAGTCGGCGCTGCGGCGGATTCTGGCACCGCCCGCGGCTGAGCCCGTGCCCTATCCGCCGGCCAAGTTCTATCAGTGGCTATCCCAATCCGCGGGCCAATTCGGATCGGGGTGGAGCACGGTAGTGCTGGTCGGCGCGGCGCCCGATGTGGATGCCGCATCGCGCGACTACGCCACAGTTTACATTGCCTCCCACTTTCAGGCGCAGAAAGTGCGGCTGAGCTATTGGAATCCGGCCGGTGCGAATCCCGGTTGGTTTGGCGAGGTCTGCCGGGCCACGGGCGGCACGCTGCTGGCGGACGGATTGACTGCCCCTGCCACGCCGGAAGCAGGCAGCGAGTCTCCGGCCTGGCGGGAAGTCACATGGCAGGCACCCACAGAGGTGCGGGGATTTCTTCTTTATCGCGCCAAGCTGACGCCCGCTTCCGGGACTGCCGTTGAGTTTCCCGCCGTGGCCGCGCATGCCGGACTCGAACTGCCGGATTTGGATGCGTACGCCGTCTTGCAGCAAAACGTCGAGACGGCGCGGCAGATTGTAAGCGTGGGCAAGCCTACCGAGCAACAGGCCGCCCAGATGCGCGATGCGTTAGCGCAAGCCCTGCACACGAATCCGTCCGATCCGGATGCCTTGCGGCTGGGGGCGGATTTCTACGCGCGCTTCAACGATCATGCGACCGCCGCGCAGTTGCTGACGATTTTGGCGGAAGCGAATCCGAAAGACGCCGCGCTGTTGGCTGAACTGGGACATGCGCACTTCGTGGCGAAGCAATTTCCGCAAGCTGAGGCGGTGCTGTTGCGCGCCCGGGAAAACGGCGCCGATGGCGCACGCGTGCCGGAAGAATTGGCGCGTATCCATTTGAGCCGCGGCGATGACGCGGGCGCCCTGCCGTTTCTCGATGAAAGCCTGAAGAAAGACGCGAAACAAGCGCCGCTTTGGTTTGTGCGTGCCGATGCGGCCATGCGCCTGAAAGATTGGAAGACGCAGGCGGAATCGCTGGAGCGCGCGCTCGCGCTTGATAACCAGTTGGATCGCCGCACCGCGCTGGTGCGCCTTTACCTGGATCATAAGGAAAACGAGCAGGCCCTGCGGCATATCCGAGTGGTCACTGCCGCGCTGCCGAACGACGCCAAGGTGGGTCAAACCTACGCCGAGTTTCTGGACGAGTTGAACCGGCCGGACGACTCGCTCGTGTTGTGGCGAAAAGTGATTGAACTTGATGTCACGGTGGAAGCCGCGCATTTCCGCGTGACTCGCCTGCTCACCGACAAAGGCGCATTGCCGGACGCTCTGCGCGCGGCCGACGCCGGGTTGCAGGCGGCGCCCAAATCCGCGCGGCTCTACGTGCTGAAATCCGAGATTCTGGAAAAGCAGGGTACCGTGTACGCCGCCCGGCACGTGTTAAGAGAGTCCGCGTCGTTAGACGATTCCGCGCTGCTGCGGCGGCTGAGCGAACTGGAGGACATCTCGGGCAAAGACGCCGCTCGCTGGTATTTGCGCCTGGCGGAGGCGCTCGCGAAGCAATCGCCATCCTCGCCCGATTATCTCCGCGCTCTGGACCGCTGCCAGGAAACGGCGCTGCGCGACAACGACGCGGAAAGCGCGCAGAAATGTGCAGGGCTTCTGGCGGCGGCTGGCGGGAAGATCATGGCTCTGGCGGCCGCCAAACGCGCCGACCCGGCGCAGGACACCATGGTTCCGGGAGGCTTGGAAGCGCTGGCTTTCATCGCCCACAGCAAGCCGAAGACTGCGCCGGAACGTTTCTTTGTCGAGTACTCCAAAGCGGTGCGGCTGAATAAGCAGCAAAACGATAAAGCCGCCACTGCATACTTCGATACCATTCGCGATCACTTCCAATTGGTGTCGGAGTTAGAGGCGCTGGGCGACCGCGAACACGATAACGTACGAATAACGGTTTCGCTCCGCGATAAGAAGGCGCAGCGCCAGACGGAAAAGATACTCTCGCTGCTCGGCTGGAAATTGCGAGTCAGCAAGAATCAGGTGACGCTGGATGCCGGCGAGAAGCTGGCACAAGCCAAACGGCAGGAGACCACCAGCGCGCTGGCAATCGACGAAGCCGGCATGCAGGAAGCCTTGCAGGCCCGCAAGGATTTCACGATCGAATTGCAGGACGATTATGCGCCGGTGCTCTTCGGCGTCATGACATGGAAGAAGGCGTTCTATCCGAAGGACGATCCGCCGGGCGGATTCGCGGGCGCACTGGCGCGGGATGCGCGCATGGCCAAGCTGTATGTGGGGTTGAGCGCCATGGACAAGGATGCCGCGGATGCCCTGCTGGCCGGCACCGACCTGAAGACCCTGGCCGATAAGTATGCCGATCTGGAGTATCTGTTCTCATCGGCGCTGGCGTTGCATCAGTCGCACGCCGCGGTGCCGGGAGGTCCGGCGGCTGAACCGATCTGGCAGAAGATGGCGGGCGCATCGCCGTCGCAGCCGGGCGCATTTTTCAAGGCGCTGCTCGATAAGGATGGCGGCAAACTACTTTCGTTCTACGCAACGCTGGCGCAGCTCGACCTGCAGCACCAGCAATTCTTCACACGCAACGCCTCGCGCACGGCGAAGTTTTACGAGCTCTATCGCCAGGCGCCGGAAATCGCGCGCGGCGCGGGTAAGGAGGTCCTGCTGACTTCGTTTTTCGATGTCTTGCGGGAAGTGCCGCTGGATGCGGATGGCAGCGTGGTATTTCCTGGCAGTCCCGAAGTGTGGCTGGTCGCCAAGGGGCAGGTGAATTCGGTGGCGCGCACCAATAAGTTGCTGAAGAAGGTATCCAAAGTCGCGGCGCCCGATGAAGAGGACGAGATTTTATTGCGCCTGGCGCGCACGCGGTATAAAGCTACCGAATCCGAGTTAGATAACTTTCTGGCAGTAGTGCGCATTGATGCACACCGGTCCGACCCGCTGGATGAAGCCTCGGCCTTGCTGCTGGCGAATCACTATCCGCGCAGTCACGCGGTGTATCCGTACTTCTCCAGCCTCACGGGGTTGGCCTACGAAGATCTCGCGAGCTTCTTCACCATGGCGGAGAAGCTCGAATCGCTGCCCGTGCTCGAGATGAACACGGTGTGGGGTGAGTTTCATGCGCTGGCGCGGCTGCTCTGCCTGGACGAGGAATCGGGGCGGCTGCCCGCGAAGAAGGCGGCGGAATTGTTCCGCCAAATTTGCGATCGATTCGGCGGCGCCACAGGCCAGGCGGATTTCGCCGCGGCATCGCTCGATGTGATGCGGCATATGCTTCACGAGGCGGGCGCCGGCAGTGCGCCGCCCGACGATGCTGTGCGCGCCATGCTCTTCGGCCCTGCCGCGACGGCGGCTTTTCAGATCGATGGGACCAGTTTTGAAACCGACTGGGTGACACACCGCGATAAGGACTACCGGCACGTTTATGAGTTACAAAAAGTCACACCGTTGTCGGCGCTGGATGCCATCCAGGATGCAGTAGCCAACCTGATCGACGGAAAGGGCAATCCCTCTGAAGCGGTTAAGACCATCGAGAGCGCTACGGCTTTGCTGCCCGTGGTGGAGGCGCCCAAGACGCTTAAGACGAAGGGAAAACGCCGCGATAACCTGGCCGCTTATCAACCGAAGAAGGTCGCGGAGTTGGTTGTAAAACTGGGCAAGGCTACCGCAAAACGAAAGGCCGACAAGAAGGAGATCGAGCGCCTTTGCCGCGATCTGCTGGCGGAGATTAATCCGCCTGTAAAGTGGGCTCTTACCGGCATTGTCTATGCTTATTACTTCCGCCCGGACGACTTATTGATTTCCGAAGATCCGCTCTTCCTGCGCAAACACGAATTCGTCGATCTGGAGCCCATTGGACACCCGGATTTATTCGGCAAGCCGCCGGAGTTACAAGTGAGCAGCGAAGATGAAGGCAGTTACCTGTCCGGTGGATTTGCCGGATTCAGCGCGGCCGTGGGGAGGGTGGCGGGCAAAGGAGCACCCGGCGGGAATTCGGAAGCGGTGCTGGCGTCGCAAATCGGCTCTCTGCGAAACACCGACTGGCGGGCGATTTCCGAGCGGGACATGCTGTTGTTCGGCCTCAAGATCCGCCTGGCGCGGGAATGGATTGCGCGCGCCGCTGAGAACCCGGAGTTGCTCAACGCGCTTTCCGACACGACCCTGGGCACCTTATCGCTCAGCCGGCGCGCGGATTTGTTGAACGGACTGCGCGCGCGCGATTGGAAGACAATTTGGCAGGCCGTGACACTCAGCGATCTTTACTTTCTCGCCGGGGACTACCTGGCGCGCTTCAAAACGGATGTATGGGAATCCGAAGTTACGCGCGCGATCCGCAAGTTGCCCGATACGGACGCTCCCGGCCTGGAGCGTCTGGGCGGCAGCCATCCGCACTTGAATGGCTGCGACCATTCCCACTTACTCCGCCTGGCGCCTTATGAACAGTACGAGCGCGTGATGCTGCCTATGATGATGGCGGAACGCGTAACGGAGCTGAAGCTGTACCTGATCGATTATGCGGGGCAGGCGGGCATCCCCGCCGAGGCGCTGGCTATGGTGGCTGAACCGCTGGCTCTGGAACTGCTGCGCAAGCTGCGCATGGCCGATCCTAAGGATTGGCGTCCCGTGCCGTTGGCTTTTTCCAGCCTGGACGAAGAAAGGTTATTATCCGCTCTGAAGAACCTATGAAACTTCGCATCGCTAAGTTGCCGTTGATGTTTGCCGCCATAGGCGCGCTGCTGGCACAGGAGGGCGGCGCCGTATTCCGCTCGGAAGTGCGCCTGGTGGAGGTTTATGCCACCGTGTTCGACCATAAAGGCCGCTACCTGGATGGACTGAGCGGCAGCAGCTTCGAACTGCGCGATGAAGGCGTGCCGCAACCCATTGTCTCGTTCGAATCGAACCTGTCGAACCTGTCGTGCGGCATCGTGCTCGATACCACGGGGAGCATGTTCCGCGCCCTACCCGGCGTGAAGAATGCAGTGGTGCATCTAATCGAGCAGTTTCGCGCGGAAGATTCGATCGCGATCTATAGTTTCAGCACGTCATTGCAGGTGTTGCAGGATTTCACCAATGATAAGAGCGCGCTGAAGACGGCGGTGCTGAGGACGCGCGCCGCCGGTGAGACCGCCCTGTTCGATTCCATCTCGCAAGCGGCCGCCGCGATTGCCAAGCGGAACGGGAAGAAGGCTATGATCGTTTTCACCGATGGCGACGACAACGCCAGCGTGTTGAACTCCAACGCGGCCTTGTCGCGCGTGAAGAAGCTGGGCATCCCGATCTATACCATCGGCGAGGGCGAGGCCGTTACCAGCGCCGTTTTGAGCAAGGGTCTGAAGGAGATTTCGCAAGTCACCGGCGGCGTGCCATATACCGTGAAGAAGCCCAAGGATGTGGAAACGGTGTTTGAAGATATTTGCGAAGACCTGCAACACGGGTACATGCTCACTTACAAGCCGCCGCCGGCGAAGGGATTCGGATGGCGGAAGATTGAGTTAGTGCTCAACGGGCAAAAGGACACGCGCATTCGCGCGCGGGAAGGTTACTTACCGGAGTAGATCGCGTGTGTGTGGCGGCCTCGACTCGTTGCGCGCGTGGCGCGCCAGGCAACGCCGTCGAAAAACCTCCAGTGGGGCAGACCATCGTTTTTTGTGGTCTGCCGGGTCTTCATCATCTTTGGCGGCCCGTGAGGTCATGCCGGCAAGCTCCCCGCCACTCAGCCTGCGCGGGCCTCTCAGGCCCGCCCCCGCGGTGAATTAATTGCCAGCAAGGCGGCCTACGAGGCCGCCGCAGGCTACGAGCCTGCCCCACGATGTTAAAATTACGCAAGATCCGTCCGCTTTCGTGGCCCATGGCAATTGCACCTTCGCCCGCTCTTGAAACCACACCGGTCCGCAAATCGCGCCGCGCCGCTCTGGCGCTGCTGATCGGCGGCGTGCTGTTATTCGGTCTGGACGCGCTTCTGTTTCGCACGAACATTTACCCCTCCCTACTCGAACCAAACTCTTCCACAGGCCTTCTTGAATTGATGTTGTGGCGGGAAAGGCGGGCGCAGAAACAAGCCGGCGATAATCTGGTCGTGACGCTGGGAAATTCCCGCATGTTCTATTCGCCGAAAGGCGTCGACGAGCGGCCCGGCCAGACGGGTTACGTCGTTCGAACCGCCGCCGTGCCGGGCAGCGATCCGCGCGCCTGGTATTACCTGCTGCGCGACTTGGACCCCACGGCGCGCCGCTATCGCGCGATCGTGATCGGCGTAGACAACTACGACATGGAAGACGGGCTATACCAGCCGGACGACGATATCAGCGCGCTGCACTACTGCATTATCAGGCTTCGGTTGAGCGACACCATCGACTTCGCGCGATCGTTTCACAGCCCCGCGGTTCAATGGGAGGCGTTTCGCGGCGCGCTGCTGAAGGGGATCGCGCTGCAGAGCGACATTCACGCGTTCCTGGCGCACCCGCGGAAGCGCATCGCCGACGTCCGGCTCAACCATCAGGGATGGCCCGACTGGACCTACGGCTACGTGGAATCGTCCACCACCATGACGGGCCTGCGGATCGATTGGTCTAACCTCACGGCGACGTATCCGCCGGGCATGAGCGAGGTGCAAAAGAGTACGGTGCGCGCCTGGCTGCTCTATGCGCCAACCGCGCAAAATGGGCGCATGGCGAGATTCTTTGGCGCCTGGCTGGGCCGCATTGCGGACCGCTATCGCGGCTCGCGTACCAAGGTCATCCTGTTTCGGATGCCACGAGGCCCCATTCCACGCGCGAACCTGGTGGCCAAGAAGGGCGGCTCCATTCGGGATTTGGCGTCGCGCCCGAACGTGGTTCTGGCGAATGAACATTACTTCGACTGCCTGGAGCGTCCCGAGTTTTTCAAGGAAGCCATGCACATGAATCGGGACGGAGTGGAACGGTTCTCGGCTATGCTGGCGGATGAAGTGGCCCGCATATTGGGTCCACCGGACGGGAGGGCCGCCAGGTAGGCATATGCTGTTCAACACCACGCATTTCTTCGTGTTTCTGGCCGTCGTGCTGGCGTTGTTCTATGCGAGTCCGCGCGCGTTCCGTAAGTACATTCTGCTGGCCGCCAGTTATTTTTTTTATGGAAGCTGGAATTATAAGTTCATTCTGTTGCTACTTACTTTGACGGCTGTCGATTATACGGCGGGCATCTGGCTCGAGAAGGTTCCGCCGGGGCCGCGGCGAAAGATGGTGCTGATTCTCAGCCTGAGCGCGAACCTGGGATTCCTCGGCTTCTTCAAGTATTACAACTTTTTGACCGGCAATCTGGCCTTGTTGATGCACCAGCCCGCGCACTGGATGTTCCTGAATATCGTGCTGCCCCTGGGCATCAGTTTCCACACGTTTCAGAGCATGTCCTACGTGGTGGATGTCTATCGCGGCGAGCAAGAGGCCGTGCGCAATCCCATCGATTACGCGCTCTTTATCTGCTTCTTCCCGCAACTGGTGGCGGGACCCATCGTGCGCGCGCGCAATTTCTTTCACGATCTACACTTCTGGCAGCCGCCTTCGTCAGATGACGTTTCACGCGGGCTATTACTGCTTACCCTCGGACTTACTAAGAAGATGGCGTTTGCAGACCAGTTCGCCAAGGTAGCTAACGATTATTTTCAGAATGTGTCCGCCAATCCGGGAATGCTGACGGCCTGGAGCGGCGTGGTGGCCTTCGGCTTGCAAATCTACTTCGATTTTTCAGGCTACACGGATATGGCCATCGGCATGGCAAAGCTGTTCGGTTTTCATTTTCCCATCAATTTTCGCCGGCCGTACCTGGCAAGTAGCATCACAGACTTCTGGCGCCGCTGGCATATCTCGCTTTCCACCTGGCTGCGCGATTATCTGTACATCTCGCTAGGCGGGAACCGGCGCGGGCGGTGGATGACTTATAGAAACTTGATGCTGACGATGTTACTCGGCGGGTTGTGGCATGGCGCAAGCTGGAACTTCGTCATGTGGGGCGGCTATCATGGCGCGTTGCTGAGTATTGAGCGCATGGTGCGCGGGAATCGTCCGGTGAGTGAGCGCTGGAACTGGCTGTATCCCGTCAAGGCGGTTGTGACTTTCGCGCTGGTGACTGTCGGGTGGGTATTCTTTCGCGCCGCCGATCTGCCGCAGAGTCTGGCCGTGCTGCAACAGATGTTCGCGGGCGATACCGGCCATCTGCTGCTGGCCAACTGGCACCTGGAGTTGATCGCGGTTGCGCTGGTGCTGGCGATAGCGGAGGAGAAGCTCGATTGGTTCGAGCGCTTGCCGAGGGCGCCTGTACTGGCCTACGCTTCGGCGCTGGCGCTGATGTTCTTCTCGATCGAGACGTTTGGGGTGATCGACGCTTCGATTCCGTTTGTGTATTTTCAGTTTTAGCGGCGAAACCGCTCCCTGACGGTCGCGGCTCAGTTACGGCGTGTCGCGGGTCGGTAACGGCGTATCGCGGGTCGATAAGAGCGTGCCGCGGGTCGGTTACGGCGTGTCGCGGGTCGGTAAGAGCGTGCCGGGGCGCGGTAAGAGCGTGTTACCGAGCCGCGCGCGTCAGCAAGCGGTTGAGCCAAGTAGTATAGTGGGCTTCATTCGCCTATGTCCACCGTCCAGACCCAAGTACACAAGCCTCATCGTATTTTCCGGTACATCAATATCGTCTTCTGGATCCTGTTGGTGGCGGCGGCCGGCGCGGCGTATTGGTTTGCCTATCGCGTGCTGCCGCAGACGTCAGGCACGGTCCAAGCGCCTGTCTCGGCACGCGTGACCATCGCGCGGGATGCGCTGGGCGTACCGCACATCTCGGCCGCAAACGAAGCCGACGCCTATTTCGCGCAGGGCTACGTGGAAGCGCAGGACCGGCTTTTCCAGATGGATGGACTGCGGCGGCTGGCGGCCGGAGACCTATCGGAGATCGCCGGACCGGGGGCATTGGAGCTCGACCGCGATTCGCGCCGGCTGCGCATGCGGCGTATGGCGGAGGCCGCTTATGCGTCGCTGCCCGCGCAGGATCGCGCGCCGCTGGAAGCCTACGCGCGCGGCGTGAACCATTTTCTGCGTACGCATCTGCACACCTTGCCCGTCGAATTTACGCTGCTCGGCTACAGCCCGCGGCCCTGGAGCGTGGTGGATACGATTTTGATCGGGCTGCACATGTATCGCGACCTGACCACCACATGGAAAGACGAAATCCTGAAACGGGACATGCTGGCCGCGGGCGATCGCGCCAAAGTGAATTTCCTGTTTCCGGCGCGCAGCGGAGGCGAACTGCAGCCGGGTTCGAATGCGTGGGCCGTCAGCGGCGCGCACACGGCATCCGGAAAGCCGATTCTGTGCAACGATATGCATCTCGAGTATTCAATCCCGGGCATCTGGTACATGGTCCATCTCCGCGCGCCGGGTTTGGATGTGTCCGGAGTTTCGCTTCCGGGCACTCCCGCGGTGATCGTGGGACACAACCAACGCATCGCCTGGGGCGTGACGAATCTGCATTTCGATGTGCAGGATCTTTACATCGAGAACTTCGATCCGAATACGGGGCGCTATCTTTACCGCGGGCAGTGGGAGCAGGCGCGCCAGGAGCGCGAAATCATCCCCGTGAAAGGGGCGCGTCCGGTGGAGATGCCGCTGTGGGTGACGCGGCACGGCCCACTCTACATCGACGACGCGAAGGAGCACCTGGCGCTGCGTTGGGCAGCCGCCGAGCCGGGCATATTTCAATTCCCGTTTCCGGAGCTGAACCGGGCGGACAATTGGCAGGAGTTCACGCGCGCGCTGGCGCGCTTTCCGGGGCCGGCGCAGAATTTTGTGTATGCCGATGTGGATGGCAACATCGGCTATCATGCGACCGGCCGGCTTCCGATCCGCAACGGCTATTTGGGCGATGTGCCGGTGGACGGATCGTCGGGGGAATACGAATGGCAAGGCTTCATTCCATTCGACGAGTTGCCGTCGTTTTACAATCCTGCCGCGGGCCTGATCGTGACCGCGAATCAGAATCCGTTTCCACCGGATTATGCGTATCAGGTGAACGGAAATTTCGCTTCGTATTACCGTTCGCGGCAGATCCGCAATCTGTTGATGGCCAGGAACGGATGGCGGGCGGAAGATATGCTGACGGTGCAGAAGGACGTGTATTCGAGCTTCTCGCAGTATCTGGCGCAATCGATTGTGGCGGCTTATGACCGGCACAAGGCGCAGCACGGGGACTTAGTGAGCGCAGTCGAATTGCTGCGCGGCTGGAACGGCCAGATGGATAAGGACGCCGCCGCGCCGCTGATCGCGGACCTGACTTATGAGCGGCTCAAGCTGATGGTGGCGGAGAGCGCATCGCCGGCGGTGGGCGCGAGGTACAAATATCAGATGGCGCCCGCGGTAGTCGAGACGCTGCTGCGCACCAGGCCGCCGGGGTGGTTCGCCGATTGGGATGACGCGATTCTGCGCAGCCTCACGCAAGGCCTCGACGACGGCCGGCGCAAGCAGGGCCGTAATGCGGCGCGCTGGGTTTACGGCAAGTACGAGCCGCTGCTGCTCGCCAATCCCGTTGGCCGGCATTTGCCGCTGGTCGCTGGATTGTTTGACATCGGTCCCGAGGCCATGAGCGGATCGCCAACCACCGTGAAGCAATACAACGGTGAGTTGGGACCTTCCATGCGCCTGGACGCGGACCTGGCGGATTGGGACCATTCATTGCTGGAAGGCACCACGGGCCAATCCGGCCAGGTCTTATCGCGCCACTATAAGGACCAATGGGACCGGTATTACTACGCCGAGAGTTTTCCGATGCAATACCGGAGAGTACAAGTAAGAGATAGTCTGGTACTAATTCCCTAGCTGGACTTACTCGCCGCCGCCGGTTTGCACACCATTTGCGAAGGTCAACTTAGTGGTCGTGCCGCCTAGTTGGATCTCCCGGATGGTGAGCTTTCCATCGACCTGACTGTACAGGACGCGGGTGTGGACATACTTTTCGCTGGAGTTCTCGACCTTCGCGGGAACTTCCACCTGTTTCTTACCGTGTACGAGAGTGATCGAATTATCTTTCAGGTTCAACTGGTAATCGCCGGCTTTCAGGTTCGTACCTTTGACGATGGAGGCATCCACCAGGGTGACCTTGAAAGTCGCGGCGCTGGCGATGGAAATCGCCACAAAGGCAAAAGAGATGAGAGTTTTCTTGAACATGCCGCCATTGTAGCACAAACAGTATATCAAGACCTTAATGTCTTTTAATGACCCAAACTGGCCCGGGGCCGCCGGTACAGTAGTGCGGGTACCGGCGCCTGGACGCAGTTCTGGCGCAATGATCGCGCGCTAAAGGGCAGATGGGATGTGGAACTACTCGCCGCCGCTCGGCTGACCGCCGGTGTTGAGTTGCAGCTTGGTGGTGGTGCCGCCCAATTCGATTTCCTGCATGACGAAGTTGCCTTTTTCCACATTGTAGAGCACCCGGGTGTGTTCGTATTTTCGATTGGTGTCTACGACCTTTACGGGGACTTCGACTTGAGGCTTATTATTCTTCAGGATAACTACGGAGTTTTCCTTTACGTTCAACGTGTAATCGCCGGTCTTCAATGCCTTACCCTGTACGACGGAGGGTTCCAGTAGCGATACATTGTAGGTAGCCGCGCTCGCGACGGAGAGAGCTATCAAGGCGAATGCTGTGAGAAACTTTCTCATACGCCCGTATTATAGCACCACTTATTGTTGGTGTTAAGCCCTTGCCGCCTGATAACAGTCCAAGAGCCGGCTGAAAACCGGCTGCGGCCAGGATTGGCCGCCCTACGCTTAGTGAGCGCCGCGCGGAGAGTACTTATTCAATTCCGCCAGGAGCTTTCCCGCACCCGCGGGCGCTGGCAATCCGCTGGTCAGAATCTGTTTGTTCTCCCAACGCTGGCTGTATAGCTCGGCGTTCACATCCACGTCGCTGCGCAAGGTCGAGCCATCCAGTGACACGCCCGCAAATACGCCGTGCGACCGCGACCACGAGAGAATCTCCGCCGTCATCAAGGCGTCGGTCTGGGCCGTAGCGTCGCGGCCGACCGGTCCCGCCGCAACCGTCGCGTCACCGCCCAGGGTGAACTTGGTCGAGAGTAGCTTCTTCATGCCGCGCTCGTTCATCACCAATAACACCAGGTCGGTGGAGGAGACGCCGATTTGTAATCCAACGCTGCCGCCTTCCACGCGCACCGCTCCGGGAGGTCCCCATCCCTCGCCCGACGCCTTACGGCAACTGACAAAGCCGCGGCCGTATTTGGCCGCTACCACAAAGCCGCCTTTCTTCAAGCCCGGCACCAGAATGATGCATTGGCTTTTGTTGAGTAAGTCTTGCGGGATAGATTTGTCGGGTGTAGACATCACTTCGTGGAACAGCGCCGCGGCGTCGTCCAGCCGCTCGCTCGTCTTTGTCTCTTCGGCCGCCCACATCGTCGTACAGAGGCCGGCAACGGATAGTGCAAGTGCTATTGTGCGCATAGGTACATCTTAACAGCCCGTGGCCACATTACCGCCCGGTGCTTTACAGCGCGCGGTCCCTCGAAATTCGGCTAGACGACCCAGCCGCGACCCAAGCGAGGGTGATCTATCGCACACTGGCCCACCAGAAGGGCGCCAGTAACGAAGTTTTCATTTGTAATACACATCGCGCAAGCGCTCTATACATACCAAGAGGTCTTATGATCTTAAATTCAAGCTATGTTGCGCTTAAGCTGAGGTTCCTCGCTGCCACCGTTGTGCTGGCGGCGCTCGGCGTGCCATCCGTCCCGGCCTGGTCGCAATCCTGCCTGCCTCCGCCGCCGATCGGAAGCCAGCAGCCGCTGCCGACGACTCCGAGCGGCGGTAACTTCTACACGAACTTTATCCTGCCTTACGAAAATCTAACAAAACGGCGGCTTTCTGATGCAGCCGCCCCCAAACCAGACTCTGCCCCAGTCGCCCTACGCGATCCCGATCTCAGCCGTGGGCGGCGGCAACGCGGCGGGCGACCTTAACTCCCAATACTTCCCCTTCTATTACAGCCTGCACAACCTCGCCGGGTGGATTTGGGTCAACGGCGTTGAGAATTTTCCTAACTGCCCCATCGAAAATCGTGATCGTGGGCACATACCCGAGCGCGCGGTATTTTTCGGTCACCGACGACGACGCACATTACACCGCGACGCAGCACTTGGCGGACAAGGATATCGACCCGGGCGTTAGCGGCATGACCAACCCCTTTGTCGTCAGCGGAGGGTCCAGTCCGCCGTACGATGGCACGCAATACTATGCCGTGCCGGTGAGCCCCGGCACGGTGCCAGACGTTTCGAACGGGTGCAAGGTTTCGCCGTTCGAAGAGGACACCTTCTCGGTGCGACACAACGGCATTATTCGATGGACTGGAACACGAACCTTGACTACGGCAGCGGCGTTGACATCGCCCCAGGCGTGAATAGCCTGCTCGATGCGCACGCCGTGGACACACCCGGCCATGGCAACCAGAACCAGGGCGGGAGCATTGTCATCCGAACCTACCTGTCCCCGGCGGCCACGTGCAGCGGGTTGTGGGGGACGACCCTCGACTGCCCCGCGCCCGCGACCGCCACACCTTTCGGGCCGTTTATCATGATCCGCGACTCCTCGACTGGCTGCCCGTACTACGCGAGCTACCTCACGACGGTTAACCCCATAAACAACCAGCCCATGGTTTGGACGGGAGGCCCCTTGAATTGCAGCGATTACCCGGTTGGCTGCCTTGCAGTCGTTTCCACGTCGGACCTGTCGGTCTGCCCGCCGGGAGACACCTGCACCCCCGGCTCGGTCTGGCTGGACCCGACCCAGCAAACGCAGCACACCTTAGCCAACAGCATCACCCCCCAGGCCGCCTACGCGGACGGCCACCCGAGCAGCACGCCGACGCCCCAATACCCAAACAATGTGGCGTGGACGCGATCGCCGCAATGGAACGGCACTCCGGGACCGGACGACAGCTACATCGGTGGGTCGCTCTCCACCACGGATCTGGCGAACCTGGGCAGCGGCAGCGCGTGCGGGGCTAGCCCGGAATACGGATGCGTCGCACGGCTCCGGTTTAAGCTCCCGGCCAACACGCCAGGCACCCCGTGCGCGGACACACCTCCGAACAACGCTGGCTGCTGGCTAAGCAGCAACGCGGCCATGAGATACTGGAGCCTGACACTCTGGCAGCAACAGCCGACAACCTTTCCCCTGGACTACTACAACTTGGACCCGGACGGCATTGCGCCTAACCAAGATGGCGCCAAGGCCGTCTCCATTATCAGCCTCGCGGATTCCGCGTTTACAGTCACGAACGGCTATGTGACCCTGCTGATCGTCCCCGGCGCAAACATACCGACAGCTCTTCAGCAAACATCCGCGAGCACGGGCATATCGACGGGCGGCGTGCAGCCCGAGACAGTGAGCGGGATGTACTCTGCATGGGTCGCCAACGGTTACAACGTCGTCAGCCTACACCCTTTCAAGGGGACCACCTTCGACCAGGACGTTCCGCTAATGATGACCCTCCGAAACACTCTACCCGCCAGCAGCTTCAACTGCTCAGGGTCTGCCGTTCCGTTTTTCACAGCGGAGTACACGTCTGGTGGAGGAATGATGGGACCCTATCTTCCGCAGGTTGATTTCGTCGACCCGACCACCCTGACTTCGCCTCCCACGGCCAGCGGTCTTCCTCCCGCCAGCGTGTGCGGGAAAATCCCCAACCTGCTACCTAGCGGAAACGGCCCGCTCTACCTCAGCGCCGCCACGGCAGATTGCGGAGCCGGGAGTAACTGCGTAGACTGGCCCGGCCAGACCTGGGCCGAAGATAACGCGGCCAGCCCGGTTTCGCCGCCCCTGGTGTGCTGCAGCACGACACCTGCAGGCTCCCCCCAAATCGATTTCGTGGCCACGCAGTTCTCCGTACCTGTCGACGCCAATAACCTGACCCTCTACCCGGCCAGCTTGCAGGACTGTTACGAAGCGTTTTCCGGTCAAGCCAGCCCGTGCAGCCAGGTCGTCTACCAATCGCTCCAGTACACAGGCGTGCCCAGCGGCTCACCACCCCCGAATCCCGTCACGATTGTCGGCTCAGGTTTCGGGTATTTGCCGAACCTCCCACAAGTGATCGCGAGCTGCGGCGCGGGCGGGCCATGCTCGTCCGCTTACCTGGAGGTACAGAACGACGGCCACTCCGGCCTGCACTCCAGCTGGGACACATATAGCAACGCGACGTACTGCCAGATCTATATCGCCAGTTGGTCCGACACGGCGATATCGATCATCGCAAACCTTCCGGTGAGCACCAGCGACATGTACAGCGGAGCCACGCTATCGCCGCTGAGCGATGTCAGCCCGCTTACTCTCATGCCCAATGCCCAGAACACGTTCATGTGCCCTGTGGAATACGGCTCGAGCGAGGGAGACGACCTGACCTTCATCGTCACGAATCCGCAGAGCGGTCTCAGCGCCACCATACCGTGGTCCGTCTCCGCGCCTGGGACGTCCCTAAACTGAGACCCCTCAACCCGCAGGTGACCGGGCGCTGATGCCTCGCGCCCGGCTCACTGTACCTTGATCTCGTACAGCACGCCGCCCCCGGCGGCGCCCCCGAAAGTGGCGGTTCCGTAGAGATTACCCGCAGGGGCTAGCACAACGCCCGCATACGGGTACCCGCCGTCCGAGCCGCCCGTGAAGCTGTGCAGCACAGTTTCGTCCCCGGAGGGCGCCAGCTTGTACACCACGCCGCACCACGTGTAGCAGGCGGGGTCGCCGCCGCTTGAGGCCGTCCCATAAAGGTTGCCCGCCGAGTCGCGGACAACGCCGGAGAACGGCAGGTCGCCGTCGGCCCCGTACGTGAAGCTGTAGAGCACCGTGAGTTGTCCGGCCGTGTTTAGCTCGTACACCCGCCCCCCGTTGGGGACGCCGCTGGCTGTGGTCCCGTAGAGATTGCCCTCCGCGTCGAGGGTCACGCCAGCGTAGGGCTCGCCGCCGTCCGCCCCGCCCGTAAAGCTGTAGAGAGTTGAAAACTGGCCGCTGGCGTCAATCTTGTATACAACCCCGGCACCATAGCCGCCATGGAGCGTCGTCCCGTATAGGCTTCCCTGGGAATCGATGATCAACTCGGGATTGGGGACGCTACCGTCCGCGCCCGAGAAGGTGTGGAGCACGGTAAACTTGCCGGCCTTGCTAAGCTTGAAAACCGAACCGTCAGGCGCGGCCCCTCCGTTGGCGGCACCGTATAAATTTCCGGCCGAGTCGAGCGTGACCCCCTCGGAGCCCGCGCCGTCCGTGAAGTTGTACAGCGCGGTGTACTGGGCGGAGGGCGAAAACCTGAATATGCCGGACATTGGAGGCGCCCCGCTCACTGCGGTGCCGTACAGATTCCGCGCCGGATCGCGGGCGATCACGGCGCCTGGGAAGCCTTCGCTAAAACTGTACAGCGGAGTGTCGTGACCGGTTGCGTCGACCTTGTAAAGAACGCCTGAATTCGCAGGCCCGCCGTGCTGCGTCGTGCCATAGAGGTTCCCTTCGGGGTCCATGATTACACCTCCGCGGGGTGTTGTTCCGCTCGGCGCACCCGGGAACGTATACAGGCTTGTCTCCTCTCCAGAAGGCTCCAGCTGGTACACCATCCCCGCCACGCCGGCGTTGGGTGTCGCTCCAAAGATCGTGCCCGCCGCGTCCAGAATCACCCCCGGCGTGGTCTCTTGGTGCGCCGGCCCGCCCGGAAAGCCATACAGCTCCTTGAACGTGCCCGCCTCGTCGATCTTGAACACCACTCCTGCGCCCGCCGGACCGCCGGCCCCAGCCGTGCCATAGAGATTGCCGGCTGCGTCCATCGCCAGGCCCGCCCGCGGAAACTACGGGCCTTCGCCGTCGAACCGGTGCAGCATTGTGTAAGTGCCGGCCGCATCCACCTTGTACACCTCATACTCAACCGTCCCGTATAGGTTCCCCGCCGCGTCTAGAATTACGCCCGACTGCGATTCCCCGCCCTGTACGCGCGTGAAGCTGTACAGCAGCGTCTCCGCGCCGGAAGGGCTCAGCTTGTAAATTTCGCCGTAGCCGCGCGCGCCGCCCTTATACGTGGTCCCGTACAGATTCCCCGCGGCGTCGAAGGTCACCGAGCCGTACGGATTGGCTCCGCCGCCCTTACCAGCGAAAGCGAGCAGCACGCTCTCCAGTCCCGCTGGGGTCACCCGGTAGACCACGCCCGCGCTCGCCGCACCGCCATTCACGGTGGTCCCGTAGAGGTTGCCGGCGGAATCCAGGGTCACGCCGGCGTAGGGGTTGGCTCCATCGTCGCCGCCCGTAAACGCGTAGAGCACCGTCTCCTGGCCTGACGGGTCGATCTTATATACCACTCCAGCGTTAGCGGTGCCACCCTGGTAAGTGGATCCGTACAGGTTGCCCGCCGGGTCCAGTGTGACGCCTGCATAGGGGTTGGCGCCGTCGGTCCCGCCCTTGAAGCTGTGCAGCACCTGATACCCGGCGCTGCCGCATTTGAACACCACGCCAGGTTTGCCGCGCCGCCTTGGTAGGTGGTGCCGTAGAGATTGCCGCTGCTGTCGCGGGTCGGCGTGCCGTAGGGGTTGGCGCCGTTCGAGAAATTGCCGAAGCTGTGGATGACGTGCTCGATGGCGGTTTGTGCGTGCGCGGGGACTGCCGTTAGCAGGCAAGCTAGAAGGGACGGGCCACACAAAACGATGGCCCCTCCCACGGATTTCGTCATAATTTGGAACCATCATATCGCGGTCTAGCCAACTTGGCGCCGCGATTCGCTCGCGAGCGGTACTATGCCAGCGCCACGAGGTTCGCACGCAGCACCGCATATGCTGCCAACGGCATCGCCGATGCCGCCACGCACACGGGCGCATATCCATAGGCATCCACCACGGCGCCGATGGCCGGTGAGATGACCGCCTGCACCGCGCCGTAAGATGCCACTAGCATCGAAATGGCGAAGGCTGCGCGCGCGCCGCCAAAGATATCGAGCGGTATCGTATATACGTTTACGCTTACCGCCGAAACGCCCAGAATACTCATCGAAATTCCGGCCGCGGTCCAACCCGGCGAGGGCGCCAATGGAATGAACACCGCCGCCGTAGCCGCGACCGCGCCCACCAGGCAAACCTGTGTACGCGCTCTCACCGCGTGCATGCCCTGGCGCATCCAGTGCAGAGAGAGCCATCCGCCGCCGAATCCGCCGAACGCCGCCGCCACTGGTGGAATCACCGCATACCAATTCGCTTCCGCCAATGGCAGGCGATGCTTCGCCACCAGATACAAGGTCGTCCAATTGGTCCACAGCGAATAGACGCTCATGTTCAGCCCGTTCGCCGCCACCAGCACCCACAGGTGCGGCGAGCGCAGCATCTCACCATGCGTGCCCGCTTCGCCCGCGGGAACAGCGGCCGCCACCGGTTCCGCGGCCCGCGCGGCGAGCAGCCACATCGGAATCCAGAGCAATCCCAAGGCGCCGGTGGCCACGAACGCTTGCCGCCATCCGTAGCGCAAGGCGATCAAGGTGGCCAAGGGCGGCGCTAAAATCAATCCCAAGCTCACGCCCGCCTGATTCGACGCATTCCCCAACGCGCGCTCCGCCGGCAGCAGATAGCGATGAATGGCCTTGCCCGCGCCAGGAATTCCGGCCGCCTCCGACATCCCCAGCACGCCGCGGCACCCCAGCAGTCCGCCCAGCCCGCGCGTGAATCCCGTACAAATCCCCGCGCACGACCACACTCCCACCGCCATGCCGATCGCGCGATTCAATCCGATGCGATCGATCAGCAATCCGGCGAACGGCGCGCTCGACGCGTAGGCGATCGAGAACACCGCCACGATCAGCCCATACTGCGCGTTCGAGAGGCGGAACTCCGCGCGTACCAGCGGCGCGAGGGTAGCCAGGGTCTGCCGGTCCAGGTAATTGATGGCCGAGCACAATACGAAAACGCTCAGCACTACCCAGCGGTAGGGGCTCGATTTCACTGGAACTCGATGGTGGCCACTTCGCCCTTGGTCGCCAGCCTGGCGTTGGGCTTCGGAAAGTATTCGATCTTCACGCGGCGCACGGCCTGCGCCCCGCAGCTCAGCTTCATCCCTTCCCCGCCCCCCAGGATGGCCACCTGCGCGGGATCGGCCACCAGCAGCTTCACCGTCTGCTTATCGTCGTCTACGATTACCAGGCGCAGCCGCTTGCCCAGGCAATCTACCTGTTTCAGCACGCCCTTCGCCACGCCGGAAGGCGTCGCACCGGACTGCCACGGAATGGCCTTTTCATCCTTTGGGTCTGGCGCCTTGCCTCCGTTCGCCTTGGCCTCCAGCGCGTGCAACTCAGCGCGCGCCTGCTCCTTTAATCGGTCGGTTTCGCGCGCCTCTTCGTCCATCTTGCGCTTCTTCTCGGCGTCTTCCCAATCGAGACGCTGCGCCTCCACGTCCAGCCGCTTGCGCTCGATGCGCGCGCGATCGCCGGGAGTGGCGGCAGCCTGTTCGCCGGACTTGAAGGCTTGCGCCGCTTTCGGATAATTGTGCGCGTCCAGATAGGCTTGCGCCAAGGCCTCCCAATAACTCAGGTTGCGTGCATCCAGCTTGGCCGCCAGATTGAGTTGCTGAATGCGTTTCGCTGGATCGGTCTCGCGCTGCGCCATCATAAAATGCGGCTCCGCCAGTTTTGGATCGATCTTCAGTGCCTGCTCCAGCGCCGCGTGCGCCTTGGCGTTGTCGGTTTCCAGCCGCGCATATTCGATGTAACACTCCGGGCTCTTCGCGCCGGCTTTCATGGCGTCGGCGAAATCCTGACGCGCTTCCTCGGTCTTCTTGTCCGCCAGCGCCATCATTCCCAGACCTTCCCACGATTCCGGCACGCGCTGGTTCTGGTTGATCAGGTCGCGGTAGATGGTGCGCGACCGGTCGCCGAGCAGCAAATCGGCCATGGCTAACTGTGCGGCATCGGCATCCACGGACCTCTCCGGAAAATCCGTGGGACTCATGGGCAGGGCCGAAACCGACGTGACCTGAAATTGTCCGGCCGCCAGGTGCGCCTGCGCCTGCACCTCGATCTGCTCGGGCGATTTGCCGAGCGCATTGCGAAACGCGGCGTCTTCGTCCACGCCCTGGCGCAGGTTGTAGGTAAGCACGCGCAGCTTGCCATAATATTCGGGATCGACGGCGATCAGATGCACGCGCGCCCAATCCAGATCGGGATGCGCGGGGGGCTCGCCCAGCGTGATGCGAATGCCGCTCACCTGAATGGTGGAAAACAATTCCACCAGTCCGCGTTCCAGGCGTGCGGGCATGCGGGCCGTGTTGGCGTCCAGAAACAGTTGCGTGAGTTGCGCGAACACTTCGTTGGGAATGGCTTGGCCGGCGGTGAGCACGATATTATATTGCGCGCGCCCGCGCGTCACTGGCTGGGGCATTTGCGGTGCGCCGGTCTTGAATAGCAGTACGCGGATGGGCAGCGGCGACTGTAAATCGTCTACACCTAACGCCACCCCCAGAGCATGCCGGAATTCTTCGAATTTCACCAACGTTTCGCGCCCGTCCTTGGAGCCGGCGCTGCTGTATATTTCGAGCGGTCCCGAAATGAACCGAATCCAGTGCTCGGCCGCTAGCGCCGTGAAAGGCAGCAGGACGACCAGCGAAAACAAACGCCGCATGCTTTCATCTTCGCATGCGTTGTGGGGCGGGCACTTTGCCTGCGGCGCCGCCAGTTGGGCCACTGCGGCGGCATTTGGCGTATACATCCTGGCGTTCTACATCGGCGCCGTCCCAGCGGGCCACCTTACGTCCAACGGTCCAACGGCTGTCCACTTGTTTTCCGCACTCCGGTTGTCCAAAAATAGAAGTAGCCATGACCCAAGACCAATCTCTGCGGGAACACCTGATCTACCTGCTCGATGGCGGTGGAGCGCACCTGGATTTCGACGCCGCGGTGGCCGGCCTTCCGGCCGCTTTGCGCGGAGTCCGGCCCAGCGGTTTGCCGCACACACCATGGGAAATCCTCGAACACATGCGCCTCGCTCAGTGGGACATCCTGGAGTTCACCCGCAAGGCCAAGCACGTCTCGCCGCCATGGCCCGCGGGATATTGGCCGCCCACTCCGGCGCCGCCCGACGATTCCGCTTGGGACAAAAGCGTGAAAGCGTTCCGCGCCGACCTCACGTCTCTTCGCCGCATGGTGAAGAATCCCAAAATCAACCTGCACGCACGCATTCCGCACGGCACCGGGCAAACCGTTCTTCGTGAAGTGCTGCTGGTGACGGATCACACCTCTTATCATCTGGGTCAATTGGTGCTGGTGCGGCGGCTGCTGGGCGCCTGGAAGTAATTCAGAGCCACGACCGTCAGGGAGTGGTCCGCATGCGGGTATAATTAGATTCCCGCCCATGCCACTCGACTGGTCTCCGCTCTGGCTTAGCCTGCGTTATGCCGGCCTGGCGACGGCGTTTGCCGCACTGGTAGCGTTGCCCTTGGCGTGGCTGCTGACTCACCGCCACTTCCCTGCCCGCGAGATGTTGGCGGCCTTCGCGGATCTTCCCTTGCTCCTGCCGCCGGCCGTGCTGGTCTACTATCTGCTGTCCGAGTTGAGGCGCTGGCCGCTGCGTTTTAGCTGGCGCGCCGCCATCGTGGTTTCCGCTATCTACACGCTGCCCGTCTTGCTGCGTATGATGCGCGCGGGCCTCGAGGCGCCCGGCCCGGGCTTCGAAAACGCCGCGCGCAGCTTGGGCGCCGGCGAGTGGCGAGTCTTCCTTCGCGTGACCCTGCCGCTCGCATGGCGTGCCCTGTTGACGGCCATCCTGGTGGGTTTTGTGCGCGCGTTTGTGGATTTCGGAGCAACCCTGATCGTGGCCCGCGGCGCCGCCACGGGCCTGTCGCCGCCGTTCGCGGCTCTGGCGACTCTAGGTATCGCGCTCCACATATGGCGCCCGCGGGTGGCGGCATGATCCAGGTCCGTATGGCGGCCCACGGCGTAGATATCGAATACCAGGCCGGCGCCGGAATCACTGCTTTATTCGGCGCAGCCGGCGCGGGCAAGACCGTGATCCTCGACGCCATCGCCGGCTTTCTGACGCCCGCCGCCGGGCGCATCATGCTCGATGACGAAATCCTCTTCGATGCCGCATCGCGCGTCAATCTGCCGCCCCGCCGCCGGCATTGCGGCTATGTCGCACGCCAGTGGGCTTTGTTCCCGCATATGAGCGTGCGCGACAACCTGCTCTTTCCCTTGGCGCGCCTCGCCCGCCTGGATCGGCATCGCCGCGTCAACGAGACCATCGAGCGTTTCAACTTGCAGGAAGCTGCGCCGCAGCGGCCGCATGCAGTTTCCGGAGTCGATAACATGCGCGCCACGGTGGCGCGTGCGCTGATCGGCGAGCCTAAGCTGCTGCTGGCGGATGAGCCTGCCGGCGGCCTCGATCTGGCATTGCGCGCCGAGTGGCATAAACTCCTGCGTATGGTCCGCGACGAAAGCAGCGTGCCTGTCCTGCTGGCCAGCCGCGATCTGGACACCTGCTTCGAACTGGCCAACAACATGTTCCTGCTGAACGCCGGACGCATCCTGCAAGTCGGCCCCCCCCGCAGTGTTCTCGACCAACCCGTCAGCGTGGAAGCCGCGCGCCTGCTCGGCATCCGCAATCTGTTTCCCGCCGAGATCGTGGCGCTCGACCCGGGGCGCAACACCAGCCGGCTCAAGCTCGAGAATTTCGAGTTGGCCGGTCCCTATCTGCCCGGCCGCCTGCGCGGCGATCGGGTCTGGCTGTGCGTGGAACCGGGCCAATTGCGCGCGGCCCCGCAGGATGGCGCCAAGCCGGCCGCAAACCAGGTGTCCGCCCGCCTGGAACGCGCCTGCGAGATGCCGCGCGCCGTGCGCCTGGAATTTGCCGGCGGCATTGTGGCCGAAATCGCCCGCCATGAATTCGAGCCGCGGAAGGATAATAAAGACTGGCTGGTGGAGTTTCCGCCGCAAGCCTTGCGGGTGCTTGGATGCCCCTGAAATCCTTCGACGAATACGTGGCGCTGGCCGAAGAGGCGCACGGCCATATCTGCGCCGGACAAATCCTGGGCCTGCGCATGGCTCTGTACGGGCTCAAACTGCTGGAACTCGACGACCCGCTGGGCAGGCACCGCAAGCGCCTGGTGACCTTCATCGAGATCGACCGCTGCGCCACCGACGCGATCCCCGTGGTCACCGGATGCCGGTTGGGCAAGCGCGCGCTCAAGTTCCGCGATTTCGGCAAGGTGGCGGCCACCTTCTGCGACCTGGAAGCGGATCGCGCCGTGCGCGTGGTGGCGCTGGAGCACTCCAAACAGCGCGCCCGAGAAATGTTTCCGGAGATCGCCGACAAAAACGTGCAACAGATGCGCGCCTATCGCGAACTGCCCGATGGGGCCCTGTTTTCCGCTGAGTGGGTGCGCGTGCATCTCGGCCCCGAAGAGTTTCCGGGATATAAGGCGGCGCGCGTGGCGTGCGCGGAGTGCGGCGAGGGTATCAACTTCAAGCGCGAAGTGGTGCGCGATGGGCGCGTGCTGTGCAAGGCATGCGCGGGCGAGCGTTATTACGAGCCGCTGTAATGCTGCGGTATTACATCACCGACCGGGGTCCGTTGGGTGGATGCGATGCGTTGCTCAAGTCAATTGCGCGCGCCATGGCGGCGGGCGTGCAGCGCATCCAGATCCGCGAGAAAGATCTGACCGCACGTGAGCTTACGGAACTGGTGCGCCGCGCCTTGGAACTGCCGAATCCGCATGGAACCGCAATCCTGATAAATGGGCGCGTAGATGTGGCCCTGGCCTGTGGCGCGCAGGGCGTACACTTGCCGGCCGGTTCCATCGCGCCGCCGGTCTGGCGCAATATTGTGCCGTCCGGCTTTCTGATCGGCGTCTCGTGTCACTCGGTGGATGACGTTCGGCGTGCGGAAAGTGAAGGGGCGGATTTCGCGGTGTTCGGGCCGGTGTTCTTTACGCCGTCAAAAGCCGCTTACGGCGCGCCGCTGGGTCTGGATCGCCTGCGACCAGCCGCCGCTGCCGTGAGGATGCCGGTGCTGGCGCTGGGCGGAGTGACTGGGCAGAACGTCGCAGAGTGCATGGCAGCGGGCGCGGCCGGTATCGCCGGTATCTCGATGTTCCAGGCGTAAGCCGGCTTCTAGGGCCAGGAGGGCCGGCCGCATTGCGCCGTACGGCCTGGGTGTGTGAGCATAGGATTCGGAGCGACTATGTCTGTAGAATACGTTAAGCTTATCGAAGGCCAATACCTGGTCGGAGGGACGCGGGTTTCTCTCGATTCACTCGTATATCTCTTTCGCGAGGGGGTGTCGGCCGAGAGTATGGTCGATTCGTACCCGGCACTGACGCTCGAACAGGTGCACGGCGCGCTCGCGTTCTATTTGGGGAACCAGAAAGAGATCGATGCCTACCTCGCCGCAGGCCAGCGCATTGCCGAATCGCAACACCAGCAGTCAAGGCAGACGAACGCGGAGTTGATTGCGAAGCTGCAACGGGCGCGTCATGCGAGCCAGATTCCAGGCTGACGCCGATCTCGACGGACGCATCATCCGGGGGTTGCGGCGCGCCGAGCCGGCGGTTGACATCCGGACGGCCGGCCCATGCCGGACTTGAGGGACTCGCGGATTCTGAGGTCCGCGGATTGCCGCGGAGGCCGGACGGATTCTGGTGAGCCAGGACCGCCGCACTATGCCGGTGCATTTCAAGCATTATATAGCCCGTGCACAAAGCCCAGGAGTCGTCCTGCTTCGAGAAGCCATTTCGATCGCCGCTGCGATAGAGGAACTTGCGCTGATTTGGAACGCCAGTGAGGCGGCGGAATGGGTTGATCGATTGGTTTGGATTCCGATGTAGATCTGACTTAGTTAGTTAGCTTGCGACCGACACGGCACTCGCGCGCAGCGCCTTCAGCCGGTCCCTGATCTGCGCCGCTTTCTCAAACTCGAACTTGCGGGCAGCCTCCCGCATCCGCTCCTCCAACTCACCGAGTAAGTGGTCGCGCTCTTCCTGCGTCATCTTCTCGACCTCATCGTCGGATTCGAGCGGCACCGTCACATAGTCGGCTTCGGCGATCGCCACCAGGCTCATGTCCACCGGCTTGACGATGGATTGCGGCGTGATGCCGTTGCGTTCGTTGTACTCCTGCTGGACGCGCCGCCGTCGCGTGGTCTCGTCGATCGCCTGTCGCATGCTGTCCGTCATCACGTCGGCGTACAAAATCGCGCGCCCTTCCACATGCCGCGCCGCGCGTCCCATGGTCTGAATCAGCGAGCCGCTGGATCGCAGGAATCCTTCTTTATCGGCATCCAGAATCGCCACCAGCGAAACTTCCGGAAGATCCAACCCTTCGCGCAGCAGGTTGATCCCGATCAACACATCGAATTCGCCGCGCCGCAGGTCGCGCAGTATCTTCAGCCGATCGAGCGTGCTCACTTCGGAATGCAGATACCGGCAACGGACTCCCACCTCCGAGTAATATTCGGCTAAGTCCTCGGCCATGCGCTTAGTAAGTGTAGTTACTAACACCCGCTGGTTTTTTTCCACGCGCTGCCGGATTTGTCCCAGCAGATCGTCCACCTGCCCCTTCACCGGGCGGATATCAACTTCGGGATCGAGCAGGCCCGTAGGACGAATGATCTGCTCCACCACCACGCCCGCCGCCTTGGTCAGTTCGTACGGGCCGGGCGTGGCCGAAACGTACACCACCTGGTTGACGCGATGTTCAAACTCTTCGAACGTGAGCGGCCGGTTATCGAGCGCGCTGGGCATGCGGAATCCGTGCGCCACCAACACCTCTTTGCGAGAGCGGTCGCCATGATACATGCCGTGCAGTTGCGGGACGGTCTGATGGCTTTCGTCGATCAGGATCAGCGAATCGTGCGGCAGATAATCGAGCAGCGTGGGCGGCGCTTCGCCCGGCAGCCGCCCGGAGAAATGCCGCGAATAATTCTCAATGCCGTGGCAATAGCCGATCTCTTTCATCATCTCCAGATCGAACATGGTGCGCTGCCACAAGCGTTGCGCCTCGATGAGCTTGCCCTGTTTCTCCAGCTCCTTGTGCCACCATTGGAGCTCGGTCAGAATGCTGGCCATGGCCGAGTTTTTGGTTTCCTCGGACATCACGTAATGCGTCTTGGGATAAATCGGCAGCCGCTGATAAGTCTGCCGCACCTGCCCCAGCAGCGGATCGATCTGCGACAGACTTTCGATCTCATCGCCAAACATTTCGACGCGGTAGGCGTAGTCTTCGTAAGTCGGATAAATCTCGATCACGTCCCCGCGCACGCGGAACGAGCCGCGGCGGAAGTCCACATCGTTGCGGTCGTAGAGAATGTCCACCAGGCGCGAAACGATCTGATTGCGCGAGATCTTCTGCCCCTTTTCGAGCATCAGCAGCATGCCGTAATACGCTTCGGGCGAGCCCAGACCATAGATGCAGCTTACGCTGGCAACGATCACGCAGTCGCGGCGCTCGAACAGCGAACGGGTCGCGGAAAGCCGCAGCTTGTCGAGCTCGTCGTTGATGGTGGCTTCTTTTTCGATGTACACGTCGCTCGACGGAATATAAGCTTCCGGCTGATAGTAATCGTAGTAACTGACGAAATACTCGACCGCATTTTCCGGAAAGTAGGATTTGAATTCGTGATAGAGCTGCGCGGCCAGCGTTTTATTGTGCGCCATGATCAGCGCGGGCCGGCCTATCGCCTCGATGATCTTGGCCATGGTGAAGGTCTTGCCGGAGCCGGTCACGCCCAACAGCACCTGGTGCGCCTCGCCGTCTCGAACCCCGCGTACCAGTTCCGTGATGGCGGCGGCCTGATCGCCCTTGGGACTGTAGTTGACCTTCAGGTGAAACCCCATCCCTCCAGTTTAACGGCTGGCGGGTGGCGAGCGGGCTAAGGGTTGGGCTTCGCGAGCCGGCTGACTTCGCGCCGGCATTCGCCAAAGCAGCGCGCAGATCGGGATAATCGCGGGCATGCGCCAAAGCCATCTTGCCTTCTTTGCCCTTCACGCGCGGATCGGCGCCGGAGTCGAGAAGCAGCTTGGCGATAGCGGCGTCGCCAAAGTCGACGGTTGCGGCCTACGGCTGAGCCGTGTAACCGAAGCGATCCACCGCATTGACGTCCGCGCCCGCCGCCAAAAACCTTCACCACGTCGGCGCGATTCGGCGTAGTGTCACCATGGGCGGCCTGCCAGCTTACATCGAAGCGGTCGCGCCGGATCAGATCAATGTGCTCGCGCCGGACGTGGGAGCGGGTTCCGTGCCCGTGACCGTTACTACTTCGGCCGGATGGCGGCGGAAACCGGTACGGCCGATGCGGCCGCTGCGGCTGCTGCGGCGGGCGGTTCCGGAGGACACATCATGCATCCGGGTAAGACGCCCGTGCGCCGTCATCGCATCAAAGGTAGCCCATACGCCGCGCGGGAAAGCATAAGTTTTGTGAGGCAGGCTCGCAGCAACTCGCAGCCTGCGGCGGACTCATAGGCCCCCTCAATCCACGCGCAAGCACTTAATCGGGTCAATGCGCGACGCGCGCCAAGCCGGAAACGCGGTCGCCGTAACCGCCACCGCCAGCACCAGCGCAGTGACGGCGGCGAACGTCAAAGGATCGCTCGAGCCCACACCGTACAGCAGACTGGCGAGATACCGCGTCACGGCGAGCGCCACCGCCACGCCCGCCGCGATGCCATATAGAGCGACTCGCAATCCCTGGGCCAGGATCATGGAAACAATCCGGCCGCGTGTCGCGCCGATGGCGGCACGCAAGCCGATCTCATAAGTCCGTTGCGACACCCAGTAAGACACTAAGCCATAAATCCCAATCGCGGCCAGCAGAATCGCGGCCGCCGCGAAACTAATAAACACGCGAATGGTCGCCCGGAAATTCGCGATCGAACCGGCCACCACTTCTTCCAACGGCTCGACTTGGCCGATTGGCACGTTGGGATCCTGATCCTGCGCCAAGGCGCGAATCTCGCGCGCGGGACCGTCGTCGTTAGCCCGCGCTTTCACCAGCAGCGTCATAGCCGGCGGAATCTGCCCATCCTCGCGCACGGCTTGCGCGTAGGGCATGTAGATAGCTCCGGCGATCCAGTCGGGCATGGCTTTACTTAAACTGTATTGCCGAACGTCGCCCACTACACCCACTATCGTCCGCCATTGCTGCTCGTCGGCGGCCTTGATGTGCTTGCCGACAGGATTCTCGCCGGGCCAGAAGTGCTTGGCGGTCGCGGCGGAAATCAGCAGAACCGGCGCGGCTTTAGCACCGTCGGACGCGGACAGATCCCGGCCGGCGAGCAGTGGAATATGCATCATCCGGATGTAACTTGGACTTATCGCACCCGACCATAACATAGGCGCAGGATGGTCCGCCGACTTAGGATGGTCTTCTACATCCACCGGTAAGTCGGGTTGTTCCGCATCCAGCGGCACCGAGCTGGCGATCGCGGCTTCGCCAACGCCCGAGACGCCGCGCGCGCCCTCCAGCAGCCGATCGTAGAGCGCGATACAAGCCGGACGCTGCGTGCAGAACGACGAATTCGGGCTGATGCGCACTGTGAGGATCTGTTGCGCCTCGAAACCCGGATGCACTTCCGAAAGCGTGTACAAGCTCTTGATCAACAGTCCGGCACTTACTACTAACACCACTGTAAGTGCGACTTCCGCGCCGATAAGTCCGCCGCGCAGGTGCGTCCAGAATGCGGCAGTGGAGCGCTGGCTGCCGGTCCGGATGGCTTGCGCCAAGTCGATTTGAGACGCGCTCAGCGCGGGTGCAATACCGAATACCAGGCCGGTGATGAGCGCCAGGCCAGCGACCACCCCCGCAATCGGCCAGTCGATGGCGGCCTGCGCCAACCCCGGCGTAGAAGCCGGAAGCAGCGATTTGAAAATGGACAGCGCGCCCGTGCCGATGAGAATGCCGAGCACCGCGCCGGCCATCGCCAGCACCACGCTTTCGGTCAGAAGTTGACGGACGATGCGCGAGCGTTGTGCGCCCACCGCGACCCGCAGCGCCATTTCCTTGCGTCGGGTGGTGGCGCGCGAAAGCAGCAAGCTGGCGACGTTGGCGCACGCAATCAGTAGCACGAGCCCCACTGAACAAAGCAGGACGATCAGCTTGCCGCGGATATCGCCGGTCAGATCGCGCTGCAGCGGGATGGCGGTGGAATCGCGATTCCAATCGCGCGCCATGGGGTACGGGAACGTCTTGCGAAACTCATCGATCAGCGGCTGGATCTCACGTTGGGCCGCCGCCATCGTGACTCCCGCGTGCAACCGCCCCACCAGCGGCACGAATTCCCCGGCCCAGTATTCCAGAAAATTGGATGAGTCGAGGCGCATTGGCACCCATGCCTGTATCTGCGCCGACGGATAACTGAAGGCCGGCGGCATGACGCCGACGATCTGCCGATGCATGCCGCTCAGCGCAATCACGCGTCCGATAGCCGCGGGGTCGCCGCCAAATTTTGTGCGCCAGAGAGAATCGCTCAGGATGACCACGGCGTCGCGACCCGGAGAATCTTCCCCCGGTTCGAAACTACGTCCGCGGGACACCGCCGCGCTCAGCACGGAGAATGCGTTCGCCGTCGCCGCGCTGCCCACGATGCGAATCGGTTCGCCGTCTCCCGTCAAGTTGTATTCCGAGCCGGGACTGACGGCGGCGATCTCCAGGGTGCGATCCCGCTGTTGAAAGAAAGGCACGGCGGCCCGCGGAAAGATTCCCGTGATGCGCACCAGGCGGTCAGGCTGGCGGTACGGCAACGGACGAACCAGCAACGTATTCACCAGCGTGAACATGGCCGCATTGCCGCCGATGCCCACCGCCAGCGATAGAATGGCGATAGCCGTGAAGCCGGGCGTCCGCCGGAACATACGGAAGGCGTAACGGATGTCTTGCAGCAATCGTTCGAATCTTAGAAAGCTCCACATATCGCGGCACTCCTCGGCGGCAATCGTCATGTTGCCCATTTCGAGATAGCTCAACTTACCAACGTGCTGCTGTTTCAACCTAAGATGGAAATCAAGTTCCTCGGCCAGGTCCCGGTCAAGCTGTGTGCGGCGCCATCGGCAGACTAAGTGGCGCCACGCACGCGGTAAGTGAGCGGCTGGATTCATGCCATGTTCAACACTTTTTCGATGGCTCCCACTACGCGTGCGAACTCGGCTCGTTCGGAGGCGAGCCGTTTGCGGCCCGCGGCGGTCAGCGTATAAAATCGCGCGCGCCGGTGGTTCTCGGATGCGCCCCACTCCGCCTTCACCCAACCATTCAGCAGCAGGCGCTGCAGCGCGGGGTACAGCGAGCTCTCGCCAACTTGGAGCACATTCTCGGAGACCAGGCGGAGACGCTGCGCGATCCCGTAGCCGTGCATCGGTCCGGCGATCAGAGCCCGCAGAATCAGCAAATCGAGCGTGCCGGGGAGCAGTTCGGGAGCTTCGGCTTTTCCCATCGTCTATCGATGGAAGTATGACACGAATCGGAAGGCCGTGTCAACTCACAGCTTGCGCAACACCACCAGGACGACGTCGTTCTCGCGAAGAGGAATGTCCTTGATGAATGACCCGTCCGAGTACTTTACCACGCGCTGCTCGATCGGTGCGCCACTTGCGCTGCTGTGGAGCGCGTCCGCTTGCGCCCGTGTAAGTTGATCGGGTGCGCCGATATCGAGATATGTGGTATAAGCGTCGTTCACGCGATAACCCGTCTGATAAACCTGCAGCAGGTAAGTCGCCGGCGGCAAGCCGCGAATGCGCACAGAAACGGGGCCGGCCGCACGCGCCGGTTGCTCCTGCTTGTAGAACACCTGGTCGTTCACGCCGTCCGGAGGCGCGGTCGGCGTGTAATCCCACAGCAGCGCCTGCACGCCGCCATGCGCGTCGCGACATACCCAGGACGAATCGTCCGAATTGAGCAGCTCTTCCGGTCCTAGCCGGTTCATAAATTGAAATGCAAGGTAAGCCGGCTTGCGAATTCCCTGGTAGTTCAATAGCCCGAACCCACCGTGAAAGGGCGTCATGCGCGGGCCGTTTTCTTCAAAGATGTCGGTGAATACCCAATAAGACATCGAATCGACGGACTCTTGCGCGCCTTTGACCTTATCAAGGATAAACGCCGCCTGATGATACTGATCGTGCATATAGTCTGTCGGAGTATATGCCGAGCTCCATTCGGTGAAATGCAGCGGCAGATCCGGCAGCGCGGATTTGCGGATCAGCTCGCGCGAATGCACCATGCGCGCGCGCACTGCCGTGCGGTCGGTATCGAGCACCGTGCCACGCGTCCCTGTAGCATCGAAGAAGCCCTGTTTCACGCCGTAGGCGTGCGTGGAGACGAAATCGAGCGGAACGTGATTGGCCGCGCAGTAGCTCACCAGTGCCGTCTCGAATTGGTATGGCATGGCAGAAGCTGGGCCGCCCACGCGATACTCCTTCGAAACACGCTTTACCGCCTCGGCCGCCGACTTATACAGCTTCAAATACTCCGCCAGATCGGCGCTCCAAAAGGGATGAATATCCGGCTCGTTCCAGACTTCGAAATACCAGGTCTTTACTTCGGCATCGCCATAGCGCTCGCGAAAATGTCGCACTAAATTAGCGACGAGCGCGCCCCATTTGTCATACGACTTGGGCGGTGTCACGTTCCCATGCCACCAGAAGACCGTCTGGCTGCCGCTGGCCAGATCGCGCGGCATGAAGGCCAGCTCGACGAACGGCTTCATCCCGATGCGCAGTAAGTAGTCGTATAACTGGTCGACATACTGCCAGTTATAGTGCGAATTACCGGCGGCGTCTTCCTTATACACGCCCATGTCGTCGTGCAGAAGGCCGTGCATGCGAATGTAGCGGAAGCCGAGTTCCTTGCGGACTTGGGCGAGTTGTTCCTGCCAATCGGCGCGCAGCCCTTCGTTAGCTCGGCCCGCGCCGATGCACTCCTGCCAGACGGTGCTGTGCGGTCCACGGACATGCGCATAGTCCACGGCAATCACGCGCTGCGGAGGCGACGCGCAGAGCCCACCCGCAGCCGCGACCACGAGGCATGTTCTAACGAGGCGTAACATCGGTCACCGGGAGGTCCCAATGCGCTAACAGGATTTCAAATCGGCGCTGCTCTTCTCGCGTGTAAGTCTGTTGATCGGGCCAGAGTTGCTTGATGAGGCGGTCTTCACCGGGATTAGCGGTAGTCGCCACAGTGGAATCCTTGAATCGTATGGTGACGCGATAATCCCAGCGCGCGTCCTCGGTCATGTGATTGGCGGGTTGCTCGATCTTCACCGAAAGCATGCGTCCGCTTTCGACAATCTTCCGCAGCAGCGGGTAGTGGTTCTTCAGAAAGAGCTGCAGGAATTCCTGTTGATGCCCCCACTGGACCTTGTAATAATACTCGACGGCATAGGGCTGATCGGCGCCAGCCCGTTCCGGCGCGCCCTGGCCGAACACCGGGACCGCGGTCACGAGCAATACCAGCATGAACAGAATGTGTTTCATGACCAGCGATTCTAGCAAATGGTGCGCGCGCCCGAGGTCGACACAACCACCAGCCACCAGCCACTAACCACCAGCCACGGCATTCAAGGCGCGCCCTGCTACACTCGTGAAATCCATGCTGCGCACCGTCCAAGCCACGCGTTATGTCACTCCACTGCGCGAAGGCGGCTCTCTGCCCGCGCTGGTGGAAGCCGACGACTTTGGCCTCTACGTCCTGAAATTCACCGGCGCGGGACAAGGGCCGCTGGCGCTGGTGGCGGAAATTATCGCCGCCGGCATCGGCCGCGCGCTGGGTCTGAATGTGCCCGAACTGGTGCTCGTGAATGTCGACGCATCGCTAGGCCGCAACGAGCCTGACGCCGAAATTCGTGCGCTGCTGGCCGCCAGCGTAGGCATCAACCTGGGTATGGATTTTCTGCCGGGATCCGTGATGTTCGACCCCGCCGCGGGCGACGGCGCCGTACCCGAACTGGCGTCAACTGCCGTGTGGTTCGACGCGTTCGTGACCAACGTGGACCGCACCGCGCGTAACCCCAACTTACTTTGCTGGCATAAGTCACTCTACTTTATCGATCACGGCGCGGCGCTGTACTTTCATCACAACTGGCAGGATCCTACGGCTAGCGCGCAATCCCGATTCCCGGCCATCCGTGACCATGTGCTGCTGCCACGCGCCGAGCGCATCGAGGCTGTCGACCTTCCGCTGCGCACGCGCTTGAGTACGCCATTGTTCGAAGAGGTACTGGCAGACGTTCCGGACGCCTGGCTGTTGCCGGAAACCAACGCCGCCACACCGGCAGCCAAGCGAGCAGGTTATGTCCAGTATCTGGAGGCGCGCCTGAATGCTGCGCCATTGTTCGTCGAGGAGGCCCTCCGTGCGCGCAACGCTCTCGTATGACTATTGCATTCTGCGCGTGGTTCCATCGGTGGAGCGCGAAGAGTTTGTCAACGCAGGCGTGGTGTTACATTGCCCCGAACAGGCCTTCCTCGATTGCCGCGTGCATATCGACGAACCCCGCTGGCGCACGTGGTGGCCGTCGCTCGATACGGAAACCATCCGCCGCCATCTGGAAGCATATCCTAGAATCTGCGCGGGCGATCCGGACGCCGGCCCCATTGCAAAGCTATCGCGCCGTGAACGCTTCCAATGGCTGGCGTCACCGCGCAGCACCATGATTCAGGTATCGCCCGTGCACAGCGGCATGTGCGATCGTCCGGAAGCCGCGCTCGATGAAATCTTCCGGCGGCTGGTCCTGGCATGAGCGACGCGGCGGGCGCCACCGAAGAATCCGCCGGACTGCGCAAGCAACTGGGCCTCGGCGATCTGGTGCTGGCACAAGTGCTGTGCGTGGTCGGTTCCTCGTGGGTGGGGATCGCGGCGAAGCTAGGTCGCGCGCACGTCGCGTTCTGGGTCGGAGCCATGGCGCTGTTCTATGTGCCGCTCGCGGCCGTGGTTATTTATCTGAATCACATGATGCCGCTCGAAGGCGGCCTCTATCAATGGGCCAAGCTGGGCTTCGGCGAAATGGCCGGCTTTCTCACTGCATGGAATTTGTGGGTATATGCGGTGGTGGTGGGCGCCGCAATTCTCTTCGGAATTCCTACGGACTTAGCGTTTATGTTCGGTCCGTCCGCGGCGTGGCTGCCGGCGAGTAAGTTGGCTACTTTGCTAGTGACCGGCTCTTTAATGGCGGCCATAGCCTGGGCGGCCGCGCGCGGATTGAATGTGAGTAAGTGGCTGCATAACATCGGCAGCGTGGCGATCATGTTAGCCTACGCGATTCTGTTGACGTTGCCGTTGTGGGCTCCCGTGCGGCCCGCGGCGCGCTATGAACTGCCATGGGCGCCGCCTAAGCTCGATTGGTTCAGTTTGGCCATCTTCGGCCAGATGACCGTGGGCGCACTCAGTGGCTTCGAATATGTGGCTATCCTGGCGGGCGAGAGCCGCAACGCCGCGCGCACCATCGGACAGTCCGTGGCCATCTCCGCGCCGGCCATCTGCCTGATGTTCATTCTGGGCACCAGTTCGGTGCTGGCATTCGTGGGCGGCCAGCCTATCAATGTGATCGGGCCGATTCCGCAAGCCATGCGCGCCGCACTCGGCAGCACGGGCGCGGGCTCGTGGGCCGCGCCGTTCGCCATCGGGTTGGTGGTAGCGCGCGAGATCGCGGCCACCAGCCTGATCTTCACCGGCCTGACCCGCCTGCCCATGGCCGCCGGTTGGGACCATCTGGCTCCCGCCTGGTTCGCACGCCTCGATGCGCGCCGCGGTACACCGGTGAACTCGATTCTGTTTGTATCCGGTGTCGTGATGGCGCTGATCCTGCTAAGCATGCTGGGCGTGCGCGAACAGGAAGCCAGCCAGTTACTAACCAACGCCTCGATCGCGCATTACGCGCTGGCCTATGTCGGTCTATTCGCGCTGCCACTAGTGGGGCGCGCGGCGCTCCGTAAGTCGCTGCCGGCGTGGGTGCGCATCGCCGCCGCCGCTGGATTGGTTTCCAGCGTGATTGCCGTCGCCATCACCGTGTATCCAATCATCGATGTCGTGAGCCGTACGCAGTATGCCGCCAAGATCAGCGCTGTAGTCTTACTGACAAACGTTCTCGGCGTCCTGATCTATCGTGGGGCAGCCTCGAAAACGCACCGTGGGGCGGCCAATCGTGGCCGCCGCCTTTCAGGCGGCTAGCCCTGCCCTTTACCCGTAACTTATTACTGGACAAATAGGTTTGTCTCGTTCATAATGACCGCGTGGACCTGCAGAATCAGATCAAACGCATGCTGTCGCGGCCAGAGACCATCGAGTATGTTAGCCAACTATTGCAGATGGATGAGTTTTTTTCGCGGACCGAGTTGGCGGATTTCCTTTGCGAGGAGTTTGGGTTTCAAGACCCGCGTGGACAAAACCAGCGCGCGGGTTGCCTGAAAGCACTGCGCGAACTGGAGGCTAAGGGCTGGTTCCAACTCCCGCCGCCAGAGATTCAAAAGGCCCATCCCACTCCGCGACGGTTGCCCGAACCGGTCCCGGAACCAAGAGCCGTGCCAGACGAGGTAGGCCTGCTGAGCGGACTAGAGTTGATCCTGGTCAAGCAGGAAGGCCAGATGCGGACCTGGAACGAACTGATGATCCGGGAACATCCGCAGGAAGCTGGACCATTGGTTGGACGGCAGATTCGTTACTTGGTTGGTTCCGAGCACGGCTGGCTGGGAGCGTTCGGCTTTGCGGCGCCGGCACTGCAATTAGGCGCGCGAGACCGTTGGATCGGTTGGGACGCGGAACAACGACGCGCACATTTGCACCAGGTCGTATGCTTGAGCCGGTTTCTGATCCGACCCTCAGTGGAGTGCCGTAACTTGGCCTCGCGGCTTTTGAGTATGAGTTTGGATCGGCTGGTGGAGGATTTCGCACAGCGCTACAATTACCGTCCCTGGCTGGTGGAGAGTTTCGTCGACACCTCCCGTTTTTCCGGCGCCTGCTATCGGGCGGCGAACTGGATGCTAGTGGGACAAACCCAAGGGCGAGGCCGGCAGGACCGTTTCACCAAGTGCGAGGAAACGATCAAGGACATATACGTCTATCCGTTGGAGAAAGATTTCCGTACTCGCTTGGGTTTACCAGCGGGGGCGGGCTTAGGGCAACTGGGGCCAGCCGATGGCATGGAGGGTAACCATTGGGCGAAGCAGGAATTCGGGGGTGCGCCATTGGGTGACCAGCGATTGAGTGAGCGACTCGTGAATATTGCGCAATCGAAGGCAGACAAACCGGGCAGTGCCTTCACGGGCGTGGCGGAAGGAGATTGGCCGGCAGTCAAGGCCTATTATCGGTTCATCGATCATCCCGACTATGAGGCCGTGAGCATGCCGCACATTTTGCAGCCGCATCGGCAACGTACCATTCAGCGCATGAAAGGCCAACGCACGGTGCTGTGTATTCAGGACGGCAGCGATCTGGATTACTCCAGTCTGGCGCAGTGTCCCGGTCTGGGGGTGATCGGAACCAATCAAACAGCGGCGCAGAGTCGAGGACTACATCTGCACACCACCCTGGCGGTGGCGCCCAACGGACTGCCGTTGGGCGTGTTGCGCGCGCAGTGCGTAGCGCCGGAATTGAAATCGCCCGACGACAAGCGTTTGAGCTACACCATCCCGATCGAGGAAAAAGACACCTTCCGCTGGATCGAGGGTTTGCGCGACACCCTGGAGGTGGCTGCGCAGATGCCCCAGACACGACTGATCAACGTGTGTGACCGGGAAGCCGATTTCTTCGAGTTGTTCGAGGAACAACGCCGCACCCCTGGAGTGGATCTCTTAGTGCGTGCCAATCACAACCGGGTGATCATGGATGAACCTTATAAGCTTTTCGAGGCCGTTCGTCAGGCTCCCTTGCAGACCAAAGTACAGATCCACGTTCCACGCCAAAGCGCCCGGCCCAAACTCAGCAAGAAAAAGGCGAAAGCGAAAAGGCCCAGCCGTCAGGCCGAGTTGGAAGTGCGTTACCAACGGATTCAACTCCGTCCCTCCAAGTATTATTCCGGCAAAGATCCCATCGACATCTGGATTATTCATGCAGTGGAATCGTCGCCGCCGGAAGGAATCGCACCCGTGGAGTGGTTCCTGCTGACGACGGTCAACCTTCGCTCGGCGGAAGATGCCGTTGCCTGCCTACGCTGGTACTGTCTGCGGTGGCGGATTGAAGACTTTCATCGAGTACTCAAATCTGGTTGCGGCGTCGAGCAGATCGCGCATGAGACCGCTGAGCGCATTCGCCGAGCTATCGCGATCAATCTCGTCATTGCCTGGCGCATCATGCTGATGACACTGTTGGGGCGGGAGACACCACAATTGCCGCCCGAAGTTCTGTTCTCCGATATCGAGCTGCAGGTTCTCCGCGCCTACGCGAAAAAAAAAGCTCGCACAGCCTTCAACCTTGCGTGATACAGTGCGCCTCGTCGCCCGCGTCGGCGGCTACCTGGGCCGCAAGAACGATCCCGAACCCGGTCACCAACTGATGTGGAAAGGCTTTTCGCAACTTCTACTCATGTGTGAAGGATTCGAACTGCGGGATTCCGATGATGCCGAATGACATTTGTCCCGAAGTTATTACGGGTAAAGGGCAGGGCTAGCCGGCTGAAAAGCCGGCTGCGGGCAAGATTGCCCGCCCCGCATTTGGTTTTCATCACTCTTGGTTGCCTCATAGGCTGCCGCCGCGAGTATAATAATCCCATATGTCACAAGGACATTTTCAAATCGCCTTTCTAGGCGATTCCATCGTTTGGGGCCAAGGCCTCCTCGACCAGCATAAATTCAGCACGAAACTCGTCGCCTGGGTGAATCAATATCACCCCGCGCAGAACGCTTATAAGACGGTGACCGCCCACTCCGGCGCTGTCATCGGCGTGGGCGCCACGCAAAATATTCCGCCCGTCGATGGCGAGGTACCCACCGCCTATCCGACTATTCTCGAACAGTGCGATCAGGTTCCGGGCGACCCGGCCGACGTGGACTTGATCGTCCTGAACGGAGGCATCAACGATGTCAGCGTCGAGTATATTCTCAGTCCACTGACAGACCAGACCGAACTGGCGGATACCATCCAGCGCGCTTGCCACGACGACCTGTTGACTTTATTGCTAAAAGTGGCTGGCCGCTTCATAGGACCGGCAACCCAGATCGTGGTGATGGGTTACTACCCGATACTGAGCACCAAGAGCGACCCGCTGCAAATTCCCACTCTGTTGCCCCTGTTTGACGTTAGCCTGTCGTCGTTTCTTGCCCCAGTAAATCCGATTACCAAGATCGTGAGTAACAGTTTACTTTTTTGGCAAAAGTCTACGGTGGCGATGCACCAGGCGGTGGCGGACGCGAATAAGCAACTGGCGACTAACCGGATCGTTTTCGTATCGCCGGGCTTTCAGGAAGTGAACTCAGCCTTCGCTTCCACGCCATGGATTTTTGCGGTGAGCGCCGATCTTTCTCCGCAGGACGAGGTGATTGCCGCCCGGCACACTTCGTGCCAGCTCGACGAGCCGGACCTGGTGCAGCGGGAGATATGTTTCCGGGCGTCGGCGGGCCATCCGAACCCCACGGGCGCCGAAGCGTATTTCGCTGCGTTATATCCGGTGTTGCAGCAGCGGTACGGATTTTAGCCACGCTAACGATGAATCTGTAAGTACACGCTGTACCAGTCCGTCACGATAGCCTCCTGCGCCTCCGCCAAGGTCATCGCGCCGCGACAAACTTGTTTGTGAAGATAGCGCTCCACCACATCCTTCTCCCTGGCGCCCGCTTCCGCACTGTAAGGTTCAGGCCAAAGGTTGCGCGGATCGGTCGGGCTGCCGCCTAACTCCAGGCTGATGAAATGATCTTCTTCGTAGTCACTCAGGCCTCCGGGCAACCTCCAATCCCGGATCTGTTCTTCTTTCAACTTCCGGATGTAAGATTCCGGCGGGCGAATACTGCGCGTGCTCCAGTCAGGGTTACAGATAGTCTCTCCGATGTTCGCCTGGGTAATGTCCGGATTTATGGCTCCTGGAGTTCTAACTGGGTCCGGATAAGCCCATCGCGGCCCAATCCCTCGCGGCATGGCTATATGACTTGGCAGCACCGATGACACTGCCGGTTTCCGTGGCCACAGAATCAGCAGAGCCAACACCAGCGCGATCGCTATAGCGGCGGCGTACGCGCCCCTAAGACGCATGGCTCACTTACTGATTCCCACCTGTGTCAGCAGCCAGGCGTACTCGAACGCCTGATCCTTCATGCGGTCATACCTGCCCGACGCGCCGCCATGCCCGGCCGGCTCCATCTTGATCTTCAGCAGAAGCGGTGTATCGTTGGTCTTGAGCGTCCGCAGCCGCGCGACATACTTAGACGGCTCCCAGTACATCACCTGGCTATCGTTGAAGCTGGTCGTTACTAACATCGCCGGATACGCGCGCTTTTCCAGGTTATCGTAAGGGCTGTACGTTTTCATGTAATCGTACGCCTCTTTCTCGTTGGGATTGCCCCATTCCAGATACTCGCCGACGGTCAGCGGCAGCGACGCGTCCATCATGGTATTCATCACATCCACAAATGGCACGGCCAGGTGCACGGCGTGAAATAGGTCCGGACGCATGTTGACTACCGCACCCATCAACAGGCCGCCGGCGCTGCCACCCTCGATGACTAATCGTTCCTTGGAAGTCCACTTCTGCGCGATCAGATACTCGGCGCAATCGATGAAATCCCAGAAGGTGTTTTTCTTCTTCATCAACATGCCGTCCTCGCGCCACTTCTCACCCATCTCGTTGCCACCGCGGATATGCGCGATGGCGTAAGCCATCCCGCGGTCGAGCAGGCTCAAGCGACTCGCGGAAAAGGTGGCCGTTGTGCCAAAACCGTACGAGCCATAGCCGTAGAGAAACAGCGGCGCGTGGCCGTCGCGCACGAAACCCTTCTTGTATACGATCGAAACCGGCACTTTCACACCGTCGCGCGCGGTGGCCCACAGGCGTTCGGAAACATACTGACTGGGATCGTAACCGCCTAACACTTCCTGCCGCTTCAGCAGAGCGGATTGGCCGCTCCGCACGTCGTAGTCGAACACGCTGGGAGGCGTGATGAAACTTTGGTAGTTATAACGGTAAGTCGTCGAGGTGAACTCAGGTGTGCCGCCGGGCGATGCGGCATACACCGGCTCGGGGAACGGCACGGCCGTCCACTTCGCGGTGTGAAAGTCGTAGACGCGTAGGCGATCGAGCGCGTGCGCCCGTTCCACACAAACCGCGAAATCCTGAAACAGGTCCAGATGCTCGATGAGCACATCGTCCTGCTGCGCGATGAACACCTTCCAGTTTGCGGGCGATGGATCGCTTTCGGGCGCCGTCATAATGGCGAAGTTACGGCCGTCCTTATTGGTGCGGATATAGAACAGATCCCCGCGATGGTCCACATAGTAACGATGCTTCTTCGCGCGCGGCAGAAAGACGGAGAACTGGCCCGTGGGATCGGCGGCGCGCAGCCAGCGGACCTCGGTGGTATCCTTGCTCGCTATTTCCACCAGAACATATTGCTTGTCCCGTGTTTTCTGCAGACTGAGGTCGTACAACTCGTCCTTTTCGTCGTACAGCGGATCGAGCGCCGCACCGCCCAGCACATGCCGCCACAGCTTATCGGACCGCTTGGTCACCTCGTCCTCGGTAGTCAGAAACAGCGTCTTGTTGTCGGCCGCCCAAACGACGGAATCCACGCGCTCGGCCGTATCCGGCAGAGTCTCGCCCGTGCGCAGATTCTTCACTTGCAGCGTATATTGTCTGAAGCCCGTGTAATCGATGGTATAGGCGAGCATGTTCTGGTCGTCGCTAACTACGAACGCACCCAGCCCCACGAACTTATGCGACTTCGCCAGCTCATTCAAATCCAGCAGGATTTCTTCCGGCGCTTCCATCGTGCCTTTACGGCGGCATTGAATGGGATATTGTTTGCCTTCTTCGGTACGCGAGTAATAGAAGGAATCGCCGCGGCGCACGGGCACGGAAAGATCCGTCTGCTTCAGGCGGCCCAGCATCTCTTTGTAAAGGGCGTCCTGGAACGGCGCGAGGTTCGCGGTCATTTCTTTCGTATATGCGTTCTCGGCTTCCAGGTACGCGACCACCTTGGGATTGGATTTCTCGCGCAGCCAGTAATAATTGTCGACGACGACCGCGCCCTGGCGGACTTCGCGATGGTCTTCGACAGGCGCGACCGGCGGGGTAGGTTCAGCCGCTACGGCGATCATCGCGGCAAAGAACATCAGCGGGACCGCCAATTGGGCGAGATGTTGAAACTGACTATGGCACATGCACCCGATTATAGCCGGAACCGCCCGCGCGGGACTGCGTGATATGCTGGGGCCGGAATGCCTGAGGCCGAGCGATTTCGCGGCGGAGACCGGCCCAGCCGCACCGCCGAATACATGGCGTTGTTTCGCGCCGTGGAGACCGGCGGGCCGGCCAAGCATAGGTTATTTGAAGATCCGTATGCCGCGGCGCTGCTCACCGGGCGATTGAAAGCGCTGGCGGCGTTCGCGCATCTGCCCCTGGCAGGCCGGTTGACAACCTGGTTCCTCGATCTGGGATGGCCCCGTACGCGCAGTTCGGCGGTGGTGCGCACGCGGCTCATTGACGATCTCACACAGCAAGCCGTCCGCCATGGCGCCCGTCAAGCGTTGCTGCTGGGAGCGGGTTTCGATAGCCGACCCTATCGTCTGGACGAACTGCGCGCCGTGCCGGTGTTCGAAGTGGATCATCCGGCCACGCAGCGGGCTAAACGCGAGCGTCTCGAGGCGCGGCTCGGCAAGTTGCCCGGCAACGTGCATTTCGTGCCGGTCGATTTCGAAACGGACGACCTGGAAAACACGCTACGGCAAGCGGGTTTCGACACGGGAACTCGCACCGTAGCTTTGTGGGAAGGCGTGGTGAGTTACCTGACGTCCGCCGCGGTGGACCAGAACTTCCGCATGCTGGCGTGCATTCTGGCCGGAGGCAGCGAGTTGATTTTCACCTATGTACACAAGGACGCGCTGGATGGTTCGGCCGCGTTCCGCGAAGCGCGGCGATGGAAGTCGTCGGTGCGTTCGACTGGCGAGCCGTTCCTATTCGGCTTCGACCCCGCGGCGCTGGCGGACTATCTCGGGCCGCGCGGCTTTACGCTCACGAGCGATGTATCCACCGCGGAGGCTTCGAGATCCTACCGCGCAACAGTCGGCCGCGATGAACCTGGATCGGAGTTGTACCGCGTCGCGGCCGCGCGCCGCATCGCCATATAATGAAGCTTATGTCTGAAATCCCTCTTGACCGCCGCAATTTTTTACGCGGCGTCTCCGCCATGACCGCACTCTCGTATGCGCGCGTGATGGGCGCCAACGACCGCATCCAACTGGGCGTGATCGGCTGCGGCGACCGCGGCCGTTACGACATGGAGAATTTCCTGAAAGCCGGCGCCGATGTAGTTGGGGTGTGCGATATCTACGGCGCGCAGATCGACAAAGCGCGCGAAAAGGCGCCCAATGCCAAGGACTTCAAAGACCACCGCGCGTTGCTGGAGATGAAAGAAGTGGATGTGGCGCTGATCGCCACGCCCGATCATTGGCACGCGCGCATCGCCATCGACGCGCTCAACGCCGGCAAGGACGTCTATGTCGAGAAACCGTTGACGCGCACGGTCGACGAAGGTCCGCCCATCGTCAAGGCCGCGCGGGTGAATCAACGTGTCTGCCAGGTGGGCATGCAGCAGCGTTCGGGCCAGCACTATTTGCAGGCCAAGGCCGAATACATGGATACCGGCAAACTGGGCAAGATTACGCTGGCGCGGACGTGGTGGTATGGCAACGGCTATCACTTGCGGCGTGCGCCCGCGGAATTGCAAACGCTCCCGCCGAATCTGGATTGGGCGCATTTCCTGGGCCCGCTGAAGTGGCGCGATTACGATCCGCAACAGTATTTCAATTGGCGCGCCTATCTGGATTTCGGCGGCGGCCAGGTGACCGATCTGTTCACGCATTGGATCGACGTGGTGCACATGTTCATGGGGCACGACGTGCCGTCGTCCGCTTCCGCGGCGGGCGGCGTTTACAACTATAAGGATGGCCGCACCGCGCCCGATACCATCAACGTGCTGCTGGAGTATCCGGCGGAGTTCACCGCCACGTTCGAAGCCACGCTGGCGCCGGGCATCACGGGCGCGGCGCAGGAGTTTTGCGGCACCGAGGGACGCCTGTATATCGACCGCGGACATTACGAATTCCACCCGGTGGGCAAGGGCGGAAACCCGGTGACGGTAAAGGCGTTCAGTAGAATCGATCAGGACCACGTGAATAATTTTCTCGAGTGCGTGCGTTCGCGGCAGCGGCCCAACGGCGATGTTCTGATCGGGCACCGGTCGGCGCAGGCTTCGCATTTGGGCAACATCTCTTACATGCAGAAGCGGCGGATCGATTTCGATCCGGTGCGCGAAGAGATCCTGCCGTTTTAGCTGACGTTTTATCGGCGTTCATCGGCGTTCATCTGCGGCCGATTTGGGGTTTTGCTTTTTCGTGCTGGGCCGGAGGAAAAAACGTAATTGGCCGCAGATGAACGCCGATAAACGCCGATAAGAAACAAGCAATCAGGAGCCAAGGCTGGGCCCTCCCGCACCCGAAGACTGCGGGGGCGAAGGCAATGGTAAAATGTCTCATATATGTATCGCAGGTTTTGTTTTCTTCTCGCGGCTTCTATTTCCGTGGCCGCTGCAGCCGACGTTCACATCGTCGAAGAAATTGTGGCCAAGGTGAATAGCGACATCATCACCAAGGGCGAACTCGCCCACGAGCGCATCCAAATCGAGACGGAACTTCGCCAGCAGGGCGCCAGCGGCGCTAAGTTGACGGAGGAGGTGAATGTCAGAGCCGCCGACGCGTTGCGCGACCAGATCGATAAGCTCCTGTTGGTGCAAAAAGCCAAGGATCTCAACATCGACGTGAACTCCGAGGTCACCCGGCGGCTGGCCGCCATGCAGGTGCAAAGCAAGATCGCCGACGACGACAAGTTCCACGACTTCATCCGCGAGCAGATGGGCGAGACCTTCGAGGACTATAAGAATGATATGAAGAACGCGCTGATGACCCAGAAAGTGATCAGCGAGGAGATCAGCTCCAAAGTGACCATTCCCGAGGCGGACAAGAAGAAATACTACGACGAGCATAAGAACGATTTCGTGCGCGACGAGCGCGTGTTTCTGCAGCAGATCCTGGTTTCCACGGAAGGGAAAACGCCCGAACAGGTGGCCGCGGCGGAGAAGAAGGCCAAGGATCTGGTGGAACGCGCCCGCAAGGGAGAGAAGTTCGCCGAGCTGGCCATGGCCAATTCCGACGATCTGGAAACCGCTAAAAATGGTGGAGAATTGCCCGGATTCAAGCGTGACCAGTTGACGAAACAGATCGGCGACATCGTGTTTACGAAGACCAAAGGTTACGTCACGGATCCGATCAAGACGCCCAATGGATTTCTGATTTTGCGCATCGTGGAGCGCTATGAAAAAGGATTGGCCAGCTACGAAGAGGTAGATAACGAGATCACCGATCGCATGCTCATGCCGCAGATGAACGCCAAGGTGCGCACCTATCTGACCAGGCTGCGCGCGGAAGCCTTTCTGGAAATCAAGCCGGGGTATGTGGATAGCGGCGCGGCGCCCGGCAAAGACACCTCCTGGAAAGACGTGGCGCAGTTGAGGCCGCAAACCGTCACCAAGGAAGAAGTAGCGACTCACAGGAAGCATAAGAAGCTGCTCTGGCTGATCCCGCTCCCCTGGACGGGAGGGCCGAAGAAGCCGGCGAGCAACCCTGCGCCGGCCGCCCCCGCGCCGCCCGCGTCGGCATCCGCACCGGCGGCGGCAGCGCCCAGCCAGCCGTAACGCCCCCCATGAAATCGCCCTATGTGAACGAACTCAAGCCGGATCAAGTCATCACCACCAGTTTTCTGGTGTGTTCGAAAGAGATCCGGCAGAAGAAGAAGGGCGATCCCTATCTGTCTCTGCAACTTGGCGACCGCACCGGCGAGTTGGATGCCAAAATGTGGGACAACGTCGACGAGGCGATGGAGACCTTCGAGCGCGACGACTTCGTCAAAGTGAAGGGGCTGATCCAGATCTTCCACAACCGTCCGCAGTTGACGTTGCATACCATCCACCGCATGGACGACCGGGAAGTGGATTTCGCGGATTACTTCCCGGCCTCCACGCGCGATCGCGATGAGATGTGGCGCGAGTTGCGCGAATTCGCCGCGGGCATCGGCAATCCGCACTTGAACCGCCTGGTGGCTGCGCTGCTGGACGATCCGGATGTGGCGCGGCGGTATCGCGTGGCGCCGGCCGCCAAGCAGATTCACCATGCGTATCTGGGCGGCTTGATCGAACACGTGCTCTCGTTGTGCCACCTGGCGCGCATGACCGCGGGCCACTACGCCTTCATCGACGGCGATCTGCTGATGACCGGCGCGATCGTTCACGACATCGGCAAGATCTACGAATTGAGCTACGAGCGCGGATTCAGTTACAGCGACCAGGGCCAATTGTTGGGCCATATGCTGATCGCGGTGCGCATGATCGGCGACAAGCTGCGCGAGCTTCCGGAGTTTCCGCCGCGGCTGCGGTCGCTGGTGGAGCACATGATCATCAGCCATCACGGGCAACTGGACTTTGGATCGCCCAAGACGCCGGTGTTTCCGGAGGCCATGCTGCTGCACTATCTGGACGATATGGATTCGAAGTTGGAATCGATGCGCCACCTGCTCGAAACCGACCGGCAATTGGCGGGCAACTTCACCAGCTACAGCCCCAACCTGGAGCGGGTGTTGCTGAAGAAGGAGCGGTATTTGGCGGGCGCGAACTTCGATCCGCCGGATGCGCCGGCCGCCGGTTCGCAGAAGCCGCCAGCCGCGCCAGTTGCGCCCGCGCCGAAGCAGGCGGCTGCGGCTGCGCCCAGGAGCAAGTCGCCGTTTGGCGACAAACTGCTGCAGGCCTTGCAACCTGTCGAGACGAAGCGGGAGAGTTGATGCGCAAATCCGCCGCCCGAGCCATTCCGCCGCCGCTCGAGTTGGTTTGTCTGAATGCGCTGTGGCGAATGGGACAAGGCAGTGTAAAGCATGTGCGGGAGTTGCTCGCGCCCACGCATCCCATGGCTTACACAACCGTGATGACGGTGCTCGACCGGCTGGCGCGGCGCGGCATCGTCACGCGCGCGAAAGCGGGCCGGGCGTTCGTGTACGCACCCGCCGTTTCCCGCGACGCCATGCGGCGGCTGGCGTTGCAGGAGTTTCTGGATTCCTACTTCGAAAGTTCTCCGCACCAGTTGATGCAGTTTCTGGAAGGCCAGCCGCGGCGCGAAACAGCGGTGCTGGAAGCCGCCAGTGGCTTGGATCCGGCGCTGCTTTAGTTACTGCGCGCCGCGTGGTAGGCTGCCCTCGATTGGTTCGTGGGCGCAGCCGCGGGGGCGGCCACGGTGATATAGAACGGCATGCTCAAGTCGCCATCCAGCGTCACGGTCACCGGAACCTGCTGGCCGGTAATGGAAGCGGCCAGCGCGAATTGGACGATCATATTGCCCGAACCGTCCTGCGCCTGCTGAATCGTGAATACCGGAATACTGACGCCGTTCTCTTCGATTCCAATGCGATTCAACGCCGGCGCCGTGGTCCCCAAACCGGAAACCTCCAGCGTGATCATGTCGCCCGTCGAAGCGCTCGCGGAACCGCCGAGCTGCGCCCCGGAAGCGTCCAGCACGCTCAGTATCACCGGCGGCGGCGGATCGATCTGCAGTACCAGCGAGTAAGCGTTCACCGCGCCGTTCGAGAAGGTCAACACGTTCGGCCCGAGATTGGTTCCCGCGGGGACCACGAAATTGATCTGCGTAGGAGAGCTATAAAGGATCTGGGCGACGTTGCCCGGGCCGCCGATGGTCATGGCCGGAGAGCCGTTGGCGGCTTGCAGATTCTGGCCGTAGAGCGAGGCGATGGCGCCGGGATAAAGGCTGTTCTGCAAGGGATAGAAAGCGTTCACCACCGGCAGATCGATGAGCGGCAGGCTGGCATTGGCCGGCAACACCTGGAATCCGAGGCCTTGCTGATAGACTTCGAATCCGGAGATCACGCTGGCGATGGTTTCCTGTTCAATCGCGGACGGAGAGACCGTAACATTAGCAACCGCATGTGTCGAGTCGAGCACCCACAGATGCCGCACGGCGATATCGCCGGAACCGAATCCCAGGCTGGTCATGCCGTCCACGAATTGCATATTGTTGGTGGTCACAGTCACCATGGCGGATACTCCCTGGGGCAGCTGCGAGAGAGAGATACCAGCGGTGGGCAAATTGGTTTGTGGATACGAGTAAGTGAAGTTACCCGGTGTCTGGGATGCCACGAAGGTAGAGTTCTGGCCGTCCTGGTTATAAACGTTAATGGTAGCGGTCTGGTTACTCGCTCCCGGAGGCGGTGTCACCGAAATCGAACCCGACAGGCCGGTGGAATCGTTCGGATTGGCGGCGTAAGCCGAAGCTTGTCCGGGCAAGCTATCGAAGTATACCTGGCTGTTCGAGGCCAGGCCGGTTCCGCTAACAGTTACTGAGCCATCCGAATTCGGAGTCACTGCCGTTATCGCGGGCGGCGGATTGCCGACCACCTGGATGGCCTGCGGCAGCACGAATATGTCGTCGGGCATGGTGAATAGCAGATGCTCGGGAAGCACGGGGGGAGAAGACGGGTAGTTGAAGAAGATAGCCAACAGATCCACGGAGAGCGTGGCGTCCGAATCCGTGTAGGCGTTAGTGCCGTAATCGGTCAACCACCCCCCCGGAGCGCCAAGAGCTTGCACGTTCTGGACACTCGTGGAGTTGGTTCCATAAGTGATGCCGGTACCCTGCGCCACAACTTGCGGGACGACGTTCGGGCTATTCGTATTCAGATAAGCAGGCTGCAGATAGCCCGGTTCGGCGCCGGGATACTGATAAGGAGGATACCAGTACGAAGTCACATCGTATACTTCCACCGCCGGCCGCGGTTGCACCGAAAAGTCGATGCCACCGACGCTGGCGCCCTGCGCGATCGGAATGGACGTGAAAGCGGATGGATCCCAGGCGCCGGGATAAAACGTGCTCACAAACGGTCCGTCCGGCGCCACGGGAGTTTGTCCGTCGGGCTGAAGGGGCAGCGTCACATTCGCATCGGCACACACGCCGTTTGACACCGATCCGCACGGTAGTGGATGCACATACACCCAATAATTCCCCGGCGGCAAGCCGTCGATTTCGTAGGTGCCATCGGGACGGGTCAGATTGCTGATGGCGGAGCCATTGGGCAGGAGAGCCACCACCGAGGCCAGGTGCACGCCCTGGCCGTTCATGGTCACCTGGCCGCTGATGGAGCCGAAGCCGGCCGGAAATCCGCCGGCGGGATAAAGCAGCGAGACACCCGCGATATCGTCCGCATCGAGCGGCCGCGCGCGGTTGGTGGCGCGCGACACGGCGGTCGACATGGTGGCCGATGTATAGGCGTGCTGCAAGCCGATAGCATGGCCGATCTCATGGACCATGGTCATGAAGAAACTTTCCGAGTAACTCGGGCCCGTATAACCTTCCGAGCTTTCGGCGCCCGCCTGGGGCACCATGTTGCTGTTGAGTGAGATCTGCGCCGACTGGATGGGAATGAATTGGGTGCCGTCCGGGGCGGTAACTACGGTATCTTGGGGAACTGTCAGGACGGCGTAAGCCAGCACGCCGGGCGGGATCTGATCGGAAAAAGATACTACACCGGTGGGCGTATTTTGTTGCACACCCGTGGCCTGCAACCCACCGAAGCCTACGCGCAGTTTCGAACTGGACACCGCGTTCCAAACTCTGGTGGCGTTGCGGATCTGTTCCAGTAGAGATGGAAAGCTATCGTTCGCCGTAAAACTGGCCGGCCCGGCGTTGGCAACGAAGAACGTTACGGTGTTATCGGGCAACGCAGTGAGATCGTATCTTTCGAAGGCCACCGCGTAGGGCGCGGACGAATTCAAATAGTGGACGTAATGATAATACGCCGCCGCCGGTGTGGCGGCCGCGGCCAATACGCCGGCCAAAAGAGACCATCGATGGAGGCGCATCAGTTTGTACCTCCGGCCGCGATGGCGGAAATCAACTGCGGCAGCGGCATGCTGATGGGCCGGTTTTGAACGGCTTGTCCGGTCGCCGGCGCCAGCACGGTCTCGGTGGCGGGCATCTGCAATATGGTCTGATTGCCGGCCGATCCCTGCAGGTTGAACACTCCCTGGGTGAAGCCCATGGTGTAGGTCAAGCCAAAGCGGGATGTCCAAAGGAAAAGAACGTACTGCTGTCCGACGGCCAACTGTGGGACGCCGGGACAGATCTGGCGCATGCCTTTAGCCTTGCCGCCGGGGACCATTACGTCGATAGCGGTCTGAGCCGGGCCCTTCCACTGCGCCAGTACATTGACTTTATAGTGCGTATAGATAACAGAGCCGGTATAAGAAGCCGACGATCCGGTGACTTGCGCCTGGACGATCGTGGTGGATTTCGAAATCAGGTCGTTGAGGCTGAGCAGCGACAATGTGGCGCCCCAGGCAGGCGTGAGCCACACCGCCAGCAACAGCCCCAGAAAGACACGTTTCCGCACGATATGTCGCCGTGCACTTCGCATACCGAAGCCAACTTATTGATAATACACCACTTAATATTGCACGACCGGCGCCGGTTGGGTTGCTTGGACACGCGCTCGTGGCGGCATGTCCCAGCGCAAAGCTTATGATTTTCTCACGATCAGCAGGGGGACCCGCAGTTCGTGGCGCACTGGAGTAATTGTATTCCCTAAAATCAAATCTTTCAAGCGGCGATGGCCGTGGGCGCCCATCACGATGAGATCGGGATGGATTTCCGACGCATATTTCACGATCTGGCGGCCGGGCCGCGGCGCGTGCACGATAGTAGTTTCCACGTCGATGCCATCGGCGCGCAGCGATTCGGCGATGCGCTCCAGGTATTGCTCGCCGGCCTCCACTTCGGCGGTGGAGGATAGCGGCCCGTACACGCTGCTGGTGACGCCTTCCTCGACATGCAACAGATACAGCTTGGCGCCGTATTGCTTGGCGAGCGCGGCGGCGTGCCCTAGAGCATTGTGATCGAGCTCGGTGTGATCGAGCGGGACGAGAATGCGGTGGTAGCCAACGGCGGCGGGCGGTTCGGCCTCCGGCTTGGGCAGGATCACGGGCGCGCGTCCGAAGCCATGATGCACCAAATGCGCGATCCAGGGCTCAAACGAGATCCACACCAGCAGTGCCGCGACGGCCGTTCCCACGACTGCCATCGGGAACCACACAATGGGGCGGCTGGCGGACGAGCCTAACAATTGACTCAGGCCATCGACCAGCAGCCAGATGTTGAGGCCCAGAATCAGGACGGCGGCGGCCCAAGACAGTATCTGCACCCAGACCTTGTTGGCGAATATGCCCATGCGGCGCCGGTCGCTGGTGAAATGAATCAGCGGAATGACGGCGAAGGGCAACTGCATGCTCAAGATCACCTGGCTGAGGATGAGTAGCTGGTAGGTGCCTTTGTCGCCGGAAATATAAATGACAATGGCCGCGGGAATGATGGCGATGGTGCGCGTGATGAGGCGGCGCAGCCAGGGGCGCATGCGGATGTTCAAGAAGCCTTCCATCACAATCTGGCCGGCCAGCGTGCCGGTGAGCGTGGACGATTGGCCGGAGCAGAGCAGCGCCACCGCGAAGAGGATGCCCGCGAAGGCCGTGCCCAGCAGCGGCACCAGCAAAAGGTGGGCTTGCTGGATCTCGGTGACCACCACGTGATGCTTGAAGAAAACCGCCGCGGAGAGCACCAGGATGGCCAGGTTCACCAGCAATGCGGCGTTGAGCGCCACCACCGAATCGATCAGATTGTAGCGGCAGGCGCGAAGCTTGCCCGCCTCGGAATGGCCGATCTGGCGGGTCTGCACCAGCGCCGAATGCAGGTACAGATTATGCGGCATCACCGTGGCGCCCAGCATGCCGATGGCGACGTAGAGCGTCTGGCCGCTGATGCGCGGAATCACGCCTCCCAGCACTTGCGAAGCGATGGGCTTGGCCAGCACGATCTCGATGAAGAAGCAGCCGGCCATCACCACGATAAGCGCCAGGATGAACGCCTCCACGTAGCGGATGCCGAGGCCCTGGAACCAGAGCAGAAGCAGCGTATCGGCGGCGGTGAGGATGACGCCGATCAGCAGCGGAATGTGGAACAGCAGGTTCAGGGCAATGGCCGCGCCCAGCACTTCGGCCAGATCGCAGGCGGCGATGGCGATCTCGCAGAGCACCCACAGCGCGATAGTGACGGGGCGCGGGTAGGTCTCGCGGCAGGCTTGCGCCAGGTCGCGGCCGGAAACGATGCCGAGGCGCGCGCTGAGAGTTTGCAGCAGGATGGCCATCAGGTTGGACATGATGAGCACCCAGATGAGAGTGTAGCCGAAGCGCGCGCCGCCTTCGAGGTCGGTGGCCCAATTGCCGGGGTCCATGTAGCCGACGCTGACCAGGTAGGCGGGGCCGGCGAAAGCGAACATGCGCCGCCACACGGGCATATCGGCCGTGCCGACGGTGGAGTGCACGTCGGCCAGGGAGCGGGCGGTGGGGGGGGCGGTGGTAATCACGGTATCAGCGCCTAACTTAACTACAGTTAACATGTCGCCGCTGTTGGTGTCAAGGGTTAGTAGGACAGGCCTCCCGGCCTAGCCTCCTGGCCTGTGCAAGCCGACCTGGAAGGCCCACCGGGATAAGAGCCCTGCCCCACAGATTGGGTTCGTTTCGTAATTTTTGTGGCGCGGCGGGCGGTTTGGAAGGGTGGCTAGGGGGAGAGATGTGGGTTTGGGCAGTGAGACGGTTTGCATGGTTGGTTCGGTGGCGGGTTGGATGCGCCCCCTCCGTTTGTCAGGATAGCGTTGCGCGTGCGGGGAAGCGGGCACGATTGGGCGCAAGTCATTGAGAGGTCAGGGAGAGTTTGCTCAGCCTGGATGAGTGACTCTTTGCCGGCCAATCTCAGAAAACGGGAAACCGCTTGCTTACGCGCGCGGCTCGGAAGTGGCGCTTCGCGCGCGGCTCGGAAACGGCGCTTCGCGCGCGGCTCGGAAGTGGCGCGCCTCGCGCGCCGAAGAGCGGGCCTACGAGGCCCGCGCAGGCAAAGTGCCTGCCCCACACTACAAGATGCGCAGCCACTGCGCTTGGCCGCCCTGGTTGTCGGTCTGCGCGATATCTACATCAATGCCGATCCGATTGGCGGTGATCGATGGGGAGAGTTGCAAAAGCTGATATCCGCGAACCGGGATATCCGGAACCCTGCTCAACGATCTCCAATAGTGCTGGAAAGGAAGGTCGAACAACTGCTGTCCGGTCAGGATAGCGTTAGCTCCAACATACAAACCGGGAATGTATCCGGCCGCGTTGACCGCCGTAAACCAGGCAGTGCAGTGATCGGTCACGTTCGAGGCCGGTGTGCCTGCGGCAACTCCTTCCAGATCGCACCACACACTCACTCCAGGCGGAAAGCCGATGGACTGCGCGTTCGCCACCGCGTGGCCGCCATCCTGCTGGCCGAGCGCCTGACTTGGCGACCAATTTACGTTGCGCACATGTTGCACCGGCATGAGCGCCAGGCCCGAATTCAAAATATTGAGCGCCTCGGCCGCACTTAGGTCTCCAGGCGCCTGGGTCCCCAACGAAAGATACCGGACACAGAATCTGTATCCCGCTGCGAAAAACGGCTGCGCGACCGCGGCCGTGATGATGGTATCGGAGTCGAAACCGGGTGCGGACGAAAGCGCGCCTTCTATCTGGCCTGGAAGTGGCATTTACTAATCCTCCTCTTGGAGTGTACAGCATTTAAGGCGTGTATAAGTCCAGGTCCTGCGAAGTATCCGTGGCTTCGCTCAGAGTTATGTCGCGCGCGCCGCAGGCGGTCATGGCGTCGGCATCCGGCTGGTCGTATTCAAAGGTGCTCAGGATGCGGTACAAACCCGGCGCCAGGCCCGTGAACCGATACTGTCCGCGTAAGTCGGTACGCACTGTGCGCAACTCGCCCAGCCGCCTTTGCGTTTCTTTGTCGTACGCTTCCAGATAGACGGGCGCGCCCGGCGCCGGATCGTGCCCCGGACCGCCGACCACGCCGTGCACCGAAGCGGGCCGCGACGATAGCTTAACGACTATCGTGTCGAAGCCGTGAATCATGACTTCGTTCCAGCCATCGGCGCGTCCGGACTGCCCTTCAGGCACGCCGTAACTCCCGGAGAGTTGCACGGCATAATAACCCGGCGGCGGCGTAACCGTCATCTCCCAGCGGCCCGGCCCCAGCGCTGCGTGGCCGTTCTCGACTTTCAGCACTTCGGCGCGGCCGCCGCCATCCAGATCCTTGCGGCGCGCTACGATCCTGGCGCCACCGGCATCTACGCGATTGCCGTTTTCGTCCTGCATGCGAAACTCGGTGGGCCGCCAGGAAGTGACCGGGATCTGCAACTCTCTTTCGCTATCGATGCTGACGTCCTGGTAAGCCCCGAGTTTGCCGTTCCCATAAGGATCTTCTCCATCCACCACGATTTGATAGTTCCCCGGCGCCACTTGTTCGAAGTTGAAACGGTCGGCGGTTTTGGTCTGCACGCGGCCGGCGTCGGAGATCAGGCTGACTGTCACCGGCGCGGGTGGCGCTACGCGAACGCGCCCATGCACGCTGAACAGCTTGCCGGCGAGAGGGCGCAGATCTATATCGTCGGCCTGCTGATCGAGATCCACATCCACGGTCATGGCTTGATCCACCGTCATGGTTTCTTTGTGGAAGGTTGGCAGCAAGCCGGAACCATCTTCGAGTTGCTTGGGCGCGGTGCGCACGTAGTAAGTGCCGGGTTCGAGGCCGTGGATGCGATAGATGCCGCGATCGTCGGTGGTGGCGCCGGCCGCGATCCGCAATGGCCGCTTGGCCGCGTAGGCGACGACTTTTTGATCGGAGATGCCCACTTCATTTTCATCGAAGACGGTGCCGGAAATGGCGCCGAAACGGTGCAGCCGGATCTCCAGATAGAGAGAGCCATCCTGTTCCACGGAGACGGGCTTACCGGCCGACTTCCACTCTTTCTGGCCGTATTGGAAAGGCGCGAAACCATCGCGGGAGGCGCGCAGCAGATACATGCCGGCGTTCACCGTGAACGTAAACTGGCCGGCGCGGTTGGCGCGCCCCGAGAGCGGCTTGCCGCCGGTACCCTCGACCGGACGCAAAGCGACCAGGGAGCGGGCCAGCGGGCGTCCGGTGGCATGATCGAGCACTACGCCGCGAATTACGGCGGCGTGCGCGGCGCAGCAGAAGAATGTGGCCAGCAGCAGCTTGGGCATGGTCGGCAATGGCGGCCTGTTGCAAAAATATGACGCGCGGAGGACCGGAAACGCGCATATGTTAGATTAGTGCACTGGCAGGCGGGGGATGAAAGGCGGCGGGGGACCGCTCCCTGACGGTCGCGGCTCAGTAGGCTTCCGAGCGGCGCGGTGGGCTTCCGAGCCGCGCGGTGGGCTTCCGAGCGGCGCGCGTCAGCAAGCGGTTCCGGGCCTTTTTTCCGCAACCTGCAAGAGAATCGCGCCATGAATCAATCGTTTTCGGGGGTCATCGCGGCCGCGGTAACGCCCCACGGCAAACGGGGTGACGAGCCGGACGTAGGCGGCACGCTGGAGCTGATCGATTTCCTGTGCGCCAAGGGCGTGGATGGGATCGCGCTGCTCGGCTCGACCGGCGAGTTCGTGAATCTGAATTACGACGACCGGGTGCGGCTGGTATATCTGGCCGTAAAGCGCAGCCGCGTGCCGGTGCTGGCGGGCGTCTCTCACTCGACGCTGGATGGCGCGGTGGCCTTGGGGCGCGAGGCGAGCGCGGCGGGCGCGGCCGGGTTGCTGCTGATGCCGCCCTTCTTCTTTCGCTACCGGCAGCCTGAGATCCGCGAATTCTACTTGAAATTCGCCGCGGAGATGAGCCGCGGCGCGCCGATTTACCTGTACAACATTCCGGCGTTCACCAGCGGAATCGCGCGCGAAACCGCGGTGGAGTTGCTCGAGAGCGGGCGCTTCGCGGGCATCAAGGATTCGAGCGGCGATTGGGAGAATTTCGCGGCTCTGGCGCGGCACAAGCAGCAGCATCCGTGCACGCTGCTGGTGGGGCATGATGCTCTGTTTGCGCGGGCGCGCAAAGCAGGCGCGGATGGGGTGGTTTCGGGCGTAGCTTGCGCCGCGCCGGAGCTGCTGGTGGCGCTGGACAGGGCGATCACGGCGGGGAATGCGGTGGAAGCCGCGCGGCTGGATGCGCGCCTGCATGAGTTTCTGGAACGCATCGAGCCGTTCCCTACGCCGGTGGCCATCAAGGCGGCGTTAGCCGGGCGCGGCATCAAGACGGGACCGCCGCCGGTTCCGCTGGCTGCGGAAACGCAGTCGGCGTTGGATGATTTTCGGGAATGGTTCCGGACTTGGCCGTGAAATCGCGGTGCCGCCGGGCGTTAGTAACGGTGACCGGCCTCGCGCAAGGTCCAGGGTCGCACAGTAGCCACACAGCGTCGACATGGTGTTTTTGGCGCGCGAATTCGGGGGTAACCAAACACGCCGGACGGGTAAGCTGACGCCGTGGCTAACGGCGTAGGCGGAAACCTTCTGCGGTGTCGTCGAAATAACTAGACAGTTCCACCGCAGGCGTGGCGCAGACGATCGTTTTGTCGTCGGCGCAAAGTGCCCGAGCTCGGCAGGCCACCAAAAACGATGGCCTGCCCCACAGCTGAAACTAGATCACGCTATGCCTGGAGCTTATCGATCAAATCCTTGATCTTATTCTCTTCGTCCTTCGCAGGGCTGCTATGGAGCGCCTGCTGCAACTCCCGCAACGCGTTCGGCCGGTCACCCTTCTGTGCGTATGCCATGCCCAAGTGAAACCGGTATGTGGCGTTGCGCGGCATCTTGTTGACGAGACTCTGGAAGACATCCATCGCATCGTCGCTCATATTCTTCTTCAAATAGATCCAGCCCAACGTGTCGGTGACTTCGCTTAGATACGGCAGCGCCCGCACGGCGCGTTGCGCGTAGGTCAAGGATAGGTCCAGGTCTCCGGACCCGCCGTCGGCAATCAGGAATGCCAGGTTGTTCAAGGCTAATCCGTCCTGCGGGTTCAGTTTAATGGCCTGTTCGTAAACGTCGCAAGCTTCCTTGTTCCGGTTGGCGGCCTGCAGGGTCAGCGCCAGCTCGTCCACCACCAGGGAATTGCCGGGCAGCGCTTCTTGAGCTTTGTACAAAGCCTTTATGGCGCCGTTCAGATCCTGCTTGTGGCGCAGCGCGATGCCCAGCCGAAGGCAAACGTCGCCGCGCAATTTCGAGTCCTTGTCGAGCGTGTTGGCGACGGCTTGAAACTGGGCGACCGCGAGATCGAAATTCCCAGCACGTACGGCTACGTTGCCGAGCGCCACTTGCAGATCGGTGCGCGCGGGATTCCTGGTCAATTCCGCCTGCAAGACTTGAATAGCTCGATCGAATTGTCCACCGGCCGCGAGCGTCTCCACCAGGCCAACCAAGTTGCGGGTATCTTCCGGCTTGGCCATATAAGCTTTGTGGAAAATCTCCTCCGCCTCCGCCAGGTTGCGCTCTTTAAACGCTAACGACGCCAGCGCGAAATCGACATCCGAACGGCTGGGATTGGCTTCCCGGACGGACTCCAGCAACTGGTGTGCTTCGACGTACTTTTTCTCGCCCATCAAGGCCGCCGCCTGAATCATGCGGGCAAGACCGTTGTTCTTGTCGATTTTCAAAATCTCCGCGACCGAGTTGAGAGCCTGCTCGTATTCCGATCGCGCCGTCTGGAGCTGCGCCAAGGCCAGGCGCGCCGGCAGATAGTCGGGCCTTTCGCGCACCGCTTCCGTGAACTGCTGGCGGGCCTGCTCCCACTCGCCGCGCACCACGTGCGCCCGCCCCAGGTTGTAACGCGCCACGAAATTGTCGGGGGTCGCGTTCACCACCGCCTGCAGTTCGGAAATGGCGTCCAATATGTCGCCGCGGTCGAGCAGCAGGGAGGCCCGCAATCCTCGCGCATCGGTGTCCTTGGGGTTGTCCTTCAAAATGGCGGCGTCGATATCGGCCGCCTCGGCGCGCCGGTTCTGGCGCATCAGCACTTCGATCATGCGCTTCTGGTAATTGGTTTTCTGTGGGGGGTCGGCGGCTATGCCTTCGGAGTACTGCTTAAGCGCCTCGGCGAAGTCTCCGCTGCGGAAATAGAAATCGCCCACCACGAAATACGCGCGGTCGAAATCCTTCGTATGACCCTTGATTCGATTGAGCGTGGCGACCATATCGTCGTGACGGCTGTGGTGGAAGTAAAAAGTGGCCAGCGACACCAGAAATCCGACCTGCTTGGGGTTATTGGCCGCGCCGGTTTTCAGAATGCGCTCAGCGTCGGCCTGTTTGTCCTGGAGCAGATAAACGCCGTACAGCTCGTTGTAAGCCGACACCATCGTCTTATCGTCGCTGGTAAGCCGCTCATAGATGCTTTCAGCTTCCGCGTACTGCCGGCCGGCGGTCAGCGCGCGCGCCAATTGCATCTTAAGGCGCGGCTCCGGTTTAATGGATATGGCGAGGCGGTACTCCGAAATGGCGGCGGCCAACCTCTTTTCGGTTTCCGCGGGCCCGGCTTGGCCCACGTCGTTACGGGCGCGTACGAAAAGCAAATCTCCGGCCATGCGATGGCCGTCGTATGAATTGGGGTCGCGCTGCAAAAGTTCTTTGACAATCCCATCCACTTCAGCCAGAAGCTGGTCGTCGTGAGTGAACGCCAGGTAGATATCGGCCAGCCGGACTCTCGAATCGAGACGCTCCGGTTGGTTATTGGGGATCAGTTCGACGGCGCGCCGCAGTTCCTCGACGGCATTCGAGATCCGGTCGAGCTTCAGGTCCGTTTGCGCCAGGCGATAGTACGCCAGACCGTAGCGCCCGTCCTTCTGCAGCGCGTTGCGGTACATGAGGGAAGCTTCTCTGTACCTGCCTTTTGCGAAGTATTTGTTCCCCTTCTCCAGGTAGCGCTTCTTGGCAGCCTCACGGTTCTGGCCGCAGGAAATCAGCGACAAGCCGGCAAGAGCGATTACAAACGTTCGGATGCAGTTCCTCACCTGGATTCCTTTCGCAAGTTATAGAGTGGCCCGGTTGCTTAAACCGTTTTGGGGATTCTGAGCAAAAGTGACCGCTCCCTTACGGTCGCGGCTCAGTAAACCCCGCCGCGAAATCAATACGTCCGTTACCGGGCCGCGACCGTCAGGGAGCGGTTTCCCCAGAACGGTTAAGCACCCGGTGGGGCCGGGCGGCCTACGGGATGGCGCAGGCCGCGTGCCCAATTCCCCGCTGGGTTGTCGCGCGTCTTTGGTCTTACGCGGTCTCACCACGCAGGCGCCGCTTCCAGGCGGCCAGCGCGATCAGCCCCAGGCCCAACAACCCCAAGGACGCCGGCTCTGGAGTGCCGGAGCCCGGCTCGAACGCCGCGACAGTGTCTGTGCCGCCATCGATGATAGAAGCGTTGCCAGCCTGCCAGCTAGTCGCGTCCGTGCTGATGATCATCACGTAAGACGTGTCACCCGGCGCCAGTTCGGTGGGCGGACCCGTGGGCGGATAGAAGCTGAACCCGATGACGCTTCCGTCGGCATTGCTGTCGGATGTCTGAGGTGCGATGGTCCCGTCTACAAACCCGGTACCGGTTAAGGTACTGCCGTCGGTCCGATATGCCGAATCGGTGGTAAAACCCGCGAAGTCGGTGGCGGTCAGTCTTGCGAGAGCCGTCGACGAAGCCGGGTCGTTTACGATCTGATAATAGAAGTCCATCGTCCCGCCATCGTCATAGACAGCGGAGTAGATGAACCCCATGTTAGTCCCTGAAGTAGTCGTGTAAGTGAACGAGGAACTCATCCATGCCTCAAGAGTCCCCGCGCTCTGTCCGGTGCAATCTACCGGAAAGACGGTGTTGGTTGGTGTAGGTCCCCCCGAAGCGGCAGCGCAGGCCGAGACGGTACCGGCGAGAGCCGCCGAGCCGCTAAGTAATGCAACTAACAAAACTGCCGCGATCGGCGTGAATTTCCGTACTATGTTTGTGAACATCAGCTGTCTTAGTCCTCCTCCGACTAGGTGTGCTGTTAGAAGTGTCTAACAAAGCTGGTTAGATGGCAAGCGCCTTCAAGAAGCGGACATATGGAAAGATACAGATAATCAGAATGGCGCGTACATTCAATTACAAAAAGGGGCGAATGACCATTCAAGAGACGGGTCGCCTGGCAGTGGGGGGGGGGCCGACAGGAGCGCCCGGCATCTTCATGGGCCCATTTGGCGGGTCATTATGTACGATTTACATAAAACCGTGCCTCTGGGTACATTCTTCCGTGCCCGAGTGGGGCATTTTACACACTCCGCGGAATAGCGCCTTTGTTTTCAATAGGATATACGTGGCACGCAACTTGCATGCTAGCGTCGCCTTAATTCCATTTGTTGCGAGCGGCGTTTGGACCCGGCGGATTGGCACTAACTATATTCAATCTAGCGCCGGCAGTAGGATGCCGCTAATATTAACGTTGGCGCAGCGTACCGTTTAACGCCCGCTGCTCATATTCAGTTACACCGTTGCCGTCCGGAAGCGCCACTTCAGGACCGGCGGGAAGACGGCCCGCAACCGGTCCAAGGTCAACCCTACAGGTTCCGAGAAAAATGGTCGACTGCGCCGCGGAGTGCGGCCGGAGAGCGTCCCGCGAGGGTCGAGGTCGAAGACCGCGAACTGAACATATGCAGCCCGATGGCTGGGCTGGTTTGCCTGGAGATTACCGAAAAACATGCGCCACAATACAAGCTTGTTTTGCCTGCAAGTCATGGGAGTACTGGCCACGGCGTTGGCCGCTTATGCACAACCATACGCATACGTTGCCAATGAGATGGGGAACAATGTAACGGTGGTCAACCGCGCCACCAATACGATTAGCGCCACGATATCGCTGAGCGGCGCCGGCCTGAGCGGCCTGGCGATCACGCCCAACGGGTCTTACATCTACGCGGCCGAACAGAGCAAGAACAGCGTGGCCGTCATCAGTACCGCCACCAACACGGTAGTGGCCACGATTCCGGTGGGCACCGGTCCAGTGCAGATAGCCATCACGCCGAACGGCGCGACGGCTTACGTTGCGAACGAACAATCGAATAACGTTTCCGCGATCAATACGGCGACCAACACCGTAGTAGCCACCACACCGGTCGGCTCTAAGCCGGTTGGCATTGCGGCTACCCTGGACGGAAAGAGTGTGCTGGTCTCGAATCTGCTCTCGTCGACCATTTCGGTGATCAGCACCTCCAATCACTCGGTGGCCGCGACTTGGCCGACCGCCTCCGGTCCCGCCGGCATAGGCATGAATCCCAATGGAAGCGTGGCTTATGTGGCAAACCAATATGCCAATTCGGTTTCCGTTTATAACCTCGCCACCGGAAGCCTTACAAAGACAATCACCGGATTCTCCGCTCCTAACTCTGTCGCGGTCACCCCCAGCGGCAGCGAAATGTATGTGACAAACGGCAATTCATCGTCGGTGGCGGTGGTCAGCACATCGACGTTCGCCATTACGGCAAAAGTGGCGGTGGCCTTACTTCCCACTTCGGTTGCCGTATCTTCGGATGGCACAAAAGCGTATGTGACAAACGCCATGGGATATTCCCTTTCCGTGATCAATACGGCCACTAATACCGTTAGCTACACATTGGTCCACGTAGGCATTTATCCGTTCTCGGTTGTTTTATAATCACTGATCCGCACGACGATCGGAAGTTCGACAGTCAGGGATAGGACGTGGGCCGGGCTGTGTGCGTCGATTCCTCGCCTGCCATCGCAATTAGCCCCAGTCGCTTGGCGGTAGCCGTTCGGGCCGCTCCATCGCCGCGTCGAAGGCCGCTCTCACCGGGGGGTACTCTCCGAAGCCCGTAACGATACGTTCCAAATCGAGGGCTGGCCACTGATTCGTGGCTCTCGCCCCATCTCGGCGACGTAGCATCCGCATCATGTAGCTGGTGGCAGCGGCTGGAGTTCGCCCAGCATGGTGGGTATCAACTCGGACACAGTCGGATGAATGTGCACGGCCCGTTGGATCGTGGTGTACGGCGCTTTGGCGTACATCACATCCAGGATCGAGTGAATGGCCTCGTCGCCGCCCGTGCCCAAGATCGCCGCGCCCAGAATGAGCTTCGACTGCGCATCCACCAGGATCTTCATGAATCCCTGCGATTCGCCCTTCTCGACGGCGCGGCCAACCTTGGTCATCGGACGTTTGCCAATCAGCGCGGCGCGCCCGCTTTTGCGAACCTCCGCTTCCGTCATGCCGGCGCGGCCCAGCGGTGGGTCGATGAAAAGCCCGTAAGTGAGAATCCGGTCGCTCACGCGGCGCGGATCGTTATCCAGCAGATTGGCCGCTACAATTTCGAAATCGTTGTAGGAGGTGTGCGTGAACCCTCCCTTGCCGTTCGAATCGCCCAGCGCCCAGATACCGGGCACGCTGGTGCGCAACTGATCGTCGACCTGGATGTAGCCGCGCGCGTCCACCGCGACGCCGGCCGCTTCCAGGCCGAGATCGTCCGTGTTGGGGCGGCGTCCAACTGCCAGCAGCACGTGGGATCCGGCAATTTCCGGAGCGCCGGCGGTGCAATCGGCGTGCGCCGCAATGGCTTCGCCGCGCTTCGAAAATCCGATGCATTTGGCGTTCACGCGCACGCCGATATCTTCGCCGTGCAGAATTTCGAGGATGGCCGCGGAGATATCTTCGTCCTCGCGATGCACCAGTCGCGGGCCCATTTCGAGAATGGTCACGCGGGTGCCAAAACGCCGGAACATCTGGCCGAACTCCAGGCCGACGTAGCTGCCGCCCACGATGATCAGGTGCTCCGGCAGATAGTCCACCTGCATCATGGAACTGTTAGTGAGATAGGCGATCCGATCGAGTCCCGGCATAGAAGGGATTACCGCGCGTTCGCCTACGTTGATGAAAATTCGGGGGGCGGTGAGGCGGTCCGGCCCGACGGAGACCTCCCGCGGCGATTCAAAGCGCGCGTGGCCTTCGTACACGGTGCAATTCTGCATGTGTTTCAGCCAGGATTCGACGGCCGTGCGCGACTTAGCGGAGATGGCATCCTTGCGAGCTTTCACGCGCCGCATATCGACCTTCGAGCCGGGCGGCGCATCCACGCCGAACTCCGCGGCGCGCGCGACCATGCGGGCCGCGTAGGCGCTCGCGACCATGGCTTTGGTAGGAATGCAGCCGGTGTTGATGCAGGTGCCTCCGAACAACTTGCGCTCCACGATGGCGACCCGCATTCCGGCTTTTGCGAGGCGGCTGGTGAGCGTGGGCCCGGCCTGTCCGGTTCCGATGACGATGGCGTCGAAGGCAGCGGTCATGGGATCCTCCTCATCAATTGTGGCAGAGCGCGGTTCGTCGGAGTAAAGCCGTGCCCGCCGCCAGACAGGTGGGCGTTGCGCAAACGCGCGCTGCCCCGCTGGCGAAGGCCGGAAGTGGATGCCGGCAAGGTGCCGGGGAACAGACACAACCCCTAACCCCGGCCCCTAACCCCTGGCCCCCCTAACCCCTGGCCCCCCTAACGCGCCGCGCGCGCTTGGACAGGCCGGGAGGCCTGTCCTACATGGCCCAGCGCCAGAGGCTGGCGCCGGCGGTGTAGCCCGCGCCGACGGCCGCGAACATCACCAGATCGCCTTTCTTCAGCCGGCCATCCGCGATCACGTCGCGCGTCGCCAGCGGCAGGGTCGCCGAGGTGGTATTGCCGTAGCGATCGATATTGATGATCACCTGCTCGGGCGACAGGCCCAGGCGTTCGCAGGCGCCCGTGATAATCCGCCGATTGGCCTGATGCGGAATCAGCACGCGCAGGTCGGATGGTTTCAGCCCGTTTCGCTCCAGCACCTCGGCGCACAGCTCATACATCTTCTTCACCGCGTACTTGAATACCTGTTGACCCTGCTGATGGACGAAGTGCATGCGGTTCTCGACGGTTTCCGCGGAGGCCGGCAGGCGGCTGCCCCCGGCAGGCATCTTCAGGAAATCGCCGCCGGAGCCGTCGATTTCGCCGATGAAATCGATGAGGCCCGCGCCATTATCGGATTCCTCCGCGGGCTCGATCAGCATGGCGCCCGCGCCGTCGCCGAACAGGATGCAGGTGGCCCGGTCGGTGTAGTCGATGATCCGGCTCATGGTGTCGGAGCCGATCACCAGAACCTTGCGGTGCGTCCCGGACGAAATCAGCGCGGCGCCCGTGGTGAGGCCGTACAGAAAGCTGGAGCAGGCGGCGATCAGGTCGAAGCCCCAGGCGCGATGCGCGCCCAGCCGGTCCTGAATGAGGCAGGCCGTGGACGGAAACAGCATGTCCGGCGTCACGGTGCAGACCAGAATGGCATCCAGTTCGTTGGCGGAGATGCCCCGGGCGGCCAGCGCCTCGCGCGCGGCTTCGAATCCCATGTCCGACGTGGCCACTTCAGGCGCGGCGATATGCCGCTCGCAGATGCCCGTGCGCTCCACGATCCACTGGCTGTTGGTATCCACCATGTGCTCCAGATCTTTATTGGTGAGCACGCCTGGCGGCACGTAGCAGCCTAACGCGCTGATTTTCGCTTTCGGCAAGTTTCCTCCAAGGCCCCATGGCCCCGATATGCTAGATTATTTGAGAAATGCAAGATCACGGCGCGAGTTCAGCCGTCTCCGGATTTCAAAGCGCTCTGTTATTCGAAAGCCCGGAAGAAATCTACGCCCGGGTCTTCCGGGAACTTAAACCTCGTACTCCCCTGCCGCGCATTGCGGTAGAGTTTTGCCGGTTCGCCAACGCCGACAGTTTCATTCGCTTCGAAGCCGGCGCCATCCACGTGCGCGTTTCCGACCTGCTGGAGGGCGCTCCGGCCCCCGTCGCGGAAGCCCTCGCTCATATTCTGCTGGGCAAAATGTTTCGCCGCCCGGCGGCGCGCATTTACACGCACCGCTACCGGCTTTATCTCAACCGGCGGGACGTACGGCGCCAGATGCATCTGGTCCGCCAGATCCGCGGCCGCAAATTCGTTTCCGGCCCACAAGGTAGTCATTATAACTTGGAGAAGGTGTTTGAGGAATTGAATGCGGCGCACTTTGAGGGATTATTGGCGCGTCCGCAACTGGGCTGGAGCCGGGAAGTTTCGCGAAACCGGCTGGGGCATTTCGATCCGTCGCACAACGCCATTATCATCAGCCGGATCTTCGACCGGGAGGAAGTGCCGCCTCTGGCGCTCGCATACGTGATGTTTCACGAGATGCTGCATTTGCGATTTCCGGTGGAGCATAATGGGGCGCGCCGGCGGGTACACACGAAGGGATTTCAGGAGGCGGAGAAACAATTCGCGGGATTGAAGGAAGCTAAGGAGCTTTTGAAGAAACTATAGTCACGAGAAACGGCAAAAAAGTCCCGGCAGGCGGCCTACGAGGCCGCCGCAGGCTACGAGCCTGCCCCACAATTAAGCGGCGGCGGCGCCCTCGGCGGGAATGATCTGACGCAGTTCCATGCGCATACTCTCCATGGCGCGCACCAAGCCGCGGACATCCACGGTTCCAAAGCCGCAGATGTGTAGGAAAAGCCGCCACTGCACGGCCAGCATGCCCAAGGCAAACAGCGCCTGCTGCTTATAAAGAATGCCCGCCAGATCGGGCCTATCGTGAGCCGAATACATCATCATCAGCCGCAAGGCGGCGCCCACCAAGCTGAAATCCCGGCTTAAGCAAGCCAGATATCCCCGGAACAACTTCCGGCGCTCCGATCGGATGCGGCGCAGGGTTCGCTTGTCGAAACCAGGCTGGCTGGCCAGAAAAGCATAATCCTCGTCGCTCAGCAACCTTTCCATGGGCCGGTAGCGGGCCACGGAGAGATCGTTGATCCAATTCACGGACACGGGAAGCGACTTAGGTCCGGCGATGAGCTTACGCAGTAAGAATGCCAATACCGCCCCGACCGCCAAGCAAACCAAAGCGGCCAAGCCTAGAATGAGATCCATGATCTCCTTTCTCTCTTCAGGGAGAGAATAGCGTGCGCCGGAAGGAAATGCAATGGTCACTTTGGTCTATTTTCGTCCGGCGCGCAAAAGAGCGGCGTTTAGGTATTTCAATTGATTAACGATATCCTCTTCGCGCCCCGGCATCCACTCGGGACGCAGCCTCAGCTTAGCGGTTTCTCCAGCGGGGTTCAGCAGGATCAGCCAGGCACCCAGGGCTGCCAGTGTAATGGCGTCCAGAGCGTAGGTGACCGGGATCAGCGACCCTTTGCCGCGTGTGGTCAGCAGGAGATAGGGAACCGTATTTCCAAGAAAATAAAAGGAAAAAACCATGCTATGGACGACGATATTGCGGCTGAGCGCGATGGGATATTGCAGCAGGAAAACTAAGATCGTCAGCAGGAAAACAGCCAAGCTAAAGTTCACCGCCCGATCAGCCAGATAGAAGTAACGCATCAGATGTCCCTGGGTAGTGAGCTGGGAGGGGACCATGAAACTTGCGCCGGAAGCCAGCAACGCAACCATCATCGCCACAATCAGCGTCCAGCGACCGGCGGTCGCCAAGCCTTTGTAATCCTGCAGGACTAAACCGTAGATCTCCAATACCACGAGGACAGAAAAGAGCCATTCGACAGGCTCGGTCAACACCCAAATGTGCAGATAGGCGTGGCTCGATTGGTCCAAGCTGCTGGCAACCCCAAAATGCAGGGTGGTGAATACCAGGTAGCAGAAGAAGATGCGATACCGGCGATGCAAACCTGCGGTGAACAGGCGGACGGTCAGTACCGCGAAGCCTGCCACGATCAGCCAGTCCAGCAAATCAAGAGTGCGGGGCATTCCAGGTCCAAAGCTACGCTTGGATACCCGATTCTACCAGCAGCCTGGGGGGAGAGTGACCCAAATCCGCGGCGAGATTCGGGTCAGAGGCAACTAAATAACCTAGTTGACCCAGGGGCAGGGATCGCAGGTCGGCGGCGGCACGCTGGCCGACACGCTGATAGCCGATACAAACGAAAGCGCCAGTACAAAAGCCAATAAAACTTTCTTGAACATAAGGTTTTTTCTCCTTGCTATCTAAAGTAACTATGCATAGAAGTTATACTGTGGCTGTCCGCAACGGTGGCATCCGTCGAAACTTTTCCGATTCCGGAACAAAGGTTAACGAATGATAACCGAAAAGATCCATGATGCCTATTCTTCCCAGCAGTAATAGTCCCCTGATGGTTGCGCCGGCTCCGGGCGCGAATGCGCTGCCGGGGGCGCGGATAATTCCATGAACGCGCAAAAACTGGAACACGGTAAGCGCAGCGGCCATGAACCCGCCGGCGACCTTTGGCGGCACACCCTGGCGAGAATCCCGACGTTGTTCGGGCGCGTGCTGTATCTGGCTTCGCTGCGCAATCAAGCCAGCGGCGAGTATCGACATCCCGGCCTGGCGCAAATGGTGGGTGACGAGGAGGCCGGGGAAACTCTGCGCCGCAGCCATGCCCGGGTGTTCCACGATTGGCTCTGCCTGAACCTGGAACAGCAGCGCGCCGACCTGCAGGAATATTTGGCGGAAACGCCGAATCCTGCCGCCGTTCTGGCCGCATGGGCAGACTCGCCAGCCTATCGAAGCTGGGCGCCTTCCGATGCCCAGGAGGTGGAACAGCGGCTCTTTGCGAGCGATCTTCAGACGTTGCTGAAGCTGCTCAGAGTCGAGTACGGCGACGCTTCCCCTGATCCAGAATCATAGCCACGCCGGATACCTGGCCGATCACGTCGATTTCCGAAGGATAGCTGTAGATCACGGGCGAATATTGCGAGCAAGGGTGCGGCTGCAACACGAGTTGGCTGCCGTTCAGCGTGCACCAGCCGACCACGCAGCCGCCGCGATGCTCCAGGAAGTAAATGGGGCGCTCAAACTCCGTATTCCAGCCGGTATTCACGATCTTGCGGCGAGTCTCATCGATCAGGACTAAAGCGCCCGGCTGCAGGATGGGGTACATGGACCAGTCCTCCGAGCCCACGAACGCATACCGGTGATGCTTGAGATCCACGGCATTCAGCAAGGAGAGCGGGAGTTTGCCCCAGCGACGGATGGCGCGGCTCAGATAGGTGGTTTTGCTTAGGTCCAACCCGGGTTCGACCACCAGAGGGACCTGAACTTCGCCGTGTAGGCCGGGGCCAAAACCGAGCAGGTGGGTGCTCTCCACCGGGAGCAGGGCGGCGTCGGCGGGAAGCACGGCCAGATCCACTCCGTACCATTCCAGCACGTCGGACATATCCAGCCGGTAAATGGCGCACAGGGAATAGAGCCGGTAGATGGTGGGAACGGTCCCTTTGTTCTCGATATCGGAAAGGCGGCTGAGGGCGATGGAGAATTCCTCGTTGTGCCGCATCTCGGCGATCCGGATGCTGGCCTGCTCCACGTCCCGGTAGCGCAGGTTGAGACGCTCGCGCGCCTGTTTCAGTCTTTGGCCGGCTTCCGGCATGCTATCATCCTGAGTCTGGGCGCCACGGCCGGCGGAAGCTCATGCGCGCCCGGCGAAGCCCCCCAAAAGGCGGTATCCATGGCTGCGATTATAGCGGTACGCACAGTCCCATGCAAGGCGAATTTTAGGCGATTTTGTTCTGAATTCAGAACAGATGGCGACGCAAGAGGCCAATTTTGAAAATTGTGGTCGGAATATCGGGTGCTAGCGGTGCCGTCTACGGCGTCCGCCTATTGGAGCGGCTGCGCCGGAATACATCCGTGGAAACCCATTTGGTGCTGAGCCGGGCGGGCGAAAAGACGCTGTATCTGGAGACCGGAAGCCACGCGGCGGACCTTAGAAGTCTGGTGCACTACTCTTATTCCATTGAGGATATCTCTTGCCGCCTGGCGAGCGGCTCGTTTCCGGTGGACGCCATGGCCGTGGCGCCCTGCTCCATCCAAACCATGTCGGCCATTGCCGCCGGTATCACGTCAAATGTTCTGTTACGGGCCGCCGACGTGGTCCTGAAGGAGCGCCGCAAGCTGGTGCTGATGGTGCGCGAAACTCCTTTCCACCTGGGACACTTGCGCACCATGGTGGCGCTTACGGAGATGGGCGCCATCATCGCGCCGCCCATTCCAGGATTTTACAATCGCCCGCAAACCATTCAAGATCTTGTAGATCACAGCGTCGACCGGGTGCTCGACCTGATGGGCGTGCCGGACGACCAGGTGCGCCGCTGGGACGGTCCCGCGCGATGAGCCGGCGCGTGCAAACCCGGCCGATCGCGTTCCAGGGCGAGCGCGGCGCATTCAGCGAAGAGGCTGCCCGCAAATTGGTGGGGTCCGAAATCGAAGTATTGCCTTGCCCCAGCTTCGAAGACGTTTTCCGCAGCCTCAGCGAAGGCGCCGCCGCGGGAGCCGTGATTCCCATTGAAAACACGCTGGCCGGCTCCGTGCACGAGAATTACGATCACCTGCTGCGCTACGAGTTTCCCATTGTGGCCGAGACTAACGTGCGTATTGTCCACAACTTGATGGCACCGCCGGGAGTGCCGTTCGCGCGTGTCCGGCGCGTGTACTCGCACCCGGTGGCCCTCAATCAATGCCTGGATTTCTTCCGCCGCCATCCACGGATTGAGAAGATTACGTATTACGATACGGCCGGGAGCGCCAAGATGATTATGCAGGAGCCGCCTGGCGAGTCCGCCGCCATCGCTTCGGCAGTGGCCGCCGAGATCTATGGCGCGCACATTCTGCGCCGATCGATTGAAGACGACCGCCGCAATTTTACGCGCTTCTTCCTCCTGCGGACCCCGCCGTATGCCCGCAGAAATCCCCCCAGCATACCCCCAAATGTGCAGTGGAAAACCTCCCTTGTGTTCTCTACAAGAAACATCCCCGGCGCTTTGTTCCGCTGTCTCAGCGCTTTCGCACTCCGGGATCTGAATTTAACGAAGATTGAGTCCCGGCCGTTGCGGGGTAAGCCATGGGAGTATCTTTTCTATTTAGACTTTCTTGGGAGGGTGGACACACCGGCGGCCCGGAACGCGCTGGGGCACCTGGGGGAATTGGCGGATGTGTTGAAAGTGCTGGGGTGTTATCCGCGGGGGTGATGCCCGGCTTTCAGCCCACAAGAAGATATTGCATGTGATATTATGTACTCGGGTGTTCTCTGCGGTATGTGCTTGATACGAACGTGCTGGTAGCCGTTCTGAGAAGTGACCAAGGCGCTTCCCGCCGGTTGTTGTTGAGCGCCTTGGATGGCGAAATACAAGCGCTCGTCTCTGTGCCGTTACTAATCGAATACGAAGCGGTCTTTTCCAGGCCCCACCAATTGGAGGCTAGCGGACTCACGATCGCGGAAACAAACGCGTTATTGGATGCCTTGGCTGCAGTTGCAGACCAGGTTCACTTGTGGTTTCTCTGGCGGCCGCGGCTGACGGATCCGGCGGATGAGATGGTTTTGGAGACAGCGGTCAATGGGCGCGCGGATCGCCTGGTGACATTTAATCTGCAGCATTTCCAGACGGCGACGCAAGCGTTCGGAATACAAACCCTCACCCCGCCGCAGGCATGGAAGGAGGTTCAAGATCGATATGAGAAGAAGTAACTTCGCTCTTCGGCTGCAGGAGTCCTTGCTCGAGGAAGCCAGGCGCGTGTCGGAGAGCGAAGGCGTAGCGCTCAATCAGTTCATCAATGTGGCGGTGGCCGAGAAGTTGTCGGCCCTGCGCACCGAGGAATACTTTCGCCAGCGCTCCAGCCGCGCAGACATACCCGAAGCCAAACGCATCCTGAAGCGCGCTGGAAAAGGCAAGCCGCCCGTTCCTGGCGATGAGATCGAGGCGTAGGCGGCCGGATTTTGCCGGGGCAGTCCCCTAACTAACTAGCCAAGGCTTCGCCTTGATATCCCTGCGGGATATGGGAGTCGAGGAAGTCAGGACTCAGCAGACAGAATTCGCGGTGGGCGATTGAATCGGATGGGCTTGCCAACACAACAAGAACAAAACTCTCGTTGCGCGCCGCATAATGGTATATTCCACCGGAGCGGCCCTATAATTCACCTGGAATGTCTACTCGAAGTCAGGAAGACCGCGTCGAGCGAAAACGATGAAAACCCGGCAGACCACAAAAAACGATGGTCTGCCCCAGACTTACGCCGGCATACGGGGCTGCCAGAGGCCCAGCATGGCACCGGTCGGATCGGTGAAGATGCTCAGCCAGCCCATCTCCTGGACCTTGTGGTTCTCCACCACGATGGTCGCGCCCAACGCGCGGGCCTTGGCCGTGGCCGCCGCGATGTCATCCACCGCCACGTATGCCATCCACATAGAAGGCGCGCCCGGAACGGGATGCTTCATAATGCCGCCGCCCGTGCCTTTTCCGACTTTGATGACGGTGTAGTCGTCCACTCCCATGGGCATATCCTCAAGCGCCCAATCGAATAGCTGGCTGTAAAAGTCCTTCGATTTTTCCACATCGGTGGTGTTCAGTTCCACGTGTACGAACGGGTTTCCCATATTCCTCCTTCTACTGTTTGGCCCGCTACTGAATCGTGCTGGCGCCTTGGACGCCCAGATCCGTCGCCAGGACGTTTTTGTTGATGTGGTTGTCCAGGTTAATCGTATACGTCTGGGGCGATTCGATCAGCACCGGCGAGTGCGTGGCGCAAATCACGCGGAATTTCTTCTGGTCCACCAGTTCGAGCAGCATCTTCAAAATGCGCCGCTGGTTTGATACGGAAAGCGCCATTTCCGGCTCGTCGAGCAACAGCACGGTGCCATCCGGCAGGGCCGGAAAATTTTCGCGGAACATGCTCAGCATCACCTGGCCGTGGCTCGCCATGCTGAGGAACTCCATCATGCGCGGGTCGTCTTTGAAGAACTCCGGATTGGTGCGCGGATTGTGGGCCTCCGCGTCGAACAGATAAATCTCGCCGAGCTTCACCTCGCCCCGATCGAGGCGATAGATGTACCCGTCCACCTGCTGGCCGCGCAACGCGTAGTAGATGGAATGCAGCAGCGTGGATTTGCCTGAGCCGTTTTCGCCCTGCAGCATGATGAGCGAATGCGAGAGGTCCACAATCATGGGCATGTGGAAGTTCAGGTTGACGAAGACGGGGTGCGCCAGGATTTTCAGGTACATCAGTTGTCAGGATAGCACCGCGTAGTACAATGACCGCGATGAAGTTCACGATGCGATTTATGGGTGTGGCCCTGTTAGCGGCAGCCTGCATGCCGGCCGCGGACGATGGCGGCGGATGGATTTCGATGTTCGACGGCAAGACGCTCACCGGCTGGAAGGCGGGCGACAATCCGGCAAGCTGGTCCGTGCGGGACGGCAAGATCGTGGGCGATGGCGAGCGCAGCCATCTGTTTTACATGCTGCACGAGTGCGGCGACTGCGAGTTCAAAGCCGAAGTGAAGATCAATCACGGCGGCAATTCCGGTATGTATTTTCGCGCCAAGTTCGGCCCCGAATGGCCGGCCGGTTATGAGGCGCAGGTGAACAACACGCACCCGGATTGGCGGCGCACCGGCAGCCTTTACGGCTTCAGCGATATCAAGGAACAACTAATCCCGGACGATACCTGGTGGACCGAGGACGTTATCGCGCGCGGTAATCACATCATCATCAAGGTGAACGATAAGGTGGTAGTGGATTACGTGGATGCGAAGAACACCTATCGGCAAGGGCTACTGGCGTTGCAGCAGCATAACAAGGGGAGCGTGGTGGAGTTCCGGAATTTGATGATGCGGCCGCTGGCCGAGAAATGACGGTACAGGGATACCTGCACAGGGCTTACCCGGACGGCGATCGAGAGTATCTCGACGGCCTGATCGCGGAGCGTGTTGGTCATGGTCCGCCCGTTCCGTCAGACGGATCGCGTCATTGTTGGACGCGCCGCTGCTGGTCGTAGAAGTGCTTTCGCCCGAAGATCCCATGTGGGACACAGTGCAGCGCTTTCGCGAGTGCGAGAAGCTGAGCGTCCGCCACATTGTGCCGATGGATCCGGAGGATCGCACCACATTTGCCTTCGTCACCGGCGATTTAGTCCGCAGGGATCTGACTAGCCTCGAGGTGCCTGGGCGCGGAACCTTGCCATTCGACAGCGCGGCGTTGCTGGCGCTCCTCGACGAAGAGTAAGGTGATTCGAATCGGACTTCGAGAGCTGTAATCCGGACGACGCTCCGACTCACTGCTCATCTGCCGCGACTAAACGCAATGAAAACCAATTGGAGGGCGGGCAATTCTGCCCCGGGGTCCCCACTGGGGGCGGCTTTCAGCCGGCTTGGCGGCCTACGGGGCCGCCGCGGCCAGGATTGGCCGCCCCACGACGTCGCTACAATCGACTAACTTGCCAAGGGGCTGCGCCCTTGATATCCCTGCGGGATACGGAAGTCGAGGAAGTCAGGACCCAGAAGACAGAATTCGCGGTGGGCGATTGAATCGAATGGACTTGCCAACACACCGAGAACAAAATTCTCGTTGCGCGCCGCATAACGGTCTAGCCAGGGCTGCGCCCTTGATATCCCTGCGGGATATGGGAGTCGAGGAAGTCAGGACTCAGCAGACAGAATTCGCGGTGGGCGATTGAATCGGATGGACTGCCAAGACAACGAGAACAAAATTCTCGTTGCGCGCCGCATAACGGTCTAAGGCAGTGGTATTCGTCGAAGTGCCCGATCTTCCGGCAATGGCCGAGCGCCTGGGCAGTGCTGCACGACCCGGAAGGGCACAACGTACTCCTGATACAATCGGGCGGCGGATAACTGCGATGAACGAGATCAGCAGACGAGGGTTTGTCGGGCTGGCGGGCGCGGCCATGGCGGCGTCACGCGTGAAAGGAGCCAACGGCCGCATCAATGTGGGCCAGATCGGCATCGGTGCGCGCGGCAGCTATCATTTGAAGGCGTGCCTGAAACGCCAGAACGAGCGGGCGGACGTGCAGGTGGTGGCGGTGTGCGACGTGTACCGCAAGCGGCTCGCGTCGGCGGCCGCCAAGGCGCCGGGCGCCAAGGCTTATCTGCATCATCAGGAGCTTTTGCAGCGCAGCGATATCGACGCGGTGTTCATCGCCACGCCGGACCACTGGCATGCACCCATCGCGCTGGCGGCCATGGCGGCAGGCAAGGATGTGTATCTCGAGAAGCCCATGACCCACACGCTCGAGGAAGCCAGGCTGGTGTTCGAGCGCGCGCGAGATTTGAAGCGCATCGTGCAAGTGGGCGTGCAGGGGACTTCGTGGACGCGCTGGCACAAGGTGCGTGAAATGGTCGAGAGCGGCATGCTCGGAAAGGTGGTCGCCGCGCAAGGCACTTACAGCCGTAACAATCCCGATGGCGACTGGAATTGGGATATCGATGCCGAGGCCGGCCCGCACGGCAAGGGCGATAACTACCTCGATTGGGAGCAGTGGCTGGGCGCCGCGCCGGCCCGCGCGTTCGACCCTGACCGCTTCTTCCGCTTCCGCAAATATTGGGATTATTCGGGCGGCATCGCCACCGATCTGCACTATCATATCGTGGCGCCCTTTCACTTAGCCTTGGGGAATCAACATCCCACGCGCGTGGTCGGCGGCGGCGGGCTATATGTCTATAACGACGGCCGCGAAGTGCCCGATACGTTCATGGATTCGGCAGACTATCCAGGTAAGTACACGATTACGGTAGAGTCTTCGCAAGTGAACGAAGTCGGGCCAGTTACCATGTTGCGAGGCACTAAGGCTACCGTGTTTCTGGGCGACGAATGGGAAGGGCCCAAGAACAGACAGTTCGATCATGCGCAGATCGTGGCCGAGCAGCCTTATCGCAAGGAGTTTGCGGCTAAGTGGGGCAATGGCAAAGACGAGATGATCGTGCCGGGCTTGGGGAATGAGGGCGACGATAAGCACGTGGATAATTTCTTCGACTGCGTGCGGTCGCGGCAGGAGCCCAATTGCGGCCCTTGGTTGGGATATACGACGATGACGCATATTGGGCTGGCGGTGCGGAGTTATCGCGACGGCCGGATGTATCATTTCGATCCAGTGAAGGAAGAAGTCAGTTAATTGTGGGGCAGGCTCGTAGCCTGCGCGGGCCTGGTAGGCCCGCTCTTCGCGAGCGACGCTCGCTTGGGACAGGCCAGGAGGCCTGTCCTACCTCGGACCGGCCGGAAGGTGCTCCTCGATGTAGCGGGCGATCAGACTAAATACGTGCAGCGTGGTTCCCGGCCCCTCCGAAATCGAATGCGTGCGGTTCGGATACTCCATAAATTCGAACGGCTTGCCTAACTCGATCAGCCGGTTTACCAGTTCCTGGGTGCCCTGGAAATGCACGTTATCGTCGCCGGAGCCATGCACGATCAGCAGCTTGCCCCGCAGTCCTTCCACGAAGTTGATCGGCGATCCGCTCCGGTAACCCTCCGCATTCTCTTCCGGTAGTCCCATGTAGCGCTCTTGGTATATTGTGTCGTACAGCTTCTGGTCCGGAACCGGCGCCACAGCCACGCCCACGCGAAATACGTCGGGAGAGCGGAACATCAGATTCAGAGTGTTGGAGCCGCCACCGCTCCAACCCCATACGCCTACGCGAGTCACATCCACATAAGATCGTTCGCGAGCCAGGGCCAGCACTGCTTCGGTCTGCTCCTCGGCCGACAGAACGCCCACCGCGCCGTACACCGCCTTCCGCCACGCACGCCCCTTGGGCGCGGGTGTGCCGCGATTGTCGAAGCTCGCGATCAGATAGCCATCGTCCGCCAACGCCCGGTGGAACAGAGCACTGTCGCCCATCCAGGCGTCCAGGACGGTAACTCCCGCCGGCTCTCCATACACATCGACCAGCAGCGGATATTTCTTGGACGGATCGAAAACCCGCGGCCTCAGCAGCCATCCATCCAGCGTCGCGCCGTCGGCGAGCGAGACCTGCAGGAATTCGACGGGAGGATCCAACGACCCAGCCGCATTAGCGCGCAAAACTCCGTTGCTTTCGAGCGTGCGCACCGTCTTATGATCCGGCAAACTGACTAAGTCAGTCACCGGCGGACTGTCGAACCGCGAGTAAGTGTGAAAGGCCCACCGGCAATTCGGAGAAATCCTGTAAAAGTGCGTACCGGGCTCGTCCGCGGGACTTATACGCACCGCCGGCCCGGGATGGTCGGCCGGCGCACGGTAAAGAGCACGCTGGGTAGCGTTGCCGCCCGCGGCCATGAAGTAGATCCAGCGGCTATCCGGGTCGATGGCTTCGATGCCCATCACGTCCGCGGCCTCGGCCGTGATCCGTACCGGCTCCCCGCCCTCGCGCGGCACGGAATACGCGCGGCGCCAGCCATCCCGCTCGCTCAGCCAAAGAAAACTCTTGCCGCCATTCAGCCAATCGAACCCGCCGCTTTCCGCTCCCGGACCGCCGCTGTCGGGCACATCCACCCACGCATCGTCGCGATCCTCAAAGACGTTCTTCGCCGCGCCGGACTGGGGATCCGCGATAAACACAATCGCCGTATTCTGTTTCCGGTTGAGCTGCCCGATCGCCAGGCCACCGCCATTCTGCACCCATTCGACGCGGAAAATATAATGCTCGCGCGGATCGCCGGGAATCGCCATCCATCGCGGCGCGCCGCCATCCACGCCGATCACGCCTACCCGCACCGCCGAGTTCTTCGTACCTGCCTTGGGATACGGAATGTTCATGATCTTGGGGTAAAGCGACCCGGTATTGTTGATGATCGCGAACTGCTCGACGCCGGTCAGATCGAATTGCCAAAATGCCAGGCTGCGGCCGTCCGGTGCCCAGCGGAACCCGTCGCGCACGTTCAGCTCTTCTTCGTACACCCAGTCGGAAGCGCCGTTTACCAGCGTGCTGGAACCATCCGCGGTGAGCGCACGGATGGCGCCGCCGGACAAGTCTTCGACATATAGATTGTTCCCGCGCACATACGCGACGCGCGTGCCATCGGGAGAGAATTTGGCAAAGCTCAATGAAGACGCGGGCGCCTCGCCGCCGAGTTTCTTGAGGGCGCCCGTCGCGCGATCCAGCACCCAGTAATCGCCCCGCGAATTCGTCCGCCAGACTTTCTGCGACGCCGTGTAGACCAGCAGGCGGTTCGCGTCTTTACTCCAGCGGTAATCTTCAATGGTCAGCGGCTTCTCGGCCTTCGCCGGCGTCAGTTGTGTGTGCGAAACCAGGATGGTGCGCTGGCCGCTCAAGGTTTCGTACTCGACGATATCTTTCGCCCACGATGGGGCGCCCGCCGCGCCTGGCGCGTCTTCCACCGTGGTGTAGGCCGCGCCGTCCCGAATCCAGCGCGCCGGGCCATACCGCTTTACCGCAAACGCGGACGAATCGAAGATGCGCTTCAACCGTTCATCCAGTTGGCTGGAGCCCATAACACACGCCGGGAAAATGCCGCAAACCGCAAACGCGATGATAATGAGAACCTTGTGCCGCTCGATGCGCATGGGAACATGGTAGCGCGACCCGTGCGAAAATACCCCTTCTATGGCCAACAGCAAAGTGAAGGTCGGAATCATCGGATCCCAGTTTCAGGGAGACATCCACGCGGCATCGTTTCAGATCATGCCGGAGGAGGCCGAGGTGGTGGCGGTGTGCTCGCCTACGCCCGGCCACGCGGCGGAACTGGCGCAAAAGTATGGCATCCCGCGCGTGTTTCTGGATTACAAGGAGATGCTGCGCGAGAAAGACATCGAGATGGTGACTGTCGCGGCGCCCAATGCGCTGCACTGCGCCATGACCATCGACATCGCGCGCGCGGGTAAGCATGTGGTCTGCGAGAAACCGCTCTCGATGACGCTCGAAGAGGCCGACGAGATGATCGACGTCTGCAAGCGCGAAGGCGTGCTGCTGCTCTACGCCGAGGAGTTGCTGTTCACGCCGAAGTACGTCAAGGCCAAAGAAATGGCGGATCACGGCGCGTTCGGTAAGCTGTATCTGGTGAAGCAGAGCGAGAAGCACTTCGGTCCGCACAGCCCGTGGTTTTGGGATGTGAATAAGTCGGGCGGCGGCGTACTTATGGACATGGGCTGCCACGGCATCGCGTTCTGTTACTGGTTCTTCGACCGGTCCCCGATCAAAAGCGTTACCTGCCACATGGGCACTTACGTTCACGGCGCGAAGACTCGCGGCGAGGACGATAGCATTTGCATCCTGGAATTCGCCAACGGCGGCGTGGGCCTGGTGGAAAACAGTTGGGCTAAGCGCGGCGGCATGGACGACCGCACGGAGATTTACGGCGAAGGCGGAGTTAGTTACCCCAATCTGCATATGGGCAACGCCATGCCCACTTATAGCGAGTATGGTTACGGATACGCGGTCGAGAAAGCCCCCAGCACCAAAGGCTGGAGTTATCCGGTATTCGACGAGTTATGGAATTACGGCTCACCGCATGAGATGCGGCATTTTGCGCGCTGCGTGCGCGGCAAGGAGACGCCGCAATCGACGGGCCAAGACGGCCGCGTGGTGATGGAAGCGATTTACGCAGGCTACGCTTCGGCGGGCCAGAACCGCAAGATCGAGCTGCCGTTCCGTCCGGCGGGTGTCAAGCGGCCGATCGACTTATGGTTGGGAAAGTAGCCCGAACACCGCTAGCGTAGGCATTGAGGATTTGATGGCCGGCCCGAGTTGGCCGCGGACGGCGATAAATTGTGGGCGGGCACTCTGCCCGCGGCGGCCCCGCAGAACGCCCGACAGGCCGGAGCCCGCCGTTCCCGCTCCATGCGCACCTCCGCCTGGCCGCCGTAAAGCACGATTTGCCGGGGGAACCGCCCCATCAACCGGTACACGCCCAAGCCATATTCCGCCGCGAACAGGGGCATCGCCTGATCGTTGGCGCTTTGCGGTCCACATCGAGCCGTTTAGCGACCGTCACGCCGGTTAGTTCCCGCATGACCAGCCCCGGACTGTTGCAAGAGCAGCTTTAGAGTGACATCGTAATCCTGCATGGCAGGAGCGTCAACGCTCGATTTAAGGAGGTGACAAGCATAGTCGGTATTCGGGAGTGGCTGCATCAGCACGCGCTCGCTCAATTCTTCCAGTCCGGGCGGCAGGGGCCCGAAGCGCTTCTCCAGAAGCCGCCGCAGCACAACCCGGCATCAGCGGATGAAGCCGATCTTTTTTAGAGTGACGGCCGGCTCAGGATCTTCGAACTGCGTTAGAGCCATCTTTTCGTGGCCATTCACCAGCGCCACTCCGGCCGGCGCGCTCACGAACGGGAAGATCTTTTTCAATGGCAGCAGGTCGTTCGAAATCACGGCCTTCAAATGCGTATCGTCGAGAAAGCCTTGCGCGAATTGCGGCACGTTGATGGGCACGGCCACGATGCGCGTATCGTCCCAATCGAGCTTCGCCATGCGTTTCGCGGCGTCCAGGCAGTGCAGACACTCCGGGTCGAAATAGAAGATGAGAATCTTGCCTTCTTCGAGCGAATACGGCTGACCATCCACGGTGACCGTGTCCGGCGCTTTCGTGCCGGTCTGGCGCATGGCCGCGAAGCCGTACGATCCGGCGGCGAACAACGCGATGACTCCCAGAATGGCGACGGCGGTGCGCAACCTGGGCGCGCGGCGGCTCTCAACGGGCCGTCGAGACCACGCCCCCGCGAACACTGCCATCAATAGCATGACGCCATCGCCGATGAAAAATCCCGGACCCACGGCGCGCTTCACCCACGGAAAGCAACTGCAATCGGCGCCGCGCAGCGCGTTGTAATTGACGCCGATGAAGATCATGAAGGCCACCAGCAGCGCGCCGGCAAGCCACGCTCCCCAACGGCGAAACCGCGGCACCAGCAGCAGCACAGCGGTGAAAGTTTCGGCGATTCCGAAGCCGATGGCCGCCGCCAGGCTGAGCGATTGCGGCACGCGGGCCTGGGCCATGCGCACGGCGGCGCCGGAAGCGTCGGTCAGCTTCCACAAGCCCGAAACGGTGAATAGCAGCGCTAATAAAATCGCGCCGATCCAACTCAGAGTAGATTTCCAGGCGCTCATACGCAACGCGGCTCCCGATCGGTCTGTGCCATACTGTCCATGGAATCCATTTTAGTCAAATGACCGCCGCGCTGCTCATTCTGCTGGCCGCGTTTTCGCGCGTGGACCTGGTAGACGAGACCTTCGACATTGCCGCGCACGACTGGTCCGCGCCGCGCCAGTTGACGGCGGAGCCAGCCATGGTGGATTGCGTTTTTCAGTCGGACAGGCCAAATGCCAAGGTGCGGCTGGTGCTGCTGAGCAAGGCGGATTTGAGCGCCTGGCGGCAGGGCCGGGATTATGACGAGATCGCCAGCACGCCGCTGGGTCCGGGTGGAACGCTGCGCATGGCGGTGCACGAAGTGGATACCTACGCGGCGCTCGAGAATCGCGGGTCGCAGCCGGTGCGCGTGCATCTGCGTGTGTTTCAAGAGGAGCCCCGCGTGCGGTATCTTTCGCGCGAGCGGCGGCTGGAGGTGATCGCCATCAGCTTCGGCGTGTTCTTCGCGATTGTAAGTTTTTCGGCGCGAAAGCTGTTGAAGGCCGTCCGGCGGTGAAAGGTGCGCTTCCGGCGCCTATCCAAAGCTCTTGAATTGCCGCCAGAACTCGGTCCAAGATCCTCGCAGCCCGCGGCAGACGAAGATGTCCGGGTGGTCGACGGTCTCCTCGTTGTTCACACCGAAACGATTGGTAATGTGACCGGCTAATTCGCAGAATTGAAAATTGCGCTCGAGAAAATCGCGCTCCAGCCCGAGAACGATCATGGTCAGCGGCGGAGACACACCGTAACCGCGCAGCCAGCCCGAATTCGTACCGCTGATGGCGTTCGGCAAGCCGTATGCCGGGCCATAAAGATCGATCGCTCCGGCCTCGCCGTAATTGCCCGCCAGAATCCCGCTGCGGGGCCGTTCGCCGGCGGGCAGCGAGTCGCGGATGCGCGCGACTTCGGCGACCAAATCCGGCCAGCCGATTTCCTCGCGCCATAGGTCGTCGCGGCTGTTCACCAAATTCCACCAGCCGGAGTTCACGGGAGCGATCGGCACGAAAAACGCGACGGAGAGGGCGCCGCCGGCAGCCAGCGCAGTCGCTGTGAGGCCGCGTGTAAAGCGGGCCCATCCCGCGGCGAGAGATGCCAGCCATCGCTCACCAACCGCCGCTCCCGCCGCCAGCAACATAGGATACGCCGGCGCGATATAGTAGCTCCGGGCCTTGGCGGCGAAAAAGAGGCTAAGTGGGATGACGAACATCCAGCCGAGCGCGCGATACGGCTTACCCTCGGCCATTACGAAGCAGTAATAGAGGCCCGCGGCCCACACGGGAGTGAAAAACAAATTCAGAAAGAGCTGGTCCAACAGGAAATCGTCTGTCCGGCCAATGCGAATGTCGCGCGCATGGATGTAGCGCAAGAAGTCGAGCGAGATGAAATCGTGCCGTATCTGCCAGAGTAAGTTCGGCAGGAATATCAGAAGCGCGAGCGCCACACCAAACCACAGCCACCGGCTTTTGAGATAGCGCCGCGCGGGGGTGAGAACGATGCCGCCCGCCATGCCGGCCGCCAGGAACGCCATCGTATATTTGGTCATCATCCCTAGCCCCACGGCTATCCCGATCGCCAGCCACCAGCGCGGGTTAGCGGATCGCAGTAAGCGAATGGTGAGCCAGGCAACCAGCACCCACCACATGAAATCGAACGATACGTATTGAAAAACGGCTCCTTGAACCATCGAGACGGGAGATATGGCGACGGTCGCGGCCGCCAGCATCTGCGCGGGAAGGCGGCCTCCGAGTTCACCCGCCATCAATCCCGTCAGGACCACTGCGACCCCTTCTGCCAGCACGGAGAGTAACCGCACGCCCACCAGCGACGGTCCAAAAAGAAGCAAGGCTATGCGCGCCAGGAATGGAGTTAGAGGAGGGTAAGCCACGTAACCCCAGGCCAGATGGCGGGCGTCGTCCAGGGTTTGCAGTTCGTCGCGATGGAAACCGTACTGGTTATTCGTCAGGACATGCAAAAGCACAAAGCCACTCGCCAGCGCGAGCAGGGCCAAGAGATTCCGTCGCACGGGTTAGAAAGCCTGCTGGACGGCGGCCACGGTCCGGCGGATATCTTCATCGGTGTGCGCCGCGGAAATGAATGCCGCTTCGAATTGCGAGGGCGGCAGGTAGATGCCCTGCTCCAGCATGCGGCGATGAAAGGCCGCGAACCGCGCGGTATCGGCGCGCTTGGCGGAATCCCAATCGGTCACTGGGTGGTCCGTGAAGAACCAGGTGAACATGGCGCCCACGCGGTTCACCGTAATGCCCGCGGGCGCCGCCGCAGCGATGGCGGCCGATTTGGTTTCGAGCTCATCGTACACTTCCGGATGCGCCTTAAGATATCGCAGCATGGCCAATCCCGCAGCCACCGCCAGCGGATTCCCCGATAACGTGCCCGCCTGATAAACCGGACCCACTGGCGCCACCGAACGCATGATGTCAGCGCGCCCGCCGTAAGCGCCGATAGGCAAACCGCCGCCGATCACTTTGCCCAGTGTGGTCATATCCGGCTTGATTCCGTAGCGCGCCTGCGCCCCGCCATACGCCACGCGGAAGCCGGTCATCACTTCGTCGATAATCAGCAGCGCGCCATGCCGCGCCGTGATTTCGCGCAACGCTTCGAGGTATCCGGGCTGCGGCGGAACGCATCCCATGTTGCCCACCACCGGTTCCACAATCACCGATGCGATGCGATCGCCATGCGCGCGGAAGGCGACTTCCAACGCATCCACGGAATTGAACGGCAGCGGCAGCGTGGTATCGGTAAAGCCCTTCGGCACGCCTCGCGTATCGGCGATGCCCAGCGTGGCCAGGCCCGACCCGGCTTTCACCAGGAGCGAATCCACGTGGCCGTGATAGCAGCCTTCAAATTTAACGGTGAGATCGCGGCCGGTGAATCCGCGCGCCACGCGGATGGCCGACATGGTGGCTTCCGTGCCGGAGTTGACCAGCCGCACCATCTCCATGGAAGGCACGGCGTCACGGATGGCTTCGGCCAGATCGATTTCACGCTCGGTGGGCGCGCCGAAACTGGTGCCTGTTTCTAGCGCGTTCTGCACCGCCTCCACGATGGCCGGATGCCGGTGGCCGAGCAACAACGGCCCCCACGAGCCGACGTAATCGATGTACTCGTGGCCATCGATATCGAAGATATGCGAACCCTGGCCGCGGGAGATGAACGGCGGCGTGCCGCCCACGCCGCGATAAGCGCGCACCGGAGAGTTCACGCCTCCCGGAATCACTTGCTGGGCCCGTTCGAAAGCGGCTTCGGATTTGGGATGGGTCATGGCTGCGAGTTACGGCTACGGAGTTACGACTGCAATTTGCCGGGCAACAGACGGCCGAGCCCCATGCTCATGGCGATTTCGAGCAGGCTGCCGTTCAGATTGCGCATCAGGCGGTTCTTCAATCCCAGGTAGGGCTGCGTGCCGGCGAAGAGATCCTGCATGACGCCGCTAAACCGGCTGCTGCGCCGCGTGAATTGCACCATGCGCGCGGGCACCGATCCGAAGAGGAACCGGCCCAGAAAAACGCGCTTGGCGAGCCGCGACCCAAATTCCAGATCGGCGGCGAAATCGCGTCGTAACATGCGGCGGTAGGCTTGCAGCTTGTCGGCGATGCTGCCGAGTTCCAACAGCAGCGCCTTGGCGGCCAGATCGGCCGAACGCAGCGCATAGTAGATGCCTTCGCCGGTCACGGGATCCACCAGGCCCGCCGCGTCGCCTACCGCCAGCCAGCCATCGCCCGCCACGCGATTCTTTTTCCACGCCGGGGTATCCAGCGACGGCAGCAGATGGCTGTAAAACGCCGCGCCCTTCCAGCGAATGCCTTTCTGCGCCATATAATTCTCCAGGCGCTGGCGCAGCGCCGCCGCGGGCTCGCCCTTGCCGCAAATCCCGACCGAGAGATGGCCGCAGCGGGGAAACACCCAGATATATCCTTCGAGCTGCGCGAGAAATTGGATATCGATCTGCGGCTGATCGCCCGGAACATAGTAGCCCAGCGCGGACATGGAATCGCGCGCGGTAAGTTGCGTGCCGAAATCGCGCAGCGGGTTGCGCGCGCCGGTGGCGATTACGCAGAAATCCGCATCGAGCGATCCGGCATTGGTGCGCAGCCGCCAGCCCGCGCCGGTGCGGTTGATTTCCAGCACGCGCGCCTTCTCAATGCGCGCTCCGGCGCGCTCGGCCCGCTCCAGCATCATGCGGTTCAAATCGATGCGGGAGTAAATGAGCAGCGGCTGGCTCAGACGCAGGCTGGCCGGTTTGGCGCGCGGCGCGGCCAGAATGGTTTCCGTAACTACTCTGTGCGGCGTACTGTTTTCGATCAGGAAAGGATAGGTATGGTAAGCCTTGTAGGTGAGGCCGCCGCCGCAGGGCTTTTCCCACGCGAGCTTCTCATCGAAGACCACCGTATCGATGCCCGCGGATGCCAGCCGCTCGGCGGTGAAAGCTCCCGCGGGACCGCCTCCCAATATGGCCACCCGTTTCATTGCGGCGAACTCGGCGGAGGCACCGTGGGATGGCCCGGCGGTAAGGCACCCGCGGGCGCGCTGGTATCGCCCGGCATGCCGCCATGCGGACTTCCGCTCATCCCCCCATGTGGATTGCCGCCGCCGGCGCGCGGCTTCACCACCCATTTGTCACCCTTCTTTTCGAGCGTGTAGCGGATCGACATGGGCTGCGCGGCAGTGGAATCTCTCGGCGTAAAGGTGACCGTGGCATCCACTTCGTTCTCGCGGAACACCATGGAAGCGACCGAAATGTTCATGGACGACACATTCAGGTCCTTGCGGGTAGAGAGGTAGTCGAGGATGCCTTGTCTGACGGCGTCTTCATTTTGCAGGTTGTGGTGACAGCCCGCCAAGGCCAGGCAGGCCAGCACGGGTAGGAGCGTTCTCACGACTTTGATTATACATGTTGGCGGGGTGATAATAGACTCGTCGATCTGGACAAACGAATGACACGCTGGGCGCGGATTGGATTCGTATTGACTTCAGGCTGCTGCCAGGCAGCGGGCGGCCGTCTCCAGCGTCCGCGCCGATCGGAATGGTGAGTTCCAGAGCGAACCATTGCAGCCCGGCCTCTACGCGCTGGCCGCTTGGGAACCAGGATTCAGGCGCCGCGAGTTGACGAAGATCGCCGTTCGCGACGGCGACATCGGTTTGGGCGACATTCAGTTGGATCTGGCGGGATGCGATGCTCCCGGCGTGAGCTGCGATTGGATCAGCGACCGTTCCGGAGCAATTCCAGACCCGTTTAGAACGATCGGTAGTCTAGCCGTGGGGCAGGCCATCGTTTTCAGTGGCCTGCCGAGTTCGCGCACGGTGCGCCGACGACGAACTATGATCGTCTGCGCCACGGCGGCACTGGACCTGTCTGGCTATTTCGAAGACACTGCACGTTTCGCAAACAGACTGCGGTGACGCCAAATACGATCAGGACCGCATTCGCGTGGATGGCCTGGGCGATGGTGTCGATTTTTGTCTACGCACCAGGCGGGGCAGCATATCCCACCTCTTTTTCACCGGCGATGTGAATCTGGACAGTCCTGAAATCCGGCTCTGGCAAGTGACACGACTTCAAGGCGGTCAAGGTGCGCTCCACTAGCGCATTGTTCGTTCGCGTAAAATGATGGAATCAAGGAGCCACTATGAGGGTTCTCTATTGCACGTTTCTGCTGGGGGCCGCGATCGCGGTGGCCGCGCCGGCGCAAACTTTCACCTCACTCGCGAGTTTTGACTACACCAACGGATCCGGCCCGTGGGGCGGCATTGTCCAGGGTATCAACGGAGACTTCTACGGCACTACCGAGTTTGGGGGCGCCGGACTGTACGGCGGTGTATTTTCGATCGCTCCCGCGGGCAGGCTGAAGCTGGTTTATAGCTTCAAGTGCAACGGAGATTCCTGCCCGAACGGCGGTTACCCGGCCGCGGGCCTGGTGCTAGGAGCCAATGGCGAGTTTTACGGAATCACCAGCGACACGGTCTTCGACATCACCACGGCGGGCTCGCTCAAGACACTCTACACGATCATCGGTTCGGAGCCGGACGCGCCCCTGGTGCTGGGCTCCGACGGTGACTTTTACGGAACGACCCTCTACGGCGGCTCCCACGGCCTCGGTTCTGTGTTTAAGATAACTCCCGCGGGCAAACTGACCACGTTATATAACTTCTCGGGCACGGATGGGTCGGCCCCTAACACTCCCATGGTCCAGGGAGCGAATGGAAACTTCTACGGAACCACCTCGCAAGGGGGCGGGAGCACCGCCTGCCCCGGTGGTTGCGGCACGATTTTTACGGTGACACCGAAGGGTAAGTTGACCACACTTCACGCCTTCGACAAGACGGATGGATGGCTCATCTATTCCGCCTTAATTCAAGGTCCGGGCACGGATTTCTATGGCGTCACGGCGGGCGGCGGCAATGCAGGCTGGGGCACGGTGTTCAAGATGACGCCAGGCGGCACACTAAGCACCGTGTATAGCTTCTGCGCGGAAACCAATTGCACCGACGGCGGCGAGCCTGGCGGGGGTTTCGTGCTGGGAACGGATGGCAATTTCTATGGGACCACCTCCGCGGGCGGGACCAGCACCGCATGTTCGTATGGCTGCGGCACCATCTTTAAGATCACCCCGGGCGGCGTGTTTCACTCACTCTATAGTTTCGATAGCACCCAAGGATGGGAGCCGATTGGCCCCATTACGCAGGGCACCGACGGCAGCTTCTTCGGGACCACTTGCGACAACGGCTGCAGCGGCGCCGGCAACTGCACGCTTGGTTGCGGCACGGTTTTCCGCCTCTCGGTGGGACTGGCCCCCTTCGTGACGACTGTTCCGGCATCCGGCAGCGTGGGGGCGGCAGTGAGGATTCTTGGCACCGATCTAACCGGCGCAACCAGCGTGACGTTCAACGGCACGTCCGCGACGTTCACGGTGGTTTCCGCAGCCGAAATAACGACTACGGTGCCCACTGGAGCCACTTCCGGCACAGTCGAGGTGGTAACCCCTGGCGGCACGCTAGTCAGTAACCGAAGCTTTCGAGTGCCTTAGAGACCTATACCAACTATGTCCCGCACGATTTGATTCCACCTGACCGCTGCGCCGCTGCTTGCGGGGCCATCGCAATGTCCCTCCACGACGCCGCCCAAGCCCGTTCGGGAGTCTTGAAAACGCTGTATTGGTTCACGGTCGAGAATGGCGACGCGTTCTTTCCCCGAGGGAGGCGTCGTGATCGGTGCGAATGGAACGCTCTATGGCACGACCCTTTCGGCTGGGCTTCAGGGACTTGTATCTATGGCGACGGTACGGTTTTCCAATTAACGGCGCCATCTCACGGTCTCACCCACAACCGCAGTCAGCCAGGACACCGCGGCAGGGTCGAAAAACCTCCCCCGTGGCTGGTGGGCAGTGGCTGGTGGGCAAGTTCGAAACTACGCCGTCCAAGTTTTTCATGAAATTTCGCGGGCCGCAGGCCCACCCAAACTGACCACGGAAAACGATGGTCTGCCCCACGGCATTTGCGCCTGCAGGCAGCGTATTGCTAGAACCTGCCGCGCCAGCCACCCGGACCCATCGGGCCATGGTTCTCACTCTCAAGCTGTGTCAGCTTGGTCTGCTGCGCGGGCGTCAGAATCTGGAAAAACGCCGCCTCCGCTTTCGCCTGATTGACAGTCGTCTGCGCCGTCAGATTGCCGATGGTTGTCGCAGCCTGCTCGATGCCCGCCGCGTCGTTGGCTTGCACGGCTGTTTTCAGCGTCTGGCGCGCGGCTGCCATGCTGCTGTGTACGGATGCGTCCGCGGTAGCTGCGTTGGTGAAGATGGTGGTAGCCTGCTGCTGTTGCGCGCTGGTCAGACTCAGGACAGTGGTCAGGTGTTCGACGCGCCGCTGTACGAAATTGCCCGGATTTCTACCGGTGGAGGGCGCCTGCGCGAAACCGGAAACGCCAAGAGCCAAAGAGAACACAAAGATGCCGAGTGCTTTTTTCATGTTGGGGGAACTCCACATAATGGCTAACGCAAATATCAGACACTATGTTACTGGCGCGCTGTTAAGCCCTTGTAAAATCTATGATATTGCGCGCTGGGCGAAACCTTCCGGTCCTCCGGCAACGTCTTACCGAGGTCAGGAGAATAATGGCTCAAGCATACGGATTCACGCGGCGAAGACTGCTCGCGCTGGCGTCGCTAGCCTGCGCAGAAGGCCGGCTGCGGCTGTTCGCCGGAGAAGCGGAATTCTGGAAAAAGAAAGATCCCGCGGAGTGGTCCAGCGAGGAAATCGACAAGTTCAAGACCAAGTCGCCTTGGGCAAAGACGGTCACCGTTTCCGTGCGGCAATCGGGCGCCGGCGGCAACAGCGGCGGCTCCGGCGGCAACAGCGGCGGCTCCGGTTATCCTGGCGGGGGCTATCCTGGCGGCGGGTATCCAGGCGGCGGATATCCGGGCGGTGGCATGGGCGGAGGAGGAGGAGGAATGGGCCGCGGCAGACGCGGCGGCATGGGCGGTCCGGCGCCCGTCCAATATCACGGCGTGGTGCGCTGGGTCAGCGCCAAGCCCATGCAGGAAGTTCTGAAATCTCCAATTCCGGAAGCCATGGCCAACGCGTATGTCATCAGCGTGAGCGGCATCCCGATCATAACCGGGAACCGGCGGAATTCCAGCGACAGCGACTCCGGCAGTACGGGAGACAACGCGCCAAGCCAGGACACACTCGACCGGATCAAGTCTTTGACATATCTCGAGCCGAAGGGCAAGTCGCCCGAGCAACCCAGCACCGTGCAGCCGGGGTCCGCGGGCTTTGAAACCAATGTGCTGTTGTTCGCATTCTCCCACGAAGGGCTGCATCTCACTCTCGACGACAAGGAAGCCAGCTTTACCACGCAATTGGGAAATGTCGAGGTGAAGACCAAATTCAATCTGAAGGAAATGATGTATCGCAAGGAACTCGCGCTGTAACGCCGGTCAAGCCGCATCCCGGAACGTGTTCTTCCGCTCACTTCTCCTAAATCGATCCGCCATTCCTACGATTAAACAGCTTCCGCCCGGCCGGAATGGCACACGGAATGCTCATGCAACTGTGGATCTGTGTTATGTGGAAATTTTCACAAATTATTCCAGCCTTACTGATTTGCAGTCAGTTACCGGTATTAGCCGAGGTCATTGTACCCGGAACTGAGATTCTAGTCCGTCCGGAGACAACCATTCATGTGGCCACGTGGGAACGCGGGCGAATTTATCCGGCCTACGTCTCGAGAGACGTGTTTGCCAAAGACGGTAGCGTGGCGATCCCTCGCGGCGCGCAGGCGGAGTTGATCGTGCGAGAGACAGGCCCTGGACAACTGGCGATCGATCTGGAATCCATCAGAGTCAATGGCCGGCGATACGCGCTGGACACCACAGGTCCTCAATACAACATGCCGCAAACGAACTATCAGAATGGCAGCGGCCTGGTAGGCGCCATCACCGGCGCGATCGCGGGCACAACGGGTGAACAGATCATAACCCGCGGCAGCGAGATTAACATAGCGGGCGGATCTACGATTACATTCCAACTCGAAGAGCCGCTCAGCGTGGTGACCTGGGGTGATCCGGGTTTCGAGCACGGCGGCTATCACTATCACCCGGACCACGATTGGTACCGGTAAGAGAGGAACTAACGAATGCCATTACTGTACATCGCCATAGCGCTGGTCATAGTCGCATTAATTGCGGCAGCCATCAATCGTCACGCTTCAGCCCCTTCGAAACTCAGAACGATCGTCAATGTCGTTCTGGCACTTATCGTGGTCGGAATTGCATTGTGGCTCATTAATATGTATATCCCGATGGCAGGGAGCATCAAGGCGATTCTGAACATCGTGGTGGTGATAGCCACCTGTGTCGGGGTGCTGCAAGCGGTCGGTCTGTGGGGCCAGCTCGTGGCCATGTGGAACGATATGCGGCATCGGCACGCAGACGTACCTCGCTAGCCGCTTGTGGGGCAGGCACCCGGCCTGCGGCGGCCTCTCAGGCCGCCTTTCTGGCATTCTTTGTACAGCGGCAGGCGGCCTACGAGGCCGCCGGTCGCGGTAGGGATGCCGGTTGCCCGGCACCCCCCGCACAGATCCGTGCGAGCGCTCCTAACGCACACGGTTCTTACCTTGGATGTGCTGCCACGCAAAGCGAACGTCAGGATACGGATGCAGAATTTCGACGTCCGGGATGAGGCACCCGAGTTTCTCCCAAAATTTGTTCCAGGTCCAGCGGGTTCTTTGACTCCGCCGCCGAAGCTGCCACCACCACATGCGTAGCACTTCGTGCCGGAACGCTTTCAGTCGTTCCTCGTTGCGCGGCACGGCGTGATATCGGAAATATCCGCGAACCACCGATTGCAGCCACCCCGTCGTGTCCGGAACCCGCGCATGCAAGCGTTGGCGGAGCTGTTGCCGAATCTTCTTCAGCTTGGCGGCCATCCGTTTGCCGATCGTCTTCCGCAGCACCATGAAGTACCCCGTCGCGTGATTCTTCCCACAGATGTGAGTGAAACCCAAAAAGTTGAAGGTTTCCGGCTTCCCTTCCCCACGCTTCGCCCGCCGTTCAGCGGCATAGCGCCCAAATTCGATCAGGCGCGTCTTCTCCGGATGCAATTCCAGCCCGAACTTCCGCACGCGTTCCCGCAATTGCGCCAGAAACTTTTCGGCCTCTTCCCGGTCCTGGAATCCGAACACCACGTCGTCCGCGTACCGCACCGCGATCATGTCGCCGTGCGCCACCTTCTTCCGCCATGCCTGCACCCACAGATCGAGCACGTAATGCAGGTAGAGATTGGCTAGCAACGGCGAAATCACCGCCCCTTGTGGGGTCCCTTCCTTCGTCTCGTACCACTGTCCGTCCTCCATCACGCCCGCCTTCAACCATTTCAGGATCAAGCGGACGAGCCGTTCATCTCCTATCCGATGCCGTACGAACTTTTCCATCTGAGCGTGTTCGACTTTGTCGAAAAACGACCGGATGTCTAAGTCCAGAACGTAGTTCACCTTCTTGCTGGTGATCCGACGTAGAGCGCGTCTAGTGCGTCGTGCTGCTTGCGCCCCGGCCGGAACCCGTACGAAATGCCCAGAAAGTCCTCTTCCCAGATCGGATTGAGAACCGCGACCACCGCTGCCTGGGCGATTTTGTCTTCCAGGGCGGCGATGCCCAATGGCCGTTTCCGCCCATCGGCTTTGTCGATCCAGACTCTCCGCGACGGTTGCGCGCGATAGGCCCCGCGATGGATGCGTCCATGGAGGTCGGCGAGCCGCTCCTCCAGTTCGTCCCCGTAGGCTTGCCACGTCACCCCGTCCACTCCCGCCGCCGCTTGCCTTTGCAGGTCGTAGTAGCTGCTGCGGAGCAGGTCGATAGTGACGTGATGCAGCAGGGCGGTGAACCGCAACTGCTTGTCCTTCTGCGCTGCTTGACGTACACGGTCCAGCCCGCTTGGCCCGCTTTCCCGGCCTTGCATCCGGTACGGGTTAGGCTCTTCCGCATTCTCCTCGGTCAGCGGCCTTCCCTCCGCGATCTCCTTCGGCCCTCCCTGGCCTGCGTTCGACCGCTTCGTCGGTACTACGCCGCTGTGCGACTCCCCGCCGCCGTGCATCTGGGTCTTATCGCTCATCGCTTTCTCCCAGCGTTCCGCCCTCTACCGGCGGCGGAAAGCCACGGGGTCTCTCGGTTCTCGCGCGTGAAGTTTCTATGCGTGCGTGGGGTCTACGACTCCGCAGGGCCGCAACGTGCTCGCGCTGTTTACGCACGCTGCCGTGTTGCCTTCCGGTTAGCCTGACACCGTCGGCGCCCATGATTTTGGCAATTTCGGAGCTCATCAACTTCAGGGATACCCAGCCCACATATGCCCCAGGCCAACGCTTCAAGTGCGTCGTTGCCGCCGCCCTCACATGGCTCGGGGTCAGGATGGTTCGCTACTCCTTTCCTGTATGACTCTTTCATTCACTACTTCACGCCGGTTTATCCCGACGCTATCCAGGCAGAGTGCCTGCCCCACATAGCCATTCCTCAACATACCGTTTAGTTCCGGCGTCACCGTCATGGTCAATGGAAGCGAACTTTCCACTAATTCCGTGATCGAGTGGAATGGACAAGGCAGACGTACTGTCTTTGTCAGCGATACCCAGTTGAAGCGCATCTCGAATACCGTGCGGTTCGAGGTGACCGCTCCGGAAAGCTCCATCCCAATGCAGAGTTCCATAACACAGGGGTTTCGGGGGTCCTTTCTACCGCCGCCGATTTAAATGGCGATGGCCTGCCCGATCTGATTGCGCTTCCTGGCAACGCTGACAGCTATGTGTCCGTGGCGCTCGCGGCAGGCGGCGGACAGTTCGCTTCCACCCAGACCTATGCAGTGACCGGAATTCCCGTCTCTGTGGCCGTTGGGGATTTCAACGGAGATGGCCGGCTGGACCTGGCTGCCGGCTCTTTATCCATTGTGCTGGGAGATTTCAATGGCGACAGTGTGCCGGATCTGGCTGTGATGAACAACGACGATTCGATTTCCGTGCTGCTCGGCAGCGGCGATGGCCATCTGGACCTGGCCCGCTCTGCAGCACTGTATACAGCAGGCGTGGGTATCCTGATGGGAAATGGCGACGGAACATTTCAGACTCCGCAGATTCACCAAGGCAGCAGTTACGGCCTCGTGGCGGGCGACTTCAATGGCGATGGCAAACTCGATCTGGCCACCGGCGCCAACGGCAGCAACGCCGGAATTCTGTTAGGCAATGGCGATGGAACTTTTCAACCCGTCGAATATACCTTCGGCAATGGCTTTCAGGGCGTGCTGGTGGCGGCCGGAGACGTCAATCGGAACGGGCGCCTGGATCTGGTATTAGGGAATGACAACGAAATCGAATTGATGCTGCAGTAGGCCGACCCCACCGAGCTCAGTTCAGTGGAACGTAAGCCAGAAACGCCGCATCCATCAACACGGGCGACCGGCATCGCCTTCGAAGTCACATGGCGACCGTAACTTCCTGGAGTTACAGGTATGTTCCGGATAAACTACTATAGGTGCGGTTCTCTGATCGCGTCCCGACTCGTGGGACAATCGGGGACGAGAAAGATGCAGGTGACCAATGGCCACTGCGCGTAAATCGGATCCGGATCATCGTCTGGAGGCTTACTTCGCCACTCTTCGCGCATTGCCCTTGAAAGAGACGTTAAAACGCAGCGCCGCCAACTGGCAGATGTATGCCGCGGTCACCGGATCGGCCCTAGCGATGGCGACCGGCGTTTCGGCATCCAATATCGGCAGCGGCGTTCAGAGTATGACGGCAGCGGCTGTGGCAAGTGTTTTGGCCGCCAAGCGGGGGAGTGCCAGCTTCAGGAATTTACCCGATATCAACGCGGTCAGAGTGGCTGTGGCGGGGCAGAATCCGGGCGACCAGTTACTCAGCCCCGCAGCCCTTATCGCTCACACCAGCCAGGCGCAGGCGCCCACTATCGTACCCGGTGGGGTGGCCCCTATTTGGAGCGGAATAAATACCATCCAGCCCGGCGAATGGGTATCGATCTATGGCACGAATCTGGCCAGCGAAACCGCTTACTGGAACGGCGACTTCCCTACGTCGCTCGCAGGCACCAGCGTGACCATCGATGGCAAGCCCGCCTATCTCGAATTTGTCAGTCCCGGGCAAATCAACTTACAGGCGCCGGATGATGCGACGATAGGCTCCGTCCCGGTCGTGGTTACGACCCCCGCGGGTAGCGTCACACAGGCCGTAACGCTGGGGCCTTTTGCACCGTCGTTATGCCTGCTTGACGTGTTAGATGGTTCCGGATTCGTGGCTGCCATCATCCCCAGGTCCGATGGCACGGGGGCCTACGGCGGCGGAACCTACGATATTCTCGGTCCCACCGGAAATGTTTTCGGCTATTACACGGTGGCTGCGCAACCGGGCGATATTGTGGAGATCTATGCGGTAGGGCTGGGACCGACCAATCCACCGGTTCCGGCCGGTCAGGCGTTCGCCGGCGCGGCGCCGGTCGACACTACCGTTCGTCTGTACATCAACAGCATTCCGGTGGATACGCTTTTCGTGGGACTCTCCAGCGCCGGTCTTTTCCAAATCAACCTGATCGTGCCGGCCGGACTGGGCGAAGGCGAGGTGCCGATTGTGGTGTCCGCCGGCGATATGCAAACGCAATCGTTCGCCGTGTTTTCATTAGCGGGTTACCCGTTCACCACTACCAATTCCGCCACCGGGCCGGGCCGTACGTATCGGCCGCCCGTAACTAGCCCGCCAGGGACACCTGGGCCGGGCGAAGGGACCGCACCCGGCACGGGTGGAGGCGGCGGGACGGGCGGTGGCGGTGGGACTGGTGGAGGCGGCGGGACTGGAGGAGGCGGTGGATCCGGCGGAGGCGGTGGGACGGGCGGAGGCGGAGGATCCGGCGGAGGAGGAGGCGGCGGCGGGACAGCGGCGCTTCGGACGCCCTACGTGCCCAGACTGCAATTTCCGTCCGCGTGAGCCGGCGAGTGGCCATGCACGCACGCAAAGTTCTGCTCACCGGATGGGATGCCGCCGATTGGAAAGTCATCCGTCCGTTGATGGATGCAGGCAAGATGCCCAACGTCCGGCGCCTGGTGGAGCATGGCGCAACCGGACAAATCGCTACGCTCGATCCGCCGCTCTCGCCGATGCTATGGACATCCATCGCCACCGGGAAGCGGCCCTTCAAACACGGTATCCACGGTTTCTCAGAACCTACGCCGGATGGCCGCGGCGTACAGCCAGTCACGAACCTCTCGCGAAAGACCAAGGCGCTGTGGAATATTCTCAACCAGAACGATCTGCGCAGCGTAGTGATTGGTTGGTGGCCCAGCCATCCGGCGGAGCCCATCGACGGCGTGATGGTATCCGATCGTTTTCATCGCGCCAACCGGCCGCTCGACGAAGGCTGGCCGCTGGATGCCGATGCCGTTCATCCGCACGAATTGGCGGAAACCCTGGCGGGGCTGCGCGTGCATCCCGATCAGCTCACGCCGGAAATGGTCGAGCCGTTCATTCCGCTGGCGAGAGAAATCAATCAGGATGCCGACAAGCGCCTGTCCACGTGCATGCGGATAATCGCGGAATGCATGAGCATTCACGCCGCCGCGACGTGGCTGGTGGAACATCGGCCCTGGGACTTCTTCGCGGTGTATTTCGATTCCATCGATCACTTCTGCCACGGATTCATGCGGTATCATCCGCCGCGTCAGGCGTGGGTCCGCGAACGCGACTTCGAGCTATACGCCCAAGTGGTTGCGGCGGGGTATGAGCTTCAGGACCGCATGTTAGGCGAGCTCATTGCGAAAGCCGGCCCCCAGGCCACTGTGATGCTGGTGTCGGATCATGGGTTTCATCCGGACCATCTGCGGCCCGCATCCATTCCCGATGTTCCCGCAGGGCCCGCGGTCGAGCATCGCGATCTGGGCGTGCTGGCGATCTCCGGACCCGGCATCAAGCAAGGCGAACTGCTGCAGGGTCCGTCGGTGTTGGATGTCGCGCCCACCATCCTGGCTCTGTACGGGCTGCCGGTGGGTGAAGATATGGATGGCAAGGTGCTCTCGCAAGCGTTCGTGGAAGCGCCGGAAGTCTCATTGGTTCCCAGTTGGGACGAAGTTCCCGGCACGGATGGCTGCCACCCGCCGCACAGGCGTCTCGATGCGATGGCCGCACATGCCGCGCTCGAACAATTGATCGCGCTCGGTTATATCGAACGGCCGGATGAGAATCGCGAACGGGCGGTCGGGAAGACCATCCGCGAGCTGCAGTACAACTTAGGCGAGTCATATCAGGATGCCGGCCGGCATGTGGAGGCGCACCGGATTTTCACGGCGTTGTGCGCGGCGGACGCCAACGAGCAGCGCTTCGCCGTGCGCCTGTTCGTCTCCTGCCAGGCTCTGGGAAGACACGCCGAGATGCGGGCTATTGTCGACGATCTGGACGGCCGCCGGCGGGCGCTCTACAAAGAGGCCAGGGCGAAAATCGGCGCGGCCAATCAGCGCGATCTCGCCCGATGGCGCGAACTGGCGCGCTTTCAGCCGGCCGTGGTCGATTATCTGAAAGCCCAGGTATGGATCGTGGAGAAGCGCTACGCCGAGGCGCTCGACGCGCTCGAACGCGTGGCGAAAGAGCGCCTCCTGCGGCCGGGTGTGTTGTTGCAGACCGCCGATTTGTATGCGCGCATGGGCCGCACGCGCGACGCACACAGTGTTTGCGAACAGGCGCTGGAGATCGATCCCGATAACGCGCAGGCGCACATCGGCTTGTGCCGGATCGCTTTGCGGCGCAGGGAATACCGCGCTGCTGCACAGAACGCGCTGGATGCGTTGCAGAGGGTCTACCGTTATCCGGTGGCGCATTTTCTACTGGGACGCGCGCTGGAGGGGACGGCGGACTACGCACGCGCGGCCGAAGCGTACTGCGCGGCGATCGCGCTCAATCCGCATTTTCCACAAGCGCACGTGCGCCTGGCGGGTTTGCTAGAGCGGCACTTGGGCGATGCGGATGCGGCGCGGGAGCACCGGCGCCTGGCGCGATCGATGCGTCGTGGTGGCCAAGCGATCCATCTGGCCGCGGCGGAAAGTTCCGTAGCGTCGTCCGCGCCCTTTGAGCCGGCGCTCGCGTGCGCAACGGAAGACGCGCCGCCGTTGACGGAATCGCTCGTGGTTGTGACCGGCTTGCCACGTTCCGGGACTTCCATGCTGATGCAGATGCTGGCCGCCGGCGGCATGGATATTCTGTCGGATGGGTTGCGCGCGGCGGATGACGACAATCCGCGCGGCTACTTCGAATTCAGTCCAGTGAAAAAGCTATTGAACGATGCGCGGTGCTTGTTCGAGGGACACGGGAAGGCGGTCAAGATCGTTGCGCCGCTGATGGGTGCATTGCCGCCAGGACTGCCCTGCCGCGTGATCTTGTGCCAGCGCGATCTCGACGAGGTGCTCGATTCGCAGGAGCGCATGCTGGCGCGGCGCGATGGGGCGCCGGCCGCGACGCCGGAACGCCGGCGAACGCTGCGAGACGAATACACGCGCGTGTTGGACCGCATGAAGGCGATGCTGGCGGAGCGTCCGGACACGGCTGTGCTGGCGATTGCGCATCGCGACGCGATTTCGGATCCGATGGGCACAGCTGAGAAACTGAATGCGTTTCTGAGCGGCGGGTTGGACGTAGCGAAGATGGCCGGCGCGATTGATCCGGCATTGTACCGGAACCGGCACGGAGGGTTACCGGGCGGGCTCGGAGAGTTACCGAGCCGCTCTGCGCTACCGAGCCGCGACCGGGAGGGAGCGGATGCACCGAAGCTCTGCTGAGCACCCTGCTAACTCGCGAGTTTCTTGTACATCACGGTAGTCGCCTCAAGCACGCTCGAATCGTAGTTGAGCGCGAAACCGGGAATCGAGCCGATTGCCACATAACCCAACGAGCGATACAGCCGTTCGGCGGGCCCGCCCGTTACGGTATCCAGCGTGAGCAGTGTGCGGTAAGCGGCGCGCGCTTCGCGCTCTACCGCGGCCATGAGAGACCCGCCGATGCCTTGGCGGCGCGCCTCGGGATGGACGAGCAGCTTCTTCACTTCCGCGCGATGCGGTTGATTGGGCGGCGTGGCCAGATCGAGTTGTATCGTGCCGGCAATCCGCCGGGGATGGCGGGCGAGCAGCACCACGCGCGTGCCGGCATTCACTCCCGGCAGCACCTGTTCGCGCCAGAATGCTTGCGCACGGCCGAGTGAAAATGGCAAGACAAAACTGATGCTGGCGCCCGCATGCACACTCGCATGCAACAGCGCGCCGAGCATTTCAATGTCGCGCTCGATGCAAGACGCGTCGGGATTCCACCGTTCCATGCGAATTGAAGACGGATAGGCCATCGAATCACCTCATGGATGTACGAGTGCAATTACATAGCGGGCCTGACGCTTGCCGCAGAGAAAGCGCGACGGGCCGGAGAGAGCGTAGCGGATGCAATCGCCCTTCGAGAGACGGAACTGAGCCCCGTCGATTTCCAGAGTCAGGTCGCCGGAGAGCATCCAGAGATGATGCTCCAGGCCCGGCAGCGGGGACACTTCGTAGAAAATCGAGGCGCCGGGCGGCAGAGTGACTTCCACTAACTCGCCCTTCAAATTCGGATGCGGGGGCGACAGGATGCGGCGGAGGTAGCCGGTTTCGGGATCTTTCCAGGCGACCTGTTCGGCGGCGCGGATCACGGTAGGCGGGCCGGTTTCGGCTTCGGCCATCAGGCGCGAAGCGGTCCAGCCATACTGCGCACACAACTGGTTCAGCATGGTGGCGGTGGGGCTCAGTTCGGAGCGCTCCAGGCGGGAGAGGGTCGCGCGGCTGATTCCGGTGCGGGCGGCCAGATCCTTGAGTGTCCAGCCGTGTTCGGCTCGCAGGGCGGCCAGGCGGCGGGAAATACGATGGTCGATGGCTTCAGGCGTCGTCTCTGCTGTGGGAAAGTTTCTCACAATAGAGAAGCATAACACACCCGCTCCCTAACGGCCGCGGCTCGGTTTCGGATTTACAGAGCCGCGACCGGTACAGAGGCGCGACCGTAAGGGAGCGGTCGCTATTCTCTCTCAACCACCTTGTGTAAATCGCACCAGCGCCTCCGCCTTGGCCAGCGCCGCGCCGGAATCGATAGCCGCCGCGGCCAAGCCCACGCCCTCCTGGAAACTCCCCGCCTTGCCAGCCGCCACCAATGCAGCCGCCGCATTCACCAGCACGATATCGCGCTGCGGACCCGGCGCGCCTCCGAGGATCGCGTGCGCAATCGCTAAACTCCGCGCCGCGTCCCCGCCGTTCAAATCCTCCGGCCGCGCGAGAGCCACGCCGAAATCCTCAGGCGCAACGGTCTGCCGGGTCACCTGGCCATGCCGGATTTCGAAAACCAGCGTCGGACCCGTGGTGGTAATCTCATCCAGACCGTCGGAGCCGTGCACCACAAATCCCCGTTCCAATCCGAGGGCCGCCAGCGCTCCGGCAATCAACTCCGCGAAATGCGCGCTGGGCGCGCCCGCCAGTTGTGCGCTGGCGCCCGCCGGATTCGTCAACGGCCCGAGCAGATTGAATACCGTGCGCAACTTCAGATCCACGCGCACCGGATGCGCATGCCGCGTGGCTGTATGAATCGCCGGCGCGAACAGAAAACCGATGCCGACCTCGCGTATCGCGCGCGCACAATCGGCGGGCGCCATGGGAATGCGCACCCCCATAGCCTCCAGCAGGTCGGCGCTGCCGCACTGGCTCGAAATCGACCGGTTGCCGTGCTTGGCCACACGCACGCCGGCGCCCGCCACCACCAACGCCACGATCGTGGAAATGTTGAAGGTGGCGAGGCCATCGCCGCCGGTGCCGCAGGTATCCAGCAGCGGCTCGCCGGGAACCCCCACATCGATCGGTTCGGCCATCTGCCGCAGCGCACGCGCGAACCCCACCAACTCATCCACGGTCTCGCCCTTCATGCGCAACGCCACCAGAAATCCGGCGATTTGCGGTTGTGTGGCGGCCCCGCTCAGGATGATGTGCATGGCCTCTAACGCATCGGCGCTGGACAGATTTTGATGCTCGATCAGGCGATGCAGATAGGGCAAAAGCGACATGCTATAGTGAGGATTCTAAGTCCCCGTTATCATAAACGGTACCATAAGGTTTCCATGAAAATTCACGAGTATCAGGCCAAGGGCATCCTGGGCCAATACAACGTTCCTGTGCCGCGTGGCGAGGTGGCGTTTACGGCGGACGAGGCCGAGGTGGCGGCCAAGAATATCGGCGGCAGCGTGGTGGTGAAAGCGCAGATCCACGCGGGCGGACGCGGCAAGGGCGGCGGCGTGAAGATTGCGCGCGACGCAGCGGAGGCGGCCGGGATCGCCCGTAAGATGCTGGGCATGAAACTGGTGACGCATCAGACCGGCCCGGAAGGCCGCATCGTGCAGCGCCTGCTCATCGAAGAGACGCTGCCCATCGAGCGCGAATTGTATCTGGGCATTGTGCTCGATCGCGCGCAAGGCAAGCCCGTCTTCATGGCGTCGGCCGCGGGCGGCATGGAGATTGAAGAAGTCGCCGCCAAAACACCGGAGTTGATTCTGAAAGAAGCTTTCGATCCCGGCGTGGGGCTGATGCCGTTTCAAGCGCGCAAGTTGGCGTTCGGCATCGGCGTGCCCGCCGCCAGCGTGAATGCGGCCGCGGCGGCCATGAGCGCGCTCGCCAAAGCCTACGTGGCGAAGGATTGTTCGCTGGCCGAAATCAATCCGTTCATTCTCACTAAGGATGGCAAGGTTTATGCGCTGGACGCCAAAATCAATTTCGACGATAGCGCCTTGTATCGCCACAAGGAACTGATCGACCTGCGCGATCTGAACGAAGAAGATCCGCTGGAAGTGGAGGCTTCGCGGTTCGGCATCAACTACATCAAGCTGGATGGCACCGTAGGCTGCATGGTGAATGGCGCGGGCCTGGCGATGGCCACCATGGACATTATCAAGTATGCCGGCGGAAGCCCCGCGAATTTTTTGGATGTGGGGGGGGGCGCCAGCGCCGAGCAGGTGAAGAACGCCTTCCGCATTCTGCTTTCCGATCCGCACGTGAAAGCCGTACTGATCAATATTTTCGGCGGCATTCTGCGTTGCGATACCCTGGCCACCGGCGTGGTGGCGGCCGCGCGCGATCTGCATATCGCGGCGCCCATCGTGGTGCGCATGGAAGGCACCAACGTGGATCTCGGCCGCCAGATTCTGCGCGAATCCGGCTTCAATTTCACGGTCGCCGAAGGCATGCGCGACGCCGCGGAAAAAGTGGTCAAGCTGGCCGCCCAGTAGAGGAGAAATGAGCGTACTCGTTGACGAAAACACACGCCTGATCGTGCAGGGGTTCACCGGCAAGGAAGGCACATTCCACGCGCAGCAGGCCATCGCCTATGGAACCAAGGTGGTGGGCGGCGTGGTGCCCGGGCGCGGCGGCGCGAAGCATCTGGATCTGCCGGTCTTCGACACGGTGGAACAAGCCGTGCGCGAGACCGGTGCGAACGCCACCGTGATCTTCGTTCCACCGCCCTTCGCGGCCGACGCCATCATGGAAGCGGCCGAGGCCGGCTTACCGCTGGTGGTGGCCATCACCGAAGGCATTCCGGCGCTCGACATGGTGAGGGTGTGGGCGTTTCTGAAAGGCCGTTCCACGCGACTGATCGGCCCCAATTGCCCGGGCATCATCTCGCCGGGCAAATGCAAGATCGGCATCATGCCGGGACATATTCACTTACAAGGCCACGTAGGTGTGGTTTCGCGCTCGGGCACGCTGACTTACGAAGCGGTCGGCCAGTTGACCGGCTTGGGCATCGGACAATCGACTTGCATCGGTATCGGCGGCGACCCCATTATCGGCACCACGTTTCTGGATGCGCTGACGCTGTTCAACGAAGATCCCGGCACGCATGCCATCGTGATGATCGGCGAGATCGGCGGCAACGCCGAGGAGACTGCCGCGCAGTATGTGAAAGAGCACGTGCGCAAGCCGGTGGTGGGTTTCATCGCGGGACAGACAGCGCCGCCGGGCCGCCGCATGGGCCACGCGGGCGCCATCATTTCCGGTGGATCGGGCGCGGCCGTGGATAAGATACGAGCCATGCAAGAAGCCGGGATTACGGTATGTTCGTCGCCCGCTGAAATTGGGGAAAAGGTAAAGAGCCGCTTATGAAAGTGGAACGCACATTTTCAATCGTCAAACCGGATGCCGTGGCGTCGGGCCACTCGGGCGAGATTTTGTCCACGCTCGAAATGGAGGGGTTCAAGATTATCGCGCTGCGCATGACGCGCCTGAGCCGCGCGCAGGCCGAAGGTTTCTATGCCGTGCATCGCGAGCGGCCTTTCTTCGCTTCCCTGGTGAAGTTCATGACCGAAGGGCCCGTGATCGTGATGGCGCTGCAACGCGAAGACGCCGTCGCCAAGCTGCGCGAGATTATGGGCGCGACTAACCCGGCCAATGCCATGGAGGGGACCATCCGCAAGCGCTTCGCGGAATCGATCGAGCGCAATTGCATCCATGGGTCGGACGGGCCGGACACCGCGGCGGTAGAGTTGGCGTATTTCTTCAGTACGCTGGATCTGTCGGGGTTTTAGCCGCCGCACGGCCTGTTTCGCCCCCCGTCAAGGCTGCGCTCACCAACTGACTCCGCCGACGCACACCCGCCTTTCGAAAGATCTCGCCGAGCAAGCTTTTCGTGATCCCTTCGGATACACCCAGCCGGGCGGCGATCGCCTTGTTGGTCAGACCTTCGAGTACTCCTTCGAGAACCTGCTGTTCGCGCTTACTCAGTAAGGCACGCAAGCTCGGGCCTTCGCGTTGCGTCACGGGACTTGCCAGCCATTGCAGAACCTCCGGATCCACCCATGTCTCCCCCGCCGCGACTTGCCGGATGGCTCTGGGCAGGCTGTCGAGCGGGCTGTGCTTACGGAAGACGCCGGATGCGCCGGCGCGCAAGGCCATGAGGAGACCAAACGTGCACTTTTCGGGCGCCAGCACCAGAAACCTACCGCGATACCCGGCGGCGCGTGCCGACGAAATGAACTCCGCCGCCCTCCCGCTCATCGCGTCATAATCGAACAACACCACATCCAAGGGCGACCGTGCAAGGGCTTCCAATGCCTCCTCCGCATTGCCGCACTCGGCGGAGACCTCGATGCCGTCTTCCAGCCGCAACTGGCGGCTGAGGCTCTCTCTAACCAATGCATAATCGACCAGTAACATCAGGCGGATGCGGTCTGTCATTTGGAACTCAAGTTATAAGTAAACCGGCAGCAAGTTATAAAGATTGTATTAACTCCCTGAATGTCTGCCTGAAAAGGCCGTTCTCTCGTTACCACATTGTCAGATACGCTCGCCCCAAAATGCGCCGCTTGACGTAAAGATAGCCTCTACCATGGCCAAAAGATCGGCCCCTCGCGCCGAATGGTCGTGCGAATGTGACGAAAGGTCGAATTCGTCTTTCCGGCGGATAGCTGGCGCGGTTGAAAGATAGGTGGCGCTTGCCTTGCGGCCGTTTTAGATTGGAGTCTGGCTGTTTGTCTCCATGATCCGCAGGTTTGTCGATTTTGCCCTAAACAACCGTCTGCTGGTATTGGCGCTCGCCCTTTTGCTGTTCGCATGGGGCGTAATCTCATTCAAGAATCTGCCCGTGGAAGCCTATCCGGACGTGGCGAATAATTACGTCCAGGTGATCACACAATGGCCCGGGCGGGCCGCCGAAGAAGTCGAGCAGCAGGTCACCATACCCCTCGAGATTGTCATGAACGGCCTGCCGCACCTTACGCATTTGCGTTCGGTATCGCTGTTCGGCCTCTCCAGCCTGATGCTGATCTTCGACGACCAGTCGGAGAACGATTGGAACCGCCAGAAGGTCCTGGAACGCCTCGCCCAAGTCACGCTGCCGGACAATCTGCAGCCGCAAATGGGCACCGACTACAGTCCCGTGGGACAGATCATGTTCTACACGTTGACCAGCACCAATCCGGAATACGACGTGATGGAACTGAAGTCGCTCGAAGACTGGGTGCTGGAAAAACAGTTTAAGTCCGTGCCGAACGTGGTCGACGTATCCAGTTTCGGTGGCCCCACTAAGGAATACCAGGTGCAGATCGATCCCGACAAGCTGGTGTCGTACGGCCTGAGCCTGGCGGACGTGGAACAACAACTCACCAACAACAATGTGAACGCCGGCGGCAGCTTTATTCAGGCCGGATTGCAGCAGATCAACGTGCGCGCCTTGGGGTTGGTACAAGCTGTGGGCGACATCAATGAGACGGCCATCAAAAGCCGGAACGGGACGCCGCTGCGAATCGAAGACATTGCCAGCGTGAGACAGGGGCCCAAGATCCGGCTCGGACAATTCGCCAAAGCGGTCCACCGCGCCGACGGAAAAATCCTGGACGACGACGATGTGGTATCGGGCATCGTCCTGCTGCGGAAAGGCGCGCCGGCCGGCGAGACACTCGATTTGCTGCACCAGAAGATCGCCGAATTAAACGGCCGCATTTTGCCCAAGGGAGTCAAGGTGGTGCCGTTTCTGGACCGCAGCGACCTGGTGCACTTCACGACCCACACGGTGATGCACAACCTGACCGAAGGCATCATCCTGGTTTCGATTGTTCTTTTTCTGTTCCTGGGCAACGCGCGCGGCGCTCTCATCGTGGCGTCCACAATTCCGTTTTCGCTGCTGTTTGCAGCCATCTGTCTGGACCTGCGTCACATTCCGGCAAATCTGCTGTCGCTGGGAGCGCTGGATTTCGGGATGGTGGTGGACGGCGCGGTCGTAATGGTGGAGAACATCGTACGCCACATGGGCCGGCACAGCGATATTCCGAAGACGCCGATGGAACGTATTCGGGAAGCCGCGCACGAGGTGCAACGCCCGGTCTTCTACGCGATCACTATCATCATCACCGCGTATCTGCCGATCTTCACGCTGCAGTCCGTGGAAGGACGGTTGTTCAAGCCCATGGCGTGGACTGTGGCCTTCGCGCTGCTGGGCGCGCTGATTTTCTCCATGCTGCTGGCGCCCGTTCTCGCCAGTCTTCTGTTCCGGCGGAACGTACGTGAGTGGCACAATCCGGCATTAATATTCCTGACGAATTGGTACCGGAAGGGCGTGCGGCGCGCCATAGAAGCTCGCTGGGTGACGGTCGGCCTGGCCGTGGGCGCTCTGGCGGTGGCGGCATACCTGGCGACCAGCGGTGTGATCGGTTCCGAGTTTCTGCCGCACCTGGACGAAGGCGCCATCTGGGTTCGCGGGACACTGGCGCCCAGCACCGGACCGGATGAAAGCATACACGTGGCGAACCAGGCGCGCCTGCTGCTGGCAGCTTTCCCGGAGGCCAAGGTGGTCACCAGCCAGGTGGGCCGCCCGGACGACGGCACGGATACCACCGGTTTCTTCGACACCGAATATTTCGTCGATCTGAAACCGAAGGAACAGTGGCGCCCCGTTTTCCGGCAGGACAAAGACGAACTGATCGGCGCCATGAATCGCGAACTGGAGAAGATGCCCGGCGTGATCTGGAATTTTTCCCAGCCGATCGCCGACAACATGGAAGAGGCGGTCAGCGGCGTAAAGGGCCAACTCGCCACCAAGGTTTATGGGGACGATTTGAAGACGCTGGAAGGCATCGGCGTCGAGGTAGTCAATGCCATGCGGGAAGTGCGCGGCATTCAGGATCTGGGATTGTTTCGCGTGATTGGGCAGCCGAACCTGAACCTTACGGTGGACCGCAAGCAAGCCGCGCGCTTTCAGGTGAATGTGGCGGATGTGCAGGACGCCATCCAGACGGCCGTCGGCGGAAACGCCCTGACGCAGGTGTTGGATGGCGAGCGGCGGTTCGATCTCGTGATGCGCTATCTGCCGCAGTACCGCGACACGCGCGAGTCCATCGAGAACGTCCGGTTGCTGGCCCCCTCCGGCGAACGCGTCTCCCTGGCGCAACTCGCGAAGGTGGACGTAGCGGATGGAGCGTCGGAAATCTATCGCGAGGGCAATTCCCGCTATGTGGCCATCAAGTACAGCGTGCGTGGCCGCGACTTGGGGAGCACCGTCGAAGAAGCCATCCGCAACGTGAATCGTTTGGTCGCGCTTCCGGCCGGGTACGACGTGCGCTGGGAGGGTGAATATCAGAGCGAAAAGCGTTCGCAGCGGCGGCTGATGCTGGTGGTCCCGATCACCCTGTTGATCATCTTCGTCATCCTCTACGGCATGTTCCATTCCTTTAAGTGGGCCACGCTGATCCTGGCCAACCTGGCCATGGCGCCCGTGGGCGGATTGCTGGCGCTGCTGCTTACCGGCACGCATTTCAGCGTTTCGTCCGGAGTTGGTTTCCTGGCGCTATTCGGTGTTTCCGTGCAAACGGGTGTGATCATGTTGGAGTACATCAACCAGCTTCGGGCGCGCGGGCGGAGCATAGAGGATTCCGCCATTGAAGGCGCGGTTCTCAGGCTGCGGCCCATTCTGATGACCGCGCTGGTAGCCACCTTGGGCTTGCTCCCGGCCGCTCTCTCGCGCGCCATCGGGTCGGACTCGCAACGTCCCTTCGCCATTGTGATCGTGGGCGGTCTGCTGGCCGGATTAGTGATGAGTATCTTTCTATTGCCGACTTTGTATGTATGGGTAGCCGGAGACCGCGATGTGCTGCCCGAGCCGGAGGAGGAATTCGATGCGGAATAGCAATTGGGCAAACCGGCAATGGCCCGAACTGGTGGTGTGGGCGGGTCTGGCGGTCTTCTGTTTCACATGCCTCGATAGCGCGCGGCTGCCCGCCGAAGCGATTCTGGCCGGACCGTTGCTGATGGCCGCCGGGGTGGTGATGAAGGAGACTGCCAAGCGGGACGCCGCCGGCGGGGAAGGCCGCCCGCGCGATTCCGGCGCGGGGTCGAGCGCCCGTGACTGACTGACGGCGGCGGTCAGAGCTTACAGGGCAGGTATCATCCGGCGCCGGCGGAGGGTCATGAATCGCGGCGGCCTAGGAAAGAATGCGATCATATGCGGCGGACCAGTTACTAAGTCCCAGATGACCTGGACCGTGCAGTTATCTTTCGCGAATCCGGCGAGACCTTCAACCGCACTCGCGCCGCGACCCGCCCGATACCAATAGTTCGCGTCGAAGCGCGACCACTTGTCCTCAGTCTCCACGAATGCATCGCTACTCTGAACTCAACCGCTTCGCATATCACAAGCGCCGCGGTTGTAGTTTTGCTGTAACTCCTGAACGGCCGCGATCACTTGCACGCGCTACACCCAGCGCCTGATGTATTGGGGGATACTATAGGCGTGGCTTCGAGCGTTACGGTTAGCCCCAACATTGTCCGGGCGTGGTTTGACACGGTGCTGAACCCGCTCATTCGGGCACTCACCACCGAAGCAGCCGTTCTGGCGCGCGGGAACCTCACCTGGAAGACCGAGGTCCAGCGCTTCGCCTCGCTGGTGCCTGTACGGGAGCACTTGATAGAGGAAGCCCACCCGAACTTCGAGCAGATACTCTCGTTGCATCCGGAATTCAATCCGCCCATCGCCGAACACGACCGGCTCCTCCTGCCACTGGCGGAGGAATGCCGCCGGTTGCAGGAGACGCTGATGGAAAGCAAAGTACTGCGGGAGGCGGTTGGCAGGGTCGAGACGATACCGTCGGAGGCCGCGGCATTCAGTCGCGCAGCGATCGCGGAATACATCATTAACGGCGTTCGGAAGCTTCCGGATTATTATACTCTCGCGAAGATTTGGAACCAGCGCCGCGACGAATTCACGGCGGCACTCAAAGAGCCAGAAGTCTCCCGTGCCCGACACGCCACAACTGAGGCGGCACGCGCATTCGAGGCGACCGTGCTCGAACTAATCGACCAACTCAAGACCTTCCGCAACGAACTCTCCCTCTCAAAAGGAGTCCCAATTGTCGACCGCTTGACCGCCCAGGTCTGAGTATGGATTTCAAGTGGATAATGGCCCGATAGTCATCGACACTGGTCCGTTACTGACCTACCTCGCGATTCAATATCTGGACAGTAAGGAGGCCCCGAAGGCGTGGAGGGATCATGTTCTTGGGGAAATTCGCGGAAGAGCTTTCGCCGAAGCCGGGCACGAGCGATTTCTGGAGCTGACGAAGCGGCCCCTGCTTACTACTGCACACGTCATTTCCGAAGCGCTCAAATTGCGAGAGACGTCGGCGTTGAGTCCGGAAAAGGAAGACTTTCGAAGAAACAGCCTGGAGGTTCTTACCAGCGGCGCCATCAGCGAGATCTCTTGTCCCATAGCGGAAATCTGCCGGGAGGAGGACTTTCGCCAATTGATCTGCAGATATGGCCTCACCGACGCAGGGCTGATCTTTGTCGCCGCCAAAAACAGCGCTCTGGTGCTGACGGATGACGGTCGCCTGTTCGGCAGCTATTCGGAAAGCTCAGGTCACGTGATCGAACTACTCGACAACTACCTCCGGGAACCGTTCTAACCAAGCTTCACGCCAGGTGCTTCGCCAAAAATGGCAGTCCCTGCACGCCGGAGAACGAGTGGGGACCATCGAAAACCTCATGCTGGCATAACTCGCCGGCGTCGAACACCTCGTACACTTTCTTTACACGCGCGAAGCTTCGTTTGCTGGCTTCGATCGGGAAGATATCATCCTTCGTTCCCGACTCGACGGCCAGCGGACGCGGCGCGATCAATCCCGCCACATCGTACATCTCCGCCCAATTCAGAATGCCGGGAACGTAATTGTCGATGCAATGCGACAGGCTCATGATGCTGTCGTGAAAGGTGTTGAGATAGCCGCTGATCAGGGCCGCGCGAATGCGCGGTTCGAGCGCCGATGCAAACGTGGTGACGGTGCCGCCGCCGGAAATACCCATGCATCCCACGCGGCGCGCATCGAGATCCGACCGGGTCTCGATCCAGTCGATGGCGCGCATCACGTCGTATACGCGCCATCCGATCATGGTCTGGCCCAGCAACAGCGCGGCGCCGGCGGAGGGCTGGCATGCGGTGGCTTCCTTGCCCTTCTTGCGCGTCACCGGATCGCGGCGGCAACCGAAGCCCAGCGGCTCAATAGCTACCGCGGCCATGCCGTGCTCCACTGCCTGAATCGCGAAATCGTGCTGATAGCCGGGCTTTCCGGTGCGCTCGTGGCCTTGCGCGTCGATGCCCACGATATCGTCTACGCCGCGGCCGTGGCCCGGAATGCAAATCATCGTGGCATGCGGCGGCTTCGGATCGCGCGGCGTCAACAGGTAGCCCAGCACGAACAGGCCATGCCGGCTTTCGAAAATGAATTTCTCGCGGCGATAGGTTGGGAGCTCGCGCGTTTCAAGAGTCTCGGAGTGGAGCGCCGTGCCCGCTGCGGGAAATCCGCCCACCAGTTCGGTGAGCTTGGCGCGCAACTGCTTCTGCCAGGCTTCCGCCTGATCGCGGTTTTCCGCACGGAAGGTGAACCGCAGAGGCGCCGATTCGTAGAGTTTCTTGGTGTACAGCACCGGATCGAACGCGGCAATGTCTACTTTATCCGCGAAGCCTTCCAACGCTCCGCCGTATTCATTCTGCGCATCGGCGTCCGCGGCGGGTATGAACGCGGCGCCGCCCGCGACTGCCAGTTTCCCTAAATCTCTGCGTGTCATATCGATTGTCCGGCTTGCGTGATCGACCAATTATAGCCTGCGCCGGGCGAGTGTTCTAGCGCGCCGGATCGCCGTATAAAACCCCGCGGCCATGCGTGCCGACGTAGACCCGGCCATACTGTTTGGGATCTCCGGAGACGTGCAGCACCAAGCCCCACTGATGCCCGTCATCGTTGATGCGCACCCAGGTGCGCGCCGCATCGTCCGAGCGGAAAATCCCTCGCTGCCCGTCCACGATGCCAACCATGTATAGCGCCGGCACGGCGGCGCCGGGCGCCCCTTTGCCAAAACCGAAGCCGTGCATTTCGGTCACATCGTCCATGCGGACGAAAGTCTTGCCGGTGTCGGGGGAATGATAGAGTCCGTTGAAAGCCGCCAGCCACAGATCGCCCTCGCGGCCCGGAGTGGCGTAAAGACGGTCCTGCCCGCCGCGATTGTCGCCGCGGTTGCCGCCGCGCGTGGGCAGACCATCGGGCAGAGTCAGAACCTGCTCTGTGAAACTGGCCGCGCCATCGTCGCTCGCGAAAAGCTTGCCGTCGAACAGCGCCAGGGCGTAGAACTTGCGCGGGTTCACGCGGTCGGCAATCACGCGCGTGCCGCGAGGGATGCCGCGCGCTTCCGTCCAGGTAGCGCCCCGGTCGCGCGTCACGTTCACGGCGCTGCGTTCCGGCGTCCACACCCAGGTGGCGCCGTCTGCGGACACCGCAATGTCTCCCAACCGGCTGCCGGGCTGCGGCGTCGTCGCCGTCGGTTGCCACGACTTGCCGCCATCGAGCGAGTAGCCGATGTTGCCGTGGTGGCCGCCGGATGCCGAGCCCACGCGCACGATCACGGCGGGAGCTTTCTCGGCGCAGGCCACCCCGTTGGTGTTCCCGAAGTGCGGATGATCGTAGTTGCCTTCGGGTGCGGGTTTGTCCAAGTCCCAATGCACGAACCCGCCATAGTCGCCGATGGCCGTCAACAGGGCCGCACCCTCGGGTGGGCTCAACAGTTCGAGCGCCACCGTCTCCTCAATGCCTGTGCTCATGACGCTCCACCGGCTGGGCTTGCCGGCATCCACATCCGTCAGGTTGAAGGTTTCGTAACCGCCATAGCCCGTGGTGAACATGGCATGGCCGGAGTCGAATGGATCGATCTCGACATCGAACAGCCAGTGGATCGGCGTATGCGAAACATAGGGCGCCAGCGAGAAATCAAAGGTCCCTCCGCCGCCGAATACGGACTTCCAGGTTTTTCCGCCGTCAATGGAGCGGAACAGATCCTCGCCGCCCGCATTGCCCGGGCGGCCGAAGGAACTGGCAATCAGCGCCCGCGGATGGCGCGCGTCCACCGACACCGCCGCATAGCCGAACGGCTTCGACGTGCTGGGCTTGTCGGGCGTGATATCGGTCCACTGGCCGGTGTGGGTGTCGAGCTTCCACACGCCGCCATCCACCATCCGCGCGGGTCCTGGATTGGTGCCGTAGGAGATGTACAACGTGCCGTCGGAGGCGAGTTGGGCGCGATTCGGGCGATATTGCGTGGGCTGGCCGGGCACCGCCTTCCATGTCTCGCCACCGTCCGCGCTGCGGAACAGGTTGTCGCGTTGCACATACGACGCACCTACGTAAATGACCGGGCTGGGCGCGCCGTGGGGGCCGCTGCGCGGGTCAAAGATCGCGAAGACGAGTCCGCTGGGGCCGTCCCATGGCGGGCCGGGCGGATAATCTTCGTGGGTCTCGGTGAACGAATCCACGCGCTGCCAGGTCAATCCGCGATCTGTGCTGTGCCACAGTCCGGCGTGGCGCGTGGCCAGAAACAGCACGCGGCCATCGTTGGGGTCCACGGCCAGCCGCTCGCCGTTGCCGCGCCCATTTTCGTTGCCGCCGAATTTGATCGGAACATTCACGCGCTGGAATGTTTTCCCCCGATCGGCGGACAGCAGGATGGCCCCATCCGGCGCGTGCGAATACATGCCGCATGCCAGGTAAACGCGATCCGCATCCGATGGGTCCACCGCGATGCTCTCGACCCCCATCAGGTTGGTATCTTCATAGGGCAGCCAGTCGAGCATTGGTTCCCACCGTCCCGCCGTTTCGTTCCAGCGGTAGGCGCCGCCGATGTCCGTGCGCGCATAACGCACGCCTTTGGCTGTGGGGTGAAAGACGATGCCATCCACAAAACCGCCGCCCACGATCTGCACGTTCTTCCACGTATAGGGGACACTGGCCGCGTTCATCACCGCCGCCAGTCCAAAAACAATAATCGGAATTGCCGTTTTTGCGCGTGGCTTTCCGTGTATCATAGCTGTCACCTGCCTCCCGTCTGCACTTCGCGGCGGGAGACGTGCAACGCCGCCTTGCCCGCCAACGGATCGCCCACCACCGTAACCGACCCGTCCTTCACCACGGCTTCTACCCTGCGCAGGATATTGTCGCCGGGCAGAAATACCCATCCTTCGGCCTGGTCATTGGCTGCGGAGAACACTTCCAGATCGAGCTTGGACCAGTCCATTTGCGACGTCGATTGCGCGAGCTGAATCTCCGGGATGGCTGCGCCATTACGCACCAGCATCACCACGGGAATTTCGCCCGCGGCAATCGCGTGCCAGCCGCCCGAATAGACCACGCCGCTCTGATAGTCGATCCACTGTCCCGGCGGCAGATATACATCGCGGCCACGGCTACCAGCCTCCATCAGCGGGGCCACCAGGATCTGCGATCCGAACAGGTATTCATCTTCGACGGTCCACGAGCCTGGATCGTGCGGGAACTCCACAAACAGCGCCCGCACCATGGGCAGGCCGCGGTCGCTCGAATTCTTTGCCTGCGCATAAACGTACGGCATCAGGCGGTATTTCAGCTCGTCGGCCCGCCGGAAGGCGTCCAGAAAATCCGGGCCGCCGATGAGCCAAGGTTCTTTGGGCGGGATGCCGTGGCAGCGGCTGTGCGAGGTCAGCATGCCGAACGGGAGCCATCGGCGATACAACTCCACCGGCGTGGGCGCGGCGAATCCGCCGATGTCATGGCTCCAGAACGAAAACCCGCTTAAGCCCAGCGATAGGCCGCCGCGCAATGTCGCCGCCATGCCGATATCCATGGCCGCGGCGTCGCCACCCCAATGGATCGGATAACGCTGGCTGCCGGCCCACGCGCTGCGCGCCCAGATAATGTGCTCGCCGCTGATCTGGTACGTGATATCCGCCACGGCCTTGTTGTAACGCAGCGGATACAGGTTGTGCTCATAAAAGCCGGTCTGTCCCGAAGCATAGATTCCGGTCTGCGGAGCGGCTTCTCCAAAGTCAACCTTGATCGCGCCCACGCCCATGCGCAACAAGGCCGCCAGGTTGTCCTGATACCAGCGCACCGTTTCGGGATTGGAAAAGTCCAGCACGGCATCCTCGTAGGGCAGATTGCCGCGGCCGTCTTTGACATACAAGCCCTTCGCCAGGATCTCCGGGAACAGGCGGTTTTTCGGCACAAAATACGGCAACTGCCAGAGGGAAATGTGAAAGCCCTGTTGTTTCAGGTCGGCGATCATCTTTGCCGGATCCGGGAAGCGCGTGGTGGAAAAGCGGTAGTCGCAGCGCCAGTCGTTCTCGAACCATCCGGTGTCGATGTGGATCACATCGGCGGGCAGGTGCGTCTCGCGCAGCTTGGCGGCGATGGCGCGAACCTCCTGCTCGGAGAAGTAACTGATGCGGCTCATCCACAACCCAAATGACCACAACGGCGGCAGCGGCGATTTGCCGGTGAGGTTGGTGTACTCATTCAGGATCTCTTGGGGCTCGCCCAGGAACACGAATAGGTCCAGCTCATCGTCGCCCAGCATGAGGGTGTTGGTCCCCTGATAGCTGGCGCCGAAATCGAATGTGGCCGGGGCCGAGGTGTGCACGAACATGCCGTAGCCGCGATTGCTAAGGAAGAAAGGCACGGGCTTGTACAACTCGGAGCTTTCCGGGCCCTGGCCGTCGTGCGTCCATAGAACGATCTTTTGGCCGCGCTTGTCCAGCCGGGAGAACGACTCCCCGCAGCCGAACAGCTTCTCGCCCGGCGAGAGCGAGAACACGGCCGCCAGGCTGCGCGAATAATCCGACTGGCGGCGGATAAACGAAAACGGCAGCACCGGCACCTGCGTCGCGTGATTGTCGCTTTCGTGGTTGGTGCGCGTCAGCAGGCGTCCCTGCGCATCTCGGAATTCGATGTGGAAGGGCTTCTCGAGGATAGTGACCGAGCCTGCCGGGCTGGTATAGCGGTAGCCGCCCTCCACCGGCGTCATGCGCCAGGAGCCGTCTCGCGGCGGCTCGCCTACCAGCATCAGCTCTTCGCGTGGGGGCTTGACCTCGAGACCCGTGCGCATGCGGATGCGCACCGTGCGCGGCGACACGAACTGGATGGAAAACGGCAGCGCCGGATTGACCGCGTACTCGACTTCCGGAAACGTGATGCCGCTGAACGGGCGCAGCACCGCGATCTCGGTATTGAATGCGATGCGCGGATAGCGGTGATTCCGTTGCCACGCGATCACGCCCGTGCCGGTGTGGGGATCGAACTCCGCCAGACTGTCGGCCAGGAAGTAGGTGTTCGTGTAACTGTGGAAGTCACCGCCGACGTCCACCAGATCGCTTAGCAGCGCAGGGGGCTGGTTGCCGGACTGGGCGTGAACCACGCCTGCGAATATGACCAGAATACCGGCGATCACAGCCGTGCGGGCTGCCGGAGAAATCGGATGCATGTGAACCTCTCGGGTCGCAAGGAGTGCCGGACCGTGATGCCGGTGCGATTGCCGGGCAGCCACCCGGCGTCACCGCGGCGTCGTCTCGTGGGGCATTGCGAGATGCTTATCATAATGCGCGGCGCGGGACGGCGTCGCTCGCAGTGAGCATGTAAGTACACCGGCTACACTGGCGGCGGGGGACCGCTTCCTAACGGTCGCGGCTCTGTAAAGAATGTCCCCGGCCGGTCATGAATCGCAGCTCCCCTTCTGAGCCGCGCGCGTGAGCAAGCGGTCCCGGTACGTCGCAGCCCTCAAACCAGTTCAATCCAGCTTTCGCGCGAACAACAGGTTGGAAGGGACCCGTCCATATCCATAACCAATGCGAAAATTGAGGGGCTTTGGCCCGGTGGACTGATAAGCTCTTAGCAAATCGGCCTGCTGAAGCCAGCGGAAGCTGCCGTATGGCCGAACGTAGGAGCCATACAATTGCACCGTCCACGGCGGCGCGGCAAAGAAGTGGTACGGGATGCCTGAATCGTCCTGCAACACGGCGACGCTCTTCGACAACACACACTCGCGTATCGCCGAAAACTCCTGCTTGTGGATCATGTAGGAGGTGGCTTTGAGAAGCGTGGCGGCCCCTCGCAGGCTCGCGAGGAACGCCAGAAACGACTGGTTGTCACGCAAGCTTTGATCCGAGAGGTTGACGGAGAAGTACAGCAGCTTGTGGACAGACTGGTCGTCATCCCGGCGGAAGTCGATCTCCAGGCCTTTGTTTCCGATCTTGCCTGGCGCCTGGTAGCTAGGCGGGCGTTCTATAATGCGTCCGGCATCGTCCAGCCGCACGTAGCGATACCCCAGGATCGTGTGGTTCGATCGCACCAGAAGCTCGAGAATAGGCAGGAAAAGACCGTCGCTCACTTGCCCTCGAAACTGGCGATCCATCTGTCGTGTGATGAAGAAACTCCGGCTCAACTCCGAAGCGATGGTGGCCCGAATGCTGGCGAGGTACCGCTCAAGGTTCTTGCGCGCGAGCTGCCTGGGGGGCGGCAAGGTGCCGGCGGGCTCGAGCCCCACCATCACATACGTAGGACTATCCGGAAAGAAAACGGTGACCATGAGCGCGTCCGGTCCACTGAAGGGATAGAAGACCGGCGATTTGGCAATGCGGCCGCTACACAGCTCCTGCGTCTGGAAAGCTCGCATCGCCGGGAGCGAGGCCTTCTGGATTCTGCTCCAAGCTCGATCTAACTCGCGGCGGTGTTTGATCCAGGCCGGGTGATCTTCCAGTTCCTCGAACGGGCTGCCGTTCCGGGCGGGCAGACCGGCAAGAAACCTGCCCAGATCGTCGGCGTAGCGATCGCGAGGAGTGGCGACGGAGAAGCGGTCCGCGGCGGTGTTCTCGACTACGGTCTTCGGCGCGTGATTACAGGAGATGGCCAGCAGTCCGATCGGCAATAGAAGCGCACTGCTACGCCTTTGGTGCGATCGGATCATTCCATAGTTACATATATACACCTCTTATAGTATCATTATCGATTTAACCTGGAGCGCCTAACCGTTCTGCGGCAACCGCTTCCTGACGGTCGCGGCTCGGTAACAGCCGCGTCGATTTCGCACGGTTTACGGCGTCGATTTCGCACGGTTTACGGCGTGCGCAGGCGACGCGGCTGTTACCGAGCCGCGACCGTCAGGAAGCGGTTTCCTTGGCTCAGAATCCCCAAAACTGTAAGCACCCCCGGCGCGCGCGTGCACATTTTGACAACGGCACAATAAGAGATAATCCTCTAATGCGTACTTCGCTTTTTTTCCTTCTGTGGGCGGGCTTGCTTGCCGCCGCTCCTCGTTTCCAGGTGAGACTCGCCCCCGAAGCCGGATCTATCGCGCGGGACGGCCGGCTCATCGTGGTGGTATCGAAGGAAATGCAGGGAGAACCCCGGTTTCAAGTCAGATGGGGCTTGGGGACCCAGCAGATCTTCGGCAAAGACGTGGATGGCTGGAAGCCCGGCGACACCGTCGAAATGGGCGCGGATTCGCCCGGCGCACCGCTGAATTCGCTGGCCGATCTGCCCGCCGGCACCTACAATGTGCAGGCGGTGCTCAACGTCTACGAGACTTTCCACCGCGCGGACGGGCATGTGCTGAAGCTGCATCCCGATCATGGAGAGGGGCAACAATGGAGCCGGTCGCCTGGCAACTTGTACAGCAAGGCGCAGCGCGTGGAAGTGCAGGATTCATCGACGGTGCAGTTGGACCTCACCGAGACGATACCGCCGATCGATCCTCCGAAAGATACGAAGTACGTAAAGCATCTGCGGGTAGAGAGCAAGCTGCTGACCGAGTTCTGGGGACGTCCGGTTTTTCTGGAGGCCACGGTATTGGTGCCGCGCGACTTCGACGAAGGCCCAGCGCACTACCCCGTGGCGTTTCTGCAAGGCCATTTCGGCGGCGACTTTTTTGATTTTCGGGAGACTCCCCCGGCGGGCAATGGTGGACGCCGGCGCGATGCGGAAGCCTATCAGTTCTATCAGGACTGGACTTCGGGCCGCTTGCCCAGAATGCTGCTGGTGGTCACCGGCCACGCCACTCCCTATTACGACGATTCGTACGGCGTGAACACAGCCAATGCGGGACCCTATGGCGATGCATTGACGAAGGAACTGTACCCCGCCGTGGAGAAACAATTCCGGGCGATCGGCGAACCATGGGCGCGGGTGGTGTTCGGCGGGTCCACGGGGGGCTGGATAACGCTGGCTGAGCAGATCTTCTATCCCGACTATTTCGGCGGCGCCTGGGGATTCTGTCCGGACCCGGTGGACTTTCACACTTTCCAGAGCATCAATATCTATAGCGACGCGAATGCCTACTACGACCAGGGGCCCTTCGCGCGTTTGCCGAAGCTGCTGGGACGGTTGCCGAACGACCATGTGCTCGCCACCATGGAATCGTTCAGCCGGCAAGAGGCGGTGCTGGGCACGCGCGGACGATCGGGCGGCCAGATGGACGCATTCCATGCGACGTTTGGACCCGCGGACGCGGATGGCTACCCGGCCAAGCTGTGGAATGCGGAAAGCGGCGCGATCGATCCGGCAGTGGCGAAGTATTGGCGGGAGCATTACGATCTGACCGCACTGCTGGAACGGGATTGGGAGCGGCTGGGGCCGAAACTGGTGGGGAAGATCCACGTCACCATGGGCACCAAGGACACGTTCTACCTGGACGCCGCCGCACACCGCATGCAGCAGTTTCTCGAGACTACCAAGCTACCCGGAAAGGGACCCTACTATGGCGGCTCCTTCGATTTTGGCAATAACGAGCCGCACTGCTACACAGGCAACATTCCCGAAGGCGTGCCGATGTTGACGCACTTTGTCCGGGTCTTTGCCGAGTACATGCGCGGAGTAGCTCCCAAAGGCGCGGATATGGACGGCTGGCGCTAGCTGCGGGGACGGGCTTCCGCTCCGCGGCCAGCGGGGCAGATGATCGGTTTATGTCGTCTGCCCAGCCGCGAACGCGGCAGGGTCGAAAACCCTCCCGCATGCCGGGATGGCCGCCGGGAGAGGGCCGCCGTCTACTCGATAGCCGAGCTTGCGGATCTCTTTGATCATGCGGGCGGTGTGAGTGCGTGGCGGCTTGGGGCTGACCGCTGGCCCGCATTATGGGCGATAGCCCAGACGGCCTCCTCGTATTCCATGCCGCTTGGGCCATGCGTCCAAGACTACGAATACAGAGTGGACAGACACTCCGGAGTGTGGCGACCTGTAAGTCCCGCGCGCCTGGCTTGTAGACATCGCCATAACTCGTCGATATGAGGTAAACCGCCCATTATCCCAAGAGCAGCTACAATCGCCATCGCCTGTCGCATGGGAATGGTAGGCAGTTGCAAGCGGAGCGTAAATCGGCCACGCCCGCGTCTGTGCCCTACGAGCGCCAGAAACTGATCCCAATGCGCCACCACGGCCGCAGCCGCCACCACAAAAGGCGGCGCTTCAAGCAATGTGTGAGTCACCTGTTCTCCTGCCGGGATCGCGCGCCGCGGCGTGGTAAACCACAGATCGCACAGCACCGTCAATTCGTGCGCGACGGATAGTCCGATCATCCAGGCGAGCGCTCCCGCGTTGATTTCGAGAAACAGCGCGCCCAGAATCACCGGTAAGGATTCCACCATCATGATCGAGTGCATCAAGCGTTCCCCAAGACCGCTGGTCGTCTCGATGGATGTGCGCCGAAAGATAGTCCAAAAACCCCGCCGCGATCCAGGCCGGAACCACAATACGGGTGGTGAGACGCCGCAGCGCGATGTCACCCGCGGAACGCCTCGGAGTCCAACGGACCCGCTTTAACACGAAGCCGAGCATTCCGCCGCTGGCGGCGGCCAGCGCCGCGGCAACTGGTTTTTTCATTTCATACTCACTTGAGTCACGGCATGACTCCGGCTGGTGTATGGCGCAAGGCATGGTCCTTTGTGGCGGAAAGCACGATGGCCTGATTTTAGTTGCGGACATATGTTCTAATAGATCCACAAAATTTGACCAGTAAGGATATTTAAACAATGGCTGCCCGCAAGAACAAGAGCGCTCGTCCGGCCCCGCGCGGCGGGAAGATCTGTACGGCGAATCGCATGCACGCCCCCTTCTGGCGGTCATGGATGCGGGCTTGCGAACAATGTATGTCGCTGCCAGTGCGGCGAATCGAGTGAGAAAGCTTTTCATGCGCGCAAGGCTAAGGGAGACTTTTTGGACAATCGGCTCCCCCATGTCACCCGGCACGTATCGCATAAAGCCGATCGAGGACCTGGATGTCCATCGACTGGTCCGAACCACCGATGTCTTCGCGATCGGCGGGCACAAGTGCGTACTCTAAAAGCAGGGCGCCTGCATCGACTTCTACTACGACGACTTGGATTTGCCTATTCATGGCGGGCGACAAAGGATACGGGACTCTGCACGAAAGGCGGCGCGGATTGCCACGAATTAAGTCAGTCCAACCAAGTGACGCTCTTTCCAGGTGAGGGTTGCACGGGAAGAGCAATTCAGCAGACGGTAGATTGGCTGTTCTGCGTCCCCGTTTAAGACAACGGTGCGCGGGCGCGGTGGCGAGAAACGGAGTCACACTGCGAGTTAATGCGGTGCCTTCGCGGGCCGCCAGTCCTCACGCGCGACCGTAAAGCGTATGGAAATGGATGTGGGTTAAGTGGTGGGCCCGTGGCGACTCGAACGCCAGACCTCTACCGTGTCAAGGTAGCGCTCTAACCAACTGAGCTACGGGCCCGCGGGAAGACTCTTATTCTAGCACGCGCCGCCGGGGCGGCTCACCACGCCATCTTGTTTCCGCGTACAATAAGCAGTCTCTCCACGAGGAGATTCTTATGATCGTTCCCCTGACTCCTATTCGTTGTTTATACCGGGCCGTGGATCTCTATGGCAAGAAGGTAGGCGTGGTATCGGGCGCCCGCCGCTTCACCTACGCGCAATTCGGCGAGCGCTCGGAACGGCTGGCCGCGGGTCTCATCGCCGAAGGGATCCGTCCCGGCGACCGGGTCGCGTACCTGAGCTTTAACAACCACGCCCTGCTCGAGGGCTATTACGGCGTGGTCCTGGCGCAAGGGATCGTGATGCCGTTGAATGTGCGGCTCACGCCGCCGGAGCTGGTCGCCATTTTGAACCATGCGGAAGCCCGCATGCTGATCTTCGAAAACGATTTCGCGCCGCTGGTCGCGCATATCCGTTCCGCCTGCCCCGCGATTGCGCGGTATGTCAGCATCGACGAGGCGGGTCCGCCGGCGGACTTCACCTACGAAGAACTGCTCACGCGCGGGCGGATCGGGCGCCCCGGTCTCTTTTCTTTCGAAGAAAACGCCATCGCCGAGTTGTTTTACACCAGCGGCAGCACCGGTACGCCCAAAGGAGTGACGCTCTCGCACCGCACGCTGTACCTGCATGCCTTGGCGGTGGCGGGCACCTTCAATCACGACGATACGGCGGTGGAATTGCATACCATCCCGCTGTTTCATGCCAATGGCTGGGGCCGGCCGCAATCCTCCACCATGATGGGTCTTAAGCAGGTAATGGTGCGGCGGTTCGATCCTACGCTGGTCTTCCGGCTGATTCAGGAGGAGAAAGCCAGCGCCATGTCGCTGGTGCCCACCATGGCGAACGCCCTGCTGAACGCGCCGGATCTGGCGCAATACGATGTTTCGAGCATGCGCGAAATCTTTGTGGGCGGAGCGGCGGCCTCGCCGGAACTGATCGCTCGGCTGGAGCAGGCCTTCCATTGCGTGGCCATGGGAGGCTACGGGCTGACGGAGACGTGTCCGGTGGCCAGCTCGGCGCGGCGCAAAGGCACCGTGGAGTACGCCGATGAGGCCGACCGGTTGGGGCGGCAGGCCATGGCCGGGTGGCCCATACCGGGCGTTGAAATCCGGGTGGTGGATCCGAACATGCAGGACGTGCCGCGTGACATGCAGAGCGTGGGCGAGGTGGTGATCCGCGGCGACGAAGTGATGGACGGCTACTATAAGGATCCCCAAGGCACTGCCGCGGTGATGACGGAAGGCTGGTTTCACACGGGCGACATGGCGGTTTGGGACGAAGAGAACTACGTGCACATCGTGGACCGGAAGAAGGACATCATCATCAGCGGCGGGGAGAACATCTCATCGCTCGAAGTGGAGAAGGCCATCTTTGCGCATCCCGCGGTGCTGGAGTGCGCGGTGGTGTCGGCGCCCGACGAAAAATGGGGCGAGATCCCAGCGGCTTTCGTGGTGCTGAAGCCCGGACAGGCGCTCACCGGCGAACAGCTCTGCGGATTTTTGGCGCCGCGCTTGGCCAAGTTCAAGATGCCCCGCAGGTTTGAATTCCTGGAGACGCCCCTGCCCAAGACTGGTACCGGTAAAATCGTGAAACGCGAGCTGCGCGAGATGTTTTGGGCCGGCCGCGCCAAGCGTGTGCAAGGCTGACGGCAGCGGTCCCCGCGGGCGGTGGGCCGGCTTTCCTACCCCAAAAAATCAAAGAGGCTCTGGGGTTTGAGCAGCGCCTGCGCGGATAGAGCGGCCTGCTCGTCGCTGCTGGCTTGGGTGAGATTGAGCGAGGCCTCGGCCGCGTCGGCATCCTGCTCGTTGCTGAGCTGCTGCTGGAGTTGGGTGAGCGTGGTGCTGGCTGTGTTGCCGGCGGAGGTCAGGTTATTCTGCGCGGCGCCGTAGAAGCTGCTTTCGTTGTTCAAATGCGCCGAAGCCGCCTGAATATTAGATAAGGCCGTCTGGATGCCGTCGCTGTCGTTATTCTGCAGCGCGGTCACCAGGCCGCTCACCGCCGCGAATACGTTATCCGGCGCCGGATTTCCGGTGCCCGCCCCCCCGCCCACCTGGTCGTCGAAGATCTGCTGGGCGGTTAAACCGATCGAAATCATCACGCCATTGGGATCCGCGATTTCGGGCGGCGCGCCCGCCTGAAAGTTCTGCTGGACGGAATTTCCGTCCGCGGCCAGCGTGTACTGCGCCTGCCCACTCTGGCTGCCGCTGAAAATGTACTGGCCGTTCACCGCAGTCTGGCTCAGGCTGACCAATTGCTGCAGGATGCCCTGGACCTGCGGAACTTCGTCCAGCCGCTGGTCGGCGGTGGGGGTGCTGCCGGCGGCTTCGGTGGCCAGCGACGTGGCGGTATCCAGAATCTGGATGGATTGTTGGATGGCGTTTTCACCGCTCTCCACCTGGGGCGTGACGTTTGAAATGTTCTCCTGCGTCTGCGTGACGCCCGCGATTTGAGCGCGTAACTGCAGGATGCTGGAGATCTGGTCCGGGTCGTCGGAGGCCACCGACACCCGCAGGCCGCTCGATAGCTGTTGTTCGGCGGTGCTCATGCGGTTTTGGATCTGCTGCAGATTGCTCAGGAAGATCTCGGAATTCGGGTTGATGCTGGGTATCATAGGCACGTTAACTCGCGGCTGGGATCATATCGATCAAGGATTGCGTGAGGGTCTGCAGGGTGCTGACCATTTTGGCGACCGCCTGGTAGCCCGCTTGAAATTGCAAGACATTGGTGGCTTCGGCATCCAGCGACACACCGGACACGCTTTGGCGCACACTTTGCGCCTGCGCCAGCGTTTGCGCGGTCAGCGTCTGATTGCTTTGCGCCGTATTCAATTGGGTCCCCACTCCCGCGGCTGTATTTCCGTAATACGCGGTAAATGTGGCCGAACCGAGGGCCGCTTCCGGCGAGTTGGCCAACGCGGAAAGTGCCAGCGGCACGCCATTAGCCACGCCGTTCTGGTCGATGGCCGGCAACTGGCTGGCGGTCATGTTCGGATCCACCGCCAGGGTGGCGGCCGCCGACGAGGCGCTGTTGGCGTCGAAGGTGAACAGCCCGCTGGGCGCTGGAACCGGCGGCGGACCTGCCGAGACCACGCCCTGGCTCACGATTCCATTCACCGTGCTGGCCAGCGTGGAGGCCAGGGTATTCAGGGCGCCGGCCTGGGTGGGATCGCCGATCAAGCCGGGGATGGTTACGTTGCGAGCTTGCAGCAAGCCCGCCAGGGTGCCCGACGTAATCTGGGAGTTCAGCACGGAGCCGTCGGCCGCCTGGACGTTGATATCGGGAGGCGCCTGCGGATCGGTGGAACCTGCCGGCGGTGGCGCATTCGCGGCGCTGAGCGCGTAAGACTGGTTGTTCATGACCAATGCCGCGCCGCTCGAAAGGGTCACGTTTACGCCGCCGTCCGGCTGCTGCAGGACGTTGATATTCACCAATCCCGACAATGTTTCGAGCGAACTGTACAACTGCGCCTGCATACCTTCGTCGTGCTCGCCGCCATTGGCAATGTCTCCATTCAACGTGGCGATCTGGCCGGTCAATTGATTGATTTGTCCTACCGTGTTTTGAATATCCTGGGTAACGTTTTGCGACGCGCCGGCCACCGCCGCCGCGGTGCTCTGGAAACTCTGCGCCAGCGTGCCCGCATCTACCATGACTTGTTGCTGGGCGCCTTGGCTGGTGGGGTTGGCGCTCCACGCCGATACATCGCTGAAGAACGTATTCATGGCCGCGGGGATGCCGTCGCCTTGCCCGATAGGCACGGCATTCTGGATATCGGTGAGCGCGCTCGACTGCGCGCTGGCGTCGCCCTGCAAACCGGCCTGCTGCCACACGTCGCTTTCGGCCAGCAGGTCGCGGCTGTCGATCATGGGGCCATCGGCCACGCCGCCACCCAGGCCCGCGCTAGGGTCGAAGGGGTCGGCCTGCAGATCCACGCCCTGATTGGCGTAATCCGGCGTGGAGGCGTTGTCGATGTTGTTCTGGGTGACGCTTAATGCATATTGGAAAGCGTCCAGCGCGCTGGAAGCTCCGATCAAGGCGGCGTTTATGGAACCCATAGTTTTATCCCAGGCAGGAGACGCGCCCGCGGAAGGCGCGCGACGGCCGGTCTCCGGAAGCGGTGTATTCCGGGGAAACCCCCGGCAGACGTTCCAGCCAGCGCCGGCCGAAACCGGCGGCTCGTTCGAGAAGCACGCCGCCGTGGCGGATGTCGTTGGCCAGGTTGGCGGCAGGCCCGCGCAAGTCCGCGCCGCGCACGCCGCCCTCGGCAAGACGCTCGCGCAGCCGCTCCAGATCGGCCTGCGCATCGCGGAACAGCGCTAGGCACGCGTCGGCATCGCAGGCCAGCGGGCGCATCAATAAGGTGCACGCCGCGCGCACGCGCTGTTGCGCGCCCATCAGCATTTCCTCCAGTTCATTACGCCGCATACTGGTCATGCCTGCACCATGGCGCCGGCGATCTGTCCGGCGTCGGGTTGGTAGGCGCCCGCCCGGACCTGTTTCTGCAACTGGCCAACCCGTTGCGCCGATTGGCTCGACAGGGACTGCATGGCTTGCGTAATGCGTCCGGCCAGGCCGGAAAGATCCACCCGGTCTCCGGCCGCCGCGGAACCGGCGCCGGAGGTGGTGGCTGTGTCGATCTGAATTCGTTGAGATTCCGCCGCCCGCCCGGCGGTGGAGGAAACCTGATCGGTGAGGGTGTGTTCGTCGACTCGCATATACTGGACCTTTCCTGCTCCTGGATAGCTTATCGGCGAAAACCCGGACGACTTTAGCCGGACGCCGGTACTCCGGTCCTACGCAAATCTCCCTAAGTAAAAATTTTTCTCCCGCCCCACGCCATTCCGCCGATAAGCCAATCGTAGGCAGCGCAAGCCGCCACCCCGGCATGAAGCCGGGAAATTTTGCAAAACATAAGGACTATCTCATGATTTCTCTCGTTACCAATATCGACTCCCTGGTCGCGCAGCAGAACCTTGCCACCAACAGCGCCTTCCAGAGCAACACCATTCAGCAGTTGACCTCCGGTTACCGCATCAACTCCTCGGCCAACGACGCCGCCGGGTTGTCGGTGGCCAACAGCTATCGCGATCAGATTGCGGAGCTCAACCAGGGCGTGTTGAACGCCAACGACGGCGTCAGCCAGTTGCAGATTATCGACGGCGGCCTGAGCAACATTTCCCAGATGCTCGACCGGTTGCAGACCCTGGCCACCGAGTCTGCCTCCCAGACGTTCACCGGCAACCGCCAGACGCTGCAAAGCGAATACAGCTCGCTGATGACGGAAATCAACCGCCAGGCGGACAACGTGGGCCTGGGCGACGACAACAAGTCGAACGCCACCAGCCTCGGCGTGTATATCGGCGGCGGCCAGAGTTCGGACGCCAACTCCACCGTGAAGGTGAACTTGTCCAACCAGTCCGTAAGCGCTACCGGTCTGGGTTTGGCGGGCACCAGCGTGCTGACCACCGCGGCCGTATCCGTCGGCGGCGCGCAAGCCCAGCCGATCGCCCAGGGACAAACGGACAGCTTCACCGTGAATACGGCGACCGGAACCACCGCCTTTACCATCACCGGACAGAACGGCGACACCGTCCAGACACAGGTGAATGAGTTGAACGCCCAGCTCCAATCCGCGGGAATCACCGCCAGCCTCAATAGCAGCGGCATCCTGCAACTCCAGTCGAGCAACGCCTTCAGCGTGTCGGCCACCGCCAGTTCCGGGCCCGATCTGATCCCGGCGGCCGGAGTCAGCGCCAACAACACCGGCCTGATTACCCAATCCTACGCGGAAGCGGCCACCAAGAACGATACGCTGACCTTCACTGTAGGCTCCGCCACGACCACCTACAATCTCGCGGGCGCGGCCACCGCCAGCCAGTCGCAGGTCGACGCCATCAACCAGCAACTCCAGTCCGCCGGCATCTCTGGCGTGACTGCGGTGCTGGACGCCACGGACACCAACGGGGCCACCATCGATTTCCAGAGCGCCGGCGCCTTTACCGTCAGCGCTGCCAAGACCGGAGGCGGGGCCGCGGGTGGCACGCTGAACGATCAGGTTGGGGCGACCGCGGGCGGCGATCCCAACGCGGCCATCAACGCCATCACGCAAGCCGTCCAGAGCCTGGGCTCCGTCCAGGGCATCGTGGGCGCGGGCGAGAACACGCTGAACTACGCCATCAACCTGGCGCAATCCCAAATCACCAGCTTCACCTCGGCCCAGTCGCAGATCCGCGACGCCAACGTGGCCCAGGAAGCCGCCAACCTGTCGCAGGCGCAGGTCATGCAGCAGGCCTCTATTGCCGCCATGGCGCAGGCCAACCAGGAACCGCAAGCCATCCTGGCCCTGTTGAAGCAATAACGGCGTTTGAAGCAGACGCGCTAGGGGCCAGTCCGGACGGTCTCCGGGCTGGCCCCCAGCCGTTTTAGACAGGAATAAAATCCCATGAGCAGCAGCGTATCCGCCCTCAGTTCGCTGGCGAACGGCTCGGGCACTTACTTCGCCGGCATGAGCAGTTATTCGGGGTCCCTGAATAACGAAATTACCAAAGAAGTGGAGCTCGCCTCGCTCCCCATCCAGCTTCTGCAGAACGACGTCACCACATTGACAAATCAGTCCGACGAGTTGCAGACCGTCAACTCGGATATGTTGTCGGTGCAGTCGGCCGTCTCGGGCATCGCCTCGGCGGTCACGAACATGCTGACGGCCAGCGTCTCGGCGCCGTCGGTGGCCACGGCCACGGTCGCGAGCGGCGCCACCGCGGGCACTTATACGCTGACGGTGAGCAATCTGGGTTCCTATAGCGACGCGCTCAGCGAGGCCGGGTCGCCGGCGGTGACCGATCCCAGCTCACAAAGCATCAGCGCGAGCTCCAGTTTCACGTTGACCGTGGGATCCGCGGCGGGCGTCACCATCACCCCCGCGGGCGGTAGCTTGAACGCCTTGGCGGAGGCCGTCAACCAAGCGAATGCGGGCGTCGAGGCCACCGTGGTCAACGTGGGCAGCAGCCAGTCGCCGGACTACCGGCTGTCCCTGCAGAGCGATCAGCTCGGCGATGTAAACATGCAATTGACAGACGGCTCCAGCAACAATTTAATGGGAACCACCACCGGCGGACTGCCCGCTAGCTACACCATTAACGGCCAGGCCGTGACCAGCGCTTCGGACAGCGTGACGCTGGCTCCCGGTCTCACCGCCAATCTGACGGGGACCACCGGCACGGGCCAAACCGCCACCGTTACGGTGGCGCCGAACTCTTACAGTATCGGCGCAGCGCTCGAACAGTTCGTCAGCGCCTACAATTCGGCCATGACCGAACTGGGCAATAACATGGGGCAATCCGGCGGCGCCTTGGCGGGCGAAAGCATCGTGTACAGTCTGTCGGACGCTTTGCAGAGTCTGGCCAATTACAACACCGGCGCCGGTGGCCTCTCATCGATGGCCGCGCTGGGGTTGACGTTCAACGACAACACCGGCACGTTGTCCTTCGATCAGAGCACTTTCGACACGGCCACCAGCGGCCAAAGCGACGCGCTGGCGGCGTTCCTGGGATCGCCCACGGGCGGTGGATTTCTCCAGACCGCCACCAACGCCATGGCCGGTATTGAGGACCCCACCAGCGGCATTCTCACCCAGGAAACGAACACGGTGCAATCGTCGATCACCAGCACCAACGCGCAAATCTCAGCGCAGGAGAACCAGGTTAGCCAGATGCAGACCAACCTGACCAATCAGATGGCGGCGGCCGACGCCATGATCTACTCGCTCCAGCAGCAGTCCAGTTATTTCCAACAGATGTTCGCCGCCGAGCAAGCCTCGGAGACGGCGGGGCTGGCATGATCCCGGCCCTGGAGGAACTCGAGATCCTGGCCGCGCGCCTGCGGGCGCGGGTGGCCGAAAGGCGTTATGTGGAGGCCCGGACCGCTCTCGAAACGTACTGCGGTCGCTTGCGCGAAACCGCGGCGAGTCTAACCCCGGGAGACCCGCGCCTGGGGAAGCTGGCGGAGGATTGGCGGCGGTTCGCGGAAGAAATCCGCCAGCGGGTGCTGGCCGGCCGCGCCCACGCCGCGGCGCGCCTGCTTCGGTTATCCGGGCCCCCGGGCGGCTACGTCGACCGGACGGCCCCCCGGTGCACCTGGAGATATTTCGCATAAGACGCTATGGAACTCTTATTGCACGGAACGGCATGTATGGCTACCATTCAAAATACGTCCCGGCAGCGCTGCCAGACGCGCTATTTCGGGCCGGTCGAATATGACGAGCAGTCCGTGCTGGTCTTCCCCGAGGGGATTCCCGCCTTTGAAGAGGAGAAACGATTTCTAGCCCTACGCCAGCCGATGAACGAACCGCTGGTTTTCCTGCAGAGCCTGGCCAACCCCAACCTATGCTTCGTCACCCTACCGGCCCCGTCGGCCTGCCCAGACTACCGGCTGCGCATGGCGCCGGAGGATCTGGACGCCCTGGGCCTGGCGCTCGATCGCCAGCCTGCTATCGGAGGCGAGGTGCTCTGCCTGACGATTCTTTCGGTGGTGGAGAATGCGCCGCCCACCGTCAATTTATTGGCGCCCATCGTGATCAATCTGCGCACGCTGCAAGGACGCCAGGCCATCCAGACGGATTCGGCCTATTCGCACCGGGCGGCGCTGCCATTACGCGGGGCCGTATGCTCGTGATGCGGCGGCGCGCCGGCGAGGCGATCCTCATTGGCGACGATATCGAGATTCAGATCATGCATGTGGGAGAGTCGCGCATCAAGATCGGGATCACCGCGCCCAAGTCCATTCCCGTAACGCTGAAAGAAGTCAAGCTGGTCGGGGAGGAGAACCTGGCGGCCGCCCAATTGGGTTCGGTGGCCGCCTTGCGTAGCATGCTGGATCGCCTGATCGAGGGCTCTCCCGAGGGCCAGAAGGAAGGCGAACAATGAGCGCGCGCCGAAAACTTGGCGTGCTGGCGCTGGGGCTGGTCTGGCCGGCCGCGGCCGAGTCTCCCCAGGATACGGCGCGCAAGGCCATGCAGGCTTCCATAGCCCGCCAGAAGATGGCCGTCGCCGCCATGCAGGTCTCCATCGAAAAACAGCGCGCGGCGGTGGCTGCGGCTCGCCCGGAGGCCGCCAATGGCGCCCCGGCGGAGTCCGCTGGGCCCGCATTCTTCACGTTATCCTGGCCGGCTTTGGGCGCAGCCTGCGACGCGCTGCCTGCCGGCGAGATCGATCCGCTCATCCAAGATACGGCGCAGCGCGAAGGCGTCGACGCGAACCTGTTGCGTGCGGTGGCCCAACAGGAAAGCGCGTTTCATCCCTGCGCCGTATCGCGGAAAGGCGCCATGGGTTTGATGCAGTTGATGCCGGCCACCGCCCAGGAACTGGGCGTGCGGGATCCCTTCGACCCGGCAGAGAACCTGGCGTCCGGCGCGCGCCTGCTCAAGCAATTGCTGGAGCGCTTCGGCGGCGACACGGCGCTCGCTCTGGGAGCTTACAACGCCGGACCGGGCCGTGTGGAGGAAATCGGCGGGGTGCCCGCCATTCCCGAGACCATCCAGTACGTGCAACAGATCCTCAGCCGGCTCCCGGCCCCCTAACCACCCGCGCAGGCTTTTCGCCCCGCGGCCGATAAGAGCCACGTGGGAGCTTTTTGGACAGACGCGGAAAGCATTTTCGAGACGGCCCGGCAAGCCTCCCGTTCCGGTTCCGCGGATTGCGATTGGGCCATCCTGATCGGCCCTCAGGGCGACCTCCGCATGCTGGACGCGGCGGGCTGGACCCTGCCCAGCTTGGTGACCGAACATGGCGCCCGGACTGCCTATCGCATCACCCGCGAAAGCGGCCGGGTGCGCCTGGAGGGATGCCACGGACCGGACACCTGCCTGCTGTCCAGCGTTTCGCCGGCCGCCACCGTCCACAGCTTATTGGGCGGCCCACTCCGCCTAGCGGCGCCGAACCCGCCCAGCCACCTGGCGATCTGCGCGCCGGCCCACCTCGCGCCTGAAAGGGAACCAAAGGAATCATGGACAATGTTTGCATGATCGGCCTGGATCCACGGGAAATCCAGTGGCTGCGCCTGGTAATCGCGCTGTTGCGGCACCCCGATCCGGTGGTCGGAGAAGTCGCCCAGCAAGCCCTGCGGTATCTGGAAGGTGTGGCCAGCCGCGCCCCTCAGTCGCGGGCAGCCGGCTAACTAACCCGCAACCAACTGGCGGGCACCGCGGAACGCCTCTGACGCGGCTCCCCCCGGTGTGCGGCAGCCCGCTAATCCCCGCGGCTGTTCCAGCGCGCCAGAAAGGACTCCGCGGCGAGACCCTCTATTTCCTTATCCGCTTCGCTCTGCCATTCCTGGCGGCGGCGCTGCTCCAGCTTCTCGAGCAGGCGGCATTGCCGGTCCGCTTCCTGCACCTTCTGCCTCTGCGCTTCGATCTGCCGCTCGCAGGCCAGCCGCCGCTCGGCTAACGCCTGCAATTCCGCCATCAGCCGCAGCCGGTAAGCCGCCAGCGCCCAAAGGTCGCCCGCTTCCAGCACCGCCTCCTGCCGTACGGCGTCCTCCGCGCGTGCCTTTACGAGATTCAGCTTCACGGCGGCCAACGCCATCTCTTCGAGGGTGGCGAACAGGCGCCGCAGCCGGTTCTCCTCGAGCTCCAGCTGCGTCCGGCGCCAATCCAGCGCGCGCCGCAAGCGAAATTGGAATGCCCGCATGCGCCCTACTCGAGCGCCGCCGCCAGCCGCCCGAGCTGGGCCAGAGTTTCGTCGCGCGGGAACTGGACGCCGGGCGCCTGCCGCAGGAATTCCAGAATTTGCGGCCGCACCCGGATGGCCGCGTCCAGTGGCGGGTTCGAGCCGGCCACGTACGCGCCCAGTTGAATGAGATCCTCCGCCTGGCGATAGGCCGCCAGCGCCTGCCGTACGGCGCCGGCTTGGGCGGCCTGCTCGCGCGACATCAACTGCGATTGCAACCGGCTTACCGATTGCAAAACGTCGATGGCCGGATAATGGTTGGCGGCCGCCAGTTGCCTGGAGAGCACAATATGTCCATCCAGAATCGCGCGCACCGCATCGCAGATAGGCTCGGAGAAATCGTCCCCTTCGACCAGGACGGTGAAGAAACCGGTGATCGAGCCGCGCGGAAAGTTCCCGGCCCTCTCGAACACTTTAGGCAGCAGCGCGAACACCGATGGGGTGTATCCTTTTTGCGCGGGCGGCTCCCCGGCCGCCAGGCCGATCTCCCGCTGGGCCATCGCCAACCGCGTGACCGAGTCCATCACCAGCAGCACGTTGGCGCCCTGGTCGCGGAAGTATTCGGCGATCGCCAGCGAGGTGAAACAGGCCCGCACCCGCAAGGGCGCCGGACGATCCGAGGTGGCTACCACCACCACCGCGCGCCGCATTCCCTCTGGCCCCATTTCATGTTCCAGGAAGGCGCGCACCTCGCGATTCCTTTCACCCACCAGCGCGATCACCGTTACATCCGCCGAATTGTTCCGGGACATCGATCCCAAGAGCGTGCTTTTGCCGACCCCGCTGCCGCCGAAGATGCCGATACGCTGGCCCTGGCCCACCGGAATCAGACCGTCCACGGCGCGCAGCCCCGTGACCAACGGCGCCGTGATATGCTCACGTGCGAGCGGCCCCGGCGGCGCGCTGTATAGATCGTAAGCGGCCTGAGCTTGGAGGCGCGGACCGCCGTCGAGCGGGTGGCCGAAGCCATCCAGCACGCGTCCCAGCAATCCGGGACCTACGGGCACGCGCGCGGCTTCCCGCCGGGCCACCACGCGGTCCCCCAACTCGATGCCACCCATCTCCTCAAGCGGCATCGACAGCACGCGCCCGTCGCGGAAGCCGATCACTTGGCTGCGCACCCGTTGTCCACCCGACGCCAGGATTTCGCAGAAGTTTCCAATGGCCACCGCCGGCCCCGCGGACTCGATCAGCAGGCCGGCCGTCTCGACCACTTCGCCGACATGCAGCATAGGTTCGATATGGTCGAGAGCGGCAATGCAAGGGCTCAGGATACCGGGCATATCATCTCTCCGGCAGGCGGTCCGCCAGACCGCGGCCGATTTCCGCCAGTTGCGTTTCGAGCGACGCGTCCAACTTTCCGCGCGCCGTTTCCATCTGCACCGCACCGCGCTCGAGGGTGCCGTCGGCGATCAACGGCAGGCCGCCGCGGCCTTCCCGCGCCAGCGCCTGCCGGACACCCGGCTCGAGCGCCGGATGCACGCGGATGCGGAGGACTTCCTGCCCCGCCAGTTTTTGTAAGGCGCCGCTCACCAGCCCCTCCAGGGCGCCCGGGTCCACCGAAACTTCGCGGTGCAGGATGCGCCGCGCAATGCCCAGCGCCAGCTCGATCAACTCGGCCCCCGCATCGCGCATGACTTGTGGCCTTAAGCCGGCGATTTCCTGCACGGCGCGCGCCAGACCGTCGACCGTCTGCTGCACTTCGGTGGCGGCCTGGGCGCGCGCGGCCGCCTCGCCTTCGCGATAGCCGGCTTCGCGCGCCTCGTGCACCCGGCGCTCCATCTGTTGTTCCAGTTCGGCGATGCGGCGCGCGCTGCGGGCGTCCGTGGCGGAGCCATCCGCGCCGCCTGGAAGCGCGCGCGGCGTGGACCCCAGGCCGGCCGCGCCCCCCAGCGACGGCCATTTCAGACGCGCCGCGGAAGCCCCCGCAGTGCCCGTGAGAATCTTAGACAACATATTGCTCGCCACCGGCCCCCTTCATGTTGATGGTGCCGTCGCTTTCCAGTTGCCGCACCACCCCGATGATTTGCTGTTGGGCGGCTTCCACCTCTTTAATCTTCACCGGACCCAGCGCGTCCATATCCTCGAGCAGCATCTCGGCGCCGCGCTGCGACAGGCATCCCACGAAATGCTTGCGCACCTGTTCGCTGGTGCCTTTGAGCGCCAGCGTCAGGACCTTGCGATCCACTTTCGTCAGCACTTCCTTGAGGCTGTTGCTGTCCAGCAGCAGCATATCCTCGAACACAAACATGAGATGCCGGATGGTGTCGGCCAGCGTGACATTCTCCTTCTCGATGGCTTCCAGGATTTCCTTGCTGGCGCCGGATTCCAGCCGGTTGAACATCTCCGATACGGCCCGCACGCCGCCATAGGATTCGCGGCTGAAATCGCCCAGGGCCTGCAATTTCTGGCCGATCACGGCGGCGATCTTATGAATGATCTCCGGCGAAATCTGGTCCAGGTGCGCCATCCGCAGCGCCACGTCCGAGCGGATCTGGGCGGGCAGCGAGACCAGCAGCGCAGCCGCCTGCGAGGGACTAAGGTGCGAGAGGATGAAGGCGATGGTTTGGGGGTGCTCGCTGTGGATGAACTTGGCCAGTTGCTGGGGATCGGCTTTTTGCAAGGCGTCGAAGGCCGCCGTATCGTTGCCCATGGTCTTCACCAGACGGTCCACCAGCTTGCGCGCGGCGTCCGGTCCAAACGCGTTCAACAGCAGCTTGCGGGCGTAGTCGATGCCGCCGCGGGAAAGATATTCGCGGGCCATGCACATCTGGTAGAATTCCTCGAGCACCGACTCGCCTTCGTCGTTGGCGATGGTCGAGATGCGCGCCACTTCCCTGGAGACCGATTGGACCTCGTCCTCGCTGAGCTCGCGCATAAGCTGCGCGCTGGCCTCTTCGCCCAACAGCACCATCAGCATGGCCGCCTTACGGACGCCCGAGATCAGTTCGTTGCGTTTAATATTGGCAATCATGCGGTTTCCGCCTGGTCTTCGCAGCTACGCTTTTTCGTTGAGCCATGTGCGCAGGGTTTGCACCTGAACAATCGGATCTTTCTTAAGATTCTCCCGCAGGTATTTGGTCAGTACGTCTTTCTTATTGGTGGCCGGGCCAGGCGCTTTAATGGCTTCCAGGGTTTCCGCTTCCAGGCGCGCTTGTTTTTCTACCCCGCCTGCGATTTGCGCGGGCGCCGTTGTGCCTGGCGAACCGGCCAGCGCCGCCCCGGTCTGGCTCCCGGGCGCCAAGGCCGCCTGTGCGTCCGCAGTCCGCGCCGCCCCCCGGCGGAGGCGGCGGAATCCTACCACCACCACCACCAGGAGCAGAATCGCGCCACCCGCCACCGCCGCCATTCCCTTGGGAGTCCGCAGCCACGCCGGTACTTGACCCACGGGCGCCGCACTGGGAGGCCCGGAGGGGGCCGCCGGCGCGGGCGGCTCCATATGTAGCGTGGCCTCAAACGGCAGCGTCTCGACGATCAATTGGTCGCCACGTTCGGCGTTGAAGCTGATCACGCCCGCCACCAGATCGTGGATGGCCTTGATCTTTTCGGCCGAAGGCGGAACCAGCACCTGTTGCAGATGGGGAGGCTTGCCGTCCCATCGTACCTCCTGATCCAACAGCAGCGAGACGGAAACCCGCTTCACGTCCCCTTGCGGCAACTTCACCCGGCGCACCACGCGGCTGGATTGATAATTGATCTCCTCGGTCCGCCGGGAGGCTCCCGATATCGCGCCCGCGGGACGCGCCGGTGGACGCGGCAGGTTCGAGGCTGTGCCCGGCACACCGCCGGACAAAGCCGCCGGCGCCACATCTTCGCTCTTCTGCGAACTGACCATCACGGAACGGGCCGGATCGAAGTTCTCTTCACTCTGTTCACCGCTCGAGAAATCGCAATCGGCTGAAACCGTGGCCCGGAAACGATCGGCGCCCAGCAGCGGCTCGAGCGTGGACTGAATCTTGTTTAACAGGTTCTTTTCAACCATCTCGCGATATTCGAGGTTTGCTTCGGAGCCTTCCTCGTCGCTGCCGCCGGTCTTGCGCGGGCGATTCAGCAGATTGCCGCGCGTGTCCACCACCGACACGGCCTCCGGCGCCAGTCCTTCCACCGCGCTGGCCAGCAGGTTGCAAACCGCCGAGACGTTTTGCGGAGAAAGCTGCGCGCCCGGACGCAAGCCCAGGATCACGCTGGCTTTGGCCGCTTGGCGGGCTTCCAGATAGACCGACTCTTTCGGAAAGCTCAGGTGCACGCGCGCCCGCTCGACCTCCGCCATGGAAACAATGGAACGCTCCAGTTCGCCTTCGAGCGCCCGCCGGTAGTTGACGTGTTCGGCGAAATCCGTCAACCCGAAGCTGCTCTTATCGAATAACTCAAAGCCCATGCGGCCGCTTTTGGGCAGACCGCTGGCGGCCAGTTGCAGGCGCAGTTCGGCGAGCCTGGCCGAAGGCGCCAACACTGTGGAGCCGTCCCCCGACAGCCGGTACTCCGTGCCGCTTTCCTTGAGCTTCTGCACCACCGCGCCGGCGTCCTCCGCGGCCAGGCCGGTGTAGAGGGGGCGGAAATCCTCTTCGTGGCGCCATTGCGCCAGTCCCACCAGCGCCGCGGCCACCAACACGGCCACCGCCGCGATGCTGATCTTCTGCCCCAGCGAGAGGCGCGCCAGAAGTTTCTTCATTTGCTCCATGCGCTAATCCGCGTCATACCTGCATCTGCATGACGGCCTGGTAGGCCGAGACGACTTTGTTCCTGACTTGCAGAAAAGTTTCGAAGGCCAGTTCGGCGCGCTGCGTCGCCAGCGCCACGGTGTGCACCTCTTCGCCATCCCCGGCCAGAAATCGTTCCACGGTTTTGTTGGCATCTCCACGCAAGTGTTCAACCCCGCCGATGGCGCTGGACAACATCGATTGGAAATCGCCTCCGCCGCCCGATGCACCACCCGTTTTGGAGGGGAGATCGGGCAGCGCGACGCCGCGAATGGGTGAAATGGGTGACATTCTATTTCTCCGGCGGTCATTTAAACAGATCGATCGACCGCATAATCATGTCCTTTACGGCGGAAATCGCGGCTACGTTGGCTTCGAAGCTGCGCGCCGCGCCGGTCAGGTCGACCATATCCTCGGCCGGGTTCATGCGCGGAAAGGCCACATATCCGTCCGGACCGGCGTCTGGATGGCCAGGCATATACCGGCGTTCCGGATCGCTCGCGTCCACGCTGATGTCCTCCACCGCGACGCCTTCCTGCAGGTGCGACTCGAACAGCGAACCAAACGACGAGGTCATCGGTTGGGAGCCGAACACCGCGTCTTTCCGGCGGTACGGGCCGCCCTCCGGCGTGCGGGTAGTCTCGGCGTTGGCCAGATTTTCAACCAGCAATTCGGCGCGCGTGCGCTGTGCCGCCATGCCCGATGCGCTGACCCCCATCGCCCCGAACAGGCTCATGTGTTGCTGCTCCCGGATTGCAGCGCCGCGCGGATCGACTGAACTTCGCTGCGCAACAGGTTGGACGCCAGGTTGAAGCGCATATCGTTTTCCGCCAGCAGCCGGGACTCCCGGTCCAGACTGACGTTGTTGCCGTCGTTTTTGACCGGCAATCCGTCGACTTCGAAGGTTTCGGCGCTCCCGCTCTGCATGGCGGAATGCAGTTCCGATTGAAAATCGATATCTCTGGTTTTATACCCGGGTGTATCCGCATTCGCGATATTGGAGGCCACTACCTTCTGCCGTGCGCTCAGCAGATCCATGTAGTGTTCCAACTTGTCCGACAGACCGCTTAACATGCCGCTCTCCCGATTGCACGCCGGCTGCCACCTCTAACTCCAACATTATGCGTAATCCTCTGCGCGCCCATCCGCCAAGATCCTGTCGTCACGCAAAATCTTGGCGCGCGGTGGATCGGCCGCTGCACGCGCGTGCACATCGCGGCGCTGATCGCCGCTTGCGGACCACGCCTGACTTTTCGGATGGAGTTCTCGATGGATGGTGTTACAAAAGCCTTGAGGGACTACAGAGCTTTCACTTGCAGAGTTCTGCATGCACATGCGACGGAAACGTATGCCGCCAAGCGGAGACTGCCTCGAAATTTAAAGCAGCGCGCCGATCTTTTCCTGGATCTGTTCGGCGGTGAAAGGTTTTCGGATATATGCCGCCGAACCCAAACGAATCGCCTGGCTGACCTTCTCTTCGCTGCCTTCCGTGGTAATCATGACCACCGGAAGGTGACGCCATTGTTCGGCGTTCTTCAACTCCGCCAGCAGGCCCAGCCCGTCCAGATTGGGCATATTGATGTCGGACAAGACCAGATTGAGGCTCTGATTGCGGACGATGTCCAATGCTTCAACGCCGTCGCGCGCCTCAAAAATCTCGTCGATCGCCAGAGCGGTTTGCCGCAGCACCCGAATCAGAATCTTGCGGATGGCGGTGGAGTCGTCTACCACTAGAATGTTCAAAGCCATAATCCCTTCTTTCTATCGGCCGGCGCGCCGCGTCACTTTAGGGCGACAGCGCGGCGCGGCGCGTAATTCCGTACCTACACGAACCGGCCCATCCTGCCGATAAGTTTAGGGACATGCCAATGCTAGACCGTGATCAAATCGTGAACGAAATCCGAAGCGCCTCGGAAGAAGTCTTTGTGACGATGTTGGGCGCCGAACTCCGTTTCGTGGAGTCTTACTTCGATAAGGGGCCTTCGCACCCCTTGGATGGCGTGATCTGCCTGATCGGAATGGCGGGCGAGTGGACCGGTACCGGCACCATCTCCTGTTCCTCGGAATGCGCCTGCGCCATGGCTTCGCGTATGCTAATGGCCGAATACTCAACGGTCGACGCCGAAGTCCTGGATGCGGTCGCGGAGATCGCCAACATGATCCTAGGCAACGTGAAGACCGCCCTGGAGCGATCGCTGGGGACCATGGGGATGAGCATCCCGACTGCGATTTTCGGAAAGAATTTTCTCGCCAAGAGCTTCGGCGACGAGACCTGGAATGTCGTCGTATTCGACTGCGAGGGACAACGCCTGGAAGTCAAGCTGTTCTTAAAGCCGGCGGCTATGGCGCACGCCTCAGGTTGTGGCAAAGCTTGTACGCCCGTATATCTACGCACCTGAGCGCGTATTTTGGGGCACGCACTTTGCCTGCGGCGGACGCGCAGGCCGCCTGCGGCGCCAATGCCATTCATCGCCTTACGTTGCACCCGTCTGAGCGGCAAATTCGAGGATTACGGGCCCCCGCTCCTTGGCCGCCCGAATCCGTCCACTTTTATGTCGCGCACCCTGATCCGGGCGTTTTCGCCATTCGAAATTTACAACTATCCGGACATCCGGCAAACCCCGCCCGCACGAGGTCCGCTGTGGAGCTAGTGTAGTGTCCACGAAATAGCTGGGCAGCGGATTCAGCTGTGGGGCAGGCCATCGTTTTTGGTGGCTTGCCGGGCTCGAGCACTTTGCACCGACGACAAAAAACGATCGTCTGCGCCACGCCTGCGCTGGAACTGTCTAGTTATTTCGAAGACACTGCACTACAATATCAGACACTATGGCAACACGAGGGTGGGTGGCCGTGGCGGTCTGGACTCTGGCCGCGCCGGCAATGCTGTTTGGCGTCAACTTCAACGCGGCGAGGGCTTATTCTTTCGGCGATAACAACGCGGGTTACAGTTTGGTGGCCCAAGACTTCAATGGCGACGGCCTGCCAGACGTGGCTGTGGCGGTTTCAGGTTATTCGTCCGCGTCGGTGCAGATCTTCCTGGCGAATGGCAATGGGAATCTTGCGCTAGCGAATACGTATAGCCTGCCATCCGGTCTGGGCCAGGGAGTGAGTGTGGTTTCCGGCGATTTCAATCGCGATGGCAAGCTGGACTTGGCCGTCCTCACGATCAACGGCATTTCGATCCTGTTGGGACAAGGCGACGGGTCTTTCGCGGCCGGAGCTTTTTACGCGGCATCCGGCTACTCAATTGTCACCGCGGATTTCAACGGCGACGGCATTCCGGATTTAGCCACTGCGAATTCGGTCGCGAATAACGTTTCGATCTTGTTGGGGGTTGGCGACGGCACGTTCCTGCCCGCAGTCGCCTATGGTGTGGGGCTGCAGCCGCAATTTCTGGTTGCCGGCGATTTTAATGGAGACGGCAAGTTGGATCTGGCGGTCACGAACGAGGGCACGGCGAGCCCGGGCACGGTTTCCATCTTGTTCGGGGTGGGTGACGGTACTTTCCACAAAGCGGTGAACCATGCCGTCGGCGACCGTCCGCAGAGCATCGCCGTGGGGGACTTCAATGGCGACGGCAAGCCGGACTTGGCCATTACCAAGGCTGCGGGCGGCGTGGCCATTCTGCTGGCCGCGGGTAACGGCACGTTTCTACCGCCGGTGGTGTTCGATGCGGGACCGAATCCGGGAGCGGTGACGGTTTTGCGAAAGGGACGCCACGGCAATCTCGATCTTGCCGTGGTTAACCTTGCCAGCCTTCAAGGTCCGGGCGGCCATACGGTTTCCATTTTGAAGGGCAACGGCGATGGCACGTTTCAAGTGCCCGTGCCGTATTACGTGGTGGAATTTCCCCTATCCATTGCGTTCGCCGATTTCAATGGCGACGGCCAGCCGGACCTGGCAGTGGCGTCCGCCGGATATACCGGCGCGCTCTCGATCTTGCCCGGCAACGGCCACGGGGGCTTCGAGCAATTCGCAAGTCAGAACGCCGGTGGCAATTCGACTTTTCTTGTGGCGGGAGATTTTAACGGGGACGGCAAGCTGGATCTGGTGGTGTCGGGATCGGGCATCGCCGTAATGTTGGGGAATGGAGACGGCACGTTTCGAGCGCCCTCCACTGTCGCCACCCAGGACGGGGGCCAACTGGTAGCCGCGGATTTCAACGCGGATGGCAAACTCGATCTGGCGGTGGCATCGTCATTCGGCGTACTGATTTTTCTGGGAAACGGCGACGGCACATTTCAAGCGCCAGTTAGTCTTGGCGCGCCCGCGGGATTCATCGCGTTGGCGAACATTACGGGAGACGGCCGCGCCAGCCTGATCGACGTTTATAGCAGCGAGGTTTACGCGCTCATTGGAAACGGAGACGGGACGTTTCAAGTAGTCAACAGCGAGCCCATCGACACACCTTTCACCTACGACATTGCGATGGGCGACTTTAATGGCGATGGCAAAACCGATTTCGCCGTCGAGGTGCAAATTCCCGGCGAGTACACATACTACGGCTCGGAGATTTACTTGGGCAATGGCGACGGAACGTTTGACTACGCAGGAGCCACTTACACGGGCCTTTCGGAAATGGTCGCGGCGGATTTCAACGGCGACGGCAAAGTGGATCTAGCGGGCACTTACGGCGACGTTTATGTGACGTTGGGCCAGGGAAACGGCGTGTTCGGAAATGCGGCTGCGTTTCAGGCCGGAGGGCAGGCGTATTCGCTGGCCGCGGGTGATTTCAACGGCGACGGCAAGGTGGACCTGGTGGCCAACGGTAACGGCATCGTCAGCGTGCTGTTGGGAAATGGCGATGGCACCTTTCAGCCGCAGAAAGATTTTATTGTGGGCGCGTGCCCGGCCGACATCGCCGTGGGCGATTTTAACGGCGATGGCAAGGCGGATCTGGCGGTCGCCGATAATTGCACAAACGACATCACCATTCTGACCAATCTGACGAAATAGCCTGCGTTGAGCCACCATCGCCCTTCCGTGGTCTGGCGCCTTCAGCGGCGTGGCAGACGACACAAACCGATCGTCTGCCCCACTAAGCCAACTTGCGCGCGAAAGCGACTTCGGTGCGCAAATCGTCGTTGACCGGGCCGTCGTGCTCGTATTCGATGGCCACCAGTCCGGTGAAATTCTGGCGATGCAGTTCGCGCATCACCTCGGGGATTTTGGCGATGCCTCGGCCTAGCAGGACGTTGTCTTCTCCTCCGGCGGCGGCGATATCTTTCAGGTGCACGAGCTTCAGGTAAGGGCCTAGCTTGCGGATGGCGTCCACCGGATCGTAGCCGCAGGAGGCGAAGTGGCCGACGTCGGCGGTCGCGCCCACGGTTTTCGATAGGCCGCTAAGCGCGCGGAGAATGTCCTCGGGGCTTTCGTAGGCGAACTTGGTTTTGAAGAAGTGATTGTGGATGCCGAAGGTGAGTCCGGCGGCGGTGCATTTATGGTCGATGCTCTTGAGGAGCGCCGCGCCGGTAGCGTCGCCGGTGACGTTTCGGGCGCCGAGTACGTTGGAGAAGCGGATGGCGGCATCGAGCTCGGCTTCGTCATGGATGGTGGCGGCGTAGTAGGAGACGCAGCTTATGTGCGCTTCATCGAAGAGGGCGCGGGCGGCGCGGAAGCGGTCCGCTTTGGGATGCGACAGCAGCATGAATTCGCCGCGCGACATTTCGATTTCGCGTATATCCAGCGCCTTCAACTGCGCCACCATATCGGCCATGGAAAGGCTGTGATAGCTGTACGTCCCGATGCCGATATTAAGGCGGTTTTCGGCGCGGAGCGTGGCGGCAGCAGCGAGACAGGCAAACCTGCGGCGCGTCATTTCTCCGGCTCCAGCGGACGCGGTGTAACATCGGCATCTTCCAGCTTCATGGCCCATTTGATGGCTTCGACATACATATGTTGGATGTCGGGCCGATCCCAATTCTCGACCGGATGGCCGAGCGTGGAATAAAACACGCGGCCCTTGCCGTACATCTTGGCCCAGGCTACGGCGAAATCGCGGTCGGTGCGATGGACGTTTTTGTTGGCGAGATCCAGCTTATCGGCATCCAGGCGGAGGAGGACGCGCAGTTTGTCGCGCGAATAATTGCGCATCTGATAGATCTCGTCGCGCAGCACGAACGAATGCGGCCACTGGTCCATGCCGGGAAAGGCCGGATCTTCGACGATGATGGGCGCGTTGAAGGTGCCCCAGGGGTGCTCGTCGAAATAGCCGCCGATCATTTCACCATATGCGGGCCAGTTCGTAAACGTAATGGTGGCGCTGTGGACACCGATGAAGCCTTTGCCATCGTCGTGAATAAAGGATAGGAAGTCGGCCTTCTGCTGGTCGTCCATTTCGAGGTTGCCGCCGGTGTAGAAGAGGACGGCATCGAAGTTCGTCAGGTTGGGCGCGTTGTACTCCAGCTTCTTCTTGGTGAGCGCTTCGGTATCGGTGCGGATGGTGGTGTCCCAGAGACCGCTTTCGCGCCCGAGGCGTTCGATGGTGGAGAGCGCGTGCGAGACGGCTTCGTGGCGATAGCCTTTTTCTTCGCCAATGGCCAGCAGTTTTTTGCGGGCGGGCGGCGGCGATTGTCCGGCTAGGGCCAGCAACGCGGCAAAGACAAGCACGAGGGATTTCAATTGGTGGCCACCGTTCGTTGCAGGATGCTTTCGACGGGCAGACTGGCGGGGAATTCAAGATTGAAGAAGCCCACCATCATCTCATCCCAACTCTGATCGCCCCAAGTGACTTCCTTGGTGGGATCGGCGTTATCTGGATTATTCGGCGAGTTATCGAAGTGCGCGGTGCATAGGATGCGCGCGCCTTTCGGCAGGGCGATGGGCTCGGCGAGCGTGTACCAAAGCTGCCAATGCCAGTTATAGCGGGGGACGCGGAGGATGGTTTGCGTTTCGCCCGTGGGATAGACGATGCGATATTCGAAATCCTTGCCGCGGCCGTGCATGTGGGGATGCAGGCTGGCAAGCATCACGGGGGCGCCGGTTTGGAATTCGGCGTCCACGCGATAGTTGGGATCGCCGGGCGGGATCTTGAGTTTTCCGTTGGTGGCGGAGAGCGTGAGGACGCGGGTGGCGGGCGGCTGCTTGCAGAAGACCAGGCCGAATTTGCTGCGATCGGTGGAAGCTTTGCCATTGGTGGTGTAGTGGATTTCGAGCACGAAATCGGAACCGGCTTTGACGAGCTTGCCTTGGCCGGGAGCCAGGATTTCAGGCGGCTGGCCAGGCGCGTAACCCACCAGGAAATCGCTGGGCAAGGCGCTGGTATCGGCGGCATCGGCGACTTTGGGCGCGACGAAGAAGACGCCGGCGGGTTCACCGCCGAGCCAATGCGAGCCGGGCTCGCGCACGTAGAGGATCATGTGGTGAACGTGGGCGCGGTCGTCGGGGCGGGCTTCGGCGAACTGCACCCACTTATCTTCGGTGAATCCGGAAGGCACGATGACTTTCTGATATTCGATAGTGCCGCTGGCGGGGATGTCGAAGGCGCGCGGGAATCGATAGATGACATCGGGCTGGGGGATGGACCATCCTTCGAGGAATGTGGGCTGGGGGGGGAGATCGCGGGGATCGCCGGGGGGGGCCCCGGCATCGGCCCAGGCGGCCAGGGTGTCGATGGCGGATTGCGGGAGAGAGCGGTCGTTCGAGAATTTGCCGTAACGCGGATCGGCGAACCAGGGCGGCATTTTCTTTAGGAGCACGGCTTCTTTGATGGCCTTGGCCCAGGGGCGGGCCTGCTGATAGGTGAGCAGAGAGAAGGGCGCGGCTTCGCCGGGGCGATGGCAGGTCTGGCAGTGCTGCTGCAAGATGGGGGCGACGTCTCTAGTGAACGTGACGCGAGGGGCGGTGGTGGGATTCGCGGCGCAGAGGGTAGCTGTGAGGCAGGCAAGCGCGGCGGGGATGCGGGGGTTGAGTAGTTCCATATCCGTATTCATCATTCTGGCATATTGTTCCGGTTGGAAGACTGGCGGCGAAGCGCTACAGTCCGGCTTGGCGGGAAAGGCGGCCTGCGAGGCCGCCGCAGGCTACGAGCCCGGCTACGAGCCTGCCCCACAAGGGCGGATTCTTCCAGTGCGCGCTAACGTGCTGACTCCTCGACAGGAGGAGTGACATTGAAAGCTTCTGGATATCTTCCCTTGGTCCTGTTATGCACGTTACTGTTCGGCTGTAGAACGAACGAATCGCCCGAGGCACAAGTAAACGATCTGGAAATCGCCACGCAAGTGAAATCCAAGCTGGCTTCCGACGTTGGGCTCAGCAGCGTGACGAATATCTCCGTCAACTCGACGAACGGAGTGGTGACTTTATCCGGCGAAGTAGATTCGTCTACCGTGAAGAGCAAGGCCGAAGCGGTTGCCCGGAGCGTTCCGAAGGTCGTGCGGGTGGTCGACAGCTTGCAGGTCGCTCCCAGGCCGCAACCAAGCTCCGGCGGCTAGCGGACCACCCCGGCGGACTGTTCGACCGCCTCTTCCACCGCATCCTTCACAGCTTCCTGCACCGCGTGCTTGACAGCGTCCTTCACGGTCTGTTCCACTTCGGTGACATCCAGTTCCAGTTTGCCTTCGACGGACAAATCTTTCACCACGTCATCCACCACGGGAGCCACTGCGGGTAACTCCTTGACAATCGCTTTGGCGACCTTTTTGGCCAGCCTTTCGGCGGGATCGGATTGTTCCGCCATGCGTGCTTTGTCTTGTTCGATGGCTTTCCAGTCCTCATGAAACACTTTCATGATCTGTTTCACGATTTTTGCTTCGCGGAAAATCAGACCCACTTCGCGCCTCGAGTCCAACTCCATGCTGCGCAGACTCTGACTGCCTAAAAAGGCAAATTGGCCATCGCGTACCATGGTGCGGGTGTGTAATCGTTGCGTTAATTTCCGGCATTCGAGGAGCTGGCTTTTGCGCGTCATCTTGCCGATGATGGTCACCTTCACCCCGGCTTGCGCACGCTCTTCGAGGAGGCGAATCATAAACATATCGCTGACTTTGGGATCGTAAATGAGCAGCTCCCGCCTGGCCGATTGAATGAATGCGGCCAATTCACGCCGCGCGTTCACTGGACTGACGATGAACGTATCCAGCCGCGAATCGTATGGACTGCGCGTGCAGTCGGCCTCGAAAAGCCTGACCGCCTCCTGCACCATCTCCCGGCTGCGTGTGACGATGCCGAAGCTGCGGCTGCGTTCGGCATCCAGGTGGGTCAGGTTGTAACCTAACACATATAGCGTCGACCGGTCGACGATCATATACTTGCCGTGATAGCGCAGCAGATCGTCGGCGGTGCGGGCCACCGTAACTCCCGCCGCGAGCAGTCGCAACTCCAGCCGGCGCAGATTGTCCTCGCCGGCTCTGTTGGTGTGGGCAATGAGAGCATGCACGGCTACCCCGCGTGTTACCGCATGGGCCAAGGCTTTTTCCAGTTCAGTCAGATCGAACCGGAAGATGGCAATCTCCACGCTCCGCTTTGCTCCCTGGACAGCCTTCACCAGGGGTCCCGTGCCGTCGGCCGGCTGTATGAGTAGTTTCATGGCGATTAGATACGCTGGCAATTCTCTTGCAATTCAAGCGGCAGTTAGCCGTGGGGAGAGGCACTTATCAATCATGCGCGTAACGTTACGTACGCTTTGCACCGTTTTACTAGCATTTGTATTGCCTCTACCATGCGTCCGGGCGGCCGACGACGGTGCACCCGCCGCGGTGGCCGTGGCTTCGCACGAGTTATTCTGGCGCGATGCTGGAGATATTTCTTCCCGCGATCTTTTCTATGGTCCAGGAGGTAAAGATCACCAGCCGAATGGCCCTTATACCTTTGTCAAAGAGGATCTCAACGGCAGCAATCCGAAGTTCGTGGTGAAGGATCGCGACGGCATCAAGTGGAAGGTCAAACTGGGCGTCGAGGCGCGTCCGGAAACATCCGCCACAAGGTTCGTTTGGGCCGCCGGATACTTCGCCACCGAGGACTACTTTCTACCGCAGATGCAGGTCGCGGGCATGCCCGCGCACCTGCACCGCGGCCAGAAGCTGGTATTGCCCGGCGGCGTGGTGCAGAATGTTCGGGTCAAGCGGGAGGATGAAAAGAAGGAAGGCGATTGGAAATGGCGGCAGGATCCGTTCACCGGCACGCGGGAGTGGTATGGATTGCGCGTGCTGATGGCGGTCATCAATAACTGGGACCTCAAAGACGTAAATAACTCTGTTTACCAGGACGGCGATTCGCAAAAAGTGTACCTGGTCAGCGACCTGGGCGCCAGCTTCGGCACCACGCACCTCGCTTGGCCATTGTGGAAGGCCAAGGGAGATCCGGGGTCATACGAGCGGTCGAAGTTCATTGTGCGCACGACTACAGAAACGGTGGATTTTGGCGTCCCTGGCCGGCCTGAGTTTGTGTATCTGATTCACCCGCGGGATTATTTCAGCCGCATTCACATGGAGTGGCTTGCGCGGAAGATTCCGCGCAAGGACTGCCGCTGGATGGGTAGGCTGCTTTCGCGGCTCTCACACAGCCAGATTGAAGACGCCTTCCGTGCGGCAGGTTACTCGGCGCAGGAAGTACAGGAATTCGCTACAGTCGTGGAACGAAGAATTGCGGAGTTATCACAACTCTGAAGGTGACGTGACCGCGGTTCCGAAGCGCGGTCGATCTGCCTTTACGGCACGCTGCCTCGCGGCGTTTGCGATCATTTTATGACCCGTTTTCCAACTCCGTCTTCATGAGGTCTCCCTGAAGAGCGTGCGAGTCAGTAAGTCCAGTTGCAAAAACCGCTTGCTCACGCGCGCGGCTCGGAAACCGCCGGCTAACTGAGCCGCCACTTAGCCGAGCCGCGACTTAACTGAGTCGCGACCGTCAGGGAGCGGTGGTTTGCACTTCACTAGCCGTCACCTCGGATCCGAACTGTAACTCGTCCAGTTTGAAATAAAGCCCGTGTACCTTCATCAGTTCCTCGTGCGTGCCGCGCTCCACGATCTCGCCCTCTTGCACCACGTAGATGATCCCCGCGTTGCGGATGGTGGAAAGCCGATGCGCGATCACAATGGATGTGCGGCCCGCCATCAGCCGGTCCAGCGCATCGAAAACCAGTTTTTCAGAGGCCGCGTCGAGCCCGGTGCTGGGCTCGTCGAGGATCAGGATGGGGGTGTCGCGGATTATTGCTCGTGCAATCGCAATACGCTGCCGCTGGCCGCCGGATAACGTCAGACCGCGCTCGCCCAACAGCGTATCGTATCCTTGCGGCATCTTCTCGATAAACTCATGCGCGTTGGCCAATTCGGCCGCGCGGACAATTTCGGCACGGCCGGCGCCTGGCTTCCCATAGGCGATGTTATTCCATACCGGCGCATGAAACAGTACGGTTTCCTGCAATACAAGGCTGATCTGCTCGCGCAACGATTGAATGCGAAACCGCCGCACATCCGTGCCATCGATACTGACCACCCCGGAAGTAGGGTCATAAAAGCGTGGGATGAGGCTGATGATGGTGCTCTTCCCGGCTCCCGTCGGTCCCACTAAAGCGGCCACATGTCCGGGCTCGATACGCAGGTTGATGTTCTTCAATATCTGCTGATCGGGCCGGTAGCTGAAGTTGACATGATCGAACGCAATCCGTCCTTTGAACCGCGGCGCTTTTCGAGCCCCCGGCCGATCCTGCACCTCCCCGTTGGTGTCCAGCACTTCGCGTATCCGCTCCGCGCCCACGGCGGCTTTCGACCAGGCGTCGGTCATTTTCGACAGGTCCTGCATGGGCTTGTACATCTGCTTCAGATACAGAATGAACACAACTAAAGCGCCCGCCGAAAGCGTTCCCGCCAGCACCATCCGGGCGCCAAACCACAACACCATGCTGGTACCGATAGCGATAAGGATGGCGACCAGCGGGGCCAGCCGCGCCTTCAGCCCGCGCGCGTGCAGGGCGATCTCGACGCTTTCCAGACTCTCGCCTTCCAGACGCGACTGCTCATAATCCTCGCGCGCATAAGCTTTCACTACGCGCATCGACGACAGTACTTCTTGAATGACGGAAACAATCTCACCTTCTTTTTTCCGGACTTCGCGGGCGGCTTTCTTGATGCGGCGCGTATAGGTATAAACCAGCACGAACAGCACCGGCGCGATACTCAGAGCGATCAATGTAAAGCGCCAGTTGAGATAGAACATCACCCCCACCATGCCCACCAGGGTGATCACGCTGATTAACGCGCTTAGCATTCCCGTGGCAATGAAGCTTTGGATGGCGTCGATATCACTGGTGACACGGCTGACCAGATCGCCGGTCTGTTTGTTATCGTGATAGGCCAACGACAGCCGCTGGATGTGAGAATAGAGACGAAGCCGCAGATCGTGCATTACCCACTGCCCCACGCTGGTAGTGAGATACTTCTCGGTGTAGGAACACAGCGCTCCCACCACCGCGATGGCCAGCGCGCCCAAGGCCGCGATTTCCAGAACCGTGTAGGGGTTCCCGCCGGCCCACGAGGTCACCATTTGTTGCAGCCACCCGCTGTCATGGTGCGATTTGAGAACGTTATCGAGGACAAGTTTCAGCGGCCACGGCTCCAAAAGGTTGGCGGCGCCCTCGCCGATTACCGCCAGCATTCCGATAATCAGGGATTTCGTGTGGGGCTTTAACAACCCCGCGATACTGAGGGAGTTGGACTTTTTGGTCATGGGGCCGTCAGTGAGCGGCAGTTGTTGTAAGAGTCACTGGCGGTTGAGAATGTAAAATCTTGGGGAAGAATTCGCGGACCACATTGAACCCCGCATCCGCCGCCCAATTCACCGCGAAGGAGCCGGCGAAACTGCCTGCCCCGTTGGTGCTGGGCGGTTGCCAGAATCGCGAAACGCCGGCCGCAGCGGCATAGCTGAATACGCGAGAGATGGAGAAATGCCGGCTGCCGTCGTCATGCCGGCCCATCACGCTGCTCATGAGTGCATACTTCAATCTGGCTCCTTTACTGGTCAAGCCGGAGAGGAAGTAGCGGTTGTCTTCGTGCAACACAGCGCCCATGCCATACATGGTGGTGGATTGAATGATATGCTCCGCGTACGAATTCCCGTAACGGCGGGCATAGCCGAGCGCGCCCTGACCCCATTCCGAGGGCGTATTGGTGGCCTGTTCAATACCCGCGCCGGCGGCCGACCGCAAGAACGACTCCGGGCTGAACATGTGGACGAAATAGTAGTGCAGGCGTTCTTTCTGAGTCAGCGGAACATAAGCGAGCCGGCCCTCCGTAACCGTTGACGCCACAGGCGCCGCGGCGCGGTCCGCGGCATTATCCGATTGAGGCGCGGTTTGCGCAACGGCGCACCATGGCACTGCCAGAAGCGCGGTCAGGCAAAGATTGATTCGGCGTGAGTGATGTGGCTTGTGCATTAGGAAGTCTCCAAACAACCTATCGGAAACAACACTGCACCATCGATACCGAAGTGAGAAGAAATACGCCCCGAGGGGGTTATCTGCGGCGCGCGGGTCGCGCTTGGAGCGGCCCTCGAGAAGCCCGGTGGCGGCAATGGCCGGCGATGTCCATCCGGTGCTTCTGGCCGGTGGCAAGTGCGCGCTCCATCTCCGCAATCAAATCCGCCGCCGACCGCGGACGCGCGGACACATCCCGCGAAAGCGCGCGCGCGATGGCGACGTCCCATGCGCGCGGCGCCGACGACGAAACGTCGGAGATATGAGGCGCATCCTCCGTCGTGCGGCGGATCACGGCAGGCAACAGATCCTCGGCCGGGAACGGCCGCATACCTGTAGTCATTTCGAACAGGATCAGCCCGAATGCGTAAATGTCCGCCGCTTTGGTGACCGCGGCGGTGCGAAACTGTTCGGGGGCCATATAGTCTGGCGAACCCGAGATGCCTGCGAGCGCCGTCCATGAGCCGCCGCGTTCGCCAACGTTGGCCGGCTGGTGCGCCAGTCCGAAATCTATGATCACCGGAACCGGTGTCCCACCTGGCCCGCCCGTGAGCATGATATTGTCCGGCTTCAGATCGCAGTGGACGATGCCTTCGGCATGCAAGACATCGATGCCGGCGCCAATGCCGCGGGCGATGCGCATGGCTTCGCCGGCGGGAATAGGTCCGCGCGAAATCCGGCGCGCCAGAGTTTCCCCGCGCAGGTATTTCATGGTGACCACGGTGACCGTGCCGCCACCGTGATCGAAGGTAAACATATCGAATACCGGGCAGATATTCGGATGCTGCACGGCGCGCGCCATACGGACCTCCGCCAGGAAGCGTTTGATCGCGCGCGGGTCGGCCTGCATTTCCGGGTGGGGCGTCTTCAGCGCGACCTCGCCGAGGGAGTCCTCCGCCAGAAACGCGGCCCCCGCACCCCCGTATCCGATTTCTTCGAGAATGTGGAAGCGTCCGCCTAACACATCTCCGGGACGGATTTCGGTCAACGGAGCCGCGGCATCTTCCAGAAAGCCGTCTATCGAGTTAGAGATTTCGAGCAGCTTGGCGACGGCCGTGCGCAGGCCTTGGTCCGCGCCGCAGCGCGCCGATACCAGCGCATCGCGTTCGCCGAGTGGAAGATCGAGCGCTTCTTCCACGACGCTGTTGACGAGATCAAACGCGTCAGGCATGCGGGGCGCTCCCCGGCGAACCCGTCGATCGCAGCGCTTCCAGCAGCCGCAGCCGCGCGATGCCCCATTGGCGGCGCACCGAGCGGCTGGAGATGCCCATGATTTGCGCCACCTCGCGTTCGGTAAAACCGCCGAAATAACGCAACTCCACCAGCCAGGCGAGTCGCGGAGACCGCGCCGCGAGATCGTCCAGCGCGGCCGCCACGGCCAGGATCAGCACGCTGTCGTCTTTCGATGCGACCATCGCTTTGCTCCATTCGATGCGCTGCATGGCGCCGCCGTGGGCGATGGCCAACTTCTGGCGCGCCCGATCGATCAGCAGATTACGCATGACGCGGCTGACCAGCCGCACGTAATGAGGCCTGTCGTTGACGCGCAGCGCGCGCGAGCGGGCCAGCGCCATCCAGGCTTCATGCACCAGCACAGTGGGGCTCAAGGAGCAGTCATTTTGTTCGCGTCGCAGATATTGCCGGGCCTGGGCGCGCAGCGCGCCATAGACGGATTCGAAGGTGCAGTTCTCCAGGGCCGGAACCGTGGAAAGGGCGGGTGTCATTCGATCTCCTCCTGATGTGGATGGAGACGGGATTAGTAGGGGAAAGTCCTTCAGAAAAATCCGGCGGGAAGCGCGCTGTGGACGCTTCCCGCTGGTTGGTTGCGCTGTGTATCGTCGGGTTCACAAACGGTGGTCTTGACCGTGGAATCTCTAGCCTCCATCGCTCCCGGCCGGATTGCCGGCGGCATGGGAGCGGAAATATCCAGCCGCGCATGGCGTGGCTTGGGACGCTCCTCTCCGAGGGCATTTTCTGTCCCCAATCACGTTTGCGGAGTTGTAATCTCCGCGGCCGTTCCTCTGTCAGATTCCAGTCGGTAGGCCAAGGTCCAGCTTTGTAGTTATGTTTGTCAAGACCGGGTGCCAGGATCTTGAGGATATCGTCGTGGACGGCTTACGGGAATCTGCGCAACGCGCTGAACGAGGGGTATTATTTGTCCCCAGTTTCTTCGCGTGAAAGCTGAATCGGGGGGGCGGCAGAATTGCCCGCCCTCCACTTGGTGTCCATCACGTTTGGTGGCCCGCAGGATCATGACGACAAGCAGTGGTCCGCCTTCCTGCGGCTTGCCGCAACGCGCATTGGTGGGAGTGGGCGACTTACCGGCTGGTTAGCAATTCTTAAGCTACCAGTTGATTTGCGCTGGGGGCGGCGCAGCCGTCTACCCACGCCAGGCAGTACGCCGCCAGGGTTTCGTGCCCCGGTTCGGCGATTGCCAAATGCGTCAGCTCGGAGAACAGGACGAAATCTGTCCGTGCCGCCGGCGCGGCATAGCATTCCCAATTGCGCCGCTGCGCTTCCACCGGGAGACAGCGGTCTTTGCCGCACCCCACCAACAGCAGCGGCGGACGCTTCCCGTTGCGAAAATCGACCTGCGCCGCGCGCGTGAATAACTGCCGGAATATCCTGTGGCTCTCGGGAACAAGCTGCACGTCGATACCCTGCGCTTTGCGCAACGCTTTCTCGTCCGCATCGCGTTCCGGCGGAGGCAGAATACTCCGCCAACGCGATGGCGTACCGAAAAGCGTCCACAATTTCCTTGCGGCTCTCACGGGAGACCGGCCCAACGCGCACACCCCGCGCGGCGGTACGGAGCCGATGGCGATGCCCGCCGCCCCGCACCCTTGGTCGAGTAGCAGTTGCACGATGAGGCCGCCAAAGGAGTGCCCAATTAGCAGCGGCGGCGTGGGCTGCCGCCGGATGATCGCCCGGTAATGCACGACGATCTCCGGAATGCCCACCTTAGCCAGCCGCGGATCGGGATGCGCCAGTTGATCGTCCACCGGCCGGTCCTTAAACGGCCAAGCTGGCGTGAATGTGCGATATCCGGCGCCGGCGAAAAGTGGCGCGAAGTATCGCCAGCACCGGGGCGTGGTCCATGCGCCATGAACAAAAATTACCGTGTCCATCAGGCTGCCTGCTCGGCGGCTGGCCGTTTGCCGCACAAATGATCGAGGGCCGGGCCGTCCATTTCGGGCTGGAGCGCCGGGAAGTATACGCACAACTCCGCGCCGCATTGCGTACAGCTTGCCCGTGCGCCGTTCTCGCTCCTTCGCCACTCTCCCAACTCGTGCCCTCGCACCCTGGCGGAAAATGTGGCGATGCGCTGCAAAATTTCGAATTGATCGGCAAGGTCAGTCATGGCTTTCAGGCTCCCGTTTTGCGTGAGTTCCTCAAACGAGTCAGGCCGCCATCCAGGCTTCGGACAGCAGCAAGGTAGGACTGGTATTGGCGCGCCTGCGCGCGGCGCGCCATAGACGGATTCGAACGTGCAGTTTTCCGGGGCTGGAACCGCGGAAGGGGTTGGTATCATTTGATCTCCTCCTGCTGTGGATGGAGACGGGATGAGTGTGGGAAAATCCTTCAGGAAAATTCGGCGGGAAGTGCGGAGGTTGAACGCTTCCCGCTAAAACTGTTTAGTGGCCGCTGCCGCCGCCGGTGATCGGGCCGCAGTTAGTGGAGGGGCCGGCCGTAAGTGCATCCTTATCGAAATCGGGCGGCCATTCGATCGTTTCGTCGGATAGATCCAAGTTGTCCAGCGTCAGAAGAGGATTGCATGGATTCAAGTAGAATATTTCGTCCAAGAACCAGTTGATCTGGACCCACGATAGCCCGGCCGGCGGCGTGACAGGAATCCTGCGAAAGCTGGCCGAGGTCCAGTCGATCTCGGCGTCGACGCCCAAGAGGTGAGACGCCGCGTGGAACGCCTGCTTTGCGTGAATCGCGGTTTCCCATCCAGAGTTGTCGGCGGACGCGTAGATGTTAAGCGACTGGAACTGGTCGGAGGGTCCTCCGGAGGTCCATCGCCTCCGGCATTCCTCGATGTCGTACTCCTCGTTAAAAAAGTATGGCCGGTGATCTGCGTACCATTTATACACGAGGATCGAAATTACCGATGGATATTTCGGGACGGGCGGGTAGCGCATGCCACCGTCCGGCTCGAAGACCGTGATCACAACCGACTTGTCCGTGGCTTCAATCGCTCCCGACAGGATTGCCAGAGGCAGGGGAGCCTCGATTTCCAGACGCGCATGCTGGGGCTGAGGGGCCTCCTCCCCCAGCGCCATGATGATGTCGGTGTTGTTCTCAGGAATCGAGCGCGGGGAATGCTGGCCGGTCCCCTTGTCCTTGTGATCGCCGATCGCATTTCGGAGGCACAGCCTGCGTGGCAGTTCTTCTGCGTTTTTCCAGTCGGTAAGCCACGGCCCGGCTAAGTACCTATGTTCCGGAAGAAGCGGTGCCAGGATTCGCAGCGTATCGTCAGTCTCATTGTCGGGAGCCTTCTTACGATACAGGACAAACTCCCCCTGAAGAACCACATACAGCGTGCGCGTCTGCGACCAATCGTGCCTATGTTTCCGTCCCTCGCTCATGTTCCCCTCCAAGCAGCTCTTCAAGCCGCGCCAAAAACATCGAAGCCCGCCCAGTAATACGGGTGGCTCCAGCCTGGAACCGCCGCCACGTCCGCCGCGGCCCCGGATAACGCCTCGGGCACGGATTTCCCCGAGACGAGCCTTCGATAGAATCCGTCCATCAGCGCGCGGGTAGCTTCCGAATCGACGCTCCAGCGCGCCGCAACCACCCTACGCGCGCCCGCGCCCAGCAGCGCCTGCACCAGGCTCTGGCTATTTACCGCGCCGCGCGTCTCGCCGGCCGCGGTGAGGCATGCCGAAAGCACCGCCAATTGGCATCGCGACCAATCCTGCCCCGCCAGATTCGCCGAAGTGATGAAGCGCGGCCCGCCATCCGGCCCGGGCGGAAGGATCAGCGCGCCGTTGCCGCCATTCGCCCAGCCATGGCCGCAGAAGTGGAACACATTCGCACGCGGGGCGTTGGCCGCCAGCCATTGCACAGTGGCGCCCCGTTCGACCACCGCGCGCGTGAATCGAGCGGCCACCTGCGCCGCTTCCGTCTCCGCCGCAGCCAAAACAGGCAACGGCGGGCCCCCCGGCGCGGCCGCCGAGGGCGAACTCACAATCAATGCCGTCGATCCTGCCGATATGGCTTGCGCTGCCGTCGTCACCGGAGGGCCGTAGCCCGGCACGAATTGAAAACGCCGGCCCAGATACTCGCCCGCATCGTCGGTCAACGCACTGTAAGGAATCGCCGCCAGCCACCCATCGGCCGCCAACGAGATAGTTCCCTGCCCTAGCGCTTTTAATTCCGGACGGAGCAGCGCGCCATACAGCCGATTCCCCAACCGCCGGATCTCATCTATGGCGGATGTGGGCGAGGCACACAGGCCCAAGAATTCTTCACTCGCGCGGCGCAGTTCATCCGGCGGTTGATCCGCCCAACGCGCTCTCACCACGCCGCCATCCACGGTCCATATCGCGATTCCGGCCGGCAACACGGCGATGGCGATTGACCGGCGTGCGCTCGAAACCTCGGGACGAAACTCGCGCCAGATCTCCAATGCCTTCACCGCGTCGCCGTCCTGCTTCAGTTCAATCTGCGTAAGACTCCGGTAAGACGGCGCCACCCCTTCCAGCATCGGAAACCGCAGGACCCACTGGCGCACATCCCGCATGCGCTTCGCGTTCCATTTAATCGCCTGGCGGAATGCCTCCGCGGCCCTGCCGAAATCGCCGCGCGCCGCAAATGCCAACCCGCGTGTCTGCTCCAAGTCGATTCGTTGGGCCACTTCCCGGCCGCTCTCCTCGGAAGCCAGCCGATCCAGTTCCGCCAACGAATCCGGCCCGCCACCGGTCGCGATGCCGGCTTCCACACGCCGCAAAGCCGCTTCCCAACGCAGAATCCGGACGTCTTTGCTGTCGCCCGCGCCATCCAGCAGGCGCTTCACCTCTTCCAGTTCCCGCACCTCGTCCGGATAATCGCCCGTCTCGTGCAATAACCGGGCCAGCTCCGAGCGGTTGGTGGCTTCGATCTCGGGGTTGCCTGCATTGTGCGCAAAGCGAATCGATCCCCGATAGAACACCACCGCGCAGTCCCGCCAGCCCAGGCCTGCCGCCGCGAGCTCGAGCGCCGATTCAAACCCCTGCGCCCGGTAATCGGTGGCCTGACTGGTCCAATAACGGCGCAGACCATCGGTCGCCGCGTGCCACACGGGAACATAATTCCCGCTCGAATCGTCCAGCACGCCTTTGAACTGCGTAGCCCGAAGGGCGATGGGCCACAACCCGGCCCGCGTTAGTTCGACCTCAGCTCTTTGGACCTCGCCGCGCGCCTGGCCGTCGTCTCCCTGTCGCAAGACACAGCCGGCACGCTCCAGATAGGCGTTTCCTTCCAGCCATGGATACCGCGGGCCGAGCGACCGCAGCAGCAAGTCCGACGTCTCCCGGCATTCCCGATAGAGGTCCGCCCAGCGCGCGGCATACACAAATTCATTGCGCGCCAGCGCTGCCGCGGCCCGCATGCCGGCGGTATCCAGCTTGGCCGCTGCTTCGCGCGCGATCGCCAGCGCCTCGCCCGGACGGCCGCCGCGATTGGCGATCATGGCGCGCGCCAGCAGCGCGACGGCGTCCTGTTTGGCCGCGCCTGCCGGCGCATCCAAGCTTTCGATCAAAGAGAACTCTCCGCGCCGCGCGAACCCTTGGGCGATCACCCTGGCCGCATTGGCCGCGATCTTGTCCGCTGCGGTTCTGGGCAGCCAATCCGTCCAAAACACGTCGTACCAAGGCAGCGGATCGAACGTTTCGCCGCCGCCGTATGCAGCCAGGAACGCGGTGGGATCGCGCAACACGCGTCCATCGGCTTTCTTCTTCTCCGCCTTTGTCTTTTCGAGCGCGGCCAGATGCGTTTCGGCCTCCTGCCGCCATCCATCAGGGGGAGTGCCACGCAGAAAATTCCGCCAGGCGGCAATGGCCTCGTCGACCTGGGATAGCTTTTCGTAAATCAGAGCCAGATTGAATTGCGTCTCCGGATCGCCGGGCCGCTGCTTTAACGCTCGCAAAAACAGGTCCGCGGCATGCCCGTAATCGATGGGGCGATTTTCCGCTTCGCCGCGCATGGCATAGGCGACTCCTAAATCCGCCAACGTGCCGGCGTCATTCGCCGCCTCGGTGGCGCGTGTCAACGATTCAATTGCGGCCTGGTAGTCGCCTTCCATCAACTCCGCCCGTCCCTTGAATGCCCATGCTCTAGTGGAACCCGGCTGGGCGGCCAATTCGCCGCGGATCGCCGCCACTGCGGCATCCAGAGTCGCTGGCCTCTCGAATGTCGAGCCCGGCCCGCGGCGCTGCCGCACCTGCGCATAGCCCGCATCCGGCAGCCGGAAAGCGAACGGGCGCGACGCGGTATAAGCGCGCGCCAGCAAAACCTCCGGATCGTGCGATCGCCGATAGCCCCACCACAGCAGCGAACTGCCTGCCACGGCTAGCAGAACGGCCGCCGCAGCCGCGTATTTCCAATAAGCCCGCGCGGCCGGTTTCCGCTGGCTCGAAAAATTATCCGCCGTGCGGCGGCGCCACTCCCGCCCGCTGGTCGCCGACATAGGAATGGCGCCTTCGCTGGGGCTTTCCAGGCTATCGCGCAGAATCGCGGCACAACGCGCGCAACCTGCCACGTGCGCGGTTATCTCGTCCGCACTGGGGCCGCTTTCGCCCGCCGCATAGCTCGCCAACTCCTCCATCGCGGGACAGCCCGCGGCCTCATCCATGCCGGGTTCAGCGCCGGCGCCTGACACGATGGCGCGCGCCTCCCGCCACGCGGCCACACGCGCGCGGCAATCCGCACACGTCTCCATATGACGCAAAACCGCGGCCTCGCCGCCAACTTCCGGCAAGGCGATAATCTGCCCGTCCGTCAGATGCGGTGTTTCATTGTCCGGCAAGAAGCACCTTTTCTACGAACATGAAGACGGAATTCAGGCCAGACCTCCTTCAAGTTTCAAGTGGAAATGCCCGCTTTTTTTCACGCAATCGGCCACCGCCTTAGTCAGGCGGTAGACCAGCGTCTCCACTCCGCCTGGCCCCAGATCCACCGCCGCCAGGCTCGAAATGACTTTCGGCGTAAATCCCTGGCGATGATATAGCCAGAAAATCCAACGGTCCCTTGGCTTCTGTCCGGCCAGGCATTTTTCAATGCGGTCGAGCAGCAGGTTCCGTTCGATCTGACCAGCGGCGCTATCGTCGGCCACTACCGGCGCTTCCTCAGGATCGTCCAGCGACACCGGGCGCGCCTTTTCCGCGCGCACGCGATCGGTGGCCACGGACGCCGCGATGACTCTCAAATAAGCCTGTAGAGCGGCGGAGTCCTGGCCCCGGAAGTTACGCAGGACCTTGAAATCCGCGGCGCAAAGTTTGGCGAAAGTATCTTGAATCAAATCGTCGGCGACGGTGCGATCGGTGCGCCCCCAACGCCGCAGCGTTCTGTAAATGGCGGTGGCGATGACCGGCTGCGCCAGACCGATGAAGATCTCCCAACTGCCCGACGTGCCGGTCTTCAGGCAATCGCCAAGAGCGTCCGCGATATTTGTAGGTTCGCGAAAAGGGTGAATCCTAAAAGTATAATTCGATTAATCCGGCGGTGTCGATTGTTTTCCCGGGTGGGGCAGACGATCGTTTTCCAGTCGTCTGCCAACGCCTGAGGAATGGCAGACCACGCAGAACGATGGTCTGCCCCACCAGACTCCGGGCAATTACTACTTACTTTGTCGTGGTCAGATTGTGCTCGATGGCGAACTTCACCAGCCCCACCAGGTCGTGGATATTGAGCTTACGCATTAAGCTGGCGCGGTAAGTATCTACCGTCTTCGGACTAATGTCCAGTAAATTGGCGATCTCCTTTGCGCGTAGCCCGTTCACCAGGTGGAAAAATACGTCGCGTTCACGGCGGCTGAGATGCGCCAGCGGATCGTCTTCGTGCGCTTCGCGCGTGGAAGGCAGCAGCCCGGCTACCTTGAGCAGGGGCGACACATAAACGCCGCCATCGCGGATGTAATTGATGGCGTCCGTCAGATGCCGGGGCGGCCCGTCTTTCAACAGATATCCGTCGGCGCCCACCTTCAAGGCTTCGCGAATGGCGCTTTCCTCGCGGCTGATGGTGAGGATAATGCAGCGCGTGGGAATCTCCGCTTCGCGCACCTTGCGCACCACCTGCAGGCCGGTGAGCTTCGGCATGTTCAGATCGAGCACGGCGAAATCCGGCTTCAGCGAGCGGATGGCTTCGAGCGCCGCCAGGCCGTCGGCGCACTGCGCGGCCACTTGCAGATCGCGGCTCTGGCAAACTAGCGCCAAACCTTCACGGATGATGGCTTGATCTTCCGCGATGACTACGGTGGTTGGTTTTGGATTATTCATTTATCACCGGTAAGGAAATGCTTAGTTTCGTCCCTTGGGCCGTGCTTTGGGTTTGCAGATCGCCGCCGAGTTGCCGCGCCAGATCGCGCAGCGATCGCAGACCAATGCCGGCAGGTTCCGCGGGCGCGCGAAAGCCGGATCCATCGTCCGCCACTTCCAGCGTGATGTGGGCTGCCGCCTCTCGCAGAGACATGCGCACGCGCCGCGCGTCGGCATGCTGAATCACGTTGGAGATGGCCTCTTGCGCGGCTAAATAAATCGCACGCCGAACCTCGGGTGGAGGCTCGACCGAAAGCGCGTCGAGATCCAGCGTGCCCGCGAACTTCTCGGAAATTCCGGAGGCTTCCCAAAGATCCCGCAGGGCCTCCTCCAAAGATTGCGCCTGCCATGCTGGAATGTATAACTTCCGCGATACGCCGCGTACCTGCTCCAACGCCGTACGCGCCAAGGCGGCAATCTGGCTGAGGCTCTTGCGCACAGGCTCCGGCGGATCCGGCATGGAGGTTTCGATTAAGCTGACATGCACGTGAATGCCGGCCAGCGCTTGCCCCACACCAGTGTGCAACTCGCGCCCCAACCGCTGCCGCTCCGCCTCAAGGGATTCCGCCAAAATGGTTCCTACGCTCTTCGACGCACCGCTGCGGGCTCGCGCGTGCAAATGGTGATCGGCCTCGAGCAAACGAAAATAATTTCGCGATGCGTGGTGCTGCATGGAGGCTAAGCGTTGCAATCCGCGGCAGGATGCAGCCGCGGCGCCTGATCCGCACCGCGCCATTTGCTGTAGCCGCCGTATACCATCGCCTTGAACGCTCTCAAAGAACTCCGGGGCCAATTCAGTCAGTCCTTCCTGATTTCCGACAAAGGTAAAGGAATAGTCTTATCCAGGATGCCAAGTAATTTAAGCCACCGCAATCCCATCTGTACTTAGTACCTCAGTGAGATCCTTAGTACTTGCTGCGCTAATTTAAAACCCATTAAGTTAGGAATGTCCGGAATCATTAATGCTCTTCGAACGATTGGCAGTGTTGTTGGGAGGGTTCGCCGCAGGTGCGCTCATGCGCCGCTGGCAGGCGCAGGACACCGCATTGGCGCCCCAGCGCTCGGTGGACCGGCTCTCGCGGGAGTGGAAAGCGCAAGTGCGCGCACACGATCGCCGGCTCACGCGCCTGGAAGCGCGTTGCGACGAACACGAAGAACGGTTGAATCAGGCGCCTTCTACCGGCCAACTGATCGCGGCCATGGACGATCTATTAGCCAAGGCTCTAACCGGACTCGAAGGGCGTCTCACCGCGCAAGCGCAATCCATCGAAACCCTGCAAGCCACTGTATCGCAGACCGACGAGTTGCTCGAGCGTGTGCTGGAATCGCTCGATACATTGCGGGACACGCCAGCGGGCGATTAAGAATATTTGGCGGGCTGGGAGCCCGCCGCAGGCTACGAGCCTGCCCCACCTAAGGACTTCTGCAACGCGCGGACAAATGCCGACAGCGCCGCGCGATCCGCCTGCTTCCACTTCACCACCACGAAGTATTTGCCCTTATCGAAAAACACGCTATCGGGCGACGATCTCCAATGCTGGGTCATCTCAAAAGCGGTACCCGAGACCTTCGCCTCGTACAGGTCCACCGTCAGATCGCCCGCGCCGGTGTAGTCCGCCTCGAATACACGCGCAATGGTGTCTTTCGGCGGCGGTAGATCGCGCAACGATTGTCTCTGCCAGACGTCTCCCACGCGCGGCGGCAACAGACTCGCAGCGTTGCGCTGCGGTGGGCTGCAGGCGCTGGCCGCCAGCGCCGGCAAAATCCAGGAACGGCGTGTCATCCTCTACGATTCTGGCACACGCGGGGCAATTCCGCCGGATGCTACCATTGCCTGGGATGTCCGCTTAATGGCGAAGTTCAAACCCGTGAAAGCCAAGAAGGGCCGCTCCGCCGCGCCGCAGAGCGGTCTTCCATGCGTAATCCTGCTAATTTTGGGATTCGTGCTCTTACTCTTATTCATGTACTTCGTGATGAAAAATGCGACCTGACAGCCGCGCGCCGGACCAAATGCGTCCGGTCGAAATCACTCCCGGATACCTGCAGACGGCGGAAGGCTCCGCGCTGATCACCGTGGGCAATACGCGCGTGCTGTGCGCCGCTTCAGTGGAAGAATCCGTACCGCAATTCGTGCGCGGCAGCGGCAAAGGATGGGTCACCGCCGAGTACTCCATGCTGCCGCGCGCCACACTGAAGCGTACGCCGCGCGAAGTCAACAAAGGCAGGCCCTCGGGCCGCACGCATGAAATTCAGCGGCTGATCGGCCGCTCCTTGCGTGCCGTGGTGGATATGTCGGTCCTGGGAGAGCGCACGTTGACGCTCGATTGCGACGTCCTGCAGGCCGATGGCGGCACGCGCACGGCGTCGGTCACAGGCGCGTTCGTGGCCTTGGCGCTAGCGCTCCGGCAATGCGTAAAATACGGCATGCTCAAGCGTCTGCCCTTGACCGACTATGTGGCAGCCACCAGTGTGGGCATCATCGGCGGCCAGCCCTTGCTGGACTTATGCTACGAAGAAGACTCGCAAGCTGCCGTGGATATGAACATCGTGATGACCGGCGCCGGCCGCTTCGTGGAAGTGCAGGCCACCGCCGAACGCCACGCGTTTGACGACGAACAGATGGCTTCGATGGTGGCTCTGGCGCGCCGCGGCGTGGCCGGGTTGATCGAGATTCAGAAGCGCGTGGTCTCGCTCGCGTGACGGTTTACTGCGCCACGGGCAATCCCGGCAAACTGCGTGAATTCCGTTTGGCGGCCGCGGTGGCCGGCGTTCAAGTGGAGAGTTTGCCCGGATTGGCCGGGATAGCCCCGTGCGAAGAGACCGGCGCGACGTTCGAAGCCAATGCCATGTTGAAGGCTGAATATTACGGCCAGTACGCGCCCGGTCTGCTGTTCGCCGACGATTCCGGCCTGGAAGTAGACGCGCTGGGCGGCGCACCCGGCGTGTACTCGGCGCGCTTCGCCGGTCCGGATGCCACCGACGAGGCCAACAACCAATTACTGCTCGCACGCATGCACGGCATCGCCGAACGCACGGCGCGCTTCGTCTGCGTGATCGCTTTGACCGATCGCGGCCGGCTGATCCATACTTTTCGCGGCGTGGTGCAAGGCAGAATTCTGGATGCGCCGCGCGGACTGCACGGCTTCGGCTACGATCCATTATTCTATTACCCGCCCTTCGGCTGCTCGTTCGGCGAAGCGGAGCCGGAACGCAAACTGACTGTCAGTCATCGCGGCGCGGCTCTCGGCGCGTTGTTCCGGTATCTGGCGTCAGGCTCGGTTTGCTAACATGAAGTCAGCCGGGATCGCTTGCACGTGAACACTCCTCTCACTGACTCATTCGGCCGCATTCACACGAATTTGCGGATCAGTGTCACCGACCGCTGCGATATCCGCTGCTTCTATTGCATGCCGGAGGAGGGCGTTAAATTCGTCCCGCGCGACGAGATTCTGCGCTTCGAGGAGATCGAGCGTTTTGCGCGCATCGCCGCCGGACTGGGCATCGATAAGCTGCGCATCACCGGCGGCGAGCCGCTGGTGCGAAAAGATCTGCCGCTGCTGATCCGCCGCCTGGCCACCATTCCCGGCATTCGCGATCTGGCCCTGACTACCAACGGCGTCAAGCTCGCGGAGCTTGCTGAACCGCTTTATGACGCCGGTTTGCGGAGACTCAACGTCCACTTGGACACGCTCGACCACAAGCGCTTCCACCAAATCACGCGCCGCGACCATCTGGACAAAGTGCTGGCAGGCATCGCCACGGCGAAGCGCCTCGGGTTTGGTCCCATCAAACTAAACGCCGTAGCGGTGAAGAATCTGATTGAGCAGGATATCGTGCCGTTGGCGCGTTTTGGCCGGGAACACGGGTTCGAGGTGCGTTTCATCGAGTTCATGCCGTTAGACGCGCAACAGCTTTGGGATCGCGGCAAAGTGCTGCTGGCCTCCGACATTATCGATTTGCTCTCGCGGGAGATCGCGCCGCTCGAACCCATCCCGGATGCCGACCCGCGCGCCCCGGCGCTCGCCTATCGTTTCGCCGACGGCATCGGTAGCGTAGGTTTTATCGCCTCGGTGAGCCGTCCGTTCTGCGGGAATTGCAATCGTCTGCGGCTGACCGCGGACGGCAAGCTGCGCTACTGTCTGTTCGCGATTGAAGAAGACGACGTGAAGCAACTGCTGCGCGACGGCGCGCCGGACGAGCAGATCGCGGCGTTGATCCGGCGCAATGTGGTGGGCAAATGGGAAGGACACGAGATTAATACCTCGCGCTTCGTAGCTCCGCCGCGGCCGATGTACGCGATCGGGGGCTAGCCGCAATACTATTCGCCTTGTGGGGCAGACCCGGGCAGACCATCGTTTTTCGTGGTCTGTTTGGGTGGGCCTGCGGCCCGCGAAATTTCATGAAAAACTTGGCAAGCGCAGTTTCGAACTTGGGTGGTGGGTCAATTTGCCTTTGTGGGGCGGCCAATCGTGGCCGCAGCCGCCTTTTCAGGCGGCTAGGCCGGATGAAAGCCGGCTGCGGGAAGAATTGCCCGCCCCACAAAGCCGAACTGACCCACTACCCGAATTTGCCCACCAGCCACCGCCCACCAGCCACGGGAGAGGTTTTTCCGCCCTGCCGCTTTGTCGAAATCGGCCAGACGACACAAATCGATCGTCTGCCCCACACACAAGTTCTTAAGTGAACAGTGTTGGGGCTAGACGCAAGGCAGTTACAAGTTGCCGTTCCCGATTTCCGCTTCTCGCTGCAGGCCTGCGCGGTCGCGGATAGCGACTGTATGCCCTTCCATCGCGATCAGCCCCTGGGCGCGGAAACGGGCCAGATTGCGCGATATCACTTCACGCACGGTGCCCAAACGCGACGCCATTTCCTGGTGAGTCAACGGCAGTGGAAACTCATCGGCGCGCGCCTGGCGGGCGGCGTCCAGCAGCATGCCGGCTAACCGTTGCGTCACGCTGCCAAACGTGATGCTTTCGATCATCGCGACTAAGTGGCGCAGCCGCTTGCCCACTACGGCCAGGACCTTCAGGGCGATCTCCGGAAAATCGCGGCAGACGCTTTGGAAATCGGCTTTGGCGATGAAGTAGGAAACCACCGGCTCCGCCGCGCGCACGGAGGCTGGGTACGCGCCGCCGTCGAACAGAGGCAATTCCGCGACGGTGGATGGTGCGCGTTCGAGCGCCAGCATCATCTCGCGTCCGGATGGCGCGGTTTTGAAGATCTTGACGGCGCCTTCGGCGATAAGAAAGATTCCGGCGCAGGGCTCGCCCTCCCAGAACAGCATCTCACCGGCGGCGAAACGCTTTTCCACCGCGCGGCGGGCAAGCGCTTGGGTTTCGTTTTCGCCGAGGCCGGCAAACAGGGGGATTTCGGATACGAGTTGCGATCTGGGTGTCAAACCGGATTTGAGCTTAGCATATTTGCGCAGCACCATCGTTTTTTTTGGTCTGCCACTCTCGCAGGTTGCGGAAAAAGGTGTCAGGGGAACCGCTCCCTGACGGTCGCGGCTCGGTAAGTCGTTGCTCGGTGGCTTCTGAGCCGCGCGCGTGAGCAAGCGGTTCCGGGCTTTTTCCGCAACCTGCTAGCGGCTGGGCAGACGACACACAACGAATCGGCTGCCCAACCGGGCAGCGTGCTCAGTGAGTGCGCATCACAGGTTGCAGCAACCGGTCACTGGCGTTCGCCGTGGGATAGACGTAGCCGAATAGATCGGTCATGGTGGCCGTATCGCTGTCGCAAGCGTGGTTCAGGCAAGGCAGCCCCAAGCCTCCCTCGATGGATCTCAGCAGCGAGAAATGCGTATAGAAGTTGGAGCTCTCGACACCGTGGCTTCCGTAATTCGTGTCCACAATCAGCAGTACCTGGTTGACGGTGGGCGATATGCTGTAATCGTCCTCGTCCCAGATGATCGCGATGGCATTCTGGCCCTGGCTCCATACTGGAGACTGTTTGATGGCGTTCACGATCGTGCGCAGGGCCACGTCGCCTAACTGCATTAAGGCTGGATTCAGACCCGCCTGGGTACCGTTGTCGTTGGGATCGAACGCGCAGAAGGGGCCGGCGTTGCCGCGCCCGTGCTGATCGTTACACTGATTCGGCGCGATGAATGAGTACGCCGGAACATTGCCGGACGCCAAGTCGGCATACAGGCCGTTCGCTCCTGTGAAACCTACAACATTGGCAAGGCTGCTGCCCGGTTGCACGCCTTCCTGAATGCTGCTGAAGTAGGCGAAGGGGTTGTGCTTCACGGCATAGAGGTCCACCAGATCGCTGGAGGTCAACGGCGGACTCAGCGCCGGAGTGATCAGGCTGAAGTCCGTGTTATCCGTGTAAACTCCATCGCTGTTGTCCACGTTATCGGCCCCCACCGGCGGCAGACTTTCCTGATAGCTCTTCCAGGTGCGCCCCTGTTCCGCGAGTTGGTCGGCAATGGTCTTGCCCACGGTATTGGGAGCCGCGGGAATGGACTTAACGCCGTCGATATTGTTGACTCCGGGAGGTCCGCTGGTCTCATTGGTGGTATCAATCGCGACGGTCTGGGCATCCGTCCCGGTTCCACCGATGGGACAGATATTGGGACTCGCCGGGTTGTCGGTGGCGACGGTTCCGGAAGCCAGGTTTGTGGTGCAAAAGTAGTCGTGCCAATCAGGCGAATTATCGGTTAGTACTCCGAAATTCGAGCCACCGTTCATTTCGAGGTAATTGGTCAAACTGGGATGCGCCACCGCGAAGTAGTTGGTTCCTATGTTCGCGAGACTTACAAGGTCGTTGGTATACGGCAGATTGGGGTTACCAACCACCTGGCCGTAACCGTGGTTCTCCATCATGATCACCCATACGTGGTCGAGGCGGGGTATGCCGCCTGGAACGGGGCCTTCGGCGGAAAAGGCGGTACTTGCAATCCCAACTGTGAACATGGTCAGCAACGCGCGTTTGATTCTCATTCTGCACTCACCTTTCATTTGGATTCGGAGAAGCTTGGACGGAGGACGGCCGAGGGCAGTCTCCAATCTCCATGGACTGTACCAATTGGACGATTTATATTTCGTTACAAATCGTCGAATCTTCGATGAATTGCGCAGCCGTAGGAGGGCCGCGGGCGAGTATCAGGAGAGATGTACGATGCTCTCACGCGGATGATCGAGCGCCAGCACGGTGAGCAAGTAGTCTTTTACGTGGCGGGTCAACAGGAAGTTCTGGCGCACGTGCTGATAGCCATTCTCCCCCAGCCTGTCGCGCAGCCGCCGGTCGCCCAGCAGTTGCGTGATGCGGTTGGCGGCGCCTTCGGAAGAGTGCACCAGAAAGCCAGTGACACCGTCGATGATCTGCAGCTTGATGCCTCCCACCGCGCCGCCGATCACCGGCTTCTTCTTCCACAGCGCCTCGCTCACGGTAAGACCAAAGCCCTCCCGCACGGATTTCTGCAAGACAATGGTGGAAGCACGCACCAATGCATTGATCTCCAGATCGCTGAACGGCGGGAGTAGCAGCACATGAATATCGGGATCGTCGGCGGCGGCGACCTGGACTTCATGTAACACTTCGGCTCCCTCCGGATCGTCCGGCGCGCCGCCTCCGGCCAGTACCAATTGGCAGCGAAAGCGCTTCTTGACCATGCGATAAGCCGCGATCACTCCCAAAGGGTCCTTGAACCGGTCGAACCGCGAGACTTGGGTGAGAATCGGACGGCCGGGATCGACATGATATTTTTCAAGCACGCTGCTGATATAGCTCCGTTCCAGAGGCTTGTTCTTATCGCTTAAAGGATCGATGGATGGCGCGATACGGAACTGCACTACGGGAAGCCGCTGCGCAAAATCCGGCATGGAAAAGATCGCGGCATCGTACTGTTCCACGTACGGCCGCAGGAAATTCCAAACGTCCGGCTGGGGAGCCGATACATCGATATGGCAGCGCCACACCCAGTTCCTGGCGATCTCTTTTTTGCGTGCGATCAGACCAGCCGGTTGCGGATCGTGGATGAAGATGACGTCTCCCGAAAAATCGATATCGCGTAAGTTCGTGCGGGTGTTCTCGCGAAAGATCTCGAACATCTGGTGAGTGATCTCTTCTTGTTTGCCGTGCAATGCGTTGTGAAAGGCTTTGGTGACGCCGAAAAACGCGTGGTCGCCCTTGATGACATCCCAACGGGTTTCCAGCCCAAGTTCCTGCATCAGGGGCACCAGACGGGTGAGAATCTCGGCCACGCCGCCCCCCACGGGCGTGGAATTGATGTGTTGGATGCGGTGGCCCGTGACGCGTGCGGCCAACACGTGCAGTTCCTCGATGACGCCGGGACCGGCGACTTCCTGATAATCATCCAATTGGATAGGCATGCGTCAATGAACTCTGCCGGACCTTGCACCAGAAGGCCGACCGCTTCCGTACTGCACGACATAACCACTTACCGAAGCCGGATTCACTTCGGTGATCATGAGTTCGCGCTGCTTACCGTCATCGTGCCCATGGAAGAAAACCGCGTGACGCACGGGTTGGTTCCTGAGAGATATCGAGTACCTCTCGGGCGTCACAAACATCCAGAGACTGGCTTGGCGTCCCGCAAAATCTACTCGCGAAAGGCCCACGCGGATTCCCGGAACCACTTCGCGGCTGTCTCCTTCGCGTACCCAGAACGCCACTTTCCGGACGGCGGATGCGGCCGGCTGGGACCGTGACGCACGCGCCCCCGATCGAACAAATGTTCCATGGGGTGCCGGCTTGGCTATTGCAGCGGCCATCCCCGGCTTGGCAGGTTTCGCCGCCGCGGGTGGCTGGGCATCGGCAATCGCCGGTTTTGGCGGCGCGGGCGCTGGTGCGGACGGCGCATCGACCAGGCGCGCTTTCACAATGAAACGATCGGGCGCGGATCCAACGTAATAGAACGGATAGCAAGTCACCAGAGTCATTTCCGGCTGGGCGCTGGCACGCAATACGCCAACATCGCTGGGCTTAACGATGCTGGTGCTTTCCACCTTATAGTCATAGTTTCCTCCCGGCGTTTGAAACTGGATCACGTCGTCTTTTTCGATGTGCCGCAGGCCGCGGAACAGTGTGTCGCGATGTCCGGCGACGGCTACGTTGCCAGGTTGTCCGGGAAGCGCCGTGCCGGGAATGTGGCCAAGCGCCACATCCAGCGTAGCCCGGCCGGCTCCTTCACGCACCACCGCGCGCAACTTCAGACGGGGAATTTCGAGGCGTCCGATCAGGGCGCCGTTGGCCAGCGGCGCGGGCCGCACGCCAGGCGCCGGAGCCGTTGAAGGCTGCTGCCGCGCGATGCGATGGTCCAGTTCGTGGTTCGCCCACATCTGCGAGACGGCCATGCGCACGTGCGACCAGCCCCAGATGCCGACGCCGGCAGCGCCCGCCAGGAGCAGACACACTTCGGCCCATCGCCGCGCTCTACTCGTTCTGGCTCGTCTGCTCTTCATATCTGTAACTCAGCCGTGTGCGTGCCGTTAATCCACCGCGGCCGGGGGCCGAAACGTGCACCCGCACGCGCCGTAGCGGCCCGCCGTTTTCGGCCGGCGGATCATAGCCGATCGTGTATCTCGTCCTGATATCTTTGGCGATGGACTTACAGACATCCGTCAGGCCGTCCGCACTGTCCGGGAAGTAAGCAATGCCGCCCGTAATCTTGGCGAGCTTCTTTAAGATACCCGGATTCTGGTCGAGATCGCCGTGAGTAAACAGACCAATCGTGTAAATAGTCGCTACGCTTTGCTCGACCATATCGAGCATCTGGCGCTGTGTGTGATGGCTCGCGTTGTCACCACCATCGCTGATGACGATAAGGGTCTTTTTGTCGCGCTTGCCTAACTTAAGTTGCTCCAAGCCGTCCATGATGGCGTCATTCAGCGCCGTCCGTCCTTCCGGAAAACCCCGTGAGAGAGCCCCCCTTAGCTGGCGGATGTCGTCGGAAAATAAAGTACCCTTCAGCAGACCGGGCTTAACTGTGTCGTTGAAGTTCAGCACAAAGGTTTCATCGTGCGGATTGCTTTCTTCAATAAAGGTGATGGCCGCTGACAGAACCTCATCGCGGTTCTCCAGCATGCTCCGGCTGTTATCCACCACGATCCCCACAGTGACGGGAATGTCGTTGTCCGCAAAGACGCTGATTTTCTGGCGCCTTCCATTCTCGTCGACCTTAAAATCGTCTTTAGAGAGTCCGGACACCCAGCCGCCGTCGCGATCTTTAACGCTCACGTCCAGGAGCACCAGCCGGACGTCGCTGCGGATCACATAATCCTGAGTATCTTGTTTCGGATTATCGTCCCAAAGTGCCGGCAACGGGACGCCAACCAAGAAAACGGCGCCGGCAATCAGCAGATTTTGGATTGCCGCGCGCCGTTTCATAGTTGGCCTGTTCAGTATAACGGAACTTTCTCCCTGAGTTTACCTTAGGCGTGCCGTTTTAGTCGCAGCAGGCCGCCTGCAAACAGGAGTAAACCGCCCAATACGCCGATCGTGGGATACGGACTTCCCGTCTTAGGCAACTGCGCCGGTTGTTCAGGCGTCGATTGAGCTGGAGTTTCGGGCGCGGGCGGAGCCGTATTCTGCGCTACTTCGGGTTGCTGTTCGGGCTGCTCGGCCGGAGGTTGATTCTCGGCTTCCGGCGGGGCCGGAGTCTCTTGCGGAGCCGGCGTTGCCTCAGGAGCGGGAGCCGGCGCGAGCGCCGTCGTGGTTACCATGGCCACCTGCTGTAAATGTTTCGGATAGGGAAATTCCGCGCCGTAATTATCGCCGGGGTAATACCAGTCACGCATTGCCCGGTTCGTTCCGGGAGGTGTTTCCCAAAAGGTAAACACGCTACGCCCGGTGGGCTGAAGACGCATGGTGGGCACCGCGATGATGGTGTCGATAATGTGTGTTTGGTTACGGTTGAAGATCTGTACCACGTCTCGATTCGACTGGCTGTCGAGAAGCCGTAATACGTACTGCCCCGGTTGGAGCACCGTGTCCGTAATCTGGACTGGCTGATTTACTGTCAAAATCGTCCTTTTGGACCATTCGTCTGCCCGAGCTGGGTTGGCCGCGATACCGGCCGCGAGAGCCACTCCGCATAAAGCGGTTAAAGCCGCACGCGCCGGATTAACTGAATGAAAGTTCATGAAAATTGTCCTCTCCTTACTAAGTGTTGTGACGCCACAGCGTCTTCGTCTTACTGCAACTCACAAGGCATGCCACATGCCATATCGGCAAGTGGTTTGTTGTCTGACAGTTTCTACCGCGCGTGAGACACCAAGCGGAAGTTTTTGCCGATTGCAGCTTCATGGAAGAGTTATTTCGCACGGTATTTCCGTCCCAGTTTGACGATTTCGTGCTTTAGTTCGTCGAGCGTCATGAAGTAAGGATTTATGCGATCGATTCTTTGGGCAAGTTTATGCTCACCGAGCGCGCTCAACCACTTGGAGAAATCGTTAGTGGGCCTTTCCAGCCGCAAGCGCGCTTCGAAGAAATGGAAATGCAGACAGGCGTTGGTCACATGATCGAGGGTGTCGAAGAATTCCGTCACCGTGTTCGCCACGTGTCCGGTGGGCATAATGAAGCTTTTGGCCTCGCAGAAGTGAAACTCGCTGCCCGGCGGACACTCGCGCCGGGGCCTCCCATCGGCCTCCACGTGCTTGCGGATAACGGCTGCGGTAGCGTCTCGGAGATCTCGTATGGAAGTGATGGCCAACAAATCGATAGCGGCCAGACGCTCCGCCAGTCTTTCTTCCTGCAAGGCCTGAGAGACCCAATTGGCGAATTCGTTATAGAAGCGCGGCTTTTCAAAGTGATAAACAAGATATAAGTAGTGCGTGTGATAGAAAATAGAAGAGCCGGACACCTGAGTCAGGTGACAGAGCAGTTCTTCCAGGTTGCACGCTTTGCGGCCGGTAAGTACGACCAGCCTCCTCTCTGTATAGAATGCAAATGGTTCAACGGATTCCGGCATGTTCGATCCTCATGTCAATTCATTCTTAATTCATCCCGATGTTCGCCAGCCAAAGTAAAAATTCCTGCACCGCGGCTGGCCCTGACAGACGAAAACGCGCGCAAGTTGCCGTTACCGGGCCGACTTTGACGGTAACGTCGTTTGGCAACACGCTGAACGCATCCTCGTCAGTTACGTCGTCGCCTAGATAGATGGTGAACAGTTTTCCGGCCAAGTGACTATTAATCCACTCCACAGCGGCGCCCTTGTGCCAATCCGTACGCGGCATGATATCGAAGACCTTGCGGCCACGATTGATGTGAAATAGCGCGCCGCGGCGTGCCACCGCGGAGTAGACGGCTTGCTCAATAGCGGGCCAACTGGATTCCGCGGCCTGGCGGTAGTGCACGGCGGCGGTTAAGCCTTTGCGCTCGACAAGTGTCCCCGGCACCGGCTGGACCTTGGCTTCGATCTCCTCGCACAGGCGCTCGAGCGCATCCCGGCGCTCCGACGCTACCGGTTCGACAAAGCGGAGCTGCCGGCCGAAAATCTCGAGTCCGTGATTGCCTGCATAGATCAGCCCTTGCAGGCGAACACGCGCGTACAGATCTTCGATGGCCCGGCCGCTGATGATGGTCGTTACCAGATGATGGCGGCCCGCCAGCAGCCGGAGCGTTGCGGCCGCGCCGGGACTTAAGATGGGCACCGACGGATCCCCGCTGATGGGCACCAGCGTACCGTCGAAATCCAGGAACAGAGAGATCGTGCAGGCAGAACGGGCGCGGGCCTCGATCTCGGAGGCCAAGTCGGCCGGCGGCTGAGACATGTTCGTCTGCGCAGATGCAAGGAGCCCGCCAGTGTGCGAAACAAGACGGAGGTAGCCGCCAAACATCGCACTTTCTTCCACGGGGCCGCTCTCGCGGCGGTTGTCGCTCATGGCATCGTGAAAGACGGCGCCGTTTCGACCGTGACATAGCGCAAGAAGAGTCGAAGCGTCGCCAACAGGAGAATACGAGATGACGAGAAGAACAGGAATGACGCCCGTTGCGGTTGAGATTCTCCACGGCCGGTTACGAATTCAAGCTGTTATCGGCCGGCATTTCCTGCGACCTTGCGTTTTCGCAAGGTTGCGAATAGACTGAGACAGGATGCCGAGACGAAGGTCGTCCTTTACTGCGCGGATGACGGCGCATGCCCCTTCCTGGAGTGGATCGAGCAACTGCCGGTCAAAGCCCAGGCGAAGTGCCTTTTGCGGGTGGAACGGCTCCGCGAACTGGGTCACGAACTGCGGCGGCCGGAGGCGGATTTGCTGCGGGATGGAATCTACGAACTGCGTGCCAGCCGGCAGGGTGTCCACTGCAGGATCCTGTATTTCTTCCACGGTGCGATTACGGCAGTTGTGGCGCATGGAATCGTCAAAGAAAGCGCCGTGCCACCAAAGGAGATCGACCGCGCCATTGAACGCAAGAAGCGGTTTGAAGCGAATCCGTCGAAGCATTGTCATCAGGAGAATACGAAATGACCAGAAAGACGAAGACCACGACCGATGCGGTTGAGATCCTCCACCGCCGGTTCTTCGCACGCAGACCGGAGCGGCTGAAGATTCTGGAGGAGGCCAGGTTGAACGAAGAGATCGCGCGAAAGATTTTCGCCTTGCGGACTAAGGCGGGTCTCACCCAAACGCAACTCGGCAAACTGATCGGCACGACCGCGTCGGTGATCTGCCGTCTGGAAGATGCCGATTATGAAGGCCATTCGCTGGCGATGCTGCGGAGAATTGCTGCGGCGCTGAACCAGAAGGTAGAGATTCGCTTCGTCCCGATCCGGCGATCCGCGTAGCTGCCGCACAGCCCACACAGGGCCTCGGACAGAACTCTCACCGCGCCCTGCCAGCAGGCGCCGAGACGGGTTTCGACATGCTATGCAGAAGGGGTGTGCCACACCTGGTCTGCCGTGCAGGCGTTATGCGGTGGCTGGTTTTCGGCCCACGGGAGAGCCGGGTCAGGATAGCGGGTCGTCAATCTCTTGCACGCCCTGAACACTTTTCGGAAGGTGTCGCCGCGTATTGTAATTGAGGAGCGATTCGACCCGGATGGGAGTTCCGAGGTATTCAGGGCTACGGATTCTAAGGTAGAAATGGTTGTCTTCCTCTTCATAGCCTGGCAGTCGGTGCTCCGGACGTGGCTTTTCGGCTTCAATCTTGACCAACTCCGCGCGTGCGCTTACCTCTATTGGCTTTCTCCCGTTCGCCTTAAAATAAACATAGCGGATTTGGTCGTTCTGAATCCTTTGTATGTGGCAGTCCGTGCCCAGACAAATATCCTCGTGCTCGCGCCCCTTTGCGAACACCGCTTCTAGATTGGCGGGTTCTAGGTTCATCAGTAGCGCCGGCCCCACGCGGGGAGGAGGGAACGATCTAGGGGCGTCGCGGACCCGGCCGGTGCCCCTGGCTGCCGGACCGGATGGGATTTCGGCCTCTGTCCCTTGTTCCGAAGTGAATAGATGTCCAACCCTAGCCGCGACGTCGCGGAATCTTTTCACGGGAATCTCTTTAGCGTCGATGTCCCGCTTCTCCAAGTAGAGCCGTCGCTCCCTAGGGATCTCATTTGCAACGACCATCATCTCGATTGGCGTATCGGGATGCGCCGCCTTTTCCGCGCCCCAGTAATCATGAAGCTGGTCCCCAACGCCACGTGGAGCTACCCCTAATTTCACTTCGACAACAAGCCGGTAGCCATTTGGGTGTTCAAATATCAGATCTGCCCGACCGACTGGCGAGGATCGTTGTCGTGCGATCGGCTTTAGCGGCTCGCCCAGCAGTAAGTCTGGGTAGTTGTACAGCATATCCTCCATTTCGCGCTCTGTCATACGAGTGCCGCAATGATATCACGGTTCTCGCCAGAGCCCGCTTCGAAAAGGCCCTTCGCGCTGGCAGGATCGAATCGCAGCGCCCGACGGAATTTGTCGAGACGGTCTCGCCCAGACCGCCGCGTCCGCGCCAAACGCTATGTCGCGCCGCTGGCCTTCTCGCGTTCCAAATCGCGATGCACCGCGTCCAACACGCCATTCACAAACTGCACGGACTCTTCGTTGGAATACCGCCGCGCCAGTTCCAGCGCCTCGTCGATCACCACCGCGACGGGCGTATCGGAATGCGTCATCTCATAAACCGCCAGGCGCAGGATGTTGCGGTCTACCGAAGGCATCCGATCCATACGCCAGTGCTCGGCGTGCTGCGTAATGCGGCGGTCGATTTCTTCAATGTGCTCCACGGCTCCCGCCACCAGCCTGTCTACAAACTCGTCGCGCTGCGGCTTGGTGCGGCTTTCCTCGGAATACAGCGTGTCGTAATAGGCGGCGGTAGCTTCTTCGACCGGTTGCCGGCGGGCATCCCACAAATAGAGAATCTGTAGAGCTCTCTGGCGTGACCGGTGGCGCGACGGCATTTATTTCGCCTGCCGCAACTGCCGCATCAGACTGGCCATCTCGATGGCAGCCATGGCGGCGTCGAATCCCTTGTTACCGCTCTTGGCCCCCGCGCGATCGATGGCCTGCTCCAGCGTGTTGCAAGTAAGTACACCGAACGAAACGGGCACGCCGCTATCCATCGCTACGTGCGCAATGCCCTTCACCGCTTCGCTCGCCACATAATCGAAGTGCGGAGTTTCACCGCGGATCACCGCGCCGAGACAGACGATCGCGTCATGCCGCTTCTGCCGCGCCAGTTCGCGCACCACCACGGGCAGTTCCCACGAACCGGGCACCTTCACTACTTCTATGTGGTCGGGCTGGCAGCCCGTGCGAGTCAGCGCATCCAGCGCACCCGCCAGCAGCCGCTCGCTGATGAATCCGTTGAAGCGGCTCACGGCGATGGCGAACTTCAGACCCGTAGCGCTAAGTTGACCTTCGATAATCTTCGGCATGTTCTACTTTCCGGCGAATACCGGCGCGCGCTTCTCCAGAAACGCACGCGTGCCTTCGCGCTTATCTTCCGTGGCGGTGGTCAAGCCAAAGGCCGCGGCTTCGAATCGCAAGCCTTGCTCCAAGCCGGCTTCAAGCCCCACATCCACCGCTTGCAAAGTGAGTCCCAACGCGAGCGGAGCGTTGGCCAGGACTTTGGCCAGCCATTTCCGGCTGAACTCCAGCAATTCCGCTTGCGGCACCACGTGATTCACCAGGCCGATGCGATGCGCTTCGGCGGCGGTGACAGGCTCGCCTGAGAGCAGCATCTCGAGCGCGCGCCCGCGGCCCACCAACCGCGGCAGGCGCTGCGTGCCGCCATAACCCGGCAGGATGCCGAGCTTCACTTCGGGCTGGCCCAGCCGCGCATTCTCCGACGCCACGCGCACCGCGCAGGACATCGCCAATTCCAGCCCTCCGCCCAGCGCGTAGCCGTTGATGGCCGCCAGCGTGGGCTTCGCCAGCATCTCGATTTCACGAAAGACGCGCTGCCCACGTTCGGCATAAGCTTGCGCTTCGATGGGCGTGAGCAGCGCAAGCTGATTGATATCGGCGCCCGCGACGAAGGCTTTTTCGCCCGCGCCGGTGACGATCAACGCGCGCACTTGCGCCTCGCCCGCCGCGCGCGACACCGCGTCGCGCAGCTCCAGCACCGTCTCGGAATTCAGCGCGTTCAGTTTCTCCGGCCGGTTGACGGTGAGCAGCGCGATGCCGGCGTCGCCCACGTCAAACCGGATGTTGATGTAAGACATATGGGATAATCTGGTAAGGCAAGTCACACTTGCCCCACCGCCACATCATACCGCATGGACCGCGAATTCATCCGCAATTTCTCCATCATCGCGCACATCGATCATGGGAAATCGACGCTGGCAGACAGGCTGCTCGAAGCTACCGGCGCGCTGCAGCAGCGCGAGATGATGGAGCAGGTGCTCGACACCATGGACCTGGAGCGCGAGCGCGGCATCACCATTAAGGCCCATGCCGTGCGGTTGAATTATCCCGCCAGCGACGGACACACCTACCAACTGAACCTGATCGATACGCCGGGCCATGTGGACTTTTCCTACGAAGTATCGCGCAGCCTGCAAGCATGCGAAGGCGCGCTACTGGTGGTGGACGCTTCGCAGGGAGTGGAGGCGCAGACGCTGGCGAATACGTACCTGGCGCTGCACCACAACCTCGAAATTATTCCGGTGATCAACAAGATCGATCTGCCGGCCGCGGAGCCGGAGCGCATTCGCGAGCAGATCGAATCCGTGATCGGACTGGACGCTTCGGGCGCGCTGCTGGTGAGCGCCAAGCAAGGTATCGGGGTGCACGAAGTGCTGGAGGCGATTGTGCATCTGGTGCCGCCGCCCAGGGGCTCGCCCGAAGCGCCGCTGCGCGCACTGATCTTCGATTCCTGGTTCGATCCGTATCGCGGCGTGATCATCCTGACGCGCGTGGTGGATGGCCGCTTGCGTAAGGGGCAGCGCATCCGGTTGTGGTCCAGCCTGGCAAGCTCTCAGGTCTTCGAGGTGGAAGGGCTGGGCTACCAGGCGCCCAAAGCTACTCCCTGCGACGAACTTTCGGCCGGCGAAGTCGGATTTATGTTCGCCAACATCAAGACCGTTTCGGACGCCAAGATCGGCGATACCATCGTCGATCATGATAATCCGGCCGCCGAGCCGCTGCCCGGATTCGAAGAGATCAAGCCGATGGTGTTCGCGGGCTTGTATCCGGTGGAATCCCACGAGCACGGCTTGCTCCGCGATGCGCTTGAAAAGCTGCGGCTGAACGACAGCGCCTTCAATTTCGAGCCGGAGAATTCCGTTGCGCTGGGCTTCGGTTTCCGTTGCGGATTTCTGGGATTGCTGCATCTGGAGATCGTGCAGGAACGGCTCGAGCGCGAATTCGATATCGACCTGATCACTACGGCTCCCAGCGTGCGTTACCGGGTAACTACCACCACGGGCGAAGTGATCGAGGTGGATAATCCGACGAAGTTTCCCGATCCTTCCGGCATCAAGCAGATCGAAGAACCAATTATTCTGGCGACCGTGATTACACGCGAGGAGTATCTGGGCGGAATTTTGAAGCTGCTCGAAGAGAAGCGCGGCGAGCAGAAGAAATTCGAGCATATCGGCAGCGGGCGCGTGCTGCTCGAATACGAGCTGCCGCTGAACGAGATCGTGCTGGATTTTTACGACCGGCTGAAATCGTCGTCGCGCGGCTATGCGTCGCTCGATTATCACCTGGCAGGCTATCGCGTGTCGCCGATGGTGAAGCTGGACGTGCTGGTGGCGGGCGATCCGGTGGATGCGCTGTCGATGATCATTCACCGCGATTTCGCTTACGAGCGCGGCAAGATCCTGATCGAGCGCATGCGCAAGCTGATTCCGCGGCAGATGTTCGAGGTGGCGCTGCAGGCGGCCATCGGCAATAAGATCATCTCGCGCGAAACCATCCCGGCCATGCGCAAGAACGTGCTGGCGAAGTGCTACGGCGGCGACATTTCGCGCAAGCGCAAGCTGCTGGAGAAGCAGAAGGAAGGCAAGAAGCGCATGAAGCGGGTGGGGCGGGTGGAGATTCCGCAGGAGGCGTTTTTGGCGGTGCTGAAGGTGGGCAGCGAGGAGGGGGAGTAGATGACCGCGCCTTCCGATTGCGCTTATGATGTGTTCTTAAGTAACAAACGGCACAGTCTCACTCTTGATTGGACCAGATGGGTCTATACTCGGCTAAGCGCCGACGCAACAATAACCGTTCACCGGTAGTCGCGATAGCCACATTACCTTCGGCTACCCATTCCCTTGATTCTCCCTCGCACTACTCCGCTTCTCCAATGTTGACGGGCAGCGGGCGTTGATCGGACCCTTTCGCCAACTCGCCGCAGATTAGGTTATGTTCTCGATTGTACAGTGTATTCAGTGGCCACTATTGCACAGTAACACTTCGACGGTACCGGCGTTCTTGACCAGCACCAGAGCTATGGACCTTGAAGACCCAGCTCCCGTCTTTGGCATCCGTCTTACATCCCGGCAGATTCTTGATATGCGCCGGGTTGGCCAGCAGCACCTGAAACCGGTCTTCCAACAGGAAGTACACCGGCTTCCAATACTCGCCCATCGACTCCATCGCCACAACCCACCGCTCTAGCCAGTCGCGCAGTGCCAGCAGATCCGCTGTCTTGGTGCCGAACGTGGTAATCGTTTGCGCGCGCTCTTTGTCTTGTCCTGGAACGCGCACACACGCTTTGATGGTGTCCTTGTGCACGTCCATTGCGCATACCCGATCCAAAATGACGCCCATAGGGAGCCTCTTCGGACAGTCACCGCCTAATAGACCTTCAGCGTCGTTCTGGAACACGATCCAGAGACTGGCGACTACTCTGCCGTCTGCCCGGAACTCCCTGGCTGCGCCTCTGCCGGCGAAACAGAGTCGGAAGCCAGAGCCAACATCCGAGAGGCCATAGATCTCTATCTGATGCCGGGAGACATCGATTTGCCTGAAGACGCGAAGCTCTTCGAGGTTACGGTTGGGTGAATGCGGACGCCGAGGCTCTCTTCAGACCAGGTGATCGGGGTTCTTCGCCCATCACCGAGTTTGTGCGGATCGGCGCTTCCGGTAGCCACCAGAAGTGGCGTCATCCGCTCACCGGAAAACAGGTAATCGTTGCCCATCACAGTGGCCGCGTGCTTCCGCTCGGCGCCATGCGGGCGATCATCGAAGGCAGCGGCATCGAGCCTTCGGAATGGCTGAAATGAGCGCCGCGGCACTGAGATCCAGGTGACTCGCGCACAACACGGCTCACGGCAGTTGCGATCCGCTTACGCCTGGGCCTTTTTCAGCGCAGCCCTGATCTTCTTATCCAGATTCTGGCGCTCTTTGGAAGATGGAATGCTCTTCAGGGCTTCCTCTGCGCGGTCGCAAAAGACTCTCAGCTTATCGGGCTGATCCATCTCGTTATGTTGCGTAAAGCTGGGGCCCGCAACCCATCATAGATCTATTAGTTCTCATTCGAACTGCGGTAGAGTAGCTCCTATGCCTGAGCCGAACGATAAGAGGACGATAATCAGCATGGCTGTGATAGCTTCCGCGGCGGCAACCCTGCTCCATGAGGGCGTGGGTCACGGCATCGTAGCCTGGATGCGCAGCGATATTCCGACTGAACTCACCAGCAACCACCTCTCGTCCCTGCATCCGGACCGTTGGGTCGAAGCGGGTGGAACTCTGGTTAACCTTCTTGCGGGCACAATCTCTCTTTTGGCCTCGCGATATGCCGGCAATCGCTCGAATCTGCGTTACTTTTGCTGGATTTTCGCAGCGCTCAATCTTCTTCCCGGCGCCGGTTACTTCCTCTTTTCCGGGATCCTGGGTATGGGCGACTGGAACGAGGTGATTCGTGGCGCGCCACATCAAATTCTACTTCGCATCGTCATGACAGGTTTTGGCGCCGGACTGTATGTGCTCGTGGTGCGCCAACTGGCCGTCGCGGTGCATCCCTATTGTCCCTCGCGTCCGGACTACAATACCGTGGGCCGATTACCGTATTATGCCGCGTGCCTTTTCAGTTGCGCCGCGGGAGCGCTGGATCCGCTCGGGCTTAAGCTCTTCCTCGTCTCGACGGTACCCGCGGCGTTCGGCGGGTCGTCTGGCCTGATGTGGGCGGACGCCTTATTCCCGCGCGCACCGGTGGAGCGAAGGCTAATGGTACATCGGCAAGTGGCCTGGTGGATTGCGGCTGTGGTATGCGGTCTCGCCTACATCCTCATCCTCGGACCGGGTATCGAGTTCACCCACTGACTCGTCCCGCCGGCCGCCGCGACGCCGTTCCGGCGCCCTCTGTTTACCCCTTGGCCTTTTTCATCGCCGCCCGGATCTTCTTATCCAGGTCCTGGCTCTCTTTGGAAGACGGAATGCCCTTGAGGGCGTCCTCCGCGCGGTCGCAGAAGACCTTCATCTTATCGGGCTGATCCATCGCGTTATGCGCGTAGAGCTGCGATTGTTCAAACAGCGCCGACGCCATCGCCTCCATGAAAGCTGCGCGCGGGACCTTGGCGTCGCTGTTCTTGAGCATGTCCAGCACCTTGGCTGGATCGTTTTTGGCGCCCGCGGCCCGGCAGGTGGCCAGCAACACGGCCCGCTCGATGGCGTGTTTCTGGACGGCTTCAAGGTCGGCATCCCGCAGCCACGCACCGCCCTCCACCTTGCCAATCAACTGGTCTTCGGTGGGGCTGCCCGTGGGATAGGGGAAAGACAACGTGACGTACTCGTCCTTGCCTTGAAACTTCGCGAAGGCTTCGGCAAACTGCAACGCCAGCGTGTTGGCGTTACCGCGATACGTGCTGGCTTGACGGCGGAAATTGGTGACCTGCGCGCGATTGATGTGCGCTCCCGCATCGAACGCCTTGGCTAGATCCAGGTAGCCTTGCGCCATGCCGGACGTCAAAACAAGCGTCCACGGCAGCGCGCGCTCCACGTATTCGTTTTGGCCGGACACGATGTTTACCAGGCTTTCCGACGCTTTCTGGTAGTCTCCGGCCGCGTAAGTCTGTTTCGCGGCGGTCCAATAGAAGCCCGGAGTGCCGGGCTGGGGTGCGTTGTTCGTAGCACAGGACAATAAGATGCAAATAGCCGAAAGAAGGATGCAACCAGCCACCCTTGGCCAGGCCCTAGCAGGCATGTATTTATACCTCCGAGAATCGAATAACACGGCGCGGCGCCGAATGCAAGCATGCGGGGCAGGCTCGTAGCCAGGCTCGTAGCCTGCGCGGGCCTCGCAGGCCCGCTCTTCGGCGAGCAACGCTCGCCCAATCTTGTACAACCATCGCAGCTGGACTGACGCTGAAATGTGCGCGCGTGGGCACGACAAGCGACGGGGGCGCGCGGTTTTGGCTCCGGACTCAACAAGCCGTGAGCAGTTCCTCCAGCTGAAAGGCGTGGCGGATTGGGTGCATGACAGCGTGCTCCAACATTGAGTCGATCGAGTAACGCGTCTGCCATCGCGATGGGTACTCGGGAGTCTCCAATCTTTCATCGGGCACTTCCCTAAGCGGGTCCCGCCAGCGCTCCAGGACATGCTCCATGTAGTCATCCGCATCGCGGGCTATGACGGCCGCGTCGGGAACTGGGCGGATTCCGGGGTCTGGTAACGCCAACATCTCGCACGTCCAGATCATGTAACCGCCCGCGGCGGACAGGACATGCCGGCCTAATACTTCGCGCGACGCGTAGTTGGGGTCATTGGTCGCTGGCAGGCGCACGGAGTTCGTTAAGGCCAGCCTCCATGTGTGGACGAAGCGGCGAAGATGCTCCTCGTGCAAGAGCACCAGGGCGCGAACAGCGCGAGAGCGATAATGTAGATTGGGTGACATAAGGAGAGGATAGCCGATTCACGGCGTTCTGGTGGCCGGAACGTGCCGCGCGCGATTTGGCTTTGAGACTCTGCGCGCCCCAGGTGGGATCCAGTCTGTGGGGCAGGCCATCGTTTTTTGGTGGCCTGCCGAGCTCGAGCACTTTGCGCCGACGACAAAAAACGATCGTCTGCGCCACGCCTGCGCTGGAACTGTCTAGCTATTTCGAAGACACTGCACTAGATCTGCAAAGACTGCGCAGTTTCTCGATCGCAGGCCGGCGCCCTGGGACAGTTCTGAGATACAGGCCGGTAAGTCGGCCGCCTTTCTAATCATCGGGGGGCCCTCGCCGGCCGCATGGAGCATTACGGTCTGCCCGAGCGCCAGCCGGCCGATGCGAGTGACCGCGGCCATAGATTCCCGCGTTGTTCTGGTTTCGCCGAACGACCGCCTTCAGCATTTCTGGCGCAGGAGTGGCCGAGTCCGGATCGAGGTTCAGCATCGCGCAGCGCTCGTCGCGCATGGTGACGGTGATAGCGGGAGCGTCGTCTGCCTCGCCGAATGACAGCATACCGCCCACCCACTCGTCCTCCTGGAAGGGAGCCGGCCGCAGTAAACGAACCACCACATTCGGGCGAAATCGCCGCACGTCCGGGCGCAGCCCTGCCAGCCGTGAGATCTCGCGCACCGTATCGAAGGCGATCACGGATATGCTGGCTTCATCGAAGATGCCATGCTTCAACTGCATCATCTCGACGGGAGCTCCGTAGCGGCGTCCGACCTCCGCAGCCAAGTCCTCTCCGAAGACAGGCAGTTCCTCGCCATCCGGCGTGCGAACGTGCGTAGGAAGGTCTCCCGCGGCGCCGTCTTCACAACGGTGCGGAGCAAACCGGACGAGGTCGGGAAGCTTGCCTGCGGTCAGCCACGGGAACCCGCCGCGGTCATCCAGCCGCCGGAATGCCAGGCGCCTGTCACCCTCGATGCCGTGCCAGCCCAGCCTGGCGGCCTCGAGCGGTTCGCCGCGCATGGATTTCACGGGATACCGGAAGATGGCTTCCACTTGTCCGATTTCTATAGGCATGCCCGGTCCGCCACCCTTGCCGTACTCGATGGACCTTCCGCCAAAAACTCATGAAAGTCCGTGGCTAGAGGCGCGCTGCCAAGCTGCCGCATCATCAGTGCGACTTGACCTCGATGGTAAGTGGAATGGTTCGCCAGATGCTGCATCAAGTGCGCCAATCGAACTTGTGTTGTGCGAAAAGGAAGCATCGCTTCCAAGGATTCGTTCGTAACCCGATTCACGAACTCAACTTGCTTCTTCTCGACTTCCGCCCACTTTAGCTGAACCTCAGCGACGGTGGGAAACCCATCCGGATTGAACAGGGCGTCGCGTCGCGCGCGCAGATCTGTCACAGAGGTGGAACTAAGGGGCGGCGCACTCCAGTACGCAAGCCACATCCACTCACCGCAGACGATATGCACCAGCGTGTCTCGCACGGAACGGAACGCACCGCCCAAATCGCGTGTGAACTGCTCGGTGCTGAGCGCCGCGGCCGCTTGCAAAACTCGGTTGTTCGCCCAGCGGTCGTATTCGTAGAGCAGATGAACGTCATCTTTGGTCACAGTCACTACCCCCTGGCATTACTGTAACCCACCGGGCCAAACTGCGCGCTCCAGCTGGGGCACAGGGCGGAAGCGCGGCACGCGGCGTTCCTGCCACGGCGGTGAGCCGTCGTATACTCACCTTATGAATCGCCGCGAATTCTTTTATGCGGGCGCCGGTCTGGCCCTGTCTGCCGCCGCCTATGCCACCGACAAACCCAGGCGCGTGGGAATCATCGGTCCCGGCTGGTATGGCAAGACGGATCTGTTCCGGCTGATTCAAATCGCGCCGGTGGAAGTGGTCTCGATGTGCGATGTGGATAAACGGATGCTGGCGCAGGCCGCCGATCTGACCGCCACGCGCCAGGCATCCGGCAAGCGGCCGCGCACCTATTCGGACTATCGGGAAATGCTGCGCGAACGTGACCTGGACATCGTGCTGGTGGCCACGCCGGACCATTGGCATGCGCTGGCCATGATCGCAGCGGTGGAATCGGGCGCCGATGTGTACGTGCAGAAGCCCATCAGCGTGGATATCCGCGAAGGTCAGGCAATGCTGGCCGCGGCTCGGCGGACCAAGCGCGTGGTGCAGGTGGGCACGCAGCGGCGTAGCACGCCGCACTTAGTCGAAGCGCGCGACCGCTTCATCAAGGAAGGCAAGCTGGGCAAGATCGCGCTGGTCGAGATTTACTGCTACTATCACATGCGCACGACGGAGAATCCGCCGGATACCGATCCACCCGCTTATCTCGATTACGATATGTGGACCGGCCCCGCGCCGATGCGCCCTTACAACCGGCTGGTGCATCCGCGCGGCTGGCGCGCATTCATGGAATACGGCAACGGCATCGTGGGCGATATGTGTATCCACATGTTCGACATGGTGCGCTGGATGATGAACCTGGGCTGGCCGAAGCGAGTGTCTTCGGAGGGCGGCATCCTGGTGGATAAGCAATCGAAGGCCAACATATCCGATACCCAGACCGCCACGTTCGATTACGACGATGTGAAGATCGTGTGGCAGCATCGCACGTGGGGCGCGGCGCCCGATCCCGATCCGAATTACGGGTGGGGCGCGACGTTCTACGGCGACAAAGGCACGCTGAAGGCGAGTGTATATAGTTATGACTTTGTGCCGGAGGGCGGCGGAGACAAAGTGCATCGCGATGTGACTTACGAGTACGAGCAATATCCTATCGATAAGATCGAGCCGGATCTGGAACGTCATGTGGCACCGGCGGTCCGCTATCATCTGAAGGATTTTCTGGGGGCCATCGACGCGCGGTCGAAACCAGTGGCGGATATCGAGCAGGGCTATATTTCCACGACAAGCTGCATCCTGGCGAATCTATCGATGAAAGTGGGGCGCACGTTGGGTTGGGATCCGGTGGCGGGGCGCATCGCGGGCGATGAGGATGCCAATCGCCTGCTGGCGCGGCCTTACCGCACGCCATGGGTGCATCCTGTGTGACGCGGCTCGCTGTCGGCATTCTGTTCGTTGCGGGGTGCGCTGCGGCGCAGGAGCCGTGCACGGTCTCTCGTCCTACTGCGAGTTTTAGTGTGCCGCATGCCGCGGGCGATCCGGCACTTACAGCCGATCCTTTGTCGCGTATCTGGCGCAGTGCGGGAGTTACGCATATCTTCCGGGATTGCAGCCGCCAGACTGACTATCCGGACTTACTCACCGACGTGCGGTCGTTCTGGACGGACACACATCTGTATCTGTTGTTCCGTTGCCCTTACAAAGAGTTGAATTTGTTTCTGCCCGCGATGGGCGGCGGCCCGCGCGACAAACTGTGGGACCGCGACGTGGTGGAGATGTTTCTGGGCGCCGACTGGACGAATATACGGCATTATCGCGAATTCGAGATCGCGCCCACGGGCGATTGGATCGATCTGGCGATCGACCTGGATCGGGAAAGCTACGACCAGTCGTGGCGCTCGGGTTGGACCACGGACGCGCGCATCGATGACGCGGAGCATGTCTGGTATGCGGCGGCGCGTATTCCGCTGCGCGCGGTGAGTGACTCGCCGGTGAAGCCGGGCACGAAATGGCGGGTGAATCTGTATCGCATCGAGGGACAGGGGCCGGACGCACGGCGGCATTTCTTATGTTGGCAGCCTACATGTGTGGTGAATCGCGATCCTAATCACGTGCCGGAGAATTTCGGCACGCTCGTCTTCACCGGCGGCGCGAACGATCTGCAGGCGGGGCGGGCGCGGTTCGAGACGCGCTGCGGCGGGTGCCATGGCGCGGACGGCATGGGCGGCGAGCGGGCTCCGGCGATCGGCAGCGGGGATCGCGAGCGGCTCAGATCGGAAGACGCGGTGCGCCGGTTGATTCGCGAAGGCATCCCGGATGCGGGCATGCCCGGCATTCCCGCTGCAGGAGCCGGAACTTTCCGAGTTAGTGGCGTTCGTACGTTCGCGTATCACTCCGGCACGCGACAGTCTGCCGGCAGGCGACACACAAGCGGGCGAGGCGTTCTTCTTCGGCGCGGGCGGCTGCGCGCGATGTCACATGATGAATGGGCGCGGCGGAGTGAACGGTCCAGATCTTAGTAATGCCGGATGGGAGTTGACACTCGCCGAAATGGAACAATCGCTATTGAAACCGGACGCACGGCGAACACCGGGCTATCAGGCCGCTACGGTGCGATTGCGCGCGGGCTCCACGGTGCGCGGATTTCTGCGCAACGAGAGTTTATACGATCTGCAGGTACAGGGATTCGACGGCCGGCTCTATCTCCTGCGGAGGGATGAAGTGACCTCGATGGAGCGCGACGCAGTGTCTTACATGCCTGCGGTGAAGGCGACGCCTGCCGAATTGCAGAGCCTGCTCGCGTATCTGACTTTTCCCGGTGCGGCGCCGGCGAAGCCTCCCACGCCGGATCTGGCGGGCGCTGTCAGTTGGGATCGCATCCTCCATCCAGTAGCGGGCGATTGGCCCACCTATCACGGCCAATTGAGCGGAAACCGATATAGCACGCTCGACCAGATCACGCCCCGCAACGTGGCCCAGCTCGCGCCGCACTGGATTTTCCCCGTACCCGGCGCGCGGCATCTGGAAGTGACTCCGCTCGTTGTGGATGGCGTGATGTATGTGACCAACGTGAATGCCGCGTGGGCGCTGGACGCCGCGACAGGCCGCGAGATCTGGCACTACGAGAGGCCGCGCAGCAAGGGCCTTTCGGGCGATGCGGCGGGCGGCATCAATCGCGGCGTGGCGGTGCTGGGCGATCGCGTTTTTATGGTTACCGATAACGCGCATCTGATCGCGCTCCACCGGCTGAACGGCGCGCTGCTGTGGGATACCCAGATGGCCGATTCCGACCGGAATTACGGCGCCACGTCGGCGCCGCTGGTGGTGAAAGACCTGGTGATCTCGGGGACCTCCGGCGGCGACGAAGGCATTCGCGGGTTTGTGGCCGCTTATCGTGCGGACACGGGCCAGCGCGTCTGGCGATTCTGGACGGTCCCGGCGCTGGGCGAACCGGCCGCCGCGACGTGGGTGGGCCGCGCGATGGAACACGGCTGCGCATCCACATGGCTTACCGGCACGTACGATCCGGAAACCGATACGGTCTTCTGGCCGACCGGCAATCCGTGCCCGGATTTCAATGGCGACGAGCGCCGCGGCGACAATTTGTATTCGGATTCCGTGCTGGCGCTCGATCCGCGGACCGGCGCGCTGAAGTGGCACTATCAATTCACGCCGCACGATCTGCACGATTGGGATGCTACGGAGACGCCCATGCTGGTGGATGCGGCCGAGCGCAAGCTGCTATTGCAGGCGAACCGCAACGGATTTTTCTATGTTCTCGATCGCACTAACGGACACAAATTGAGCGCAGAGCCATTCGTGCACGGGCTGACACTTCCGCCGAGCGAGCCGACGGCGGCCGGCGCGCGCGCTTGCCCCTCGATGGATGGTGCGACTAACTGGATGTCCACGGCATTTAACGCCGACTTACATTTGTTCTATGTGATGGCGCTCGAAAAGTGCAGCATCTTTTCGAAATCGGCGCCGGTTTGGAAGGCGGGCGAATCGTATTACGGCGGCGGCGCGCGCGATGTGCCGGGCGAACAGCCGCGACAGTTTCTGCGGGCGATCGATATTGCGACGGGTAAGATCAAATGGGAGATTCCGCAGACGGGGGAAGCTGAGAGTTGGGGCGGCGTGTTGGCGACGGCCTCGGGGTTGGTGTTCTATTGCGACGATGCAGGCGCGTTCGCGGCGGTGGATGCCGGGACGGGGGCGCCACTTTGGCACATGCAAGTTAATACAGCGTGGAAGGCATCGCCGATGAGTTACATGGCGAAAGGCGAGCAGTATGTCGCGGTGGCGGCGGGCGGCAGCGTGATTGCTTTTGGGCGGTTAAGGTAGGACAGGCCTCCTGGCCTGTCCAGGGCGAACTTCGCTCGCCGAAGAGCGGGCCTACGAGGCCCGCGCAGGCTACGAGCCTGCCCCACCTGCGTTCTTACGGCTCCGCGGAAATGCAGAGGATCGCCCCAGCGGTGCAAAAACAAGTGCAGGGCCACCAAGAGCGGCCCTGCGCCGGGGCCTTTTAGGGCCTCCAGAGGAAGCCGTGGTAGGCGGAGTTGGCGTCGATGTACCATCCCGCAACCGTCCCCCATGCGTTGATCCCGTTGGCGACGGTGCCTTGAAATCCGCCCTGGCCGGCATTCGGGGCGTCCAATATCGTGATGGCGCCTGTGGTGGCGCGCACAAAGCCGTGATTCACGCTATACCCGTCGTTGAAATACCCTGCGATCGTCCCCACCCAGTTGACGGAAATGGGGAACGTCCATATACAGCAGGGTGAGTAGGTCGCGGCATCGAAGGTTGCGTAGGCGCCGTCCGGGGACCGCAGGAAGCCACGATAATTGCCCCCGAAGGGGTTTCCGGAGATGGGTTCAAAGTAGTTTGATGCGATCGCCCCAAGCGAGTTGATGGCTAGTGTTGGGCCGGAGCTCGCTAAGCTCCGGCAGCCTGGAGAGCTGCCTGTTGATGTTGGGGGAGCCAGCATGGTGATGGCGCCGTCCCTGGCTCGCAGAAAAGCATAACTGGCGGAACTTGAGTCCGTGTAGCAGCCCGCGACCGCCCCCAGCGCGTCGATACCTTCAGGCCAGGTGCCCTGGAAAACGCCCGTGCCGGCACTCGCGTCATCGAACGTGGCGATCGTTCCATTCCGAGCCCGGAGGAAGCCGTGAAGCACGAGGTTCGCATCGATGTAGTATCCCGTAACGACGCCGGCGTCGTTGACGCCGAAGGGGTATGTGCCGTTCACGTCGTTCGGCGCATCGAACTCAGTGATGGCGCCGTCCCAGGTCCGCACGAAACCATGACCATTGTCGTTCGCGTCATAGTAAGACCCCGTGACCGTGCCTGCGGCGTTGATGGCGGCGGGGTATGTGCCGTTAACGTCGTTCGCCGCATCAAACGTGACGATCGTGCCACTCACGGTCCGCAAGAAGCCGTGACCCATGTAGTTCGCGTCGTTATAATATCCCGTGATGGTTCCTGCCGGGTTAATGGCGAAGGGGAACGTCCCTACGCCAGGAGCATCGAACTCGATGAACGTGCCGGCGACGTTTGGCGCCGGCATGGCGCCGGCGGTACGGGTGAGCGCCGCGCCGGCTGCGGCCTTCGCCGCGGCGCCGTCCGACCGCTGTCCGGACAACGATCTGTAAGCCGGCGGCTGCGGCCCTATCTGCTCCTGTGACCAGGCCGCCGTAACCGCCGTGAGAAGCACGGCCCCTACCGCCAGCGCGGTCATTGACGGCCCGCAATACGCATGACTGAGTTTGCCGGCAGGAGCGAGTCCTGCCAGCGTGAAAGTTCGATTGATTCCCGTTTTATGCACTTTACCCTCCGTTTTGTTGACCTACTCAGACTTCCGATACTCTGATCCGATATCCGGCACAGGGCGGCGCTTATGACTCTACGGGCCGCGCAGGCCGCCGTGAACGAGTCCTGCGAGCGCCTCGACCTAAGCGGCGCGCGTCGCGCCTGTTCGCGAACCTGTCGCCCTTCGGTCTTCCCGTTCGGAGAGACGGGCATCCACCCATGCCGCGCAATACGCCGCCAGCGTCTCGCATCCCGGCTCGGCGATACTCACGTGCGTCAGATCCCCGAAAAACACGAAATCCGTCCGCGCTCGCGCGCCGCCATATTCAATGTAGTTGCGCCGTTGGGTCTCCGCCGGAACGCAACGGTCCTGGCCGCATCCCACCAGCAGGAGGGGCGGGCGCTCATGATTGCAGAAGTCCACGACGGCCGCGGAACCGAATAACTGCCAGAATATTCTTCCGCTCTCCGGAACCAGGTGCATCTGGACTCCCTGCGCGTCGCGGCGAGCCCGTTCCTCTTGGTTCACCTCCGGAGGAGGCAGGACTCTCCGCCAACTGAACGGCGTTTTGAGAAATGTCCACAGCATCTTGAGGGATCGCACAGAGAAGCGCATTGGGGACACGCCCCGCGGCGGTACGGAGCTGATCGCCACGCCTGCCGCTCCATAGCCTTGGTCGAGAAGGATCTGTACGATCAGCCCGCCGAAGGAGTGCCCAATCAGGATGGGTGGCTGGGGCTGCCTTCGGATGATTTCTTTATAGTGCTCGACGATTTGCGGAATGCCGATTTTTGCCAGGCGCGCATCGGCATTCGCGAGCTGGTCGGCGACGGGCCGCTCCTTGTACGGCCACGCCGGCGCGAGTGTTTGGAATCCCCGGGCCGCGAAATGCGGCACAAAGTATCTCCAGCACAGCGGCGTTACCCAGGCTCCATGTATGAAGATGACCGGATTGTTTCTCCTCATTGTATTTCCGCTTTTCCGGCTTCAGGCCGCTGCATGGCGGACCTGGCCTTCACATTCGCGCTTGATCGCTTCGCCCTGCATCTCGGGCTGGATCAAAGAGCAATACACTGTCACCGTCTGGCGGCATACCTCGCAGGCCGCCGTGGACGAGTGCGCCGAACGCTTCCAGCCGGTGAGTTGATGGCCGCGGACTTTGGCTGCGAAAACCGCGATGCGCTCCAAAGCATCCAATTGGCTTATTTGCGTGAACTGGCTTCGATTCATTGGCGTCCTCTTTCTTTGTCCGACCTGCATGCTGCCCTTGATCCAAGCCTGGCTTCCTCCAGGCTTATGACTCTACAGACCGCGCAGGCCGCCGTGAACGAGTGCTGCGAGCGCCTCGAGCCGGTGAACTGCGGTGCCGTGCTTTTTCAAATGCATCCCGCCCGTTACTTGGAATAAGCGATTAACCGCGGCCCAGAACTTAATACTCGTTGTGCGCATGTTATTTCTCCTCCTTTGTCAATCTATTCTCAAATTCCGGTACATTTGGTCCGATATTCCGGCTCTCTGTCCCGGCATCAGGGCAATCGTGCCAGCGCGCCGGCCTACTGATAACGTCCCCGCTGGTTCGCCCGCAAGCGCGAGCTTTGCGGCAGCACCCGGAAGGCGTGTTGCTCGAAAGCGCGTCGCCGGGTGTTACAGCCAACAAAGCGCCGCGCGCTTCTTTTTCATCTTCTTTCCCGTTCGGAGATTCTGAGCTGCCACTTACTCCGAACTTCCTTTCCCTTGCGGCGATGTATAATCCTGCTGGCAGGCGCCGAAGTCTCTGCCCACCTTGTGTGTTTCAAAAGCAAGCACCCGGCCGGCGTCCTTCCGCTTGCCCTCCAGCGTCATTCGTTAGCCCACCCTAACGCCTGCCGTTTTACCGGACAGCGTGTAATTCCAGTGGTCTTTTTCGTCCGTCACGCTCATTCCGTTGGCTCCCGAGCTGACACAGCCTGTAACTCTTTGCGGCCGGCGTTTGAGCAGTACGACAACGACTACGGCGATGGCCACAGCCGCCACCACAATTCCAATCACGGCGTCGTCGCGGATCTTTTCGAAACCGCCGCCGCTCGAAGGGGCTAGCAGATCGGGACGCGCCAACAGTCGGGGTTTATCCGCCAGACCTTGCGTGGCGAGCGCCGCACTAAGTACCCCAATCAGAACACTCCGCCAGACAGATTCTCGAGTCATGCTACCCTCCTTAGCCGGGATTTCCGTGTAGGGCTGCTTCTAATATTCAGCCGCGTTCAACAATTCTGCGCTCAAACCCCGCCGCCTTACAATGTTTGAGCGATGGATTGCGGATGTATTTTGGATAGACAGATAAGTAACTGGAGGGGATGAACTTAGGCTGGGCGTAACTTGAACGCCGTACCGCCGTGGTAGACTCTATCGAAGGCTGGAGCGATTCCAATGGAAACCCCCGCCCCCAAGCGTGCGCGCTTTGGGGCCTTTGAGCTAGACTTTAAAGCCGGAGAATTGCACAAGGGGGGACGCAGGATCACGCTCCAGGAGCAGCCCTTCCAGGTCCTGCGGATGCTGGTGGAACGTCAGGGTGAAGTAGCCACCCGCGAGGAGATCTGCAACAGGCTCTGGCCCAATGACACGGCAGTCGAGTTCGATCAGGCCATTAATACCGCCATCCGGAAGATCCGCGAAGCGCTCGGGGACCCGGCTGCCAGACCCAAGTACATCGAAACCGTAGCGCGCCGCGGCTACCGTTTGCTTGCACCGGTGGAGTGGCTGGCCGCCGTGTCGGCACCCGAAAGCAGCCCGCAGACCGCCGCCTTGCCTCCTCTGCTTCCGGAGATGCTACCTGCTCGCGACTCAGGCGTCCTCTCCGGTAAGATGTTTTCCCATTATCGCGTGTTGGAGGTGCTGGGTGGCGGTGGCATGGGGGTGGTCTACAAGGCCGAGGACATCAGGCTGGGCCGTCGCGTGGCGGTGAAGTTCCTGCCGGAAGAACTGGCGCGCGACCCGCTGTCTTTGGAGCGCTTCGAGCGGGAGGCGCGCTCCGCTTCCGCCCTGGAGCATCCCAACATCTGCCCCATTTACGAATTCGGCGAGCAGGATGGCCACCCGTTCATCGTGATGCCATTGCTGGAAGGGCAGACCCTCCGCGAGCGCATTGCCGTGGGGGTGGCCCTGCCCCTGGACCAAACGCTTGATCTGGCCGTGCAGATTGCCGATGGACTGGACGCAGCGCACCAAAAGAGCATCATCCATCGCGACATCAAGCCGGCCAACATCTTCATCACAAATCGGGGGGAAGCCAAGATCCTGGACTTCGGCCTGGCGAAGGTGGAACCGTCTTCGCCTGCCGCACAGGAATTGCAGCGATCGCCGCCCGACGCGACGCCCACCCTCGCCAACAACGTCCAACTCACGCGAACAGGCGCGGCATTAGGCACGGCCCCATACATGTCGCCCGATCAGGTAAGGGGCGAGCGCTTGGATGTCCGCACGGACCTGTTTTCTTTTGGGTCCGTGCTCTACGAGATGGCCACCGGGCAGCGGGCATTCAGCGGGGACACGGCGGCGCTGGCGCGCGATGCCATCCTGAACCGGACTCCGGTCCCGGCACGGCAGTTCAATCCCGACTTGCCGCCCGCGCTCGAAGAAGTGATCAATAGAGCGCTCGCCAAGGATCGCGATCTGCGCTATCCGCGCGCGGCTGACATGCGCGCGGATTTAGAGCGCGTGAAACAGGGGACGGATGCGCACAAATCGCAGCCCGCCGCCGGGCTGGTTCCCATCCCGGCTAAGCCGCTTCACCGCAACATCCGTTGGCTTTATGCGGCAGGCGCCGTCGTCATCGTCGCGGCTGCGGCCCGGTTCTGGCTCACCCGTCCGCTGCCGCCGCCGCGAATAACAAGCACGGTCCAGGTCACCAACGACGGCCGGCCAAAAACCTTGCCACTGCTCACCGATGGCTCACGGCTATTATTTAATTCCAACGCCATATTCTATGCACCTTATCAGGTGTCGGTGAAAGGGGGTGAGTCGATCCCTCTGCCCCTGCCGATATTACGTGCCGGAGTGGAGGATATCTCTCCGGACCGGACTGAGGTGTTGCTGTGCCGGGATGCAGATCTACCGGACGGGCCTTGTGAGCTTTGGGCAGCGCCGTCGCTGGGAGGCTCGCCGCGGCGACTGGCAATTTTCTCACGAAGAGGGGTTCAGCCGCCTGGTCCCCCGATGGTCAGCAGGTGGCTTACGCGAGAGACAAAGACGTCTACATTGCCCGCAACGACGGAACCCAAGTTCGTAAGCTGGCAACGGTTGCCGGTGAACCTTATTGGGTGCGATGGTCGCCCGATGGCAACCGCGTGCTCTTCACGCTTAATCCCGGCGCCGGTGTCTCCGACTCCCTTTGGGAGGCGCGGCTTGATGGAAATCGCGCGTATCCACTGCTTCCCGGCTGGAATCCGTCCTCGGACGTGTGCTGCGGTAATTGGACACCCGACGGCAAGTACTTTGTCTTCCAGGCCAGCAGGAACATCTGGGCCCTTCGCGAAAAGTCGGGACTGTTCCAGCGCGCGGAGCGCGGGCCATTCCAGTTAACCAACGGTCCACTAAGAACTTCTTCGCCGGTTCCCAGCGCCGACGGCAAGCGCCTGTTTGTCGTTGGTTATCCGGACGTGCCCCGCTACGAATTCCTCCGCTATGATTTGAAATCCGGCGAACTTGTTCCCGTGCTAAGTGGGCTATCGGGGACTGAGCTCGAATACTCCAGAGATGGAAAATGGGTTGCCTACGTGGAAGTGCCGGGCGGATCGCTTTGGCGCAGCGCATCCGATGGCACCCAGCGGCTGCGCCTGACTTCACCTCCCCTGCGGGTCAGGCATCCTCACTGGTCTCCGGATGGGACGCATGTGGCGTTCAATGCGGCAAATGGGGGAAGCGAGTCCCGGATTTACGTCGTGCCCTTCGAGGGCGGTTCGCTGAAGCAGGTATCCAACGGAGAGAGCGGTAAGGCCGGCGACTGGGACGCGTCGTGGTCCCCGGACGGAGCGTCGCTGGCCTTCGGTTGCGACTTTACTGTGGTGCGCAATGGAGCGGTTCATGCGGTGTATGTCGTGGATCTCAAGACGGGTCGCGTCTCAACACTGCCGGGTTCGCTGGGGATATGGTCTCCCCGCTGGTCACCCGACGGGCGATTGATGGCGGGCCTCTCCGTGGCCAATGGCAAGATCGTGCTTTATGACTTTCGGACGCGGAAGCAATCCGAGGTTTCCAGGCCATTGTGCGGTTATCCATTCTGGTCCCGGGACGGTGAATCCCTGTTCTACGTAACCTTCGGTGACGACTTGTCCTGGTGGAGGCTGCGCAGGCGCGACCGGAAAACGGAGCGCATCATGTCTGTCCCTGAAGAACAAGCAGGTATCCCAGTGGTTTGCGACGGCTCCCAACAATTCCCTCATCACTGACCACAACGTGGTCACCCATGAAATCTACGCCTTCGATTGGGAAGCGCCATAAAATCTCATAGGATCCCGACCCCGTCACCAATGCCAAGTTGGTTCAATGTCGATAACCGTCTTAACGCTGACGCCGCCGGCAGAGTGCCTGAACGTGTCTGCCACAGTTTGACCCACAGCGGAGATTACGGACTTGCAGTGGGCGCGGCCGCTTCCGGGCCCAAGCGCTCCATGCGCACGCGCGCGATGCGATTGCGGTCCATCTCGAGCACCGTGTACCGCCGCCCACCGAAATCCACATGCTCGCCCACGCGCGGGATGTAGCCAAGACGGTACAGCATGAACCCGGCGAGCGTTTCAAATCCGGCCTCCGCGGGGATCTCGATGCTGTATTCGGTTTCCAGATCGCGAATGCGCGTGGCGCCGTCCAGTTCCACTCCGCTCAACTCCGTTCCCGTGCGCGCCTGGGCGGTTTCGTCGTACTCATCCTGGATCGGCCCCACGATCTGCTCCAATACATCTTCCACGGTAAGCAAGCCCGAGATGGTCCCGAATTCGTCCACCACCATGGCCATATGCGAACGGCCCAGCTGGAATTCGGCGAGCATCTGCCCGACCGGCTTGGTCTCGGGCACCACCAGATGCTTGCGCAGCAATCGCCGGATACGGAACGCGCGGCTGGGACGGCCCACCCGGATGGCTTCGCGGCGCTCTTCCCACACCGGCAGCAGATCTTTGTAATGCAGCATGCCGACGATCTGCTCGGGCTTCTTTTCGTACACCGGCAGGCGCGAGTGCTGATGCTCGATCATGGCGCGCAGCACCTCATCGAGCGTGGCTTCGACGGAGACCGAAACGATATCGTTGCGCGGCACCATGATTTCGCGCACCGAAAGCTCGCCTAGGTCCAGCACCCTGTGGATCATGTCTTCCTGCGCTTCGGGCAAGTATCCCAGGCCGCGGCTGGAGCTGACGATCAGCTTCAACTCCTCGGCGGAATGGCCGCCGGACCGATGATGTCCGCGCACGCGAAGCAGATTGGTAAGCGCGCCGCTGGATTTTTCGATCACCAGCACGAAGGCCATGGAAATCCGGTAAAAGACCAACAAAATCGGCGCCACCGTGACGGCCATGCGGTCGGCCGTGGCGATCGCCAGATTTTTCGGCACCACTTCGCCGGCGACCACATGCAGATAAGAAATGGACAGAAAGGCCAGCAGCAAACTGACGGCGCGGATCACGCCGGCGGCGGTGGGTCCCCAATTGGGATGAAAGATCGCTTGGATGATGTCGAAGACGGTTTCCTCGCCGGCCCATCCCAATCCCAGGCTACAGAGGGTCACGCCGACTTGCGTCACGGAAAGCAGACGGGCGGGATTCGCCAGCAGGTTGAGCGCCGCCTGCGCGCCCAACTGGCCTTCCTCGGCAAGCTGCCGCAGGCGCGAGCCGCGTACCGACAGCAAGGCCACTTCCGCGGCGGCAAAAAAGCCGTTCAGCCCGATAAGCAGCGCCACCAGAATGAGGCGAAAACCCAGATAGGAGTGGGGCATGGTGATGGCCGAGGGCCAGAATCCATTTTAGGACCTCGCAGCCGCGCCGCATTTCACGATTCGGGTGCTAACCATTTGGCGGCCTCGTGCGTCATTACAGATAACTCCGTTACACCTGGCGGGCGCATTCACCCGTATCCCCAAGATTGCGCCCGCAACCATCCTTCTGTTTGCCTTCTATTTGCAAAAACTTTACAACTTCCTTACAGGCGCGGCGCGTGCGCGACTTATACTCTTTAGGAGTAATGATAACGACGCATAGATGCCTTTTTGCGGGACTGGCGCTGGCCCTCGCGCCGGCCTGCGCGCAATCGATCTTTCATGTGGTGCCTACGCCGAATGGCAACCATGGAGTGCGCAACAACGATTTGCAGGCGGTTTCGGCATCGTCGCCTTCCGACATATGGGCCGTAGGTCAGACGACCATTCACTACGACGGCAAAATCTGGACCGCGTTCGAAGCGCCCATGATTGAGGGAGATAACACCAGCTATCTGGACGGCGTGGTGGACATATCGCCTACCGAGGCCTGGGCGGTGGGAATCACGGGCGTGACCCTCGGAAATCCCGACCAGGTAATCGAACGGTGGGACGGCACCGCGTGGAGCGTCTATCCGGGACCCACATTCGGCGCAAACCAGGAGCCATCGCTCTATGGAATGACGGCGATTTCCGCCAACGATATTTGGGCGGTGGGCTCACTGCTGGTGGACAACGAATCGCTCTATGCGCTCTACGAGCATTGGGATGGCACGGCCTGGACGGCTCAGGTAGGCCCCTTGTATGGCTTCGTGCGGTCGGTCTCGGCCGATGCGGCGAACGATATTTGGGCGGTCGGTTACAACAACAACTCGACGTTCGCGGAGCATTACGACGGCACAAAGTGGAAGCTGGTGCCGACGCCCAACGTGGGGACCGGACCGAACAGCCTGGGCGGCGTGATCGCGCTGGCGCCCAACGATGTATGGGCGGTGGGTTACTCTACGGCCCGTTCGGAGCCGATGCAGGGCAAGTACGACGTTCCCACCAAGACGCTTGTGGAGCACTATGACGGCACAAGTTGGAGCGTGATGGCGAGTCCCAACGTGGGTCCGATGAGCCAGTATCAATCGAACCGGCTGCTGGGGGTGACGGCGGTTTCGTCTTCGGATATCTGGGCTTTCGGTTCGTACTTCGCGGCCAGCGGATCGGAGAATCAGTTTACGCTGCTCCTGCACTGGGATGGCACGAGCTGGAGCCTGGAGGATAGCCCGAGCCCCAAACCCGGCGACTTCCGGGCCGACATTCTCTCGGGCGGCGTGTCGCCCGCGCCGGGGAACGTATGGATCGTGGGGTCGGAGGATCCGGCGCAGACGGGTAAGCCGGTTACGGCGACGTTTGTGCTGCATACCACCGGCGGGTGAGCGACTCGTGACGCACACGGGGTCCGAATGGAACGTCATGTACCTCGAGGCACAAGGTCCTGTGATCAGCAGTGCCTCCCTGAAATACCTCGTCACAATGCGTTTGCGCCGTCGCATGCTGCAGCCCAAGTTCCGGCAAATTCACCGATGGACATGGTGCCGCTTACATTAGCCGCGTACCGGAAGCGTGATCCGCGTCCGGGCTCTCATTTACCCTTCGGCGCTGCTGACTGTTGCCCAGGCTTCGCGCTGCAGCCTGGAATCGTATCGACGTCGTCTTGCGACTTCATAATCAGCTGTGCCGGTGCCGCGCCGAGGTGTCCGAAACCGGTGTATTCCCAGATCCCGTTCGGGTAGACCCTTTTGAAGGGCGACCAGTCTGTGCGGGTTTCAAGTAGTCCTGTGATCGTGAAGCGAAGGCAATCGTCCGGTAGGCGTCTATGAAGGCGACGGTACTTTCTCTCGAACTTCTTTCCAGCGGCCCAATCGTACTCGAAATCCACCGGGTGCAAACGGAGCGGCGGGGCGAGTGTGGGCACCTCCAGTGCGATCATTGACGGCCACCGATATCCCCCGGTGGTGAATACGCCGGGGCAGGCGCTGCTTGACAGCCAGGCCCCTTCGTCTGTGGCTCCTCCGGTGTCTCGGATCGTGATAATGCGCCCATCATACTTCAGGGGGTCGGATAGGACCTCGCAGACGCTGAGAGGTGGGCTCCCCGGCGCCTCCTGTCCGGCCGCGCTGAGCCGGGCGAGAAAGCACGCACTCGCGGCAATGAGGAATGCAGGCGTTGGTCTCATGGAATCAGGATCGGGTTAGTCGGCGGTGCGCCATTGAAGAAGCATTCATCCACGATAAAGCTTGTATTTGTCATGCTGACCTGCCCGTAGTTTGGAACCGACTTGTCGTCGTTGAGGATCCCGGAGGTTCCCGGGCCGAAGATGAAGTTCATAGCATGGCCGAGCTCGTGAAGAATTGTAACCGTCTGGCTGAAGATGTTGCCGGTCACAAAGGTGCCAGCGGTGGGGTTTATTGTTATGTCGGCGCCGTTCTGGGTTGTTCCGCCGGAAGCTACTGTGACGGGCTGCGTGCATGCGTTGGTTACTAGTCCTTGAAATACGGGACAGGCACCTGGATTGATCGACCCATATGTATTCCCGGCGAAGAGGTCGGCAAGGACTTGGGCCGCGGTGACCGGAGCCCCCGTCGTCGTTTTGCCCGCCCCGAGAAGGTCTGCGCAATCCTTGCTGTTTGGGTTATTCAACAGCAGCGTCGCCAGCTTGACGGCGGCCGCCAGTTCCTGTTTGATCTTCGCAAAGTTGGAGCCGCCGCCGCCGGCACCGCCGGACCCCATAAAGCTCTGCGCGCACCCGAACTCCCAGGGCGACGGGCCGAACCAGACGGGCGTATCGCCCCCGGCGTCATACCACTCGTCCGGGCTCAGACCCGGCGGGAGGCAACCGAACGGGCCACCGAACACCCCGCCGCCGCCATACGGATTCGATCCCATGCCTGGCCCCCAGCCGCCTCCGCCGCCTCCGCCGCCTCCCCAGCCATACAACCCTGTAGGGTCGACGTTGTTGACTGGGTCGCCGGCGCCATACATGTACCTGTTCCAACTGCCTGGGTCCCTTACGCGCGCGCTGCCGCCATACGGATCGGGCGAAAAGAACCTGCCCCAGGCGCTGTAGTAGTATCGGCTCATCGCGTAGTCCAGCCCCGTGAGGCTGTCACGCGTGTACGTTGCATACTTCTCCGTATCGCTTGCCGTGGCCGTGTATTCCACGCCATAAGGATAATATTCACTGGCGCCAAGGCTGGAGTTCCACCGCACCGTCCCCAGCGCGTCCACCGCCGCCGCGTTCCCTTCCGTGCCACCGAGCCGCTTCGGGCGGAACCCTAGATTGGTTGCGCGTCACCGCTGCGGCAGTGTGCCCTGCTGACGTAGCTTTTCGTTCTCCTGACCCGAGCGATCGGGCTCGAAACACGGGTACTCGCTCGTAACTGTCACTCTGTCGGGCGAGTCGAACGTAAAACCGTCGTGGTACTCGCCGCCACAGATCGGGCCCGTAAGCTTAAACTCGTAAATGAGAAGCGCGGTCGGATTCGGAGCGGTCGTGTTCCCAGGGCCCACGAATCGCCACTGTCGCGCATTCTCGACAACGGACTTTGTAAGAATGTGGTGGCCCGATAGCACCTGTACGTCCTTGACCGCGCCTTCCGCGTTCAACAAGCAACGAAGTCTGACGACGCCCCCAACCCTGGCCTGCCTCGCGTCGGCGACGTATGGCATTCCGACCACATGGACGGGTGTCCAGTTCTGCGCGTCAGGACAGGGCAGGGGCGGAGCCGCCCACACTCCGAAGACAGCCGAAAGGAGAGCAGCCGGAAGGGCGGAGAGAACCAGGCGTTGTGGGCTGATCCGGTTCATAGTTTACAATCCTTTTCTATCAGTGCTTGGTTCTTTTGGCTACGGGCGGGGTTCGTTCCATCAGGTATGATTTTTGACGTCCCTATGCCGTATAGGTCCCAGTAGGCGTGGCCCAACTCGTGCAGGATAGTAGCGGCCCATGCGTTTGGGCCACCTGTGACGAAGTCTCCGTTAGTATTATTCACGGTGATCTGTACGCTCTGACTTACGGTGATGGTGGCACCTTGGGGCAGCGGAAGCGTCTGGCTACCCACCCCCGCCGTTATCGCGCTCGTGACGGTAACCGTCCCGTTGGGGTTGGACTGGTCGGCTATGGAGTCAAATTTGTATGAGTTCGATATCTGGGAAAGAACCGTGAGCGCGTCCGGTGAGGGGTTACCGACCAAACCCGTGAGGCCGAACAGGCCGGCGCAATTTGGGTTGCTGAGGGCCTTGTCCGCCACTTGTAAGCCGTTGTACCACTCGGCGAGCATCACGGCGTTGCTCAGGGGGCCGCGATGCCCGCCTCCCCCGGCGCCACTTGCCGAGTCGACGCTTTCCCCGCACCCGAACTCCCAGGGCGACGGGCCGAACCAGACGGGCGTATCGCCCCCGGCGTCATACCACTCATCCGGGCTCAGAACCGGCGGGAGGCAGCCGAACGGGCCACCGAACACCCCGCCGCCGCCATACGGATTCGATCCCATGCCTGGCCCCCAGCCGCCTCCGCCGCCTCCGCCGCCTCCCCAGCCATACAACCCTGTAGGGTCGACGTTGTTGACCGGGTCGCCGGCGCCATACATGTACCTGTTCCAACTGCCTGGGTCCCTTACGCGCGCGCTGCCGCCATACGGATCGGGCGAAAAGAACCTGCCCCAAGCGCTGTAGTAGTACCGGCTCATCGCGTAGTCCAGCCCCGTGAGGCTGTCACGCGTGTACGTTGCATACTTCTCCGTGTCGTTTGCCGTGGCTGTGTATTCCACACCATAAGGATAGTATCCGCTCGCGCCAAGGCTGGAATTCCACCGGACCGTCCCCAGCGCGTCCACCGCCGCCGCGTTCCCTTCCGCGCTGATCAATCCCCCGGCGAAATACACGTTCTGGCTTTGTTGGGTGAAGTCAACCACGCCGTGCGAAATGCCAGCGATGGTGTATGTTGCGAGCTTCTTTCCATCATTCCCATAAACAAAGAGCGTCTCAACACCCGCGGAGGTACGGTAGTAAACCGCTCGTTGGCGGCGTCGTAGGCGTATGCGTTGCTCGTGTTCACCGTCGCGATCCGGTTCGCCACGTCATAGGTCAACGTCGTCAAGGATCCGGTTGGTCCAAACTGCGTCACGTTCCCGTTCCCATCGTACTGAATATTCGCCGGCTGGATCTGATTGGTCGCCGCATTCACGCTCACGCTCAGAGACGGCGCGCTTCCGGCGGTCGGGGTCATCGCCGTCATGTTTCCAAATCCGTCGTACGTATAGTTGTCGCCCCAGGAGCCGCTGCTGGTATAGGCGTTGATCAGACGCTTCAAGGAATCGTACTGATAGTTGATCGTTTCTGCGGTGACTGCATCCACGGCATTAGCAACCTGGCCGTTGTTTGTCCCGCTGCTGTAATTGTACGTGACGTTCATGCGTGTCGTGGAGCCGGAGACCGTTGTACGCTGCGTGAGCTGCAGGAGCGCATTGTAGAGCCAGGTTTCGTTGCCCGATGGAAATGTCGCGCTGGCGATCTGCCCGGCCGGCGTGTATTGCACGTTGGAAGCCCAGCTATAGTTGCTCGTGCCGGTGAGCGCGACCGGCCGCTCCAGCGAGTCAAGCGTGTAGTTAAGGGTCATCGTGCTCGGATACTCGACGAAGGTGACGGACCCAAACGCATCGTATCCGTAGGCCGTGGTGAGCAGGCCGGAAGCGGTGCCGTTCGATACCGACAGGGCTTTCGTGGCCACCTGGCCCGCCAGGTTGTACGTATATTGATTCTGCAGCGTCCATGCGTTGCTGCCTTGGCCGCTCGCGAAGGTCGCTGTGGTGAGCAAACCAGGATAGGACGCGCCGTTCAACGTGTCGTAGACGAACGTCTGGCGCTGGGTCAAGTCCTCGCTGGAAGTCTTCGTGTTCGCGTTGTAAACGAAGCGCTGGATCTCGGTCAGCCGTTGATAAGTATCGTAGGTGTATTGTTCGTAATTGCCGTTGTTGTACGTCTTGGTTGAAACCGTGCTGTCGGCGTTGTAAGTGTAGCTGACCGTGCCGGTCTCCGGGTTAGTGGCCGAAGTAAGATATTGCGTCGTTGAGTTATAAACAAAGGTGCGCGTTTGCGTGCCGGTGCTGCGCGGCATCGTCACCAGCGTCAGATGGTTCAATTGGTCATAGGCGTAGCCGGTGAACAAGGTGTTCGAACCGGACGGCGCCCCCGTCAGCGGGTACTGGCTGGTCGAGGGCTGGGGCGGCTGCGTGCCGGGATGTGCCGGATCGGGCTCCAGCACAGTCACCAGGTTGCCAAACGCGTCATTGGTGTACTGCTTCCAGTTGCCGGCGGGATCGGTGACAGTGGTAACGTTGCCCTGGTAAAGATACGGCGTCGTGCTGCCGTCGGGCATGATGACTTGCGTGGTGCGGCCCAGTCCATCGTATTTGTAAGTGACCGCCGGCGGGTTGGACTGCGGCGGGAGATAAGGCATGGTTTGAGACAGTTTGCGGCCCATGGGCGAGCAGGCGCAGGGACCGTAAGTCGTGTCCACCTCCGAGACGGGCGAGTCTGTTCCGCGATTGGACGAGGAATTTGCAGAGACCAGGTCGTTGACGGGCCGGCCCAAGCCGTCGAGGGTTTGGGTCTCCACCTTTATTGCCGCCCAGGTGCCCTGATTGTTGCTCGTCGTAGCCGTGACGTTCCATGGGCTCGGATTTGATCCGCCCAGGTTTGCGCCGTAGAAGTACTGGTAAAACGTACTGAACTCGGAGGCGTTCGCAGGTTGGCCGGCGTTCTGGATTGGCGGATAAGTGTATTCGAGCCGGCCGTAGCCGTCATATTGCGTGTAGCCGGCCGTCCCATCGGGATTCGTATCGGGATCGTATACCGATTGATACGGCGCAGCCACCGAGGTGGGCGAAAGACTGGCGGTTTTATAGAGAGAGTTCGTGGCGAGGCTCGACGATCCGTTTGGGGCGAGCTGATCCGGTAGCGTGAAATTAGTCTGGGAAGATGTAGTCACGCTGATGGAGTGGCCCTTGCCGTCATTCTGGCTGGCCACCGTGCCACCGGTATAGTATTGCGTGTTCACCGTGTGACCTGGGGTAACGGAGGTCGTGACATTTCCGGGCTGCCCGCCCGGATACGAACCGGATTCACGCAATGGGCCAGATAGCTGGGCGAAAGCACCGGTGTCGTAGATGTTCTGAACCAGCGTCACGCTGGTGTTCCCCGTTTTGACTGTACTCGTCAGCAGCCGGTTGCACACCCAGTCGGCGCCGCTCGAAGGGCATGGCGAGCCGCCGTTCAGGTAGGTATTTGTGTACGTTCGGGTTGTCCCGGAGTTGTAATCCGTAATCGCCATCGTCAGCGTATTCCCAGAGGTATCGAGCGTTTGTGTGGTGGTGGTCGCTTGAGCCCAGGACCTCCCGGCGTCCAGGGTGGTTTTGACTGTTCCGACGTATGCGTTGCCAGTCGTTCCGCCGTCGAGCGTCCATTGGTAGCTCACGTCGCGCATGGGCGATGTCCCGCCTTGCGCGATCACCTGCAGGCCGGAGAGTAAGCCGACCTCGCCGGTATACGGCGCGACCTGCGGGGAGGGGCAATTGCTGTAGCCGCTCGGATTCGTGCACAGGAACGACCAGACTTTTTGCGGGCCGGTCGCGTCCTGCAGGGTCATGCCGGAATGCACGGTAATTTCGCCCGGAACGTCCACGGAGGGCCTGCTGAACGTGTAGGTGTTCGGAGCGGGCGGCGAGCTGCTTACCACGCTCTGTAAGGTCCGCGTGGAGACTTCCCAGAACGTCGGCCCATCGTACTGGAAAGGCGCGTACGTCCACTGCAGATATCCGCCCTGCGGGAATTGAACTTCGGTCAGGCTGCCATCGCCGAGGCATGGCGGGCTGCTGCAAGTAAGGCCAGGCGGGAGTTCGTAGGTGAATTGCCAGGAGTATCCGAGATTAGGGTAGCCCTCCTGTGGGCCGGTAGCCGATACACTTTCAAGCAAGCCGCCCGTAGTGTATGCGGAGGATGAGCTATCGGGGGAGTAGAGCGGCTGGCCCGGCGAGATGGAAATAGCGTAGTTCTCAATGGTGCCAACGAAGTTAGCGATGCCTGAGAGGTAGGAAATCAACGTGCCTTCCTGACCCGGCGTGGTGATGTATGAAAACTGGTAAGAGATGTAGCCAGTACTCTGCGGGGCGCGGACATCCTCGATGGTGGCGATGCGGGAACTGGAATTGTTCCATGCAGCGCCGGCGCCGGACATGTACGTAACGATGATCTGGTTGCCGTTGCTGTCCTCCACCACGGTCGGATACAGCGTACCGGCATCCTGCTCGGCGCCGGCCGAGGTGCATCCCATCACCCAGACGTTGCCGCTAGGAAAGTAAAGCAGATTGTTGTTGGAGTCGTACCGGGCGTAGACGCTGTTTACAGATCCCCAGATGCCGTTGCCGTTGGTTTGATCGAGGCGGTATTGCGCGCCGCTCGAATCGGTGTACAGGTAATATTGGATCGTGAAGTCTCCGCCCCATACCGGCAGCAGCGAGCCGAGCATAAGCTGCCAGCCGAAGCCGTAACCTGTATCCGCCCCGAGGATACGGTCCGCGCCGAGAGAGTTGCGCCAGTTCTGCGAATTATGCGTCAGGGCAAACGTTGCCGTAAGTCCGTTCCGGCCCTGAGCCGTCACTAGAGGAATGCTGAAGTTCAGGTTCCCGCTGAGCAGGTCGATCTGTTCGCCTGCGCCGCCCCAGTAACTTCCGATTCTTTCCACGCCTGTGCGACGTGGATAGATGTTTCCCGCAGCCGGCGTCATCACTGAGACCAACTTGGACGGCCCAGCATTGCCGTGGAAATCGTATGGGGTGACGGAATATGAGTAGATGGTGGAAGGCTGAACCGTAGGATCGTAGAAATATGCGTCGTAGGTATCGATTGTATAACCGTCGCCACGAGCGACTTGGTAGTAGACGACGCCGGAGCCGTCGCCGTTGCCTGGATTGTCCACCGCTCCCTGCCAGCCGACGTCTACGCTATTTGGATACACGTCGATGGTGAAGGCCTTGTTTGTGTTGGGATTGACCGAGGAGGGCGCCACGGTATCCAGGGGTCCGAACTGCACCTGGGCGACGCCATTTCCCGCGTTCAGTCCGTTCCCGCCGACGCCAGGGTTACCGGAAGTCTCCGAGATGCCGGTTACCTGGTAGAGCTTCCCGTTGACCAAAATATTCACGCTGGAGCCGAAAACTACGCTCCGGATGATCATGTTGTTTCCCACCGGGATGGAGGTCGAGAAGAAGGTTTTTTGGCTGGTCGTATTTTGCTCAAAGGCCTGGAGATAGCCTGTACAGACACCGCCTTCGGGGCAGTCGTATATCGACAAGGTCACCGCGAAGTATGTCGAGCCGTTGCCCGGGGGTTGCAATGGATTGCCTGTTGCGCGCAGATACTGTACATACTCGAAGTTCGTGCCGTTCGGGATGAACGCGAGCGTGGAGATCGCCTCATAATTGGGAGTTGAGGACGGTGTGCTTTGGCTGGTGGCGATCAGCGCTCCGCCACCTCCGCCTGTGGGATCGTAAAAACCTCCTCCCGAGTAGACGCCTGTGCGGCCGTATTTTGTCCAATATGTGGTATTTATGCTGGTGAAGGAGTCGCTGTACGAGTACTGGTATCCTGTCGAGGCGGTGTTGCATTGGATGACCTGGGGCGAGTCTGTAAGCGGCACCGTTGTGCCGGTGAAGACAGCGTAGATCGCGTGGAGTTGGTTATCCTTCACGGAGGCGGGCATGGCGAACGACCACTGCGAGGCGGCCGCCGCCGTGCCGAGGTAGACCCCGGTGCTCGGCGATAGCCCGTCGGCGTAAAGATCGACGCCGGTCGGAGTGCCACCGGAGGTCGCAGTACCAAGGAAGTTTCCGCAGCCGGCACTGGTGATTTGGCCCGAGTATGGCTGGCCCAAGGCCACGCCGGCAGCAATCAACAGATGGTAACTGATTAAGCGCGCTGAAATCATTGGATGGCCACCCCGAATTTCTGCATGGAGAAATCCTTCCGGTACTGTTTGATCGCGGTTTCGATCTGGCTGCCAGCTACGCGGCCCTTCTCGAACACCAAGACACATGAGTGATCGGCAAGGATGGGCAGCAGCGTGGAGCGGTCCACTGCCACGAGTTCGGCGATGGCGTACTTTCCGTCGTCGCTTAGCTCAAAGGCGTAGGCGATGATCCCCGTCCCCGGCGCGCCTGCCGGCTTCCCGCCGGGCGCGTACTTAGGCGAAGCGGATCTGCGGCGGTGCCCGAGCCGGTCAGATGCAGTACACCCACCACGCGGTGGTAGAGATTTCGGGGATCGACCCTGCGTTGCGCAGGAAGAGCAGCACAGAGAATCAACAGAATCAGAGTTACACGGCGCGATACACTCATGGCTTCTCCCTCCGCTCGTATGCTAGTTACTAAGTTAGCTCCGTCACGAGCTGGCAGCTACTACTGCTGAGTTATCCAAGTTACAATCGCTTGGCGTATTGAAAATAAATATCACACAGGGATAAGCAAGGCAAGAGGTTTTTGCAGTTTTTTTGGAATAGTAACCAAGGCAAGGCGGGACAACTCCACCCCATCAGATATGTAGTGAATCGAAGACGCCAAACGTTTCAAACTTTCTAGAAAAAAGGCAAAACAAATCACAGGGGCCCGCCGGGTGGTGGCCGGCACATGGCCCGGCGCATCCGGCGCCTGGTTTCCCGCATCCACATAGGCATGACGGGTACCGTGACACAAACGCTGGAAGCCGAACATCCTGTTTTGGATGTCATCCGCAGCCGCTGGAGTCCGGCGATCTATTCGCCGCAGCCGGTGGAGACGGATAAGCTGCTCAGCGTTCTGGAAGCGGCGCGCTGGGCGCCTTCGAGCCGCAATGAACAGCCCTGGAGCTTTTTGGTCGCGCGCAAAGAGGAGCCGGAAGAATTCGCGCGCATGCTGAGTTGCCTGGTGCCCGGCAACGTGAATTGGGCGAAGCACGTCCCAGTGCTGATGATTTCGGTGGCCAAGCTGAAGTTCGCCCACGATGGTTCCGCGAACCGGCATGCGCTGCACGATACGGGAATCGCCACCGGTTTCCTGATGCTGCAGGCGGCCGCGCTGGGCTTGCTGGCGCACGGCATGGCCGGATTCGATCCAGCGAAGGCGCGCGAACTGTACGGCATTCCGGATTCGCACGAAGCGGTGGCCGCGATAGCATTGGGTCATCCGGGCGATCCTGAAAATGCGCCTGAAGATCTGCGCAAACGCAATCAGCGCAGGCCGCGCCGCACGTTGGATCAATTTGTGTTCGCGGGCACATGGGGGCGGCCGCTGCCACTGCTATGAACTTGCAATTGGAAGGCAAACGCGCGCTGGTCACGGGTTCCACGGCGGGTATTGGATTCGCGATCGCCAAGGCTCTGGCGGCGGAGGGCGCGCGCGTGGTGGTGAATGGACGCACGGACGCGCGCGTGGCCGCCGCTTGTGACGCGATTCGCAAAGAGCATACGGGCGCGCAATTGGAAAGCTTCGCCGGCGATCTCTCGCGCCCCGACGCGGCGGACACGGTCTGCCAGCGGTTCGCCGATATCGACATCCTGATCAACAATCTGGGCACCTACGAAGTGAAGCCGTTCGAAGAGATTTCCGATAGCGATTGGCAGGCCATCATCGAGACCAATTTCATGAGCGGCGTGCGGCTGAGCCGTTTTTATCTGCCCAGGATGAAAGCCGCCGGATGGGGGCGCATCGTTTTTATATCGAGCGAATCGGCCGTAAACATTCCGGTCGAGATGATTCACTATGGCGTCACCAAGACGATGCAGTTGGCGCTGTCGCGCGGCCTGGCGGAGACCACCACGGGCACCAGCGTGACAGTGAACTCGATTCTGGCCGGACCGACGCGTTCGGAAGGCGTGGAGCGATTTGTCGAGGACGCCGCCAAAGCGAATCACATTCCGGTAGAAAACGTCGAGCGGGATTTCTTTCGCACAGTGCGGCCCAGCTCGATTATCAAACGTTTCGCCGCGCCCGACGAGGTGGCGGCGCTGGCGGTTTTTGTGGCGAGCCCGTTAGCGTCGGCGGTCAACGGGGCGGCGCTGCATGTGGATGGCGGAACGGTGCGGTCGATATTGTAGGTCGCCCCGCGGCCCATAGCCTGTGCGCGTCGCACTTGGACAGGCCGGGAGGCCTGTCCTACAGGCCGCCGCGATACTCCATCGCCACCAGGGTCACATCGTCGGCCTGTGGCGCGCCTTCGGTGAACGCCGCGACGGCTTCGACGATGGCTTCGTGCAACGGCCGGCAGGCATCCGCCTGATGTTCGGCGACGGTCTGGCGGAGCCGCTGCCGTCCGAAGAATTCGCTTTGCAGATTTTGTGCTTCCGTGACGCCATCGGTGTAAATGACGATCTTGTCTCCGGAAGCCAGCGTCGCCTGACCGACTTCGAACTCGGCGGACTCCACCAGCCCGACCGGCATGGCGGTGGCGGCCAGCGACTCGATAGCGCCCGCCTGCCGCACGATCAGCGGCGGACAATGTCCGGCATTCACGTAATGCAACCGCCCCGAGCGTTCCAACAGGCAATAGAAGACCGTCGCGTATTTTTCGCCGGCGGTGCGTTCGTTCAAGAACGTGTTAATGCGTTCGAGACGTTTATCGAGCCCGGTGTCGCCATCGCCCGCCGCCAGAAACGCGCCTTGCAGCAGCGACGCCAACAGCGCGGAGCTGACGCCCTTGCCGGAAACGTCGGCCACTACGGCGGTCCAGGCATCCGGACCGGCGGGGATGACATCGTAATAATCGCCGCCCACCTGATGCGACGCCACACTGCTGCCGCAGGCGCGGAACCAACCGTCGGCAGGCAAACAACGCGGCAGCAGACCTTGCTGGATGGTGCGGGCCACATCCAGCTCTTCCTCGATGCGCCGCTTGATGCGCTCCTCTTCCAGCAGACGCGCGTTTTCGAGAACGGTGGAAGCTTCGATGGCTAGGGTTTGCAGCAACTCGCGATTGCCGCCCGCCAGGTCGGCGGAGATCAGGCGGGAATCCATATAGAGCACGCCGGCCGTCTCTTCGGCGGTGGAAATCATGTTGGTGGCATCGCCGCGCAACTGGCTGATGCGCACCAGCGGCACGCAAATGACGCTGCGCAGCTCGAGATCGAGGATGCTGCGCTCGGGCCGGAATTCGCCGGTGCCTTGCGGATCGAAATTCATGGAGAGCAGATCTCGGCGCTGTTCGAGGGCGCGCTTGATGACGTGGCGCGGAACCCGCAGATCGGTGGCGGGCAGCGTAACGCCCTCGCGACTGCGCGCCACGCGCGTTTCCAGTTCGCCGTTCTTGCGCAGGAGCAGAAATCCGCGTTCCGCGCCGGTGATGGCCAGCGCCGCATCCACCACGGAGTTGAGCACATCCTGCAGCGACAGTCCGGTTTGCAGGCTGCGGGCAACATCCAGAATGGCGCGCAGCTTAGCCAGATTGGCGCCCGGGCCGCCCAGGCCGCTAATGGGCCCGGAGCGCTCGTGCACGCCGAATTGATCGATCAGGCGGTTCAACTCGGCGCCCTCCAGACCGAACACGAGTTGGTAAGAATCGGGGAAGCCGAACTCGATGCGGTCGGAATTGCGCAGCGCCTGGCGCTCCACGCGCTTGCCATTCACGTACACGCCATGCCGGCTGCCGGCGTCTTCAATCTGATATTCGCCGCCATTGCGCACGATGCGGGCGTGCTCGCGCGAGGCGCGGCTATCGCGCAGAATCAGGTGATTGTCGGCCTGACGGCCGATGCGGAAAGGCAAAGGCGCGATCTCCACGCGCGTGCGATGGCCGCCAGGATCGATGACGATGATAGAGGCCGTGGGGGCCAGTTCCGCCGTGGTGGATTCCATCAGACGGCGCGCTTGGCGCGGGGCCGATGCGGCGCGCCGGACCCTGTCGCCGCTCCGGTCGCGGACGCCTCGCCGGTAATGGATTGCTGGCGTACCCGTTCGACCTCGAGAGCGCGCAGCGTTTGGCAATGAGCGCAGTAGCCGCCGACCTCCGTGCGGGCCAGCAGGATCTGAAATCCGAAATGGCTTTCGATTTGTTTCCGCAGCCGCTGTAGGGGTTCGCCGAAAAACTCCTCCACTTTGCCGCAGCGCAGGCAGATGACGTGCGCGTGCTCCTGTTTCAGGCGGGTTTCGTAGTAGTGCTGGTCGCCTTCGTGGTGCATGAGATCCAGCTCATCCACCATGCCGCCGGCTTTCAACATTTTCAGCGTGCGGTAGACGGTAACGCGGTTGAGTTTCGGATCTTTTGCCTTGGCCAGTTGATACAGACGCTCGGCATCCAGATGCTCGCCGGTTTGATCGATCAGCTCGAGCAGAATCTGGCGCTGGCGGGTAAGGCGCACGCCTTTTTCACGCAGGGAACCTTTGATGGAGTCGACCGCCATGGGAGACAGTTTCCATTCTAACGCGCTTCGACTTGTGGGGCAGGCTCGTAGCCTGCGGCGGCCTCGTAGGCCGCCCTCTTCACATTACAGGAGACTCCGGCAGGCGGCCTACGAGGCCGCCGCAGGCTGCGAGCCTGCCCCACTACTGCACGGCGATGGTCACGTTGGCCGGGCTTTGCTCCATACCTATCCACAGCACCACGGGTAAGTCGCCCGGCGGCACGAAGCCGGTGGGGACTTGCGCGTTGATCTGCATCAGCCCGACATAGCCCGGCGCGTCGCCCGCGAATGGGAGATTGGCGGTGATGCCCGCGATAGTCAGAAGCACCGGCAGCGACGGCTGCGGGTAAGGAGACTGCGCGCCCTGGCCCGTCACGCCTGCGGGCGATGTCTGGCCTTGGCCCGTGGCATACATCACCACAATCGAACCGGGCGCCGCCGGGTTTTGGTCCGAATTGATGGTGCCATCCTCATTCACGATCACGGCATTGCCCGCGCCGTAGTTCAGCGTGAACAGCGCGGGGCTGGCGTCCGTCAGCGCGACCTGCATGGTGGCGGTCGTCGCGCCCTGAGACACAATCTGCATCTGCGCCGAATCGAGCCCGGCCACTTCGTAGGGCACCTGCGCGTTGATCTGGTTCGACTGCACATAGAAGAGCGGCGCGGCCGTGCCGTTGAACAATACCTGCACCCCGCCCAGCGTGGTGGAGAGCATGCCGTTCGCATCGTACGATCCCCCGAGGGCCGTGGCCGGCCCAGGCCCTGGCCGAAGATGGAAAAGATTTCGCCCGGCGCCAGCGGTCCCGGCAGCAGGCTGGCGGAATTGGCCAGCCCGCTGATCACCACCGGCGGCGCAACCGCAGTCTGCCTGGCCGACATCAGCCGCACGCGATTGTTGCCGGTATCGGCGATCCACACATTTCCCTGGCCATCAAGCGCCAGTCCGCCGGGATTGAAGAGCGCGATGGAAAGCGCGGCGCCGCTATCGCCGTTGTAGGCCGCATCGCCAGTGCCGGCGACGGTCGCGATATTGCCATCCGGCGTGATCAGGCGCACGCGATTGTTGCCGGTGTCGGCGATGAAGATGTTTTCGTTCGCATCGACCGCCACGGCCGCCGGCGAATCGAGCTGCGCCGCCATGGCCGCGCCGCCGTCGCCGCTGAATCCGGCCGTCCCGGTGCCCGCGACGGTGGAGAGAACGCCGGCGGGAGAGAGCATCTCGATGCGATGATTGGCGGTATCGGCGATGAACAGGTTGCCGTCGGCATCCAGCGCCAGGCCGGACGGATTGTATAGCTGGCCCGGCGCCGCGCCACCCGTACCCGTGCCCGCTACGACCTGAATATTGCCCGCCGGATCCACTTCAATCAACCGGCTGTGTCCCGTATCGGCAATGTAAACGTCGCCCGCGGAATCGGCCGCCACGCCTTGCGGTTGATTGAGCGGCGTCAGCGTAGCCGGATCTCCTTGGCCTCCGAATCCCGATGCAGTGCCGTCGCCCGCATAGGTGGCGATGATGCCCGCGGCATTGACCATGCGCACGCGGTAATTGCGCGCGTCGGCGATGTAGAGATTGCCGGAGGAATCGAATGCCAGGCCGGCCGGGCCATCCAGGTTGGCGTTGACGGCGGCCAGCCCATCGCCCGCGTAGGCCGCCACTCCATTGCCCGCCACGGTGGTTATCGAGCCGCCCGCGACCGCGCGCACGCGGTCATTCGCCGAGTCGGAGACATATAGCGTTCCATTGTTGAGCGTCAGGCCGGTTGGCGCGTTGAGAACCGCCATCAACGCGCTGCCGTTATCGCCGCTGTAACCGAACGTGCCATTTCCCGCCACGGTATTGATGATCCCGGTGGCTGCGGCGACCACGCGCACGCGCCGCGTTTCGGAGATGTAGAGATCGCCTGCCGCATCCATCATCACCTCCACGGGGCTGCTGAGTGCGGTCTGCAACGCGGGCTGACCATCGCCGGTCGAAGCGCCGCTGGCCGGAGTTCCCGCAACGCGCGTGATGGCGCCCCCCGGCGCCCACTGCCACACAAACGCGTTGACGCTATCCGGAATGAAGAGATCGCCCGCCACGTTGGCGGCGAGACCCGCGAGTTGCACGTTGGGCACGCCGAAGGTCTGCTCGGTGAGAACGGTGGAGATGGTGCCCGCGCCGGCCAGCACTTTGCGGATGCGCACGTTGCCGGTATCCACGATATACAGATTGCCCCCGCCATCGAACGCCAGGCCGGCCGGAGAGGCCAGTTGCGCTCCGGTGGCCAATCCGCCATCGCCGCTGAGGCCCGCGATGCCCGTGCCGGCGAATGTTTCGATGGTGCCGCCGGGCGCCACGATGCGCACCCGATGGCCATTGAATTCGGAGATATATAAGTTGCCGGAGGCATCTACGGCCACGTTGCGCGGGCCGAGCAGGGTGGCGGAAACGGCCGGTCCGCCATCGCCCGAGGCGCCGCTCGATCCACCGCCGGCGACGGTGGTGATATTGCCGTTCGTGCCGATGGCGCGCACGCGCTGGTTGCCGTAATCGGCGATGTACAGATTGCCGGCCGCGTCCATGGCGAGGTCGTAGGGCTGATTCAACTGTGCGGACGACGCCGGTCCGTTATCGCCGCTGAAGCCGGGATGACCGTTGCCGGCGACGGTGCTGATGACGCCCGCGGGAGTCACCTTGCGCACGCGGTGGTTGGCGGCGTCGGCGATATAGAGGTTGCCGGCGGAATCGAGCGCCATCCCTTCCGGTTGGGCGAGTTGGGCGGCGACGGCCTGTCCGCCATCGCCCACCAGATCGCTGCCGGCGACGGTGGTGAGCTGATAGACGGGGGGCGCGGCCGCGCGTGCGGGGAGCGAGGCCAGTCCGGCGCAGGCCAGAGCCAGGGGTATAGCCTGTAACCAGACATGCATATTCCCAAACAGGGTGGGGACAGGGCCGGGATTTTCTCAAGGCATGTCAAGAGAGAATTGGGGAGCTTAACAATTTCGTGCGAAATCGACGTGGCCGTTACCGAGCCGCGACCGTAAGGGAGCGGTCCCCCGGAACAGTTAAGCGCCCGGAGGATGGGAGGATGGAGATTTGCGGCGAAGGCGGGTGATTTGCGTTATAGTGGTGAATACGGGGCGTGGCTCAGCCTGGCTAGAGCGCCTGGTTCGGGACCAGGAGGTCGGTGGTTCGAATCCACTCGCCCCGACCATTTATCCCTTGTGTTTTCAATGAGTTCAGGCGGCTGGAGCCTTTTGGCTTGCAGCCGCTTTTTGGTCACTGTGCCCAGAACTGTGCCTACCCCGTGCACTTCGTGCGCGTTCCATGGCAGCCCGCACCGTTTCCGCCTGCGGATGAGCGTAACGGCGCGTCGTGGAGAAATCGCTGTGCCCGCCAAATACGCCAGCGTGAATGGGTCCATGTACTCCGCCCAGCGCGTCAGGCAGGTGTGCCGGAAGGTGTACAGTGAGAACGCTGCAACCTTGCCGATTCGATACGCCTTCGGATGTTGCTTCTTCAGCGTGGACTTCTCCATGTGCTCACTGCGGGTTGGCGCAGGGAAGACCCACTCGCTGTTGGCGACAGGGCGCCGCATCTCCATCAGTGCCATCAGCCGCGGAGTCAGCGGGATTGTGCGCCGGGCGTTTTCGGTCTTGCCGAACGGCACGTGCAGCGCGCCATCGCGCACGTGTTCCCACCGCAGCCGGAAACACTCGTCGGGACGCAACCCGCAGTCAAGCAGGACAGTGGTAACGTCTCGCAGCAGGAACGGGTCCGCGGGTTCGGTTGGTGGCTGCCCGCGCATGGTAGCTCTGATGCCCTCGAGAGCACTTTGATAGGCTTGCTGAATCGCTTCACCGACTGCCGCGGTGCCTTCCAAATACCGCTCCTCTTCTTCCGCCGTCAACACCCGGTCACGATGATTTTCGCCAGGGAGCATCTCCACCTTCGGCAGCGCCCGGTTGACCTCGCCCCATTCCGTCGCCAGCTTCTGCATCCGCCGCAGGACCTCTAACTGGCGATTGATGCTCGCCACCTGCAGCCCGGCTTCCCGTCGCTTCGTCACGAAGGCGCCAATCTTTCCGCTCGTGATCAAGTCCAGCGTGGAGTTCGCCAGCGGAGCGAATCCCGTCAGGTTCTTGATGCCGTTCTTGTAGTATTCCAGGGTCTTCGGCTTGTTCTTGAACCTGGATTCGATAAACGGCAGGAAGTCGTGTTCGGCAAAGTCCTTCAGCGTCGGAACGGGCGCCGGGGGAATCTTCAAAACTCTGGCGTAGCTGCTTCCACTCACCACACGTGGCAGGCGTGGACTGGGGCCATGGGCTGCCCCGGATTGCACGAGAAAGCCTTCTGAAATTCCGGCATATTCTCAATCACACCGTTCACACGGAATTCCGCCGGCGAATGTTCGTTGGTCTGGACCTGTAGCCGCAACGCCTCTTCGCGCGCGTTTTGGCACCAGACCTGGCCAAACGAGAGGAAGAAACGCTGCTCCGGCGTATAGCCGCCGACCTTGGCGGTCTGGCTACCGATGGTGTTCAGCAGGGCCATTAGGGCGACGCGCACGCCGCCATTGTCGGCGGTATTCTCACCGAGCGTCAGCTTGCCGTTGACGAACGCGCCGGGCGCCACCGAGAAACCGCCGTACTCGTCAGCCACGCAGGCCTCGCGTTGGTGGAACTCCTCCTGGTCCTTAGGTGTCCACCAGTTTTTGAGGTTGCCATAGGCGTCGAACTGGCAGCCCTGGTCGTCGAACCCGTGGGTCAATTCGTGCCCGATGACCATCCCGATGCCGCCGAAGTTCACCGCATCGTCGTCGTTGTTGTAGAAGAAGGGCGGCTGCAGGATGCCGGCGGGGAAATTGATGTTGTTCATCAGCGGATCGTAATAGGCGTTAACTGTGGGGGGCGTCATGGTCCATTCCAGGCGGTCGACGGGCTTGCCGATCTTGTTCAACTCGCGATGGAACTCGAACTCGTCGGCGCGGAAACTGTTGCCAACGGGGTCGTCGGGCTTGATCACGACGCTGGAATAGTCGCGCCAGCGATCAGGATAGCCGATCTTATTCGTGATGGCCTTCAGCTTGATCAGGGCTTGCGCTTTGGTCGCCGGCGTGATCCAGTCGAGCATCTGGATATCCTCGCCCAGCGCCTTCTCCAGCGCAGCCACCATTTTCAGCGTGCGCGCCTTGCCCTCGACGCCGAAGGTCCGCTCGACGTATTTGCGCCCCAGTGCCTCGCCCAGTTCGCGATCGGTGAAATCTACGCAGCGCTTCCAGCGTGGCCGCATTGCTTCGGTTCCGGTTAAGGTCTTGCCATAGAAATTGAAATCCTCCTCGGTGAACGGCGTGGGCAGCAGCGGCGCGGAACTGTGCAGCAGGTGCCAGGCGAGATAGGTCTTCCAATCGGCCAGCGGCGCGTTTTCGATCACGGCGTTGAAGGTCCTCACGAATTCCGGGTAGGAGACGTTGATGGATTGAAACGCGGGCGCGCCGGAAGTAGCGAAGTACTCATTCCAACGGAAGGCCGGGCTGAGAGCCGCCAGTTCCGGTTTGCCCATCTTGTGGTAGACCTTTTCGGGATCGCGGCGCGAAACCAGGTCGAGCGATCCCTTGGCAAGCGCCGTCTCGAGATGCATGACGGCGGCGGCGCCGGCCTTGGCCTGCTCTGGCTTCTCGCCCGCCAGTTCCAATACGCGCTGGACGTGCGCCACGTATTTCTGGCGCAGTTCGACGGCCTTGGTATCTTCCTTCAGGTAGTACTCCCGATCGGGCAGGCCGAGACCACCCTGGTCGAACTGCGCGATCACCGAATTGGAGTCTTTGAAATCCTGACCCGAGCCGAATTCAAACAGCGCTCCCACGCCGATGGCCTGCAGGTGCGCTATCTCACTGGCGATCTGGGACTTGTCGGTGAGGTTGCGGATGCGGTCGAGTTCCGGCTGGAGTGGGGCGAGGCCTCTGGCGTCGATGGCCTTTTCGTCCATGCAGGCGGCATAGAAGTCGCCGACCTTCTGGGTGGTGGCATCGCGGCCGGCGGCGGGCTTGGCGGCCGCTTCCAGAATCTCGTGGAGGATGTCGCGGTTGCGATCCGCCAGTTCATCGAAGCGGCCCCACATGGCCTGGTCGGCCGGAATGGGGTTGTTCTTCATCCAGGTACCGCAGGCATACTGATAGAAATTGACGCACGGGTCCACCGATTTGTCGATGGCGGTGAGATCAAACTGCACAGGGCCGCTGGCGTGACTGGTGGACGTCTGCGCGGACAAGACGCAGAGTGTAAGCGAAGCAGCAACGGTGAGATGCAATAAGATCGACATGTTGTTACTGTAACGCACTCATGGGAGGCGGCTGAAAGCCGCGCGGCCGTTCGCAACGAAAATCGTCCAGTCTGCTCGTAGTGCTAAACGCAATGGCAATCTGTTTATGGCTGATCCCCGGCGCCGGCGTTGCGGGTTCTTGTCCACCCCATGCCGCCTTCCCCGATTTTCTGTAGCAGGTGATACCGTCCACGCGCTCGCCGCTCGCCGAGCCGCGACTTTCCGAGATAGGCCGCCTGGCCTGTTCAATTTTGCCAGAGGAGAAGTCCTTCAGGCGCTTCCGCACCCATTAGGGCGTGGCCGGCATGTGAGGCTCGAAGTCTCCACCGGCTCCGGTAACGCTGTCAGAGCTGTCAATTCTCAGCATTCCTGCTTCGTTCGCCGGATAGTGGGCGCGAGAATCTCGGATTTTCGACGCAAACGCGAGGTAGTATCGTGCGGTTGGCGCTCTCAGTTCCATCCCGATTGTCCTGGGGGTGCTTGGAAAGCGGCCTGTTCGGAAGGAGCCGGCGGAATTGGCGGCGTAACGACGCGCATGATGGCGCATAAGCCGGCGACCGGAACCGGAATGCCGTTTGGCGAGTTGTTCGGCGATAGGGTTGCCCCAATCGCCGCCATGCGCCCCAAAACGCCTGTTCAACCGTCGCCGGCTCGCGGAGTGCAGATAACCGCTATTTCTTCTTGGCGTCCTTCTGCTTCTTAATGCCATCCTTCAAAAACTCGATGGCTTTTTTCGGGCCGCCCGTACCCGTGATTCTGAACTTCTTCCCGCGTTGTTTGTTGTACGACACGAAGAACTCTTCGAGCTGTGAGAGCAGGGTCTTGCTGACATCATCGATACTTGTGATGCCCTCGCGATCGTAGGAGTGGATGGCGACGCCGAGCAAGCGGTCATTCGTCTCTTTGTTCCCGTCCTCGATTTGCTCTGCCGAGATGACGCCGACGAGCCTGACCTCGATGAGACACCCGACGTGCGCCGGCGCATCCATGAGCACGAGGATGTCCAGCGGATCTCCGTCGTCGCCCAGCGTCGACGGGATGAAACCAAAATCGAACGGAAACATCATGCCTTCCGGCAGAAGGCCGCCCAGCATGAACAGGTTCGACGCGGGATCGTAATCGAACTTGTTGCGGCAGCCATTTGGTGTTTCAATAATGGCACGGCACGTGCCTTTCTTGGCATCGAGCTGATGCGGGAGTGCGGGCGACAATGGCACCCGAACATGTAGCGGAAGCGGCGAGGCTGGCCCATGCTTCGGGAATCGAGCGCGTCGCCGTCTCCGACGTTTATCTTGCTGGACCGAACCTTCGCCATAAGGTCGTGAGTGTGGAGACCTCCGCGCCGAACGCGCGGTTGTTCGTCGACGCTTTGCGGTCGTCTCCCGTATTCTCCGCCGCGGAATATTCGCTGACCTCGCGCGAACTGCGTGCGATTGTGGACCGCACGGATCTCGCTGAGGTGACCAGGCCTATGAGCGAGCCGTTTCCCGACGTGATACAAGACCTCTGGCAATTGAGCCACGTGACATCCAGCTATGTGGGACGCGCGGCCGCGGGAGGCATCCTTCTGGCCACTGGCATCATCGACGATAGTGCTATCGCCATCGTTGTCGCGGCGCGCTTCTTGCCCTTCCTGGCGGAAGTGCTGGCGGTGAGCTTTGGCCTGTGGAGCCGCGATCGGCGGTTGATTCTGCGGGGCGCTGCCGCGCTTATGACAAGTACGGCCTTGGCATTCCTGGGCGGTCTCATCGTGGCATCCTTCGCGGGCGGCCCGATCCGCTTCGCGGGCTTCGAATGCGGACGACACGGGCAGGCGTTACCTCATCGGCATCGCGGCGGCAGTGCAACTTGCAATTTTCCCGGCTTGGCTGGGAGCGGCTGCCGTCATAGGTTTGCCCCCGAGGGAGATCCTCGATGAGCGGCTGCTGAGCTTTGCAATTAACCTCGTAACGATAGCGGCAACCGCCGTCATGTCTTATGCTGCCCTGCACCTTGGGCGCGCACGTGGCTGGCAGGCGCCCCGCAGCCGGCGTTAGACGAGACCTCACGGTAGCCCCCAGCGGCGATTTGAGGCATGGGTTATGATGACTTCTTCTTGGGAATCTTGCCGCCCGAGCGGCGCGTCTCGCTCAAGGCTATGGCCACGGCTTGGAAGAGAGGCGTGATCCCACAAAAACAATTCTACATCAAATTGTTTTTATAACACAGTAATACTAATGCGCCGAAGGCATGCCGCCAGGCGTCGCCGCCGGCGCCGGCTTGGCGAACTTGGCGTCCTCAATCGGGACGTTCTGCTGCGCCTCCCGAATCTGAATCGTAAACCGTCCGTTCACGCGCGCCAGCGTCCAGCGGAACGGTATCTTCACGCCATCCACCTCGCGATAATCCGCGTAATCGATCTGCGTGGGATTGCGCCCCACCGGCGTATCGGCATAGCGCACCTGCCGCACCAGCAACCCCGACGACTGGTCGAAATAAAGCCGCACCGGCGGCTGCCCCTGCCGCATGCACGACAAGACATACACCGCATGATCGCCAATCTTATCGGGCCGTCCTACGCGGAAGCTGGTGAAGATCTCCTTGATGTGCGTCGGAAAATAGAAATCGGCGTCCAGGCGCGAGGCATCCTCTTCCGTCGCCGACATCTCGTGCGTCAGATGTCCGTTGTTGCCCAGCCACCCAACCTGGCCATCGAATGCCGTGATGCTGTCGCCGCGCTCGGAGTGCGTGACCGACATGCGCTTATCCGGAGCTTTGGCAAACACTTCGATGGGCGTTTCATGCCCGCCAAACGAAATGCTGCCCTTCGATACGCGCGACGAGATCTTATGCAACGCCGCGGCTCCGCCCACGGCTGCGACATATTTGTCGAGGATCTGATCGGCGGTGACCGCGACGGGTGCGGGCGCGGCTTCGGCGTGCTCCGGTTCCGCATCGCTGGTCAAGACCGGCGGCGTTCCCACCGGATCGTGCCCGCCACGATGGCACGTGTAACAGGTCACTTCCTTGCGGGCGTTGAAACTGTCCTTATTGATGGCCAGCGTCATGGCGATCATCTTGCGCGCGGTCTTCTTCTCCGGCTTGTCGTCGGCATCGAATTTGCCCTGCACATGGCAGAAGTCGCATTCGACGCCCAGCGATGCGGCGATGAATTGCATGGCCGGGAATAGCTGATCGGCGGGTGTGCCGTTCAAGACCTGGATATTCTTGAAGGCTTGTTCGGCGGTCTTACCGGCGGGTTGCGCCTGGACCGCAGCCGGGAGAAACCAGGCGCACGCGGCGGCGGTGACAGACAGAGCTGGGAATTTCAAACGCATTTCTTGAGACTAGCACGGGGGGCGCTCCCTTACGGTCGCGGCTCGGTAAGTGTGGCGTCAAGCGGCCGCTTGATTCGTGACTGAGCCGTCACTGTGGCCGAGCCGCGGCCGTGACTGAGCCGCGGCGGTGACTGAGCCGCGACCGTCAGGGAGCGTTCTCGCGGTATCTCCTGCTAGATTGGAACATGTGCATGAGGGTGCGCATTCTTGCTGTAACCATTTTGTCATTCAGCGGCCGGCTGGCCGCGCAATCGCCGGATACTCCGGCCACGAGCGAACCCGCCGCGGAAAACTGGAACCTCTATTACCAGGCCACTTCCATCGGCCAGACGCACGGCACTTTCAATGCGCCCTATACCGGTCCGCTGAGCCTGCAGGACTATCGCGAGAACGACGTATCGCTCACCACCACGCTCTTCTTCGATGCGCGCCTGGCCAATAATCTGCAGCTCGTCTTCAATCCCGAGATGGCCGGCGGCCGCGGCTTCAGCGGCGTCAACGGACTGGCAAATCCTTCCAACGGCGAACTGCCGCGGGTGGCTTCCGCCACGCCCAAGCCCTACATCGCGCGCCTCTATCTGACATACGACATCGGTTTCGGATCCGAGAAGGAGCACGTGGAAAGCGACGCCAACCAGTTAGCCGGCGACCGCCCCATGGTTCGCTATACCATCACTGCCGGGCGCTTCTCGCTCACGGATTTCTTCGATAACAACGCCTACACGCACGATCCGCGCACACAGTTCATGGCCTGGGCGGTGATGTATAACGGCGCGTGGGATTATCCCGCCGATACGCGCGGCTACACCTGGGGGTGGGTGCACGAGCTGCACCTGCGTAACTGGTCGTTCCGCTATGCCAGCGCCGCCGAGCCTACTTTGGCGAATGGCAGCCACTTCGACCGGCGCATCTTCGTCGATCGCGGCGATGTCATCGAAGGCGAGCGGCGATACACGCTGGGCAAGCATCCCGGAACCATCCGGCTGCTTCAATATTTCAACCACACACACTCGGGAAGTTACGCGGCGGCCATCCAGCTCGGCGAAGAAACCGGCGCCACGCCCAACATCAACGCGGTGAAACAATACGGAACGCTGAAGTACGGCACCGGCGTGAATCTGGAACAGGAAGCCGCGCGGGATGTGGGTTTCTTCATACGCCTGGGCTGGAACGATGGCAAGACGCAGGATTTCGCCTTCACTGCCATCGACCGGCTGGCCAGCGGCGGCGTATCCGTAAAGGGGACGCGATGGAAACGCAAAGACGATGTAGCCGCTACGTCCTTCACCGCCAGCGGAGCCTCCGGCGTGCATGCGTTATATCTGGCGCGCGGCGGCCTCGATTTTCTGATTGGAGACGGCCAGCTTAATTACGCGCCGGAGTATGTTTGGGAGAGTTACTACAGCGCGCACCTATTCCGCGGTTTCTTCGCCACCTTGGATGTGCAGCACGATACCAACCTGGCGTACAACCACGATCGCGGCCCGGTGTGGATCGAGAGTCTCCGCCTGCACATGGAATTTGCTTTTCGTAAGTAGTAGGACAGGCCTCCCGGCCTGTCCAAGGCGAGCGAACTCGTCGAAGAACGTGCCTACGAGGCCCGCGCAGGCTACGAGCCCGCCCCACAGCGGCGGGCACAATGTGGAAGTCAGACGGCGCCGCGGCGAAACGCGCGATAATAGGACTTGCCCCGCTTCAGCCGATGTCTTGCCACGCTAGCCGTGGTCCTCGCCACCGCACTGCCCGGCGCGCCCAACGAGCCCGCATATTTTTCGCCCACGCACCGGCTACCCGGCCTGGGCCTCGATCGCCAGCAAATATCCAGAGAAACGCTGGCCCTCCGCACCGAAGCCATGATCCAATCGCAGACCTTCGGCATCATGCGCGAACCGCTGGCGGGACAAGGCGCCGAGCGCATCTCGGGCAGCGGCTTGCAGCGGCTCTTTCGCGACGCCGAACGCCAGAGCGGCTTTCCGGCATCCACCTTGGCAGCCATGGCGTATATCGAAAGCTGGGGTGTGCCAACCGCCGAGAGTCCCGCGGGTCCCCGCGGCATCCTACAGATCTCCGAGGCCACCGGCAAACGCATCGGCTTGCGCGTCGTCTATGCCACGCGGCGCCGCACCGTGAAGACCCAAGTCACGGTGAAGAACAAACATGGCAAGCTGGTGACGCGCACCGTGCGCCACAAAGAGACCTACACCGTGCAGGTGCGCGACGATCGGCTGAAGCCCGAAAAAGCCGTACCCGCGGTGGCCGCCTATCTGGCCGGCATGGAGCGTCGCTATGGCGGCCGCGACTGGGCCATCTGGGCCTATCATTGCGGCGAAGGCTGCGTCGCCGATTTCAAAGCCATGGCTCGAAACACTCCGGGATTGGACGATACCGCCAGCGTGGCCAAGGTCTTCTTCAGTTGCAGCCCGGTGTGGAATCGCGACCTGTGCGGCGCCATTCACGCCCAGATGGAGCGCGACTATTCGCCCACTTACTGGTTCCGCATCATGCGCGCCGAGCAGTTACTCCGCATGTATCAGGAAGACCCGCCGGAGTTTCGCGATCTTATCGAGCAATATCGGTATGCGGCATCTCCGTCGCAGCGCGCGCCCGACAGGTTATCGGCCTGGCTGAAGCCGCCGGATCTGGTTTTCGAAACCACTGACCGCATCAAGGGCGAGGACGGCAGTAAGCTGGTGCCCGCACACGACGATCCGGAGTTCTTCGGCTACCGCGTGGAAGCGCCATCCGTGCCGGCGGCTGCCGATGATGCCGATAACTGGCACACGAAGGCGCTCCCTTCGACCATCGGCACCGTGGCCTACATCGCGTTCGAAACCCGCCGGCTCTTTGAAGCCATGCGTCCGGGTGACGCGTTTGTGCCTCTCGAAATCACCGCGCTGGTGGTTCCCAAGACGGGCGATGGAATCCCATCCAGCCTGCCAGGCGCACGCCTGCCGGATCACTCCAGCGGGCAGGTATTCGATCTGGCTTTAACGGGACTGCCTCCGGGCGAAGGCGAATGCCTGCAATTCGTGTTGGACGATTTGGGATGGAACGGATCGCTGGGCTTCATCGAAGAGCCGCCCGCCAGGCAGACCATGCACATCGGCTGTTCGCCCTCCTCGCGCGAGTTTTTCACGCAGGTTTACGACGAGGCGCAAGCCGCCTGGCACGACCGCCACGCTGCGCCCGTAACTGTCCCCGCCGTAGCGCAATAACCGTGGGGCAGACCATCGTTTTGTGTGGTCTGCCTGCTGCAGGAGGGCAGACCACAAAAGACGATGGTCCGCCCCACCGGGCGCGACGTTACGCATCCCGCAGCAGCCACAACAACACCCCCATCAACACCGCCAGCACGGCATCCGTAATCTCCGGCGTCCGCCCGGGCAGATACACCTGCACGCGCTCCAGCCCGAACAAAACCACCGCAGCCGCCGCCGTCACCCACGCCAGACTCAACCCCGAAGCCCGCCACAGCCATAGCACCGAGCCATACCAGAAGCTCTTGCGAAACAGCACCACCAGTCCATCCTGCCAGGCGGTGCGGAACGTCGCGCGGAACGGCACCCAGTTGAACGCCTGCGCGGATTGCCAGTGGAATGGCGCCAACTCGGCCACGATCAGCGCGCCCGTCAGCACAAACGGCAATGCCCGCCGCACGCCGCGCCGCGGCAGCCACAACCACACCGCATACGCGCCCGCCGCCCCCACGATATCCGGCCACGCCAGCGTCCGGCCCGCGATGAACAAGCGCGCCGGCACCAGCACCAGCAACAGCGTCAACCAGCCCGTGGCTTTTCTCCCGCGTACGTTTTCCAGAAGACAAGCCACCGTCAGCCATTCCGCCAGCACCACCAGCGTGTCCACCGGCGAGAGCGACGACCACGGCGGCATGGCGGTCAACCTTCTGAATAAGTTGGTCCGGCCCCACACCGGGAACATCGGAAACACCTGGTATCCGATCCAACAGGAAAGCAGCAGCAGCGCTCCCGATGGGCGCAGCAATGCGGCGGCCCCGGGCGCCGCGAGCAAACGTTGCCATCGCGTGCGATAATACGCGCCGGCCGCTATGCCGATCGCCGCGCCCGCCGCGTTCGAAGCCACGTCGGATAAACTGCACATTCGCCCGTCGTCGAAGAGCTGCAGCATCTCGATGGATGCCGAAAGCCCCACCGCCAGGACCAACGGCGCCATCACCCGCCACACTTGCGGCGCCCGCGCACTGACCGATAAATACGCGAAAATGCCCAACGGCAAATACAGCGCCACATTCACCGCTACGTCCCAGACCAGATAGCGATTCACCGCGTCAGGCCATGCGTGCACCAGAATCCAAAGCGGGCTGCGCCCATAATGCCGCACGTGAAATTGCCACGGATACAGCGAACCGTAGAGGATGAGCGCGATGACAATGCCCAGGATACGGCGGTGAGGAGCAGCCTCCGTATCCGCCGCCGGCTTCACGCCAGCCCCGATTCCCGCAGGAACTTGGCCGACTCCTCGGGCGGCGTCGGGTTGATGTAAAAACCCGTCCCCCATTCGAACCCGGCCACCTTGGTCAGCTTGGGAATGATTTCGATATGCCAATGATAGTGCGGCTGATGATTCTCCTGCAGCGGCGCGCTGTGCACGATGAAGTTGTAAGCCGGGTGCTCCAGCACTTTGTCGATCTTGCGCAGCGTCGAGCGCAACACCCACGCCAGGTTCTGCAGGGTGGCCTCCTCGGTCTGCTCCAGGTGCGATTCGTGGCGCTTGGGCACGATCCAGGTTTCGAACGGAAAGCGCGGCGCCCACGGTTCCAGCACCATCAAGCGGTCGGTTTCCGTAACCACGCGTACGCCCGCCGAAGATTCCTGCCGCAGAATATCGCAGTAGACGCAGCGCTCCTTGAAATCGAAATACAGCTTGGCGCCGTCGATCTCTTCCTTCACCCGCTTGGGAATCACCGGCAGCGCGATCAGTTGCGAATGCGGATGCTCCAGCGTGGCCCCCGCGGCCTCGCCGTAGTTTTTGAAGAGAATAATGTAGCGGAAGCGGATGTCTTTCTTCAGGTCGTTGAGGCGATCGCGAAAAGCCCGCAGCACTTCCCCGATTTGATGTTCCGTCATCTCCGCCATGGTCAGGCTGTGATCGGGGCTCTCGATCACCACCTCGTGCGCGCCGATGCCGTTCATCTTGTCGTACATGCCCTCGCCCTGGCGATTCAACTCGCCCTCGATGCCCAGCGCCGGAAACTTGTTGGGCACCACGCGCACGCTCCAACCCGGCTGATTGGGACCGCCGCCCGGACGATACGCGAGCACTTCAGGCGGCGTCTTCTGCTCGTTGCCGTAGCAGAAGGGGCAAACGCGGGCGGCCGGCGGCGACACCGGGTCTCGCACGAAGTCCGAGGGGCGGCGCGCGCGATCGGTCGAAATGATTACCCAGCGGCCCGTAATCGGGTCCTTACGCAATTCCGGCAATGGTTGAGTGCCTCCGCAAGAAAAGATTCACGTGATGGTTTGGCGCGGAGAACGTATTATAACGTCCGGCTGATCGGAAAGGCATCTTTAATCCATTCGATCCGCGGGCGCTTTTCCTGTTTGCCCGGCTTACCCGGCTCGTCAAGGATGATATTGACCAGATCGAAGCGCGCCTGCTCCGCTGGAGCCCCGCAGCGGCGCAGATACTCGGCGGCCGCCCGCCGTAAATCCCGCTCCTTATCGCTGCCCATGGCTCGCGCGGGATCGCCGAACTCCGCCGAGGCGCGCGTCTTCACCTCCACGAACACGATGCTCCCGCGATCCCAAGCTACGATATCGAGCTCGCCGCGCCCCGCCCGCTGATGGAAATTGCGCGCCACGATGGTGAGGCCGCGCCCGCGCAGAAAGCGGTGCGCCAGATCTTCGCCGCGCCGCCCGTGGGCCTGTTCGATCGTGGTATGGCGCAACCGATGCCGATGGCGCGCCGCATCCGCCAAGCGGTAAAACCATTGCGGCGGCTGAAGCATGATGCAAGGAAGTAGCCCCAGCCATCCGGAATTCTCTCTATTCTTCTGAGCCGCGACCGTGAGGGAGCGTCCTACCCCACCCCAAACACCTTCAACACCTCATCCCCATAATGATTAATCACCTTCACCGCAATCTTTTCCGACTTCGGACGCGCGAACGGCCGGCTGGTGGTCGAATACAGCGAAGCCCAGGCCGCTTCATCCACCTCCGCCCGCAACGCCCGCTTCAGCTTCTCATACGGTTCGTCCGTGCCCGTAAAATAAGCGTACCGTACAAAGAAGCTCTCGCCGTTATAATCCGTGTCGATGAACCAGCACGCGATATCTTCGGTCGAATGGCTGCGGATCTCCTGCGTGGTGGGATCGAACACGTCCACCCCGCGTACTTCCACCTCCACCTGCCCGTCCTTCGCCCGCCGGATCTCCACATCCGGCTCGCCGAACACCGTGAACAGATTGCCCGCGCCGGTCTTCTTGAGCAGTTCCTCGCCCATCAGCAGATCCGGATTCATGCGCACCACCTGCACGGCCAGCTTGCCGTAGCGTTTCACTTCTTCGGAAACATGCGGATCGAACGCGAATCCGCACGCCACCAGCAAGTCAAACCCGATGCCGCGCACCGCCTCCTTGGCCGCTTCCTTGATATCTTCCGGACCCACCGTGCCATACTGCGGCCCGATCGACACCGCCACGCGCAGCCGCTTGCCCGCCGCCGTATATTCGCCCGCGGCGTGAATGTTGGCCCCCGCCAACGCCTCCAGCCTCTCGAACCGGATCGCCTGCCCTTTATCCGTCCCCTTGATGCCGGTCTTGGGCAGATTGTCCAGGATCACCGTGACGAAATCGCCGCCGGCATCCGCGCGCTCTCCTTCGCGCTCCGTGGCGGGACGCTCTTCATCCTCGGGCGCCAGCACGCGATGCGGCGACAGGCTCTCCACCGTGAACGGCCCGCTCACCCGCACGCGCTTCGAGTCTTCGTAAGGTTGATCGTAGAGATACTTGGTGTCGGCGCGTTTGGCGATGGAAGCGTCGATCTCGCGTTGCCGCTCCCGCCACAGCTTCCACCATTCTTCGCGCAGCTTGCGCGCCGCCGCCGGCCATTTCGCATCCGCTTCGCGCGGGATCTCCCACTCATGCCAGCCTTATTTCAGAGCGGTACTCAGCCGCTCGCGCAACGGCTCAAGCTGCTCCTGATAGCGCGCGTAAATCCCGTCGATCTCTTCGTTATTGGCGATGGATTTCAGGGTGATGTGCGGGACGCGCTTGTAGACGAAGCCGCGTTTGACGTCGTTTTTGGGATCTGGGTTGGACGGCGGAAACGCGCCGGTAACTTCAGCTTCTTTGGCGATACCTTCGGCGGAATCGGCCAGTAAGTAGTAAGGATACTTCGCCGCCATCAGACGCGTGCGCGCCAATGCCAGCGCGACCCGGCTGGTATCGCAGGTGATCCAACGGCGTCCCCACTGTTCGGCGACGTAGGCGGTGGTACCGGAGCCGCAGGTTGGGTCGAGGACGAGGTCGCCGGGTCCGTGGCCATAAGGATGCAACGTTCGATGATCCTGTTGTTCGTCTGAACTACGTAGACTGGGCCCGGAGCGCCACCAAGGTCCGTCCACGACGAGCCGCCGAGGTAGACGTCTGTCGCATCGATTGGCACGTTCAGGTCCAGCCAGATCTCGGAGTCGGTCCAGTTGGCGATATAGACTTGGCAGTTGGCGGTCGTGCCTGTGTCCCAAGCGTAGCTGTCGGGTTGCGGGCAGCTGTTACCGAATGCGCAGTCCTGGATGCGAAGCAGAGAGACGTTCCCAGGGCCCGTCGATGCCCCCGCCTGCACCGCAAGAGGAAGCGCCTGCGCCAGATAGCCGAACCCGGACCCGACGATGGCCACGGGCACCGGCGGAGACTGCCCCGGGGACGACTCGCCCCCCGTGGTCTGCTGGGACTGGAACGCGATATTCGTGCAGGTGCTGGTGCAACCGGTTGCCAGCGTGTAGCGCTCGGTGGAGATGAAGGTCACCGCGGGCTGCTCGGCCATGCCGTTGCCGTTGAGTGTCGGTGGGCACATGAGCGGCTGCTGGCCGGACAGCTTGGAGGGCCACGATGTCGGCCAGTACGTCGGCCAGTCCACCAAGCCGCCGGAGCTGTTGGTCGCGCCCGGGTTCGGCACGTTGGCGCCCGGGACGGGGAAGCCAGCGCACGCGGGGAGAGCCTGTGCGTAGGCGCCGGCCGTGGGCACGATGGTTGGAACGCCGGAGAGTTCCGGGTAATCGATCAAGGGCACGTAGGGGCCCATCAGCCCGCCGCCGGCCCCATCCGCGTTGGTGTAGACAGCCGAGAGGAACGGGACAGCGTGGCCGGCGCAGTTGAACGTCGGGTTCGGCAGGGTGTTGCGAAGGACCAATTGTAGCGGCTGGCTCGGATTAAAGGCCACGTAGCTGCTGCTGTTCGGGTTGTTGAATTGCGTGAGATCGAGTAGCGTGTAGCCGCCAGCGGTTTGCAGGACGGAGAACGTTGGGGGGGAGTTCACCGTTACAGGAGACACGCCGTTGATGGATCCCAGGGCTCCTGAGGTGAACCGCGAGATGCCGCCGCGCGCAACGCCCGTGCCGATGTACACGAGCACGTGGCGTAGTTATCCGTGTCCACGGCGAAGGCGCTGTCGGCGAGGCTGACTATCGTGAGGGCCGGAGCTTGATTATCCGGGTTAACGTCGGATGCCGTCCGGGTTCATCACCAGGCCCTGAGTCGACCCGGATGGGTCCGGCTGGATGAGCGAGAGGCTCCAAGCGCCGCACATCTCCCGGCGGTCCGCGGAATTACGTCGTCGCGGTACCCATCTTGGGTGACATAGACGCATAGTGGTTATGCACGTACTGAATGTCAAACGGCGCGCGGCATAAACAGGCGGAAAGTACGGAAACGGCGGCAGAAAGAAATTTCGTGTGCCGTGGCGAGGCCAAGTTACACTTCACTTACAGGGCGGCGCCGGTCGCGATTACGCCGACGGAATAATGACGACAATCATAAGCTAGTTTTACGGCGCCGTCAAAAGAGAGAGAGAAAGTCTTACCTGAGAGAAAGTCTTATCCAGAGAAATTCTTATCCGGAAAGTCTTATCCAATTAACACCAGCAAACACGACTCTGAAAAATCTCCTGGGGGATCGTTCAATTCGGGGACTTCCTCCGGGCGCGGCGGGCCCGCCAAAGCATCCAGCCGAGCACTGCCGAGACCAGCAGCGCCAGGATCGCCCAGGTGAAATCGCCCAAGGCGGCATCCAGCGCCAAGACCCGGTCGCTGAAGATGCGGCCCAACCCGATATAAATGGTTGCGTCCAGCGCCTGGCCAAGCGCATCCCAGCACAAAAAGCGGTTCCACGGATATTTGGCGATGCCGCTCGCCAGATTGACCACCGAACCGAGCGGCGTCACCAGCCAGCGGCTGAGGAAAACACCCGGACCGCCCCAGCGGCGCGCATGGGCTTCCGCCTTGGCCATGCGCTCGCGGCCGCCCAGGAAGCGGGCAAACCTGGCCACCAGCCTGGCGCCGCCCCAGCGGCCGATGGCGTATCCGATCTGGTCGCCCAGCACCGAGCCGGTAGCCGCCACGGTAATCGCCACCCACAGCGGGATGAAACCCTGCGCCACTAACGAGCCTGTAACAATCAGCAGCAATGTCACCGGCAAGGGTACGGCGATGGACGCGACGGTTACCACGACAAACAGCGCGGGAGAGCCATATTGCGAGAGGGCCGCCAGAATCTGTTCGCGCATCAGGGAGACTGGCCCCCTGGAGACTCGGGCGCGGGATGCACATGGCCCGCGCGAATGAGCGCACGATTCACGGCGCGTATCAAATCTTCGACGGGGCGGCCTTGTTCCCGTGCGATCACCCGCAATGGCCGCCGGTCGCGCGGTTGTGGCTGCTCGCCGATGGCTTCGAAGAGGATGGCGGGCGGCACATGATGGGTGTGGGCGATGAACGGCACGCTCATCCAGGGGCGGATGGGCTCATTCTCGAAGCGTAAGCGGCGGGCCTGGCGGCCGGCCCGGACCGCGAAAATAAAGGTGCCGGCGATGGCCACGCAAAAGGCCACCGCCAGGATGAGAAATTGCGATGGCCGCTGCATGATCCCATGATAACCGGGCCTTGCCGAAGCTCTGCCCCCGGGTGGGTGGTTAATTGTTTTGGGGAAGCCGCTCCCTGACGGTCGCGGCTCGGTAACGCGGTCGCGGCTCGGTAACGCGGTCGCCGCGCGCCAAAAATACTGAGCCGCGACCGTGAGGGAGCGGTCCCCAGAACCCGCCCAAGCCCGGCTCGCGGAACAAGAGCCCTCCGCCGCATGCTAACATCGTCTTCATCCCACCGGATTCGCGCGTTGACCGCGCGGCCCATTCTTACCTATGGAAACGGAACTCGATTTTCTCGGCAGCTTACGGCGCACTCACACCTGCGGACAACTGCGCGCAGGCGACGCTGGATCGCGCGCCCTCTTGATGGGCTGGGTCCACCGCCATCGCGATTTGGGCGGCGTGATCTTCATTCATCTGCGCGATCGCGACGGCGTCACCCAGATCGCCATTCGCGCGGACGCCGGCGAAGCCGCGCACCGGCGCGCCGAGCAGGTCCGCCCGGAGTATGTCATCGCCGTGGAAGGCGCCGTCGCGCTGCGCACCGCCGACACTATTAACCCGAACCTGGACACCGGCGAGGTGGAAGTCTTCGCCGAAAAACTCTGGATTCTCAACGAATCCCGCACGCCGCCCTTCCCCATGGAAGAAACCGTCGACGTGGCCGAAGAGGTGCGCCTCAAATACCGCTACGTGGATCTGCGCCGCCCGCACATGCAGCGCAATATCATTCTGCGTTCGAAGATCTCCTTCGCCGTGCGCGAATGCCTCTACGGCATGGGATTCCTCGAAATCGAAACGCCCTTCATGACCCGCTCCACGCCCGAAGGCGCGCGCGATTACCTGGTCCCCAGCCGCGTGCAGCCCGGATGTTTCTACGCGCTGCCGCAATCGCCGCAGATTTTCAAGCAACTGCTGATGATCTCCGGGTTCGACAAATATTTCCAGATCGTGCGCTGCTTCCGCGACGAGGATCTGCGCGCCGACCGCCAGCCGGAGTTCACCCAGATTGACCTGGAGATGTCGTTTCCGCAAGAGGAGCGCATCTTTGAGGTGATCGAGCCGCTGGTCGAGCGCATCTGCGAAGTGGCCGGCTTTCACGTGGAGACCCCCTTTCCGCGGCTCACTTATGCCGAAGCCATGCGCAGCTACGGCAGCGACAAACCGGACCGTCGCGTTCCCCCCATGTATCCCGTGGAGCATCTTTTCCCGGAAAACAGTCTTACCGCGCACGGCCTGCCGCTCGAGGCCATTCACATTCCGCAGACCGGCGCGCTCAGCCGGCGCGAGCGCGACGAACTGAAAGCGTATGGCGCGGAGCGCGGCCTGCGGGTCTATGACGATCCGAAACGCCTCGAGCGCGACTACCCGGAGCCGATGGCGCGCGTGCGCGAATTGACGGGCGCGACCGAAAACGATTTGCTGATGCTGGCCGCCTGGGCCGGTGAGCCGAAGGGGCACCGTCCCGAGGAGACCGTGTATCAGGCGTGCGGGCAGTTGCGCCTTAGCGCCGCGCAGAAATATAACGACCGCCACAAGCTGCTCGACCCGCGCCGCTTCGAATTTCTCTGGGTGCTCGATTTTCCCATGTTCGAATGGGACGAAGACGAGAAGCGCTGGAACGCCGCGCACCATCCGTTTACATCCGTGCACGACGACGATCTCGATAAGCTCACTAGCGATCCGGCGCGGTGCCGCGCCAAGTCTTACGACTTAGTGCTCAATGGCACGGAGTTGGGCTCCGGCTCCATCCGTATTCACCGCCGCGACGTGCAGTCGAAGGTCTTCGCCGCGCTGGGCTTCAGCGAAGAGGAAGCCCAGCGGCGTTTCGGTTTTCTGCTGGAGGCGCTCGAATACGGCGCCCCGCCGCATGGCGGGATCGCACTGGGCCTCGACCGGCTGGTGATGATTCTGGCGGGCGAGTCATCCATCCGCGACGTGATTCCGTTCCCGAAGACCGCGCGCGCCACCGACTTGATGTGCGAAGCGCCCGCGCCCGTGCCCGAGAAGGCTCTCAAGGATCTGGGCATCGCGCTTCGGTAGTAATGTGGGGCAGGCACTTTGCCTGCGGCGGCCTCGTAGGCCGCCTGGACAGGCCGGGAGGCCTGTCCTACTTTGGAACCCCGGCCACGCTCGTGGTTTCTAAATCGACATGAGCCTCCGCCCTCACCTGGATATCCTTGCGCAAGAGTGTGCGCAAGATGTGCGCTACGCCATGCGCGGATTTGTGCGGTCGCCCACGTTCACTCTCACGGCTATCTTCGCCATCGCACTCGGCGTAGGCGCGGGCGCGGCCGTGTTCAGCGTGGTCGATCGCATCCTGTTCCGCAGCCTTCCTTATCCGCAGGCGGACCGGCTGGTGTCGGTGGGGTTCGTGGCACCCATCATCCCGCAGGAGTTCATGCTGGGCACCGACTATCTGGAATGGCGCGCGCGGCAGCAGCCCTTCGCGTCGTTCACCTCGTGGACCGGCATCGACGATTGCGACCTCACGAGTTCCAATCCCGTGCGCCTCGCCTGCGCGCAGGTGGAAGCGAATTTTCTGCCCACGCTGGGCGTGCAACCGATCATGGGCCGCAACTTCACGCGCGATGAGGATCGTCCCAATGCGCCCCTTGTGGCGCTCATTTCTTATGGTCTCTGGCAAGGCCGCTTCGCCGGCGATCGCCACGTGCTGGGCAGGACCATGCCGTTCGATGGCCGCACGGTCACCATCCTCGGCGTGCTCCCGCGCGATTTCGAAATGCCCACGCTGGAGCATGCCGACCTGATCGTCCCGCAAGCGCTCGATGAAGCCCGGCAGCAACGGCCGAACACCGGCCGCGTGCTGCGATCGATTGCGCGGCTGAAGCCCGGCGTTACGCCCGCCGGAGCCGCGGCAGCCTTGCAGCCGCAGTTCGCCGAGTCTCTGAAATTCGTGCCCGGACCGTTTCGCAAAGAGGTAAAACTGCGCGTGCGCTCGCTACGCGACCGGCAGATCCACGACGCGCGGCTGGCCTCCTGGATTCTGTTCGGCGCAGTGCTGGCCGTGCTGTTGATCGCTTGCGCCAACGTGGCGAACCTGCTGCTGGCGCGCGCGGCCACCAGGCAACGGGAGCTTGCCGTTCGCCTGGCATTGGGCGCCAGTCGCGCGCGGCTGCTGCGGCAGACCTTGACCGAGAGCCTGCTGCTGGCGGTCACGGGCGGATTGGCGGGCGCTTTATTGGCCGCCGGTTTGCTGCGTATCTTCGTGGTCATCGCGCCGGAAGGCATCCCGCGCTTGCAGCAAGCTACCGTCGATCCGCGCGTGCTGCTGTTTACGCTGCTCGTTTCGCTGGTTTGCGGCATCGGATTCGGTCTGGCTCCCGCGCTGGCACATCCGCCCGCGGCATCGCTGGCGGGATGGCGCGCGGTGGGCGCGCGGCAGTATCTTTTCCGCCACGCGCTGGTGGCCGCGCAGATCGGCGTATCGCTGATTCTGCTGACCGCCGCGAGCCTGTTGTTGCGCAGCCTTTGGAATCTCGAGAATCAACCGTTGGGCATGCGAGCCGATGGGGTGCTCGCCGCCACCGTTACGCTGGGTCAGAAATCGTACGCCGAACCCGCCAGCCAGCTGCGATTCTTCGAAGACCTGGAGAGCCGTCTCGGCCGCATTCCTGGCGTGACACGCCTGGCACTCAGCGACTCGACGCCGCTCGGCGGAACGGCACGGTCCACTATCTATTCCGTGATCGACGTGCCTGGGCGTCCGCGCGCCGCGGAAGGCACCGGGGGCATGGTTACCTGGCGCGCGGTGACGCCGGATTATTTCGCCGCGCTGGGCATTCCGATTCTGCGCGGGCGCGCGTTCACCGAAGAGGATCGCGACCCGCAAAGTAACACGGTAGTCTTGAGCGACTCGCTGGCGCGGCGCTTATTCCCGGGCGAAGATCCGCTCGGAAAGCAGATCCAGCCGGGCCGCGCGGGGCCATGGCTAACCGTGATCGGCGTGGCGCGCAACGTGAAGAACAACGCGCTGATGGAGCCGGACGATCCCGAGTTCTACCTGGTCCGTAAACATACTCCGGAACCTTTCGGCCGCACCGCGACGGCGATTCTTAGCGGCCCGCTGGACACCGCGGCTCTGGCGCGCTGGGTACGCACGGAAGTGGCGGCGCTCGACCCTGGATTACCAGTCGAAATCGAGACGTTCGATAGCCGCGTAGGCAAACTGGCGGAGCGGCCGCGTTTCAACGCCTGGCTGCTGAGCCTGTTTGCCGGGATGGCGCTGCTGCTGTCGGCCATCGGCTTGTACGGCGTTATCTCGTTCCTGGTGGCGCAGCGCACGCAGGAGATCGGCGTGCGCATGGCGCTGGGCGCAACCGAAGGCGCCATCGCCCGGTTGGTGCTGGGACACGCGGCGCGCTGGACTTTGGCGGGCGCCGCGCTGGGCGCCATCGGATCGTGGTTCGCGGCGCGCCTGCTGGCGGCCATGCTGTTCCACGTCTCGGCGCGCGATCCGTGGACTCTGGCGGCGGCGGTGGCAGCGTTGTGCGCCACCGCCATGCTCGCGGCGTGGGCGCCTTCGCGGCGTGCGGCGCGCGTGGATCCTATGGCGGCTCTGCGGCGGGAGTAGGACAGGCCTCCTGGCCTGTCCCGATCAGGCTTTCAACTGGACACGCTCCCTGAATCGCGTCGCTCGCCCCTGGACAGGCCGGGAGGCCGGGCCGGGAGCCCGGGCCCTTGGACAGGCCGGGAGGCCTGTCCTACTTTACCGGAAAGGTGATGGCACCGACAGCGTTCGTATTCTGATCGAGCAGGATTACTCGCACGAACTGCACCGCGCCGGTGAGCGGATGATCCTGCGAGAAGGGCAGTCCGTCCTTCAGAACACTGGCGTGCTGCTCGGCCGTCAACTCCGGACTCAGGTTCAAAAGCACTGGCTCGCCGATGGGTGAGCCCGCGCTACGGTCCGACATCACAAAGTACACCGCGCTTTTGAACTTGCCGCCATCCTCGCGCATCAGCAGATCCGAAGCATTAATCGTGACATCGATATGCACGCCCGGCTTGCCTCCTTCCAGCGGGGCAAATTTTGCGCGCAAGCCGATCTGGCATAGGTCGGCGGGGCTGCCCAAAGCGTTGATCAGGGCGGCCTTCATGCGGTCCCCAATCGCGCGTGAATCCGGCAGCGCGTAGTAGCGTTCCCTGACTTGCACCTTTACGCCTTTGCGTTCGCAGGTAAGGTGCAAATGGTGCCACTTCTTGTCCCAATTTGCCGCGGAAGGATTGTAGTAAATCGTATAACTGTTCACGGAATTCTGGGCGACCTGCTTCAAAACCTCCTTTATGTCCTGGCGGAAATAACCCTTGCCGCCGGTCAGCAGGCTCATTTGGTCCATGTTGTAATTCACGTCGGGATTGATGTCCCCGATGTACGAATAGGGGTCCACCGCGACCCCGGCGTTGGCCAGCGTGACTGCCAGGTGCGGCACGTAAAGACTGCACTCCACCCAATCGCCGTTGCAGTTCGGCAGCATGGGGTCGGGGACCGTGGTGATTCCGTTGGCGACCCACAGGATGTCGCGGCGGCCCGGAAACTGCGCGAGTTGGCCGGCGATATCTTCGAGGGCCTTGAAACTCTTCTTTACCTGGTCTTCGCTGCCGAACTGGACCGGACGGGCATGGCTGGAGGCCTTCATGACCTTATCGAACGCGGCGGTAAAGCCTTGCGGCCAGGTCTTATCGTCAGCCGACCGGGGTCCGATCGCATGAATCGGAATCATAGTGCCCTCGAGGTTGAGCACATAGAAGTATACGTTCTCGCCGGACTCGAGCTGCGGCAGCGACTTATCGAGGTACTTCCAACTCTCCAGCCGGTCCGCGTCCACCAGATTGATCATGTCGAAGAGGATCGCGGTGGTATGCGGCATAACGCCGTTTGGCCGGTTGGTGCGCTCTAGCGGCGCAAGCGGCGCGGCCGGCCCGACGTCCGGCTTATGGAAGAAGTAAATCGTTTCCGGCTTGCCGTTATCGACGATCTTGAAATCGGCGGCGGTCAGATCGGTTACGGGCTGGCCGCTGGCGTCGAGCGCCACCGGGTTAAGGTGCATCAAGACCGGCAAGTCCTGAGCTTGCGCCAGAAGCCCGAACGCGGCCACGGCGAGTGCGGATAAAAAGGTCTTGGATTTCGACATATTGGACACCACAGTGTACCTCTGGGTGGCGGGTGGCGGGTTGTGGGTGGTGGGGTTGCGAGTGCTGGAAACCGCTCCCTGACAGTCGCGGCTCGGTAATACTCGAGACGTTACCGAGCCGCGACCGTAAGGGAGCGGGTCACTGCCAACCGCCATCGCCTCGCAGCGGGACGAAACGGCAGTAGGTGGCGACGCGCTCTTCCGTGCGGCCGTTCAGTTTGGCGACCACCAGCAACTCCTGATCGTGGGGGCTCCCCACGGGGATCACCAAGCGGCCCGCATCGGCGAGTTGATCGAGCAATGCCTGGGGAATATCGGGCGCCGCGGCGGCCACCGAGATACCGCCGTAAGGCGCGTCCGCAGGCCAGCCCTTCGATCCATCGCCGCGGACCACCGTGACGTTGGCGCCGAACCCGGTGCGCGCCAGGTTTCGCCCGGCCAGGCGCGCCAAGGCGGGAATAATCTCGATAGAAATCACGCGCGCCGCAAGCTGTCCCAACACGGCCGCGTGATACCCCGATCCACCGCCTACATCCAGCACTGTCTCCGTGCCCGTCAATTCCAGCAGTTCGGCCATGAGCGCGGTCATGTACGGCTGCGAAATGGTTTGCCCGTTTCCGATTTGCAGCGGCTCGTCCTGGTAGCTGCAGACGCGGCATTCGTAGGGCACGAACTCCTCGCGCGGAATGGCCAGCATGGCGGCCAGCACGCGCGCATCGCGGATGCCGCGCTTGCGAAGTTGGCGCTCGACCATGCGCCGGCGCTCGGTGGGCCAATCGGGAATCATGGGTGGCGGCAGGCGTTAGCGCCCGCCCGACTTTATAATAGCGGGAATGGCACGCCAAATCACCTTGATCCCCGGCGATGGAATCGGACCGGAAGTTGCCGAAGCCACCACGCGGGCCGTGGAAGCTACCGGCGTAGATATTCAATGGGAGCGCGTGGAAGCCGGCGCGAAGGCTCTCGACGATCTTGGCCAACTGCTGCCGGACGACGTGTTTGCATCGCTTGAATGCACGCGCGTGGGATTGAAGGGACCTACGGCCACGCCCATCGGCGGCGGCCATGCGAGCATCAACGTGGCGCTGCGCAAGAAGCTGGGACTGTATGTGAACTTTCGTCCGGTGCGCATGCTGCCCGGCTTGAAAACCCGCTTCAGCGATGTGAAGGTAGACCTGGCCATCTTCCGCGAGAACACCGAAGATCTGTATTCCGGCCTGGAACATGAAGTGATTCCAGACGTGGTGGAGAGCCTGAAGATTATCACCAAAACGGCGTCCATGCGGATTGCGCGGGCGGCTTTCGAATACGCGCGGCGTGAGGGACGGCGTAAGGTAACGGCCATTCACAAGGCCAACATCATGAAGATGAGCGACGGCTTGTTCCTGAAGTGCTGCCGGCTGGTGGCGGCCGAGTTCGGCGGGATCGAATACACCGAGTTGATCGTCGATAACGCCTGCATGCAGCTTGTGATGCGGCCGGAAACGTTCGACGTGCTGGTGCTGCCGAACCTCTATGGCGATATCATTTCGGATCTGGCGGCGGGGCTGGTGGGCGGGCTGGGTATCGTACCGGGGGCCAATATCGGCGACCGGCATGCGATCTTCGAAGCGGTGCACGGGACCGCACCTGACATTGCAGGAAAGGGCATGGCGAATCCCACGGCCCTGATGCAATCGGCCGCGCTGATGCTGGCGCATATCGGCGAGCGGGAGGCGGCGGTGCGGCTGCAGGGCGCCATTGAGCGGGTCTACGCGGAGGGCCGGCATTTGACGCGGGATGTGGGCGGCCGGGAGGGAACGGCGGAGTTCACCTCAGCAGTGGTGCATGCGATGGAACAATAACCGTGGGACGGGCCATCGTTTTGTGTGGCCCGTCGCGGCCGGTGGGACGGGCCATCGTTTTGTGTGGCCCGTCTTGAGCCGGTGCACGCCGTGTGGAACGCCGATTCGCCGTGCGGTGTCGAATACAAAATATGCGTTCCACAGTCCGATCCCTGGCTCGCCGTCCCGGATTTTCGTTGCTCGCCATCGTCACCCTGGCCCTGGGAATCGCCGCCGTTACGGTAGTCTTCAGCTTCGCGTACGGCGTGTTGCTCAGTCCTCTTCCGTACGCAAACGCCGGGCGTCTCGTGCTTCTCTGGGAATTCGACCGCGCGTCGCGAGAGGATCCCGGCGCGAGCCTTGGCCCGATCGTCACCGTCCCGCCGGCGGACATGGCGGCCTGGCAGCGCCAAACCCACGCTCTCGAACGCCTCGAGGCGCTGACCTTCGGGTTTTACTCCATCACTCAAGGCGCCAGCCCCACCGAGGTTATCGGCGGCCGCGTCACGCCCGGGTTCTTCCGCGCTCTGGGCGTCGAGCCTCTCCGCGGCCGCACATTTGCGCCGGGCGATCCCCCGAATGTCGTCGTTCTGGGCTACGCCTTATGGCAACAGCAGTACGGGGGCGATCGCTCCATTGTGGGCCGCCAAATCGCGCTGGGCGATGGCAAATACACGGTTCTCGGCGTGCTACCACCGGAGTTTTTCTTCTACCTCCGGGAGTTCGCCTTGTGGACGCCGCTCGAAATCCGGCCGGACGATCGCGGGTCGCGTCCAGTGATGGGGGTGGAGCTATTGCGGCGCGGCGCGACCGCCTCCGAAGCTCAGGCGGAATTCGGCGCCATTGCCAATCGCCTCGAAAGGGAATCGCCTGCCACGAACAAGAATCGCGGCGCACGGGTGGTGGCCGTGCGCGCGCAGTACTCGCGCCTCTTCCGCCCCACCCTGGGCGTGCTGCTCGCGGCCGTCGGTCTCCTTCTGCTGATCGCATGCGCGAACGTGGCCAGTCTGCTGCTCGCACGGGCGGCCGAACGCGAAAGGGAAATGGCCATACGGGTAGCGCTGGGCGCGACGCGCCTCCGCATCGTCCGCCAGTTGCTGGGCGAGAGCCTGGCGCTGGCGCTTTGCGCGGCGGTGGCCGGCGTGGCGGTCGCCGAGGCGCTGGTGCCGCTGGCTCGCACGTTGTTGCCTATGCGCCTGCCGATCCCTCTGCCGGGTGTAGAGCGGATCGCGGTCGACACGCCCGTGCTGGTCTTCGCCTTGGTGGTGTCCATGGCCACCGTGCTGCTGTTCGGTCTGGCGCCCGCCATGCGCTCCGCCACTGCGACGCTCGGCGCGCGGGCCGCTTCGCCAGGCGTCGCGCACAGACGCTTTCTGGACGCCATCGTGGTAGCCGAGTTGGCCGTCTCGGTGCTCCTTCTGACCGGCGCCGGCCTGACCATGCGCAGCGTCTACGGCTTGTATCGCGACATGGGTTTTCGCGCGGAGCGCGTGCTCACGTTCCGCACGCCGGTCGGCCGGGATGTGCCGCCGCAGCGGCTGGTGCGCTTCTACCAGGACGTCCTCGACAGAATCCAAAATCTGCGCGGCGTGCTGGCAGCCGCGGCGGCTTACGGCATGCCTGGCGGCGGAGTGAACGGGCGCAGCGCGGTTCTGGCCGAAGGAGCCAACACCGGCCCGAAGGATGCGCCCAAGGCGAGCGTTAACCAGGTGAGCGGCGAGTATTTCAGCGCATTGGCCATCCCCTTACTGGCGGGGCGCACGTTCACGCCGCGGGATCGCGCCGGCGCGACAGATGTGGCGATCTTAAGTGCGTCGCTCGCGCGCACGCTCTTCCGTGGCGCCGATCCCCTTGGCATGCGCGTACGCCTCGATGGGCAACCGGTAGATCGCTGGCTCAACGTGATTGGCGTCGTAGGGGATGTGCGCCCGATGTTATCCGCGAGTCCCGCGCCGGCCCTCTACCGCCCCTTCACGCAAGATCCGCCCGGCGCTATCGGATTCGTGGTGCGGACCGCCGGGATGCCCTTACAAATGGGACCCCTTGTGGAACGCGCCGTCTGGCAGATCCGCCCAGGCCAGCCGATCACTTATATGGGTACGCTCGAAGACGACCTGGATGAGCAAGGATTTCGCGAACGCCTGAGCGCCATCGGCCTGGGCTGGTTCGCCGGATTCGGCCTGGCGCTGGCTTCCGTCGGCATGTACGGGATCGTGGCATACGCCGTGAAGCAGCGGGCCAAGGAGTTCGGGATCCGGCTGGCGGTCGGAGCGACCTCACACGACCTGGTCGCTCTGGTTCTACGGCGCGGCGCAACCCTGATTGCCTGCGGACTGCTGCTGGGCGTGGGCGCGTCGCTGTTGCTCACGCGCGTCCTGAAGAGCGTGCTGTATGGCGTGCGGACAATCGATGCGCCCGCGTTCTGCGCTGCCGCGGCGTTGCTGGCCGCCATCGGCTTGGCGGCTTGTTACGTGCCCGCGCGAAAGGCCGGCGCCGTGGATCCCATGACGGTGCTGCGCAGCGAGTGAAGTTGCCAGCCGCGCCTGTCTTCCTCGATAATAGATAACAGCCTGACCAAGCCCGCCTGGCTGTCGCGGCCCTGCCGCTGCGAATCATTTCCCAACGTGGAGCGATCCGCATGCCCAAACGCCGCAATTCCGTCGAAAGCCTGAAGTCGCTCAAATGGTGGAACCCTCTGCGCGTGCGCGACGATCTGCCGGAAATGATCTCAAAGGGCGCGGAAGCGCTCACGCCCGCCGATAAGGATTTGCTGAAGTGGGTGGGTGTGTTCTTCCGCAAACCTACGCCGGGCCAATTCATGATGCGCATCCGCATGCCTAACGGATTCGCCACCGGCGCACAGTTGCGGACGATCGCGGAGATCTCGCGGCGCATCGGCAACGGCATGCTGGATATCACCACGCGGCAGCAAATCGAGCTGCGCGGATTCACGCTGGATACCGTGCCGGAGATCTGGGAGAAGCTGCGCGGCGTGGACCTGACCAGCCTGCAGACCGGCATGGATAACGTGCGCAACATCAATGGCTGTGCGCTGGCGGGCTTGACACCGCACGAGTGGCTGGATGCCTCGCCTGTGGTTTTCGAGCTGAATCGCATCATCGTGGGCGCGCGCGGTAACCCGGAGTTCGCCAATCTGCCGCGCAAGTTCAACATGACGGTGACGGGCTGCACCGCGAACTGCACGCACAACGAATCGCAGGATCTGGCGCTGACGCCCGCGCGCAAAGAGGGACGCACGGGATTCAATATCCTGGTGGGCGGCAAGATGGGATCCGGCGGATTCACGATCGCGCAGCCGCTGGACGTGTTCGCGGAACCGGAGGAAGCAGCGGGCGTGGCGGCCGAAGTAGTGCGGATTTTCCGCGATCACGGGCCGCGCGAGGCGCGCTCGAAATGCCGTCTGGCCCATTTGATTGAAGATTGGGGCATCGCGGAACTGCGCTATGTGCTGTGCGAGCGGCTGATGCGCGATCTCGATCGGGCAGGTGAAGACATGCGGAAAACAGGCGTGCACGAAGATCATCTGGGCGTCCAGCCGCAGAGGCAAGCGGGCCTGTTTTCGGTCGGGCTATGCGCCACTACAGGCCGGGTAAGTGCGGAACAGATGATGGAGCTGGCGCGCCTGGCGGATGCATACGGCACAGCCGAAGTGCGACTGACGACGGGCCAGAATGCCATCCTGACGGGCGTGGCCGAGCGGAATGTGGCACGGCTGCTGGGGGAAGAACTGCTGAAAGAAATGCCGGCCGCGCCCTCCCCGTGGTTTCGCGGGCTGGTGGCGTGCACGGGCACGGATTACTGCAACCTGGCGCAGATCGAGACCAAGACGCGAGCCATCGAGCTGTCGCGCGCGCTCGAACGGCGATTTGGCGCTGGCGTGGCACCGTTGACCATGCATTGGTCGGGATGCCCGGCGGCTTGCGGCAATCATCAGGCAGCGGATATCGGTTTTCGCGGATTGAAGGCCAATATCGGCGGGCGGCTGGTGGAGGCGGTGGCCATTTACACCGGCGGACGCACCGGGCCGGACGCCGTAGCGGGGCAGCAGGTTTTGGATGTAGTGCCTTGTGATGAACGGCTGGCGGACGTGGTAGCGGGGATCGTCGCGCAGCGGGCGCTCTGATAGTCACAATCGCCTATGTCACATATGCCGCTGCCCCCCGGGCGTCACATTTTCGAGTTCAAACACGACGCCGCCATAAGTCGCGCCGCCATAGGTCGTAGTACCGTATAAGTTACCGGATGGATCGAGCATCAAGCCGGCGTCCGGCTGTCCGCCGTCGGATCCGCCGGTGAAGCTGTGCAGCACGATCTCCTGGCCGGCGGCCGTTATCTCGAAAACAGTGCCGTCGAATTCCTCGGCGCCTCCATATTTCGTGGTTCCGTACAGATTCCCGTCCGAATCTATCACTACGCCGGCCAGAGGGTGGCCGCCATCGCCCGCTGTGTCCTTAAAGCTGTGGAGCACGGTCTCGTTGTGCGCCGCGTCTAACTTGTACACGATCCCATATCTGTGACCACCCGTGTAAGTAACACCGTATAAGTTGCCTGACGAATCAAGGGCTAAGTTGCCGATTGGTCCGGCCCCATCCGCCGCGCCCCTGAAGTTATGCAGGATAGCTTCGTTACCCGCCGGATCTATCTTGTATACCGTGCCGGCGTAATACCCGCCTCCTTCATAAGTGACCCCATAAATACTCCCGTTTGAAACCAGAATTACGCCGCCTGACGGGTTTTTGCCGTCGCCCATACCGGTGAATGTATGCAGGATGGTTTCATTGCCGGCGGGATCCAGCTTATAAACGATTCCGCAGGCGCACCGGGCGTTGCCGCCCCATGCCGTCGCCCCATATAGGTTGCCGGCCGAGTCGAGAGTTACACCGATTCCCCCCGGCAAGTCTCCATCGGCGCCGCCTGCGAAGGTGTGGAGCACGGTCATGGGGCCCGCCGGGGGCACCTTGTAGACGACTCCGCCTCCGGAGCCGCCGTAGTTCGTCGTGCCATAAAGATTGCCGGCGGCATCCAGGGCGAGACCCGCCTGCGGGTTGCCGCCGTCGGAGCCGCCGGTGAAACTGTACAAGATGTGCCTGTGACTCGCCGTATCGACCTTGTAGACCGTGCCCGCATTGAACAGTCCTCCGTAATAAGTCGTCCCGTAGAGATTGCCCGCTGGGTCGGCGATCACCGGACTTTCGGGTTCGTAGCCACCGGCGGCGGGCTGGAAACCGTAGAGAACGGTTTCGCGGCCGGCGGTCACTTGGTACACGACGCCGGCGTTGACTTGGCCGCCTTCCGCGGTGGCGCCGATGAGTTCGCCTCCGGCAGCGAGGGTAACGCCGGCGAGAGGGCTACCGCCGTCCGCCCCGCCAGTGAAGCTGTATAGCACAGTCTCATTGCCGCTCGGATCGAGCTTGTAGACGACTCCGCAGCCGGAGCCCATAAATGGGTTGCTACAAGCGGTGCTGGAGCCGCCGCCCGCTGTTCCGTAGAGGCTGCCCGCCGCATCGCGGACTACGCCTGCATAGGGGTTCGCCCCGTCGTTCTTTCCGGTGAAGCTATACAGTACGGTCTCGTCGCCGGCCGGATCCACCTTGTAAACCACGCCCGCTCGCGCGGCGCCACCTTCGTTGGCGGTGCCGTAGAGATTCCCGGCTGAATCGAACACCACGCCAGCATAGGGACGGCCGCCGTCCGCTCCACCCGTGAAAGTGTAGAGCACGGTCTCATTGCCGGCTGGGTCCAGTTTGTAAACAACGCCGGCGTCGGCTGTCCCGCTGTAGCTCGCGGTTCCGTACAGGTTGCCTTCCGAGTCGAGGACCACGCTGGAGTAAGGGCTACCGCCGTCCGCGCCGCCAGTAAAGCTGTAAAGCGTGGTTTCATTGCCGGAGGCGTCCAGCTTGTAGACGACGCCACAACCGAAACTGCAGGCCCTGTTGAACGTGCCACCGGATAGCGCAGTGCCGTAAAGGTTTCCCGCCGCATCGCGGACCACGCCGGAGTAAGGCTCTGCGCCATCCGCGGCGCCCGTGAAACTGTAAAGGATCGTCTCCTTGCCGGCAGGGTCGAGCATGAAAACGATGCCCACCCCGTGCGCGCCACCGCCGGCGGTTCCATAGAGGTTGCCGTTCGAGTCGCGGATGAGGCCGCCCCACGGGCATGCTCCATCGGTGGTGTCGCCGGAGAAGCTGTGCAGCACGTACACCACGTTTGCCACGTCGATTTTGTAAACTGTGCCGGCTCCAGGTGGGGAATTATATCCCCCGGATTGTCCGGGATCCGAGCCGCCCGCGCAGGCGGTCCCGTACATGTTGCCGGCCGCATCCCGGATCGGAGCGGCATAAGGGTTCGCACCCGTGGGAAACTCGCCCTGAAAGTTGCTCAGGACAACTTCATTGGCCGTCTGAGCCGCGCCTGGCATGATGGTGAGGGCGATCAGCGCCCACCGCTAGTGCCGCGATCCGTCGTTCCACATATTTACGCCTCCGAGGCTGGATGATACTTAGAGCCAGTATAAGCCGCCTGGAAACCCGTTGCATTGGATGTAAAACGGCGACAATGGGCGTATGCCAGAAATGCCGGAAACCAGCGATCCACCGGGCGAGCCGCGCTGGCCCGCGATCATGGCCGTGCTGTCGGTAGGCGGCCTGTATTGGGCCTTGCCCGAGTCGCTGAGCCCCGGACCGGGATGGCTGGCGCTTGCGCTGTTGGCGCCGCTTTCCATCGTGAGCGCGGTTTTGCGGCTGCGCGCCAGATTCAAGCTGCTCCAGATCGTGGGATACTGCATGAGCGGCATTATCACCGCCGCCATGATTGGTGCACTGGCGCTGTTGATCGCGGCTCTGCCGGGCCGCAAGGAATCGCCGCCCGATCTGCTGCGTTCCGCGGCGGCGCTCTGGATTTCGAACATCCTGGTGTTTGCCTCGTGGTATTGGCGGCTGGACGCGGGCGGTCCGCACGCACGCGAACTCCGCGGCGAACATACCGAGGGTGCGTTTCTGTTTCCGCAGATGACGATGGGAGACCGCGATTGGATGCCCGGCTTCATGGACTACCTCTTCCTGGCGTTCAACACCAGCACCGCGTTTTCCCCTACGGACGTGCCGGTGCTTTCGCGCTGGGCGAAGGGCATGATGATGGTGCAATCCACCATCTCACTGACCACGCTGGCGTTGCTGGCAGCGCGCGCGATCAACATCCTGTAAAAAGGGCGCTGGGCGCGAGCCAAAACCGTTGCGGCGGGAATCGGGCGGTGCCACAATCAAAACCATGGCCGATATTCGTCATTCGATCCAGATTTCCGCCGCTCCCGAGACGGTGTATCAATTGGCCGCCACGGCCGCCGGTTTTGCCCAATGGTGGGCCGAGGATGTGACGGAAGACGATGGCAGAGTGGATCTCGGTTTCTTCAACCGCACGACGACTTACCGGCTCAAGCCCATCGTGGAGGCGCCCTCCGAACGTATCGAATGGCGATGTGAGTCGGGACGCGAGTGGGCGGGGACGGAGTTGCAATTTCATATGATCGCGGCGGGTAGCGGGACGTTATTGCGGTTCACGCATGCGGACTGGGAAGCGGAGACGGATTATTTCGTTTCGTGCACGACGGCATGGGGCGAGTTGATGTTCCGGCTGAAGGCGGCGGCGGAGGGCAAGCCGCGCGGTCCGCTGTTTTTGCGCGCCGCCCTGGCCTATTAGCGCAAAACCGCTCCCTGACGGTCGCGGCTCGGCAACTTCGCCGCGTAAGCCACCTCGCGCCGCGTTACTACTCTGAGACCGCTCCCTGACGGTCGCGGCTCGGCAACTTCGCCGCGTAAGCCACCCCGCGCCGCGTTACTGAGCCGCGACCGTCAGGGAGCGGTTTTGGCCCGGATTCCGGCGCTTTCGGCGGTCAATCCAGCCGGCCGAGGAACGTCGTGAATCCCTCGCGGATAGCGCCTCCCGGTTCGCGCAGCACCAGGCGCAGATCGACGCGCGCGCACTTCCGGACATAAGTCAGCGACCCGGCACGCAATTGCCGCCGATCGAGTTCCACGATCGTACGGTCGGGGCCATCCGTAATTTCGAGCGTTGCGTTTTCGCCATCGGCGTCACACCGGATCTGCAATTGGCCATGGAGATCGTAAACTACCAACGACGGCGCGGCCGGATGGGCGGCCAGCACGCGGGTCAATCCACCGCGGAAGGCCAAGGCCGCGACAGCCAGGGCCAAGACAACTACAGCCCGGCGGAGCCATTTCCTGAAATAGCTCGGAACCCGCGCAGGCGGCCTGGGAGGCCGGGGTGCCCTCTGGGCCCGGCAGGGTGCCTGCCCCACTTCGAAAAAGTATTCCATGCCCAGCGGGTCGATGGCGTGCGGCTGCACCATCAAAGCCAATTGCCAGGGCTCCGCAAAGTAGCGATCGTGAATTTCCAGATCGCCGGGCGAGAAACAAATTTCGCCGCGCGTGCGGGATCGATACCACCCCAGCGGCTCACATCCCTCCGGCCCATTCGCGAGCATGGCCGCCAGGCGGGCATGATCGTTCGGAGAAAGCCTGAACGTGGGACCTGAGGCGTGCTCACACTCGAGCGGACACGCCGCCATAATGCGCATCCCGCCATTGGCGCGCGTGCCCCAAAGCACTCCTCCGATCTCCAGTCCGCCATGCGGCAGCGCGAAAAAACCCTCCGTGGCAGCCGCGCGAATCTGGTCCATCGCCGCCGAAGACCATTCCACCGGAAACGGCGGCTCGGGGGCGTGGCGAATATCCCTCATTTGGGGCCTTCCTCCGCCACAGCTATAATAAGATCGTGCCGAAGGCCAAGGATCTCGAATCGCGGCTGCAACGCACCGAGCAGCAGTTGCAGCTTTTTCAGAAAGTAAGCCGCTTGATGGTGCGCGAGTTGAGCCTGCAGGACGTGCTGCAGGGCATCGTCTCGCTGACCGTGGAGTTTTCGCAATGCGACTCCTGCCTGGTCTACCTGCTGGACAACGACGAACTGGTGCTGTGCGCTTCGAATACGCCCCACCCTTCGACTATCGGCAAAATCCGCCTGAAACTGAATGAGGGCCTCACCGGGTGGGTGGCCCGCGAGCGCCGCCTGCTCTCCATCTCGCGCGAGGCCTACAAAGACCCGCGCTTCAAAACTTTCGGCGAGCTGCCGGAGGATTCCTTCGAAGCGTTCCTTTCCGCCCCGGTGATCGCGCGCAACCGGGTGGTGGGCGTGATCAACGTGCAGCACCGCGCACCGCACCAATATACGGGCAGCGAGATGGAGGTGCTGAACACGCTGGGCGAACAGGTGGGCTGCGTACTGGTGCTGGCGCGCATGGCGCCCACGGCGGTGGAACAGGCCAATCACGTGGAACTGGTGATGTCGTCCGGCCCGATCCGGCCGCGCTGAGGCACTTTTATGAAAGGCGCATGGGCGAAATGCGGGGTTTGGATGGCGCTGGCGGCGCTGGCGGCGACGCCCGCTCTGGGCGCTGAAAAATGGCGCGTTTCCTATTTCTACGATAAAGAGAACGCCAACCTGGTCATCAACGATCTGGCGTTTCCGTCAGCCGCGCGCGGCGTGGCGGCCGGTTATCTGAACGAGAAAGATGTGCCCAAGCCGGTGACGCTCTCAACCGACGATGGCGGCGCGCACTGGACCGTTTCAAAGCTGAAACAGATCCCCATTTCGATGTTCTTCCTCAACGAGAAGCTCGGCTGGATGGTGACGCCCGAAGGCGTCTGGCACACGCTGGACGCCGGCCGCGAGTGGCGTGAATTACCGAAATCGCCCAAGCTGCTCATGCAGGTATATTTCCTGGATGAAGCGCGCGGCTTCGCCATCGGAGCGCATAAACTGGCCTTCCAGACCGAGGATGGTGGCAAGACTTGGGACCCTATCGCGGCCGCCGCCGAACCGCAGACCGAGGCCGAGTATACGGTCTACAATGCCATCACATTCGCGAATGCCAAGACTGGCCTGATCGACGGCTTCAGCGCGCCGCCGCGCCGCAGCGATGGTGGCTGGATGGATGGAGAAGATCCCACCAAGCGCCGCGAGTGGCCGCATCTTTCGATCATGCTGGATACGCGCGATGGCGGCAAGACCTGGACGCCTACCACCGCGTCGATGTTCGGCCACATCACGCGCACCTGCTTCCTGCCCGATGGGCGCGGGCTGGGCTTGATCGAATTCACCGACACGTTCAAGTGGCCGTCGGAGGTGCACCTGCTCGACGGCACCACGGGTAAGAGCGCCATCGTCTACAACGCGCCGGACCGCGCGATTACGGACGTGCTGGTGCAGCCTTCGGGAACCGGATACCTGGCGGGCATGGAGGTGTTGGGCAAGCTGCAGCACACGCCGATCCCGCGCAAGCTAGTCGTGCTGAAGAGCGACAATCTGACCGACTGGCGCGAGATGGACGTGGACTACCGCGCCAACGCTTCCCGCGCGATGTTGCGCGCCGCGCCCGATGGATCTGTTTGGGTGGCGACGGATACGGGGATGATCTTGAAGCTGGGCGAGTAAAGCGATTCCGGGCGTAGCTATTGCGGCGGCATGTACCAGATCTGCAGGGCGCCGGCGGACTGGTTCTCCCACACCAGATCCGCGACCCCGTCGCCATTGAAATCCGCCGCCACGGCCAGCTTCCACGAGTTGCTTTCCGTTACCTGTGCCGTGCTCCCATAGTTCGCGCCTTGCGACCCGCTCATCAGCCAGATCTCCGCCGCGCCTGAGCCGGGATATTGCCACGCTACGTCCGGGATGCCGTCCTTGTTGAAGTCCGCGCCCGCCGCCACGCGCCACGATGTGTTCCCCGACACCGCGAATGCGCTCAAAAGCACGGGATTTGTCTGACTGGTGCTCTCATACCAGAACTGCACCGCGCCGGCTACCGGATCTTCCCAAACGAGATACGCGTTGCTGCCGCTGGTGGCGTACTTCACGGCCGTAGCGATACGCCAGGAATTGCTGGTGGTCACGTTGGCGGCGGTGAGATACGTCGCGCCGTTGCACCGCCCATATACCAAATCTGCGCCGCGCCGCTGGAAGGATTCTGCCAGACCAAGTCGGGATGCCCGTCCGCGTCGAAATCCGCCGCGCCCACGATGTGCCAGGGATTGCCGCTGGAAATGCTTGCCGAACCGGTGATAGTCGTGCCGCCAGCGCCGCCCATGTACCAGATCTGGGCCGCGCCTGTGGACGGATTCTGCCAGACCAGGTCGGGGACGCCGTCGTTGTTGAAGTCGGCGGCGGCCAGCACGCAGCACGAGATGGTGACGCCGCTCCCGCTGCCCGCGGAGACGTCGGCGGGGCTGGCGGCGAACGGGGCGATCTGATTCTCGATGGCGACGATGCGTCCGCCCAGGCGGACGTATTCCTTGCTGAGGGATGGGGTCTGTCCGGGTAGCGCGGCGGCTAGGGACAGGAGAAGAGTGAAGGCAAGTATTATTTTTCGCATCATTCCTCCGGGGAGGCGGATGTGGAATTAGCCGGGAGCGCGTGGAGAGAGGCTGGCGCGAAGTCGACCCGGCACTCTGGGAGCGTGCGCTGGAGCGCTGCCACATCGTCGGCCCTTACGCCCCTGCAGGCGTGCAAGATCAGGGTGCGGAGGCGGCGTAAGCGGCCCAGCCCTACCAACCCCCGTCCGGAGATCTCGTCGAGGTGATCTAGACGGAGGGACTCCAGGGCGGACGCATTCCGAGTGAGAGCCGAGAGACTCCTGTCGGTGATGGCCGCGAACTCAGGCAGATCGAGAGATCTCAGCGCTGGCAAGGTCGCTATTGCCTCGATCCCTGCGTCGGTAATCTCCTCGCAGCCCCAGAGGGAAAGCCGTTCCAAGGTTCTGCATTGCGCCAGGGCGCCCAACCCGCAATCGGTCACGCTGTAGCACCAGTTCAGGTTCAGGGACCGCAGGGAGGGCAAGCCTGCCAGTGCCCTCAGCGAGGCGTCGGTGATCTGGTTACAAAAACTGAGGTCCAGGCTCTCGATCCGGCTCGACCGCGCCAACTCCGTCACCGAAGCATCCGTGACCTCTTCACAGCCCGAAAGGTCCAGTTCCCGCAACGACCGGACGGAGGCTATGACGGCGACCTCTCGATCCCGAAGGCCGCTTCCCCTTAGGACCTCGACGCGGTCTGGCAGTCGGCGGATATCGTCCAGGCCACTCACCGCGAATTTCATTTCCGAACCCATCGTTATCCTACTGCTTGAATGCCGTTCCGATCTTCACAACGCCGTCCACCACGGCTCCGCGGACGGTGACCTCGATCCCGCCCACGTTGACAACCTCCTCAAACGTACCCGTGAGACCTTTCGCCGAGACCTACGCCGTCGTCGCCTTCTCCAGCGCCGCATACGCCGCGGCGGGGCTCCCGAACTGCTGAACGAGGCCCCCAAGATTGTGCGTCGCCTTACCGAAGATATGGCTGATCTTATTCAACAGCGCGACGCCCGGGCCGACCGAACCCGTTTCACCTAAGGCGGTAAGGCCCTGGACGACAGCGGCACGGCGACGTACAGCGTCGCAAACAGGGCTTCCGCCGCAGCGAATGCCGCAATTGTCCCATTGGCGGCCGCACGCCGTGCCGACATCTGGTTGTAGAACTCTCGCCCGTACGGCGATAGGGCGTCGCCGGCTGCCACTGACGGCGACGGAAGCCCGAGCGTGCCGGCCCCGAGCAGCGAGGCGCTGTCGTAAGGCGTGTAGGAGTAGCCGAGGCTCATGCCGTCGTAGGTAAGCGAGTTGATATCCACCGTTCCCGCCACATACGACCCTCCAGCTCCGCTGCACGTGCCTGTCTCGACGGTCACGGTTATGCTCGCCGAAGTCTGATTGCTGGCGTAGATGCAGTCTTGGCCCGTCAGGTCTGTGTAGACGAGAGGCCCGTTGCGAACGTAGCTGTACAGATTCCAGCCCTGCGCATCCGACGGCGACTGGTCGTCCAGGGGAGCGTCCGGGCTGGTGAACCTCCCTTGCGCGTCGTGGAAATATCTGGCGTGGAAAAAGTCCAGGCCCGGCCCTTCGAGATCCCGCTGCTGGCCCGTGTACTTGTGCATCACGTTGTCGTACGCGCCGTAGCCTAACGCCGCCGTCCGGTTGCTGGCGGTCAGTTCCTCCCCGAAGGGCAGGAAATCGTGACGCGCCGTTACGGCGGCGTTTTCGTCGGTGACCACGCGCGTGCTGCCCAGGTGATCCGTGGTGACGTAGCACGTCAGGCAGGGCGGAGGCGGCGGTTGCGTCGAGTATTCGGACGCCAGATCGCCCGTCGCGTCGTAGACGTAGGTGGTGGTCACGCCGCCCGTGGTCTTTGTGACGCGCCGGCCGTCTCCATCGTAGGTGTAAGTCGCCGTGCCGTTACTTATACTGCTGAAACCCGTCTGCCGGTTCTCTACATCGTAAGTCACCGTAAATGGGCTGATGGTGGTCTCGTTGCCCGCCGTATCATACCCGAAATTACCGGAAGTCAGCCGGTTGGTCAGCGTGTTGTAAGCGTCCGATGTCACGGTCAGCGCGGAAAGGGAAATACCGCTCGAACTGGGTACCCAGCGATTGCCGTAGATATCGTAATTGAACGTCTCCGACCACACGGTGCTCGACCCGGCCTTCTCCGCCGCGGAGTTCAGCCGGTTGTAACCGTCGTAACCGTACGTCTGCGTAACATTCGGCGTCGCGATGGTCTGGCTCTGCAAATTGCCATTATTGGTCGTGCACGATGCCGGCGGCGGCGCTCCGGTGCAGTAGGCAAAGCCCAGATTCAGAAAGCTGGTAGGATTGGCGGCTGTGCCCAGTGTCACGCCGATGGGCTGCTGGCGGTAAAGATCGTAACTGCGGTTTTCCACCAAGCCGTTGCCCAGCGTGAACTGGCTGATCGGCCCTTGCGACGCGTAGGCGATCGACGACGCGTAGTTAGTGGTCCCGCCGCCGGACGGTGCTCCCGCCAATTTGGTGGCGCGGTTGGCGATGTCGTAGGTCCAGGTGAACGTGCGGCCGGAAGGCTGCGTCATGGTCTTCATCGCGTTGGCCAGGTTATACCACGCAGCAGGAGATGGTGACGCCGCTGCCGCCGCCCGCCGAGATGTCGGCGGGGCCAGTGGGGAATGGGGCGATCTGATTCTCGATGGCGATGATGCGCCCGCCCAGGCGGACGTATTCCTTACTGAGGGATGGGGTCTGTCCGGTTAGCGCGGCGGCTAGGGACAGGGAAAGGATGGTCATAAGCAGCGTTCGTTTCATTGGCTCCTCCAGCACGGCGGGCAGGTCTCGTATTGGCCTCGCTCTGGCGCGCTACCCTGCGGGACGCATGCAGGTCTTCGCCGTGTATTGCGGTGTGGCCGCGTCGATGTAAGTGAGCTATGCATTGCTCGTAACGCGGACTGGTCCGGAACTCTGAGCCGTTCCCAGCCTGGAAAATCCGGCTTCATATGGAGTGCTCGGCTTCCGGCCCGCACGCTACCTTCGGCTTCCCGCAGGCGCGGCGCTTCGTGCAGCCGCGGCTGGCTTGCGAAGGTCGCCGAAGCTACAAATGTCAATTGCGGCGAGGCAGAAGTGCACGACAATCTCACGGTTGCCGCCGAAGTATCGCACCACCTTGATCGGGACGTTGGCTGGGCAGAAACCATCGGCACGGGCGACCAGCCGGTACAGGCCCGGCCTGACTCCCGCAAACTCGAAGCGTCCGTCCGTGCCGGCTCTGACTGTGGATACGAGCGCATGCCCGTCCCCGTTGCCCTCGGTGAACAGCGTGTAGCACGCTCCCGGCACTGCCGGCTGCGTCTGGCCGTCCCCGAACTGGATGATGCTTGTGCCCCGGATATTGCTTACGCGTAACGGGAGCGGGTCGACCTGGTTGTGGTACTCGTACGCCGTCGGACACTCCGGACGACCGCCGCTCCGTTGCGCGGCCACGCACAGGCCCGCGGTCGACAGAAGCATTGCACCACTACCGAAACCTGCTAGTATGTTTCGCTTCATTGCTTTTTCTTGTCCGCCTGAAGTTCCCCGTTGATTATCTTTTCCTCTTGCTGGGCGAACCGTTCCGTAGGCACCAACGCCTCATCCTTGGCCTCTATCTTCTGCATCAAATCGGGAGGATACGGATAGCGCGTAACCTTCGCAGCCGCCGTAGTCTCGTCTACAAGCTGCTGTATCCTCACCGCCTGAGCGGGATCGTTGATGGCGAAGACCCCGTGCGCGCCCTCGTGCCCAGCCGTTTCTGCTAGGCGGTCCAATGGAGCGTTCAGTAGCCCCTGGAATTCCTTGAAGCCGGGAACGAGGCTGGCGTCGCTTGCCGCCGAGATGTTCCTTATCTTGTTGAAATCCAATTGCAATGTCGCCCGCGTGAAATCCTTCCCGTCCGCCCTGTAGTTCGTAATCGTGAACAGCCCGGCTGCGCGCAGGTCAAGCTTGGAGTCCAGGATCACGAATGTGCGTGGGTCCTTCTGGAGTGTGTCTAGAATCTTGTGGAGCTCCGGGTGGACGTAGTTCCCGTCCCCGTCTTTTTGGTTGGCGATGTCCTCGACTCCCTGCCACTTCTTCTTATCCTTGTCGCTGAGCTGGCTGGTGTCAATGACCATACCGGTCGGATCGTAGTTTCGTAGCGGGCTATTGCGAACGTAGGCGTAAAGGTCGAGTTGCTGAGGGTCGACGAGGCGCCCCGGGGTGACTGTGAATGGGTCGACGCTGGTGAATCTACCCTGTGCCCCGTGGAAATATCTGGCGTGGAAGAAGTCCAACCCGGGGCCCTCGGTATCGCGCTCCTGGCCTGTATACTTGTGCATCACATTGTCGTACGCGCCGTAGCCCAAGGCCGCCGTCCGGTTGCTGGTAGTCAGCTCCTCCCCGAATGGAAGGAAATCGTGGCGCGCGGTCACGGCGGCGTTTTCGTCGGTCACTACTCTAGTGCTGCCCAGGTGATCCGTGGTGATATAGCACGTCAGGCAGGGCGGTGGCGGCGGCTGCGTCGAGTATTCGGACGTCAGGTCGCCTTTCGCATCGTAGACGTAGGTGGTTGTCACTCCGCCAGCCGTCTTAGTAACTCGCCGGCCATCGCCGTCGTAGGTGTAAGTCGCCGTGCCGTTACTTATACTGCTGAACCCCGTCTGCCGGTTCTCTACATCGTAAGTCACCGTAAATGGGCTGATGGTGGTCTCGTTGCCCGCCGTATCATACGCGAAATTGCCCGAAGTCAGCCGGTTGGTCAGCGTGTTGTAAGCATCCGATGTCACGGTCAGCGCCGAAAGGGAAATACCGGTAGTAGGTCTACCAAAATACCGCTCGAACTGGGCACCCAGCGGTTCCCGTAGATATCGTAATTGAACGTCTCCGGCCAGACAGTGCGCGATCCGGCCTTTTCCGCCGCGGAGTTCAGCCGATTGTAGGCGTCGTAACCGTATGTCTGCGTAACATTCGGCGTCGCGATGATCTGGCTATGCAAATGGCCGTTATTGTTGGTGCAGTAGGCTGACGGAGGGGTGCCCGTGCAATAAGCAAAGCTCAGGCCCAAGCGGCTGAAGAGGCTGGCGCTGGTCCCTAAGGCGACGCCGACGGGCCGCTGGCGCCGCTTGTCGTAACTGCGCGCTTCCGCCGGGTCACTGCCCAGTGCGAATTGGCTGGCTCTTTTCATTTCGCTGCGCCCGCAGTTCGCTTCCCCGGCTTGCCGTCCGGTTCTGGCGCCTTTGCGCACATAAGTTCATGCTCCTCGATTTCGTACAGTTCACAGTTCTGCCCGAAGCACTCGCCCTGGCGTGCAACTCGAAAGGTTCCACGGATGACGACGTCGACCGCGCGAAACTGGTCCCTCTTTGTAAGGGATCGGAGAGCAGCCAAGGCACGCTTGTCGTCCTTGTGATCCGGCGCACTGCGCATGTTCACCTGAGACTTGGGGCAACCGGTCCCCATCAGAATCGATCCGTGAATCACCATGCGGTACAGTCCTCGGACGACAACCTCTTTGCCGTTATAGTTAACAGCATTTAGTAGAACTTCGCAGACGGGGACGGCGCCCGCCGAGGAGGCGCATTCAACGTCCGCCGCCCGAACGGACGGACCGAGGCATGCGCCGAAGAACACGGCGATGGTGATAAGTGGCCTCATTGCGGAAACACCGGGGTCGGAAACACCAACTCGTCAGCGTTCGGATAGGCCCTGTAAATGTAGCCCTCAAGCTGCTGGTAGCCGCGGGGACCCCTCGGGAACATGGGGTACGGCTTAACCAGCGAACCCGCCTCGAAGGCCTGGAACTCCGTATCGAAGTGCGTGAAGTTTAGAGCGCTACTGTATTTCCCAGTCGCGGGATCGTACGACTTCAAGAAATTCATGTCATCCTCGACGTGCGATCCCTCGTGCGCGATCGTCTGGCCGAGGTTGGAGCCTCCAAGGCTCTCTGAGAACTCGGCCTTGACGCTGGGTTGGTGATCAGCGCCTGCGGTCGCGCTGACAATGGCATCGGTCCTATAGCCGGGCGCCGTGCGAGCGTCCGCGTCTACCTGCGCCTGTGTTTTGAAGGTGACGCTGATGTGATTGTCCTCTCCGCGCTTACCCCAGGCCTCCGCTGCCTCCCGCACCTTCGCGTCTTTCGAATTCAAGTCCTTTTCACGTTCCTTCTCGAACTTGTCCGCGGCCTTGTTGCACTTCTTGTTACCGTCCGAACAACTGACCACGTACCTCCCCTGCGGATCAACCAGGCGCAAGGGGCTGTTGCGTACGTACGCGTACATGTCCCACTGCTGTGGATCGAGCAGCTTCTGCTTCATGGCTCCGTTTGGGTCCGGGCTCGCGAACCTGCCTTGCGCGCCATGGAAATACCTCGCATGGAAATAGTCGAGGCCAGGGCCTTCCAGATCCCGCATCTGGCCTGTGAACTTGTGCATCACGTTGTCGAACACGCCGTAGCCCAGCGCCGACGTCCGGTTACTCGTCGTCAGTTCCTCCCCGAATGGCAGAAAATCGTGACGCGCGGTTACGGCGGCGTTCTCGTCGGTAACTACCCTCGTGCTGCCCAGGTGATCCGTGGCGACATAGCAGGTCAGGCAGGGCGGCGGCGGCTGCGTCGAATATTCGGCCGCCAAGTCGCCCTTCGCATCGTAGACGTAGGTTGTGGTTACACCGCCCGTCGTCTTCGTGACGCGCCGGCCGTCGCCGTCGTAGGTGTAAGTCGCCGTGCCATTACTTACGCTGGTGAATCCCGTCTGCCGGTTCTCCACGTCGTACGTCATCGTGAAGGGGCTGATGTATGTCTCGTTGCCATTGCTATCGTAACCGAAGTTGCCGGAGGCCAGCCGGTTGGTGACTGCGCTATAAACGTTGGACGTCACCGTGAGCGCCGAAAGGGAAAGCCCAGGGGGATTGGGCGATACCCAGCGATTGCCGTAAATGTCATAATTGAATGTCTCCGACCAAATCGTGCTCGACCCGGACTTCTCCGTCGCCACATTCAGGCGGTTGTAACCGTCGTACGTGTACGTCTGCGTGGCGCTCAGGGTCCCGATGGACTGGCTCTGCAAGTTGCCGTTATTGTTGGTGCACGAGGCCGGCGGAGGCGTGCCGCAGTAGGAGAAACCCAGGTTCAACACGCTCGTGGAATCGGAGGTCGTGCCCAGCGTCACGCCGATGGGCTGCTGCCGGTAGGGATCGTAACTGCGGTTCTCCACTAATCCGTTGCCCAGCGTAAACTGGCTGATCGGCCCTTGCGACGCGTAGGTTATGGCGGATGCGTAGTTGGTGGTCCCGCCGCCGGACGGCGCCCCCGCCAGCTTGGTCGCGCGGTTGGCGATGTCGTAGGTCCATGTGAACGTGCGGCCGGAAGGCTGCGTCATGGTCTTCATCGCGTTGGCCAGATTATAGGTGTAGGCGAACGGATAAGGGTTGCCCCCCGTGGTCTGGCTACTGCTCAGAATGTCGCCCAGCGCACTGTACTTGCCGTAATTCGTGGTGGAGGCGGAGGAAGTCACCTGCGTGAGACGGCCGACCAGATAGTTGGTTGCGCCGGAGGGCGCGGTGTTGCAGGGCGATTGTGTGTTGCCATCGTAACAGTAGTCGACGGTGGGGGTGTAATAGCTGGAGGAATAGGTGTACGTCTTTGAAGTGATCCGGTTCAGCGCGTCGTAAGCCAGAGTCGTGTCGTTGAGGTTCGAATCGGTCTTGTAAGTCAGATTGCCGTTGTAATCGTAGGTATACGACGTCGTGCCGCTCTCGGGATTGGTGGCGCTTTTGAGGCGCGCCAGCGAATCGTAGACGAAGGCGCGCGACTGGGTGCCGGAGGGACAGAGGCCACTCACCAGCGCCGCGCCTTGGCAGACCAGCGTCAGATCGTTCAAGGTATCGTAGGCGTAGCTGGTGGTGGTGATGTTCGCCTCCTTCACGCTGGTGATGCGGCCAGCGCGTCGGTGAGGGTCGTCTTGTTGGCGCGAAGCCTCATAGCCGTGCCCGGGACGCCCGACTTATTGTGTCGGCATGTACCAGATCTGTAGCGCGCCCGTGGACGTATTCTCCCACAACAAGTCCGCAACTCCATCGCCGTTGAAATCCGCTGCCGCCACCAGCTTCCACGAATTGCTTTCCGTCACTTGCACAGTGCTCCCATAGGTCGCGCCTTGCGACCCGCTCATCAGCCAGATCTCCGCCGCGCCCGAGCCGGGATACTGCCACACTACATCCGGTATGCCGTCCTTGTTGAAATCCGTGCCCGCCGCCACGCGCCACGATGTGTTCCCCGACACCGCCACCGCGCTCAGCAGCACGGGGTCCGTCTGGCTGGTGCTCTCATACCAGAACTGCACCGCGCCGGCCACCGGATCTTCCCAAACGAGATAAGCGTTGCTGCCGCTGGTGGCATACTTAACGGCGGTCGCGATGCGCCAGGAGTTGCTGGTGGCTACGTTTGCCGCGCTGAGGTAGGTGGCGTTGTCCATGTACCAGATCTGCGCGGCCCCGTTCGATGTATTCTGCCAGACCAGATCGGGATGGCCGTCCGCGTTGAAATCCGCCGCGCCCACGATGTGCCAGGGATTGCCGCTGGAAATGCTTGCCGAACCGGTGATAGTCGTGCCGCCAGCGCCGCCCATGTACCAGATCTGGGCCGCGCCTGTGGACGGATTCTGCCAGACCAGATCGGGGACACCGTCGTTGTTGAAATCGGCGGCGGCCACCACGCAGCAGGAGATGGTCACGCCGCTGCCGCCGCCCGCGGAGACGTCAGCGGGGCTGGCGGCGAACGGGGCGATCTGATTCTCGATGGCGATGATGCGTCCGCCCAGGCGGACGTATTCCTTGGCGAGGTAGGTTGTCTGCCCCGGTAGCGCGGCCGCTAGGGACAGAAGAAGTATGATCAGCACAGTCCTGCTCATTTTTTTTCTCCGACAATGCGGTTCGCCGCCCGGGCCTTAGTGCTCGACCCTGTATCCACGAAAGTACAGGTCCACTGGCCCCGAAAACCGGGAGGCCGTCCTTCTGATGGCCTCAGCGAGTTCGTCATCCGCGGAAGTGCCGCCGCTCGGCCCGACCATCACAACGCCAGGGGGATACGGCTTTAGCCATTGTTGCGCCGCGTGGTTCTTCTCGAAAGCAGAATTGATTGCGCCGCGGTTAACGATCCACATAATGAGCACCCCGTCCAATAGGAGCCCTTGCTCCGGGGAGCCTCTGCTTTTTAGGCTTGCCGCCATGGCGGCGAGAGTCACGGACTCGCGCTCCTCGACCGCGCGTAGCACCCGCGCTCCTGCCCGCCGCGGCCGCCCCAGCAGGTCCGCCATGCGTACCGCCGTTTTGTCGTTTTCCAAGTAGCCCTTTTTTGCGAGCGCGTATGCCGCATCCCTTGCCAGGGCTACGGTCAGGGGATCCCGTCGCGCCAGGTTGACGAGGGCGTTGAGCGGTGAGTCAGGCTCCGAGAATAAGCCGGCGACCGCCGCAAAGTCGGCGGGACAGTGTCGTACGGTCTCTAGGACGAGATCGAGCCGAACCTGACCGAGCTGGTCGGGCGGGCCGCTAGCCAGTCCGATGCCTCGGCCGGCTACCGCCGGACAGGAGATCCCGCTCTCGATCAAGGCGGTGCCAGCGGCGCCGGTTAACGGAGCCGTCGCGAGGAGAACAATTGGCAATGTTCGTATCATTTCGATAAATCGATTGGCAACCTGAGGGCCTCGGACGAGTAGGCCCGGTAAGGGGGGGACCCCGACGGTGTGTTGTTCAGAAAAACACCAATAACCGGTGCACTGCTAAGCGGGAGGTCTGGGGGCCATCGGCTCCCCTGCATCCCACCATGTTCCTGTGCGTACTCAGTGCCTGTCATATAAGCGCGCACCTCGGACTGGAAGTTGGTAATGTTTGCGGTGTCGGGCACGCCGGTCATAAGGGTGCCCAGCCAGTGGTCCTGGAAATCCGCGACGTGCGACCCCTCATGAAGCAGGTCAACGCCCGCGCCCAGGCCCCCGTCTCCGAAGAACTCGCTCCCCTTTAGTTTCACGGAGATCCCCACGATGTTGCCGAAGGCGTCCCTCTCTATGCCCGTAGTGGCTCGGGTGGTGGAACTGGCAAACGAGTCGGTGAAGCTTACGTGCACTCCGTTGTCGTCTCCCGCGGCCCCGTAAGCCTCCGCAGCCCTGCTGACGTCCTCGTTTGAAGACCCTCTCGCGCCCGCCAGTTTGTCCTCCACCTCCGCGCACTGATCGGCGGTCCCCGAGCAGGTATACAGGCCCGAGGGGTCGGTGGCGCTCAACGGGCTGTTCAGGACGTGGGCATAGCGGTTAAGATTCTGGGGATTTCGGATGAAATCCGAAAAGAGCTGGCGGTGCCCCGCGTCGCTCTTCTGCCATCCTAGCCACGGTACCGGATCCGGGCCAGTAAACCTGCCCTGCGCGTCGTGGAAATACCTCGCGTGGAAGAAGTCCAACCCGGGGCCCTCGGTATCGCGCTCCTGGCCTGTATACTTGTGCATCACATTGTCGTACGCGCCGTAGCCCAAGGCCGCCGTCCGGTTGCTGGTGGTCAACTCCTCCCCGAACGGTAGGAAGTCATGCCGCGCAGTTACGGCCGCCGTTTCATCCGTAACCACCCTGGTGCTGCCTAAGTGATCCGTGGTGATATAGCACGTCAGGCAGGGCGGTGGCGGCGGCTGCGTCGAGTATTCGGACGCCAGGTCGCCTTTCGCATCGTAGACGTAGGTGGTTGTCACTCCGCTCGTGGTTTTCGTGACGCGCCGGCCGTCGCCATTGTAGGTGTAAGTCGCCGTGCCGTTACTTATACTGCTGAATCCGGTCTGCCGGTTCTCCACATCGTAAGTCACCGTGAATGGGCTGATGGTGGTCTCGTTGCCTGCCGTATCATACCCGAAATTGCCGGAGGTCAGCCGGTTGGTCAGCGTGTTGTAAGCGTCCGATGTCACGGTCAGCGCGGAAAGGGAAATACCGCTCGAACTGGGTACCCAGCGATTGCCGTAGATATCGTAATTGAACGTCTCCGACCAGACGGTGCTCGACCCGGCCTTCTCCGCCGCGGAGTTCAGCCGGTTGTAAGCGTCGTAACCGTATGTCTGCGTAACATTCGGCGTCGCGATGGTCTGGCTCTGCAAATTGCCATTATTGTTCGTGCACGATGCCGGCGGCGGCGCTCCGGTGCAGTAGGCAAAGCCCAGATTCAGAAAGCTGGTAGGATTGGCGGCTGTGCCAAGTGTCACACCCGTAGGCTGCTGCCGGTAAGGATCGTAACTGCGGTTTTCCACCAGGCCGTTGCCCAATGTGAATTGGCTGATCGGCCCTTGCGACGCGTAGGCGATGGACGACGCATAGTTGGTGGTCCCGCCGCCGGACGGCGCCCCCGCCAGCTTGGTCGCGCGGTTGGCGGTGTCGTACGTCCATGTGAACGTGCGGCTGGAGGGCTGCGTCATGGTCTTCATCGCGTTGGCCAGGTTGTAGGTGTAGCCGAACGGATAAGGGTTGCCCCCCGTGATCTGGCTGCTGCTCTTGACGTCGCCTAGGGTATGGCCGGACGGCCTCCTTGCGCGCGGTGCGGTCTGGCTCATTTGGACTCCCCGCAGCCCGCCGGGACCCAGGCGGGCTGCCCCCGGACCGAGAACTTGGCAGCGTGCTCGAGGTTGTCGATTCTGTCGACCCGAAGCCTGAAGTAGTAGCCGTTCTGGCCATACGGCCCCCCGCTGTCCAAAACCCCCTCAAAGGTTGCCAACGCCAGACCGGCGTCCTTTGGGAACCTGCGGTACAGGGCCCTGGACCGCCCCCGCATATTAGGATCAACGTCCACCCAGATTTTTGCCGATCTCTGTGGACAGCAGGCCGGGGGATCGAGGGTCTGGACCTCAAAGGCGTACCGAAAGATCGCGCGGACCCGAACTCGCGTTCCCGAGAACCTACCAGGCGCCCTGGCCAGATCGCAATAGGAAACGTTGGTGGGGGGGCCGCCTGGGCCGGTGCAAGGGCCGGAGGCCACCCCGCTGAAGGCGGCGATGAGGAAAACGGCTGTGTTTCTGAGCCTCATTGGCGCGCGCCCTCACT
>CAWAUR010000008.1:0-369743 GCA_963785255.1 Bryobacterales bacterium
GAATCATTTCTGCCTTGCTCCCGAATCCAAGCTTTCAGGATTGCGGCTGTGGGTTTGGCCAAGGGAGTGCAGCGTTCCTTTCGACCTTTTCCCCGGCAACGCACATGTGCGCCGGCTCCGAGCGAGACATCCTCGTGCCGCAATCCGGTCATTTCCGACAATCGCAGGCCGGTCTGAACGGCTGTGATCAGAAAGGCGTGGTCGCGGCGTCCCAACCACTTGGTTCGATTCGGCGCCGCCGGCAGTGCATCGATCTCGGGTCGGGTCAGAAAGCCTACCAGGGCGCGCCGCTGTCGTTGGTTCGGAATCGCCAGCACGCGTTGGATGATTCCGCTGTGCGCCGGCGCTTCCAGCGAAGCGTAGCGAAAAAACGACCGGATGGCCGTCAAACGGAGGTTCCGGCTGCGGGCGCCATTGTGCCGGCGGTTTTCCAGATCTTCCAGGAACGCCCCGGCCAAAGCAGCATCCAGATCGTCCAGCCTCAACTGAGAGGGGATCTTATGTAGCCGTTTCTGGGCGAACTGCAAGAGCAAGCGGAACGTGTCGCGATAGGAGGCGATGGTCTGAGGGCTGACTTTGCGCTGCATCATCAAACGGGTAGTAAAGAACGACTGCAGCAACGCAGGAAGATTAGCGGGATCCCGCATGCAAGCCCTCCCATCGTTTCTCCAGCCGCTGGGCGGCTGCACCCAGAAGTTCGGGAGTGCCGGTCAGATACCAATAGGTATCGGTAACGTGGGCATGCCCGAGATACGTGGACAAGATTGGCAAGCGCCGTTTGGGATCCTCACCATTGCGATACCAGCGCAACAGCGTCTCGACCGCAAATCGGTGACGAAAATCGTGCAGGCGCGGGCCACGGCTGGCATCCACAGCACGCAATCCAATCTGTCGGGATAGAATGTAGAACGCCCGGTGGACCTGGCCTTTGTCCAGCCGGTTGCCGTTCAGGTTTACCAGGGAATATCCTTCGGCGCGCACGCCAAAGCGCTTGTTCCGGCGTTTCACATAATCGGCCAGGACCTTACAAGTCGAGGCATGCAGCGGCACCAGGCGGGACTTTCCGAACTTGGCCCCTCGAATCGTGAGAATGCCTTCGGACCAATCCATATCCCCCGTGCGGAGGTTCAGCGCCTCACCGAGCCGCAGGCCCGTGACCGCCAGCAACCCAAACAGGCAGTGGTATGTCCAGGGTCGCAGCGGGTCAATGGAAGGCCGGGATTTGGCAGCTTTCAGCAGTGTTTGAATTTCGTGATCGGAATAGAAGTATGGGTGAGCGCGCGGGGGGCGGTAGGGCAGCAGACCGAGTGGCGGAACTTCTGTCAAGGGATCCGTCGCGCTCCAGTGCCGCGCGAAGCCGCGCACGACGCTGAGCCGCGCCGCCCACTCGTAGGGTTTGTGATTGGCATCTTGCGTGGCCCACTCCAATGCCAAGTTCACGGTGATTCGTGCACTGCGTTTGCATGCCAGGAAGGACACGAACTCCCGCAGCCCGGCCTCATGCCGAACCATCTTGAAGCCCAGGCCGCGGCGCATCGTCAGGTAGTCTCGGACAGCCTTGCGGAGTCGCTTCATCGACCACCCCCTGGCCACGGTAACGCCAACGTGTGCAAGGCGGTGACATCTACTTTGGCGTAGATCGCCGTCGTGTTTGATCACACGTTGACGCCAGCCAGCACGCCGAATACCGTGACATCTACTTTGGCGTAGATCGCCGTCGTGTTTGGGCTTTGATGCCGCAGCAGTTCGCCGATTTCATCTAGCGAGCCTCCCTGCCGAAGCAGGCTCGTGGCTAGCGAGTGGCGAAGCACATGGGCGCCGGTGTGCGCCGACTCCACGCCGGCATGTTTCAGGGCGCGCCTGACCAGCGAGGAGATCGTCGATGAGTTCCCAAAGCCGACCACCGGAGCCCGATGGCGAAGGAACACACTGCGGGTGGCCGACCGTGGGCGGTCGTGACGCAAATAGGCGGCAAGGGCCGCACCCACGTCGGCGGCTAAAGGCAGTTGGGCCGATTTCCCGCCCTTTCCGCGAATGGTGATCTGGGCCGTGCTCCAGTCAATATCGTCCAAGCTCAGCCCAACGACTTCGCCGGCGCGGACGCCAAGCCTGGCGAGCAGCAGCAAGATCGCATGGTTCCGCCGGCCAACTGACGTCTTTCGATCACAGCGCTCCAGAATACGTTCCACCTTGGCCGCCGCAAGAAACCTCGGCAGCGTGGAAAGCGACCAGTTGGGGACAGTGGGCACGCAACCAGCAAGATCTGTAGCGATTGCTCCGCGGTGTCGCAGATAGCGAAAAAACGACCGAAGCGCCGTTGCCATGAGCTTGGCCCGCACAGGACTCAAGTGACGCGCGTGACGCATAACGAATCTGGTGACGTCCGCTGCGCGTAGCATGGCGAGGTTCGGAGTCCTGTCGTGAAATCGCTCCCACAGGAACTCCTCAATGACGGGAACGTAGTTGAGGAGCGTTGCTGGCGATCGTCCGCATTCCTGCAACAAGTACTGCCGGAACTCGGAAGTGATCCTGGACCGGGCGTTGTCCGCGACCGGCGGCTTGTCCGGTTTCACAACACCGGTTTGGCGAAGCATGGCCAACAGTCGCTGCAACGCCTTCGGGTCGCCTCTACGAACTCGCTGCTGCCGACGGCGCAGTCGCAGAAATCGATCCACAACCTCGCTGTTCCAAGCCTGGACATCAATCTGTTTCCGCTTCAGCCACCGGCTGAAATCGGCGATTACGACAATCTGCTGTCTGATCGAGTGGTGAGCAAAGCCCTGTTCGGCTACCCCGGCCGCATACGCGTCGAGGTGTTCACTCAAAGGCCCCTGGCGGAGCCGTTCAATTGTTTTTGAGAAGGTGAAGAGTTGGTTTATCACTCTCCCAGAGTGCCAAGCCTGGCATCCGGAACTATGCCGCCTCCACTCGATTCAAACGCGCATCAATCAGGGCTCGCGCGTCAACACGCGGCATAGTCCGGGAAGCGGCATAGTGGCGCAGCGAGTGCACGGTAATGCGTTTGCGCAGACCGGCGCGTTGGGCCGCATCCCGGCAGGCCTGCTGGAGGGAGGCGGGCGTGAGATGCGTGTTCCCACGCCAGCCTGGGAACAGCCACTCCATGGGGCGCGCCGCGCGATACCAGGTGCGTAACACTTGCAGCAAACGGGGGGAGAGCATGGCGTAACGATCCCGTCCCCCCTTGCCGTGCTGGACGCGCAGCACCATCCGCTGGGAGTCGATGTCCTGCACCTTGAGCGCCACCACCTCGGAGACGCGCAGGCCGGCCCATAGGCCACCATCAGACCGGCCCGGTTGCGGATGCTGGGGACGTTCTGGAAAAACAACTCCACCTCCGGCTGGCTGAGAATGATGGGCACGCGGTGGCCGACCCGGGCGCGCAACAACACGCCCGTATCGAAAGGCGCCTCCAGGGTGACGCCGTAGAGAAATTTGGCCGCGGAAACAAACTGATTGAGGGACTCGGCGGAATACCGGCACTGGCCGGCCAAGTACACTTGGTATTGGCGCAGATCCTCCAGATCCAGATGTTCGGGGCTGGTTTGGTAGAATTGGGCCAGTCCGGCGATGTGGTGCAAATAGGTTCGTTGCGTCTGCGGCGAGAAATTGCGCAGTTGCATATCTTCGATCATGCGTTTTCGTAGTGCTGTCATGCGATGGCTCCTTGAGCGAAACTGGATTGGTCTATTGGGATAAACCTGATCCAGTGGCTTAGGAGCCTCGCTCCACGCCAGGCCGGCATTTGGGAGGGTGCCACGGCGCGGACTACCGCGCAGCGGTTTAGTTCACCGTCAAAGCTGATCAGCGATGAGGTCTCTCCTTTGGCTCCAGGAACACGCTGGAACACTTCGCTTTTCGGGTGGCTTACAGGATATCCAGCAGTTATGATCCGCTAACTGGTTTATCCTGCTTCGGCTTTACGTTGCTCGGCGTAGGGATCGCGCGCGGCTGTAGTTGACCCAGTACGCGGCGCGTAGTATGTTTAACGTGTATGATTCGCTCGTTCCGATGCCCGGAGGCCAAGGCGATCCACGAGGGATTCGGCAGCCGGAAGTTTCGCGGGATCGAAGAACAGGCACGCAAGCGGCTGCGCTGGCTGGACGCCGCCACGAGTCTCACCGACTTGGGCGCCATTCGGGGCAACCACCTGGAAGCACTGAAAAGGGACCGGGCCGGCCAGCATAGCATTCGGATCAACGACCGCTGGCGGATCTGCTTCACCTGGCGCGACGGCAACGCGCACGAGGTCGAGATAGTGGATTACCACTGAGAGAGGAAAACCATGGCACAGCGTATGAAACTGCCGCCCATCCACCCGGGCGAGCTACTGCGGGATGAACTCGGCGAGATTGGTGTCAGCCTGAACGAGTTGGCGCGCGCGCTGCGTGTTCCGATGAACCGGATCAGCGCAATCGTTAACGGCAAGAGGGCTGTCACGGTGGACACCGCGATGCGGTTGGCGCGGTATTTCGGCACATCGCCGCAGTATTGGTTGAATCTTCAGGTTGCCTACGACCTCGAAGTCGCCGCGCGGGAGATTCAGCCGCAGATCGAAAAGGAAGTACTGCCACGGACAGCGGCCTAGTCTGGGCGACCGCTGGCTGTTACACTGGGCGGCCAGTTCGTATTCGGTTGTGGCGGCCGGAACGATGCCGATCTCAAAGTTAGGAAAACATATTCGTTCTGGACAGGCTCGCCCCTGTCGTTTTCCATGCGGATGAACTAAAGACGGTCCGGCGCACTTCAATTGGGGATTCCGGCGAAGCCGAACACCGTTCCGCGATGAAGCTGAACACGATTACTAGCCGAAGGTGAACACGGCCGGAGCGAAGCGACGCTGGCTCTTTGATTTTCGAACATGTGTTCAGCGTCGTCAAATCGAAACTGTCCGGACATCAGCGCTGGGCGTCCACGGCTACAGCGCTATGGCGACCCGTGAGGTCGATCTCAAGATGCACCCGGCGCGCAATGAGCGCAGGCACGCGCGTGCGGTGGGGGCCGTCCTGAAAGGACACGATACCGAGTTGGGCGAAGCGTTTTAGAGTGCGCGAAAGGCTGGCCTCCTTCCGCCCGGTCAGCGTAGCAAGCTCCCGCAGGGACGCAGGTTTGTGATGCCGAATCGCTTCCAGCACAGCGAGATTGCCAGGAGAGAGCAGCTTCACCATCGTCTCGGCGGACACCTGGCCGGTGGCGGCTCGCGCCGCTGCTTCCCGGCTGTCGAACCACTTTTTTGGCACGCCATGCGCCCTCTGGCGAATCGCGCACAACACTTTTGGTCCACTCGGCAAATTCACGCAGTGACGCGACCTTATAGGTCGTTTGGGATCCCTTTTTCATCGAGGCGCCGGTTGCGGCGTGCCCAAGTTCGGCACCGCGCAACTTGCATAACGGCCTCATTTGAGTGGGTTGGCGGGATCGCTCCCCGATTGCCGCCGGCGATTGTTTTTCATTAGCCGCTTCCGCTTTTCGCTATTCTTAAACGCATGGGCAAACCGATAACATTGCTCGAACAGTTGTGCGGCCACGCAATGTTATTTGGCGCTCAATCGTTTGAGACGGAGCGCAAAGACGGCCGGCAAAGAGCGTTCGCGCAAATCGACGGCGCACGCACGCGGATCGCGAATTTCGAGGACTCCAGCAGCAATGCGAGAGAGTTGCGCGCCAACCTCTACGCCGCCGCCAAAAAGTCCGTTCGCACGGTGATCGGCGGGAAGGTTTACATTCTCCATGTGCGCGTCTTCCAGAGTTGTGGCGAGGACGCCTTCGAGGTACGCATCGATCCGGCGCCAAAACTCGATCCGTCCGTGGCACCGCCATTCACAGCAAAACAGGGTCAGTATCTGGCCTTCATCTACAACTACACCAAGATCCACCGGCAGGCTCCCGCAGAGTCGGACCTGGAGCGCTACTTCCGGGTTTCCGCGCCCGCGATTCACGATATGATCAAGACCCTGGAGCGCAACGGCCTGATCGAAAGAACCCCTCGGCAGGCCCGATCCATTCGCCTCCTTGTACAACCAGGACACCTGCCGCGATTGGAGTAGTACGCTCTGAAGCCAACAGACTGACGAGGCTTGAGGTCCGGATGTGACTCAGGCTTTGGGCATGTTTGGCGAATCTCCGGCATGTCGACGGCCAGCGGGGGGTGGGCGCCAACCGCTCAATTGATCCAATCGCCTCCAACGTCTTCGTCTTCCTCCTCGTCTGAAGCCTCGTCTGAAACCGCGTCGGCCATCCCGATGGCCTCGATGGCGGCCTCCGCGATTTCCTCGTCGTCAGAGCCGGTCAGGTCTGCCAGGATGCTGCGCGCCTCCGCCGGGCGGATATAGGGGACAGCGCCGATGGCGGCAAGGCGCAAAGGCTCGGGGGCACCGGCGTCATGGACCAGTGCGACGATGTGACTCCAAGCCGCGGCCAGTCCCCAGTTGCCGGCGGCTCGGACTGCCTCGTAGCGAATCTCAGGGTCGGCGCTTTTCAAGGCCTCCAATATCCGATCGTCAAAACCGCGAACCCAGCGCATCGAAAATACAGCCGTCAGCATCCAGTCTTTGTCGCCGCTGGAATACGCGGCCCCGATGGCGTTCTGGTGCCAGCTCTGGGGAGCGCGCACCGATGCCTCCAAAACGCGGCGCCGGACTTCCTTGGGAACGGTATTGTCGAAATGCAACTTCTGGAGCAAGACCTGGATATTACTGAACGTGTGCCTGGTGATGGGTACATCGTCCGGATCCTCGAATCCATGCGTGTACGCCTGTTCGAGGACTGGCCCAAGGGAAATTGCAGCCCTGGCGCGCAATCCCTCTGGCTCGTCCGGGTTGCGTACAATCGCGGATAAGGAATCGGCCAACTCGTCGTTGACGACGGTGAGATCGCCGGCTAACTCAGCGGCGATGAGCCGGTCGGATTGATTGGCCCGTTCGTCAATCAGAGTCTCCTGAAATTGCTTCCCGGCATCACTTGGCCATTCCCATGGAGGTGTGTCCTGCAAAGTCTTAAGGTCCATAACGTTCCTTTAGGCATTCCGTTCAAATCACGCGATCCGGCTTAGAACCTCTGCCAAATCATTGGCGCAGGCATACGCGGCGACCGTCCGCCGATCTCCGCTCAGATTGTATCTCTACACGGTTATCACCAGCTTTCCGTCGCGCGTCCTTCTTAGCCTGGTTCCTGGAAGTGTGGGCTCGGTGCTGCTCGGATCGCCGGGCAACCGGAAGTAAACTACTTTACCAGACGATGAAGATGTAATTCTCTAATAAAACGGGCTGCCTGGCTTGGCAGCGCGGAAGCCAAGTGGCGAATACCGTCGCCGCGGTGGCAATCACAGCGCCGGCTGAAACACCGGGGGGGGGGCCGGGGGCGGGGACAGGGCGGCGGTTTGGGGATTCCGGCGATGCTAACACCGCCGGAGCGAGGCGACGCTGGCTCCTTGGTTTTCGAACACATGTTCAGCTTCGCCGAGTCGAAACTGTCCGGCATCAGCGCTGGGCGTGCACGGCTACAGCGCTGTGGCGACCCGTGAGGCCGATCTCGATATGCACCAAGGACACAACACCCAGTTCGGCAAAGCGTTTTAGAGTGCGCGAAAGGCTAGCCTCCTTCCGTCCGGTCAGCGTGGCAAGCTCCCGGGGGTGTGTTTTCCGCCTTCGGCGGGGGGGCCTACGAGGCCGCCGCAGGCTACGAGCCTGCCCCACAATTCGACATCCTTGGACAGTATTGCCTGCATGCAGTTGGTAGTAATCACTTTAGTGGACTTGCAGACCTTTTATTCTTTTTGAGAATATGCAGGTGGGTAACAATGAAGATAGTATTGGAGTGGACCGCGCCATTCGTGTGCCTGCTGACGCTGGTAATGATCCCGGCCAGCGGCAGCACGGGCACTGCGAGCCAGAGTCTGACCGCCACGATTAGTCCGGTGGGCAGCGTCACGGCGCCGGCTTCGGCAAGTCTCACTTCCGGGGCCACCACGTTCCAACCGTTCAAGGGCGGACTGACGGTGAGCTATCAGGCGCGCACCACGCCGGTTGGCGGCGGCAGCATCACCCTGAATGTCTCCAGCGATTTCAGTCCCGCGGGGGGTCCTTCGGCCGCCAGCGGCGCGCTGACCTACACGTGCAGCGGCGCGACCCTGGGAACCGCATGCAGCGGCTCTCAAACAGCATCGACAACAGTTCAAACCCCTGTGCTGACCCTGCCGGCTTCGGCCTGCACGGGCGGGGGAGGATCTTGCAGCAGCCAGAATCCAAACTCGGTGAATCTTTCGTTCACGCTCACCGATAGTCCGGCTTACGCGACAGGCACCTATTCGGCAAAAGTGACATTTACAATCAGTGCGACATAACAAGGAGAAGAGACAAGCATGAGACGATACGCAACGATAATTGCCGGTGGCCTGCTGGCGTTGGCCGGCCTGGCCCAGGCGCAAAGCACGGGCACCACTACACTCTCGGTAGTAGTTGGTCCGGAGGCGGCCTTGACCGTGACCAACGGAACTACATCATTGGCCACCACCAGCACAACTTTTGGTAACCCATTCACCGGAACAACCACCCTCACGTACTTCATCCGGACCACCAAAACGAGCGGGTCGGGTACGCTCACACTCAAAATCACGACCGATTTCGCGGGCGCCGGCGGTCCGTCGGTAGGAACTCCGCCATCTTCGGGCGACTTGCTGACCTACACGTGCACGGTGAGTACACCGGGCACAGCCTGCACGGGTTCGCAAACGGCCAGCATCTCCGCCGCGACTGCGTTTGGAACCTGGGGACCGGGCGCCAATTCGGTCAAGGCGGGCAATTCCGCTTCGGTGGCCTGGTCCTTGACGGACGACCCGGCTTACGCCACCGGCACGTATACGGCGACGGCCACGTTCACGATCGGCGCGGTCTAAGCAAAGCCGATGGGGGCATGGCTATCCATCACGATGTTGTTCGCAGCGGCGGGGCCACCGGCGATTGTACGTCCGGTGTCCCCCGAGCTGCCCAATCGTCCACGCAAGCCGGGCACCGCGGCAGTCATTCCGGCAGCCGGCTTGACTCTCACCGTGAGCCCGGCCACCATCACGTTCAGCGCCACAAACCCCACACTGGCCCCCGTGGATGCGGGCAGCTCCACGGCTTCGGTAAGCTGGCAGAACCTGGATTTTGCCCAAGGAAACTGGAACCTGACGGTGCAGGCCGCCTCTTCAAGTTTCAGTGACTGTCCGACGGTTCCAATCTCGGCCATAACGGTATCGTGCGCCTCCGTCACCACCAGCATCGGCGGCTCTGGGACATGCAGTCAGCCATTCGCCCTTTCGACATCGGCGCAGACGGTGGCCGGCGGAAGCCAGGCCCTACTCACGTACAGTTATGGAGTAACCATCAATTTCACGCTGGCCGACAACTGGAAATATATTGCAGAAATGAGCCCATCATGTTCACTTTCACTTTCATACACCGCTACGGTCCCATAAGCTCGCTGATCGCCGCCATGGCGCTGGCCGGGGGCGCTTCGGCGCAGGTCGGGCTGGGACTTGCGCCCATGCGGGAGGAACTCAACCTGGCGCCCGGCGCGGCGCATTCGGGCGTTCTGACGCTGGCCAACAGCGGTTCAGAGCCGGTGCGGGTGGTGGCCGAGACGCTCGATTTTTACCTCGACACGACGGCTACTCCACAGTTCGGGCGGGACTACCCACAGGAGTCGGAATTCTCGTGCCGGCAGTGGCTGTCGGCCAATCCCATGGAGATCGAGTTGAACGGGAAGGCGCAGATTCCGGTACGCTACACGGTGCGCGTACCGGCGGCAGCGGGGGGCCGCAGCTACCATTGCGCCATCGGATTCACGACGGTACCCCGGGCGGGGGAAGCGAAGGCCATCGGATTGCGCACGGCCGTGCAGATCGTGGGGGCGATTTACGTGGTGGTGGGGCACCCGGCGCCGGAAGGCGCGATCAAAGATCTGAAATTGGAGTACCTGTCCGACCCCCAGGATTCCGGCTGGCGCGCGGTGGTGACGATCCACAACTGGAGCCTGATGCACTTTCGTCCCGTCGGCGATCTGGACGTATTGGCGGCGGATGGAACCCTGGTGGAGAGCGTCCATTTTGTTCCTTTGCCGGTATTGCCGAAACGCGATCAGAACTTCGTGTTTCCGCTGAAGCTGGCCGCCGGCCTGGGTCACTACACTTTGCGAGCGCGGGTAGACTTGGGCGACAACGAAATCCAGGAGGCTACTGCACTTGTCGTGGCCACTAAGCCCAATCCGTAGCGGCGGGCGGGTTTGGCTGGCAGTGCTGCCCGCAGCCCTGGCCGTGGCTTTCGGCCAGAGCGAGCCGGCCTTCGCGCAGGCGGGTGGGGAAGGCGACCTGGCCTTCCAGGGGGCTTACATGGGCGGCGCCGCGCAGCCGCTCCTGGACATCACGGGCGCGACGTTCCACTTCCAGGAGTTGGCACCGGGGTTAGGCTTGCTGTCGGGCGAGTTCGCGGGCTACGCCAGCCAGAACCACTTTGAGACCGGTGAAAATTTCCTGGAGTTGCGCGGCGCGCCTTGGCTGGCGCAATACTGGACCCTCACCGGCGGGGATTTCCACACGCCCGCTTTCCTGGTGGAGTTCCCCTTTAACAACATCTTCGTCCCGGAAATCGAAGGGCGCGGCTTCAAAGTGCAGGCGGCGCACGGAGATAGCCAATACACGTTTTTTGTGGGCGACGAGACGCTGACCGCGGGACTGCGTGTGGCGTATCGCATGGTGACGCCGCAGAAGGTACTGGGCGCTTCGGTAAGGCGCCAACTCTGGCCGCATCTGCAGGTGGGCGCGCGCGCGATGCAGTTCTCAGCCAACCCACAAGACATGCTGGACAATCCCTACCTGTTTCCGCAGGGCCGCGCGGCGCCCCTGGTGCGAACGCTGGCTGTGGAAGGGCTATATACGCCGGTGAAGCGGCTGAAGGTTTACGCAGAGGGTTCACGTCCGGGGGCCGTAGCCGGGCCGGCGATTACGTCGACGCTGGCCGGGCTTGCCTGGGAAGACACGGCGTTTTCCTTTAAGACCGACTACGCCCGCGAAGGCATTCTGTACTTTCCCCTGGCGGGATACTTCGCAGGCGATCGCCAGGGGCCATTTGCCGAGGGACGCTGGCGCCCGATAAAAAGGTTGGAATTCCAGGGGTCGGCGGATCTTTACCACAACAACCTGGAGCACAATGCGAGCCTGCCATTTCTGACAAGCGCGGGCACGTCCGCGGGCTTTTCAGGGTGGCTGCCGGGAGATTTTACGGCTTCGGCGACGCTCTCGACAGTGCGCTTTTCCGAGCAGGGCGGCGGCCAGGATGCGGTGGCATCCAACAACCGGCAGATCGACGCGATTATGTCCAAGGCGGTGCGGCGGCACACTTTGCAGGTTGAATGGCGGGAGATCCGGCTGGAGACACCCGGCAACCCGCAACTGCAGCGGTCGTGGGAAGTCGGCGATAGCTTCCAGACCAAGCATTTTTCCCTCGGCGGCGCGCTGCGAGACCAGCAGATTCTGGGAGCCGGCCAGCGGGATTCCATTTTTTTCCGGGGCCTGGCACAATTCAATCTGGGACGCTTCTCGGCTTACGGCAACGTGGAGGTGGGCAACGATCTGGCGAATCAGACGCTATTCTCAACCAACGCGTACCGCACTTCCGTGCTGGGTTTGGCCTGGCGTGTGGCGCGGGGCTGGAATCTGCAGACGGAGATGTTTCGCAATTCGCTGAACCTGACGCTGAATCCGGAAAACATCTTTCTACTGCAAAATGGTCCGGCTCTGGGGGGCCTCAGCCCGGTGGGCGCCAGCCTGAGCGCCACCGGGCAGTGGAGTTTTTATTTTCGCCTGTCGAAGCAGATCCGCTGGGGCGCCGGCTTACCGGCAGAGAATCCGGATCCCAACATGGTGCACGCGGCAATGTTGACGGGGACCGTGGAAGGCGTGGTGCAGGTGAAGGCGCTGGAAGGCTCGCGGAACGTGGGGGGAATACCGGTGAGTCTGGATGGAGGGCGAACCGCGGTGAGCGGCGAAGATGGACGCTACGTGTTCGACAACGTGCCGGAGGGCGAGCATGAGGTGGCGTTGTGGCTGGCGGAGTTGCCGGCGGATTTCGATCCGGGCGAGGTGCCGAAGGTGCGCGTGGCGGTGCAGCCGCGCCACGCGGCGCGCGCCGACTTCGAGGTGCTGCCGCTGATGGCCTTTGGCGGCAAGGTGAGCGGGCCGGCGGGCGCGCCGCTGGACGGCATCGTCATGCGCCTGATACCGGGTGGCCGCTACACCATTACCCGCGCGGATGGAGGGTTTGCGTTCTACAACGTGCGGGAAGGCGATTTTATGTTGGCGATTGACGCGGGCACGCTTCCGGAAGGCGGCTCTCTGACTTCGCCGCCGACTGTCTCCCTATCGCTGCGGGCCGGCAGTTCGCCGCCGGCCGCCGAGTTCCGGTTTGAAATCCGCAGCAGTGAAAAACCGATTAGAAGAGTCTTGGAGGTTACTCGGTAGCCGGAAACCGCTTGCTGACGCGCGCGGCTCGGAAGGCGGCCTGAGGCGCGGGTCGGAAGGCGGCCTGAGGCGCGCGGCTCGGATACCGCTTGCTGACGCGCGCGGCTCGGAAGGCGCAGAGTGCCTGCCCCACGTGATATACAATGGATCGAAGTGCTTCACTGTCCGACTTGCCAAGGAAGGTTGCGGCGCGTACATCGAACTTTCGGCGAAAAGCTGCTGTACGTGGCGATGCATGAATGCCGGCAGTGCCATACGCGCAAGCCCGAGCCGCGATGGTACGCCCTTTATTTGGGCGATTATCCGCGCTGTCCACGCTGTGGGACGTACCGGCTGACGCACCTGTCGACGCGCGACAAGATCGATAAGATGCTGAAGGGTCCCATCAATTACTTACAGTTTTTGTGGGGCGCGGACCTGTATCATTGCCGGTATTGCCGGGTGCAATTCTACGATGTGCGGAAGCCGGTGGCTCCGGACACGAAGGATAAGCCGGCGGCTGCGGCGTCCGCTCCGGCGGAGGCGCCGGCGGTGGCGGCGGGGGTGGAGGGCGGCGAGGAGGAGTAGGGCTTCGGGCGGGGCGGCGAAGATAATGAAAAATCGGCAGACCACAAAAAACGATGGTCTGCCCAGGTCTGCCCCACTTAGTCGCGTTTGGCCATTCGCCGGTTTAGAAATTTCCAGCAGGCCGTTTCCCCACACATCCGTCGCGGTGGAGCAGAAGCCCCAGTGTCCGTCGTGATGGGTATGGCCGTAGGCGGGCAGGCTTAGGATGGACTGTTTCGCCGCCCGCGGCCGCGCTTCGCTGGCCGGAAGAGCGGGCCTACGAGGCCCGCGGTCGCGGTAGGGATGCCGGTTGCCCGGCACCCCCCGCACAGATCCGTGCGAGCGCTCCTAACGCACACGGTTCTTACCTTGGATGTGCTGCCACGCAAAGCGAACGTCAGGATACGGATGCAGAATTTCGACGTCCGGGATGAGGCACCCGAGTTTCTCCCAAAATTTGTTCCAGGTCCAGCGGGTTCTTTGACTCCGCCGCCGAAGCTGCCACCACCACATGCGTAGCACTTCGTGCCGGAACGCTTTCAGTCGTTCCTCGTTGCGCGGCACGGCGTGATATCGGAAATATCCGCGAACCACCGATTGCAGCCACCCCGTCGTGTCCGGAACCCGCGCATGCAAGCGTTGGCGGAGCTGTTGCCGAATCTTCTTCAGCTTGGCGGCCATCCGTTTGCCGATCGTCTTCCGCAGCACCATGAAGTACCCCGTCGCGTGATTCTTCCCACAGATGTGAGTGAAACCCAAAAAGTTGAAGGTTTCCGGCTTCCCTTCCCCACGCTTCGCCCGCCGTTCAGCGGCATAGCGCCCAAATTCGATCAGGCGCGTCTTCTCCGGATGCAATTCCAGCCCGAACTTCCGCACGCGTTCCCGCAATTGCGCCAGAAACTTTTCGGCCTCTTCCCGGTCCTGGAATCCGAACACCACGTCGTCCGCGTACCGCACCGCGATCATGTCGCCGTGCGCCACCTTCTTCCGCCATGCCTGCACCCACAGATCGAGCACGTAATGCAGGTAGAGATTGGCTAGCAACGGCGAAATCACCGCCCCTTGTGGGGTCCCTTCCTTCGTCTCGTACCACTGTCCGTCCTCCATCACGCCCGCCTTCAACCATTTCAGGATCAAGCGGACGAGCCGTTCATCTCCTATCCGATGCCGTACGAACTTTTCCATCTGAGCGTGTTCGACTTTGTCGAAAAACGACCGGATGTCTAAGTCCAGAACGTAGTTCACCTTCTTGCTGGTGATCCCGACGTAGAGCGCGTCTAGTGCGTCGTGCTGCTTGCGCCCCGGCCGGAACCCGTACGAAATGCCCAGAAAGTCCTCTTCCCAGATCGGATTGAGAACCGCGACCACCGCTGCCTGGGCGATTTTGTCTTCCAGGGCGGCGATGCCCAATGGCCGTTTCCGCCCATCGGCTTTGTCGATCCAGACTCTCCGCGACGGTTGCGCGCGATAGGCCCCGCGATGGATGCGTCCATGGAGGTCGGCGAGCCGCTCCTCCAGTTCGTCCCCGTAGGCTTGCCACGTCACCCCGTCCACTCCCGCCGCCGCTTGCCTTTGCAGGTCGTAGTAGCTGCTGCGGAGCAGGTCGATAGTGACGTGATGCAGCAGGGCGGTGAACCGCAACTGCTTGTCCTTCTGCGCTGCTTGACGTACACGGTCCAGCCCGCTTGGCCCGCTTTCCCGGCCTTGCATCCGGTACGGGTTAGGCTCTTCCGCATTCTCCTCGGTCAGCGGCCTTCCCTCCGCGATCTCCTTCGGCCCTCCCTGGCCTGCGTTCGACCGCTTCGTCGGTACTACGCCGCTGTGCGACTCCCCGCCGCCGTGCATCTGGGTCTTATCGCTCATCGCTTTCTCCCAGCGTTCCGCCCTCTACCGGCGGCGGAAAGCCACGGGGTCTCTCGGTTCTCGCGCGTGAAGTTTCTATGCGTGCGTGGGGTCTACGACTCCGCAGGGCCGCAACGTGCTCGCGCTGTTTACGCACGCTGCCGTGTTGCCTTCCGGTTAGCCTGACACCGTCGGCGCCCATGATTTTGGCAATTTCGGAGCTCATCAACTTCAGGGATACCCAGCCCACATATGCCCCAGGCCAACGCTTCAAGTGCGTCGTTGCCGCCGCCCTCACATGGCTCGGGGTCAGGATGGTTCGCTACTCCTTTCCTGTATGACTCTGTCATTCACTACTTCACGCCGGTTTATCCCGACGCTATCCAGGCTACGAGCCTGCCCCACAAGTAGCATGGGACAATGAGGGGGTCATGGACTCGCGCCGCATGTGCCCGAACTGCCGGGCGTTCATCACTAATCGTGACAAGGTTTGCCCTTATTGCAACGAGCGCGTTGCGCCGCGCGCGGTGGACGTACGCAGTCCAGGCGCGATCATGGGCGGATTCATTCCGCACGCCCGGTTCGTGACCATGATGATCCTGACCATCAACTGCGGGCTGTATCTGGCGACGGTGGTTTTCAGCGCGCAGAATGGCGGCGGCCTGATGAGCGTGGACGGCCGCACGCTGTTCGAATTCGGCGCGAAGTACCGGCTGGCGATTCTGGGATACGGGCAGTGGTGGCGGCTGGTGACGGCGGGTTTTCTGCACGGCGGGCTGCTGCATATCGGCATGAATTCGTGGGTGCTGTTCGATCTGGGCGCGCAGGTGGAGGATGTATTTGGGGCCAGCCGCCTGATCGTGATTTATTTTCTGGGCACGGTGTTCGGATTTTTGCTGAGCACGTTCTGGACGGACGCGATCTCGGTGGGGGCGTCGGCGGGGATCATGGGATTGTTGGGGGCGATGATCGCGCTGGGGATGCGGAACCGGCATACGGCGGAAGGTGCGGCGTTGCGCGGGATGTACGTGCGGTGGGCGGTTTACATTTTGATTTTGGGGGTATTGCCGGGATTGCACATCGACAACGCGGCGCACATCGGCGGACTGGCGGCGGGATTCGCGGTGGCGTATGTGGCGGGCACGCCGCGCATCGCGCAGGCGTGGAGCGAACGCATGTGGCGGGTGGCGGCGGGGGTATGCGTGGCGATCACGGCGGGATGTTTTCTAATGATGTACTTGTCGTTTACCGCGAATGCGCAATAGAATAGATTTGATGCGACTGCGATTTTTGCTTCCGGCTTTGATGATCGGCGCGGGTTTGTGGCTGCCTGTGCAGACGCCGGCGGTGGCGGCAACCAAGTACAAGTACAAGACACATAAGTTTAAGAAGTATAGTTATAAACGGGTTAAGCGCGGAAAAGGCGTCAGGAGCCACTCCGTGCCTAAGCACACCGCGGCTCGACACTAGCCACGGGCGCCCTACGAGGCATGGACAGGCCAGGAGGCCTGTCCTACTCAGAAGACGATTACGGCGCGGCCCAGGATTGCGCCCTGGCGCATTTTCTCGAGCAAGGCGGGTGTTTCGTCGAGCGGGTGTTCCTCGATATGGGCTTGGCCTATGCCGGAGTCGGCCAGGCGGAAGACTTCCTCCAGATCGGCACGGGTGCCCAAGTAACTTCCCCGGATAGAGAGTCCCTTCAGCACGATATCCACGATCGGTAATTCGTATTGATTGGTCGAAAGGCCGCATGTAATCAGAATTCCGCCGCGTTTGAGAGAGCGGAAAGCCTGTTGGATGGCGATGGGCGAGCCGGTGAGGACGATGGCTGCGTCGGCGCCGCCCCACTGTTTCTGGAGCGTGCGGCCGGCGTTTTCGGCAGGCAAGGCCAGGTCCGCGCCGAGCGTGCGCGCCATTTCAAGCTTGCTTTCGGAGACATCCGCGGCGGCCACGCGCAGGCCGAGATGCCGCGCGTACTGGATAGCGAGGTGGCCCAATCCGCCCATGCCGAACAGGGCGACGGACTGGCCGGGGCGCAATCCGGCTTCGCGCAGCGCACCGTAGGCGGTCCAGCCGGCGCAGCATAAGGGCGCGGCTTGGGCGGCGGAAAGCGAATCCGGCACGCGGAACAGCAAGGGCGCGGGTACCACGGCGTATTGCGAGAGCGCGCCATGCACGGTGTATCCGAAATTGAGTTGGCGGGGGCAGAAGCGCTCGCGGGCGCCGCGGCATTGGTCGCAGACGCCACAGGTGGAGGCGAGGAAGGTGAGGCCTACGCGGTCGCCTGGCGCGAGGGTGGTGACGCCCGCGCCGAGAGCTTCCACGCGGCCGATGCCTTCGTGGCCCAGGGTCAGCGGCAGGAGCGGAAGTTTTTCCAGGGAAGATACGAAGAGGTCGGAATGGCAGATTCCGCAAGCTTCCATACGGAGGAGCACCTCGCCGGTGCCGGGCTGGTTGATGGGGACGGAGGCGACCGCGACGGCGCCACGAGGCGCGGCGAGCATGGCGGCGGAGGTATGCGATGGGATCACGCGACGGCAACCTGTGCGGCGGGCATTCCGGCGCTTTGCCAGGCGTCGAAGCCTCCGGTGACGTTGAGGACCTGCGGGAATCCGGCGCGGAGCAGCAGGCTGGCGGCGATGGCGCTGCGATAACCGCTCTTGCAATGGACGGCGACGGGGCGGGCGGGGTCCAGTTGGGTGAGCGAGGTTGCCAGGCGGTTGAGCGGCAGCAAAACGGCGCCTTCGATATGCGCATCGTCCCATTCGGCGGGGCGGCGGACGTCGGCGATTTGCAGGGCGGGATTCTCGCGATGCAGGCGGGCGAGATCTTCGACGGTGATGTGCGTCAGGCGCGCGACCGGCTGGCCGGCGGTGATCCAGGCTGGGAGGCCGCCCGCGACATATCCGGCGACGCGCTCGATGCCCACGCGCGCGAGGCGCAGGCGCGATTCGGCGGCGCGATCGGGATTTTCGGCGATCAGGAGCAGATCGGTTTCGAGACCCAGCAGGGTGCCGGCCCAGGAGGCGAACTGTCCGGAGAGCGGGATATTGATGGAGCCGGGAACGTGGGCGGCGGCGAATTGCGCGTCGGGACGGGTGTCGAGCGCGATGGCTCCGGATTGCATGATGCCGGCGGCCGCAGTGGGGCTGAGTTCGGCGAGCGGCGGCAGATCGTCGAGCGCGGCGGCTCCGGTACGATTGATTTCGGCATCGTGCGCGAAGTAACCGGGCCGCTCGGGCAGCGCATCGGTGAGCAGGCGGACGAATTCGTCGCGAGTGGCGGCGCGCAGCGCGTAATTGGTGAGGCGCTGCTGGCCGATGGTGGAGGAGCGCTCGCTGCTCATCTGGCGTCCGCAGAGGGAGCCGGCGCCATGTGCGGGATAGACGCGCACGTCGTCGGGCAGGGTGAGCAGCTTCTGGTGGAGGCTATCGTAGAGCAGGGCGGCGAGCTGTTGGGGGGTGTGATCGGGCGCGAGATCGGGGCGGCCGACATCGCCGATGAAGAGCGTGTCGCCGGTGAGCACGGCGTAGGGGCTCGGCGAGCGGTCGAGATCGGCGACCACGACGCAGAGGCTCTCGAGCGTATGGCCGGGAGTTTCGAGGAAGCGCAGGCGGCATTGGCCGAAGGAGATTTGGTGGCCATCGTGGACGGGGACGTGCGGGAACCGGGCTGCGGCGCGGGCGCCCACGTAGATTTGGGCGCCGGTGCGGGCGGCCAACTCGCGGTGGCCGGAGACGAAGTCGGCATGCAGATGGGTTTCGATGACGTGTTGGATCTGGAGGTGGTTCTGGCGGGCGGCGTCGAGGTAGATTTCGACGTCGCGCTGGGGATCGATGACGGCGGCGATGCCTTCGGAACCCAGCATGTAGGAGGCGTGGGCCAGGCAGCCGAGGTAGAACTGCTCGAAGTACATGCTCAGATTATAAGCTCACTTCGCCCGCGGGGATGGGGGCCTGGGGTTGGGGGTTAGGGGCTAGGGACTGGGGGTTAGGGGCTGGGGGCTGAGTCTCTCGTGCAGCGCCTCACGCCGCGCCCCGGCCAGATCAAAAGTCACGACTTCTGTCGGGTCTGGGAGGAGCAAGGGTAAGCTCACGGTCTCAACTAAAGAGTGGCCAGGACCGCTCCCTCACGGTCGCGGCTCGGTAATGTCGCGGTTCGGTAATGTCGCGGCTCGGTAATGTCGCGGCTCGGTAAATCATGCGAAATTGACGCGCGCGTACTGGAGGCTCTTCGTCACGTTCTCTTCTTCGATGCGCAATTGCACTTCGCGCGCGAGATCGCCGACCACGGGCAGCTCGCGCGTCCCGTTCACATGCACCATGCGCAGCGTGCGCGCCAGCGCCAGCCCGTTGCGATCCGGAAACGTGGCCCAATAGAAATCCGTCAGGCACGGCACCTTCAGCGGATCGCGCGTGATGGTTTCGAGCGTCAGCTTGGCCTGCGGCCGCGCGCGGTGGATGGTATCCACGATCCGCCGCATATCGAGCATGCCCGCGCCTAGCGGCATCTCCGAGAGCAGAAAGCCGTCCGCGTACGGCACAACGCCCATATCCTTGATGTGCGTGGTGAGCGCGTAGGGCGCCAGCGTTTCCACCAGCACCATGGGATCGTCCAGCAGCGAAATGTTGTTTCCGGTATCCAGGCACACGCCCAGCCAGCGGCTGGATTTCGATTTCATCAGCGCGGCCATCTCGTCGGCTGTGAAATCCTTATGGTTCTCGATGGCCAGCGGCAACTGCCTCCGCTCCACGATGCGCAGCGCGAGGTCGATGCGCTGGTGGGCCTGCGCCACGGCCGCGCGCCAATCCGCCAGGTTGGTGAAGTTTTCGTAGCGCCGTCCCGGCAGGCAGTTCACGCGCACCACCAGCGCTCCGGCTTCCTTGGCCGCCGCCACGGTGCTCTCGAATGCCGCCGGATCGTTTATTGCGGGCAGGGCGGCGATGGCTTCGAAATACATCCCCAGAGCTTCCGTGCGCGCCCGCAGTTTGCGGATGTATGCGGGATCGCGCGAAGTCAAAGGCATCTGGATGCCGCCCGCGCCGAGCGCGTTGGCATGCTCCAGAAACTCGAGATTATCCTTGGGCCGCGCGTAGCTCAAGTAACAGGTAACCGCGATGCCCATCGTCAGCCGCGTCTGGCCGGCCAATGCTCCGGCGGCTGCCGCTCCCGCCGCCACCTCCAGAAAAGTTCTGCGATTCATAAATGCAGGCTCGCCAGCACATCGTCCCAGGGCTGGCGATACGGCCGCTCCAGCATGGCCGACGCCTCGCGGTCGCCGACGATTTCTTCGTTCTCCGCATCCCAGCGGATCTTCCGCCCCAGCCGCAGCGAGATATTCGCCAGGTGGCAGGCCACCGCCGTGCGATGCCCGCCTTCCACATCCGAAATCGGCAACTCGCGGCTCTTGATGCAATCCAGAAAATTGCGCGCGTGCAGGTCGAACTGCTGCGGCGACGATCCCGGCTCTTTACGCGCCTCCACCCAAGGCTCAGGCCTGGTCGCGGAATGCTGCGGACCGCCCGTGGGCTCGCCTTCGAAAACCGGAATGGCGTTGGCCGGGTCGATCTTCATATCGGGAATCACTTCGTATCCGCCGCGCGAAACGGTCATGCTGCCTTTGGTTCCGAAGAATTCCAGGCCGTAGCCGGCGCGGCGTCCGGCGCTGGCCTCGCGAATACCATGCGTCGCCGTAAAACCCGGATACTCGAAGATGGCCTCCTGGGTGTCGGGTGTTTCGCCGTTATCCTGCAAGGCGAAGCGTCCGCCGCTGGAGGAGACGGCCGTGGGACCTTTTGCGCCCAGATACCATTGCACAATGTCGATATTGTGCGCGCCCAGGTTGGTCATCTGGCCGCCCGAGTAATCCCAGAACCAGCGGAAATGGTACAGCGCGCGATGCGGATTGTAGGGACGCTTGGGCGCGGGGCCCAGCCACATGTCGTAATCGAGATCCGGAGGCGGCGGGCCATCCGGCGGGTTGCCGAATCCGGGCATCACATTGCGGTAGGCGCCCATGTGCGCGCTCAGCAGCTTGCCGAAATAGCCCGCTTGCACCAGTTCGCGGGCCTTCTGATAATGCGGTCCGGAGCGTTGCTGGGTGCCCGTTTGCACGATGCGCTGGTAGCGGCGTGCAGCGGTGGTCATCCAGCGGCCTTCTTTCACGAACAGGGTGAGCGGCTTTTCGACGTAGACATCTTTGCCCGCCGCGCAGGCCATGATGGTGAGCAATGCGTGCCAGTGATCGGGCGTACACACCACCACGGCTTGAATATCTTTATCGTCCAGCAGTTTTCGAAAATCGCGATAGGGTTTGGCGCCGGGTCCACACGCCGCGAGGCCCTCTTCCAGGCGCGGTTGGCAGACTTCGCACATGGCGGCCAGGTCGGCGTCTTTTTGATTTTTGAAATCGTGGACATGCTGGCGGCCGATCAAGCCGTAGCCGATGAAGCCCACTTGGATGCGATCGTTGGCGCCCAACAGCCGCGCATAGGACGCCGCCGTGACCGCCCCCAGGAACACACGCCGCGACGAGTGCATTTGCCGGAGATTGTAACAGGTGGCGGATGGGATGGTTGAGGCGGGAAACCGCTCCCTCACGGTCGCGGCTCAGTAACAGGCGCGTCGCGGCTCAGTAACAGGTGCGTCGCGGCTCAGTAGGAGCGACGTCGTGCCTCGGTCAAGTCGTGTGAAGTCGACGCGGACCGAGCCGCGACCGTCAGGGAGCGGTTGTGGCGGATTAGGGAGTGCACGGTCCGTTGTCTTCTTGCTAACATCTCCCAAAGAGGGTTTTCACATGCGATCTACGACCAAGCAAGCTGCCAGATTGTTTTCCATCGGCATTTTCATCGGGGTCCTCGGACTCGTCCAGGCCCAGGCTAAGAGCGATTTCACGGGGACTTGGAAGCTGGACGCATCCAAGAGCGATTTCGGCCAGTTGCCGGCACCGGACAGCCTGACGGACAAAATCGTGCACCAGGATCCCAGCCTGAAAGTGAACGTGGCGCAGACCGGCGGCTTTGGCGATTTCAACGCGGATCTGGTCTACACCACCGATGGCGCGGAATGCGTGAATCACATCGGCGAAAACGAAGCCAAGAGCACGCTGAAGTGGGATGGCAACGATTTGGTATTCGATACCAAGGGATCGTTCGGCGGAAACGACTACACATCGAAGGACCGCTGGAGCCTGTCGAGCGATGGCAAGACCTTCACCATCACGCGGCACCTGAGCAGTTCCATGGGCGAGACGGATGTGAAGGAAGTTTTCGCCAAACAATAGGAGACGGTTTCATGCGTAAATTAACGGGCAGATTTTTGTTGACGATGCTGGCTCTGCTGGCCTTGGGGCTGGCTGGAGCGCAGGCCAAATCCGATTTCACGGGGACTTGGAAGGTAAATCTCGCCAAGAGCGATTTCGGCGCGGCGCCGGCGCCCGATAGCGTGGTGGAAACGATCGTGCATCAGGAACCCGCCATCAAAGTGAAGTACGTGCAGGTGGGCGGAACCGGCGATGTCACTTCAGACATGGTCTACTCGACCGATGGCAAGGAGTCCGTCAACCACATGGGCGACAACGAATTCAAGACCACGCTCAAGTGGGAAGGCGAGGACTTGGTGGGCGAAACCAAAGGGTCGTTCGACGGAAACGATTTTATCGCCAAGGACCGGTGGTCGCTGGCCGATGGCGGAAAGACCATGATCGTGGTGCGGCAGGTGTCCGCCGATGGCGCGGACTTCGAGATGAAGATGGTATTCGAGAAGCAGTAGGGGTCAACGTGGACGGCTACTTCGCGAAACGAATGGTGTTGCCCTTAATTATGGCCTGTGGAATGGCGCCCGCTCAGCCCAAACCGAATTTCAACGGCGTGTGGAAAATGGATCCGGCCAGGAGCGATTTCCCTTCCGGACCGGTATCGGAAAGCCGGCTGGACCGCATCAGCGTGGACGGCGTGAACCTGAAGGATACCATCACGCAGAAGCTGCGGCACCGGGACGAGAGCACCTACGACATGATCTATACGCTGGACGGCAAGCCGTGCACCAACCATGTCAACGGCAATCTGGTGACGGCCACGGCCCGCTGGGAAGGCAGCGACATGGTGATCGACAGCAAAGTGCACGCGTTGCGGACGGCGGATATCGAAGACCGGTGGTCGCTGTCGGCGGATGGCAAAACGATCACGTTGAAGCGGCACATGACGGGTGCGGTGACCGCGGACCAGACGGTTATTTTCGACCGGCAGTAGTGGGGCAGACCCGGGCAGACCATCGTTTTTTGTGGTCTGCCGGTAGGTTCGAAAGCGGCAGACCACAAAAAACGATGGTCTGCCCCACCTCAGTAGGCTGACTGATAGATCTCGAGCGCGGCCGCCACATTGAACGCGCGCGGATTGAATTGCCCGGTCCACTGCGCCGCCGCATCCTCGGCCAGCATGGGCAGCGCCTCTTTCGGAATACCCAGATCTCGCAACCGTCCACACAAACCGGCCGCGCCCACCATCTCCGCCAGACGATTGGCCAGATAGGCATCCAGATCGCGGTACAACTCAGCAGCCGCCACCCGATTCCACCGCACCACATGCGGCAGCAGCGCGGCGATGGCCACGCCATGCGTCGTGCCATAATGCGCGGTCAGCGGATTCGCGCAGGCATGCGTGGCGCCCAGCATGGAATTCTCGATGGCGATGCCGGCATAATGCGCGCCCAACAGCATGGCGCCGCGCGCCTCCAAATCTTCCGCATCGCGCAGGACCCGCTCGAAATTCGCGGAGAGCAGCCGCCAAGCCTCGCGCGCGAACACGATTGATGCCGGCGTGCGCCGCGTGGTCACGTAGCTTTCGACCGCGTGCGAGATGGCATCGTATCCCGCCGTGGCGGTCACCTCGCGCGGCTGCGAGCGCGTCAGCAGCGGATCGAGAATGGCCGCGCGGAACGCCGCTTTGGGGTCGCCGCAAGCCATCTTCACGTGCGTAGCGGCGTCCGAAATCAGCGCATAGCTCTGCGCTTCGCTGCCCGTTCCGGCGGTGGTGGGGATCGCGATCATGGGCAGCATGGGCCGCGCGGCTTTGCCGAAGCCCCAATAGTCGCGCATGTTGCCGCCGTTGGTGAGTACGAAGTTGATGCCCTTGGCGGAATCGAGCGAACTGCCTCCGCCTAATGCCACCAGCGAGTCGATGCCTTGCGACGCGGCGAAAAGGCGGCCCGCTTCCACCATGTCTGTGTCGGGATTCGGCGAGAAATCGTGGAAGCCGTGGACCAGGATGGCGGCTTCGGAGAGTAAAGAAGCGGCCTGCGCCGGATAACCTGTAACGGTCAGCCCTGGATCGGAGACCAGGAGCGTGCGGGTAAAGCCTAATGCGCGGGCCAGAGCGCCGAGTTCGCCAAACCGCCCCTCCCCAAAAAGCACCTGGGTGCGGAGGTCGAAGTGGGGCAGGCTCGTAGCCTGCGGCGGCCTCGTAGGCCGCCCCTCCGCAGCATCTAACTCAGCGCCCAAATGTCATCCCGATCATACAATCCCGCAAGATGGCGGCCTACAAGGCCGCCGCAGGCTACGAGCCTGCCCCACTATTTCTCGGTCAACGCCCACAGCTCATTGCGATTCATGATAAACAGCGTCCCATTCGCCGGCACCGCCGTGGCATACACCGAGCTGCCCATATTGATCTGCGAGATCACCTTCTCTTCCTTGGCCGCCTCCATCACATACACGTCGCCGTCTTCGTCGCCCAGGTAAACCTTGCCGTTGATCACCATGGGCGATCCCCACACGGCGGAGAGCAGATCGTGCGTCCAATACTCCTTGCCCGTATTCACATCCAGGCAATGCAGGAAGCCGCTGAAATCGGAGTAGAACAGCAGCCCGTTATAAATCGCCGCCGTCGAAATGGAGCGGCGAATCTTATCGTATTGCCAGATGCGCCCGGTCTGGGTGATATCGCCGCGCTTGGTGGCGTCGATGGCGTATAAGTGCCCGATACCTTCGCCATGCTCCGGATCCTGTCCGTTGGCGATGAACACCTTGTTCTCCCAAATCACCGGCGTGGCGATCACTTCGTTGCGCGTTTTGGGCCACACCGAATCCTTGGGATTCAGATCGAATTCCCACAATTTCTTGCCGGTCTCCGCTTCATATCCGCGCACGTAGCCATCGCCCTCGCCCATCACCACCTGCACGGTATCGCCGATCTTCCCGACCGAGGGCGACGACCACTGCCCATGCAGAATGCGGTCGCCCACGTTATTCACTTCCCAAACCTTCTTGCCCGTGTTCTTATCGAGCGCGACCATGGAAGGCGCGCGCGGCGAAGGAATATGCACGTGGCTTTCATCCTGCCCGTTGGCCGTGCCCGCGAACAACAGATTTCCGTATGACACCGGCGACGAGTTCGACATGTTGTGCGGCGAAGATCCCACTTCCTCGATCATGTCGTACTTCCAGATGATCTTCGGTCCGCCCTGGCCGTCGCCATGCGTATCCAGGCACATCACCTCGCAGCGGTTGGTCACGTAGTACAGCCGGTCGCCTTCCACCAGCGGCGAGGAACACACGCCCTGGAACGGCCAATCGAGAGCGCGTCCCGCCGCCAGTTTTACGTTGGCTTGCTGCCACAGAAATTTGCCGTCCGATTCGCGGAAACACAGCAGCACGCCGCGGTCGCCGACGTCTTTCGGGTTCCGCGGCGGAAGGTGCTCATTGTTGGTGCCGCAGTAGACTTGTCCGCCCGCCACCACGGGATTGCCGTAGCTCTGCGAGCCGAGTTCCGCCATCCACTTCACGTTCTTCCTCGTTTTAATGTCCCAAGTGGTGGGAATGCCCTTCATGAACGACAGCATGTTGCGGTCGGGCGTGCCGCCCCACATGGGCCAATCGCCCGTGCCAGGGTCGGATGCGATCAGCAGCCATAGCGAAATCGGGAGACAAACGAGTGCGAGCAGGATGGCGCGTTTCATTGGTTTGGGGTCACTTTAAAGTTATCGAAATACACTCCGAACTGCGCGTCGGCAAATAGGCCGGGACTGCCTTCTAAGTTGGGTATCGGATCGATGCGGTCGATCAACCAGGCATCCGGCTCGGGATCGGCCACTGCCCAGGCCTTGCCGCGAATGCGCGTCTTACCGTCGGGCGTATTTTCCACACGCAGCTTCAGCCGATACCAGGTGTCGGGCTTCAACTCGAATGGCGCGGAAACCCGCCGCCCGACTTCCGGCTGCCAGGCGTTCATTTCGATCTTCTGATTATTGCCGAATGCAAACAGCGTGTAGCGCTGCGCGATGATGCCGGCATCGCCCATCTGGCGGCGCTTCTCGGGAATGCGGATGTCGGCCTCGACGGTATAATTCGACCAATCCGACGGCCCCATGAAGACGCGCATGCGCTTGAAAAGCGTTTCGGTAGGCTTCTTCTCGAGCACCTTCTGGCCATCCAGTTCCGTCACCTGAAATTGGCCGGCCTGCGCGCTCACCCAATACGGCGGCAGCGTGCCCACCGCGTAGGAATCGAACGTCTCGTTCCACGGCAGGGGCGGAATCACGCGCGCGCGCGCTTCGCCCGTCAGGCTGCCGACGGTAGCCTTGATCAATCCCGCCTGGCCCGCCGGATCGCCGGCTACCACGAACTTCCCATTGGTAACCGTACCGTGCAGGTGATCGAGCGACCATGTGGCCGACTTGTCTTCGCGCAGAAAGCGGCCCTGCGCATCGAACAGCCGCGCGTGCAATTCGATGGTCTGGCCCGGCTTCAGCACCAGCTCGGTGGGTTCCACTTGCACCCAAGCCGGGTCGCCTTGCCCCGGCTCCATGATTTGCGCCAACGGCGTCCATGGATGCCCCGCTGTCTTCTTCGGACCGATGGCGTACAGTTCATCGCTCGAAACGAAGTACACGCGCCCGCGCGCCACCGCCGCCCCGGCCACTACCGGCTCCGGAATCTTCTGCGAGACAATCCCATTTTCAGCGAGGGGCAGTTCGACCTCGCTCAAGATCTCGCAACGGTCCGCATGCGGCCGCACGATGTAGAACTTGCCGCTCTCGCTTCCGATATAAATCTTGCCATCCGCAAACACCGCCGAAGCCTTCTGCACCGTGCCGATGGTCTGCTTCCATAGCTCGTGGCCGGTTTCGATATCGAAGGCGAACAGATTGCCGTTATTGTCGGCCTGGTAAATACGATCGCCATCGATCACCGGCGACGAAAAGCCGCCCAGAAATCCAGGCACCGACCACTTGATGGCATCCTTGCCCAGCTTGCCTTTGCGCGTGGCGTCGAAAGCCAGGATCATGCCCATTTCGTTGGTATCCAGATTCTCATCGCCGTGCGATGCGATGGCATATTTGCCGTTGAGCACGATGCCGGTGTTGAGCCCGCGCTTGGCGACCACCAGATTGAAGACCGGCTCGCCGGTTTGCGGTTTCATGGCCAGCACCGCGCCGTCCGCTCCGCCCGTCAGCAGCAGGCGCGTGCCGTCGATGGTGGCGATATTCATCGGCCCGTAACTGGTATCGTACGGCCGTCCCCCGGGTGTACTGACCCATACAATATCGCCCATACGTTTATCGAGGGCGATGAAACGTTGCGCGCGATTCGCTTGCGTGCCCCACGTAGATGTCGGCGTGCTCACGATCACCAGGTCGCCATCGATCATGGGCGAAACCGTCCGCCCGCCGTGCGTGGTGAACGGCACAAATTCTTCGGTGATGGATCGCTCCCACAGCTTCTGCCCGTCTTTGGTAAGAGCCGTCACCACGTTATTCACGCTGAAGCTATAGACGTTGCCGGTTTCGGGATCGGCAACGGGCGAAGCCCACCCTACGCGGTGCGCCGGCACGTCGCTTTGAAACACGTTGAACTTATATTCCCAGAGCAGCTTGCCGGTATCGGCATTGAAGCACATGAGCCGCTCCTGCTCGGTCTCGCGCGCGCCGGCCGTGTTTTCGAGATACAGATGATCGCCCAGGACAACCGGAGTAGAGCGTCCGCCATAAGGCGCTTTCCAGGCCAGGCCCTGCCCATCGAGCGACCATTTATCGGGCAGGTTCTTTTCGCGGGAAATGCCGTCGCGGTCCGGTCCGCGCCAATCCGGCCAATCGCCCACCGCGCCGGTCTGTTGGGCGAGGGTGACGGATGAAAGACAAAGGAGAAGGAGTGCACAGCGTCTCATGGCTAATACCTATAAGAATACCGGATTCAAGTGGGGCAGGCACCCTGCCTGCGGCGGCCTCGCAGGCCGCCGGCCGCCTGGTGCAGATTTCTAGACGAGCGGGCGGCCAAGGTCGTTAGGTTACGAAACAGAGCCGGCTGGGATAGGCCTGCGAGGCCCGCGCAGACTACAAGCCTGGGCTACCAGCCTGCCCCACGCTGTGACAGATGGTACAATCCAATTAAATGCCGCGAATTCTAGCGGTCCTGCTGGCCTGTCTGCCCGCAAGATACTCCGCTGTTGCCCAACCGCCCGGCGCCATCGTGATCGGATTCGTGGGCGGCATGGTCGGCCACGATAACCCGGTGCACTCGGAGACGCAACTCGCCGCCCGCTTGCAGCACGATTATCCCACCGGCGTGCACATCCAGCTTTTTGAAAACCGCCACAGCAGCCAGGCCCATCACGAGATTCTGCACCTGCTCGACGTGAACGGCAATGGAACGCTCTCAGCCGCCGAGAAGCGCCAAGCGCGCATCGCCATCTACGGACACAGTTGGGGCGCATCGGAAGCCGTCAACCTGGCGCGCACCCTGGGCAGAGAAGGCATCCCGGTGCGGCTCACGATTCAAGTGGATAGCATCGCCAAGCCCGGCGAGGACGACGTAACCATCCCGTCAAACGTGGCCGAAGCGGTCAATTTCTATCAACGGCATGGCCTGCTCCGCGGCCAGACCCAGATCCGCGCCGCCGACGGCTCGCGCACCGAAATCCTCGGCAACTTTCAGTTCGATTACGCGGCCAATCCGGTGAGCTGCAAAGGCTACCCGTGGTACGCGCGCACCTTCATGCGGCCGCACATCGAGATCGAATCCGATCCGCGCGTCTGGCGGCAAGTCGAGTCGCTGATCCGTTCGAAAGTGCTGTTCGTGGCGCACTAGCGCGCGCTACTGATCCGCGGGCCTGCTACTGATCCGCGGGCCTGCTACTGAGCCGCGCGCGTAAGCAAGCGGTCCCCGACTTTTGAGGAACTCGCGCACCAGTAGCTAATTGCGGGAGTTCGCGTACACCACTCCCTGACGGTCGTGGCTCAGAAGCCGTTACTGAGCCGCGCGCGTAAGCAAGCGGTCCCCGCTCGGCGGCCGCGTCTTCCAACGCCGATGGATCCACAACCATTGGTCCGGGTACTCGCGAATTACCGCTTCCAGTTGCCGGTGCACCGCGCGCGTATCCGCTTCGGCGTTGCCCGTCATCTCAATCGGCGGATAGAAGCGCAGCACGTAACGCCGCTCACTTTCCATCCACAAGGCGAAACCTGGAATCACCGCCGCGCCCGAATGTGCCGCCAACTTGGCGAAGCCTATCCCGGCGCAGGCCGGCACGCCGAAGAAGTCCACGAAAGCGCCTTCCTCCAGCGACGCATTCTGATCGATCAGGATGCCCACCGCCTCGTTATCGCCCAGCGCCTTCAGGATGCCGCGCGCGTATTCCTTCTTGCCGATCAGCCGGTTGCCCGATAGCGTGCGCCGCCGCTCCACCAGCGCGTCGATCTTGGGATTGTCCAACGGGCGGATCACCACGTTCATGGGCGCGGCCATCCAGGCATGCGCGAACGCGCTCAACTCCCAATTGCCCAGATGCGCGGTCGCAAACAAGACGCCCCGTCCGCGTTTTTGGGCTTCTTCGAAATGCTCGAAACCTTCGTAGCGGATCCAATCCGCGACATTCTCCCGCCGGATTCGGGGGAAGCGCGCGAAGCTCACCAGCAGCCGCGCGATAGAGCGGAACACGCCGTCGGCGATGCGTTCGTGGGCACGGCGGTCGAGTTCCGGCAAGGCCATCGCCAGGTTGCTCAACGCCACACGCCGCAAGCGCGGCAGCGCCAGATCCAAAAGGCCCGCATAGCGCCGCGCCAGCCAATTCGCCACCGGCAGCGGCGTCCACTGGAGCGAACCAACCACCGCCAGCGCCATCCAGTATTCGATCGTATCGCGCACAGCCGAGCGGCGCTGCATGAAACGACATTGTAGCGGGAGCGCACGCGGCTTCCCAAAAACGGACGGCGCAATCTTAAATAAATAGTGAAATCAAACGCTGTATTCCGGCCTCCAAATTGCCAGTTGCACCAAGTCATGGATGCCCTTCTTCGCGATTTGCGCATGGCGGTCCGGGCGTTGTTCCGCCGGCCAGGGGTCACGGTTTTGGCCATTGTCTCTTTAGGTTTGGCGATCGGATTTTGCACCGTCGCCTTTAGCCTGCTGGATGCCGGCTGGCTGCGCGATCTACCCGTGCGCGAGGCCGCCCAGTTGCGCCAGGTTTATGTCCTTGACCGTGAACACCGCTACCAGGAGCTAACCTGGACGGAATACCAGGCCGTCGCCAGCCGCGCCCGCTCCTGGGACAGTCTGGCGGCGGAATGCCGCATGGGACCCAAAGTCCGTCTCGCGGATCGCGACGATTTTCCCATCACGGCGGGCGTGTCCGACAATTACTTCGATCTGCTGGGGGTGCGGGCCGCGGCGGGCGATGTGTTCCACGCCGGCGCGGGAACCGATGGCATCGTCGTCATCACCGATCACTACTGGAAGATGAAACTCGGCGGCGATCAGCGGGTCGTCGGCAGCGCGTTGAACGTTGGTGGCGCTTCGCTGCGGATCGCCGGCGTGTTACGGCCGGCATTCTCCGGACCGCACCGCGCCCTGGTGGTGGATCTCTTCGTCCCCTCGCAAACCTTCTTCGGTTCGCTGGGCTTCAAACGCGATCTGGGTTTCGAAGGGCTGGGGCGCTTGCGGCGTGGCATCGCGACGGAGCAGGCGCAACGCGAAATGACCGGCATTCTTCATCAACTGCATGCTGCCGGACTCGAGCCGGAGCCAGGGCGCACGGCTGGCGTGGATCCCTTCTCCGATTTCAAAATTCTCACCGCCGCACTGCTGATGTCGCCGTTGTTCCTGGTGCTGTTGGTGGCGGCTGCCAATCTCGCCAACCTGCGCCTGGTGGATAACGAAGCGCGGCGGCGCGAAACCGGCATTCGTCTGGCGCTGGGGGCGGGCCGGGCGCAGTTGTTGCGCCAGCATGCGAGCGAAGCGCTCCTCATTTGCGGAGTGGGCACGGCGCTCGGATTACTGCTGGCCGCCTGGCTGATCGACCTGCTGCCCGCCGTGCTCTACGCGGGCGAAAGCTATATGGATGCCTACATCCGCCTGGACGCGCGCGTGTTTACGTTCAGCGCCTTGGCCCTGCTGCTGGTCGCTCTTATCGGCACCCTGATTCCCTTGAGCGACGCCTGGCGGCACAGGATTATGCCTTCGATCCAGGGTGCGGCCGGGGGAAGATCGTCGCGCTGGCTGACGGTGCTGGTGATCGGGCAGATGGCCTTCGTCACCGCAGTCACCTGCTCGTCCGGGCTGCTTTGGCGCAGCTTGCGGAACGTCTCCGCCATCCGCCCCGCCATGGACCCCGACCGCCAGACACTGCTGGTGCGCGGCTATTGGGATGGCGAGCTTCCATTCGAAGTACGAGCCGACGCGTTGGTTTCGCAGCTCTCCGCTCTGCCGGGGACGCGGCATGTGGCGTATGCACGCCGCGCTCTGCTTAGCGGCTCAGGCGGTGGCGCATCCGTGCCGCTCGAAATGCCCGGGCAGCCCAAAACATCGTTCTTCTATAACAGCGTCAGCCCGAGCTACTTCGCTACCACCGGCGCGCGCGTGCTGGCGGGACGCGCTTTCAGTTCCGCGGACGGGCACGACTCCACGCCCGTGGTGATGGTGAACCAATGTTTTGCGCGGCGCTACTTCAGCGGCCGGAATCCGGTGGGCGCGTGGATTCGGCTGGATGAGCGCAATCGCCAGATCGTGGGCGTGGTGGAAGACGGACCGACCATTGACCTGGGAGAGGAGAACCAGCCGTACTTCTATTTCCCGTTCGCCCAGAAGCCCACGTCTTACCTTACGTTTTTTGTGGAAACCAGTCACGATCCGGAAACGCTGGCCGCGCAGGTCCGCACGCGTACGCGGCAAACGGATGCGGCTTTCGTTCTCACCGTCACGCAAACCCTCCAGCAGCACATGTTCAGCGCTCACAAACTGCAAACGGTCACGTCCGGCGCGGCGGGCGCCCTGGCGTTGTTGGGACTGGTGCTGGCCGCGGCCGGCTTGTTCGGCGTGACATCGTATGCCGTGAGCCGCCGCATGCGCGAGTTCGGACTGCGCGTGGCCTTGGGAGCACGCGGGGCCGATTTGCGCCGCCAAGTGCTGCGGCGGGCAGCCCTGCAAGCCGCGATCGGCATCCCCTTGGGATGGTCCATGGCCTTCGCCGCGCGCCATTTGCTGGAAAGCGTTCTTTACGGGGTGAAAGCCACGGATCCCTGGGTGGCGATCGCCGCCAGTGGCATAGTTGCCGCTGTGGCAGTGCTGGCGGCGCTGCGTCCGGCCTTCACCGCCGCGCGGGTCGATCCCATGGTGGCGCTGCGCTATGAGTAATCAGGCGTGCCCGTGCACGCCGTGCGCGGCGCGCCAGTGATGACGATGGACGAACGGCTCGGCAATTCCCCACACCAGCAGAAACAGGATAACGGCGCCGTACACTAAGTCCCGGCTCGGGCCAATCCAGCCCTGCAGAGGCGGCGAGAATCCTATGGCTAAGGCCGCCAACACGCTGAGTACATGCCAGTACCAGCACGCATGAAACAGGTAAACGATCAGCAGGGCGAGGGCGAAGGAGAAGCCATAAGTCACGTACACTAACATAGTAGACATGGTCCACTCCTGCTTGTATTCTAGCGCTAAAACGGGATTTCGGAGCTAATTATGCGATATATTGCCATGGCCATTGTCTGCGGATCGCTGCTGCCGGTCGCCGTGGCTTTGGCGCAGCGCGGAGGAAACGTGAACGGAAAATATCCAGCCGAATGGTGGACGCCCGCGCCAGAAGAAGGCAAGCCGTTTTGGGAGATCCTGCCGCAAGCCGCCAGTCCGGGTGAAGTGATCCTTTCGAAGCGCAACGAATTGGGCATTCTGTCCAACTTCGCCGCTACGCCATTCACGTTCCGGGGCAAGCGCTACGCCAGCGTGGAAGGATTCTGGCAGATGATGCTGTATCCGGAAGGGCCGGACGATGCGCGCGCGCAGGCTCCCGGTGTGACGTGGAAGTATACGCGCGAGGCTGTCTCGCAAATGACGGCATTCGCAGCCAAGAACGCGGGCGACTTGGCCGAGACGAATATGCGCAAGATGCGCATCGATTGGGTGACCTTCGAGGGCCGGCGCATGCCTTACCGCGCGCGCGAGAAGGGCGCACACTACGCCCTTATCGTGGCCGCCATGCAGGCTAAGCTCGAGCAGAATCCCATGGTGCGGGAAATCCTGCTCAAGACCGGCGACCTGATTTTGCGGCCGGACCACGTGGAGGAACCCGATGCGCCGCCGGAATGGCACTATTTCAAGATCTGGATGGAAATCAGAAGCGTGTTGCAACAGAAGCAGTGAGCCGGGGAAACCGCTCCCTTACGGTCGCGGCTCTGTAACAGCCGCGCCGACTTCGTACGATCTACAGAGCCGCGCTTTACAGAGCCGCGACCGTGAGGGAGCGGTCTTCCCCCAATTCCTGTACAATAGAGTCGAAAGGAGACCGCATGGGAACCACCGACCCGGTGTGTGCCTTGGCCTTAATCGGCAGCTTCGGCAATCAGGAGATCCTGCTATGCGTTATCGTGGGCTTGCTGCTCTTCGGCGGCAAAAAGATTCCTGAATTGGCCAAGGGCTTGGGCGCGGGAATCCGCAACTTCAAGGATGCCATAAAGGGCGAGGACAACGAGAAGAAGCAATAGGCTTCCGGAGGCTGCCCGCACGTAGGGCGGATCTCATCCAGGCTCCAACAAGACCAAGGGAAAAAAGAATCCCCGCGGGCACTCGAGCGAGGCTCGCGGGGATTTTTGCGTTTCAGCGCGGTGGTGGGTGTTACTTCTTCTTGGGCGGAACGATCGCGTCCTTGGCGGCTTTCGCCACGCGGAACTTCACGACCTTCTTGGCCGGGATCTTGATCTGCTCGCCAGTCGCCGGATTGCGTCCCATGCGGGCTTTACGGTCCTGGCGTACCAGCCGTCCGATACCGGGCAGTACGAACACGCCATTCTTCTTCACTTCCGCGATCGCCATGCCGGAAAGCGAATCCAGAAACTGGCGCGCGACTTTGTTGTTTACTCCGCAACCTTCGGCCAGGCTTCTGATCAGTTGCGTCTGCGTCATACGTTGACTTGCCATAGATCTCCTTTGGGTCTCACCATCGATTCGAATTTCACAGGCCGCCCCGCGGCGGCCCTCCCAACGCCATCCATCGAAATTAGGGCGCCGGCCGCGCGCCGGTTCCGGCGGCGGCCTGATTACGTATTCAATAATAAGTGAAGGCCAAAGTCGATGTAAAGAGAAATGCGGGCAAAAGCCCTGTTTTTTGGGCTTTTTTTTATGCACAGGCCGCGCGAGGCCCGTCAAACGGCCTTTTTAACAGGGCTATCGCCGCCCGTAGCGACGGCGGCCGACTTGCGGGGCTCCTCCTCCGTGCCATTCAGACCCAACGTCCTGCGCAGCTCGCCATCCAGATTCCGGCATATATCGGGATGCTCGCGCAGGAACTGACGGGCGTTGTCGCGGCCCTGGCCGATGCGCTCACCATGATAGCTGTACCAGGAGCCGCTCTTCTCAAGCAGGTTTTGCGCCGTGCCTAAATCCAGCAGGTCGCCCTCCTTCGAGATGCCTTCCCCATAAAGGATGTCGAACTCCGCTTCGCGAAACGGAGGCGCTACTTTGTTCTTCACCACCTTGGCGCGCGTGCGATTGCCGATGACGCTGTCTCCATCCTTAATGGCCGCGATGCGCCGGATGTCCACGCGCACCGATGCGTAAAACTTCAACGCGCGTCCGCCGGTGGTGGTTTCCGGATTGCCGAACATCACGCCAATCTTCTCGCGGATCTGGTTGATGAAGACCATGCAGGTGCCGGTGCGGCTGACGACGCCGGTGAGTTTGCGCAGCGCTTGCGACATGAGACGCGCATGCAAGCCCATGTGGCTATCGCCCATTTCGCCTTCCAGCTCGGCCTTGGGCACCAGCGCCGCCACCGAATCGATCACCACCACGTCGATGGCGCCCGAACCGATCAGCGCGCCCGCGATTTCGAGCGCCTGCTCGCCATGGTCCGGTTGCGAAACCAGCAGATTGTCCACATCCACGCCCAATTTGCGCGCGTAGGTGGGATCGAGCGCATGCTCCGCGTCGATGAAGGCCGCCGTGCCGCCGGCTTTCTGCGCCTCCGCGATCAGGTGCAAGGTCAAGGTGGTCTTGCCGGAAGACTCCGGCCCATAGATCTCGACCACGCGTCCACGTGGGAATCCGCCTACGCCCAGCGCCGCGTCGAGCGAAATCGAACCGCTGGAAATGGAAGCCACCGGTATGACGGCGCCCGATCCCAGGCGCAGCACGGCGCCCTTGCCGAACTGCTTGTCCAGTTGTGAAAGCGTGACATCGATGGCGTGACGCCGCTCGCGTTCGTCCATGAGTTTTCCTCCTTATCAGGAAGCAACTTCGTGGCGAATGGAGGAAAGTTCTCTCTGAAAATCTTAGCGGCGAGTCAATTTAGCGCCCTGTGGGGCAGCCACTCTGGCTGCGGCGGCCTCTCAGGCCGCTTGCCAGCATCTCCTCGAATGCCGGCAGGCGGGCTGGGAGCCCGCCGCAGGCAAAGTGCCCGCCCCACGTCACACATCCCGCACCACCCGAAAGCCGATGTTTCCCGTGGCGCTATCGGGCGTATTCGCGGTGCGCGCGGCGTTCCGGTAGCGGAAACAAAACGACGCGTGGCAGAGGTACGATCCGCCTTTCATCACACGCGTGGTTCCCGATGGCGGACCCACGGGATTTACGCGCGTGGCGGTTTGGCGCCACTGCGCATCGAAGTGATCGGCGCACCACTCCCACACGTTGCCTACAACGGTGTACAGGCCGTAGCCGTTGGGCGCGAAACTATCCACCGGCGCGGGCGCGGAGAAGCCGTCCTCGGCCAGATCGAGATCCGGAAACGTGCCCTGCCAGATATTGCACATATGGCGGCCGCCGGGCATGCATTCGTCTCCCCAGGGATAGATCTTCTGTTCCAGACCGCCGCGCGCGGCGAATTCCCATTCGGCTTCCGTAGGCAGGCGCATGCCGGCCCATTCGCAGTAGGCTTGCGCGTCGTTCCACGAAACTTGCACCACGGGAAGATGCGCGAGCTCCGCGGCCGGCTGGTGCGGACCCTGCGGATGGGCCCAATCCGCGCCCTCCACGCGAATCCACCAGGGCGCGGCGGCTAATGCGGGGCCGCGGCGCGGCTCCGGCACGTGATTGCGGAACACGAACGACCAACCCCAGCGCTGCGCCTCCGTGACATATCCGCTGCGCGCCACAAACTCCGCGAATTGCGCGTCGGTCACCGGAAACTTCGAGATATAGAACGGGTCCAGTAAGACCTCGCGCACCGGTCCCTCTCCATCGGCCGCGAAAGCCTCGGGCGATTCGCTGCCCATCAGGAACCGGCCGCCATCCAGCCTGACCATATCGGCGGTGGAACCGTTGGTGGCGCGCCGGCGCTCCGTGGAGCTTTGCCGCGACGCATTCAATTGCAGCAGGCGGGCCCGCGACGGCACGCAGCAAGGCGGCGGGGGCAAAGACATCAGCGGACCTCCCGCGCGGAAGTGCGGCGGATGGTAGCGCGGGCGCGCAAGCGCAGGGCGGCTTGGCGTGCGGCTTCTTGCTCGCGCATCGCGATGAGCAGGCCTTTGATGGTGTCCCGCGCTTCGCGCAGCTCCACGATGCCCCCCGGAGTCCTGCTAAGCACCTCGGCGATATGAAATCCGAACGGAGTGCGAAAGATCGGGCTGCGCTCTCCTGCGCGCATGGCAAACACAATGCGATCGAACTCTTCCACCATCACGCCGCGCGCGAACTCGCCCAAATCGCCGCCGTTGCCTTTGCAATCGGAATAATTCTCGGCCACCGCCGCGAACGGTTCTCCGCTTTCGAGCGCGGCGAGCGCGGCTTGGATGCCCGCGCGCGCTTCGGATTCAGAATGAGTCTCATCCACGTGCTTCACAATGTGCGCGGCATGTACCGTCTCGGGCCGTTCGAAAGCCCCGCGCCGCGCTTTATACACACGCGCGATCTCGTCATCCGTGGGTTGCGGCACCGGCCCCATCAGATCGCGCATGGTGCGTTCCAGCCGCAGTTGCGCTTCAATCTGCCGTGCCAGCGGCGCGTCGTCGAATAACACGCGGCAGCTCTGCGCGGCGCGTACGCGTTCGACGTGAGCGGCGACCAGGGCGGCGTCGATGGTGCGCGGATCTTTTTCCGCTTCCTGCCGCAGCAGGACGCGGTCGATGGCGAACCACTCCGCCGCTTCCCGCAGCCGCATACGTTTTTCGAGCCCATCGGGCACAGCCTGCCATTCGGGAAGTTGGTCCAGACGCCGCTCTTCCTCTCGAATCAGTTCCCGCGGGATGAACTCGCCGTTTACCAAAATCGGCATAACTTACTTCGGCGCACAACCGGTGGCGCCCTCGAAACTGAAATACGTCTGCTGCGCGGCAGCCAGCGCCTGGCTGAGCGGATTTCCGTCCGTACCGGTTCCCACCAACGGCGGATTCAACTCACTTGCCATCAGACCGGTGGCGGGCGGAGTGGGGCTGCCCATGACCTGCGCATATTGCGCGATGGTGTTCTGCGTGGTGGCATTGCCGCTGTAATAATCGTTGCCCGTCTCACTGGTGTTGTTAGTAGTTTGCGGATTGTAGTCGTAGAACTCCGGATCGGGCGTCGTCGCATCGGGATAAGTGGTACAGGGAGCCCACTCGGAGTAATACGCCAACTTAGCGCCGATCTGACCGGCATTTAAATCCAGTTTCGTGCGCAGGCACACGATGTGTGACTTCGTCACGCCGCCAATCGTCTGTAACTGATCGAAGGTATGCAGGACATAGGGCAGCCCCACCGGGGCCGGCGCCACGCGCGTCTCGCTGCTGTTGTTATACAGAAAGCTCCACATGGATTGGCGGTTTGCCAGATCTGGATAGGCCAGCCGCCATTGGCCGCTGCCGCCCGTGGCCAGATCGCAAATCAGCCCAAAGAAATCCACGCCGGAACACATCTGATTCATCGGAATCAAGCCGATTTGTCCCGGAAACTGGACATAAAATGGGACGCGAATAGATTCCTCGTAGACCGCGAAACCCTTGGTGTGCAGGCCGTGCGATCCGGCGAATTCACCATGATCGGAGAGGAAGACCACGATGGTGTTGTTGGCGAAGGCGGAAGTGGCCAGCGCATTCAATACCAGCCCCACTTGCTGATCCGCGAGATACTGCAGCCAGAGATACTGATTGAGAAACGTTGCCCAGTACGACACCGACCCAAAGGCGCGGTTGAGATAGCCCAAGTAAGCAACCTGCAGGGCCGGCTTATTCGGAACCTGCGGCAGATTCTCCCAATTCCACGGGCTCGGCTGGCTTCCGTAAACCGATGGAGGACTTCCACTCGGCGGCGGGAAATATATATCGGGCTGGGGAACTCCGTTAGGCGGAAAAGGGCTGCTCTGCAGCCATGCCGGAGCGTAGGAAATATCGTGGGGGTTGATCAAGCTTACTGTCGCGCACCAAGCCTGGCTGGGCGCCGGCGCTTGACCTTGAAGCCAACCGATGAAATCGCCCGCTATCATCGCATCGCTGGCCCACACCTGTCCGTCGCATGGACCGCCATCGGACCCTTCGTTTGCGGCGCCATCCGGAGAAGGATTGCCGGACGGTCCTCCCGGATAAGTTCTGGTGTTGAAGCCGTACTGCGATAGCGGCGAGCCATTCAGTTCGTCGGAGAGATGCCATTTTCCGAACCACCAGACATTGCCCTGATACGCGGGGTTGAGCGCCGCCAGAGCTTCGCCCCAGGTGGGGAAGGCCGGATTCAGCGCCGGAGCGGTGGCGCCGGGATCCGGGGTGACATACATCGCGGTTTGCGGCGCGTATAAGCCGGTAAGTAAGGCCGCGCGTGACGCTGTGCACACGGTGGCCGCCACGAAAAACTGCTCAAAGTTATAGGAGTTGTTCTGAATGATCCCCATGATATTCGGCGCCACGGTCTGGCTGTACATCGCCGACTGCGCGGCATTCATCCACATGGGCGGCCGCATCTGATCTAACATGATGACCAGGATGTTGGGATTCTTCAGAACCGGCGGCGGCGTCCAGGCGCCCGAACCCGAGTTAGCTCGCGCCGGTGCAGTGTAAGTGCCGGCCGCGCCCAGAAGGGCTCCGGCGCCGAGGCGCTGCAGAAACTCCCGGCGGTTAACTCCATCGTCATACGGCATTCAGTCTGGTCCTCATGAGTTCAGTGTGATGTTACCGTCAAGGTAAAACTTGCCACTAAGTTGCCCGCCGTGGCAGTTACTGTGAATGTCCCAGCTATGCCATTCGCCGTCAGGGTGGAAGCTGTGGCGTAGCCGCTGGAATTTGTCAGTACGGCCGCGGAAGAACTGAATGTGCCGCTGACACCTTTCGCCCCGGGCACAGCTTTGAATTTCACGCTGACGTTGGCTACGCCATTGCCTGCGGCATCCTGCACGCGCACCTGCAAGGGAGTCGCGAACGCTTTTTTCACTGGCGTGCTCTGGCCGTTTCCCGCGGTCGCGGCGATGCTAGTCGCAATGTCGCCGGTCTGCGTGATCGTCACGATTTGGCCCAATACCGTGATCTGCGCTGTGCGGTTTTTTGCCGAGGTATTGGCCAGAAAAGAAAAGCCGATTGCGCCGCCATTTGTGTTGGAGATCGTAAGCCACGATTGGTTGCTGGTGGCGGTTACCGGCGTAGTTGCCGGCAGGATCTGGAAGGCGAGGGAATCCGTGCCGGCTTGCGGACCTTCCGTCCTGCTGGTGGCGCCTAAAGAGAAGTAGACGGCCGTGTACTTCTTGACGGCGTTGTCCCCTGTATCGGCGATATAAACATTCGCCTGACTATCCACCGCTACTCCGCCGGGAGACTTCAGCCCGCTAGATACCAATACCGTGATCTTGTTGCTCACCGGATTCCATTGTTTGATCGCCTTGTTACCGGTATCCGCGATATACACGTTACCATCGCCATCCACCGCCACTCCGGAAGGGGCGTTTAGCCCGGACACCAGCGTCAAAACTCCTCCCGCCGCGCTCCACTCCTTGATGGCGTTGTTCTTGCTGTCGGCAAAGTAGACGTTGCCCTGTGCATCGACCGCCACTCCCTTCGGCGCGCTAAGGCCAGAGACCAGCGTGGCGGGCTTTTGAGTGGCAGCCACCCATTCCTTGATCTGGTTGTGCCCGGTATCCGAAAAATAAACGTTGCCCGGGCTATCCACGGCGACGCCGGACGGGCCGCTTAGTCCAGAAGCCACCAATAGCGTTAACTGGCCCGTGGCTACGTTCCATTTCTTGATTGCGTTATCTTTCTTGTCCGCGATATACACGTTGCCTGGCGAATCGACCGCGACGCCAGAAGGAGAATTGAGCGCGGAGGAGACCAGCGGGGTCACCTGCTGCGTGGTGGCGTTCCACTCCAGAATGGAATTGCTGTTGGTGTTGGCGATGTAGACGTTGCCCGCGGAATCCACCGCTACCGATTCAGGCGATTGCAAGCCGGATGAGACCAGCGGGTTCACCAGGCCTACCGCCGAGAAACTCGCTCCTGCCTGTGTGACTGTGAAGGTCAAGCCGGATATCGTGAGAGTCGCAATCTGGGCACTGGCATTTTGATTTGCGCCGTAGCTGAACTCAATCAGAGCATTTCCTGTGCCGGAAAGGCTGCCCGCCGATAACTGCAGCCATGCCGCGTTGCTGCTGGCGGTCCATGGTCCGCTGGCCAATAAGAATACGCTGCCGCTGCCCGCGGCATTCCCCACAATCGCGGACGGCGCTGCCAAGCTGTAAACCAGATTGGTCAGGGTGAACGTGACATTTAATGCGTTCACGTTGGCCGTGACGGTGAACGTGCCCCCGATGGCGTTGGCAGTCAGCATTGGCGCGATGGCGGTTCCGCCGGCGTTTGTCAGAATCGGCATGGGCGGGTTCGCGTTGAACGTCCCGCCCGCTCCGGCCGCGCCCGGCGTCACTGTGAAAGTGACCGGCACACCGGATAGGGGATTGCCGCCCGCATCGGTAACATTCACCACCAGCGCCGTCGAAAAGGGCTGTCCCAGCGGAGCGCTCTGACCGTCGCCGGCGGACTTAGCCAAGCTGACAGGAACATCGCCGGCCTGAGTTACAGTGACTTGCAAACCCAGAATCGTAATGTGCGCCGTGCGGCTGGCCGTCGAGATATTGGGCTGGAATGAGAAGCTGATGATGCCTCCGGCGATCCCGGTAATCGTGAGCCAGGATTGGTCGCTCGAGCCTGTAAGGGGGACGCTCGCCGGCAGCACTTGCGCGGTCACTGCGTCCGACCCCGCGGTATACGCTTCACTTAGGGTAGTAACGCTTAGCCCCAGCCAGGCAGGCGTGACCTTCTTGATGGCATTGTTATTCGTATCCGCGACATAGAGATTGCCCTGCGCATCCACCGCAATCCCCGCCGGGCCGTTCAGCCCGCTCGATACCAGCACGGCCACCTGCTGCGATCCGGCGTTCCATTCCTTGATGGCGCTATTGCCGGTATCCGCGATGTACACGTTGCCCTGTCCGTCTACCGCTAGGCCCGTGGGATTGTTCAGCCCCGCGGCCACCAGCGGATTCACCGGCCCGCCCGGAGTCGCCCACTCTTTGATGGCATTATCGCCGGAATCCGCAAAGTAGACGTTACCCAGCGTGTCTACCGCGACGCCGGTAGGATTGTTCAGGCCCGACGAAACCAGTGTCTCCTGCTGCGGGCTCGCCGCATTCCACTCGCCGATCGAGTTATTCCCGGTGTTTGAGAAATATACGTTGCCTTGCCCATCCACCGCCACTCCCGATGGGTTACTCAGACTGGCAACCAGCGTGGGGTTAGCCGTTCCAGGCTCCTCGATGGCGTTGTTGCCGCTATCCGCGACATATACGTTCCCATGCGCGTCGACGGCCACCGCCCGCGGATTGTTCAGCCCGGCAGACAGCACTGTCTGTTGCGTGCCCGGATTCCACTGCTTGATCGCGTTGTTCCCGGTATCCGCGATGTATAGGTTGCCCTGGCTATCTACCGCTACGCCCTGTGGACCGCTCAACCCGGAAGATATCAGGGTGGTCACCGGGTTTACCGCAACGTAAGTTGTGCCGGCCTGAGTTACCGTGAACGTCAAACCGGCGATGGTCAGAGTTCCGGTCTGCGGGATGGGACTGCTGCCGGCGGTGTAAGTGAACTTGATCGAGGCATTACCCGTGCCGCTCGCGCTGCCCGGGGCAATTTGTAACCAGGAGGTGTTGCTGGTGGCCGTCCAGGGGCCGTTGGCTATTAGTAGCACAGTGCCGTTGCCTGCCAAACTCCCGACTATGGCTGAACTGCTTCCCAGCGCGTAGCTGGCGATACTCGTCAACGAGAAGATCGCGGTTAGCGCGTTGACGCTGGCGATTACTGTGAATGTTCCGGGGATCCCGTTGGCTGTCAAGAGCGGCGCCTGGGCATTTCCGTTTTGATCGGTCAGGATGGGCATCGGCGGAGTCGCGCTGAATGTTCCACCGGCTCCGTTGGCGCCGGGAGTGACACTGAACGTTACCGCGACTCCCTGAATCGGAACGCCGTTGGCATCCGTTACGGTTACTTGTAGAAGCGCCGGAAATGCCTGGCCCGCCAGCGTACTCTGCGCGTCGCCCGCGGACTTAGTCAGGATGGCGGCCACGTCCCCGCTTTGCGTCACCGTCACCTGCTGACCCGGCACCATGATATGCGCGATGCGGCTGGCGGCCGAAGTGTTCGCCTGAAACGCGAAACCGATCGCGCTGGCCGACGTGCCCGTTATCGTGAGCCACGATTGGTCGCTGGTGGCTGTTAGCGGAACACTGGCCCCTAAGATCTGCACCGGTACTGAGTCGACGCCCGCCTGGGGACCTTCGTTCAAGTTGGTGGCGCCCAAACCTAGATATCCGGACGAATATTTGAGCACGGTGCTTGTGCTGGTGTTCGCGATATAGAAGTTACCTTGCCCGTCGGCGGCTACGCCAAACGATCCATTGACGCTCGAGGAAACCAGCGTATTTACGGTTTGCCCCGCCGCGCTCCATTCCTTCAGCGCATTGTTGTTTCCATCCACTACGTAGACGTTTCCCTGGCCATCGACAGCCACCGCGTTAGGAAAGCTCAGACCCTGCGTCGTCAGCGTCGTAAGCTGCTGTGTGAGCGGGATCCACTGCTCGATCGCATTATTGCGGAAGTCCGCGATATACACATTGCCCAGTGCGTCGACCGCCACACCGGTGGGATGGTTCAACCCCTGCGACACCAGGGTGGTAAGCTGCTGGCTCGTGGGGTTCCACTGCTCCACCGCGTTGTTGCCGAAATCCGCGATATACACATTGCCCTGCGCATCTACCGCGACACTCAAAGGAAAATTAAGCCCGGATGATACCAGCGTAGTTAGTTGCTGCGTGGCCGGACTCCACTCTTTGATCGCGTTGTTATAGGCATCTGCGATATAGACATTCCCTTGGACGTCCACGGCAATTCCGTGCGGCGCATTCAATCCCGTAGATACCAGGGTGGTCATCTGCTGGGTGGCCGCAACCCACTCCTGGATGGCATTGTGTCCCGTATCGGCGATGTATAAGTTGCCGGCTAAGTCGATCGCGACCGCGTATGGCAGATTCAAACCTTGGGAGATTAACGTGGTCAGGGCGCTGACGGGCGTGAAACTGCTGCCGGCCTGAGTAACGGTGAAGGTTAGGCCGGCAATCGTCAGGGTGCCGCTTTGCAGTCCAGGATTGGGGTTGGCGTCGTAGCTGAACTGGATGGTCGCGCTACCGGCGCCGCTGGTGCATGGAGGAGATAGATGCAGCCAAGTGGCATTACTGGCAGCGGTCCACGTCGCGGTGGGGGATGAAGCGATTAGTTGAACCGAACCATTACTTGCGGCGGCGCCCGCTACCACTGCGGCCGTACTTAGAGTGAAGCTTTGCGCGGAGAGTAATCCGGGTAGGCATAAGACGGAGAGTACCGTGACACCCAGAACCCGCGCGCCTTGATTCCCCTTCAATAGACACTCCCAGAAATATTCCTGACGAAATTGTATCAGAGGTAGAAGCAAACGTACAAAGAAACACCAAAATAATGTTGCTATTGGTAGTGTATATGGGTACGCGTCTTGGTGAAAGCCCGGGTGGCGAAACCGGCAGACGCAAAGGACTTAAAAGTCCGATCGGGTCAGTCGTTGTTTCGTGCTATGTTTGAAACCGTGCGGGCGTGGCGGAATCGGCAGACGCACCGGACTTAAGCGAAAGAACTTGAGTGCCCGTCGGGAAACCGGCGGTGCAGAACTGCTCAAAGTCGGGGAACCCTGTGAAATGGCGATCCCGAGCCAAGCCCCGCCGGAGCAATCAGCGTTCCGGTTGGGAAGGTGTAGAGACTAGACGGGCAGCGCCTAATCCCGAAACTGGGGAATGGCGAAGGGATAGTCCAGACCCCAAACCTTGCTGCAATCAAGCGGGGGCGGCGAAAGCCGTAGTGGCAAGAAAATCCGTTGGACCGCAAGGTCCGTGAGGGTTCAAGTCCCTCCGCCCGCACCAATGGTCCGCACCGGCGCCCTGGGATTGGAACCATCCCTTCGTAACGCTTCACCGCCAGAGCATGTGTGCTATCCCGAACTCTTCTTTGCTAATAATCCGACCTATCCTCTAGCCGTACTGGTATGATGGCTGGCGTCGCCCGATTCAATCGGGATGCGCGTCGCGAAGAATACAGGAGAACAATATGAAAATACTGATGGTCCTGACATCGCACAACCAACTGGGGAACACGGGGCGCCCGACTGGTTTCTGGCTTGAGGAATTCGCGGCCCCCTATTTCGTATTCAGGGACGCCGGCGTTGAGCTTACGCTCGCCTCTCCGAAAGGCGGGCAGCCTCCGCTCGATCCGAAAAGCGATCTGCCTGAAAATCAAACGCCGGCGATGGCGCGCTTCAAGAAGGACGCGGCGGCGCAAAAGGCTCTCGCCAACACGCTCAAACTTGCGGACATGAAGGCGGAAGACTTCGACACCGTTTTCTACCCCGGTGGGCACGGCCCGATGTGGGACCTCGCGGAGAGCCCTGTGTCGATCGCTCTTCTGGAGGCCTTCTACAATTCCGGCAAGCCCATCGCATTAGTGTGCCATTCGCCCGGAGTGCTTCGCCACGTTACCTACCAGGGCGCTCCGCTGGTGAAAGGAAAACACGTCGCCGGTTTCACGAACGGCGAGGAAGAGGCGATGCAGCTCACGAAGGTTGTGCCGTTCCTGGTCGAAGATGAACTGCTGCGGCTCGGCGCCATATACGAGAAGATGGCGAACTGGCAGCCTTTTTCCGTCACTGACGGCCGTCTCCTTACTGGCCAGAATCCTGCATCGTCGACCTCGGCAGCTCAGGCGCTTTTGAAACTCATGACGGAATCGGAATCGGACTCGTCAACGAACAGCGTACAAATCGAACACAAGAGCTATCAGATGCCTCCGCGGGACGGAATCAGCATCGCACATTTTCTCACCGTCGCCGATGTCGACCGATCGGCTCGCTTCTACGAAAAGGTCTTCGGCGGTCGCATCCTGAGCAAAGGCGACAGCGACGGCGCGCCTGCGTACATCCAGATCGCGAATACATGGCTCCTTGTCAACCCCGGGGGCGGGCCGACCCCCGACAAGCCGACGGTAACGCTTAGCGTCCCCGACCCGAATAAGATCAGCAGCTTTATGAATATCCGCGTTGCGGATATTCAAGCGTGCTATAAATTATGGAAAAGTCGCGGAGCCGAGTTCATCACCGAGCCGATCCCCAAGTACGGTGAGACGCGCTGCTACATCCGCGATCCTGACGGTTATATTATCGAGGTCGGACAGAGCACCGCCCTCAAGTACGGTTAACGCCCGGCCCGGACGGGATACGGATTTAAACGCTTACGGATGTCCGCTTAGTGCGGGCCCATTGGCGCGCCTGGCTGGACGGAAAATTTACGCTCCTGATGTGCGCGGCGCCTCGACGAGTTGTGGGCCACGCTCGAAAAGCCGCGTGCGGCCGAACTCGTCATGGCACATCGACCCGGCCGCGTGGCCGACCAGGTAAAGAAGTTCGCCGCGCACCTCGATCCGCTGCCGCGCGTGCAGCGCTCTCCCGATCCCACGGACGATTTTCTGCTGGTCCTGTCCCGAAGTTGACAAGCGCGCATAGTGGTTTGTATATTTTCCCAAAGCCGGGCCAAAATTTCGATATTGCCCGTCAGGCCCGGCCGGCGGGATCACAAGCGCCGCGCGCCGCTAATCCTTATACCACCATCAACTCAAGCCGGAGCGGCAGACCGGGAAACTGTAGCACAATTGCCGATTGGACTCCCAATACGAGCTTTCCAAACAACGGCGGCGGGAACACCTATGATGTCACCATCGGCACGGGCAGCGATAACGTCAGCCTCGACACGAACGTGACGACCTCGTTGACGTTGGGTAACGGCAGTGGCAGTTCCATTCTCCAGAATCTGTCGGGGTCGGCCGAGAGCCTCGATGAACTCGGCGCCCTGACCATCAACGGCGGGGACCGACTCAAATTCAACAACGCAAACACACTAACCGTCCGTGGCGGCGTGACTGGCGCGGGGGTGTTCTCCCCGGCGGAGTTTCTCTCCTGTACAGCGGCGCGGAAACGCGCCCCTTTGTGCTCCTAAGGCACAACCTGGAAGTCCGTCCACTGCCACGCGGAGACGCCCTTGGGCCCCTCCTCCCGGGCGATGACTTCGAGGACATAATCACCCGGCGCCAACGTTCCCAAAGCGACGGCGCCTTGCGCGGTGGCGGTCCCGTCGCCATTCGTCGTAACCGCCGCCGCCGCCGTCATCACCTGCTTACCATCGCGAAGAATGTGCACTTCCGCTGTAGCGGATTTCGCATTGAAAAGCTGACAGGCATAGCTGACGTTATCCTGCCGGCGAAAGATGCGAGCCTCTGCCAAACCGGGCGCCTCGGCGTCTCCGGACGGTGGATTCGCGCTAAACGCCAGCACCCCGGACACGGCGAGCCGCCCATTCTTCAAATCCGGCACGTCAACGAACTCACGGGCGCTTCCCAACTTTCCGGAGGCGTTGTCGCGAACCACCACGTGCACTTCATATACCCCGGCGCGTTGCGGGGGAAGCGAAACATGATAGCTCACGCCAGTCTGCATCGCTTGCCGGAAGTCGTCGTCCTCCAATCGCAGCGAGACCTGCTTGCTGACTACCTGTGCCGGATCGCTCCGCTCGCCCGCCGCGCGGGCCACCAGATCGAAACTCGCATCGTGCCGCCCGTCCTCATCCGTCGTAAACAGAAGGTCGCCCGCACGGACGTGCAACAGGACGTTCAGTTCCGACGATCCCGGCTTCGGCTGAGTGAAAACCGGCGTCAGGTCGACATGTATGGCGGAGGCTGAAAATGGCGAGAATAGCGCCTTTGAGATGGCGTCATGCGGCGTGCTATCCGGCTTGGGATCCTCCGCAGCGATGTAGCCCGCGTAGGATCGGACGTGCGCGCCTGCTCGCGCTACCTTGATCTTCACGCTGCGAAAAGGAGCATCTTTCGCGCCCGAGCCGAAGTATCGCTCCGGCGATTCAGGTCTAAAGGTCAGCAGGTAATAGCCGTCGAGATCATCGGTAAAACGCGCCAGAGCGGTGGTGGCGTCTGTATCGGCAGCTGTTTCGCCGCCGGTTCCTTCGGCCAGCGCGCGCAAACCCGAGCGGAAGAACTCGAGCAGCACCAGCGCGCGGTTCGTCGTGTTTAGGGGCAGCCTGGAAACCGCGAGATCCCTGGCAGGGTCCTGGCTAAACCTCCCCGTGGTTTGCTGCAGCCTCAGATCCGCCTGATCGGCCGCTTGCGCGAGACTCTGCTGGCCGATGTCGTAATCCGCGCCAGGCGACAGGCTGGATAAAGGCGTTGGGTCGACGCTATACACGACCACGCCCGATCGCAGCGCTGTGTCCACGATCTTGCCAATGTCCGTTGGAGCCGAGGTAGGCCCGAGGTCCGCATACCTCGTGGTATAGGGAAGGCTTTGTGAAATGAGAAAGAGCGCCTTTCTGCCGGGCAAATCATGCAGGGCCAAGATTACGTATCTCAACACGGCAAGGGTCCGGTTGACCGAGTCCGCCGTTAGGTATTTGCCCATGTTCTCGCCGATAACGAACCCGGCGGTCTGGGGAAGCATGCCAGGGTTCCCGCGGCTTTCCGGTCTCCACCGGATCCGTTCGCACGATTCTAGAAGAATGCGCTTATCCGAAGTAAACTGTTCGAGCGAGCCATTGCCGGAACTGGTGCGGATCAGGGCCGCCAGATCGCCGGGCTGAAGGTGCCGTTCGACGATGCTTTTGACAGTGGCTCGGACTGCGGGGATGGTCTGCGCAGCGAAGGAATCATCATCGATCAGAAAGACTATAGTGCGGGCGACCTGCTCGCGCGTCAGCTCGCGGGGCGGGCTCAGGGGCAATCCTGGTGGAACGGCGGAGGGCGCTGGACGCAGCCCTGTGAGACGGACATATTCGCAATGCGTGAGTGGTCGTGGCTTGCCGCCGTCTAGCACCGTGAAATCGCGGATCCCCAGATCCGTGACGTGCCGCCCTTTCGAGTCAGTCACTACCGCGCTTATCTCGACTCGATCGACGGAGACACGGAAGGTTGGTTGCTCGCGCGTACTTTGTCCTCGAACCGCGTGTCGCGTCACAACGTGGACCACAACGGCGCACGCAGCGGATAGTAGCAAAATTCTGAACGCTCTCATTCTGCCTCCATTTTGACGGCATGGCCTCGGGGGCGGCGCAGCAGTCACCAAACGACAACGCCTGCGCACGCGCGTCTACGGCCGGTTCGGCGTGCCCCCGCCACCGCTCCCGCGAGCCTCGAACACTGCCACTCGCAGTGCGGACCACAGCGCCTCCTCCGTGCCAAAGCCCGCCCTCCGAACGCCGTTGACAAAAACCGTGGGCACTGCATCTATATGGTACATATCTGCCAGCCTCTCGTCGCGCAGGAGAACTTCCTCGGCGTCGTTTGCGGCCAGGCACGCCTCCCACCGGCCGACGCTCAAGCGCGTCTCGCCGGAGGCGAAGTCCCGAATCGCGGCTTCCAACGTCTCCGGCTTGATCGAGTCCTGGCGGTCGAAGAGGAATCCCTCGACGGCCCAGAATGCCTCATCGCCCTGGAAGCTTGCGCAGATCGAGACCAAGGCCGCGCGCCTTGCCCGTGGGTGCATCGAGAGTGGCCGATGCCTGAAAACTATCCGCACGCTGCCGCGTAGGTCGTCGGGCATGGCATGCAGAGCCTTCGCGGCACGCTTACAGAACGGACACTGGAAATCCGAGAACTCGACAAGTGTGACCGCGGCCCCTTCCGATCCTGCGGACGGCGAACGCCCAGCCAGGAGGGCCGCCTGCGCGGCCTGCCCGGCCCGCCGGCGTTCCAGGGCAGGGTCGAGCCAACTGTCGAAGAGAGACTCGGACAGGAACCTCTGATCTGGCGACAGGAACAATTCTATAGAGCGCCTTGGGGTCGTTGATTGCACCGTGAGGTGCCGAAAACACGAGCTTGCTACAACGCCTCCATCTTCTATCCGGACGTCTGGGGCGAGTTCGTAGCGTTCGGCGGCGTACGTAGCAATTTTTCCGCGGGTTTCTGCGGATAGGGGCGCGCACCCGTCAGCCTGACATCTGCCCACAACATTGGGCAGCACGAAGGCGGCGGCAACGCAGCCAAGTATGAAGAGATTTCGCATCATCGGTTACCTCGCGATAGGTTTCCTGCAAAGAAAGCGGGCCGACGCTCCCCCGCCCGCAGCGCCGTCCGCCCGCTGGACGACTCGGCGCACGAGCGCGCTCGGCCCGGATCCAAAGCCTTAATTCGAGCCGTATTGTGAGACGCATCCGGCTTTGCAGGAGTTTAGCCCGTTAGTGCAGCCGCTCATTCCGTTCGTCTCCGCGTTCTGGCAGCCCTGTATCTGGCCATCTTCCGTCATCTGGCAGCTGTCCATATCGCCGTCGTATGCCTCGGTGCAGGCCTCGCCGCACATCGATCCGCTGTGACCGCAATTGTTTAGGCAGGTCTGAAAGTCGTAGGCGGCGACGTTAGCGCAGATAGTGTAAGTAAGTATTCTGGGCTTGGCCGTAGCAGTTGTTGTAGGTGTTAGTTACGTTGGCGGTGCAGGTGCTGTAGTTATTCTGGCACGCCTGCTCGCATTGCTGGCACTGATTCCCGCAGGACTGCGCCTGGAGCATTCGCGCCGGGCACAGAATGATGGCCAATGCTAGCAAAAGTTGACGAACCCGCGACGGGGGGGGGGTAGGAGGCCGGGGGGTAACAGCCGAAGGCGCTCCGTAGCGGTATTGTTCACGGCTAGAATGTAATCGGGTTCGGGGTCGTTGTCAATTAAAAAATCTAATTAAATAGAAAATAGGGGCTTTTTATCTATTTTGCGACAGCCATTATGTCTCGCGCTATGATCGCCGCGGATGCAGCGTGCCCGGGCGGATAACGGCGACTGGCGGCCGGTAGTGTCTCAGTTTGAACTTCTGCGCGCTCCGTCGGCGAGTCGCGCGATTAAGCAGGAACGTACGTCAAGCGAATCATGTCATCGGCGATTAAATCGCTGGCCACCAGGTGGAGCGGCGGCCGGGAGCCGGCGAGGAATGGCGTGCCGCTACCAAGCACGACGGGGCGGAGGTAGAGTCGATACTCATCGATAAGGCCGGCCTCGGTCAGGCTTTGCGCCAGGACTGGTCCGGCAACTTGAATCTCGCCAGCCAGCTCGGCCTTCAGCCTGCGTATCACCTTTTCGAAGTCATCCGCCACAAGCGTCGAGTTGGGGCCAAACGACTTGAGGGAACGCGACACGACCCACTTCGGCTGGCTCCGCCACACCACCGCGAACTCCCGATCCTCCGCGTCCCAATCAGGAAGATCTTCGTCCCAATAACGCATGATCTCGTACGTGCGGCGACCGTAAATGAGGCCCGTCGCGCCGCGCACCAGCCCGATGAAGTGACGGAAGGCCGCGGGTGCAGGCGGCCCAAGCTTCATGTGGTCGACGTAGCCATCAAGGGACTGGCTCAATCCGTAGACAAGTCTTGCCATGCTCAAATCTCCCTCCGGAGTTCCTCAGAATAGCTTAAGCCGGCATGGCGCGCAATTCAGGTTGAACGCTATCTGCGCGCTGCGTTGTCGGCGCAACCGATAATTAGAGGTCCGCTTCCCAACCCCGAGATTCAAACTGAGACACTACGTGGCGGCCGGATGTCCCGCTCCCGGATAACGGTTACAACTCTGACTCGGTGCTCCTCGAACCTGGCCTCAATGATAGGGGCCTTCTCCTGTACGGTCTTCCGGGGAATGAGAAGACAACTTCAGGCATAGAAAGGCGTACCATATGGCTTAAGGAGACCACGCCCATGACCGCCCCCATCACGTCGAACACGCTGGGTGTCAACGTCTTTACGGCCCCGGGAAAGACTATGGTCGGCGAGCGGCCAAAGCCCTTCGGCGAACCGCTCGGCTTTGACCCGATCACGTCGACTCTAATCTTCGGCGAGTACGACGCGGTGCTGGTGGACGCCATGGGGACAGTGGCTGAAGCCGAGGCTCTCGCGGATTGGGTCGGTCTGCACAACCGCAACCTGGAGACCATCTATATAACACACGCCCATTTCGACCACTTCTACGGTCTGAGTATTCTGCTCGACCGTTTTCCGGGCGCGCGGGCGATCGCCACGCCCAAGACAGTGAACGCCATGCAGATGTCTTTCACTCCCCCAGTGGAGCGGTTAGCCCGCCGGTTGTTTCCTGGGCAAGTGGCCACTAAGTTGGTTCCACCTGAGCCCTATGAGCACGACACGTTCACTCTCGAGGGCCAGGAATTGCGCATCATCGAGCAGGGCCACACCGATAGTGCCGATACGACGTCTCTATACGTTCCATCGATCGACCTGGTCGTCGCTGGCGACGTGGTGTACAACCAGTGCCACATGTACGTCGGCGACACCACCCCCGAGAGCCGGAAGAACTGGGTCGCGGCGCTGGACGGGTTGGCAGCGCTGAAGCCGGCGATGGTGGTTGCCGGTCACAAGAAGCCCGGTGCGCCCGACTCACCGTCGGCGATCCAGGACACTAAGCGCTATCTGCTGGACTTTGATCGGCTGCAGCAGGCCACGGCGTCCGACGAAGAGCTGTTCAACCAGATGACCGGGCTTTACCCCCACTGGGCAGCCAACCAGTCGTGGTTGATGTTCGGATTCCCGAGCGGCTGATGTGAACGCTCGCTCGTAGGCCGCGCCAGGCCGGGTGACCGGGGCGTTTATCAATCTTCTTGAAGTAGCGCGCAGGACAAGTACACACTGCGCGTGCCAAATGAGCTCTCATTCTCCGACTTCAGGGGGTACGTTCCCCGCAACGGCAAGGCTTTCCCCGACGGCTCCAAGATTGCAAAGATCGAGTGGAAACCGAAAAAGAGCACAGCAGCCCCTTTTTCAGTGAGGGTGCCGGACGTCTGGCAAGACGTTTTCCTCATCGAGAAGGACACCAAGAGATTCCCGGACACGAAGGGATGGGCATACGCCGCGTTTTGACTATGATCCCGCGTCGGACACGTTCAAGCCGGATAAGATGGGCGTCGTCAATTGTGGCTTCGCGTGCCATACGGCCGTGGCGGCCAAGGATTACATTTTCGGCGGCGTACGGCAAGAGGTGAACGGGGTGACCGGCGCGGTCAATGAGGCGACGGTTGGACAATGCGGTTCGCTTGGCAGAGCGCTTGAACGCCCAGGTTTGGGCTGCTGCCGAGGAAGGCCGTCCTGACCTCCCCGAAACTCATCCGCTCTATCGCGGCTTTCTACCGGCGGCCACGTGGGTTCGAACGCTTAAGACAAGAGGTTACTTATGTCGGGCAAGAAAACGGCAATCATAACCGGAGCATCCGGGGGTATCGGCGCGGGCTTAGTCGAAGGGTTTCTGAGAGAAGGTTATAACGTCGTTGCGACGTCTCGTGAGGCCAGTCGAAAGTTGACTGCCTCAGGCAGCCTGATTTTGGTCGATGGCGATATCGGCACGCAGCAAACTGCCGGCTATGCTGTCGAGGCGGCAATCAACAACTTCGGAATCATCGATGTTTTGGTGAATAATGCCGGCATCTTTCTAACCAAGCCCTTCACCGACTTCACCACCGAGGACTTCGAGGCCCTTATCTCCACCAATCTTTTTGGATTCTTCTACATTACTCAGCGCACGGTCAAAGAGATGCTGAAACAGAAATCGGGGTGCGTTGTGAGCATCACCGCGGCGCTTGCCGATCGGCCAATCGCCGGAAACAATGGCTCGATTTCGATGATTACAAAGGGCGGGTTGAATTCAGCGACGCAGAATCTCGCAATCGAGTATGCCAAAGACGGCATCCGCTTTAATGCGGTAGCCCCCGGCGTTGTGGATACACCAATGGTCCGCAGTGATCCCAACGACTCAACGCTGCACCCGGCTGTGAAAAAGGCGACGGTAAAGGATATTGTGGATGCCGTTCTTTACCTGGCACAGGCAGGTCATGTGAGCGGAGAGATTCTCCACGTGGATGGCGCCGCTCCGGCTCGTCGTTGGTAAAAAATGAAGGTACGCATGCCCCGATTGCTTTCGGTAAATGTCGGTCTGCCGCGCGACGTGACATGGAACGGCAAAACTGTCCGAACCGCAGTCTGGAAATCTCCGGTTACGGGACGGCGAATGGTGCGCAAGCTGGATATCGACGGTGATGCGCAAGCCGATCTCACCGGTCACGGCGGGGAGCACCGCGCCGTATTCGTCTACCAGATGGATTCTTACCATTACTGGGAGCATTTCTTGGGCCGCAACGATTTCACTTTCGGCCAGTTCGGAGAAAACTTCACGGTTGAGGGACTTCCCGATGACGAGGTCTGCATTGGCGATCGATACCGCATCGGTGGCGCTGTATTTGAAGTAACGCAGCCACGCGTGACGTGCTACCGCGTCGGCATCCGCATGAACGAGCCTCGGATGGCAGCCCTGCTCGTGGCACATCACAGACCAGGATTCTACTTTCGCGTGTTGCAGGAAGGAGAAGTTGGGGCGGACGAAGACATTGTAAAGATTACTGACGGTCCAGAGCGAATCAGTGTGGCCGGGGTTGACGCTCTCCTGTATTTGCCAGGACATTCCAGCGAGCAACTGCAACACGCGCTGCGGATTCCTGCGCTTAGCAAGGGTTGGCAGAGTTCGTTCCAGGCAATGCTCCAACAAGACTTGAGCTCCAAAACTACGGTGGGGAATCCGGGACTCGCCTATGAGGAACAAGCGCCAGCATGGCCCGGCTTTCGACAGATGCGAGTCGCGAATATTAACAAGGAAAGCGATAGCGTAACTTCCTTCATTCTGTCGCCAATCGATGGGCAGCCTCTTCCTCTCTTCCAGGCGGGTCAATTTGTTGTTTTGCGGCTGCTCATCGATCCGGGCAAACCGCCGGTTCTTCGCAGCTACTCGCTGTCCGATCTGCCGGCAGCCGGCCATTTCCGCATCAGCGTCAAGAGCGAATTGAACGGAATTGGAAGTTCATTTCTGTGCAACCGTGCGCGAAAAGGCGATCTATTGGATGTTAGTGCACCGCGAGGAAACTTTACTCTGCGTCCAGGCCGGAGTCCTGTGATTCTGCTGAGCGCCGGAGTGGGCGCAACGCCCATGATGTCGATGCTGCACTCACTCGCCGCTGAAAGATCGCAACGAGAGATCTGGTGGATCTATGGAGCCCGCAATCGCGGCGAGCATCCATTTGCAGAAGAATCGCGTTCATTACTGAAACAGCTCTCTCGCGGCCGAGGATACATCGTGTACAGCAGGCCCGCTGCCATCGACCAAGCCGGGGCGGACTTCGATGCTTCCGGGCACATTGACGCCGCCTTGCTGGAGAGAATCGGGGTGTCCCAGAATAGTGACTTCTATCTGTGTGGCCCATCTTCATTCTTGCAGGACATCCTCGATGGGCTGCGAAACTGGGGTGTGCTCGCCGAGAGTGTTCGCACGGAAACCTTCGGTTCTCTCGACGCTATTACCCCTGGTATGACGCAGGTCGTTCACACTCCTCACCTACCACAAGGGACGCCCGGATCTGGTCCCCCAGTCTCATTTGCGCGTAGCGGGATTACCGCCGCTTGGGATCCGAAATTCGGGAGCTTGCTGGAACTGGCGGAAGCGTGCGACGTTCCGGTCAGATGGTCGTGCCGGATTGGAGTTTGTCATACCTGCATGACTGGTCTGATTGATGGATCGATTATTTACAACCCAGAGCCGCTGGAGAGGCCCGCTCCCGGGAACGTGCTGGTATGCTGTTCCCAGCCAAACGCGGGTGTCACTCTGGATCTTTGAGAGGAAAAGGAGATGAAAGATGAAAGCAATTGTTGTCCACCAATATGGCGGTCCTGAAGTACTCAAGTTCGAAGAATACCCCGACCCGGTTCCGGGCCCGGGCGAGGTGCTGGTGCGGGTCGCTGCCACGAGCGTGAATCCGATCGATTACAAGCGACGTGCTGGATTAACGAAAGATTTTTATCCCATCAAGTTCCCCGGGCTCATAGGAGTCGATATCGCGGGCACTGTGGTCAAGATGGGGCCGGGAGTGGAAGGCTTTTCTGTCGGCGACCAGGTGTTCGCTATGGCGGACGATACTTACGCCGAACTTTGTGCCGTGAAAACCGCGATTCTGGCGAAAGTTCCCAAGGGGCTCGACTTGCTCCAGGCGGCGGCGTTGCCGCTGGTGACGACGACTGGCAACCAGCTCCTCTTAGCTACTGGGATCAAAGCCGGCCAGACGGTTCTCGTCGCAGGTGCTGCTGGAAATGTCGGGCGTTCGGCGGTATTCACCGCGAAGGCACGCCGGGCGACTGTGATCGCGGGGGTTTTGAAGAGGCAGATCGACGACGCGAAGACAGTCGGCGCGGATCAGGTCGTCGCAACCGACGACGACACCGCGATTGCGAATCTTCCGCCGCTCGATGCGGTGGCGGATACAGTCGGCGGAAGAACCGCCGAAAAGCTGATCGCCAAGGTCAAGCCGGGAGGAGTCTATGCATCGGTTGTCGGGGCACCACAGAACGCCGCGGAGTACCCATCTGTAAAGGTGGTGACAGTATTCTCGAAATTCGACAGGAAAACGCTCGAGTTCATGGCCGAAGCGGTGCGAGATGGCAAGCTGGTAATCCCGATTAGCCGGACCCTGCCACTCAGTGAAGCAGCCGGGGCTCAAGCAGCGGCAGAAAAGGGTGGCATCGGGAAGATCTTGCTGGTGCCTTGAACTTCGTTGCTGGACATGCAACGTCTAAATGAGAATCGAAAATGAAGAAAGATCACCGCGGATTTAATCTCGCTTCGAAACCAAGTGGCGACGGGTGTGTGGAATGCCTGGCGTCACCGAAGGGTTGGTGGTTTCATCTCCGTCGCTGTGCGGAGTGTGGGCACATCGGGTGCTGTGACAGTTCTCCGAGTCAGCATGCATCGAAGCATGCGGCGGCGACAGGGCATCCCATCATAACCAGCTTTGAGCCGGGTGAGGACTGGTTCTTCGATTACGAAAAGCGGGGGATGATCAAAGGTGTGGAATTGCTTCCGCCGCACGCGCATCCTGAAAGTCAGCCCGTACCTGGGCCCGCAGGAAGGGTGCCAGCCAACTGGGAATCGCTGCTGCACTAACCCGCGCGGCTCGTCACTTACACATTCCCGGCAACGGGAGTGGGGTTCGATTCCCACCCCGGGCACCAATATAGATAGCAGACAGATCCAGCCAACCATAGCCTAAAAAAAACGGGCAGGGGGTTAAATCCCTGCCCGTTGTGACTGCTCATTAATGGCCCGGCTTAGCGATGTCCGCCGCCGCCGTGACCGCCGCCACCGCCGCCATGGAAGCCCCCACCGCCGCCGCCGCCATGGAAGCCGCCACCGCCGCCGCTGCTGTGGTAGCTGCCGCCTCCGCTGCTGTGGTAGCCGCCGCCGCTGCCGCCGCGATACGACGGAGCCGAATAATGAGACCCACCGCCATAACTGCCGCGATAGCTGGGGGCCGCGCTCCGTCCGCCGTAACTATACCCTGGGCTGGAGCGGTAAGCGTTCCCGCCACCGTATGTCCCGCGATAGCTGGGTGTCGCGCTTCTGGCATAGTTGCCGCCAGAAGACTGGCTCGACCGGTATCCGTTCGCGCCACCTTGGCTGAAGTGGTTCCACCCGCCCGCCGCGCCCGTGCTACCGCGGAATCCGGAGCTATACCGTCCCGCCGAAGCCGAATACGCGGATCGTGCGCCCGCGGCCGAAGCGGCGCCGTACCGGCTGTTCAACGCGCGGCTCGAATACCCTACGCCCTGGCGATGGAACCCATTATGCGCCCACCAACCGCCGCCGCCGCCGTATCCCAATCCGTGGAAGCCGTAGTGGCCGAAGAAACCTCCATTCAGGAACAAGCCGCAGCGGAACCAGTTCAATCCCCAACCCCAGCCGCCCCATCCGAGTCCTCCGAAGAAGCCTCCGAGGTAGATGCCAGGGCCGAATCCGTAACCCCCTCCATAGCCTATATCCAAGTAATCCCACGGCGGATAATAGCCGTCCTCCGGCGGTCCCCAAATATACTCCGGATTGTAGGACGGCACATAGACCTCCTCGGGATTGGCCGGCGCGATATCGATTGCCGACTGATCGCCTTGCTGCTCGGTGGTAACGGTCTGTTGAGGGTTAGAACGCAGCTTGCCCGAGGCCGCCGCTTGCGCGCGCATGCGTTGCACGGCGTTCATCACATCGGCCTGCTGGGTCAGGAAAGCGTTGCCGAGATCGGTGGTCCAGCGAATGTCGGATGCCAGCCGCGTCAACACATCGGGGAAGACCACCAGCGCTTGCACGCTGGGATCCCAATTCTGCTGCTGCGCGGCGGCCACTAGTTGCTGGCCTTGCAGATTCGGGTTCTGCTGCAGCCACTGGGCTGCTTCCGTGATTTCGAGCGGATAAGTGGATGCGGCCAGAAGCTCGCCAAGCAAGTTATCCGGATACAACGCTACCGGCGCGACCAGGGTATCTAATTGTTGCGGGATAAGCCGCGGCGCGGGAGCTTGCCCCGGAGGAACTTGCCCCGGAGGCGGCGGCGCCTGCTGCGCCAGCATCATGCCGGCGGCTAAAAACGGAACTACTGCCAGACGGAACGCCCGGCGAATACCTTGAGTTGTTCTCATGATCCACCTTCCTTGCGGTTTCACGCCTTTACAATGGCACGTGGCGGACCAAACCACAATCGCTTCACCATCAATTAGTTTGACGCGCGAGACGGCCATCGCGTTGGTTGAAAAGCACCGAATCCGGTGGATCGCAACCGGGTCCATCAAAGGTGCTGGAAAATACATTTGGCCTCTGTTTCACGCCGACTGGGTATCGCTTTGTCTTATCGGCGTTAATCGGCGTTCATCGGCGGCCGATATGAGTTTTGATTTTTGTGGGCCGGAAGAGAAAACGTAACTGGCCGCCGATGAACGCCGATAAACGCCGATAAAAACCAAGGGATCCATGATCCGGCTTTTGAGCCGCCCGCTCACGCTATGATGAGAAAATGAGCAGCGCCCCCGACGTCTTATCCACACCCGCACCCGTTGCCGACGATGTAGTCGAACTGGAGCGCCAGTACTTGCTTCAGAATTACAGCCGCTATCCCCTGATCGTGCATCGGGGCAAAGGCTGCCACGTTTACGATCCGAACGGCGCCCGCTATCTCGATTTCATCACCGGCATCGGAGTGAACGCGCTGGGTCACGCGCATCCGCGCATCGTCAAGGTCATCCGCGAACAGGCCGCGCTGCTCATCCACTCCTCGAATCTGTACTACCACGAATATCAGGGGCCGCTCGCCAAGAAACTGGCCGAGACCAGCGGCCTCCAGCGCACCTTCTTTACCAACAGCGGCACGGAGGCCATGGAAGGCGCGCTCAAAATGATTCGCTCGCATGGCAACCACGCGGGCGGCGCGAAACACGAAATCCTCTCCATCGAAAATTCGTTCCATGGCCGCACGCTGGGCGCGCTCTCCATCACCGGGCAGGCGAAATACCGCCAGGATTTCGAGCCGCTGCCGCCGTGCGTGCGGTTCGTCCCGGCCAACGATCTGGGGGCGCTGGAAGCCGCGTTCGGCGAATCCACGGCGGGCATGGTACTGGAGCCGATCCAGGGAGAAGGCGGCATCTTTCCCATCTCGCCCGATTACCAGCGCAAGGCGCGCGAGCTCGCCGACCGCTACAACGCGCTGCTGGTGTTCGATGAGATTCAATGCGGTATGGGCCGCACCGGCGCATATTTCGCCTATCAACGCAGCCACCCGGCGGTCATGCCGGACGTGATGGTGACCGCCAAACCGCTGGCTTGCGGGCTTCCGCTGGGCGCCATCGTGGCCAATGAGAGGGCTGCGGCAGCCATCGGGCCGGGTATGCACGGTTCCACGTTTGGCGGCGGCGCACTCGCCTGCCGCGTGGCTCTCGAATTCTTCGATATTCTGGAAGGGCTGCTGCCTTCCATCCAAGAAGTCGGCGGTTATCTGCATGTGGTCCTGAACGAATTGGCCCGCAAGTATTCTTTCATCAAAGAAGTGCGCGGTTTCGGACTTATGATCGGAGTCGATATGGAGATCCCCGGTAAACAGATGGTGCTGGATGCCTTGGCCGAGGGGTTGTTGATCAACTGCACGCACGATACGGTGCTTCGCTTGCTGCCGCCTTACATCATCACGGAGCGCGATGTGGATGCGGCCGTGAAGATTCTCGGCAAGGTGTTCGCCAAGCAGAAAGGATCGACCGCATGAAATCATCTGTGTGCGTGCTGGCGGCTTTGGCCGCGCCGTTGGCGCTACAGGCGCAATCCGGATGGGTCAGTCTGTTCGACGGCAAGACCATGGCGGGCTGGGACGATCCGCGGCAGAAAGTCCCGCCAGGCGACGCCTGGTCGATCGAGGACGGCTGCCTGAAGGCCAACGCGCACGCGCACATCACCGAGGATTTGTTCACCAAGGATGTGTTCCGCGATTTTGAGCTGGCGTGGCAGTGGAAAGTCGCGCCGGGCGCCAATAGCGGCGTGAAGTATCGCATTCAGGACCACGTATTCCTTGTACATCACCCGGGACGCTTCGAGGATCTGGTGAATTTTTCGGTGAAGAACCGGCCCGCGGAACGGCCCGATCATGGGCAGGACTACGTGGTGGGATTCGAGTACCAGATTCTGGACAACACGCGCAATTCCGACGCCCGCGTGGGCGTCAGCCATCAAGCCGGCGCGCTCTACGACATTGTCGGCCCCACGAAGGATGCCACGCGGCCGGTCGGAGAGTTCAACGAATCACGGTTGGTGGTGAAAGGCAATCACGTGGAGCATTGGTTGAACGGCGTGAAGGTGGTGGACACCGATCTGGATTCAGCGCTGGCGGCTGAGCATATCGCGCGCCGCTGGGGCGTGGGAACGCCGGTGACCATCGATCTCACGCAACAGCCTCACAAGGAATGTCCCATTTCGCTGCAGAATCACGGCGGCGATACCTGGTTCCGCGAGATCCGCATCCGCCGGTTGGACTAAGCGGTGGGACAGACCAGGACAGACCATCGTTTTTTGTGGTCTGTCGCGCTTGGGCCGACGACGAAAAACGATCGTCCGCCCCACGGGTTTGGAATATGTGCCATTCGCTGCGGTGGGACAGACCTCGGACAGACCTGGACAGACCATCGTTTTTTGTGGTCTGTCGCGCTTGGGCCGACGACGAAAAACGATCGTCCGCCCCACGGGTTTGGAATATGTGCCATTCGCTGCGGTGGGACAGACCTCGGACAGACCATCGTTTTTTGTGGTCTGTCGCGGTTGGGCCGACGACGAAAAACGATCGTCCGCCCCACGGGCTTAGAATATGTCCCATTCGCTGCGGTGGGACAGACCATCGTTTTTTGTGGTCTGTCGCGCTTGGGCAGACGACGAAAAACGATCGTCCGCCCCACGGGGAAACTTCCTAGAACGCCGGTTCGAGCTCTTCTTCCAGAACCAGGGTGGCGTCCTCCAAGGTCTCCTCTTCCGCGGTCCCTTCCGACAGCAGCACGGTGACGTCGGGCTCCGGCGGCTGTGCAGCCGCCTCCACCGCTGCGGGAGCAGGCTTCGCCTTCGGTGGCCGCTTGGCGGCCTTGCGCGCTTTTGGTTTCGCCTTCCGCTCCGGCACGCTTGCTGCAATGCCGGCGGCCTCGCGCAGTTCCTGGAACGACGCCTCCAGTAGCCCGATCATCGATCCGCCATCCGGCGCGGCTAGGGCATCGGTGGTCAGCGCGAAGTACAGCTTGCCGTCATAGCTTTCGATGGCCACGCTGATTCCCACATCCATACCCGTAGGCACGTGCGGATAGCACGCCGTCATGCGCTGCCCGCAAGTGTAGAGCGGGATTTGGGGTCCCGGCACATTCGTGCAAACCATATGGAATAGCGGTATCGGCGTATTCAGCCATCCCAAATTACTCGCCAGAAACGCCTGTACCGGCGGCGGCAGAATACCCAGCCAAGCCAGGCTCAGCCGCAACAATTCCGGCGTGCGCGCGCCTTTCATGGCTTGCGTGAGTTCGTGAATATGTTCGAGCCGCTCGATGGGATCGCGAATGCCTAGCGGCAGACTCACGGTCAACAATGAGATGAGGTTGCCAAATGCGCCGATGGCTTGCTCCGCCGGCCGCACATTAACCGGCACCATGGGGCGGAAAAACCGGTTCTTGGTGGTTTGCCCATGTGCTTCGGTATACTTGGCGACCGCGCCTGCTACGACCGTGAGCACCACATCGTTGAGCGTGCACCCGTGCGCCGTTTTGATGGCGTGGGCTTCGGCCATTGGAAATTCCGTCCAGTAGACGCGCCGCTCACCGGAGCAGGTCCGGTTGAAGGGCAGATGCTCCAGCGGAGAGAGCAGCTCGGGCATCATGTCCACCACGCGTTCCAGACCCACCGCCGCGTAATCGTCGCGCCGCAGCAGGTTGCCATAGCCCCGCAACGCGTCGCGGGTATCCGCCAGCCTCTTGGGAATCTGCGACAGGCTATCGGTGAAGGCGTCCATGAAGAGCGACGCGGCGTCGGGAGGCGCCGGCGGATGGAACGGCTTGCGCTTGGGCAGGCGGCGCTCCTTGGGAGTCGCATCCAGCATGACGTTCATCAAGCCGATGCCGGCCACTCCGTCCACGATGCAATGGTGCACCTTGCAAATCAGTGCCGAACGCCCGCCGGACAGCCCATCCACCACGTAGGTCTCCCAGAGCGGCTTGTTGCGGTCGAGCAGCGGCGTGAAGATGCGGCCAGCCAGCGCGGACAACTGTTCGTCGCTACCCGGCGGATCGAGCTGCACGTGGAAGATGTGGCGCCGGATATCGAAGTCCGGGTCGTATTGCCATGTCGGGTATCCGATGTTCAAGAACGGCCGCATCACCTTTTGGCGGTATCGCGGAATCAAATCCAGCTTGGATTCGATGGTGGCGACGAAGCGGTTGAACGGGATCGCGCCTTCGAAAACGCACACGCCGCCGATGTGTAACGGCATCTCCTTCGATTCGAAATTGAGGAACGCGGCATCCAGCGCGCCGAAGCGATGGGGGGGCTGCGGAAGGGCCATTGACCTGCCTCCTTTTGGGCTACAAAGATATTAAGACTATATTGTCCAGTAATGTGCGGGCAGATGCAAGGGGTAGCCCGGAAAGGACGTAATGATATCGCGGGGGTTTACTGAGCCGCGACCGTGAGGGAGCGGTTTCTTCAGTCTGAAATCCCAAAACTGTGCGCTTAAACTCCGAGGCCCTTGGCATGCGACTCCTGCGCCGGGAGTTCGCATGAACTGGAAAAAACTGGCGGCGTTGGCGCTCGCGATCTTCGCGCTTTGCGGCAGTCCGGCGTGGTGTAGAATCGTGCATCGGAGGATGCGGATGGAGGCTACCGCCTTCGACCGGCACACGATCACGGCGGCGGGCACGATTCCCCATGCAGGCATTGTGGCGGCGGATCCGTCCATTCTGCCGCTAGGCACCCGTATCCGGATTTCCGGGGCGGGCGTCTACCGCGGGATCTACACGGTCAGGGATACGGGCGGCAAGGTGGTGGGACGGCACATCGATATTTACGTCCCGGACGCAGCCGCGGCCAGGATGTTTGGCAAAAAGATCGTGACGGTGCGGGTTCTGAGGATAGGCACGCAGGAGGCGCCCAGGAAAGCCATTTCTGCGTCCGTGGAGCGCTGACACTACGACCCTGGGGCGGTCTTTTGATTTACCTTGGCGGCTCCATGTTCGGTCTTGCCGGCGGTTTTGTGGACGACCTTCTTCGTGCCCCGGGCCACCTCTTGACCGGTCTTGCGCACTACGTGTTTGGTGGCATGCGCCGTATGTTTCGCCGCCTGCTTGGTATCGTGGCCTGCCCGTTTCATGTCGTGGCCGGCGGTTTGCGCCAGGATTGCCCAAGGCGCCGCGGCCATCGCCAGCCACGCGATTCCCCGTCTGATCGATATATTACTCATGACCAAGGTATGCGGCAGATCAATCGCCAACGTACGGTTGCTCACGCGCGTCTGTACCGCTCCCTGACGGTCGCGGCTCAGTAACCGGCGGTCGCGGCTCAGTAGACCCCGCGTGACATTCCTTCCGTCGGGATCGAAGGATTAAGATATACACATGCGCACCTCGATAGTGATGGCATTCGCGGTCCTGGCTGCCGCCGCGTCGGCACCGGCCCAGACCGCCTGGAAGCTCGTTTGGAGCGATGAATTCAACGGCGCTGCGGCGTCGCTGCCCAATTCGCAAAACTGGAATTACGATCTGGGCGGAGGCGGCTGGGGCAACGGCGAAGCGGAGACTTATACCAACTCTCCCAACAACGTTTTTCAAGACGGCAACGGCAACCTGGTGATCCAGGCGATCCGGGATTCGAGCGGCAACTTCACCTCCGCACGATTGCAGACTGGCGCGGGGGGCGCCTCCACGGACACCACCGATCTAAGCTGGCAATACGGCCTGATCCAGGCGCGCATCAAACTGCCGTTCGGCCTGGGAGTGTGGCCGGCGTTCTGGATGCTGGGCGAGAACATTGCCACGGTCTCGTGGCCCACCTGCGGCGAAGTCGACATCATGGAGAACTTTGGGACCTTCAACAACAATGCCACCGTCAATAACGGTACGATTCATGGTCCCACCAGCAGTTCCTCGAACCCATCCGACTACGGCGGAGGAGACGGTATCGGCGCGTCGACCACTCTGCCGTTCGGCGAGACGGTGTACGACGATTATCACGTCTACGCCATCCAGTGGTCGGAGAACTCCATCCAATTCTCGGTCGATGGGATTCCCTACGAGACACGCACGCCGGCGGACTTGCCTGCGGGCGCACCGTGGGTGTTCAACGCGCCGTTCTTCATCCTGCTGAACCTGGCGATCGGCGGACCGAGCACGTTCCTTGGCACGCCCGACCCGAATCAGCCCTTCCCGAATCAGGATCTGGTTATCGATTGGGTGCGGGTGTATCAATCGGTGCCGGCCACCGCTCAGACTCCCGTGATCACGCCGGGAAGCGTGTTGAATGCGGCTTCTTACTTGGGCGAGGTGGCTCCGGGCGCACTGGCGGTGCTGTACGGCACGAATCTGGCGGACGGCGTCTACCAGAACGTGATTGGCTCGAATGGCGATTTCGTGACCACGCTGGATAACGTCACGGTGACCGTCAACAACGTGCCTGCCCCGCTGACCTACTTATCGCCCGGCCAAATCAATTTTCAGGTTCCGTGGGAGACGCAGCCGGGAGTCGCTGTGCCGGTGGTGGTGACCCGTAACAGTGTGGCCAGCGCTACCGAGACGATTACCATCGCGAACAACGCTTCGCCTTCGATGTTTTACGAGGACTTCACCAATGGCATCGCCTGGATGACTGCGCCGAACTGTCCGCAGACGCAATGCACCGCCGAGGCCAACGGAACCTATCAGTTATGGGCCAATGGACTGGGGCCCAAGAACACTCCGGAGCAGGATGGCGTGCCCGAACCGTTCAACGGAGGGTCGCTCGATCCGCTGCAGGTGGCCGGCGGTCCCACGAATTGCCAGCTCACTATCGGAGGCTTGCCTGCACAGGTGGTTTATTGCGGCGCAGCGCCCGACGAGATTATCGATCAGTTGAATTTCATGTATCCGAACGGCGTGCCCGCCGGCGCGTATGCCGAGGCGGTGCTGACCATTAACGGGGCCACCGGCCGGTTCCGGGTGCCCGCGCCGGCGCAGTAATTTGCATGTGGGGCAGACCATCGCTTTTCGTGGTCTGCCGCCTTCGGCGTGGGCAGACGACACAAACCGATCGTCTGCCCCACAAGCGTCTCCTAGCTTAATTCAACCAAGACTGGCCTAGCTTTCAGTGCGGATAACTTTTCCGCGGCCAGCATTCTCACTTTGCGGATGCTCGCGAGCTTGATATGTTCGTAGCCGCGGATCTGGTCGGGTAAAGCGGCGATCTCTTGCGCCAGAGCGAGATTATCCGCAGTTACTCGGTCCAAGCAGTCGCGCATGAGTTGCTCGTACCAGCCGATGAGGGCGCGCTCCTCGCGGCGCACTTCAGCGTATCCGAAGAGATCGAGCGGGGTGCCGCGCAAGCCTTTTAGCGACGCGAGCAGGCGTAGCGGTGCGCGGAACCAGCCGCCGAGTTTCAGCTTCTTCTTCATCCCCATTGCGCGCAGCAGCGGCGGATGCAGGTTATAGCCGATCGATTCCACCTGCTCCCACATGCCGCGGATGTGTGCTTCGCGCGCGGGATCGGTAAGCAGGCGGGCGACTTCGTACTCGTCTTTATACGCCATCAGCTTGTACAAGTGGCGGGCGACGGTTTCGGACAGCGCGGGTTGGCGGGCTTGCACTTCACGTACGAAGGCGGCGTAGCGGGTGGCATAGGCGGCGTTTTGGTAGTGTGTGAGATCGGCGATGCGCGAAGCAACCACTCCCTCACGGTCGTGGCTCTGTACAGTCGCGGGCGCGAGCAACGACTCGACGGACTGAGCGTCTTGATAATACTTACGGCCCCAGAGGAATGCCTGTAAGTTGCGTTCGGCATCTACTTTGTTCAGCCGGATCGCTTCTTCGATAGCTTCAGCGGAAATGGGAATCAAGCCGCCCTGATAAGCGGCGCCCAGGAGAAAGATATTCACGGCCATGTGACTCGCGAACAATGCTTCGGCCAGGCGCGAGGCGTCCAGGAATACGTTGCGGTCTTTCCGCGTGTAAGTATTGATTAAGTCTACGATCGCTCCAGGACCGGCCAGGCGGACGCCGCTTCGCACCGAGTCACCCGTGGGAACCTCGGCCGTGTTGACTACCGCGACGGTGCGCGAAGGATGCGCGCATTTCAGGTTGACGGCGCTGCCCGCGCCCAGCAGATCGAAGCCCAGTAGCAGATCGGCGTTCCCATATCCGATCTTGGCCGACGCCTCAATGGGGCGCTGGCTCAGGATGACGCTGGACACCACCGCACCGCCTTTTTGCGCCAGGCCCGTCTGATCGAGCGTGATCACCGAAAGCCCGTCGATCCAGGCGGCGGTAGCCAGCAGCGCGTTCACCGTGACCACACCCGTGCCGCCGATGCCCGGCATCAGGATGGAATAGCGTTCGCCAATCGGGACGATCTCGCGCGGCGGCGGCACTTCGGTTACGGGAAGCTGCGGTAAGGGCCGGCGGCGCTGGCCCGTGCCGGGTTTCAACTTCACGGTAATGAACGACGGGCAGTCGCCCAGCGCGCACGAATAGTCTTTGTTGCAGGAGGATTGATGGATGCGGGTCTTCGGTCCGTATTCGGTTTCGACCGGGTGCAGACTCAGGCAGTTGGACTGAGTGACACAATCGCCACAGCCTTCGCAGACCTCTTCGTGAATCACCAGGCGCAGCGTAGGTTCGGCCAGCTTGCCTCGCGAGCGCAGGCGGCGCTTTTCGGCGGCGCATTGTTGGTCGTAGATAATCGCTGTGACGCCGGGGAGTTTCTCGAATTCGCGGAGGACTTCGGGTAAGTCGTCGCGATCTCGTAGCTGGACATTGGCGGCGAGCTTCGCGCCCCGGTACTTGGCGAGGTCCTCAGTCAGTACCGCGATCTGGCGCACGCCATCGGCTTGTAACTTGTGAGTCAGTTCCGGGACGGGCACAGCGCCGGCGGCTTGTTGGCCCCCGGTCATAGCGACGGCGCTGTTATAGAGAATCTTATAAGTGATATTGACGCCCGCGGCGATGCAGGCTTCCACAGCCAGAGACGCGGAATGGAAGTAAGTGCCATCGCCGACGTTCTGGAAGATATGCTGACGATCGACGAACGGAGCCATGCCGATCCAGGGCGCGCCTTCGCCTCCCATGTGAGTGAGGAAGGTATAGGCGTGATGCGAATGCCCGAGCTGCGCGGCCATGGCGTGGCAGCCAATGCCGCCGCCGGCCATTTGACCTTCGAGCAGCAAGGTTGAGCGATTGTGGGGGCAGCCGGAGCAGAAGTTGGGGAAGCGCGCGGGGATCATACGGCGCTCGCGGGCGTCGATTTCGTCGAGGAGGGCGAGGCGACCGCTCCCTGACGGTCGCGGCTCAGTAAGGTGCGGCTCAGTAAGTTGGCATATTACTCGTGCGATGGTTTCGGGGTCTAGTTCGCCGGCGGCGGAGAATAACGGCGCGGCCATCGGATCGCCTTTGCCTAAGATAGCCGGGCGATCGGGGGAGTTATAGAGTAGCTCGCGCAGTTGTAACTCGAGGAAGCTGCGCTTCTCTTCCACTACGAGAATGGTTTCGAGGCCCCGCGCGAATTCGGCGGTGAAGCGCGGTTCGAGCGGATAGATCATGCCGAACTTAGCGATGCGGATGCCGGCGTGCCGCAGATCGTCGCGAGTCATACCGAGATCCGCGAGGGCTTGCATCAGGTCGTAATACGCTTTGCCGGAACTGGCGATGCCCAGCCGCGCTTCGTCACCGGCGCCGAAGCTACGGTTCACCTGGTTGAGCCGGGCGAATTCGCGTGCGGCATCCAGACGGCGGTAGAGCACCTCGGGCTCCAGCAGCAGCGTCATGGGAATCAGCAGACGGGCGTCGATCTTCTTTTCGTAGCCTTGCGGAGCGTGAATGGCGAGCCGCTCCGGATCGACGCTGACCGTGCTGCCGGCGTCGCATACGTTGGTGACCATCTTCATGGCCACCCACGCGCCCGAAAACCGTGAGAGGGCGATGGCCAGCAGGCCGTAATCGAGCGTCTCCTGCGTGTTGCCCGGATAGAAGATGGGCATCGCGTGATTGTAAAAACTGAGATCGCTCTGGTGCGGGATGGTGGAACTCTTGGAGACATGATCGTCGCCGCCCAGGACCAGCGCGCCGCAATTGCGGCCGGTGCCGGCGATATTGGCGTGGCGGAAGATATCGCCGGAGCGGTCGACGCCGGGGCCTTTGCCATACCAGATGCCGACCACGCCGTCGTAGCGCGATACGCCGAGCGAGTGATGGATCTGGCTGCCGAAGACGGAAGTGGCGGCGAGGTCTTCGTTGACGCCGGGGACGAAGTGGATGCGGTGCTCGTCGAGCAGGTGCTTGACGCGGGCGAGAGCCAGATCGTAGCCGCCGAGGGGCGAGCCTTCGTAACCGGAGATGAAGGCGGCGGTGGAGAGGCCGGCGCGGCGGTCGCGGCGCATCTGGTCCATCGGCAGGCGCACCAGGGCTTGGATGCCGGTGAGGTAGACGGAGCCGTGCTCCTGCTCGTACTTGGAATCGAGCTTCATTCGACAGCGGAGAGTGCTACCGCATTATATAATGCCCTGACACGCGACGGCAGGCGACATGAAACGATCACCTGCCCCACTGGCTCAGTAGCCGGCCAGCATGGTATAACAGTTATACAGGCATGCGCCTCGAATTCGATCGGGAAAAGAGCCGGGAGGTCAAGCGGAAGCATGGGATCAGCCTGCAGGAGGCACAGGAAATATTCGATCAGGCGTATCTGGTGGACCAAAAGAGCGATGATCCCCAGCAGTTTCGTGCGATCGGTTGGTGCCGCAGCCTGCTGTGTTCGGTCATTTTTGAGGTGAGGCACGATAACGAAGGCGAGCTTTACCATTTGGTCACGGCCTGGAAGGCGACGAAAGAGGAGGCACAGAGCTATGCCGAGAACATCTAAGAGAACCCCGACCGCGGATGAGATAGCCGATATGGCATCGCGGGGCGAAGACATTTCAGCCTACTTCACGAATCGGTTCACGGTGGTGCGGCCGGTCCGCCGGGTCAACGTAGACCTGACGGAAGGGATGTTGCGGGAGTTGGATCACCGCGCGGCCCGCCTCAATATCAGCCGGCAGGCAGCGATCAAGACGCTGCTCGCGCGCGCGCTGGCGGAGGAGCGGGCCATAGGGTCGCGAAGGAGGAAGGCGGGTTAACCTCAGGCATTGTGGACGGCGGCGGCGCCGGCGGCCTACGAGGCCGCCGCAGGCTACGAGCCAGGCTACGAGCCTGCCCCACTTAGTATTCCACGAAGATCGGCGTCTGGGGTTGGACCGAAGAGGCGATGGAGCCGGTTACCGTCAAAGAATTCGTGGAGATAATGTCCACGCCATGGGTTACCGGCGCGTAGATATACTGGCCATCCGGCGTGACGGCGATGGGGCCGACATTCAGGCTTGGCGCGGAGTTCGTCACCGACAAGGTTTGCGTACTGATGGCTTCGAGGCCGTTGGGCACATTGGTATAAAGCGTGGAGCCATCCGGGGAGATTGTCAGGTTCCCCGTTGGGATGGACGCCTTCCGCAGAATCTGACCTGTTTGCAGGTCGATTTCGAGCAAGCTATAGGGTCCCTGATAGCCGTACTGCACGTCCAGGAAGCCCTTCTCGCCGCCGGGCGAGATAGCAAACCCGCTCACTCCGGTGGCGTTAGGAATTGCTATCTGGGTTGTCAGCGTCATGTTTGCGGTGTTAATCAGGGCGATGCCGACGCTATTCGGCGGTGGGACGTAGCAGCCCCCACAGTTAAAAGTATAGGGCACGAACAGTTGGGTTCCGTGGATAGCGGATTGCGACAGGAAGGCCTGATTGTCGTTGCCCGAAAGCGGCACCTGCAAGATGTTGCCTAGCTGAAGAGCGACCGGGTCGAATGGCACGACTGCGAATCCAATTCCAAAGCCAAAATTTGGGATGAATGTATATCCTTGACCGCCTTCGTCGCTGAACAGCACCTGGTAAGCGGTTGCGCCATAGGGCATGCTTACGAAACCTTTCGTTTTAAGGCTGACGGCATCCAGCACCTCGACCTGAGTCTGATAATCCGGCAGAAGGATGAGATTGTCCTTACGATCATACGCGCCGGTGAAGGGACCTTCAAGAGGAGCCGATCGAGCGATGGCGGTGGATGGATCCGCCGCGGTGGCCGAGATTGTCGAAGTGACGCCGAAGGTCAAGAAACAGAGTTGGGCGGTGACGGGGTCAAGTGTGAATCCACCGCCTGCGGGCGCCGGATAAGTGGCAGTGATGGTCTGAGTAGCGGGATCGAACACGACGACGAAATTGCCATTCTGCCAATAAATATTGCCGTTCTGCGCAACCGCGATCCCGTACACAGAGGTTTCCGGAAGGCTGGTCTGAGCCAAAGTCGCGGTGTTCAAAAGGATCAGCGAACCGCCGGCCGCGAAATAGAGTTCGGATCCATCGGGCGAGATCGCCAAGGCCCATGTGGGACCGACGGCAACCGACTGAGTTACATCGAGGGTGGTTGTATCGATGAATGCGACGTTGTCGCCATAGGTAGCGTAGAGCACTGAGCCATCGGGGGAAAGCGCGAGGTTACCGGCGCCGGCGAGGCTGACGGCGCCGATGGGCGCAAGGGTTTCGGCTTTTAGCACGGCGATTCCGCTGGGCGTAGTGCAATAGATTTGTCCACCGCCGGGCAAGAATGTGTCGCACGAAATCTGCGTGTCGGAGGTCACCTTCAAAGTGGACGGATTGATTTGCGCAATGTGGCCGGAATTGTCGATGGTGGACTGGTAGCCGACGTAAATCAGGCCATTCAGGTTATCCACCACGGCGCCCGCGGAGGTGGCGCTTTGCGTGGTCACGCTGCCTGAGAACTCGCCCGTATCCAAATTGACGAGATCTACTCGAATCCACTCGTGGTTCCTATAGGGGGTGAAATCGGTGACGACGACCGCCCGGCCGCCACCCTTGGCGATTGCCAGGGATGCGGCGGAGCCATAGGCACCGGTGGACGGGGCGGTAAATTCGTTCTCGACTTGCCCGGTTGTGCCATTCAGCACGGTGAAGGCATAGAGTGGGGAAGCGCAGCAGCCGGGCAGAACAGCGTGGGTCGCGGTGAACGCCGGGACGGCATACAGTACAGCCAGGAAAGCGGCTCGGCCAGAGCCGGCTGAAAGCCGGCTGCGGGCAGAATTGCCCGCCCTCCAAAACCAAACTGACCCACTACCGATATTTCGCATCGAACCCTCCTTATGAGAACAAGCAACCATGATTTTACGCTGCGGATACGGCACGTTTGTGTCACGTTTGGACTTCACGGTACTATACTGATCACTCATCGCCATGTCACACTACCTGGCTTTCGACCTGGGCGCGGAGAGTGGACGCGCCATGTTGGGCACGCTCGACGGCGGCCGGTTAGCGATCGAAGAACTGCACCGGTTTCCCAATATGCCGGTGAGGGTTTTCGATGCCCTTTATTGGGACACGCTGCGGCTGTGGCACGAGGTACAGCGGGGATTGGCGATCGCGGGGCGGGAGCGGAAGCTGCGGCTCAACGGCATCGGCATCGACACGTGGGGCGTGGATTTCGCGTTGCTTGGGGCGGACGGGGCGCTGGTGGATAATCCGCGGCACTATCGCGATGCGCGCACCAACGGCGTGATGGAGCAAGTCTTCCAGATCGTACCGCGGGTGGAGGTTTTTGCGCAGACCGGCGTCCAGTTCATGCAGCTCAATTCGCTGTACCAGTGGTATGCGCTGAAGCTGGCGGGGTCTCCGGCGCTGGCGGCCGCGCGTACACTGCTGTTCATGCCCGATCTGCTGAATTACTGGCTGACGGGCGTGGCGCGGGCGGAACTGACCATCGCCAGCACGTCGCAATTTTACGATCCGCGGAAGAAGACGTGGGCGCGCGATCTGCTGGAGCGGCTGGGACTGCCCACGCACATCCTGCCGGAGATTGTAGCGCCGGGAACGCGGCTGGGTGCGCTGCTCGGTTCGGTGGCGGGAGCGGCGGGGCTGGGCGCGGTTCCGGTTTATGCGACGGGCTGCCACGATACGGCGTCGGCGGTGGCGGCGGTGCCGGCGGAGGGTGCGAATTGGTGCTACATCAGCTCGGGCACGTGGTCGCTGATGGGTGCGGAGTTGGACGAACCGGTGATCGACGAGCGGGTGCTGGAGGGAAATCTGACGAATGAGATCGGCGCGGCGGGGAAGGTGCGGTTCCTGAAGAATATCGCGGGGCTATGGCTGCTGCAGGAGTGCCGGCGGGCGTGGGCGCTGGAAGGCGCGGAGTACACCTACGAAGAGTTGGTGCGGATGGCGGGCGCGAGCGGTCCGGCGCGGGCGCTGATCGATGTGGATGCGTTTCTGGAGCCTGGCGGAATGCCGGGGAAGATCGTGGAGCATTGCCGGGCGGGAGGGCTGGCGCCGCCGGAGACGCCGGGCGAGTTCACGCGCACCATTCTGGAGAGCCTGGCGGAGCGCTACCGGCAGGTGCTGGACAGCTTGGAGAGGCTGGCCGGGCGGCGGTTCGACGTGATTCATATTGTGGGCGGCGGGTCGCGGAACGCGCTGCTGAACCAGTTGGTGGCGGAGGCGACCGGGCGGACGGTGATCGCGGGACCGAGCGAGGCGACGGCGGTCGGGAATGTGTTGATCCAGGCGATGGGGGCAGGGGAGTTGAGCGGGCTGGAGGAGGCGCGGGGGGTGGTGCGGCGGTCGTTTGGAGTGGAGACTTATGGGGGGGCTAGGGGCTAGGGGTTGGGGAGGGGGGCTAGGGGCTAGGGGCTGGCTGGGGGCTAGGATTGTGCGGTTTTGTGCCGTTTTGTGCTTTCTTGTGGGTTGGGTGGGAGCGATTAAAAAACGCCCGAACAAAGCCAAATTCTGGTAATCCCTTTGTCATCAGGTGGTTCCGGCGTTTCCATTTTCGAGGCCAAGAAATATTCGGATTTCAAGGATCGCAGGCAGATATTGCCCCTTGCGAGGTGCTGGTGGCGTCCGCAGCGGACGGCTTCTCAAACCGATGTGAGAGTACCATGGCGGCGGTTGGCCTTCGGTGTCCTTGGAACGCTTCGATTCTTGTTTTCAACGAGCGTGGGGGAAACCGAGATGCGTAACCGCCGCGAGGCACGCCGCACGCATGGCGGCCTGGGAGGCCGCCGCAGGCAGAGTGCCCGCCCCACAATGAGTGCCATACTGAAGTCGAACGATGATGGTTTCGAAGCCGGGCGCTTTGGTTCTGATGCTGGCCGCAGTGGTCCTGGCGGGGTGCGGTGGATCGCGGGCGCCGGGGCGGCAGGTGATCGTGCTGGGCGTGGACGGGATGGATCCGGGGTTTGTGGAGCGCCATTGGCAGGATCTGCCGAATTGCGCGCGGCTGCGCGATGCAGGCGGCTTCCGGCGACTAGCCACTACGATGCCGCCGCAGAGTCCGGTGGCCTGGTCGACGTTCATCACTGGCCTTGAGCCGGCGGCGCACGGGATCTTCGATTTTGTGCACCGCGATCCGCGCACCATGCAGCCGTTTTCTTCGATGAGCCGCACGGTGGCGCCGCGCTTCGAGATTCCGCTGGGCGCGTATCTGCTTCCGCTCTCAGCGGGACGGGTGGAGAATTTGCGCGGCGGCGTGCCGTTTTGGCGGCTGCTGTGGAACCGGCACATCCCGGTGACGATCATGCGCATTCCGGTCAACTTTCCGCCGGATACCGCGGGAGACGAGTTGGCCGGGATGGGGGTGCCGGATCTGCGCGGGACCGAAGGCACGTTCACGTTCTATACGGACGATTCCGAGGAGACCGCACGTGATGTTCCTGGTGGGCGGATCGAACAGGCGCGCGCGGAAAATGGGCGGTACCGGCTGAGGCTGGAGGGTCCGCCGAATCCGCTGCGCAAGGACCGGCAATTTGCGGCCGCGGATCTGATCGTGGAACCCGATCCGGAGCGCGAGGCGGCGCGCGTAACGATTGGCGATGTGGCCACGGTGTTGCGAAACGGCGAGTGGTCGGAATGGCTGCGCGTGGATTTTCCGCTGCTGGGGTGGCTGGCGCATTCGCGAGGGATGGTTCGGGTGTATGCCAGGCAATTTCATCCGCATTTGGAATTGTATGTGACGCCGGTGAATATCGACCCGCGGGCGCCGGATCTGCCGATTTCGGCGCCGGCTTCATATAGCCGCACGATGGCGCGGGACATCGGCCCGTTCTATACGCAAGGCATCGCGGAGGACACCTCGGCGTACCGGCAGGGCGTGCTGAATCTCGACGAGTTTCTGCAACACTGCCGGCTGGTACGGAACGATGAAATGCGCGAGTTGCGCGAGGCGCTGGGGCGTTTTCGCGACGGGCTGTTGTTCTTTTATTTTTCGTCGATCGATCAGGCGTCGCACATGCTGTGGGGACGGCACGATGCCGAGTTGCTGGAGGTGTATCGCGCGGTGGATGCGGCCATCGGCGAGGTGGCGCGGCGGTTTCCACGGGCCGACATTATGGTGATGTCGGATCACGGGTTCAATTCGTTCGACCGGGCGGTGAATCTGAATACTTGGTTGTGGGAGAAAGGATTTCTGGCATTAACGGGGCCGCCGCGCGGCGGCGACGAGGGTTTCGCGGACGAGGATTGGACGAAGACGCAGGCTTATGCGCTGGGGCTGAACGGGTTGTATTTGAATCTGGCCGGACGGGAGAAGAAGGGGATTGTGCAGCAGGGGGCGCCGGCGGCGGATGTGATGCGGCGGCTGACGGAAGCCTTGCTGGCGTTTCGCGATCCGGAGAATGGACGGCACGTGGTGGAAGCGGCTCCGGCGACGGGGGCGCGGCTTGGGCCGGACATGGTGGTGGGTTATGGGCGCGGTTACCGGGCTTCGTGGGAAACGGCGCTGGGCGCGGCTCCGCGGGCCATTTTGGAGGACAATACGGATCTTTGGATTGCGGATCATTGCATCAATGCGGCGGACGTGCCGGGGGTGCTGTTGAGCAATCGGAAGCTGCGGGTGGAGCGGCCGGAGTTGCGGGATTTGCCGGTTACGATTTTGGGGGAATTTGGGGTGGGGGCGGGTTCGGGGATGGAGGGGCGGAAGGTCTATTAACGGGCGCCCCCGCCGCTCGGTGCGGGCGCTGAATCTCATATCGGTCAGGTCGCGCCGATTCCTTGCCTCCTTTCCGTTCCCCCAGGGATTTGCCGGATCTGATCGGCAGCCATCTGATGCGGCTGCACGCCTGGCGGTAGCAGCAACTCGGTGACTGCCGATGCCGACGCCAGACTGCCGGCGACCTGGGCCGTGGCGGCACGCCCGTTGCATGCCGTCGAGCAGCAGCACGATCTCGGAACATCGACCGGTGAACAGCTCCTTCTGGGTGCTCTTGGGTGACTTGCTTGCCTGAGACATGCTTCTCATCCTTTCGGCTCAGGCGGTGGCCAAGTCGCGCAAATCTAAGCACTCTTTTGAATGGAATCAGTCTGAGGTGCTGCCGCAGACTGTAACCAAAATATGGCGCGCGGAACTTGGGACCATGCTGCCGGCCACTGGGGCTCTAGACAAGTTCCTCTCCCGTTATGGCCCCGGGGCATCGGGTACTTCGCTTTTCAGCCGGCTTGGCCGCCCGGAAGGGCGGCTGGGGCCGGTGATTTCACAAATCCTTTACGAATTCCGCACCACCGGCGCGCTCCGCACAAGGCATAATCGGCACAAATGCTTTGTGCGGAAGAACGAATCCCGGCTACGCCAGTACTAGATCGCACGCCCCCACGCCACGGAGTTCCCTGGCCGCTTCTGGATCTGCTGGAACGCACCGCGGCGCTATGTATGTTGGTGGTTCTGGCGCCGCTCCTGCTGATCGTGGCGGCCGTGACGGCGGCGCTTTCGGGCATGTCCCCTTTGATTGCGCATCGCCGATTGGGTCTCGGCGGACGCACGCTTTGGGTGCTGAAATTCCGCACCATGTGGCGGCCGGGCGACCCTCCCGCGCGACGCTTCACGGTGCTCGAATACATCGTGGACGAAAGTGGTCCACGGGAGAAGGACGTCCGCGATCATCGTGTTTCCAGCCGTTTCGCCCGTTTTTGCCGGCGTCATTCGATCGATGAGTTGCCCCAGCTTCTACAAGTCATGCGGGGAGAAATGTCGCTGGTGGGCCCGCGGCCGATTACGGACGGCGAGTGGGAGTCATACTACCGCTCGCAAGCCGCCGAAGTATTAAACGTGAAGCCGGGACTCTCCGGCCTGTGGCAAATCATGGGACGCAGCCACCTGAATTACGAGCAGCGCCGGGATCTGGACCTGGCATTGGTGCGGAGCCGGTCGCTGAAGCTGTATTTCCGAATCCTGCTGTGGACGCTTCCTGAAATCTGGAGCGGGCGGAACGCCTGGTAAAATCGTGAAAGTGTCCGGCAGGCGGACCGGAAGCCCGCCGCAGGCAAAGTGCCCGCCCCACCAGGTAGTGGGACGGGGTGCGTGGCTATGATAGCATCTCCAACAGGTCCGCGCAGCGAACCGGCGGACTACCACGGACTACCAGGGACGAATCTTTTTTTTACCCACGCTTGGGCGGTGCTCGCATTTCTGGTCTGTGCGTGGATCTTTGAACGAAGAGCGCGGACTGCAAGCTATCCGCATGCTCACCGAGGGTTGCTCGATTCGCAGCGTCGAGCGCCTCACCGATATTCGCAAGGGCACCCTGATCGAATTGCCTCTGATCGCCGGGAAGCGCTGTGAAGCCGTCATGGACCGCTTGATTCGGAACGTCAAGCTAACGGATATTCAGATGGATGAATGCTGGAATTTCATCTACTGCAAAGAAAAAAACAAGGGGCCCGAAGACGCGAACAACGATCAAATCGGCGACTACTACAACTGGGTTGTGATCGACCGTCCGACGAAGCTGGTATGTGCGTTCGTATGCGGACGGCGCACCGCTGAAAACGCGCTGAAGTTAACCGAGAAGGTGCGCCGCGCTACGTCCCATGATACGCGCTTGCAATTGACCACTGACGGCTTGCAAAGCTATATCGGGGCCGTTGACGAAGCCTTGGTGGACCGATGCGACTATGCGCAACTGGTGAAGACCTATGCGGCACCGATGGACGAAGAGCACCGTTATTCGCCAGCAGATTGCACAGGGGCCATGAAGGTCGTTATCAGCGGAAATCCAGACGAAAAGAAAATCTGCACTTCTCATGTCGAGCGCCAGAATCTTACGATGCGGATGCAGATTCGCCGGTTAAGCCGGCTGACGAACGGCTTCTCAAAGAAGTTGGAAAATCACCGCGCGGCGGTTGCGCTGCACTTCGCGTGGTACAACTTCTGCCAGATTCATGGCAAGCTACGGGTCACGCCTGCGATGGAGGCTGGTATTGCAGACCATGTGTGGAGTGTGAAAGAACTGCTGGCGACCGCGTAGAGAATGATGCTAATAATGGCACGTAAAATAAAGCGGTTAAGTGCTGAATGTGCATCCGGACTCTCTACCGCTGACGGTTTTTCAAAATCGTACGAAATGGTACTTGAATTCGAAAGGAGAAGGTGTTACGCTGTTTGTGTGACGTAAACATCACACGCAGAACTCTACTCCTGCGCCTTGGTGGAAACCGTTGTTGACATTTTCTTGTATGAGACGAAGGATGGACGGGTTCCATTTGATGAATGGTTCATGGATACTCTCGATAGCGAAACTCGGGCGCGTATTGAGACACGCATCGACCGGCTATCGCTTGGAAATTTTGGCAATTGCAGTGCTGCCAAACAGGGCGTGATTGAGCTTTGCATAGACTTTGGACCGGGTTACCGCGTCTACTTTGGTAGGGAAGGCAATACTATCGTCATTTTGCTCGGCGGTGGTACGAAGGCTACCCAAGAGTCCGATATGAGACTTGCCAGGAAATGTTGGCGAGATTACAAACATGCCCAAAAGAACTAGAAGTTTCAAGGCTGGTCAACTGGAACGCCTTAAGGACCCTCGTTATGCCGCGCAGTACGTCAACGCAGCAATAGAGGGCGGCGATAACGCAGCCCTGCTTCTTGCGCTCCGCAATGTTGCGGAAGCCCGGTCGGTGACTGCGGTCGCTCACCAGGCCGGCGTGAGCCGCGAGAACGTCTACAGAATGCTTTCGGAAACTGGAAACCCTTGCTATACCAGTCTGCAAGGAATTCTCGGCGCACTCGGCTTACGATTCAACATTCAACCTGTAACCCAAGAGCCGCCAGAGTGAGAACACGGCTACGTGTTCACGTCTTACTCGCCACTTGTTTGGGAGGTCAACGACCGCCCCTACGGATGTTTCTCTCGAAAGTTCGGTGAGGTACCCTTTTTGAGGTTGGCGCGGAAGAGGGAAACGGTCGTTCGCAAGCATGCGCAAAGACAGATTCCGTCAGCGCCCGCCAAGCCTACAGATTGATGGCAACGCTTAGGCCAGCCCCGCACCCCGTCCCACTACGCCCAAATGGATTTGACATCCGGCGCGATTTGTGTGAATATACATTGTAGTGAATAAAAATTCACAACGAGGTGCCGCCGTGGCCGCTTTTCCGATCTCCCATCAACAGATCACCCGAATCTCCGCCCCGGATCTCCGCCGCGACCTCGACCTCACCGACGATGAACTGGCCGGCCTGCTGGATCTCGCCGCCGACATGAAGCAGTCGCCCCGCGATTACGCCCGCGCGCTCGAGGGCAAGTACATCGGCATGCTGTTCGAAAAGGCTTCCCTGCGTACCCGCCTCACCTTTGAACTGGCCATCAAACAACTCGGCGGCGATGCCGTTTTCACTGAAGGTCCTCTGGGCGTACGGGAGCCCATCAAGGATGTCGCCCGCAATCTGGACCGCTGGGTGCATGCCATCGTGGCGCGCACGTTTTCCCAGGACACCATCGACGAACTGGCGCAGTGGTCCTCCATCCCGGTCATCAATGCGCTCAGCGATTTGTATCATCCCTGCCAGGTGCTGGCGGATGTGCTCACGCTGAAGGAGCGCTTTGGCGATTTTGCCGGCCTGAAGCTGGCCTTCTGCGGCGATGGCAATAACGTAGCGCATTCGCTGATGCTCACCTGCGCGCGGCTGGGCGTCGATTTCTCGATCGCCACGCCGCACGGCTACGAGCCGAACGCCGAGATCGTGGCGCCGGCCGATGGCTTGGCGGCCGTGTCGGGGTCGAGCCTTCAGCTCACCGACGATCCGGCCGAAGCCGTGGATGGCGCACACGCCGTCTACACGGATGTCTGGACCAGCATGGGTCAGGAAAAGGAATCCGCCAAACGGCGCAAGGCGTTCGCGGATTATCAAGTCAACGGCGAGCTTTTTGCACTTGCGCGGCCCGACGCCGTTTTCATGCATTGCCTGCCCGCGCACCGCGAAGAAGAAGTCACCGATTCCGTGATCGAGCACAGCCGCTCGGTGGTGTTCGATCAGGCCGAGAACCGGCTGCATGCGCAGAAGGCGCTGCTCTACATGCTGCTCTCGTAGGGCCGGCGCCGCTTGGCGGAGCCACGGCAGCCGCGGACTACAATCGAATTTATGAATAAACCGAAGAAGGTTGCCCTGGCTTATTCGGGCGGCCTGGATACCTCTGTCATCATTCCCTGGCTGAAGGAAAATTACGGCTGCGAGGTGGTCGCGGTCTGCGGCGATATCGGCCAAGGCACCGATGAATTGGCCGGCCTGGAAGCAAAAGCCCTGCGCACCGGCGCCTCGGAAGTCCACATCGAGGATATGCGCGAGGAGTTCGTCACCGGGTATCTGTGGAAACTGGTGCGCAGCGGCGGCGTCTATGAGCACAAGTATCTGCTGGGCACTTCCATCGCGCGGCCGCTGCTGGCCAAGAAGCAGGTGGAAGTGGCGCTGCGCACCGGTTGCGACGGCCTGGCGCATGGCTGCACTGGCAAGGGCAACGACCAGGTGCGTTTCGAGCTGACGTATAAGGCGCTGGCGCCGCATCTCCAGGTGATCGCGCCGTGGCGCGAGTGGTCCATCGTGTCGCGCGAGGATGCCATCGCCTACGCGCAGGCGCACCACGTGCCGATCGCGCAATCCACGACCAAGATTTATAGCCGCGACCGCAATCTGTGGCATATCTCGCACGAAGGCGGCGCGCTCGAAGATCCGGCCAACGCCGCGCCGGACGATATCTGGATGCTGACGCGCAGTCCGCGCGAAGCTCCCGATACGCCGGCCGAAGTGACTATCGGATTCGAAGCGGGCGCGCCGGTTTCGGTGAACGGGCAGCGCTTGAGTGGCGTGGAAGTGGTCGAAACGCTGAACCGCATTGGCGGCGAGCATGGCATCGGGCGCATCGATCTGGTGGAGAATCGCTTCGTAGGAATGAAATCGCGCGGCTGTTATGAGACACCCGGCGGCACATTGATCTATGCCGCGCATCGCGAGTTGGAAGCCTTGACGCTGGACCGGCAGACGATGCATTATAAGCAGCGGCTGGCACTGGATTATGCGGAGATGGTTTACAACGGGCTATGGTTCACGCCGCTGCGTGAAGCGCTGGATGCATTCTTCGCGGCGGTGAGCGCTTCGACTACCGGCGAAGTCACGCTGCGATTGTATAAAGGCAACGTGGAGCCGGTCAGCCGCAAATCGCCCTATTCGCTTTATTCACTGGATATCGCCAGCTTCACCATGGGCGCATCGTACGATCAAAAGGATGCGCTGGGCTTCATCAACCTGATCGGATTGCCCATCAAAGTCCGCGCCGCACTGTAGGACAGGCCTCCCGGCCTGTCCCTTGTGCGGCAGGCTCGTAGCCTGCGCGGGCCTCGCAGGCCCGCTCTTCGCGAGCGAAGCTCGCCTTGGACAGGCCGGGAGGCCTGTCCTACCTCATACCTTGCACTTCTACACATAATGGTCTACCATTTTTGAAGCACGTCCGTCCAACGTGTAGAAGAAGGAGGTATCGGTATGGCCGCCAAGTCGGATCTGCCGCAAGGCACGCTCGACCTCTTGATCCTGAAAGTCGTGGCGCTAGGGCCGGTGCACGGGTACGCCATCGCACAGCGCCTGCAACAAGTATCGCGCGACGTGGTGCAGGTGCCGCAAGGTTCGCTTTACCCGGCCTTGCATCGCCTGGAAAATCGCGGTCTGCTGGCCGCCGATTGGAAGGAAACCGAAACCGGGCGGGAAGCCAAGTTCTACCGGCTCACCCGTAAAGGCCGGTCGCAACTGGAATCCGAGGCCGCCAGCTGGCAGCGGCTGACCGAAGCCGTCGGGCTGATTCTCAAGCTCTCTGAAGGGGGCGCGCAATGACCTGGTTCGGGCGCCTTCTGCGGCGCAACAAGCTCGAAGAGCAGCTCGATAAGGAGATGCGCTTCCATATCGACCGGCATGCCGCCGATCTAATTGCGCAAGGCCAAGAACCCGTGGAAGCGCGGCGGCGAGCCCGCATGGCGCTGGGCGGAACCGAACAAGTGAAGGAGCAGTGCCGCGACCAGCGCGGCACGCGCTGGCTGGAAGATCTGTGGCAGGATTTCCGCTATGCGCTGCGCACGCTGCGGCAGAAACCGGGATTCGCAGCGGCGGCCCTGCTGACGCTGGCGCTTGGCACGGGCGCGACCACCGTGATGTTCACCGTCATCAACGGCGTGCTGCTAAAGCCGCTGGCATATCCGGAAGCCGACCGCCTGGTGAGCGTGCATGAACAGCCGGATAAATACAGCGGGGCGGAGTGGTCGTTCGCGTATCTGAACTACCTCGATTGCCAGCGCTCCAGCCGTTCGCTGGCATTGGCGGCATGGCGTGCGGGCAGCGGTACAGTGAGCGATCCCGGCGAAGCAGAATTTGTGTCGGGCCGGCAGATCTCGGCGAATATGTTTTCCGTGCTGGGTATTCCGCTGGTGCGCGGCCGCGCTTTCCTGCCGGATGAAGACCGTCCCGGCGGCGCGCGCGTGGCCATCGTCAGTTACGGTCTGTGGCAGAGCCGGTTTGGCGGCGGCGAGATTACCGGCGCGCGGCTACTGTTTGAGGGCGCGCCTTATACCGTCGTGGGCGTGGCGCCGCGGGGATTCACCCTGGATGGAAATCCCGAGATCTGCACGCCGATCGGCCAGAACACGCAACCTACGATGCAGAATCGCGAGATGCATCCGGGCATCCAGGTAATCGGACGCGAGCGGCCGGGATTCACGCTGGCACAGGCGCAGGCGGAACTGGCCACCATTGGCCGCAACCTGGCCGCGGAATATCCCAAGGCTGATGGCGGGCGCAGCATTGGCGCAAAACCGCTACGGCAGGAGATCGTGGGCGACGTGCGGCCTACGTTGTGGCTGCTGCTGGGCGCCGTCAGCCTGGTGCTGCTGATCGCGTGCGTGAATGTCGCCAGTCTGCTGCTGGCCCGCGCCGTCTCGCGAGAGCGGGAGCTGGCCATGCGCGTAGCGTTGGGCGCGGGACGCGGCCGGCTGGCGCGCCAATGTCTTACCGAAGGCGCGGTGCTGGCGCTGTGCGGAGGGGCTTTGGGCATGGCGCTGGCCGCCATCGGTGTGCGCCCGTTCCTGGTTTTCTGGCCGGGCGGAATGCCGCGCGCCGAGGAAGTGCAACTCGATTGGCGAGTGCTGGCATTCGCGCTGGCCGCCTCCCTGGTATGTGGACTGCTCTTCGGACTCGCGCCGGCGCTGCGTGCTCCTTCGCAAGCGTTGGAGCAAGCACTGCGTGCAGGGGCACGAACCGTGGCGGGCGGCGCGCGGCGATTGCATAAGGGCTTCGTAGTTGCCGAGATCGCACTGGCTGTGGTGTTATTGATCGCCGCCGGTATCCTCGGACGCACGATGCTGCGCCTGACCGCGCGCGATCCCGGCCTCGATCCCCGCAACGTGCTGGTGGCGCGCGTGGCGCTGGCGACCGATACACTGTCCAGTCCCGCGCATATACGGGCCGGTTGGCAGGAGATCCTCCAACGGGTTTCCCAGACGCCCGGTGTGCGCGCCGCGGCGCTTTCCGATCTCATCCCCATGGGCGGCGAGGACGAGGAAATCGGCTATTGGACGACCTCCGCTCCTCCGCCCACCAAGGACATGCCCCTGTCGATAATGAACCTGGTGACGCCCGGTTACCTGCGGGTGATGGGCATTGCGCTGCGCGCGGGCCGCTTCTTCACGGATCAGGACCGCGTGGGCAGCGAACCCGTGGTGGTCATCGACGAACGCATGGAGAAGCGCGCCTTCGGTGGACATGATGCGGTCGGCAAACGATTGTCGCTGCAATTCATCGGACGCGCCCGCGTGATCGGCGTAGTGGGTCACGTAAGGCATTGGGGCCTCGATGCGGACGATCAGGCCGCCATTCGCGAGCAGATCTATCTTCCGTTCGCCTGGTTGCCCGATGAATATCTGCGCATGACTGCGGCGGCCATTTCACTGGTGGTACGAACCTCGGGTCCGCCGCTGAATATGGTCGCGGCCGTGCGACAGCAGGTGCGCGGCTTGACGCGCGATCAAGCCATTTATGAAGTCCGCACCATGGATCAGGTGGTGAGCGGCACGCTGGCCCGGCAGCGTTTCCTGCTGCTGTTGTTCGGCATCTTCGCGGCGCTGGCGCTGCTGCTGGCGTGCATTGGTATTTACGGCGTGCTGGCTTATTTGACCGGACAGCGTGTGCCGGAGATCGGCGTGCGCATGGCGCTCGGGGCCACCACGGGCAGCGTGCTGTGGATGGTGCTGCGGCAGAGTCTCGGCATGATTCTGGCCGGTGTGGGATTGGGCTTGTGCGGCGCGATCGCGGCGGGACGCCTGTTGCAGCACCAGGTAACCGGCGTGGAGGCAGCCGATCCGTCGACCTTCGCCATCGTGCTGGCGGTCTTGATGGCGGCGGCATTGTTCGCCAGTTATTTGCCCGCGCGCCGGGCCAGCCGCGTGAATCCAGTGAACGCATTAAGGCAGGAGTAAGTGGGGCAGGCTCGTAGCCTGCGGCGGCCTCGTAGGCCGCCTTGCTGGAAGGAGAAAACAAAATGACGAAGTGGCGACGCCTGATTCTCCGAAACAAAATGGAAGCTCAACTCGATAAAGAACTGCGCTTCCATCTCGAGCAACACACCGCCGATCTGATCGCGCGCGGCCACGACCCCGCGGAAGCCCGCCGGCAAGCGCGCCTGGAACTTGGCGGCGCCGAGCAGGTGAAGGAACAATGCCGCGACGCGCGCGGCACGCGCTGGCTCGAAGACCTATGGCAGGATCTCCGCTATGCATTGCGCACCTTCCGGCAGAAGCCGGGCTTTACGGCGGTCGCCCTGCTGACGCTGGCGCTCGGCGTGGGCGCCACCACCGTCATGTTCACGCTCGTCAACGGCGTGCTACTGAAGCCGCTGCCTTACCCGCATCCCGACCGGCTGGTGGAAGTGACCGGACACTCGGAGAATTCGCATTGGGCCCTGGAGTATCTGGCGTACCCGGACTTGCAGGATATCCAACGCGGCGGCCATTCGCTCGATTTGGCCGGTTGGGTTTATGATTCGGCCACGCTGAGCAATCCCGGCGAGGCCGAGTACGAGCAGCAGTTCGAGATGTCGCACAACCTGTTTTCGGTTTTGGGCGTGCGCATGTTTCGCGGGCGCGCGTTCCTTCCCGAAGAAGACAAGCCGGGCGGCGCGCCGGTAGCGATTCTGGGCTACAGTTTGTGGCAGCGCCATTTTTCCGGAATTCCGGATGTGATCGGCTCGACGCTGGTGCTGGACGGCCAGCGCCTGACCATTGTGGGCATCGCGCCGCCAGGTCTGCAGCTCGATGGAGAAGGCGATGTGTACACGCCGCTTGGGCAGAATACCGCGCCATACCTGCGCAACCGGCAGGCCCATCCAGTGAGGGGCTTGGCGCGCTTGCGGTCCGGCGCGACTCTGGAGCAGGCGCGCACCGAAGTAGCCGCCATCGGCCATGGGTTGGCCGAGCAGTTTCCGGACAGCAACAAAGGGCGCAGCTTCCGCGCACAGCAACTACGTCCCGATGTGGAAGACGTGCGTTCCACGCTGTGGCTGCTGCTGGGCGCCGTCACGCTGGTGCTGCTGATCGCGTGCGCCAACGTGGCCAGCTTGATGCTGGCGCGCGCCGTTTCCCGCGAGCGCGAGTGGGCCATGCGCGCGGCGCTGGGCGCGGGGCGATTGCGGCTGGCGCGGCAATGCCTCACCGAAAGCGCCGTGCTGGCGCTGGCCGGCGGCGCGCTGGGTATCGCGCTGGCAGGCTTTGGCATTGGTCCATTCCTGGCGATGTGGCCGGGCGATCTGCCGCGTGCAACCGAAGTGCAGCTCGATTGGCGGGTGCTGGCGTTCGCGCTGGCCGTCTCGGTGGCTAGCGGGTTGCTCTTCGGCCTGGCGCCGGCGCTGCGGGTTCCCGCACGCATGCTGGAGCAGACGCTTCGCCTGGGATCCCGCAGCGTGGGCGGCAGTTCGCGCCGCCTGCACGGCGCGTTCGTCGTCTCGGAGATCGCCCTGGCCGTGGTGCTGCTGGTCTCCGCTGGAATGTTGGGCCGCACGCTGCTGCGGCTCTCCGCGCTCGATCCCGGCGTGAACATCCACAATGTGCTGGTCGCCCGCACCGCCTTATCGCCCGCGGTGCTGCCGCATCCGGCGCAAATTCGCGCCGCTTGGGACGACATTCTGGACCGCGCACATCGGCTGCCGGGAGTGGAGGCCGTCGCCGCCCTGGATACGGTGCCCATGCGCGACGGCCACAACGAAAACGGCTACTGGACCAACGCGGCGGTGCCGCCGGATAGTCAGCAGCCCATCGCGATCTCTACCTGCGTGACGCCGGATTATCTCAAGGTGATGGGAATTCCGCGGCGCCAGGGACGCTTCTTTACGGAACATGATCGCATGGGCAGCCAACGCGTGATCGTGATCGACGACGTGCTGGCGCAAGAGGCGTTCGGCTCCGGCAGCGCCGCTGTCGGCCGGCAGCTTTGGATCCCCGACATGGGAGATCCGCAACCGTTGCAGGTGGTGGGGGTGGTGGGTCATGTGCGCTATTGGGGACTGGCGGGCGACGATCAATCGAAGATCCGCGCGCAGTTCTACTACCCGCTGGCGCAGGTGCCGGATGGCTGGCTGCGCCGTTGGTCGCAGCTGATGTCGATCGCGGTCAAGACCTCCGTTCCGCCATTGAGCCTGGTGCAGCCGTTGCGGCATGCACTGCGCGGCGCGGCTAACGATCAGGTGCTCTACGAAGTGCGCACCATGGAACAACTGGCCCGCGGCACGCTCGCCCGGCAGCGGTTTCTGCTATTGCTGTTCGGCATTTTCGCGGGCCTGGCGTTGCTGCTGGCGTCCATCGGTATCTACGGCGTCCAGGCATATCTGACCAGCCGGCGCGTGTCGGAGATCGGCGTACGCATGGCACTGGGCGCGACCGCCGGCGACGTGCAGCGTATGGTGCTGCGGGAAAGCCTCGGCATGATCGGCGTCGGCGTGGCCATAGGACTCGCCGGCGCGTTGGCCGCGGGGCGGGTGTTGCAGCGTTTGGTGGAGGGCATGCAGCCGGGCGGCGCCGTGACGTTCGCGGTCACGCTGCCGGTGTTAGTGGCCGCCGCGCTGTTTGCCAGTTTTCTGCCGGCGGTGCGGGCCAGCCGGATCGACCCTGTGAGAGCTTTGCGCCAGGAGTAGAGGAGCCCGCCGCGGGCAGGATTGCCCGCCCCACGAGAGCAACTGTGATGCGTGCCTTGGTAACCTGAGATCGCGCGCTCAATGGATTCCGAAATCACACGCTGGCTGGAAGATCTATGGCACGACTTCCGCTACGCCGTGCGCTCGCTACGCAAACAGCCATCCTTCGCGGCCCTGGCGGCGTTGACCCTGGCATTGGGCATCGGCGCGGCGACGGCCGTGTTCAGTCTGGTGAATGCGGTGCTGCTGCGCGCCCTGCCTTACAAAGATCCCTCGCGGCTGGTTTACGTGTGGGAGCCCAATCCGCATTATCCGGGTGTGCCAATCGAAGCGTTCGGGCCGTTCAATGCCGACTTCTACGATTGGCAAAAGCAGAGCCACTCGTTTGCCCGTCTGGCCCTGTTCACGGCCGACAGTATGAATCTTTCGGCGGGTGGGAGCGCTACGCGCGTGAACGGTTCGCGGGTCACCGGAGGCTTCTTCGAGTTACTCGGGATTACGCCCGAGATGGGCCGCGCCGTATCGCCCGACGACGATCAGCCGGGCAACGGACAGGTCGCCGTAATCAGCCATGGGCTATGGCAATCGCGATTCGGTTCCGATCCGGCGGTGCTGGGGCGGCAATTGCTGCTGAATGCGCGGTCCTACCGCATCATCGGCGTGATGCCCGCCGGGTTTGCGTTTCCGCACGGCGCCGAGAGCATCGATACAAGCGGCAAGGCGACCGATGTTTGGGTGCCGCTGGCGCTAACGCCCGAAGAACGCGCCGCCCGCGACGACGGCCCCGGCAGCGCCATCGGGCGTTTGCGGCCGGGCGTCTCGGTGGCCCAGGCGCAGTCGGAAATGCGCGCCATCGTGGCCCGCATCGACCCGCTGCATCCTGCGCCATTCCAAGGCGCGCAGGCCCTGGTGCGGCCGTTCGACGTCTCCATCACGGGAGCGTCGCGGCGCGCGTTGCTGATCTTCATGGCGGCCGTGCTGCTGGTGCTGCTGATCGCGTGCAGTAATGTCGCGAGCCTGGTGCTGGCGCGCGCTTCGGGCAGAACCCTTGAAATCGGCGTACGCAGCGCGCTAGGCGCTTCCCGTCCGCGGCTGATCCGCCAGCTCCTGGCTGAGTCTCTGTGTCTCGCCGGCGCGGGCGGTGTTTTGGGCGTGCTGGTAGCGTGGTTGGCGATTGGTCTGCTGACGCGGGCGAATCCCGGCAAGATCCCACGGCTCGACGAAACCTCCATGGATTGGCGCGTATTGCTGTTCGCCCTCTGCGCCTCCATGGCCACGGCCGCGCTGTTCGGACTGTTTCCAGCGCTATCCGCTTCGCGTGCGAATTTGAATGAGGTGCTGAAGGGCGCCAGCCGGCGCACCGTGAGAGGCGCCGCGGACCGCTTCCGCCGCATGCTGACCGTCGCGGAGGTAGCGCTGGCATTCGTGCTGCTGGCCGGCGCGGGCTTGCTGATTCGCAGCTTCATCAAGTTGCAGTCCGTGGATAAGGGCTTCGGCGCGTCGTCCATCGTTACCATGGGTATCCGGCTCGATGCGAGATACAACCAGCCCGAACGGCAGACCGCGTTTTTCCGCAGTCTCATCGAGCGGACCAGCGCGCTGGCGGGAGTGAAAGCGGCCGCGGCGATCAATTATCTTCCGTTGGCCGGCGGCGAGTCTCTCACCAACGGCTTTCAAATCGAAGGGCAGCCTGCCGACGAGAAAACACTATTGCAAGGCCGCACCGTTACGCCGCACTACTTCGCCGCCATGGGCATTCCTCTGCTCGCTGGCAGAGATTTCACCGATCGCGATGCGGCCGGCGCACCACTGGTGGCCATGGTCAGCCGCAATTTCGCAAGGCGATATTTTCCGGGCCAGGACGCCGCCGGCAAGCGGCTACGGCAGGGGGACCATGGGCAAGTCACCACTATCGTCGGCGTGGTGGGAGACGTGCGGCATGAGAGTTTGGAATCTGCGCCGCTGATGCAGATCTACACACCCCTTTGGCAGAACGCCGTGAGTTCGGTTTCGGTGGTGGCGCGCACCAGTCTGGCGCCCGATCGCCTGGCGTCGCAGATGCGCGCCGTGGTGCGGGATCTCGATCCGTCGGTGGCGCTGGCGGATGTGCGCACCATGCGCGAATTGATTTCCGCGGCGAGCGCCGAGCGCCGCTTTCAGACATTTCTGCTGACGGCTTTTGGCGGCCTGGCGCTGCTCCTGTCGCTGGTGGGTCTGTATGCCCTGATGTCTTATTCGGTGGAGCAGCGGACCGCCGAGATCGGCATTCGCATGGCGCTGGGCGCGCAGCCCGGCAGCGTCCTGCGCTTGATTTTGAAACAGGGATCGGCGCTGGCGCTCATAGGAATCGTCGTGGGATGCGGTTGCGCTTGGGCATTGACGCGCGTGATGGCCAGTCTGCTGTTTGAAGTGAAGCCGGATGACGCGCTGGCCTTCGGATCAGCGGCGGCATTGTTCTGCGCGGTGGCTCTGGCGGCCTGCTATCTTCCGGCGCGGCGCGCTACGCGCGTGGATCCGATCGTTTCGTTGCGTTATGAGTAAAGCGGACCGCTCCCCTACGGTCGCGGCTCAGTAACAGCCGCGTCGATTTCGTCACGATTTACAGAGCCGCGACCGTGAGGGAGCGGTCAACCTCGAACTCCCGCTAAAATAGAGTTATGGGCGACCGCCTCTTCCAACTCATCGACTTCTTCCTCGAACGCCCGCCGCTCACGGGCGCTTTGGTTTGCGGCGCGTTGTACCTGCTGAAACGCTCGCGCAAACCGCATCTGACCGACGACGAGCGTCAGCACGCCCTGGATCTATCCAACGAGCAGCGCACCTACGCGGAAAAGATGTACGATCCCCTCAGCGAGGAGGAGCAGGCCGCCACGCTTCGCACCCGCAAGTGACCGGTCCAGCTTATCCCGCCGGCTCGATGATCGCCGACATAGATCCCACGCAGCGCGGCAGCCGCGGATCGGGACCGTAGGCGTGGATCTGATCGCGCGCGAACTCGGCTTGCGGACGTTCGCAGGTGATGATGATGGTGCGCCCGCAGCGATCCACCTCTTCGGCGTGCCGGAAGGCTTCCTCCAGCGTGAAGATGAAGAGCCGCTGCAGCATTTCGATCACGTAGTCGTAGCTGTGGTCGTTATCGTCGAGCAGGACGACATTGTAGAGCGGAAGGATGGCTTCCCGCTCGGTGACATGGATTTCCGGTGCGTCCGTCGTCTTGGGCATAGCCCGCTACGAAATAGTATGCCATGCGGAGAGGACTACGGGAAGAACGGCGGACCACAAAAAACGATGGTCCGCCCCACATGCCTCACCCGGGCATCAGCACTTCGCGTACGGTGTGCAACAGGATGTAGGCATCCAGGCCGCGCGAGAAGTGTTTCAGATAATACAGATCGTATTCCAGGCGGCGGAATGTGTCTTCGGGCTGGTCCCGCGGCGTGTTGATTTGCGCCCAGCCCGTAAGGCCCGGCTTCACGGCATAGCGCTGGCGGTAAAACGGAATCGCTTCGCTTAACACGTTCGCAAATTCGGTGCGCTCGGCGCGCGGTCCGACAAAACACATCTCGCCGCGCAGGACGTTCCATAGATGCGGAAGCGTTTGGAGGCGCCAACGCGCGACAAACCGCTCGACGCCATTGCGCTGGTCCGCGGGCGGGAGGCGCAGGCTATAGAGCAGGAATGTCCGCCCGCCTTGGCCGATGCATTTCTGGCGGCTCAGCAGCGGCCTCCGCGACGATAATTTCAGCAGCGCGCATGCTAACAGCAGCAATGGCGCGGACAGGATGGCCAGGATCAGCGCCAGCAGCCAGTGCCCCAGCGTCTGGGGAACCATGCGGCGCGCGCGCGGCCGGAATGCGCCTGAGAGGAGCACCTCGGCGGGCCGCAACTCGCCCAACAGAACGCGCCCGCACAACTGCTCGTACGCGGCGGACGCCTCGTCGATGGGCATTCCGCCGTAGCGCAGTTGCAGCAGATCCGCGATGGGCATCTGCCCGCGGCGGTCGGCGAAGCCCACCACCAGGCGATCGGGCGCGGCTTGGGCGGCGGCCCGCGGCAGAGAGCTGAGTGGTCCCAAACGTGGGCCGGCCTCCGGCGCGACCGTTTGATCGCCGTCATCGACATACCCCACCACCTGCAACCCGAGTTCGGGGTGGGAGCCGATATGGGCCGCCATTTCCAGCAGGACCGGACACATGCCGACCAGCAGGATGCGTTGCGCGCCCACCACGCGCAGCACGAACGCGCTGAAGATCATGCGCCAGGCGAACAGCGCCACCACCAGCACGGCGCACGCGGGAACCATCAGGCGCAACGGCAGCCGCCAACCATCGTTCACGTAACCGAAAAAGCCCTGCACCACCAGCGCGATGCCCATCACCAGCGAAAGCTGTTGGATCAGGAGAACGCGCGACTTCACATAGAGGTTGACGTAGAGATTCTCAAAGTACAGGCCGAACAGGATGCTGGCGCCCGCCAGGCCGATGCGCAGCAGGCCGTTATCGGAGAGGAGAAAGACCGAGGGGTCGACGTCCAGAATCAGGAACGTCACCAGCAGGAAGCAGGAGGCGATCAGCAGGATTTCGCAGAACAGCAGGGCCAGCGCCCCCACGGGTACGAAGAATCGGGACAAGCTCTACATTATACAGTCTTGTGGGGCGGGCACTTTGCCTGCGGCGGCCTCTCAGGCCGCCTGCTGGGGAGCGGCAGACCACGGAAAACGATGGTCTGCCCCACGGAGATTCGTAGAAATCAGCGGTTCCCGTTGCCGTTGCCGTCTTCGATGAACGCGCGCAGGCGATGGCTGCGGCTGGGATGGCGTAGCTTGCGCAGGGCCTTGGCCTCGATCTGCCGGATCCGCTCGCGCGTCACGGCGAAGTTCTGGCCCACCTCTTCCAGGGTATGCTCGCTGCCATCCTCCAGCCCAAAACGCATCTTGACGATCTTCTCTTCGCGCGGCGAGAGCGTCTTCAACACCTGGGCGGTCTGCTCCCGCAGGTTCAAATTGATCACGGCGTCGGAAGGCGAGAGGCCCGCCTGGTCCACCAGGAAGTCGCCCAAGTGCGATTCTTCTTCTTCGCCCACCGGAGTCTCGAGCGAAATAGGCTCCTGCGCCACGCGCAGCACCTTGCGCACTTTTGAAACCGGCAGTTCCATGCGGCGCGCCAGCTCTTCGGTGGTAGGCTCGCGCCCCAGTTCCTGGATCAACTCGCGGGACGACCGGATCAGCTTGTTGATGGTCTCGATCATGTGCACCGGGATGCGGATGGTGCGCGCCTGGTCGGCGATGGCGCGCGTGATGGCCTGCCGCACCCACCAGGTGGCATAGGTGGAAAACTTGTATCCGCGGCGGTACTCGAACTTATCCACCGCGCGCATCAAGCCGATGTTGCCTTCCTGGATGAGATCCAGGAATTGCAAGCCGCGATTGGTATAGCGCTTGGCGATGCTCACGACCAGCCGCAAATTGGCCTCGATCAATTCACGCTTGGCGCACTCGGCCTCCCGATCGGCCTCGGTGATGATGGTGATGGTGCGCCGCAACTCGGCGGCCGTGGCGCCACAGCGTTCCTCGATCTGTTGCAGCCGCTGTTGATAACCGCGCTGCTCCCGGCGCAATTCCTTGATGCCCTCCGCCCGCGCCGGCGAGGTCTCGATGCGGCGTTGGGTGCGCGCCATTTCGTGCTCCACGGGCGTCAGCTCTTCCACCGCGGCGCGGATTTGCGCGGTAAAGTGGCGCAGGATGGCACTCTGGAAACGGACCGTGCGCACCCGCCGCGAAACCCGTACGCGCGCGCGGTGGGTTTCCCAAAGCAAGTGGGCATACTGTTTGGGCTTCATGGCGCGCGGAATGGCGTTCAGCTTCTGCCGCAGCTGTTGAAATTTCCTGAAATGCCGGCCGGCATCCTCCGCCATAGCGATGAATTCCTGGCCGCTCTCTTCGGCGGCATCGTCCATGATCAGCGGATCGCCGATCAAAACCACGTCGCGCGGGGGGATGACGCCGCGCCGCATCTCCTCGGCCAGATCCAGAATCTCCTGGATGACCAGCGGAGAGCGCGACAGCGCTTTCATCACCGTATTCTGGCCGCGCTCGATGCGCCGCGCGATCTCCGTCTCGCCTTCCCGCGATAGCAGCGGAACAGTGCCCATCTCGCGCAGATAGGTACGGACGGGATCGTTGATCTTTTCGCCGCCGGTGGTAGAGAGATCCAGATCCAGCAGATCTTCGGCATCCAGCTTCTGGTCGAACTCCAGTTTGGGATCTTCGAGCAGTTCGATGCCGGACCCGTCCAGTCCGGCCAGCAGGTTGCCGAGTTCGCCGCCATTGTTGAGGTCGCCGGGCAGCGCGCCGACCAGGTCTTCGTAGGCTACGTAGCCCTGTTCCTTGCCCTTCTCCACCAATTGCTGCAGGCGATCGAGTTTATCTTCCGGTGCCACTAAAGCCCCACCAACTATTTCTCAACATTGTACACCCGCGTTTTTCAACGGCGGCTATTCGAAACCGCTCCCTGACGGTCGCGGCTCAGTAAAGCCCGCGAAATCGTTACGTCCGTTACCGAGCCGCGACCTTCACCCAAACTGTTTAAGCACCGCTATTCGGGCTCTTCGAGGTTATGTAATTCCGCCGCGAGCCGCAAGGCTTCCTGTAAATTTCCCGAGCGCTCCGCTTCTTTCACGCGGGCTTTCAGCGCCGCCACCCGGGACTTCTGGCCGGAACGCTGCAAACTGCGCACACATTCCTCCCCTAAAGATAGTGAAGCGGCGGAGCCATCCGTTTCATCTTTCAGCACCACAGACGCTAATATTTCTTGATCGCCCTCCTCCAGCCGCGCGTGCAGCTCCTCGTACTGGACCGTGCCGCCGCCCGCATGCAGCGTGAATAGCGCCTTGAAAATGCGCCGGGTGGCGAATTGTTCCACAGCGGATTCCTGCTCCAGTTGGGGAATCAACTCCTGCCGCGCTTCGGCATCGGAAACCAGCAGGTTCAGGAGGATCTTTTCGTCGGCGCGCAACGGTTCCTGCCCGGGCGCCGGCCGCCTATCCTTTTCGCGGCGATCTAGGGCCGCTTTCCGCTCTTTCCGCACCACCGCCGGATCGAGACCCAGATGGCCCGCCGCATCGGCCGCGCGCGCCTCGCGCGAGACTTCGTCGGGCAACCGGTTGATGGCCGGAATCAGGATCTTACGGAGCCCCTCCAGCTTGCCTTCGAGCGAATTCGAATATTTGCGCAGCACCCGGTCTTCGAGCCAGTAGTAATAGTCCTTGGCGCCATCCACCTTGGCGCGATACGCATCGCTGCCATGCTCCTTGCAATACTCATCGGGATCGAGGCCATCCTCGAATTCCACGATGCGCACAAACATGCCCTCTTCCAGCAGCAGGTTGATGGATCGCCCGGCGGCGGCGGCGCCGGCTTCATCCGGGTCGAAATTCACCACGATCTTGTCCGAGTGTTTCCGCAATGCCTGCACCTGTGGCGCGGTCAGCGCCGTTCCGCAAGGGGCCACCACCTCGCGCACGCCCGCGGCGAACACGCCGATGACGTCCATGTACCCTTCCACCAGCACCGACCGGTCCGCCCGGCGGATGGGATCTTTGGCCCGGTGCAGATTGTAGAGCACAGCGCTCTTCTTATATATCGGCGAATCGGCGGAGTTAATGTACTTGGCGTCTTCGTGGGGATCGAGCGCGCGCCCGCCGAACGCAATCACCTTGCCGGTCTCGCTGTGGATGGGGAACATCAGGCGAAGCCGGAAGCGATCATAGAAACTGCCATCTTCGCGTTTGCCGACCACGCCGGAGTTTTCCAGTTGTTCGGCGGTGAATCCCTGCCTCTCCAGAATCCGCAGCAGCGTACGGCCCGACCGCTCCGCGTATCCCAGCCCGAACATCTCGGCCATTTCCGGCGATACGCCACGCTTTTCCAGATAGCGGCGCGCCTCCAGGCCTGCCGGCGACGCCAACTGCTCGCGAAAGGATTGCTGCGCCAGTTCCTGAATCTGAAATGCGGCGGCCCGCAAGCGGGTATCTTCGTCGGCATACTCCGCGCGCTTGGGCATGGGGATGCCGTTGCGCTCGGCGAGCAGTTTCAAGGCTTCCGGAAAGCTGACGTGCTCGAATTCCATGACGAACTTCAGCACGTCGCCCGCGGCGCCGCATCCGAAGCACTTGTAGAACTGGTGGCCGGCGTGCACCGAGAACGACGGCGTTTTTTCGTTATGGAACGGGCACAGACCGGTGTAGCGCGAAACGCCGGTTTTGCGCAGCCGCACATATTCGCCGATCACCTTGACGATATCGACGGACGATTTGAGCTGCTCTTTGAAGTCCATGGCACTGCGACTTGATTATTATCGCAGGTAGGACAGGCCTCCCGGCCTGTCCAAGGCGAGCGTTGCTCGCCGAAGAGCGGGCCTACGAGGCCCGCGCAGGCAGAGTGCCTGGCAGAGTGCCTGCCCCACAGGCCACTACAAGCGGGAAATGCCCGTGGTGGGAACATTCATGATCCCGTGCATTTCGTTAGACTCGGCTCCGTGACAGTTACGGCAGAATTGCGCCGCCGCGTTTCCGTTACTCGTCCCGTCGGGCGTGTAGGGGCCGCGCACGAAGAAACTGGTCTTCCAATTTGCCTCGACGCCGGCAATCTTTCCGGACCAGGCAGTCTGGCTGTGCTGGTCGTGACAGGTGGTGCACGTCACCGTGGGAACCTTGTTCGATGCAGTGAGTGCCACCGTGAAGCCATAATTCCGCGCGAACGGGCTGCTGTACTGGCCGGTCATGGCGATTTCGCCGTTCCCCGAAACCGTGCAATCCCAATTCCCGCCGCCGCAAGCCACGGTGGTGGTGGGTCCCACCGGGTGATCGTTATAATAATTGCCAGGCGTGGATCCCTCGCTGCCCAGCAAAGTGGGCGCGTGCCCACCTACCACCGGCAGAGTTTCCACCGTCATCCCTTTCATCAGACCCACCTTGGCAACGTTGCCGTCATGGCAACTGAGACACGCAATGATGATAAACGTCGGGTCGGACGAATTGGTGAAGCTGGCCGCCGTTGCGGGAAGCGAGACCATGGCGTGCTGGCGGGAGTCTCCGAAAGCCAGGGTCCGGCCATATAGCGGCGCCAGGTTCTGTCCCCACAATGCCGGACCGCCGTTGCCCGCGCGACTCCCGTTTCCCGCCGCGCCGCCATGCGGAGTGTGGCAGGAATTGCATCCGCGCCCGTAGCAATTGTGGACACCCAGAACATCCGCTTGCGCCCAGGCGGACATGGCTGTCACTAAGGCGCAAGCCAACAGCAAGGCTGGTAATTTCACGGTGATCTCCTCGGAACGGCGGGTCCGCGGCGGGCGGACCGGAGGCGCGTTCAAGGATACTTATCGGTAGAAGAGAAGGCAGTTTGCGCGCGGCGAGTCCGCCGGACCTACTCGTGACGGAGGGCGTCGACCGGATCGATGTGTGCGGCGCGTCTGCCCGGAATCCATCCCGAAAGCGCCGCCACCAGCACCAGGGCCAACGAAGCGCCGCCGAAGATCGCGGGATCGGCGGCCTTCAAACCGAAAAGCTGCGACTCGATGAAACGGCCCAGCGCCAACGCCAGCGGCAGCCCGATGGCCAGGCCCAGAACCACCAGCGTGCCCACGTCGCGCATTACCAGCCACAACACATCGCGCGGCACCGCGCCTAACGCCACGCGAATGCCGATTTCGGCGGTGCGGCGCGCCACCGTGTAAGCCACCACGCCATACAGCCCGATAGCGGCCAGCAATGTGGCGAGTAATCCAAACGCGCACGACAGAATGGCGATCAAACGATCCATTTGGACCGATTCGGCCACCTGCACTTCGACCGGCTGCATGTCAAACACGGGCAGTGCGGCGTCCATCTGTTGCACCAGGCGGCGGACATCCGTGCTCAGCGCGGCCGTGTCGCGGCCGCTGCGCACATAAAACTCCATGCGTGTGAGGCTATCCTCGTTGGTGTAGGTGGAATAAACGGATGGCTCAGGCGCGTCGCGCAGGCTATTGTGTTTGAAATCGCGGACCACGCCGACGATTTCCCGGTCCGGCAGGCGTGTGTTGCTGGCGCCGTACATCATGTGGCGGCCAAGCGGATTCGCCGTGCCGAAAAAGCGGCGCGCGAAAGCCTCGTTGACAACCACAACCGTATCGGGCGATGCGAGATCGCGCTCGGTAATTTCGCGGCCTCGTATTATGGGCGTACCCAGTGCGCGAAAATAGCCGGGACCCACGGCATGCCGGGAGACATCCATATCTTCATCCTCACGCGCGCGGTAGCCTTCCACAGTGACGTTGCTGCCGCGATTGGAATGTGTGAGAGGGCCGGGATTGGCCGCGCCTACCGCCACCACGCCGGGCATGCGCGCCAGCCGCTCCTGCAAATCGTGGAACAGGGCGTAGCCGCGCTCATTCGAATAGCCGTTCAACGCCGGATCGATGGCGAAAGTCAGCAAACGTTCGGCGCGAAATCCAGGATTGACACGCAGGAGATTGAATAGGCTGCGGGCAAACAAACCGGCGCCCACTAACAACAGCAGCGATAGCGCCAATTGCGCCACCACCAGCACGCGGCGGAAGCGCGCGCCGCCGCTGGCCGACGCCAGACCCGCTTGTTGCTCACGAAGCGTGGAAGCTACGCGGGAGCGGCTGGCCTGCAGGGCGGGCGCCAATCCGAATAACAGCCCCGTCAGTACCGAGAGAGCCAGCGTGAACAGGAGCATGCGGCCGTTCAGGGTAGCCGCGATCCAACCGCCGGTGGCATCCGCGGGCAGCAGGTGCAGCAGCGCGCTGGTGGTCCACACCGCGACTAATAGGCCTGCCAAGCCGCCGGCCACGGCGATTACCAGGCTCTCAATCAGGAATTGCCGCACTAAGGAGCCGCGGCCCGCGCCCAAGGCTAAGCGAATGGCCATCTCGCGGCGGCGTGAGGCGGCCCGCGCCAGCAGCAGGTTCGCCACATTCGCGCAGGCGATCAGCAGCACCAGTCCGACCAGCGCCATCAGCGCCACCAAAGGCTTCTGCCAGGATTGCTGTAACTCGTTGAGGCCCTGCGCGGCCGGCTGTAAGTCGATCTTCCGACCTAGAATAAGTTGCTCCGCGCGCTTGCTATGCACCGGGAACTGACGCAGTTCGGATTCGAGAATGGGGTGATAGACCGTTTGAATGGCGGCCTGCGCTTGCGCGGGCGAAATTCCCGGTCCCAGACGCGCCAAAATGTTCAGCCAGCGATCGTGGCGCTTGTCAAGTCCATCCCAATTGGGCGTGACTTCGCGCTTCATGGCGATGGGCACATACAGATCCGGACTCTGGCCTGAGAGGACGCCGCGGAATCCGCCGGGCGCTACGCCCACCACGACCATGGGATGGCCATTGATGGCGACTTTGGCGTTCAAGACGCCCGGCTCGCCCGCGAAGCGCCGCACCCAGTAATCGTGACTCAGCATAACTACGGGATGCGCTCCGGGCGCACCGTCGTCCTCGGGTGTAAGCGCGCGGCCCATGGCGGCAGTAACACCGAGGACTTCGAAGAAGTTGCCGGAAACACTCTCGGCGTAGGCGCGCTCGGTCTGGCCATTCCAGGAGACGCTGAGGGGGACGCCCATGCGGGCGATGACCCCGCTAACGACCGTGCCCGTTTCACGAAGCCGATCGCGCAAATCGCGGTACATCGGATAGGAGAAGACGCTCTGGCTATTATCCGACGAGGACGAGCCATTGCTGTGCTCGTCGACATGGAATGCGACCAGCGCTTTCGGATCGCGCACGGGCAGCGAGCGGTAGAGTACCTGATCGAGGAGCGAAAACATTGAGGTGTTGGCGCCGATGCCCAGCGCCAGCGATAACACCGCGATGGCGGTGAACAACGGGCTGCGGGCCAGGATGCGGAGTGCGTAACGGAGATCGTGTCCCATAGAGTGCTGAATTTAAGATAGCACTCATGTAGGACAGGCCTCCCGGCCTGTCCAAGGCGAGCGTTGCTCGCCGAAGAGCGGGCCTACGAGGCCCGCGCAGGCTACGAGCCTGCCTCACGTTACGGAATAGCTATATACAACTGGGCCAGCGCCAGCATGGGATTCACCCGTCCGGTGGGCGGCGTATTGGATATGTTAGTCATGCCTGCAGTCACACTGCCCAATCCACCGTAGAGCCGCTCGATGGGATAAGTCGTTCCCACCGTCTGCCCGGCGGGACAGGCGTAACTGGCCGATTCGGTCTGCGGACAGGTGGAAGTTGGAAAGGTGGGAGAGCCCAAAGGATCGCCGGTGCAAGTCCAGATAGATTCATTGGTATACGGATCTTCGACGCCTGCATTGAATACATAGTGCCCGTTAGAAGGGTTCTTACTGATGTAGGTATACCACAAATACCAATCGTTACCCTCCGAATTAACAGGCAGTGTGGGCAGGTTGACGGCGGCCTCGCATTGCGACACTCCATGATGCGCGCCATCCTGTGTGACGATGCAGCCATAACTATCCGGTGTGCCCGGCGGGGCGGAACAATTACTGTAGTTATAGAAATAGAATTGATCTACCGGCGGGTCGTAGTAGTTATAGTGCGCGAAGCCATACTCGACGTCGCCCGAGTAACATGAGTCACTGGCGAAGTATATGGCGCCGATAACATAAGGCGCGGAGGTATAGACGTGCCGATCCCAGGTTGCCAGCGCCGCGAAGCCGTAAGTGGGCAGTCCCGAGCCGGGTACCTGCTGAGTGGCCGATTGGTACACCGATCCGATGGCCGCCTCCGACCGGAGGATCGGCCCGCTCAAAGCCTCGTACCGATTGCCGGTTGTGGAACCGCCGTCGAAAACCCACGTGGGCGGCGAATCGTAAGACTCGTTCCAGGAGCAACCGCCCGCGTTTTGGCTAAGGCCGCCCGAAGTGAAGTACGGCTCGAAATAAAATGCATCGGGAATGCCTGCAAGGCCATATTGGCCCGTGATCCAGCCGGGAGTCGAGGGTGTTACTTCGACCGGCATGTAAAAATTCCAGATTCCATCGTTGGGAAGCAAGGGCTGGTTGGGGTCCGCGCCGTATGAGAAATTGTACTGCGGAGTGACGGCACCGAAGGTGACGGCGGCCGTCGAGGTTTGATTCGTAGATACGGCGATTTGCGCTGGAACGGCCGGAGGCTGGGTTGCCGGTCTGCTAGTCTGCGCGGCGGCCGGAAGCGCGCATAGCAATACTGCGGTGAAGCGTTGGCGCATGGCTCTGGCCAAGCAATTCACCCGCCAATCCGACGGCGTACAGGATCGAAGTATCGAGCAGAAGATTGAACAGGTACATGTGTTTCACGGCGTCGAAGGCGTCGCCGAATACGGCGCTGCACAATGCGGCCAGCGCACAGACCGGAAGAAGCGCGGTTAATTCTATGCGGCGGCGGTGCAACGGGAGGCGCACGCGAAACCATCGCCAGGCGGCGAACAAAGGCCAGGCGGCAAGCGCGAAGAAAATCCATTTGCCCATGGGCGCTAAGACATACTCGTGAAAATTCCTCCATACGGTGAAGGCGTTCGACAGCGTTTTGGGCGGTAATCCGGCCGAGGGTTCGAAATTCCCGTATCCCGACAGGCGCAGCGAGGCGGCCTTGGCCAGCGCGGTATGCAGGCGGCGCCACATGCGCGCCGGGCGCAGCAGATAAAAACGTAAAACCGCGAAGGTGTTTACGCGGCCCAGCGCGCCGGAGGCAGCCATCTCGGGGAAATCGGTCACGGTACTCCATGCGCCGCTTCCCGCATATCTGGCGAGGGCGGGATCGAGTCCCAAGGCGCGCAGGTCCGCCGCGGGATTCTTTGATTCCGTGAGGATTCCGGAAAAGATCATGCCGTAGGTATTCGCCTGGCGGCCGTAGGTCGGCATGGCGACGACATTAAATGCGGCACAGCCGAGCAATGCGCAGCCGCCCGCCGCAGCCATCCAACGCGCGCGCTTCGATGACGTCCACATGGCCAGCCGCAACGTGAACACGGCGAGAATCAAACCGAGAGGCGCGTTCTGAGGCTTCGCCAGAATCCACAGGATCGCCCATAGCGACCAGCGCGCGATGGTCCACAGACGTATCTCGCCAGCCTCACCAGCATAGGCGATCTCGATGGCTTCCGCCAGAAACAGCAAAAAAAAGATGCAGGAAGCCGGCTCGGCGTACCAGGAATTCAGATAGACGGAATAGCCCGCATCGGTGAGAACCAACACCGCGCCGGCCCACACAATCGCGCGCGACGGCGAGCGCCGCACGACCCATAACAGACGCGCCAACGCAGCCAGCAAGGCCAGCGTGTGGACGAGACCGGCGGTGGTGATATCCACCGCGCCGGTTTTGGAAATGGCGCTGTTCAGCAATAACGCGGCGGCCACGAAAATGTACTCGGTGTTGGCCTGCTCCCAATTGGGATTGCGATACTGTGGATCGGGAAAGTACTTGGGCTCGACGAAGGCATACTCCAGCGTGCCCTTGTGCTGCGGGCCGTAGCCAAAGCGGCCGATGGTCCGCAGGAAATCGCCCTGATCGGCCAGCCCGACGATAGGGGGAATGAAGAGTTGATATGCCAGAATGGCGCCGGCCAGAGCCATGACGGCGGCGAGCCATCGTGCGTCGTTGCGCATGCCATTACTTACTATAGGCGAGGGGCAGTTGCCCGGGGCGGCGCATTCGGCTTATAAGGGAGCTTGCGCCGTCTTCGCATTCTAATCGTCACGCCGCCCGTGGGACCTATTGGCTCGGGCGAAGCCGGAGGAGTGGAGACGCACCTGCGGCATCTCGTTCCGATACTGGTGGAGCGCGGGCACACCGTGGGCGTCATCGCGCCGGCCGGAAGCGCGGTACCGGGCGCGATGGTCCATCAGGTGGCAGGCGAAATGAGCGCCAGCGCCACGCGCGCGGCGCGCGATGCGGTCACTGTGGCGCGGACCGGCGGTGTGCTCGAGAATATGTGGGAGCAGGCGCTCCGGTTGCAGGGCGATTACGACGCGGTGATCGGGGTAAGTTACGATTGGTTGCCGTTCTATCTGACTCCGTGGTTCCATACTCCGATCGGTCATTGGGTTTCTATCTGTTCCGCGATTGACGAGGTGGATCGCATCGTCGAGAAGCGCTGGCGCGAGGGCTCGTTCAGGCTGGCCATGTATACTAAGTCACAGGCCGCGACTTACTCGTTCCTTGCAGGCGAGCGGGTGGAGTTACTCTATGGCGGCGTGGATTCGGACGTTTTCCGGTACCGTGGGCGGCCTCAAGACAGGCTATGTTGGGCCGGCCGGATCTCGCCGGAGAAGGGCTTGGAGGACGCCGTTGCGGCGGCGAGAGCGCTGGGTATGCCGTTGGATGTCTGCGGCAAGATACAGGACACCAGTTACTGGGAGTTAGTAACACGCGACAGTGGCGGGGCGATCACTTATCACGGCTTCCTAGGTCCGGCGGATCTGGCGAGGCGTTTCGGCGAAGCGCGCGTAACCCTGGCCACGCCGCACTGGATCGAAGCGTTCGGCAATACCGTGATCGAGTCGATGGCGTGCGGCACGCCGGTGGTGGCGTACGATGCGGGCGGCCCGGCGGAGATTATGGAGCACGGCAAGAACGGAATACTGGTGGCGCGAAAGGCGGGTATGGAGGGGTTAGTGGAAGGCGTGCGCGCGGCGCTCAAGCTCGATCGGCAGTTAGTTCACGCACGCGCCGAGGAATTCACGTTCGGCAGGATGGCGGACCGCTTTGAGGCGTGGATTGAGTCGGTAGCCGGTGGCGCCGCATAAGGGCAATCCCTTCGAACGCCAGATGGCGTTCCCGGAAAGAGTCGCCGCGCTCGGCGCGGCGCCATGGATTGACGAACCGGCGCGTCGCCTCTACTACCATCGCGCGACCACCTTGATTTTTACGCCGGTATGTGCCTCAACGGCTGCGAGGCGGGGCGGGCTCGTCCACCTGCAGAATCTGGCCGGCCCGCACATCCTCCAGCACCTGGCGGATACCGCTGGGCCAATGAATTTCGAGCGTTTCAGCCTTCACCGCCGGCCCCAGGCCGAAGTGTACCCGCTTGTCGCTGGAGGAAAGATAGCTGCTCGCAGTGGTGACCGTCGCGTACTGCTCTCCCTGCCCGGTGACAAGCTTCACAACCGCGCCGATGGCATCCCGGTTGCTCTTATGACCTATCAGCTTCAGTGTGAGCCAGTGGTTCTCGGTCTTGGTTTCGTTGTGAATCACATAGGCTGGTCCGTCGTTGGTGGATACCACCGCGTCGATGCGGCCGTCGTTGTCGAGATCGCCAATAGCCAGTCCGCGGCCCAGCCACGCCTGGCTGAAGACACTGCCGGACGCCGCGGAGACGTCCACGAAGCCATGCCCTGTATTCCGGGCGAGTAACATCGGCTCGCGATAGTGCAATTGGGGATTGGTCAGCTCGATGGTATCCAGGTCATGCCCTTGCGCGACTAACAGGTCCTTCCAGCCGTCGTTGTCATAGTCGAACAGCCGCAGCCCCCACCCGGAGTGCAGCATCGTGATGCGGCCCATGCCCGAACTCCTGGTAGTGTAGCTGAACGTGCCGTCGCCGGCGTTTTGATACACCGCGTACGTTTGATTGGCCAGGTTGTCGACCACCAGGTCCGGCAGACCGTCGTTGCTGAAGTCGGCGAAGTCCACGCCCATGCCGGCGTAGGTGCGGCCGTCTTCGTCCACCGCTACCTGCGCGGGCAGGCCTTTCTCCTCGAAGGTCCCGTCTCCCTTGTTGTGGAACAGGAATTCGGGCATGGAATCGTTGGCCACGAAAAGATCGATGTGACCGTCACGGTCGTAATCCGCGAGGGCGATGCCGAGGCTCTTGCCCGGCAGGGCCAGGCCGATTCTCTGCGCGACCTCCGTGAAGCGGCCGTGGCCATCGTTGTGATACACCAGCGGCGTCATCGCCTTAAACGTATCGGGATGGCAATAGGCGCGAAAACCCTCTTTGTGCTCTCCGCACCAGATATCGTCGAAATCCCACTGAACATATCTCAGGACCACCAGGTCCAGCAGGCCGTCGTTGTCCAGATCCACCCAAGCCGCGCTGGTGGACCATCCGCCGCCTCCCACGCCGGCCTCCGCCGTCACGTCGGTGAAGGTGCCGTTCCCATTGTTGTGATAAAGCCGGTTGCCGCCATACGCGGTGACGTACAGGTCCTCATAGCCGTCGTTGTCATAGTCGCCCACGGCCACACCCATGCCATAGCCAACCCCCTGCAGACCGGCCTTCTCCGTGACGTCTTCGAAGGTTCCGTCGCTCTTCTGGTGGAAGAGGCGATTCCAGTAGTTCGGCCCGGTCTTTTGCGGAACCGTGCCCTTCGGAGTGGGATCGTCGAGAGGCGCGCCATTCACCAGGAAGATATCCAGCCGGCCATCGTTGTCATAGTCGAACAGCGCCACGCCCGATCCCATCGTCTCCGGCAGATACTTCTTGGATGTGTGCGACGCTTCGTGCTTAAAACGGACTCCACTGGATGCCGTGATATCGGTGAAGTTGCCGGATGTATCCGGAGCTGTCGGAGGCGGTCCGGCAAACCCGGTGAGCATTACGCCAGCAAGGCAGACTGCAACCTTCTTCACCGCGGTTCCTCCACCGTCGTATAGCGATCCACCGGAAGTTCGTTCAACACCTGCACCGCGCCTCGCGGCCACGTGATGGTTACGCGATCCACTTTCGTACACGCCCCCAGCCCGAAGTGCAGGCGCGGATCGTCGCGCGATAGATAGCTCCCACCGTTGCGCACCGTATCGAACTGCGTCTTACCGCAGTATGCCATCCGGACGCTGGCCCCGATAGCATCGCGGTTACTGTGCGTACCGCGCAGGTGCAGACCAACCCAGGAATTCGAGTTGGACGTCTTGTTTTGGAACAACAGAGGCTGGCCCGCGATGGGCAGCACCACCACATCCATCCGGCCATCATTGTCGAAATCGCCCGCGCAGCCTCCGCGGTAGGAGTTATCGGGCATATCCGGATAGTGTAAAACCGTGGAGAATTTCCCGCCCTCATTCTGCATTACCGTGAACGGTTCGAAGTAATTGGGCGAGCGCGGGTACACATGCCCGTTGGCCAGCCAAAGGTCCCGCTGGCCATCGTTGTCGAAGTCGGCGAACCCGCAAGCCCAGCCGAGATAACGCCTGGTAGCCGGCAGAACGCCGGCCTGCAGCGAGACTTCATCGAAGAAGTGGGATTTATCCTGGCGGAACAGGGGAAAATAATCGTCGAAAAATGTGGTGGTCAGAAGGCCGAGCCTGCCCTGGTTATCGAAGTCGCCCACGGCCACTCCCATGTTCGATTGCGTTTTCCCCTCTGCATTGACGGCCACTCCGCGCTCCAGCGCGCACTCCTTGAACGTGCCATCTCCCTGGTTGAGGAACAGGGAATTCGGGTCGGAGTCGTTGGCCACGAACAGATCGATCTTGCCATCCTGATTGAAGTCGTCAAACACGGCCGTGAAAGCATGCGAGAGCCGCCGCTCGCCGAGACCGGCCCGATCCGTCACATCCGTGAAGGTGCCGTCGCCGTTGTTGTGATACAGCACTCCATGGCCCCCTTTCATGCCGATGGGGCCGCAAAATGCGGGCATGCCCTGGTACGGACAAACCGGCGCGGGATCGTTGAGCGAAATCGAGTGAATATCCGTGTAGCCGGCCACGTAAAGATCCAGGTAGCCGTCGCCATCGAAATCGCCAAAGGCGCTCCCCGTATGCCACTCGACGTTGCGGCTCAAGCCCGCCGCGCCGCCCACTTCGGAGAACGTTCCGTTGCCGTTGTTCTTATAAAGCAGATCCACGCCGATGGTGGTGATCAGAATGTCCGTGTAGCCGTCGTTGTTATAGTCCGCGGCGTTCGCGCCGGTTCCCCAATAGGCATTCGATAGACCCGCACGCTCGGTAACGTCTTCGAACTTCCCATTCCCGAGATTGTGGAACAGGTAGACGCCGCCCTTGGATGGCGCCGGCGGCTGGCCCGCCACGATGCGGCGCAACTGCTCCATGCTGGAGCCGTTCACGATCAGCAGATCCATCAGACCGTCGTTGTCGTAGTCGAGCCATGCGGCGCCGCTGCCATTGGCCTCCGGAATCCAGCGTTTGTCGGGGCCTCCGCAATGCATCTCGGCGACAATCCCGGCAGCGCCGGCGGTCTCTGTGAACTGGATCCGGGATGTGCTGCCGGCCAAAGAGAGAATCGCGAGGAGCGGAAAAACCACGAGGACCACCACCATACCTGCGTGGCTCAGTCTCATGTTGATCGTTGTAGTATAGCAGGATAATATCAGTAATGCTCCATCGGCTCTTGGCAGCTTCGTGCTTGCCCCTTCTGCTTTCGGTAAGCCTCGAAATGTCCGCCCAAACAGGCGACGGCGGCGACAGCCCGCGCGTCGAGGAACTATACGGCCAGGCCAAAACCGCCCAGTCGCAGGGCGATATCGCGACCGCCATCGCCAGATACGAAGAAATTCTGCGCATTGCGCCGCGATTGGGTCCCGCCTACAACAACCTTGGCGCGTTGTATTTCCGCCAACGCGAGTATCGTAAGGCCGCGGGAGTTCTGGAGGCAGGGCTCAAAGTCAGTCCGGCGATGCCGTCGGCCTCGGCGCTGCTCGGTATTTCCCTCTTCGAGATGGGCGAGTACGGGAAAGCCCGGCCTCGGCTGGAGTCCGCCCTCCGCGCCAATGCCGCCGACAGCAACGCCGAGATGTACCTGGTGCGCGATTTGACGAAGTTGGGCGATTACGAGGCGGCGGAGACTCACTTGCGGCAACTCGCCGGCCGCGAGCCAAAGAACCAGGAAGTCTGGTATCTGCTCGCTAAAATTCACATGAAGCTCTCCGAACAGGACCTGGCTCGGATGAACGCCATCGATCCAAATTCCGTGCTGTCGTATGAGCTGTCCGCGGAGACGATGGAGGCCATGAAAAATTACGACGGCGCGGTGGTGCAGTTGAAGAAGGCGGTAGAAATGGCTCCGCGGCGGCCTGGCACCCACTATAAGTTGGGGGACGCCTACTATAGTCTTTCGCAATGGGATTCGGCCACTGAACAATTCCAGGCGGAGCTTTCCGTGGATCCGGCAAACTGCACGGCGCGGTGGAAGATCGGAGCTATCGTCCTCGAAAGGAACGGGAGTCCCGACGAGGCGCTGGCGGACGTTGACCGGGCGCTCGCGATGTGCCCAAGCCTGACAGACGCCCGGGTGGATCGGGCGCGCGCCTTGATCAGGCTGAACCGCAATGCGGAGGCTGTTACGGATCTCGAGGCAGCCGCGAAAGCCGATCCGGCCGAACCCAGCACTCACTTTCTGCTCGCCAAGGTGTATCGGGCCGTTGGACGCACTCAGGACGCGCAAGCCGAGATGCAGACGTTCAGCAAGTTGGAGGAGAGCGCGCGGGCGGCCACCGCCGAGCGGGCGCAAGAAGTGATCAAGAACAAGGAAACTGCCCACTGATTCTTGGAGGGCGGCCAATCGTGGCCGCAGCCGCCTTTCCAGGCGGCCAGAGCCGGCGGCTTTCAGCCGGCTCTGGGCGAGCTTTGCTCGCCAAAGAGCGGGCCTACGAGGCCCGCGCAGGCAGAGTGCCTGCCCCACAACGGCGGGCGGAATTGCCCGCCCTCCATTACTCCGGCGCGGCCAGCATGAATTGCAAACCCTGCTTAAGCTGTAGCTCCTTCCCGCTGGACACAAACTTCGACGCGTGCTGCGCGGAATCGTCAACCTGTAGAGTGACTCCAGGCATCCCGATGACGGAGCCCGCTTTAGCAGCCACCCCATCGACATTGTTTTGAGGACCACTCGGCATCATGGCGGCGCGGATCGAGAGGCTGAGCGGAGTCTTCTTGCCCTTCAGTTCCACCTGCTCAAACGAGATGCTGAGTGAGTTCGGGTCTGCCGACCGCACTTCGCCCAGGAGGGTCGCGCCCTCCGGAATCGCCAGTCCGCCCGGCAGAAGCACGGCAGCCACCGCGCGGGCTTTCACGGGATCGCCCGCCTTGGCGCTCTTCGCCTTTATGGTCTTAAGCAATTCAGCTTGTATAAACTGTTTGTGCTGCGCCAAAGACGGCAGCGGCAGGCAAGCCGCCGCCACGATAACCGTGAGCCACCTTTTCATAAATGTCTCCTAATTCTCCCCCGACGACTTATTCCCTGCCAGCGCCGTATACCGCTGGCTCTCGATCTTAGCTTTGTCCATTAACCCCTGCCTCCGGTAAACCTGCGACAGCATGAAATGTACGGGCGCATTTTGAGGGGCAAGCTGCACGGCTTTCTCCAACTCGCTTCCGGCCTTCTCCAACTGATCCAGGTGCGTGTAGGCCTTGCCAAGTTGCCGATGAACCCGGTAATCGTCCGGAGAGATGCGCGCCGCTTCCATCAGGTACGGCAGCGCTTCCTCTGGACGATTATTGTCCACCAGCAGACTGCCCAGATCGAGAAACGGTCCGGCGTTCTTGTCCGGCGCATCCTTTTGCCAATCGATGGCGGTATGGTAGGCGGCCATGGCCTTCTCAATTTGATTCAGGCCTTCAAAAGACAGCCCCAGGTTGTCTTCCGCCTTGACGTTCCGCGGATCCAGCTTCAGGCATTGCGCGAAGGCGCCGGCAGCTTCCTCAAATCTGTTTTCGTTGTATTTGGTGCGGCCGAGATAATACCAGCCGAGTGAGTCTTTCGGATTCCATTCAACCGCCTTCGTGAACCACTTATCGGCGTCCGGATAATCTTTCAGCAACACATAATCACCGGCCACGGCCTCCAGATCCGCGGCGCCCGGCGTGCGGTACCGGGCGGCCTCGGTGTATTCGGCCAGGGAAGCTTTCGGGTCTTGTTTCTTGAACAGTATGTAGCCGAGTAGATAGCGCCCATCGGCCGAGCTCTTGTGGATTTCCAGAAACTTACGGGTCACCCGCTCGGCTTCAGCCAGTTTGCCTGAGTCCAGCAGCGAGCGGGCCTCCGCCAGCGGAGTATCCGGCGAGGAATGCGCGCCAGTCAGCGCGTTATAGCGTTCGGTTTCGGCGCGCGCCTGGTCCTCCAACCCGCTCTTTCGCAATGCCTGGGCCAGCAGAAAATGAAGGGGACCGTTTTCGGGGGCGAGTGACACGGCCTGGCTCAGCTCGGCGCGCGCCTCCGGCAACCGATTCAACTGCAGATAAGCCTTCCCCAGCCCGCGGTGGACCCGCCAATCGCCGGGGGCCATCCCAGCCGCCTGCAGAAGGTACGGGACGGCATCGCCGGGCTTCTCGTTGTCCACCAGCAGAGTGCCGAGATCGAGGTACGGTTCGGGATTTCCAGCAGCGGCACCGGCCTCCAATGCGATCGCCCTGCGGTACGCCGCGACAGCATCGCCGGTTTTGCCCAGCGCTTCATAGGAGAGGCCCAGGTAATCCGCCGCCTTAGCGTTTTTCGGATCCAGGTCCAGGCACGCGCTGAAAATCCCGACCGCCTCCGCAAAGCGCTTCTCATTGTATTTGGCGCGTCCCAGATAATACCTGGCATACGCATCGCCGGGAGCCGACTCCACCGATTTAGTAAGCCACCGATCCGCCGCCCGGTAGTCCTCCATGAGGAAGTAATCGCCGCCGATCGCTTCCAGGTCTAGTGCGTTAGGCGTCCGATAGCGCGCGCCCTCGGTATATTCATCCAGCGAGGGCTTTGGGTTTCCCTCGCGGAACAGAATGTACCCGAGCAGGTAGTGCGCATCCGGCGACGTCTGGTGGGTCTCCAAATACCGGCGGGCGGCGCTCTCGGCCTCGTTCAATTTGCCCATATCGAGAAGGGATTGAGCTTCGAGAAGAGCAGGCTCCGGTTGAGTCGCAGGGGGCGTCTGCCCCGGGAGCAGCGCGAACGACGCCAACAAACCGGCAAAAGAAACCGCGCGCACCATTTCTTCAGTTTAGACTCACTTCGGCGCGACCACTCCCGGATCAATCTCCGCGGCCAACTCCCGCGCCCGTTTGGATCCCTCGGTGTCGCCATGTTGCTCCAGCATGATGCCGAGGTTAAAGTACAATCCCGGCGCCAACGGATCTATTCTAAGACCGGCGTGGCACACATCGATGGCCTCCTGCCACTGCCCCGCCGAATACAGCGCCGCGCCCAAGCTCTCATAAACCGCAAGTTTATCCGGGTCAAGTTGGATGGCTCGCCGAAATGCCGCGATCTCTCCGGTATGATTCCCCAAAGCGCCCAGCGTGAGGCCGAGATCGAATTGGGCGGTCGCATCTTTCGCATAGAGCTGCGCCGCAAAGGCCAGCACTTCAGAACCTTTCTGCACTTCTCCATGTTCGCCAAGCGTGGCTCCCATGAATATCAGCGCACGCAGAAAATACGGATACACTTTGAGCGCCTGGCCGTCCTTTTCGAGGGCGCCCTTGATGTCGCCCCTGGCCTTCAGCGCGGATGCCTCCTCGAAGAGCGCCGGCATCCGTTTTGAAATCGCGCGGCATGCGCTGCAGAATCGTCCAGCGATTTCCCATGTCGAGGATGCCGCTGGTTTCGCCGTATCCCAGCTTAGCCGCGGCGGATGCCAGCTTCGGCTGCATCTCGGACATCTGCATATCGCCGATGTAGCCGCCCCCCGGTGCGGTATCGTCTATCGATAGATCATGCGCTACATCGAAGAACGCCTCTCCTTTGGCGAGCCGGGCGGCGGCGCTATCCGCTTTTGGTTTTTCGTCTACGACGATGATGCGCAGAAACTCGCGTAAAGGTGGAACCTGCGAGCGGAGACTTTCATCGCGTTTTGCGGATCGGCTTTCCTGCTCGGGGTGCGCGCGAATCCAGTGATCCGTCATGTGGAAGACGCCTTCGTCCACGCGCGGCATGTGACAGCTTGTACACCGGCCGCTCGCGTTCACAGGACACACTGCGGCGTGCGGCTTCGCGGCGCTGGAGTGGCAGCCCAGGCAAGTTGTGTCGGATGCCCTCTCCACTTCCGCGGCGGCGCGATCACGATGCGGATCGTGACAATTCGTGCACGTCAGCGCCTTTCCGCTCTGGATGAAGCACTCCGAATTACGCAGGGCCAACACCTGGCTTGAAACCAGCAATTCCTCAGGCAGGGGATCGGAGCGGTCTGAAAACCCGATGTGACACTGCGCGCAGGAGTCGAGGCGCCGGTCGGCGGACAGCTTTCGCGGATTGATCATAGCGGCGCCAGGTTTCCCCTGACGGATGGCTTCCGCGTGATCGAGACCCGGTCCATGGCAACTCTCACAGTGAACTCCGCCCTGCTTGCCCGCCCCAGGTGTGCCGGGTTCGCCGTGACAGGTGAGACACCTCTCCTGGAACCCCGGACTGAGCACCCTGCCAAAAGCGTCTTCATAGGAGCCTGGAGTTCCGGAACCGAAGCCCGGGGAGATCGCCAGCGCGTGGTTCGGCCAGTTATAGACATACCGCGCCTCGATGAGTGCCGGCCGCTCCAGCGGAAGGCCGCCCAGCTTTTCGATCGAAAGAAGAAAACTGAGGCCGTGGCGTTCACCGCCCATGACCACCTTGACGGGCAACGTCGTTTTCACGCCATCCGGCATGCGTGCGGAGAAGACGAAGCCGTCGCCGCGGCGCTCGATTTCATACTGCAGCGCCTTCGTGGGACCTTCCGTGGCGCGGCCATCATAACCTGCGGGCAGCGCGGCGCCGCCCTGCCAGGTCTTCGCCATGGCGGTCTGGACTTGGCTGGCGGCGATCTCGCTATGACAGGAAGCGCAGACCGCCGTGCCGGCGTAGCCCGTGCCGCCGGCATCCGCGCTGCAGCCGCGCGGCGAGAAGGTCAGAAGCAAGACAAGTGGAAGACACCCTCGCCAGCCGGCCGGGACGACCGCAAAGTGGGGCAGGCACTCTGCCTGCGGCGGGCTCTCAGCCCGCCTGCCGGCATTGGAGGAAATGCCGCCAGGCGGCCTGAGAGGCCGCCGCAGCCAGAGTGGCTGCCCCACAACAAGCGTTTTCGTCACATTTGTCGCAATTTAAAAATTGACCTGAAACTGCGCCTGTCCTTGACGTTCTGTATTAGCCTGACTGTTGATCACCATGCCGAAGGTCGGGTCGGCAATCCCCAGATCGGGGCCGCCGAATACCACCCGGTTGAGCAGATTGAAATACGACATGCGCAATTGCGCTTTGACGTGTTCCCCTATATTGAAATTCTTATAGGCAGAGACGTTTTCATTGAAGTTCCACGGAAGGCGGATATCGAGGACGCGCTGCGCCGTGCCCAATGTCCACAGACCAGGGGCCGTGAAGGCGGCGGCGTTCAGCACCGGCAGACCCTTGTACACGTTGCTATAAGAGAACTCCTGCTGTACACCGGGATTCACATCCGCCCGATTGCACGGCGCACAGCCATTATCCAGCGGATCGCCAGGTGCGTACACCGAGCCGCCCGTACCACTAAAGAGTGGCGTGCCTTCGGAGTAGGTGAGGATGCCGCTGATCCCCCATCCGCCGAGGATGTTGCCCACAAGTCCATTGTTAAGGTGGGCTTTGCCCTTGCCGATCGGCAGCTCATAGACAGTCGCGATATTGACCATGTTAGGCTGGTCGTTATTGTCGATCGTCCATTCCGCCTTCTGATTGTTTTTGTTCAGGTCGGCATTTGCAAACGATGTAAAGCCGGAGTTAGTGTTCGACATCATGCGCGAGAGGTTATAACTCACCAGAAACATCAAACCGTTGGTGAACCGTCTCTCCAACTGCACTTGCATGGCCTGATAAAGCGAGGACCCGCTGTCATCGAAGTTATTGAAGACACTCGAAAACTGCGGGTAAGGTCGCAGGGCCTGCTGCACCGTGGCGCTGCTTCCATAAGTGGCCAGGAAGCTGGGAAAGGGAGCGCTGATGCCGGCGGCAATGGCCTGCGGAGAGTTAATAGGCAGTCCAAGTGTGCTGCCCAGGCTGAGATACTGCGCATCCATCTGATTAGGAGGGTTCAACTGGCCCGGCAGGTAGTTACCCCGGTTGCCGGTGTAATGCACCGAAAACAACATATCGTGCCCCAGTTCGCGCTGGATGCCGATGCTCCACGCGAGCACGTATGGAGCAATGCCGTCGGTGGGAGAGAAGGCATTGATCAGCTGGCCAATCCCAAGGCTTGGGCTGAAGGGAATGGTGGCCGGTTCGGGAAGAATGTTGGAGTCCCAGGAGCCAAAACCCGGCGTGGTGGTCCCGGTCGAGTTCCGGTGGAAAGAGCCGGTCAGCAGGTTGCCATAGTTCACCGCCACTTTGCTGGTGCCGTATTCGTACGCGCCGCCATCCAGATAGTTCTGTGCGAAGCCACCCTGCAAAACGGTCTTGTTGTTGAAAGCGTACGAGAATCCTACCCGGGGACTGAGGTGATTCCACCGGATGTACGCACGATCATACCCTGCGCAACCCGCGCAATCGCCGAACTCGGTAGCCGTACCCAGAAGTCCGCCGGCCGCGGTATTGGCGGTGAACGGGTTCATAAAGACGATGTTATTGCCGATCGCCGTAAAGGGCACCATGATATCCCAGCGCAAGCCGATGTTGACGGTCAAGTTAGGTCTTAGCTTGATGTCATCCTGAATATAAGGCGAGAAATCGCGGTTGCGCAATTTCTCTTCCTGCGAGCCCACCCGGTCGGCGCTGTCCACGTCGCCCAAAAGGAAACTGGCGAATGCATTGCCCGTGGTCCCGAGGTTGTTCGGGTCGGCTGTGGTGTTGTTGCTGAAATTAAAATTGCCGGCGCACTGCTGGCATTCGTTGTCATCCTGGTAGGTTCGGCGTGCCTCCCACCCGATGTTGAACGTGTGTTTGCCATGCACCCACAAGTAGTTGTTCTCAATGACCCATCCCAGCTTGCGGTTGATCGAATCGATCCAGGGCGATCCGAAGGTGGTGGGCGCCAGTGGGCCGCTAAAGTTAATGGCGGGGAGTTCCGGAGTGCCGGGGTCGGCCGCGAAGCTGACGTTTGTCTCCAGGCTGATCTGATCGTTCAACTCGCCCAGCCAGCTTGCACCGGCGGTCATGACCAGGTGCGGCGTGATGGAATAGGAGTAGTCCAAAAGGAACACCGTGCCCAGATCCGGGTTGCGGGTTTCGCTGCCTAGCTCACCGAGCAGGTGAGAGCTGGTCTCCGTCGCGTAGGAGGTCTGCTTATCGCGCCACTCGCTCCAGTGGATGGACTGCTTGTCGTTGATGTTGTAATCGATGTTGTAGCCCCAATTGGTTTGCCGGACAGGGAGAACACCCTCGTTGGATTGAAAATTGTTCACGTAGCCCGCATAAGTAGGATCGGGCATCAATGGTATCAGAGTGTTCGATAGCGGGCTGAAGCGGGCCGTGGGAATCTGGCCGTTGGGGAATGGCGCCCCCGTGGTCGGATCGTAGATAGTCAAGCCCGTGGCAGCGAAATTCCCCGCCTTTTCGGCGGCAGTGGGCAGCGACATGAAGGTCAGATCCGGGTAATTCCGGCGATACCATTCTGTGCTGACGTGAAAGAACAACTTGTTCTTGCCGTTGTAGATTTTGGGAAGCCAGACGGGGCCGCCGACGGTGAAGCCGTAGTTGTTTTCGTTGTCTACCGGCACGGTCGGGTTGTAAGCCCCGCGCGCATCGAAGAAGTTGTTGCGCAGGATCTCGAACGCATCTCCGTGCACTGTGTTGCCTCCCGAGGCAGTCTGATAAGTGACGACTCCTTGCGCCAAGCCATATTGGGCAGAGAAGGACGAGCGCAATACGTTAAATTCATTGACCTGTTCGAAGGGCGGATTCCAGATGGTCTCAAAGCCTTGCGTTTCGGACTGCGCCATGGGAATGCCGTTGAAGACCACTTCGCTCTCAAAGTCGACGCCGCCGTTGATTCGTTTGCTGAAGGTGCCCCCAGTGACGCCGGGAGCTAGAAAGACAAAGCTGTCGATCTGACGGCCGCGCCCGTCGCCCTCGTCCAACTCGACGGGCAAAGCCTGCACCACCGCATTTTCAATGGTCGTGTTCAACTCCGGCTCGGTCGTGTTTAAGGTTATGGCGGTCTCCTGGACTTCGACGCTCTGCGCGACGTTGCCGGTTTGCATGGATATGTCGACCGTGGAAGGCCGGCCTACATCCACCACCACCCCGTTGTGCACAGCAGTCTGAAACCCGGGGTTCTCCGCTTGGACCGTGTACGTGCCGGCAATCAAGTCCGTGACGGTGTATGTGCCGGAGGAACTGGTGACCGAATGGCTGGCGACTTGAGTAGCCGTATTCGTGACCGTTATCTTCACGTTGGGCATGACGCCGCCGGTGGCGTCGGTTACAGTCCCCGTGATCGAACTGAGCGCCTGCCCGTGCAGGGTTGCCGGAGAAATCAGAACCACAAGTGAGACGGCCAAACAGGCGGCCAACGAACGCCAACCAGCCGGGCCAGAGCGGTGTAACAGTGGAAGCATCGAGAATCCCCTCATGTACGGCTCCTTGTAAAAAGTCTTGAAAGCAATCCCAGACCCCAAAAACCCTCGTGTAATCTTGTAGTACATTACCATTAGCTTTTTTCCCGGGCTTTAGTGGTGAGGAACTTCTGAAATTCTGATGAAATCTTTTGGACGCAGAGGATTGGCGGTTTTTGTCCAGGTCCGGGTTGCCTGGCGATCTGTCTGACAGCAAAGCCAAACGCATGTGGCGCAATGGCTGGCGATGCCCACACGCGCCGGAAGGCGGAAGCTGTCGCCCGCTTTGTAACAAGATGTAACGGATGGCACAATCGCTAGACTGCCGGCTTCCACTCCGATGCTCATTTTCAGCCGACTTGTGATATTATCGGTCGCATGTTTCGCGGGGGGGATGCGAGCCCGGTTGCTCCATTCGCACGGGGGAAAGTCACGGGCGCCACGCCCAGGGCGCACGAAAGGGCGGTTGCCGGCGATACCGCGGCGCGGGAGTGCGGATTCACCTACCGCTGCGAAGATGTGGAGATCGACCCTTCCCGGGCATGCCTGAAACGCGGCGGACTCGAGCAGCATCTTCGCCAACAGTCCTTCCACCTGCTGCTGTACATGATTGAGCAGCGCCAGCGGCTGATCGGCAAGGAAGAGCTGATTGCGAACTTCTGGCAGGGAGCGGCGGTCACCGATAATGCCATCGTCCAGTGCATCAAGGAGATCCGCAAAGCTCTGGGAGACGACCCCCACGAACCGCGATTTATCCGCACGATTCACAAGCTCGGATATCGCTTTATTGCAACGGTTGTGGAAGAGCCGTTGGCCGCCGAAGCGGGTCGTGCAAGTCCCGAAACTGACGCCTTGACGGCGCGCGTCGAAACGAAGACTGGCATATCCGCCGCCATTAGGGCTTTTCTGACGCGATGGAAGCCTTGGCTCCGCTGGACTGTGCTGGGTCTGGCAGCCACAGGCGGGCTGGTCCTGGCCTGGACCGTGTTCGAGCATTCCACAGCCCCCACCGTGGAACTGACCCTGCCCCGGGTTCCCGGACGCAAAGCGCTCGCCGTCATGTATTTCGAGAATCAAAGCGCCCAACCGGCTCTGAACTGGCTGAGCGAAGGCTTGGCGGACATGTTCATCGCCGACCTAACCCGTTTTGACACCTTGACGGTCCTCAGCCGCGAACGGCTGCATCTGCTGCTACAGCGAAGCGCCAAAAGAACCGGCCATAAACCGGAGGACGGGATACACCTCGACGATGCGTTGGATATCGCGCGCAAGAGTCACGCCGAGGGTGTCCTGCTGGGCAGTTTCCAAACGGTCGGAGAGAAAATCCTGATCAACACACGGCTGTTTGAAACCGCCAGCGGCCAACTGCTCGCCTCGGATCAGTTCGCCGTGGAGCAGCCCGCGGATATTCTGGCGCGCATCGATTTGTTGTCGCCCAAGCTGGCGGCTCAGTTAGGTCCTCCGCCGCCCGACATGCGCCATCAGACCGGCCTCGCCGAGACCATGACGAAAAACCTGGAGGCTTACCGTTATTACTCCTTGGGAGTGACCAAGGCGCAGGCGTTTCAGAATGCGCAGGCCATTGCGCTTTTACGCAAGGCCGTGCAACTCGATCCGAAATTCGCCATGGCGTACGCGCGCATCGGATACGCCTACTCCGTAACGGATTTCGTGCCGGAGAAAGGCCGTCCGTCCCTCGCCAAGGCCATCCAGTTGTCGGACCATCTGGCGCCCAAGGACCGTCTGTTTATCACCGCTTGGGATGCCATCGCCCGGCAGGACTATCCGGGCGCGATCCGCACGTTGCAACAAATCGTGGACCAATTCCCGTTGGAACCGGAGGCTTATACTCGCCTGGCCCGGCTTCTCTACGGAGAGGAGAAGCCCCAGGAAACCATGGCGGTGGTGCGGCGCGGGCTGGCGGTAGATCCTGAATGCGGCGATCTATACAACGTGCTGGGCGTCTGCTACCTGGGCCTGGAGCGCTACGATGAGGCTATCGCGGCGCATCAGCGTTACGTACAGCTTTCCCCGGCCGAGCCCAACGCTCACGACAGCCTGGGCATGTCCTTGCAGCAGGCTGGACGATATGAGGCCGCCGCCGCCGAGTACAGCGCCGCCCTGTCGCTCGATCCGGAATTTGAGCCGGCCATTATCCACCTCGGCGACGTCGGCTTCCAGCAGGGCCGCTACCGCGACGCCCTCCGCCAGTACCAACGCTACATTGAAGTGACCGGGTCGGATACGGCGCGCGCGGTCGGCTACAGAAGCCTGGTGCGCGTGTACTCCCGCCAGCGGGATTTCGGCCGCGCGGAACGGGCCGCACGATACGAGACCCGTTACGCGAAAGGAGCCGTGTGGAGCGAGTTGCTCCTGGCGTTGGAGCGCGGTGACACCGGCCGGGCGGCCATCTTGAAAGCCCGGTTTCTGAAAGATTTTCAAGATGTGTCTTATCCTGTGCGCGGGTCGCGCGACGAGCGGCGCAGCTACGACTATTATCGGGGCGCCCTGGCGTTGCGCGAGAATCATCCCACCGAAGCGATCGCCCATTTCCAGGCAGCCCTCGGTCACTTGCCGCCGAGTTCCGGGATGGACCTCTACGAAGACTGTCTGGCCAATGCATACCTGGAACTGGCCCGCCTGGATGAGGCCATTTCCGAGTATCAGCGCATTCTGCGCCTCAATCCCAACTACCCGTTGGCGCAATACCATCTGGCGCAAGCGTACCGGCAAAAGGGGCAGACCGACCAGGCCCGCACGGCATACGAACGGTTCCTGCAGATCTGGAAAGGCGCGGACGCGGATATCCCCGAGGTGGTGGACGCCAAGATCGCGCTCGTGGCGCTAGCGGCGCGACCGCGGGCCTGATCATCGCGCTGGCGCGAAGCCCATCTCCCGCCGGTAGTGCGCGATCAACCCCGCTGCCCTGGCTGGTACCCCCTCCTCGCGGTAGATCTCGCTCAGCATCTCGACCGCCTGTTCCAGCAACGGATCGAGTTGCAAGGCCCTTTCGAGATGGCGCTGCGCCTCGGCCTTCCTGCCGGCTGCGATCAGCGCCGACGCGGCATTCACCTCATACGGAGCATACGCCGGCCGCAACGCCAGCACCTTTTCAAAGCGGCGCAGAGCCTCCCCCGGCTGCTTGCCGCGAAGCAGGACGCTGCCCAGAGCCGTCAGCACATCCGGATCGTCCCGATATTCCGTCTCGATCCGATTGAGCAGGCGGTAGCCGCGGATCACCTGCTGGGCGTCCGCGTTCTGCAGCCCCACCGCCACCAGGGCTAGCGCCAGATTACGCTCGCGCAACCGGGGCTCCGGTTCACGCCACGCGGCCAGCTCCTCCGCTTGAGCCGGCTCGCTCGCCGGCTCCGGGCGCCGCGCGATCCGGTGGTCCGTGAACACGGTATGCCCTCCGTCGCGTGCGGCCAGGCGCGGCATGTGGCACGCGACACAATCCCGTCCGGCCGAGGCGTGGGCTTTCTCAAGCGTGGCGCCGTGGCAACCGAGACAACGCTCTCTGAAGTACACCGCCGGATCCGCCGGCCGCTGATGTGGATCGTGGCAACTCCCGCACCATAGCTTTCCGCCGCTCGATCGCGCGCAAGCGCTGAGCGCCAGTTGCTCTACGTGACTGACCACTTTGATGGTCTTGCCGGCAGGCTGAGCCGCCACATAAACGGTAAAAGTATCTTCCAGGGCGCGGCCCGGCTGGAAATCCGCTATACGCTTTCCCGGATTCGGGATGCGCACTTCTCCAGCCAGATGACACTGCTCGCAGATGCTGTCGCGCGCGGCCACTTGAAGCTTCGCCGGATTCACGATAGAGCCAGGCACAGGATTCTTCGCGTGCGCCTCGCCCGGCCCGTGGCAACGGTCGCACGAGATGCTTTCCTCCAGAAATGCCGGCGTTTGATAGCGGTTCAGAGTGTCCAGCACGGGTTCCGGTTCGCCTGAGTGGCAGAGCAGGCATTCTACTGTCACCGGACGCGAAAAGTCCGGATGATGGGACTCTTCGTAACCCGGAGCGACGTCCCACAGACGGCGATTCGTGTAGTAGGAGAGCGGGGATTGAAACAAATGATCGCCAATCCGCACCAGGTAGCCGTAAGCATGCGCGCCGGACCCAATCACATAGGCCACGCGCTGCTCGCCGCTTTCACTGCCGCGATCGAACCTCTGCACCATTCCCGATGGATTCGAATGAATCGAAAACCTGGTGTTGGAGAGGGCGTGCTCGAACGATCCGTCCGGCTGCGGCGCCGCCTCGCTCAGGGAATGCGCCATCGCCGACTGCCGGTAGCCCCGGACCTGGTTTGGATGGCAGTCCGCACAGGGGGAACCGCCGCCGACCGCGGACACGGCCAGAAACACCATCGCGATTGCTTTCGGTGCTGTCCCCTTTAACATCCGCGGCTGTATTATATTTATCATGGATTGCTTGATGCGGCTAACGTTCTTGGCCCTCGTTCTGGCCGATATCTGCCTGTAGAACAATGGCGATTCCAGTTGCACCGTGGGGCGGCCACTCGTGGCCGCAGCCGCCTTTTCAGGCGGTTCCTGTACATTTTGTCCGCCATGTGGGGCAGGCACTTTGCCTGCGCGGGCCTCGTAGGCCCGCTCTTCGGCGCGCGAAGCGCGCCCCTGGCCGGCTGCAAGCCGGCAGCGGGCAGGATTGCCCGCCCCTCAAACTATAAAGAACTACCTGGATGATGGGCTACTCTTCGCGCAGCGCAGCCATCGGATCGATGCGCGCCGCCGTGCGCGCCGGCCAGAAACAAGCCAACAATCCAGCCGCCACCACCAGCACCGCGACGGCTATAAACGAATAAGGATCGAAGGTGGAAAGCCTCCTTACTTGCCCGGCCAGCACGCGCACCGACAGCAGGCTCAGGATCAAGCCAAGCGCCACGCCCGCGCCGACCAGCCGCATGCCGGAGGCCAGCACCATCCGGATCACTCGTGGGAAACTCGCGCCCAGCGCCATGCGGATCCCGATCTCGTGCGTCCGCTGCGCGACGGAACTGGAGATGACGCCGTATATTCCCAGCAACGCCAGCAACAATCCAATGACGGCGAAGATCGAAAAGAGCAGTAAGTTGAAACGCGGCCGTGAATAAACCCACTCATTCAGCATCGTTTCGATGGTCTTGACGTCGGTCACCGGTTGGTCCTTGTCGATGCCATATACCTCCGCCCGCACGGCACTCATCAGTGACTCGGGCCGCCCCTTGGCAAGCACCACCAGCTCGTCGGCCCGGCCGAGGATCGTATAGGGGATGTACAACTCCGGCATCACCTGCTCATCGGGAACGTTATTGAGCGCGTCGCGCGTGACGCCCACGATCTGAAACGACGCGTCCGTCACGTGGAAATCCGGTGTTAGCAGGTAGGGTATCTTGACACGCCGGCCGAGCGCGTCGCGCTCCGCAAGATACCGGCGCACGAACGCCTGGTTTACCAGCGCGATATGCGCCTCGTTCGAGACATCGTACTCGTCTATCGGCCGCCCATCGACCAGGCGTATGCTCATGGCTTTGGTGTAGCCTTCGTTGACGGTATGAATCTGTACAGGCCGTTTATCCGGGTTCCCACCCCCTACCTCCACCGGAGCATCCCAGCTCCCGAAGGGATGCAATCCCACATTCAGGCCCACAGCGGCCACGCCGGGCAATCGACTCGTGCGGCTAAGCAACTCCCGGAAGAACGCGTTGCGCCGCGCCGTGTCCGGATAGCGCTTGTCCGAAAGAGGAACTCGCACCGTCAAAATGCGGGACGGCTGGATGCCCAGACCGAGGTCTTCGATGGCGAACAGCGTCCGGATCATCAGGCTCGCGCCCACCAGCAGCATCAGGGAAAGCGCCACCTCGCCAACCACCAGGGCCCCGCGCACGATTCGCTGGCGCTTGCCGCCAGTCGAGCCCCGGCCGGCTTCCTTCAAGGGGCTTACGATATCGCCACCGGATAGATGCAGCGCGGGCGCCAGCCCGAAGATCAATGCGGCCGCCACTGAAATGGCCACCGCGAACAGCAGAACGGGCGTGTTCAGTGAGATGACGGCTTCGTCGGGAATGGTATCGGGCGGCACCACTGCCATGATTCCAGCCAAGCCGGCTTTCGCCAGAACCACGCCCGCGAGGCCGCCCACCAGCGCCAGCACAAAACTCTCGCACAGCAACTGGCGAACGATACGGAATCGGCTGGCGCCCAGCGATGCGCGCACGGCGATTTCCTTGTAGCGCGCCGAGGCCTTCGACAGCAGCAGATTCGAGACGTTCACGCAAGAGATCAGCAACAGCAGCCCCACGGCTCCAAACAGAATCAAAAGCGCGTCGTGCAGGCCGCTTTGGAATTGCTCGGCGAACGGGATAATGCCGGCGCGCCATTTCTCGGGGAAGTCGTGCGGGGATTGCCGCTGCAGATCTTCCATAATCGGGCGCAGGTCGGCCTCCGCCTGCGCCGCGGTAACGCCCGGTTTCAGACGGCCCACGACATGCGCTTCGTGGACGCCGTCCACGGCTTCGCCACGGCGTGGCACGATGGGGATGTACACGTCCGGGCCGCGCCACATGAAGCGCCGCGGCATTACGCCGATCACCGTGCGGACGGTGCCGTCCAATGCCATCCGGCGGCCGAGCACGCCGGGATCTCCGCCGAACTGGCGCTGCCAGAAGCGATAACTCAGGATGGCCACCGGCTGCGCGCCTCCCGCGGCGTCCGCGGCGGTGGTGACCCGGCCCAACAGCGGCGGCACTCCCATCACGGCGAATCCGTTCATGGTGGTGTGATTTCCGCGCAGCCGCCGCGGCTCGCCGTTTCCGGTCCAGAGAATGTCGTCGATGGTCGAGAACGTCAGGCCGTCGAATATGGTGCTGCGCTGCGCGATCTCAAGATACTGATCCATGGTGTAGTAGGTGCGGTAGCCCCGCCGGCCGGGCTCCCGCAGCACTGGACTCACCAGGTGGGCGACATCCTTGTAAGGGAACGGGTCCAGCAGCACGGCGTAGATCACGCTATACATCGCGGTGGTGGCGCCAATCCCCAGCGCCAGGGAGCCGGCGGTCATGACCGCCAGCCCGGGACTCTTCCGCAAATTCCGCATCCCGAAAACGACATCGCGCCTGAGATCCTCGAAGAAAGTAAGCACGGGCCCGCCCCCCTCAACTTCTGAGGAACTCGCGCAAAACGGGGCGCCCCGCGCCGCTATCGAATTAGCGGAGTTCCTCTCCTATATGGCGGCGCGGAAAGACGCGCCCCCTTGCGCTTTTGACGAACACAACCCATTTTAGTTTCTTGCGGTCCGTCCGCGGCAGCTTCCCACCCGCGCAAACCTCTTCCTGACGGTCGCGGCTCTGTAGCTAGCGCGAAATCGACACGGCTGTTACCGAGCCGCGACCGTGAGGGAGCGTTTCTCCAAAACTGTTACGCGCCCCGCCCGGATTTCACTACAATTTCAGGCTTCTCTCACGACTATGAGCCGTGCGAACAGGTATTCCTGTTCTGGAGAGGCCCCTCCATGTCCAATACGAAAGTTGTGCGTGGCGCACCCTCCCGGCGTGCCGCGGCCGTCCTGTGGGCCTGCCTGTTCTGGCCCGGCGGAGCATGTGCGCAAACCACCCAAAAGCCCGATCTGACCAGGCAGCCAACCTTGTACGTGGTCGGGTATGCCCACCTGGATACGGAGTGGCGCTGGGAATATCCCCAAGTCATCAATGAGTATATTCGCAAGACGATGGAGGATAATTTCAAGCTGATCGACAAATATCCTCACTATGTCTTCAATTTCAGCGGCTCCAATCGCTACCGTTTAATGAAAGAATACTTCCCGGCCGATTTCGCGAAGGTCAAGGCTTACGTCGATTCCGGCAGATGGTTCCCGGCGGGGTCCTCCGTGGAAGAGGGCGACGTGAACGCACCCAGCGCCGAGGGCATCATCCGGCAGATCCTGTACGGGAACAATTGGTTTCGAAAGGAACTCGGCAAGGCCAGCGCGGAGTACATGCTGCCCGACTGCTTCGGATTTCCCGCCTCCCTGCCGACCATCCTGGCGCACTCCGGTGTGCTGGGCTTCTCCACCCAAAAGCTGGTTTGGGGATCCTCCGCCCCGGGCGGCGGCCCGGAATCCATCGAGAAGACTCCCGAAGGCACGCCGTTTGACGTGGGCGTCTGGGTCGGCCCGGATGGCGAAACAGTTCTGGCCGGCCTGAACCCCGGAGACTATAGCGGCGGCATCGACACAGACCTTAGCCAACCGCTGCCTCCCGCGCCTCCCAACACCGCACTCGAAGAGATTCGCACGAAGCTCCAGCCGCTGCGCGCGAAATTGCGTCGCCAGGAGCAGGCCGGACAGCCGTCCGATCCCCAGGATATCCAGGAATACAACACCCTGCAGAGTCAGGCGCGCGCTCTCTCCAAAGAGGACCAGGATCAGCGCCTGGAACGGTATCAGGGCAACTGGGCTGCCCGCGTCGAGCATAACGGAAAAGTCACCGGCGTCGACACCGACTATCATTATTACGGCACCGGCGACATCGGCGGTGCTCCGGATGAGGAATCCGTCAAACGCCTGGAAGCTATCGTCACGAAAGGTTCCGCCAGCCTTCCGCCTCCCGGCGACTTTTCCGATTCCAGCCGGCCACATCCGGAGTGGCCGCTGGTAAAGGTGGGCGACGGCCCCGTCCACGTGATCTCCGCGAACGCCGAGCAGATGTTTCTGGATATCACGCCGGCCGAGTCCGCGGGGCTTCCGCGCTACACCGGCGAAATGGAACTGACCAACCATTCGGCTGGCTCGCTGACGTCGCAGGCCTACCAGAAGCGTTGGATTCGCAAGGAAGAGTTGCTGGCGGATGCGGCCGAAAAAGCTTCCGTCGCCGCCGAATGGCTGGGTGCGCGACCGTATCCCCTCGCGCGCCTCAACGATGCCTGGACGCTGGCTATGGGCGGGCACTTCCATGACATCGCCGCCGGCACGGCCACCCCCAAATCCTACGAGTTCGCCTGGAACGACGACGTGATCGCCATGAACCAGTTTGCCGGCGTGTTGAGCGACGCCACCGAAGCCGTTTCAGCGGCGCTGAACACCGAAACCACGGGTGTGCCGCTGGTGGTTTTCAATCCGCTGAACATCGCGCGGGAGGATCTCGTCGAAGCGGACGTGGCCTTTCCTGGCGGCGCACCCAGCGCGGTCCACGTGGTTGGCCCGGACGGCCAGCAGGCGCCTGCGCAGATTTCGCGGGGCAAGGTGCTGTTCGCGGCCAGGGCGCCATCGGTCGGCTATGCAGTCTACGAGGTGCGGCCCGGCGCGGCTCCCGCGGAGAGCCCCTCCGCGCTGCACGTAACAGACAGTTCGCTCGAGAACCAGTATTACCGCGTGACGCTGAATACCGATGGCGATGTCGCGAGCATTTTCGATAAATCCATCGGCCGGGAATTGCTGGCCGCTTCGGCGCGCCTTGCCATCTCCTATGACAATCCCCAACAGTGGCCGGCCTGGAACATGGATTGGGACCAGGAGCAGGCCGTCCCAAAGGCGTACGTGGGAGGACCGGCGCGCATGCGGGTGGTGGAAAGTGGACCGGTCCGCGTGGCCATCGAGGTTGCGCGCGAAGCCGGGGGATCCAAGTTTGTCCAGACCATCAGTCTCTCGGCGGGCGACGCGGGCAAGCGCCTGGAGTTCGCCAACGTGGTCGACTGGAACACCAGACAATCGAATCTGAAGGCGTCTTTCCCGCTGGCGGCTTCCAACCAAATGGCCACTTACAACTGGGATATCGGAACCATCGAGCGGCCTACCGCGGAGCCTAAGAAGTTTGAAGTACCGTCGCACCAGTGGATCGATCTGACCGACATGCGCGGTGAATTCGGCGCAACTATCCTGACCGATTGCAAGAATGGATCGGATAAGCCGAACGATCATACCATCCGGCTGACACTGATTCGGACTCCCGGCACGCGCGGCGGTTATCACGACCAGGGCACCCAGGACCTCGGACACCACGAGTTCGTGTACGGCATCGCGGGCCACGCCGGCGGGTGGCGCAACGCCGGGACCGACTGGCAGGGGCAACGCCTGAACGCTCCCTTAATCGCCTTTCAATCCGCGAGGCATGCGGGCGCGCTGGGCCGGGAGTTTTCTCTTCTCACCGTCGGCAACTCGCGCATTCGCCTCCTGGCTTTGAAGAAAGCCGAGCAGGGCGATGAGTTGATCGCGCGGTTCGTGGAACTCGATGGCCAGCCGCAGCCGAATGTGCGGATCTCATTCGCCGCGCCCATCGCCGCGGCGCGCGAAGTGAACGGCCAGGAGCAGCCGGTGGGCCCCGCCACGGTTTCCGCCGGGGCACTGGTGACGTCGTTTACCGCGTATCAGCCGCGCACCTTCGCGGTCAAGCTAGCGGCGGCGCCAACCCGGGTCGCGCCAGTACGTTCCGCGCCGGTTACGCTCACCTATGACCTGGCGACTGCCAGCGACGACGGCACGCGCGCGGCGGGCGGGTTCGACGGCAAGGGAAATGCGCTGCCGGCGGAAATGCTGCCGTCGCACATCGCTTTTGGCGGCGTCGAGTTCCAGCTCGCCCAGGCCAAAACCGGCGTCCCCAACGCGGTTGTGGCAAAGGGACAGACCATCGATCTTCCGCCGGGCCAGTATAACCGCGTGTACGTGCTGGCCGCCTCGGCGGACGGCGACCAGACGGCCACCTTCGAAGTGGGCGCACAACGCGTGGTCCTGAACGTCGAGGATTGGGGCGGATTCATCGGGCAGTGGGACGACCGGCAGTGGGTGGCGAAGGACATCTCTATTCCGGGCCCCCCGGCTAGAACGGAGCATGACGATTACGCCGAGATGACCGGCATTCGGCCGGGCTACATCAAGCGCGCGGATCTGGCGTGGTACTGCGATCATCGGCATAACGCCGCTGGCGAGAATCTGCCCTACGCGTACTCCTACCTGTTCGCGTATCCCATCGACCTGCCGGACGGCGCAAAGAGGATCACTCTGCCAAACAACGATAAAATCCGCATTCTGGCCATATCCGTGGCCGATGCGAATCCGAAAGTTACGTCCGCGCAGCCGCTGTACGATATGCTTCCACCGGCGCCGGGCGAACGATAGCCACAGAATTCAACCTGGAGGGTAAACCATGACTGCCAAACGAAGGTCTCCGGCATTATTTGTTACGTCCGTAATCACCCTGCTTTTCCTGACGGCGCCGGCGCGCGCACAAGACAGGCAGAGACTGATCACCGCGGTGGCCGCGCCCGCAGACGCACAAATCGTCGGCCACCTGCCCGGCTCGCAACCTTTGCATCTGGCTCTGACGCTGCCCTTGCGCAACGAGGCGCAGCTCGATACCCTGCTCAATCGGCTCTACGACCCGTCCAGTCCCAACTACCATCAGTTCCTGACCGTAGAGCAGTTCACCGCTCAATTTGGTCCCACCGCCGAAGACTACGCCAAAGCCATCGCCTTCGCCCAATCGAACGGCTTGACTGTATCCAACACCGCTCCTAATCGCCTGGTGCTGGATGTCAGCGGCCCCGCCTCCAACGTCGAGCAGGCCTTTCAGGTGAAGATGCAAGTCTATCGGCACCCTACCGAGAACCGTACGTTCTACGCCTCCGACGTGGAGCCTTCCGTCCCGGCAGACGTTCCTGTCGAAGGCGTCTCCGGCCTGAACACCTTCGCCCCGCCGCGTCCCATGCTGCAGTACGCCGCCCCGGGCGCGCGTTCCAATCAGACCGGATCCGGTCCGGGCGGCCAGTTTCTGGGCAGCGATATGCGGGCGGCCTACTACGGCGGGACCACGCTCACCGGCGCGGGACAAGCCATCGGGCTATTCGAGTTCGCTCCTTACAACTTCAGCGATGTCCAGGCATACTTCAGCACGATCAACCAGCCGCTCGACGTGCCCATCGTTAACGTCGTGCTGGATGGGATTAGCCCGATCTGTGGCGCAGGGTGCGACGATGGCGAACAGGTCATCGATATCCAACAGGCTATTTCGATGGCGCCCGGGGCGGCCGCCGTAATCGTGTATGAAGGCAACAACGATACGGATATGTTCAACCAGATGGCCATCGATAACATTGCCAAACAACTAAGTTGCTCGTGGGGCTGGCTCCCCGCCGATCCAAAGTCGGACGAACCCATCTTCCGGGAATTCGCGGCGCAGGGTCAGAACTTATTCGTGGCCAGCGGCGACAGCGGCGCTTATACGCTTCCGGGCTGCACCAGCAACTGCAACCCGGCGTTTTACCCGGAGGACGATCCTTACATCACCGCTGCCGGAGGCACGCACATCACCACCAATGGTGCGGGCGGCCCTTGGGAATCGGAGATCGCCTGGGGAGGGAACCCCATCCTGGCCTGCGGCTATCCCACCGGCGGCAGCAGCGGCGGCTATAGCACCAACGGTTTTGCCATCCCCAGCTATCAGAAACTTACGGGCGTGATTAACACTTCGAACGACGGCTCCACGACTTTGCGCAATGTCCCGGATGTGGCCGCGGAGGCGGATTGCGATAATTACTTCTGCGCCAACGGATCGTGCCAGGGCGGCGTGGGAGGCACCAGTCTGGCCGCGCCGCGCTGGGCCGGCTTTTTGGCTTTGGCCAATGAGCAGTCGAGCGGCGTACCCATCGGCTTTTTGAACCCTACTATCTACCACATCGGCCTGGGCGCAAATTACGGAAGCGACTTACACGATATCGCCAGCGGAAGTAACAATAACGGCCTCGGGGACACTTACAATGCCGTGGCCGCATATGACCTGGTGACCGGCTGGGGAAGCCCGAACGGACAAGGCCTGCTGAACGCGCTGGGACCGGTGTATACGGGCAAAAACTTCTCGTTGACACCAACGCCGGCCACCATCAACCTTACTCAGGGCAATACCGGGACCAGCACGATCGCGCTCAGCTCGTTGAACGGGTTCACCGGCACGGTGGATCTTACCGTGACGGTCCTCGGCCAACCGGTGGGCATGACCGCCAGCCTGAACCCCTCGTCGGTGACCGGTTCCGGTACGTCGAGCTTGAGTGTGGCGACCACCAACTCCACTCCGGGCGGAAACTTTCCCGTGGTTGTTACAGGCACGGCCGGCTCCCTGACTCAGACGGCCTATGTGACCGTGGCGCTGCCGGGTTTCTCACTCACGGCGCCACCTGACATGTTTCTCAACGAGGGCGGGCAAGCGGCCGGCACGATCACAGTTAGTGCCGTGAACGGATTCAGCGGCAGCGTGACTTTCTCCCTCACGGGCTTGCCCAAGGGGGTCAAGGCGGTGTTCAATCCCGCGAGCGCCACCGGATCCACCCAGTTGGTTCTGTCCGCGACTGGTACGGCGACGCTGGGTTACGCCAACCTCACCGTAGTTGGAACATCGGGCAACCTCACACAATCGGCCAATATTAACCTGGCGGTGAGCGCCGCCCTGGGAACGGGAGGCGCGGGGACTCCCGTGGACCTGTCCGGGGCATACAATGTCTACGGTATTTACAAGAACGGGTCGATCTATTCAACCGGCGGCTTGGACGGCGACGGCTCTTCGTATTCGTATAAGCTGTTGACGCCATCCCGGATTCCCTACGGCGTTCAGTTTGACTTCGGACCGCCGAACCAGCCGGATGCCGTTAGCGGCACGGGACAGTCCATCGCATTGCCCGCCGGCAAATTCTCGCTGCTTAGTCTGCTGGCTACAGGAGTCAATGGCGCGCAGACGGCGCAACCTATAACCGTCACTTATACCGATGGGTCCACCTCTCAGTTCACCCAAAACTTCAGCGATTGGTTTGTGCCCGGCAACTACCCGCGTGAGACCGACGCGGTAGCTATGGCTTACAGGAACTTAAGCGACGGTACCCAGGACGATCGGACATTCAACCTGTACGCCTACAGTTTTAAGATAGACCGCACGAAAACGGTTCAGAGCTTCACACTTCCGGATAACCGGGAGGTGATCGTGCTGGCAGCTACTTTGGCCCCGTAGTCACGAATCCAGCGCTTATGGGTGTTCGGTGCGGTGGCTGCGTGTTTTCAAGGTAGGAGGCCTGTCCTACTCGATTTCAAGTCTGCGCGAATTGCGACGCCCGAGGCGTCTGATAGACCGGCTGGAGATGAGGCGTTTCTTCTGGTTGGCAGGCTACTCCGGTTGTCACCGGTCCGTAGTCAATCCTATTGTTTCGCTCTTCGCTTGCATGGCCGGTTCCCGCTGCCGCGTGTCCTTCACTGGACGCCGACAGCCTGTATGAGGCTGTTGCCATCGCGGTAGCCCAGTTTCGCGACGACGAGGTGACCCCTCAGAATCCGGAGTGATCGTGTGAGAAAGCCCTATTCGTGCCGCCGCCGCCTTCCAAGGCATAAATCTCCTCATAGATGCCTACTATACTAGGCAAAACTATTGCAAACAACAACATTGCCTAATATACTGGGCAATGTGTTGAACCTGATCTCCATAGGCGACCGGGTCGCCGAGCGCCGCAAAACGCTCAAGCTCAGCCAGGCCGAACTCGCGCGCAAGGCAGGGCTAAGCCGGGCCACGCTCGACGCGCTTGAAAACGGCCGCGCCGGGGAACTGGGCTTCTCGAAAGTCACCAAGCTGCTTGCCGCTCTTGGGCTGGAGCTGACGCTCCAGGCGGCAAGCTCGCAGCGCCCCACCCTCGACGAACTGATGCAAGAGGATCGCGATGATAAGAGTCTGGACCGACGCCGCTGAGGCGGGGCTGCTTGATCGTCATGGCGAACGCGGCAGCACGTTCGCCTATCTGCCCGAGGTGGCCGCCACGCGCGCAGTATCCGTTACCATGCCCGTTCGTCTCCCCTCCTGGAGCGTGAACTTCGGCCTGCCTCCCATCTTCGAGATGAATCTGCCGGAGGGATTTCTGCGCGAGCGCCTGCGCCTCGCTTTTGCGAAAGCCACCGGCACCTTTGACGAATTCGATCTGTTGTCGATCGTTGGACGATCGCAGGTCGGCCGCATCCGCTATACCGGCGACAAGGAGCAGCTTCACGAAGACGTGCCGTTCCAGTCGGTGGATGAGATCCTGGAGCGCAAGCGCGGCAGCGACCTGTTCCGCTACCTGCTGGAGAAGTTCGCGTCCTATTCCGGTATCAGCGGGGTGCAGCCCAAGATCCTCGTGCGCGACCAAAACGCCTTCGCCGAGATGGAGCATACCGGCCACCGCCTCTCGGCAAGCTACCGGGGCGCGACACATATCGTGAAGCTGTGGGAGCCGAACGAATATCCGCAGCTTGCCGCCAACGAGTATTTCTGCCTGACAGTGGCGCGCAAGTGCGGACTCGACGTGCCTCCTTTTCGCCTTGCAGAAGACGGCATGGCCCTGGTCATCGACCGCTTCGATCTGCGCATGGACGGCACTTACCGGGGATTCGAGGATTTCTGCGGACTCAACGCCCGCCGGACCGACGAAAAGTACCGCGGCAGCTATGAGACCCATGTGATGAAGCGATTCTCCCAGTTTGCGAATTCCACCCATGTCAACGAAGACATGGAGAAACTCTTCATGCTGATTGCGCTTAACTCCGCGCTGCGCAATGGCGACGCGCATCTCAAGAATTTCGGGATCGTCTATGACGATGTCCAGGGCGAAGCCCGGCTGGCACCCGTCTACGATCTCGTGACCACCTCCGTGTACCTCCCCAAAGACAGCCTGGCCCTCACCCTCAACGGCTCGACACGGTGGCCGACAGCGCGGGAACTCCGGAAGTTCGGTGAGACACGGGCGGGCGGTACGCCCGCGAAGGTGAGGCAGATTCTCGAGCGCATCGCGGAAGCGATTCAGGAAACGACAGGAGAAGTCCACGCCTATGCGAAGGAGCACCCTGAGTTCGCGGAGATCGGACAACGGGTAGTGCAGGAGTGGGAGAGCGGTGTGAACAGCTCGCTGCGCGGCTGAAGCCCCCTGCCCTTCTTCAGCCGCAACGCTGAAACATGCGCGACAGGCATCTCACGCAAGCGGACATTTATCCGGCCATTGGGCACCCTGAGCGGCACACAATGCCAATGATAGACAGAGGCTTAGCTGGTTTGAGGTAGCGGCCAGAGAAGCGGCCATTATGACCATGATCAGCATCACATGCATCACCGCCGCCATAACGATCAGCAGCACCAGCATCACGCTCCGCTTAACCGCCTCATGAAGACATCACGATGCCACGGCACTGTAGAATCATGCCGTCACAGCACGACACCGTCAGAATGGCACGCAATTGCAGTGGTAGAACACCGTAGCGCCACGATGCCGCGACATGGCACCATCGAAAACGTGCGGCGCTGTGACATCACAGCGGCGCAACGCAGCGACATCATGATGGCGAAAAGGCGTGACGTCAAAACCGCATAACGACGCAACATCGCACCATCGGAGTGGCAAAGATGTTTGGCATCGTAATGTCACACCATCCCGATGCCGGAGTGTCGTGCGGTTTCGCCGTTGCAGTGTCGTACTATTGCGACGCTCTAGCGGCAAAATGCCGTGATGCCGGGCACGTGAAATCGCGGTATCGTGACGCTACACCATCGCGCCACCACAGCAAAGGTCTCCCTTATGAAGAAAAACCGCGACTCCAGTGAACGGTCGGCCTGCATTGCGGCTGCTGCGCCGTGATTGCCCCGGCGCCCGCGCGTACGTGGCCAGGCCGAGTAAAGTTCGCGTTGGTCTGGATTATAATTGGCCGTGCCATCCCGCCATCCCTATCGGGTCGCGACCCTTTGAGAAAACACGATGAACCTGGCCGGGCGATTTGGCGCCGCCTCCGCGCTACCGTCTCACTCACGTGACTTCCGCGGAGCGCGCTTATCGGCAGTAACTCCCACAACGGGACTTCCGGCACTTTGGTATTCAACTGGCATGATGGCAGTTATTCAGCCAAATGACCCGGACTGCCTGCGTGCATGCGGCCGGTCACTTGTGCCATGATTCGTTTATCGTGCTCCTACATGACTTCACTGTGATGGCCCGTGGCATTGTCGAAACGACAGTTGCAGAGAAGTTCCGTCCTGTCGGTCCGGGCGCGCATCGGATTACAGCAATCTCGATACTTCTCCTACTGACGTGCCAAGCCTCCCACGGTCAGGATTGGCCCCAATTCCTGGGGCCGGGACGCAACGGCGTTTATGCGGGCCAGTTGCCCGCAGGGTGGCCGAAACCAGGGATCGAAGTGCTCTGGAAGGTGGACGTGGGCCAGGGTTTTAGCGCCCCTGTGGTGGCGCACGGGCGGGTTATTCTGTTCCATCGGCGCGAAAAGCAGGCGATCGTGGAGGCGCTGGAGGAGGACACCGGAAAGCGCATCTGGTCGGCCGGGTACCCCACCGATTATCGCGATGATTTTGGCTTCGACGAAGGACCCCGCGCGGCGCCGGCCGTTGCAGGCGACAGAATTTACACGTTCGGAGCGGAGGGCGTTTTGCAAGCTCTGGATTTCTCCACGGGCAAGCGCCTCTGGAGCGTGGATACGCGGCAGAAGTTCGATGCGCCGAAAGGCTTCTTCGGAGCCGCATGTTCGCCGCTGGTGGATGACGGCCGCGTGCTCATGAATATCGGCGGCCCAAATGGCGCAGGTATTGTGGCGTTCGATGCGGCCACCGGCAAGGTACTCTGGACGGCCACCAACGACGAGGCCGGCTATTCGGCGCCCGTGGTGGCCACCATCGGCGGAGCGCGCCACGCGTTGTTTTGGACGCGGGCCGGTCTGGTGGACGTCGATCCGGCAACCGGGAAAGTCCGGTTCGAGTTTCCCCGGCGTTCGCGCAGCCACGCCTCGGTTAACGCGGCCATACCTCTGGTGGTCGGCGACTTGGTGTTTCTTTCCGCCAGTTATGGCGCCGGCGCAACATTGTTACAAATCGATGGCGCGTCGGTGAAGCAGCTTTGGGATTCCGACGATGCGCTCTCGAACCATTACGCCAGCAGCGTGTACCGCGATGGCTACCTCTACGGCTATCACGGCCGCCAGGAATTCGGCCAGAGCTTGCGGGCGATCGAGCTGAAAACCGGCAAGGTGCAATGGAACTTCGACCACTTTGGCGCCGGCACGGTCACTCTGGCCGGCGACAAGCTTTTGTTAATCCGGGAAGACGGCGAACTGATCGTGGCGCTTGCGACGCCAAAGGAGTTCCGGCCGATTTCACGGGCCCAACTGTTGCCCGCCACGGTGCGGTCCTATCCAGCCCTCGCCAACGGAAAACTCTTCGTGCGGAATGCGCGGACGCTGGCGTGTTTCGATCTGAGGTAAGCCGCTTTGCAACCCGATAACATCGAAGCGTCTGTCCTACGCCGCCTATTAGTCTATTAGGGCAGCGGCGCGGGCTCGCCTTCAAGTAGCGCCTCACCGTCAGGCGATGCCCGCCGCAACTACATTACCGCCAGAAGCCACCGCCATACTTCGCTTCGGTTAGCGCGGCGGCGCCTCTTGTGGTCGGCGACTTGGTTTTTCTTTCCGCCAGTTATGGTGCCGGCGCCACATTGTTACAAATCGATGGCGCTTCGGTGGTGCCTACTTCACTACCGATGGCCGCCGCCATGGAAGCCGCCGCCGTGAAAACCGCCACTCACGTGGCCACCAAAGCCGCCACGGTAACCGGAGCCGGCCCATCCGTGGCCGTAACCACCCCATCCGTGGCCGTAGCCACCCCATCCGCGGCCGTAACCGCCCCAGCCACCGTAGCCGAAGCCCAGGCCAAGACCTACGGACGGCCCGACATATGGATAACTATAAGGCGCATACCCATAGGGATAAGCGTATCCGTAGGGATACGCATACGGATAACCGTACGCGGGCGCGGGCGCCACCCCGATCCCCACGCCGAACCGAACAGCCGCATCGGCCTTTTTCGGGGCAGCGAACGCCAGCACGCCGGCCAACGCAAGCGTTGCAAATCCCATCTTTTTCAGCATCTTCTCCACCTCCGCTTAATAGGATCTTCGGCGGCCCCCGTAAGATTGCAAATGTTTGTAAAGATGGCGTACCCGCGCGGCGAACGGCGCGCGCACTATAAGATAATTGTTTTTGGTGCTGAATGTGAAGGAATCGCCCGACAACGAAACTTCGCTCGCTTCCGGACGTGCGGGTATTTTTTGGTTCCGCGCGCGTGTGACATGACGATGGCAACCGCAGCGGCAGAGGCGAAGGCGCAGTACTCGGCGATCGTGCTGGGCGCGACGGGGAACGTGGGCGGACGCATTGTGCAACTTCTGATCAGGAATCCCCTGTGCAAGAAGGTGGTAGTGGTGACGCGCCGCAAGACGGATGCCTTCGCCGATCCCAAGGTCTCAGAGGTGGTTGTCAACATGGACCGACTCGAGGAGGAGGTGGCGCCGCACGCCCAGGGAGTCGACGTCGCGCTCGCCGCGTTCGGCGTCGGCAAGGGCAGCGCGAAGATGCCCGAGGAGGAGGTGCGCAAGATCGAAATCGCCTACCCGCAGGCCTTTTGCCGCGCCGCCAAGGCTGGAGGCGCCCGTGTGTGCGGGGTCATGACAGCCGCGGGCGCGGACCCGGAGGCCGGGATGAAGTATGCGAAGATCACCGGCGAGAAGCAGAAGGCTGTCGAGTCCGTCAAGTTCGACTTCCTTGGAGTGTACCGTCCCGCTGTCATTCTCGGTAACTCCAACACGCCGGGCGTCCTTGGCTACGTCATGCCACTGCTGCACTGGGCCATGCCGTCCAAGTACCACTCGATCCATAAAAACGACCTCGCGCGCGCGATGGTGGCGCAGTCGGAGCAGGCGTTCCTCGCGATCGCGCAGGGCAACGCTCCCAAGGAGGCGACCGTGAAGATCCTGGAGTTCAAGGAGATGCAGCCCTTCTTCGTCAGGGGCGAGAGCGACGAGCCTTGAGCGGCAGCAAGCTGCATGTGTTGGATTGAAGCGCCCTGCGGCTTGCTCAGCAAGCGCAGGAGTCGATTCGCCGGGTCGCGAATCAACTGAGCCTTGTCGTTCTCCGCGGCCGCCTTCCAGGCCGCTCGCCACGATTCTCTTCGCGTGCGGCCACCCCATTACGGGCTATTCTGGAAATAGCATTTGCCCATATTCATTCCAGATTCCGAACTTACAATGACCTTTGTTCGCGCTTCCGGTCCTGGCGGCCAGAACGTCAACAAAGTCTCCACTGCCGTCCAACTGCGCTTCGATGTCGGCCAATCTCGCTCGCTTCCCGCCGACGTACGGCAGCGCCTCCTCGCGTTAGCCGGCAATCGCGCCACGCAAGACGGCGTGTTGATCATCACGTCCCGTGTGCACCGGACGCAGGAGGCCAATCGAGCCGAAGCCCGGGCGCGACTGAATGAACTGATCGCCCGCGCGCAAGTCGTGCCGAAAACCCGCCGCCCCAGTCGGCCCACGCTCGGCTCCAAGATCCGTCGGCTCACGGCAAAATCGCAACGATCCTCCTCCAAGAAACTGCGCGGCCGGGCAAACGACGACTGATCTGGCTCATCCGTTCTCGCAATGCTCTGCTGAGACTATCCGGGAGGCCGCCGCGGTTGCCCGGTTCCGAAATGCGGACTATCTGGGAAATGAGCTCCGGAGACGACTCCTGGAAAGCCCAAAATGCGTCCCAATAAGAGTGGATGGCGGCCAACTGGATGGCGGCCAACGTGAATGCGAGGTCCGCCGGCGGACCTTGCCCGCGCAACTCTCGACTAATGTTTGCGCGTGTTTCGCGGGAAATGTCTCCCACCCGGCCAAAGTACGAGACGGCCACAAACCGTCAAATGCCGAGGTCGCCGCTTGACTGAATACAGGCAGATTACATATACTCAGAATACTTATATGCCGGACGCTCTCAAACCTGCCGACTTTCATATCCTGATGGCGCTGACCCAGGGGTCCCGTCACGGGTATGCGCTCATGAAGGAAGTCGAGCGCGAGTCGCAGGGCGGTGTCCGGCTCGAGATCGGTTCTCTCTACCGCCTGCTCGCGCGCTTGCTCGACAGCGGCCTGATCGAGGAGGCCGACGAGGATGAGCGCCGCCGTTACTATCGTCTCAGCCATTTGGGGCGCCGTGTGCTCAAAGCGGAAGCGGAGCGCCTCGCCAGTCTCGTCGAACTTTCCCGTGTGCGCAAACTACTGCCCGAGGGCCGCCCCTGATGCGTGGGTTGGTTGGTGCGCTATTGCTCCTTTTCCCGGCTGCCTTCCGCCGGAAGTTCGGCGCCGAAATGCTAGCCACCTTCGACCGGCGCTGGCAGGAGCAGCCCGGCTGGCGCCTGGGCACACGCACCGTACTCGATTTGATATTGGCCGCCATGCAGGTGCGATTCTCCAGCCATGCGGCTCGCGTTCCGCCCCCCAAAGGAGACCAGGTCATGACCGTTCTGTTTCAGGATCTTCGCTTCGCCGCCCGTATGCTGCTGCGCAGCCGGGGCTTCACCGTGGTCGCGCTTCTCACGCTGGCGTTGGGAATCGGCGTGAACACCGCCATGTTCAGCGTTGCGCACGCTGTGCTCTGGCGCTCGTTCCCGTATCCTCATCCCCGCCGTCTGGTGATGGTGGGAGAAGCGGATGCTCACGATCCTGACAATTACTGGGGCGCATCGTGGCCGAACCTCGTCGACTGGCGGAGCCGCGCGACCTCGTTCGAACTACTTGCCGGCGTCATGCACGTCCAGCACATTCTGCGTGAAGGGCCGAATCCCATGCGCATCTCCGGCGCGGCCGTCTCTTCCGACTTCTTCCAGGTAATGGGAGTCGCCCCGCAACTGGGGCGCTTCTTCGGCCAGGAGGAGGACCGTGAGGGCGCACCTGCCGTAATCGTGCTCAGCCATCGCATGTGGACAGAGATGCTGGGTGGCGATCCCAATGTTCTGGGCCGTTCGCTCCGTTTCGGACGAACTCCGTACACGGTTATCGGCGTCATGCCGGCGGGCTTCGAATATCGTCAGGCCGAGTTCTGGACGCCGCTGCAACAGGAACTGGACCCCGCCAGCCTGACCCACCGCGATATTTGGGTGCTCGATCCGGTGGGACGCCTGCGCTCCGGCGTATCTCCCGCTGCCGCGGCCAAGGAAGTGGAGGCGATCGCCGCGCAGATTCGGCAGGATCATCCCGAAACCAGGCGCGGGTTGGTGGTGCGAGCTGTGCCGCTGCCCGACGAACTCAGCCGCGATCTTCGCCCGGCGCTGCTGGTATTGCTGGGCGCGGTGGGCTTCCTGCTGCTGATCGCTTGCGGCAACATAGCCGGCCTGATGCTAGTGCGCGGAACGGCCCGCGCAAGAGAGATGGCCATACGGCGGGCGCTGGGCGTGGGATATGCCAGGCTCGTCCGTCAACTGCTCACCGAGAGCGCCGTTCTGGCCGCCGCCGGCGGCATAGCGGGAATCGGGCTGGCGTTCCTTGCCACGCGATCGCTCGGGTTCCTGACCCGCGATCCTCGCTTGCACAGTGTGCCCATGGATGGTTCGGTGCTTGCTTTTGCCGCGGCCATCACGGTGGCGACCACTATTCTCTTCGGAATCGTCCCCGCTATCGGTGCCGCGCGTGCCGGCGCAGCCGAAGCGCTCCGCGGCGGACACCGCGCCGGCGGCTCCCGGAAACACGCTTTGGCGCAGCAAACCATGGTCGTGGTCGAGGTGGCCCTTTGCCTGGTATTGTTGGCCGGCGCCGGCCTCCTGATGAGGAGCTTTCACCGCTTATTCGAAGTCAATCCGGGCTTCCGAACCGAGCGGCTGGTTACCCTGCGTATCGGTCTGCCCGTCAACTACGATTCGGACGCGTCGGTGAATACTTTCTACGGCCAGGTGCAGGACCGGCTGTCCGTTCTGCCCGGCGTCCGTGCCGCCACCATCGCCAGCCAGTTGCCCATCACCGGGGGCGAGGGAAATGGCGACATTGCCATTGAAGGGCGGCCGTCCGCCGAAGGCGAACTGGCGCCAGCACGTTCCGCAATGTGATGCCGAATTATTTCGAAGTGATGGGCATCCCTCTTGTGCGCGGCCGTGTGCTGGAGGACCGCGATGAAGGTTCCAGCCTCAATCCGGTGCTCATCAACCAGGGGTTTGCGCAGCGCTTCTGGCCCGGCTCAGATCCCATCGGCAAGCGCTTCAAGGTGGGGCCGCGCGATAGGGCTCATTGGCAGACCATCGTCGGGGTGGTCGGCGATGTCCGCCAGATCGGACTCGATTCGCCAGCTCCTTTTTCCACCTATCAACTTTTGGCATCCAATCCGCACTCGCGATTCGAGCTGGCAGTGCGCGCCGCTGGCGACGCCGGCAGCGTCCTGACTGCTGTTCAGGGTGCGCTGCGCAAACTCGATCCGGGACTGCTGATCGACAATGCCCAAACGATGGCGGAACGGATCGACGAAACCGTCGCGCCCCGGCGCTTGAACCTTCTTCTGTTCGAGCTCTTCGCCGGCCTGGCGCTGCTGCTTGCCGCGGTGGGACTGTACGGTGTGGTGGCGTACTCCGCGGGTCAACGCTCGCACGAGTTCGGAATTCGCATCGCGCTCGGTGCGCAAGGTGGCGACGTGCTGCGGCTGGTGATAGGCCAGGGACTGAAGCTGGCGCTGGTAGGCACGGCAATCGGAATAGCGGTGACGTTATCCGTCACGCGTCTGATGGCCGGCCCCTTATTCGGAGTCCAGCCTACCGATCCGCCAACGCTCTTCGCGGTTGCGGCGCTGCTCATTGCGGTTGCGCTCTTGGCGTGCTGGATCCCGGCGTATCGCGCCACGCGCATTGCGCCTTTGGAGGCCCTGCGGATGGAATGATACGGAAGAAGGTTGATGCCTCTCGTCCGGCTTAGACCGTTATGCGGCGCGCAACGAGAATTTTGTTCTCGTTGTGTTGGCAGTCCATCCGATTCAATCGGCCACCGCGAATTCTGTCTGCTGAGTCCTGACTTCCTCGACTCCCATATCCCGCAGGGATATCAAGGGCGCAGCCCTTGGCTAGTTAGTTAGTCCCTTCCTCCCCCAGCTTTCTGCGAGGCACTTGGACGAAAAACCGCCATGGGATGTGCGATGGAGATTTGCCGCCGGCGATCCAGGCAAAACAGTCCACGTGGCGCGGCTCGCCCAGAGCAGCCTCAGCGTGCCGGCCGCTTCCCCCTGATCCGGTCAGGGCGCCAGTTCGCGTGGCTCTCGCGAGTGCGGCCTCTACGGCGCCTGGATGCGCCGGGGAACGGGAGTTCCGCTCCGTCGCGCTCAACCAAAGCCTGTCGGCCCGCTTTGCAACACTTCCCCAGGGAGAGCCTTCCCACGACCGTCGAGAATTAAAACGCCACAAAAGGGAGGCGTTTGGCTGTACACTGTCAGCTTGGGTTTCGAAAGTAGAATCCCGGCTGAAAGGATACACAAATGCGAAACGTATTGACCCGAATTACCATCGGTGTCGTGGTTACAGCAATCGGAGCGTTTGCGGCTGACAACTCGCTTGGGACGTGGAAGCTGAACATGGAGAAATCCAAGTTTAGCCCATCCACCCCGGTCAAGAGTCTCAGTACTACGCGGGAAGCATCTGACGGCGGAATTAAGGTGACCACTACCGGAGAGCAGGCTGGCGGCGCAGCGATTAATTCCAGCTATGTCGCAAAGTATGATGGCAGCGAATCGCCAGTGACCGGTGCGCCCTATGACACCATCTCCATCAAGCAGGTGGATGCAAATACCTTCACTTACAGCGCAAAGAAGAAGGATGGAAAGTACAGTGTCACAGGACGGAGTGTTATCTCGAAGGATGGCAAGACAATGACCAACACCATCAAAGGCACCGGTGCCGATGGTAAGGCATACAGGGCAACCATGGTTTGGGAAAAGGCGTAACCGGACACGTAGCCTAGGGCATCGCTCCTTGACGGGGTGCCCTCTGGGCCCGGCTCAGTAAACCCCGCGGAATCATTACGTCCGTTACCGAGCCGCGACCGTCTTCAGGGAGCGGTTTCCGCAAACGCAGCAGCTCTCACTCAAGCGGCCATATCGGGAGATCCTGGCTCGCTCTCCACGCCCTCGCCGGTCGCCAGCCAGCGCGCACACTCGGGCCCTAATTCGGCCACGGCTCTGGCCTCGTATGCCGCCGATTCCGCCGCAGTCAGGGTGTCGCGCCACCTTCCGTTGGTGCCCTTGTTGATGAAGGTTTTCGTTCCGCCCACCCACAGCGCTCCACGCAAGGGAACGATTTTTTCGCCGTGCTCTTGCATCCATTCGAAAGTGCAGTGTTCGACGATGGTGTCCCACTTAGCCTCGTCGATCGGGATATCCAGAAATCGGGCGATGCGCCGCATCTGTGCGGGCATCTCTCTTCGCAGAACGTCGTAATGCACCATCAGAATATTCGGCAGATGGCGGATTGCCCACCAAGTGCGAATGTTCTCCCAGAACGGCCAATACGGGTATCCTTCCCTTTCGAACCAGGCGTGCCAGTATTCGCGAATGTCGGCCGGCGGAGGCTCCAGCGGAGGGCCAACCCGGCCCGGCCTGTTATTCAGCCCGTTGTACATAGCCTGGGTGCCCGACGAATGGTGGTTGTAGAAACTCCACAAGACGTCGCGGCCGTCGCGTCCAATGTAAATGTATTTGGCCTTCGGCGAGTACACCACGGCGTCCACCGGCAGATGCGTCTTCACGAAGCGGCGGTGCGTCTGCGCCTCCAGGGCGGCGAGTTTCACCTCTTTCGGAGGAATCACATAGTCGACCCACGGAGACATCGCCTGGGTGTCCATCTCGGTATCGCCTGCGAAGAGCATCTGTGCAATGATCTGCTGCATCCAGGTTGTGCCGGACTTGCCGTAAGTAGAGATGATAATATCGCCATCCCGAAACTTAAACTCGTTCCAAATCGTGGAATCCAGGTGCAGGGTCTGTAGCTCGCGGGTCTTCTTAGGCCAGATCGCTTCCTTCGCAGTCATCTCTTTTCCGCCTCTGTTTTGCTCTCTGACAAAAACTCCAGAATTCTCTTCATCAGGCGCTCCCCTTGCTCGGTCTGGAACAGGAACTGCGCGTGGGCCGAACCGTCCAGGATCAACAGCTCTTTGGGCTCGGGCGCCTTTTCGAATTGTTCCCGGACCTTGGCGGCGAGCCCGTCCCCCCGGCTGACAACGAATAGCTTGGGGCCGTTAAGCCGCTCGGGTTCGGCCACCGGCACGGGAGCCAGCAGAATGAGCCGATCGATTTCGCCGGGGCGGGCGTGGATCGACGCGTTAGCCGTGGCGCCGCCTCCCATGCTGGCGCCGATCACACTGACGGTCTTGGCGCCGTTTTCTTTAAGGTATCGTACTGCCGCCAGAACATCTTCGTACTTCTCTCCGCTGCCGGGCGCGGATCTATCTCCGCCGCGCGACTGTCCATAACCGCGAAAATCGATGGCCAGGACGCGGAAGCCGGCATTTGCCAGAACGTCCGCCTGCTTCGCCCAACTGGCTTTGTCGAACTTGGCGCCGTGGGCCAGCACAACGCCGCGATCGCCCGTGCCGTACAGATCGGCCCGGATTAGTCCTCCGTCCGCGGTAGGGAACGAAACCTCTCTTGGCGCCGCTGTAAGTCCGGTAATCATGAGAGCCGCAATTGCAAATCTCCAGTAGGGCTGCCAATCTTGGCCGCAGCTCCCTTTCAGGCGGCCAGAGGCGGCTGAAAGCCGGCTGCGGGCAGGATTGCCCGCCCTCCAAAACCAGACTGACATCGCCGTATGTACCTTACTTACGTGGAGGGGTGTAGAGATCCGGCACCCGGAAAGTGCGATAAGTACCGGCGCCGTCAGTCTCCTGCACGTAGACGATCTTGCCGTCCGGCCCGACCTCAGTCGCGCGGCTGGAAACATTGGGCAGATTGAGAAAACCGGATTCAAAACTGAACCCGCCGCCGGAGAGTGATTGCGCGGAGCCGATGGCGAACGAATACACTCCCAAATCCGCGTTCACTACCAGCGTGGCGGTCATGGCTTTCTCATCCAACTCCCACACCTGGCCGCGGTTGTTGGACTTTGGAAACTTCTTCTTCCGCCGGGCTCCGTCGTCGAAAACAATCAGGCGATTCGATCCGGGCGGATCGAAGCCTACGTCATGCTGGTAAGAGAACCAGGGGTATGGGTCGTCCGATTTTACCTTAAAGTCTCCATCCAATCCCAGCCGCCAAAGCACCTTGCCGGTCCCTTTGCCGTCCTTATAGTCGATCTTCACCACCCAGTCCTGTTCCGGGATCGAGATCAGAAAATCGCCGCGGCCGGGAATGTAGTTCAAGGCATTGCCGTGCAGCCAGCCGTTGGCGTTATCGGCCAGGAAGACCGAGGGACAGCCGTCGCTGCCGGGGCCGATCTTGCATTTCTCGTCGCCCAGAGACTTGCGGGTCACATCCATGTGGTCGAAAGAGTTCCAAACCCAGGCAACCTGAAAGTCGGGGTCCAGGTCAACTACCAGGTCTCCCAGCACATCCACCGGGTCCTTGGATCCTTGGGCGCCATCGGGGAACATACGTTCCAGACCGGCCATGACCAGCGTGTGGCCGTTCGGCAGGCGGATGGCCTCGTGATGAAATCCCGAAACGCACTGCTCGCCGTCCTTCATGCATTTGGAACGGATGCCGCGGCTGGCCAACTGTTCCGCCACGCGGCTGGCATTGGTTTCGCGCAAGGTGTTGCCCAGCAGATCGAGCTCCCGGACCACCTGCCAGCGCTTAATGTCGTTCTGGGAATTCGCTGCCTCGGCCAAGACCAGAAACCGGCCGCCAGGGAGGATGCGGGTAAGGAAGCCCCCCGAAGCCAGGGTCCAGACCACATTTCCCTCCAGATCGGTGGCCTGATTATGAAAAGGCTCCGCTACCATGCTGCTGACGAGCAATTGCTCGGCGCTGCGGGCGCCGCCGGCGCGCGGCGTGGGAATGGTCACGGGCGGGAAGCGGCCGTCCAGAAGGCCGGTGTGGAACGTAATCCAGGCGCCCGATTCTACGGCCCCGCCGAGCGTCTCGGGCCGCATTTCATAATCGGTATCGGCCCGCATCCCGGCTACGTAGACGTTATTGCTACGGCCCTCGCGGCAGGGTTCGGCCGAGGTGTGGCTCGAAAACGAATCCCCCGCTCTGCGAAACTCCACGCGGAACTGGCTCCCCGCGGGGCAGGGCGGTGCGCTCAGCAACGCGACCAGCGGATGCGCCGTAGGCGTGACCACCGGCCGCCCGTCGTTAATGCGCGAAACAATCCGGAAGGGCAATTCCGCCGTGGCCGTCTTCATGGTGTCGTTGTCCCGCACTACGACGCGCACGCGCGCTTCGTGTTCGTAGAGTTCCGGCGACCAGGTAAACATCATATCCTGGCTGAAATCCCGGATCATGTGGAATGCGCCGCCGTCGACGCTCACGCTGTATTGGGCGACATAAGTGGCGTGGGTCGAATTCTTCAGCCGCGGCACCAGGGTGATGATGGTTCCGACCTTTTGAGGAGATGGGAGGTTCGGCAGGAGGGTAACCGTCAGTGGTTCGTCGGTCGCCGCGAAGCCAGCCAAGCCGAACGCGAGGGCAGATATTAAGAGTCGTTTCACAATTTGTGTATTATGGCACACTCCGAGTGGGGACCGCTCCCTTACGTCGCGGCTCAGTAAACACCGTGTCGATACCGAGCCGCGACCGTGCTACTACTCTGAGACCGCCCCCTTTGTGGGCGGTCTCAATCCGTTCCATCAGGCCCCGCCGGAGGCCCATCTGAGCCGCGACCGTTAGGGAGCGGTGGCCTTGGCCCCGCTTTGACCGGGTTGCGCGGGATTTGCAGGATGAGCAGGAACGTGACGCCGAGCAGGCAAATATTCACCGTAAAGGCCCTGGAAAGCGCGTGGACAAAAACATCTGCGCCAGTCCGGCCGCCCAGGGCGCTGAAGAAGACGGTACCGATCGCCGCCACTCCCGTGGCGAAAGAGCACTGCTGCACGGTGGTCAACACGCCGGAGGCCGATCCGGCGTCATGGCCCTTGATATTGATGAGGATCGTGCTGATCAGCGTGGGCATCACGAAGCCTTGCCCCGTGCCGTAAATCATGAGGGCCGGCGCGAGTTCCAGGCCCGTCAACGCGGCGCCCCGCAAACGGGCCATCCATAGCAATAAAACCAGGCCGCACATCATGAACGCGGCGCCCACATTGATGATCCGGCTGCCGAGCTTCGGCTGCACGCGAACCGACGCCAGGGAGCTGCACAGAAAGGCAATCGCAAAAGAACCGAAGGTCAGCCCCGCGTCCCGCGCACTATAACCGAGACCGTTCTGCAGGAAGATGGTGGAGATCAAAAAAAAGGACGCCGTGGTGCTAAAGAAACACACCGCGCTCGAAAGTCCGATCACGAAGGCGCGATCGTGGAAAAGCGAAAGCTCCACCAGCGGCGAGCCGCCACGTCCGGTGACGCCTTGTTCGTAGCGCACAAACAGGGCCAGCAGCAGGGCCGACGACGCCGCGCAGGCATACGTCCATGGGGGCCACCCGGCTTCGCGTCCCTTTACCAGCGGATAGAGCAGCATGGACAGCGACGCGGTCATCAACACTACGCCTCCCAGGTCCAGGCGGCGCGCCTTCGGCGAACGCGATTCCCGGACCGTCCGCCTGGCCGCCAGCACGGCGATCGCCCCGATAGGAAGATTGATCAGGAATATGGGCCGCCAGCTCAATCCGAAAACACTGGCGCTGACCAGCAAGCCGCCCAGCACGTTTCCAGAGAAGGATGCGGTGCCTACGACCATGCCGAAAAAGCCGAACGCCTTGGCCCGCTCATGTACGGGGAAAGTCACTTGGATCAACGAGAGCACTTGCGGCATCAACATGGCGGCCATGCTTCCCTGGATGGCGCGGCTGGCAATGAGGAAACCCGGACTGGGCGCCATCCCGCAAAGAAGCGAAGCCGAGGTAAACCCGACGATTCCGCAAAGGAACATGCGCTTGCGGCCGTAGATATCGCCCAGCCGGCCGCCGGTGATCAGAAGAACGGAATAGGTAAGCCCGTAACTGGCGATGACCAGTTGCAGGTCGGCAAACGAGGCGTCCAGGCCCGCACGGATGGAGGGGATGGCCACATTCACGACAAAAAAGTCGAGGGTGACCAGAAATGCGGCCGACAAAACCACGGCCAAGGTGCGCCAACGCGCCGGGTCGGCACTGTCCGTGGGAACCGCGCTCGCGATGGAAGTCGCCAATGTCGGAAGCCCCCTTCAGAGTAACGGGTAGTGAGTCAGTTTCGTGGGGCAGACCCGGGCAGACCATCGTTTTGTGTGGTCTGCCACGTCCCCTAACCAGCCGATTGCAATTACGTTATTCTACACCTTGCGACTCATCAACCGCCGATCGCTGCTCCGCGGAGGATCTCTCGCCTTGTGGGCGCTCGCCAGCGTGCCATCTCAGTTGTTTCCGGCCGAATCGGCCGTCGTGATCATTCTCGGTTCGGGAACGCCGATACCGGACGCGCTTAGTTCCGGCCCGGCGGTTGCCATTGTGGCCGGCGGACAGGCTTACCTTTTTGATGCGGGCGCGGGCGTAGTCCGCCGCGCCGACGAGGCCGCCGCGCGTTATCGCATGGCTGCTCTGGTAGCGCCGAATTTGACGAGACTTTTTCTGACACACTTGCATTCCGACCATACGCTGGGGTACGCGGACGTAATCCTGACCCCGTGGGTGACAGGGCGCCGCGAGCCTCTGGAGGTCTACGGGCCGAAAGGCACGGCGGCCATGACGGAGCATCTCAAGCTGGCGTTCAGCGACGACATCGAGGTCCGCACCCACGGCCTGGAGCATCTGGACCTCGAGGGCTTGCGTGTCAACGTACACGAAATCTCCGCGGGACCCGTATATCACGATGCAAACATCTCTGTGCGCGCGATCCCCGTGCTGCATGGCTCGTGGCCCCAGGCCTTCGGCTACGCTATCGATGCGGGCGGCCGCACCATTGTACTGTCAGGGGACACGGCCCCATGCCCCGCGATCGAAGAAGCCTGCCAGGGCTGCGACGTCCTGGTGCATGAGGTCTACTCCGCCGCGCGCTTCGCCCGGTTGTCTCCTGGCGCGCAGAAATATCACTCCAGCTTTCACACATCCACTTCGGAACTGGCGGCCATCGCGGCGCGCTCGAAGCCGAAGCTGCTGGTCCTGTACCACCAGATGTACTTCGGACCAAAGGAAGGAGTGGATCTGGAAAAGGAAGTCCGGCAGGGTTACTCCGGGAAAGTCGTCAGCGCGCGCGACCTCGATGCGTTTTAGGGTTCAACGTTGGGCGCGGGCCGGTCATTCTCTGTGGTCCAGAACATGATCTTACGGATACCCTACGACAGGCCGCGACCTGTCGGACACGCTGCGAATCCCAGCAAATGTCTCCTACTTCCCGGTTCCCGACCATGCAGGAATTGAGCGGATGCAAGCGCGTTTAGACCGTTATGCGGCGCGCAACGAGAATTTTGTTCTTGTTGTGTTGGCAAGTCCATCCGATTCAATCGCCCACCGCGAATTCTGTCTGCTGAGTCCTGACTTCCTCGACTCCCATATCCCGCAGGGATATCAAGGGCGAAGCCCTTGGCTAGTTAGCGTTACTAATTCGATTGATCGCGATTTAAGAGCGGCAAACGAAACTCACGTAGACTGGCGCCCCGGCGCAGGTCTACTGCACTGCCACAACTATGGGGGTCGACATCGCGGAATCGAAGCTCTCGCTAGGCTGAAGGAGAGCGGAGATCACATGGGTACCTGCCGCGGAAAATGTGATTGCACCGTCGGTCGATATGCCGTTCACCAAATGCGCTACAAGCGGCTCTCCGCCTGCTTTGTACACGTCCCCGTCGACAATGAAGTTCACATTGCCCGAGAGATGGCGGGTTGGGTTTACGCCAGTCACTGCCGTAACGGTGAGCGCGATGGGTTTACCAACAAAACCGGGTACGGGAGCGGCCGCGAGATTGATTGCGGGCGCATTGTCCGCGAATGTCAACGTGAGGTTCTGTGTTGCGATCTCAGTGTGCTTGTATTTTGCGGTCACCCCGACGGAACCAATCTTGGGCTCAGCTTCGAGTGTGCCGTCCACAGTGAAAACGAACTTGAGGCTAACCTTCACCTGATGTTGGCTGAGACTCTGCAATCCGGTGACGTTATTGTTTAGTTGAGCAATTGCCGCAGCAATTGCGACTCCTAGATCCTTGGGGTCGCTGGTTGCTGCCGATACCTCATTCGGTTGCGCACCCCGCGCCTTTGCAGAACCGGCCAAAATATGAAGAGACATCAGCTTCTCACTGTGGGTTGTATCTGGATTGACCACAATTGGAACGGTATACGTGAAATCTGTATCCAGTATCGTCTGCTTCTCTTTCTCTCCGGCTGCCCCGCCGATGAATAGAATTTCCAGCGTGCCGTCTTCATCTTTTTCTTGCTGAAAGTCCATGTCCGCGCTGATCAATTGGAAGCGGCCGTTGGGGTCGTAGTTGGCGCATTTCGCGCTATTGATTGCGGATTGCACGGCAGCGATCGCATCGGCGACCCTAATCGTGCCTTTGTTCTTGTCGAGCACATCATCTTCAAACCAGCGAATGACGCGCTGGACAAGATCACCTTTAGTCTGTGGAGGCCTCGTGATAACGACGTGCCTGGTATTCGCAGCTTCCTCCGAACAGTTCAGCGTTGTTGGATTCGGAAGAACTGCTGCTGCCGATTGGACTGTCTGCGCCCGGGAGGGCAACGCGAAGGCGAGAAGAACGAAAGGCATGATGCGTTTCATTCACGGACTCCTCGGTTTTTTTCTGAGACGGGAACGCCGAGATGATCTCATAGCCCACTCGTAATGTCAATCAAACGCGGGTAACGGGTAACGGGATAAAACCGTCCGTCGTCGGGCGAGGGTTCTTCGACCTTCAACTGCTGCTATGCGGGCTTGTGTCCGCCGATTCTGTCAGTCCGTGAAACGGCGTTCGCCGCCCGGCCGGCTGGTTACCGCCCAGGAGGATGGATCAGGGGGATCGCCTCCCGGCGGCCGCGGCGGTACACCCGGAAATCTGCGAGATCCGTGGTGATCACCGGGTAGCGCGGGTGCAATTCGCTAAGGCGAATCACGCAAAGGTCCGCCAGATCCGGTTTGCGATCCGCGTAGCGTACGGCCAGCTCCGCCAATCGCGAAATCTGCTCGCTCAACACAAATGTGGACCGCACCAAGCCGTCGTGCAGAAACGCCAGCACCAGCGCGCTGCTGCCGAGATGAAATGCGGTTTCGGCCAGCACTGCTTCACACGTCAATAGCGGTTGAGCGACCCCTTCAGCAATCCCGACCGCCCATTCATGATGGGAGTCTCTCCGGTTCCCGAACGCGACGAGAAAACCCGTGTCCGCGATCGCCTTCATTTACGAGAGAAGCCTTTGCGCATCGAGAGGCCGCTTGGTCCAGCGATCGCACCGGCCCAGCGAAGGAACGGACGCTTGGCGGAGTTCCGGGCCTTCTCGAGTTCCTCTCGAACGATGCGTCCCTTAGAAATACCCGTTTTGCGCGCTTCAGTTTCCAGCCACTCCGCTAGATCCTCCGGCAGCCGAACAGTAATTGCATTACTCATCTGCTCAAAATGTAACACATGCCCAGGTCCGGACCGCCGCCGGCCGGACTCGCTGGGGTTCCTCCCTGGGCGTGTTTCCGCCATGTCGGGATTTCGTGCGGATACACACCGATTTCGTGTACAATGCCCTAATGCCCGGGGGCGCCCATGAGCCTGCACAAACTGAGATGCAATTAAGCCAGACCTTCGATGTCGCGGCGCTGCTGGATCGCAGCTCCTGGTCAACCTATCAGAAACTCCTGACCGTGCTCGCGGCGCTGGCGGTCATCTTCGATGGCTTCGACATTCAGATCCTCGGCTTTGCCATCCCCTCGCTGATCCGGGAGTGGCACGTAGCCCGCGGCGATTTCGGACCGGTGCTGGCCGTCGGCTTGGCCGGGATGGCAGTGGGTGGTCCGCTGGCGGGCTACTGCGGCGATCGTTTCGGCCGGCGGATGGCGCTGATCGGTTGCGTGGTGACTTTCGGCCTGGCCACCATCGCCACCGCCATGGTTCACGGGTTAGCGGCACTGACGATATTGCGTTTCGTAACCGGCATGGGCACCGGCGGCGCTCTGCCGAACGCCAGCGCCCTGACGGCGGAGTTTGCGCCACTGCGCCGGCGTGCCATGGCCGTAAAGCTCACACTGGTTTGTTTTCCGCTGGGCGGCATGCTGGGCGGTCTGCTGGCCGCTTGGGTGCTGCCGCGATTCGGGTGGCGGGGCTTGTATTCCGTCGGCGGCGTTTTGCCGCTTGTCCTGGCGCTGGGCCTGATGGCGCTTCTGCCGGAATCGCCGCGATTCCTGGCGCGCCGGCCGGCCATGTGGCCGCGGCTGGTCACTCTGCTGGGCAGGATGGGGCACGCCGTACCGGGCGGGGCCGCGTTTGAAGATCGCGCCGAACACGATGGCGCGGAACACGCTTCGGTGCAAAGGTTATTCCGTTCCGGCATGGCGCGCGATACCACTGGGCTTTGGATCGCCTTTTTCTGCAGCCTCGGATCCGTTTACCTGATCTTTGGCTGGCTGCCGGCGATGCTAACCGCGCAGGGATTGAATGTCGCCACAGCCAGCACCGGGTTGGCCGTCTACAATTTCGGCGGCGTGCTAGGTGTGTTGCTGTGGGCCGCGCTGGTGACCCTGCTGGGGTCGCGCCGGCCAATGCTCTCCGGCGCGCTGGCTTGTGCCGGGAGCGCGTTGGCGCTGCTGGTGGTCCCAATTCAGGCGCACGGCGATCACGTCCTGCTCATCGCCTGCCTGGGGATCAACGGTCTGCTGGCCAACGCCGTGCAGACCTCCATGTACGCGCTGGCCGCGCACGTATATCCCACCAGCATCCGCGCTACCGGCGTGGCCTACGCAGCCACCATCGGTCGTTTAGGAGGGCTGCTGACCTCGCTGTTCGGCGCCTGGGTCATTCAGGCCGGAGCCAAGACCTACTGGTCCGTGTTGGCCGCCGCCATGGTGTGCGCTTTCGCCGGACTGGCCTGGGTGCGCAGCCATTACCCGGCGATTGGTAGACTGGAAACTGATGTGGCCGCCGCTTCGCTGAGCTTGCCGCTCGACGACGCCGCGCCCAGATAGCATCTGAAACGACGCTGGTTCCGGGGTGAGGGTTCCTATTTAGAAATATGCAAACGCATGATGTCATCGTGATTGGAGGTGGCCCGGCCGGTTCGACGGCGGCTGCCTTGCTCGCCGCCAAGGGCCGGCGCGTGGTCGTACTGGAGAAGGAGAAGTTCCCGCGTTATCACATTGGCGAGTCCCTGCTGCCCTATGGCTACTTCACGCTGGAACGTATCGGCGTGCTGGATCGCTTGAAAACCTCGCATTTCGTCCGGAAACACAGCGTGCAGTTCGTGGGCATGCGCGGGCGCGCTTCCGTGCCCTTCTATTTTTCACAGCAACTCGCCCATGAAGCCTCCACCACGTGGCAGGTCCTGCGCAGCGAATTCGACCAACTGCTGCTGGACAACGCGCGCGAGAAGGGGGCCCAGGTTATCGAAGAGATTACGGTACGCGAACTGATTCGGCAAGCCGATTCGGTGACCGGGGTCACGGCGGTGGACAAAGGCGGCCAGACTCGCGAATTCCGCGCGCCTGTCACCATCGACGCCACGGGCCGCGATGCCTTCGCGGTAACTCGCAACGGGTGGAAGGTGCGCGATGCGGTCCTGAATAAGATCGCCCTATGGACTTACTACAAAGGCGCCCTGCGCGACCCCGGCATCGACGAAGGCGCCACCACCATCGCCTACCTTCCGGGCAAGGGCTGGTTCTGGTATATTCCGCTGGCCAATGACGTCATGAGCGTTGGAATTGTGGCCGAAAAGGAGTACCTGTACCAGGACACGCGCGATCCGGCCACCATCTTTCACCGCGAAGTGGAGAAGAATGCCTGGATCGGAAACCATCTGGCCCCCGGCCGGCAGTTCGGGCCGTATCGCGTGACCGGCGAATACTCCTACCGCTCGCGCCACTGCGCTGCCGATGGACTGGTGCTGGCGGGCGACGCCTTCGGCTTTCTGGACCCGGTATTCTCGTCGGGCGTGGTGCTGGCGCTGCGTAGCGGCGAACTCGCGGCCGACGCCGTAGACGCCGCGCTCGCCGCCGGCGACGTTTCCGCATCCCGTTTCGCGGAGTATGGCGCTCAGTTTTGCCAGAGCATCGAGGCCATGCGCAAGCTGGTCTACGCCTTCTACAACCAGGCGTTCAGCTTCCGGGAGTTCATCACCGAGTTTCCGAGCCTCAAGGGCGACCTGACGGATTGCCTGATGGGCAATCTTTCGCGCGATTTCAAACCCCTGTTCGATGCCGTAGCCAAATTTGCGGCAGTGCCCGAACCGCTCCCGCACGGCCAACCTCTCAACGCCGGCGAGGTCCTGGAGTCCTGCGGCTAGCTGCTAGTGCAGTGTCTTCGAAATAGCTAGACAGTTCCAGCGCCGCCGTGGCGCAGACGATCGTTTTTTGTCGTCGGCGCAAAGTGCTCGAGCTCGGCAGGCCACCAAAAACGATGGCCTGCGCCACGGCTAACTAAACCCCCTGCCCAGCCCTGAGTTTCTTGGCGCCAGCCGGCTTAGCGTGGCGCAGGAAATGCCAGAAGTTGCCGCTGGTACACCTCGTCCACTTCCGAGAACGGTTTGTGCTCACGGGTGTACAATACTGCCCGGTGCTCGAAAAGCGCATCGGGGATAGCCAGAACTCCCGCGGTCGCCGTGGCCGGCGGGATTGAAGCGCGCTCCCATCCATCCGGGAGCGGCGACCACAAGAGTCTGGCCGCGAATGTCTGCCGGTATGGATCGAGTGGCTGAACAACCTTGCCGAACGGCGTACCCGTGGTATCGAGCAGGCGATTCATGTCGCGAGTCAAGCGGTCCGGCACGTACCAGTTATCGGCTGCGGAGAGAACTCGGTTACCGCATCGAAGCAGGACCCTGCGATATTTCACTTCAGCTTCCGAAGCCACTTGAAGGCGCTGTCTCTGCTCCGCCGTCGGACGCTTCACGGCGCCTCTCACAAGCTCCGCGACAATTGTCGGGTCCGTCGCCAGTTGATGGTCCCGGCACCAGTTCTCCAGCGTCAGCGTCGCACTCCGGCTTGCCAGCACCTCTGCATTGAGGGTTTCAACAAGCGCCAGTGCCTGCAGCCGCGCCACATAGGTATCGGGCCACGCAGGCGATTCCTGCGCGCACGCCGGCAGGCAGGCGGCGATGGCGGCCGAAACGGCGATCAGGTGTGCGAGGCGAACTGTGTGTCCAAAAGCTCCCGTGCAAGCTGCCGTGCGCCGCGGAGACTTCGCAACTGGCTCAAGACGACTTGTGCGAGCGTGAGGGGCACCGTTCAATGGGCCAATTCTAACGCTATTGAAGGCTGGTCTCGGTTCGTGGATGTGCGTGGTAAGATCTTCAAGAGCCACCATGAACGTCGAAATCAAGCGCTGCTTCTTTTGACACGACATCCAGGCGCAGGCCGTGAGCCTGAAAGAGAGCATCGAAGGCCAGCTGAAAATTCCCACCCGCATCCGCCTGGGCGGACCAGGTGCGCTCGACGTTTTCGTTGACGGGCAGAAAATCTATTCCAAGAAGCAGACTGGCCGGCTGCCAACCGCGAACGAGATCATCGAGCTGATTCGCGACCGCGGGTGAGGGGTGCAGACGGGCTACGGCCCATGTTTGGCCAGTCGAACAGCTTCTGATTCCCCGACGTGTCTTTCAACAACTTGCGCGTTTGCAAGACTCCCGGTCCGTTGCGGCGAAGGCCAGTCTCTCCCGATCGGGGCCAACAGTATAATCGCATCTGAATATTTACTTATGGCGCGCGCCCGGTTATAATCGAGCCGGGAGGATGCACATGCGGCCTTTGGATATCCCCGAAATGCTCATCGCCCTCGGCTTGGTCGCAATCCTGGCGTGGGGCGTCTATAACTGGAAGCACCGCGCGCACACGCCGCGCTAGGTCCCCCCCCAACCTGCGCGCTGTTTCCGCACGGCTGTTCCCATCCGCGTGTCTCTGTGTCGATCCGTGGCTAGTTTTTGGTGTGTGCCTTCTGCTGTTCCTCGAGCTGCCTCTGCGCCTCTTCGCGGACCCGCCGGGCTTCGGCGGCTTGGCGATCGCCGTCGGCGGCGCGCTTCAGCTTGTAATACGCCGTAGCCAGGGCCGCGTGGGCTTCGGAGAAGTTGGGGTGGTCGTGCACCAACTGTTCGAGTTCCTGGCGCGCCTGGCCGGGGAGGCCTTGCGACAAGTGAATGGAGGCGCGTTCAAACAGGGCTCCCGGATCGGTGGGGCGCACCTGCAGCGCCCGCGCGATGTGCGCCTGCGCTTCATCCAGCTTGCCATCCTGGCGGAGCAGCACGGCGATTTCCGTATTGGCCGTGAAATCGTAAGGATTCACCTTAAGCTCTTCGTTGAACTGCACGGTGGCTTCTTCGCTTTTTCCCGCGCCCCTCAGCGCCTGGCCGTAGAGACTGTGCACCCAAGGCATAGTGGGATTCAGTTGGATGGCGCGGGCCAGATGGCCGGCGGCGGCCGGCAGATCGTTGCGCAGCAGCTCGCTTTGGCCCAGCAGGAACGCCGATTCCGCCGACTCGCCGTCGCGCAAGATGCGGTCGAGCCACACCTGCGCGTCATGCGCGCGATTGTCTTTGAGCAGGGCCATGCCTAGGGCGTAAATCAGGGCATGATCGTCGGGATATTCATCGCTGAGCGGCGTCAGCAATTCCACCGCTTTGGCGGGCTGGTTGGTTTCGAGGAGGCAATCGGCCAGCAGCAGGGCGGGTTTCATTTCGAGAGGCTGCAGCTTGTGAAGGACTTGCAAATGCTCGATGGCTTCCGGCAGCCGGCCCAATTTATAATAGGCCAGCGCCAGGTTCATGCGCACGCGGGCGTTGTTCGGAAGCTTTTTGAGCGCCAAATTGTATTCGGCGATGGCATCGGCGAATTGGCCGTCGCGGACCAGGGCCGCGCCCAGGTTGGAGCGGATTTCGGCGGCGTCCGGATAGGTCTTCAGGAACTCGCGGTACAGGCGGATGGCGGTGCCCAGATCGCCGGCCTCGAGCGCGGCGTTGGCGTCGCGCAAGGGATCCGTGGACACGCCGTCGCCGGAGGCGGCCAGCGCCAGCGGGAGCAACAGAACCATGGCGGCGAGTCTCACCCTGAGGAAATTATAGCGTGGGGCGCGTTCCGCGCCGGGCTGGCGGGGAAACCGCTTCCTGACGGTCGCGGCTCGGTAAGTTTTACGCCGTCGACGCGGCTGCTACGGAGCCGCGACCGTAAGGGAGCGGTTTCCCTGGTGTCTACTTGCGGAAGCGGCGGATAGTCAACGTATGGCGGTCGGAGCGGTAAAATCCAATCACATACACGACCGCGCGCCCGGCGGTGGAAAACAGGACTTGCCGGATGCGCAGCACGGGCGAGCCGGCATGGATGGACAACAGTTCGGCGATGCGTGCGCTGGCCGGTGTAGCGTCCACTTCCTCGTCGGCGTAGTGCAGTTCGATATTGTATTCGCGCTCGATGGTGGCGAATAGAGACCGGCGTTCCAGCGGCAGGCTGAGCAAGCCCTGGAAATCATCGGCCGAGAAGTAGCAACTCTCGACGGCGAAGGGCTGCTCGCCGGATTGGCGCAGCCGTTCCAGCTTCACCAGCCGGCTGTGCGCGGGCAGCGCCAGACGCGCGGCGGCTTCCTGCTCGTCTTCGACGATGCTGGCGCACAAGATCCGCGAGCGCGCCGGCAAACCGCGGCTGGCCATTTGTTCGGTAAAGCTGGCCAGGCGGTTGAAGTGGATCTTGGGCAGCGAAACGAACGTTCCGGCGCCCCGGCGGCGGTCCACCAGGCCTTCGTGTTCGAGTTCGGCGAGCGCGTGCCGCGCGGTCATCAGGCTGACTTCATGGCTGCGCGCGAGTTCCCGTTCCGAAGGCACGGCGTCTCCGGGTTGCAATTCGCCGGTCTCGATGCGCTTCCGTAGCGCGTGCTGGATGCGCCGGTACGCGGGCGCGTCCGATTCGGTATTCTGCAGCATCAGCGTTCCATTTCGTGCCGCTCGGGCAATGCTACCAACGGTTTACGTCTGGTTGACATGCTATAGAGCACATGAAACACAGGTGCTATAGAGCGTCAACGATGGTATTTTACCCCAAGCCGGACCAACATTCCATAGAATTCGATAAATTTCTCTTGACGAGCGGTTACAACCGGATTTATACTTCCATCCATAGCAGATTTCTGCTATATAGCTTTGCAATGGGGTTTATGGTGGGCGCGCTTGGTGCGATATAGCACTTAACGCGCCGCAATAGAGGCCGGAGAGGCGCAGGCTTCTCCTTAAACGAAGGGAGACGATCTCGTGAAACTTCGAACAGTCTTAAAAATTTCAGGAACATTGGCGTTGGTAGCGGCCATTTGCCTTATGACAGGCTCCGCCTGGGCGCAGCAGGTGACCGCAACGATTACCGGCAGAGTCACGGACCCCACGGGCGCCGCGATTGTGGGTGCCAAGGTCACGGCGGTCTCGATAGAACGCGGCATCCCGTACACCGCCATCACCAACACGGACGGATACTACAACCTACCCAACCTAATAGCTGGCAGCTACAACGTAAAGGTGGAGGCGCCCGGGTTCGAGACGGCCACACAGTCCGGCATCACGCTGCAGATGAACCAGGTTGCGAAGCTCGATTTTCCGCTTCTGGTCGGCAACGTTCAGACTACCGTTGAAGTGACTTCGGCCGCACCGGTCTTGCAGACGGAGCAGACCCTGGTCGGGCAGGTGATCGACTCGCGAACCGATACCACCCTGCCGCTGCCCACCCGCAACTACGTGGAACTCACGCTGCTCGCGCCGGGGACCGTTCACCCGGATCTGTCTACCTTCGAAAACGGGTTTACCACCGGCAACGGGGGACGCCCGTATGTGAACGGTAATCGCGAGCAGGCGGACAACTTCGTTCTGGATGGGATGGACAACAACCAGGTCTCCGACAATCTAGTCGGCTACGCGCCTAGCGTGGATGCCATTGAGGAATTCCAGGAGATCACCCAGAATGGACCGGCGGAGTTCGGCAATTTCATGGGCGCCATCATCAATACCTCGATCAAGTCGGGAACCAATCAGTACCATGGCGACGCGTTTGAATTCTTCCGCAACAACGTTTTGAACTCGAATCTGTGGCAATACAATTTCGAGGGCGCGCCTAGAGCCGCGCAGCGCTGGAACGAGTTTGGCGGGACTTTGGGCGGCCCCATCAGGCACGACAAGCTGTTCTTCTTCGTGGATTATCAAGGAGAGCGCTTCGACACACCTACCACGCTGCAGGCCCAGAGCTTGCTGACGCCGGCCGAGCGCAGCGGCGATTTCTCGGCGCTGTTACCCAACACGATTATCTACAACCCATACGACGTCACCGGCGGCCAGCGTGTGCCGTTCCCAGGGAATAAGATTCCGACGAACCTGCTCAGCTCGGTAGCTACAAAGATCGTCACCGACACCAGCGCGTATCCGCTGCCAACTGGTTCCGGGTTGGTCAACAATTTCCTGGAGGGCACTAATAGCAATATCCAGTCCGACCAGGGCGATGCGCGCGTGGATTGGAACCTTTCCGACAAGGACCGCATTTTCGGCCGTTATTCGCAAAGCCAGACGACGAACCCTACGACGAACAGCATACCGATCCAATACAACTCCTTTAACAACTACCCGACGCATAACGGCGTGCTGGATTGGGTGCACACGGCATCCCCGTCCATTGTCAACGATGCCCGCGTTGGCGTGAATTATGTGTTCATCAACGACGGCGCCGCCGGAAACGGTTTAAGCAACTACAACACCACGGTGGGGCTTCCCGGAATTCCCTCAAGCATCCTTCCCTCCATGGATATTCAAAACGGCTTCGCCTCGGATATCATCGGGAATGCGGACGTCTATGAGTTGTTCGCGGATGCCGTGATCCAGTACGAGGACACCTTGCTGATCACCCACGGCAGCCACACCTTCCATTTAGGTTTCCAGGGCTGGCGTGAGCGCATCGATACTTTCTATTCGGGCAACAACGGCGAAGCCGGCACGTTCGATTTCGCCGGGAGTTACACGACGGTCGCCCCGGGCGACACCTTTGGCACCAAGAACGCGCAGGGCATAGCCACGGGACAGCCGGAAGCCGACTTCATGTTGGGCCTGCCGTCTCAGATCGGCGGCGGTGTGAATGGCGGCACGTGGGGCCAGCGCTCGAATATCTTCGCCTCCTTTTTCCAGGACGACTGGCACATTACGCCGAACTTTACGGCCAACATTGGCCTGCGCTGGGAACTGCACACGCCCTGGTGTGAAGTGCATGACCGCCAGGACAACTTCGGGCTGTTCTCCGGCCAGATCGAGTATGCCGGTCAGGACGGAAACAGTTGCGCGCTGTACAACCAGTACAACGGCATCACCAACTACCAGCCGCGCGTGGGGTTGGCATGGAACGTCATGAGGAACACAGTAGTCCGCGCGGCATACACATTATCCAACTACCTGGAGGGGACCGGTACCAACCTGCGCCTGCCCATCAATCCACCTTTCGCGCACGAGACCTCCGCCAACTATACGACATCGCAATACCTGGCGGATTCTCTTCCGCCCACCACGCTCGATCAAGGGCTCACGCCGATCGCGTCCAGTTCCGGATTCGCCGATGCCACGCTGCGTGTGTGGGATCCCAATGTGCGGCCGGCGGTGGCCAACCAATGGAACTTTACGGTCCAGCAGCAGTTCTCCGGTTCCACCACCTTGCAAGTCGGCTATGTCGGCCAGCGCACCACCCATTTGATGGTGCCGATGCCGTATTTCCAGGAACAGTTGATTTCACCCGGAGTGGTGGCGCCCAGCCCGTATTTGGCGGGTAACCCGACTCTGACCAGCGAGATCAGCCAGATTTCGGGCACTGCCTCGAACGGCGATCAGAGTTATAACGCGCTGCAGGTTGTGTTCCAGAAGAGACTGAGCCATGGCCTTGAGTATTCGGTGGCCTACACTTACTCGAAATGCATGACCAATTCCAGCGGTTACTATGGCTCGTGGGGCGGCTCCGCGGTTCCGACGTCGCCTTACTTCCAAAATCTGTACGACATGAAGTCGGAGTGGGGGCCTTGCTATTACGACGTCAAGCATACACTGTCGAGCTACGCGACCTACGACTTACCCTTCGGGAGAGACCGCCAGTTTGGCAAGAATTTGAACCCGGTGGTGAACGCCATTCTGGGCGATTGGCAGGTGAATGCGATTGTCCTGCTGCACACCGGATTCCCGCTGACCGTGTCCGCCTCGGACGACACCGGGACCAACTCCCGCGGCTCTCGCGCCAACTGTCTTGCTCCCGTGCAGTATTTCAACGAGCAGAATTCGCCGCTGGGCGGCTATCAATGGTTTAACCAAGCCGACTTCGGACCGGAGACCGGCGGCACTTTTGGCACTTGCGGAGTAGCCACTGTGCGCGGTCCAGGGTTGGCCACCATGGACGCCAGCCTGGCTAAATTCTTCAACTTCAACGAACGCTTCAAATTGGAGTTCAGGGCGGAAGCAACTGACTTCACCAATACACCGATCCTAAATGCTCCCAACACCGGGTTGGGCAGCACACTGGGCCTGCTTCAAAGCGCCGGCGGAGCCTATGCCGTCTTCGGCCGGCAAATCCAGTTCGCCATGAAGTTCCATTATTAGCGGAATTCGTTTCGACCCCGCCTCTGACGCTCAAGGGGACCGCAACCGCGGTCCCCTTTTTTATTGCGGCTACAATGAATCTAGTGAAGCTTCTTCTTCTGGGCATGTTGACGATGGCGGTAGCTGCGGGCCAGAGCGCGCAGCAACTCGCCGAATCCGGCCAGTGCAAGCAGGCGTTACCATTGCTGAGGGCAGGCATCGCCAAGAGCGCCAACAAGGATCTCGAAAAGCGATTGGGTTTGGACGGCGTCCGCTGCGGCATGGCGCTCGACGACCTGGATGCGACGCTCGAATTTCTGCGTGGGCTCAACAAGAATTTCGGCAGCGATCCCGAGGTGCTGTATCTCACGGTGCACGTTTTTTCGGATCTCTCCCTCAGTGCGTCGCGTAAGCTGATGGTTGCGGCGCCTTCCTCCTACCAGGTGCATGAACTGAACGCGGAGGCGCTGGAAACGCAGGGAAAATGGAGCGAAGCCGAGGGGGAATATCGCGAGGTGCTAAAGAAAGATCCGCAGTTACCCGGCATCCACTATCGCATTGCGCGGCTGCTGCTTTCGGGATCGCCTGGGCCGACGACCAAGGCCGATGCGCGCCGCGAATTGGGAGAGGAGCTGAAGATCGATCCGAACAATGCCGGCGCGGAATATGTGCTCGGTGAGTTGGCGCGGCAGGACGGGCAGGACAAGGAAGCTATCGATCGTTTCAGCCGCGCCGCGAAACTGGACGCCGGATTCGCGGACGCTTTCATCGGATGGGGCCGCACGCTGCTGGCCACCGATCGGGCCGCAGAAGCTATCGCGCCGCTGGAGACCGCCGTGAAGCTGGATCCGGATAGCGCGGAGGCGCACTTCGATCTGGCGACGGCTTATTCGAGGTTGGGTCGCAAGCAGGAAGCGGCGCGGCAGTTTGCGCTGCAGAAGCAGGCGCGGATGAAGATGCAGCAGACCGAGGAAAAGGTGCGCGAGGGAATCGCGGGGGCTCCGCCGCAGTAACTCGCGGTGGGGCAGGCACTCCGCCCCTCCGGCGCGCCTCGCGTGGCGTAGGGCGAGCTTCCGCACGCCAGGGGCTAGCTTCCGCTCGCTGAAGAGCGGGCCTACGAGGCCCGCGCAGGCAGAGTGCCTGCCCCACAAGAGGAGACAAAATGTGGGTTAAGTTGTAATCGGAGGTTGTATGAAGCTAAAGCTAACCGTCGGGTTATGCACTATGTCGCTGGCGCTGGGACTGCCACTTCTCGCGCAGCAGCATGGCAACGAAAAGCACGAAAGCGGCAGCAAGCCGGACGTCGGCCACGGATATATTCCGAAGCACGGGCCGCCACCCTCGCACGCGGCCGCGCCGCACGCTACCGAACAGGCACATCCACCCGCCGCGGCGCCCGAGGAACATCGCAGTTTTTCCGACAAGGCGGGCCATCCCGAAGCTCCGCACGTGCACACCAACGGCACCTGGGTAGGACATGATACGGGCCCCGGCGACGTGCATTATCATCTCGATCATCCGTGGGAGCAGGGGCGTTTCACGGGCGGCATCGGACGCGGGCACGTGTGGCGGCTGGCCGGCGGCGGTCCAGGCCGATTCTGGTTCAACGGATTCGCCTTCAGCGTGGCGCCGTACGACGTCGGATTCTGCAATGGCTGGTTATGGGATACCGATCAGATCGTGATTTACGACGACCCCGATCATCCGGGCTGGTATCTGGCGTACAACGTCAGGCTGGGCACCTACGTGCACGTGATGTATCTGGGACCCATGTAGGACAGGCCTCCCGGCCTGTCCGGAACCAGATCCGCTCCGCCTACGCATGGACAGGCCAGGAGGCCTGTCCTACCTCACCTGCTCGTCCTTCTCCACCTTCCCGTCGCGAATATGAATCACGCGATGGGCGTGCAAGGCGATATCGTGCTCGTGCGTAACCAGCACGATGGTATTGCCCTGCTGGTAGAGGCGCTCGAACAGCGCCATGATGTCGTTGCCCGTGACGCTGTCCAGATTGCCGGTGGGCTCGTCCGCCAGCAGAATGGAAGGATTGTTCACCAGCGCGCGCGCGATGGCTACGCGCTGGCGCTGGCCGCCTGAAAGCTCGTTGGGCTTATGCATCATGCGCGCTTCCAGGTCCACCTGGCGCAAGGCGCCCTTGGCGCGCTCGGCGCGTTGATCCGAAGGCGTACCGTTATAGATCAGCGGCAGCTCCACATTATGCAAGGAAGTGGCGCGCGGCAGCAGATTGAACGTCTGGAAAACGAATCCGATCTCTTTATTGCGGATGCGCGCCAGTTCGTCGTCGGTCATCTCGCTGACCAGACGGCCGTTGATGTAATACTGGCCCCTGGTGGGCGTGTCCAGGCAGCCGATCAGATTCATCAGCGTGGATTTGCCGGAACCCGACGGCCCCATGATGGCCACATACTCGCCGCGCTTGATGGTGATATCTACACCCGAGACGGCGTGTATCTCCTGATCGCCCATCAGATAGGTCTTCCACAGATCGTACGTGCGGATGACGATGCCGTCGCGCTTCAGTTGCTCGCCGCGCTCAAGCGCCTCTTTTTCTGCGACTACTGCTTGTGTCATAGGGCCGGGCCTTCTGTTAAGCCTTCTGCGGAATGGGGAGCTTATTATCCACCTTTACCTGAGCCTCGTTGCGCAACGTGCGGATCACCTGGTAGCTGCCGGTGACCACCTCGTCGCCCTCCTTCAACCCGCTCAAAACCTCGATATCGGTAGCGCCCGTAATGCCGGTTTCCACCTTGCGGAATTCGGCCTTGCCGCCGGAGATGACGAATACGCCCTGCACTTCTTCCTTGCGCGCCTTTTCCTGTTCGGGAGTCAGTTTGGTGGCCGCCAGAGCGCCGCCGCCGGTGGTGGGCTTCACTTCCAGGTCGCCCTTTTGCCGGATGGTCAGCGCCTGAATCGGAATCGTCAGCGCCTTGGTTCGTGTGGCCGTGGTGATTTTAGCCGTGCAGGATAAGCCCGGCCGAACCTCGTCGGGAGGCTCCTCCATGGCGATGACCACCTTGAAATCCTTGGCTTCCTGGCTGGAAGTGGCGCTTTGCGAAGCGGCCTGGCCGGTGGAGCGCAGGATGGCCGTATCGCCAATCTCCATCACGTGCCCTTTGAAAATCTTGTTCGGAATGGCGTCGATGGTAATATCCGCTTTTTGGCCCAGAGCCACGCTGACGATGTCGGTTTCATCCACCTTCACCTCGGCGGTGATCACCGACATATCCGCGATGGTCATGATGTTGCTGCCCGCCAGGTTCGTCACGCCGGGCACCACGGTTTCGCCTTCACGCACGGGCAGATTGGTCACAACGCCGTCGATGGGCGCATAGGAATCGTACTTATGCAGCATGTCCGAATATTGCGCCAGCACGGCTTTAGCCTGCGCCACGCGGCGTTGCGCCGAAGCCAGTTGCGCGGCCGTCTGCGAGCGCGACGAGCGGGCTTGCGCCATGCGAGTCTGCTGCTCGTTGAGGGCAGCGGCGGCCGCATCGTAGGTGGCTTTCTTGGCGTCGTAATCCTGCTTGGCCAGAAGCTGGTCTTTGAATAGCTGCTGCGCGCGGTCGTAATCCAGCTTGGCGTGGTCCAGATCGGCTTGGGCATGGTCGATGAGTGCCTGCTGGGTGCGCAGATTCTCGTCCGCCGTGTTCAGCCCGGCTTCGGCCGCATTGGAGTCGGCTTCGGCGGAACTGACCTGCGCCTGTTGGGAGGCCACCTGAGCTTCCGGCTGAATGTTTTCAATACGGGCCACCAACTGCCCGCGCTTCACGTGGTCGCCCTCTTTGACCAGGATATGGGTCAGGATGCCGACGGCGTTGGCGCCGATATTGATGTAATTCTTCGGCTTGATTTCGCCCGACGCGGTCACCTGACTTACCAGGTCCTCGCGCACCACTTTCCCGGTCTGCACGGCCACCACGCCGCGCTTACTGAGGACCGTGCTGGCGTAAACCCCAATGCCCAATGCCAGCAAAACCACAACGATAAGGATCGTTCTCCATTTTTTCTTCATGAATGCAGACTCCAACTCAGCCGACGATAATTAGACGCAATTCTTAACGGGAGAGTTCAATCTTCATCTTATCAGGCGCGCTTCGCGCGCGGTGGTGGGCGCGGCAGACCGCTCCCTTACGGTCGCGGCTCAGTAACAACGCGTCTCGATTTCGCACGTCGTATCGAGCCGCGACGGTTTTACGGAGCCGCGACCGTGAGGGAGCGGTTTCCTCGCCGCTTAGCCGCGCACGGCCCAGCGCACCAGCTCGGCCATCTTAGGGGTCTTTCCCTGCAACAAGATAGCTACGCGGAAGATACGCGCGGCAGCCATCACCATCACCAGCGTAAAAGCCAAAACGCCCACCAGGCCGACCCACGGTTGCCACGCGGGTACGCCACCGGCCGGCATCGCCTGGCGGAGCAGCATCAGCATAGGGGTAAACGGCGGAAACAGCGATAAAGCTGTGGAAATCGTGCCGTTAGGCTGCTGCATGACAAATGTAATCAAGAAATACGGGATCATCACCGGAGCCAGCAGCAGAATGGCGAGTTGCTGCGCATCCGGCGGGCTGCTGCATCCGGCGCCCAGCGCGGCGGCGAAGGAACACAGAAAGATGACGTCGGCGATCAGGTAGACGTAAAACCACGGGAAGACGGAGAACGGCACCATGCCTGACAGCCCCATGCCTTCGAGCGCCAGCGTGCCGCCGATGATATAGAACGCGGAGCTGGTGAGCGAGGTGCCCAGCGCGCCCAGCACTTTGCCCATCATCAGTTCGAAAGGCGTGGCCAGGCCCAGCAGCATTTCCACCAGCCGCTGGTTTTTGTCTTCCGTGACGGCCGAAAGCATGGGGCTCGAACCGATCATGACGATCATGCCCAGCAGCAGCATGAGGCCGAACGGCACGGCAAACTCGGCGACTTCGTTCTTCTTACTGGCCTCGTGGATTTCGCCGGTTTTGGGATCGCGCGACACCAGGCCGAAGCGGTCGACCTTGACATCGGCGAGAGCGCTGGAGAGACTGCCGGGATCGACCCCCAACTTGGCGAGACGGACGCGCTGGATGCCTTCGTTGATGGAATCCGATAGCCAACGGCTGGCTTCGTCGAATCCGCCCGCATTGGTGTAGGTCCCCACCGGGCCGGGCTTGTCCTTATCTGAATCCGATTTTGCCGGCGCAGCCTCGGGCGGGGGGGCTTGGAGAACGTCCGGACCAATTTCGATAAAGGCGTAGAGGTGCTCGTGGCGCACGCGCTCGGACAATTCGAGCCGCTGCAGCTTGGCGTCGGCAGCCGGCGCCAGAACTTCGAAGAGGTAGCGCGGCTCCACTTGACGGTGCGTGGTTTTATCGAATCGTTCCTTTTTGTTGGCTTCCTGGGCAGCCTGGATTACAGTGCCGGCGATGCCGGCGCCATCCACGATGGCAACGTGCCGCTCCTTGATATCCGGTTTGTTGGCCATCAGCGCAACACCCAGAAATCCGCCGCCAAACAGGATCGGCGCTACCACCAATCCGATGATGAACGCCTTGGTGCGGATGGTGGCCAGGTAATCGCGCTTGGCGATCAGCAGGATGCGATGGATGTTATACACTCTGCGCCTCCCCCGCTTCCGGGCCCGCAATGCGCACGAAGATATCGTGCAGGGATGGTTTCACGATCGAGAAGCTGGTGACTTGAGTACGCTCAATCAGCGCCCGCAAGACCCGCTGCGGGTCGCAACCGCGCGCCATGCGCAGTTCCTGCACTTGGCCGAGATCGCGCACCTTCTCGACATCCGGCAGACCGGCAAGAAACTGCGTGCCGTTCGAAGTCGCCACCCGGATGGTATCGTTTCCATAACGATCCTGGATGGAGTCGAGCGTTCCATCCAGAACTTTCTTGCCGCGAAAGATCATGCAAATGTAGTCGCACATGTTCTCGGCGACCTGCATATCGTGCGTGCTGAGGATGACGGTCACGCCGCCGCGCCGCAGATCCAGAATGGCGTCGCGAATGGCGTCCGCGCTGACGGGATCGAGGCCGCTGAAAGGTTCGTCGAGGATCAGCAGCCTGGGCGCCGGAACCACCGTGGCAATAAACTGCACTTTCTGGCTCATGCCCTTGCTGAGCGACTGGACTTTGTGTGTCGCCCACTTTTCGAGATCCAGCCGTTTCAGCCAGTTCACGACTTCGGCGGTGACTTTGCGGCCGCTGCGCAGCTCGCCGTAGAATTCAAGCAGCGGCTGGACGTTCATTTTTTTGTACAGTCCGCGCTCTTCCGGCAGATAGCCGATCAGTTCCGAGCGCGCGCCCAACACCTGGTTGCCGAATACGCGCACATCGCCGCGATCGGGATAGAAGATGCTGGCGATCATGCGCATGGTAGTGGTTTTGCCGGAACCGTTTGGACCGATAAAACCGTAAACCGAACCCTCGGGCACCGTGAGCGACAAGCTGTCGACGGCCGTTACATCTCCGAAGGTTTTAGTGACGTTGGTGATTTGGACGGCATCCATGACGGCAGTCGGGCAGACGATCGTTTTATGTCGTCTGTCCATCTTTGTGCGAGGGCAGACCACGAACAACGATGGTCTGCCCCACTAAGAATGCTTCTTACTCAACCGTGACGTGCGTGCCTTTCGGCTCGTGACGGGCGAGGCGATTGATGCGGTCGTCGATCACGCTGCGGACGCCTTTCAAAAACTCGACGCGCGCATTGCGGAAATGATCCCTACTGGCCTCGGACCAGGTTTTCCGGACGAACGGCTTCACATTCAAACAATAGAAGCAGCCCGGAGCTTCGGCGGTTTGTTTTTCATCTGGCATAACTAAGTCTCCCTCATCTCCACCGTTAAAACTCTATTCTCCAACTTAGCATGCGTCGGCGAAAGGGCCGCCATGGAGGTAGGCAGTCCGATATGCCGGCGCAAGGTTCCTATCTGGACGACTAACTCATCGCCCTTCTTGAATAATCCCACTTCGCCCTTCATGGCGAAGGGCAATTGCAGACTTACTTCATAATGACCGTCGCGCTTGGTGAAGTTGTAAGGCGCTTCGGTGCGCGTGACGGCGGTGGGATCTTCGCCCTCCGCATAGAGCGCGCCCGCCAGGTCCCGCAGGCGGTCGCCGCCCAGCACTTCGTGCGTAAATAGCGGCACGTGTTTCACCGGCACGGGCGCAAAATAAGTTTCGATCTCCTGCAGGACTTGCTGCTGCGACTGCCTCCATTCGGCGAAGAACGAATCCGTGATCGACTCGGGCAGGACGCGATTCACGATGATGCCATCCACCGTGAGGCCATGCAGCGAGAAATAGACGAAGGCGCGCTGCGTCTCGCGCAGCACCATCTTCTCGGGATTGGTGACCAATCGCACGCTGGTTGTGCGCGGATTTTCGAGTAACTCGTCGATGCCTTCGAGCTTTCCGAAAAGATCCTGGATATTGGCGAAGTAACTGTCGGTGGGCAGTTCCACCGGCGACACGCGATTGGCCAGCGGGCGCACGGCTTTCAGCACGGTCCGCTGGAATGGAAAGATGTGCTTCATATACCAATCGAGCGTGGTCGGCATGCTGACGAAACGCATGGACTCGGCGGTAGGCGCGCAATCCAGCACGATCACGTCGTAACGGCCCTCGCGGCGGAACTGGTTCACCCACATCATGGCGCTGAGCTCTTCCATGCCGGGCAGGATGGCGAGTTCTTCGGCTTCCACATCGCTGATGCCGGTAGTGCGCAGGACGGAGATCACGTAGGCGGAGATTTCGCGCCAGTGCCGTTTGATTTCCTTTTGGATGTTGACCTCGTGGATGGCGAGCCGCTCGCTGATGGGATAAGGGTCGCCGGTTTTTTCGTGGAAGAGCGCGGTTTCGAGGTCGAAGGAATCCGCCAGGCTGTGCGCGGGATCCACGCTCATGACCAGCGTCCGGTAGCCGATTTTGGCCAGATGAACGCCGGTGGCCGCGGCCAGGCTGGTCTTGCCCACGCCGCCTTTCCCGCTGAACAGCAAGATGCGCATATAGGACCATGATAGATCGAAAGGCGGTGGGCAGTGGGCGTGCCGCAGACCGCTCCGTTGAAGACCCGGGCTGGCTAATTGGCCGGCTTTCGACTTTCCACATTATGGTGGCCCGGCAGATTGGGTTCGTTTTGTAATTTTTTGTGGAGAAGGAGCTTGAACTTGCGGGATCTTCGCCGGGGAAGTGTGGGTTTGGACAGTGAGACTGGTGAATTCTTTCCGCGTTTCACGGTTGGCGCGGATGCGGGCTTGGCCGGAGTTTGTGTTGTCCATGGTGGTTTCTATGGTGGGCCGAATGCACCCCTTCCGTTTGTCAGGATAGCTGGGCGAGTGGGGGGGAGCGGGTACGATTGGGCGCAAGTCGTTGGGAGGTAAGGGAATTTGCTTAATTCGGATGAGTGACCGCCGATCTAGTGTCAAGTATGTCCTGGCGGTCCTGGCGGCGCCCTTCGTGTGCCGAAGAGCGGGCCTACGAGGCGCGCGCAGGCTACGAGCCTGCCCCACATTGCCGGACAAGTAGAAAGTCGAGTCGGCGAGCAAAGCTCGCCCGCCCTCCAAAATCCCAAAAAGGCGGCCGATTGTTGTAGAATAAAATTTCACCGGGAGGTGAGTCTTCTCGAGTAGCAGGCGCACTCTATCGCTCCCCGATTTTTTTCCTCCGATTTTCGGCAAGGTTTCGCATGGCCTTTTTTCACTTCTCTTCCCCGGCGAGTGCCGCGTTTGTGAACGTCCGCTGGCGGGCTACACACGGGTTCCGGTTTGCGCGGACTGCCTTAAGAATCCAGCGCCGCTCAGCGCCGAGTTCTTTTGCCTGAACTGCCGGACGCCTTTCCGCAACAGCTTTCCTTTGGATTCCGAGGGCCGCTGCATGCTCTGCCGCAATGGACGGCGCGGCTTCGACGAGGCGTTCTGTTACGGAGCGTACGAAGGCACGTTGCGCAAGCTGATCCACCTTTTTAAATACAGCGGCATGCGGCGGCTGGCGCAACCGCTAGGCGCGTTGCTGGCGGACGCATTGCCGCGCGGGCGGCAGTTCGATCTGGTCACCGCGGTGCCTTTGCACTGGCGCAAGCAATGGCAGCGCGGCTACAACCAGGCGGAGTTATTGACCAAGGCGATCGCGCGCGCCCGGCGGATTCCGGCCGGTAAAGTATTGCGGCGCGGATCGTCGACTCGCGCGCAGGCGGGGCTGAGTAACGCACAACGGCGCGAGAATGTGGCCAGCGCGTTTCGGGCACGGCGCCGGGTGGCGGGATTGCGCATTTTGCTGGTGGACGATGTGATGACCACGGGCGCTACGGCGGCGGCCTGCGCGCGGGCCTTGAAGCGCGCCGGCGCGAAATCGGTATCGCTCGCGGCGCTGGCGCGCGTCGACCGCCGGTTCACCGAGCAAGCGGATTTGGGAAAGTGAGTGAAGGCCAGCGAAAGGGAACTGTTTAAATGACCAGTTTGAACAGACTGCAAAAACCGGTACTCGTTTTGAATGCCAGTTACGAGCCGATCAACATCTGCGCCGCACGGCGGGCGCTGGTGCTGGTGCTGAAGGGCGTGGCATCGGCGGAGGAGGAATCCACGCAGCATATCCACTCCGCGCGCGCCGCGGTACGGCTACCCAGCGTCATTCGTTTGCTCGAATACCGGCGCATCCCGCATCAGACGCGGGCCCTTTCGCGCAAGAACATTCTGATGCGCGACCGCTACACGTGTCAGTATTGCCATCGCACGCTGCCTTCCTCGGAACTGACGCTCGACCATGTGATTCCCCGGTCGCGCGCCGGCGAATCGAACTGGGAGAATCTGGTGGCCTGCTGCAATCCCTGCAATAACAGGAAAGGCAACCGCACGCCCGAGGAGTCCGGAATGAAGCTGGCGCGCCAGCCGCGTCCATTCAGCTTGCACACCAGCCGGCATCTGATGCGGCTGCTCGGCAAGAGCGATGAGCAGTGGCGCAAGTATCTCTTCTATTGACGGGCGGCCCGGCTGAGCCGGCTGCGGCCAAGTCCCGGGTGCTTAACCGCTTTGCGGATTTCCGAACGAAGAAACCGCTCCCTCACGGTCGCGGCTCCGTAAGCCCGCGAAATCGTTACGTCCGTTACCGAGCCGCGACAGTCAGGGAGCGGTTTCTGATCTACCGCACCCTCGCTGTTTCTTCAAAACGGTTAAGCACAAGCCTGTCCCGCTGGCCTGCGCGCCAATACGCGCGTTGTGTCACCATGGCAATATGAACCAGCCGACACCTCCCAAGATCCAGATGAGCAACATGCCCGAATACCGCGAGGGCTATGCCAATAGCGTCCAAATCCGCGTAAACCTGTGGGACTTCTTTCTGCTCTTCGGCTTGGTGAACCAGACCGCGCCCGATAACGTCAACATACAGAATTTTCAAGGCATCTACCTCAGCCCGCAGCAAGCCAAAGCCCTACTCAACGTTCTCCAGCAAAATGTGAACCAGTACGAAACGGCCTTCGGCGAGATCAAACTGGAGCCGCATCCGCCCGCCGGTACCGTGCAGTGAGCGCGGAGACCGCCCGCCGCCGGCGTATTCGTCCCGCTAGCTACCTGTTCTTCCTGGTCCTGTTCGGATTCGTTGTTTTTCTGTCGCATGCGCCGCTGCTGCGCCTGCCTTATTTTTGGGATGAACTGGGCCAGTTCGTACCCGCCGCGCTGGATCTCTTTCGCACCGGCGCCTGGGTTCCGCATTCCACCGTTCCCAACGTGCATCCGCCCGGCGTGATGGCCTATCTGGCGGCGTTTTGGACGGTCGCCGGATATTCTGTCGTGAACACCCGCATCGCCATGCTGCTGGTCGCAACGGCGGCGGTGCTGGTCGCTTTTCTGCTGACCATCGAACTGTGCCGCAACGTGCGCGGCTCACCCGCGTTCATGGCGGTATTCCTGTTGTGCGTCTCGCCGCTGTTTTTCGCGCAGGCCATGTTGGCGCAACTGGATATGCCCGCCATGCTGTTCACCGGCCTGGCCCTGCTGCTGTTCCTGCAGGACAAGATCCGGCTGGCGGCGCTCACCTGTACCGCGCTGGTGCTGGTGAAGGAAACCGGACTGCTTGTGCCGCTGCTGTTCGCCGCCTGGCTCTTCTATGAAAAACGACGCCGCGAGGCTGCCTGGTTCCTTCTACCCGTGGGCGCGCTAGCCGCGTGGCTGGCGGTGCTGGCACATGCTACCGGCCACTTATTCGGCAATAGCGAATTCACCCGCTACAACCTCTATTATCCGTTTCACCCGGTGCGCTTCCTCTTCGCGCTCGGCCGCCGCCTGTACTACCCGTTCTTCCAGGATTTCCATTGGATCGGAACCGTCGCCATCCTGCTGGGGTGGCGCCGCGGCATCTTCGCGACGCGCGCCTGGCGCATCGCCTGGGCGCTGATTGCCATCCACGTGCTGTTCCTCAGCGCCGTCGGCGGAGCCATGCTCGAGCGCTACCTGTTGCCCGTGCTGCCGGTGGTTTACGCCGCCATGGTGGCCGGCATGTCCATCTACAAGGCACCGCTCAAGGTGGTCTGTCAGCTTGCGTTGCTGGCAGGGTTGATCGCCGGCAACTTCTGGAATCCGCCCTACCCCTTCCCATTTGAAAATAATCTGGCCTTCACCGATTTCGTCGAGTTGCAGCAAACCGCCGCGGGATTCGCCGCGCGGAACTATCCAGGCGAACCGGTGGCCACCGTATGGCCGCTCACTTCCGCCCTCAGCCGCCCCGATTTCGGATACGTGCAGCGCGCTATCCCCGCTCGCAGTCTGCCGGACTTCACGGCCGCCAGCATAGATTCGCCCGGTTGGCGGCGCGACGCCCGCCTCCTGATCTTCTATTCGCGCATGTGGGAACCGGAGCGGAGCTGGACCCGCATCGAGTTGGTGCGCAAGATCTGGCGGCACTTCTACGGCTACGAGCCGGATTTGACCGTCGCGGAAATGCGTACCCGCCGGTTCACGCCGGTGGCGCGATGGGAGCGCCGCGGCCAATGGATTGAGGTGTACGCAGTAGGACAGGCCTCCTGGCCTGTCCAGGGCGAGCGCAGCTCGCTGGGGGCGAGCGCAGCTCGCTGGGGGCGAGCGCAGCTCGCTGGGGGCGAGCGCAGCTCGCTGAAGAGCGGGCCTACGAGGCCCGCGCAGGCTACGAGCCTGCCCCACGGTTAAACCGGGAACGGCTGCGGCGGCGCATTCGGATCGAACAGCGGGATTACGCGGCCGTCAACGTCGGTGAAGCCGTACTCCTCAGCCAGATCCGCCACCCAAAGCAGATGTCCGGTCTTGCGAAACGCGTGGGGATCTGCCGCCAACGCGGCCGCCGCGCGCCCGATATATTCCACCGACTCGCTCAGATCGAAGCGGAATTGCTTCTTGATGGCTTCCGTCTTCATGTGCATAAGCACGCGCTCGGTCCGCATGAAGCCCGGATTCAGCCCCACCACCGTCACCTTCGACTTCTTTAACTCGCGGCTCATGCCCATCACCAGGCGGTTCAGAAATTCATGCCCTAGATCCCAGAGAATCCGTCCGCGATACGCCGAAGGATCGCCCGGAATGTTGTCGGTAACATGCGCAATGATCCCACTGCGTTGCTTCGCCATGATGCGCGCGGCATGTAGGCTGGTGAGCCATGCGGCGCTAATGGTCGAGGCTGCCTCGCGCCAGATGCCCGCGCTGAGATCCCAGAACGGTGTGGACCATTCCGCCATGGCATTCGCGCCCCACGCGGAATCCACCAGCAGGTCGAGCCGTCCTTGCTCGGCGGCCACGCGCTCAAATAACGCGGCGGCCTGCTCTTCGCTCCCCAGATCGGCGCAGACGGCAATGCCTTGTCCGCCCCGCGCGCGCACTTCTTCCGCGGTATCTTCCACCGTGCCCGGCGCGCCATCGGCAGGCTGGGGTCCAGCGCGTGACGTGCGCGCCGCTACGTAGACCGTCGCGCCGGCATCGCCGAGCGCCAGCGCGATGCCTCGTCCGGCTCCGCGGCTGGCTCCCGCTACCACCGTGATCTTCCCTTGTAAAGGTATCATGCGCCCTACTATAATGGTCCGCTCCCGACACCTTTTGTCATATTTGAGTGGGATAGGCCTCCTGGCCTGTCCACTCACGGCTTGCGCACTGGCCTAGCCGTCCCGTTTTGGACAGGCCGGGAGGCCTGTCCTACCTGCTAAAGTTTCATCTATGCGCGGCGACCGGCTGCTTTCCATCCTTCTGCTGCTGCAAATCCATCGCCGGGTGACCGCGCGCGAGCTGGCCAAGCGGCTGGAAGTCTCCGAGCGCACCATCCTGCGCGATATGGATGCACTGAGCGGCGCGGGTGTGCCGGTCACCTCCGAGCGCGGCGTGGGCGGCGGATGGAGCCTGCTCGACGGTTATCAGACCAGCCTCACCGGGCTGAACGCGGCCGAAATCCAATCGCTGTTTCTGGCGCGCCCCGGCGGGCTGATGGCGGATCTCGGCTTGCAGCAGCAGTCCGATGCGGCGCTCATCAAACTGCAGGCGTCGCTGCCGCCCGCCTCCCGCCCGCATGCCGATTTCGCGCGGCAGCGAATTCTGGTGGATGCGCGCGGTTGGCGCGATCCTGCGGAATCCGTCGCGTGTCTGCCCGTGTTGTTGGATGCGCTGTGGCGCGAACGGCAGGTGCGCTTCGTCTACAGCCGCGTGTTGGGCGAACCGGGCGAGCGCACGGCCGATCCGCTCGGCTTGGTGGCCAAGGGCAGCACCTGGTACCTGGTGGCGCGCGTCGAAGACCAGCCGCGCACTTACCGGGTGTCGCGCATCCACGACGCCGCCGTTCTGGAGCAGCCCGCCCGTTCCGCCGGCGCTTTCGATCTGGCGGAATACTGGCAACGATCCGCCGCGGAATTCCGCGATAAGCTACCGCGCTACTACGCGACGTTTTTGGCGGCTCCCGCGGTGATGCGCTGGGTGCGATACCGCGGCTGGCGCTTGGAAGAAGAAACCGCCGAGGGCGAGCGGGTGCGCCTGCGTCTGCGGTTCGACGCCGAAGAAGAAGCCCTCCAATTCGCGCTCAGCTTCGGCGGCGAAATCGAAGCCATCCATCCGCCTGAACTGCGCGACAAAATCGCCGCTGCGGGAGTGGCAATCGTGGCTCGTTACAGAAGCCGCACGGGCGCTTGATTTCCGCCGTGATACCGCGTACACTCATAGACCGCGCGGATTAAATCCCGCGGACGAGTCACTCAAACAGAGGGGAAAAATCGAATGCATCTACGAAGATCATTTCTACTATCTATAGCCGTGCCCATCCTGGGCCTCAGCCCACTGATGGCGGCGAAAGTTGTTTACACCATTACCGGCACGCTGGGACCGGTGTTGTCGGGGTCGGATCCGCTGGGAGGCAACGGGGAGAGCGGCACCTTGACCGCCACGGTCGCTCAATCGCTTACGCCCACCAGCAAAACCAAGACGTCAGCCACGTATACGCTGCCGGCCGGGGCCATCACAGTCGTGATCGGCGGTACCTCTTATGGAACCGTAGGCACATCCACATTGGAATATAAATTCCCCGCCACCGGGGCGGACAGCATAATCATTACCGCGACGATCAACGCCGACGGCTTTAACGGCACCGTAGTGGGCACAGCCGCACTTGCCAATGGCAGCTTCCCCAAATCCGCGCTCAAGCACCCCCAGAAGTTCAGTCCGTCGCCGCAGGCTCTTACCGCCGCCAAGAAGGCCAGCGGCGCAGGGAGCAAGGTCGCGTATAGCGTCCCCATCCTGGGCAGCACCACTCTGGGCCTGGCCGGCTCTGCTTCCAACTAGCCAGGGGCTGCGCCCTTGATATCCGTGCGGGATATGGGAGTCGAGGAAGTCAGGACTCAGCAGACAGAATTCGCGGTGGGCGATTGAATCGGATGGACTGCCAACACAACGAGAACAAAATTCTCGTTGCGCGCCGCATAACGGTCTAAGCTCCGCTTCCTGACGGTCGCGGCTCTGTATTTCGTGCGAAATCGACGCGGCTGTTACTGAGCCGCGACCGTAAGGGAGCGGTTTCTCAAGCACCCGCTCTCATCGTGCGCCGCCGCGGATCTTTGGGGTGCCTTTATAATTTGAGATATGCACTCCTCTCCGGCAGCGCGGTGGATGCTGTTGTCCATCGCGGCGGTGTCTCCTTTGCTCGCCGCTGAGCAGGAATATTGCATCGCTGGTGTTGTCCTGAACGCTGCCACGGGCGAGCCATTACGCCGCGCGGCGGTTACCATCCCGCAATCGGCAATCCTTACCGATGCGGCGGGCGCCTTCCGCTTCTGCCAACTTCCCGCGGGATCGTATTATGCCCATAGCGAAAAGCCCGGCTATGTGGCGGCGGGATCGCGGGTTGTGGTGGGTCCCTCGCGCGACGATTTGATCTTGCGGCTCATGCCGCTGAGCGCCATCACTGGCAAAGTGGCGGACGACGACGGCGAACCGCTGGAGCATGCGCGCGTCCAACTGCTCGCCATCCAGGTGGTGAATGGCAAGCGCAAAGCGCGTCTCGAATCCGCCGTTTCCACTGACGATCGCGGCGAGTATCGCATCGCGGACGTGACCGCCGGCCGGTACTTTTTGCGCGTCGCGGGATGGCAGGGCGCGCCGCCGGATTCCGAAGCGGGCGAGGCTTTCGCGCCATCTTATTACGGCGGAGCGACGGCGCTGGATGCGGCCGATCCGGTGACTATTGAGCCGGGCAGCGGCCTGCGCGCGGATTTTTCCGTGAGCCTGCGCCCGGCGTATCGGATTCGTGGAACCGTTACCGGCTTGGCGGCGCTGGTTCCGGCGAAGATCGAACTTCTCGGTGACGGCCAGGAACCGAGCGGCGCGGCGGTAACGCTCGATACCACAACCGGCGCCTTTCAAGCCGATTCGGTGGCGCCGGGCGCTTACACGTTGCGGGCTACGCAGGGCGAAGGCGACGACCGCCGCCGCGGCGAATTGCCCATCGAAGTGGCCGCGGATCTGAAAGGCGTGGCCGTGGCATTGGCAGCCAGCGTATCGCTTACCGGCATCGTCCGTATGCAAACCGGGTCCGATGCGGCGGAACCAGCATCGCCAAATTGTGCCATCCGGCTGTTGCCGGCGGAATCCTGGGTGTCCGGGGACGATGCGGAACTCTCCACCAATACCGAACCGAACGGAGAATTTCGGATCGCAGGCCTCCTTCCGGGCCATTACTTTCTGCGCGCCGATTGCGCCAGTGGGTACATTTCCGCCATTCACATGGGCGATAGCGATTTGCCGGCCAGCGGCGAATTGGCGGTTCCAGCCGGTACGGCAGCGCAGCCTATCGAGGCGGTCCTCGCAACGGACGGCGGAACGGTGGACGTAACAGCGTCCAGCGAAGGTGATCCCGGTCCCGGTTGGGTCGCCTTGATTCCCGCTTCGGGCAACGATTTCTATGCCAGGCTCGCCCTGCTGAAAGCGAAAGCCAGCTTTCAGGCTGTGGCTCCCGGCGACTATCAGGTTTTCGCCTGGACCGGCTCGGCCGAAGCATTCGAATACGCCAAGCCGGAGGCCCGGCAGGCGTGGGCCGGGCGCGCGGTAAGCGTGCATGTGGGCGAGCGCGAGCGGCAAAATGTCGGCGTGAAGCTCGAAGCCGGGGATGCGCCGTGACGGCTGTCTGGCTGATCTGGCTGCTGGCCGCCGCGCAGGCCGCCACCGGCTATCGCATCGCCGGCGTGGTAGTGCACGCCGCCAGTGGCCAGCCGGTTTCGGGTGCGCGGGTGAGCGTCGCGCCGGCGGGGCAGCCCGGGCCGCCAGTCTCGTTGGTCAGCGGCGAAAATGGCCGTTTTGCGTTCGCCGGCCTGGCGCGCGGCAAGTACAAACTGGAGGCACAAAGGCGCGGGCTGCTCCCCGGTTCTACCGCGCCCGCCGCGATTGTAACCGGCCCCGGTGAAGATACCGGAAATATCGTATTGCGATTGGCCCCACCGGCTGCGATTTCCGGCAAGGTGGTGGATGATGCCGGCGATCCGGTCGCCGGAGCGCGGGTCGAATTGATCCGCTCCAAGATTGTAGACGGACACCGCGAACTGGCCGAGGATTCGTTCAAGCAAGCGGACGATACGGGCGCGTATCGCTTCTCATCGCTACCGGCGGGCAGTTATTTTTTGGCGGTATCCGCAGTCCCCTGGTACACCAAATTCAATGCGTCGCTGGGAGACTCGGCGCCTGCCAGCATGACGCATGCCGGGTACGCAGTCCGCTATTATCCGAACGTGGGCGACGCGGGCGCGGCCGAGCCATTGGCGCTTGCGGCAGGACAGGAAGCCGCGGCGAATTTCGCACTACTCCCGGTTCCCGCGGCGTCTGTATTCGTGCATTGCGAAGCGGGCGAGGATCTTGCCAAGCACTATACGCTGCTGGCCGCGGGCCTGGGCGGCAATCCGGTGGTGGTCCGGCAGGGCGGCGAAACCGGAGATTTGTACAATCTTTGGGGCGTTCCGGCGGGACACTATACGCTGCGCGCGGAGGCATCGGACGGAAGCCGCACGTGGTATGGCGCGACTGAATTCGACGCCTCAGCCCCGGCGACGGATGTGGATGTAGCATTGCGCGCCGCACCGTCGCTCAACGGCGTCGTGCCAGGGAGTCTGCCGGTGGGGCTCACCGTTCTCATACGCGCAAGTGACACCACCTACGCGCTGCCCGTGGATGCCGCCGGACGATTCTCTCTCGCCGCGATTCCGCCGGGCCGCTATCGCGTCTCGGTCGCCGGGGATCAATATCTGCGAAGTTGGTCCGCCGATAGCGGCCGCCGCGATGGCGAAATGCTGATCGTTCCCGAGGGCGCGGCCGTGCGGCTCAACCTGTCGCTGGCTACCGGAACGGGCCGCGTGTCGGGCGTGGTCGATGGCGGCGGGCATCCGGTCGCAGGGGCGTTGGTGGTGCTCGCGGCAAGCGGATTCGCGCGCGCCGTACGCAGCAATAGCGACGGCAGCTTTGCGTTTCGACATCTGCCGCCTGGGGACTACCAGGTGTTCGCGGTGGAAGATGGAGCGGACCTGGAGTACGCCAATCCCGCGGCCATTCGGCCTTATTTGGGCGGTGCGCAAAAGGTGCAGGTTACGGCGGGCGCTTCCGGGAATCTGCGCGTGGACGCGTTGCGCTAACCGCTCCGTGACCGTCGCGGGTCAGTAACGGAGCCGCAGCGCGGTTCGGTAAAGCAGCCGTAGCGCGGCTCAGTAACGGAGGCGCGCACGGTTCGGCAACGGAGCCGCGCCGCGGTTCAGTAAGGGAGCCGCGCGCGTGAGCAAGCGGTTTCCCGTTCCGCGTCACAACAAATCGTCGCGTTTCCGTTTCTCCAAAATCTTCACGACCTCGCCCACCTGCTGCGCGCTGCCGCGATCGGCGATCAGCAGCGCATCCGGCGTATCGATTACGATTAAGTTCGAAACCCCCACCAGCGCCACCATCTTACCGCCGGCATCCACAAAATTTCCGCCGGCAGACGCGCAGATGGTTTCCTGTCGAAGCACATTGCCGTCGCGGTCGTGCGGCAGCAGCTCGTAGACGGCGTTCCAGCTACCCACATCGTTCCAGCCAATTTCCGGGCAGGCGATGCCCGCCACGCCGCGCGCCTTTTCCATCACCGCATAATCGATGGAAATGTTCTCGCACAAAGGGAACGCCTGAGCCAGCGTGGCGTCGAATCCGCTGTCGTCGAAATCAGGCAGTGCCGCCAGAATGCTGGCGGTGCGCGGCAGATTCCGCCGCAACTCTTCGAGCAGTACGCTCGCCCGCCCAAAAAACATTCCCGCATTCCAGTAGAAGCTCCCCGCCGCCACGTAACGCCGCGCGGTGCGCGCATCCGGCTTCTCCTGGAAGCAGCGGATGGGGATAGGTTTCGATCCCGGCTCCACGCCCTTGGCGAACTCGATATAGCCGTACCCCGTTTCGGGCCAGCGCGGCGGAATCCCCAGCACCACGATCTGGCCGCGCTCAGCCGCCCGGAAGGCGCTGCGCACCAACTGCCGGTAGCGCCCTTCCTTCGCGATCACATGGTCGGCGGGAAACACGCCCATCACGGCATCCGAATCGATGGATTCGAGAATGTGCGCGGCCAATCCGATGGCGGGCGCGGTATTGCGCTGGGCAGGCTCTGCCATGATCTGCCGCTCCGGGATCTCCGGAAGCTGCTTGACGATTTCGTCGCGCAGATAGCCGTTGGTCAACACCCACAGCCGCTCCGGCGGAATTACCGGCCGCAAGCGATCGGCGGTGCCTTGAATCAGCGAGCGTGTGCCCACCACGTTCAGCACTTGCTTGGCGGATCGCCGCCGGCTCCGCGGCCAGAAACGGGTGCCCCGGCCGCCTGCCAAAATCAGGCCATAGTGGTGCGGATTAGACATGCCTCGAAGTGTGGCTGCGCGTTCAGTTGACCGGGTATCCATGCACCAGCATGAACGTCCGGCGCCAACGGGTCTTGGTGAAGAAATGCTCCAGCAGATCCACCAGGTGATCGACCCCGATGGTGGGATTCGACAACGCTTCGGTGGGCGCGTCGTACGACCAATAGATGATCAGCGGCTTGCCAATGATGTTTTCGCGCGGCACAAATCCCCAGTAGCGGCTGTCGAGCGACGAATCCCGGTTGTCGCCCATGGCGAAATAACTGTCCGCCGGCACCACCACCTCGCCATTCACGACATGATGATCCAACATGTCCTGCCCGGAATCGAAAAGATGCACGTTCGGCTCGCTGGGAAAATTATCGCGGTACGATTCGATGTATTCCGTCTTGTGATAAACGTAGGGCTCGTCCAGCTTCTTGCCGTTGAGGTAGACCTGCTTGTTCACCAGCTTGATGCGATCGCCCGGAACTCCCATGCAGCGCTTCACGAAGGTCTGCCGGATATCCACCGGATAACGGAAGACGATAATGTCGCCGCGTTTCGGGTTCTCGTAAGGCAGGATGTATTTCGAGATCGGCCCACCCGGCGCGTAAGCCAGCTTATCGACCAGCAGGTGATCGCCGATGAGCAGCGTATCCTCCATGGAACCGGTGGGAATCACGAACGCCTGCACCAGTGTGGTGGTGCCGAAGAGCAGCAAGATAATGGTGACGGTCCACTCGGCGATAAAGCCGCGCGGCGGATCGCCTTTGGCGGTCGCCGGCGGGGGCGAAGGGGGCGTGGTCTTAACGTCCGTTATGGTCGCTGCTTTCTTTGGTTCCACAGACACCTATTGTAGCGAAAGCTTGATATTCTATGTGGGGCAGGCTCGTAGCCTGCGGCGGCCTCGTAGGCCGCCTTGCGTTTCACATGCACTCCGCCGCTACCCAGTCCACGCAAGTATCCCAACGTCCGGCTGCCCGCCAGCCGATCGTCCTGGTATTCTGTTGCACGCTCCTAGGCGCGGCCGCCCAAGTCTTAATGAAAACCGGCGCCAATCACATGGCCCATCCAGGATTGCTGGGCATGCTCTCCAATCTCCCGCTGATGGCCGGCTACTGCCTCTACGGCCTCTCCACGGTGCTGCTGGTGGTGGCCCTGAAAGATGGCGAATTGTCGCTGCTCTATCCCGTGATCGCGCTCACCTATGTCTGGGTGACCATCCTCTCGCTGATCGTCTTCCATGACGACATCAATCCGTGGAAATTCGCGGGCATCGTATTGATCGTTACGGGCGTGGCGGTGCTGGGAAAGGGTGGCCAGCGGTGAGGACTCCGATCAGCAACATGTTGCTGGTGCTGCTGGCGGCCTTCATCGGCTCGTTTGGCGGCGTGTTTTTGAAATCCGGCGCCGAGGCGTTACACAAGGGCTGGATCTATCTCGTGGTCGCGCGCGAAGCTCCCTATTTCAACTGGCGCCTGGCGTCGGGCGTCTGCCTGTTTCTGGTCTCGTCCTACTTTTTTGTGTTGGGCATCCGTCCGCCCGGCGAGCTTTCGGTTCTCTATCCCATGGTTTCGTTGGGCTACATTTTCACGCTGCTCTGGTCGCGCATCTTCTTTGGGGAACCGTTCACGCGGCTGAAATTCGTGGGCCTCGCGTTGATTCTGGTGGGTGTCTTCTTCGTGGGTTTGGGCAGCAAATAAGCCTTTACAAAAACTTACATAATTGCGATTGTCTCCATCGCGCGCGCATGCCATAAATAGGTGTCATGATCGCAATCGCCCGAGGCGTGGCAGTCGGTTGTCTGGCTGCGGTAAGTCTGCTGCCGGCCGCCTCCAATGTCATCTACACCGCTAGCGGAACATTCGCCATGTACCCGGTTAGCGGACAGGATCTCTTCGGCCTGAGGAGCGAACCCTTCAGCATCCGGATTGTTGCGAACGAGGCGTTGCAGCCCGTCAAGCACACCCGGAGCTCGGCGCTCTACGACAACCTGGTCTTGGAGGGTCAGGTCTATCCGGGCACGCTGGGGCAACCCTTCTACATGTCCACGCGCAGGGCCAGTCTGTTTCTTAGCCTCGGAGCGGCGGGCCAACCCGATCTGCTGACGTTCACTTTTCCGTACGACGTGATTGGCATCCCCATCACCGTCACGGCGAACATCACCCTGCCGCCAGGCACGATCACGTCCACCGCGATTCAGCCGTTCACCGCCGCCGCGCCGCTTTCGCCAACGAATGCGACGGCGACGTATGCGAACGAAAGCGCCTCCACCGTGCTGGCGATCGCCGACGGGGCGTTCAACGCGACCGTGGGTGCGCCCCCTTCCGGCGTGACGACGCTGCACGCGTTTCGGACGGCCGGCGGATGGAGCCCGATCGGGCTGAACGCCGGGCCGAACGGCGTCTTCTACGGCACGACCCAGTATGGCGGCGCAAACGGCCTGGGCACGGTCTTCGAACTGACGCGCGGCGTTGACGGCGCATGGACGGAAACCGTGCTCCACAGCTTTGCCGGCGGAAGCGATGGCGCATATCCCGCCGGCGGGGTCATCATCGGCAGCGGCGGAGCGCTCTACGGTTTGACCAGTTCCGGCGGAACGGCCAATGGCGGCACCGCGTTCCAGTTGACGCCGCCAAGCGCGGGCGCAGCTTGGACCGAGAGCGTAATATACAGCTTCATCCCGGCTGGGCAAGCGTTCGCGGTCAATCCCGTGGGATCTCTGGTGGCGGACGCAAACGGCACGCTCTACGGCGTCACGGAGTTCGGAGGCGGGGCAAACGCCGGCACGGTTTTCCAGTTCGCGCCCGCTGCGGGAGGAGGCTGGGCCGAGAACACCTTATATGAATTTACGATCCAGAATGGCGATGGAACGGGTCCCGTTGCGGGCTTGATGATGGAACCCGACGGATCGCTTTACGGCACGACCGGCAGAGGCGGAACCGCGGGGATGGGCACGGTGTTCCGCCTGACGCCTCCCGGTGCCCAAGGTTCCGACTGGACCGAGATGGTACTGTACAGCTTTACCGGCGCGCCCGACGGCGCCACGCCGCAATGTCCGCTGGCAGCGGTGAACGGCGTTCTCTATGGAACCACCACCTACGGTGGAAACGCCCCGGTCCGCGAGGGATACGGAACCGTGTTCGCGCTGAAACCGCGTGCCGGGGGAACCTGGAGCGAGTCCGTGATTTACAATTTCCAAGGCGCTGCCGCAGGTGACGGATATTATCCCGCGGGCGGCCTGTTGTCCGGCAACGGCGAGGCACTCTACGGCACGACCCCGATGGGCGGAATCGGCGGATGGGGTACCGTTTTTCGCTTGAACCCGGCCGCGCCCGCCATGGATTGGACCGAAACCGTGCTGGCCAGCTTCAGTGTGTTCGACGGAGCCACACCAGCCGGTTCGCTCATCGGTGGTTCGCCGGGGGCGCTCTACGGCGTCGCGCAGGGCGGCGGAAGTTCGCCGTGCAGTCCACAAGATGTCGAGGGAGCATTCTGCGGGACGGTTTTTGAAGTGAAGCCTTAGCCGTTGCGGGGCAGGCTCGTAGCCTGCGGCGGCCTCGTAGGCCGCCTTGCGTTTCACATGCACTCCGCCGCTACCCAGTCCACGCAAGTATCCCAACGTCCGGCTGCCCACCAGCCGATCGTCCTGGTATTCTGTTGCACGCTCCTAGGCGCGGCCGCCCAAGTCTTAATGAAAACCGGCGCCAACCACATGGCCCATCCAGGATTGCTGGGCATGCTCTCCAATCTCCCGCTGATGGCCGGCTACTGCCTCTACGGCCTCTCCACGGTGCTGCTGGTGGTGGCCCTGAAAGATGGCGAATTGTCGCTGCTCTATCCCGTGATCGCGCTCACCTATGTCTGGGTGACCATCCTCTCGCTGATCGTCTTCCATGACGACATCAATCCGTGGAAATTCGCGGGCATCGTATTGATCGTTACGGGCGTGGCGGTGCTGGGAAAGGGTGGCAAGCGGTGAGGACTCCGATCAGCAACATGTTGCTGGTGCTGCTGGCGGCCTTCATCGGCTCGTTTGGCGGCGTGTTTTTGAAATCCGGCGCCGAGGCGTTACACAAGGGCTGGATCTATCTCGTGGTCGCGCGCGAAGCTCCCTATTTCAACTGGCGCCTGGCGTCGGGCGTCTGCCTGTTTCTGGTCTCGTCCTACTTTTTTGTGTTGGGCATCCGTCCGCCCGGCGAGCTTTCGGTTCTCTATCCCATGGTTTCGTTGGGCTACATTTTCACGCTGCTCTGGTCGCGCATCTTCTTTGGGGAACCGTTCACGCGGCTGAAATTCGTGGGCCTCGCGTTGATTCTGGTGGGTGTCTTCTTCGTGGGTTTGGGCAGCAAATAAGCCTTTACAAAAACTTACATAATTGCGATTGTCTCCATCGCGCGCGCATGCCATAAATAGGTGTCATGATCGCAATCGCCCGACGCGTCTGGATTGCGACAAGAACCTGGCGGCCGTCGGTACAACTGACGCCGCTGTGGCGAACGCTTCCCTTAACACAACCATACTGAATGGCGACGCCACCCTGACGAACTACGCCCAGGACGTCTATGGCAATTCGCCACACCCGTGGCGCAAATTGAGTGGCAACAACATCTATACAGACGCGAGCTGGGTTAATGGAATGAACACCCAACAACAAGAATCGATGCTCCTGCTCTCCATAATGTGACCGGTCGCACGGATGGTGACCTTCAGACGGCCCTCGGGCTGCCCACTAATGCGCCTTCGCAGAACATTAGCGATAAGCTATTAAAGGATGGCTTCTGATGCTATATGTGGTTACCTTTGCTTCACGCGTCGCTCTCACGCTGCTGTTCCTTTCCCCGCCACTATCGGCGGAGGTCGGACCTTGCCGCGTGGTGGTGAGGGTGACAGATAATTACGGCAACCGAATCGAGGCATACCAAATAACGATGAGAAACGACGGGGTTGTGACCTACATACGGCAGGACGAACCTCTTCGTATGAAATGCGGACGTTACGACTTGGAGGTTAGGGCGCGAGGCGCGAATCCGGAGAGCTTACCCGTCAACCTCGAGCAACTCGATCAGGCGGTGCCGGTTGCCATGCGGCTGGGGGCCGTGGACGGGCCGGTCCCCGATTGCGCGATCATCGGGCGGGTATCGGGCGTAGGAGGGGCGCAGACTGTCCGATTGCTACAGCTCTTTGGGTCATCCCCTTGGTTGATGTCCCCGTGACGGCTGAGAACACTTTTCAGTTCATGCACATCGAGTGCGGTACCTATCTACTTATTCCGATGGGTCTCGATCATTCTCTTGGCGCGCAGGTTGCAACCGCTACGCCCGCAGGAACACGCGTCGAGCTTAGGGTCACTGGGGAGGCTCGGAACTGAAGGGCGGGGTCATCCGAGGGGTGGCTTCTATAGAAGACCAGCCGCGACGGCGCGCCTTGCAACCCCTTCGCGCGGACATCGAAGCCGCATTCTTTGTGACGGGCAACGGCCAGCGCGGTCGGCGCCGCCATGAGCCTCCAATGCTCGTCTACGCGAGCGCCGCGAAGGCCCCCGGAACCGCGTAGGCCATCGCCACCCGGCGTGCATGCGGATATATTAGTCCTTCCATGAAGACTCAACTATCCGCATTGGCCCTAATCTGCACCGCCCTGCACGCCCAACCCGCTGCGCCGCTGCTGCTCCGCGAGCATTGGGCCATCCAATCGTCTGAATTGGATGAAGATTCCGGCGAAGCCATCTCGAAGCCCGGCTATAAAACCACCGGCTGGTATCCGGCCACCATGCCGTCCACGGTCGTGGGGGCGCTCGTCGCGGACCATGTTTATCCCGATCCCGGCTTCGGCATCAACCTGCGCTCGTTCGCGGGCGAAAGCTATCCCATCGGGGCGAACTTCTCCAATATCCAGATGCCGCCCGACAGCCCTTACCGCGTGCCGTGGTGGTTCCGCACCGAATTTCAGGCGCCCGCGGAGCACAAGGCGCAAACGCTCTGGCTGCGCTTCGATGGCATCAATTATCGCGCCAATGTCTGGCTGAACGGCAGGCGCATCGCCAATTCCGCCGATATGGCGGGCGCGTGGCGGCTGTTCGAATATAATGTCACCGATGCCATCCGTCCCGGCGCCGTGAACGCGCTGGCCGTGGAAGTTTCCGCGCCGCTGCCCGACGATCTCGCCATCACCTTCGTCGATTGGAACCCCGCCATGCCCGACAAAGAGATGGGCCTATGGCGCGACGTGCATCTGGATTCCACCGGTCCCGTGGCCATCCGCTTCCCGCAGGCCATCACGCATCTGAATCTGCCCGCCACCGACAAAGCCGAGTTGACCATCAGTGCCGAATTAACCAACGGAACCAAGCGTCCGGTGAGCGGCACGCTGAAGGGCCAGATCGAGGGCATCGCGTTCTCGCAGGAGGTCCACCTGGCGGCCGGCGAGACCAAGGTGGTCAAGTTCACGCCCGATAAATTCGCGCAGCTCAAGATCGACAATCCGCGTTTGTGGTGGCCTATCCAGGTGGGCACGCCCAACCTCTACACGCTGAAGTTGCAATTTGAAACAGGCGGCGCGCTGTCCGACGAAAGCGCCACGCGATTCGGCATTCGCGAAGTGACTTCCATTCTCGACGAGAAGGATCACCGGGTCTTCCGCATCAACGGCAAGAACATTTTGATTCGCGGCGCGGGTTACACCTTCGACATGATGCTGCGGTCCTCGCCCGAGAAGCAGGAAGCCGAGCTGAAGTATGTGCGCGACATGAACCTGAACGCCGTGCGCCTGGAAGGCAAGCTCGAAGACGAGCATTTCTTCGATCTGACCGATCAAATGGGCATCCTGGTGACGGCCGGCTGGTGCTGCTGCGATCACTGGGAACGCTGGGCCAACTGGAAGGACGAAGACCATTCCATCGCCGCCGCGTCGCTGCGCGACCAGATCCGGCGTTTGCGCGGCCACCCGTCGATCTTCAATTGGATGAACGGCAGCGATAATCCGCCGGTGGCCGAGGTCGAGAAGAAATACATCGATATTGTGAAGGAGTTGGACTGGCCCAATCCGTTCGAATCGTCGGCTACCGAGCGCCCTACCGAGGTGAGCGGTAAGACGGGCGTGAAGATGACCGGCCCATACGATTGGGTGCCGCCGGATTATTGGTATCTGGATAAGACGCGCGGCGGCGCGCACGGGTTCAACACGGAAACCGGTCCGGGGCCCGCGATTCCGCCCATTGAGACCCTGCGCAAGATGCTGCCCGAAGATCATTTGTGGCCCGTCAACACGTGGTGGGACTATCATGCGGGCGGCGGCGCGTTCAAAGATCTGAAGAATTTCACCACCGCGCTCGATGCGCGCTATGGCCCGTCGAGCGGCGTGGAGGAATTCGCGCGCAAGGCGCAGGTGATGGAGTACGAAGCGCATCGCGCCATGTTCGAGGCCTTTGGGCGCAATAAGTATACGTCCACCGGCGTGATTCAGTGGATGCTGAACAATGCATGGCCATCCATGATCTGGCACCTGTACGATTTCTATCTGCGGCCGGGCGGTTCTTACTTCGGCGCCAAGAAAGCCAACGAACCGCTGCACATTCAATATAGTTATGACGATGGGTCGGTGGTGGTGGTGAACTCCTTCTACGAAGCGCATCCGGGGATGAAGGCGCGCGCCTGGGTTTATAACCTCGATATGACGCAGAAGTTCGCGAAAGACGCGCCGCTGGATGCGGCCGAAGATAGCTCCACGCGCGTGTTCACGATTCCGGCGATCGATGGGTTATCGTCCACTTACTTTGTGCGCCTGGCTTTGGAAGACGGCGCGGGTAAGACAGTAAGCACGAATTTCTACTGGCTTTCGACCAAGCCGGACGATCTGGATTGGGACCAATCCACGTGGTACTACACGCCCGAGAAGAGCTTCGCGGACTATACGGCGCTCAATAACCTGCCGCCGGTGGAATTGCGATACTCGGCGGAATCGGAAGTGAAGGGCGACGACGGGATCACAAGGGTAACGGTGGAGAATCCTTCGCGTCACCTGGCCTTCGCGGTGCATCTGATGGTGAAGACCGTCAGGCGCGATGAAGAAGACGTGCGCGAGGAAGCCGAAATCCTACCGGTGATCTGGGAGGACAATTACTTCCCGCTGATGCCTGGCGAAAAGCGCACGGTGGCCGCCGTTTATCGTGCCGCCGGCGCTGGCCAGAAGCCTCCCGCCGTCCAAGTAGAAGGCTGGAACGTAAGGTAGGACAGGCCTCCTGGCCTGTCCAAGCTTGCTTCTACATTGTGCGGCGCCCTGTGGGGCGGGCTCGTAGCCTGCGCGGGCCTCGTAGGCCCGCGCAACGGCCGAGCTTCGCTCGCCAATCGGACCGGGGTGGCCTGCCCTGGACAGGCCGGGAGGCCTGTCCTACTTCCCAGCCTGCTAGACTGGAAACACGCTCCCTAAGGGCTATGGCAGACGACTACGTTGGTGGTACCCGCACGCGCGCCCACACCCTGCTGATCGTGGACGACGATCCCGCCATCCATGAATTGATTGCCGCCGTGCTGCAAGGTCCCCAGTGGCGCATCGATAGCGCCTATGACGGCCTGGCCGGCCTCGCCCGCGTCCAGGAACGTTCCTACGATCTGGTGCTCACCGATATCCGCATGCCGGGTATGGACGGCCTGGAATTGTTGCGCCGCATCCGCGAGATCCGCCCCGCCGCGAAAGTGATGGTGATGACCGCCGACAGCACGCCCGGCAGCATCGTCAGCGCCCTCCGCGACCAGGCCTTCGCCTATTTCAGCAAGCCCTTCTCGCCCACATCGTTGGCCGATATGATCGCGCAGGCCGTCGAGACGCCCCACTGGCAGGACGATATCGAGGTGCTCTCGGCGAGTCCGGCATGGATCAGCCTCCGTCTGCGCTGCAAGATGGAAACCGCCAACCGCCTGGCGCAGTTCGTGCACGAAATGGAAATGGATTTTCCGGAGCACGAGCGCGATAACATCGCCGCGGCCTTCCGGGAATTGCTGATGAACGCCATCGAGCACGGCGGCGAATCCGACCCGGAGAAGCGCGTCCAGGTCACCTATATCCGCACCTCCCGCGCCATCGTCTACCTGATTCAGGACCCCGGCAAAGGCTTCTCGTTCGATTCCATCCCGCATGCCGCCGTCGCCAACCCGCCGGATGAACCGGCCCGTCACCTGGAGGTCCGCGCCGGACAGGGCGTGCGCCCCGGAGGTTTCGGCATCCTGCTGACGCGCAACCTGGTGGACGAGTTGATCTACAGCGAGAAGGGCAACGAAGTCTTGTTTATAAAGTATCTGAAGTAGGACAGGCCTCCCGGCCTGTCCAAACCGGCCCTGCTCATGATGGGGGAAACCGCTCCCTAACGGTCGCGGCTCTGTAATGTCGCGCCATGCCATGATGTATCATTGACCAACCATGCGTAGCCTTCCCCTCTGTCTCCTATCGCTCGGCCTCCTGTCCGCCCAAGTAGACTTCAACGCCCTCAAGCCGCTCAAGTACCGCCAGATCGGCCCCTTCCGCGGCGGACGCGCTGTCGCCGTTGCCGGCATCACTACCCAGCCCGCCACCTATTACTTCGGCGCCACCGGCGGCGGTATTTGGAAGACCACGGATTCCGGAGCAACCTGGCTCCCCGTCTCCGATGGCCAACTCCACTCCGGCTCGGTGGGCGCGCTGGCTGTCTCCGAATCCGACCCCAACGTCATCTACGCCGGCATGGGTGAAGCCTGCGTGCGCGGCAATGCTGCCAATGGCGACGGCGTCTACAAATCCGTCGATAGCGGCAAAACATGGAAACACATGGGTCTCGCCGACACCTACCACATTGGTCGCATTGTCATCCATCCCCGCAATCCCGATATCGTCTTCGTCGCCGCCCTCGGCCATCTCTTCGGACCCAACGACGAGCGCGGCGTCTACCGTTCGAAGGATGGTGGCAAAACCTGGCAGCGCGTACTTTTCCGCGACCGCGATACCGGCGCGGTGGATCTTGCCATGGACCCGTCCAATCCCAGCCTCATCTATGCCACCCTCTGGCAGGTCCGCCGCAAGCCTTGGACTTTCGAAAGCGGCGGCCCCGGCAGCGGCCTGTTTCAATCCACCGACGGCGGCGACACCTGGACCGAAATCACCCGCAACGAAGGCCTTCCCAAGGGCACGCTCGGCCGCATCGGCGTGGCCATTTCGCCCGCCAATCCCGAGCGCGTCTGGACCATCGTGGAAGCCGCCGAAGGGGGCGTCTATCGCAGCGATGATGGCGGCAAGAAATGGCAGAAGACCAATTCCGAAAATACCCTTCGCCAGCGCGCCTGGTATTACTCCCATATTTTCGCCGATCCCAAAAGCGCCGAGACCGTCTACGTCCTAAACACCTCCATGTGGAAGTCGGTCGATGGCGGCCATGCGTTCACTTTGATAAAAGCCCCGCATGGCGACCGGCACGGCCTCTGGATCGCGCCCAACGATCCCGACCGCATGATCGAAAGCGACGATGGCGGCGCTACCATCTCCACTAACGGCGGCCGCACCTGGTCCACCGAAAACAATCAGCCCACCGCGCAGTTCTACCGCGTGGCGCTCGATAACGACTATCCCTATCACGTCTACGGCGCGCAACAGGATAACAGCACCGTGCGCATATCGAGCCGCGGCACGCAAGGCGGCATCGGCGAGCGCGATTGGTATAACGCGGGCGGCGGCGAAAGCGGCTGGTTGGCGCCCGATCCGCGCAATTCCCAAATCGTTTACGCCGGCTCCTACGATGGCTATCTCACGCGCTACGATCACTCCACCGATCAAACCCGCAGCATCGGCGTGTGGCCCGATAATCCCATGGGTTATGGCGCGGAAGGCATGAAGTACCGCTTCCAGTGGAATTTCCCGCTGCTGTTCTCTCTGCACGATCCCGCCAAGTTATGGGCGGGCGGTAACATCCTGTTCGAGACCACTGACGAGGGACATAGCTGGCGACCCGTCAGTCCCGATCTCACACGGAACGATCGCTCGAAACAAGGCCCCGCCGGCGGCGAAATCACCAAGGATAATAGCGGCGTCGAGTATTACGATACGATCTTTACCGTCGCCGAATCGCCGCTCCAGAAAGGACTGATCTGGTCCGGTTCCGACGACGGTTTAGTGCAGGTTACGCGCGACGGCGGCCAACATTGGTCGAATGTCACTCCCAAAGCCATGCCCGAATGGATTCAAATCAACTCCATCGAAGCTTCCCCGCACGACGCTCAAACCGCCTATGTGGCCGCCACCATGTATAAGTGGGACGATTTCCGTCCGTACCTGTTTGTCACTCACGATAGCGGCAATACCTGGACGGCCATCGATCGCGGAATCCCCGATCATTCCTTCACACGCGTCGTCCGTGAAGATCCCAACCATCCCGGTTTGTTAGTCGCCGGAACGGAAACCGGCTTGTACATTTCGTTCAACGGCGGCGCGGACTGGCAGCCGTTCCAGTTAAACCTACCCGTGGTTCCCATCACCGACCTGGCGTTTCACAAACGCGAGCGGGAGTTAGTCGTCTCGACGCAGGGCCGCGCGTTTTGGATACTCGACGATGTGCCGCTGCTCTACCAGTTATCGCCCGCCGTCTTGAAAGAGCAAGTCCACTTATTCCAGCCGAAAGACGCCGTCCGCGGGGTCGATGGCTCCGAGATTCCACCCGGCCGGTCATTGGGACAAAATCCCGCCGCCGGCGTCGCCATCTATTATTCGCTCGCCCCACCGAGCCGCGACGTACCGAGCCGCGACCGTGAGGGAGCGGTCACTCTCGAAATCCTCGACTCCGACGGCAAATCCCTCAAGAAATTCACAAATGAGGAAAAGAAAAACGAAGGCCCGTCAGATCCCGAAGAAGCCGCCTACGCGCCTCCCAAGCAGTCGGACAAGCTACCCACCGAGCCAGGCCTCAACCGCTTCGTCTGGAATCTGCGCTATGCAGATGCCACAAAATTCCCCGGCCTTATCATGTGGCCGGCAACGTGGATGGACCCGTCGCCGCCCCCGGCAAATACAGCGCAAAGCTCACTATCGGCGGAATCACCGAGACCCAGACCTTCACCGTTCTGCCCGATCCGCGGCTCAAGACCAAGCCCGAAGATTACGCCGCGCAGCTCGCCCTGGCGCTGCAGATTCGCGACAAGCTGAGCGCCGTTAATCAAGCCGTCATCCAGATCCGCGAGGCCAAGAAACAGCTCGCCCGCTATGAGAAGGAAGATAAGGTTTCGGCCGCCGCCAAATCCCTCGACCAGAAGCTGGTTTCGATCGAAGAAGCACTCTATCAGGCGAAGCTCAAGGCCGGGGAAGACGCACTGAACTTTCCCATCAAGTTGAACAATAAACTTGCGGCGCTCAAGGGTGACATAGAGGACAGCGATACCGCACCCACCCGCCAGGAACAGCAAGTCTTCGAAGACCTGGTCACCCAATCGAACGCCGAGTTGCAGAAGTTAAAGTCACTCTTCGAAGCAGACTTGCCGGCCTTTAATAAAGCGGTGCGCGACGCCGGCATACCCGCCGTCGAAGTGAAGTAAATGCCGCCATGCCTCGCCTGTGTATGGCATCGGCCAGACAATACGGCTTGCGCGCGTACCGCCGTGTGGAACCCAACCATCCAACCCACGCCTGGTGCTCTACAATAATAGAGTGAGCACCGAAGCCGCTCTCCAAATCGCCGTGGAACGGCTGGCGCGCGTTCGCAGCGAAATCGCCAAAATTATCGTCGGTCAGGACGATGTGGTCGAAGGCGTTCTCATCTGCCTGCTCGCTGCCGGCCACGTATTGCTCGAAGGCGTGCCGGGTCTGGGCAAGACCACGCTCCTGCGCACGCTCGCCCGCGCCCTGCAATTGAAATACTCCCGCATTCAATTCACGCCCGACCTGATGCCCGCCGACATCGTAGGCGGCATGATCATCGAAACCGCCGACCATGGTGGCAAGTTCCTGCGCTTTCAGCCAGGTCCCATTTTCGCGAACCTGGTATTGGCCGACGAGATCAACCGCGCCACGCCCAAGACCCAATCCGCGCTGCTCGAAGCCATGCAGGAGCGCACCGTCACCAGCGGCGTCACTACGCACGAAATCGAAGCTCCGTTTCTGGTGATGGCCACTCAGAATCCCATCGAGATGGAAGGCACCTATCCGCTTCCCGAAGCGCAGCTCGACCGCTTCCTCATGAAGATCCTGGTGACGTACCCCACACGCGAGGAGCTCAACCGCATCGTGGAGCGCACCATTCAAAGCGAAGAAGTGCATGTGACCGCGGTGCTTGACCGCGAAGCCATTATGCAGGTGCGCGGGGTGTGCCGCGAGGTGCTGGTTGCGCCGCACGTGCAGGAGTACGCCATCCAACTGGTGATGGCCACCCAACCGGAGCAAAAAGAAGCGCACGAAATGGCGCGCAAGTATATCCGCTATGGAAGCTCGCCGCGCGGCGCGCAGGCGCTGGTCGAATGCGGACGCGTGCTCGCGCTGATGCGCGGCCGCTGCCATCTCGCCATGGAAGATGTCGAGCACGTGGCGCACGCGGTGCTGCGTCACCGCATTATTTTAAATTTCGATGCGCATGCCGACGGCGAGACGCCCGAAAAGATCCTGAACGCCATCGTCCAGGAAGTCACCCAACACGCAGTTGCCTAAACCCGCCGCCGTAACATGAATTCCGCGCCCATTCTCGATCGCGAATTCCTGGAGAAACTGGAAAGGCTGGCTTTGCGCTGGCAAAAATCGCTGCCCGGACTGGTGGGCGGCCACAATCCGTCGCGCTTCGCCGGCGCCGGCCAGGAGTTTCTCGATCATCGCAGTTTCCATTATGGCGACGATCTGCGGGCCGTCAACTGGCGCGCCTACCTGCGCCTGGAGAAACTCTTCCTGAAGATGTTTCAGGTCGAGCCGCGCGTGCCCGTGCGCATGCTGATCGATACCAGCGCTTCCATGCGCACCGCCGGCAAGTTCGATTACGCGCGCCGCCTCGCGGGCGCTCTTTGTTACGTGGGCATGGTGCGCCTGGACGGCATCGAATTGCTGCCCTTCTCGAACGCCTTGGGACGCCGGGTCTTGTGCACCGGCGGGCGCCATCGCTTCGGCCCCGTGCTGGATGCGCTGGGCGCCATGGAAACCTCCGGCCGAACTGATTTTCACGCCGTGCTGCGCGAGTTCATCACGCGCTACCCGCAGCGTGGTTTGGTCATGGTGATTTCCGATTTTCTGGACGACCAGGGTTGCGAACGCGCGCTGCAATATCTGGCGGATTTCGGCCATGAGGTGAATCTGTTGCAGGTCTGGTCGGAGCAGGATCGCACACCGCCCTGGGATGGCGAGCTCGAACTTGAAGACGCGGAGACCGGCGTCCACTTGAAAATGCAGGTGGATCCCGCGGCGCGCGCCCGCTATACCGAAGCATTCGACGAATACGCCGCCGCCATCCGCAGGCTGGCCTTGCGCAACAGCGGCCGTTATGCCGGAATCTCGACGGCCCAGCCGCTGGAAGACGTCATATTCGGGCCGCTCATGCGTGCCCAAGGGGTAGCCTGATGCGGGACGCTCTCGAAAAATTGCCCGCCCCACGGTCACCCGGAACCTGGTGGGGCAGACGATCGGTTTGTGTCGTCTGCCACGCCGCCAAAGGCGGCAGACCACGAAAGGCGATGGTCTGCCCCGCTAAGGTGAACAGTATCGCCCCTCGCCTCCAGCCCCCAGCCCCGCCGAGCGGAGCGCGGCCCCAGCCATGCACCTGCTGAATCTCACCCTCGGGCAGTTCCTGGCGGTGTTCGGCGGTGTCGCCGCGGTGACCCTGGCGCTCTATCTGCTCGACCGCTCGCGCCGCAAACTGGTGGTCTCCACATTGCGCTTCTGGACGGCCGCCGCGCAGCCCACCGTCACCACGCGCCGCCGCCGCATCCAGCAGCCTCTCTCTCTCGTGCTGCAGCTTGTCAGCATCGCGCTGCTGTTGCTGGCCATCGCGCAATTGCGCTTGGGCGCTCCCGCCGCGGCCCCGCGCGATCATGTGCTGATCCTGGATACCTCCGCGTGGATGGCAGCCCATACATCCACCCGCACCCTGATGGATTTGGCTCGCGCGCGGGCGCGCGCCTATGTCCGCGCAGTCCCCGCCGGCGACCGCATCATGCTGGTGCGCGCCGATGCTCTCACCACCCCCGCCACCGCCTTCGAACCCGATCGCAAAAAGATCGAGGAAGCCATCGCGCAATCCACGCCTGGATCGACGGCCCTGAGCCTCGGCCCCGCCCTGTCCTTCGCGCGGCAGATTCAGCAGCAAAGCGGACGCCGCGCCGGCGAAGTGGTCTTCGTGGGGCCAGCCAAATTGGCCGGCACGGATCAAGGCAAGCTGGGCTTACCTAATCTTCGTTTCCTGAGTGTACCTGACGCCATCGAAAACTGCGGCCTGCGCCGCATCGGTGTGCGCCGCTCTCCAAACGATCCGGACGTGTGGGAGATCTACGTCTCGGTGCGCAACTACGGCACGGTATCGCACGCCATCACGCTGGCGCTCACTTTCGGCCCTTCCCTAGAGGGCCCCGGACGCCTGCCAGCCGGCTCCCAACGCCTGCTGCTCGCGCCGGGAGCCGATCGCGAAACCAGCTTTCAATTTCGCGGCCGCACCGCCGGATTTCTACAAGCTCAGATTCTGCCGCATGACGCGTTCCCCGCGGACGATCGCGTCACCCTGCAATTGCCCGCGCAACCCGAATTGCACGTCACCGTGTATTCCGCGGAGCCGGACCTGCTGCGTCCCGTCCTAGCCGCCAACCCGCGCGTCATCGCGGCCTTTCGCTCTCCCGCGGAATACAACCCGCGCGACAGCGCTGCGCTGGTGATCGTCGATCGCTTCCGTCCATCCGCGCCGCCCCAGGCCGATTCCATCTGGATCGATCCGCCGGCCGGTTCTCCCATTTCCGTGCGTACGCGTGTGACGGACGCGCTGCTCACTCACTGGTTGGCCGATCATCCCTTGGGGGCTGGCCTGCGCGCGCGGGATTTGCGTATCGACTCTGCGTCGGTCTTCGAAGCGGCGCCGGACGATTTGAAGATCGCCGAGGTGGCCGAGGGACCCGTGATGGTGGCGCGCCCCGGCAAGCCCAAGATCGTGGTGTTGGGATTTCATCCGGCGCTCTCGCCCATGCGCTATGAATTATCCACGCCGTTGCTCTATGCCAACCTGCTGCGCTGGATAGCGCCCGAAATCTTCCGGCGCTGGGAGTTAACCGCGGGCAGCGTGGGGACCGTGAAAGTCGCCCTGGATGCGGATGTCGAGCCCCGCGGCGTGCGCGTGCTGCGCGACGATGGCAGCGCCGTGCCCTTCACGCTGCGTGGCCAGTCGCTCGAATTCTTCAGCGGTACGCCCGGCGCCGTGCGTGTGCTGGCGGGCGACCGCGAGAATGTTTACTCGCTCACTTTGCCGCAGCTTTGGGAATCCAAATGGATAGTCCCGCCGGAAACGCGGCGCGGCATTCCCAAGTTCTCGGCGCTGGCCGGTGAAGCCACCGACCTTTGGCGATGGCTCGCGTTAGCCGGCGGCGCGGGACTGCTCGCCGAGTGGATTCTCTACGGCCGCTTCCGCCGCCGCGCGGCTAGCGTGGCGCGCCGTCCCATCGCCATGAGGAAGGCCTCATGAGCTTTGCGCATGCATGGCTCGTTCCGCTGACGCTGGCGCCCATTGCGTGGGCGGCTTGGGAATGGCGCTCCACCGCATCGCGCGCCGGCCTGGTGATGAAAGCCGTGATGCTGGCCGCCATAATGCTGGCGCTCGCCGAGCCCCGCATGACTTTTTATGAATCCCGCGCCGCCGTGGCTATCCTGGTGGACACCTCGGCCAGCGTCTCGCGTCAGGATCTGGACGCCGCGTCCGTTACGGCCACTTCCGTGGAGCGCGGGCGCGGCCGTAACTGGACCAAAGTGCTGCCCTTCGCCCGCGCGCCGCGCGATCCTGCGCCCGCCGAGCGCACTGCCAAGGCTTGGAAACTGGCATACGCGCCCGGACAGGATTCCCACGCTACGAATCTGGAAGCCGCCGTGCGCGAAGGCCTGGCCACGCTGCCTGCCGGGCTGGTGCCGCGCGTGCTTCTTATCAGCGACGGCAACGAAAATCTCGGCAGCGTGACGCGCGCCATCTGGCAGGCCCAGCAGCGCGGCGTGCCTATCGATGTCATCCCGCTGGCGGGCCAGCCGCGGCCCAGCCTGGTGCTCGAGTCGGTGAGCATGCCCGCGCAGGTCTTCAGCGGCGAGCGCTTTCCCATCGACATTACCCTCGATTCTCCGCGCGCCGTGGAGGCCACCGTGGAGATGAACGCCGAGAACAAGCCGCTGGGCGCCAGCCGCGTGAACCTTAGCGCGGGAGTGAATCAGTTCCGCGCGCACGCCACCGTCAGCGCCACCGGCGCCATCCAACTGGCGGGGCGCATCGCCGCTCAAAACTTGGGCGAAGCGCATTTTGATAACGCACTGACCCTGCGGCGCCCGCGCGCTCTGCTTGTCACCAACGACCCTCCCAGCGCCGAAGAGCATCTGATGCGCACCCTCGCGGCCAATCAATTCGATGTGGAGCGCGCACCCGCCGGCCCGCCCGAAAAGCTGGATGGTTATCAATTAGTGATTTTCAATAACTGGGACATTCACAGCGTTCCGTTGCCGCGCCAGACCGCGCTCCAGACCTTCGTGAAACAAGGCGGCGGCCTGTTGTGGATCGGCGGCGACCGCAATGTTTACGTCGATGCAAAACAGGAGGACCCGCTCGAGCTCACGCTGCCCGCCAAGCTCGCGCCGCCGCGTACGCCGGAAGGCACCGCCGTGGTCCTCATCATCGACAAATCTTCTTCCATGGAAGGCAAGAAGATGGACTTGGCGCGGCAGGCGGCCGTCGGCGTGGTCGAGAATCTGCGCCCCATCGATCAGGTGGGCGTGCTGATTTTCGATAACTCGTTCCAGTGGTCGGTGCCCTTGCGCCGCGCCGACGATCGCACTTCCATCGAGCGCCTGATCTCAGGTATCACACCCGATGGGGGCACGCAGATCGCTCCCGCCCTGACCGAGGCCTACCATAAGATCCTCGCGTCGAAGGCGATTTACAAACACATCGTGCTATTGACGGACGGTATCTCGGAAGAAGGCGACAGTATGACGCTATCTAAGGATGCCGTGGCCAATCATGTCACCATCTCGACCGTCGGGCTGGGACAGGATGTGAACCGCGCATTCCTCGAAAAAGTCGCGCAGCTTGCGCAGGGCAATTCTTATTTTCTAAACGATCCGTCCGGACTCGAACAGATCGTGCTGCGGGATGTGAAGGAGCATACCGGCTCGACGGCGGTAGAGAAAGAAGTGCGTCCCGAGGTGATCAATCGCGCCGAGATCCTCGACGATGTGGGAATCGAAACTGCGCCGCCCTTGCGCGGCTACGTGCGCTTTCTGGCTCGTCCTACTTCGGACCTGATTCTGCGCGCCGGCGCCGAAGATCCATTGCTGGTGCGCTGGCAATATGGCCTGGGCCGCGCGGCCGTGTTCACGTCGGACGCCAAGAACCGCTGGGCCGCGAGTTGGGTAACGTGGGCTGGGTTCGACAAACTCTGGGCCAACATCTTCCGCGACCTGCTGCCGCGCGCCGAATCCACGGAAGCGGCCGCCGAGTTGGATAGGGCCTCCAATGAGCTGACGGTCGACTATCGACTAAGTCGCGGCGAAGCCGAACCTGACGCGATTCCCGATATCTATGCGTTCGGACCGAGCGGCTTCCAATCGCCGCTGAAGGTATCGAAGATCGCCGCAGGCCACTATCGCGCGGTGCTGGCGATCGGCGACCGGCAAGGCTTGTTCCGCGTGCGCCCGCTCGTCGAATCCCGCACTTTCCCGGAGGTCGGTTTCTACAGGCAGGAAGATGAAATGCGGGAGTACGGATCGAACGATCAATTGCTCCACCAGGTAGCCGATGCCACTGGAGGACGCTACAATCCGCCGTTGAATACCGTTTTCGATACCGCAGGCCGCACCATTCCGGCGACGCTCGACCTGTGGCCGTATCTGCTGGCGCTAGCCGTGGCGCTGAATCTGGCGGAACTAATCATGCGCAAGTGGCCGGGCAGTTGGCGACTGGCGCTCCGTGCAGCGCCGGCTCGGTGAACTCCACCGGCGCGCCTCAATCGTGTGCATCGGTCGCTTGCTTGATTGCTTGCATTTGCGATCTCAAGACCGGCAGATGCTTCGCAATAATCTCCCAGACACGGTCCAGATTGACTCCGAGGTAATCGTGGACCAGGACATTTCTGAATCCCGCTATGGCCCTCCAATCGACCTCGGGATGAAGCTCTTTGATCTCCTGGCCGATGCGTTGCGTCGATGCGGCAAGGGTTTGGAGATTTCGCAGTACGGCGTCTTGGATCAATTCCGACTCGCGAAACGCCCGCTCGCCGCCTTGGCAATAACGATCGATGCGCGCAATGCATTCGAGAACGTGATCGATGTATAACCGGTCGTCCTTCACAGGGGAACTGCCTCCCGAAGAACGCGCGTCCGAATCCGTGGATCGAGCGTGATCTCCTCGGCTACATCTACTCTTCGTCCTAACTCCTCTTCCAGGTCGGCCAGCAGTCCTCCCGGGAACCAGGGGGGGGGGTGCGGGCCGGCTTCGATCAGCAGATCGAGATCGCTGTCGGTACGTGCATCGCCCCGCGCAAAGGAACCAAACACACGTACCCGCCGCACGCCGTGTCTGGCGGCAATTTCGAGAATGGCGGCGCGCTTCTTCTCGCCCAATGCTTCAAGCGTCATCCTGTCCTATTCTCGCATCAACCCGCCAGCACTTCCACGCAATCCGGCCCGCAGATTTTTTCCAGCGCGGCGCGGAACTCACGGTCGGGACGCACCTTGGTGGGCACATCCAGGATCACGGAGAAATCGCGCGGCATCTCCAACCGCAGCCGCACCTGCGCTTCACCCGGCTTGGTTTGAAATAGATCGCGCAATGCGGCCGGCTTATCCGCCACGCCGTTGCGGCCCAACCATACGCGGATCGAAATCAGCGACGGCAGATTCACGCGCGCGGTTTCGAGCGGCTGAATATCCTGCACCGAGATCTTAGGCGGCGCATTCTCTTCGGGCAGCACCAGTCCCTTCACCAACACGGCTTGATCTTCCACCACCAGGTTCGCCAGCCGCTCATAACTGGTGGCGAACACCATGCCATCCACCGAGCCCGTGCGGTCTTCAATCTGCAGCGCAGCCCATGGCTTCTGCTCCCTGTTCCGCTTGCGCTGGATACTGGTCAGTACGCCGCACAACGCTACCTCAGCGCCCTTTTCCAAGCCTTCCAGACTGCCCGTATCGTGCGTGGCTAACTCGCGTATCTTATCTTCGTAATAATCCAGCGGATGGCCGGTCACATAGTAACCCAGCATCTCCTTTTCGCCTTGCAGCTTCTCGCGGCCGGTCCAATCGGGCACTTGCGGCAGCGGCTTCTCGACGGGCGCTTCATCGGCCAGCAACTCGCCGAACAACCCGCCCTGACCGCACTCGCGGTCGCGCCAGACGCGCTGGCCGGCTTCCATGGCGCTTTCCACTGCCGCGAATAACTGCGCGCGCGTGCCTTCCAGCGAATCCATGGCGCCCGCGCGGATCAAACTTTCGATCATACGCCGGTTGATGGAACTCAGATCGACTTTCTCGCAGAATTCATAGATGGAAAGGAAACGGCCGATCTTTTCGCGCGCCACTCTTATAGCTTCCACGGCGTTAGGCCCGAGGTTCTTCACGGCGCCCAATCCGAATCGGATGCCTTTGCCGTTTGGAGCGGAATCGTCCGGCGTGAAGTTCCAATCGCTGGCGTTCACATCCGGCTGCAGCACTGTGATGCCCATCTCGCGGCACTCGTTGATATACTTCACCACCTTCGCCGTGTTTCCAGTCTCAGATGTGAGCAGCGCGGCCATGAAGTCCACCGGATAGTGCGCTTTCAGATAGGCCGTAACATAGGCAAGATAGGCATAAGCCGCGGAGTGTGACTTATTAAAACCGTATCCCGCGAACTGTTCCATCAGGTCGAAGATCTTTTCGATCTTCTTTTGCGGGAAGCCGCGCTCCAGCGCACCCTTGATAAATCGCTGGCGTTGCGCGGCCATCTCCTCCGCCTTCTTCTTGCCCATCGCCCGCCGCAGAATATCGGCCTCTCCCAGCGAGTAACCGGCCAGGACGTTGGATATCTGCATCACTTGTTCCTGATAGACGATGACGCCATAAGTCTCTTCGAGCAGCGCTTTCAGCTCGGGCAGGTCGTAGGTGACCGCCCTGCGCCCCTGCTTGCGCTCGATAAAATCGTCCACCATGCCGCCTTGAATCGGACCAGGGCGATAAAGCGCGTTCAGCGCCGTAAGATCTTCGATGCGGCTGGGATGATAGCGCCGCAAGATATCGCGCATGCCGGGCGATTCAAACTGGAAAATGCCGCTGGTCAGCGCCTTTGAGAAAATCTCGTAAGTGGCCGGATCGTCGAGCGCCAGATCTTCGGGCACCAGCCGCACACCGTGCCGCTTCTCGATCATCTTCAGCGCGTCGTCGATCAGCGTGAGCGTAGTCAGGCCCAGGAAGTCCATCTTCAGAAGCTGCAACTTCTCCAGTCCGTTCATATCGAACTGGGTGACAATTTCCTCCCGGTTAGTGCGGTAGAGCGGGACGAGTTCCTTCAGCGGCTGCGGCGAAATGACCACGCCGGCCGCATGCACCGAGCAGTTGCGCGCCATGCCCTCCAGGCGCAGTGCGACTTGCAGAATCTCGGTCACCCGGGGATCTTTGCGTTCCAGCTCGCCGAAGCCCGGCTCCGCTTTCATGGCGTCGCTGAGCGAGATATTCAGAACGTTGGGCACCAACTTAGTAAGTCGTTCTACGTCGGCGAAGCTCATATCCAGCACGCGGCCCACGTCTTTAATCGCGGCGCGCGTAGCCATGGTATTGAACGTGATGATCTGGGCTACCTGCTCGCGCCCGTACTTTTCCGTGACGTACTGAATCACTTCGCCGCGCCGGTTCATGCAGAAATCGATATCGATATCCGGCATGCTGATGCGCTCCGGGTTCAGGAAGCGCTCGAACAGCAGGCCATATTCGAGCGGATCGATATCGGTGATGCCCATGGCGTAGCCGACCAAACTGCCCGCCGCCGAACCGCGTCCCGGACCCACCGGAATGGATTTCTGTTTGGCGAAGCGGATGAAGTCCCAAACAATCAGGAAGTAACCGGAGAACTGCATCTTCTGGATCATCTGGATTTCGCGATCCAGGCGTTCGATGTATTCCGGCAGATCGTGTTTCAGCCGTCCCGCGGCGCGCAGAGCTTCCAGGCGCGGCCGTCGCGATTCGAATCCCTGCCGCGCGATGAATTCGAAATAAGTGTCGGTCGAATGTTCGGCGGGCACTTCGAATTTCGGAAACGGCTCCTTGATCTTTTCCAGATTCACGTGGCAGCGCTGCGCAATCTCCCAGGTGCGGTCGAGCGAATCTTCCAGTTCGCCGAATAACTGCATCATCTCGGCGCGCGATTTCAGATAGAAATCGGGCGTATTCCAACGCATGCGCGACGTATCGCTCATGGTCTTGCCGGTCTGGATGCAGAGCAGGATTTCGTGCGCGCGCGCGTCGTCGCGGCGCAAATAGTGCGCGTCGTTGGTGGCCACCAGCGGCAGGCCGGTTTCAGCGGAAAGCCGATGAATGGCGGGGATCAGGCGCTTATCCTGTTCCAGATGATGATCCTGAATTTCGAGAAAGAAATTGTTCTTGCCGAACATATCCGCGTAAGTGTGCGCGGTGCGGCGGGCTTCGTCATAGCGGTCGGCGAGCAGAATTTCGGGGATGTCGCCGCGCAGGCAGGCGGACATGCCGATCAGGCCTTTCGAGTGCTGCGCGAGCAGGTCTTTATCGATGCGCGGCTTGTAGTAGAAGCCCTCCAGATAGGCCGTGGAAACCAGGTTGATGAGGTTGCGATAGCCTTCCTGATTTTCGCAGAGCAGGATCAGGTGATTGTAGCGGTCGGTATCGTTGCGCGTTTTGAGTCCCTGCTGCGAGACATACACTTCGCAGCCGATAACCGGATGCACGCCCTTGGCCTTGGCGGTGTTATAGAACTGCACGGCGCCGAACAGGTTGCCATGATCGGTCACGGCCACGGCGGGCATTTTCTGTTCGACGACGGTGTCCATAAGCTGGCCGATTTCGCAGGCTCCATCGAGCATGGAGTAATCGGTGTGGCAGTGCAGATGGACGAACGGGTTTTCCGGCATGGCCTTCCTTCTATCGGGCTTCAGTGGGGAGGTGATTCTATTTTAGCGCGGACGCAGCGCGGGGGCGCGACGCCCTGCGCCTCGACGTTCATTCGGCGTTCATTGGCCCTAGCTTTGCCGCCCGTGGCCCGCTTCGACGAATTCCTTACATTTTATCCTCGGTTGGCTATGCGCCATACCGTTTGTGGGGCGCGCAAATTGACTGGACTTCATATAGTGCTCCGCTTTTTCAAGACTTTGGAACTGACATGATCGTTTTCGCCGCAGTGGACTTGGCGCAAGGCCGGCGCGGAAATGGTATTTTGCGGAATGGTATTTTCATGTTCCCGCCCCGAAAGGCCACACCCGGAAAAATGAGTGTGGCCTTTCGGCCGCCCGATTACCCGAGCTTGGGAGCCAGACCGGTCGTGCGATGCCTACTACCGGACAAATGTAAAGACTTCATCGGCAGAATTGACCCCCCAGACGCCGGCTCCATACCCGCTCGCGATCTGTGTAAGGACGCCCGGCACGGCGACGGCGGTTTGGACGTTAGGGTCGAGGCGGAGGATGGTTGTGTTTGGATACACGGCCGGGTTAACGATTCCCCAGACCCCATTTCCGCCAGCCACGATTTGAGTGAACCCGCCCCCGACAATCATGACAAAACCGGCGGCGCCTTCGTACCGGTAGGCATTACCGGCATCGTCAAGACCCCACACGTCGTTCACGCCCACCGTGATCTGATGCAGAGAGCCTGCAATTTGTATCCATTGTGGCCCGGCAAAGTTGTACTGGAAGATTTGGCCAAGGGAATTGAGGCCCCAAACATCGCCTGCGCCGGTGCTAATCTCCGTCAGAGAACCCGGGGGACTCGATCCGCTGTCGCTGATCATTGCCACGGATCGTGGCACCATCTTGTACTACTCGCGGCAGTACGATCGAGCCATCGCGGAGTGCCGCGCCGTGCTCAGCATGGACCCCCGGTTTGCCCTCGCGCGAACATTTGCGTTCTATGCATTGTTGAAAGAGGGTAAGTTCCAGGAAGCTCTGGAAGAAATCGAGGGCGGGCAGGGTACCGGCGATGCGCCGGGGATCTGGGCGGAGAAGGCGTATCTTTACGGACAGTGGGGCCGACCAGCACAAGCCCAACATGCTCTTGTGAAATTTGGACAGCTTGCCCCCCAACTGCACGATCGGACCCAAGCGTCGATTTTCGCCTACATCGGCACCGGGCGGAAAGATCAGGCCATCGCTCTCCTGCAAAAAGCTTACTCAGAGCATTCCAACCTTGTGACTAGCCTCCAGGTTGACCCCAGGTACGACCCGCTGCGCGACAACCCGGGGTTTCAGGAGTTACTGCGAGGCCTGTGGCCGACACCATAAGCCCGCGCACCGGTTCCGTCTAGACGAAAAATCACCGTCACCGTCGCTTCCTGGACATTACCGATTTGTTTTCGATAGTTTGGCGGAGAGACGGGGATTCGAAACATTACTGGTCCTTTTCGCTCCGCAAGTTGCAGATTGCAAGTTGCCGGAGATGCCATGGATGCCAGCGATCCCGTGGCACATTGCCCGAAATTGCCCGACGTGGACTGGCGCCTGCCGTGGCGCTCATCGGCCGATCGCCTTCTGCAGGTCATCCTTCATGTCGAGGTTGCGAACCAGGCGGTCCACTTGACCAATGGCGCCTTCCGGTGCGGCGGGCTCCGGACAGGGTGGCTCTTTGCGTTGGGCAACAGAACGCGCCAGCACTGCAGAACGGCGGACAAAGTTCTTGTCCGCCGTTCGCTGAAGGGGTTGCGCCAAAGGTAGTTACTGGATGGTTTCCAAGAGCTGGCCGGTGGTCGTGCTGTACGCTTGGATGTAGTTGCACTGAAAGCAGGAAAAGTACACACGCTCGTTTACCGGATCCACCGCCGTGCCCGCCGGCTCGTAGGTCAACTGCACGAAGAGTTTCTCGTTGACGCCAAGGATATGGTTGACGGATCCATCCAGGTTACCCATGTAGAAGCCGCCTTGATGGTCGGCCGCGATGGAGAGCCCGGAATCGTTCGAGGCATTGGCCGCGCCCTCGAACAAGCCCTTCTGCATGGTGGTGAATGCGTTGCCGAAGTCTACGCCGAAAGACGACGCAGTGCCCAGTGCGATCGTATTCTCCCACACCGAAATGCCATAAAGCGGGCCGGTCACATTGAAGGTTTGCGCCAATATCGGCGAGCCTACCCCCAGCACCGGCTGCGTGTACACATCGACATAACTGTTATTGTTCTGTGCCCAGATGTTTCCGGAGCCATCCACTGCGATGGCGAGCGCCGAGTCGACGCCCTCGGTAATGGTGCCGCTCGAGACCTGTTGTCCGTTGGCGTACTCGGTAATACTGCCCTCGCCCTGGAGATAGTTCGCGACCCAGACGTTGCCCAGCGGGTCGAGCGCCACGCCGGTGGGATGATCGATGCCCAGCGTGATGGTTTTGGCGGGCAAGTATTGATACTTGGAGTTGAACACCACAATGTTGTTGCCTCCGCTGTTGGCGACATAGAGGTTCCCCTTGCTATCGACGGCCAGGCCGTTCGGTTCATTCAGAGGATTCTTGGCGGCGAAGGCGGTGATGGCGACGCCGAGACACAGGGTTGCCGTGGCGGCGGTACGAAGGGTGCGATAAGCGAATTGAGTGAGCGTCATTTTAGTTTTCTCCGGTCATTTTATTTCGCATTTGGGATGTCCAAATTGCGTTCACTCCCAAAGCGGCAATGCGCGACGGATCGCCTCATGGTTCACAAAAAAGTTTTTGGGCTAGTGCGCTTTAGTGCGCGTCGCGGATGGAGACCACGTCGTTGAGGGAGTGTCCGCGCAGGATGGCCAGCCGGCCATCGCGCCGCACCGCGAAACTGAAGATTTCGTCGGTAGTGAAATGGGTCAACTGGGTGGGTGCGCCGCCGGCGACCGGCTGACGCCAAAGATTGCCGACGCCGTGCGCGGATTTCTGGAAGATCAGGCTGCGTCCGTCGGGCGCCCATTGAACGACCTGCAAGGGAATATCGAAGACGCGCTGGGGCTGGCCGCCGGCGAACGGCCCAATGGCGATGCCGTCGGGAGGGGTGCCAGGATTGTCCCTCAAGTAGGCGAGCGAATTGCCGTCGGGAGACACTTGGGGCATGGAACTGGCGTGATCCACGAGCGGCGCGGCGGCTTCGCCATCGATGGAAACGCGCCAAACTTCGGGCTTGCCGCCGATGGCGGGGGACCATACGGGGAAGGAGCCGTAGACGACGGAACGGCTATCGGGGGAAGCGGACGGGTGGACATCGAGGGCGCCATGGGTGAGCTGCCGGGGGTGGCTGCCATCGGCGTCGACACGCCAGATTTTCCCGCCGGAGGAATAGAGCACGTAACGGCCATCCGGGGTGGCGGCGACTTCGTCTTTGAAACCGGGAGAGCTGGTCAACTCACGGGCAGACGCGCCGTCGAGGCCGGCGCGCCAGATGGTGCGGGCACCGCCATGGGAGGCGGTGTAAAGGATGTCTCCCTGGGCGCTCCAGGCCACGTTTCCCGCGCCGCGGATATCGGGGGGCGAGGCGGGAGCGGCGCGATCCGGATCGGACAGAGAAGCGACCCAAATGCGCGTGGGCTTTTGGGCATCCACGGCCACGATGGTACGGGCATCGCGGGTGCAAGCCACGGACAGGTAATTTCCAAGGTCGTTGGTCACGCGCCGGGTCTCGCCGCTGGGATCATCGACGCGCCAGATTTGGTAGCCGTCCTCATACTCATCGCTGGCGCTCACGATGAGGCCGCGTCCATCGGCGGGCCAGGAGATGGCGCCATAGGACTCCCAGGCTTTGGACGTCAACACGCGTTGACGTCCGCTGGCGGCATCAATGGTGACGATGCGGAATGCTTCGGGCGTATAGAAGGAAGCGTCGCCGCCAAAGCAGGCGATGGAGCGGCTGTCCGGGGACCAGGCGATGCCGTGCGGCGCGAAGTAGGCGGGGCGGCGGCGCACGGCAACGGTACGCGCGGCGGTTCCATCGAGAGCGGCCACGGTGACGGTAGCCTGGCCGCGTACGGGGTCGATGCGCAGGGAGGCGAACTGTTTACCATCCGGGGCCAGCGCGACTTCGTTCCCGGCGCCGGGATAGACCGGCCGCGCGCCGCCGCCGAGGATGGGCAAACGATAGAGGGTGGCGGGCGAGTCGGCATCGGGGCGCAAATAATAAAGAAAATCTCCATCGGACGAAAACCGCAGGGAACGGTAGGGGGCCGGTTCCGGACCCAGCATGCGCAATTCGGAGTTGGCGGCGGGCTGCGCCAGCCAGATGCCTCCCTGGGTCTCGCCGTTCACCGTGTATGCGACGAACCTTCCATCCGCTGAGACAGCGGCGCCGGCAACATCGCCGCGGGTGGTCAGGCGGGTCATCTTCATGGAATTGAAGTCGGCCGCGGGCGGATTGCGGCGCAGAAAATAGAGGACCGCGACGCCGCAGGACAGCATTAGCAGGAGCGCCACCAGTGCGATCCGGGCGCGGGAAAGGGAAAGAGCGTGCGGGCGGCTAGGGTCGCGGGCGTTCAGGTAGGCGCGGAGGGCATCGGAGAATTCCACCACGGAGCGATAGCGTTCGGTGGGATTGTGGCGCAGCGCGGTTTCGACGATACGGTCCAGCCCGGGCGGCATTGGCTGGCCTGCCAGGGCCACAGGCGGCTGAGGGTCCGAGATCAGGCGGTCCAACTCAATCGGAGTGCTCGGCCCGCGCGCGACGGGACGGTTTCCCGTAATGAGTTGGTAAAGCACGGTACCGAGGGAGTAGATATCGGTCGCTTGGGTCAGGGGCTCGCCGCGCATCTGTTCGGGGCTGGCGTAGGCGGGCGTCATGAAGCGGCCGGTCTGATGAGTAGGCGAGCCGCTTTCCGCGGATTCCGGTTCCCAAAGTTTGGCGATTCCGAAATCCAACAGCTTCGGCGTGCCGTTTGCCGAGACCAGAATGTTGGCGGGTTTCAGGTCGCGATGAATGACACGGTTCAGGTGCGCATATTCGACCGCGGCGCACACCTTCAGAAACAACTGCAACCGGCCGTCAATGGTGAGTTGGTGCGCCGCGCAATATAGATCGATGGGGGAGCCGTCGATAAACTCCATTACCAGGTATGGCCAACCTTCGGGCGTGGTGCCGCCATCGAGCAGGCGGGCGATGTAGGGATGATTCAGATCGGCCAGGATCTGACGCTCGGTGCGGAAGCGGCGAAACATGGCGGGATCGTGGCCGAGCCCCGTGCGCATGAGTTTAATGGCGACCTGCTGGGTGTACTCATTGTCCGCGCGTTCCGCCAAATAGACCGCACCCATGCCGCCCTCGGAGAGCAAGCGCACCAAGCGGAAGGGACCGATGCGCCGGCCTTCCGCGGAAACCTGACGCATGGCATCGTGCAAAGGCTGGCGGAAGTCGGAAAGGGTAGCGTCGGTGTGACGCAACAGGTCTTCGAGTTCGAGCCTTAGTGCTTCGTCACCGGCGCAGGCGTGCTCCAGGAAGGCGGCGCGAGCGGTGGCGGTGCGTTCGAGAGCCTCATTGAACAGCGCCTCCAGGCGTTTCCAGCGATCGGCGGCGGGTTGCGGTGTCAAAAGCGCGCCTCGATCACGTCAGTTCGCGGTGCAGCCACGCTTTCGCCAGCCGCAGTTCCCGGTCCACGGTCGCTTTGGAGATGCCCAGCACCTCGCCGACTTCGTCATAAGTCATGCCGCCGAAGAACAAGAGTTCCACGATCTCGCTCTTGCGGGGATCGCGCTCGGCCAGGCGGCTCAGGGCGTCATCCAACTCCAGCAAAGCCCGCGGCTGCGATGCGCCGACGAGCACGGCGGTATCCAGGGTTACAGGCGCGCTTCCGCCCCGTTTGAGGCGGCTTTGGTCGCGTGCATGATCAATCAAGATGCGGCGCATAACGCGGGCCGAAACGGCGTAAAAGTGCACACGATTGTTCCAATCCACATCCACGTTCATCAGCCGGAGATAGGCTTCGTGCACCAGGACAGTGGCGGATAGCGTATTGGGGTTTTCGGAACGCAGGCAGCGGCCGGCAATGGTGCGCAGCGATTCGTAGACGATCGGGACCAGTTGATCCAGAGCGAGTGAGTCACCGGCGCGCCAGTCCTTCAGCAGGCGCGTCACATTTTCCCCTGCATGCATGGGAGTCTTCCTGTATCATAGCCGATCCTGCGGAAAACGGTCCGGATGCAGTCTGGTTTAACCTATCGTGGGAGCGTATCGAAAGCCATGGTTAACGGCCGCCGCGGGGCACGGCGCCATCGCTAATAGAATGGCGGAGAGACAGGGATTCGAACCCTGGATAGAGTTTCCCCTATACACGCTTTCCAAGCGTGCGCCTTCAACCACTCGGCCATCTCTCCGTCGGGGGTCGGTTGGGTCTCTAATCAGGATAGCATGCGAGGCGGGACAGGCCGAACGGGGTGCTTAACAGTCTCAGGGAAACCACTCCCTGACGGTCGCGGCTCAGTAGAGCCGTGTCGATTTCGCCCGATCTGCAGAGCCGCGACCGTGAGGAAGCGGTCTCCTTGGCCCGGAATCCCCCAAACTGTTACGCACCCGCCGAAGGACAGGCCGGGAGGCCTATCCCACTAGAAGAATCCCATGGCCTTCGTGCCGTAGCTCACCAGCAGATTCTTGGTTTGCTGATAATGCTCCAGCATCTGCTTGTGAGTCTCACGGCCGAAGCCGGACTCCTTGTAACCTCCGAACGCGGCCCCCGCGGGATAGACGTGATAGCAGTTCGTCCAGCAGCGGCCGGCCTTGATGGCGCGGCCCACGCGGTAGCAGTTGTTGATGTTGCGCGACCAGACGCCCGCGCCTAAGCCATAGACCGTATCGTTGCCGATGGCGATGGCGTCATCGAGAGTCTTGAATTTCGTCACCGAAACCACCGGGCCGAAAATCTCCTCCTGGAAGATGCGCATCTTGTTATGGCCGGTGAAAACGGTGGGCTGCAGGAAGTAGCCATGGGCGAGATCGCCGGGCAGTTCCGCGCGCGCGCCGCCAGTGACGCAGGTGGCGCCTTCTTCCTTGCCGGTGCGCACATAGTCGAGGATCTTGTGCATCTGATCGGCGGAGACCTGCGGACCCATCATGGTGGCGGGGTCCAACGGGTTGCCGACCTTGATCTTGCGCACGCGCGCGACGGCCATTTCGAGGAACTTATCGTAAATGGATTCCTGGATCAGGACGCGCGACGGGCAGGTGCAGACTTCGCCTTTATTGAAGCAATAGAGAGCGAATCCTTCGAGCGCTTTGTCGAGGAAATCGTCGTTGTGATCCATCACGTCGGCGAAGAAGATGTTGGGCGATTTGCCGCCTAATTCGAGAGTCTGCGGAATGATGGGCTCGGAAGCGTATTGCATGATGAGGCGGCCCGTGACGGTTTCGCCGGTGAACGCGATCTTGGCGATGCGCTTATTAGAAGCCAGCGCCTTGCCGATTTCGCCGCCGGGTCCGGTGATCACGTTGAGCACGCCGGGCGGCAGGATATCGTGGGTCAACTCGGCGAAGATGGCCAGGCTGAGCGGCGTATTGGAAGCCGGCTTGATGACCACGCAATTGCCGGCGCCGATGGCAGGCGCCAGTTTCCAGGCGGCCATCAGCAGCGGGAAATTCCAGGGAATGATCTGGCCGACCACGCCCATGGGCTCCTTGAAATGATAGGCGATGGTGTCCTCGTCCACCTCGCTGACGGCGCCTTCCTCGGCGCGGATGCAGGCGGCGAAATAGCGGAAATGATCGATGGCCAGCGGCACATCGGCGTTGCGCGTTTCGCGAATGGGCTTGCCGTTGTCGAGGGTTTCGGCGAGGGCCAGCAGCTCCAGGTTGTCCTCCATGCGCTCGGCGACACGCAGAAGGATGGCGGCGCGCTCGGCGGGGGACGTGCGGGCCCAGTGGTCCTTGGCGGCATGCGCGGCGTCGAGGGCTCTCTCCACGTCGTCGGGCGTGGATTTGGCGAATTCGCAGAGCGGCGTGGTGTCGATGGGGCTATGGCTGGTGAAGTACCGGCCATGCAGAGGCGGGGTCCAGCGGCCGCCGATGTAGTTGCCGTAACGGGACGGCACTCCGGCTTGATGGAGGCTGTCCAAAGCGTGTTGGACAGTCGTTTCTTTGGCAAGATCGATTTGAGCCATTGATTACTCCTTTTGTGTTTTCGTGCGATGGAGCGCGAAATCGTTATTCAGAGCTTATTGTCCTTCTTGGCATGGGGTGTGTCAACGGACACTCATGAGGGGGGTGATCAGCCTGGTCACTCCGCCCAGCGGCGCCGGCTTTGGCACACATCGTGACGGGGCTGAAGTAGATCAGTCGAAAATCACCGTTTTGCCCGCATAGTGCAGAATCCTGCGCTCCAGATACCAGCGCACGGCGCGCGATAACACTACTCGCTCCAGATCGCGCCCCTTCTGAATCAGATCCCGTACCTGGTCGCGGTGCGTAATGCGCACTACATCCTGCTCGATGATGGGACCGTCGTCCAGTATCTCCGTCACAAAATGGCTGGTGGCGCCGATCAGTTTCACGCCGCGCTGATACGCCGCGTGATACGGCCGCGCGCCGCTGAAGGCCGGCAGAAACGAATGATGCACGTTGATAATCCGCTGCGGATAGCGCGCCACGAATTCGGGCGAGAGCACCTGCATGTAACGCGCGAGTACGATCAACTCCACGTGGTGTTCGGCAAGCAGCGCGAGCTGCCGCGCTTCCGCTTCGGCGCGATTGCCGGCCTCCGCCGGAATGTGGTGAAACGGGACTCCGTAGAATCCGGCGAGCGATTGTGCATCCGGATGGTTGCCGATCACCAGCGGAATGTCGCAGGCCAATTCCCCGATCGCATGCCGGTAAAGCAGGTCCAGCAGGCAATGTTGCGCGCGCGAAACAAAAATGGCTATCGCCGGACGCGCCGCGGAATAAGCCAGCTCCCATTGCATCTCGAATCCGGCTGCCAGCGGCTGGAATTCGCGGCGGAATGCGGCAGCGTCGAGCGCGAAGCCTTCCAGGTCCCACTCGATGCGCATGAAGAACAGCCCCAGGTCGTTATCCTGATGCTCGTCGGCATGCAGGATATTGGCGCCCTGCGCATAAAGAAAACTGGAGATCCCGGCTACGATGCCGCGGCGGTCGGGACAGTGGATCAGAAGTATGGCAGAGCGGGAAATCGTGTGGCTCGCCTTAAGCGCGGAGAGGATTTCGCGCCGTCACATGCCCATAGCGTTGGCCGTCGGATAGGTCTTCGGTCCAGAGGACGCGGCATCCCAGTTCCGCGGCGCTATTGAGAATCATCGCGTCCCACCAGGAGACACCATGCCGGCGCTGAAGGCGCGCCGCTCTCAGTAAATCGGCGTGCGCCGGCCGATGGATGATCCAGCCGCCGAGATCCACCAGGACTTCTTCGGCCTCCTGGCTCGTCATTCCCAGCTTCTTCGTAGCCGTAACATAGAACTCGGACAGCACTTGAATGCTGAGCGCTCCGTTGCCTTCTTCCGTGAGGCGCCGGAGAAGCCTTACGGATTGTTGGTGCTTTCGACCGGCGCTGCGATCGTGCGCATAGACGAACACATTGGTGTCCACGAACTCAACGCTCATGAAGTTCGTCCCGCGTCCACCGGATCACACCGCCAGTGCCTCGATCCGGAGCGCTCTCGATCCGCGCCAGGAAACGCCGCGCGGCGCGGTCCGCGTCAAAATCCTGTTCGATCATTCTGCGAATGGATTCGACAACCAGGCTGGTCATTGACTGATTGCGCGTAGCCGCGTAAATGCGAAACCGCCGCAGCAGGGGTTCCGGAAGGCTGAGCGTGACATTCCTGTGTTTGGCAACCTTCACATGTTTTAGTGTATCACGGAAATACGTGATTGGTGCAAGTCCGGCAGGCTCGCCGCTGTTGGCCAACATCTACCTGACTAAATTGGATCGGATCTGGGCGGCGCGATGTAGCCAGCTTGGAGTGCTGTTCCGATACGCCGATGACCTGGTGGCGATGTGCCGCTCGGCATCGGCAGCGAGGGAAGCGCTTCGGCGGACCGGACTGGTGATGAGCCGGCTGGGCCTGACGCTGCATCCGGTGAAGACGGGGTTGGTGGACTTGAGGCGTGGGAAAGAGGGCTTCGTATTCCTGGGATGCACGATACGTAAGAGGCGGAGCATTCCGCGGAATCCCCGTTGGTATTTCATGCAGCGGTGGCCCAGTCCGAAGGCGACGAAGAAACTTCGCGATCGCGTGCGAGAGTTGACCAGCAAGCGGCAAAGCGGGAAGGAAGTGAAGCAGATCATCGCGAAGCTGACGCCCGTGCTTCGCGGCTGGGGGAACTATTTCCGGACGGGGAATGCCGACCGGGAGTTCAACAAGATGGGCTCCATTTACCGGCGCTCAGTTCCACGGTATGGGACTGCATAAGTTGATGGGCACGGTGAAATACCCGGCGCAAGCCACACCTAGAAGATCATCGTTAAGCCGTGTGCCGGAAAACGGCACGCACGGTTTGAAAGGGGAATTTCGAAACGGGCTGGCTTAGGTCAGGACCGCGCTAAAATCTACCAATGAAGAAAATCCCGCAGTTGACCTGTTTGGCCCTCATGGCCACCGCCGCGCTGGCGCCCGCCGCCGACGCTCCCACCCTGCGCGGCTACGCTCCGCAATCGGCGCGCACGGAGCACGATTGGGAAGTGATGTTCCGCGCGATTCCCAGCCCCCAAAACCTGCACGATTACATGCAGCGTCTCTCCGCGCGCCCGCACCACGTCGGCTCGCCGTACGACAAAGACAACGCCGAATGGATCCTGGGGAAATTCAAAGAGTGGGGCCTGGATGCGCATATCGAGACGTTCGATGTGCTCTTTCCTACGCCCAAGACGCGTGAAGTAGAACTGGTTGCGCCCGAGCATTTCACGGCCAAGCTGATGGAGCCCACCGTGCCCGGCGACCCCACTTCCGGCCAGCACGATGAACAACTGCCCACCTACAACGCCTACTCGATCGATGGAGATGTGACCGCGCCGCTGGTTTACGTGAACTACGGCGTGCCCGCCGACTACGAGCAACTCGACCGCCTGGGAGTTTCGGTGAAGGGCGCGATCGTGATCTCGCGTTACGGCGGTTCGTGGCGCGGCATCAAGCCCAAAGTCGCGGCGGAGCACGGCGCCATCGGCTGCATCATTTATTCCGATCCGCGTGAAGACGGTTACTTCGCGGGCGAAGTGTATCCGCAAGGTCCCTACCGGCCGCGCGATGGCGTGCAGCGCGGCAGCGTGATGGATATGCCCATCTATCCTGGCGATCCGTTGACGCCTGGCGTCGGCGCATCCGCTGGCGCGAAACGATTAGCTCTTAAAGACGCGGAGACGCTCACCAAGATTCCGGTGCTGCCCATTTCGTATGGCGATGCCCAGCCGTTGCTGGCGGCGCTCACCGGCCCTGTCGCGCCGGAGGCATGGCGTGGCGCGTTGCCAATCACCTACCGCCTCGGCCCCGGACCGGCGCGCGTGCATCTGAAACTGGCCTTCAATTGGGATACGAAGACCATCTACGACGTGATCGCCAAGATTCGCGGCGCGCAATATCCGAGCGAGTGGATCATTCGCGGCAATCATCACGATGCCTGGGTGAACGGCGCCGAAGATCCCGTTTCGGGCGCCGTGGCATTGATGGAAGAAGCACGCGCCTTCGCGGAATTACAGAAGCAAGGCTGGAAACCCAAGCGCACCATCGTCTATTGCGTGTGGGACGGCGAGGAAGAAGGGCTGCTGGGTTCCACCGAATGGGCCGAAGAACACGATCCGGAGTTGCGCGCGCATGCGGCCCTGTACATCAACTCCGATGGCAACGGCCGCGGGTTCCTGGGTATGTCCGGATCGCACTCGCTCGAAAAATTCATCAATGGCGTGGCGCGCGACGTCGAAGATCCGGAAAAGAAGATTACGGTGTGGAAGCGCGATGAGCTTCAGCGCATCGAGCGCGCGCCGGCCGCGGAGAAGGATGAGGTCCGCAAACGTTCCGACCTGCGCATCGGCGCGCTGGGTTCGGGATCGGATTACACAGTGTTTATCGATCACCTGGGTGTCGCTTCGCTGAACCTGGCTTTCGGCGGCGAAGATGGCGGCGGCATCTATCACTCCGTCTACGACGATTTCTATTGGTACACGCATTTCGCCGATGGCGATTTCATCTATGGCCGCGCGCTGGCGCAAACCGCCGGCTCGGCTATGATGCGCTTTGCCGATGCCGACCTGTTGCCTTACGATTTCACCGCTTTCGCCGACACAGTGAAGCGCTACGTCGACGAAGTGCAGAAGCTCTGGAAGACGGAGCACGATGAGATCCACGAACGCAACAAGGAGATCGAGGAAGGGCTATTCAGCGCCATCGCCGATCCGCGCAAGACGCTGGTGCCGCCGCCGGTCCAGACCGAGCCGCCGTTTTTGAATTTCGCGCCGCTCGAAAACGGCCTGGCCGCGCTCACCCGCGCCGCCGAGGACTACGATAAAGCCGAAAAGAAAGCCAAGCTCGATCAGCCGGGCCTGGAAGCCGCGAATGCAAAGCTCATCCGCACCGAGCGCGGTTTGACACTGCCTGATGGCTTGCCCGGCCGCCCGTGGTTCCAGCATCAGATTTACGCGCCCGGTCTTTACACGGGTTACGGCGTGAAGACCTTGCCGGGAGTACGCGAAGCCATCGAGCAGAAGCATTGGGCGGAAGCCGATGCGCAGATTGTGCGCGTGGGTAAGGTGCTGGAGACGGAAGCCACGATGATCGAAGAAGCCGCTGCGGCGTTGAAGTAAGCCGTAAGAGCAGCGGATTCAGCCGTGGGGCAGGCCATCGTTTTTGGTGGCCTGCCGGCTTCGAGCACGGTGCGCAGACGGAGCCCGCTACGCTTCACCTTCCCAGCGCGCCACTACCGCGCTCGCCAAACAGTTGCCCACCACATTCACCGACGTACGCGCCATATCCATCAGGGCGTCGATGCCTAGCAACACGGCCACGCCTTCCATCGGCAGACGGAATGTCGAAAGCGTGCCCGCCAGAATCACCAGCGCTGCGCGCGGGACTCCGGCTACGCCTTTGCTGGTCAGCATCAGGGTCAGCATCATGAGCAGTTGCTGGCCGAACGATAAGTTCACTCCCGCGGCCTGCGCCACGAACACAGAGGCCAGTGAGAGATACAGCGTACTGCCATCCAGATTGAAGCTGTAACCGGTGGGAATCACGAAGGCCACAATATGTTTCGGCACGCCGAACTGCTCCATGTTTTCGAGCGCCAGCGGTAGGGCAGCTTCGCTCGAGGCGGTGGAAAAGGCAATCAGGAACGGCTCGCGCACGGCGCGATAGAATGCGCCCACCGGAATGCGCACCAGAAGCACCACCGCGCCCAGCACCAGCACGACGAACAGCACCTGCGCCATGTACATGGTCAGGATGAGCTTGCCCAATCCGAACAGCACCGCGAAACCCTTGTTGCCCACGGTCACTGCCAGCGCCGCGCCCACGCCGAACGGCGCCAGATACATCACATAGCGCGTGTAGCGGAACATCACTTCAGCGAGCGATTCGCAGAATGCCACCACGGGCTTGGCTTTCGCGCCCACCGCCGCACACGCCGCGCCGAACAGGAAGGCGAACACCACGATTTCAAGCACATCGCCGCGCGCCATGGCATCGATAATGCTGGACGGGAAAACATGCTCGATCGTGGAAGCGGCGGAGGGCGGCTCATGAGTCAGCGCGGCCTCGGTGGAAGTTTGCGTCAAATGCATGCCCGCGCCCGGACGCACCACGTTCACTGCGGCGAGTCCCAGAAACAGCGCAAACGTGGTCACGATTTCAAAGTAGACGATGGCCTTCACGCCGATGCGGCCCATGCGTTTCAGGTCGCCGCCGCTGCCCGCGATGCCGTACACCAGCGTGCCGAAAATCAGGGGCGCGATGATGGAGCGGATGAGCCGCAGAAAGATGGCGCTGATGGGGCCAAGCTGCCGCGCCACGCCGGGGGCCAACGCTCCCAAAGCCACGCCGGCGGCCATGCCGATGAAGATCCAGGCGGTGAGCGACAGGCGCTTCAACGCTCGCCCCACTTCAACTTCTGGCGCAGCACGTCGAAGAACATCATGCGCGGCGGGCGAATCAGGTGCAGCGCGTACTCGGAACTGCGGCAGACCACGCAATCGTCTTTCTTCAGCGGTTCACCGATCTGGCCGTCGATGGTGAGAAACACCGAGGAATCCTCGCCGCGGCAGCACACTTCGATCTCGCTCGATTCCGAAACCAGCACGGGCCGGTACGTGAGCATGTGCGGACAGATGGGCGTAAGGCAGATGGTGGGCACGGAGGGAAAAATGATGGGGCCGCCGGCCGAGAGCGAATACGCGGTGGATCCCGTGGGCGTAGAGACGATCAGTCCGTCGGCCTTGTACGCGCACACGAACTGGCGATCGACATAGGTATCCAGATCGATGATGCGGGCGATGGCTGCCTTGGTGAGCACCACATCGTTGAGCGCTTCGTAGCGCGAGACGACCACACCCTCGCGGCGCACCTCGGCGTGCAGCAGCTTGCGGCGGCCGATGCGATGCTCGCCGCGCAGGGCGCGCTCGAGTTCGGGATATAGCTCGTCGATGGTGATGGCAGTAAGGAATCCCAGGCCGCCCAGGTTGACGGCGAACAGCGGGATTTGCCGGCCGCCGATGGCGCGCGCGGCGGAGAGCAGCGTGCCGTCGCCACCCAGCACGATGACCAGATCGCAGCCTTCGGGCACAGCGTCGCGCGGCAGACCATCGCGACGCGCGGCGTAGACGGCGGTGCGTTCGTCATAGCGCACGCGAATGCCGCGCGCTTCCAGCCAGGCCAGCAGCTTGGGGACCACATCGGCCGCGGCGGGCACGGCGGGCTTGGAGATCACACCTACGGTGTGAATAGTGGGTGGTGGCTGGTGGGTGGTGGATGGTGGATTACTGGTGGGCATACAGCAGGAATTCCCGATTTCCTTCGGCGCCCAGAATGGGGCTCTCGATGAGCGAAGTTCCGAATCCCAAATGCCGTGCCGCGTCTTCCACGCGGCGGCAGGCGGCTTGCTGCAACTCCGGTTCGCGCACGATTCCTCCCTTGCCCACTTGACCTCTGCCAACTTCGAACTGCGGTTTGACAAGTATAACTAGTTCGCCGTCCGATTGTAACAGCGGGACTATGGCCGGCAGAATAAGGGTGGCGGAAATGAAGCTGACGTCGCAGACGGCCAGGCCGATCGGCTCGCCGATATCTTCGGCGCGCAGATAGCGCGCGTTGAGTTTTTCATGCACCACCACGCGCGGATGGCTGCGAATTTTCCAATCTAGCTGTCCCGCGCCCACATCCACGGCGTGCACGCGCGCCGCGCCATGCTGCAGCAGGCAGTCGGTGAATCCGCCGGTGGATGCGCCGATATCGAGACACACGCGGCCGGCGACAGGGATGCCGAAGTGCGCGATGGCGGCATCCAGCTTCACTCCGCCGCGGCTCACAAACGGCGGCTGCGCCAGGATCTCGAGGCGGCTTTCGGAATCCACCGGCTGGCCGGATTTTGCGGCCTTCTGGCCATTCACCAGCACCGCGCCCGCCATAATCAACGCCTGCGCCTTTTCGCGCGACTCGGCCTTGCCGCGTTCCACCAGCAGACGGTCGAGACGCAGCTTCATGATTTGCGATGCACGATTAGGTCGGCCAGCTCGTGCAGATGACCGGCATGCGCGCCGAACGGAGCGAGCGTTTCGTGCGCGCGCTGGCACTCGAGGGCCGCCATGCGGCGCGATTCCTCCACGCCATACACCGCCGGAAACGTGATCTTATGCTGCTGGGCGTCCTTGCCGGCGGTCTTGCCGAGAGCTTCGGAAGACTCCTCCACATCGAGAATATCGTCCACGATCTGAAAGGCCAGGCCGATGTGCTCGCCGTAGCGGGAGAGCGCGTCGTATTGCGAATCGTCCGCGCCCGCGGAGATGGCTCCCAGGCGCAGACTGGCGCGCAGCAGGGCGCCGGTCTTGGCGCGATGAATGGATTCGAGCAGCGGCGCAGTGGGAGGTTCGCCTTCGCCTTCGAGGTCCGCCACTTGCCCCGCGATCATGCCGCCGACGGTGCCCGCGGCGGAAGCCAGTTCGGCGATCATGCGCGATTTGCGGTCGGCGGAGACGCTGTTCATGGCGGCCAGGACTTCAAAAGCCAGCGTGAGCAGCGAATCGCCCGCCAGAATAGCCATAGCCTCGCCGAAGACTTTGTGGGAGGTGAGCTTGCCGCGGCGGTAATCGTCGTTATCTAGCGCGGGAAGATCGTCGTGGATCAGCGAATAAGTATGGATGAATTCGAGCGCGCAAGCGGCCGTGAAGTGGGGGGGGGCAGGTTCCTGCCCGCAGGCGCGCACCGCTTCCAGACACAGAATGGGGCGGAAGCGCTTGCCTCCCGCAAAGAGGCTATAGCGCATGGCGCGATGGATGGTTTCGGGCGCCTGCGTTTCCGGCGGCGCCAGGCGATCGAGGTGCGCGTCGACTAATTGCTGCTGTTGAGCGAGGTAGTCGCGAAGGCTCATGCTTTCTCGGGACGGAAAGGCTCGGGCAGGATTTTGCCTTCCTTGCGGATCAGCATTTCGACGCGGGTTTCCGCCTCCTCCAATTGCTTGCGGCAGGTTTCGCTAAGGCGCATACCTTTTTCGAAGAGTTCCAGCGAGCGTTCCAGAGGCAGGTCGCCGGTCTCCAGTTCCTTGACGACCTTTTCGAGTTCGTCGAGGCAGGCCTCGAAAGGCAGGACAGGATTGGGTGGTGCGCTGGTGTCGGCCACGCCCTCATTGTAACGGGTGGATGGGGTGCTTAACATTTTTGGGGATCACCGGCTGAGGAAACCGCTCCTTACAGAGCCGCGACCGTCAGGAAGCGGTTTCTTTTGAGCACCCGCCCGGTACGAGCTCGGTGAATGCGTGATACCTGCAAGGACGAAACCCGTAAGGTCGGATTGTGGGATCGGCTGCTCAGTACCACCAAAGGCGTCTTGGACGCGCGTAGCGGCTATCGCGGGACCACCTGACCGTGCTGAAAGCCCTACCGTGGGTCAAGGTGGTCCAAGCGCGGGTTTTCAGGTCAAAAAAAAGGAGCTCTTCACCGCCGTAGCCGGCGGCGATATAGCGCCTGTCTGGAGACCAGGATGAGAGACGCCCTAACGGGCTCCGCCGGATCGCCAAAGACTGCCCATCCGGGGACCCGCGCTGGAATGCCATACGTCAAAGCGCCATCCACTGTTTGATCTGCTGGTACACGGCGGGCGCATTGAGCAGGTCAAAATGACTCAGCCCATAACCAACCCACTGCCGGGATTTAGCGAATGCCAAGGTTCGCTGCGGATCTTTGTGGCGGCCCAAGGCGCTCTCTACGGGCACCAACCCATCTCCGAGCAGACTGGCGAAACCGCACGCTCTTTGGCTGGTGGAAGCCGCCATCGCGTAACACCTTACCTTGTCCGGTAGGGGCAACGCGCAGCGAAAGTCCCCAGAGGGGCGGAAGCGATCGCGCCCGGTCCAATCGTCGTCCACAAGGTTGCCGTGGCCCAGGTCCGTGACTCCCGCACTGCGAATGCGGCCCAGACGGGCGAGCGCGGCGGTGTACGGACTTAACCCAAAGACAGCGTTTACCCAGTTCCCTCCGCGCTCCAGCGGCGTGCCGTGGTGCGGCGTGCCGAGGAAGAAGATCTGGCGCAGATAGCGCGGCCAGCGGTACCCCGCCGCGAAGCCATAGTGATGCGCACTGCGCGCCAGCATGCCACCCATGCTGTGGCCGATCATCGCGATTTCTTCGAGCGGCACGGGCCATTGCTCGACCAGCGTCTCGAGTAAATCGGCGAAGCGTCGTCCGTTGGTGGAGATATGCAGCCCGCTGTTGTAGTGCAGATAAACCGGAGTGTATCCCAAGTCGCGAGCCAGGGCCGCTCCATGGTTGTGCCCCTTGCGGGTCCATTGCAGATCGCTCATGCATAGGCCGTGCGCCAATACCACCAGCTTTCCGCTTGGCTGAGGAATCGCGCGCGCCAAAGCAGGGCGTTCGAGAATTAGTGTCTTGCCGCTCTGGCGCAGACTCATGGAGATGGCCAGCGGATTTCCGGTCGCGGCCAGGTAGTCGCCCATCACGCCGTTCAGCGCCGCCAGCACAGCCTCGCGTCCGGGCGGCGAATGCCTCTCCCCTAGCAGGGGTATTAGCGGAGAGAGCAGGGCATCGATTCCGGTTCCCACCAACCCGGTTGCCGCGCGGATGCTCTTATAAACCAGCCCCGTAATGCCGCTGGTGGAACCCTGTAATGGTGTATCCAGAATTCCGGGGCTCCGTGAGATGTTGAGGTGCATCGCCTCTACAACATCCACTAGTCCCGCGGTGGCGCTAACCGCCAGACGGCTAAAACCCAGAAGATCGGAGGGATGAATGGGACTTGTCTTAGTCATGTCAACGCCTCTGAAGCCGGTAAGGTTGGGACCAATAGCGCTCGACTGCGAGTGTAACGCACCACAAGGATCCGAGCAACGGGGAGCGCCGGTCAAAAGCCGGGGAACGCTGCGCATCTCAGGCCGGCCCTTTATAGAGCCGTAGCGATTGCCGGAGCGAGTCGAGAGTCCGCCGTTCAACGTGCCACGTCGGATCGAGAGAGCCATCCAATACGGGCCCGGCCATCGCCACCAAGTCGCCCGCCCGCGCCTTAGCGCCGGACGCCATCAGGCAAGCAGCCAACCTTATCGCGGCGCGCGCGGTTTCCGGATGCTCCGCTCCATAAGCGCCCTGCGCGATGGCATAGGCGTCTTCGAGCAAAGGGCGCGCTTCGTTGTTGCGCCCATGTTGCAGGTAAGCCCAGCCGAGCGCGCTCTCAGCCGCGCCGATGGCGATGTGCCGCGCCGGATAGCCGGCCCGATCGGCAGCCAGCGCCTGCTTGGCCAGATCCTCCGCACGCACGAAATTTGCCTCTTCGATGAAAACCTCCGCTAGCGCAATTTCCGCCTCCGCGCTGAAAACGCCGCTCGGGCCGAACACACGCTGGCGAATCTCCAGAGCCCGTTGAAACTCATCCCCTGCTGCGCGCAAATCACCCACGGCGCGATCGAGCCTACCCAGGTTCATCGAGCTTAGGGCCACCACCATATGGGCCGGTCCGACAACGTTCGTCCGCGCCTGATGCGCGGCTTCAAACAACCGCCGGGCTTGTGCGGCATCGCCTTGAGCCAGCAGCACGGCGGCCAGGCAGTCCTGCGCATAGGCCGTATCCAAATTCCGCGGGCCCAAGCTCTTCATCTCCTGCGCCAGCGCCGGAATGGCCAGCGCCTTGGCTTCATCGAACCTGCCCAGCCGCGTCAGAACATGGCTCAACACCGCATCCGACGCGGCCGTCAGCGGGTGATTTGGTCCGTACAATTTTGTGCGAATCGCGATGGCCTCGCGGATGGCTGCGTCCGCTTCCGGAAACCGCCCCAACGCATCGAGCAGCATTGCCAGATTGTGCCAGCCATACCCCACGCCATCCTGATAGCGGCCCCCGGTTTCGGTAGCCAAAGCCACAAGCTGCCGCGTGAGGCGCTCGGCTTCGGCGTAATCCCCGCGCCGGCTCAGCACGACCGATAGGTTGTTGAGCGCGCGCATTGACTCCATGACCTTCGCGCCCGCCAGCCGGGTATTCATATCCAGCGATTGCCGAAACAGCTTTCCCGCTTCTTCGTTCTTCCCCCGCTGGAAAAGCATGGTGCCGACATCGTCGAGCGACTCCGCGACTTTCAGGTTTTCCTTGCCCAGCTTTGCCTGGTAAAGACGCAGCGCCTCCCGATAGGACCGCTCGCCCTGATCGAATTCGTTCAAATCGGACGAAACGCTGCCCAGTTCATGCAAGGTGTTGGCGATGGCCAGGTCGTCGCGGGGAAGCTTGTGCTCCCTCAGGAAAAGCTCCTTCTTCAACAGACGTTCACCTTCCGGCCACATCCCGAGTGTGTCGTAGAGCGTGCCAACCGTGTCCAGAAGGCGCGCCTGAACCACCGGATCGTTCTGCAATTGACTCTCGATGCGGGCCGCACCCCGGTCGAGCAGTTCCCGCGTGGTGATGGCGTCGCCCTTGGTCTGCTCCGGATCGTTGGATTGAAACAGATTCACCAGGAAGTCGGTCACTTGGCCGGCGGTGCGGGCTTCCTCCCGAGCCTTTCGCGCCAGCACTGCCATGCCGATGCCAAAGGCAATCACCAACACCAGGAAAACCACCGACGCGGCCACTCCGATGCGATGGCGGCGAATGAACTTGCCGCTCCGGTAGCGCCACGAATCGGGACGCGCAATCACGGGATATCCGGTCAAATAGCGCTCGATATCCGCGGAAAACTCGGCTGCCGAGACGTAGCGGCGGTGCGGCTCCTTGTGCAGCGCCTTCAGGACGATCCGGTCCAGATCGCCTTCGAGTTCGCGGGATCCGGCCAGCTTGCTGGGCCGCTCCGGGATACGTTCGCAAATCTCCCGCTCGATTTGACCGAACGTTCCGTTGAAGCGAAACGGCGGCTGCCCGGCCAGCAGCTCATACAATAGCGCGCCAAGCGAATAGATGTCCGTGCTGGTGGTGATGGCTTCGCCCCGGATCTGTTCCGGGCTGGCGTATTCGGGCGTCATCAGCCGCTCGCCGGCCTGGGTCACGGCGGGAAGCGGCTGATCCTGCGCCAGCAGTTTCGCAATGCCGAAATCGAGCAGCTTAGGCTCTCCACCGTCGGTCACCAGAATGTTCGCCGGCTTGATGTCGCGGTGCACCACCACGTTTTGATGCGCGTATTGAACCGCCTTGGCAATCTTTTGAAACAGCTGCAGGCGGTCGCGAATTCCCAGGTGTTTGTCCGCGCAATACTGGTCGGCGGGTTTTCCCGCGACATATTCAATCACCACGTAGGGCGAACCGTCGCTGGTCGCGCCGCCGTCCAGCAGCCGGGCGATGTTGGGGTGCTCGAGATTCGCCAGGATCTGCCGTTCGGCGCGAAAGCGCCGCATCATCTCCGGAGAAGCGAATGCTCCGGGCATCAGCTTGATGGCGACTTCCTTGCGGTACTGATCGTCGGCGCGCGATGCCAGGTAAACCACGCCCATGCCGCCGCGGCCCACCAGCCGGCTGATTTCATAGGGACCGATACGGTCGCCCGGCGCCGGGCCTGCGGTCGAAGCCAGTGTGACCTCGTGCTCAACGGCTGAGGTGATGCCACCCTCCTCATCGAGCGAGCGGAGAAGTGATTCCACCTGCGCGCGCAGCCGTGTTTGGACTCCGCAGGCTTCGTCCAGGAACTTAGGCCGGGCGTCGGCGGGCAGATCGCTTGCGGACGCAAAGATTTCCTGCAAGCGCTCCCAGTCCGCGGCAGTCATCAGGCGGCCTGCGGTCATACTATGCGCCCATGGCTTCGCGTAACCAGGCCTTGGCGAATTTCACGTCGCGATGCACGGTTACCATTGAGATACTCAATGCCTGCGCGGCTTCTTCATACGTTAAGCCGCCGAAATACAGTAGCTCGATCAGCTTGGCTTTGCGCTCATCCTGCCGGGCAAAGCGCGTTAGGGCTTCGTCGATTTCGATAATGCTCGGATCGTGCCGCGGATCGGCGAGGTCGATTTCGTCGAACTCCACCTGTTGCGCGCCCGCGCCGCGCTTCACACGCTGGCGGGCCTTGGCATGATCTACCAGAATCTGCCGCATGGTCCGCGAAGCCACACAAAGGAAGTGGGAGCGGTCCTGCCATTCGACGTCCGCTCCCACCAGCTTCAAGTACGCTTCGTTCAATAATGCCGTGGGAGTAAGTGTATGATTGCTGCGCTCGGCCCGCATGTAGTGGCCGGCCAAGGCGCGCAGGTGTTCGTAGACGATCGGAACCAAGAGGTTGGTCGCTTCGGCGCTGCCCGCGCGCGACTCCCTCAGGAGCTGCGTAATGGGCCGGTCCGGGCACATAGGTTTTCCCGATCTTAGCAAAATCTCTGGCCCCATGTAGGTGGTTTTTAGTTTTCGTCGCTTTCCTGAATGAAGGATTCAGAAACAGAGGGAGCTTACCATGACGATACAACAAACTTTCGCGAGATTCGCAGCTTGTTTGGCAGCTTGTATTTTGACTGTCCCGCCAAGCTTAATGGCCCAATCCACGCCCGCCGCCGCGGCGAAGCCCAACATCACCAGCGCGACCGCCGATTTTTCGGTCGACCCCGCGCAGATGACGATTGTGGGTTCGGCCTTCGGATCTTCCCAGCCCACTGTCACGATCGACGCACAGCCGGCCGGGGTGATCAGCTACACCAGCACCGAGATCGTAGTGAGCCTGCCGGCGAGTTTGTCGCCCGGCTCTTACCTGCTTAAGGTAACGAACGGCGCTACGAACGCCAGCGGCACGTTCGACGCAACCGTGGGGGCGGTTGGCCCGCTTGGCCCGGCCGGACCGGTGGGCGCAACGGGTGCGACGGGCGCCCAGGGACCGGCTGGTCAGACGGGTGCTGTGGGGCCACAGGGACCGCAAGGGCAAGGTGGCCCTCCTGGACCAATGGGTCAGATGGGCCCTATCGGTCCGAAGGGGCCAATTGGAGCACAAGGACCGCAGGGAGCGCAAGGGCCGCAGGGAACGCCAGGGCCGCAGGGAGCAACTGGACCGGCTGGACCGCAAGGGCCGGCGGGTGGACTGAACGGCATGGCGAGCAGCGGCTGGACCAGCGACATTTCATGCGGCCCATTGCAAGAATGCTTCGGCTTCGTTTGGGTTTCGCAGCCGGATACTTTTCTGACAGGATTCTGTACGAACAACGCGAGCGGCAATATGCTCCTGACGGACATGTATCCCAGCGTTGACCCCTTCGGGCACAATACGTTCGTGTGCTATTACTACAATAACGATCCGTTCGCATCCCACGACTTCCAAGTTAAAGGGACTTACTACAATCCGACGACGAATGGCACGAACGCCGTCCCGGCCGTCGGATTCGGGTCATCCACGTCGGCCAAAGGCGCTGTCCGCCTTCCGCGGCGCTGAACTCATTCGGCGCTCACCCAATGCGCGCTAACATCGTGAGAGAAGGCCCGGCAGCCGCTGCCGGGCCTTTTTTGATTTGCGCGGGCGTCCGTTTCAAACTTGACGCCGCCTGGATGACGAATATTCGTTTCCATATAGGCTCCATTCCCTCAGATGCATTTCGCGAGGAGCCGTAACGTCTACATTATAGTTTAAGACACGCTTGTCACTTTCGCCGGAAGCCGGCATCTCATAGTGTAGGCGGATCGTCCCATGCAATACACCTCATCTCCGGTAGACGCCGGTCCCGCCGCGGACCGGCTCGCGACCAGCCATCGTCATACCCGCGCCACGTTCCTTGCGGGTCTCCTGCTGGGCGCCGTGGCTTTCGCCCTGACGGTCTATCATTATCTGAATTCGTGGATTTCGCTCCCGCTACTATGACGCCGGCCACGTGTCACGCGCGCGCGCCCGCCGCATCTTAACTCGCGGAGGCAATTCGTGACAGCCCAACCCTTCCATAACATCCTGGCTCCCGCCGATTTCAGCGATCTCTCGGCGCATGCGTTGCGCTATGCGGCGGCTATCGCCAAATCCTGCGCCGCCCGCCTGACCCTGCTCTATGCCAACACCTTCGCGCCGCCACCGTATTTTACCGGTGGCGAGCTAGACGAATTGGAGAGCCAGTTTCGCGCCTCCAGGGCGGCGGCCCGGCAAGGCCTTCGCCAGTTCGCGGAGGCCACCCTGGGCGCCGGCGCAGGCGCCGTCGAGACTCACGTCGCGGAAGGCCTGGCGGCGGATGCGATTCTCGAATACGCCGCCCGCAACGGCAACGATCTCATTGTTATGGGCACTCACGGGCGCAGCGGAGTCAACCGTTGGATGCTGGGATCGGTAGCCGAACGCGTGCTGCGCGCGAGCGGCGTCCCGGTGCTGACGGTGCGCGCCGGGAAGCCCGCCTCCGCGCCGCTTGAAATCCGGCACATCCTGTGTCCCGTGAACGATTCGCCCGTGGCCCGAAAAGCCCTGGCCGTGGCGGCGGATCTGGCCGCCTGCCTGGGAGCGCACGTCACCGTGGCGCACGTTGTGGAAGACGGCACGGCCGGTTCCATTGAGCGTCTTTGCGCCGGAGTGGAGCAGGACCGGCGCGAAGCTTGCGAAGTCCGTGAGCTTCAGGGAGACGCCGCCGCCCAGATTATTTCCGCCACCGCGGAAAGAGATTGCGATCTGGCGGTGATCGGAGCGCGGCACCGCGCCTTCTTCGATTCCACTGTTTTGGGGACCACCAAGGTACGAGTGGTCCGGCATGCCCGCTGTCCCGTCTTGACGGTTCCCGGGCCGGATGTCGTTGAAAAATTCTGAGAAACTGGGCGGTCCCCGGCCTACTTAACTTTGAAAGCGCCAGCTCACTAAACCGATTTTGTCACGATACTGGCGGTTTCGCATCCTTAAAATCGAGATACCGTAGTTTCAGATCCGATGTGGAAAAATCTATTAGTTCCCCTGATTTTGACCGCGCCGGCCTGGGCGCAGGAGCCGCTATCGCTCGACGACGCCGTCAAGCTGGCCCTGACGCACAATCCGACGATTGCGGCGGCGACGGCGGTGGCGGGCGCCTCCGAGGCGCGCATCGCCGAAGCCCGCAGCGGGCGCTTGCCGAAATTGAGCTATTCCGAATCGGTCGCGCGCAGCGACAATCCGGTCTTCGTCTTCAGCTCGCTGCTCACCCAGCATCAATTTACGGCGGATAACTTTGCGTTAGGTCCGCTGAACCGGCCGGATGCCCTGAACAATTTTCAATCGCGGCTCACGGTCGATCAGACCATCTACGACGGAGGCCGTACAGGCCAAGCCCTGCGCGCCGCGAAACTCACGCACGAGCTTTCCGGCGAAGAGGGCCGCCGCGCGCAAATGGCGGTGCTCGCCGGAGTGGCGCGGGCGTATTACGGCGTGCTGCTTTCCGAAGCCAGCCTGAAGGCCGCCGAGGAAGCACTTCGTTCGGCGCAAGCCGACCTCCATCGCGCCGAAACCATCCGCACGGCGGGCATGTCCACCGATGTGGATGTGCTGTCGATCCGCGTGCACCTGGCCGAGGTGGAAGAGCAGCGCATCCGGCGCGTGGCCGATCTGGACGTGGCGCGCGCGGCGCTGAACGACGCGCTGGGCCTGCCGCTCGATACGGCGCATCTCCTGACCGGCACGTTGCAACCGGCGGATCTGCGGCAAATTTCGCTCGAAGATTACGAGCGTGCGGCGGTAACAGGGCGTCCCGAGGCGCACGAAGCGAAACTCGCGGCCAGCCTGGCGAAAACCGGAATCGCATCGGCTCACGGCGCCTATCTGCCGCAAATCGGGGCGCGCGCCGCCTTCGAAACGGACCGGCAGGATTTCATCGACCGCGGCGGCGCCAACTGGCTGGCGGCGGTTTCGCTCGAATGGAATCTGTTCAATGGATTGGGCGACCGGGCGCGCGTCCAGGCGGCCACCCAGGACCTGCGCCGCGCGGAAGCCGAGCAGGAGCGGGCCGGATCCGGCATCCGCCTGGAAGTGCGGCGGGCTTACGCGGATCTGCGCGCCGCCCAACAGCGCATCGATGTGGCGCAGGCGGCCGTGGCCGAAGCCGAAGAGAGCCTGCGCATTACACAAAACAGATACGAAGCCGGATTGGCGAACGTCACCGATCTGCTGCGCAACGAAACGGTGGCGCTTGAAAGCCGCACGCGATATTTGGCCGCGGTGCACGATCAGCGCGTCGCGGCGGTGGGTTTGGAATTAGCGGCGGGGCGGTTGACGGAAGGATCGGAGGCGCTCGGTGCGAAGTAGAGTGGCTGGTGGTTGGTGGCTGGTGGTTGGTGGGTTAGTCCTATCGATGGGATGCGGGAACGAGGCTCGCAAAAGCGAGGCGGCTGCGGCTTCGCCCATCGCCGTGCAAACCGTGACGGTGGCGATGGAGCAGTGGCCTACGGGATACGCGGCGGTGGGCACGGTTCGGGCGCGGACCGTGGCGGCGGTGTCGAGCAGGGTGATGGCTTATGTGCGGGAGGTGCGCGTCCAGGCAGGCGATCGCGTACGCGAGGGCGATTTGCTTGTGGCGCTCGATGCGCGCGATCTCGACGCCAATTACCGCCGCGCCGAAGCCGGTCGCGACGAGGCGCGCAGCGCGCAGGCCGAAGCGGATCAGGCGTTGGCGGCGGCCAAAGCACAGCTCGATCTGGCGCGCGCCACTTTTGGCCGCATGCAGGAGTTGTTCGACAAAAAATCCATTTCGAACCAGGAATACGACGAAGCCACCGCCAAGCGTAAAGCCGCCGAAGCCGCTTACGAAATGGCCGCGGCGAAAGGCTCGCAGGTGCGGGCCAAGATCGCGCAAGCCGAGCAGGAGGTGGAGGCCGCCCGCATCATGCGGGGTTATGCGGAGATTCGTGCGCCGTTCGCGGGTGTGGTCACGGCCAAAACCGCCGAGCCGGGCAGCATGGCTACGCCGGGAGCTCCGCTTGTGACGATCGAGCGCGACGGCGCGTACCGGCTGGAAGCTGAGGTCGATGAATCGCACGCCGGATCGGTACATGCCGGGCAAGCCGTTTCGGTGAATCTGGAGCCGCTGGGCCGCACGCTGGATGCGCGCGTTAGCGAGATCGTACCGGCCGTGGACGCGGCTTCGCGCGCCTACACGGTGAAGATCGATTTGCCGCCCGTGGCCCAGTTGCGTTCCGGCATGTTTGGGCGGGCGGTGTTTTCGAGCGGCACACGCAGCGTTTTGGCGGCGCCGGCGGCCGCGGTGACGGAACGCGGCCAATTGCAATCGGTGATGATCGCCGATGCGGGCTACGCGCACACGCGGCTGGTCACCGTCGGGCAGAAGTCCGGCGATAAGGTGGAGATCCTCTCGGGCCTGAGCGCGGGTGAAAAAGCCATCTGCCCCGTGCCGCCAGGCTTGCTCGACGGCGCGCGCGTGGAGGCTCGTCCGTGAGCCACGCCGCGAAAGGGAGCCATCTCGGACCGGCGGGCCGCTTCGCCCACGCCTGGATCGATTCCAAGCTGACGCCGCTGGTGATCGCCGCCGCGCTGCTGTTGGGCGCTTTTGCCGTCTGGAAGCTGCCGCGCGAAGAAGAGCCGCAGATCGTCGTGCCCATGATCGACGTGTTTGTCCAGATGCCCGGCGCCTCCGCGCGTGAAGTGGAAGAGCGCGTCACCAAGCCCATGGAGAAGCTGCTGTGGGAAGTTCCCGGCGTCGAATATATTTACTCCACCTCCAGCCCCGGCATGTCGATGGCGGTGGTGCGATTTCTGGTGGGCCAGGATGAAGAGAAGAGCATCGTGCGGCTGAACCAGAAGCTTTACGCCAATTTCGATCTGATTCCGCCGGGCGCGTCGCAGCCGCTGGTGAAGCCGCGCTCCATCGACGATGTGCCCATCCTGGCGCTCACCCTTACCAGCAAACGCTACGGCGATTTCGAATTGCGGCGCATCGCGGCGCAGGTCGACGATGCCATCAAGCAGGTGCCCGACGTTTCGGCGGTGACCCTGATCGGCGGGCAGCGCCGCGAGATGCGCGTGGAGTTGGACGAAGCGCGCCTGGCGGCTTACTCGCTCACACCCATGCAGGTGATTGGCGCGCTGGGAGCTTCGAACCGGCGCCTGGATGCGGGTGCATACGCCAGTGGCAACCGCCAACTGCTGCTTGAGACCGGCGAGTTTCTGCGCAACGCGGACGATGTCCGTAACGTGGTGGCGGGTGTGGCTAACGGCAAGCCGGTCTTCGTGCGCGACGTGGCCGAGGTAAGCGACGGCGGCGAAGAGCCCAGCCAGTACGTCCGCTATTCCGCGGGACAAAGCTTCGATCCGGCCGTAACCATCGCGATTTCGAAACGCAAAGGGACCAACGCGGTGGTGGTCGCGGACAACGTGCTGCGGCGTATCGAACCGCTGAAAGGCAGCGTGATTCCGGCGGATGTGACCGTAGCTGTCACCCGGAATTACGGCGACACGGCGGCCGAGAAATCGAACGAACTCCTATGGCACATGCTCATCGCCGTGGTTTCGGTGAGCGTGCTGATCGCCGTCACCTTAGGACTGCGCGAATCGCTCATCGTATTTATCGCCATTCCCGTCACGCTGGCGCTCACGCTGGCGGTCTTCTACTTCTATGGTTACACGCTGAATCGCATTACGCTCTTCGCTCTGATCTTCTCCATCGGCCTTCTGGTGGACGATGCCATCGTGGTGGTGGAGAATATCGTGCGGCATTGGCGCATGCCCGCCAATCACACCCGTCCGCCGTTTGAAGTGGCCGTGGAAGCCGTGAACGAAGTCGGCAACCCCACCATCCTGGCGACGCTGACGGTGGTCGCCGCGATTCTGCCCATGGCCTTCGTGGGCGGCCTGATGGGACCCTACATGCGGCCGATTCCGGTGGGCGCGAGCGCGGCCATGCTGTTTTCGTTGATGGTGGCTTTTGTGGTGACGCCGTGGGCGGCGGTGCGGATTCTGAAGCCCGGCGCGGCACATGCCCATGGCGAGCGCGAAGACCGGCTTACGCGTTTTTATCGCCGCGTGATGGGCGCGCTGCTCGATCGCAAGCCGCTGCGCTGGGGATTTCTGGCCATGGTGGTGGTGCTGTTGCTCGGTTCCATGTCGCTCGTCTACATCGGATTCGTCAAGGTGAAGATGCTGCCGTTCGACAACAAGAGCGAATTTCAAGTGATCGTGGATATGCCCAACGGCACTACTCTCGAACAGACCGCGCGCGTCACCGAAGCGCTGGCCCGCGAGGCGCAGAAGCAGCCGGAGGTGATCAATCTGCAGACTTACGTGGGCACTGCCGCACCCTATAACTTCAATGGCCTGGTGCGGCATTACTACCTGCGGCGCGGTCCCAACATGGCCGATATTCAGGTGAACCTGCTGCCCAAGGGCGACCGGAAATTGCAGAGCCACGAGATTGCCAAGCAGGTGCGGCAGCGGTTGCAGCCGGTGGCCGATGGCTTCGGCGCGCGCATTAAAGTGGCGGAAGTGCCGCCGGGTCCGCCGGTGCTTGAAACGCTGGTGGCGGAAGTTTACGGTCCGAATGCGGAAGGGCGTCTCCGGCAAGCGCGCGCGGTTCGCGATCTGCTCAAACGTACGGACGGTGTCGTGGATGTGGATTGGTATGTGGATGACGATCAGACCAAGTACACGCTGGTGGTCGATAAAGAGAAGGCCGCGCTGAACGGCATCTCCGAAGACGACATCGCGCGCACCGTGGCGGCCGCGTCCGCCGGATATCAGGCCGGCCTGCTGCACGCGGATGCGGCCAAGGAAGACGTGCCCATCACCGTGCGGTTGGATCGCGCCACGCGTTCGGATCTTGACCGCATGCTGTCGCTGAAGGTGCACGGCGTGGCTTTGAGCGAGCTTGTGCGTGTATGCCCGGAAACCGCGGACAAGAGCATCTATCACAAGAACCTGATGCCGGTGGTGTATGTGACCGCCGACGTGGCGGGGGCCATCGAAAGCCCGGTCTACGCCATCTTGAAGTTATCGCCTGAAATCAAGATCGAGCAACTCACTTCGCACCAACCCACCGATGACAGCACTTACTCCATGAAATGGGATGGCGAGTGGCACATCACTTACGAAGTGTTCCGCGACTTAGGTTTGGCCTTTGCGGCGGTACTGATCCTGATCTACGGGCTGGTGGTGGGTTGGTTCCAATCGTTCTCGACGCCCCTGGTAATCATGGCCGCGATTCCGTTTTCGCTGGTAGGCATCCTGCCGGCGCACGGCCTGCTGCACGCGTTCTTCACGGCGACTTCTATGATAGGCTTCATCGCCGGGGCCGGGATCGTGGTGCGCAATTCGATCATCCTGGTGGATTTCATCGAGCTGCGCCTGAGGGAAGGCATACCTCTGGAAGCGGCGGTGGTTGACGCGGGCGCGGTGCGCTTCCGCCCCATGGTGCTCACCGCGGCCGCGGTGGTAGTGGGATCGGCGGTGATCCTGTTCGACCCCATTTTTCAAGGCTTGGCGATCGCGCTGATGGCGGGCGAAGTCGCTTCACTGGCACTTTCGCGCATGACTGTGCCGATCGTTTATTTCGTGGTAAATCGAAGGAGAACTGCATGACCATCGACCGCTATCTGCGTCTGATCGCGGGTTTCTTTGTAATGCTCAGCCTGGCGCTGGGTTACTGGGTGAATCCTAACTGGTATTGGTTCACGGCCTTTGTCGGTCTGAACTTGTTTCAATCGGCATTTACTAACTGGTGTCCGATGATGTACTTCCTGGGGAAGCTGGGCGTGCGAACATAGCATAGCGAGAGAGGCGCTGCAGCCGGGAAGTGCGATCTTTCAGGTCGTGGATGGACGGCTTCACGACATCAGCGAAAATCTATGGATAAGGACGATCATGATCTCTAGGGCCATGAGTAAGCTAAAACCCTTAATATTATTCCGCGCCAGCCACTCGGGGAGATAGATATCAAAATTGGCTTTCCGGTCCAGGGTGTACTTGCCCATCACGTCGGTAAGCGGGCAGTGCCAGGAGTTCACCGCAATTATGACGACTTCACCGCCAAGCAGAGTTACGGAAAGAAAGAACCACGCATTGAAGCGACCGACGAATGCTAAGTAGAAGGCTGTGAGATTGGCGGCGCTCATGACCATCCAGATAATCGTATGGACAGTCTTGAGAAAGGTTAGCATTGGCTACAGTATCCGCCGAACGGTCCCTTCTTACGCGTCGATCTCTGGTCCCAGACCGGAGGGCATTCGCATTCGAAGCCATATCGTAGCACTATGATAGGGACGCGATTGGCGACTCAGTGGATTAAGATTGAATTACGCCGGCCGGCCAAAGTGAGTGCATGAATCGGCGACAAGCTGCCAGGCTGCGGAAAAAGGGTCCGGAAGCCCGCTCCCTTACGGTCGCGGCTCGGTAAGTTGCTGTAAGTAATGAGACCGGCTTCTGAGCCGCGCGCGTAAGCAAGCGGTTCTGGGCATTTTTCCGCATCCTGCTAGATGAAAAGGCCGATCGGTCCTCCCGACTCACAGGAACTCGACTCTGCCGGCCATTTCCTCGATGGATTGCTGCCGGCAGTAGGCGATGCCCGCGTGGGCGACGCCTTGTGCATGCAGCCGGAGGAAGTCATCGTCCTCGGGCGGTAGTAGTCACGTCGATGTTCCGCCGCCGGAGGCCAGACGCGATGTGGGCCGAGATGTGCTCGTCCAGATGAAAACGGATGGACACCGGTCAAGATGCTTCTTCGAGGCGTTCCTGGCGCAGCTTCCGTTCGAGCTGGGATGGATTGTTGCGGCGGAACTCCTCGGCAAATGCTCGCTCCGACCGCATCTCCTGTTGGATCTCTTCGATGTGATCGAAGTAGTAAGCCAGGGCCGCATGCTCTGGTGTTCATACCATGCGACGATGTCGAGCACGCATCGCATGCGCTCAGGTGTCTTAGGTGTGCGACCATGAAAAGAGGCTGAACTCCGAAACTATGGATGCACTGACAATCCACCGGCTGCACTTCGCCTTCACCGTCACCTTCCACTACATCTTTCCCCAATTGACCATGGGACTGGCGCTGCTGCTAGTAGCGCTGAAAACCATGGCCTTGCGCACCGGGAACGAGCATTACAATCGCGCGGCGCGCTTCTGGGCGCGCATCTTCGGCATCAACTTCGCCATGGGAGTAGTCACTGGAATCCCCATGGAATTTCAGTTCGGCACGAATTGGGCACACTTCTCCAAGGCCGCGGGTGGCGTCATCGGCCAGACGCTGGCCATGGAAGGCGTATTCTCGTTCTTCCTCGAATCTAGTTTCCTGGGCCTGTTTTTGTTCGGCGAAAATAGACTGGGGCCCAAAGGCCACTGGTTCGCGGGCTTGCTGGTTTTTCTGGGGTCGTGGCTGTCCGGATTTTTCATCGTGGCGACGGACGCCTGGATGCAGCATCCCGTGGGCTATGCGCTGGGGCCGCACGGCGAAATCATGCTATCGAGCTTTTGGGCATTGCTGCTGAATCCTTGGCTGTTCTGGCAGTATCTCCACAACATGACCGGCGCGGTAGTGACGGGCAGCTTCGCCATGGCCGCGGTTGGCGCTTTTTACTTGCTGGTTAAACGGGAAGAAGCTTACGGCCGAACCTTCGTGCGCGTGGGAGTAATTGCGGGCATCGCCTCTACCATCCTGATGCTGTTTCCCACCGGCGATCGGCAAGGTAAGAACATCGCGTTCCTCCAGCCGCCCACCCTGGCCGCCATGGAAGGACTCTTCGAAAGCGAGGCGGGCGCACCGCTGGCCCTGATCGGACAGCCGGACGTGGACCAGCGCCGGCTCGACAATCCGTTGGTGGTTCCCCGCGCGCTGAGCTTTCTCACTTACCAGCGGTGGCACGCACAGGTGAAAGGTCTCGACGCATTCCCGCAGGACCAGTGGCCGGATAACATTCCGCTGCTGTATTTCAGTTATCACATCATGGTGGGTCTCGGCACGATTTTCATCGCGGTGATGGCCCTGGCCGCGCTTGAGTTATGGCGCGGCAAGCTGTTCGCCCAACGCAAGCTGCTATGGCTGCTGATGCTGGCCGCGCCGTTTCCATACATCGCCAACACGGCGGGATGGATCACCGCCGAAGCCGGCCGTCAGCCCTGGCTCATCTACGGCCTGATGCGCACGCCGGAGGGAGTCTCACCGCACGTTTCCGCGGGCAACGCGCTGTTCACTTTGATCGGATTCATGGGCATGTACGCGGTGTTGGCCATGCTGTTTCTGCTGTTGATCTACCGCGAGATCGACCGCGGGCCGGAGGTGGCCTGATGGAAACCATCTGGTTCATGCTGGTGGCGGTGATGATCGCCATCTACGTGGTGCTCGACGGATTCGATTTGGGCGCCGGCATCGTGCACCTGGTGGCCGCCCGCAAGGATTCCGAGCGGCGGCAGGTTTTGCGCTCCATCGGTCCGGTGTGGGATGGCAACGAGGTATGGCTGCTGGCCGGCGGCGGTACGCTCTACTTCGCGTTTCCGGCGCTCTATGCATCCAGCTTCAGTGGATTCTATCTGCCGCTGATGATGGTGTTATGGCTCCTGATCCTGCGCGGCATCGCCATCGAGTTTCGCAATCACATCGATAGTCTGGTGTGGAAGCCGTTTTGGGATGTGGTATTCGGCGGCGCGAGCGCACTGCTGGCCATCTTCTTCGGCGCGGCGCTGGGTAATGTGGTGCGCGGCGTGCCGCTCGATGGCGCGAACGAATTCTTCCTCCCGATGTGGACCAATTTCGGACTCGGCGGCAACGTGGGAATTCTGGATTGGTATACGGTGCTGGTGGCCGTGACCGCATTCGCCACGCTGCTGGCGCATGGCGCGCTGTGGGTCGCCCTGAAGACCGGCGGCGAGTTGCATCAGCGCGCGCGCGGATTGGCGCGTTTGGGCTGGTGGGCGTTGCTGCCGCTCACGGTGGCGATTACATGGTCGAGTTTCGCCATCCAGCCGCGGCTGAGTGAGAGCTTCGCCGCGCGTCCGTGGGGCTACGTGTTCCCGGCACTGGCAATTGCCGGATTGATCGGCATGCGAGTGCTCGATCGCCGCGAAGTGGCGGCGTTCCTGTGCTCGTCGCTATTCATCGTGGGCATGCTGACCAGCGCCGCGTTCGGACTGTATCCTTACGTGCTGCCCTCGAACCTCAACCCGCACTTAGGACTGACCGTATACAATGCGGCCGCCGCACCGTATGGGCTGAAAGTCGGGCTGGCGTGGTTCATTCCGGGAATGCTGCTTACCGCGGGGTACTTTGTTTATACTTACCGGAGCTTCGCGGGGAAGGTGGCGCTTGAGGAAGAAGGCCATTGAGTCGGCCGGGTTGAAAATGGTCGAACGGCTTCGCACCGGCGTTTCCGCGAATCGGGCCCGCGTCTGTCTGTTCGATTTCGATGGCACCCTCTCGCTCATCCGCTCCGGCTGGATGGAGGTGATGGTCCCCATGATGGTCGAGATTCTGCTCGATCTTCGCACCGGCGAATCCGAGGACCAGTTGCGCGCCGTGGTCGAGGATTTCGTCTGGAAACTCACCGGCAAGCAGACCATGTACCAGATGATCGCCTTGGCCGGCGAAATCGCAAAGCGCGGCGGCGCACCGCGCGATCCGCTCGCATACAAGAAGATGTATCTGGAGCGCCTCGATGCGCGCATTCACGATCGCCTGGATGCCTTGCGCCGCGGACAAGTTGCGCCGGATCGATATCTGGTGCCGGGCGCCCGCGCCATCGTCCAAACGCTGCGCGATCGCGGCCTGCGGTTGTATCTCGCGAGCGGCACCGATCAGCCATACGTGCGCGAGGAAGCCGAACTGCTCGATATCGCGCGCTACTTCGAAGGCCGCGTGTATGGCGCGCTCGACGACTACCAAAGCTTTTCGAAGAAGATCCTGATCGAGCGCCTGATTGCCGCGTCGGAATTTGCCGGCGCCGAGTTTCTCGGTTTTGGCGACGGCTATGTGGAGATCGAGAATATTAAGGAGGTCGGTGGCGTGGCGGTGGGCGTCGCGACCGCGGAGCCCGAGTGCCGAGCCGTGGACCAACGCAAGCGCCAGCGTCTCGCGGGCGTGGGCGCCGATTTCATTATTCCCAATTTCTTGTGCCGCGGCGAACTGCTGGCCGCCCTGTTCCCCAATGGCCAGTAAATATCCGCTCTTCGATCGATCGCGCCTGGTGGTGAAGCCGCTTGCCGAGCGCACCAGCGATCTCACCGCGGCGCAATGGCTGGCGCTCGATGAAATCGCCGCGCCGTATGCCGATCCGCATCTCTCCGAGGTCGCGGCCCGCGTGGTCGAAGCCCGTAAGCGCGGCGCGGCCCGCATCCTCATGATGGGTGCGCACGTGCTGCGCGCGGGAGTGAACCGCCAGATTATCGACTTGATCGAGCGCGGCTTGCTCGATCACATCGCCATGAACGGCGCGGGCCTGATCCACGATTACGAATTAGCGCGCATCGGCGCTACCACCGAGAGCGTGGCCCGCTACATCCGCACCGGCGAATTCGGTCTATGGCGCGAGACCGGTGAATTGAACGATTGGGTGCGCGAAGCCGCGGACAACGGGCTGGGATTGGGCGAGAACGCCGGCCGGCGCATCGCGGAAAGCGATTATCCGCATCGCGACTTGAGCGTGCTGTCTGCCGCCTGGCGCTGCGACGTGCCGGTAACCGTGCATGTGGGTATCGGCTACGACATTCTGCACCAGCATCCGAATTGCGATGGCGCGGCATTCGGCGCGGCCAGCTACCGCGATTTCCTGATCTTCGCCCGCACCATCGAGCGCCTCGAAGGCGGCATCCTGCTGAGCTTCGGCTCGGCCATCATGGCCCCCGAGGTATATCTGAAAGCGCTGGCTATGGCGCGCAATGTGGCTCGCCAGGAGGGCCGGACTATCCGCGACTTCGCTACCGCCGTCTTCGATCTGGCGCCCATCCAAGGCGACATTCACCACGAACTCCCCAAAACGGATGCCGGCTATTATTTCCGTCCGCATAAGACGCTGCTGGTGCGCACTGTAGCCGATGGCGGCGCCAGCTACTATTTCCGCGGCGATCATCGCGCCACGTTTCCCGCTCTGCGCCGCGCTATTCTTGAACGCATATGACCGCTGCCGAAATCCTCGCCGAATTTCCGAAGCTTTCCGCACTGGTGGTAGGCGATATCTGCCTCGACCGATGGTGCACTTACGATCCGGCCGCCGCCGAGCCTTCGCGCGAAACCGGTATCCCGCGCGTGGCCGTGGTGCGCACGGAAGTCACGCCAGGGGGCGGCGGAACTGTGGCCAACAATCTGGCTGCGCTGGGCGTAGGCACGGTCGCGGTGCTGGGCGCGCTCGGCCAGGATGGTTTCGGACTGGAGCTTTCGCATGCCCTGGCGAGCCGTGGCATTTCGCTCGACCTATGCGTGCGCACGCCCGCCATGCAAACCTTCACCTATACGAAGTTGATCAACGCGCAAACCGGCATAGAAGACCAGCCCCGGCTGGATTTCATCAACAGCGCGCCGCTGCCCGGCGAAATCGAGCGCCAGATTCTGGACAGCCTGCCAATGGCCGCCGATTCGTTCGATGTAATTCTGATTGCCGATCAGGCGGAGACCAGCCAGGGCGGCGTCGTCACGCCCGCCGTGCGCGCGCTGCTGGCGGAGCTCGCGCCGCAGTATCCCGAGCGCGTGTTCTGGGCCGACTCGCGCGCCCGCATTCACCTGTTTCGCAACGTCATTCTGAAACCCAACCGGCAGGAGGCCGAGAGCGCTTGCCGCGAGTTGTTCGGCCGCGTGGATTTTCCGGCTCTGCTCAATCACACCCACGCGCCGCTGATGTTCGTCACCGAGGGCGCGGGCGGCGTGCGCATTGTGGGCGAATCGGGCGAGACCATCGCGCCGGCCCGCCCCATTGCTCATCCGGTAGATATTTGCGGCGCCGGCGATAGCTTTTCCGCTGGCGCGGCGCTGGCCCTGCGCGTCGCGGGCTCAGCCACGGAAGCGGCGCGTTTCGGGAATCTGGTCGCGTCCCTCACCATCATGCAGAAGGGAACGGGCACCGCCTCTCCGGCGGAGGTGCTCGAAGCCGATGCGCACGCTGGCGATTGATGTAGGCGGCACCAAGTTCTCGATCGCCTTATTCGACGGCGAACAAATGGTGCGCCGCGAGTCGCGACGCACGGATGCCGAAGGCGGCCGCGATTGGATGCTCGGCCAGATCTCGTCCATCGCCCGCGCGTGGCAAAACGAAATGCCCGCCGCGCGTTGCGGCATCGGCTTCGGTGGCCCCGTCATCTTCACCGAACAGCGCGTGGCGCTTTCCACTCACGTCGGCGGATGGCGCGATTTCCATCTCACCGATTGGGTGCGCGATCTGCTGGGCGTCCCGGCTATCATGGATAACGACGCCAACGTCGGCGCGCTGGGCGAAGCCCGGTTCGGCGCGGGGCTAGGGCTTTCGCCGCTGTTTTACATGACGCTCTCGACCGGCATTGGCGGCGGCATTTACCACGATGGGCGTATCTGGCGCGGCGCCGATTCCTATGGCGGCGAGATCGGCCACCTGACCATCCGTCCCGATGGTCCCCAGTGCCTCTGCGGCTGGCACGGCTGTTTCGAGCGCATGTGCAGCGGCTTGTGGCTGGCGCGCGACTACGGCAAAACGGCGGAAGAGTTGATGCGCGATCCCGCTTTCGTCAGCCGCTACGTGGTGGATCTGGCGATGGGATTGAAAGCCTGCATTATGCTGTTGAATCCCGCGCGCATCGTAATTGGCGGCGGCATCGCGAAAGCAGGCGACCGGCTGTTCGATCCGTTGCGCGCGGAACTGCGCCGCCAGATCACCGATTGGTCCGGCGCGCGCATCGATGTGGTCCCCGCCGCGCTGGGCGACGATAGCGTGCTGTGGGGCGCCCTGGCGCTGGCGGATTCGATTCTGCGCCAAGGGACCGCTCCGTTGAAGACGCAGGCTGGCTAATTGGAGGGCGGGCAATCCTGCCCGCAGCCGGCTTTTCAGCCGGCTAGCCGCCTGAAAGGCGGCTGCGGCCAGGACTGGCCGCCCTCTAATTGGTCTTCATCGCCTTCGTTGGCCCGCAGGGCCATGGGGCACTCCCTGACGGTTGCGGCTCGCTAAGTGGCGACGCGGCCGTTACTGAGCCGCGCGTTACCGAGCCGCGCGTTACGGAGCCGCGCGTTACCGAGCCGCGACCGTGAGGGAGCGGACGTGCAGAAAGCTCAAGCGCTCTCAGCTTGCCAGCCAGATATACTAAACGTGTAACTCCGGTCTCCTTAGGAGGCACACCATGGCACGCAGAAAGTCAGACCGCGAACAGGCAGGCCGAAGAGCCTTCCTGAAGCTGGGAGGCGCTGCGGCGGCGGGACTAATAGGCCGTAGCGCGTCCGCCCAAACTCCCGTCGCAAACCCCGCACCTGCCATGCCGGTACGCAACCTCGGACGCACCGGCTACAAGGTCGGCATCTTCAGCCTCGGTGGGCAAGCCGCGCTGGAACGCGCCGATAACGACGCCATCGCCGTACCCATCGTGGAAAGGGCGCTCGATCTGGGCGTGAACTATATCGATACATCGTCGATCTATGGTGGGCCGCATCGCTGGAGCGAGCGCTATATCGGACAAGTGATGAAGCGGCGCCGCGCAGAGACGTTCCTGGCCAGCAAGACCAAGGAGCGCACCCGCGACGGCAGCCTGCGCATGATCGAGGAGTCCTTGAAGCTGCTGCAGACCGATCACCTGGATCTTTGGCAATTGCACGATATCGGCCTGGCCGAGGATGTGGATGCGATATTCGCCAAGGGCGGCGCCATGGAAGCGCTGCTCCAGGCGCGCGAACAGAAGATGGTGCGCTATCTCGGTGTCACCGGCCACTTCCGTCCCGAACCATTGATGGAAGCCATCCGCCGCCATCCGTTCGATACCATCTTGATGGCCCTGAACGCGGCCGACTCGCACCACTACAGCTTCCGCGAAGAGTTGCTGCCGATGGCCGTGGAGAAGCAGATGGGCATCATCGGCATGAAAGTGCCGGGGCGCAGCCGGCTGCTGGCAAGCTGGACGCCGCCGCCACTCGAGCAGCAACGGCATTCCTGGGAAGGCGCCGTGATCGCCACCACGCCGGGGCCGTTCACCATGCGCGAAGCCATGTATTATTCGCTCTCGCACCCGGTCAGCACGGTGATTGTGGGCTGCGACTCGATCGTGCAGCTCGAAGAGAACGTGCAATTGGCGCGCGAGTTCACGCCGCTGAGCGAGCACCAGATGGCATCCTTCGCCGCGCGGGCGGAGCCGGTTTCCAAGCAGGCGCTCTTCTTCCGATTCGTCACCCGCGGATAGTAGGGCGGCCAATCCTGGCCGCCCCTTGACTTTCTACATTCTGCCCGCCGCTTGTGGGGCAGGCACTCTGCCTGCGCGGGCCTCGTAGGCCCGCTCTTCGGCGTGCGAAGCACGTTTTGGACAGGCCGGGAGGCCAATCCTGGCCGCCCTACATAATGGAACTTCCGCGCCGGCTCGTTCGTATTCCTTCCAGAACGGAGCAGCCATGCATCGAAACCCCCGCCACGGCGGAGCCATCGCAGGCATCATGTTGACCGTCATGATGCTGGGCGTGCTGGGCATCGCCGCCCTGGTAACCACAGGTCTTTACGTCGCCGGCCATGTTCGCGTCAGCGATAACGATTGGCGCGAAACCACCGTCGAAACTCCCTTCGGCAGCCTGCGCGTGCGCGATAGCGATCGATTCGAACCTCGCCATATGGGCGTCCCCCTTTATCCGGGCGCGACCCGCGACGACCATTGCCGCAAACTCGCCAGCTTCCGCTTCGATTTCGGCGACATACATAAAGCCTTCGACCTATCCGCGGCCACCTATCGCACATCCGATTCCATCGATCGGGTGACGGATTTCTATCGCCGCGAATTGCCGCACTGGCTGATCAGCCAAAAAGAGGACGGCGGCTTCCAATTGTCCTTGACCAAACATGGCTACAAACGGATGGTGGCCATTTGCGAAGATGGCGGCGAAACGCGCATCGCGCTTGCGTCCGTGGGAGAGCCTGAGTCAAACTGATCGTAGGAGGCTTTGCGTCTCCGGATCATGCCTGAATACTGTACCTGCGGCGCTGAGTTGCCGCCCGATGCCCGGTTCTGCCACCGTTGCGGCAAACCTCAGCGCGAGGAACCCGGCCCCGAAACCGTGGAGCCCACGCCGGAGAACGCCCCGGCGCTGGTCACCGGCGCCCCACCCCTGCCTGCTACAGCGCCACCCCCAAGCGGTCCACCACGCGTCAATTTCCGCAACAAAACCGCTGTCCGAATCGGCTTGCTGATGGGCGGAGCGGCGTCGCTGCTCAGCGCCTTGCCTGCCGTGTTTCTGGGTCTTCCCGGTGTGGCTCTTTGGTGGATCTGCGCGGGATTCCTGTCGGTGTATTTCTACCGCCGCCGCACGGGCTATTTGCTGACGGTCGATAACGGTTTGCGCATGGGCTGGATCACAGGGCTGCTGGGTTCCACGATCATGTCGGTGGTATGCACGGCGATCATGGTGCCCCTGATCCGCGGCGGCGATCTGGCGCGGCTTTACGCAGACCAGTTCCACAAGGTGTATGGCAGTGACCTGAGCGCACAGCAATTGAAGATGTTGGAAGATCCCAATACGCTGGCCCTGGCCATCGTTTTCGGGCTTCTGTTTTCGTTTTTGATCATCACGTTTCTGTGCACCGCCGGAGGCGCCCTTGGGGCGAAGATGATGGGCAGGGTCAGCGGCTCACGGCCGTAGCGCTGGTTTGTGGTGCGCCAGCCACTGTCTTGGCGCGGCTGTATCTTTTCACGAGAGCCACACCGGCGAAGATGACGCCCATGGCAGCCGCCTCACGCGCGCCAAATGGCTCGCGATAGAACAGCCAGCCCAAGGTCACGGCCACCACCGAGTTCACATACGGATAGATGGAAGCCACGGCTACGGGCAGGCGATCCAGCGCGTAGATGTATGCGCTGTAGCCCACGATGGAACCGAAAATCACCAGGTAGAATAGCGCCAGCCCGCCACGCGCGCTCCAATGGACGGGATGCTCGTGAAAGGTCAGCGCGAAAGGCAGGAATGACAGGCCCGCCGCCAATTGCTGGACCGCGCCGATCACGATTGAATGCGCGCCGCTGGCCTGCCGCCGCTGATAGATGGAACCGAAGGCCCAACCGGCCATGCCCAGTTGCAGCACCAGAAATCCGCTCAACAGGCCTGCGTGGAAGGTGTGCGTATGCACGTCCGGCGCAAACAGGAGCGCCGCGCCGCCCAGGCCCACCAGCATGCCCAATATGGTGGGCAGGTGCAGCGGTTCGCCGCCGGGCAGCAGAGCTTCGGCGCCTACCATCCAGAAGGGCGAACAGGTAATAATCAGGCACGCCAAGCCGCTCGGCACCCACTGTTCGGCGAACACCAGCGCGCCATTGCCGATGCCCAGCACCAGCACGCCGCTCAGGCACGCCGCGCGCAGATCCTTACCGCGCGGCAGGGCGCCCCCGCGCAACCCGATCGCCGCCAGCATCAGCGAGCCTGAAATGATGAAGCGCGCGCACACCAGCATCAGCGGTGGAAACGACTCCAGCGCCATGCGGATGCCCAGGTAAGTGGTTCCCCAGAAAAAGCAGACGGCAGCCAGCGCCAGATAGGCGCTGAAATGCGGATGGCGGGACATCCTTTACCTTATCACGGAGCGCTGGCCGGGACGCAGCGGAACACCACGATCGGGTGTGCGACATGAAAGTGACGATTCGCGAGTTTTCTTTTTTTGTGGCCGTAAACCTAGCGTAGTGATACGCTAGGCCATCAGGAGGCTGTACATGTCCGATTCTTTGGTTGATCTGGAGGGCCGTCGCAACGCCGTGCGATCCCAAATCGCGCAGTTGGGTGATATGCGCTTTGGTTCCATTACCGGAACAGGTGGCCGTTGTGGAAATCCGAACTGTCATTGCCATCGGACCGGCGATCCCGGCCATGGCCCCTACTATCGACTGACCCGCAAAGTGAAAGGCAAGACCGTCACCGAAACGTTTCCCTCTCCGGCCAGTTTGGCCAAAGCGCAGCGCGAGGTCGCCGAATGCCAGCGCTTCCGGGAACTGGGCGAACAACTCTTGGACGTTAACGAACAGATCTGCGAGTTGCGGCCGGCAGAGGAGACCGCGCCGTCGGCCCAGGAAAAAAAACGGCCGAAGCCATCCAAAAGGAAGTCACGCGCGAAGTAGACCAACTGTTACGCGTGGTCTTCAGCGCCCACCGCAAGACGGGGCGTTGGGAGCTGGAAGCCTTGGAAATGGCCATGCGCGCGGCCCTGCATCGAGCCGGGGCAGCCGCCCTAAGCCAACTGTTGCAATTCCCAGCCCCGGCTTCCCACCAACGGAACATTCTTTGCGCTTGCGGCCACCAGACGCGTTATCGGGAGTTGCGCTCCAAGCCGATCCTCACCGCCGTAGGCCCGGCGGAAACCTCGCGGCCTTACTACCTGTGCCCGGACTGCCATAACGGCCAATTCCCTGCCGATGTCGAACTGGACATCGTCAACACGGAGTTCTCCCCCGGGGTGCGCCGCATGCTGGCTCTGGTAGGTCAGCAGGCCCCTTTTGATCGCGGGCGCCAGCAGATCCAACTGCTGGCCGACCTGGAGGTGACGACCAAGAATGTGGAGCGCACCGCGGAGGGCATTGGGCAGGATATCGCTGTAAGCGAAAAGGCCGAGATTCAGCGGGCCAAGCAACTGGATCTGCCCATCGTGTTGGGAAAGCCGATACCGATTCTCTGTGTGCAAATAGATGCCACCGGCATACCGGTGGTGAAGAAAGAAACGGTGGGCCGCCAGGGTAAGGACGGAAATCCGGCCCGCCATCGTGACGTCAAAGTGGGCTGCGTGTTCACCCAAACTACCTGGAATGCGGAGGGCTATGCCATCCGCGATCCCGATTCGACCACCTAGGTCGCCGCCATTGAAACTGCCGAAGAATTTGGCAAGCGGATCTATCTGGAAGCTTGGAAGCGCGGATGGAGCCGCGCCGCAAAGAAAGTCGTGATCGGCGATGGAGCGGAATGGATCTGGAATATCGTCGCTCTATACTTTCCCGGCGCCATTCAGATCGTCGACCTCTATCATGCCCGCCAACATCTGTGGGACTTGGTACGCAAGCTGTACCTCAACCAAGAAGCCGAACAGAGACGCTGGATGATGGTTCATCAGGACATGCTGGATAAAGGGAAAATCGAAGACCTGGTAGCCGCCCTCCGGTCCATCGACTCATCCCATCCCGAGTTGGCCGAAGCCGTCCGCACCACGGCCCACTACTTTGAAGCCAACGCCGCGCGGATGCGCTACCCCGAATTCCGCAGCCAGCACCTGTTTGTCGGCTCGGGTGTCATAGAGGCCGGCTGCAAGACCGTCATCGGTTCCCGCTGTAAGCTGTCCGGCATGTTCTGGACTGTACGCGCGGCCAACGCCATCCTGGCCCTGCGATGCTGCCAACTCAATGGTCGCTTTGAGGACTACTGGGAGGCCCGCCGCGCGTGATCGTCACTTTTATGTCGCACACCCACCACGATCTGATTGGAGGTCTTGGTAACCGTCTGTTGAAATGTGGAACTGACTGCCGCAAAAGAAGTCACGCGCGTCGCCATGTTGGCATTGGCGTTGAAGTTCTCGACCGGCACCGCTAACGCCGCGGCAGATCCCTGGCCGGTCACGGCGGAAAAGTCATACTCGTATAGTTTATAGGAAACACCCGGAGTAAGTCCGCTGACGGTCACTAGCAGAGCCAGGTTAGTCATCCAGGCATCCGGCGGGGCATTGGTGCAGCTTTGACCCCAGTTACTGGCGCCTATCTTGGGATTCTCATAATCGTACCCGGCGACAGGATCTTGCGGGTTCGTAACTCCCTCGGTAACGGTAGGCCCGGCAATGCTCAAAGCAACCGGAACCGTAACCGATGCGGGGTCTGCCGGACCGGCCACGGAAAACCCATAATTGTGAGGCCCGGATACAGGCACCGTGTTGTAGCCGGAACCGCCCGTGCGGGTTTGGATAGTCTTGTTGCCGGGGATGATCACGGAGTAAGCTTGCGCGCCCTTGCTATTGGCTCCCGCGCGCGTGTTCGCCATGGAGGCGAATGTGTAGCCGAATATGAAAGGCGTGCAACCCATTGTGTCCGAGCCGGCTCCCGGCGGAATCGAGGGATTGGAGGTGAACTTAGTTCCAGAGAGCGTGTAAACGCCATGATCGTCAAAGTACACGACATCGTCGGGATAGTAAGTGCTATCCGCAGGCGAGTGATTGGTGCCGATTTTGATCACGGCCACTTCGTGATCGTACTGCGGATCGCCCCCGCCGTTATATAAGATCGCCATGGATACCTGATGCCCGGCGATGACTTGCTGCTTCACCCAGGCCATGTACTGCTCATATCCAGTTATGCCGGTAGTCTGAGCGGAGTAATTGAAGGTAGTGGCGTTCAGCCGTGAATTGGCGAGACACATGCCGGCGCCGGCATAAGTATTCGGTCCGGTAACTCCCGTTCCAGGGTCCTCGATGAGTAACTGGGCGTTGTAATTGGTCTTACCGCCGTGCGCGGAGCAGGCGCCAGGGGGTCCGGACTGAGAGAGCCCCGTGCCGCAAATCAGGCGGCCATTGAACTGCGACATCCACTGGCCGTTGCTCAATCCGGCTTCGATCATGGAAATCTCGCCGCAGTATCCGTCGTTATTTTCCCATTGATAAAACGGCTGGACCGGCTGCCGCGGGTAGATATAAGATGCGGTCGCTGGGGGCGTAGTGCCGTCCACCAGTTGCTGGCCGCAACCCGGCTCGGCGGCCCGCGTGCCTGCCACGCCACAGACTACAAGAATGGAGATCAGAATCGGTGCGATCCCGGTGCGTACTGCCATGCCGATGGAGCCCCTCCGCGGCAATTATAACAGCGGCGCCGTCACTTGCGCAGCCTTACTATATGCAATCGTTCGAGCATTCTTACCGAACGCGCCGGCCGTTTGTCGGTAGAAACCACCAGCCGGATAGGTCCCTGTTGGGCGGTCAGTGATTGGCCCTCATGCCGGTCCGCTACCAGTACGTGCGTTCCCGCAATGTCCGGGTCGAGTTCCCCCAAGCTGAAGACCACCTGATATCCGTCGTGCGCCTCGGCCAGAAGATACCCGGCCAAGGCCTTGCCGCGCATCTCTTTTCCGAACGGGACGCCGGCCTTTTTAAGGATTTCCACCAGGGGCACGCCCTCGTAAGCGACCTTAGATCCATCCGGCTCCGAAAGCATGGCGGATTCGCGAGGCATCTTCGCCAGTTCGGCGGCTGTCAGCGTGATGGGAGTGGCGACGTCCCCGTCCACAGTCAGTTTGACCGTGGCTTCAGGCGCCGTTTGGGCCGCCAGTACCGCGCCGCAGAGCACGGCAGTCAGAATGCGCATGTTTCCTCCGAACGAATGGGTTTTGCTGCATGTCCAGTATACAAGACGATATCTCGGATATGAAGGCGTATGCCGCCTGGACAGGCCGAGAGGCCTGTCCTACCGTTACAATCGAGGTCATGCATACCCTTCGTTTTTTGCTTGCGGCCACGCTGGTGGCGGCGGCTGCCCAAACCGCCGGCGCACAATCGGCATCCGGCGTCGATCTCAAGGCCATGGACACCGCCGTCAGCCCTTGCCAGAATTTCTATCAATACGCCTGCGGCAATTGGCGGAAAAACAATCCAATACCTCCCGATCAATCGCGCTGGGCCCGCTTCAACGAACTGGCCGAGCGGAATCTGGCGATCGATCGGGGCATTCTGGAGAAGGCCGGCGGCTCGCAACTCGGCAATTTCTACGCCGCCTGCATGGACGAGACGGCCATCGACCGGCGGGGCATTCAACCCATCGACCCGATGCTGAAGGCCATCGATGCGATTACGTCCAAGGACCAATTAGCAGCCGAAATGGTCCGCCTGCACCTGGATGGCGTGCGGGCGCTCTTCGGTTTTAGGGTGAGCCCCGACGATAAAAACGCCGGCCAGGAGATCGTGCACGTGGATCAAGGCGGGCTGGGTCTTCCGGATCGCGACTATTATCTGAAGACGGACGATCGTTCGATGGAACTGCGCAAGCAATACGAAGAACATGTTCACGCGCTGTTCACACTGCTGGCGAAGGCCGGGGGCACGGGCCGCACAGATCCCGATCCCGAAGGCGAAGCGCGCGCGGTGATGCAGGTTGAAACCGCGCTGGCCAAAGCGTCCATGGACCGCATAGCGCGCCGCGATCCCGCCAACACCTATCACAAGATGACGGTGGACGAACTGGCGCATCTGACGCCCGATTTCGAATGGAAGCAATACCTGACCAGCATCGGCATTCCGCCCGTGCAGTCGGTGAACGTGGTGTCGCCCGATTTCGTGAAGGCGCTCGACCCGCTGATCGCTTCCACGAGCCTTGCGGATCTGAAGACATACCTGCGCTGGCACGTGCTGGCGTCGCACGCCGACATGCTGCCGCGGGCATTCGACGAGGAGGAGTTCCGCTTCAACGAACACATCCTGCGCGGCACCGCGGAAATGCCGCCGCGCTGGAAGCGCTGCGTGCGCGCTACCGACCGGGCGCTGGGCGAGGAACTGGGCCAGGAGTTCGTGAAGGTGGCCTTCAACGGCGCGAGCAAGGAGAAAGCCTTGCAACTGGTGGGCGAGATCGAGGCGGAGATGCGCAAGGATATCGAGAGCGCCACGTGGATGACACCCGCCACCAAACAACAAGCCGTGGCCAAGTTGCACGAGGTGACCAATAAGATCGGGTATCCGGAAAAATGGCGGGATTACTCCAGCATCCAGGTGACGCGGGACGATTACTTCGGCAACGTGCTGCGCGCGTATGATTTCGAAGTGCGGCGGAATTTTGCCAAGCTGGGCAAGCCCGTGGATAAATCCGAATGGGGCATGACGCCGCCCACGGTGAACGCCTACTATTCGCCGAATATGAACAACATCAACTTTCCGGCCGGGATTCTGCAGCCGCCGTTCTACAATCCCAAGGCCAGCGACGCCGTGAATTACGGCGGGATCGGCGCCGTAATCGGGCACGAGCTGACACATGGATTCGACGACGAGGGCCGGAAATACGACGGCGCGGGCAACGTGCGCGACTGGTGGACGGCGGAAGACGCCAAAGCATTCGAGGCTCGCGCCGATTGCATTGTGAAGGAGTACGACGGCTTCAGCCCCGCGCCGGACGTACATCTGAAGGGGAAGCTGACGCTGGGCGAAAACGCCGCGGATAACGGCGGCATCCACTTGGCGTACATGGCGTTGATGGACAGTTTGGCGAAGCACATGGAAGGAAAACTGGATGGTTTCACGCCGCAACAGCAGTTCTTCCTGGGCTTCGGGCAAATCTGGTGTGAGAATTCGACCGAACAGTCGGCGCGCATGCAGGCGGCCACCAATCCGCATTCGCCGGGCGAGTTTCGCGCTAACGGAGTGGTCGAGAATATGCCGGAATTTCAACAGGCGTTCGGATGCAAAGTGGGCGATCCCATGGTTTCGGCCGATCCTTGCCGGGTTTGGTAAACGCCTGCCCGGCTACTTCACCTGAATCTCTTCGAGATACTTCATCAGGTTGTAAACCCGCACCGATCCGACATCCGGGTTATGTCCCATGTGGCGGAAGAGATCGCCCCATACGGGCATGTCTTTCGAGCCATGCGCGAGCGGTCCTTCGGCTTCGCCGTTGATAATGCTCTGCACCCGGACCTCGGGGAATTTGCCGCCATTCTTCTGGGCGATGAGCGTCAAATCCGCAGGCGCGACTTTGAGCGCTCCGGCGGCGGGCCCATTGCCTTTTCCCGTGGCTCCATGGCAGACCGCGCAATATTCCCGGAAGAGGTCTTTACCGGCCATGGATGTGGTCGGGTGGACCGGCACTTTTTTGACGGTGGTGGGAGGCTGCTGCGCGGCGGCGATGCCCACGATAACGAGACTTACGGATGCGATTAGAGATTTCATGTCTATATGGTATATAGAATGACCCTCCAACGGAAGGGCATGGTGGAACATTCCGCTTCCTAACGGTCGCGGCTCGGTAACGACTGCGGTCGCGGCGCAGTAAGAGCCGCACGATTTTTACCGAGCCGCGACCGTCAGGGAGCGGTTGCTATTCATTCCACAATCCTCTCCAAGAAGTCGATGAGCAGCCGCAGATCCTTTTCGCTGTATCCCTGCATGGCCCGCGCGAGCAGTGCGCCCTTCGATTTGTACGCCGCTTCGAACTTGCGCAGGCTCTCCGGGATCAGGTGCACGATGCAACTGCGGCGATCGGCCGGGTTGGCCTCCCGGCGGGCATAGCCTCCCTTCTCCAGCCGGTCGAGAATCACCGTCATGCCGCCGGTGGTCACCGACGCCCAGCGAGCCAGATCGCGCGGTTGCGACGGCCCATGCAACTGCAATAGGTGCAGCACCTGCAGGTCCCGCAGGTTCATTCCGGCGTCGTCGGCCACCCGCTGATTGAATAGAATCGCGGAGGCGATGGCCTGGCGGACGGCCAATTCCAGCCTTCCGGTCAATTCGGCGCGTTTGGATCTTGACATCGACTTTCAGTTTACCATATTTGTTAAGTAGCTTAGTTACTAAGTAATCAATTCATGGAGCAATAACCGATGGATACGCCGAAGAAGGCTTATAAAGGCGCCGCCCTCAGATTGGAAGCCGGTGCCTGTGAAAGACTCATCGGCGGAGCGCATTCCTGTGGCATCGCCACATAAATTATGAGATACTTATGTGGTACTCGCACAGGAGGAAGCCGATGAGTGAACCCAAGCTCGATCTTTTACAGGGAACCTTGGACCTGATGGTCCTGCAAACGCTGGAGGCCATGGGACCGCTGCATGGATACGGCATCGCGCGGCGGATTGAGCAGGTAAGCGGAAATGAAGTCCTGCTGAACCAGGGGACCATTTACGCGTCGCTGGTGCGATTGCAGCAGCGCGGATGGATCGCTGCCAAGTGGGGCACATCGGACAACAACCGCAAAGCCAAGTTCTACTCCATCACCCGGGCCGGGCAGAAGCAGTTAGCCAGGGACACCGCGTATTGGCAGCGGCTGGCCGGCGTCATGGGCCGGGTGCTGGGAATGCAGAGTGAAGGGGGTGAGCAATGATACATTTCGTCCGGGAGGCGCTCCACCGCTTACGTTCTTTCTTTCGCAACGAGCCTCTTGACCGGGAATTGGATGTGGAGATGGCTTCGCACATCGAAATGGCCATCGAAGAGAATGTGCGGCACGGCCTGCCTCTGGAAGAAGCGCGCAGACGTGCGCTGGTCCAATTTGGCGGAGTGCCGCAGGCGCGCGAACGGCACCGCGAGTCGCGCGGGCTTCCGTGGCTTGATGTCCTGACGCAGGACTTGCGGTTCACCTTCCGCACACTGCGGCGCGACTGCGGGTTCGCGATTGTTGCCGTTCTGATTCTGGCGTTGGGCATTGGCACGAATGTTGCCGTTTTCAGCGTAGTGAACACAATCCTGCTCCGGCCTTTGCCTTTTCCTGCGGCGCAAAATTTGGTTCGGATTGTGGAGAAGAACCCAAAATCCGGCGAATCCAGCAAAACATACACCGCGGATGCCACCGAGGACTTCCAGCAACAGAACCGCTCTTTTCAGTCCGTAAGCGGATACTTCGCCTTTACCGGGCCGGATAATTTCAAACTGATAGGAAGCGACCAACCGGCCCCGGTTACAGGCATTCTGGTAGCGGAAGGCTTTTTTCAAACGCTTGGGGTCCAACCGTCAGCCCGGCTATTTCGCTCCGAGGAGTTCGTGCACCGTGCTCAGCCTGTGGCGTTGTTAAGTTATCCGTTCTGGAAGCGGCACTTTGGAGGCGATCGCAGTATCGTCGGACGGACGATCGACTTGAGCAATACGGCGGTGACCGTTGTGGGAGTGTTGCCGGATACCTTCGATTTCGGCTCGGTGTTTTCGCCGGGAGCCAAGGTCGATCTGTTCACGCCTTACATCATGGATGACTTCCGCGATGACGGGAACGACTTGGCATTGATTGGCCGTCTGAAGCCAGGCGTGACTCTGGCGCAAGCACAGAGGGAGGTAGATCAGCTCTTTCCGCAACTCTATTTCGAGCATAAACACCCCGAGTACGGAAAAGGTTACACCGGCCAGGTTACGGAGCTGAAGGAATATGTAAGCGGTAAATTGCGACGGTCGCTCGTGGTACTGTGGTGCGCCGTCGGCCTGATTCTGCTGATCGTGTGCGTAAACCTCTCGAATCTGCTGCTGGCGCGGGCGGCGGCTCGCAGCAAGGAATTTGCCATGCGCGGTGCTTTGGGGGCAGGCCGCGGACGGCTGGTGCGTCAATTGCTCACGGAGAGCCTGGTGTTGTCGGGAGCGGGAGCCATCCTGGGATTGGGACTTGGCTTCGCCGCGATCTCCTACCTTGCGCACCAGGGATCTATCGCGTTGCCGCTATTGAGCATGGTGCGCGTGGACGGAGCGGTGCTGGCTTGGACGCTGGTGATAGCCGTCGGCGCGGCCGTTCTTTTTGGCCTGGCGCCGGGCCTGCGCATATCGAGCGGCAACCTGCAGGAAGCATTGAAGGACAGCGGACAGGGAGCCAGCGCAGGCCGAAAACATGACCGAATGCGCTCGGCGCTGGTTATCACAGAGGTTGCTCTCGCCTGCGTGCTATTGGTTGGAGCCGGCCTGTTGCTGCGCAGTTTTCTGCGGGTGCTGGATATCGATCTGGGCTTTGAGCCAAGCCGCGCAGCCGCCATCAGCGTAGACTATGACGATGGCGGGAATCGAGCCAAGCGGGCGGCTATATGGCAGGAGGTCGTGCGCCGGGCTTCCCTGATTCCAGGCGTTGAGGCAGCGGGCATATCCGACAACCTACCTATGAGCCGGAACCGTAGTTGGGGAATCAAAGCGAAGGGCGGAGACTACGACGGCGGGAAATTTCAGGGCGTCTTTGTTTATATCGTCTCGCCGGGGTATCTCAAATGCATGGGAATGCGCTTGGTCGAAGGCCGGGACATCACCTGGGCGGATCTTTCAGATAATCAGGATGTCGTCATCGTCAATGAAACAGTCGCGCGGAAGTTGTGGCCGAGGCAGGATCCGATTGGCCGTATAGCCCTGGCAGGTGGCGCGGAGGCGCGCGTGATCGGCGTGATTGCCGATGTTCGCGAAACCAGTGCCGAGGACGATGCGGGCTGGCAAATGTACCTGCCGGCCACGAAGAACTTCGGACCGGAAGGCTGTTATCTGGTGGTGCGGTCGAAGCTGCCCCCAGGTACGCTGGCAACCAGCGTGATGCGGACACTTCGTCAGATCAATCCAGGGCAGCCGGCGACAGAGTTCAAACCGATTCAGAGCCTTGTGGACCATGCGACTTCGCCACGGCGCTTCTTTTTCCTCCTGGTGTCGATCTTCGCTGGACTTGGGTTACTTCTCGCTAGCTTGGGAATTTACGGAGTCATTTCCTATTCCGTTACCCGCGAGACGCAGCAGATCGGCATCCGCATGGCCCTGGGAGCGACGCAGGAACGCGTGTTGTTTGGCGTGATCTGGAAGACTTTACGGCTCGCGTTCATCGGAATTAGCGCTGGGGTGGCCGGCTCGTTAGTAGTGGCGCGGCTCATAGCGTCTCTTTTATTTGACACTGCTCCGACTGATCCGCAAACATTTGCGACGATGGTGGTCTTGCTGGGTGCTGTGGCACTGCTGGCCGGTTATCTTCCAGCCCGAAGGGCTTCGCGGATTGATCCCATCATCGCCTTGAGGACATACTGAAATCCGGGAAAGCCATGTCAATCTGGGACAGACCTTTACGGGGGTGCGGCTCAGCGGTAGCCGGAGCACCACGGCGGAGGCGGCGAACCGCCGAGGGCCTGTCTCGCAAGGTAAGACAATTTGGCTAGAAATGTAGAAACTCCAGTTTGGGCGGGGCAATTCTGCGCGCCCCACAGTAGGTTACTCCACGCGCAACGCCTCCACCGGCTCGATGTGGGTCGCCCGGCGCGCCGGAAGGTAACTGGCCATCAGGGCGGCGGCGGCCAGCACCAGCGAGACGGCTACGTAGGTGAACGGATCGAGCGGGCTGACTTCGAATAGCAAAGCGGTCAGCAGGCGGGTCAGTACGGCTGCGGCGACGACGCCACAGGCTACGCCGATGGCCGTCAGCGCCAGCCCGTGCCGCACAAACAGTTTGAGCACCGATTGACGCGGTGCGCCCAGCGCCATGCGAATGCCGATTTCGCGCGTACGCTGCGACACCGCATACGAAATCACGCCATAGATGCCCACAATGCCCAGCAACAACGCCATACATGCCGCGACGCCCAGCATCACCAGCGTGAATGAAGTGCGCGACATCGAGCGATCGTAAATCTCGCGCACCGTGCGCACGTTGGCGATGGGAAGATCCGGATTCACCGACCACACGGCCTGCCGGACCTCATTCAGAAACCCGGCCGATCCCGCCCGCGTGCTGCGAATGGTGAATATCTCGCCGCGATCCGCCACCAGCGCCGTTCCCCAGAAGTCGGCTCTCATCAGCGGCCAATATACGATCGTCGATGGTTTCCGATCCACGCCGTCGTCGCGCTCGTTCCCGGCCACGCCCACCACCTCCCGCCAGCGCCCCTTGGGAGATTCGCGGACCTGCTTGCCCAGCGCCGCCGCGGGGCCGTGCCAGAGCTCACGCGCCAGGGACTCGGACACCAACACCACCAGCCGCTTCTCGTAGATGTCGGTCCAGGTGATGTCGCGTCCGGCGATGATGGGGTTGCCCATGGATTTGAAGTATCCGGGCGAGATCAGCTTGTAACGCCGGATAGGAGGAACTTGTCCCTCGGCGTAAGATTTATCGGCGGCGAAGATCGGATCGTTATCGGTAAACCCGTCCATGGTGACGGAGTTTGTAAGGCCAACGGATTTCACGCCGGGAATCGCCGCTAATTTCTGCGAGATATTGTCGTAGGTGCGCGCGACCTGTTCCGGCTTGGGGACCAGCGCATCGGGGATCGAGACCGTCAGGGTCAGGATCTGTTCGGGCTGGCTGAACCCGGGCTGCACGCGTTCGAGCGCGCGCATGGTCCGGAGCATCAAGCCGGAGCCGACCAGCAGGACCAATGCCAGTGCCACTTGCACCACCACCAGCACACTGCGCGCGCGGTGGCGTTCGCGGCCTTCGCTCGCGCCGCGGCCGCCTTGCCGCAAGGCCCCCGCCAGGTGCGGACCGGCATATTTGAAAACCGGCATGAGCCCGAACAGAATGCCCGCCGCCAGCGAGATCAGCAGCGTAAAGGCGAGCACGCGCGGATCGATGGTAATTTCGTCGAGCCGGGGCAGATTAGCCGGCGCCATCGCTAACAGCAACTTAAGTGCGGCTTGCGCCAGCAGCACGCCCAGAGCGCCGCCCGCCAGGCCTAGCGAGACGCTTTCGAGCAACAACTCGCGGGCGATGCGCGACGATCCGGCGCCCAACGCGGCGCGAATAGCAAGCTCCTGCTGGCGTCCCTCGGCGCGCACGAGCATCAGGTTGGCGACGTTGGCGCAGGCGATGAACAGGACCACGCCGATGGTGCCCATCAGCACCCAAAGAGTGGTGCCGATATCGCCCACCACCTCGGATTTCAGTGGACGCACATCCGGCCCGAACTGCGCCTGCTTGAACATTTCCACGCTGATGCCCGGCGCGGGCGGAAATTTGTCGAGCATCATGGGCAGCATGCGGCCTTCATCGGCATTGGCCTGCGCTCTGCTGATGCCGGGCTTCAGACGCGCCACGGCGCGATAGCTGAAATTGCCCACGAAGACCTTCGCGCGGTCCAGTTGCATAGGCACGATGAGCGCCCACGTGCGGCTCATAAAATGAAAATCCGCCGGCATCACGCCTATGATTTCGGAGCCATTGCCATCCACCACGATGCGGCGGCCGATGGCCGAGGGATCGCCGCCAAACTTGCGCTGCCAATAGCCGTAGGAAAGAATGACGGTGCGCGGGCTGCCCGGCTGATCGTCTTTGCGCGTGAACCAGCGCCCGCGTACGGGCCGCACGCCCAGGATGGGCAGCACGCCATCGGTCACACTCAACGTCTCCACCTGCTCCGGTTCACCGCTGCCCGTGATGTTGGCGGCGTCCGACCGCCACAGGCCGATGTCCTCGAGCGTGCGATTCTCCTCGCGAAACGTGAAGTACGTGGCCGGCGATGCGATCAATTGCGCGAAACCTGCCAGGTGCGCGGTCTCCCAGATCGATACGAGGCGCCCGGAATCGCGATAAGGCAGCGGCTTCAGCAGCACGCCGTTCAGCACGCTGAAAATGGCGGTGTTGGCGCCGATGCCGATGGCCAGCGTGAGCAGGGTGACGCCCGCAAACAGTGGGGAACGGGACAGCCTTCGCAGCACAAGTTTCATCGTTTCTCCGTTAACGTTAATGTACCGGTATAATAACCGATTTCAGGCTAGCTTCCGGGTCACACGCGTCCTATTCTCTATTAAGAAAGACGGAAAACAGGCGCATCCGTTAGCGCATCTCGACCCGGCGCCCATGCGGAGGTTCCCTCATGCCGATCGCCCGCGGTTTCGCATTTGCCGGCGCGGTGCTTGTCCTCGTCGCGGCCAGCCCAGCCTATTCTCAGATCATCACGGTGACGCCCGCCGAGCCTTCCGTCGTGGTTGGCCAGACCGCCCAATATGCGGCCCAGGTCACCGGCATCTCGCGTACCGGCGTAACCTGGTATGCGGGAGGCGTGAAGGGCGGCAACTCCACGGTGGGGGCGATCAGCGCCAGGGGTCTCTATCGCGCTCCGGCCACGCCGCCGGGCCAGAATCCCGTTCAGATCACGGCCGCCAGAGTGACTGACACATCGGTTTCCGGTAGCGCTTACGCGTACATTATTAAGCATGGGCCGAAGATCACGTCCGTCTCACCCAACCCCCTGCCGGAGGGTACCTACACAGTCACGATCGGCGGCACTGACTTTCGCAACTTTCTGTGTACAGAATCCGGGGACCGCGTGCGGCGACGCGTTCTCCGTGCCCGTTACGGGCGGCGGTGGGAATGGCATCTATACGCTGACGGTGATCAATGGTTCGGGTAGCGGCACTTACGCCACTGGAACCGTGGTTACCATCGCGGCCAACCCGCCGCCGAACGGGCAGACGTTCCTCGATTGGAGCGGAGCGGCCGTGCAAAATGCCGACGCATCGACCATCGCGCTGACTATGCCCGCGGCGAATACCACCGTCACGGCCACTTACTCCTCTTCGCCAGCCTACACGCTGACCGTCGTGAACGGCACTGGCAGCGGTCAGTATACCGCCGGCACGGTGGTCAACATCTCGGCGAATCCACCGCCCGCCGGAGAGGTTTTCGCCGGGTGGACCGGCGCGGCCGTACAATCCGGCTTTTGAGCAGGCTCATAGCCATCTGAAAGCGAAGTGCCCGCGTGGTGCGGGTCCATACTGGAGAGGAACTTGGCCTGCGCTTTTCAGCCAAATTGGCATTTTTTTTCGCTTCTCGCCAATCGATTGTTATCAATAACTTCCGGGGGAGTTCCTCAGAAGGCGGCTGCGGCCACGATTGGCCGTCCCACATAGCAGGAGTGCCGCGTCACTGCCCCGGCGACTGTCGCAGGATCTCGTCCGCCACATCCGCCACCGCGCGCATCTCGATCACATCGTGCACGCGCAGTAAGTGCGCGCCGCCCAGAATCGCCGCCGTGGCCGCGGCCGCCGTGGCGAACAGCGTCTCGCGATCGGTGGCGTGCGCCAGAAACGATTTGCGCGAAGGACCGGTGAGAATAGGCAGGTCCAGGTTGGCCAATTCGTGCAAACGGGCCAGGATCGCGGAGTTCTGCTCCTTGCGCTTGCCGAAGCCCAATCCGGGGTCCAGCACGATGCGCGCGTGGTCGATGCCGGTGTGCCGCGCGCGGCTCACGGTAGCCTCCAGATCGCGCACGATGTGGCCCATCACGTCGGGCAGCGGCGGCAATTTGGCCCACGTTTCGGGACGCCCGCGCATGTGATTCAGGATCAGCCCGGCGTCATGGTTCGAAACCACGCGCGCCAGGTGCGATTCGAAAGTCAAGCCGGTGGGATCGTTGATGATCTCGGCGCCGTGTTCCAGCGCGCGCTCGGCCACTTCGGCTTTGTAGGTGTCGACCGAGATGGGAATCGTCAATTGACCGCGCAGGCGCTTCAGCACCGGAAGAAGACGACGCAATTCCTCGGCCGCCGAGACACGCGCGGATTCGGGCCGCGTGGATTCCGCGCCGATATCGATAACGTCGGCGCCCTGCTCTTCCATTTCGATGGCGCGCGCAAAGGCGCGGTCGGGGTCCAGATATTTTCCGCCGTCCGAGAAGGAGTCCGGCGTGACGTTCAGCACGCCGAGGATCGCCGTGCGTTCGCCCAGCTTGATCTCACGAGACTTCAGTTTCCAATAGAAAAGCTTGCGCATAGGCGGGACGCGACTCTCCCAATCATAGTTGGGTGCGTGGTGTTGTGTCCAGACGTGGGGAACCGCTGCTGGACAGGCCAGGAGGCCTGTCCCACGAAAAAAGCCGGGCGGTGGTGAGCCGCCCGGCTGTGTACAACCTGCTTTCGGATCCGCTATCTCACGAACACATGGATAACGGACGAGACCGGCCCGCCTGGACCATACGCGGTCAGCGTGTAATCCGAGTTGGTGGTCGGATTCACGACGACGCTGCCGTTGACGGGTTGATTTCCGCCGGGTGCGCCGGTGCCCGTGATGATCACAGACGTGGCGTTCTGAGTGTTCCACGACAAGGTCACCGGAGCTCCGGAAGCCGGAGAGTAAGCCGGGTTGGCCATGAAGGTGAGGATCTGAACGGCTCCCACGCTTACGGTCACCGAGGCTTGTGACGGACCACTGGCGTTGGTTGCCGTCAGCACATAAGTGGTCGTCTGCGAAACGGTCGCGGTGGTGCAACCGCTGGCGCCCGACACTGTGCCGACTTGCGGCGAGATCGAGATGCTGGTGGAGTTGTTCACGTTCCAGCAGAGCTGCGTTGTGCCGCCCGCCGTCTGAACCACTGTCGGCGAAGCCGTAAAGCTCAGGATGGTCGGCACGGCTGCCTGGCCGACCGTAACCGTAACTGCCGCGGTAACCTGAGTACTTCCGTCGGCGCCGGTGGCCGTCAGTGTGTAAGTAGTGGTAGTAGCCGGCGAGACGCTCTGGCTGCCATTGGCCGCCACAGTGCCGACTCCGTTGCTGATGCTAACAGTCTTGACGCCGGTAGTGGTCCATTGCAGCAGCGACGTCTGGCCTGGCGTGATATGCGTCGGCGAAGCCGTGAAGCGAATGACCGTAGGCCTGGATGCGCCGACGGTAACCGTAACGCTGGTAGTTACTGTCTGGTTACCCGCGCCGGTCGCGGTCAGAGTGTAAGTGGTCGTAGTAGTGGGCGAGACAACCTGAGTACCTTGCGGATTCAGGCCGGAGCCCACGCCCGAGATATTCACGGAAGTCGCGGTCGGCACGTTCCACGCCAGGGTGGACGACTGTCCGGAAGCGATCTGGCTGGGCGTCGCCGTGAACCGCACCACTTGCAGCGATCTCTGCGTAGTCACGCTGGTATCGGCGCTGGAACTAAGTCCGCTTACTTGGTCTGTCACAGTGAGACGGAAGCCATAGCTGGTGGATCCCGCAGCCGTGAAGGTAGCGATCGCCATATTCGCGCCGGAAATGGACACGCTGGGACCGGAAACCTGCGTCCAGGAATAATTCAGCGCGTCGTGATCCGGGCTATACGATCCGCTGCCGTTCAGCGTTACAGTGCCCGGCGGCACGCCAATCTGCGCCGGACCGGCGTCAGCCACTGGCGCGCTGTGACCTACCTGGCGCGTCAGCAGTTCATACCGGATGCGCGGCACGTCCATGGGCACCGGGTGCGTGAAGCTGGTGTAATCCTTGGGCCGCATGAAATTGCCGAATTCCATACCGAATGTGAGTTCGCCGTAATTCTTGGGCGTGATCAGAGTAGGATTCAAGCCGGCCGTGACAGTGAAAGCGAGTTCCTTACTGAGAGGCTGCACAAGTTTAAGCTCGCCACCGGGGCGGCCCGACTCACCCACCTGGCGGCTATGAATATAGCCGAAATTGCCTTGGAACCAGGCGTCGCCCCAGGCACCGACTTGCGCGTTGACGCCGATCTGGTTCATGGGGCGCGCGTAGGTCTCCAGGAATGAGCTGAGACCCAGCGCGCTGGTGCCGAGAGCGCCGGTGTTCTTGAAGCCTTCCGTTCCGAAGAAACCAATCCGGCCGCGACTGAACAGGTAATCGAGCAGGAGAGCGCCCTGCGCCATACTGCCGCCGTTGGCGTAATCCTCCAGCCGGATGTACTTAAAGCTGGAGAACATGCCCGCTTCCAGGTGATCCCAACGATTGACCAGACCGATATCGAACTGGCCTTCCTGATCGCCCGGATAGCGGATGTACTCGCCCTCGGCTTGCACCGCGTGTGTGCCATCGCCGCCGAATGGCGAGAAGAATTGGCCGCGGCCCTGGACCGTGACATCGCCCGTCGGGCGGTTGCCCAACGTGGGACCGATATCGAGGCCTAACAGCGAGAACTTCTTGTTGCGCGCCTGCGCCTCGTTCAGCGCGGTGGTGCCCGCCTCGTTGGCGATGGCCGTAGTTTCGTCCTTGCTGAGCGGCTTTGGCAGGCCGTTCACCTTATCCTCCAGCGCTTTCTCCTGGTTCTGGAGTTCGGCCACCTGGCCCTTCAGGCGATCGTTCTCGCCCTTCATGTCGCGCAGAGCAGCCAGGATGTCGTCGAGCTTATCGAGCCGCTTCAGAATGTTGTTGCAGCACTCTTCCTGCTTCTTCAGCAGCTCCTGCAAGATCGGCATGATATCGGAAGCGCCGCCGGCAGCCACGATCTTACCTTGGCCGTCGGTGACGGTCATGACTACGCGGCGGTTCATGAAGCGGCCTTCCTTGTTATTGTTGCTGACCTCAGGCTCCTTCTTGCCGTCGCCGGAGACCGAGACCTGGTCGGGCGAAGCGCCGTACTTCAACAGAAACTTCTGCACCTCTTCGGCGCGGTGTAGAGCGAGCCGGTCGTTGTAACGCGCCGACCCGACATAGTCCGTGTTGCCGACCAACTTCACGTGATAATCGTGATGTTGGCCCAATAATTCCGCGAGCCGCAACAGGCTGGGATAGCCGTCAGTGAGAATGGAAGAGTTGAACTCGAAATTGATCTCTTCCCATTGTTCCTTGGTTTGTGTGGTGTTTAGGCCCTGAGCGAATAGGCAGGATGCAAACACTCCGATCGCGCCTATTGACGCTAGTTGTTTTGTCATGAGCGACCTCCGTCAACTTTTTTCCGCGTGCGAGACTTTTTATTAAGACTGCAAACAACCAACTGCAAGAATTTAGGATACAACGGTTTCCTTTCAGGTCTACAACATTGTGCGGCGGTTAGTCAACCTGGGAGGGTGTTCTCGTACACAAACGTGCGATACTGGCGGTTGTAGCCTGCCGGATGGGCAGCCGCCTGGAAACGGGAGGAAAGTCCGGTCTCCACAGGGCAACGTGCCGGCTAACGGCCGGGAAGGGTTCTGGTAACGGAATCTTTACGGAAAGTGCAACAGAAAATATACCGCCGGAGTCCTTCGCGCGAGCGCTTGGATTCGGGTAAGGGTGAAATGGTGCGGTAAGAGCGCACCGCGGACGGAGTAATCCGTCTGGCAGGGCAAACCCCACGCGGAGCAAGACCAAATAGGAGAGAAGGGGCGGCCCGCTCCGTTAAACTCTCGGGTAGGTCGCTTGAGCCGTACAGTAATGTCCGGCCCAGATGAATGGCTGCCGCCCGCAAGGGTACAGAAACCGGCTTATAGTCCGGCAGGCTGCTGAGACGAGAGATCCTCGCTGCGGCGAGGATCTCTCGCCGGGGGCTGGGGGCTAGGGGCCGGGGTTGTGGTCAAAACCACCAGTCACTACCCACCAGCCACCCCCCACGCCACGATTGCCGCGGCGCCCCGGCCCCTAACCCTAGCCCCAGCACGCGAAGCGCGCACTTGTTGGTGATTGTCAAACTTCCCAGCCCCCACAAGGTGGTGCTCGTTTGTATCACCTTGCGGAAGCGCGTCGGTCCAACCACTCATAGGCCCCGCTCCACCATAGCTATCCACCCACGCCGCGCTTTCCGCGGCACCCTAACCCCCCTAGCCCCTAGCCCCAGCGCGCGAAGCGCGCACTTGTGGTAATCTCGTGAACACTATGAAATATCTCCTGCCGTTCCTGCTGGCCCCTCTTTTGCTGTCGCAAGAGAAGGTGGATTTGTATACGGTGAATCGCATCAAGGCGGAAGAGTTCCAGAACTCCAAAGTGATGGAAAACGCCTTCTATCTGAGTGATGTGTACGGGCCGCGGCTGACTGGCTCGCCGGGACTGAAAGCCGCCGCCGAATGGGCTGTGCGCCGCATGACCGAATGGGGCTTGGCGAATCCGGGCCTCGAAAAGTGGGGACCCTTCGGTCGCGGATGGACTTGCGTCCATTTCAGCGGGTCTCTCAAAGAGCCGCAGTATGCACCTTTGAATGCGTTCGCGCGGCCCTGGACGCCCGGCACGGAGGGTCCGGTTTCGGGCGAGCCGGTGCTGGCGCCGCTGAAGACGGATGCCGATCTCGAGAAGTTCAAAGGCAAGCTGAAGGGCAAAATCGTGCTGCTGGAAGATCCGGCGCCGCTGGTATCGGAGACCGATCCGGAACTGAAGCGCTTCACCGATGCGGAACTTGCGCAGGAGATGCTGGCACCCGATCCTTCGGCGCGCTCCCGGTTCGCCAATCCGATTCCCCTGATTCCCGGGCAGCCGGCGCGGCCTTTCGGCCAACCTGGTCAGCCCTTCGATCGCGAGGCGCGCGAGAAGTTTCGCGATAAAGTGAACCAGTTTTTGAAAGACGAAGGCGTGCTGGTGACCATCGCTCCGAGCTACCGGGCGGCTAGCGGCATCGTTTTCGGTATGAACGGTGGATCGCAGGATCCCAAGAAAGTGACGCCGCCGCCATCGGTGGCGCTCGAAATCGAGCAGTACAACCGGATCGCGCGGCTCATCCAGAAGAAGATCCCAGTGACTCTCGAATTCGATATTCAAAACAAGTTCCTGGACGACAATCAGGATTCGTTCACCGTTGTGGGCGAACTGCCGGGCTCCACCAAGAAAGACGAACTGGTAATGCTGGGCGCGCATCTGGACTCCTGGACGGGAGCTACCGGCGCCACCGATAACGGAGCCGGCAGCGCCGTGGTGCTGGAAGCCATGCGCATCCTGAAAGCGCTGGATCTGCCCATGGCGCGCACCGTCCGCATGGCTCTATGGACGGGCGAAGAAGAGGGGCTGCTGGGATCGCACGCATACGTGAAAGAGCACTTCGCGGATCGCGAGACCATGGCGTTGAAACCGGAGCATGCCAGCTTATCGGGTTACTTCAATCTGGATAACGGAACCGGCAAGATTCGCGGCGTCTACTTGCAGGGCAACGATATGATGCGGCCGATTTTCCAGGCGTGGCTCGATCCCTTCAAGGATTACGGCGCGGATACCGTGACTATCCGCAATACCGGCGGCACGGATCATCAGTCGTTCGATGCCGTGGGACTGCCCGGCTTTCAATTCATCCAGGACCCCATGGATTATAGCTCCGAAACGCATCACTCGACCGCCGATACATACGATCATCTGCAGGCGGGCGACTTGATGCAGGCGTCCGCGATCATGGCGGCGGTGGTGTACGATGCCGCTACGCGGGACGAGAAACTGCCGCGCAAGCCGTTGCCGAAGCCGCAACCGCCGCGCCGGCGCGAGGGCGGCGCGGAAGCCCCAGTCACTTCCAGCGGCGGCAATTAGTAAGTGGGGCAGGCTCGTAGCCTGCGGCGGCCTCGTAGGCCGCCAGGAGTGCCTATTCGTGCCGTAGCGCCACCATCGGATCCACCCTGGTAGCGCGCCGTGCGGGGACATAGCACGCCAGCAATGCAACAGCAAGCAAACCCACTCCAACCGCAGCAAACGTAGCTGGATCGGTGGCCGTCACGCCGAACAGAAATTGCGCGATCACCCGAGTCAGCCCGACGGCGATCGCAATGCCGATAGCCACCCCCGTCAGAGACAGCGTCAGGCCAAGTCTCGTAACCAACCCAAGAATGCTGCCGCGCTGCGCTCCCAACGCTACACGGATGCCGATTTCATGCGTGCGCTCGGTAACGAAATAAGACATCGAACCATAGATGCCGATGGCCGCCAGCAGCAGGGCGATCGACGCAAAGATCTCCAGCAGATGCGCGTAGAATTGCGCGTCGCGCATGGAGCGCGCGAGGGCCTGCGCCATGGTGTCGATCCCAGACACGGGCTGATCCGGATCTATTTCCGCAACCGCCTTCTTCACCGCCGCGGTCAGCCCGGCCGCGCTCGTCTGCAGGTTCGAAGCCGATCTCACCATTAGATTCTGCGCAAGATGGGACTCGATGCCTCCGCCGCGGTAGTCCGATCCTTGTTGAACGTACGACTCGTACGCCATCGGTTCCGGCTCCTTGTCCGCCAGGTACCATTTCACATCGCCCACTACGCCCACGATCTGGCGCGGTTGCTTCTCCGCGATGTCCATGAACCTCAGCAACAACCGTTGGCCGACGGGATTCTCATTCGGAAAATAGCGCCGCGCGAAAGTCTCATTAACAACCACGGCCCAAGGCGCGCCTGGCAGGTCGGCAGCGCTCAAGTAACGGCCCTTTTTCAGCGGAATCTTGAGTGTTTGGAAGAACCCGGGACTAACTTCTTTGTAACCCGTCACGGGCATCTTTTCGGACGGTGGAGCGGGGCGGCCTAACACCGTAAAGCTATGCCCGAAATCGAACGGCGTCATGCTTCCCGCCGACTGCACGCCCGGAATGGCGGACACCTTATCGAGTAGGTCGCGGTAGAAGGCCGAGACGCGCGGCGTCGCTCTTTCGATGTCTCCACCCGGCAATCTCTCCACGTAGGGCGCGCCTTCGGATAACCAGAGTTCGAAGTTCATCACATTGGTGGGATCGAATCCCGGGTTGACCCGTTGAAGCCGAAGCACACTGTTGATCATCAGTCCCGCGCCCACCAGCAGCACCATGGCCAACGCGATCTCGGAGATTGCCAGGATATGGCGCGTGCGCCGGCCGGCTTTGCCCGCCGTCATTCTGCGCTCGCCTGCGCGCAAGGCGAGGTCCAGGTCGGTCCTGGCCGCCTGGAACGCCGGCGCCGATCCCACCAGCACGGCTGTCGCGAAGGATACGGCCAGCGTAAACAGCAGCACGCGCATGTCGACATGGATCGCGTCGAATTCCGCAGGATCTCCGGCGAGGGCGCGAAACATACGAATGCCGGCCAACGTCAAGCCGACGCCGAGGATGCCGCCCGCCATGCCGAGCAAACCGCTTTCCACCAGCAGTTGCCGCATCAAACGGCGGCGTCCCGCGCCCAGCGAAGCGCGCACGGCAAATTTTGTCCGCCGCGTCTCGGTGCGGGCCTGCAGCAGATTCGCGGCGTTGACGCAGGCAATCAGCAGGACACACATCACGGCGCCTAGCAGGGGATAGAGGTAGCGCCCTGCCGATCTGAAAAGCGCGTCGTGCAAAGGCATGACTTTCGCGTCCTCGCCCTTATTTGTTGCCGGATAGGCTATTCCCAGACGGTGCGCGATCAGGCTCATTTCATTCTGCGCCTGGCCTTGGGTGGCGCCCGGCCGCAGCCGCCCGATGGCCATCAGCCAATGATCCTTGCGTTCCGAATAGCGCGCGCTTTGGGCGTCGATGGGGCACCACAAGTCGAGCGGCTCGCGGTAAAACGAGCCGAAGTTCGGCGGCATCACGCCCACGATGGTGGACAGAACTCCGGAAATCTTGAGCGTCTTCCCGAGCACTTGGGGATCGCGGTTGAAGAGCCGCTTCCAGAATACGTCGCTGATGACCACGGTCTGTGTCAGGTCCTGCGCCTCGCTGGCGGTGAAGAGCCGGCCGAGCGCGGGGGCCACCCGCAGCAGCCGAAAGTAATTCGGTGTGACAAACTGCGCGTTGGCTTGCTCGGCTTGGCCGTTACCTGCCAGAGGGGTTGGTTCCGTGAAACTGGTTAAGGCGATGTCTTCGAAGACATGGCTCTGCTTTCTCCAATCCGCTCCGTCCGCGATGGCCGGCGGCTCCTGTCCGTTCGGCCGGCCCGCTTCGGTCTCGAAGATCGCCATCAACCGGTCGGGCTGCGGATAGGGCAGCGGCCGATACATCAGCGCGTTCAGCACGCTAAAGATGGTGCTGTTAGCGCCAATGCCGAGTGCCAGCGAAAGCACTACGACGGCCAGGAATGCGGGGCTCTTGCGCAGCGTGCGGGCGGCGAAGCACATGTCCTGCCAGAGCGTTTCGAGAAGTGTGAATGTTCGCATTTCGCGGGTATCCTCCTTTAAGAGGGTGGCGTTGCCGAAGCGGCGGCGCGCGGCATGGCGTGCCTCGTCGCTGTTGAATCCCAGGTTCTGCTGCTTGCGCTCGCGCATGGCGAGGTGAAAGGCGATCTCCTCTTCCAGGTCGCGATCGAAGGCGCGGCGATGGATCAGGGCTTTCAGACGCAGCCGCAGATTGGTGAGCAACGACGGCATATCAGGCCTCCATGATGCGGGCGACCGCCGCGGCCATGCGATTCCAATGCGCGGCTTCCGCGCCCAGTTGCTTGCGTCCGGCGGCCGTGAGTTTGTAGTAGCGCGCCCGCCGGTTGTTTTCGGACGTGCCCCATTCGGCGGCGATCAGGCCGCGAAGTTCGAGGCGATGCAAGGCAGGATAGAGCGCGCCTTCTTCAACCTGCAGCACGTCGGCGGTAGTTTCTTCGATGAACTCGGCGATGGCGTAACCGTGCATGGGTCCGCGGGTGAGAGTTTTGAGGACCAGCATGTCCAGGGTGTCGCGCAGCATTCCCATAACGATCTTAGGGTAAGCATGACACAAGCCGGCGCCGAATTCAAGGGAAATGTGAGGCAGGCTCGCAGCCTGCGCGGGCCTCGTAGGCCCGCTCGCGGACAGGCCGGGAGGCCTGTCCTACTGCGCCCTTCCGGCGTTGACTGCGGCGCCGATGATGGCCAGATCCTGGCTGCTGGAGATGATCTCGAACAAGCTGCCTTGCAGCGGCGTCATCTTCACCATCTCGTGAAGATACGAGCCGACTAATCCTAAGTCCACATACTTTGAGTTAGGGCCCATGATGAAGAACTTACCGGGACCATCCAGGTGAATGCTGCTGGCCGAGGCAGCCGCCAACGCGCGGTGCCACAGCTTCACGAAATTACCGCAGCGGGCGTCTCCTTCGTGCGCCGCCGCGAATACCTCCTCCGGCTCCATATCCAGAAATCGCAGCCGCATGGCGCGATGGCCCATGATGCCTTCCAGGTGTCCCACGCCGCCGCAGCCGCAATAATGCTCCTTGGGGTCGAGCGTCACCACCATGTGGCCGCCTTCCCAAATGCCTTCGGCCTGCGGATAGCGTCCGAAACCGATGCCGTCGCCGAGATACCAGATGCGGATCAGTTTCTCGAGGTGGCCGCGCGTAGCCGCCACGCCCGCGGCGATGGCGTCGGCATCGTTCAAGATCAGCACCGAGGCCCGCAGGCCGTCCCTGCCAAGCACGCCGCACAAGGCCGCTCCGAACGCGAAGCCCTTGATCTGTTGCAAATTGGGCGATTCCTCCACGATTCCGTTGCGGATCACGCCCGGAAAACCCACGCCCACGCTGTCGATCTGCCGGTCGCGCGCGGCGATCAAGACCCGCTGCCCGATCAGTTCCGCGATCTCGTCGCCGCGTAGCGTGCGCAACGCATCGGGATTCTCCTCCGCGTCCGGATACACCTGGATCGGGCCGCTGAGTGCGTTATCCTCCACCACCCCCACTGCGACTTGCCTGGTCGCCAGGACGCCGATTGTTTGCCCCATGTTAGTTCTCTCCGCTCTACACGCGACAGGCCGGGAGGCCTGTCCTACCACGCACGCTACAGACGCGTCAGTTTGTTCAGGCCGTTAAACGCGGCGGCCTTGTAACATTCGGCCAGCGTCGGATAATTGAAAACCGTATCCACGAAATACTCGATGGTCCCTTTCAGAATCATGACGGCCTGGCCGATATGCAACAATTCGGACGCGCCTTCGCCGATGATATGTACTCCTAAGATCTCTTTCGTCTCCCGGTGAAAGATGAGCTTCAGACGGCCCGTGGTGTCGCCGCGAATCTGGCCGCGCGCGATCTCACGGTAGTAAGCTACTCCCACCTCATACGGAACGTCTTCGTCAGTCAACTGTTCCTCGGTCTTGCCGATGAACGATATCTCGGGAATCGTATAAATACCGTACGGATAAGTCGCCGGATTCGAGTGTACCGGTATGCCGAGCGCGGTAGCCGCGGCGATGCGTCCCTGTTCCATCGAAACGGACGCCAGGCTGGGAAATCCGATGACGTCGCCCACCGCGTAAATATGCGGCTGCTTGGTTTGATAGCAGCCGTTTACGGGAATGCGGCCACGGCTGTCCGCCTCCAGACCCGCGGCAGGCAAATCGAGTTCCTCCACGTTGCCCTGCCGGCCGACCGCGTAGAGCAGCGTATCGCCCGAGATTTTTTTCTTGCTCATCAGGTTGGCGACCACGCCGGTGGGCGTGTCTTCCACGCTCTCCACCTCTTCGTTCAGCCGCATGGTCACGCGGTGGTCGCGCAGGTGATACGAGAGCGCCTCGATGATTTCAGCGTCGGCAAATTCGAGCAGTCGCGGCCGCTTCTCGACCAGGATGACGCGCACGCCCAGCGCGGCGAACATGCAGGTATACTCGACGCCGATCACGCCGCCGCCCACCACGATGAGAATTTTCGGCACGTCGGGCATCAGCAGGATCTGATCGCTATTGATGATGGTGCGCCCGTTCAACGGCACCTTTGGCGACACCGAAGGCTTCGTCCCCGTGCCGATGATGATGATGCCGGCCTCGTAGTCGGATACGCCGCGGCTGTTTTCCACGCGGATGTGGGTGGCGTCCAGGAAGCGCGCGGTGCCGTAAATCACCTCGATGCCGTTGCGGGAAAGTTGCGCCTGCGTGATGTCCGTTTCCGTTTTGATGACGTGCTGCACGCGGAATCCCAGATCCGCCATCGATATCTTTTCCTTCACCCGGTAGCTGACGCCGTAGATGCCCTGATAGTTGAATCCGGACAGATGCAGTACGGCCTCGCGCATCGTCTTGCTGGGGATGGTACCGGAGTTGATGCAGGTGCCGCCCACCACTTCGCGCCGTTCGATCAAGGCGACGCGCTTGCCGGATTTGGCGCCCTGTATGGCCGCGCGCTGTCCGGCGGGACCGGAGCCGATGACGATGAGGTCGTATTGTTGCATAGCGGTTGGTGCTCCACCATCTTACCTCGCGAGCGGCCACTTCGCGCACGGGACAGGTGCTTACCGGCTTGCCCGTTCTGGGGCAACCGCTCCGTAACCGTCGCGGCTCTGTAACAGCCGTGTCGATTACCCACGATTTTTGCCGAGCCGAGACCGTGAGGGAGCGGTCGCCTTCCCAGTACTCCTCTCATTGAAAGAGTTATTCAGGCATGATAGTCCTATTCATTACGGGGGCAATCATGTGTAAGGGTCTGAGGTATTGTGTCTTTATCTGTGGCATCGGCCTGTTATGCGGCGTCGTTCAGGCGCAAGCGCCGGTGGGCTCGCTGACGGGAACGGCGCACGATACCACCGGCGCCGTAATGCCGGGCGTGGCCATCGCGATCGTTAATAAAGATACAGGCCTGCGGCGGGACCTCAGCACGTCGGGCGAGGGCGCGTTCACGGCTGCGTCGCTGCCGGCGGGCGATTACAAAGTGACAGCCGCGGCCGATGGTTTTCACTCACTTGAGATCAACGCCACGGTGCAGGCGGGCCAGGTGACCACCGTGGATCTGCCCATGGAAATTGGCGTGGCGAACGAGGTCTTAAGCGTGAAGGACGAAGCCGCCGCCATCGATTATGGCAGCCACGCCATCGCCGGTGTCATCACGCAGGAACGCATTGAGAGCCTTCCGCTGAATGGCCGCGACTTTCTGCAACTGGCCATGCTCGAACCGGGCGTCACCGCCACGCCCAATAAAGTAGGCGCATACAACAAGCAATTCGACGTATCCATTCTGGGTAGCAGCTCGGCCAATAACTCGGTGCGCATCACGGTAGATGGCGCCACGGTGCAGGACTCCATCACCGGCGGCACTGAGCAGAACCTATCGCAGGAAGTCGTGCAGGAGTTCCAGCTTTCGTCGACCAACTTCGACCTTTCGACGGGTATCGGTGCGGGCGGCGCCATCAACGTGGTCACTCGTTCCGGCGGCAACGATTTTCACGGCAGCGCTTTCTTTTTCTACCGCGACCATAACATGTCTGCCTATCCGTACCTGGCGCACGATCCCAGCGAGCCGTCGAGCCCCTTCTTCGCGCGGCGGCAGGAAGGCTTCTGGATCGGCGGCCCAATCAAGAAGGACAAGCTGTTTTTCTTTTCGAGCCTGGAGCACCTGAACCAGACCGCCGTATTCAGCGCCTTTCCGAGTGACCCGCTGCTGGTTAGCTTGGGAGCGAACACCGCCAGCCCGTATCACGCCAACGAATTGACCGAGCGTTTGGACTGGCGCGTCAGTTCCCGGAACAACGCTTTTCTGCGTTATTCGCACGATGGCAACAATTCCTTTGCGCCGCCCGGCAACGGCGATCTGCCGTCGGATTGGAGCGTGAACACGAACTGGGCGGATTCCGGAGTAGTCTCGCTGATCAGCGTCTTGACGCCGGCCAATGTCAATGAGTTCCGGTATTCGTATACTTACTGGACTAATAAGAATGAGCCGCCATCGCTCGCACAATGTCCCGCACCGTGCACCGGTTGGGGCTATAACGAGCTCACCGGCAATGTAAATACCGACGGTCCCATGATCACGGTGGTAGGTGTGAATAGCTTCGCGTTGGGCGAGGCTCCCACTGTGCCACAAACCCGGCTGTTGCGGCGTCACAGTTTCGCCGACAATCTCAGTGCGCAGAAGGGCGCGCATTCTCTTAAGTACGGCGGCTATTGGGAGTATCAAGTGGGAACCGGCATTTACGCGTACTTCAATCCGGCGGCCATGGAATTGTATTCGCCGGAGCAGGTACAGGCCTTCAATGCCTCGGTCGCGCCGCAGTATCGGATCCAGATTCCTTCGACATTCAATACTCTGAGTAGCTTATTAAAGCTCCCGGTATATAGCTTTCAAATGGGAATTGGCGATCCCAGCCAGCCGCCATCGTTCGACCGGAATGACGCGGACCACGACAATCTTTTTCACGTATACGCGGAGGACACCTGGAAGGTGCGGCCCGGCTTCAATCTGAACTACGGTCTGGCATGGTCGTACGAGACCGGCGCGCTCAATCACGATCTGACCAAGCCCGCTTATCTGGCGCCAATTCTCGGAGCTAACGGTCTGGGGCCCGAAAAACAAGCGCCATACAATTTCAGTCCCATGCTGGGATTTGCGTGGACTGTGAGTAAGGATCAAAAAACGGTGGTGCGCGGCGGCGGCGCGATTTACTACGACACCTGGGACATCTATAACAGATTCGTGGAGCGAGTCATCCTCGGACCGGAAGGTACCGGGCGGCCCATCCTGGGCGACGGTGTCTTCTTCGGGGCCATTTCAGCGCTCAACGGATTTGCCGGTTTGCCGGCGTCCCTCCAGCCCACCAACCTCGAATCCCAGCCGACCACGTTCACCGGCACAGAGTTGGAGCGGCTGCTGGGAATCTTCGCTTCCGAAGCCGCGCAAGAACTTGGATCGCCAGGTAACACCAGCCTGGCGGTGCGCAACGTTCAGTTATTCAAGACGGGACAAGGTTTGATCCCGGAGAATTTCCGCCTGCCTTACTCCGAGCATCTTAGCTTAGGTATGCAGCGCGAGGTCCGGCCCGACTTAGTAGTCAGTGCCGATTTTGTATTCCGGCAATACATGCATCAGTTGATCAACGACACCGATCTGAATCATTTCTACCGTGCGGCCGGTCCGGTAATTCCTAAGTGCCAGACCGGTCAGGCGCTGAATGTCACCGCGGAGTGTTCCACGGGTCCCATCGAGGCCAATATCAGTGGCGGGCGTTCGAATTATAAGGGACTGCTGGTGAAGGCGGATAAACGCTTCTCGCACCACACCGTGGCGACGTTGGCGTACGCTTATGCCGACCAGTACGGGTACAACGGCCTGGTGGATAACAGCAATTGGTTCGCAAGCTGGGGACCGCAGGCAGGCCATCAGACGCTAACCGGATCGCTGGTGGTCGCGCTACCGTGGGGCATCCAGTTATCGGGCATCACCACGTTCCAGAGCGCCGCGCCCTTCGAGCCGAGCCTGGCCGGAATCGATTTGGATGGGAATGGATCGGTGGAAGTGTTGGGCATGAACGTGTTGGGCGGATCGCCGCTGCCAGGCGCGGGTTACAACCAATTCGGAGTCAGCAAAGGCAAGAGCGACTTAGTGCAACTGGTCAACGCTTTCAATCAGACTTATGCAGGCAAGTTAGCGCCCGGCACTCAACAGCTCATTCCGTCTATTACGCTTCCCGCAAACTACTCGTTTCCGCGCAGTTTCAATTCGCAGGACGTGCGCGTGACTAAGGTGTTTCCGCTGCACGGCGAACGATGGAAGCTATCGTTATTGGGCGAGTGTTTCAACGTGTTTAACATCGCCAATTTGATGGATTACAATTCGGCGCTGAATGCCCCGAACTTCGGCCAGGCGACGCAGCGAGAGTCGAATATCTTTGGCACCGGTGGGCCGCGCGCGTTTCAGCTTGGCAGCAGGATCACGTTCTAGCGGAATCCAACCGCTCCCTGCCGGTCGCGGCTCAGTAGGCGCAAGCGTTCAATACGCCGCCAGCGATCCCACACCTGCCGCGACTTCCGCGAACGCCGCCAGCGCCATCTCGCAGCCTTCCCGGTCCACATCGTAGTGCGTCACCAGCCGCATCAGCGCCTGATTCACCGGATTGATCAACACGCCGCGCTCCTTTAATCGCGCGCTGATTTCCGGCGCCGGAATTCCCGTGCCACTGACATCGAAGATCACGATATTCGATTGCACCTTCGCCGGATCGATCCGCACGCCCGGAATTTGCGACAGGCCTTTGGCCATCAGACGCGCGTTGCGATGATCCTCGATCAGATGCCGCGGGCTCTGCTCCAGCGCGATCAGTCCGGCCGCGGCCAGCACTCCGGCCTGGCGCATGCCGCCGCCCAGCCGCTTGCGGTACAAGCGCGCCTGTACGATATCCTCCGCCGTACCGGCCAGCATCGATCCCACGGGCGCACCCAGAGCTTTCGACAGACAAAACATCACGGTATCCACTTTGGCGGCGATTTCCCGCACCGGCTTGCCAATGGCCTCGGCGGCGTTGAAGATGCGCGCGCCATCCATGTGGACCTTCAAGCCCAGCGCATGTGCCTTGTCGCAGATTTCGTAAATCAGCGCAAGCGGATACACCGTGCCGCCCGCCAGATTGTTGGTGTTTTCAATCTCGATCGCCGCAGTGCGCGCGCGATGCGGCCCCAGCGGACGGATCTGGGGCGCGATTTTCTCCCAGGTCATGATGCCGTCGTCGGTTTGAATGGGCCGCCCCACGCATCCTGAAAACCACGCCAGCATGGATAGCTCGTATTCGAGCACGTGCGCGCGCACATCGCAAATCACCTCTTCGCCGTGATGCGTGTGCAGCTTGATACCGATGGTGTTGCCCATAGTGCCGGTCGGCACGAACAGCGCGGCCTCCTTGCCGGCGATTTCCGCCGCGCGCCGCTCCAGCAGATTTACGGTGGGATCTTCACCGTAAACGTCGTCTCCTACTTCGGCTTCCATCATGGCCCGGCGCATCTCCGGCGTCGGCTTGGTGACAGTGTCGCTGCGCAGATCGATCATGTCAGAAACTCCTGGAAGACTTCGTTGGATAACATCACGCCGCGGTTGGTCAGGCGGAGTACGCCACCGTCCGTCTCAAGCAGACCCTGCTCGATGAAGCGGCGAATCGGCTCGCTGAAATGTTTCCACTCGCGCGGCTCGGGGCGTATCCCTTGGGCCAGGCGCAGGCCCACAAAGAAACGTTCCTCCAAAGCACTGCGCTCGACGCTCACAGGTTGCCAGGCGCCGAGATATTCGCTCACGGATTCGGGATTTTGCCAACGGAGCCGGCCATCGAAGGAGTGGGCGTCGCTGCCAAAGCCGGCGTAAGGCTCCAGTAGCCAGTATTTCATGTTGTGGCGGGATTCGTGGCCGGGTATCGCGAAATTCGAAATCTCGTAGCGTGCGAGGCCCAGCGCGGCGAGCCGTTCGACGGCCGTCTCGTAAAGATCCGCCGTGAGATCCGAGGACGGCCGGTCAGCCGCTCCATAACGCGCCCCGCCGGACAGGATTTCACGGCCCAATCGGCTATCTTCATCCACTTCCAGCATGTAAATGGAGACGTGATCGGGCTCCAGGCGCGCGATCCAATCGATCGATGCGTGCCAGCTTGCTTCGGTTTGCAAGGGAAGGCCGGCGATCAGGTCGATATTGATCTTTCGAATGCCCGCGTCGCGCAGTAGTTCGATCTCCGCCGCGACAATCTCCGCAGTGTGTTTGCGGCCGGTGCGCGCGATTTCGGTTTGCACGAACGATTGCACGCCCAGGCTCACGCGATCGATGCCGTGCGCGCCCCAGGCCCGCGCTTTTTCTGGCGTGACCGATCCCGGCGCGGTTTCGAGCGTGGCCTCGATCCACGGACGTCCTGGAATGAGCGCCAGCACAGAGTCGAGCGCATCGGGATCCATGGCGCTGGGCGTGCCGCCGCCCAGGTAGACAGTTTCCGGCCGCCATTCCCACGCGTGACGGGCGATCTCCGCACGCAGGGCATCCACGTAGCGCGCTTCCATGCCGTGCGGAAACACGCCCGAGGCGAAGTTACAATACGTACACTTCTGCGCGCAGAACGGATAGGAAATGTAGACGCCGGGCACCTACGCCTATGATAGCGTGACGCCTTGGTTGCGTCGCCGACCGGAGCGCTATTTGTGGAGGACGCCGGTCAACTGGCGACTGCATTGGAGAGACTCTTCGCGGTTGCTGTTCCGCTGACTTTTGGCCGGCAATGGGCGGCCTACGAGGCCGCCGCAGGCAGGGTGCCTGCCCCACTTAGCCGATTGAATCGAGCAAGCGGCGTTCGGGCCCATCCGGATCGTTGCGCAACTCGCACCGGTCGTCGAACATCATCGTCTGCACGCGCTCGGCGTCCAGGGCGGACCACTTCGGCAAGCCCGCGTGATTCGGATCGCCCGCGCGCGCAAACGCCAGCCACGCGCCGCTCACTTTGGCGCCCAACGCACGGGCCCGCGGACCGCCGCCGGTCATGGCTTCGCAGCGATCCGTATTGTCGAAACAGAAGGCCAGTTCCGAGCAGTGAAACGCCATGGGCCGCCCGTCGAGCACCGGCGTCTGCCAGGTGAACCAGTATAGATACGCCGGCGCCTTGTTCTGCGCGGCCTTCAGCTTGGCCTGCTTCACGGCATTGCTGCGCACGCCCGACGCCATGATCACGGAGTACAAATCGAAAGGCCGCGCCTTTGGGTGGCCTTGCCGGACGGTCGCCACAATCTCCTTCGCTTTACCGGGGTAGCGCTCTTCAACCCGCGCGGTAAGCTGCGCGTCGGTCATCGAAAACGCATCCGGATGATCGATTCCGTTTACGAACTCGTTGAGCACCGTCCCGACGATGAGCGGCACGCCCGCGGAAATTTCGGGCGCTTGCGGATCGAACGGCTGGGCGGGGATCACCGTGCCGTCCACACACGGCGACCAGCCCAGCAAGCGCGTCAGGTGGCGGAAATCGGGCGGACCTTTGCGCGGCGGCGATAGCTTGCGTTGCGCGGCCCCGGCGGCGTCGAGCAGGCGCTCGACCGGCACATCCTGCAGCTTGTCTATATCGTTCTTCGAAATCGAAAGTTCATCCAGCACGGCGGCCGCAAGTTTGGCGGTGTCGTCCGATTCGGCCACCCGCAGCATCGATCCGCTTTGAATCGCCGCGCGATGGAACAGTCCTTTGGCCAAAGGCATGGCCATCAGGGTGCCGACTTTGCCGCCGCCGCCGGATTGTCCGAAAATCATCACGCGCCCCGGATCGCCGCCGAAATTGGCGATGTTATCGCGCACCCATTCGAGCGCCGCCACCAGATCGAGCATGCCGACGTTGCCCGAGCTGGAGTACTGGCGGCCATACGCGGCCAGGTTCAGGTGTCCGAAGGTATTCAGGCGATGGTTCAGCGAGACCACCACGGCGTCGCCATGCCGGGCGAGATTTTCGCCATCATACGAGAGCAGTTCCTGGCCTGAGCCGGCCGAGAAGCCGCCGCCGTGCAGCCATACCATCACGGGCCGCTTGCGGTTATCGAGACCCGGCGTCCAGATGTTCACGCGCAGGCAGTCTTCGCCGGGCTGGCCGTCGTCCCAACGGAACATAAAAGCGTTCTCGTCGGAATTCCATCCCGTGCGCGGGAAGAATGGGCAGACTTTGCCGAAATAGAGCGAGCTGCGCACGCCGGTCCACGGCTCGAGGCGCACGGGCGGCATGAAGCGGTTCCTCCCGGCGGTGGAAGCGGCGTACGGAATCCCTTTGAAGATATGCACGCCTTCGCGTGAATAGCCGCGGACTTTGCCGGCGTCGGTCTCCACGACGTTTTTGGAATCGCTGGCCGTAATGTGGTCCGGCGCAGATTTGGCGTGTTCCTCAGCCTGCGGCGCGGCGTTTGCCGCGGGCGCTTCGGCGGCGGCTAAACCTCCCATAAGGGCGGTCGCGCCCTTCATCCACGAGCGGCGGGTGCTGCCGTTCGAACCAGCTTCGTCTTGGAGCATGTGCTTCCCCTTTCCCGGATAACAGACCGTTATATCAGGATTCGATTGGGTCAGTGCGTCATGGCGTAGACCACGTAGTTCACTCCGATACGAATGGCCAGCGCCGAAAACCTCTCCGGATAATGTGGCGCGTCGGCCCATTCCCAGGCGTCGCCCAAGTCGGAGTTATAAGAGATCGCCACCATGATGCGGCCCTTATCGTCGTAAATGCCGCGCCAGTGCGCACCGATGCCGTTGTTCTTGTAACCCAGACGCAGATGTGCTTCGCCGGGAACCTGGTACCGCTCGTCGAGGTCGTACACCGTGTGAAAGATGGCGTCCTTATCTTCGATCTCCACGATGGGACGGTCGGGGAAAACTTTCTTGATACGCTGCTCGAACATTTCCCATTCGAACGTGCCGTGAAAATCGTCGGCCATGAAGAAGCCGCCGCGTAGAAGATATTCGCGCATTTCCTTGGCTTGCGTATCGCTCAAGCCCCATTCACCGACCTGCACGGCGTAGAGCCATGGCCAATCGTACGCGTCGCCTTCGTCCAGGTTGACGGGCTGTTCGACGGACCGCACGGAGATGCGCGTCAAGCGGCGCAGGGCCAGCGAGAAATGCCGGTCGGCGCGCGGATAATCCTGGGTCCAGAGTGACAGGCCTTCGTGCCAATCGCCATCGAAGCGGCCGGCATAGCCGTCGTTGGGACCGGGCGGATACATCAGGCGGGCGAAGGCCCATTCGGCGGGCTGATTCCAATCCGGAGGAGTTTCGAAATTCTCGTATTCGACGCCTGGAAATTGGCGGAAGGGACGCTGGAATGCGCAGAGCGCGGCGAGAAAGGCGAGAGCCAGTCCCGATCCGCAGAGCGCCTTCCGGATACCCATGTGCACGCCTTTGCTTTGAGCATAGCATCGTCCGCGGGGCCGCAAGACCGCTCCCTGACGGTCGCGGCTCTGCAACACCGTTACTGAGCCGCGACCGTCAGGGAGCGGTCTTCCAGAACGGTAAGTAAGTCGCGACTTATACGTGGTATCTTTCTAAGATGCGAGTCTATGTTGCAATCTTACTCGCGCCGGTCTGTCTCCTCGCCCAGAATACCGATGCGAATTATCGCGCGCTACGCGACGGCAAGTTAAAAGAATCGTTCACCGCCGAGAATATCGTCCTCCAACGCGACGCCGGAACGGTAACTTTCAAATCCGGAGAACTTAGTTTCCAGGAACCCGTGCTGGGCAAGCAGTCAGTCGCGGTATTTACCGGCCAGGGGCGCTTTCAACTGAAACCCGCCGTGCCGCAAGAAGCCGTGCGCATGCGTTTTACTATCGGCGCCGGCGAAGTCAACGAGGAATTCGACGCGGCCTTGCTGTATTTCACCGACGGCACGGCCGATGAGGTGCGCAGTCAGGCGAAATCGGGACCGGTCTCGGCGAAAAACGAAGCGGAATTCGAAAAGTACCACTCGCAATTGCGCACTCGCACGGAGAATCCGCGCAGCCGGCTGGAGTACGAGCTATTCGGCGCCTACATTCCAAACCTCGAGTCGGAAATACTCGGCGAACTCTACAATCCGGCCCGCGCCGGCTCTTTTATCGCGCTGCTGCACGCGCATAAGCATCCCCAGATGCGCTTTCTGGTGCGGCCGGAAGGGGCCGTTCCGTCGATGGGACCCGAGGAAGTGGCGCTCATCAACGTGGATCCGCTGGGTGAGCAGGAGGGCATCTGGTACATGGCCCACACCATCGCCGAGATCAAAGCGCAAACCGCTTCTTCGGACGAAGAACGGCGCATCATCGCGCCCGAGCATTATCAGATGGACGTACACGTGGGCCGCAACGACCATCTGGCCGCCAAAGCCACCTTGCGATTTCGCGCGTTGGGCGATGGCGATCATTTGATCCATTTCAATTTGCTCCCGAATCTGCGCGTCTCCAGCGCGGCCATGGACGGCGCTCCCATCGGATTCATTCAGGAAGGCGTAAAACAGGATGCCGAGTTCTCGTTGATTCTGCCGCAAGGCACGCTGAAGGACCACCTTTACACGGTGACTATGGATTACGAAGGCAACAAGGTGATCTTCAAAGAAGGCAGCGGGAATTACTCGGTGAGCGCGCGGGAGAACTGGTATCCGGCGGTGTCGGTTTTCCGCGACCGGGCCACTTTCGATATTACTTTCCACTCGCCGAAGAGACTCACTCTGGTGGGAGTGGGCAAGCTCGCGAGCGAGCAAAAGGACGGCGACGAGACGGTGTCGGAGTGGAAATCGGACGAACCGCTGCCGGTCGCCGGATTCAATTACGGCGATTTTAAGAAGAAAGAACGGGTGGACGATGCGACACACTATACGCTGGAAGCCTACGCCACCACTAATCCGCCGGATTGGTTGAAGGGCGTCACCGAGTCTCCGCTGAATGAAGTAGGTCCGCGTATCGGCTCGGGCGAGGATCGTCCCCAGGGCTTGATGCTGGCGCCTTCCGCCATGGCCGACAATGTTCTGGTGGACGCGCTGAACGCGGTGCGTCTCTATACGCAATGGTTTGGCCCCGCGCCCTATGGCCGATTGGCCGTGACCCAACAGCCGGCCTTCGATTTCGGGCAATCGTGGCCCACGTTGGTCTACCTGCCGATCAGCGCGTTCCTGGATCCGACCCAGCGGTGGGAGTTACTCGGACGGAATACTTTCCGGTTCTCCAAGGAGTTCATCAATGTCGTAACGGCGCACGAAGTATCGCATCAGTGGTGGGGCGATGCGGTCGGTTGGGCATCCTATCACGACCGCTGGTTGTCGGAAGGCTTCGCGGATTTTTCGGCGGGGTTGTTTCTGGAGGCGACCCAGCCCAAGGGCGACGATGCCTTGAAATTCTGGGAAAGCGAACGCCGCCTGCTGCTGGAGAAGAACCAGTTTGGCAATCGGGCCAACGACGTCGGGCCGTTGTGGATGGGCGAGCGGCTGGATTCGTTCCGCGCGGGAGACGCGGACCGGCGGATTACCTACGCCAAGGGTGCCTTCGTGATGCATATGCTGCGCTACCTCATGCAAGACCGGCAGACCGGCGATAAGGCCTTCATCGACATGATGCACGATTACGTGAACACCTATCGCGGCAAGAGCGCCTCCACCGAGGATTTCGAGCGCATGGTGGAGAAGCACATGCGCCCGGACATGAACCTGGATGGCAACGGAAAGATGGATTGGTTTTTCCAGGAATGGGTATACCGTACGGATTCGCCCACTTATCATCTGGATTACACGCTGGCTGAAGCGGATGGCGGCAAGACGCTGCTTACGCTGAAGGTCTCGCAGCAGGATGTGAGCCCGGTGTTCAAGATGCGCGTGGAAGTTTACGTGGATTACGATGGGCGCCTGGTCAGGCTGGGAACGGTCCCGCTGGCGGGGCCTTCCACCAGCCACGAGATCAAGGTTCCGTTAGGCAGGCGGCCGCGGCGGGTGGTGCTGAACGCCAACGACGATGTTCTGGGAACGGTGAAGTGAGCGTTGTGGGGCAGGCTCGCAGCCTGCGGCGGCCTCGTAGGCCGGCATGGCCCCGACAGTCTTCAGCAGGCGGCCTACGAGGCCGCCGCAGGCTGCGAGCCTGCCCCACAGGGAAACCTACCGGTCAACCGCTACGTCATCTTTGGTATAGTTTACGTGGGGAAAGTATGTCTATGAAATCCTGGAACAAATTCCCGGCATTGCCGCTCGTCGCGATCGGCCTGTTGGCGTTGGCGCCGATGAGCTTGGCGCAGGACCAGTCCGGTCCCGAGAAAGATTCCGATCAAACGGTGGCCAAGCCGCGCAAGCCCACCGACGATCCCGACCAAGCCCCCATTCCTTCGAAGCTGAGTAAGAAGAACGAGCCCGATGTGGTGGGCACGGTGCCCAGTTTCAAAAGCGACATCAACCTGGTGAACGTGGACGTGGCGGTGCTCGATAACAAGAATCGTCCCATCCCGAATCTCCCGCGCGCCAGCTTCCGCGTCCTGGAAGACAATGTCCCGCAGCAGATCAAGAGCTTCGGCAAGAGCACGGCGCCCATGACGGTGTGTCTCCTCATTGAATTCAGTAATAAGTTTCAGTGGTACGGCGGACCGACATGGTACCAGACGCTGGCCGGTGTGTATACGTTCGCGCAGACGCTGAAGGCCGACGATTACGTGGCGGTGATTTCCTACGATATGAACGAGCGTATCCTTTCCGACTTCACCACCGATAAACGCAAAACATATGAAGCTCTGCAAATGCTGCGCATCCCAGGTTTCTCGGAAGCCAATCTGTTCGACGCCTTGGCCGACACCGAAGACCGCATGACGAAAATCGAAGGGCGCAAGGCTATCATCCTGCTTTCGTCCGGCGTGGATACGTTCAGCAAGTTGACGTTGGATAAAGCGCGCAAGATTATTCAGGATAGCGCCGTTCCCGTTTACGCCATCAGCCTGATGCAGGCGTTGCGTATCATGAGCCCGCGTGGAGACAGCATCGGTTTTTTGCAGGCTGACAACCAGATGAACACGTTCGCACGAGAGACGGGCGGGATCGCATATTTCCCGCGATTTTATGCCGAGTTTCCGGAGATCTTCGCCGGTATCTCCGATGCTCTGCGCAATGAGTACTCCATCGGCTATGAACCTTCCAACACGGCGCGCGATGGCAAATTCCGTAAAATTACGGTGGAACTGGTGAATCCGTCGACCAATGAGCCGTTGCGCGTGGAAGACCAGAAGCACAAGCCCATCAAATACAAGATCATCGCCAAGAACGGATACACCGCGCCGCGTGAAGTGGAATAGCGCGGCATTTTGTCAAGTACTCCATCTCGCCTCTTTACAAGCTGATGCAAAACTGTTGACAGTTGCGTTAACCGGATGATATTCTCGCCTGCGTTAGCATGAGACACGTTCCCTCGCCGCCCCCCGCGAAGACTCCCCAAATCCTGCTCGTGGATGACAACCGCCAGGGTTTGATTGCACGCAAATCCGTGCTGCAAGAGTTGGGCTACAACATCGCCACCGCCACCAGTGGCGCCGAAGCTCTCGAGCTTTTTGAAAAGCAGAACTTCGATGTGGTTGTCACCGATTACAAAATGCCGCGCATGGATGGCATCGAGCTCATCAAGCAGATTCGCAGCGCGCATGCCGGCACGCGGATTATCCTGCTGTCGGGATTTGTGGAGCCGCTCGGGTTAACCGAGCAATCCACCGGCGCCGACATAGTGATTGTGAAGAGCGCCGGAGAGGTCGGGCAGTTGACGCGGTCCGTGAAGCGCCTTTTGAACCAGGCTCCTCAGCGCAAGCCGGCGGCGTCGGCGGATGCGCCCGCGCGCATGCAAGCCAAAGCGAAATAATGCGGACTGGTGGGGCAGACCATCGTGGTTTGTGGTCTGCCGCTGTGGCGCGGGAGCGGGCAGACGACAAGAAACGATCGTCTGCCCTACGGCTCTCCGTCGTATTTCTACTCCTAGCCGCACTCCTCGCGGCCCAGCCGCCCGCGCCAATTTCCTACACCGTGCGCATCCCCGCGCCGCAGACCCACTACGTGGATGTGGAGGCGCGCGTCCCCACCGCGGGCCAACCGCGCGTGGAACTTATGATGGCGGTGTGGACTCCCTACGTAATCCGCGAATACGCCAAGAACCTCGAAGCAGTGACTGCCCGCACACCGGAGGGACGCACGCTCTCCATCGAAAAGTCGCGCAAGAACCGCTGGCGCGTGGAAACCGGCGGCGCCGATCCCGTAATCGTGTCATACAAGGTTTACTGCCACGTCATGGATGTGCAGGATAACTGGGTGGACGATGAGTTCGCGCTGCTCAACGGCGCGCCTACATTTCTGACGCTGACGGATCATGTCCCGCGGCCGCACGAGGTGTCCGTCGTTCTGCCGGCCGGTTGGAAGACCATCGCCACTGCGATGCCGCAAGTAGCCGGCGAGCCGCATGGCTATCGCGCGGCCGATTACGAGATGTTAGTGGATTCGCCAATCGTGGCCGGGAATCCCGCCATTCACGAGTTCGATGTGGCGGGCAAGCCGCACTACCTGGTGGATATCGGCGAGGACGGAGTTTTCGACGGCGATCGCGCCGCTGCGGATCTGACGCGCATCGTAAGCGCCGATGCCAAGATGTGGGGCGGACTGCCTTATAGCCAATACCTGTTCCTGAATATCCTGACCGGCCGGGGCGGCGGCATGGAGCACAGCAGTTCGACTGCGATCATGGCCGAACGCTGGAGCTCCAGCACGCACCGCGCTTATCTACGCTGGCTGGATGTTTCGAGCCACGAATTCTTTCACGCCTGGAACGTGAAGCGGCTGCGGCCAGCCGAGCTGACGCCCGGCGAGTATGAGACCGAGCCGTATACTACCAGCTTGGGAATCGCGGAGGGATTCACAACCTACTATGCCGCGGTGATCATGCGGCGTGCGGGTCTGGAGACGGACGACGAGTTACTCGCCAGTCTCTCGCGGGAAATCGCCGGGCTGCAGACTACGCCGGGAAGGCTTGTCGAATCGCTTTCGCTGGCGTCGTTCGATACCTGGATCAAGTTCTACCATCCGGATGAGAACTCGGTGAATACGGCGATCAGTTACTACACCAAAGGCGCGGTGGCTGCTTTTCTGCTGGATGCGCGGGTGCGCACGGCCACCGGCGGCGCGCGGACGCTGGACGACGTGATGCGTCTGGCTCTGGCGCGCAATCCGGTGAGCCGCGGATATACGCCGGCGGAGTTTCGCGCGGCGGCGTCGGAAGTGGCTGGCGTGGATCTGAGTAGTTGGTTTGCGCGGGTCTTCGATTCCACCGAGGAACTGGATTATCGGGAAGCGTTGGAGTGGTTCGGGCTGCGTTTTGCGGATGCGCCATCGAGTCCGCGCGCTTGGCTAGGCGCGCAGACCGAGGTCGAGGACGGCAAGTTGGTGGTTAAGCGAATCCCGCGTGGCACGCCCGCGTATGAGGCCGGCCTGGACACCGGCGATGAGATCGTGGCGCTCGGCGATTTTCGTGTGCGCGCGGCGGATTGGGAGCGCCAGCTTGCCGATCATAAGCCGGGCGAGCGTGTGGCAGTTACGATATCGCGGCGCGGAAAACTGGTGAAACTGACAGTGACGTTCGGCCTGGAGCCGGAATCGAAATGGAACTTAGAGGCAGTCACCGCGTCGCCACACCGCGCCGCGTGGTGAGATTATTCCAGACTCCGGGACAGGCCGGGAGGCCTGTCCTACAAGATTAATACCAACCTATAGGTTGTTCGTTCAAATTAATATATACCTGCTTAGTTTCCAGATACTCTTCAATACCCCACGGTCCTAACTCGCGCCCAAACCCGGATTGCTTATATCCGCCCCAAGGCGCTTCCACATAAGTAGGCTGCATGTGGTTCACCCACACGATGCCGGCGCGCAGCGACTTCACCACGCGGAACGCGCGAAAGATATCGCGCGACCACACGGCGGCGGCCAGGCCATAAGGCGAATCGTTGGCAATGCGAATGGCGGCGGCTTCACCATCGAAGGGGATCACGGCCGCCACCGGCCCGAAGATCTCTTCGCGCGCGATGCGGGCGGAGTTATCCACGGCGGAGAAAATCGTCGGCTCCACATAGAAGCCGCGCGGCAAGTCCGCCGGACGTCCGCCGCCCACAGCCAGTTTGGCCTCCGACTTACCTAGCTCCTGATAGGCCCGCACGCGATCGTACTGTTCCTTACTCACCAGCGGCCCCATCTTGGTTGCCCGGTCGAGCGGCGCACCCAGGCGAATGCGCTTCGATTTTTCGACCATGGCTTCGACGAACTTACTATAAATCGGCTTCTCCACTAAGATGCGGCTGCCGGCGGAACAGACCTCGCCTTGGTTGATGAAGACGCCGAACAGCGCACCGTCGATGGAGGCTTCGAAATCGGCATCCGCGAAGAATATGTTAGGCGACTTTCCACCCAGCTCCAGCGTGACGCGCTTGACCGTATCCGCCGCGCTCTTCACGATCTGTTTGCCCACCGCCGCGCTGCCGGTAAATGCAATCTTGTTCACGGCGGGATGCGCCACCAACGGCGCGCCCGCCGATTCGCCAAAGCCGGTCACGATATTGATTACGCCGGGCGGAAATCCGATATCCGCAAACCAGTCCGCCATGGCCAGTGCGGTCAGCGGCGTCTGTTCGGCGGGCTTCAGCACGCAGGTGCATCCGGCGGCCAGCGCGGGCGCCAGCTTCCAGGCGGCCATCAACAGCGGATAATTCCACGGGATGATCTGGCCTGCCACCCCCACCGGCTCGCGCAGCGTGAAGCTGATGGCGTTATCGGGTACCGGATTCACATGGCCCAGGACCTTGGTCGCCATGCCGCCGTAATATTCAAAACAGGAGGCCGTATCGTTGATGTCGTATTCCGCTTCCACGATGGGCTTGCCGCAATTGCGCGATTCGAGTTCGGCCAACTCGGGCGCGTGCGCGCGAATGCGATCGGCGAGTTTGAAGAGCAGCCGGCCGCGATCCTGCGCCGTGGTTTGCGGCCACGGTCCGGATTCAAAGGCGGCTGAAGCGGCTTTGACGGCGCGGTCGATATCGGCGGCGTCGGCTTCGGGAACCTCGGCAATGATCTCCTCGGTGGAAGGGTCGTAGACCGGGAACCACGCGCCGCGATGGCTTTCCGCGCGCTGGCCGTTGATGTACATGCGATGGCGGGTCATGAAAATTGGTATGTCCGATATTACCGCTGCGCGCCGCGATGAAAACCAATTGGAGGGTGGGCAATTCTGCCCGCAGCCGGCTTTCAGCCGGCTTGGCGGCCTACGAGGCCGCCGCAGGCTACGAGCCTGCCCCACAATTAACGCAGTGACAGATTCAGCGGCTGCAGAACCACGGTCTGCACCTCTTGCGGCGGCACCGCTGTCGTCCAGGCGGCCACGCGGTATTCGCCTTCGGGCGAGGTGGCCGGGCTCGCCCTGGACAGGCCAGGAGGCCTGTCCTACTATGACCGCTTGCGCTTGGGGGCCGGCGTGGCTGGACCGCAGGTAAGACCCAACGCTTTCACTTGCGCGCGCGCCTTGCCGGCCAAATCGCTCGATGGGAAGCGCTTCACCAACTCGCAGAACTCCGGCTTGCTTTGCGTCTTCTTCCCCATCTTGATCAGCGTCTGGCCCTTCATGTAGAGCGCGTCGGCCGTCTTGTTGTTGTCGGGATATTTTTCGAGCACCATGTCGAACTCGCGCAGGGCGTCGTCCAGCTTATTCTGGCCGTAGTGGATTTCCGCGATGTAGAACTGGGCGTTAGGTGCGAAATCGGTGGTGCCGTAATACTTCAAGTAATCGCTGTACTCCTGCAAAGCGAGATCGTCATTGCCGCCATTGCGGTCTCGATTGGCGTTCTGGTATAGGGTTTCCGAGGAGATCGGGGGCACGCCGGAGGAAGTCGCGCCCGGCCCGGGGACGCCGCCAATGCCCCCACCGGGTCCGCTACCTGGCGGCGGGGCAGCCGGCACCTGGCTGGCCTTGAACGTATTGCTCAGATCCACCATCTGCTGTTGCAGCTTGCCCACCTGGCTGGCGATATCGGCCACGGACTCTCGCAATGCGTTGAAGTCGGTGCTCATGGAATCCATCTTGGAGCCCAGGTCGGTGACCGTAGTAACTACCCGGCTCTGTTGATCCTTAGAGTTTTGCTGCAGGTTGTTTTGCAGCAGCGCTACCGCCGTGTTGGCCTTGCCCGCGGCGTCCAGCGCCTGTTGCACGAGCACCTGAATGGCGGACAGTTTTTCATCCTGGGAGCGCTGCAGCGTGCGCACCTGCTCTTGCAAAAGGGCCAAATCCCTTTGCAATTCCACGATTTCCTTGCTGGCGGCGAAGGTTAGAGAGGGACACATCAACACAGCCGGCAACAGCGCGCGCCAAACGGTCATAGCATCTCCTTATGAGCGGGACGAATGGACCATCCCGCCGGTTGCGGATGGGCCGGGGATTACCCGGCCCTTACCCGATTTTACTGCCCGGTGGAGAAGTGCGCGCGGCGATTTTTTTGCCAGCACTCTTCGTTGTGGTCGGTACACACCGGACGCTCCTTGCCGTAGCTGATAGTCTTCAGCTTGTCGGCGGGAACGCCCAACTGCACCAGGAAGTCCTTGGCGGCGGTGGCGCGCCGGTCGCCCAAGGCCAGGTTGTATTCCGCCGAGCCGCGCTCATCGCAATTACCGTCGATGGTGATGGAGGCATCCGGGAAGCTGGCGAAGATGGCCTTTAGCGCATCGGCGTCTTTCGTCAATGCCCCGCGGGCGTCCTCGCGGATATCGCTCTTGTCGTAATCGAAGTACGCATCCACAACCGTGCCGGAAAGCAATTGCTCGATGCTCGGCTTCACGACGGCGGGGGGCGGGGGTGGAGGCGCGGGTTCGGTTACGTTGACTGTGGCCCGGGCGGTGACGGTGCCGCCGGGACCGGTCGCCGTTAGCGTATAGGTTGTCGAAGAGCCGGGGAATACGCGGCGGCTGGCGCTGGCCGGAACCGCGCCGATGCCATTATCGATCAAAGTGCTGGTTGCGCCGGTGACGCTCCAATTCAGCGTGGACGATTGGCCGCGCTCGATCGACGTCGGCTCGGCCGTGAACGACGCCACGACAGGCGCAGCGGGCGGCGGCGGCGCGGGCTGCTCCACGGGAGCGGGCGGCGGTGGTGGCGGCGGTGGCGGCGCCTTCTTCTTGCAAGCTGCCGCGAACATGGCTAGCGTAAGGCAAATTCCAATCGAGGTGATTCTACGTCTGTTCAGCATGAACAAATTCCTCCTAAGTCGGTCCTGGGTGCTGCGTGCTGGCACCCGTTTTACTTGGCCCATACCGGGGTCCAATTCTTTCCGGCTGTGGTCAACTGCTTAAGTTGAGTGCCATCCGCCAGCATGGTCCAGATCTGTTCCGATCCGCTGCGCGTGGACATGAATACGATGTGCCGTCCATCCGGCGCCCAACTGGGATTCTCATTGCGCCCCGCGCCGTAGGTCAACTGGTTAAAGCTGCGCGAGGCCACATCCATGACAAAAACATTAAAATTCCCGGTGGCGAAACCCCGGGTCCAGGCAAACGCGATGATCTGTCCATTAGGATGCCACGACGGGTTGGAAGCTTCACCCTCGCCGTTCGACAACCTCTGTACATCGGTGCCGTCCATATTCATCCGGTAAAGTTGTTGCGGACCCGACCGGCCTGACACAAACACCAGATCGGCGCCCGTCTTCGGATTCACCTTCGGCTCGACCTCCAGCGCATGCGTGCTCGAAATGCGGCGCAAATTGCTGCCATCGATATTGGCAATATAAATCTGCGCCCAGCCCGTAGCCGTGGATGAGTAAAGCAACTGCTTGCCGTCCGGCGTGAAATCCGGGGTTGCGTTCATGGATGCGACTTGATTATAAAACGGCAACCGCCGTCCCGTATCCGTTGAAAGAAGAAATATAGCAGGATTTCCTTTGGCGAAGCTAGTAAAAGCAACTTTCGTGCCGTCGGGCGAGACGGCCGGCATGATGGAGAGCGAATTGAAACGGCTGATCTGCCGCTGGTTGGAGCCATCGGGGTCCATGACCCAGATCTCTTTTATCTTGGAGCCGGTGCGATTGGAGACGAAATAAATCTTAGTGCCGAGCAATGAAGTGCCGCCCATCTGGGCTATGATATCGGCGGCGAATTCATGGGCGGCTTTCCGGGCGCCGGCATCGTCGGGGGATTCGAAATAGCGCTTGCCGATGACTTGGGCTTGGGCGGGCGTGGACTGGCCCACATTGTATAGCCAGCCGTAGAGTACCAGAACGTTATTTTGGATGGCGGTGTAGCCGAACGCCATGTAATTCGCCGAAACCGGCGGCGAGGACCAGTCGGATAGCCACCTGCCGCCACCGTTGGGTGGTTGTTCGCCGGGGCGGAGGCGCTGCGGCGCGGGCTGCTCGCGGAAGTCGGATGGCTGCTGGGGCACCTGCAGCGGGTACATTGTTTTGGGGACGATTTTGAGAACACCGGAGGCATCCAGATCGTTGTACAAAGTTTCGTTGAAGGAGTTCATGAACGCCTGTGCCCCTCCGCTGCCGCGGAAATCGGGCACCGCGATGGTGGGACGCGTCCCCCCGGAAATGACCCCGCGAATATCCGGCTGCTGTGCCACAAGCGCCGCCAAAAGGGCAATGAGCGCTGCTATGAACCAAAATGCTCGTTTCATTTATCGCCTCAACTCAAACCAGAATTCCACGGTGGCGCTGTTGCGTTCATAAGCGGCGGGTAACGGCGGGAACGGACTCGCCTCGTATATGGCGCGCTGCGCGGAGTAATCCAGCGGTTGGTTCGTGCTGGTCTGGGCTAAACGGACGTTGCGCACCGTTCCGTCGCGCATAAGGTCGAAGGTGACAACGGCTGGTGGCAGCGAATGAATGCGCGAATCGACGTCGCCTGTGCGCCACTTCTCGGCGACCCTTTGTTGCAGGATCGTCACATAATTTCCGAAGCGGTTGCCTAAAGGCGATCCTATGCCAACACCAACCCCTCCGGAGCCCACTTGTCCCACTAGCGGCGATACCAGTGCCTGACCGGCTTGGCTATAAAGCTGGTTCGGCTGATCCTGCTGCTTGGCGCGCCAGTTATTCTGCGCAGATCGTGTTATCTCGGATGGCTTGGGACGCGCGTGGCTCTTGATGGGAACAGCGTCCGGCTCCTCCACTGGCACGCGCTTGACCGGCTTGGCAGCGGGGGGAGGAGTAGGTACCGCCGATTCGGTATCGTTAGCCAGGGGATTGATTAGGCCACTCCTCGATGGCAAGGGAATTTTGTTCACTACATTAATTGCGACGCTGCCCGGGCCGCCGGAGTTTGCATCGCCCCAGACTTCGTGCGTCCTGGAGAGTGCGGCGCCAGACAGCAGCACGGCCCCGAAAACCGCCACATGCAGCGCCATCGACCCGAGCAATGGCCTGTTCAAGGAATCTGCTCGATCCAGGATATCGGTGTGCGGCATTACTTGCGCCTCTTATCGGCCGCATCTTCCGGCTGGGTGACTGCATTGACCTTGAAGTGGGCCTGGCCGAGTTCGCTCATCACGCGCGCGATCGGTTCCCAAACCGTTTCCTTGTCGGCGCGCAGATAAACTTCGGTCGCGCCGGGGTAGCGCGCGGCAATGGCGGCCGGCAGCGCGTTGATATTGACCTCCTTGTCGCTAAGGTACAGCATGCCATCCTTAGTGAGATTGACCACCGGCAGATCCTTGGAGCTATCCTGCACCGAGCGCGTCTTGGGAACGTCCACTTGAATCCCATATTCCATCACGTGCGCGGTGAGCATAAAGATGATCAGAAGCACCAGCATCACATCCACGAAAGGAGTCACGTTGATCTCGGAGATAGTGCCGGCGGAGGTGCGCCGCCGCGACCGGGAGTGGCCGCCGTTATTGAACGCGATCGCCATTATTCTCCGAAGCTCCGTTCGGCCATGTTGAGGAATTCGAGCGCGAAGTCGTCCATGCGGGCGCCGATCTCGCGAATGTTGTGGCCGAATTGGTTATAAAAGATGGCCGCGGGGATGGCTGCCACGAGTCCCACGGCGGTGGCGATGAGCGCGTCGGCGATACCGGGACCCACCGCGCGCAGGCTGGCGGCGCCTTGCATGCCGAGCTCCTGAAAGGCGCGGATGATACCGAGGACCGTACCGAACAGGCCGATAAACGGGCTGACCGTAGCGGTGGTGGCCAGCCAGCTCATGTTGCGTTCAAGTTTGGTGAGCTCTTCGCTGGTGCCAAGCTGCAGCGAACGCTCGAGTGCGATCTTGTTGGTGACGGAGCCGCGCGCCTGCACCTGGCGATGCACCTCTTCGTAGCCGAATTCGAAGACCGAAACCAGGGGCGCGGGCTTGAATTGTTCACTGGCGACCATGACGGCGTCCAGGCCGCTGGCCTTACGGAAGGCGCGCAGAAAACGGCGATCGGCGGCGCGTGCCGTGCGCAGAGTGCTCCACTTGGAAAAGATGATGGCCCAGGAATAGATGGAAAAAATCAGCAGGATGACCAGAACGGCGATAGTGACTGGGCCGCCGCGGCCAACCATTTCCCAGATATCGATCTGCAGAAGGAATGCGGGCGCTTCAGGCGTCAATTCACCTCCTCATGTTCAAATCTAACACGAGCACGGCGCGAAGCGCGGCGAAACGGCGCTACGCGCGCCGAAAGAGCGGGCCTACGAGGCCCACACAGGCTACGAGCCTGCCGCACAAGAGACGCTATCGGGGCAGGGCAAATGCTACATAGCTTCCGCCCGAAGGTGCGCCCGACTTACCCCCGCCAGCGGCTATCACCACATACTGCCTTCCATTCAATTCATAAGTCGCGGGAGTGGCATTGCCTGCGGCGGGCAGCGTGGTCTCCCACAGTAGCTTGCCGGTGGTCTTATCGAACGCATGAAACTTACTGTCGTGAACCGTGGCGGCGATAAATACTAACCCGCCGGCTGTAACTACCGGACCGCCGTAGTTCTCGCTGCCGGTGTTACGGATATCTTTGGCGGCTAGCTCCGGGTATTCGCCGAAAGGGATGCTCCAGGCGATTTCGCCCTTATTCAGATCGATGGCATTGAGGGTGCCCCAGGGCGGCGTCACAGCCGGATAACCGTCAGGATCGAGGAACTTGTTATAGCCATCGTGCCGGTATTTCTGCTCGATGGGCCACGGGCTGCGGGCGACATCCGCCACCGGACGATCTTCGCCTGTCGTAATGTAAGCGACGATGGCGGAAACAGCTTCGGGCGGTAACTGGGCGAACGCCGGCATGCGTCCGCTGCCATCATGCACGATAGCGGCGATCTGTGCGCGCGTGCGGCGCTGGGCGACGTCCACCAGCGAAGGAAATTCCGGCGGGCTACCTTTTCTATCCTGGCGATGGCATCCCGCGCAGCGCGAGTTATACAAGCCGCGGGCGGTGACTGGCCGGGCGGGCGCTTCCACCAGACGCAGGATCCACGGCATCTCGTTGGCGTTCACATAGAACAGACCCGTTTCCGGATCGAAGGCCGCGCCGCCCCATTCGGCTCCGCCATCGAAGCCGGGAAATATAACCGTGCCTTCCAGGCTGGGCGGCACAAATTGTCCCGCGCTGCGAACCTGCCGCAAGCGCGCCAGCACGGCGGCATGCGCTTCAGGTGTGCGCTTGGTGACCATCTCTTCGGTGAAGGCCTGGCGGGCGAAGGGCGGCGGGGCGAGCGGCAAAGGCTGGCGCGGGGCGGTGGATTCGCCATCCACTTCCGACCGCGGCACGTCGCGCTCTTCGATCGGAAACAGAGGCGCTCCGGTCGCGCGATCGAACAAATACACATGCCCCGATTTGGTGATTTGGGCGACGGCATCCATCGCGCGGCCGTCGCGCCGGACGGTCACCAGACTGGGCGGAGCAGGAAAATCGCGATCCCAAAGATCGTGATGCACGGCCTGGAAATGCCACACCTGCTGGCCGGTTTCCGCTTTCAGCGCTAGCAGCGTGTTGGCGAACAGATCGTCGCCTTTGCGGTTTGCGCCGTAGAAATCGAAGGCCGCCGAGCCGGTGGGAATGTAGACGAGGCCGCGCTTTTCATCGAGGCTCATACCCGCCCAGTTATTGGCTCCGCCGATGTATTGCCAGGCGTCTTTGGGCCACGTATCGTAACCCGCTTCGCCGGGATGCGGGATGGTGTGAAACGTCCAGCGGATTTTACCGGTAAGTGCGTCGTAGGCGCGGATATCGCCGGGCGAGGCGGGCAAGGTTTCGCTCACGATGCTCCCCATGATGAGCAGGTCTTTGTAGACAATGCCGGGGCTGGTGGCCGAGATGGACATCTCTTCGGGCGGACGGCCGAGGCCTTGGCGCAGATCCACGCGGCCGTCTTCGCCGAATGCCTTCACAAGTTCGCCAGTGCGCGCATCGAGGGCGTAGAGCCAGTGACTGGCCACGAAGAAGATGCGCCGGTTGGAACCATCGGTCCAGTAGGTTACGCCACGGTTGCGCGCTTTGCCGAAATCGCGCTGGTTCTGGCGCGGATCGAACGACCAGCGAAGATTGCCCGTGGCGGCATCCAGCGCGATTAGACGGACTCGCGGCGTGGTAGCGTACAGCACGCCCTCAGCCACGATCGGGTTGCATTCCATTTCGGAATCCGGGAAGGCGTCGCCGGTATCGTAGGTCCAGGCGATTTCGAGGTGCGCCACGTTGCCGCGATTGATCTGATCGAGCGCGGAATAGCGGATGCTATCGGGGCCACCGCCATAGACGGTCCACTCGCGATAGGGGTCGGCGGCTTGGAGGGCGGGAATGAAAAAGGCCGCGGCGATGAAGATGGCGAATGAAGGACGTAGCATGAACGTCGAATATAACGCAGGGGCGTCTCGAAACGCCTCGCCGGGCCGGCCAGGTGAATGTATATTCGCCGATTCAAAGAAGACCGTACTGGCCGCCGATGAACGCCGATGAACGCCGATAAAAAGAGCGGTCTTTGGGCCGAAAGATGCAGTTTTGTGCACCATTGTGCGCATGGAGAAACCCATAAAATCCTCCGACCAAACCCAATTCGATTTTGGCATCAATAAGTTGCCCCCATTTCGTTCGTGACGAGCATTAAGGATGGCTGGCCGTGGATATCTCCTCAGTCCCAGGGAAGCAGACGATTTTTGGATTAAGGGGGACGAAAGAGGATAACTCACTGAGGCTAAGCAGGATATTTATCCGGTAAGTGAGCGACCCAGGTTATAGTGGCAAGATGGCTCTATCGCGCGCCGAAACCAAAGCGCTCTACGATAAGATCGCCAAGGTTTACAATCTGCTGTCGGAGCACACCGAGGGGCGCGTGCGCGATGCCGGATTTCGCATGCTGGCGCTACGGCCGGGTGAGTCGGCCCTTGAAATCGGATTCGGCACCGGACACGCCCTGGTTTCGATGGCGCGCGCGGTGGCGCCGGGCGGCAGAGTGTATGGGATCGATCTTTCCGATGGCATGCTGGCCGAAGCGCAAGAACTGCTGCGGCGCGAATGCCTGGCGGATCTCGTCGAACTGCGAACCGGAGATGCGACTCACTTGCCGTATGCGGATGAGAGCATGGATGCCGTATTCATGAGCTTCACGCTGGAACTGTTCGGTACGCCCGAAATTCCCGTGGTGCTGGCGGAGTCGAAGCGCGTCCTCAAACCCGGCGGACGCGTTGCGGTGGTGAGCATGTCTAAGGAAGGCGAGCACGGGTTGATTTACGAAGCGTACGAGTGGTCACATCGCCACTTTCCTAACTTCGTGGATTGCCGTCCCATTTTTCTGAGCCGGGTAATTGCGGAGGCCGGATTTGAAGTTATGGCGAAAGAAAACATGCAGATCTGGGTACCGATGGAGATCGTACTAGGACACAAGGCTGCGCAATAGTGCCAGCCAACACCGTTCGTCCGCACGCAACTGAACTTGGCGCGCTTGTTGGTAGCTCACATGCTCATTCAGCCTCCAGGAACGCAGATTGTTCCGATCACATTCTAAGGAGCAAGAGCGATGTTGCGAAAAGGTTTGTTAGGGATCGTCTTTGCAGGCGTCCTGACCCTGGGTCCTGCTTTCGCCGAGGTAGTGGTTAAGGTAGCCCCACCCGCTGCCGTGGTAGAGACACGGCCCGCGGCGCCGGGTCCGGGATATGTCTGGATCGACGGTTATCAGAACTGGAACGGAAGCGCCTATGTGTGGGTGCCCGGAAGGTGGGAAATGCCTCCTCGGCCGCATGCGCGCTGGGTGGCCCATCGCTGGGTTCACCGTCACGGCGGATATGTTATGGTCGAAGGACACTGGCGCTAACCGGCGCATAGCTTCCCCGCCGCCACGCAAAGTCTGGGTGGACGCCTCAAGTTTTGTATCTCCCAACACCCTGGCGTCCACCGTCAAAAATCTCCAGTAATCCCGTAATGGGTCACGTCATGGCCCGGTGAGCCCAGGCAGGGTCGAGAAACCTCTCCCGTGCCTGGTGGGCAGCGGTTGGTGGCTGGTGGGCGGTGGTTTGGTGGCTGGTGGGCAAGTTCGGGTAGTTCGGCTTTTGTGCGGCGGGCAATTCTGCCCGCTGCCGGCTTTCAGCCGGCCTGGCCGCCTGAAAAGGCGGCTGCGGCCACGATTGGCCGCCGCACAAAAGCAAACTGACCCACTGCTCAAGTTCGATACTGCGCTTGCCGAGTTTTCATGAGATTTCGCGGGCCGCAGGCCCTCCCAGGCAGACCACAAAAGGCGATGGTCCGCCCCACGGCCGCCCTAGCACGGCGGGGTGCTGTACGATGAACCTATGAAACCCGCCCCGCCCGCGCTGCTTGAAACGGCGCTGGTGTTTTTTGTTGTGAGTGCGATCTATATCGCGAGCCCCACCTGGAATTCCAGCGATTCGCGCTTCATGGTTCCCACCGCCCTGAGCATGATCCGGCATGGCGACGCGAATATCGACGAATATAAGGACCGTTTCAAGGAAGCGCACTGGGCCGTTTATCACGATCGCGGGCACGATTGGAACCTATATCCGATTGGAACGCCGCTCATGATCCTGCCGGCCGTGTGGTTGTGGGACCGCATGGCGGCCATGAATGGCCAAGATCTGGAAGCTATCCTGACGCACAGTTATGCGTACTTCGGCGAGGAGGTTATCGCAAGTGTCATTACCGCGTTGGCGGCCGCGCTCCTTTTTTGGTATTCACGGAACAGGCTATCGCTCCCGCGCGCGGCGCTATTGACCGCGCTGTTTGCGTTTGGGACGTCCGCGTATTCCACCGCCAGCCGGGGATTGTTACAGCATGGGCCATCCATGTTACTCATCATGCTGGCTATCATTTTGTATAGCCGGCTGCGTGGAAGCCGCTGGATGGGCTTCTGGCTGGGCATAGTGGCGGGATTCGCCTGGACCGTGCGTCCCTCGAACTTAGCGTTGTTAGCCGGATTTGCCGTTCTGTCAGGCATGGAGCACCGCAGGCAATTGCGGGGATTTGCAGGCGGCGCTATCTTGGGTGTAACTCCGATGTTCTGGTATAACTTATCCGCATTTGGCGCCTGGACAAGTTACTATGATTACCTCTTATCGAGTTCCGCATTGCACAGCCATCTTAGGTTAGAACCTATCTTAGGGACGCTGATCAGCCCTTCGCGCGGACTTTTCGTGTTTTGTCCTTTCTTGTTGTGGCTGGCATGGCGTATCAGCAAGCGCTTTCGCGCGCGCCATCCAATCGGCAAGCTGGAGGTAATGCTCGCCGCGGTTGGCTGCTTGTGGTGGGCGGGCGTGGCCCGCATGCTCAATTGGTGGGGCGGCGGCAGCTTTGGTCCGCGCATGCTTTCGGAAACGATGCTATTGGGGGCCGTACTGCTGATCCCCGTGGTGGAGGATCTTTCGCTCGAAGGCGGCCGTCTGCCGCGGCTGGCCACGGCGGGATTTGTGATGGCCGGCGCCCTGGCTATCGGCATTCATCTTCGCGGGGCCGTGGCGCAGCCTACCGTCGCCTGGGTACAGACTCCCGTGAATCTGGATAAAGCGCCGGGGCGCGTTTGGGACTGGCGCGATCCTCAATTTGCGCGGGGGATGGGACGATAGGCTGGCTCCCTCGAGTGCTATTTGTGGCGTTGCTCCTGGAGAGATGCGTCGATCTCTTTCCATGCAACTCGCGGGCGTTGGGACAGAGGCAGCCATGGCCCGCGCGGCGCGATGCCCTTGTGGGCGATCTCCAGGGCCGCGGCAACCGTGGATTGGCGAGAGCCGGGCAGCTGATTTTGCGAAGTCAGGAATTGCACCAACCGCGCCACATGCGAGCGAAATGCGCCGCTTTTCAGCGCGTGACCTTCAGATAGAAATGCGAAGAGCGCGAGGATAGTGGCGCACGCGCGCGCTTCGGGATTGGCGCCGGGCATACCGCCATCGGATTCCATGCGGGCGGCGAGTTGCACTAGAATCTCGCCGGAGTTGGGCGGCGTATCCGCGGGGGGCTTGCCGGTCAAGCGTAACCGCTCTAGCAGTCCGGACCGGCCCATGCTGGGAGGCAGCGGCTGCGGGGCTTTATTGAACGTCATCGTGTGGAGGGCCGCTTCCTCGAAACGGGAGGCCATGGCAGGCTGCATACTCGCAACGGAGCCGAATATGTTTCTGAACGCGGAATGCCCTGGCGCCGCCATCGCCATGCGCGGAAAGTAAGCTCCGAACGGTGTATCCTGCGGCATGCCGACGGGCACCACGCGGGTTTCCGGCAACTCTCCGGCGCGGTCGGTGGCCCGCGTTACGACGGCTACCAGCGACATCTCGCGGCTGGCCAATCCGTACGTCTGGCTGAGCTCGCGGAGGCGCGCGGACACCCGGCTCTGCTGACGCTTTTCGAGCGGGGCGAGTGCTTCGCTCGCGGGGTAACGGCTTTCCCAATCGGTGATCAAGCGGGCGCCCTGCAGCAGCCGCAGGGTCTCGGCGATGTCCGTCTCGCCCGGCGTAACGGGCAAGCGGAGTTGGCCGCCCTCCCACGTCAGTTCGATCCCAGCGGGTTCTTCGCGGGACTCGCCGAACAATAGCACGGGGGTTCCGGCAAATACACAAGATGGCGGCGCTGGTTGGATATTGGGCCCCGCCTTCAGCCCCGCCGCAACGGGACGGCCGATGGAGGCGAACAGATCCACAGCCGCGAGATCGACGCGCTCGCGGGGAGTCACGAAGCGGCTGACGCCTCCGGTCTCGCGCGCCAACAGCGAGAGAAAGCGATCCTGGCTGGCGCTTCCGATGCCCAGGCAGTGCAGACGCACGCCTACCGCGCGGGCATCCGCGAGAATCTTCTCGGTGCCGGAAACCTGGCCGTCGGTAAGAATCAGGATGTCGCCACCGCCCGAGAGCAACTTGGCGGCTTCCAGGAAGCCCGCGGCAAGCTCAGTGCCGCCGCGCGCCTCCACCTGCATCAGGAAATCATGCGCCCGATCGCGCATCTGGCGCGTGCCGGGGGCCAACTCAGGCTGAAATGCCACGGTCTGGTTATCGAAGGCAATCAGTCCGAAAGAGTCAGTCTCGGACAATGCTCCCAGGCACGCCTCGATGGCGTTGCGGGCCTGCGTAAGAGGTTCGCCGCGCATGGAGCCCGAGCGGTCGAGTAAAATCACGACGCGCCGCGGCGCTTCCGGATTGGCGCCGAAACTGTCCGATGGCACAACGGCTGCGAAGCTGGTTCCGCGGACGAGCACTTGCGGCGCGACGGATTTGAATCGCGCATCGAGCACCAGATCGCGATTGGGAACGTCTTTCGCGGCGGCCAGCGCGATGTGCGCCGAAGCGCCGCCATCCTGACGTACGCGCACCGCATGCGACGGCGATGCGATTTCATCGAACGGCAATTGGCTCACGAGGGAGAGATCGAAGCCTACCTGGTGCAGCAAGGAGGCGTCCGCGCGAAAACGGGGCAGCAGCATGTCGCCGAATTCGGTGGACGGCAGTTCCATCTCGCCTTCGCCCTCTTCGGTGACCGCGGTTCGGGCCTGCGCATGATAGGACGGCGCCAGCGTGAACGGGAAGCGGAAGCGAAAGCCATCGTCGCGCAATTCCACGCCGCATACGATTTCGAGATAAACGGTGACCGTCTCGCGCGGCTGGATGTTGCCGATGGTCAGATTGACGATGCCATCGCCATACTGGCGCGCCAGGGTAGACAGGGACCCGCGCGCAATGCCTTCCTCATAGGCCTTCACTGCCGCTTCGGTTTCCTGGAGCTCCGAATGGGCCTCGAAGCCTTCGCCGGTGATGCGAAAGCGGCGCAGGGCCGCGTCGCGCGGCAAGGGGAACGCATAGACCACTTCGAGCGGCTTTTCCTCCTGCGAGCGGAACACGTGTTGCGCCACCAGCCGCGCGCCGGCCGGCAGTATCTGGCCGGTAAGCCACAGGCGTTGCATGGAAAGACTGACGGTCTGCCCGGTAGCTATGGCCACGGGCGCGAAGCTGGCTGCTGTACTCAACTGGGTCATTTGCGATTTCTCCTTATATTGCCGCTCTGGGGCTCCCGCAAGCGGGAGGCGAGCTCGTCGATGGCCGCGCGAATCTGTTTCATGCGCCAGGGACTCACGTCGCCGCGCACCGAGATCACGACGTCGTCCTCAATTCCGTATTGCCACCACGGCGACGGCTCGACCGAGGCTTTCGCCGGCTGGCCGCCGTTCAGATCGCGAGCGATATCGGCCAGCATGCGGCCTTCAGCCTGGAGGGCCTTGATGCGCTCGAGCCGCGCCAGATGATCGGCGGTGTATACCGCCCCGCGCCCCGCTTTCACCGGCCCCTCCATCAGTCCGCGGGCGATGTAGAAGCGAATGGTGCGCGCCGGGATGCCGGATTCCTCGGCAAGTTCAGCGAGAGTCTGGGCGGCGCTCATTCCAAGTTCAGGATAGCGGAAGAATGTGACACTGTCAAGTACTGCTGAATTCGATAAGCCTGCCACAGGCGGCCTACGAGGCCGCCGCAGGCTACGCGCCTGCCCCACTCTACAGAATTGACGTGCAACGACCCGCGGATTTGTGGTACATATAAGTTTGCGGCATTGGCGGGTTATTGAGACCCGTTGGTGCTGAGCGTTCGGTCCTTTCCACAGACTCCCTCCGGTAACCCGACGTCAAATCACGGTAGCGGACTGCCGTTTGTTGACGTGGTAATCGATCGGTAATGCGCGACAAACCGGGCGCTACTTGGAGTAAGAAATCCCCCATGGACGGCGATCGCAAGTATCGACAACCGGGCTACCAGGACTCGGATCGCTCAGGCTTTAAAGAACGGCGCGGCGACGAGCGGCCCAGGGCCCCCGGCCCGAAGCTTCCGCTGGATATCACGGGTCCGCGTTTGCCACGCTTGGTACAGGCAGTCACGGCGGCGCGCTGTTTCAATTGTTCCACGCAACTGCCGGCGGGCATCGACTGGAACGGCAATTGTCCGAAATGTAACACCCCGCTGCATTGCTGCAAGCAGTGCGCGCATTTCGAGCCGGCTACGCGATTTCAGTGCTTGAAACCGATCCCCGTGCGGATTCCGGTTAAGGATAAGGCCAACGACTGCGCGTTGTTTTCGCCGCGAGTGACGGTGGCCCGGGATGGCAGCGCGGCGGCGCCTCCGCCCAGCCCGATCGTGGAAGCGCCCACGTCGCCTGACGCGGCCCGTTCGGCGTTCGATAAACTCTTCAAGAAGTAGTCAGGGTGTGCGCTCGGCATGCGCCGGGTTGCTCAGATGCCGGTAATATCCGAGATCTTCTCCCGTTAACATTTTGGCCGCATAGACGATTTGGCCCGTGTGGCCGGAAAAATGTTCCACCACGGAATAGATAGCTTCGAGCACGGTTACGTGGTAGCCCTGCACGGCGAGGCGCTCAGGCAGGCGCTCGGGCGGGAGCGTTTCGAGGATGCCGGCCGCTTCCGCGACGGTATTGTGGAATCGGGCGGCCAAATCGGATCGCGGCGCGGCGCGGGCAGCGAATTCCGCATCGCGTTGGCGAATATCGGGCTGACCGCCGACGCCCGCAACGATCCACTGGCGGATGTTTCCGGTCAGATGCAGGACCAGGTTGCCCACGGCGTTTTCATTCTGGCCGCCGCGCGCCCAGATTTGTTCTTCCGTCAGCCGGCCGAGACAATCTTCCACGCGGCTGGCAAGTTGGCGGAGCTTGCGCGCGGAGTAATCCAGGAACAGGCGTTCGACGGATTCCATATCGACAACGATAGCAAACCGCGGAAATCGCTCCGGGTCGCGGCTCGGTAAGAATGTCCCGGCCGGTCATAGGTGGGGGGCACCGGTCACTTACGGTCGCGGCTCTGTATGGGGCGGTCGCGGCTCGGTACGCGCACGCCGCTCGGTAGGTGCGGAATCGCAGCGCCGGTATGTAATAGCGGCCCTTACCGAGCCGCGACCGTAAGGGAGCGTTTCTCGAAAACAGCGCCGTGCTAGATTATCCTCGTGACACGACCAATGACCATGGGAGTCATCGTCGGGAACCGCGGATTCTTTCCCGACCATCTCGCCAAAGAAGGGCGCGATGAAATCATCAAGGCGCTCACCAACGCGGGCATCGAGCCGGTGGTGCTCAGCCCGGAGGAGAGCAAATACGGCGCCGTGGAAACGCGCGTGGAATCGCGCAAGTGCGCCGACCTGTTTCGCGCGCATCGCGACCGCATCGACGGCGTGATCGTGACCTTGCCGAATTTCGGAGAGGAGCGCGCCATCGCCGATACGCTGCGCCTGGCCGATCTGAACGTGCCCGTGCTGGTGCAGGCCACGCCGGATTCGTCTTCCAAGATGACCATCAAGTTCCGCCGCGATAGCTTTTGCGGCAAGATGTCGGCCTGCAATAATCTTTCGCAGTACGGCATACCGTATTCCATTACCACGCAACACACCGAAGCGCCGGATTCCGATCTTTTCCGGCGGGATCTGGAATGGTTTGCAGGCGTGTGCCGCGTGGTAAAAGGGCTGCGGCGGGTGCGCATCGGCGCCATCGGGGCGCGGCCGGCGGCGTTCAATACGGTGCGCTACAGCGAGAAGATCCTGGAACAGCACGGCATCTCGATCGAGACCGTGGACCTGACGGAGATTCTGGGCCGCATCCACAAGATGAAAGACTCCGACGACGCCGCGCAAAAAAAGCTCGCCGCGATTAAGAGCTACGTCTCCACGCAAGGCATCGACGATTCCGCTTTGATGAAGATGGCCAAGCTGGGCGCGGTGATCGACGGCTGGATGAAAGAGACGGAAGTGGTGATGAGCGCCGTGCAATGCTGGACCGCCATCGAAGAATATTTCGGCGTGGTGCCCTGCACGGTGATGAGCATGATGTCGAACGATCTGCTGCCCAGCGCTTGCGAAGTGGATATCTGCGGGGTGGTGGGCATGTACGCGCTGCAAATGGCATCCGGCACACCCAGCGCGCTGCTGGATTGGAACAACAATTACGGCGACGATCCCGACAAGGCGGTGTGCTTCCATTGCAGCAACCTGCCCAAGCATTTCTTCGCCGACGTGCGCATGGATTTCCAGGAAATCATTGCGGGCACGGTAGGCAAGGCCAACACATTCGGCACCTGTGTGGGCCGGGTGAAGGCCGGCGCGATGAGCTTCTGCCGCGTGTCGACGGACGACCGCGCCGGCAAGCTGCGATCGTACGTAGGGGAAGGCGAGTTTACCAACGATCCGCTGGAAACGTTCGGGGGCGCGGGGGTGGCGCGCATTGCGCGGCTGCAGGATCTGCTGCGCTATATCTGCCTGAACGGCTACGAGCATCATGTGGCCGCGAATTTTTCGACGGTGGCGGCGATGGTGCACGAAGCCGGCGCGCGGTATCTCGGCTGGGATATGTACTGGCATCAGGGAACGTAGCCCAGAGCGGCAGGCCACAAAAAAACGATGGCCGGCCCCACGCGCGCTATCATCGGAATAGCGTAGGCACTCATGCACGAGATGAGCATCGCGGCTTCCATGTTAGAAGCGGTACGGGCCGAATCGGCGCGGCATAACGCGCGTGTGCTGACGGTCGGGGTGAAGCTGGGCGAGCTTTCCGGCGTGGACTCCGCTTCGCTACGCTTCTGTTTTGACGCACTGGTCGAGGACACCGACCTGGCGCCGCTTTCGCTCGAAATCGAGGCTCTGCCCTGGCGTCACCGCTGCCGCCGCTGCGCGCGCGATTTTGCGGTGGTGGAGTATCGCACGGAGTGCCCCGATTGCGGGGCGCACGATACGGAGATGGCCAGCGGCCGCGAACTGGAATTCGCCTACATGGAGATCGAAGAGACATGACCCGCGTCCCTCTCGAACGTAAGGTGCTCAACGAAAACGACCGTCTGGCTGCCGTTCTGCGGCAGGGCTTCCTGCATCATGGAACCCGCTGCGTGAACCTGATCAGTTCGCCCGGCTCCGGCAAGACTATGCTGCTCGAGCGAACGCTGGCGGCCTTCGATTCGTCGCGGCGGGTGGCCGTACTTACCGGCGATATCCAGACCGATAACGATGCGCAGCGCCTGATGCGCTACGGTTTTCCCGTGCGCCAGATCACCACCGGCGGCGCTTGCCATCTGGACGCCCGCATGGTGACGAGCGCGCTCGCCGAATGGCAGCCGGATGCGATCGATCTGCTGCTCATCGAGAACGTGGGCAACCTGGTGTGCCCGTCGAGTTACGATTTGGGCGAGGAAGCCCGCGTGGTGCTGCTGAGCGTCACCGAAGGCGAGGATAAGCCGCTGAAATATCCGGCCACATTTCATCGCGCGGACCTGGTGGTGTTGACGAAGGTGGACCTGCTGCCCTACGTGCCGTTCCGCATGGATCTGGCGAAGGAATACATCCGGCGCGTGCAGCCGGATGCGGAGATCATGGAAGTGTCTTGCACCACGGGCGTGGGGTTGGCGGATTGGCGGCGCTGGCTGGAAACGCGGGCGGATGCGGTCACTTGGGCGCAGAATCCCAAAACCGTTCAGCACCCTTGATACACTCGAAAATGCGGGGCCGAATGGCATCGCGAAATGATTCACCCTGCCATACGTGATCTCTTCCTCGGATTGAGCCGCCACCCGGCTTTTCAGGAGTTGCTCAGGCGGCTCCCGGCCGGCGGCAGCCTGTCGCTTTCCGGCCTCACAACCACCGCCAAAGCCATCTATTCCGTCCTGCTCTGGCAGATGACCGAGCGTCCGCTGGCCATCGTGGTGGATGGGAACCAGCGCGCCGAGCAATTGTTCGAGGCGGTGGATACGTTCTTCACGCTGTTGATCGGCAACCGCGACGTGGGTCCGCAACTGCTGCCCGCGCTCGACGTATTGCCGATGCAGGGCATGTCGCCGCACGCCGAAATCTGTGAGCAGCGCGCCATCGGATTGTGGCGCCTGGCCACGCGCCGTGTGCCGGTTACCGTAATGCCGGTGGCCTCCGCGCTGCTGCGTATCGAATCGGCGGATTTCTATCGCCAGCTCGCGCTGCACTTGCGCGTGAACGACGAAGTGCCGTTCCAGGACGTGGTGGCGCATCTCGAAAGCGTGGGCTACGAGCGCCGTGAGCCGGTGGAGATGGTCGGCGAATACTCGGTGCGCGGCGGCATTCTGGATGTCTTCTCGCCAGAAGCGGCCAAGCCCGTGCGCGTCGATCTCTTCGGCGACCTGATCGAATCCATCCGCCGCTTCGAAGTAGAATCCCAGCGGTCCATCATGAAGCTGGACGACGCGCTGCTGCTGCCGTTGACGGAATATCAGAAATCGCGCGCGCTGCTGGCCGAACTCGCGGAACTGCTACAGGAATCCGGCGTGCCTGTGCGCGATCTACCGCCGCCCGGCGAAACGTTTCCCGGTTGGGAACTGCTGGTTCCCATGGTGGATGCGCGGCGCCACTCCGTGTTCTCGCTGCTCGACCGGCCGCTGCTCATCTTCGACGAGCCTACGCAAATCGTAGGCGCCGCCGAACGTTTGTGGAAGAGGCTCGCACAACCTCCTGTCACTCCGGCTTACGATCCCGCGAAGTTATTCTTCCGTCCGGATGAGTTACAAGCGCAGGCGGCCGAACTCCCGCGCATCGACCTTGAAGAAGTCGAGGTGCTCGACGGGCAAGATACCACACGCTTCTATATCCCGACGCGCCCCTCGCTCGCGTTTCACGGCAATATGCCGGTGGCCATCGCAGAGGCGCGCAATCTGGCGGAGGCCGGTTCGCGCGTGGCGTTTTTCGGCGAGTCGAATGGCGCCGTGGAGCGCGTGGCCGATATCTTCAATGAGTACGGCGTCCCCTATCAGCTTGGCATCGAACAGTCGGGATCCACGCCGGAGTATCTTGCCGGCCGCGCCTATATGGCCGGCGAGGTGGCCTCCGTTTATCTCATCCGCGGCGCGGTGCGGCGCGGCGTAGTCTTCCGCGATGCGGACCTGGCGATCTTCGGCAGTGAGGATTTATTCGATCCATCGGAGTTAGTGGCCCGGGCTCCCGAGGGTAAGTCGGCGCTGGCGGCCTTCTCTCCCGACCTGATCGACTTAAAGCCCGGCGACTATGTGGTGCACGCCGAACATGGCGTGGCCCACTTTCTGGGCTTACGTGAAATCGATCACGGCGAGGCCAAAGGCGATTACATGCTGCTCGAATATGCGGGCGGCGCGAAACTCTACGTGCCACTTACCCGCATGGATTTGGTGCAGCGCTTTCGCGGCGCGGGCGAATCTGTCCCGGCGCTCGACCGCATGGGCGGCGCCACTTGGACCCGCACCAAGTCGCGCGTGAAAGCCAAAATGCGCGACATGGCCGACGAACTGCTGAAGCTCTACGCCAGCCGCAAGATGGCCGAAGGCTTCGCTTACTCGCACGATAGCAACTGGCAGCGAGAATTCGACGACGCCTTCGAATTCACGGAAACGCGCGATCAACTGGCGGCCATCAAAGATATCAAACGCGACATGGAGAGTCCGCATCCCATGGATCGCCTGCTGTGCGGCGACGTGGGTTACGGCAAGACCGAAGTGGCCATGCGCGCGGCGTTCAAGGCCATGGGCGACGGCAAGCAGGTGGCCCTGCTGGCGCCCACCACGGTGCTTGCATTTCAGCACTTCGAGACCTTCAAGCGCCGGTTTCAACCGTTCCCGATTCGCATCGAGATGTTGAGCCGCTTCCGCACCGCGAAAGAAATTAAGGCCGTGCTGGCGGATCTGGCCGAGGGCAAAGTCGACTTAGTGGTGGGCACTCACCGCCTGCTCTCGCCCGATGTGAAATTCAGGGACTTGGGCCTGGTGCTGGTGGACGAAGAGCAGCGCTTCGGGGTGAAACATAAAGAGCGCCTGAAGCAAATGAAGCAGAGCGTGGACGTCATCAGTATGAGCGCCACGCCCATTCCGCGCACTCTGCATATGTCGCTGCTGGGCCTGCGCGATATGTCCGTGATTGAAACGCCGCCCAAGGACCGGCTTTCGATTCAGACTACGGTGGCGCACTTTCAGCCAGAGCTAATCAAATCGGCGCTGGAGTTGGAGTTAGGCAGGGGTGGTCAAGTTTACTTCCTCCACAATCGCGTGGACTCTATCTGGGCACGCGCCGCATTCCTGCAGCAGTTAGTCCCCACGGCCAGGATCGGTGTAGGTCATGGCCAGATCGGCGAGGCTGAGTTGGAGAAGACCATGCTGAAGTTCATGCAGCACGAGTATGACATCTTCGTCTGCACCACCATTGTCGAAAACGGCCTGGATATTCCGCTTGCTAACACCATCGTTATCGAAAACGCGGAGCGCTATGGCTTATCGGAGTTATATCAGTTACGCGGGCGCGTGGGCCGGTCTAATCGCCGCGCGTATGCTTACTTACTCGTGCCGCCCGACACCGAACTAAGTGAGTTAGCGCGCAAACGGCTGGCGGCGCTGAAGGAGTTCAGCGACTTAGGCGCGGGCTTCAAGATCGCCGCGCTCGATCTGGAACTGCGCGGGGCGGGCAACCTGCTGGGCGGCGAGCAGCATGGCCATATCAACGCAGTGGGATTCGATATGTATGTGCGCCTGCTGGAGGAGACTGTCCGCGAGTTGAAAGGCGAAGAGGTGCCCGCCGAGATTCATTCCAGCCTGAACCTGGGTCTGGATATCCGCATTCCCGCCGATTACATTACCGACGAAAACCAGCGCCTGCGCGCCTACCGGCAGATCGCCAACGCCTCGACGCCCGCCGATCGCGAGCGCGTGGAGAAGGAACTAGAAGACCGCTACGGTCCGGTGCCCGACGCGGTGCGCAATCTGCTCGAATATTCAGGTTTGAAAACGGCCGCCGAGAAGTTGGGCATCGAAGCCATCGACCGGCGGCATACGCTGCTCAACGTCAAGTTCCATCCGGAAACCCATATCGATCCCGCGCGGCTGATGAATCTGGTCAGTCACACGCGGGGCGCGCAATTTACGCCGGCTGGCGTGCTGATGCTGCCGCTAGATGGCGCGTCGGCGCCGGGGGAGATATTGGGATTTTTGAAGCAGCGTTTCGAGCAATTACAGGTGTAGCCGCGCGGGACCGCTCCCTTACGGTCGCGGCTCGGCAAAGAATGATCTCGCTCGGTTTACTGAGCCGTGGCCGTAAGGAGCGGTTTCCTAAGTGCATTCTGCGTATTCACAACGTGCGCACAATGTGGTACCCTACATGTACATACACGCGAGAGAGTTCATGCCAACTGTGCGTACCAACGCGAAGCGGGAGCGGGGCGAAACCATTAACCTCCGCGCCAGCCATAAGCAAAAAGCGCTTATCGACCGCGCCGCCCAGGCGCTCGGCCGGAGCCGGTCGGATTTCATGCTGGATACCGCTTGCCGGGAAGCCGAGTCGGTTCTGCTCGACCGGCGCTATTTCTTCCTGGCTGAAGACGACTTCAAGAAGTTCGTCGCCCTCCTCGATAGACCGCCCAAGGACAATCCCAGGCTGCGGCGGCTCCTCCACACCAAGGCGCCCTGGGAGCGATGACGGCGGACGCCGGCCAGATCGGTCCGCCTGAGAAGCTCTCCGCTGAGCACGATGTTTCCGAATTCGATTCCGGCGAACTTATGCTGGACAGTTGGCTGCGGCGGCGCGCCTTGCATAATGAAGCGAGCGGCGCTTCACGCACCTACGTCGTCTGTGCCGGCCTGAAGGTGGTGGGGTACTACGCTCTTTCGGCAGGCGCGATCGCGCATACGCATGCACCCGGGCAAATCAAGCGCAATATGCCGGACCCCATTCCCGTCGTCGTCTTGGGCAGGCTTGCCGTCCACAAGAGCTTTCATGGAAAGGGCGTTGGAACGGGCCTGCTGCGCGATGCGCTACTGCGGACTCTCCAGGCGGCGCAAATCGCGGGCGTCCGTGCCATCCTCGTACACGCCCTCTCTGAGGCTGCCAAACGGTTCTATGAAAAGTATGGATTTGTTGCGTCGCCGGTCGATCCCATGACAGTCATGATCACCACGGCAGAGGCGGCGAAAATGCTTGGTGGCCAGCCATAGCTAACAACGGTGCGGCGTTCGTGATGCATCCAATGGCGGTTGACGGAAGACCTCGCGCGATGCTAAGCTGTCTGAATTAAAGCCGCATCTTTTCAGGCCTTTCCAGTCAATCCAAATGGATGCCACGCTCCACGCTCTGAGTAGGATTTTGCTGCGGGCAATCCCTACATTTCTACTGGTCTACTTCCTCCACTTCTATCTGAAGTACATCTTCTTCAAGCCTCTCGCCAAGGTGCTCGCCGAGCGTTACGATGCCACCGAAGGCGCCCGCAAGCGCGCCGCCGAGAGTCTGGAAAAAGCCGCCGCCAAGACCGCCGAATACGAAGCGGCCCTGCGCGCGGCGCGCGTCGAAGTGTATCAGCAGCAGGAGCAGTTGCATCGCCGCCTGCAGGAAGAAGAGGCTGCCCAGATACATGCCGCCCGCGAGCAGGCCGAAGCCGCCGTGCGCGATGCCAAAGCCAAGCTGGCCGCGGAGATCGAGCAAGCCAAAACGGATCTCGCCGCCGAGAGCGATGCGCTGGCCAGCCAGATCGCCGATACCATTCTCGATCGGGGCGCCGCCGCATGAAACGTCTGGCTGCCCCCACGCTGCTTCTGCTGCTTGTCGCCACAGTACCGGTCCGCGCGCAATCGCAAGAAAGCGAGGCGCAAAAAGTGGCGGAATCGACCGGCGTCACCGAGCATGGTCCGGGCATCTTTTGGGGCTGGTTGAATTTTATTCTGCTGGCCGGGGGCTTGGGCTATGTGATCAAGAAGAATGCCGGTCCCTACTTCGCGCAACGGTCGCTCGAGATTCGCAAAGGCATGGTGGATGCCGAAGCCGCGCGCGCCGAGTCTGACGCGAAGGTGGCAGAAGTGGAGCGCCGCCTGGCCAATCTGGGAACGGAAATCGAGGAACTGCGCCGCGGCGCGCAAGAAGAAGGCGAAGCCGAGGGGGAACGCGTGCGCAAGGAAGCTGCCGCCGAAATGGCCAAGATCCGCATGCACATGACCGAAGAGATCGCCGCGGCCGGCAAATCGGCGACGTTGGAACTCCGCCGTTACGCGGCGGAACTCGCCTTGAGCCTGGCCGAGCGCAAGATCGCGGCGCGCGTTACTCCCGAAACTCAGGATCGCCTGGTGCGCATCTTCGTGGCCACCATGGTCCACGCTTCCGCCGCCCAGCGCAATTAGGTCAATCGATATGACGCACTCCGCCCTCGCCTCCCGATACGCCAACGCCCTGGTGGATGTGGCTATGGGTCACAAGTCACCGATGGACCCGCACCAGTTGCTGCGCGAGCTGCGCGGCTTCGAGGATGTGCAAGCCGGATCGGCCGAATTGCGCACGGCGCTGGCCTCGCCTTCCGTGCCGCTGCCCCGTAAACGAGCGGTCGTCGGAGCGCTGGCCGCGCGTTTGGGCCTCTCGCGCGTGGCGCGTAATTTTTTGCTGGTCCTCTCAGATCATCGCCGCATCGCAATGCTGGCGGAGATCCTGGAAGCTTTCGACCTATTATCGGACGAGCGGCTCGGTTTCGTGCGCGCCGAAGTCAGTTCCGCGCGCGAGTTGGATCAGCCGCTGCGCGACGCTTTGGCGCATGAATTGGAGCATCTCACGGGAAAGAAAGTACGCATGCGCTTCGCGGTAGATCGCGGGTTATTGGGCGGCCTGGTGGCCCGCATCGGTTCCACCGCTTACGATGGCTCGGTGCGCGGACAGTTACAGGCCTTGGGCAAACGCCTGGCCGCGGGCTAAAAGAATTCTGAAACCACAGATGAACACAGATGCACACAGATAACCGCAGACTCAGGCGAATCGGGCATCGGTCTTATCTGTGTTTATCTGTGTCCATCTGTGGTTCCAAGTAGAGGTTTGAATGGCTCAAATTCGAGCGGACGAAATAACCACTCTCCTCCGTCAGGAGATTGAAAATTACGAAGGCGCGATCGACGTCTCCGAAACCGGATCGGTGATCTCGGTGGGCGATGGCATCGCCCGCATTCATGGCCTGGAACGCGTCATGTCCGGAGAACTGATCGAGTTCCCCCACGACGTGGCGGGCATCGCCATGAACCTGGAAGAAGACCAGGTGGGCGCCGTGCTGTTGGGCGAAGCCACCGAGATCAAGGAAGGCGACGAGGTGCGCCGCACCGGCCGCATCATGTCCGTACCCGTGGGCGAAGCCATGATCGGGCGCGTGGTCAATGCGCTGGGCAAGCCTATCGACGACAAAGGTCCCATCCACACCACCCAGTTCAATGCCATCGAACGCCTGGCGCCCGGCGTAGTCGACCGGATGCCCGTGAAAGAGCCGCTGCAGACCGGCATCAAGGCTATCGACGCCATGATCCCCATCGGCCGCGGCCAGCGCGAATTGATCATCGGCGACCGGCAGACCGGCAAGACCGCGATAGCGCTCGACACCATCATCAATCAAAAGGGCGGCGACGTCATTTGCATCTATGTCGCGATCGGCCAGAAGCGCTCCACGGTTGCGCAGGTGGTCAAGACGCTGGAAGACGCGGGCGCCATGGAATACACCATCGTGGTGCTGGCTTCGGCTTCCGATCCCGCGCCTATGCAGTACATCGCGCCCTACGCCGGATGCGCCATCGGCGAGTATTTCCGAGATACCAAACGCCACGCGCTTTGTATCTACGACGATCTTTCGAAGCATGCCGCGGCCTATCGCGAAATCTCGCTGCTGCTGCGGCGTCCGCCCGGCCGCGAAGCGTATCCCGGCGATGTCTTCTATCTGCACAGCCGCCTGCTGGAGCGCGCGGCCAAGCTCAACGACGAAAATGGCGGCGGCTCGCTGACCGCGCTGCCCTTCATCGAAACGCAAGCAGGCGACGTTTCGGCTTACATTCCGACCAACGTCATCTCCATCACCGACGGCCAGATCTACCTGATCGCCGATCTGTTCAACTCCAACATTCGTCCGGCCATCGACGTAGGTATTTCAGTTAGCCGCGTAGGCGGCAGCGCGCAGATCAAAGCCATGCGGCAGGTGGCCGGCACGTTGCGTCTCGACATGGCGCAGTTCCGCGATCTGGCGGCCTTCGCGCAATTCGGTTCCGATCTGGATAAAGCATCGCTCGCGCAGCTCAATCGCGGCAAGCACCTGGTGGAAGTTCTGAAGCAAGGTCAGTTCGAGCCGCTGCCTGTCGAAAAGCAGATCCTCATCGTCTTCGCCGGCACGCAAGGTTATCTCGACGATCTCCCGGTCGAGCAGGTGCGCAAATTCGAAGCGGAATTGTACCGCTTCGTCGACAACGCGCACCGCGCGCTGCTAGCCAAGATCGTCGAAAAGAAAATCCTGGACGACGCTCTCCGCGCGGAAATTGGCGCGGTGATCAAGGAATTCAAGGACCGCTTCGTCGCCGAGCAGCCCGCGGCCACCGCGCATGCCTAGCCTGATCGATATTCGCCGCCGCATCCGCTCGGTGCGCAATACGCAGCAGATCACCAAGGCCATGAAGATGGTCTCGGCCGCCAAGCTGCGCCGCGCCCAGGATCGCGTGATCGCCTCGCGCCCGTATGGCGCCGCTCTGCGCGGTCTGCTGGCCGATGTGGCCGCGGCCGCGGCGTCCGATGAGCGTATCGCCGCGCAGCCTTTGCTGGCCCGCCGTCCAGAAAAGCGCGTGCAGCTTGTGCTCATCACTTCCGATAAGGGCCTCGCCGGCGCATTTAATTCGAATCTGATCAAAGCCGCGCAGCGCTTCGCCGAGGAGCACCAGCCTGCCGCTACCGATTTTCTGTTGCTCGGCCGCAAGGGCCGCGATTTCTTCCGCAAGCGCGGTGTCGTCATCACCGGCGAGCACCTCGGCATGGCCAAGGTGCAGTACGAAGACGCCATGGGCATCGGCGAGAAACTGATGGAGCGCTTCGGCAAAGAAGAAATCGACGCGGTCTATCTGCTGTACAACGAATTTAAGTCGGTGATGGCCCAGAAAGTAACTCTTACGCAAGTGCTGCCAATGGAGTTACCGAAACAGACCGAGCCGGTGGATTTCATTTTCGAAACGCCGCCGCTCGAAATGCTGGGGAGCCTGTTGCCGCGCTACGTGGAAATCATGCTGTATCGCGCGCTGCTGGAATCCGCCGCCGCCGAGCACGCCGCCCGCATGACGGCCATGGAAGCGGCCACCTCCAACGCATCGGACATGATCGACAAGCTGACGCTCTACATGAACCGCGTGCGCCAGGCCAGCATCACCAAGGAGATTATCGAAGTAGTCAGCGGCGCCGCCGCGGCGGAGTGAAAAGTAGGGGTTAGGGTCTAGGGATTAGGGACTAGGGACAAGTAGCGCCGGGTGGCGCGTCAACCCTAGTCCCCAGCCCCTAGTCTCCAGCCCCTCAAGACGGGGTTAGGGTCTAGGGATTAGGGACTAGGGACAAGTAGCGCCGGGTGGCGCGTCAACCCTAGTCCCCAGCCCCTAGTCTCCAGCCCCTTAAGACGGGGTTAGGGTCTAGGGATTAGGGACTAGGGACAAGTAGCGCCGGGTGGCGCGTCAACCCTAGTCCCCAGCCCCTAGTCTCCAGCCCCTCAAGACGGGGTTAGGGTCTAGGGATTAGGGACTAGGGACAAGTAGCGCCGGGTGGCGCGTCAACCCTAGTCCCCAGCCCCTAGTCTCCAGCCCCTTAAGACGGGGTTAGGGTCTAGGGATTAGGGACTAGGGTTCAGCGGCAGTGGTTCGGCTCCAGCCCCTAGTCCCTAGCCCCCAGCCCCTAGTCCCCAGCCCCTAAAGAGGTTCGAATGAACAACGGTAACGCATTAGGAAAAGTCGTCCAGGTCGCCGGCCCGGCCGTAGACTGCCAGTTCCCGGAAGGCCAGATTCCTCTGGTCTACACGGCCATCCGTATCACCAGCGAGGGCTTCGACGTCCCCGCGCCTATCGATATTATTTGCGAAGTGGAGCAGCACATCGGCGAAGGCCGCGTGCGGACCATCGCGCTGCAACCCACTGAAGGTCTCGTCCGCGGCATGCACGCGCAGAGCCTCGGGCATCCCGTGGAGGTGCCCGTGGGCAACGAGACACTAGGCCGCGTGATGAACGTCATCGGCGAGCCCGTCGATAAGATGGGACCCATCGAAGCCAAGAAGTTTTATCCCATTCATCGCCCCGCGCCCTCGTTCGAAGATCAATCCACGCGGCAGGAGATGTTCGAGACCGGCATCAAGGTCATCGATCTGATCGAGCCGTATCTACGCGGCGGTAAGATCGGTCTGTTCGGCGGCGCGGGAGTAGGCAAGACGGTTATCATTCAAGAACTGATCCACAACATCGCCATGAAACATGGCGGCGTGTCGGTGTTCTCCGGCGTCGGCGAGCGCACCCGCGAAGGCAACGACCTGTGGCTCGAAATGCAGGAATCCGGCATCGTGGACCCGCACGATTACACTAAGTCCAAGGTGGCCCTGGTCTACGGCCAGATGACCGAACCGCCTGGCGCCCGCCTGCGTGTGGGACTGACCGGTCTCACGGTGGCCGAGTATTTCCGCGACGAGCAGCATCAGGATGTGCTGCTGTTCATCGACAACATTTTCCGCTTTACGCAAGCCGGATCGGAAGTCTCCGCGCTGCTCGGCCGCATGCCGTCCGCCGTGGGATACCAACCTAACCTGGCCAGCGAAATGGGCGAGTTACAAGAGCGTATTACTTCGACTAAGAGCGGGTCGATCACTTCCGTGCAGGCTATTTACGTGCCGGCCGACGACTACACCGATCCCGCGCCGGCCACGGCATTCGCGCACCTTGACGCCACTACTAACCTGTCGCGCGCCATCTCGGAATTGGGTATTTATCCCGCTGTCGATCCGCTGGCTTCTACTTCACGCATCCTCGATGCGCGCATCATTGGCGACGAACACTACAACGTGGCGCAATCCGTCAAAGGAGTCTTGCAACGCTACAAGGACTTACAGGATATCATCGCCATCCTGGGCATCGATGAGTTATCCGACGAAGACAAGCTCACTGTGTCCCGGGCGCGCAAGATCCAGCGCTTCCTTTCGCAACCTTTCAACGTCGCCGAGCAATTCACCGGCGTTTCGGGCAAATATGTGAAGCTGGCCGACACCATTCGCGGCTTCAAGGAGATCGTGGAAGGCAAACACGATTCGCTTCCCGAGCAGGCTTTCTACATGCAAGGGACTATCGAAGACGTAGCGGAGCGCGCCAAGGCGCTGCAGAACTAACTTATGGCTAACTTGCTGGCACTTGAAGTCGTCACGCCCGAGCGCCTGTTGGTGCGCGAAGATGTTACTGCCGTGCAGGCCCCCGCGGTCACCGGCTATCTGGGCATCTTACCGGGCCACGCGCCGCTGGTGGCGGAGTTAGGCACCGGTTTCCTGAATTACGAAGCCGGAGGTAAGCGCTGGTATTTGGCGGTGCACGGCGGCTATATCGAGATCTTAGCCGACCACCTGCGCGTGCTGGCCACGGTCGCCGAGCGCGCCGAGGAGATCGACGTGGAGCGAGCCAGGCAAGCGCTGAAGCGTGCGCAGGAGCAGATGTTCAATCCATCGCTGGGCGTCGATCCGGCGTTCGCCTTGGGCGCCATGCAGCGCGCGCAGGCCAGGTTGGATGCCGCCGCGCAGAAGCAGACGGCGGGTAATTAGGGCCGCGTTGCAGGCATCAGGCACGCGCCATCCAGAAACATATCGGAAATGTGGGGCAGGCACTCTGCCCAATGTCACTTAGTTTTCTCCTTCCTGAAGGGGAACCCAGGCTGCCGACGCCAGAGTTCGCGCGGGTAGGAACGAGGCCGTTTTCGTTTGGGCAAGGTGCATTGCGCCGCCAATTCGAGAACACGTTGAAACTCCCGCTGGAATTGTGCTGGGGTGGTGGCCGCCGCCAGTTTGTGCCAAGCGCAATCCACTACGTTGAGGACCTGTGAAAAGCTGAGTTGCCGCGGGTCCAGCCGGTTTTGGCGGGCGGCCAGACACATGATGGCGCGCACCAGGTTGTAAGCGCAGACCGCCATGTATAACTCCTTGTCCAGCATATCCGGACTCTTCACGGCCACATGATGCAGGCGCACGGTTCGTTTCAGGGCGCGCAGGTCCGTCTCAATCTTCCAGCGCCCGCCGTAGAGGGTAGCGATTTCCTTCTGCGGATCCGTCAGCGTAGTGAACAGGTATAGCCATTGTTTGGACTTGCCGCGCCCCACGCGCACTGCGATCAAGCGACCCTCGACCTTGGCCTGTGGCGGCACACGATGGTGTTTCCCCCCATCGAAACGGCTGGCCTGCCAGTTCACCGCATACGCTCCTTCGCGCGCGATCGGCTCCCCCATCAGCTTCTGGGCGCGCGCCTGGGTGAGCCGCAGCACCACTCCTAAGCCCCGCTGCTGCGCTTCCCAAGCTACCCAGAGAACCCCGAAATTGCGGTCTCCCAGGATCACCGCGCCGGCCGGCAACCCATCCAGCGCACGGCTTGCCAACTCTTGTTCGCTAACCGCTTGGGCGCCATACATGGGACCCCATTGGGGGGCCTCCGCCAGAGCCGTGTGCATCTCGTGCAACACCACCATCCGCACCACCGGCCAGTGGCTGACACCATGCTGATTCTGCGCCGGCGGATAGCTGCCCACCAGCTCTCGGCTATGTTCCAGATCCAGCGCGGTGCCGTCCAGCAGATACACCCGCCGCACCCCGGGTTCGTCCAGTCCCAATAGCTGGCGGAGGCGCACAATGATTTCCTGCATCACTTGTCTGCATAATAGCGTGGGCAACTTCTGGCGTGCCTGGCAATAGCCACCCGTGTGGCAAGAGATGCGTTGCTCGCGCACGCGTTGGCAGGTCTGCAACAGCGGCTCGGCGGCTCCCTGGACTAACAGTTGCACCGCGGCCGCCAGCGTGCCCACCCGGTGCAGCCGCTGCAATATCATGAGCCACAGCACCACGGGCACCGCATATATGCCGCGCCGGATGCGCAAGCCCGCCTGAATTTGCATATACTCCAGCACGCCTGCTGTCAGCGCGCGTTGATACAACTCCAGGACGGAGCCGAGATCAGGGGAGGTCATAGCTAAAACATATACCAAATGAAATGTTTTACGCTACGGTAGGAGTAGATTCCGGTTCCATGCTGCGTTGCGCCCTTCAGTCCGACTCCCTGGCGGGAGTGGTATACCGCCGAGATCAATCCTGGCTAGAGGTGGAATTCCGTGACGGTACCCGCTACCGTTACTTCGACGTCCCCTTGGATTGCCTCCAGCAACTATTGGCGGCCGACTCTAAAGGCAGTTACTTCAACCGAAACATCCGTAACCGGTTCCGTTTTCAGCGGATTGCCGGCGATGACCGGCCTCTATCGGGAGAAAACTAAGTGGCATTGGGCACTCTGCCTGCGGCGGCCTCGTAGGCCGCCTGCGGCCATACCAGGAACGTTGTTTTCATTATCATCTGGCAGGCAGAATGAAGTTCCCGGCAGAGCGGGCCTGAGAGGCCCGCGCAGGCAGAGTGCCCGCCCCACGTGTTACTGTACCCGCAACGCCACCACCGGATCCACCCGCAGCGCCCGCCGCGCCGGCAAATAACTCGCCATCAGCGCGACCAAGGCGAACAGCACCGTCACCGATACGAACACCACTGGATCGGTGGGCTTTACATTAAACAGCAGCGTGGCCAGGAAGCGCGTCAGCCCATAAGCCGCCGCCAGCCCCACCACAATCCCCACGCCCGCCAGCAGCATGGCCTGCCGCACGATCATGTTGCGGAGCGTCGCGAAATCCGCACCCAACGCCAGGCGGATGCCGAACTCCAGCGTACGCTGCTCCACGGAATACGCCATCAGCCCATACAGTCCGATGGACGCCAGCAGGATTGCCAGGCCCGCGAAGATCCCCAGCACCCAGGTGTTGAACTGATCGCGCGCGGTCGACCCCATCACGATCTGATCCATCGTCCGGATATGCGCCGCCGGCAGATCCGCGGTATCCTGAAACGCGCGCTGAATCGCCGCCGACACCGAAAACGGCGCCACCTTGGTGCGCACCACCCAACTGAGCGGCATGAAGCGATTGTTCAGCGCCATATACGCGTCGCCCACTTGCGACAACGGAATGAATGTCTCGGGCTGCGGATCGTTGTTCAGTCCCCCATCGCGCGCGTCGCCCACAATGCCGATGATTTCGCGCGGCGGCTGCACGAAATCCGGGCCCATCCCCTTGCCGATGATCAGCCGATGGCCGACCGGATCGCTGCCATCCTTCCAGAATTGCCTGGCCATGGCCTGATTGATCACCACCACGGGCGGCGCGGCGGCATCGTCGCGCTCGGTGAACACGCGTCCGCGCACCAGCGGAATCTTGAATACGTCGAAGAAGCGCGCGGTCACATAATTCCAACCCGCGCCGCCATGCACCGGTCCATTCGCTACGGGACGGCCTTCGATGACGAATCCCAGGCCGAGTCCACCTTCAAGCGGCAGATACGATGTCGCCGCCGCGGCTTCCACTCCGGGTATCGCGTGAATGCGTTCGAGCGCCTGGCGGGCCATCAATGCGGTGGTCGCCGTATGGTCGAAACGGCTGCCGGTAAGCGCCGTATCCATAGTGAGAACATTATGCGCATCGAAACCCGGCGCGACGCTGTGCAGCGCGGAGAACGTGCGGATGAGCAGACCCGCGCCGATCAGCAGCACGATCGCCAGCGCCATCTCGACCACCACCAGCAATCCGCGCATCCTGTTCTGGCGCAGGCCGGAGCCGCCGCGCGCGCCCGCCTCCTTCAGCGTGATGTTCAAATCGGCGCGCGAAGCCTGAATCGCGGGAACTAATCCGAATAGAATGCCCGTCACCACCGACAGCAGCAGAGTAAAGCCCAGCACCGTCCAATCGAGCGCGACGGCGGAACCTTCCGGGCCGATGCGCGGAATGTCGCCCGGATTGACGGCCAGCAGCGCGCGCACGCCCAGCGCGCCGATGATCAAGCCCAGCAGCCCGCCGGCCATCGACAACAGCACGCTCTCGGTGAGCAACTGCCGGATAATGCGTCCGCGCGCCGCGCCGATGGCCGAGCGGATGGCGATCTCACGCGCACGGCCGGTGGCCCGCGCCAGCAGCAGGCTGGCCACGTTGGCGCAGGCGATTAACAGCACGCAGCCTACCGCGCCCAGTAGAACCAGCAGCGCCGGCCGTACGTTCCGCACCATGATCTGCTGCATAGGTTCCACGGTGAAGCTGTTCTTCGGGCCGAGCTCCCCTGGATATCTGCGGTCGAACTCCGCGCCCGCCAGGTTGAGCACGGCTTTCGCCGTATCCAGCGAGACGCCTGGTTTCAGGCGCGCGGCCGCGCGGAAATAATGGCCCTGATTGGTGCTGTTGGGATCCGCCTGGAACGGCATATAGAGGTCCGGCGACGGATCGAAGGTGAAGCCCGACGAGAGCACGCCAATCACGGTGTAGGGCTCGCCACCCAAAGTCAGCGGCTTGCCCACGATGTGCGGATCGGCGCCAAATCGCCGCTGCCATAAACCGTTCGACAGCACGATTACATTGCCGCCGCCCGGCCGGTCTTCGCCGGCCGTGAACGTGCGGCCAGTGGCGGCCTGCGCGCCGAACAGATGGAAGAATTCGTACGAAACGTGAATTCCTTTAAGCTGCTCGGGATGGTCGCCGCCGCCTAGATTCAGGCCCGGCCCGCCGGTGTCGTAGGCGCTGACATCTTCAAGCACCTGGGTCTGCCGCCGCCAGGTATTGTATTTGGGAACCGACGCCGCCGGAAAATTGCCCTGCGGCGACGAGTTCATCAACGTCACGATGCGCTCCGGTTCGGGGAAGGCCAGCGGCTTGAGCAGAACGGTGTCGATCACCGAGAAAATCGCGGTGTTGGCGCCGATGCCCAGCGCCAGCGCGGAGATGGCCGTCGCCGTAAAACCGGGGCTCTGGCGCAGCAGCCGGAAGGAGTGCTTCACGTCCATCCAAAGGGTTTCCATATCGGAATTAGACGCCGCGCGCAGCTATATGTGCCGCCCGGAGGATGGGACAGCCTAGCCTACCGCCCGGCACAAAGTGAAAGCGTCTTTGTTACGGGCTCCGCGTCCGAAAACCCTACCAACTGGGCGCGCCCCTCCGAGACGCCCACAACCTCGGCGTGACGCACATGAAAAGTAACTGGGTCGGCGCGGTTGCCGTACAACCCGGCGCTGGTTGCTATGCCCGCCGCCTTAAATACGATAAGCGTGGTTCCATCAGGTCGCAGCTTGCCGGTTGGAATGCGCATGTCGAGGCGAATAGGGAATTCCGCCGAATGTCCCGGATGGGAGGATCCCGGGAAAGGGGCGCGCCCCCTTCCAGGTCCAGAGGCCTGTCTCGTTGCGTCGATCGTCCATCGGCCTTGCGCCCAGCTTACGAGCTCCGCGCCTGGCCAAGAGAACGCCACTAAAGCCGCGAGTAGACTCAGCTGGTTCATAGCTCAACGCAGATCTTCTCTGCCGGGTCCGCTCCTGTGCTCTAATGCATCATATGCACTTGAGAATCCGCATCCTCTCCGTGCTGGCTCTCGCATCTCTGGCGCTAGCCGCACCCAAACGCACCATAACCGAGACCGACCTCTACGCCTTCCGCTGGATCGCCTCGCCCCAAATTTCCCCCGACGGCGCGAAAATCGTTTACACGCTGGTCACTGTAAACTCAAAGCACGATAACTACGAAACCTCGCTATGGATGGTCCCATCGAGCGGCGGCCCACCGCGGCAACTCACTTCGGGTACACATGATTCCACCGCGCGCTGGTCGCCCGACGGCCGCATGCTGGCCTTTCTCCGCACGCCGGAGCAAAAAGACAAAGACGGCAAGCCGCAGCCCGCGCAGATCTTTCTGCTCTCCATGGATGGCGGCGAAGCGCGTCCGCTCACCGACATTCCCAAGGGCGCCGGCAGCCCCGCATGGTCGCCCGATGGCCAATCCACTGCTTTCTTATCCACCACGCTGCCCAAAGACTTCGACAAGAAGAAAGACGGCAAAGACGAAGAAGAGAGCGATGTCCGCGTGATCGCTAAGGCCGCCTATCGCATGAATGGCGAAGGTTACTTCGATCCGGACCGGCCCAGCCATATCTGGACCGTTTCCGTCCCCAAAGTTCCCGCCGGGCCGGAAAAAGCGAAGCAAATCACCAGCGGCGAATTCAGCGAATCCGACATCGTATGGTCGCGCGATGGGTCGAAGGTATACTTTACGTCGAACCGCGTGCGCGAGCCTTACTACGAGCCGCCGCACGACGAGATCTATGCCGTAAGTGCGCAAGGCGGCGAGATCGCAAAAGTTGCCGCCATCGCCGGACCTATCCGCGCCATCTCGCTCAGTCCGGATGGCCGGCAGATCGCCTTCGTGGGTTCTCTGATCGCCGGCAACGGCGTGCCCCAACGATCCTACAGCCAGCCGGATCTGTTCGTCACTCCAGCCGAAGCGGGCGGTACACCTCGCAATCTGACCGCGGCTTACGATTACGATATCGCCAGCGGTGTGGGCGGCGATCAGGCTCCGCCACGCGCCTCTGGTCCCTCAAAACCGTATTGGTCGGCCGATGGACGCAGTATCATTGTCGATTCCGCCGAAGAAGGCCGCGCCAATCTGAAGCGCATCGACGCCGAAACCGGCAAAGTGGAAGCGCTCACCAATGGCGATCAGGATCTCTTCTCTTACAATGCCACTCCCGATGGATCTAAAGCCGCCGTACTTATCTCCACGCCTACTAACATCGGTGACCTGTACTTACTCGACGGCTCGTCCGGCAAGTTAGACCGTCTTACTCACGTTAATAGCGAGTTATTCGATCAGCTCGATCTTACCGAGCCCGAAATGATCTGGTACAAGAGTTTCGACGGCCGCCGTATTCAGGCCTGGGTGCAGCGTCCGCCCGATTTCACGCCCGGCAAGAAGTATCCGCTGATTCTCGATATCCATGGCGGTCCGCACGGCGCCTACGGCTTTACCTTCGATCACGAGTTTCAGTGGATGGCCGCCAAGGGTTACATCGTGCTGTATCCCAATCCGCGCGGCAGCACCAGTTACGGCCAGGAGTTCGGCAATATCATTCAGTACGCCTATCCGGGCGACGATTTTAAGGATCTTATGGCGGGCGTCGATGAGCTAATCGCGCGCGGCTGGGCCGATCCCGAGAAGTTAGGTGTCACGGGAGGCAGCGGCGGCGGCGTGCTTACTAACTGGACGGTCGGCCACACCACGCGTTTCAAAGCGGCTGTCTCGCAGCGTTCCATTGCCGACTGGCGCGACTTCTGGTACACGGCGGACTTTACCTTGTTCACGCCGTTCTGGTTTCGCGGCGCGCCCTGGGAGCAGGAGGCGGATTTCAAAGCCCGTTCGCCGATCACCTATATCGATAAAATCACCACACCGCTGATGCTGATCGAAGGCGAGAGCGACATGCGCACTCCGCCGGGCGCGGGCGGCGAGCAGATGTTCCGCGCGCTGAAGTATCTGCACAAGACCACTGTGATGGTGCGCTTCCCCAGCGAGACGCACGAGCTATCCCGCTCCGGCAAGCCGGTGCATCGCGTGGAGCGCCTGCAGCATATCGTTGCGTGGTTCGACAAATATCTGGATGGGCAGGATATTCATACGTACGACGTCAATTGACCGATGGATGCTTAACCCTTTTGGGGATTTTCGACTGAAGAAACCGCTCCCTCACGGTCGCGGCTCAGATGGGCCTCCGGCGGGGCCTGATGAACGGATTTAGACCGCCCACAAAGGGGGCGGTCTCAGAGTAGTAAACCCCGCGAAATCGTTACGTCCGTTACCGAGCCGCGACCGTCAGGGAGCGGTTTCCCCCAAAACGGTTAAGCACCCTTGACCGTTTGACCTAACCAATCCGCCTCTTGTATAGTCTAACTATGGAAGGAGGCCGAATGGGCGAACTGTGGCGCCGGTTGCAGTACCTCTTCAAGCGGGAGCAATTCGACAAGGAACTGGCTGAGGAGATGCGCTCGCATCTGGACCTGCGCGCCGCCACCGAGGGGGAATCCGCCGCGCGCCGGCGATTCGGCAATGTGACCCAACTTCATGAATCCAGCCGCGCCGCGTACGGCTGGGCGCCGCTCGAAACACTCGCCCAAGACCTCCGCTACGCGCTGCGAATCCTGCGCGCCAATCCCGGTTTCGCGGCCACCGCGGTTCTGTCGCTGACGCTGGGCATCGGCGCGAATACGGCCATTTTCAGCATCCTCAACGCCGTGATGTTGCGCTCCCTGCCGGTGGAAGATCCGCATCGGCTGGTGCAGCTAGCCGCCCCGGAAGGCAGCAACTATAACCCCTACGTCACCAACCCGATTTGGGAGCAGGTGCGCGACCACCAGAAGGCTTTCTCGGGGACTCTGGCCTTCGGACCGGACCGATTCGATCTGGCCGCCGGAGGCGAGAGCCATTTCGCCGAAGGCCTGTGGGTGAGCGGCGATTTCTTCCGCGTGCTCGGCGTGCCGGCCATGTGCGGGCGCGTCTTCGCCACAGACGACGATCTCCACGGCGGCGGGCGCACCGGACCGGTAGCGGTGATCAGCCACGGCTTCTGGAGGCGTCACTTCGGGAGCGATCCCGCCATCGTCGGCAAGACCATCCGGCTCAATCGGCATCCCTTCACCATCATCGGCGTGACACCGCCATGGTTCACGGGCCTGGACGTAGATACTGCCTACGATGTCGCCATTCCCATCGGATGCGAGCCGATCCTGCACACAGATCAGAGCGCATTGGACGCACGAAGTTGGTGGTGGCTGCGCATGCTGGGCCGTCTCATGCCCGGCGAAACTGTGCAGCAGGCGGAAGCCAAGATGAAGGCGTTGGCGCCGGAGATTTATCGCGCCACGCTTCCTTCGAACTGGGACTCGGAGGGGCAGCGGGATTACCTGCGCCGATCATTAGCCCTGCGTCCCGCCGCCACCGGCTTCTCGGACACAGGCAGGCAGTATCGCACCGCGCTTTTCACCCTGATGGCGGTAGTCGGCCTGGTGCTGCTCATCGCCTGCGCCAATATCGCTAACCTGCTGCTGGCCCGCGCGGCTGCCCGCCAACGCGAAATCTCCATCCGCATGGCCATCGGCGCGGCGCGCAGGCGTGTCATCCGCCAACTGATGTCGGAAAGCCTGCTGCTCTCGATCTTGGGCGCGGCGGGAGGTCTGCTCTTCGCCGTATGGGGAAGTAACTTGTTGGTGCGCCTCTTATCGAAGACCGGAAGCGAACTCCAACTCGATACCGCGCCGGATCTGCGCGTGCTTGCCTTCACCATGGGCGTCGCCATTCTGACCGGTTTGCTGTTCGGACTCGCCCCCGCCCTGCGCGCCACCAGCGTCTCGCCCAACAACGTCCTGAAAGAGCACACGCGCAACATGGCCAGCGGACGCTTCGGTCTGGGCCGCGGGCTGGTCACTGGCCAGGTTGCGCTATCGCTAATGCTGCTGGTAGGCGCGGGGCTCTTCCTCGGCACGCTCCGCAACCTGTTGACTACCGACCTGGGCTTTAACTCCCAGAATGTTCTTCTGGTGCGGGCCGCCACCATGCAATCCAATATTCCTAAAGATCAGCGCCCGCGCGTCTATCGCGAAGTCGTCGAGCGCCTGCGCGCCATCCCGGGCGTCTCCTCGGCTTCCAGTTCCGTCCTGACGCCCATCAGCGGCGACGCATGGAACAACTTCGTGGAGCCTGAAGGCTATTCGTCGAAACGCAAAGACGACACCATCGTGTATTTCAACCGTGTTTCGCCCGGGTACTTCGCCACCATGCGCCAGCCGCTGTTGTTGGGCCGCGATTTCTCCGCGCACGACGATGCCGGCGCCCCCAAGGTGATGGTGATCGACGAGTCGGCCGCCCGCCGGTTCTTCGGGCAGGGAAATCCTATCGGCAAGACCATCCGTGCAGAGACTCGCCCCGGTAACAAGGCTGTCTACCAGGTGATCGGCGTGGTGAAAGATATCAAGTACGAGCAGGTTAACGAAGACCGTCTCCTGTCGGCCTACCTGGCCTGTGCGCAGGACAACGACCCGTTTTCTGAAGTCACTTTTGAGGTCCGTGCCGAGAGCCCGGTCGAGACGTTAATCCCGTCTGTTCGTGCGGCCATCGGCGAAGTGAATCGGGGCATTTCGCTCGAGTTCCGCAACTTTGAGACGCAGGTGAACGATTCGCTGCGGCAGCCTCGCATGGTCGCCCTGCTATCGGCGTTCTTCGGCGGCCTGGCGCTGCTGCTGGCCATGATCGGACTGTACGGCGTGACAGCCTATGGAGTCGCGCGCCGCCAGTCCGAGATCGGCATCCGCATGGCGCTCGGCGCGCAACCGGGATCGGTGGTCTGGCTGGTGCTGCGCGAAGTGGCCGCCATGCTGGCCATCGGCACGGCGATCGGGTTGGCAGCATCGCTGGCCGCCGGGCGGTTGGTGGCCAGTCTGCTTTATGATGTGAAGCCGCACAATGCGGAACTGCTGTCGCTGGCTGCCGTGGTATTGGGAATTGCCACCGGAATCGCGGCCTATCTGCCCGCGCATCGCGCCGCGCGGCTCGATCCGATGGCTGCTCTGCGCGAGGAGTGATTATGGGCGAGCTTTGGCGGCGTTGGCAATATCTTCTGCATCGCGGGCGGAACGAACAGGATTTGGAGGATGAGATGCGCTGGCATCGGGAGATGGCTACGAAATCAGGACGGAGCTTCGGTAATGTGACACAACTCGGGGAAGCCAGCCGCGCCGTGTGGATCTGGCCGTTCCTCGATACGCTGGTGCAGGACGTGCGTTACGCGCTGCGCATGTTGCGCGCTAATCCTGGCTTTGCGGCCACCGCGGTACTCTCCCTGGCACTGGGCATCGGAGCAAACACCGCTATTTTCAGCATCCTCAACGCCGTGATGTTGCGCTCGCTGCCGGTGGAAGATCCGCATCGGCTGGTGCAGCTTGGCTCTCCCCGCGCCGATGCGACCCGTCCGATGCGCGCCAGTTTCACCAACCCGATCTGGGAGCAGGTACGCGATCACCAGCAGGCTTTCTCGGGAACCTCGGCGTTCAGCACGGATCGCTTCGACTTGGCCGCCGGCGGCGAGAGCCACTTCGCGGAGGGCCTATGGGCCAGCGGCGATTTCTTCCGCGTGCTGGGCGTGCCCGCCATGCGCGGCCGCGTCTTCACGCCGGATGACGATCTCCACGGCGGCGGACACGCGGGACCGGTGGCCGTGATCAGCCATGGATTCTGGAAGCGGCATTTCGCGAGCGATCCCGACATCGCCGGCAAGACCATCTGGCTGGACCGGCACGTGTTCACTATCGTCGGCGTGACGCCTCCCTGGTTCACGGGCCTGGATGTGGACACGCCGTACGACGTCGCCATCCCCATCGGATGCGAGCCGATCCTCCACACCGACATGAGCGCATTGGCCGACCGTAGTTGGTGGTGGCTGCGAATTCTAGGCAGGTTGCTTCCGGGCGAGGCTCCGCGGCAGGCGGAAGCCAAAATGGAGGCGCTGGCGCCGGAGGTTGACCGCGCCACGCTTCCTGGGGATTGGGACGCGGACGGCCAGCGGGATTACCTGCGCCGCTCGCTCGCCTTGCGTCCGGCCGCCACAGGCTTCTCCGATACGGGAGCGCAGTACCGTACGGCGCTCTTCACCCTGATGGCGGTGGTCGGCCTGGTGCTCCCGATCGCCTGCGCCACCATCGCTAACCTGTTGCTGGCGCGCGCGGCCGCCCGCCAACGTGAAATCTCCATCCGCATGGCCATCGGCGCAGCGCGCCGCCGCGTCATCCGCCAACTCCTGTCGGAGAGCCTGCTGCTCTCCCTGTTGGGCGCGGTGGGAGGCTTGCTCTTTGCCATTTGGGGCAGCCGCCTGCTGGTCCGCTTCCTCTCGACCGCCAGGAATGAACTCCAACTCGATACCGGGCCCGATCTGCGCGTGCTCGCCTTCACCATGGGCGTTGCCATTCTGACGGGACTCCTGTTCGGACTCGCCCCGGCCCTGCGCGCGACCGCCGTCTCACCCAACAACTTCCTCAAGGAACATGCGCGTGGCACGGCCGGCAGCCGCTTCAGTCTGGGCCGCGCGCTGATCACCGGCCAAGTCGCGCTTTCGCTGATGCTGCTGGTGGCCGCGGGCCTGTTTCTGGGCACGCTCCGCAATCTGTTGACTACCGACCTGGGCTTCAACCGTCACAACGTTCTTCTGGTCCGGGCCGATATGATGCAGACCAACGTTCCGAAAGACCAGCGCCCGCGTGTGTACCGGGAGATCGTGGAACGTCTGCGCGCCATCCCCGGCGTGTCGTCGGCCTCCAGTTCCGCGATGACGCTCATCGGCCGAGGGCAGTGGGATAGCCTGGTGTCTCCCCAGGGCTACTCGCCAAAGGGGAAAGACGACACGCTGGTGTACTTCAATCGTGTCTCACCCGGATACTTCGCGACCATGCGTCAGCCCGTACCGTTGGGCCGCGGTTTCTCCGCGCACGACGATATCGGCGCGCCGAAGGTAATGCTGATCACCGAGTCCGTGGCCGGCCGGTTCTTCGGGCACGCGAATCCCATCGGCAAGACCATCCGCGCAGCGGGGCCCGGCAAGGCGGGTGTCTACCAAGTGATCGGCGTGGTCAAAGACGCCAAGTATGCGGCCGTGGATGAAGGACTGTCGCTGACCGTCTACCTGGCCTGCGCACAGGACACGGATCCGTGGAATGGAGTTAGCTTTGAGGTCCGTACCGAGCGCCCGGTCGAGACGTTCATTCCGGCTGTGCGCGCAGCCATCGGCGACGTGAATCGGGGCATCTCCCTTGAATTCCGCAACTTCGAAACCCAGGTGAACGACTCCCTGTTGCAACCCAGAATGGTGGCCCTGCTATCGGCGTTCTTCGGCGGACTGGCGCTGCTGCTGGCCATGATCGGGCTGTACGGCGTGACGGCTTATGGAGTGGCGCGGCGGCAGGCCGAGATCGGCGTCCGTATGGCCCTCGGCGCGCAGCCGGGATCGGTGGTCTGGCTCGTCCTGCGCGAGGTGGCCGCCATGCTGGCCATCGGCACGGTGATTGGGTTGGCAGCATCGCTGGCCGCCGGGCGTCTGGTGGCCAGTCTGCTTTATGATGTGAAGCCGCACAACGCGACGCTGCTGGCGCTGGCTGCCGTGGTATTGGGAGTTGCCGCCGGAATAGCGGCCTATCTGCCTGCGCATCGCGCCGCGCGCCTCGATCCCATGGTGGCGCTTCGCGAGGAGTAAACTATCCGCGCATCAGCGGCGAACTGCGCTCTTCGATGGCCGTTAAGCGATGATCGATGGACATCAGCACCTTCATAAACTCGTCGAGTCGCCGCTCGATCGCGTCAATACGCCGGTTCGTGTCGTCCACCCGGCGGCTGAGTTCCTCGATGCGCTTGTTACTCGACCACGTCGCGGTGAAGGCCGCAATCAGTATGGTGACCATCAGCGGCAATGCAACCTGAAAGAATGGCTGAGTGATCATCGTTTTCATTATGGCAGATCTTTGGCCGCAAGTCGCGCGCCACGTCGCCGCTCGATCAGCATCACCACCACATACAGCACGCCGAACAGCGCCAGCGCCCCCACAATCAAATGCCACGTGTGCGCGCGCAGATAACGCCCCGAGCCTTCCCCCAGCACCACCCCCAGGTACGCCTCGCTGAAATAGCGAATCGACCGGCCCAGCAGCACCACCCCGATAAATGTCCGCAGCGGCGTGCCGAACGCCGCCGCTGAAATGACGAACACTTTCATGGGCAACGGAATGGGCAGCGCGCAAGGAACGAAAATCGTAAGCAGGCCATAGCGCTTGAACCACTTGCGGAAGCGTCGCTTGTCGCCGGGCTTGGGCTCCTTCACGAATCGCCGGCCGCCCGCACGCGCACCCAGAAACAGCACGATGTTTCCGATCAGCGATCCAGCCACGCCCATCGACGCTGCCAGCAGCGCGCGGGAGGGGGCTTTCGCCGCTACCAGGATCACCAACGCGTCAATGCCCGAGGCCACCGGGATGCCGGCCGAATCGATGAACGCCAACACCAGTATGCCTAACGGTCCGAACGCGACAAGTGCGGCGGTCAGCTTGGCCAGCATGCGCGTTTCTCAGATGACATCGGCGAACGAGCGCCGCAGCTTGTAAAACCACGCGTGACCCAGGATGAAGACCACCACCGCCACGATCCAGAGCTTCAATAGTGGCCTCCAATCGGGCGCGTGATGCTCCAGGAAGATTGCCCTATAGCCGTGCACCAACACGAACATGGGATTCTTCCTGAGCAGCGGCACCGCCGCGGCCGGCAGCGATGCTTCCGGATAGCAGATGGGTGTCAGGAAAAACCAGAGCGTGAGCAGGAAGCCGATCACCTGTCCCAAGTCGCGCACGAACACGCCCAGCCCGCCCAGAAACCAGCAGACGCCCGCCGTGAACAGCACTTGCGGCACCAGCAATAGAGGCAACCACAATACCGAAGCGGGCACCGCGCCGCGCGCCAGAAACACGCCGATGGTGAACAGCGCCAGCGCAAAAATTTCCGTCACCAGGCCCGACACCACCAGGTTTATAGGCAGCGTTTCCACGGCGAAGACCAGTTTCTTCACGAAATTGCGATGATCTAACATCACAGTGGGCGCGCGTCCGGCAGCTTCACTGAATGCCAGCCAGGGCAGCATCCCAGCCAGGAAATAGAGCGCGAATCCCGCGCGGCTGGGGTCGTTGCCGAACCGCGCCCGCAGCACCAGGCCGAACACAAAGTAGTAAGTCAGCATCAGCAGCAGCGGATTCAGGATCGTCCAATAGACGCCGCCGAAAGAGCCGCGGTAACGGCCTAGAATATCGCGCCGCACCATGGTGCGAATCAGGCTGCGGTTGCGCGCGATGGTCGAAACCGGCAGCGTGAAAGCCCGCCCCACGGCGCGCAGCAGATTTTCGATGTGCACCCTGCGCAGCGTGACCACACGCACGCGTCCCAGGCGCGCGCGGCCGTCCTCGACTGTGGCTTCCACGCGCAGGAACGGCCACCCCAGCGTATAAAACCAACAAACGTTCTCGCGCATGGGCGAGATGTAAACGTCGTAACGGCCCGATTCCGGCGGCAATGCGAAACGCAGGTCCACCGGCGCGGACGCTCCGGGCGCCACATCGGCGGACGGCGCTTGGCGTTCGCCATCCACCACCAGCGTTCCGGTTTCCGAATCGAAGATGTGGAAGCCGGTGGCGAACCCCTCTGCCGGCCGCCAGGAATCGCCCGATGTATTGCGCAGGTTGAAACGCACCTCCACGCGCAACCCATCGAGTTGCACATCGGGTGCTTCGTAGACCGCGTTCATGAATACAGCCAATCGGGATAGCGTTCGCGAACCGCGCCGGTCTTCCGTCCGACGACGTAGATATCGTCACCGCGTAACTCCGTCGGCAATTCGAAGCGCTCCAGCAGATTCAACACCCAGCCTTCCTCCGGCCGGGGAGTCTTGCGAAACGGTCCGGTTTCAATCAGCGTGACCGTGAAGCCGGAATTGGCGAGTAACCGCTCAATCTCTTTCGGTGTGTATTCGCGGTTGTGCCGGGCCTCCACTTCGCCTTCGGTACGCGGCCGGATGTACGCCGTGAAAATCCCCGGATGATAGCCTTCCAGAATCGCCGCAATACCGTGCAGACTGCCGATATTCGGTGTGGTCAGCACCAGATGTCCGTCCGGCTTGAGGATGCGATGGATCTCGCTCATCAGATGCATAGGATCTTCCGTCAGGTGCTCGACCAACTCACAGCAGAGCACTGTGGCGAAGTGTCCATCGGGGTAAGGAAACGGATCCTTCTCGGCATTGAACAGATCGATCTCGCAGTCAAAAGTTTCGCCATCGGTGGATACCGCGGTACGCTGGTCGATCTTGCCGGGAGGTCCATAATAGCAGCCGCGCACAGAGCCGTAACCCAGCTTGGTGCCGAGCGCCGGGGTGATCTGGAGATATGCGCCCATCTCCAGGATGCGATCTTCGGGCCCGCCCGGCGGCGTGATTTCGAGCGTCTTCACCAGGCGCGTCAAATGCGTATCCACGTACTCGAGCGACTCCGGGTTAGCCGCCCAGCCCTCGATGTACTCCGGTGTAGCCGGCGGCGTAGGTTCTGGTTCGTCAATGTGGGGCAGGCTCGTAGCCTGCGGCGGCCTCGTAGGCCGCCATTCGCTACCGTCAACCACCGCCCCCAAAAAATCCGCATACTGCCTCGCCACCCGATCCCAGTTGCATTCTTCCCGTACATAAACCGCCGCCCGCTCGCCCAAAGCGCGCGCCAGCGCCGGCCGCGAAGTAAGCAGATTCAAATATTCAAAAATGAGATCCTCTTCGCCCACACCCACCGGCACCTTCAGACACACTTCGTCGGGGAATTCGCGGAATGCGCCGACCGCCGAAACCAGCACGGCCTTTCCCAATCCCAGCGCGCGCAAAAGGCTGCCGGAGCTTTCGCCCACCGTGGGATATCGCAGGTTCAGCACGATATCGCAGGCCGCCATATAGCCTGTGAATCGATCGATGGGAGCGAACCCCAAGACGCGTACGGCGGCCTGCAGCCCTAGCGTTTGAATGAGCGACTGCAGCGGAAAATCCGGATGCGGCTCGCCCACCAGAATCATGCGCGCGCGCGGCTGGACACGCAGCAAACGGCGAAATGCGCGCAACGATTCGGCGATGCGTTTATAAGGTTTGAGGAATCCGAAGATGCCCACCAGCGGCGTGGCTTCATCGATGCCCAGCCGGTAGCGAAACGCATTGCGGTCCGCTTCCGGAATCCAAGCGCCGTGGGGAATGCGCGCGATAGGCCGCGCGAAACCGGCGGCGCGCATTTCATCCACCATGAACTGGCTGTGAACTACCACGCCCCGCGCCGATTCGAGCACGCGCCGAATCATGCGCACGCCTTCGTAATCCGGCCCCACTTCGAGCGCGCGCACGCGGCGCGCATAAGCCAACGCTTCCGCGCCGCCTTCATATTCGCACTCGCGCAAATAGGCATCCCAATCGTTGCGGCGGATGGTAAGGTCGGCAATCAGATGATGCAGATTCGATTCATGCATCACCACCACGCCCGGATGCCGCAAGGCGGCTTCATAGACGAAATCGTGGTGCGGATTATTGCCCAGATGATAGAGCGCGATATCGAAGCGCGCTGGATCGTACGGGCGATCTCCGTCCGCGAAAAGCTCCACATCGGCCAGCGGCTTCAGATGCTCTGCGAGCGTTTCGGAATAATCGGCGATGCCGCTGCGGCGCGGCGGCAGGGGCGAGAAAAACGCCACCCGCATTCAGCGCACAAGCTCCATCGACAATGTGCCGACGGGCAGCGGCGCTTTGATGACAAGAGGCGTCCGGGCGGGGTCGCGTTCGAAGTAAATCTCCAGCTTGTAATCGGAGGCGGGTCCCTTGAGAAACAGGTTCACGTGATCGGCCTGGCGGCGCTTTCCGGCCACCGTCACCTCCTCCACGCCGGCGAACTGCATGCGCGCGGAGTAAGGCGCGCCGAACAGCACATCCTGCTCCTGCGGCACGCCGTGGCCCGCGCCCAATTCGCGGCGTGCATAGAACACGAAATCCAGGCCATCGTGCGCGCAGTCGTTAATACTTATGTCGGTGTGCCCGCCGCCCTCTACCAAGGTCGTCCGCGTGGCGGTGCCCGCCTGATAATCGAACACGGTTTTTTCGTGCGCGTGGCGCGATCCGTGCGTGGTTTCCTTTTCGAGTTCCAGCGAACAGAACTCGGCGTTGGCGCGCGAATGATAACGATCCGATACCGCGAAGCCGGGAATCGCGGCGTCCATCGTAAAATCGAATTGCCAGCCGCTATCGGTCTTGCCAGCTCGCAGATGGGCTTCACCCAGCGTCGCGCCCGCCGGCCATTTGAGCGCGTAGTTCAACGACTCGCCGGTGTTTGGAAAGCCGGTTGGCTTGGCGGCAGCCGCTTCCTTCGCGGGCGCCGCGTCTTTAGCTGGTGCGGCGGGCGCGGGCGCGGCCTTGGCCTGTTCAGTGGCGGCGTCGGGCTTCTGCCACGACCTGCCGACCGCCACCGCCAACAGCAATCCTAAAGAGAGACTCAATAAAACCGCGCGCTTGCTCATCGATGCACAAATTCCCTAGTAGCTTCGCGACGGTGCGCGGCAACTTCGCGATACACTTCCAGAGTCTGCTGCGCTGCCGTACGCCAACTGAATCGCGATGCCCGTTGCAATCCTAGACGTTCCATGCGCGTTCGCAGTTGCGCGTCGAGCAGCAGATCGGCCATCGCACGCACCGCCTCGCTCTTCGCGTAAGGATCGAACATGATGGCGGCGCTATCCGCCACCTCCGGAATCGACGACGTGCTGGAACAGGCTACCGCGCGCCCACAAGCCATGGCCTCGAGTACCGGTAATCCGAAGCCTTCATAGAACGAGGGGAAGACAAACAGGTCGCAGGCGTTATACAAGTGTAACAATTCTTCGTCGGAGACGTAACCCAGGAACTGGATACGGTCCGCGACTCCCGATTGACGGGCCGCCTCTCGAACCTTGGGACTGAACCACGTATCCTTGCCTGCCAGTAACAAGTGTTGCGTTAAGTGCGGATAAGCACGAACTAACTCGGCGAAGGCCGCGATCAATCCGATGTGGTTCTTGCGCGGTTGCAGGTCGCCGACCGAAAGAATAAATGGATTCGCCAGCCGGAAACGTTTGCGCACCGCGGCCACGGCGTTCTCGCGGGATATGGGGCGCAGTCCGCTGGCGGCGGCGTTGGGCACCACTACGATTTTGCGCGCGCAGGATTCGCCATAGGCCTCTATGATCGAGTCGCGGGAAAAATCGCTGACTGTGAGAATCCGCGCCGCCGAACGGATGGTGCGCGCCACTGTTAGCCGGAGTTGCATGGCGCGCAGCTTCGGGAAATACTCGGGATGCACCAGGAAACTGACATCGTGCACGCTCACCACCACCGGCACGGGACAGCCCAGCGGCGCGGTGTACTGCACGTGAAGTACGTCCGGACGGTCCTGGCGAAGCTTCATCGCCAGTTCCACTCCCAGCCGTAAAAATGGATTCGGAGAGACTTGCCGGGCCTGAAAGCGCTCGGCGGTCCACCGCCGGGCATCGTCGGCGGAGAAGTAAGTGACAAAATCCGATTCGTGGTCCAGCGCCGCGAAGCTCCCCAGGAGGCTCCGAACGTACACTTCGTTTCCAGTGAGATGGCGGCCGATGGCGTGAGCATCAATCGCGAAGCGCATCAGATCTTTACCATGGTAGCAGGATCTAGCAGTTGCAAGCTCTTCCAGGCGGCTTCCCAAGTAAATTCACATTCGAATAGGTACCGCCCCGCACGTCCGAACCGGTCCCGGAGTGCTGAATTGGCCAACAGCCCCGAAACCGCTTCACGGAACTCCTTTGGGCTATCGGCCAGCAGTAGGTGCTCGCCCGCGCGCGCGCCAAGCCCCTCCGCCCCCAGCGATGTAGAAACTACCGGCACCCCAGCAGCCCAAGCCTCGATAATTTTGACGCGCGTGCCACTACCGGTGTGCACGGGTACTAGAGCTACTTTCGCGCGAGCCAGTTCTATAACCGCATCCGCGACTGGTCCGATGAGTTCAATCCGCGGATCGCCGGCGACGATTTTCGCCACACCTAGCGGATTTTTCCCGATCAGCCGCCAAACCAATCCCGGCCAGCTCGCCCGTAGCTCCGGCCAGATCTCTCGGCGAAAGTAGCGCACGGCGGAGATATTCGGTTGATATTCCAGATTGCCGGAGAATACGACGGCATCTTCTTCGCTGCGCGGCGGCTCTGGCGTCAACGGTATGGAGTTCGGATACACCAGCACTCGTGCGCCCGGTGAGATAGCTCGCACCCGTTCCGCATCGGGTTCGGAAGCCGTAAGCAGCCAGGTGAATCGCGGCAGCCAGTGCTGTTCCAGTTGGCGGCAAGCTTTTTCGAACCGCCGATGGGCGATCGCTTGCGCCGCGCCCGCGGCCGCAGCGTAGCTCGCATGCAGCACCGATTCGATATTATGCAGATCGAGAATGGTTGCGCCGCTGATCCGCGCGATTTGCTCCACATACGGCGCGCACCAGAAGTGCTCGATTATGGCTAGATCGTATCGCTGCCCATGGATGGCTGCGGCGATCCGATCGCCATGACCGGCAAATCGGTCCACCAGCGGAGGAACCTGCCGCGCCAGACGTCCGGCATTGCGCATGGCGCGCGCTAGCGGATGGCGCGCATGCGCGGGCAGGTCCACTACATGCAGGCGGCGCACCAGGCCTGAAGGCAGATAATCTCCCGGGTCGGCCGCACGCGGCTCTCGGAACGCGATCATATCTACAACATGATTGCGGGCCAGGAAGTGCAACAGCGACGCGCTGCGCAGGGCGCCTCCGCCCGCCAGGGGATATGGGGCTTCCGCGGAAATAAACAGCGCGTTCATAGGGCGAACTGGCGGCCTGAGAGCCCGCCGCAGGCAGAGTGCCTGCCCCACAATTCAAAATCGCCGTTGGGCTTCTTCATACACTTCGTAAGTCAACTGCGCCGTGCGGCGCCACGAAAAATCCGCCGCGCGGCGCAACCCGCGCTCCCGCCAAAACTGCGCCCGTTCCGGGCACGCCGCAATATCCAACATTGCCTGTACTAATTCAACGTGTGTTCCGGCTTCGATGGCCGCGCCCGCCGCAACCTCCGCAATGGCTGGGTCTCGTGAGGTAATCACGCAAGCCCCGCATTGCATGGCTTCGAGCACCGGCAACCCGAAGCCCTCATAGAGCGACGGGTACACGAACGCCAACGTTCCAGCGAATAATTCCGCCAAACGCTCATCGGAGACTTCACCAATAATGTGCAACCCAGGCTCAGGCGAAAGTTGCGTAAAATCCGGGCGCCGCCGCCCGGCCAGTACCAGATCCACCGCATACGACCGGCGTACCTCGCGCCAGGCGCTCAACAGAACCTCGATATTCTTGCGCGGTTCCAGCGTCCCGGCGTACAGGAAATAGGGCGAGCCAGGCGCCGCCGCCACCGGCCGGAATTGTGCCGAAGCGGCAAGCGGGATGGCGCGGATGCGATCCGGGTGCACGCGAAATCTCTCGATCGCCTGTTTCCGCACTGCCTCGCTCGGCGAAACAATCATGGTGGCCAAACCTAGCCCGATCAGCACGGGTGTCCTTTGCCGGACCCTCTCCGCGTCGGAATGCCACACTGGGTCCATCCACGGCGAAAGGTCGTGCAGCGTCAGAACACTCGGACGGCGCGGCACATACGGCACGGCAAAATCGGTGCCATGAAACATACCAGCGTGGAGGCGTTGCAATTCCCGATCCAAACCCCACAACCACCACCGCCGCTCCGTTTCGTAACGAGGCCCACCGCCACGGCGCAGATTCAGAGGCGCCGTGTGGGGCGTCTGGAATGGCTGATCGGAAACCAGAAAGAACTCGTCTTGCGGAAAATTCCCGGCCAGCGCCACGCTCAGTTCCTCGACGTAGCGCCGCAGGCCGCCGCTCGATAGCGTCAGCGGAGTCGCATCAATGGCCACGCGCATCGGTCACCGTGCGCAATTCGTCCCGCCGGTTATCGTAATTACGGGCGTAGTAATTCAGATACTCGCCGCTGCGCACGCGCTCCACCCAGGCCGCGTGGCGGCGATACCACTCTACCGTGATCGCCAGCCCTTCGTCGAAACCCACGCGCGGCGACCAGCCGGTTGCGTGCATCAGCTTTTCGCTCGAAAGGGCATAGCGCCGGTCGTGTCCGGGGCGATCCACCACATACTCGATCAAACTGTCGGGCTTGTCTGTGGCGCGCAGGATGCGCTTGACTACTTCCAGATTCGGCAACGAGCAGTTGCCGCCGATGTTATAAATCTCGCCATCGCGGCCGCCATCCAACACTGCGCGAATGCCGCGGCAGTGGTCTTCCACATACAGCCAGTCGCGCACCTGCATGCCATCGCCATACACAGGCAAGGGCCGGTCTGCCAGCGCGTTCGAGATCATCAGCGGAATGAGTTTTTCGGGAAAGTGATACGGTCCGTAGTTATTCGACGCGCGTGTGATAACTACCGGCACCTTATAAGTAAGGAAGTAAGATCGCGCCAGCAGATCCGCACCGGCCTTGGACGCGGAATAAGGGCTGCTGGCATTCAACGGGAAGTTTTCATCCGCTTCCAGCGGCGGCGCCAGACTGCCGTACACTTCGTCGGTGGAGACTTGCAAGTAACGGGCGGTATGATGGCGCCGGGCGGCTTCGAGCAGCGTGAACGTCCCGCGCAAGTTCGTCTCGAAAACCGGACTGGGAGCGAAAATACTTCGATCCACGTGCGATTCGGCGGCGAAATGCACGATGGCATCCGGCCGTTCGTCGCTTAGGACCGCTTCCACTTGCGCTTCGTCGCAGACATCGCCGTGCACGAAACGGTAGCGCGAATCTTCGGCTACCGATTCCAGGTTCTCCAGGTTTCCCGCATACGTCAACTTATCGAAATTTACAATCTGGATCGATGAGTCCTCCGCCAGACAAAGGCGAACAAAGGCCGACCCTATAAAACCCGCGCCTCCGGTTACAAGGAGTTTTCTCATGCGCGCCGTCTACTTATGTTGCAATTCCCAATCGTATTGAATGCCGGGATGATTGTAGGCTATGCGGCCCTCATCCTGGGGATTGTAAAAGCGGTCTGTCATGTAAATCAGCATGGCGGCATCTTTGCCGATGGTTTTGTAGCCATGTCCCACGCCCGGTGGAATAAGTATCTGCCACGGCCGCAGAATGCCCGCGTAAATAGTGTTACGCGCTCCAAACGTGCGGGAACCCAAACGCAAATCCACCAGCGCGACTTGTAACATGCCCATGGCGGGCGTCCAGCAATCGGTCTGGTGCAAATGAAAGTGAAACGCCTTGATGATGCCGGGATAATTGAATGCCGTCGAAATCTGCGTGCTCTCCGCCGGGAAATGCGCGGCCAGGCCTCGGCCCATGCGCTGCACTTCGAGAAAGTAACCGCGGTCGTCGGGATAAACGCTCAGCGGCTCGATCCGCACGCCCTCGATCAGATCGGGCGATGTTGGAGATCCAATCAGCGAGCCGATACCTTTGGGACACTCGGGATAAGCCAGTTCCAGCGCACCCGAAGAGGCGATGATCTGGCGCTCGGGCACCGCCGAGGTGGCTGTCATGATATGGCTCCTTCCGCCAGTTTCTCGGCTTCCGCTTGCCGCCGGGCGGTTACCGATTGCGCTACCAGGTTCGCCGCGCGCAGCAGTGAATCGAAGGTTCCCGCATCGGTCCACCAGCCATCCAGAAAATCGAACGTCATGGAGCCTTCGCGGATGTACGCGTTGTTAACATCCGTGATTTCCAGTTCGCCGCGTTTCGAAGGCACCAGCGTGCGCACCTTATTGAACACCGTGGCATCGTACATATAAAAACCGGTCACGGCATAGTTCGATTTCGGGTGCCGCGGCTTCTCCTCGATATTGACAATACGGTCGCCGGAGATCTCGGCCACACCGAAACGCTCGGCGTCCGTGACCTCCTTAAGCAGGATCTTGGCCCCGTGTTCCTGCGCCCGAAAATCATCCGCCGCCTTGCGGATGCTGCCCTCGATGATATTGTCACCCAGGATCACGCACAGCTTTTGGCCGTCGGCAAAGTGTTCGGCCAGCGCTAATGCGTCGGCGATGCCGCCTTCACCCTCCTGGTAGGTGTAATCGATATGGCTCAAGCCGAATTGCTTCCCGTTGGCCAGCAACCGCAGAAAGTCGCCCGCGTTCTTGCCGCCGGTGACAATCAGAATATCCCGAATGCCCGCATCTACGAGTGTCTCGATGGGGTAATAAATCATCGGCTTCTCGTAAATCGGCAGCAGGTGCTTGTTGGTGATCTTGGTCAGCGGGAACAGCCGGCTGCCCGTGCCGCCCGCTAAAACGACTCCCTTCATAAGGTCTCATGATACAATACGGCGCGATGCAACATCACAATTGGAACCAGATGGAAGAGGAGCAGCTCAATCCGTTGTTCGGGCGCAAGATGATTAACGGACGGCACATCACCATCGCCCACATCCGGTTGCGGAAGGGCGCCTCGGTTCCCATGCATAGCCATCCCAACGAGCAAATCAGCATGCTGGAGAGCGGCGCCATGCGTTTCGTCGTGTCCGGCGAGGAAGTGACGCTGCGCGCCGGCGATGCGCTGGTCATCCCGCCCGATGCGCCACACATGGCCGAAGCCCTTGAGGATACGCTGGCGGTGGACGTGTTCTCGCCTCCCCGCGAAGACTGGATTCGCGGCGACGACGCGTATTTGCGGAATGCCGCGAACCGCTGATCTGGCCGCTGTCGAAGCTATCCTGCGCACGGATCGCGTGTGGTCGGTGTATGCCTTGGCGGACCTGGCGCCCGAATATCGCGCTAGCGCCGAATGGCATGTGGCGGCGGATGGCCGGCCGGCGCTGATATTGATCTATCGCGGCTTTCGCACGCCCTTGTTATTCGCACACGGCGCGGCGGCGGATTTGGCGCCGCTGCTGCCTGAACTTGCCGCCGATCCGGTTTTCTATTTCTCAGTGCGCGCCGAAGCCGCCGATTTGTTGCGTCGCGGGGGTTTCCAGATCCGCGATGGGAAACAGATGTGGCGCATGGTGGCCGATCCCGCCCGATTTGTGCCGCGGCCGCATCATGCAGTGCGCCTGCGACCCGCGGATTGCGAGGCTCTGGCGAATTTGTATCGGGACGGAGACGCCGCCGGCGAGAGTCCTCCGTTCTTCCATGTGGACATGCTCGGGCAGGGTGTCTATTTCGGGATTTGGGAAGGCACAGAGCTGGTGGCCGCAGCCGGCACGCACGTTCTGTCGCAAGAACAAAGCTTGGCGGCCATCGGCAACGTCTATACGCGCACAGATCGCCGGGGACAAGGGTTGGGCTCGCAAGTGAGTAGCGCCGTAACCGGCGAGTTACTGCAGTTAGGGTTGCGCACCGTAGCGTTGAACGTCGTGCAAACTAATACCGCCGCGCTAAGTGTGTATGAACGCCTCGGCTTTACACGCCATTGCGACTATCTGGAAGGAAGTGGGGCAGGCACTCTGCCTGCGGCGGGCTCCCCGCCCGCCTGCCGGCACTAGAGGAGATGCTGCCAGGCGGCCTGAGAGGCCGCCTGCAGCCAGAGTGGCTGCCCCACAACGAATCTCAGTGACCCAGATGCGCTCGGCCAGTCAGATGCGCACTCCCTTCGAGCGACGTATTCCAACCCTCCGCCATCACACCATACAAAACGCCCATGGGCGAAAGGACCGTGCCGCTCATCAGTGCATCGGTCAGCAATACTTCGTATCCAGTTCCGGCGCTGCAATGGTTGTCATTCGTATCGGTAGTGGTCATCAGCAACGGCTCGATCGGATAAATCGAATAGATCGGCAGTCCGTTGGCCGGCACCCAGGCGCCCGGTATGGCGCGCGCCCAAGCCATAAATGTGCCGTCTGTCATCCACTCACTCGCCGCGCAACCCCAATAGGTATTGGGCTCACCGCCAAGGCCGCTGGGATTCGACCACCGCATGGCGCTCGACTCGTTGGCCACCACCACTTTCCCCGCGGCCTGCACCTCCTGCGCCATGGTTGTATAAGTCGATAGCGTGTAGTTATAGTTCGCCACTGGTATGCTCGTCACTGGATACATATCGATGCCGGCGAAATCTAGCACGTTGGCCGGCATGAGGTTGGTGTACCAATCGCACCAGAAATTCGCGGCGCTGGGGCAAGCCCCCGAGGCATCCGAAATCAGCCCTCCCGCGCCTACGCGCACGCTTGCGTTCTGCGACAGAGCGCGCACCGCCGTGGCCGCGTGCCGGATGAATGTATCCATATCCGCCACGGTCATGACGCACCCGTTCGTGTCTCCGGTGGCGGAGCCCAATTCCACCTGAAATACTCCGCACGGCTCATGCGTCGCCGTCATATCGTCTACGTGCCAGCGCGCCACCATGGCCGCCCACAAGGGGACCGCGCATTGTTCCACTTGCAGTTCGGTAAAAGCATTTTGCTGGATGCCGCACGTGGTGGTTGCGTCACCCGAGAACATCGGGGCGAGCCGCACTTTCACGTTGGGCCAGGCAGACGCCAGATGCGCGAAGACGGCGTCGTAAGTGGAAAGGCCGCGTGAAAACCAGTTCTGATTCGACGATGTAGGCGTGTAACATGCGCCGTAAGTGGCGCAGACCGCGGCATACTGCGACGACGCAAATAATGGGCTGATCCAAAGATTGAAATCGAGGCTCTCTAGCCCGGCTCCATGCGGCGGCGGCGCCAGCAGTGAGTCGATGAAGTTATTGATGACAGTTGGATTGTTGTATTGGCACGTGCCGGAAGTCGGACATGTATGTGGATCGTTAATCATGAACGTCTGGCTGGCGGGCACCACTTGCGCCGAGTATTTGATGCGCGGCTGAGGCATCGCCGCCACATTCCCGCGCGCCGTGGCGAGCGATGTGGACAGCCCACTTACAAAGCCTTGGAGCGTGGGCGGACCGGCGTACACTCCGGTCGAGGGGCAGTTTGAGGGGGCCAGTATCGTGCACGTTTGCGCATACGCCGGCAACGCAACCACTAAGAACGCCGCGGTTCGCATAAGTACTATCGCTTTGCCTGGCAGGATGGCTCGCCATCGGCGTCCAGCGCCAGCACGAACTGGTCGCCACATTGTTTTTGCAGCTCCTCTTGTACGGCCTTGGCGGCGTCCTGTGCCTGCTTGGCCCGCGCCGCCGCCGCCACGGCTTCCGCCTGAGTCCGCCAGAACCGGGCACGCAACTCGGCCGGAATCCGGGGCGGCTGAGCCGGCTCCGTGTGTTGGGGTGTTTGCGCGAAGGCCGCCCCCGATAGCAATAACAGTCCCATTAGTTGTGAGTGCATAGTCCGTTTGTCCATTGTGTGCAGGTAGCGGAAGTGACTCCGGGCGTCCCCGATGCACTGTATCCGCCGGCGTCTATGGCAGCGTACGCGGTCGCGCCATTAGTGACCTTCACGACACCCGCCGCCTCCCGCGCCAGAGCGGTGTCGATGGTGCCCGCAAACGTGCTGTTCACGGAATGCCATACCAGCAGGCTGTCGCTCGACAGGCTGAGTGTCGAAGTATCCAAACTGATTTTGTAGTTCGTGCCATCGCCCTCGGAGTAACCGCCGTCCCAATTGATGAATGCGATGTTACTCCCGGCATTGTTTTTCCAGAGCACCGATGCCGCGCCGACGCTAGCTTGATTGGGCCCGTTCTGCACCACGATCTGAGTGATCTGGCCCGCCGCGCTGTTGTAAATTGTACCGCCCGTTGTGTTCAGGGTCCCGGAGCCGACCTGTGACAGCGTGTAATCGCCGCTCTGCGCAGTTACCGCTCCGGTGCGGCCGAACACGCTGGATACCGCGCCGCCGCCGCTGACGGTGCCCGGCGCCCATTGCGAACCGTTCCACTGCAATACCTGATTGGTGGAGGGCGCTGTACCGGCCACCGCGCGGCCCTGCAAGGCAGTTACCGTGACGGCCAAGCCGCTGTTACTTACATCGCCCGCTAAAGACGGCATCTGCGCGGCCGCAAGCGTACCGGCGATACCGCCCAGGTTCGACCACAGCAGATTGTTCGCGCCGTCGGTAGTGGTCACCTGTCCGGCGGTCCCCGCGGCGCTCCAAAGATTCAACAAGCCATTGAAGCCGGACGACGGAGCGCACAAGCCCATATCATGCGCCGCATTCGTGTCCGAGAGATGCAGACATCCCGCAGTGTTGCTGCCCGCATTGGCATAAACATTACCGGTGGCTGTAAGTGCGCCGCCGGCGGTAATATCGCTGGTGGTCGCCACCGATGTCAAGGCCGCTGTAAGCGTCGAGTTATTCAGCGTAGTCGCGGTTACCGCATCGGCGGGCAACGCGGCGTCCGGCAAGGTCCCGCTGATTTGCGAATAACTGTAAGTGCCCGGCGCCCACTGCGACCCATTCCACTGCAATACCTGGCCGCTCGAAGGAGCCGCACCGGATACCGCTAGTCCCTGGATCTTACTAACCGTATTTGTACTAATACTTCCTGTTACATCGCCTGCCAACGCCAGCGCCGCGCCGTTGATCTCCAGGCCGCCCGTATCCAGAACGCCATACCCGGCCGACCCGTTCGTCACCTTCACCACGCCCGCCGACTCGCGCGCCAGGCCGGTGTCCGCTGTGCCCGAAAATACATTGTTCATCGATCGCCACGCCACCAGGCTGTCGCTCGACATCCCCAGCGTACTGCTGTCCAGGCTGATCTTATAATTGGTTCCGTCGCCTTCAGCGAAGCCGCCGTCCCAGTTGATAAACGACATGGTGGCGCCTGCATTATTCTGCCATAACACCGGACCCGCGCCATTCACCGCCTGGCTGGAGCTATTTTTGAAAATAATCTGTGTATTGCCGCTGCCCGCCGCATTGTAGATGGCGCCCCCTGTGGCGCTCAGTACTCCGCTAGAGATTTGACTCAGATTGTAGTCGTTCGCCGCCGCCGTTACCGTTCCCGTCCGGCCAAAGATGCTCTGAATCGGCGCCGCGCCAGCAGCACGCGCAGTGGTGAAATATAGGTTGGTTCCTTCGGTGACTTGAGTCGTGGTATAGTCGCCGGCCTGTGCAGTTACCGCGCCTACACGTCCGAAGATGGAACTTACCGGCGAACTCGCGCTTCCGGCCTCCACCGTCCACGTATTCGCCGCTGTGCATCCAAAAAGATTCTGGCCAGCCGGCGCGTCATTGGCGAAATACTGCTCTCCTACCGTGCATGTAGATGGCTTACTCGCGCCCACGCCGACCTTCGCCGGCAGCGTATGCGTGCCGCCGCTGAAGTCCACCGTGCCAGCCACTCCGGTGATGCCGCCGGTGCTCAGCCCAACCAGATTTCCGGTGGCGCTGTCGATCTTCCAACGATTCACCAGGCTATTCCAGAGCGAGCCCGAAGCCCCGCCTGGCACAGTCCCAAAGATGACATTGCCGCCGTTAGCCGAGCCTGTCCCTGGCCCGCCCGCCAGAATCATATCCTGGCCCGCAACATTTGTTCCGCTGGCGCCGGAGCTCGACACCAGAACGCCCGCCGGCGACAAGGCGCTCACCATGCCGTTTCCAAGCCAGATCTGCTGAATGGGCGACGGGTCGCTGCCTACCACCATCTCATAAGACCCGTACACTGTGGCATAAGCTCCCAGCGCTACCGACTTACTGGGCGTGCTGCTCTCCTGCGGACCCAGGTTAGCATCGGCTGTAGTGTCTACATAGGCCGTAGTGGTATTGTCACTGATCGCCCCGACGTAATACCACTGCCGCGGCGCTTGGTTCGCCGTGATTACGGTGCACAACGTGGCCGGACATACCACGGTCCGGTAAATCCTCCGCGCCGATGCCACAAATGGTCCGCTATAGATCGGCAGTCCGGCAATGGTCACTTCCCTATGTGCGCTGTCGGTGAGCACACCGAGATAACTGTTGTTAGAAAGCGCCGTCTCCTGCCCGTTCAATACAAACGACACCTTATACCAATACCAACCAACGGAAAGATCCGCCGTATTACTGGTTGCGGTCAGGGTAACTCCCGCCATGGTATTGGGATAGTAGAGATCGGCGTATGCGCCAACACCGGTGAGATAGTGGCCGGAGGTCGCGCCGAACATGGCATTGAAACCTGTACCGGTATTGTCATACCCGGTGGTGAGCGACCACAGAGTATTCATCCCCATGCAAGCGTTTTCATACCCGGTCACGTTCCAGGCGCACGAATCCGTGCCAAAACCACTGTTGCGATACCCCGTGGTGTTGATTCCTACCGAGTCGATCCCAAACGCGGCGTTATTATAGCCCGTCGTATTCTGATAGAGCGCTCGCAATCCAAACGCGAAATTGTCATACCCCGTAGTATTATTGCCCAGCGCATTTTCACCCACGGCCGTGTTGTAACTCCCCGTGGTATTGGCCACCATCGCCAGGCTGCCGACCGCCACGTTCTGACTCCCGGTGGTATTCGCCGACAAAGCGCTCTGTCCGACCGCGATATTTTGATACCCGGTTGTATTCGCCGTCAGGTTGCCGGTTCCGATGCCGACGTTGTTGCTGCCATTCCCCGATCCCGTCGCGCCCGGCCCGATGCTGAAGCTGCCCAGCGTGCCGCTCCAAGAGGCTGCCCCCGGCAGTTGCGACGCGGCGATGGTGCCGCCAATCTGTGAGAAGTTATAATCGCCCGCACTCGCTGTTACTACGCCCGCGCGTCCGAAGACGGTGGTCACTGCGCCGCTGACCGAGGCGGGCGCCCACTGCGATCCGTTCCATTGCAACACCTGATTACTTGCCGGCGCCGTGCTCGACACGGCACGTCCTTGCAGTCCCGTGACTGTCGCAGCCACGCCCGAATTGGCGATGTCCCCGCTGAGAACAGGCATCTGGCTCGCGACTAAGTGCGCGGACGAGTCGAGCCCCGCATACCCCAGTGCGGCGCCCTTGTTCGACGTGTTCTCCGGCGTGTATCCCAACGTGGCCGTTACGTCCGAAGACGCCGCCACGGCAGGCGCCCCGCTGCCCCCGGTGATCTTCAAGAGCCCGGTGGAAAGGCTCGCCAGAGTCACTCCGCCTAGTTGATTCGCATTGATCAGGCCGCCGCTCGTATAACTCAAACTTCCGCCGATCAACAGCGCACTACTATTGGTTCCCGCGCTGACTCCGCCGAACGACACGCTGCCCGCGCTGCCCACCGTGTTTCCGCACTGAAAACCATGCGTGGTGACGCTATAGTTCAAGTGATTTCCGCCAGTATCCGGACACGAAGGCAGCGCCGCCCATGCCCCCAGCGACGGCGCCGCCGTAACAATCGTCTGGTCCGATGCGTTGTTGGCTGGCACGCTGGTGCCGTTGATTTCGATAATCGCGGGCAAGTTCGTCAACGGTAGCAGCCGGTTGGAATCGAGCGGCGCATAACCATTGGCGGCGCCACTGTTTGACGTGTTCTCCGGAGTAAATCCTAATGCCGCGGTAACATCCAGCGCGCCCGCGATGCTAGGCGCACCCGTTCCGGTCGTGATCTTAAGAAGTCCGGTTGAAAGACCCGCCAGGCTTACTCCGCCCAACTTATTCGCATCGATCAAACCTGCGCCCGTATACTCCAAACTTCCGCTGACTAATAGGCCATTAGCATTAGTGCCGCCAGCAACGCCGCTGAATCCGACGCTGCCCACCGAACTGCCCGTGTTACCGCACAAGAATCCGTGCGTCGCCACATTATAGTTCAAATGGCTCCCCAGCACATCCGGGCACGATGGAAGACTCGTCCAAACGCCCGCCGACGGCGCCGTAGTCACCACAGTCTGGTCGGACGCATTATTGCCAGGTATTGCCGTACCGTTAACGGCCGTAATGGGGGGCAAGTTCGCCGTGGGCACCAGCGCATTCGCATCCAACCCCGCGTATCCTCCGGCCGCGCCCTTGTTGCCGGCGTTTTCGGCGACATACCCGACCAGTCGCACCGATGTTACACAAAGTGAGGGCCACACCCCCGCCGCCTTCGGGCCATACAGACAGTATGCAACGGTATCGAGATAGTAATCTCCGTCCGATCCAACGGAACTTGCCGGCGCGCCCGCTCCGTACCAGATCGCCGATCCAGGCGGGATTCCGGTAGGGGTCCCTCCGCCGCCCACGATAATCTGCCCCCAAGCCGCCGCCGCGCACAATAGACACACGAGGACTGCTACTAAGATGCTTCTCATATTTTTCAGTGAGTCTCCCTGATTCGGCCAGGTTCGAGCTATCGCTGGTAGAGCATACCGGTCACTACCGCCTCGCCCGAAGTGCTGTCCACCGTCAGCGTGGTAGGATCGATGACATTCGAGTCGCGCTCGTCTCCAACCACCACCGATTGTCCTGCCTGCAACACTGTGATCACGTCCGCGCCGGTCGCTTTGTTAAGGCCTGTCAGGCCGACAAACACGTAGTCGCTGGCGTTGGCTGTCTTGAATGCCTGCACCAGGACCTTATTGCAGCGCAGGGCGACTCCGGACGGGGCTGTTACATTCGAAGTCAATCCGGCGTTGCTGGCGGTCACAAAACCGAGAGGAATAATCTGTGCCAAGTGAAGCGCTCCTTTTTTCACTCACAGAATACCAGCCGCCCTTTTTCCGGCGAGCGTTGTTAGGGCTCGCCCCGCCACCCCTAAACGGGCGCAGTGCCGGGCAATCCGCCGTTCCTGACTTCCGGACTCCGTGCGGAATATAAGTGCGCACTCCGCACTAACTCTATGTAGAAATGTGATTTGTAAGTCGTGTCCGAGGCTTGGCAACGAACGGCCCGCGCTTCCCGCCGGCCTGGCCCGGCAACTCGCGCAACCTCGCGCCCTAGCCGCGAATTTTTCGTCAGAAACGTGTGACTGGCTATCTCGCGACGCCCTACTGCACCGAATTCAAATACGCCACCAGATCCGTCATCTGCCCTGGATTATTGAATCGAGGCCAACCGATCTGGGCTTGTTTCATGCGCGTGAACATCTGCGGACCATGCTTCCATAGCGCCGAAATGATCGTGATCTCCGAATATCCCCGGCCCTGCCCCGGCAGCGGCGGCGCGCCGTGTTCCCCGCCCGCATGGCACTCCGCGCAGCGTTTGGCGGCAAACACTTGCTTGCCCCGCCCGATGTCGCCCTTGGCATACACGAACTGCCGCATCCACAGGTAACTCAGCAATTGCCGCATCTCATCCACGGATAGCTGCGGCACCGGCTGCACCATGCGCGGCGCGTGATTCCACATATCCACCGCGATCTCCGTCAGCGCCAGATTGTGCAGCCGGTCTTCCAGCGCCAACTTGCCCACATGGCACTTCACGCAGCCCTTCGCCTCGAAAATGGCTTGCCCGCCTTCGCCCGACGTAAACGAAAACTTCGCCGGCATACCGCGCGTTTCCGGCAAATTCCGCAGATAAGCCAGGATGTCGCTCAAATCCTGCGCCGAAAGCTCCTGCCATGCGATCTTCTTGCGGGCGAAAGCCTCCTTCATGCTGCTGCTGTGGTCCCACATCTGCTGCGCCAGCACGATGGGCTGCTCCAGCGATTCCCATTTCACCACCGGCGGCGCGCCCTCCGCCCGCGATTCGCTGATCCCGTGACACTCCGCGCAGTGCCGTTCCGCGAAAGCCTGCTTGCCGCGCGCCGCATCGCCCGGCTTGTCGAAAAAGCGCGTGGAATACAAATAGGCGAACAAATCCGCCGCATCCGGCGCGCTTAATTTCGGCCGCTCGATGCCGGCTCCCTCCATCGCCGCCCACATCACCGGCGCATGGTTCCACATGGTGCTCGCCAGCAGCGCCGGCGTAAATCCCCGGTCCACCCGCGCGCTCAAATCCATCCCCATCCTGCCGCCCTTGCCGTTCACGCTGTGACACTGCACACAGCGTTGGTCTTGAAAGAGCCGCGCGCCTCGCTCCGAGTCGCCTGGGATCACGGGCGGCACAGCGGCCCCCGCGCTCCAAACCATCAAAACGCCAATGCACAACTCTCGCATCGTTCCCTCGCTATACCTCGTTGTTCTTGAATCGGTCAAAGTCAAAACTGGGGGCTGCCGTGGCCGCCCAGCCGGTCGCCGCGCCGGATCCCACCACCACAGATCCGCAAATCTTCCCGCTTTCCAACGTTTGCATCGTTAAGGGTATTATAGTTCCCGATGAATCGCCGATTTTTCCCGCTGTGCGCGGCAACAGCGCCGCGGTGAGGCTGATGTCATAGTAAACAGCCACGCACCTGACCGTGGAAATCCCAGACGACGTAGCTCGGCGCTTGTATGAGGCGGGCGGGGATCTGCCGCGCCGCGCCCTCGAAGCGCTGGTGGCCGAGGAATATCGGCAGGGCCATCTCACCAAGCCCGACTTGCGGCGCGTGCTTGGCTTTGAAACCAGTGACCAAATCGATACGTTCCTTCGGGCGCACGAAGTTTGGATCGACTGCTCGCTAGAGGACTTGGAACGCGAACGGGCCGGCTTGCGGCGCCTCGGGCCTCAGTCCCCAGCCCCTAGCCCCTAATCCCACCGCGCGAAGCGCGCGCAAGCTACAATCGAATTAACCCGCTCCATGACCACCGATGTCAAAGCCGTCCCCCGCGTGCGTCAGTTCTTCGCCCGCCACGGCGCGCTCTCCAAATGGCATCCCAATTATGAATACCGCCCCGGCCAGTTAGCCATGGCGGAAGCCGTCGAATCCGCCCTCGCCGACCGCAAACACCTCATCGTCGAAGCCGGCACCGGCACCGGCAAAACCCTCGCCTATCTGGTCCCCGCGCTGCTCTCCGGCAAGCGCATCGTGGTCTCCACCGGCACCAAAAATCTCCAGGAGCAGCTCTTCTTCAAAGACATTCCGTTCCTCCAGCAGCACTTCCCCCGTCCCCTGCGCGTCTGCTACATGAAGGGCCGCAACAACTACGCCTGCCGCCAGAAAATCTACGATGCCGATCGCGAAGCCGTCCTCTCCGGCCTCGAAGAAGTCGCCGATTTTCAGGTCATCCAAGCCTGGGAAAAAACCACCGAATTCGGCGACCGCGCCGAAATCAAAAAGCTGCCCGAACAGAGCACCGCCTGGGCCAAAATGGACGCCCGCAGCGATCTCTGCACCGGCCAGAAATGCAAACAATTCGACCGCTGCTTCCTCACTTTGATGCACCAGCGTGCCAATGCGAGCGACATCGTCATCGTCAACCATCATCTGTTCTTCGCCGACCTCGCGTTGAAAGAAGTCCTTCAGGATGGCGATACCGAAGGCGGCATTCTGCCCGAATATCACGCCGTGGTCTTCGATGAGGCCCATGAAATCGAAGACATCGCCGGCCAATACTTCGGCGTCTCCGTGAGCAATTACCGCTTCCAGGAATTGCGCCGCGACATCTCCGCCATCGCCCGCGCCAAGGAATTCGGATCCGCCGAACTCGACCGCATCCTCGACCGCCTCGATGAGCTCGCCTCGCAATTATTCATGGCCCTTCCCGCACCCGAAGGCCGCGTGGCCTTCACCGGCCGCGCCGAATTCGTCCAGCGCCATGAAGACGTCTACCGCGACCTGCGCGCCGCGCTCGAACTGATCGGCTCTCATCTGAAGCTGCTGAAGACTCCACCGGTCGAAATCATTCCCCTCCAGCGCCGCACCGTCGAGCTCGGCCAGGCCCTCCAATTCGTCCTCGAAAGCGACGACGAGTCCTACGTCTTCTGGATGGAGCGGCGCGGCCGGGGCGTCTTTCTGCAAGCCACGCCCATCGATGTCGCGCCTCTGCTGGCCGAACGCCTGTTCGATGTCGTGGATACCTGTGTGCTCACCTCCGCCACACTGGCCGTGGCCGGCGGATTCGATTTCGTCAAGAAGCGCCTGGGCATCGAGCAGGCCCGCACCCTGGTGGTCCCTGGCCATTTCCAATATCAAACCCAAGCGCTGCTCTACGTGCCCCAGCATCTCCCCGATCCGCGCAGCCCAGCCTTCCCCAAAGAAGCATCCACCGAAGTCACCCAACTGCTGAAGCTCAGCCGCGGCCGGGCGTTCGTGCTGTTCACCAGCTATCAGCAGATGCGTCTGATGTACGACCGCATCTCGCTCGATCTGGATTATCCCACGCTCCTGCAAGGCACCGGCCCGCGCAGCGCCCTGCTGGAAGAATTCCGCACCACGCCCAACTGCATCCTCTTCGCCACATCGTCGTTCTGGCAGGGCGTGGACGTTCCCGGCGATCAGTTAAGCTGCGTCATCATCGACCGCCTGCCCTTCGCCGTCCCCAGCGACCCAATCGTGGATGCGCGCGTGCGCAAACTCCGCAACGAGGGCGGCAACCCGTTCTACGATTACCAGGTCCCCCAGGCCGCCATCGCGCTCAAGCAGGGCTTCGGCCGCCTCATCCGCAGCCGTTCCGATCGCGGCGTGCTGGTCCTGCTCGATAATCGCGTCACCAAGCAGCGCTACGGCCAGGTGTTCTTCGACAGCCTGCCCGATTACGGATTCACCACCAAAATCACCGACGTGGAGAGTTTTTTCAATGTTTGAAGTTTCCGTGGAAGAGACATTCGCCGCCGGCCACGCCCTGCGGAATTACAAGGGCAAATGCGAAAACCCGCACGGCCATAACTATCGCGTGCAGATTACTTTCAGCGGTCCGGATCTCGATTCAGCCGGACTCCTGGTCGATTTTGTGGCCGTGAAAAAGCTGATGCACACCGTCGTCGACCGCCTCGATCATCAATACCTCAACGATCTTGCGCCCTTCGATGTGCTGAATCCCTCGGCCGAAAATATGGCCAAATATTTTTACGATGAAATCGGCGGCGCGCTTGAACGAGGCACTCCTGTTAAGTTGCAGGAAGTGCGCGTCTGGGAGACGGACACCTCGTGCGCCGCTTACCGGCCGTAATACGCGGCGTTTTTAGCGGTGAATTCCGACCACTTTTCCGGCAGGTCGTCCAGCGCGAAGATCGCCGATACCGGGCAAACCGGCACGCACGCGCCGCAATCGATGCATTCTACCGGATCGATGTACAGCAACTCAGCCTCGGCGTGGCCCGGCTCATCCTTCTTGGGGTGGATGCAGTCAACCGGGCAGGCGTCCACGCAGGCGGTGTCTTTGGTCCCGATGCAGGGTTCTGCAATTACGTAAGCCATGAATATTATTTTCCCTGTTAAGAGATCGACAATAGCATAGCGCCAAGCCGAAACACAACTGTGGGGCGCCGTCGAAAGCTTGAGCCCGGCCAGGACGGCGCGAAGTGGGGCAGGCACTGTGCCCAATGTCACTTAGTTTTCGAGTCATGGAATTCTGCACAAAATTGTGGGGCGGCCAATCATGGCCGCAGCCGCCTTTTAGGCGGCCAAAACGATCGCAAACGGTCGAAGAGCCGGCTGAAAAGCCGGCTGCGGCCATGATTGGCCGCCCCACGATTTATGCCGCCGGCCGCTCGACGGAAAACTAAGTGACATTGGGCACTGTGCCTGCGGCGGGCCCTCAGCCCGCCTGCCGGCATTCGAGGAGATGCTGCTAGGCGCGATACTGTTCACTTAATTATCTTGATTCGCTTGGCGAAGTCGAAGCGGGCACGCCGCCATTCACGATCTCGGCGACGGCGTCGTCGGGCCTCCCGGTAAGCTTTGCATCGACGACAACGACGGTCGGTTCAATGAAAACGGACGTATTCTCCGCGGCAGTAGCGCTGCTTTCTTTTCTTGACCATCGCGAGCGGATCTTCGCTCCTCGCGCAAACCAAAATGGGGATCGTGACCGGTGTCCGGCAGTACACTGGTCGGAAGTCATGGTCGCGCTGCCGCGATTCAAGCACGTTTCTCACTCCGCTCGAAGCGGTCGCGCGGGTGGAAGCGCGGCTGTCACGGAATGGATTCATCCCGATGGCCACGATGTGCCGCCGGCGTTTCGCGATTACGCAGCGCCGCTGGCGGGCGAAGGCTCGCCATGAGCATGGCCGCGCCTATGATCCAATGGAGATGCCATGAACTATTCGCGCAGAGATCTGAGTCTGCTGCTTCCCATGTTGGCAGCCGTCAAAGCCGGAGGCAGCGGCGTGTTGCCATCTGGAACTTTTAGCTTCGACAAACTTCCCGTGCAATCCAGCGGAGAGAACCAGACGCGTCCGGTGCTCGACGGCGAAACCCACGCCGGAGTGCGCATCGAGCTGCATGAAACGGAATTGCCGCCGGGCGGCGCGCCGCATCCGCCGCACCATCATGTGCACGAAGAGATGCTCCTCATCCGCGAAGGGACCATGGAAGTGACGATCGCCGGAAAGAGCGCCAGGCTGGGGCCGGGGTCCGTGGCTTACGTGGCGTCCAATGAAGAGCACGGCTGGCACAACGCCGGAACCACGCGCGCGCATTATTTTGTGCTGTCCATCGGACGGCATTGAATTCCGCGCGGAACGGACCTACATTGAGTCTTCCATCCGTCAAAGGAGGACTCAGTGGCAACCCTAACCCGGCGGCAGGCTCTTGCGGGAGCGACCGCCAATCTGTTGATCGTCAAGCCCCGGATCGCTTTCGGTTCCCAGGCCAACTCCGCCGTGTCATTCGGCATTATTGGAACCGGCGGGCGCGGACGGTACGTGGGCGGCCTGATGACGCACGATCCGCGGGCGCGGCTGGCGGCCATTTGCGATCTGTTTCCGGACCGCATCGACAAAGCCCAGACGGTAATTCCAGCAGCCGCGGCGGCGCGCGGTTACCGGCATTACGAAGAACTGCTGAGCCAGCCGGATCTGGATGCCGTGCTGATCGCGACTCCCGTCTTCCTGCACCCCGAACATTTCGAGGCCGCCGCGCGCGCCGGAAAACATGTTTACTGTGAAAAGCCGGCGGGCGCCGACGTGGCGGGCGTCAAGCGCTTGCTGCGCGCGGCCGATAAGGCCGACCCGGCCAAGACCATCCAGTTTGGGTTCCAACAGCGATTCAGTCCGGAGTATCTTGCCGCGGCGAACATACTCCGCGCGGGTCTGATCGGCCCTCTCACTCAGATGACCAGTTATTGGATCTTAGGCGACCGTCCCATGCGCAGCTTCCAATCTCCGTACCCGCCTGAAGACTCCCGGTTGCGGCTCTGGAATTATTGGATGGATTACTCCGGTGGCTCGATTGTGGAGCAGGATTGCCACGGCGTGGATACGTTGAACTGGTTTGCCGGCGCGCATCCGGCGAAGGCCACAGGCAGCGGCGGGACCAGGTACAAGGTCGTGTACGGCGATTGGAATTCCGACCATCACGATATCGTGTATCAGTATCCTAATGGCATTGAAGGTTGGCTGCTAAGTATTAAGTACACCGCGGGGTATCGCGACGTAAGGGAACAGTTCTACGGTCCGGAAGGAATGCTGGAGACGGCGCGCACTTACTACCGCTGGCACGGACCGGTAACTCAGTCGCCACTGAAGAATGCGGACGATCTGCGCGACCGCAGCTTGATCGAGAAGGGTGAGTCGAAGCGCGAGATCACTATAGACGCGGTGGAGGCGTTCTTCACCAGCATCATCGACCGCAAGCCATATAACATGGCCGTCGCCGCGGCCGACAGCACATTGACCAGTCTGCTGGGACGGATGGCGTATGAGACCGGGCGCGAAGTAACTTGGGAGGAGTTACTGAAAACTTAGAGGACAGGCCTCCTGGCCTGTCCATCCGGCGTGCGTGCTACCATGGCGCATCATGCGCGTGCCAGGTTCGCACAACTTTCCTCGTGTCCACAACGCCATGTGGCCCGGACTGGTGGGCAAAGGCCCCGGTTCCGAACCGCCCATCGATCTGGATACCATGCTGCGCCTCACCGCCGCCGCCGCATTCGAAGGCGCGCGATTTGACGGCGTGGACCTGTTTCTGTTCGATCCGCATGTCAGCATCGATGCGAGCGACGACGATCTGGCGCGCCTCGCGGACAAAGTGCGCGCGCTGGGGCTAGAGATTGGTTCGGTGGTCGCGCCGGTGTGGCCACCGACCGGTGGCGGATCGGCCATGGGCAGCGCGGAAGAGCGCCGCAACTTCGTCACCCAGGTGCGCAAAACCTGCCGCATCGCGCGCAAACTGCGCGAGTTGGGCGCGCGGCCGTATGGCATCGTGCGCATCGATTCGGCATCCAGCCCCGCCGAGTGGGCCAAGGATCCAAAAGGCAACACACGCCTGATCGCTGAAACATTTCGCGAAGCTTGCGAAGTGGCCGCCGGCGAAGGCGAACGCCTGGCTGCCGAAGGCGAAATCTGCTGGGGCGGCATGCATAGCTGGCGGCACATGCTCGAACTGCTGGAACTTGTGGACCGGCCGCGGACGCTAGGTTTTCAAGCGGACATGGCGCACACGCTGCTGTTCACACTGGGCTACAACGCACCGGAAGATCGCATCCTTCCTGAGGATTTCGAATGGTCGCAGACCGATCGCTTCCAGGCCGCGCTCGGCCAACTGACGGCGGCGCTGCGTCCGTGGACCATCGATTTTCACGTGGCGCAAAACGACGCCACGGTGCATGGATCGGGCTCCCACGATAAGACCGGCCATCATTGCCTGCCGGACGACCCTTCGGGCAAGCTCGATATCGTGCGCGACGCCGGCCATTGGCTCCGCGACGATCACGGCGAGCTAACCAAAGCGATGCGCCACATCTGTTGGGACGGATGCATGTTTCCCAACGCAGTAATGATGGAACAAAGCACCTGGAACAGCATCCTGGCGGCCATGCTTGCGGTGCGCGAGGCGCACGGTTGGCGGGAGTAACTCATGGATAAGAAGCCGCTGCGCATTGGGCTGGTGGGTTACGGCTTCATGGGCCGCACTCACTCGAATGCGTTCGCCAAAGTCAGTCAGTTCTTCGATCTGCCATTCCGCCCTGTGTTGCAGGCGGTGTGTGCGCGGGATGCGAGTAAGTTGGCCGGATTCGCCGCGCAATGGGGTTACGCATCGACCGAAACCGATTGGCGTAAGTTAGTCGCGCGTCCCGATATCGACTTAATCGATATTGCCAGCCCCAACGATACACACGCGGAGATCGCCATCGCGGCAGCCGCAGCCGGCAAGATGGTGCTCTGCGAGAAGCCTCTGGGACGCAACGCCACGGAATCCGAGCGTATGGCGGCGGCGGTGGAAAAGGCCCCAGTGCCCAACATGGTCTGGTATAACTATCGCCGCGTTCCGGCCGTAACTCTCGCCAAGCAGTTAATCGACGAAGGCCGCCTGGGTAAGATCTTCCATTACCGCGCTAAGTTCCTCCAGGATTGGACGATTTCGGCCGACTTACCGCAGGGCGGCGTAGGGCTATGGCGCCTGGATGTGAACGTGGCCGGCAGCGGTGTCACCGGCGATCTGCTGGCGCATTGCATCGATACGGCGATGTGGCTGAACGGCCCGATCGATCGAGTGACTGCCATGACCGAGACGTTCGTGAAGGAGCGTCCGCATGCGCTCACCGGCCGCGTGGAGCGGGTGGGCATCGACGACGCCAGCGCGTTTCTGGCGCGCTTCCGCAACGGGTCGCTCGCCACGTTTGAAGCCACGCGTTACGCGCGCGGCCACAAGGCGCTTTACACGCTGGAGATCAACGGCGAGCACGCTTCGATCGCTTGGGATCTGCACGATCTGCATCGCCTGGAATACTTCGACCACCGCGACGAAGGCCGCCTGCGCGGCTGGCGCTCGATTCATATCACCGATGGCGATCATCCTTATATGAAGCACTGGTGGGTGCCGGGATTGCAGATCGGCTACGAGCACACGTTCATCCACCAAGTGGCCGATTTTCTGGAGGGCCTGGGTGAAGGCCGGATTCCGGGTCCATCGTTCCGCGATGCCCTGGCGACGGACTATGTCACCGACGCGGTGCTGCGATCCGCGCGCACGGGACAGTGGGAAGCGGTGTAACTCGCGTGGCTACGTGCCGGTACCCGACAACGGAACTGTCTTGTTGGCGCTGCCCAGCGACAGACCGGCTTTTCGCTCCCCTTTTCTGGTGGGGATGAATTGCAGCACGACACTGCAACTTGCCTTCGCATTGAGATTCTTCCCGCACGTGGTGTACTCGTAGAAGTCCCCTTTATCGGCTCCGGTGATCTTGATGCCATCGACGCTGGTGCTGGATGTGCCGGTATTTGTCACTCTCACGACCCAGTTTGGGCTGACGTCCCCGACAGACACGTTGCCAAAGTCCACCTGTCCCGGCGTGGGGTTGAGCACGGTCCCGGTGCCCTCCAGGCCGGCGATCTCGGTGCTGACAGACGCGTTGTCCCAGACGCTCAAGGTTGCCGTGAAGGCCTGTTCCGCGTCCGCGCCGGGAGAAAACGAGACACCCACAATGCAAGTCCCGGCGGGCGGAAGCGTGGTTCCCTGACATGCGCCGGTGGCGATGGCGAAATTAGCCGGGTTCGTGCCAGACACGCCGGCCTGAGTGACGGTAAGAGGCGCTGAGCCGAAGTTGGTTACCGTTACGTTCTGGGGTGCGCTGGTTCTACCAGCCAACGTCACAGGAAACGACACGATTGCGGGCGACATTTGCACCGTCGTCTGCAAGTTAATCGTGACGGAACTTGTGTTGGAGGCGGGCGTGAAGCCGGTTGATGCCAGATCCAGTTTGCCGTCGCCATTGAAGTCCCCGAGGGCGAGCAAACTCGGGTCTAGGTTGGGTGCTGTATCCACGTGTGGCTGGAACGTCCCATCGCCGTTACCCAATAGAATCGAGATCGCGCCGAAATTGGGGGCATTGGCTGTGGACGCCAGGTCGATCTTACCGTCGCCGTTGAAATCGGCGGCTACAATGGCCTCATCGCCTCCCGGATAAGTCACCGGCGCGTGAAACGTTCCATCGCCTTTCCCCAGCAACACGGCGATTCCGTCCGCGCCGCCGGTAGCCAGATCCACGGCGCCATCTCCGTTGAAATCCGCTGCGACTAACGACGACGCGTCGGTATAGGATCCCGCCATCAACACCGGATTCTGGAAAGTGCCATCGCCATTACCCAGCAGGATACTGATCCCGCCCACTCCGGCAGTGGCAATATCCAGATGACCGTCCCCGTTGAAATCCGCGGTAACCAGCGCCCATACTTCGTTGCTGAGCGGATAGCATACGCTGCTTTCGAGCGTCCCGTCGCCCTTGCCCAGCAAAACACACACGTTGGTATTGCTTGTGAAGCCGACGCTAGCCACATCCAGTTTGCCGTCTCCGTTGAAGTCGGCCGCGATGATCCGGTAGGCGTCCTGCTCGGTTATCGGGGAGCTTTGGTACGGTTCAAAGGTCCCGTCGCCGTTGCCCAGCAGAATAGAGATCGCGCCTCCCTGCCATATGCCGACGGCCAAATCCAACTTGCCGTCGCCATTGAAATCCCCAGTGACTATCGAATAGGTATAGTCGGGAATGGGAACGGTTGCCGGCTCCTGAAATGTGCCATCTCCGTTACCGAGCATCACCTGGATCCCGCCGTAGCTCGCGAGGCCGACAACCAAATCGAGCTTGCCGTCGCCATTCAAGTCGGCGGCTACAATCACTGAGGGGTCCTCGATATTTTGCAAGGGACTCATCGGGGACGTCGCGAGCGCAACCGTAGACGACGGCGCACTCACCGCGAAGAATTCGACATTAGAAGTCCCGCCGCCCGGCGCCGGATTCACTACCGCTACAGAAGCCGTTCCGGCAGCGGCAATATCGGACGCCGGAATTTCAGCGGTTAGCTGTGAGGCGCTGACAAAAGTCGTGCTCCGCTGGCCGCCGTTCCACGTAACCGAAGATCCGGAAACGAATCCCGTGCCATTCACCGTGAGCTTGAAACCGTGGCTGCCCGGCGCGGCGCTATCCGGGACGACTGGGCTGTTCAACAACGGTGCGGGATTTTGGCCAAACAACGATGGCACAACGATCGCGGCAAAAAGACAGATGGAGCGGATGGTCGGCATGGCGACCTAGTATACACTGGTCCGCGGCCACACAAGCGATTAGCAGTACCATTACGCCCTCGCGAAACTCCGCTAAAATAAGTATCGGAGAAATAAGTATGGAATTCCTCGCCAGCAGCCTGCTGGAACTCATCACGCAGACCTCCACGAATCTGCCGCCCGACGTGCGCGCGGCCATGTCGCTGACGGCGGGCATGGAAACGCCCGGCACGCAATCGTCGCAAGCGCTCGACATTATTCTGTCGAACATCGATATGGCGAACGACGACGAAGGTCCGATCTGCCAGGATACGGGCATGCCCACGTTCGTGGTGCACACGCCGGTGGGCGTGAACCAGATGGAGATCCGGAGCGCCATTCGCGCGGCCGTCGCGGAAGCCACGCGTATGGGAAAGCTGCGGCCGAATTCGGTGGATTCGCTGACGGGCAAAAACAGCGGCGATAACCTGGGGCCGGAAACGCCCGTGATGCATTTCGACCAATGGGAACGCGACGATATCGAGGTGCGGCTGATCCTGAAAGGCGGCGGCTGCGAGAACAAGAATATCCAATATTCGCTGCCTTGCGAGCTGGACCATTTGGGCCGCGCCGACCGCAATCTGGAAGGCGTGCGCAAGTGCCTGCTGCATGCAGTGTGGCAGGCGCAAGGGCAGGGCTGCGCGCCGGGCGCGTTGGGCGTGTGCATGGGCAGCGATCGCGCGCATGGCTACGAGTTAGCCAAAGCGCAGTTATTCCGCACGCTCGACGATGTGAATCCGAATCCGGCGCTGGCGAAGCTGGAAAACGAAATCATGGAGGAGGCCAACCGGCTGGGAGTAGGCGCGATGGGATTTGGCGGCAAGGCTTCGCTGATCGGTTGCAAGATTACCGCGGCCAACCGTCTGCCCGCCAGTTTCTTCGTTTCCGTGGCTTACGATTGTTGGGCGTTCCGGCGGCTGGGCGTACGGCTGGATGCGACCGACGGCGCTATCGTGGAGTGGCTGTATCGCGATCCGGCGCGCAAGGTGGAGCGCATGGCCAAAGCCGAAGGATTCCCGCTGACGGGCCGCGAAGTGGTGCTGACCGCGCCGCTGAGCGAGGAGACCGTGCGCGCGCTGAAGGTGGGCGACGTGGTGCTGGTGAACGGCGAAATGTTCACGGGGCGCGACGCCGTGCACGCGTATCTGATGAAGAATCCGCCGCCCGTGGATCTGCATGGCGCGGTGTTGTATCACTGCGGTCCGGTGATGCTGAAGCAGGGCGAGCGGTGGATGGTGAAGGCCGCCGGTCCCACCACCAGCAGCCGCGAGGAGCCGTATGAGGCGGATGTGATTAGTCGATACGGCGTGCGTGCGGTGATCGGCAAGGGCGGCATGGGGAAGAAGACGCTGGCGGCGCTGGGAGAGTACGGTGCGGTTTATTTGAATGCGATCGGCGGCGCGGCGCAGTATTACGCGCGCACCGTGCAGCAGGTGACTGACGTGTATCTGCTGGATCTCGGCATTCCGGAAGCGATGTGGCGGCTGCGGGTGAACGGCTTCGCGGCGATTGTGACGATGGACGCGCACGGCAATAGTCTGCACGCGGATGTGGAGAAGGCGACGGGCGCGGAACTGGCGGAACTCGGCACGGTAGCGCGATAATCGGCGGCGCGCAAAGGCCGTTTGATACAATGACGAGTTGGCGGCCAGGTAGCTCAGTCGGTAGAGCGCAGCCCTGAAAAGGCTGGCGTCGGCGGTTCGATTCCGTCCCTGGCCACCACATTCTCAAAAGACTTAGAAGTAGCCAGAAACATCGGGTTTCAGTCAAGGGAACAATAAGGGAACATTCAAACCGCAGTTCCCTGAACCTTGTTCCCGCCTCTCTCCTTCCATCAGCTTCCACATCTCGCGGGCCGTACTCCCCGTCTTGGCAATGTGACTCCGGGCGAGCTTGGCGTACCGCTCCGTCATCTTGATGTTCGCGTGGCCCAGGATCTTGGCCAGTTCGTAGAGGTCGCCGCCGTTCATCATGTACCAAGAGGCAAAGGTGTGCCGAAGATCGTGAAAGCGGAAACCCTCGATACCGGCCAGACTGCCAGGATGGTTTCGAAACTCTTGTCCACCCTTTGGCGTTCGCCGCTTGGCGCCCGGTTCCGGCGGGAAAATCCGATCCTCCCCCAGGATCACCGGATACCGCTTGAATTCCACAGCCAACTCCGGGCACATCGGCACGTACCGAACCTTGCCGCGCTTCAGCTTGGCCCGAACTGCGATCAGCTCTTCCCGGAATAGCAGGTCGCTCCATCTGAGCGCGAAAATCTCTGCAATCCGCATGCCCGTGGTCAACGCCGTCAGGACGATCAAGCGCAGATGAAAAAACGTCTGGTTGATGCCCTTGCCAGCCTTGCGGTACATCTTCTCATCGAGAACGGCCTTGAGCCTGACGATCTCCTCCACACTCAGGTACCGCTCGCGTTGGTCATCCGGCCGCTTCACCTCGACCTCATCAGCCGGATTCCGGTCTATGCCGGTTTCCTTGCTCCAGATCGTGGCGGCCTTCTCCATCATGTGGTGTATGACGTTGAAGTGCCGAACGGCCGTGCCCGCTGACAACCCCCTCGCCTCCGAGAGACCTTGATACCAACGTTGAATGCTGGCGCCGTCAACCTCCCGGACAAACAGGTCCCCAAGCTCGCCGCGGATTCCCTCCAGAACAGCTTTCTCGCGGTCCTGAGATTTTTTCTTACTGGCGTACTGCTCCCAGTACCGATCAATCAGCGCGGACATCCGGAAATTGACCTCCCGCTTGATATCGAGGTGGCGGTTTTCATCGCGCGCCGATAGCCGCTTGCGGAGGATCTTCCTGGCCAGCTCGTGCGAGCCATGAACGCTCAGGCTTCGGTTCCTGCCTCCTTCCCTCCAGCGAATTTTGAAAACTCCGTCTTCAACTCTGTGAATAGACACTCTGCGTACTCCTTTCAGTCGATGGTTTTGATTGTGTGCTGTTCGATCAGGCGATCTAACGCCTGTTTGTCGAACCGCAACGCTCGCCCCACCTTGACGAAGGGAAGCTCCCGGAGCCGGGCCTTCTTGTAGACCGTGTCCACCTTCAGACCCAGGTATCCGGCAGCCTCCTCGACATTCAGGAGCCGCTTACCGACGCCACCATTAAACACCATTGCGGATGTGACTGGCAAGCTACTTACCTTTCTCCGAAGGATCTCCGGCTCAATGCAGGGTGACGTCCACACTCTGTAGGCCGCCAGGTGTCACCGCCGTGACATTCGCAAGGTTAATGACAGGCGGACACGGACCGCGAGCCACCCGGTAACCGATGTGGGGTTGGAGCGCTAAAGAGAACAGGCCACTTCGGAGTCGGCTGGAGCATCGAGATTGACTTGCTTACTAGAATTGTCGGCCACGGGCTGTGATCCGTACGGCGCGAGAGGACGGGTGCGTGGCGGTTTATCTCAGAAATTCACCACGGAATCCCACAAAAGTTTCACATGCGCGTCGATCCAACAAAGAATCTCAGGAAGTCTCAGATTTTCACCACATTTTCTCGCCCCCAACAAGCAGCCCCCATCATCAGGCACGAAAAACTCCGGTAGTGGAACATAAAGGAAACGCAACACATTTGTCCGCCCATTGGATCTTAAGAGATGCACCATCAGTAAGTTCCAGCGGGCACAGTTTAAGCCGTTTCGTGCACATTTGTGCACGGCGTCTTTCGTGTCACAGGCCAGCCATTTTCGCACCTACAGAGTAGGGGGACTTATGGTACGAAAACAAAAGGCAGTCAGCCGCGGGCTGAGATATGACGCAGAGCTAGACAAGCGGATCGAGGCGGCGACGAAGAAAGGCGGATTCTCGAGCCCCAGCGCGTTCATGCGAGAGGCGATAGAACGGGAACTGGCCGGCCGTGAAAGTGGCGTCGATGCGGCTGAACAACGGATCGCTGCGAGCCTGGACCGGATGGCACGAGAAATTCGCAATCTGCGGATCGGACAGCAGGCGTTGTTCGCGTTCGTAGACGTGCTGGCCAAGACCTTCTTGACCTGCGTTCCAGAACCGCCCAGGGATGTGCACGACCAAGCCGTCGCTCTCGGCAAGCTCCGCTACGACAGGTTTCTCAAGAGCGTTGGCATGGCAATGGTGGGCGATTCCCAGGCCGCCATGGCGGAGTTGTTAGGCCGTGGTCACGAAAACTGAGGGCGAGCGGGCGTATCGGCGCCTGGCCGCCCCGGACATCGCGGGAAAAAGAAGCGTTTGCTTCGTCGCACGCTGTGAGTACGCTTGATCGCGACGCGAGACGGTTGCTGGGCGAGGTAGGCGGGAGTTCAACCAGCGGTTGTTTGCGTGTATCGCCGCTCCCACCGTGAAGCCAGCCGCGCTCCCGATTACGACGCTGGCAGGAGGAGAAACACCAGTTCCGGTTCCATTGCGAATTTCAGTTTCGGGCGGCCCGCACGACCCAATGTCGCCCGAACCCACAAAATAGGTCGCCTGGCGAAAACCATAAGCATTATAAAACATGGTACTTGTTTAACCGCGGTTTTCGCCATAATACCTGACCGGATACTCGCTATTGCGCGCGTCGATGGACGGTACGTTTTAATACCTCGCCGACCATTCAGGAAAATAATCTCATTGACGGCCGAAAATAATCCCATTGACGGCCACGAGGCCTCACACCTATAATCAAACCCACATCTAAAATTCGTAGCCACTAAGAGCTTGCCTCCCAATCCCGCCGGGCAACCAACTCTGAGGGCTCTAGATTACGACCTTTACATGTGCGGAGAGGTTTTTATGGCTTCTGCAAACCGCCGTACTTTCAGGTGTGTTTCGCCGCGAGGACTGCTTTTCGCTGTGTTCGTGGCTGTCGTGGTCCTCACGGGCCTTGAACCTGCCGCCAACGCACAGCCAAATGTTCTCACGGCCCACTACGGGAATACCCGGCAGGGGTATAACGGGCAGGAGAGCGTCCTGCTTTCGAGCACGGTGCACACCAAAATCGCGCCTGCCAGTTTTTCCCCACTGCTAGTTGACCTAGGGCCGAGCAGCCAGCTCAACGCAGTGTTTGCACAGCCGCTATGGGTGAGCAGTGTCTCGACCAGCCTCACTTATTGCACTCCCTCTTGCCCGATGCTGCTGGTGGCGACCATGGGCGGTGGCCTCTACGCCTTTAATGCCGGCGATGGTACGAGCAGTGCCGGGAAGACGGTTTGGAGCAGAACCACGAAGTCGTCGGGGGGAGCGGGTACGACTAACTATTTCTATTACGACGACTGCGGGACCGGCGGCGGCCTTGCCAGCATCGGCTACGGCACTAGCGGATTACCCTTCGCGGGCATTATAGCGACACCGGTGATCGACACCAGCGGCACCGTGCCGGTCGCGTACGTGACCAGCTTGTGTCAAACGGACGGCACGCAGGGCGATCAAAAGTGGTTTATTCACAAGATCGACCTTACCACCGGTCACGATGTCGTGACCAGCAAGCGGATAAGTGGCAACGTACCCGGTTCGCTTGGCGCTGACGGTGTAACGACCGGCGGAACGTGCCCTGCGGGCCAGTCGTGCATACCGTTCACGGATTGGGAGGTGCTTCAGCGTCCCGGCTTGCTCGAGGTCAGCGTTACCGGCGTAACACATCCTCTCATCTATGTTGCATTCGGCTGGGGTACTGTGCAGGAGAACGGCCAACCGTACCACGGCTGGATTCTTGGTTACGACGACTCGCTTAACCAAAAGTTTATCTTCGCGACCACAACCAAGGGCACTTCGGACGGCTCTGGCACCAATACGGATAAACCATCATGCAGCCCGACGTGTTCCTGCGGGGCTACCAGCTGCAGTCCCAGTGTGGGCAGCGGCGGCACAACTTGCATAGTCACTGGCTACAACACTGCGGCAAACTGGTGTGGGCACGCCGCCGGCGTCTGGATGGGCGGCAACGGCGGCGCCGCGCACACAGATTCGAACGGAGTTTCGCATGCCTTCTTTGGCTCCGGCAACGGCTCTTTCCAGCAGTACGCGTCGGACGGCGCCACACTGCTTACCCCCATACAGAATTGGAGCCAGAGCGTCATGGATTTCACGCTCTCGACGAGCGGGTACGATACAGCGCCGTCCCAGTATTTCACGCCGAACGGCGGGGTACCGGTACACGAATCATACGGGTCCGGCGACAAGTCTTTCCTGGGCATGAATCAGAATGATTTTGACACGGCCCTCAGCGGCATCCTGCTTCTCCAGGATCCTTTGGGCACGTGGCGGGCGGTCACGATAGACAAAGCCGGCTACGGGTACCTTATGACGGTCGGCAACCTGTGCGGGGACTCCAGTTCTAACTGCTACCCCGCAGTCTCCCAGGCGAGCGGAGGCAAGGCGGGCTCCCGAAGCGGTGACCCCGGCAACGTGTTTCCTTTCGCGGCGAACCTCACCCAGTGCGCAAACCAGCAGACCGATGATACCTGTGATCGGATCGCGAGCCTGGCGTTCTATAAGGACGGCTCTCCCAAGAAACTCTACGTCTGGGCCCAGAATGAGCAACTGACTGCGCTCCAGGTTTCCGATGGAAGCACGGCGGTATCGCCACCCTCGGGAACACCGCAGATTACGTGGACGTCCGGATCGACGACGGTCACGACCAGCGGAACATGCACTGCTGGCACGAATTGCCTCACGGAATCGGTCATACCGGGGGATACTTTGATCGCCTGCGGCTGTACCGGAACGGGCTGCCCGACGGTTGTTACGGTCGATTCAGCCACCTCGATTACTATCAGTTCGGCGTTCCCTACCTCATGCACTGTCCCTACCTCATTCCAGTACTCCGGCTACTTCCTATCGCCCATCCGTGACGTATGGCCGGTGGGAACCAAGGTACTGAAGCCGGGCGGCCTGCTCACTGCTACATCCAATAGTGGGAGCGACGGGCTGGTTTGGGGGTTGGTTACGCTCACGATAGGCAGCCCTCCGGTTGATGAAGGAACGCTACTGGCCTACGATGCCGAAAGCTTACAGCTTAAATGGTGCAGCAATACCGCCAGCGTTTGCGACAATAGCAGCAGCTTCGCGCTCAACGCCAGCAGCGGCAAGACCATACTCTCCGAACCCACAGTAGTGAATGGGTATGTTTATGTGCCGACATGGGGCATCAACATGACCGGGGGGCCATCTGGCAGTTGTACCAGCACGCAGTGCTCAGGGCTGATAGTTTACTCCGGTCACTAAGCCGTGAACATTCGATGGAAGAATTCATTATGAATCATAGAAAAGCAATGTTTTTCCCTACAGGTCCCTTGCTCATTTTATGCGCAACGTTCGCCAGCACGATTTTCGCTGCAAGCCCTCCAACTTTTCGAGTTGTCTATAATATGACAGGGGGGTACGATCAGCCCGGTGGCGTGATCGAGGGATCTCCGGGCGTATTCTACTCCATTGCGGGGTCGGGGCCCAGCATAGCCTTTTCCTTGACTTCGCAGGGAAGTCAGACGATCCTAGGGACCTTTCCGAACCCATCCAGCTTTCAGTCGCTCCTCGCGAGCGGGCCGAACGGCCGGTTCTACTCCACCATATATTGGGGCCCTGGCAACTACACCAGTAACATGCTCTCGGTGTCCTCCACCGCCAACAGTACTCAGATCTACTCCCCGGCCCTGAACATTGTTCCCGCGCTGACCCAAAACCTGCCGGACGGCAGGCTGCTCGGCTTGGGACCCGATGGCTCGTACAATTGGCACGTAGTCACATCCGACCTGCGCGGTACTGTCACATCAGTCGCTCAATTTCCATCAACCGACCGTTTGGAGAATGTAATTTACGCAAGCGATGGCAATTACTACGGTGTCGTAGAGGCGCTGAATGCTTCAACTGGGTACGTATTTCGCGCTACGTCCTCGGGTTCCTTGACGACTTTGTACAACTTCCCGACGGGTACCTTCACAGCATATCTTCCCACGCCCTTGCTTCAGGCCGACGATGGCAATCTGTACGGCGCCGCTACCAGTGGCGGCGCTAACGGTACAGGCATGATCTACAGGGTCACCTTAAATGGGCAGTTTACGCTGCTGCATTCCTTCGAGAAAGGGACCCTTCCCCATGGTCCGATTTCGTTGATCGAGGCCAGCGACGGCAACCTCTACGGCGTCGCGCAGAACGACAAACTCGAAGGACAGATCTTTCGTATGAGCAAATCCGGCGGCTATGTCGTGATTTACCAGATGAGCGGGCCGGATGGTAATCCTCCGTGCTGGCTGGTGCAGGGTAGCGACGGAATCATCTACGGGATTGCGCATGCCGGTGGCAGCACGGGCGAAGGCGCGGTTTTCGCACTGGATGCCGGATTGCAAAAGCCGAAACCGACGGCGCAACACTTCCAGCCGAAATCGGGCGCGGTGGGAACTGAAGTGCGAATCTGGGGTTACAACCTGCTTTCGGCATCGGTAGCGTTCAACGGGGCAGCGGCAACGACGGTATCCAACAGCGGATCGAACTATATCATTGCAACGGTGCCGGCGGGCGCCACCAGCGGACCAATTACAGTAACCACGCCCGGCGGGAGCGCGACGCCGCGTGTGAGTTTCACGGTGCAGTAGCAACGTGCCTATCGGAAAGGAGGAGAGCATGAACTGGACGACGCCTGACTTCGAAGAGATTTCAATTAATTGCGAAATCAACTCCTACGCGCCAGCCGAAATCTAAACTCTGTTGAGTGAGCGTGTTTCGGTGACGCGGTGCAGCACACCGCCACGACTGCTGTCCGGTTGCGCCGAGAAACTCGGCACGGCAAAAGGCCCCCGGTAAAATGTGGCCGAGGCAACGGGCGGCGGATTGCATGCTCTCTTCCGCCCGTTCGCCGTTGGCGGCTCCGCGAATTCTCCCACCCGTTGCGCTTGGCGTACTCCTGTATTTCGCGAGGATGAATCGCGGTTTTCTGCTGGGCGGTCCTGACGAGGGCGTAGTGGCCGCCGTCACCAAAGCCTCTCTGTATGCAGCCGAAGTTCGCGGGAACAATAAGGGAACATTGCCAGGGCGAAAACGGCCTAATTGATCCCGAACCATCCTAAATGCCGCGCAATGTAATCTATTTGGTGCCATGAACTTCCATTGATTCCGAACCACGTAGCATTGTCGGTAAGCAGCCCTGAAAAGGCTGGCGTCGGCGGTTCGATTCCGTCCCTGGCCACCATAAAATCAATAAGTTGGCTCTACGCCAAAAATGGGGGCACTTTGGCCCCGACCCCTCACACACCACATAATAGCTTGACCCTCAGACGTTACAGATCTTCCAACAACCAGTTTCATTCCAAACTTGGTCTTCTGAGATTCGCATCTCGGACGGAACTGGACGTCAGGACGGTTTGAACTGCTCTCGATTCCGCCTCATTTCGTGCAAGCCGACGGCACTTCGACCTGTTATTCACCTGTATTAGCAGGGCTGCCCCCGCAGAGGGAGCCGTCTTGGGTCGTCAAATATCGTGGATCATCACCGGTTGGTTAACAGGAAGGCATGACAAACAGATCTTAGACTCTCTTGTGATCGGCGACAATTAGATCTCGGGGTCGACGACAATTAAAACTCCCGCTCGACGACAACTAGTGTGACCATCGAGAATCGCGCCTTTGCGCGGCCAAGAATGGTCACAGATCAGCAGGTGAGGAGGCTGAGAAAGTTGTCGAATACGGAAAAGAATCAAGAGATTGCGGCGGCGAAGGCGGGGATGGACCCGACCACGGCGCGGCGATATCGGGTCCTGGAACGGTTGCCGAGTGAACTGAAAAAGGAACGCGGGTGGCGGACCCGCGAAGACCCGTTTGGCGAAGTCTGGGACGCCGTGCAACAACAGGTGCAAGAGAGTCCCGGACTGGAGGCCAAGACGCTGTTTGAGTGGCTGCAGCGGGAATACCCAGGGCGGTTTAGCGACGGCCAGATCCGGACGCTGCAACGGCGGATCAAGCTGTGGCGGGTAACTGTCACCGCCGGTGCAATAATCCCCAAAGTGCCGGTTGAAAATTCCCCAGCCCCCGCGAGGTGGTGTTATACCCGCATTGACTCCATCCGGAGGAGGTGCGGTGAGGTGTTACGGGGAAAAGACGTGCACGAAGTGGAACAAATGAAGCAGATGGGCCTGAGCGTGTCTGCGATCAGCAAACTGACGGGCTACGACCGCAAGACGGTGCGCAAATACCTGTTGAATCCAGAAGGGGTGCCGGACTACGGTCCGAGAGTGGCGGAGCCCAGCAAGTTGGATCCCCACAAGCCCTTCCTGGCGGACCGCCTGAAAGCGGGCGTGTGGAACGCGCAGGTGCTGCTACGGGAAATCCGCCAACACGGCTATGGCGGCGGCTACACGATCCTGAAGGACTGGTTGCATCCCCAGCGGACCGCCGCGTGCACCGCGGCGGTGCGCCGCTTCGAGACGCCGCCAGGCAAACAAGCACAGGTGGATTGGGGACACCTGGGTGACCTGGAGATGGCCGGCGCCGCGCACCGCATCTGGGGTTTCACGATCACCCTGGGCTACAGCCGGCGGATGTGGGCGCAAGCGGCGTTGGACCAGAAACTGGGAACGCTGCTGCGCATGCACGAAGGCGCTTTCCAGGAATGGGGTGGGGTGCCGGAAGAGATCCTGTACGACCGCATGCGGACGGTGTGGCTGGGCCAGGACGAGCGCGGGGAAATCATCTGGCACCCGGTGTTTCTGGACTTTGCGCGGTACTGGGGATTTAAGCCGCGACTGTGCCGGCCCTATCGGGCGCAGACCAAAGGGAAGATCGAATCGGGCGTGAAGTATGTACGGCGGAATTTCGTATGCGGGCTGCAGGGGCGGGAGCCAGGGTGCTTGATGGACTTCAACACGGAGCTGCGGCAGTGGGTGGAAACGGTGGCCAATCGGCGCGTGCATGGGACCACGTACGAGCAAGTGCTGGTGCGCTGGGACGGGGATCAGTTTGCCATGCAGCCAGTGAACGGCCGGCGGCCGTATCCCTACAGCGACGATGAACTGCGCAAGGTGGCGCGGGACGCGTATGTGAGCTGGCAAGCCAGCCGGTACTCGGTGCCTTGGCAGTACGTGGGCAAGGAAGTGTGGGTGCGGAAGCAGGGCGGACAGGTGGAGGTGCAGTATGGCGGCGAGCGGATCGCCGTGCATGCGCGGGCCGCGCGGCGGCACCAGGTGATCACCCAGCCGGTGCATCACGCCGGCATTCCGCTAGGAGGAGAGGGGCAGGGCGGCAAGATTCTGATTCACCTGCGGGAGAGGGCGCCGGTGGTGGAAGCCCGGCCCCTGGCCGCCTACGAGAGCCTGGCGGTGGGAGGTGCGCAGTGACACCGATCGACCAGTTGCAGAGCGCGCTGAGCACGTTGGGGCTGAAAGCGGTGGAGGCCCGGCTGGAGGGTTTACTGGAACAGGCCGCGAAGAAGGAGCCCAGCTACGCGGAGTTCCTGGAGGAGACGCTGAGTTGCGAGGTGGACGCGCGCCGGACGCGGTATCTGCGGGCGCGCCTGCAACTGGCGCATCTGCCGTTCGTGAAGACCTTCGAGCAATTCGACTTCGAGTTTCAGCCCTCCATCGACGAGAAGCAGATTCGGGAATTGCGCTCGTTGCGCTTCGTGCATGAAACCAGCAACGTCGTTTTTCTGGGGCCGCCCGGGGTGGGTAAGACGCACTTGAGCGTGGCGCTGGCGGAAGCTGCCATCCAGGCTGGCTTCGGCGCTTACTTCATCACGGCGCACGATATGGTGGCGGACTTGGGGCGAGCTTATCGCGAAGGGCGGCTGGACCGGCGCTTGCGCGTCTATATCGCACCCAAGGTGTTGGTGATCGATGAAATGGGTTACCTGCCCCTGGACGATCTGGGAGCGACGATCTTCTTCCAATTAGTCAGTGCGCGTTATGAGCGGGGCAGTATCATCCTGACTAGTAACAAGAGCTACGGCGATTGGGGTTCGATCTTCGGCGATCCGATCATTGCCACCGCGATCCTGGACCGGCTCTTGCACCATTCGACGACGGTCAACATCCGCGGAGAGAGTTATCGGCTGAAGGAGCGCCTGGCGGGGCCGGGCTGCTGCCGCGCACCGATCAGCAGGGGCAGGAGACCATCTTACCCACGCCGGACCCGTCCGCGGCGGGGACGTCCAGCAGTCGGAGAAAGGCGGGCGCATAGAGATGGACCAGAGAGGAGAGTGGATCGATTTCGCCGCGGTGAAAGCGGCAGTAGGGATGGAGAGGCTGCTGGTCTGGTACGGCGTGAAACTGCGCCGGGGAGTGGGGATGTATCTGCGAGGCCGCTGTCCTTTGGCGCAACATAGTTCGCCGGAAAGCAGGGAGAGTTTCATCGTGAATACCTGCAAGAACGTGTGGGTCTGTCACTCGCAATCGTGTGTGGAGGCGCGGGGAGGACAGGCGGGCGGCAATGTCCTGGACTTCGTGGCAGTTATGGAACACTGCTCGATTGCGGAAGCGGCGCGGCGGCTGTCAGTCAGATTTGGGGCGGCCGGGCGTACCAGGCAGAGTTTAGAAGGCACTGGTTTCAAGAAAAACGAAGCAGGGTCTTCTTCCCTTCTTTCCGTCTCCGCCGGAACGCAGAATGCTCCGCTGCGCTTCGTGCTCTGCCCGCTGGACAGCCGGCATCCGTACTTGCAGCAACGCGGGATCAAGCGCCAGACCGCCGAGTATTTCCAGACCGGCTTCTATTCCGCCACCGGCTTGATGGAGGGACGGGTGGCGATCCCGATCCATAACCGGCAGGGCCAGTTGGTAGCTTATGCTGGCCGGGTGATTGGGCAGACCGAGCCGCGCTACAGATTTCCGCCGGGCTTTCGGAAATCCCTGGAGCTGTTCAACTTGCACCGCACTCTACAGGGAGGCACCCGGCAGGTAGTGGTGGTGGAAGGATTTTTCGATTGCATGCACCTACATCAAGCCGGTTTCTCGGAGGTGGTGGCGTTGATGGGATCGGTACTTTCGGAGACCCAGCAGAAGTTGTTACTGGATCACTTCGGAGAGTTGGTGCTGATGATGGACGGCGACGAAACGGGTCGTCGGGCCAGCCGGCGGATAGCCGCCCAACTAGGCGGCCGGATTGCGCTGCGCATCGTGGAAGTTCCGGCCGGCCGGCAACCAGATCAACTAAATGGGACGGAGATCCGTCGGCTGCTGGAGAGCTCCGGTGCGGCAGCTTTGCCGACCTGGGGAGATGAACCTAGCGCTCTCCATCGTCGGACAGTTACGGTGGAGCGGAGCCTATGAGCGGTCTGGATGCCAGGACCGACGGGCTTACGCAAGGTGGTGTATACCAGCACCACCTGACGGGGGCTGGGGAATTTTCAACCGGCGAAATGGGGAATTTTCAACCGGCGTTGA
>CAWAUR010000009.1:0-468651 GCA_963785255.1 Bryobacterales bacterium
CGCAATACCGCCGAAATTTTGTGCAAGGAGGTAACCCGTTAGCAGGAGAAACACCACTGCGCCCATATTCAAGAAATGGGATGCCCGGGCTTGCAAGAAAATAGCGACCTTAGCCTCGGGATCTGTTTTTGAGCTTCGGCATAGTGGCACAAATAGGATCCTTAAAATCAAGCATCCAACAAGTACAGACGCCGATATAATATGGACGAAAAGAAGACCATTTCTCATCCGGTCGCCTCTATGTCCTTTTTTTTCCGAAGAAGGAGATATGATCTGATACCAGGGCGTCGCGGACGACCAGCCGTCCGGTTCCGCCCGTGGCACCCAAAACAAGAACGTTAATGTTTGACCTCGATCTTTCTTGACGTTAGCGCCGCGGTCCCCAGGGAACAGGGCTGATTCAGCTTGCCCCGGACTTACGCATTGACGCGTTCTGTGCAGCCGCAAACACATCGCGTGCGGACGTCGTACCCGCTACGTGCTCCGTACCCGTGATTCCGAGGTCCATCCATCCCGCGTTGACGCTCTCATACATTTCTTCGGCAGGTCCAGTGTGGCCCTTCGGGACGCCGAACTGCTCGAGCGCTTCCACCCACCCTGCACGCGGGACGGCAAAGGCTTTTGCGTCGCGTTTTAGGACTTCACCCAATTGTTCCGCCACTTCATCCGCGCTTACCATCGAACCCAGCTCGATGACGCGATGCCCTGACCACGCCGGCCCGGTCAGAAGCGTTGCCACCTCTGCGCCGATATCGTCTGTCGCGACCATTGTCGATTTCCGGTTTGTAGGATTGTAGAAGACCGGTAGTGTTCCGCCTTGGGCGGCCTGTAAGCCGAAAAGAAAGTTTTCGAAAAAGCCGCCTGCGCGCACAAATGCGACCGGAGATCGCAGGCTGCGAATACCTTGCTCCAAAAGTGATAAGGCCGTGATCATCCCCAGCCCGCTTGTTCTATTCGCGCCCATCGACGAGAGCGCTACCACGCGCGGGGTCACTATCTTGGTCAGCGCCTCGACATAGTTCGCAATCACGCCCTTTGCTTCTCTGAAATCAGGCGAGGGTGTCCATACAGCCGGCAACATAACAAACGCGCCCTCGACACCTTTGAGCGCCGCCGCTATGGCTGTCGCATCGCTCCAGTCTCCATCCACCAACTGCACGCCTTGGTCTGCCCACTTCGCCGCTTTCTCGCGATTGCGCACAAGTGCTCGCACCTGTTTGCCTTGCTTCAGCAGATGCCGCGCGGTGGCGCCCCCGACTTTTCCAGTGATGCCCATGACTAAATACATGCTCGTTTTCTCCTACACTACAGCGGACGACTTTTCGAGGTGAAGCGTTGCAAGCGAAAATAAAAGATTGTAATTCACCCCACTCATCGGCGAAGGCAGCGGTAAGTACAGTGCCCAACCGCACTATGAAGGTCGGTAAGCGGCTTGAAAAGTCCGCTGGAACCATTTGCGGCCACGCGCTCGCTGAACTCGAACGTGCGAAATGGCGCTTTTGGAATGGTCAAACTGTCAGGCAAGGCAGGTGCGTCTGAAACGTCCTGTTAAACGCCCTTCGCTTTCGCAATTCACTTGTCTGTAGAGTCGGCATCGCGCTGATCAAAGGCTGCGCCCGCATCTCAGCGGAATGCGCGTCTCTCGTCAGCTTGACCGCTTCTCCCCAGGTTCCGAGTGGCGCGTCACTGAGGGCGAGTGCAGCGCTCGCCTGGTTGCCCATCCGCGAGAGGGCCGGTCGCGAACACGCGTCAGATCCAGCGCGCTGCTGCTGCCCCGGAATCGTCAGGGCGGGTGTTGAACGCGATGGCCGCTTGGGGCGCGGCACGGTGGATCGCGTTGACCACGGCTTCGAACAGACCCAGCCGACTGGGTGGGAGGCGGACACCTGCGCCAACCACTACGCAGTCATAGACGTCACCGGCTAGGCAGCGCTCAATCGTCGGAACCGCGGTCTTGTCGGGGTTGATGAAGCAATTCTCGGGATGCCAGCCCCGCCCGGCGATATCGGCCAGCGCGAGGTTGACTCCGGCGTGAATCTTCTCCGCGGTCATGCCCGGTGGTAGCGCCGGATCCGAAAAGTCCACAGTCGCAGGGTCAAAACCGATTAACAGCACACGTTTCATCTACCCTCCTCCCAACGCGCAACTCAGCCGCCAGACTTCATGGGCACCAACTCAGAATCGAAATGCAACAATCGCTTGCTCGGCTAATCGGAACCATGCTATTTGTAGGGCACGAGTCCGCCAAAGCTGGCGCGAGGTCGAGTTCTCTCCAATCATAGCACGTCCTCGCCGCCGTTAGACTCACCTACATTTCAATGTATCGATGATTGTCAAACGACCTACTTAGACCTTCGGCTGTGTCGGCAATTCGGAGGAATCCATCGGGACGTATAGTCGCCATCGCGCCGATGTGGCTACACGTCTGGTTGACGCGCAAACAGGAACTTACGCTGGCCGTTTACCGCAGTCTCAAGTTCCTGTTCGCCGACGATGCACTGAGAGCATCCACGTGCCACTGCGGTGGTATACGCTTTCTCGCCACCTTGATCTTCCATACCCACCCTCCGGATGGCGCATTGTCCAGGACTTCGCTGCGGCAGCGCCCTCGATCCGAGGCACGAAGCGCCATGTCTTACTCCTGCCGCAGCGCCGCCAGCGGATCCATTCGAGACGCCCGCCTGGCCGGCGCATAGCCAGCCAGAATCGCGGCGCTTAGCAGGACGACACCGGCCAGCGCCAGGGTTCCCGGATCGTTGGGCTGGGTCTCGAACAGAAACGATTTGACAAGCTGGAACGCGCTCAACGCGGCAGGCACGCCGATCGCGAGTCCCACGGCCGCCAGGAGCACAACACGGCGCAGGACCATCCATACCACGGCGCCCGGTTGCGCGCCCAGAGCCATCCGGATTCCAATCTCGCCGGCCTGCCGCGCGACACTGTAGGACATCGTCCCGTAGAGTCCCACGCACGCGGTCAGGAGAGCGAGAACCGCGAAACCCGTGCATAGCTTCGCGAACGTGATTTCCCGGCTGATCGTCCGATCGATTTCCGCAGCCTGTGTGACCACGTTTGCGACGGGTATGCGTGAATCTGCCTGCCGCACGATCTCATGCACACTCTTGATATACCTCAGCGGATCACCCGCAGTGCGCAGCGCATAGGTCACTCGATCCTGAGGAAACTGGCTGACCGCGACGAACACGGTCATGGCACCCTGCTCTTCATTTTTCAGACCACCGTACCGCAGGTTAGCCGACACGCCGACGATTTCAAGATCGCGCTTCTCCTCCGGGAGCGTGATGCGCCGGCCCACAGGATTCTCGTTCCCGAAGTAAGTTCGCGCCAGCCGCTCGCTGATCACGGCAACCGGCCGGGAGCCTGGTTGGTCGCGGTCGTCAATCTCACGCCCGGCCAGAATCGGAATCTGCATGGTCGTGAGGAAACGCGGTCCGGCGGCCAGAACGCGCGCGTCTTCGATGGTAACGGCGCCGATCTTCATTGGCCCCTTGATGGCCTGCCCGGCGAAGCCGGCGTTGACGATCGAGGATTGCGAAAGCGTGGCGCTGTTCACGCCGGGGATGGATTCGAAGCGCTTGCGCAGGTCCGCGTAAAAAGTAGCGATCTCCGGGTCGCGATGCCCGGCCTGGCGCGCATTCAGCGAGAACAGCAGGATGTTCTCGCGGGCGTATCCCAGTTGGACGGAGTGCAGGTTGTGGAGTGTCCTGACAAACAGACTGGCGGCGGCCAGGATGAGAAAAGAGATCGCGATTTGGGCGACCACCAGCACAGGCTGCGTGCGGCGGCGCGGTCCCCCCCCGCGGCCATTCTTTAGCGCGGGCATGACGTCCGGACGCGTCGATTGAATCGCTGGAGCGAGGCCGAATAGCACGCCGCAAACCACAGAGAGCGCCGCCGTCACGCCCAGCACGTTCCAGTTCAATTCCGCGTGCAGCGTAAAGTTCTCCTGCCCGTGGGCGAGCAGAAGCGTCAGCCATCGCACGCCCCAGATTGCAAACAAGACCCCGAATGCTCCGCCGAGCGACGCCAGCATCACACTCTCGGTAAGCAACTGCCGCACCACCCGGAACCGTCCCGCTCCCAGGCTGAGCCGCACAGCCATTTCGCGGCGTCGCGCGGCGGCCCTTGCCAGCAGCAGATTGGCAATGTTCGCGCATGCGATCGCCAGGATCAATCCCACCATCGCCAGGAGTACATACAACGGCTTGGAATACTGGCGGCGCAGGCTGCCCAGACCTTCGGCGCCGGGGTTCAGAATCAGCGCGGGCAGTTTGGCGCGCTCACCGCCGGTCGTTGCGGTGGCGGCAACCCATTGATGGAAACGAGGAGCCAGCGCTGCCTGCGCCTGCGCCATGCTGACGCCGGGCCCGAGACGGCCCATCATTTCGATCCAATAGAAGTTTCCGTCGGGATACATACGAGCCGCTCGGGCACCGTCCACCAGCAGATTCGTGTGCAACGGAAGGTAGAGGTCCGGCGCCGCCGCCGGGTCGACTCCGAAGAACTGCGGCGGCGCCACGCCGATCACCGTGAAAGGCACATTATCGACGAGAACCGGCTGTCCGATCGCACTCGACGGTCCCCCAAAGCGCTGCTGGCTGGTTGCAAAGCTGATGACCGCGACCGGCGCCGCGCCTGGACGGTCGTCTGCGGAGTCGATCAGACGTCCCGCCGCCGGCGACACTGCCAGACCGCGAAAATACTCGCCGGCGACGTACTCCGTGCCGGCGCTGGTGGCCTGCCCGCGGACGGCCAGGTTATGGTGTAGTCCGTTGAAGTATCCGAAAAGCGTGGAAAAGACGGGATTCTGTTCGCGAAGCGTCTCGAACGCGCCGTAGGGGAACATGCCGCTGACCATGGCGCCTTTATCGCCCGGCCACGCCATGCCCTGTACCCCGTGCATGACGTGGACCCATTCCTTGTTGGCGTTCTGGGGCGGCCGGCTATGCCAGTTCAAGACCACCAGCGACTCGGGATCGGCCACCGGCAGCGAGCGCAACAGAATCGACTCCATGAAGCTGTAGACCGCGGTATTGGCCCCGATGCCGAGCGCCAGCGACAAGCCCGCCAGGGCGCTGCATGCCTTGTTGGCCGTCATGGTGCGACAGCCATAGCGGATATCCTGGCCAAGTTCCGACCAAAACCGCTTGATCCAAATCTGCCGTGACTCTTCCTGCTTCTGTCCGACGTTGCCAAATCGCCGGCGCGCTTCAGCCCGGGCGCGCTCCGGCGTCATACCGTCGGCTTCGAGTTCCGCGGCTTTTTCCGCCAGGTGGAGATCCATTTCCTCACCGAGCGCCTCGCGGCGCCTGGCGCTTTCTATCCAATACCTCAGCCGTCGTAACATGTGCGTCACTTCGCTCCCATCACACGGGCGATCGCCAGCGTGAGTTTCGCGTACTTCCGGGTTTCAGCGGCTAGCTGTTTGCGCCCAGCCGCCATGATCTTGTAGATCCTCGCCCGACGATTATTCGACGTCACGCCCCAGACACCCTGGATCCAGCCGTTTAGCTCCAGCCGCTGGAGAGCGGGGTACAGCGAGCCCTCCTCGACGAGGAGCTCATTGCCGGACGATTGTTGGATGAACTGGACGATGCCGTATCCATGGAGGTCGCGCCGCGACAGCGTCCGCAGAATTAACATGTCCAGTGAACCGGGCAACGAATCGTTCTTTTGCGCCTTGCGTCCCATACCAAGAATTCTTAGCTTACCGCGACGAGATACGCGAGTCAAGTTCAGATTGGCGCAGCCCTCGCCCGCGAGATGGTTGGGGGTGCTCTCTATTGCCGCTACCGCTGCTATACTCTTCGGATAGCAGTACAGGAGGTTCGCTTATGCCGCCGAAAACACAGCCGAACCTGGTGCTCCGTACCGCCGTGCCGGAGGATAGTCTCGCGTGCGGGCAAATTTGCTACGACGCATTCTCAACGATCAGTGCGGCGCATGGTTTTCCGTGCGATTTCCCCGTACCGGAGGCCGCCATGGGCGGGCTTTCGACGATGTTTTCCACCCCCGGTTTCTACTGTGTGGTGGCGGAATGCGAAGGCCGGATCGTGGGCAGCAATTGCCTGGACGAGCGTTCCGTAATATCAGGTGTCGGCCCAATCGCCATTGACCCTGGCGCACAAAACCTGGGCATTGGCCGCAGGCTTATGCAAGCGGTGATGGATCACGCGCACGAAAAAGGCGCCGCCGGAATGCGGCTGGTACAAGCCGCGTTTCACAACCGGTCGCTCTCACTATATGCCGGCCTTGGCTTCGATATCCGGGAACCTCTTGCCTGCATGCAGGGACGCACAGCGCAGCGGAGTCTTGGCGGATTTATGGTGCGACCGGCCGAGCGCGCCGATCTGAGTGCCTGCAATGCCCTGTGCCGGAGGGTGCATGGGTTCGATCGAGGCGCGGACCTGGCGCAAGGGATCCAACAGGGCACTGCCAAAGTTGTAGAGCGCGGCGGCAACATTACCGGGTACGCCACAAACCTGGCTTTTTTCGGTCATGCAACGGCGGAAACCAATCCGGACCTGCAGGCCCTGATCGCGTCGGCGGAATCGTTCGGCGGTCCGGGAATCCTGGTGCCGTCGCGGAACAACGCCCTGTTCCGCTGGTGTCTGTCGAACGGTCTGCGAGTCATCCAGCCGATGACGTTGATGAGCGTGGGACTTTATAACGAGCCGGCCGGGGCGTGGTTACCGTCGATCCTGTTTTGAAGCTCGCGGGCGGGGTTCGAACCGGGAACCATCGATCCCACTGTTAGTTCTTTATAGAGAGTCCTCAGAAGAAATCGTGGGTTGTTTTCCGGCTCATGGCCCCCGGAGCAGAGCATGCGGGCACGCGCGCAGGACCGGCCGATGCGGTTCGCCTAGTGGAAGGCGGGCGCCGTCATCAAAACCAGCCCCCGGACGGCACGAGGCCATTGAGGCGCAGATACGTTGCGAGATTGCCGTAATGCAAGGCGTCATGATCTGTGAGTTGCGTCAGGATGAACATTTTATTCGTCTTGTAACCCCAGAAGTCCGCCGGGTCATTGAGGTGTGCATCGGTGAACCCCGAGTACGCGCCATCGCAGTAGTCGAACGCGCCTTTGAGGTAGGCCATGATCTCGGTTTTCGAACCCTTGCCCGCAGCCGGGGCCGGGGGCGCTTCACCCTTGGCGTTTGAACACAAATAGTAGGATATATCCGCCACATGAGTCAGGATCTCGGCAAACGAGCGAACGTCCTTCGTTGGCCGGTAGCCGTATTTGGACGCCGGCATCGCCTCCGCCGATTTCATGATCTTGTCCTGCATGTTGCTACGAAAAATCGATAGCGTCTTCGTCAGCGGATTCGGCCCTGTGGGCGGACGGGGAAAGTCCGGCGAGATTTGGGCGTTGGCCAAGGACGCCAAGACGGAAACAGATACCATACCAACAGGAACCACGACGCGAGCAACGGATCGGAACATGAAGAACCCTCCAACAACGGAATCGCACTTTTGGACCCACTCTTCATCAATGGAAAGTACCGGAGCGGCAAGCAGTTTGCGGGATCTGGTCGTCGACGAAAGCCCAGCCGATGTGCGGTTTTGCCAAAGCGGTGTTCGCAAACGAACGGCAAGCTGCAACCGCGGTTTTGCCATATGGCGGATAAGACGGGTCCTGCTGGAACTCTCCCTTGGGCGCGAACACAAAAAGCTGAAGCCGCGCTATCCGTAAACGGGTTCGCCGGCTGCGCGCGCCGCTTCCGGCCACCATAAGGACGTATCAGTGACCCACAGATTCCTCCGGCGAGGTTTTATAGAATACTGGCAGTCGGTTTCACCGTGGGGCGGCCAATCATGGCCGCAGCCGGCTTTCAGCCGGCTCCTGGCGAGCTACGCTCGCCAGAGAGCGGGCCTACGAGGCCCGCGCAGGCTACGAGCCTGCCCCACAAGGCGCTATTTGGTGGAGAGCACGGCGGCCAGATAGCGGAGTTCGGACTCCACTGCGGCGGGATCGGCGACGGTATCCGCGATTTCCTGGCGAAAGAGATCCCGATAGCGCTTGCGAAGCCTGTGAATGGCCACCTTGAGCGCTCCTTCGGAGGTGTTCATTTCGCGGGCCAGCCCGGCGTACGGCGCGTCGGACTGTCCGAGAAGGAACACCTTCAACCGCTCGAAATGCTCCGGGCGGCCGTGTTGCACGAACTCGTTTCGTAGCCTCTCGACCACCCGGTCGAGCATGGAAAGCGCCCAGCGCCGTTCGAAGATGCGCTCGGGAGTCTCATCGTGCGCCGGCTCGCGTTGGTAGCGCTCTTCGCCGGACGAGAATCCCAGCGGCACAAGCACGCCGCCGCCGCGTTTGTGCGCGCGATGGCGGTCTGCTTCGTCGGCCACAAAGAATTTTAAGGAAGTCAATAGAAAGGACCGGAAGCGGCCCTTTTCCGGGTCGGCGCGATCGAGATATCGCCCTTCCAGCAGGCGCATGAAGAAATCCTGCGTGAGATCCTGCGCCTGATCCGCGGGATAACCGCGCCTTCGCAGATAGGCATACAACGGATACCAGTAGTTCTCACACAGGAAAACCAGAGCGGACCGCGCCTCCTTTCGCTGTGGATCGCCGGCGGCCACCACCAGGCTCCACCGCGTCGCTGGAAACTGGGACGCCCCCGGAAGCGTGTGCATGGTCTCGCCGTTCGTCATGGTCTTATCCTCACGAGGGCGCTTAACCGTTTTGGGGATTTCCGGTTGAAAGAAACCGCTCCCTGACGGTCGCGGCTCGGTAAGCGTTCCGTTAAACAGAATAAGGAAACGCGGAGCGCAAAGTTACACGCAATCATGGTTGTTTGGCGGACTCCGCCCTGGCTTCCCGCACCACCGGAATATCGGGATCGGCATCCTTCCAGAGAGCGGACAGATCCTTGTAGACGGCGGCCGATTTCGTGCGATCTCCGGAAGCGGACAACGCTCTGGCCAGTTGGAGGCGCGCCATCGGTCCGATGGGATCGTTCAACACGATGCCCGGATGATCGAGAATTTTTTGAAACTCGGCGGCTGCCTCGCGGTGGCGGCCCATGCGGGAATAAACGAGGCCACGCACGTAGACTGGATAGAGAGCTCCGAAGAAGGCGCCGGTGAAGAATGCTGTGCCTGGAACAGCAAGGTCGTACGGAGCGGCGGCTTGCGTCATCTCGAGCGCCTTCGCCGGGTCACCCTGATTCAGAGCTTCGAGTGCACGTAATGCCGGCAGGTAAGTGAACTGGACAGATGTATCCTGCGGGTAGCGTTTTTCGAGGTCCGCCTCGATCTTGTGAGCGTCCGCGGACTGGTGCAGAAGCGCCAGCGCAAAGGCCGGTCCATAGTCGGCGTCCCGTCCGCGGTAGAGCGACAACGCTGCTGCCGCGCTCTTTTGGGCCTCCGCGCTAATCCCGAATAGCGCATTCCACGCGGCACGAGCGCCTTCAAACTGGGCGGCCCGCTCCAGCAAACCACCCTGGCGAGCCAGGGTTATCGCGCGGTCCGATAGACGGGCTGCTTCCTTCAGGCGCCCCTCGTACGCATAGGTCAGAGCTTCTTGTTGCTCGAACCATCCCTGGGCTTCTAACTTTGCCCGGCGTTGGGTCATTTCCCTTTCCATTGCCGCCTGGTCGTTCCGCAGAAAAGCGATAAAGTACCGGCATAACGAGTACTCAACGGCTTCAATCCTACGTTCCGATGCCTTACGAAGCACGGCCTCGGCGTCTGACAGACGGTTTTGGTAGACATAGTTAAACGCCACATTTTCGTAGGGGATGGCGAAGTCCGGGTCCTGTTCGATGGCCTTTTGACCTTCTTCCACAGCTCTCGCGTAATGCCCCGACCCCGTCGACGTGAAGCCCGATAAATATGAATGAGGCAATCGATCCGCGGGGTACTTTTGTGCCCAGGATTCCAAGGTTTGCCGCGTCAGTTCGAGGTTTCTATCTACCTGCCGGTGGTAGCTGAACGTGATGAGATAGTTTTCACGATCGCTAACCCGGTCACGTAGTTCATAGGCCTTGGTTATATTCCGCACTCCCGTCTCGGATTCGCCGAGGTCGGAGTACGCCCGGCCCAGTTGGGCATAAGCCATCGCAAATTCCGGGTCGATCTCGATGGCCCGCTTCAGGAGTGAGATGACTTCCGCTGACTGTGCCCTGCGTTGGAAAGCCTTCACCGCCGCGCTGTATGACTTCCAGGCCTCCAGTGAGGGCGTGGTCACCTCGGTCTGCTGGCTAGGCTCCTTTTCAACGGGCGGCAGCGATTCGGCGGCGCGGGTGCGGAAGCGGTTTGCCATTTGGCCCAGCGCCTTGAAGACGTCCTCTTTTTTGGCTGCGGGCGCCTGCTCTTCGTCCAGAAGATCTCCGGTTGGGCAACTTCTTGCGCGCAAGCCCAACACGTACTGGCTTCCGAGGCTTGTAATGGAGCCGTCCACGACCGCGGCACTTCCCGTCCGCTCGCAGACTTCGGCCGCCACATCCGGGGTGGGTTTGGCATCCGGAGGCCGGGCCATCAGGCGCAGTGTCTCGCGCATGCGCGCATCGGGAAGCACGCTGAGGTAGGGCGACTTCCCCAGTTCCCCCGCCATTAGCGGACGAAGCGTGCCGTCGAATGCCGGATCCCCCGTGGCATTCGCAAAATCGCCGAGAACAATCGCGCGCTTGTCTGTCGCCGTGGGTTTCGGCGCAGAGCCACGGCGCGCAAGAGACCAGATCGTCACTGCGCCGAATAGGATGAGCGCGAGCGCGGCGGCCGCGCCGAAAACGGCGGACTTGTGCCGGCGAAGAAACTTGCGCGCCCGGTATAGCGCGCCCGGCGGAGACGCGAGCACCGGCCGATGCTCCGTGTATCTCTGTATATCCGCGGCGAACTCAGTGGCTGAAGCGTATCGCCGTGCCCGCACTTTTTCCAGAGCTTTCATGGCGATGCGGTTGAGGTCGCCATCCACCAGGCGGCGCAGAGAGGCCGGGTCGGTCTGGCGGCGCGCGGCAATATCGGCGGCCGCCGTGCCCATGGTGGTCAGCTTTCGCGAAAGCGGCGGGGCCTCTTCTTCGCGGATGATGCGAAGCATCCCGGTTAAGCCGGCCTGCCGCATTCTGGCCGCGTCGTAAGGGACAGTGCCGATCAGCAACTCGTACAGCAGCACCCCGAGCGAATACACATCGGAGCTGGCATCCACATCTCCGGTGGTCACCTCGGCTTGCTCAGGACTGGCGTACTCCGGCGTACCCACCAACTGGCCGAATTGCGTGAGCAGAGTAGTCTCCACGGCCCACTGGTCGGTAGCCTTGGCGATGCCGAAATCGATCACTTTAGGAACAGGCGTGCCTTCCTGTTCGGTGACCAGCACATTCGACGGCTTCAGGTCGCGGTGGATCACGCCTTTCTGGTGCGCGTGCTGAACGGCGCGGCACACCGCGAGAAAGAGTCCCAAGCGTTGGCCGATGGCGATCCGATGGCGGTCGCAGTACTGCGTGATGGGAACGCCTTCGATGTACTCCATAACGAAGTACGGCCGGCCTTTGGGCGTGGCGCCCGCGTCGAAGATCCTTGCGATATTGGGGTGGTCCATCATGGCCAGCGCCTGACGCTCGTTGGCGAAGCGGGCGAGTACCTGGCCGGTGTCCATGCCGAGTTTTACTACTTTGAGAGCCACCGAGCGGCGAATGGGTTCGCGCTGTTCGGCGAGGTACACGGTGCCCATGCCGCCTTCGCCTAGAGTTCGAAGGATGTGATAACGGCCGAAGTCGTCATCGCCGGCCGCGGCTTTCACTGTATCGATGGTCTGAGTTCCGGACTCGCCGGCGCCAAGCGAACTATCGAAGGCGCCCTGGATCAGACACTTGGGGCACAGGCCCGCGGGATCACCCGCTTCGAGTTCGGCGCCGCACTGAGGACAGGACATCATAATCCGGTGCTGTTTGCCAATGATACATCAAGCCCGCGACCGTGTGTAACCTCGCGCGGGCGTTTTCCTTATCGCCTGATGGAGGGAACAAACATGAGACTCAAACAAACGAAAACGATCGGGGCGGCAATTGTCGCGGGCAGTCTGCTCGCCGCAGTGGCCATGGCCCAGTCACCAAGTTATACGATCATCGATCTAGGCACGGTGGGCCTGAACGGGCAGCCGTTCGCCATCGCCAACGACGGCCTGGTCGTGGGCGCGGTGCAAACCGGCAACGCATTACAGGCCGTGCTCTACTACAACGGCCGGACGATCAATATCGGCAAACCCGGACTCAAAGGACAAAACAGCCAGGCGTTTAGCGTGAACGCGTGGGGGCAGGCTGTGGGTGAGGCCCAAACCGGCAGTGCGGACCCGCAAGGCGAGGACTTTTGCGGTTTCGCGGCACTGGGCTTGGCGTCTTCCGGCACGACCTGTGTTCCGTTCCTGTGGCAAAACGGCGTCATGCGTCCGCTTCCGGCGCTGGGAGGCAACAACGGCGTGGCCAACCAGATCAACGGTGCGGGTCAAACGGTGGGGATGGCGGAGAAGGACATGCCGGACGCGACGTGCCCATCCGGCGGTCCGCAAAAACTTGAGTTCAAGCCCGCGGCATGGCAAAACGGTAACGTGCGAGAGCTGCCCACGTATGGCGGCGATCCGGACGGCAACGCGCACGCCATCAACGATTCCGGCCAGGCGGCCGGCGGATCCGGCGTCTGCGCGGCCTTCAACCCGATCTGGCTGACCAATCTCCAGCCTCTGCACGCCCTGCTTTGGGAAAGCGGCAAAGTCGTCGACCTCGGCAACCTGGGAGGGACGGGACACGGAGACGGAATCATGGCACTCAACCTCAACAACCATGGGCAGGTGATCGGGAGTTCAGACTTGCCGGGGGACGCCAGCTTTCATGCTTTCTTGTGGACGCGCGAGACAAAGATGCAGGATCTGGGGACGCTCCCGGGGGACGTGGATAGCGCCGCCATCGGCATTAACGACATGGGCCAGATCGTGGGCGTGTCGATCGACGCCAATTTCAACCCGCGCGCGTTTCTGCGGCAGGGCCGGGATTTGGTGGACCTGAATACACTCGTCGCCGGCGGTTCTCCCTTGGATCTGGCCTCCGCATGTTCCATCAATACGGCGGGTGAGATCGTGGGCTTCGCGTTCGACAACAGCGGGAACGTTCACGCGTACATGGCGGCGCCGAGTAACTCCAGCCATGATTAGACCGTTCTGCGGCGCGCAACGAGAATTTTGTTCTCGTTGTGTTGGCAGTCCATCCGATTCAATCGTCCACCGCGAATTCTGTCTGCTGAGTCCTGACTTCCTCGACTCCCATATCCCGCAGGGATATCAAGGGCGCAGCCCTTGGCTAGTTAGTTTAGCTAATTGGAGGGCGGGCAATCCTGCCCTCCAATTGGTCTTCATCGCTTTCGGTGGCCCGCAGGGCCATGGGGCACTCCGCATGGACAGGCCGGGAGGCCTGTCCTACTTGGTTTTGAGTTTGTCGCCGGATATCCAACGAGGCGCACCAGCGCTTCAAGCGATGCTTTCGAGCGCAAGGATTTTTTTCTTAACTGCCGGTGGGAAGTCCACGAACACAAAGTGGCCTTTATGATACAGATAATCTTCGCCGCTTTCATCGACGATCCGCACTAGATCGTCCTTGGCGCCTGCTGCGTCGGGGAGAATCCGATAAACCTTGCCGAGCACGAGCGAGGCCCGATAGCCGCTGTTGTCGATGCACAGAGCGAAGGACTTTGGTTGTGCTTTCATCTTTCGTCCAGATAGCGCTTGATCTTGAGGTCTCTCTTTCCGATCCCATGCGCCTCATACCAGTGTAGCTCGACCCGCCGCAGAGCGCCGTTCGGAAGCCGCACAAGGGCGATCCCTTTCATCTTTCGCCAGCGGCCATGGCCGTAGATTTTGTTGAGGTAGGAGCGAACACGGACACCGGGGCCAAGCGCGATAGCCTCGGTGTTCGCGACGGGACCAACTAGATCGAATTTCATTCCCGGCCACGCGGCTGCAAGAAGAGTGGACAGGCCAGGAGGCCTGTCCTACTTGGTCTTCAGCTTTTCGCGCTGCTCGCGCAGGACGGCTTTGCGGCTGAGCTTGATCTTGTTGCCTTCGAGCGCCAGGACTTTGACCAGGATCTGGTCGCCTTCCTTCAACTCGTCGCGCACTTCACGCACGCGATTTTCGGCGATCTCGCTGATGTGCAGCAGGCCGTCTGTGCCGGGGAAGATTTCGACAAACGCCCCGAAATCGACCAGCCGCACCACCTTGCCGAGATAGGTTTTCCCGACTTCGGCTACGGCGGTGATGTCGCCGATGATCTGCAGAGCTTTGTTGGCGGCGGCTTCGTCGGCCGAAGAGACATGCACGGTGCCATCGTCATCGACGTCGATTTTCACGCCGGTCTGCTCGATGATGCCGCGAATCACCTTGCCGCCTGGTCCGATGACGTCACGGATCTTATCGGTCGGAATGTTGATGGTGTAAATACGCGGCGCGTATTGCGACATGTTGGCGCGCGGCTGGGCGATGGCCTCCTCCATCTTGCCGATGATATACAGGCGGCCGTGGCGGGCCTGTTCCAGGGCCTCGGTCATGATTTTGGCGGTGACGTTGGGCACCTTAATATCCATCTGCACGGCGGTGATGCCGTCGCCCGTGCCTGTCGCGTCCGCTTGGCTCGCGGTTTGTGGCGTCGTGCTTTCTGGGTTAATATGCATCTTATGGGCCTGACAGTGGGCAACTTGGTTCAGCGATTTGACAGCGGCGATATTAGGCTGCCATTGATGCAGCGAGATTATGTTTGGAAAGCCAAGAAAGTCACCAAGCTGCTCGACTCCCTTTATAAGCGTTGGCCAATTGGATCCTTCTACGTGTGGCGGACGGAGGGTGATCACCTCCACAAAGGCGAGGGTCGGCGCACCCGCGGGAAGGCCGCCCGATGGTTTCTACGGGTTCCTATTGGACGGCCAACAAAGATTGACGAGTTTGTCCCTCGCGATCCAGGGAGAGGCCGAGGGTGAGTTATCACAGCGTGGCTTTTTCGACTTGGAGAACGAGACCTTTTATCTGGGTACGATGAAGCGAACGATCGCGAAGCGCATCGAGGCTGGCGACGCCCTCATCGTTCCGCTCTCCGACATAGTGACGTGTTCCCCCGATGACACCGCCTACCTAAGGGCCATCGAACGGATAATTCAAACTCTCAAAGACCACGGAAGGCTCGTCAAAGGAGCTCAGGTTGACGTTTATCGCACGCGGCTGCAAAGAGTGGCCACCATGCTTGCGCGCGACGCTGGATATGAGGTATTCACCGACGACCAAGAGGAGCATGCGTTCGAGCTCTTCTCAAGGCTCAACAAAGGAGGGACTTCGCTGTCGACTGGGGATGTCGCAGGCGCTAGGCTCGCCTCGCAAGCCACCAGGAAAATCGTCGAGCCGATGCGTGCCGTCGTCGCAGAGAAGGAGATGCGCGCTCTCGGCATCAACTTCGTGTTTCTTCTGCGCATGCTCGTCACGGTGCACCGGCACAGTTGCAGGTTCTCCAAACTCCCCAACAGTTGGGCCGCCGACACTGGCGAGATCGAGGCCTCGTGGCGGCGCACCGAGCAAGCGCTACGTGCCACGATTCAATTCGTCGGGAATGACGTCGGGTGGACGACCAGGCGCTGGTTGCCGTCGACAATGGCACTGATACCGGTGGTTTACCTGCTGGCAAATACCAGCAACGCGTCGCTGCGTGGAAAGGACGCCGATCTCGTAAGGCGCTACCTTCTGGTGGCTGGACTGCGAAGCCTCTTCCGCGGGACGACGGAAACTACAGTCGATTCGTACGTGAAGGCGGTGCGCGGCGCCACCGGCGACCGAACGCGCCGTGCGCGCGCCTTGTTCGAGAAGATTCCGAAGAATCGGCTGTATCGGATCAAAAAGGAGGATATTCGCACCGCGTCGGGAATGTATTCCTCTCTGATGCAAATTTACCTTGCGTACCTCTACTCCAAGGATGCGCGAAGTTGGCCGAGTGGACGCCCACTGAAGGACGTTTTGCACGACGGGCTCGCCAGCGATCCTCTTGGAGTCCACCACGTGTTTCCAAGGGAGTTGATGCAAGATCGGGACTACCCACTCGAAAGGGTGAACACCGTGGCCAATTACGCGATTCTTTCCCAGGCGGACAACGCGGAGCTGACCGGCCGCGACCCGTTCGACGTCTGGCGGTCGCTAAAACCAAACCAAAGGGAGTGGGCGTCGACTCAGTTGTTTTTCATCGCCCGCGAGGATCTCTTAAAAGCGTACGACGAGTTTATCGAGTTCAGGGCCGAAAAACTGGCAGACGCTCTCAACGATTTCGTCGGACTGGGCGAGCGCCGAGCCGGGGGGCAGGCCGCAGCTGCGGCCGTCTCTAGGTCTGGGACGGCCCTCGGCACCTGATAGAGGCGGCTCGCGCGATCCCTAGGAATCCGCTATCATCATCTTCATAGGGATCTATGAGCACGGTAGCCGAAGGGCTGGTGACATTGGAACGGTTCTTGAGGTTGCCGGACAGCCCGGGCAAACAGGAATTCGATCATGGCCGGGTAATTCTGATGCCGCCGCCAAAATACGCCCATACGCTTACCGCGAAAAAGATTTACGATCGTCTATCCTTGGCACTGCAAGGGAAAGGGTTGACGGTTTTTTCCGAAGCCGGTTTTTTGCTCGCGCCCGACGTCGTGCGGCAACCCGATGTGGCCGTAGTCGAAGACGCCAGGCTCAAGACTGCGAAAGCGGATGAATACCTAATCGGCGCGCCGCTGGTGGCCATCGAAGTCGCGTCGCCAGCTAATACAGCCGAGGAATTGGACCTCAAGATCGATCAATACCTTCGCGGCGGAAGCAGGGCCGTTTGGGTGGCGTTTCCGAAGCGCAAAGCGGTCGTGCGGCATGCGCTCATCGCGGGCAGGATTCACGCGGCCGAGTACAGGGCGGGCGAGGCGTTCTCGGAGGATAGCATTCCGACTCCCTGCGAGTTTGATCCCGCGGATTTCTTTTGACCAAGAGTGGACAGGCCGGGAGGCCTGTCCTACTTGGTCTTCAGCTTTTCGCGCTGCTCGCGCAGGACGGCTTTGCGGCTGAGCTTGATCTTGTTGCCTTCGAGCGCCAGGACTTTGACCAGGATCTGGTCGCCTTCCTTCAACTCGTCGCGCACTTCACGCACGCGATTTTCGGCGATCTCGCTGATGTGCAGCAGGCCGTCTGTGCCGGGGAAGATTTCGACAAACGCCCCGAAATCGACCAGCCGCACCACCTTGCCGAGATAGGTTTTCCCGACTTCGGCTACGGCGGTGATGTCGCCGATGATCTGCAGAGCTTTGTTGGCGGCGGCTTCGTCGGCCGAAGAGACATGCACGGTGCCATCGTCATCGACGTCGATTTTCACGCCGGTCTGCTCGATGATGCCGCGAATCACCTTGCCGCCTGGTCCGATGACGTCACGGATCTTATCGGTCGGAATGTTGATGGTGTAAATACGCGGCGCGTATTGCGACATGTTGGCGCGCGGCTGGGCGATGGCCTCCTCCATCTTGCCGATGATATACAGGCGGCCGTGGCGGGCCTGTTCCAGGGCCTCGGTCATGATCTTCGCGGTGACGTTGGGCACCTTGATATCCATCTGTAAAGCGGTGATGCCATCGCGCGTGCCGGCGACTTTGAAATCCATATCGCCGTAGTGATCTTCGGCGCCGGCGATATCCGTGAGGATGGCGTAGTTGTCGCCTTCCTTAACAAGGCCCATGGCGACGCCGCCCACGTGTGCGGTCATGGGAACGCCCGCATCCATCAAGGCGAGAGAAGCGCCGCAGACGGTAGCCATGGAACTGGAACCGTTGGATTCCAGGATGTCGCTGACCACGCGGAGAGTGTACGGGAAAGCGGTTTCGGCGGGGATGAGCGGCAGCAGGGAACGCTCGGCGAGGGCTCCGTGGCCAATTTCACGGCGGCCGGGACCGCGCATGAAGCCCACTTCGCCGACGCTGAACGGCGGGAAATTGTAGTGCAGCATGAAGCGCTTGGATGCCTCGCCGGGCTCCAGAAGCTCGATGCGTTGGGCATCGTCCTTGGTGCCGAGCGTAAGAGTGACCAGGGCTTGCGTTTCGCCGCGGGTGAACAGCGCCGAACCGTGGGTGCGCGGCAGGACGCCGGTTTCGATGGTGATCTGGCGGATCTGATCGAAGGCGCGGCCATCCGGACGGCGGTGGTGCTTCAGCATTTCGTCGCGGAAGATGCGCTCCTTGAGGGCTTCGAAGATCTTCTTGCCCTCGTCCTTCTGCTCGTCGGACAGCGCTTCGAGGACCTGCTTCTTCAGATCGGCGACGCGGCTGTAGCTTTCGAGCTTGGGGTACTTCTGGGTGTTCAGGGCGTCGATGAGCGGCTCGCGGGCTTGCGCGGCGATTTGATCATAGAGCGCCTGGTCGAGCGGCTTGGCTTCGAAAACACGCTTGGGCTTGCCGACTTTGACAACCAGTTCGTTGATGGCGGCGGCGATCTTTTTGCAGCAGTTGTGGCCGAAATCGATGGCGCCGACGACCTCCTTTTCGGAAGCCTGCTGGGCGCCCGCTTCCACCATAACGATACCGTTTTCAGTGGCGGCGACCACGATGTTCAGCTTGGACTCGCGGCCTTCGGAGTAGGTGGGGTTGGCGACGTATTCGCCATTCACCATGCCTACGCGGACGCCGCCGAGCACGTGATGAAAGGGAATATCGGAGATGGCCAGGGCGGCGCCGGCGCCGACCACCGCGAGCGAATTGGGATCCTGCTCGGGATCGGCGGAGAGCACCATGGCGATGATCTGGGTTTCATTCAAAAATCCCTCCGGAAACAGCGGACGAATCGGCCGGTCGATCAACCGGCTGGTAAGGATTTCTTTTTCCGAGGGACGGCCCTCGCGTTTGATGAAGCCACCCGGAATTTTTCCGGCGGCGTAAGTATATTCGCGATAATCGACCGTAAGAGGGAAGAAGCCGGCATTCGGCTTCGGCTCTTCGGACATGCAGGCGCTAACCAGCACCACGGAATCGCCGCAGCGAACGACAACGGCGCCGTTCGCCTGTTTGGCCATTCTACCCGTTTCGAGGGTGATCTGGCGGCCTCCCAGATCGATTTCAACTGTGTGTGACATTTAAATTCTCCAAGCCTCGGCTCCCACAATGGGCAGCCAATGACGAAATTGGGCCGATCGCCATGACCGGACCGAATGAGACTGGAGTTGACAGGACGAAGCGGCCCCACCGGGGGGACCAGCTAGCGGCGAATGCCGAGCTTGAGCAGAAGCGACTTATAGCGGTCGGGATCGGTATCCCGAAGATATCTGAGCATCCGCCGCCGCTTGGCGACCATAGTCAAAAGGCCCTTTCGTGAGGAATGGTCCTTCTGATGGGTCTTGAAATGTTCCGTAAGCTGCGTGATGCGCTCACTGAGCAGGGCGATCTGGACCTCCGGCGATCCGGTATCAGCTTTACCGCGCTGATTTCCAACGATGACTTTACGTTTGATTTCCGTCGCCAGTGCCATGCTCGAGAGGTTGCTCCTTGTCTTCTCTTTATCTCGTTTTGGTTACGGAATATAGGATAACACAACTGGCGCGCTTTGGGCGGCGGGTTAACCGTTTTGGGATTCGGAGGCAAGTGACCGCTCCCTGACGGTCGCGGCTCGGTAACGGACGGAATGATTTCGCGGGGCTTACTGAGCCGCGACCGTCAGGGAGCGGGTTCGCCGGAATGGCTAAGCACCCGCGAGCGAGCCCGGAAATGTTAGCATCAGCCTGATGGCCCTAGGCGACCTCACCAAACAGATCGCGTCGCAGGCGATTCGTAACGCGGTTAATCCTCCCGCCGCGCCGCCGCGCCCCGAGAATCCCGGCACGGCCATGCTGGCGCAATTGCAGGCCATGCAAAAGGCGCTCAAAGAAGACGAAGAGCTGATGGTCTCGTTCGATGCCGGCGGCGAAACCGTACGCGTGCTGGAATTCTTCTTCCCTACCTGGCAGGTGGCCGTACTCACGGGCATGGACAAAGATAAATCGATGACGCGGGTGGTCGCGGCCGTCGAATCGCTGCAACTGGTCTGTAAGGTCGCGAAAACCGTGCCCCCAGCCCTACCCGCGCGCCTCAAATTCATCACGCCGCGGGAACGGTGATCCGCCATGTCCAATCGCTTTCCCATCTTGCGCGCGGCCGGCATTCTCTGCCTCGCCATCCTGCCCCTCTCCGCCCAAAATCGCATACCACCCAAACGCTCTTCCCAAATCCAGGATGGATTCGGCATCAATTCCGACCTCCCGCGCGATCCCTATCTGCCCTGGGACCGCCACTGGTGGACCCGCATGTTCGACGCCGGCGTAAGCTGGATTCGCATCGGCCAATACGAAAACAGCTCCGACTACACAAGCTGGGATTGGATCGAGCAGAAGCGCGGAGTGCTGGCCGTCCCACCCGGCCTGGATGATTACGTCGATTCGCTGGTGGATAACGGCATCCAGGTTCAAGTGCAGTTGCTCTACGGCAATCCGATGTATACTGCGCCCGCTGGGAAACTGCCGGATGCCATCATGCCCGCGCCGGGCGGTTTTCACAATCCCGACCGCAGCTTGTATTCCGTCTTCTGGCCACCGAAGACGCCCGCGCAGATCGCCGCCTTCGTGAACTATGTGAAGTTTGTGGTGAGTCACTTCCGCGGCCGCATTCACTATTACGCGTTGTGGAACGAGCAGGATATCGATTATTGGAATCCCCAGCCGAGCCCCCAGGACTACGGCCGCCTGCTGAAGGCTTTCATCCCCGCCGTGCATGCCGCCGATTCGGAAGCCAAGGTCATCTATGGAGGCCAGGCCGATCCCACGCGCGATTTCGCGCGGCGGGCGCTCAATGCCTGCGATTGCGCCGCCGGCATCGATGTCTTCGCATATCACACCTACCCCGGTTATGGCAGGAACGTAAATCCGGAAGCCATGGACTCGGGCGCTTATGGCCCCGAGTCGCCCGCTAAGTTACGCGACTTAGTGCGCGGCTACAAAGGCATCCGGCCGGACATCCCGTTCTGGGACGATGAATTCAATTCCATCCCCGCTTGGACCGGCTCCGATGAATCGGTGCAAGCCAAGTACATTCCGCGCGGCTTGGTGTATAACTGGGCGCGCGGCGTGCGCACCTTCGTCTGGCTGATTGCCGCCGCCACCGATGGCAACGAGTATGACGATTTCGGCATGATCCACGGGCTGCGCTATCTGCCGGACGATTTCACGCCACGGCCCGTGTATTACACGCTGCAGAATACGAATGCGCTATTTGCGGACACGCGCTTCGATCCCGCGATCAAAATCACGGCAGCGGACTTCCCTGCCCTACACGACAAATCGCAGCCGTTCCAGGCGTATGGTTTTCGCGCTAAGACCGGCAAGCCCATCGTGGCCTACTGGCTGGCGGCGCACAGCACTCCCCAGAAGACCATCACGGCGTACGCGGATCTGACCATTTCGAACGCCGGCATCCGTCATCCGGTGTCGATCGACGTGCTGACAGGGGCGATCGAACCGATTCACAAGCCGGCATCGGGCGATGTGTTTGCGCATGTGCCTGTGCACGATAGCGTGATGGCCATCGCCGATCGGGATTACTTCGATTGGCCGGTGTTGCCGGAAGCGCCCAGCTCTTTAACCGCTACGTTGACCGGCGACGCAGTAGCGCTTAACTGGCAGATGCACGGCGGCGATCCAGTAAGTGCGATTGTCGAGCGTCGCGCGGGCAACTCCGGCCCGTGGACGCGCATCGCGACCCAGCCCAGCTCCAACTCGCAGTACGCCGATGCGTCCGCCCCGCGTGGCGTAGTCAGTTACCGCGTGCGCGCGGCCAACGCTAAAGGCGAATCGGCATACTCCAATATCGTCCACCGTTAATGTGGGGCAGGCACCCTGCCTGCGGCGGCCTCGTAGGCCGCCAGGAGAGCGCGCCTAACAACTCACGCCGCCATCACTTCGTCGAGCAGATCACTCACCTTCAACTGCGTCGCCCAATGCCGCAGATACTCGCGGTCCAAGCGCTCCCGCTGCACGCCGACGATGCCAAGCACATCGTTCCATTGCCGCTCGGAAACCTCGCCACCCATGCGATACCACACCAGCTTCATCAGCAGCGTATCCTCGGCCGTAGCCATCGGCACGGCGAGCGTCACGCCGCCTAAATCAATATCGCGAATCTCACGCCGGGCAAATTGTGACTGCGCGAAGGGATCGGATAAAAGCGGAAAAATATCGAGCTTATAAGTGCTCGCTAAGTGAATCAGATTGAAGGATCGCCCGGATTCGAGTGCCTCGCGAATCATGTCTTCGTCCGCATAGAACTCGCCGCGCAACTCGCGAATGAACCGGGGAACCTGCGCGGGAGCCATGTCAGCCACCAGGTCGGCGTCCAGCGATGTCCTGGGAATACCGTGCACGCCGCTGGCCACCGAGCCGCCGATCAGATACGGAACGCCGCTCCGGCCGAGCGCCTCGATCAGCGCCTTCACTGCGCCGCCAAAGCCACTCACCCGCGGGATCCCTCGGGGTCCCATCCATAGGCGCGTATCATGGTATCGCGATCCAGGTGCCGCGCCGCCGCACGCAGCAACACCTCACGCTCGCCGATACCGGGATTATGGCGCCGAATTTCCGCCTTCGCCATTTCGAATACCATCTCGGACAGTTCGAGAATGGTATTCACCTTCTGCGACGCGCTCATTTTCCGGTGGCACTCCAAAAACACCTCCAGCGCCCGTGGATCGGTGTCCGAATACCAATCGGATCGCGGCATGCCCTCACGGCGCTTCATGGCAGATCCTGCCCCGACGTAGTCACAGTGAAGCGCCCGTGCTTCACGCCCTTAATGGCAATCAGCGCGTTCGAAAGTTTCTGCACAAGCGGCGCCTTGCCCTTCACCAGCACCACTTCCAGGCAATTGTCGTGGTCCAGATGCACGTGCAGCGCCGAAACAATCGCCGTGTGATATTGATGTTGCAGTTCGGTGAGCTTCTCGGGCAGCAGGCGCGCGTGATGGTCGTAAACCAGCGTCACGGTTCCGAAAACATCGGAATCCGACTGCTTCCAGGCCTCCTGCACCAGTTCGTTGCGGATCAGATCGCGGAACGCTTCCGAGCGATTGGTGTATCCGCGCTCCGCAATCAGAGTATCGAACTTCGCCAGCAGGTCTCCCCCGATGGCTACGCCTATGCGACAAAGATCGGTCATGGATTACGGTTTGATTTCATAATCGGGCCAACAGTCCTCAATCTGCAGGCCGGAAGAGTTCAGATCGGTGTCGGCAGGCGATGGCAGCCCCCACAAACGATCCGCAAAGATGCGCAGTTCGGCCGCGCCCGGGCCTCCGCCCTGATTGAATTTCGGATCGAGAATCCTGGCAATCTGATCGCGCGCCGCCTCCAGATGTACGCGCGTGCCGCGGTCGGTGGTGCGGGCGATGGCGGCCACAATTTGTGTATTCAGCACGTGCAATTCCCCGCGGTAATAGGGCTTCTCGTCGCCGCTTGAAGCGAACATGGCGATGGGAAATCCCGCCGGCAATCCCACCGGCAGAACCATGCCCGGTCCATTCAGCTTCGCATTTACTAAGTCGAGATAACTGCGCTGTAACTGGCGGCGGTAAGCGTCGATCGGCGCCGGCGTGCCTTCTACCTCATGCCAAACGCCATGCCGCACCGCGACCAGAAAATCCGCCGGCTTGTACGCCGCCGATCCATCCAACGCTTCCTGCTCGATCAAGCGGGCAAACTTTGCGCTATTCAAAAGATTGGTGAGGATGGAGCGCTGCGCATTGCCCACCCGGTTGATGGCGCCCAGCGGTTCGATGCGCCGCAGGATCTCTTTGTCGATAGCCCATTGCGGCGTGGCGAAAGCGTTGTCATTCAGGAACGCCACCGCGGCGGCCTGGCGCGTCTTGGCCACTGGTGTAAAGATCACGCCATGCTGTCCGACGTTCTTCTGCTGCGAATCGAACCCGCCCACCAGCGCGGCCACGTGATTCATCTCGAGCGTCCATTGGCCCAGCATGCGTCCGTATAACTCCGATAGATCTTCATAAGGATCGCCCTTCTGCGTGCTGGTGGCGGTCAACATCATTTTCGCCACGCGTTGCAGGTTCCTGACGCCGGCCGCGGTGGATTTCAGCGCATCGGCATCGCCCACGGCCTCGGTCAGTTCACCCGGATCGGAACCCGCCGAACCTGGCGTCGAAAAACGGAACCAGGGCGTTTCGTCCTGCTCGCGCGCCCACTTATCCAGCGTGTCTTTTTCGTCGTCGGCCGTCTTAGCGTCCTGGATCGGTTGATAGCCCCAATGCGTGGCCCAAACATCGTACGGCCCGACCCGCGGCACTAAGTCTTCCAATGCAATACCGTCCTCCGGCTGGGCGACGTAATTGAAGCGCGCGTAATCCATAATCGACGGTGTGTGCCCCATCTTCTTCACCCACTCTTTGTCGTGGATCTTATCTTGCGGATACATGGAACTGGCCTTCATATTGTGCTGGAAGCCTAGCGTATGACCCACTTCATGCGCACACACAAATTCGATCAGCCGGCCCATCAGATCGTCCGGCAGCGGCAGCTTCTGCGCGCGCGGATCGAGCGGCCCCACTTGCAGGAAATACCAATCGCGCTGCAGGTTCATCACGTTGTGATAGAACTGGATATCCGCGTTCAGGATCTCGCCCGTTCGCGGGTCGGAGACATGCGGCCCCACCGCATTCTCGATGGTGGAAGGCAGCCATCGGATCACCGAATAGCGCACATCTTCCGGACTGAAATTAGGATCTTCCTCTGGAGTGGGCGCCGGTTTCGCAACGATGGCGTTCTTGAATCCCGCGGCTTCGAAGGCGGTCTGCCAGCTTTCCACACCGGCTTTCATGTAAGGCACCCACTTAGCCGGCGTAGCCGCGTCGATGTAATAAACGATAGGTTTCACCGGTTCGGAAACGGCCGCGCTCGGATCTTTCTTTTCCAGGCGCCAACGCGTGATGTAGATACGCTTGGGAGCGCGCTGCTCGTCGCGGCCGTAATCTATCTGTCGCACCGTGAAGTAACCCACCCGCTCATCGAACAGCCGGGGAGTCATAGGATGCTCGGGTAGCTTCACCATACTGTGATGCAGCACCACGGTGGCGCTGCCCGGCCGCATCGCGCCGCCGAATAAGTTCTCGGTGCGCACGGTAGCGCCGGGGGGCGTCGCCATGCGGGTGTAAGTGTGCGTCGATTCTACTTCGATATTCTCCGGATACGGCGAAATGCGCTCGATATAGGAACGGCTGGAGTCCATGCCGCTGGCGCCCAGGCGTTGGCGCGCACTTAGCTCGAATACATCGCTGGTAAACAGGCGGGTAACATCGATCACAATGGAAGGCTCGCGGCCGGTTTCTTTGTACTCGCGGGCGGGCTTGGCGGCTGCTCCCTTGGCGGGCGGCTTGGCCGCGGCGTCCTTCGACGGTTTCTCTCCCGCGACGTCTTTCGCCGGCTTCTCACCCGCCGCGGGCTTCTCGGGCGTCTGCTCGTCTTTGTCGGCAGCTTCGGCTTCCTCGCTGTCTTTGTCTTTATCTTTATCCGCGTCCTTGCCTTTGTCTTTCTCTTTCCCCGGTTCCTTGCCAAACGCGGCGATCGGGAAACTCATGACGATGGTGTCGTTGTTGGCCGCCTTCACCGCCAGCGAGATAGGAGTCTTCGGATCGGCCACTACCTCGTAATTCACTTCGCGCAGGTTGATCTTGTTGGCGGCGCGTTCCCATCGCACCACCCGCTCGGAGAGAAACTGTCCGCCGTATCCTACGCCCAGAGTGGTCCGCGCCATCTGCGTGGTCAACAGAAACTCCTTATTCAGCTCGGTCTTCGGAATTTCGTAATAATATTTCTCCTTTACCTCATGCACGGTAAACACGCCGGTCTTCGACTTAGCGTCCTTGGTGATTACTTTGTCAAAAGCCTGCGGCTGCGACGAGAATCCGGACCCCATGCGGCCAAGCAGGCCGCTCTCGCCGATGGCGGACGGCGTTTCGGGCGGCATGGGCGATGGCTCTTGAGCGCTCAATGGAAAAAACGCGATCAAAAAAACGAGCACGTTGCGAATGGCGGGCATTTGCGGACTCCTTATTCGGGAATTGTCTAATCATATCGCAAGTCCGCCTGCCCCAAAGCGGTAAAATAAAACACTGTGCATCGTTTTGTCCTCCACAATTCCGAAATCCGGGAAGCCTCCGATAAGTTGCTGGCGCCGGGACAAGTTGGATTGCTCTCCGGTTGGGGCGTGTTCAGCACCATTCGCGTGGTGGATGGCGTGCTGTTCGCCTTCGAGCGCCACTGGGCGCGCATGCATAAAGACGCGGAATTGTTGCGCGTCAGCATGCCCACGGACCCCGCCGAGATGCGCGCCAAACTGCTCGCACTGGTGGAGGCCAATCAGACGCGCCACGCCACCTTGCGCGTGGTCGTCGTACGCAATACCGGCGGAATTTGGGAAGGTCCGGGCATCGGCCGCTCCAGCGATCTGATCGCGCTCACTTCGGCGACCAAGGAATGGGGCCACGGAGTGCGCCTCTGTTACACGCCGCGCGCGCGTTATGCGGCGGGTGACTTTGCCGGCGCCAAGATTCTATCGTGGGGCATGAATCTTGCGTGGCTGGAAGCGGCGCAGCGCCGCGGCTTCGACGAAACGATTCTGTTAAACGAGCATGGGCATGTTGCCGAGTGCACGTCGGCGAATATCTTTGTGGCCCAGGGCGACCATGTGTGGACACCGCCCCTCACCTCGGGTTGCCTGCCTGGCATCACCCGAGAGTTGTTGCTCGACGAAATCCACGTGCCAGGTTTCCGGATCGAAGAGCGGGATCTCCTGCCCGCGGACCTGGAGAACGCCGCCGAAATCTTTATCACATCCACCACCCGTAATCTTTTGCGGGTGATGGAAATTGAAGGCCGCGCGATCCCCCATTCCGGTCCGGCCCGCGGCGCGTTGTCGCAAGCATTCGCAGCCTACGTGGACGCCTACGTCGCGCGCCACAAGGAGATGCCGGCTGCACACTTATGACGGTAAGTTGTCCCAACTGCGGCAGCCGCTATCTGCGCGTCAGCCGTTGCCGGGGTTTTCGCGAGAGACTGCGCGACTTAGTAGGTATCTCTCCGCTGCGCTGCGGCGATTGCAGCGCCCGTTTTGTGGCGCGCACCTGGGACTTATCCGTGCTCACTCACAGCCGTTGCCCGAAGTGTTTGCGCATGGACTTGAACGTGTGGACCGAGGAACAATATTGGCCCAGCGTTTATATGAGGTTTCTGATCACGCTGGGCGCGCATCCCTGGCGCTGTGAGTATTGCCGTCACAATTTTGTGTCGTTCCGGCCGCGTCTGGAGAGGTTCAGCTTCAATCGTTGGCGGGAGCGTGGACGGGGCGAGTAGGACAGGCCTCCTGGCCTGTCACTGGTTGCGGAAAAAGTCCGGAACCGCTTGCTTATGCGCGCGGCTCAGAAGCCAACAACCTACCGAGCCGCGACCGTAAGGGAGCGGTCCCCTTGCACCTTTTTCCGCAGCCCGAGGACCGTGCCAAAAAAAATTGGTTCCAAGTGATCCGAAGCTCAGCCCCATCCGACGCCGGCATGCACGGCTCGGAGCATTGCAACCAGACGACTGGCGGTGACTGCTCGGCTGTCCGCCGCCCCTTTTGAGAACGACGGATTAACGCTTCGCAGGTCGCCGATGCTCGATCCGGCTGGAACCCGCATCTCGCGGCCGCCTTTCGCTTCGTTGTACCGGCAACCCGTTTCCAGGCTACCGTTCCAGGTCGAAGTTCCTGGCCTACCGCTTCGATACCTTGCCGAATTTTCGCCAAGTCCGTTCGGCTTCCGGCTCCTTCGCTCTCTCCGGTTAGCCCCGGCGAGGGCGAGATCGATGCCGTAAACCCGTTTCCTGGCTCCCACCCGGCAATCTCAACCGGCTTCCGATCCTGGGCTCCCCTTCAGGGCTTTTTGTTCCCTTCCGGATCTGCGCTTCCTACCGGCTACCGATCGAGAGGCTCGCCTCCCGAATGCGTCCGATGGCCCTTCGCTCCCCGCCACCTGCTCTATTGGAATAGTTAATGCGGCGGATCAACGTTCCAGGCTCGCTTCGCTTCCGTTCGGCTCGCTGTTCCTCGAACCTCTTGGAACCAAATGTCATGTTGCCTCGAATCGCCGTTACAGTCAAATGAATTTTGGCTGTCGAAGGCGGTTTTCCTCAAGATTATGGCGGCGTCTTTTGTTACAGTTGCGAGACGCTTGCGTTGAATTGCTTGTGGATAAAACACCCCCGTCCCGCTTTGTTCGGAGCAGTTTTTTTTGATCCGATTTCCGCCTGCCGCGCTGTAGGTAGATGTAGGAACGCGGACGGGCCAGGAGGCCTGTCCTACTCAGAGGGGGAAACAATGAAACGAATTCGAACGACTCTTGTGGCCGCGGTAGCGCTCCTGGCTGTGGCCACATGCTCCAGCTCGGCCGACCGGCGGAACTTCTGGCTACTCAACAATACGGGCCGCAACATCACCAGCTTTCGCGTAGCGGTGCATGGATCCAGCGAGGCCTGGGGCAACGACGTGTTGGGCGAGGGCACGCTGGTGAGCGCCGCCGGCACAGTGGTCTACTTCCTGGATTACCGGACCGCATGCGTGTACGATTTTCGCGTGGGATACGCGGATGGCACCCATCAGGATTATCTGCTGGGCCGCAATCTGTGCACCTATCACGCCCTGCAGTTCAACCGTGCGACCAACGACGCGTATTGACCGGGTAGGACAGGCCTCCGGGCCTGTCCCGGCAGTCTGCATATGTGGTACATGATATACTACATGCATGGCGCACCTGACCATTTACCTTAACGACGACACGGAGCGGCGCGTCCGCAAGGCAGCCAGAGCGGCCAAGGTAAGCGTCAGCAAGTGGGTGGCGGAGCGCGTCACCAAGTCCGTGGAAACCTCCTGGCCGCCCGAGTTTCTGGCCCTCGCCGGATCGTTTGCGGACTTCCCCGATGCCGCCCAGTTGCGCAAAGGCTACGGTAAAGACGTTCCCCGGGAGACCCTCGATTGACACTCCTGGATACGAACGTCATGATTCACTACCTGAAGGGCGACCCGGCGATCGTGGCGCGCATCCAAAGCGCTTCGCGGGGCGAGTTGGCCATACCGGCGATCGTGATTTGCGAACTGGAATACGGAAGCCTTCGCTCAAGACTCCCCGCCCGGCGCCGCCGTGAACTGGAAGCCGGACTTGAACACATCCAACACGTGCCTTTCGATTCCGCCGCCGCGCACGCCGCAGCCGGCATCCGTTTCGAGCTAGAGAAGCGTGGCGCGACCATGGGACCTCTGGATGTGCTGATCGCCGGAACGGCCGTCAGTCGCGCAGCCACCCTGGTAACGAACAACGCGGCTGAATTTTCGCGCGTTCCAGGGTTGCGGGTGGTGGATTGGAAATCCGGATAGGCGCAGCAGTTGAGCGAGGGCTACCCAGTGCGGTCCGTTTACCGGCGGCCCGCACGGCTGCCGGACCTTGGAGGGAGCGGCATTTCGATGAAGTCGTAGCTTCCCGGCGTTGCCGTTTCGACCTTGACGGCGATCGCTGCGCCGTGCCCCCGCACGATCGGCTGGTGCCTGATGTTCGTGAAGGAACTGCTGGCCTGAATTGGTATCATCGAGGCTGGGGGACGCTCTCCAGTCCTCAACGATTTCCAAATCAGGCGCGTATGGGATGACATGCTCGCAGCCGAAACACGGTCATTGTACTTTGGTGATCTAGCCTCCCGATATGCGAGCCGAAAACAGTGGATTACCGGACTGTCTTTTTTCCTTTCTTCCGGCGCCGCCGCGACGGTCATAGCAAAATCTTCAGAATGGGTGCCTGTAGGGCTAGCCGTTGTGGTAGCTGTAATAAATGCCTATGCAGTGTCAGTTAATCTGGATAGCAAGATTACAACAATGGCGAAGCTACATGGATTGTGGAAACAGATAGGTTCAGATTATAACCGTCTTTGGAACCACGTATATGATGCCGACGCGGAGGAGCAGTCAGAGAGAATCACCACCAGTGAAAAGGAAGCTTCAGAACTCGCAACAACCAACGCACCAAACGATGAAAAGTTAATGGCTAAATGGCAAGATCGCGTGTTTGCGCTTTATCACCTGAGTGATCAGCATGGCTGACCCAGATTGGCTTCGTAAGAGTTGGCCCCCAATGCCAAGGCCAGCACCGCCGCCCCGAACCCACCACCACCGCGACTGCCGCCACCCCCTTCACCACAGCCTCCGCCATCACGGCGCGACAGTCGAATTCTGCACGAATTGTGCTATAGTGCCGCCCATGCCCAAACCCAAAACGAAGGTGCTCGGTGTCCCGACAAAGCGTGGAACGATCATGCGAAGCGGCAAGGCGTGGCGACTGGTGAGTCCGGGAGAACGAGCGTTCAAGGCCACACTGGCTAAGAAGGGCGCTACCGAGACAGACACCGGTCCAGTGTCCATGGAGTAGAGGGCCTGGACGATTTCGGTGATGACCGAGCGTTTAAAAATCTTAGGCGAAGCCGTGGCTATACCGTGTCTGGGTCCGCCTGATTAGTTAGATCGCGTTGCCCTTACCACGCCCGCTCGACTCCGTTACAGTAGTCCCGATGGCCCCGACGCCTGAAGAGCGACGGCGCATTTACGATGAAGAGAAAGCGCCCGTCGAGGCGCGCGATCAGATCGCTTCGGAGCGCCGCAAAGAGACGACAGCAAAATTCTGGTGGGCTGTCTGATTATCCTTGGAGCTATCGTGTTGCTGCTGGTTCTGCCGGCCCAATTTGGCCAGCGTGTAAAATCTCTGCGCGACGCTGACAAAAACCAGAAGGGATGCGAAGTGCTCAGTGAGAGCGTAAAGAGCAAACCGTGTCCGAGGTTTCCTTTGAGGACATGGAGTTGCTTGATTGGTACAAGTCGCACTGCTACTGAATGCACACCCGGCTCACCGCGTCAACCCCCGCCGAAAATCGTCAACGCACCTCTCAGACACTACCCCGCTGGTTGGCACGTGGCAAAGACGGGTTACACGTCGCTCGCAATTGCCGCTCACCCCTCCAGCTTGTACCGCGTCTGCGCCAGCCGGTACAACGGCCGCCAGACCGACCGGTTCACGGCCACCACCAGCGCCGCCATCACGATGGTCGACAGCAGCAGCAAATCCCAATTGCCGGAATCCGTCGCGGAGCTGATCTGCGCGCCGAGGCCCACAGTCTGCAGCGTCCGCCCCTTCAGGTGGAAATACTCGGCCACGATGCTGGCGTTCCACGCGCCACCCGAAGCCGTCACCATGCCCGTCACCAGGTACGGAAAAATCCCGGGCAGAATCACAGTGCGCCAGCGCTCCCATCTCGGAAAGCGAAACACATCCGCCACTTCGCGCAAATCGGTGGGAATGGCCATGGCGCCCGCAATTACGTTGAACAGCACATACCATTGCGTGCCCAGCAGCATCAGCAGGATCGATCCCACCCCCAATCCCCCCCCCAGGCGAATGATCCCCAGTAGCAGCACCGGAAACAGCGCCGTCGCCGGAACCGAGGCGGCCACCTGCGCGAAGGGCTGCGCGATACGCGCCAGTTTCGGACTGAACCCGATGGCCACGCCGGCGGGGATGGTCCAGGCCGCCGCAATCAACAACGAGGCGATCACCCGCGCCCAACTGGCGGCCGCGCCTTCGAGCGTGGAAATCAGCTCCGGCCTGGTGAGCGTCTTCAGCGTCATGGCCGCGGCCCACAGCGCATACAGGATGGCTCCGCCCAACAGCGCTCCCACGAACATGGAAGCCACGAACTTCCATCGCGATGGCGGCGCATGGGGCGTTTCGGAAACGCTCGCGCGGCGCGCCGCATGCAAGCTGAGGCGCTCGGCCAACGGCGCCATCACCGCCGTGCGGAAGCGCTCCAGCACGTTGGAGCGGCGCAGCAGATTGAGCACCGCGGACTGCGGTTGCGCGCTGCTTTCCACCTGCTCGAATTTGAATTTGTCCGACCAGGCGATGGCCGGCCGCCACACTAACTGATCGATCAGCAGGATCACGCCAATCATGGCGCCCAGTCCCCATAGGATCGCGCGCGTGTCTCCGGCGCTCGACGCGGTCTGCAGATACGACCCAAGGCCGGGCAGACGGAAGTCGCGCTTGCCCAGCACGAACATTTCGCACGCCATCAGAAAGAACCAGCCGCCGGCCACCGAAACCATGGAATTCCAGACCAGCCCGATGGCGCCATACGGCAGTTCAAGCTGCACGAATCGCTGCCATTTGCCGAAGCCGTAGATGCGGGCCGCTTCGCGCAGCTCGCGCGGAATGGATTTCAGCGATGCGTAGAAGCTGAACGCCATGTTCCACACCTGGCCGGTAAAGATCAGCAGGATGGCGCCGGACTCCACGCCCAGTTGCCGGGTGGGGAACAGCGCCACCATGGCCAGCATCACACCCGGCAAAAAACTTAGCACCGGAATGGATTGCAAAATGTCGAGCACCGCCACCATCAGGCCTTCCACCGATTTGTTATACGCGGCCACATAGCCGTAACCGACCGCGAACAGAAGGCTCAACACATAGGCGATGCCAATGCGCACTAGGGAATAAAACGCGTACAGCGGCAACGCGCTCGGCGATTGTGAGATATGCGCCGCGGGCGTGACGCCGCTAAACCAATACCGGGTGATGACCAGCAGCCCCTCGATGCCCGCCAGCACCGCGGCGAACACCGCCAAATCGAGCAGCACTGACCAGGTGCGCTCGACCACGATAGAGCGCGAAAGTAGCGGCCGGATGCTCAATCGGAATCCGCCTTGGGCGCGGAGGCCGCGGGAGCCTCCTCGGGAAGGAAGAACTGATGTGTGTCGGAATCGTGATCGAACAATTCCGCGTAGCGGCCCCAACCGATGGCCGTTTCGAGTTGCGCCTTGGCTTCCTCCTCGCTGAAGTGCTCATCCAGCAGGTCTTCGAACACGCCGTCGGGCAGCGTGTGGTCGGCGCGCGCCCCGAGTGAGCGCGTAATCTCGCGAATCAGCGCGATGTTGTCCAGCGCCGCGGCGCGGAACAGTTCTTTGCGCCGCAAGATGTCCGCTTCCGCGAAGGCCCGGCCGGCCGGTGTAATTTCCACGTCGCCTTCCTCCACCTTGGCAAAGCCCAGCATCACCGCGCCATCCACCACCGGCAGCAGGTCGTCGATTTCGAACGATAAGGCGGCCGCCAGCCGGTACATATCGTCGCGGCCATTGTGATCCACCAGCATTTCGAGCAGGCCGGCAATCGCGCCGCGGCGTGCATGCGGCAGCATTTGATACCTGGGCTTGGCATGCGGAACCGGAGCGCTGACGGGTTGGAGCGCGGGCGCCAGATCGGGACGCGTAAGCACGCGGTATATGTAATCCACCAGGTTCGTGAAACGCGCATCTTTGCGCTCGCGCGGCCGCTCCAGGAGCACACGGAAATCGGTGCGGATGGTTGCGGGATTTTTGCCGAGCACCACGATACGGTCCGCCAGCAGTACAGCCTCCTCGATGTTGTGGGTCACCACGAAGACCGCGCGCGTCGGCATTTTGTGGCTCTGCCAAAGCTCCAGCAGTTCGCCGCGCAGGTTCTCGGCCGTGAGCACATCGAGCGCTGAGAACGGTTCGTCCATGAACAGCACTTCCGGCTCTACCACCAGCGCGCGCGCGAATCCCACGCGTTGCTTCATGCCGCCGGAAAGCTCTTTCGGATAGGCGTTCTCAAAGCCGTCGAGACCCACCGTGTCCAGAATTTTCACGCTGCGTTCGGTGCGTTCCGCGGCTGGCACGCCGCGCGCTTTGAGCGGGGCCGCCACGTTTTCAAGCACCGTCAGCCACGGGAACAAGGCGAAACTTTGAAACACGATTGAAACATTCTCGCAAGGTCCGTTCACTTCGTGGCCATGATGGATCACCGCGCCGGCGGTGGGCGCCGCCAATCCCGTAAGTATGCGCAGCAGCGTGGATTTACCGCTGCCGGAAGGACCCAGCACCGCGAGAATCTCGCCCGGATAAATCGCCAGGTCCAGCGGTGCGATCACCTGGATGAAACCGGCGCCTTCCGAGCCGTACGATTTTTCCACTTTGCGGGCTTCGATGATCGCATGCATGGTGGGGTCTTCACGAATCTACCACAGAGTGGGGTAGGACAGGCCTCCTGGCCTGTCCAAGCGTGCTTAACCGTTTCGGGGATTCCCGACTGAAGAAACCGCTCCCCCACAGAGCCCTCCGTTACAGAGCCGCGACCGTCAGGGAGCGGTGCAGGCCACCGGCTGCGGCGACGTGGTTGTGAGATAATCGTCCGACACCCACCGGGAAGGGATACCCGATCCGTGTCACAAAAGGAGCGCATCCATGAAACCAATGATTAGCGCGCCGGACAAACTGAACTGTGCGAGGAAAGTGTGCGCTACTTTCATATGGTGCGCGGCAGTCGTTGCAGCCCTGCCCGCCCAGACTCTCACCACGCTCTACAATTTCGGACAGTTCGGACACGGCGTAGCCCCCAACTCACTCCTCCTGACCACCGGTGGGAACTACTACGGCACCACCGCGTATGGCGGCACCGCCGGCTGCCGGGAGGGCTGCGGGACGGTCTTCAAAATGACGCCCACTGGCTCACTAACGACACTACACCTCTTCTGCGCCCAAGGCACCTACCCTAACGCGTGCCCGGACGGCTTTTACCCCGAGGCTGGGTTGCTCCAGGCCGCCAACGGCGATTTTTACGGGACCACCCCACAAGGCGGAGCCAACGGCTTGGGCGGAACAATCTACAAAATCACGCCGTCCGGCGCGCTCACAGTTTTATACAGCTTCTGCTCCCCGGGGGCTGGCGTGTGCCCTGACGGCTCCATCCCCCAGGGGGTAATCCAGGCCACCGATGGGGATTTCTACGGGATAACGGATGGCGGCGGTGACTACGAGGCGGGGACCATCTTCAAGATCACGCCAGGCGGCAAACTGACGACACTATACAACTTCTGCTCCCAAAGCCCGCCACCAAAGTGCACGGACGGCGAGGGCCCCACCGGGCTAATCCAGGCTAGCGATGGGGCCTTCTACGGCACAACCACCGTTGGCGGGAACTATGGCCGGGGAACCGTCTTCCGCTTCACCCCGAGTGACTCGCTGACCACGCTCTACAGTTTCTGCCCACACGCAACTGGCTACGTGTGCCCGGACGGCCAAAACCCCGCCGGGAAGTTATTCCAGGCCGACGGCGGCGACTTCTACGGGACAACCACCTATGGCGGGGCCAACGGAAACTATGGCACGATATTCAAAATCACCCCGCACGGCGCGCTGACTACGGTGTACAGCTTCTGCTCCGAGACTAACTGCACGGACGGCGCATTTCCTGGACTTTGGTTTCTCTCGTCCGCCACTGGCGAGTTCTACGGGACAACCGGATCTTATGGAGCCAACGGCCAAGGTGGGACCATCTTCAAAATCACCCCGGATGGCGCGCTGACCACCCTGTACAGCCTCTGCTCCCAAGGTGCTTACCCCGCGTGTAAAGATGGCAACGGTCCCGCGGCCCTGGTCCAAGCCGCCAATGGGGATCTCTACGGCGCGGCCATCGCAGGAGGAGCCAGCCGCGACTGCCAGTTCAAACCCCGTTGCGGGACGATTTTCAGCCTGTCGTTAGATCCCGGCCCGGCTGCGGACGCGCTTCCTGCCTCCTCCACGCAGCCCGTCCCGTAATTGTCCCCAGTTCACAGCCCGCGGACTGCTCCCGTGATCGACAAGCTGTTGCCGGAAGGGAGGCTGCCCGCGCCGGTCTTGCAGCGCTTCGGGCCTTTGTGCTCGCCCATCTTGGTTTCCAGGCTGGCAAGAGATCGCAAGCGGCGCTGGCAAACCGGACAGCGATAGTGGCGTTTTGAGTGGTGCAGCACGGTGGAAGGATGATTGAAGTCTTAAGCCTGGCCTGTTTCCAGAAGCTTGAGCAACTGGCGAGCGTTCACAATGCCAGTGGTCTTGTAGGGCCTCTGAAAATGCCGCGCGTTCTCGGTGATGATGTAGTCGGCTTTGGCGGCTAGGGCGCATTCGTAAATGCGGTTGTCCTCTTCGTGTCCGGAGATTTTGAGCCGGCCGCCGGTTTTGACTTTAGTGGCAGTCTTCTCCCGCAAGCCGCGGAAGCTCGCAATGCGTACCCGGCTTAGGTGCTTTAGGCGCTCGTAGGGCCGGATCTCATCAGCGGCAATCAAGGCAAAAATCTGGGCATTGGGTCCACTTGGGGTGATGATCGCGGATACCAAGACGCTGGTGTCGATCACGGCCCTGATCATTTGACGGGTCGTTTCGCGGTCTTCGTGGAAAGCGCCTTTCTGGCGCTAGCTACGGCCGAGTTGATTTCGCTCATGGGCATCTTATCGATACCTTTCTCTTTGGCCTCCAGGCGGATCTCATCTACCACGGCGGCCAAGTCGCGGAGCAGTTGCTTGCGGCTTGCTTTGCCGCCTCCGATGGCTGGGCGGTCAATGGTGAGCTGCGGGGTTACCAAAAACTGGCCACCACGAGTTACTGCCACTTTCAGCAGGGCGCCTTCGGCGACGCCCACCTCTTCTCGAAGCGAGCGCGGAATGACCAATTGGCCTTTACGTTGGAGTCTTACGAGTGCTTGGGACATAAAATATTCTCGCGGAAAGTCAGGCCGGCTGACTTTCGGTTACTGCTCTACTGGTAGCATAGCAGACAGTTGGCAAACCGGCTAGGCAACTGCCGCTCGAATCGCGAATCATCGTCCCACGCGGATCGGCGCCTTGTGGGGCGGGCACTCTGCCTGCGCGGGCCTCGTAGGCCCGCTCTTCGGCCGGCAGCCCTTTTCGCTTTCACCGTGACCATCCCCGCGGCCTTATAACCCGCGCCAGCCACCGAAAACGAGACGATCACACGCCTGCGGAAAATAAATATTCGCCGCATCCGCCGCCACCTAAAGCCACTTATCAAACCACCCCACACGCCGCCGCCCGTCTCCCGCAACCCGGCGCCCTATCATCGAAACGGAGATTAAATCGTTATGCTCGTTTCCGAAAAGCAACAAAAAGCCAACCGGCGCAATGCGCGGAAATCTACCGGACCCATCACCCCGGAAGGCCAGGAAGCCGTCAAATTCAACGCGCTCAAATACGGCCTCCGCACCCGCAGCCTCTTCCTCCCTTGCGAAGACCCCGCCGAATTCGACCAGCTCTGGGAAGATCTGATGTCCGACTGGCATCCGGTCAACAGCACTGAAAAGTACTTTGTGGAACAAATGGTAACCGCGCACTGGCTCCTCGCCCGCCTGTCCCATGGAGAGCAGCGCGTCTTCACGGAGGAAAAACTGAACCTTGTAACCCAGTTGGACCTGCTCGATCGCTTCTCCAAGCAGCGCGCGCGCCTCGAGCATTCCTTCATCCAGGCCGTCAACGAGTTGCAGCGCCTGCAAAAGGAGCGCAAATCGAGCGAAGCTAAGTCGCAATCCAGGAAACAACCGGCCCGCGCGGCCTACCCGGTCCCACCACCGGCCGAGCCAAGTTCCGTGGTCTGCGCCTCCGCCGACACCCGTTAGCCCCTCAGCCTCCCTGGTCTTTGACAACCTCACGCCATCCCCAACTGCTAAAGCGCAACGTGTCTCCGTACCCGCCCCGCGCGAGCCTGCAAACAGCGCGTCCCGAGCCCCCAGCCCCTACTCGCCAGCCACTGGTTCCCTCAACCCACCACCCACGACCCACCACCCGTCTTTAATTCCAACTACATAGGCTTCGTTCGTGCCCTAGCCCCTAGCCCCCAACCCCGTCGCGCGAAGCGCGGCCTCTACTGCACTGTTACCGTAACTCTTGCGATCTTTCGCCCATACTCATTCGTCGAGTACAACGAATAAGTGGTCGTCGCCGTTGGATTTACAATTACACTCGTCCCCCGGACCGGCCCTACCTGCGGAGTCACGATGTTATAGATAGCTCCCGTTACATTCCAGCTAAGAGTAACTGGCTGTCCCGAACTAACCGTCGCAGGGTTAGCCTGAAAACTAACCACCACGGGTACCGGCCCGGTAGGTACATTCGAAGGCGTGTACAGCGGGCTAACCTGTACCACGTCGAAATTCGACGCCGTAATAGTAGTAAGTGCATGCAGATCGTTGTTATTCCAGTTAGGATCGGGCATGCCGGCAATATAAATAGCACTGCCGTTATCCGCCAGAATCATGCCGTATTGCTTCAGCGCCGTAAGGATCACCTGGTTAGCAGGCGAGAAACCCGAGATATCGAAGCTAGCCTGCAATCGCATGCGCATGCCCATGGGCGGAGCGTTCGAGTCAGTCACATTGGATGCCCAATGCGACGCCGGCGGCGTGAACGCTTCTTGCGTAGTAGGCAGAGTGAAGCGCACGGCATGATTGATGGCGCCCGCGGCCACTTCGGCGGCGGCGTCCTCTACGGAACCACCTCCGATGGCGATGGGGAGGGCAACGAAAAGGGTGGCGCGGTTTATTCGCTGGCCCCGCCCTCCGCGCCGGGCGGCGCTTGGACCGAGGCCGTGCTCCACTTTTTCGGCGGCCCTGGCGACGGCTACAACCCGGACACCGCAGGCGTGGCCATCGGCAGCGGCGGAGTGCTGTATGGAACCACAAAAGCGGGCGGCGCGCATGCCTCCTGCAAGGCCGGTTGCGGGATCGTGTACTCGCTGGCTCCGCCTTCCGCTCCGGGCGGCGCCTGGACCGAAACCATCCTCTACACTTTTGCCGGCGGTACCGACGGCGCGCACCCAAGCGGAGGCGTGATCGTCGGAGAGGCCGGTGTGCTCTACGGAACCACGACGGATGGCGGTACCGGCGGGCTCGGCACTGTCTTCTCGCTGACGCCGCCGGCAAGCCCGGGCGGAGTTTGGACCGAAACCGTTCTCCACAATTTCACCGGCGCCGACGGAGCCAATCCCCTGGCAGGTGTCATCATCGGACCGCGAGGGGAGCTGTATGGGACCACGTCGAATGGGGGAGTGGGTTCCTGTTCGGGCGGGTGCGGTACGGTGTTTGAACTTCAATGAGGAGGTGAATTATGCGACGGTCACTGCGTTGTGATGCTGGTCACCGGCGCCGCAAACAACTGGATGTTATATGCCGTGACGGCAGTCCCAGAGCCAATAGAAGAGTAGCTGCATGCAAGCGAGACGGATGATGCGGTGCTGAGGGTCTGCGCACTTTGCAGGGACAATGCCACAAGGAGGCTCGCGGGCCCGGTAGTGTTATAAGAGTTACCGTCGGCGCCGATTTGGCAGTTAATGATATCCGTTCCGCCTCCACCGGTTTCGAACCACGCTTTGGCGGAGATCCAGTACGAGCCGGCCGCCAGCGACAGAGTTGCGATATTTGCCATGGTGGTGGTGACTGCGACCGAGTTGCCGGTCGTGGAGTAGATGTTCACCGGTCCGGGCGGCCCGGCGGGTCCGGTCGAGCCAGTTGGACCCTCGGGTCCCCGTGGGCCGGCTGGACCTGTCGCGCCGGCTGGACCTTGTGGGCCGGCGGGTCCGGCTGGACCCTCTGGACCCACTGCTCCCACCGTCACATAGGCTGACCCGGAGTGCGGCACGCTGTTGGTAACGCTCACCAGATACGTGGCCGCCGACAAGTTCGAGGGCACCTCCACCACCAGCGCCGTGTTCGTAAACGAATACACGGTGCGCGATGTACCGCCTACCGCGACCGTGGGCGCTGCGCCGGACGGGCTGAAATTCGCGCCCGCCAAGGAAATGGCGCCCTTGGCCAAGTTGACTGTGGCGTGCTGAATCACGGGGGTTTGCGCTTGGCTGACCAGGGGCACGCAGAGAATCGGCAATAGGGTGCGGAATCGCCCGAATGATGTCGTATTGAATTTGTAACTTTTCATGGGATCGTCCGATAGCTCGTGCTCAGGTGGTTCGAAAACGCTAACTAGTATAACACCGAATACGGCGATTTCGACCGCCTGATTGGCGGGGCGCCGGTGGTATCGGCACTGCTCGCACCTGAAGGGATGCCAGGCGAATGGGTACAGGTCCTGCAAGGGCGAATGGGTACAGGTCATGCGAGGGCGTTATCTGGCGTTTCCAATGTTTCCCGTTGCGACCTTTGCAGTTCCTTGGCGTCTTTGCGTGAAGGCGGGCCACCGATCCCAGCTTCGTCATACCGGAGCAACCCGGCAAAGATAGGCAAGCCCGCGGCGTCGGCGGATGTCCAGGTGTAAGGACGCTGCTCATTAATAGTCATGTCCCAGATAGCCGTCGAGCCGGCCGTCCATTCGCCGTTCTTATATTGCGCGTGATAGAGCTCAAACAGCCAGCAGTTTCCTTGGTCGGGAACCAGCACGTGCCGGTCGCCATTGCCCGGTCTCGGGTACCCTTCAATCAGCGCGTCGGACGGGATAGGCATCGGGCCGGGATCGCTCTGGCTCGCATACGCATTGATTTTCACCGGCGCCAGCGGTTCGGTGCCCGCTTCGACCTGATAAGGAATGCCCATGTGCTGTCCATCGTAAAGACCCGCTCCGAAATCCGGGTGCAGCGTCGTGGTGGCGCCGATGTAGCTGATGTAATTCGCCGAGTTGCGGTCCACCGGGACGTTCGATATATCCGTGTTCCAAAGATTATCGGCCGGGAACGGAACGAATCCGTTCAACGACGCCAGCGGGCCCAGACTCATGCCGGAACAAGTGCCGGCTTGTGCGAACGCAGCGGACGAAACGCAAAGGGGGAGTACTGCTAGAACCGAAGTCCTCATAGGCGCTATTGTACAGTGTGCGCCGCAAGCCGGGCGGCGCCACTTTGGGTAACGCGGCGCTAGCAACCTTTGTGATATGGTCGCAAATATGCGCGAATCCATTGCCGATCTTGGATACGCCGCGCGCGCCTTGCGACACAACCCTGGTTTTGCCGCCGCCGCCATTTTACTGCTGGCGCTGGGCATCGGCGCCAATACGTTGGTTTTTAGCCTGGTAGATCGAGTACTGCTGCGCCCGCTGCCTTTCCGCGATCCCGCGCGCCTGGTGGCGATTTGGGAGACCACGCACAACTGGGATCCCAAGGTTTTCGCCTGTTATCGCGACGTGGAAACCTTCGACCGGCAGAGCCGTTCGTTCGATGGCATCGCCGGGTGGCAATGGGTGGAATATACGCTGACCGGACGCGGCGATCCCCGGCGCACGCTGGGCGAAGCCGTGACTCCCCGCTTCTTCGAGACACTCGGAGTATCGGCCGCGCAGGGGCGCACATTCGGTCCCGCGGATGTCAATCGCGGTCCCATGCTGGTGTTGAGCGATGGCGGCTGGAAGTCGCTCTTCGGTGGAGCGCGCGACGCGGTCGGCCAGGCGCTGACGCTCGATGGACGCACTTACTCCGTAGCCGGCATCATGCCGCGCGGATTTGAATTCTATCCGCGGCAAGCGCAGTTTTGGACGTTAGTCACGCCCGCCGACGTGCCTCACCTGGGCGGCGCGAAGTCCCATGGCATGGGTATGGTGGGCCGGCTGCGCCCCGGCGTATCCATGGCCGCCGCCGAAGCCGAGATCGCCGCATTACGCGCCGCGCTCGAAAAGTCGGACCCGGATGAGTTACTGCATGCGGGCGCCATGGTCAACAGTCTGCAGGAGGAACTCACGTGGCTGGCCGGGCGAGGGCTGCGTTCCGGACTGCTGGTGCTCTTCGCGGCGGTAGCTTTCGTCCTGCTGATCGCGTGTGCCAACGTTGCCAATTTGCTGGCCAGCCGCACGCTCGAGCGCCGCCGCGAAATCGCCATTCGCACAGCCATGGGCGCGGGCCGTGGACGCTTGATCCGGCAAATCCTGACCGAGAATCTGCTGCTGGCCGCCGTAGGCGCCACGGCCGGTGTCTTGTTGGCATACGCCGGACTGTGCTATTTTGCCGCCGCGCAGCCCTTCGAATTGCCTGTCGGGATGACTGCGGAAAACCTGTCGCTCGATTGGCGCGTGCTGGCGTTCGCCGCCTCCCTTTCGGTGCTCACCGCGCTTCTTTCCGGATGGTTGCCCGCCTGGCAAGCCTCGCGCTTCCGCGTGCATGAGCTGCTGAAGCAGGGCGGCCGCGGCGCATCCGCCGGCCGCGCGGAACAGCGTTCGCGGAACGCGCTGGTAATTGTCGAAGTCGCCTTATCGCTGACATTGCTCACCGGCGCGGCGCTGCTCATCGAAAGTCTCTTCCGTCTGCGCGCCGAGCCCATGGGATATCGCATGGATGGCTTGGTGGTCGCGCGGCTTAGTCTGCCCAAGCGGACCTACCCGGCGCTTTCCGGCCGCATGCTGTTTGCCACCCGCCTGGCGCAATCGCTGGATGCCCAGCCCGCGCTCCAAGCCGCCGTGAGGTCGGGAATGCTTTTTCACGCCGAGGTGGCGGGCGGTCCGCCGGCGCGCGAGACCGGCTTCGTGGAGCGCGCTTTGATCTTTCCCGAATACTTTCGCGTGGCCGGTTTTCCGCTCGTCGCCGGACGCGAATTCTCGGCGCTGGATACGGCGCGCAGCGAACCTGTGGCCATCGTGGATCGTGAATTTGCGCGCCGTTATTTCACGGGCCAGGATCCGGTGGGCAAGCACGTGCGGCTGGGCGAAATGCGCGACGATTCGCCATGGCGATCCGTGGTCGGGCTCACCGGCAATATCAAGGAGACCAATCCGTTCGATGAAATGCATTGGAAGGTCGAGGCGCATGTCTACGTTCCGTTCGCGCAAGGCGACCCGGATGGCGGCCGCAGCCTGGTGGTGATGATTCGCGCGGGCGAACCATGGCTGGGCGCGGAAGATCGGCCGAAGGAAACGCTGGTGGCGGCGCTGCGGCACACCGTAAGCCAGCTCGATCCCGCGCTGCCGCTTTCCGAAGTTACCAGCATACGGCAATTCCTGGAGGCGCAGGCGTATTCGAAGCCCGCATTTCGCGCCGCGTTGTTGGCCGTGTTCGCTGCGCTGGCTTTGTTGATGGCGGCCATCGGGCTGTATGGCGTGCTATCGCAACAGGTGACCGAGCGCCGCCGCGAGGTGGGCGTGCGCATGGCCCTGGGCGCTGCGCCGGGCGACGTGGTCGGCATGATCGTGCGGCGCAGCCTGCTGCTGACGGCCGCCGGGATCGCGGTTGGATCGCTAACCTCGATCGCCGGCATGCGATTGTTGCGCAGCTTCCTGCTAACCGGTCCGGGCCGTCCGCTTGTGTTTGTGGGAGTGGCGGCGCTGATGCTCGCGATCGCGCTGGCGGCGGGCGCCGTGCCGGCCTGGCGTGCGGCGCATATCGATCCGGCCGTAGCATTGCGGGAAGAGTAAGTGCGCGACCGCCGTGGGGCAGACGATCGTTTTGTGTCGTCTGCCTTCTGCCCGTGGCCGTGGGGCAGACGTGGGCAGACCATCGTTTTGTGTCGTCTGCCTTCTGCCCGTGGCCGTGGGGCAGACGATCGTTTTGTGTCGTCTGCCTTCTGCCCGTGGCTGTGGGGCAGACGATCGTTTTGTGTCGTCTGCCTTCTGCCCGTGGCCGTGGGGCAGACGATCGTTTTGTGTCGCCTGCCTTCTGCCCGTGGCCGTGGGGCAGACGATCGTTTTGTGTCGTCTGCCTTCTGCCCGTGGCTGTGGGCAGACAGCCGTCACTTAGCCCGCGGCTTCTTAGTTTCCTTCGCTTCGATCGCCGTGAGCCGGAGCACCGCGGCGGCCGCGCGCAACCGCACCGGCTCTTTATCGTCGTTTAACATAGGCTCCAGATTCTTCTTCAGTGCGGGATCGTTGCGCAACGCCAACGAATGCACGGCCGCCGCGCGCACCGGCCAATCCAGGTCGAGCAGCGCATCCTTCAACGCAGCGAGTGTCTCCGGCGATTTGTCCTTGCCGAGCAATAGCGCGGCGGTGGCGCGGCCGGAGACACCCGGATCGGTAAGCAGCGCCTGCATGGAACTGACGCCTTCACCGAAGCCCGGCAGCGGCACGAATCCCATGCTCTGGCGGAACGCGTACAGAAACAAAACACGCGGCGTATGCAACATGCGCATAGCATCGCGCTTCTGCTTGGAAATGTAGCCGGACGATGCTTTCGACTCGTGTCCGAGAATGGCCAGCAGCGCCTGTTTGCCGGCCGGATCTTCCATGGTCCAGAGCGCCTTGGCCGCCGCGAAGCTGACCTCCGGCACATCGTCCTTCAGCGCCTTGCGCAATGCGGCCCGCGCCTCCGGGGTCTTCACCTCGGCTAAGCTGCCCACCGCCGCCTCACGCACCTCCACGTCCTTATCCTGCAGCATGCCTTCCAGCCGCGCGAATTGAGCATCGGCCGTCGCGGCCAGGCTCAGCGCCACCACGGCCTGTTTGCGCGTGTCCGGATTTTTATTCTCCAATGCGGCATTCAGCAGGTTGTTGCAACGTTCGATGGTATCCGCGCGCATGCCCAGCGCACCCAGTATCAAGGCCACCGCCAGCCGCGGCCGTTGTCTCCTCCAACTTGATTGCATTGGTAGATTATGGCGCAGTATCGGCCTCATGGCCGACCTGTTTCCATCAAATCCCCTTTCAAACCGTGCGTGCGGTTTTCCCGCACACGGCTTACCGATGATCTTACTGATGTAGCTTGCGCAGCGTAGCACACGTGGCCGCGCAGCCGATACAAGCCCATAGCGTGTAACTGTTGGCCGGTCCACGGAGCCTGCCGCGTTGGCCGCTGCCCCCCTCGCCGATAAAACCAGCGAGTGAGGCGATGGTATACGAAGCCGTCCATTTTGAGAAACTCCCGCGAACAGGTGCCTGTCCGAAAGTAGTTTCCCCAGCCACGAAGCACGGGATTCAGTTCCGCGATGACCTGCTTCACGTCCTTCCCGCTTTGTCGCGAATCGGTGATCTCCCGAACCCGGTCCCGGAGCCGTTTCATGGCCTTGGGCGACGGCCAACGGTGCATAAAGTGCCACCGTGGGTTCCGCAGAATACTGCGCTTCTTACGGATCGTAGACCCCAGAAACACGAAGCTGCCCTTCCCGCGCCGCAGATCCACCATCCGCGTCTTCTCCGGATGCAGCACCAACCCCAGCTTGCTCATCACCAACTGGACTTGTCGAAGGGCCTCCTTCGCCTGCGACTCCGTCGGCGACATCACCACGAAATCGTCGGCATAGCGGATCAGAACTCCAAGCAAACCACATCTGGTCGCCCAGAGCCGATCCAACAGGTGCAGGTAGATGTTTGCCAGCAACGGCGAGATCACTCCGCCCTGCGGGGTCCCCGCCAGCGTTTCTCTCACCGTCCCGTCTTCCATCACCCCGCCTCCAGCCACTTGCGGATTAACTTCAATACCCTCCGGTCCGAGATGCGCTCTCCCACCAGCACCATCAGCTTCTCCTGATCGATACTGTCGAAGTAGCCCTGGATGTCTGCATCCACTACGAAGTTCTTCCCCTGGTTGCCCGCTACACGGATCCCTTCCAGGGCCTGCGTCGCACTCCTCTTCGGACGAAATCCGAAACTGCTCTCCTCGAAGTCCGCCTCAAAGATCGGCTCGATTACGATCTTCGTCGCCATCTGCACCACCCGATCCCGCACCGTCGGTATCCCCAGTGGCCGCTGCTTTCCGTCAGCTTTCGGTATGTATCGCCGCATCACCGGGGATGGACGATATCGGCCTGCCTTCAGGTCAGCCTGTATCCCTTCGAGAAACTGCGTCACGCCTCGCTCCTCGATGGATCGCAGCGTGGCTTCATCCACACCCGCTGCCCCTCCGTTGCTGCGCACGCGCATCCATGCCCTCCACAGAACGTCACTCCTGTAGATCCGGTCGTACAACGCATGGAAGCGCCGTGTCTTACTCTGCTTGGCACACACCCATAGCTTGCGCTGGAGTTCTCGCACTTTATCCACTAACACCGGGGATTTGTCCGTTTCCGGCATGCCCTCGCGCTTACCTCCCCACAAGCCCGATCCAAGCAGGGTCCCTTCCCTCCAGCGTGTTGTCTTGCACGCCTTCGCCGGTACTACGGACCCCTCGGACTCCCTCCTGGCTCCGCGCGACTTCAGCCATCCGGCCTTATACGCCCGGTCTTTGCCCGACAAGGCTGCCAAGTAGGGTCTCTCCTGTTCCGCATCCTTCTGTGCAAGCGTGCCGCCGCCTCACAACCCCGGAGAGGTCCAGCAAGCGTTCTGGATCTGGCTTGCTGTCTGTTGCCTTCGCCGTGAAATGACCGGCTCGGCCCTCTCAAACACCTTTCGGCTGATACTATGACCGTGGCTACAGCGTTCACTTCCGTTGCGGCCCGCTTGTTTGCTTTCCGCCTGTAGCGGACTTTCGACACCCCGCTTCGGCTGGTCGGATCTCTCCTCCCGCCTAGGGTCTGCTACCGGCCTGAACTGGCTGGGTATGCCAAATAGCGGGGAAGATTCTACGCCAAGAGTGACAGCGCTGCCGGGTAACTTCAGATATGCTGTTTGGCGTATAGTGATGATTGTTTCTGCTTCACGTTTCGGCAAATGGATAAAAAGGAGCAACTCAAACGGCTACTGAGCAATGCGAACGCCTTACTAGGGGCCATGCGCTATAGCACGTCCACCTCAAGCGGCGAATATGCTGATATTGTCAACGCCGGTTGAAAATTCCCCATTTCGCCGGTTGAAAATTCCCCAGCCCCCGTCAGGTGGTGCTGGTATACACCACCTTGCGTAAGCCCGTCGGTCCTGGCATCCAGACCGCTCATAGGCTCCGCTCCACCGTAACTGTCCGACGATGGAGAGCGCTAGGTTCATCTCCCCAGGTCGGCAAAGCTGCCGCACCGGAGCTCTCCAGCAGCCGACGGATCTCCGTCCCATTTAGTTGATCTGGTTGCCGGCCGGCCGGAACTTCCACGATGCGCAGCGCAATCCGGCCGCCTAGTTGGGCGGCTATCCGCCGGCTGGCCCGACGACCCGTTTCGTCGCCGTCCATCATCAGCACCAACTCTCCGAAGTGATCCAGTAACAACTTCTGCTGGGTCTCCGAAAGTACCGATCCCATCAACGCCACCACCTCCGAGAAACCGGCTTGATGTAGGTGCATGCAATCGAAAAATCCTTCCACCACCACTACCTGCCGGGTGCCTCCCTGTAGAGTGCGGTGCAAGTTGAACAGCTCCAGGGATTTCCGAAAGCCCGGCGGAAATCTGTAGCGCGGCTCGGTCTGCCCAATCACCCGGCCAGCATAAGCTACCAACTGGCCCTGCCGGTTATGGATCGGGATCGCCACCCGTCCCTCCATCAAGCCGGTGGCGGAATAGAAGCCGGTCTGGAAATACTCGGCGGTCTGGCGCTTGATCCCGCGTTGCTGCAAGTACGGATGCCGGCTGTCCAGCGGGCAGAGCACGAAGCGCAGCGGAGCATTCTGCGTTCCGGCGGAGACGGAAAGAAGGGAAGAAGACCCTGCTTCGTTTTTCTTGAAACCAGTGCCTTCTAAACTCTGCCTGGTATGCCCGGCCGCCCCAAATCTGACTGACAGCCGCCGCGCCGCTTCCGCAATCGAGCAGTGTTCCATAACTGCCACGAAGTCCAGGACATTGCCGCCCGCCTGTCCTCCCCGCGCCTCCACACACGATTGCGAGTGACAGACCCACACGTTCTTGCAGGTATTCACGATGAAACTCTCCCTGCTTTCCGGCGAACTATGTTGCGCCAAAGGACAGCGGCCTCGCAGATACATCCCCACTCCCCGGCGCAGTTTCACGCCGTACCAGACCAGCAGCCTCTCCATCCCTACTGCCGCTTTCACCGCGGCGAAATCGATCCACTCTCCTCTCTGGTCCATCTCTATGCGCCCGCCTTTCTCCGACTGCTGGACGTCCCCGCCGCGGACGGGTCCGGCGTGGGTAAGATGGTCTCCTGCCCCTGCTGATCGGTGCGCGGCAGCAGCCCGGCCCGCCGGCGCTCCTTCAGCCGATAACTCTCTCCGCGGATGTTGACCGTCGTCGAATGGTGCAAGAGCCGGTCCAGGATCGCGGTGGCAATGATCGGATCGCCGAAGATCGAACCCCAATCGCCGTAGCTCTTGTTACTAGTCAGGATGATACTGCCCCGCTCATAACGCGCACTGACTAATTGGAAGAAGATCGTCGCTCCCAGATCGTCCAGGGGCAGGTAACCCATTTCATCGATCACCAACACCTTGGGTGCGATATAGACGCGCAAGCGCCGGTCCAGCCGCCCTTCGCGATAAGCTCGCCCCAAGTCCGCCACCATATCGTGCGCCGTGATGAAGTAAGCGCCGAAGCCAGCCTGGATGGCAGCTTCCGCCAGCGCCACGCTCAAGTGCGTCTTACCCACCCCGGGCGGCCCCAGAAAAACGACGTTGCTGGTTTCATGCACGAAGCGCAACGAGCGCAATTCCCGAATCTGCTTCTCGTCGATGGAGGGCTGAAACTCGAAGTCGAATTGCTCGAAGGTCTTCACGAACGGCAGATGCGCCAGTTGCAGGCGCGCCCGCAGATACCGCGTCCGGCGCGCGTCCACCTCGCAACTCAGCGTCTCCTCCAGGAACTCCGCGTAGCTGGGCTCCTTCTTCGCGGCCTGTTCCAGTAAACCCTCCAGCCGGGCCTCCACCGCTTTCAGCCCCAACGTGCTCAGCGCGCTCTGCAACTGGTCGATCGGTGTCACTGCGCACCTCCCACCGCCAGGCTCTCGTAGGCGGCCAGGGGCCGGGCTTCCACCACCGGCGCCCTCTCCCGCAGGTGAATCAGAATCTTGCCGCCCTGCCCCTCTCCTCCTAGCGGAATGCCGGCGTGATGCACCGGCTGGGTGATCACCTGGTGCCGCCGCGCGGCCCGCGCATGCACGGCGATCCGCTCGCCGCCATACTGCACCTCCACCTGTCCGCCCTGCTCCCGCACCCACACTTCCTTGCCCACGTACTGCCAAGGCACCGAGTACCGGCTGGCTTGCCAGCTCACATACGCGTCCCGCGCCACCTTGCGCAGTTCATCGTCGCTGTAGGGATACGGCCGCCGGCCGTTCACTGGCTGCATGGCAAACTGATCCCCGTCCCAGCGCACCAGCACTTGCTCGTACGTGGTCCCATGCACGCGCCGATTGGCCACCGTTTCCACCCACTGCCGCAGCTCCGTGTTGAAGTCCATCAAGCACCCTGGCTCCCGCCCCTGCAGCCCGCATACGAAATTCCGCCGTACATACTTCACGCCCGATTCGATCTTCCCTTTGGTCTGCGCCCGATAGGGCCGGCACAGTCGCGGCTTAAATCCCCAGTACCGCGCAAAGTCCAGAAACACCGGGTGCCAGATGATTTCCCCGCGCTCGTCCTGGCCCAGCCACACCGTCCGCATGCGGTCGTACAGGATCTCTTCCGGCACCCCACCCCATTCCTGGAAAGCGCCTTCGTGCATGCGCAGCAGCGTTCCCAGTTTCTGGTCCAACGCCGCTTGCGCCCACATCCGCCGGCTGTAGCCCAGGGTGATCGTGAAACCCCAGATGCGGTGCGCGGCGCCGGCCATCTCCAGGTCACCCAGGTGTCCCCAATCCACCTGTGCTTGTTTGCCTGGCGGCGTCTCGAAGCGGCGCACCGCCGCGGTGCACGCGGCGGTCCGCTGGGGATGCAACCAGTCCTTCAGGATCGTGTAGCCGCCGCCATAGCCGTGTTGGCGGATTTCCCGTAGCAGCACCTGCGCGTTCCACACGCCCGCTTTCAGGCGGTCCGCCAGGAAGGGCTTGTGGGGATCCAACTTGCTGGGCTCCGCCACTCTCGGACCGTAGTCCGGCACCCCTTCTGGATTCAACAGGTATTTGCGCACCGTCTTGCGGTCGTAGCCCGTCAGTTTGCTGATCGCAGACACGCTCAGGCCCATCTGCTTCATTTGTTCCACTTCGTGCACGTCTTTTCCCCGTAACACCTCACCGCACCTCCTCCGGATGGAGTCAATGCGGGTATAACACCACCTCGCGGGGGCTGGGGAATTTTCAACCGGCACTTTGGGGATTATTGCACCGGCGGTGACAATATCGGGAGGTGGACCAGTTTCGGGACGTTCCTCCGTAAATACAACGAGCTAGCGGAACGGACGACCTCATTACTGACCAACCCAGCTATGCTCGACAAAATCGATATCGACAAGATCCCAACGAGCGCGAGCAGGACTTGGCCTGGCCAAAAGGAATTGTTTGACCTTGCGTATTCCAACACCGCGCTTCTAAAGTCCCTTATCGAAGGGGAAATCGGATACGCCGAAGACCAGACGCATAATCTGGTGGAGTTCATGCAAGGCAATTTGCGCAGGGCGGTTTTTGGAGTTCCAGACAAAGAAATCGACATCCAGAACGGCATCGAGGCTCTGCTCGCCGGCCGCGGCATGGCGAAAGGGACAGAGTACGACAGAGAAACAGGTCGAGTAAAAACATCCGGCAAGGAATCCGTTCCCGATTTTATATTTCCAAACCTCAAACTCTGCTTGGAAGCAAAGCTTTCGAAATCGAGTGACAAACTCAGAGCAATAGTCGACGAGATCAACGCGGACATAGGGGCCTACGGAACGGTATACGAACGCCAACTTTACGTCGTCTATGATTTAGGGACTATCCGGGATGAAGCGGAGTTTAGGCGCGATCTTGAGACGGCGCCAGGTGTGTCGGTAGTTGTGGTAAAGCACTGAGGGGACCACGGCCCCAGTTCAAGGTGCTAAAGCCGGCGGTGCTGTCTGCCCGTTACTATGCGCCACTAAAGTCTCGAATGCCTGCGCTCTCGACAATTGCGTTTTGACCTCGGCCGCAAGGTTCGGAATGGGCGTGTCTTTGTAGTCAGCGTCAAGCCTAAATGAATACATGCGCAGCCCGTAGAGACCCATCTGCTTGATCTCCGTGTTTGTTTGCTTCTGGCACCAATCCCAAAGCTTGCTGTGCAGACCCGGCAATTTTCCGGTGAAGCTTACCGTACGGGCTTTCGTCAACCCAAGATTGAAAACGTAGTAGTACGTACGGCCAAGGCATGTCCTTTGAGCGCCTTCCCTAGCCTAGGGTCATTGCGCAACTCGTGCGCTACGATTAGAAAATCCCGCCAATCAAACGGCATCCTGCATCTCGTAATCGAACACAAGCGTGCCACCAGAACGATGGCAATTCTTCAACCACCACTCCCGGTCAAAAGATCGTAGCGCGCCCTCTGCATCGCAATCAAAATCGGCAGGCAATTGCACGGCGACCCTGAGCAAGCGGTCGTCGTCAGAATTCTGCACTCGAACCTGCAGCAGCCGCTTCTCGCCGAACGCAGTTCGCAATGGCTGCACCGCTTCGATCAGAAGCTTAGAGAGGGCTGCCTCGTCTTCAAGAACGTCTATGACACTACGGTCGCTCCCTATTACCGTATAGTACTGTCGCAGAGCCCGCAGTTGGCCGGCTGCATCCCGATTGGGGCGAACCTGCTCAAAAGTAGTGCCTTGCGAAAGGAGGCTCCCGCCATACCTGTGCAGCTCAGGAGCAGATCTGGGCGACCAAGCCGCTGTTTGGAGCTCGTACCATTCTGGTGCCCGATGAGACAGCGGCGGTGGGCACGGCACCGTTGTTTGCGGCGTGTCAAAAACTGATGGGCTAAGCATTCCTCGCCTCTTCAATTCCTAAAATGCCAAACAACACTTCTTCATCGCTACGCACTTTGTTCAGGATGTCGGTTAGCGGCGGCTGGCCCTTGAAGAGCGACGAGAGCCGTAAGAAAATTCCGTTTGCCAAAGCCAGAGAAAAATCAAGCAACACGTCTCCATCCGCCCATTTTAGATGATTGGCGAAAGTTTGCGCGTGCCGGTTTGTCATGAGGGGCTTGAGTGGCTCGGGCACGAATGGTGCGAGGATTTCTTCCCTCGTCTTAGCGAGAGGCTGCAAATGCATTGCTATTGTGGCCAAGCACGACTCGACCTTGGCGCCGCTCCCCTCAAGCAGCGCACGCTCTGCCGCAAGTAAGACTCCGGCGTCTTCCTCCGCCGTGCTCCACGAAGATCCGTCTTTACCGAACCTGTATTCTTCGGCCCCAAACTGGAAGCTGATCCCGCGGTCGGGAAGCCTAAAAATCACTTTGTGATCGGCCAATGACCCGGCCGTGACAAGCTCGGTGTTTGTCAATCGGAAGTTGAATGGCAGCAGGGCGGCGACAACGGCCTCAAAAATCCTCGGCCTGTCTAGCGCAATCAAACCGACGTAAGGCCGGTCGAAGCGCGCGAGGTACTCCGCGCTCGCCATCGGGATTTTGACTAGGTCAGGCATTCTCTCTGACTCGCGATTTGAACTGTGTTGCTGCCGCCAGCATAGCGCAAAACATTCCAGAATTCGTTAACACCATCCCGATGATGATATCAGTTTCTCGACGGGCGTCGAACCCCTTCCCCACCCGTGTGCCCGGTTCAATCCGAATTGCTTACGGCAATGAGCGCGAACACACCAATGCCGAGCGCCACCAGGCCTTGAAGTGTAGGGCTTTCACCCTGTTGGCCTTTGTAGCAAAAGTCCGTAAAGTGTTCGCAGTTGTTCAGAGGGTGGTATGGGTGGCCGATATTCGCATGCGCGCGCGCCCATATCGCTCTCGCATGTTCGGGCGAAAGAGGCCGCCGTAGCAATCGCACTTCTTGCCTGTGGGAGAAATCATCCCAGCCAAGCACCTCAACCCCGGTGCCTTTATTGTTGTGAACTACCTCCACCCGCAAGGGCATGCCGTCCCCAGCGCCGTAGATCAACCCTCGATGATGCGGAATTAGCGGCATACCCGTGTCAATTTCGATTTCATCCCCGACCCCGAGGCCAACTTGCCCCCCATCGGCGAGCCGCCAGCAGAGCTTTCGAGGAGCTGCCAACGTATACGATATCTTCCTTAATCGTACCAAGTTTGCCAAGCTACCGATCCGACGTTACGTCACCCAAGGCCTTCGCCCATCCCTGCCGCTGAATACGCCGGGGGCCGCTCGGGGCGATCAGGATCCTTCCGGGGATCGCGTGCCGTCCTCATCCTCGGCAACGGCATCATCCTCGGTTTGCCCTTCGTAATGGGTAAGCACGCGTTGCACCCGTTCTTGATCCCAACCCTGCGGGAAATCGTCTTGCTTCATTGACGTTTCTGCTTCCGTGACGCGATCTTAGCAGCAAACGGCCCACCGGCCATGCTCAGTCCGTCGCCGGTCTTCCAAGTTGCGGAGCCACGGTAACAGCAGCCTAGTTGAGACCGTCGGTCTTCTCTGTCCACTCGATCATGCGGACGGCACAGCGCCCCAGACGGGCCTCGCTGCGGTCCGTGCGCGATTCCAAGCGATCGAAGCGCTCGTTCATCTCCGCAAGCGTTGGTTCATCTCGCGCTTGAATGAGTCGAATAAGTGCTCAAGGAAATCGACGGTTTCCCGATCCAGCAGCCCGGGGGCTCTTTGCTATTGTATCCCCGGCCGCGCCATTACGCCGCCTGCGCATGCGCGGCCAACAGCGCCTGAATGCACAGCGCCGGTGCGGGGCCGGCCAGCATGAAGCTCTGCGCGCGATCGCAGCCCATGGCTTTCAGTTGCTGCAGTTGCTCGCCTGTCTCCACTCCCTCGGCGACCGCGCGCATGCCCAGGCCGTGAGCCAGCCCGACCATCGACTGCACCAGGGTGCGGCTATTGTCCGCGCTCTTCATGCGCTGTACGAATTTGCGGTCGATCTTCAGATTGTCGATGGGTAACTCTTCCAAGTAACTCAACGACGAGTAGCCGGTGCCGAAGTCGTCGAGTGACACACTAACTCCCAGCTTCTTAAGTTCCCGAAGCTGGCGGGCGGTCTCCCGCAGGTCCTGCATGAGAACGCTCTCGGTCACTTCCAGATCCAGCCGCGAAGCTTCCAGACCGGTATCGGCCAGCGTGGCGGCCACCGTATCGGTCAGATCGCCGCGCGCGAATTGCACGGCGGACGTATTCACGCCCACCTGCACGAACCCATAACCCGCGTCGCGCCATAAACGGCCCTGGCGGCAAGCGTCGTGCAGCACGCGCGCGCCAATAGGCACGATGAGTCCGGTCTCTTCGGCGATCGGAATCAACACCGACGCCGGCACGCGTCCGAACTTGGGATTGTCCCAGCGCACCAACGCCTCCAGCCCCGCGATGCGACCGCTCGACAGATCGAATTGCGGCTGGTAATGCACCGCTAGCTCGTTGCGCTCCAGGGCGTGGTGTAGTTCCGTCTCCATGGCCAGTCGGCGATTGGCGGCCTGGCAGATTTCCTGGTTGGATAACTGGATGCGGCGGGTGCCCTGGCGCTTGGCGGAGGCTAAAGCGCTATCGGCCGAGCGCTGCATCTCCAAAAGCCCGGAGCCATCCTGCGGATAAACCGCGATGCCGATGCTGGCGCCCAGAAACACTTCGTTGCCTTTCACCGAAAACGGCGCCGCGAGCGTTTCCAGGATGCGCTCCGCCACGTTCACCGCGTCCTGCGGCGCGCGCATGTCGCTTAACACCAGCATGAACCGGTCGCCACCGCTGCGGCACAGCGCTTCGGATTCGCGCAGGCAGCCGGAGAGGCGTTGGCCTGCGAGTTGGATCAACGTGTCTCCGGCCAAGTGCCCCAGCGTATCGTTGATACGTTTGAAGCGGTCCAGGTCCAGATAGAGAAGCGCGGCCATGGAACCATTGCGGCGGGCGCGCGCCAGCGCCTGGCGGGCGCGATCTTCGAAGACGGCGCGATTGGGAAGGCCGGTCAGCAGGTCGTGAGTGGCCTGGTGCGCCAGCATCTGTTCCATGCGCTTGCGCTCGGTGATGTCGGAGAGCAGGCCATCGCGATAGCGCTGGCCGTCGCGCTCGCGGACGTTGGCGGCGCGACAGTGCAGCCAGATCCACTCGCCGTCTTTTCTAAGGAACCGGTATTCCTCATCGAGCAGGCTGCCGTTCTCGAAGATGGCCCGATAGGCGGCCGCCACGCGGTCCTGTTCGCTTGGATGAATGCGGCTCATCCAGAATCCCGGCTGGCAAAGCTCCTCGTGCGTAAATCCGCTGAGCTTTTCGCAATTGGGACTGACGAAGACCGGCTGGCCCTCCTCGTCGGCCACCCAGACTACGTCGGGAAGGTTGGCGACCAGCCAGCGGTATTTCTCTTCGCTGTGCCGCAGGGCCTCGCGATGCTGGCGCAGGCGGCGGATATCGCGCGCGATGGCGGACGATCCCACCACGGTTCCGGATGCGTTGCGGACGGGAGAAATGGTAAGCGAAACTTCCACCGGGCTACCATCGCGCGACACCGTGACGGTTTCCCATTGCGAGATGGTTTCGCCGTGGCCGATTCTCTCGAGGACCTGGTTAGTTTCCTCCACCCGCCCGGAAGGCATCAGAAAGGACAACAGTTTTCCCAGTGCGTCCGCGGCGGAGTAGCCGTAGAGGGCCTCGGCGCCTTTATTCCAAGTAAGAATCGCGCCCTCGATGGAAATGCCGAAGATGGCGTCGTCCGCGGAATCCACGATGGAGGCCGGTAATGCGCGCGCCTCCTGCGCCTGCACGCGCGCGGTGATATCGCGCATAATAGCGGCGCGCGCGGTGATCTGCCCGTTTTCGTCGCGGATGGGGCTGGCGGAGATGGAGATATGTACCCGCCTGCCATCTTTCGTCAGGGCGACGCCCTCCACTTGGGCCACGCTCTCGCCGCGCCGCAATGTCTCAGAGATCTCTTTCAACCTGGCGCGCTGATGGGCGGGCGCCAGCAGCGAAACCGGTTTGCCCACGATTTCCTCGGCGCGGTAACCATAGAGGCGCTCCGCGCCGCGATTCCAGCTCAGCACGATACCTTCGGGAGTGCTGCTGAGGATGGCGTCCTCGGAGGATTCCACGATGGAAGCCAGAAACGCACTGGCGTGGTTGGCGGCATGCCGGGCCGTCACATCGCGGCGCACGGCGATATATCTGCGGATGATGCCGCGCGAATCCCGGACCGGAGTGACGGTGATATCTTCCACGTAGCTGGAGCCGTCCTTACGGCGATTGGGCACCTCACCGCGCCAGACGTTGCCGTTCGAGACGGTCTCCCGCACGCGCTGATGGAACCGAGCGGCCGCGGGACTGAGGTTCCGCAGCACCGGATTATCGCCGAGCACCTCCGCGGCAGTGTAACCGGTCATCCTGGTAAAGGCGGGATTCACATAGCGGATGGTTCCGTCGCTATCGGCGATCACGACGGCATCGGAAGCTTCCTCGATGGCGCCCCCCAGTCCGGTCTTCTCGATGGCCCGGCCCACCTCTTTTTCGGACCAAACTTGGGATTGTTCGGCCAGCTCGGCCTGCTGGCGCATGGCCACGAAGGCCGCCACGCTCAGGGCCAGCGCCAGAAATGCAATGGTCGCCACGGGCGATTGATTCAGGATGCTTTGGTGGGCAGCGATTTCGTTGGCGAGCTGGTAGCCGAACCAGGCAACTCCCGCGCCCAGGGACGCTTTGATCAGCCCACTGGTAAAGCGGCTGGGGTTGCCGACGCGGACGTCGGGCGTGTAATTGCTCAAGTGCATGCCTCGCCCATTCGAGTCCGATTGTAGCCGCGGGCGGGGCCGCAACACATCCTATCGTTGGATATTTCGTCGGATATTTATTAAAAGAAATGGCTCGTAAACGCGGGATCTAAACGGACTTATGTAGCAAGTTGGCGTGCTGCAATTCAAACTAAAATTTTTACCAACAAAGCCAATATGTGTTTTAAAATCAGCGAACGGAGCTGAAAAGCTAAACTCCGTTCTCGGCACTTGCGGCGGTCAGGCATTCTTCGAGCGTATCGAGCGCGAAGTCGCATTGGTCGCGGCCGATGATCAGCGGGGGGCTGAGTCGCAACGTATTATCGCCCGCGCCCAGAACCAGCAGTCCGCGCTCGAAGGCCAGATCCACCACGCGGTCGCGCAATTCCGGAGCCTTGGTTTTGGACTGCTGATCGCGCACCAACTCGACGCCCAGCATCAGGCCCAGGCCGCGCACGTCGCCCACGATGGGGAAGCGCGCCGGCCACTCGCGCATGCGCGACATCAGGTGTGCGCCCATGCGGGTGGCGTTATCGAGCAGTTCCTGTTCCAGCAGTTCGATGGTTACCAGCGCGGCGGCGCAAGCCACGGGGTTACCGCCGAAAGTAGAGGCGTGCGCGCCGGGGACCCAGTTCATCAATTCCGCGCGCGCTACAGTGGCACCCAGGGGCAGTCCGCTGGCGATGCCTTTGGCGACGGCCAGGATATCGGGCGTGAGATGGAAATGCTCGGAGGCGAACATCTTGCCGGTGCGGCCCATGCCGGATTGCACTTCATCGCAGACCAGCAGAATGCCGTGCTTTTCAGCGATGCGCACCAGCTCATCGAAGAACTTCTGCGGCGGCACGATGTAGCCGCCTTCGCCCTGCACCGGTTCAATCACGATGGCGGCCACTTCGTCTGGCGGCGCGATGGTTTTCAGCAGCGTGTCTTCGATGAATTTGGCGCACTCCACGGCGCAATTGGCGGGCGTTTGGCCGAATGGGCAGCGATAACAGTAGGGATACGGCGCGTGGATGGCGCCCGGCACCAGCGGTCCAAAGCCGCGGCGTTGGGTGGCCTTGCGCGCGGTGAGCGACAGGGCGCCCATGGTGCGGCCGTGAAATGCGCCCAGAAAGGCGATGAACTTATCGCGGCCGGTGGTGTAGCGCGCCAGCTTCATGGCGCCTTCCACGGCTTCCGCGCCGGAGTTGCAGAACGAAACGCGCCGTTCGACGCCGCCGGGCGCGAGCGAGCCGAGTTTCTCGGCCAGATCCACCAGGGCTTCGTAATAGAAATCGGTGCCCGACATGTGGATCAGCTCGCCCGCCTGTTTGCGGATGGCTTCCACCACGCGCGGATGGCAGTGGCCGGTGGCCACTACGGCGATGCCGGCATTGAAATCGAGAAAACGATTGCCATCCACATCCTCCACCATGGCGCCTTCGCCGCGGCGCGCCACCAGCGGATAGCAACGCGTGTAGGATGGCGACACAGAACGGCGGTCGCGCGCAATTACTTCCTGCGCGCGGGGCCCCGGCAGCGGGGTGGTCAGATGCGGCAGATCGTGCCGCATCGGACGGATCGTCTCCATTTCGGGATCGGCGACCTTAGTCATACGCAAACCTCCTTTACAACTGAACTTCAATGAGCCAACGAGGGAAGGCAGAAAGGTTGCGGGCTAATCGGAACCGAAAAGACCGGGACGGCAAATGGAGGGCCGAGGGAACACAACTTATTGTACAACGGGAGTGCAGTTTTTTAAACCAGCCAATGTGGCGGTTGACATTTGTTGCGTGTGACGGCTGGAGGAGCGGCGCTCGAGCAGCCGCACGCAGCGCGTGAAATCCTTGGAAATGTGTGAGTAATAGAGCGATAACTTATCCAAAAGATTGGGGCCCTGCATATCGCGCAAATAGGCGCGGCCCAGCGCATCGCCGGGCTGATCTTCCGGAGTTTCGCAGGCCGCCATCTGCCGATTCAGGATCTCCGCCTCCAGATAATTGCAGCCGCGCATGCGGCACGCTATGTCGGCCATGAGTTCGACAATCTGCACGTCGGCACCGGTGGGCTTCCAATCCGCGGAGAACGCCTGCAACATTTCGGCGTACCCTCCAGGCTCGATTCTGGCGAACGTTTCGGTAACCATCTTTTGAATGGACGGATAGCGTACGGCGCCGAGTTTGCATTTCTTCATCCGGGCTGCCTCCGCTATCGATTGTAATCCGGGGTAAAAAAACTGGTGGGCGCACAAAGGCGCGTTGTGACGCCGAAACCGCTGAAATGAAACGTGCGCGGATTTTTCCGCTAATCGTGTGACTGTAAAAGGTTTCCTTAGTTTCGCGGCGGGCAGGGGCCGTAGAAGCAAGGTACAGCCGATCGCCGCGAAAGTGAGGAAACCGTGCAGTGAACTAAACCCCGGATTGGGGCCAGGTCTTTAATGGGTTTTGTTCCGAAATTGGGTCTGGCGCGGCTATGCGGGCGAAGCTGGGGCGTGAGGTTTTGGCGGACCGCCGGGGTCGCTTTGACAGGCGAGGGTTGCTGGTAGTGGGTGGATACGGTGAGGGGCTGGGGAAACTGGAGGTGCGCATGCATGTGCGGAGTGCTTGCGGGCCTCTCCGGACAGAGGGGTGGGACGCCCTGCCGGGAAGGCAGCGCTGGCGGGGCCGCGGGTTTCGGCGCGGGAGCATCATGAGCTGTCCAGGTGCGGAGGAACCGGCCCATAGCAGGGCGGCAGGAAATGAATGGAGATGAGAGTTCCGACGCGGCACTTGGGGCATAGCCTGGGTTGGCTGGCGATGAGCGCCGCGCCAAAGATGCGGCAATCGGTGGGCTGGGGCAACAGGGCGGAGCGGGGCGTGGCCAGCAACCGGCGGCAGAGGGCCAGTTTTTCGGCGCGGTGGCAGTTGGCTAGCAAGCCGTAGTAGCGGATGCGTTGGAAGCCCGGCGGAAGGGAGTGCTGCAGGAAGCGCCGGATGAACTCTTCGGCGGAAACAGTCATCACTTTTTGAGGTTGCTGCCTGTCCCGGTAGTCTTTCCAAGCGAAGGAAACTTGGCCTTGTTCCAACGTCAACAGGCGGCGGTTGGAGATGGCCACACGATGGGTATAGCGTCCCAGGTATTCCAGCACGTGTTGCGGCCCGCCGAAGGGCGGCTTGGCGTACACCACCCATTCGCACTTGTGCAACGGCGCCAGATAGGCGGCGAAGGCGAGCGGTTCGCGCAGGGGTTCCAGATCGCCAAAGAACTGGAGTTGGCTGGCGGCGTAGGCCGCTTCCAGGGCTTCCAGAAACAAGCGGCGGAACAGACGGCTGAGCACCCTGACGGGCAGCAGGTACCGGCGGCGGCCGTGAATCCAGCGGTCCTGGTCGGCGCATAAGCCGCCGCCGGGAACCACGCAGTGCAGGTGAGGGTGGAAATGTAAGTTCTGTCCCCAGCTATGCAATACGGCGAAGAAGCCGAGTTCCACGCCCAGGCGTTTGGGATCGCGCGCGATGGTGAGCAGGGTCTGGGCGGTAGCGCGGAAGAGAATATCGTAGACGGCCTTTTTGTTGTAGAAGGCGATGGCGGCAATAGGCTCGGGGAGCGTGAAGACCACGTGAAAGTACTCCACGGGCAACAACTCTTCGCGGCGCTGCTCCAGCCACTTTTCGCGTGCCAAGCCTTGGCACCGGGGGCAATGGCGGTCGCGGCAGGAGCGATATCGAGTGTGCGTGTATTGGCAGCGGTCACACCATTCGACAGTACCGCCCAGGGCCGCCGTCCGGCAGGTCTCGATGGCCTGCATCAGGCGGCGCTGATGCAGGGGCAGGGCATGCGTCTGCCGGTAGGCGGGGCCGTGTTGTCGAAAGATGTCGGCCAACCCCAGGGTTGGCTGAGGCATCAGCCTTTAGGCCGCTTGTTCTTAGTGGACGCGGCCTTGGCAGGCTGGAGCAGTTGATCCAGAGGACTGGCCGTGGCGCTGACGGTGGCAGGTGAAACGGCAATATAACGCCCGGTGGTATCGATGCGGCTGTGGCCCAGCAAGGCCTGAATTACGCGCGTATCTACGCCGCGCTCCAACAGGTGCGTGGCGAAGCTGTGACGCAGCATATGGGGCGTGACGCGTTTGGCCAGGCCGCTGTGTTGCCAGGCTTCGCGGCAGGCGGTTTGCACAGCGCCGGCGGTCAGATGGCGGAGCGGGCGCCAGGAGGGAAACAGCCACTCGCCGACAGGCCGCAGGATGCGGTAGTAGGCGCGCAGCACCTCGAGCAGACAGGGTGAGAGCATGGCGTAGCGATCCTTGCCGCCTTTGCCGTGTTCCACGCGGATCAGCTTGCGTTTGCCATCGATATCGGAGGGTTTCAAGGCCACCGCCTCGGAGATGCGCAGTCCGGCCCCATAGCAAGTCAGGAGCACGGCGCGGTGCTTGACGCCCGAGACGTGGTCCAGGAAGCGTTGGACTTCGTCGGGGGCCAGCACGACGGGTAGTTTCTCCTCCAGGCGGGCACGCGGGAAGTCGTGCTTGTCCCAGGGCATCTCCAGGGTGACCAGGTAGAGGAACTGTACGGCGGAAACGAAGGTGTTGACGCTTTGCGGAGAGAGTTTGCGCTCCTGGGTCAGATGCAGTTGGTATTGGCGGACGGCTTCCAGATCCAGTTCTTGGGGGCTGCGGTTGAAATACTTGGCGAACTCCGCGACATAATGGATGTAGCTGCGTTGCGTGGTGCCCGCGAAATTGCGGAGGCACATGTCTTCGATCATGCGTTGTCGTAACGGTGTCATGCGAGGGCTCCTTGAAATTCTGAATTGGTCGTTGTGAGGACAACCGTATCCAGTGTTTCAAAGGAGCCTCGCTCCACGCTACTCCACCAAAGGCTCAGAAGCGCCGACCGGAGACTATTACCGCAACGCGGTTTAGTTCACTGCCGGCGGCGCCTTGCGATATGCTTCTACTGATGGCGGAGCGGCGCTTCAGCGATGTGGGCGGAACTTCCGGCGGGCTCGGCGAGTTCTTGTTGGGCTTTGCCCTGGTTTGCGTGGGCGGATATCTGCTCACCAATCAGGTGGTGGTGGCCGGATCCTACTGGACGTTTTGGGGCACCAACACGTTCGGGATTACGTTGATCCCGATGTTGATCGGCGTGGGACTGTTGTTCCGCGACGGGCGCAGCGTGGCGGGGTGGCTGCTGACCATCGCCGGCGCCCTGTTCATCGTGGCCGGCGTGCTCGCGAATATGCAGATCTACTATCGTCCGACCAGTTTATTCAACACCCTGGCGATGCTGATCATGCTGGTGGGCGGCCTGGGATTGATTGCGCGGGCCATGCGGGCGCACGCCAACTAAAAGTATATCATCGCTTAAGGCACTGAATACACATCACTTAGCAGATAATGTGCGGATTGCGCTACCCCCTCTGCGGTTCCACACCGTATAATGGAGATATGGCAAGAGGTTGGGAAAGTAAATCGGTCGAGTCGCAGATCGATGCGGCCGAGAAAAACGTCCGTCCTTCTTTCGATGAACAGATTCCGCCGGTCGAATTGGAACTGCTCAGAAAGAAGGAAAGTTTGAACCTTTCTCGCATCCGGGTCCTTCGGGAACTGGAAACGAGCCAGAACCCCAGGTACAGGAATCTCATGGAGAAGGCGCTGGCGGATTTGAATTCCGAACTCAGGCGTTTGGAACGCGGCGCCGTCCGGACAGCTACAGCTTAAGTCGGCGGCGTTTCGAAATCGCGCCTACCTTGCCGCTCAGTGGCGAGGGCGAAGTAGTGTGCGGAGTCGTCGTGTGGCACACTAAAGAGACGCCATGAGTTTCCTCGATAACCTGGAGAGTAACCTAAAAAACATGGAGTCGCGCGAGGAGCGCCGCGGCGACCACAGCCGCGACGCGAGAACTCGCGATTCAGACCGCGCGCGGGCGCAGGCTTCCGCGGCCTATGCCGAGCAGATCCGCACAGGGCCTTACGCCGCCGAGTTGATGAAGCAGGTTACGCGGATGGGCTACGCCATGCGCACGAAAGTGAATCTGGTCAGGCTGGGAACCACGTTACGCCTGGAAGCCCGCGGACAGAAACTCGAACTGCGGCCTACACCCGCGGGTGTTGTGGCGGTCTTTGTGGAGCAGGGCGTCGAGACTCGCAGCGTGCCGGTGGATATGGCCGGCAGCCCCGAGCCGCTGGCGCGCGAATGGCTTGGATCGTTGCCACCAGTGCCGGCGGCGGTGGCGGAACAAGAGGATTTGGAATAGGCGACAGGGCGGCCTACGAGGGGTCGATTTTCTACATTGTGCGCGGCGTTGTGGGGCAGGCTCGCAGCCTGCGCGGGCCTCGCAGGCCCGCTGTTCCGGCGCGCGAAGCGGTCAGCGCGCGAAGCTCGCGGTTCGGCGCGTGAAGCTCGCTCTGGACAGGCCGGGAGGCCTGTCCTACCGGCGGCCTACGAGGCCGCCGCAGGCAGCGTGCCTGCCCCACATCTCTGGAAATAGTCGCGTGCTTGCGCCACGATACGGTTGGCCTGCTGCGGCAGATTCTCGCGCAGCCAAAAAATCGTCCACTCCGCATTCGGGATCACCGCCCATCCGGGGCGTCCACACTGCTTGATACGCGCGCGCAGATCCGCTGCCTCCGCGCCGCAGATCTCATCCATAGCTCGCTCGATGGCCTGCTCCAGCGCGCCGGCTGTCTCCGCCGGTATCAAATGCGTGTGCGCGCGCAGAACAGCTTCCAGATTGCCAGGCTTGAACTCGCCTCCGAAGACGTCAATCGCATACGAACAGTAAAGACTGAACGACGAGTTTTCGAGAAGCTTATTCCAGAGTTGTTCCAGCCGGTCGGCCGCCGCATATTGGCGGGCCTGCCACAAGATGCCCACCATTTCACCATAGGCGCGCAGATTCTCGGAATCCGTGGCCGGCACAACTTCCCGCGTCACCGTTTTGATGGTCTCCGCAAAGCGTCTCCAGTTCGGACGGCCATTTACGGTGACCCGTGCGAGCGTGTCCTGTGCGTTCCGGAAGATGAGTCGGCCGCGCATCTCCAGCGCCATAACATCCCCGCCCAGCCGTTCCAATTCCCGCTCGAAGAGTTCGCGATGCGCCGCCGTAGCGATGGCCAACACGCCACCGCCTCGCCTTAAACCCTCCCAGAAGAACCTGCCCACATTCCGCGCCAGCGCCAGTTCGTCCTCGTAGAGTTGGACGAAATGGCCGCAGGAGTGAGGTTGTTCCAGGAGTTTTTCCCACGCGGACATCTATATCACCCAGCTAAATCGATGTTATCGCGGACGCCGCTATTTCTCGGTGCCCGATCATACCTAACCGTCTATCCAGCTGTAATGAAGCGCGAAACTCCCGATGGCCATCCGGGTTGGAAATCACGCCCCATCCCTTGACGGCAGCGAGAAACGAAACGTCGATCCCGCGCCCGGCGCCGATCGCTCCACCCAAATGCGCCCGCCATACTGCTCGATCACGCGCCGGCAGATGGCCAGTCCCAAGCCGCTGCCGGGATATTGGTCGCGGCTGTGCAGGCGCTTGAACAACCCGAAGATCTGTTCCTGAAACTGCGGCTCCATCCCGATCCCGTTGTCGGCCACCGAAAAAACGTGCCAGCCGTTCTGCTCCGCGGCATCGACATGTATGCGGGGAGGCTCCGGCCCGCGATACTTGATGGCATTGCCCAGCAGGTTCTGAAAGATCTGTGCGAGATGACCTTCATGGATCGCTACCGGGGGTAAATCCGCGGCAGTTACCTGGGCGCCGGATTCTTCGATGGGAGCGCGCAAGGTCTCCAAAACGCCGTTCAGCACCCGGCCGGAATCCACCACGGACGCCGGTCCTCCTTCGTGCGTGCGGGCGTTGGTATAAGCCAGCAGATCGCCAATCAGCGTATTCATGCGCTTGGCCGCGGTCATGATGTTGGTCAGGAATTGCGCGTTGTCTCCTTCCAGCTTCCCGCCCAAGCTTCGCTGCAACAGTTGCGCGGTGATGGCGATGGTGCGCAAGGGCTCCTGCAGATCGTGACCCGCGGAATAGGCGAACACCTCCAGGTCGCGATTGACGCGCCGCAACTCCTCGTTGGAACGTTTGAGCTCCCGTTGCACCCATTGCGTCTGCTCGAACAGGCGCGCGTTATCCAGGGCGATGGCGCCCTGTGCGGCGATGCCGGCGATCAGAGACGCATGATGCCCGGTGAATCTATCGGGAAGCGAATGCCCCAGAAACAGGCCGCCCAGCACCTCTCCGGTGCGCGCTACGATGGGCGCCGCCAGCCAACTCCGCACCGTGGGATCTGCCGCATCTCCGATCCGCACCAGGCCTTCGCCGCGAAACACCGCCGCGAAACGCGCCTGGCTGGGGGCATCGGGAAAATCCGCCAGCGTATCCGGCGACGATCCGCAAACAAACGACAGCTTACATGTTTGGCCCTCCTGGGCCGCGGCGTGGTGGACGAACGCGCCGAATTCGGCGCCAGCCAAGGCTGTGGCTATCTCCGTGACTTCCCGCTCGATCTTTTCCGGATCGAGCTGTCCCGAAACCCGCAGGGTGGCCCGGTTGAGCAACTCGGCCGTCTGCCGGGCTTCCCGTTCGCACGCATCGAGAGACACCCGCTCCCGTTCCGCCAGCTTCCACGCGGTGATGTCGCGCGCGATCTTGGATGCGCCCACAATGTGGCCACCGGCGTCGCGCACGGGAGAAACCGTCAGGGCTACCTCGATGATCTCTCCGTCCTTCCGGCGCCGCCGCGTTTCATACCGCTCCACCGGCACTCCGGTGCGAATCCTGGCCAGAATCGCGGGCATTTCGTCAAGGCGGTCCGGAGCCGCCAGAATCGATATGGGCCGGCCAATCATCTCGGCGGCGGTGTATCCGAAAATCCGTTCGGCCGCCCGATTCCAGCTTGTCACGATCCCATTCAGGTCTTTGCCGACGATGGCGTCGCCCGAATTCTCCACAATGGCGGCCAAATGCCGCGCGGCCACCTCCAGCCGTTTTCGTTCAGTCACGTCGGCGGCGATGCCACCCACTCCCACAACGGTCCCGTCGCGTCCTTTGATGGGGAACTTAACGGAAAGATACGAATGCAGGCCATCGTCGTGCGGCGCCGTTTCTTCAAACTGAATCGGTTTGCCGGCGGCCAGCACGGCCTGGTCGCTGGCTTGAAAACGCGCCGCGATTTCCGCGGGAAATATGTCGCGGTCCGTCTTGCCGGCAAGCTCGGCCGCCGTGAGGTGAACCATCTCCTGGTATTTGCGGTTTGCCAGCAGGTATCGTCCTTGCAGGTCTTTGAGGAAGATCACCGCCGGCGAGTTATCCAGGATCGCATGCAACCGCTGTTCGCTATCGATGCGCGCAAGTTCGGCGCGCGCGCGTTGCGCGGCCCAAGCCACGTGTCCGGCGATGGCCTGCGCGATCTCTAACTCGTCCTCGCTGGGTTGATGGGGCTCGGCGTAATACAGCATGAACTTACCGAATACGCCCGCCTCCAGAGACAACGGCACAAACGCCAATGCGCGGATATGTTCGCGCGCGAAAGTCTCACTGAAGGCGGCCAGGCTGGTATCGCGCGTCACATCGGGGACCACCACCGGGTGCGCATCGCGCTCTCCATACCGCCAGGGGCTATGGCCGGTAGCGGCCGCCTGGTACGCCGCGGGGAGTCCGCGGGAAGCTTTGAAGCGAATGACCCCGTCGTCGTCGAAAAACAGAATAGCTGCGCGATCCGCGGCGGTGGCCTCCAACAGGCTGTCGAGAGCGGTTTCGTACACCTGCCCGGCGCTGCTCGCCCGGCTTAGCGAGGCCAGCAGCCGGTATAGGTTACGCAGCCGTCGAAGCTCGACATCACCCTCCATGTTTCCCAGTGAGGCACTGGACATCCCCTTTGATTCTAACCCTAACCATTTGGGAAAAGACTTGCTTATGTCATTCCGGAGTATGTTGCATTGTAAGGAACTCTACGCAGGACAACTGTGGGGCAGGCTCGTAGCCTGCGGCGGCCTCGTAGGCCGCCAGCAGCATCTCCTCGAATGCCGGCAGGCGGGCCTACGAGGCCCGCGCAGGCTGCGAGCCTGCCCCACAAACTATTTCAACCGGCGAAGCACTCCCTCCGCCGCCTCCACGCCGCGAAACTGCGCCTCTTCAAATAGCGACAGCCCGCTCACGTCTGAATTCGCGAACCGCAGCCGGCCCCCCCCACGCGCCAACTCCCGGCGTCGGGCGTCGAAGATCGCCCCCACCACCGGCCGCACCATGGCATGCCCCATGCGCATGATGTCGATACGCGATACGCACGTCCGCACATCGGGATGCACACGCTCCAAATCGTGCAGGATCGCCTGGCTCCAATAGCTCCAATCTTTCTGCAGCAGCAGTGCGCGATTCGCAGGTGGCGATCCCTCCGCCAGCGCCCAATAAAACGTCCACACCGTGCGATCCACCTGGGACCGCAAAGTCTGATGGGTGGCGTCCACGTACCCCAGCGTCGGCGAATGCGCCACCACGTTATCCCACGCGCGATCGAGTGGATCGGCGCCGCGCGGCGGACGATCCACGGTCAAGTTAGCCGTCAGCCACGGCGAATATTCGAACTTCGGCAACGGTCCGAAGCCCTCGATCAGATATGGCGCAAGAAACGCCGGCGCCGCGAAGATCACCGCCTCCGCCACGTAACGCACGCCCTCCGCGGCCACCACATAGCGCGTTCCCCGCTGCGCGATGCGCCGCACCATCTGGCCCGTGCGCACAAACCGCCCCACGCGCTCCAGCAGGCGTTTCGTAATCCAGCCGTTGCCTTCCGGCCAGGTCAGCGGGCCTTTCTCTTCCGGCGCGCGCGACGCGAAGTAGTGCACGCCGGCCCACGCCGATGTATCCGCGGCCATCGCGCCGTAATCGTCGCGGCAGCAGTAGTTCATATACCAGGTGACCAGCGGCGAATCGATCGACTGCGCGCGTAACCACGCGGCGAACGACACACCGTCGAGCTCGCGCGGGCTGCGCTCCACGCCCAGTTCCATGGGAATGCAGAACCCGCCGCTGGCGCGATACGCCGCGAACAATCCTTCGAGCCGCTGAAACTGTTCGCGATCCCGGCGGGTCAGGCCGATCGACGGCTCGATGCCTTCCTGCCATTTGCCGTACAGAAACAGGCGCTCCTGCGGGCTGAAGCATAGCGTGCGCTCGTCCCATACGCCGTCGCGCAACACACCCAGCTCCTCGAAAAGTTCGCGCACATACACGGCTTTCGGTCCCGGCACCGGAACATAATGCGCGGCCCACGGATACGCGCTGACTTCGTTGTTCCCAGACCGTGCGTTGCCGCCGGCTTCGCCGTTCATTTCCAGCAGAACGAAATCGTGGAAGCCGCGCTTCTGAAGCCGCCACGCCGCGCTCAGTCCCGCGATGCCGCCGCCAACGATGACTACTGGAACGCGCTCCTCGTGCGAGGCCGTGGGCAAAGGCGCGCGATCGCGGATCTGGTGCCCGCGCGCCAACGCATCGTTGACAAACGATCCGGCGATGCGCCGTTCGCCCTTCGCGGTCATCCCCACCAGGGCCGCGCAGCCCGCGATGAATTGCCGGCGAGTGCCGCTCAATGGCTGATATCCTTCCAGTCCCGATCATAGGCGCGCACCAGCACCTGATCGTTCAGCGTATTGGCCGGCATAGGGACCGGCGCCATATCGGGCGGGAATTGGAACAACGCCGGCAGTGTCGTCACGCTCACGAAGCGCAAACCCGCGGGCAGGCTCTTCGGCAGCGTGTAATCGCGCGCGGAAGCGATGACGAATCCCCACTCCCCGAACGACGGCACATACACATGATACGGATAAGTCTGCAGCCCGGCTTGCTTGATGGTGGCCGCGATGCACCAGTAAGAATCGCGCGCGAACATAGGCGAGGTGCTTTGCACCACCATCAGTCCCTGCGCGCTAAGATGCCGCGCGGCGGCGCGATAGAAAGCGGTCGTGTACAACTTACCCAACGCATAGTTAGTCGGGTCGGGAAAATCCGCCACGATGAAATCGAAGCTATCCGTGTTGGAATCGATCCACGGAAATGCATCGGCGTTCACCACGTGCACTTTGGGCGACAGAAAGCTGCCATGATTGAGTGCGGTCAGCATGGGGTTCGACGAGAACAGGCGCGTCATCTCCGGATCGAGATCCACCAGCGTGGCGCTCTCGATCTGCGGATATTTCAGAATCTCGCGCAATGCCAGCCCATCGCCGCCGCCCAATACCAGCACGCGCCGCGGCGCCGGAATCGCCGCCAGGCCCGGATGCACCAGCGATTCGTGATACCGGTATTCGTCGCGCGAGCTGAACTGCAGGTGACTATTCAGGAACAGCCGCAGATCGTCCTTGAAGCGCGTCAGCACAATATGCTGATAGCGGGTATCGCGGGCAAATATGATTTCATCGGCGTAGATGTTATCTTCCGCCGCGGCCGTAATGCGTTTGGCCTCCAGCAGACCGCCCAGCAGAAGTGCCAGTACGATGGCGGAAACCGCGCGCAGCAATCGCCGCGCGCCCAACTGCGCCGCGAATAGGTAGGTGCTCCACAACGCCACGCACGCGTTGATGATTCCGAACAGCATCGCCGACCGCACCAGCCCCAACTTCGGCGCCAGGACAATCGGAAAAAGCACTGAGGCCGCCAGCGCGCCGATATAATCGAACGTCAGCACATGCGCCACGGCATCGCGAAAATCGAATTGCCCGCGCACGATGCGGATGAGCAGAGGAATCTCCAGGCCTACCAGAATGCCGATGACCGTGACGACGAAATACATCAGGAACGCGAAACCCTGCGTGTACGCGAAGGCCAGAAAGAGGAGAGCCGAGGAAAATCCGCCGATCAGCCCGATCATCAGTTCGATCCACACAAACCGGTGCACCAATCCGCGCTGTATATAACGCGACAACGCGCTCCCGATTCCCATGGAGAATAAGTAACAGCCAATGATGGTGGAGAACTGAAAGACGCTATCGCCGACTAAGTAACTGGCCAGCGTGCCGGCCACGAGCTCATAGACCAGCCCGCAGGCGGAGATCAGGAAGACGGAGATGAAAAGAACGAGCGGCATCCGAGTGGGGCAGGCTCGTAGCCTGCGGCGGCCTCGCAGGCCGCCTTTAGCATCTTAATGAATCGCCGCGGCAATGATCAAACAAAGCCCCAGCGACAGCGCCCCAATCAGAATCGCCAAAGCCACGTTATGCTGATGCACGATTTCATTCCAGAGATGATACGGCGTCAGCTTATCCAGGATGTAAAACGCGACGATAAAAATGAAAATCCCGACCAGCGCAAATACCAGCGCGTTAAATATATTGGGGAACGTCACGATAGGCATTCTATTTTCCTCCAGTGTAATGATGATAGCCGGCATAGACCGCCCGGTAAGAACCCGGGTTGTCCCGCACCGACTTCGGCACGTTCTTCACCTCATTGGTCGATGTAAAGCTCCAGCCGCGGTAAGCACCCGCGCCTGCGAGCAACACCACCACGATTCCGTAAACCAAATACGCCCGGTTCCAGGTCATTCGTTGCCTCTAATTGACTTCATGGGATGATCGCTCTCCGCCCAGCGCATCTGCTCGAAGTTGTAAGTCCGCCAGGAAATCAATAATGCAGGTAGCAACAGGGCGGCCAGCGCCAGGAAATAGATACTCAGAACCGGCACATCGCGTGTCACTGTCACGTTATATTGGATGACGCCGAAGCGCGCCTCGGATTCCGGCTCGATGCGCAAATAATAGCGTCCGGCCGGAATCGACGGCAGCACCGCCCGGTCGCTGTTGCTGCCTTCCGTCCAGCGACCGTCGGAATCCACGCCCTGATAGAAGCTGATCTCCCTTCCAAAATCGTAGGCCCGCCCGGTATCTTCGTCGATCAGCGCGTAATTCAGATCGATCCACTCATTGTTCACATCCGCGTTGGTGGTAACTTCGACATCAGACGTACGTCCCTTGAGTTCAAACTCCGGCGTGACAAAAGACGCTTCTGTGCTCGATGGCGAAAAGCTGTATGCCTCCGCGAACACCTGTTCCCGTTGCGAGAGGATCTGATTCAGCGTGAACATGACGAACAGCGCCGTGGCGAGTCCTAAAAAAGCGAACCAAATCTGGCCGGCCGAAACCTTTACTTGCGAAGGCTCATTTTCATAGACTCCGAGCGGCTTGGGCGCTAAGCCGGGCAGGTTGAAAGCCTTCCAGATATCCGCGCCGCGCACGTACTCGCCGAGCGTCCAGGTAGTCTCGTCGCCGGTATTTTCCGAAGACAACACATAAGGCGGAGCCACATAGTCCGTCACCTGGATGCTGTCGTTCACCGCTACCTGCCATGGGAATTCGCCCAGCACGAAGGTGGTGCTCGCGAGGCAAGTCTGAAAATGCTTGTAACTCTTGCCGAGATACTTGGCGCCGGTCCCGTCCGCCTCGGGCAATGCTGTGATTACGCTGCAATCGTTCCAATGGCCGTTATACTCGGTTAGGTAACGAAATCCCTTATAAGGATTGAACAGCAGATACTCTCGCCAGCTATAAGTGACGCCGTCGGCCTCCATACCGCGTACCTGGAAGCCGATTACCTCATAGTCCGCGCCGCGCCACTTACCGCGGCTGCCCAGCGGAATCAACGGTTCTTCGCCGCCCGTGGCCGCTTCAAACTGCTGCAGGATGCGTAAATGGGGGTCTTTGGCGTCCAGGATCGAGTGACAATGGCCGCAAACGATGCTTATCGCGCGGCCCATCGAACGCACCGTAAGGGGCGCGCCGCACTTCGGACAAGCCAGTGACTCTACCTGCGGCGCGCTCATCGCCACCCCTCAAACGCGCGCAGATTTTTTAGCTTCAAGTCATCGAACTCCACGGCTCTGCCCAGATACAATACCGGTTGCGCATCGCTGTAATCGAGCGTGGCGAAGCCGCCATCCGTCGACCGCAAGTCTACAAATGTGGCGATTTGTTTGTCCCAATATTCAAACGGAAGTTCGCCTTCCACGCCTCTGTAGCGGGCCCTTGTAATTACAGTCACCGCGAACACCGTCTTATTCCAGGTAAATCGACTGCCAACTTGCGCCTCGTCGAGCGCCGGCAATGGAGCGGCCTGGAACGCCTCCGTCAGCGCATACTCGCATTGCGCATCCGAAAGCCAGGCGCTGCCGCCGCCCTGGTTCAGCACCACATGCCACTCGTTCCAGGAACCTTCGTCGAAGTCGTAAATAATGCGCCCTGCCACCGTGAACGCGCGGTTTCCGTACACGCCCGATGTGCCGATCTGGATAGGGGAGCTATCCGGCGGCAAGTCCGCAACCACCCCGACGCGTTTCAGATCCACATCCGTGCGCACCAGGATCGACTTGCAATGCGAGCAGGTAGTCTGCACACTGCTCGACCACTGGAAGACAATCGGCGCGCCACAACTTGGGCACAGCGCGGTGGGTTGCATTATGCGCCCACCCCCGCGGGCACATAGTCGCGTACAAACTCGCGCACGCCCACCTGCTCCGCTCCCAGATAGTCGCGCAAGCGGCCTTCGAAATCCCAGCGCGGCCGCGGCCGGCAGCTAAACAGATTCAAACAAATCGATCCATGCTCGGGAAACGTGTGGCAAGTCAGATGCGATTCGGAAAGCAACGCCAGGCCTGTGATACCGCCTGGGTGGGGAAATCGATGCCACACGATTTCGCCCACCGTGTGCAGCGACAGGTCGCCGATTATGGCATCGAAAAGCGCGCGCAACCGGCGCAAGTCCCGCAGCCGCTCGGGCGGGCAGCCGTGCCCCTCGACAATCCATTCCATCCCTGACATAAAGTGCGAACAGGTACAATCTAGTATACAGAGGTGCACATGAGCCTGCGTAGCTTTCTTGGTAAACAGTTCATCGACGTCATCCAGTGGACCGAAAGCGATGACGACGTATTGGCCTACCGCTATCCGATGCAGGATATGGAGATTCAGACAGGCGGCCAACTTACCGTGCGTGAGTCGCAAATGGCCGCCTTCGTGAATGAAGGAAAGATCGCGGACGTGTTCGGTCCCGGGTTGTACACTCTGAACACGCGCAATCTGCCGCTGCTCACCGACCTGATGAATTGGGACAAAGCCTTCGAATCGCCCTTCAAATCGGACGTGTATTTCTTCTCCACGCGCCTGCGCATCGACCAGCGCTGGGGCACGGCCACGCCCATCACCATTCGCGATAAAGAATATGGCGCGGTGCGTTTGCGCGGGTATGGAATCTACTCCTACCGCATCGCCGACCCGCGCGTATTCTACACAAATGTGAGCGGCACGCGCGAAGTCTATGGCGTGGCGGATCTGGAAGGCCAACTGCGCGAGACTATTGTCGCCCGTATGACCGATACGTTCGCCAACAGCGACGTGCCCTTCCTGGATATGGCGGCACACCAGGCCATCCTGGCGCAGAGAATCACCGACCATGTGGCGCCGGCGTTCAAAGCTCTTGGCCTGCAATTGAACCAGTTGATCGTGGAGAATCTTTCGCTGCCGGACGAATTGCAGAAGGTGCTGGATCAACGCATCGGCATGGGCATGGTAGGCGACTTGGGGAAGTTTGCGCAATACGAAGCCGCGCAAGCCATTCCCATCGCGGCGGCTAACGAAGGCGGTGCGGCTGGAGTCGGTGTGGGCTTGGGAGCGGGTCTCACGATGGCGCAGACCATGATGAATGCGATGAAGCCGGCCGCACCCCCGGCCCCCGCGCCGCCAGCCGCGCCGCCAGCCGCGGCATCAGCCGACACGAAATTCTGCGTGGAATGCGGCCACTCTATCCCGCGATCGGCTAAGTTCTGTCCGGAATGCGGCAAGCCTCAGCCGGCCGTTTGAGTAAGCTACAAAAGCTGGCAGTTCACTTTAGGTTGGGCAGACCATCGCCTTTCGTGGTCTGCCGCCTTCGACGGCGTGGCAGACGACACAAAACGATCGTCTGCCCAACGTCTGCCCCACAGGGATATCCTTTTCAGTTAGGTTTATTGGAGACAGGTTGGGTAAGCCACGGCGTAAAGCGAATACTCCCGCCGTAAGTGGAACCGCACGCGCCACCCGAAGCGGGGCCGTCGGCACATCCCCAGTAGTTCTGATCGGCATCGATCGCCCCTGCGCAAATGGTGGCGCCGTCATAGACGCAGATGTCTCCCACCCCGGTGTTACCGCCAAGGCCATTCTTGCCGCCAAGGAGGTTGTTGAAGTGAATTTCGACCCGGGCGGGAGTGTTGATGGCGATATCAAAATCCTCATCCTCGATCGTATTGTAAGCAATGACCGTCCCGGTGACCGGAGAGCCGCCGCCGCCGCTGTTGATGTTTATGCCAACGGGTCCTGGAGTGGCGGTGTCGTCGGTGTCAGCCAGGTTCTTCGCGATGTAGTTGCCCGTGATGGTATTGTTGTCCATGTTGTCGGCCGGCGCACCGAAGGCGGGACCCACATGGGTATGCAGCGCAACGCCGCCGATGCCATTGTGGACGAGTGTGTTGTTGATGACCTCGTTCTCCGACACACGCCCCGGACCGTAACCGTCCGAGAACAGGCCTACGCCGGAGCCGCCGACTTGTACGCCGTTGCCCTTGGAAACATTACCGCTCACGGTGTTATGGACTACACCATAGTGCGGCGCGAAGTTGGGAGGCAAGGATCCCAGAGGCAGATGGGAGGCAAGTACAATGCCGCACTCGAGCGGGTTGTTGATCAATGTGTTTCCCGTGATCAGGTTATCGTGGCTGGAAGTGGTTTCATCGCTGATCAGAATGCCGTCGGCATTGCCCGTCATGTAATTGCCCGAAACAATGCTGTCGGATGAGCCAAGCAGGTGAATCGCGCCACCGCAGTCGCCGCTTTCATCGGTCTCGTAGGCGGGTTGACCGGGGCAGCCGCCGGGCATGCCGGTGAAGACCGGCCCAGCGGCGTCGTTGTTGACAACGTTGTTGTCGCTGATAGTGACGTCCGTGACGCTGACAGCTAAAATTCCTTCCCATTGCGCATTTTCAACTGTGAATCCGGATACCACGACGCTCCGGAGACCGGGATGGTCGAAGCCATCGAGGAGGACGCCGTTGCCCTGATTGGTCGCATCAATGGTAGACTGGGTCGCGCCCGCGCCGACCAGGGAGAGAGGGATACCGACGACGACACCCTCCTGGTAAGTGCCGGCGCCCACATTGATTACGTCATGAGCGTGGGCAGCGTTGACCGCGGACTGGATAGAGGTATAACAACCGCCGGAGCCGGCGGGGTTGACGCAAAGAGTGGCGGCAACAGCCGGGAGCGAAAGGGCTGCGGGGAGGAACATGGCCCCGCCCGACAGCAACAGAGATCTGATTCGAGCGCAAAGAATAGACATGGCCTGGATTGTATCAGAGGCCAAGTGAGTCTGCAAGACCAAGAGTTAGTAAAAGGATTATCCAATACAGTATGAACGGTGATCGATGTTACATCGCAATTACAGATGGCGATCTCGCGCTCATCTGCGTTCATCCCGCGGCCTGTTAAAGGTCTCTAAGATGCACCCCACCGCCTCTCGAAACGTGGCGACTCGCATCCACGGTCCCTCGGGAGCATTTGCACCCACCAGCACCGCCGCGCAGCCCGCATTGATGCCGGCCAGCGCATCCACATCCCGATCCCCCACCATGACGCAGCGCTGCGCTTCGAGTCCAAACTCGCGCATCGCCCGCAGCAGCAATCCCGGCGCGGGCTTGCGGCACTCGCATCCATCCACCGCCGAGTGCGGACAGTAATAGATTCGCGAGATCGCCACGCCAAACGGACTAAGTAACCTGAATAACGCTGTATTCACTGAGATGAAATCGCTCACCGAGAAGTAACCCAGCCCGATACCTTGCTGATTGGTTACAATCACCAGCCGGTAACCTGCCCGTTGCAATTCCGCGAGGCCCTCGCCAACACCCGGCAATAACTCGGCATCCCGCGGATCGCTCATGTACGGACTCTCCTTGAGCAGCGTGCCATCGCGATCCAGAAAGACAATCCCCTTCGGCGGCGGACCCGTTACGGGCAAAGGCGGCGCCGTCCGCTCCACGGTCACGATGCGCTCCACGATCTGGCTGGTGCTGACCAGATGACTGACCGGTATGGTCACCACCTGGCCTCCGTAAGCCGTCACAGCTTCCGCCGAGCGCAATGCACGCCCCGCGTAATCGCCGCCCTTGATATAAAAATCCGGCTTCCAGCGCTGTATTTGCGCCAGCGGACGCAGGTCGTTCAGGATGGTCACCGCATCCACGGACGCGAGCCCCGCCACCACCGTCATGCGCTCCTGTTCGGAGCAGATGGGCCGGAGCGGATTCTTATATTGGCGGATGGACCAATCGGAATTCACCGCCACCAGCAGCGCGTCGCAGTACGCGCGGCTGCGTTCCAGGTAATCCACGTGACCGGCATGCAGTAAGTCGAACGCCCCGCAAGTATAACCGAACTTACGGCCCGCGCGCCGCAAGTTATCCACCCAGTTATCCACTTGGTCGCTCGAGAGAATCTCACTCATGCGGGCGGCTCCGGCGGCCAGTGCGAAGCCCGGCCATGGCCTTGGCCAGGTTCTCGCGGGAGATGGCCACGGTGCCGGGTTCGCCCACGGCCAAACCCGCCGCCAGGTTCGATAACCACACCGCATCGCCGAGCGCGGCGCCCGCGGCCAGTGCCACGGCCAGCGTAGCCAGGGCTGTATCGCCCGCGCCGGTCACATCGTACACTTCGCGCGCGAAGCTGGGAAAGTGCTCCTCCGGCGCATCCGGCCGAAGCAACGTCATGCCGTCTTTGCCTTCGGTCACCACAATGGCGGACGACTCCGCCAGCCGCAACAAGCGGCGCGCGGCCTCCAGCGTCTCTTCGTGCTGCCGCACAGGCAATCCGGTGAGGACCGCCAGTTCGTTTCGGTTCGGCTTCAGCACGGTGGCTCCGCGATAGCGCGCCAGATCCGCGCCCTTGGGATCCACCACTACCGGCTTTCCGTGCCGCCGGGCCGCGGCGATAATTCCCGCCACCACCGGCGCGATCGCAAAACCCTTTGCATAATCCGATATCAGGACGGCGTCCACGCGGGGCATCAGGCGTGCGGCGCACTTCACCACTTCGTCAGCGAGACTGCCGTCGATGGGCGTAGTGTCTTCCTCATCGATGCGCACGATCTGCTGGTCGTGTGCCACGATGCGCAGCTTGACGGTGGTGGGACGCCGGTCCGCGACCGAGATATGTTTGCCATGGATGCCGCGCTGGCTCAACATCGCGCGCAGTTCCGCGCCGGCTTCGTCGCGTCCGGTAACGCCGAACAGCGCCACCTGCGCGCCCAACGCCGACACGTTGCATGCGGTGTTCGCCGCGCCGCCAGGAACGCCGTGCGCCGACACTTTGCGCACGATCGGCACTGGCGCTTCAGGCGAAATGCGATCGACTTCGCCCGACCAATAGCGGTCCAGCATCAGGTCGCCGGCCACCAGCACGCGCTTCCCGGAAAAGGCCTCGATAGCACGGGCGATGGCGGCGTTCGGTCTCATGCCGCGCCAGCATAACACGCTTGCTGGGCAGCCGCGCTCCGCGGCGGCGGGGCCGGGGGGCAGTGGCCAAGGGCCGGGGTTGTGCTAGCAACCGCTTGCTGACGCGCGCGGCTCAGACCGGCTAATACGCGCGCGGCTCAGATCGGCCTAATGCGCGCCGGCGCTCAGCCCCTCGACCTCTCTTATATATGCATCCACGTCGGTCTTTCTGCGCATGCCTTCCAAAGTCATCGATCGCATCGTCCCGAAAACCGGCCGCTCGGGCCACGGCCGATCGTGCAATCCGAAGCACCAGAGAATATTCGTATATGTATTCGGATCGCGGCCATCGAGCGCATAGCGGTCGTGCAAATGGATCATGGTGCGAAGGGCGGCCTCGTAAGTGGGCGACCATTCGACGATCTTCTTGCCCCAATACATGCGGTAGTATCCGTGAATGGCGCCGCGGACGAGTAACTCGCGCTGGGTGGCATTCCACAGGGAATCGTGTGTGGCGGCGTGCTCGAAATCCTCCGGCGCGTAGGCCGGTTTGCGGCGGTCGCGGGCATGCCGGCGCATGGTCTCGCGCGCCCACGCGGGCAGCGCGTCGAACGCATACGGACCCGGTATAAAGCGTGCGAAGTTGAACGCCAGTTCGCGGCGCACGATCAGTTGTTCCAGAAACTCCGCGGAACCCTTCGCCGCCAGCGCCACTTCCAGCGCCGATATCTGGCCGAAATGCAGATACGGACTCAGGCCGGATGTAGCATGCGCCGAAGGTTCGTTCCCTTCTTCGGCGTAGCGCGCCAGACCATGCTTCACGAAATGCGCCAGGCGTTTTTTGGCCGCGCGCCGCCCGCCCCGCAATCCGGCCGCGGGCGCCACGGTGTGATCGATCTGGCAGGCTGCCACCAACGCGGCGATGTTTTCTTCGGTGACCTCTGTATGGAACTCGAATGTACGTGCCGGAAAACGCAGGGCGGCTTTCACCCGCGGCAACGGCCATAAGTAATCCGGCAGCAATTTGTGGATCTTCGGCCTGATGGTATACGCCGCATATTCGCGCTTCTCGAAGCAAGCCATCGGCACGATGCAGCTTGCATCCACCGCGTAATACGCCACGTCCAATTTACCCGGCACGACGGCATTGTGCCGCGCGGCGATGAAAGCCGGATAGTCGTCGGTCACGATGGCGGCAGCCCGCGCAGCCAGCCGATAGAACACGTCGTTCGGATCGAACGGACCGCGCCGCAGATAGAAAACATATCCGATGCCCTGCCGCTCCAGACGCCGCGCCGCCTCGGGGACGCCTTCAAGGACGAACGTGTGGAACCGGTCGCTCGCATACGGGTAGCTGTAAGTCAGCCCTTCGTAATAGAGGACCGGCACGCGCAGCTCATTCGCCCGTTCCAGCGCGAAATCCAGCGCCTGGTTGCACTCCGCGCGCCGGTTCATCTGGCACCAATAGAGAACATAATCGCCGCCGCGGACTGGCGCGGAGTTGAGCCGGCGTGCACGTTCCTGCATCTCTTATTTGATAACAGGCCACCGCCCGCGGGTACAATGAAAAGACCGATGCGAGCCTGGAACCGGGCAAAATTGCTGTGGGCCTACCTGGCGCGGCGCGAGCAAGTGGCGGCGCTGCCGGTGGAGTATATCGTCGAAACCACCGCCAAGTGCAATCTCTATTGCCCCATGTGCCCGCGCGAGACGCACAAACAACCCAAGGCGGATATGCCGGCCGAGGTATTCGAGCGCCTGGTGCGCGAGGCCGGCGCCACGGCCGAACACATGATGCTGATCGGACTTGGCGAGCCGTTCATGGACCCGGAGATTTTCGAACGTATCGAGTTCTGCCACCGTCACAGCATCTCCACGCTGCTTTCGACGAACGGAACATTTCTCGACCAGCGCGTTTCCGAGCGGGTGCTGGCATCGCCGCTCGAACAGATCACGCTGAGCTTCGATGGCGCGAGCAAGGAGACCTTCGAGTTCTATCGCAAGGGCGCCAGGTTCGAGAAGGTGCGCGCCAACTTCGTGCGCTTCGCCGAATTGAAGCATGCTCGCCGGTCGAAGCTGCAGGTGGTCGTGCAGATGGTGCGGATGGAGCGCAATGCGCACGAAGTGGAGGAGTTCGTACGCTTCTGGCGCGGCATAAAAGGCGTGGACCAGGTGCGCATCAAGGAAGACGAGACCAATATGCTGCGCCCGGACGCCGGTCACGCGGCCGAAGACTGGAAACATCCGTGCCATTATTTGTGGCGCGGCGCGCCGTATGTAAAACAGAATGGCGATGTGTATCCGTGCTGCCAAAGTTACATGCTGGATGGCGCACCGCTGGGCAACCTGGCGGAACAGCCGCTCGAAAAAATCTGGAACTCGGACCTGATGCGGCGCATGCGACGCGCACATGCCAGCGGCCGCGCCGGCGAGATTGACGTTTGCGCGCGCTGCTGCACCACCATTCCGCATCCGGCGCTGGTGGCGGGCAGTCTTCTGCTGCATGGGAAGACCGTGCGCCGCTTGCTGCCGGCGGTCGAGCGGTTGATTTATCTTTCGAAATTGCCGGGCAAGCTGCTGCGTCCGCCGGCGGCGGTTGCGCCGAGAGCGGACCTGGTGCAGATCGGCAAGCGTCCGGACGGGCGAGGGCCGTGGGCTGGGGCATGACCGCTCCCTGACGGTCGCGGCTCGGTCACGCGGTCGCGGCTCGGTAACGTTACAGAGCCGCGACCGTCAGGGAGCGGTTCCCGTTCGCCGCCCGCTGATTTGACAAGCGTTGCCCGCACTATACTAGAATGAGGTTTACACGCCCATCCAATCGGTTGCCGCGTGTCCTTCAATGACAATCGTATTTGTCTTGTCAGGAATCAAACTATGATCAAAGTTCAGGGAATGACGAAGCGATACGCCCGCACTGTCGCCGTCGACAACATCTCCTTCGAGGTGGAAAAGGGCCAGATTGTGGGCTTTCTGGGGCCTAACGGCGCCGGCAAGACCACCACCATGCGGGTCCTCACCTGCTTCCTTCCGCCCACCTCGGGCACCGCGAACGTGGCTGGATTCGACGTTCTGGAGAACCCTCACGAGGTCAAGAAGCGCATCGGATATCTGCCGGAAACGCCGCCATTGTACCCGGAAATGGAAGTTTCCGAGTACCTCACTTTCGTGGGCCGGCTGAAGGGCATTTCGAGCGCCGACATCGAACGCCGCGTGGGTGAAGTGACCGAACGTTGTGCGGTCGGCGACGTGCGCAACAAGCTGATCGGCAAGCTTTCGAAAGGTTACCGGCAGCGGGTGGGCCTGGCGCAGGCCATCATTCATAACCCAGACGTACTGGTCCTCGACGAACCCACCGCCGGTCTCGATCCCAAACAGATCATTGAAACCCGCGAACTAATCAAGCATTTGGCCGGCGATCATACGATCATTCTAAGCACTCACATCCTGCCGGAAGTGGAGCACTCGTGTCAGCGCGTAGTCATTATCAACCAAGGCAAACTGGTGGCGACGGACTCGGTGGCCAACTTGACGAATCGCCTGCGCGGCGCGGAAGCGGTGGCCCTGGAGGTGGCATCGTCCAATGGTCCACTGGATGCGGCCGCGGTCCAGCAGCGGCTGGAGCAGGTGGCGGGCGTCAGCCGGGTGCTGGCGCGCGAGCCCAAGGATGGCCGCCTGTTCTTCGAAGTCGAGAGCCTGCAAGGCCGCCACATTCGCGCCGATCTGGCGCGCGCCGTGGTCAACGCCGGCTGGAATTTGAATGAGCTACGCGCCGTCGGCCTTAGTCTGGAAGATATCTTCCTGCAACTCACCAGCTCGGAAAACAAAACCGCGAACGAGCCGGAAGCCGTGAAGGCTTAGCGCCCACTCGAGGAACCATAACCATGACAAATATTTGGATTATCTGCCGTAAAGAACTCAAGAGTTACTTCGCCTCGCCGATCGCGTACCTGCTGATTGTGCTTTTTGCGGCGGTTTGGGGATTGGTTTTCTGGCTGAACGTAAGGGAGTTTGTCCGATTTGGTTTTATGTCCCAATTGCAGGGCCGTAACATGCCGATGAACGTCAATGAGCAGGTCATCCGGCCGATGCTGGGACTTGCCGCTACGATTGCGCTCTTTCTGATACCCATGATCACCATGCGTCTTTTCGCGGAAGAGAAGAAAACGGGCACAATCGAGCTCTTACTGACGTCGCCGGTCCGCGACCTGCAGATCATCCTCGGGAAATGGCTGGGCGCGCTCCTTCTCTACCTGTGCGTGCTGGCTGCGTCCTCCATCAACATCGCCATTCTTTTTGCATTCGGCAAGCCGGACCTGAAGCCCATCCTGATCGGGTATCTGGGTTTGATCCTACAGGGCGCCACGCTGCTGGCGATCGGGACATTCATCTCCACTACCACCAAGAACCAGATCGTAGCGGGCGGCGCCACTTTCTTCGTGTGTCTGTTGCTTTGGTTTCTTAGCTGGGCTTCGGCATATGAGACCGCGTGGTACTGGCAGGCGCTTAGCTACCTGTCGATCGTCACTCACTTTGAGGGATTCGCTAAAGGAGTGGTGGATTCGAAGGATACCATCTTCTATCTCTCAATGATTTTCTTCTCGCTGTTCCTTACGTCCCGATCCATGGAGTCGCTGCGCTGGAGAACATAAATGAAAGCAGACTGGATTAAAGCAAGACAAACAAAATTCTGGACCTACGTCACTGTTTATGTCGCGGTGATACTGGCGGTACTGGTGGTGGCCAATGTTCTGGCCAACCGCTACGACAAATCGTACGACGCCACTTCCAACAAACAGTTCAGCCTTTCCGATCAGACTGTAAAGGCCGTCAAGAATCTGAAAAAGGATGCCAAGATCACTTACTTCGGCCAGACCACCGAGTTCCCGCAAGCGCGCGATCTGTTGGGCCGCTACGCCACGCTCTCACCCAAGGTAAAGGTCGATTACATCGATGCGGAAAAGAAACCGCAGTTGGCGCGCGCCGCCGGCATCCGCCAGTTGGGCACCATTGTAGTAAATACCGGTGAGCGCCAGGAGGACGCCAAGAGCCTTAGCGAAGAGGAGATCACCGGCGCGCTCATCCGGGCGGAGAAGGGCGGCGAACGAACCGCATGTTTCCTTTCGGGCAGCGGCGAGCATGCGCTGGATAACACCGAAGGTTCGGGATTCTCTTTTCTGAAGGAACAACTCGAGCGCAACAATTTCAAGACACGCACCGTGAACCTGGCGCAGCCCGCCACGCCGCTGGCGACCGGCGCGGCGCCCGTGCTCGGCCAGGTGGCGCCCGCTAAGGTTGAGATTCCCAGCGATTGCAGCGTGCTGGTCTCCGGTGGACCCAAGCTGGGTTATTCCCCCGCCGAGGCAGCCGCGCTCCAAGCTTACGTCGAAAACGGCGGCAGCGCCCTCTTCATGCTGGACACGCCGTTGCGCATCGGGCCGCAGGAGGGCATCGAGAATCCCGAAGTGGTGAAAATGCTGTCCGGCTGGGGCGTGACCATGAACAACGATCTGGCGCTCGATACCAGCGGCATCGGCCAGTTATTCGGTTTGGGACCGGAAATCGTCATGATTACGACTTATGAGTCCCATCCCATCGTGCGGGATTTCAAGGAAGGCGTGCCCACGGCGGTCCCGCTTTCGCGCACCATCACCATCGCCGGGAATCCCAAAGTTACGGTCGAAAAGTTACTTGTCACCGGCGATAATAGCTTCGCCGCATCCAGCGTGCAAGGACCCATCGACCCGAAGAAAGGCGTGAAGGGTCCGCTGGTTTTGGCGGTGACCGGAACTTACACCACGGGCAAGCCGAGTAATAATGGGCGATTTGTAGTATTCGGTTCGTCGCAATGGGCCGCGAATAGCTTCCTTGGTTCCCGCCAGATTGCCAATCGCGACTTAGCCCTCAACACGTTCAACTGGCTGACCTCCGACGAAGATCTCATCTCCATCCGTCCCAAAGAACAGGAGGATCGCCGCCTGAATAACAACGCGCCGCGGGCCACCGGCTGGGTGGCCGTCATGCTGCCCGCGACGGTGATCATCTGGGGGCTGATGGTCTGGTGGCGCAGGAGGTAGCATGAAACCACGCGGACTACTTGCGGCAGTAATTGTGCTGGCGGCCTTGGGCGGCGTGCTGTATTGGTCCAACCGGAAGCAGAAGGCCGACGCCGCCAAGACACCGGCCGATACTACCACCAAGATCCTATCGATTCCCGACGATCAATTCAAGGAAATCAAGATCAAAAAGACCGGTGCGGAAACTATCGTGCTCGATAAAGGCGGGGATGGCAAGTGGCAGATCGCCGAACCCAAGCCGCAGCGCGCCGATCAGGATGCGGCTAAGTCGCTGGTAAGTTCGCTGGCCAGTCTTAACGCGGATAAGACCGTGGAAGACAAGGCCACAGATCTTACACCGTATGGTCTGAATTCACCCACGCTGGACGTCACCGTAGTGAAGAATGACGGCAAGTCACAAGATCTCCTGGTAGGGGACGACGTACCCACGGGCGGCGGCTCTTACGCCCAGCGCGCGGGCGATCCGCATGTCTACACCATCGCCAGCTTCGTGAAAACCAGCATCGACAAGACTCCCAACGATCTGCGCGACAAGCGCCTGCTGACCTTCGATCAGGATAAGCTGACGCGCGTAGATCTGCAGCCGGCCACGGGCGAAGCCATCGAATTCGGCAAAAACAATCAGAACGACTGGCAGATCCTTAAGCCCAAGCCGCTGCGCGCGGATGGCTCGCAGGTAGAGGAACTCATCCGTAAGCTGAAGGACGCCAAGATGGATGCCACCATCTCGGATGAGGACGCGAAGAAAGCCGCAGCTGCGTACGCCTCCGGAACCAAGGTCGCTACGGCCAGCGTGACAGACCAGAGCGGAACCGAAACACTCGAAGTTCGCAAAGACAAAGACAAGAATTACTACGCGAAAAGCAGTGCGGTGGACGGCATATATAAAGTGCCTGCCGATCTGGGAGACGGGCTGGATAAGAAAGTCGACGATTTCCGCAACAAGAAGATCTTCGATTTCGGCTGGACCGATCCCAACAAGATTGAAATCGGAAAGGCCGCCTTCGAGAAGAGCGGCGATAAGTGGATGAGCGGCCCGAAGCAGATGGACCCGTCCTCGGTGCAGACTTTGATCGACAAGCTGCGCGACTTGGCAGCCACCAAGTTCGCCGACACCGGCGGGGGCTCGCCCGTACTGGATATTACCGTGACCTCCAACAACGGCAAGCGCGTGGAAAAAGTTTCCATCACCAAGCAAGGCGACACATATTTCGCGAAGCGCGAGAACGAGCCGAGCATCTATCAATTAGACGGCAAGGCGGTGGACGAACTGCAAAAGTCCGCTAACGACATAAAACCGGCCGCGCCGCCGAAAAAGTAGGACAGGCCTCCTGGCCTGTCTGTGTGTCGTGAATTGAGCGCGCCGTGAATGGCCTTCTAACCGACTTATACGAGCTAACAATGGCGGCCGGCTATTACGACGCCGGCAAGGCCCATCAGAAGGCCACCTTCGAGTTCACCATCCGCCGTCTTCCCGCGCATCGCAACTACGTGATTGCGGCCGGCCTTCCGCAAGCGATCGATTATCTGCTCAATCTCAGCTTCGACGCAGCGGAAATCGCGTACCTGCAGGGCCTGCCGGCCTTCGCCAACGCGTCCCCCGGCTTCTTCGAATATCTGCGCGGCTTCCGTTTCACGGGCGATGTTTTTGCGGTTCCCGAAGGTACCCCGCTGTTCGCCGGCGAGCCGATGATGATCGTGCGCGCGCCCATCATCGAAGCGCAAATCCCGGAAACTTACCTGCTATCCGCTCTGACATTCCAAACCCTGATCGCCAGCAAAGCGGCGCGTATGGTAGACGCCGCCGCAGGAAGATCCGTGGTGGAATTCGGCACGCGCCGCGCCCATACGCCTGAAGCCGGTGTATTGGCCGGCCGTGCCGCATACCTTGGCGGCTGCGTGGGCACCAGCAATGCGTTGGCCGGGATGCGCTACGGCGTGCCCGTCTATGGCACCGCGGCGCATTCCTGGGTGCTTTCGTTCTGCGGCGAGAACGAAGCGTATCGCAAGCTGCAACGCATGCAGGGTCCCTCCACGGTTCAACTCGTGGACACTTACGACACCATCGAAGGCGTCAAGAAAGTCGCCGCTTTGGGGCCGCCATTGTGGGGCGTCCGGCTGGATAGCGGCGATTTCAAGACTCTCTCGCGCGAGGCCCGCGCTATTCTCGATCAGGCCGGGATGCACGATGCCCAGATCATGCTAAGTGGCGATCTGGATGAGTACGCTATTCGCGATCTTATCGCCGACGGCGCGCCCGTGGATTCATTCGGCGTCGGCACCCAACTGGCAACTTCCGCGGATGCGCCCGCCATGGGCACCATCTACAAGTTAGTCGAACTGGACGTGGGCTGCGGCATCAAACGTTTCACGGCTAAGATGAGTCACGATAAGACCACCCTGCCCGGCGCCAAGCAACTGTTCCGTTTCGACGGTCACGATATCCTGGCGAGGTCCGGCGAGTGCAGCAACGGCCAAGCTATGCTGCGTCCGGTGGTGCTGGGGGGAAACCTGGTCGAACCTCTACCGGATTTGAACACCGCGCGGGCCCGTGCCGCCGCCGCTCTCGCCAAACTGCCCGCCTCGCTGCACAGCCTCGAGCCAGCCGAGCCATGGCCGGTCAGATACAGCAAGGATCTGACTGCCCTGATCGAGCGCACCCGGAGTAACATCGTATGAAGACCGTTTTCGTAGATATCGACACTCAGATCGACTTTATGTTTCCGGCGGGCGCTTTGTATGTGCCCGGCGCCGAGCGTATCTTGCCCGCTGTTGCGCAACTCAATCATTATGCGGTTGAACACTCGATGCCGCTGATCTCCACGGCAGACGCGCACAGCGAAAACGATCCGGAATTCCGCACATGGCCGCCGCACTGCGTGGCCGGCACGGCGGGGCAATCGAAGGCGCCGGAGACACTCGTGGGCGAAGGACAGATCTTCATCGAAAAGCAGGCGCTGGATGCTTTCACCAATCCGGACTTCCCTGCCCTGCTCGAGTCTCTCGCCGCCGATCGCTATGTGGTTTACGGCGTGGCTACCGATTATTGCGTGCGCTGCGCGGTTACCGGTTTGCTCGCCAGCGGCAAGCCCGTCGCACTGGTGACTGACGCGGTGGCGGCAGTGGATCCGGAAGACGGCGCCCACACGCTCGCGGAATTCGCCACCCGCGGCGGCACGCTAACGACTGTACACGAAGTTACAATGGGCTATTAGGCCCATGCATCCGCTGCTCGCTTTCTTCTTAGCCGTGACCATCCCCGACCTAGCTCAACTGAAACAAATGGAGGCGCGCTTCGCGCCCGTCGAACTGCGCGTGGATACCTCCAGCCTCTCTCCCGGCGACCGGCAAGCGCTCGCCAAACTGCTCGAAGCCGCGAACCTCATCGACGATATCTTCCTCATACAACTGTGGAGCGGCAACCAGGCGATGTATGCCCAGCTCAAACGCGATACTACGCCGCTGGGCAAAGCACGCCTGGATTATTTCTGGCTCAATAAAGGTCCATGGTCCGATCTGGACGATTATGCCGCCTTCATTCCCGGTGCGCCGCCGCGCAAGCTGCCCGGCGCGAACTTCTATCCCGCGGACATGGCTCGCGAGGAATTCGAAGCTTGGGTGAAGACGCTGCCCGAGGCCCAGAGGCGCGACGCCGAAGGCTTCTTCACCGTGATCCGGCGAGATGCTGCGCGGCATCTGACCATCGTGCCGTACAGCCACGAATACCAGCCCGATCTGACGGGCGCCGCCGCGTTGCTGCACGAAGCGGCGCGATTGACCGAAAACAAATCGCTCAGCCGATTCCTCAACCTCCGCGCCGATGCGTTCCTTTCCAACGATTACTATTCGAGCGACGTAGCTTGGATGGATTTGGATGCCCCGCTCGATATCACCATCGGCCCGTATGAGACTTACAACGACGAGTTATTCGGCTATAAGGCTTCTTACGAAGCTTACATAAATCTGCGCGACGATCGCGAAACCGCGCGCTTGCAATCGTTCGCCGGACGCCTGCAGGAGATCGAGGATAACCTGCCGATCGAGCCGCGCTATCGCAATCCCAAACTGGGAGCGCTGGCGCCCATCACGGTAGTGAATGAGATCCGGTCGGCGGGCGATGGCGCGCATGGCGTCCGCACCGCCGCTTATAACCTGCCCAACGACGAGCGCGTGATCCAGGAAAAAGGCAGCAAGCGGGTGATGCTGAAGAACGTGCAGGAGGCCAAGTTCCACGCCATTCTGGAACCCATCGCCGCGCGCGTGCTGCCCAAGGCCGCGCAAGCTGACCTGAGTTTCGATTCATTCTTCGAACATATTCTGGCGCACGAACTGAGCCATGGCATCGGCCCGCACCAGATTCAAGTAAGTAGTCGTGCGACCAGCGCCCGGCAGGAATTGAAGGAATTGTACAGCGCTATCGAAGAAGCCAAGGCCGATATCACCGGCCTGTTCATGTTGCAATATCTCTTCGACCACGGCATGGGTGGCGGCGCGGCGGCCGAGCATCGCCTCTACACCACGTTCCTGGCGTCCGCCTTCCGCTCGCTGCGCTTCGGCCTGACCGACGCGCACGGCAAGGGCATGGCGCTGCAGTTCAACTATCTCTCCGATAAGGGCGGCTTCGTGCGCAACGCGGACGGAACCTTCGCGGTCGATTATGCCAAGATCACGGGCGCCGTTAGCGACCTGACACACGAACTGTTGACGATTGAGGCAGAGGGCAACTACGCGGGCGCGCGCCACATGCTCAGCACGCTTGGCGTGATCCGTCCGGAGATGCAGAAGGCGCTCGGTGGGTTGAAAGACTTGCCCACCGACATCCGGCCAATTGGTCGCTGATCTTACTTCCGCGGAACGAACTCAAACTTCGGAAGTAGTAACTCGATTCCCTTTTTATCCGCCTTCTCGCACAACCCGCCGTCCAGATCGGCCCGCCTCTTGAATGTCTGACTGAACAACGTGGCCGTGGGACTCCAGCCGGCCCCCGAATAATGATCGTCATAGCACCGTGCCGGACCATCCGGACTGCTCATCCCCACCCAGTTCTTGCCGTGGATCTTATACGCTTCGCCCGTGCCCGACATACCCGCGTTCTGGTACCACTTACCGTAATCCGACAAGTAGATGTTCACCAGATGCCGTACGTCCGTGCCCGCTGGTCCTTTGCGGGTGAAGACGATCGCATAGCCGCACGGCTCCGTCTCGTCCGGGATTGGCTCCCGCGTTACAGTCCACACACGCGAGTAACTGAAGCGGAAGCCGCACTCCCGGTCGGTATAAGTCGCCGGCCACGCAACCTGGCGCACGGTCAGGAATACAAATACCGCGAGCCAGGCGTGCAGCGATCGCATCTCACTCCAGCACGAAGATATTCTTCCGCGCGCACATCTCCTTCAGCACTTTCGGCCACACGGTAACGCTGACCTCGCCTAGATGCGCCTTGCGCAGCAGTAACATCAACGTCCGCGACTGGCCGATCCCGCCGCCGATGCTGAGCGGCAGTTCGTGTTCGAGGATGGCGCGATGATAAGGATAATTCAGAAAATCGAGTTGGCCGGTTATCTCCAGTTGCTGCCGTAGCGTCTTGTCGTTCACGCGAATGCCCATCGACGTCAGTTCGTGGCGGCGTTGAGTCACATGATTCCAAACCAGGATATCGCCGTTCAGACCGTGCACCTGCCGTCCGTCCGCCGATACGGCGGGTGTCACCCAATCGTCGTAATCCGCCGCGCGCATTTCGTGGGGATAGCCGTCGGCGAGGGTCCAACCGATGCCGATGATGAAGACCGCCGGGCACTCTTTCAAAATGGCGGTCTCACGCTGCTTGCGCGGAAGATTCGGATACATGTCGAGTAAGTCCTCGGCATGCAGGAAGGTCAGCTTCTCGGGGAGGTTTGGATACTTAGTCCCCAATTGCGGGAAAAGATCCTGCACATAGCGCTCGGTATCCACCAGGACCTTCCAGATCTTACTCACGATCTCTTTCAAGAAATCGAGATTGCGCTGTTCGGCGGTGATGGCGCGCTCCCAATCCCACTGGTCCACGTAGGCGCTGTGATCGTGGTCGAGGAAATAATCCTTGCGTACGGCGCGCATGTCGGTGCATAGGCCCTCGCCCGGCTGCATGTCGAAGCGCCGCAACGCCATGCGTTTCCACTTAGTGGCCGCCTGCACCACCTGCGCGTCGATGGGATGCAGGTTGCGGTCGTTGGAAATATGAAACTGGATGGGAGTGCGCGAGCCGTCCCGGTCCAGGTAGTCGTTGACGCCGCTCTCGACGTCCACGATCAGCGGCACCGTCACCATCATCAGGTTCAACGCCCTGCAAAGGTTTTCTTCGATGAAATTCTTAGCCGCAAAAATGGCCTTTTGGGTCTGCTTAGGACTCAAAAGGGAAGTGTAATTCTGGGGAAGGATCTTCTCCAGTTCCTCGTAGTCGCCTATACCAGGCCCAGCGAGGTCTGCACGTTTGTCGACGATCATGGTCGTTCCAGGCATATAGTACACCACGGCGGGGTGGTTCGCTAGCGGCGTGAGCGAAGGCCGCACGAAGACGTGTGACACAGCAGATGCGCGTGGGTGTCTGGATCCCTGTAGATCTTGCCTCTGGGCTTATCTATGATCGATTTATTTCGGAAATCGGCAGCCAGGGCGTTGTCGTTCGTGGCGAGAGTGCGCGCGCCGCTGACGATGGCCAAGGCGAGCACATGTCGATCGTTTGACGTGCAAATCCTGTTGGAGCTAAGGCGTCGTTCTTCTTGGCGCAATATTTGGCTGTCGGCGGACCTCAGGCGACCTGCGCGGTCCAGCGCGACGAGCTGCCGCCTCACGGTATCGTTCCTCGCGAGTTCTTCCCGCAGCTTGCCGGCGGCGACTAGACGGGGCGTGCCGCGATCACCAAAAAGCCAGTCAACGACCGCACTCGGCTGCGCGAGAAATTTCGGGGCGACGTTTGCGTCGACAATGAGGCACACGTCAGATACCCAGTAGGTCGCGCTCTTCTTTAAGGAAAAACTGCCGGTAGCCCGGCGGTGGATTGGCGATGCTGCCGTTCGCATCGAGCTCCAGGTTGTGGATCGTGGCCCCGGACTTTCCGCGTTCGAAGTATAGCAGTGAGACGTCTTCGGGTGCCAGTAGTCTGCGGCGAACCTCCATACGAATTCGGTCGACAAGGTGGTCGCTGTGCGTCTCAATGACGAAGCGGCGTTTCTCCGTCGCCTGCTTGGCGAAGAAGCTGCCTAATTCAGCCTGCGCCTTTGGGTGAAGATGCACTTCCGGCTGCTGTAGCAGGAACGACTGGAAATTGTGAGTTCGGTGCAGAATATCGACCAGGATCGGAAGCGCTTGGCTTACTCCGTAGCCCACATCGATCAGGTTGAAAGTCCGGCCACCGCTTTTTACTCCGATTTGGAATGGGTCGCCCTCGGTTCGGCCCTTGTTAATAATTTCGATCTTCTCAAAGAGGCCCGAACTGGCGCCAAACTCGGTCAGAGCCGCCTGCAAGGCTGCCCAATGCTGTTGTTGGGCTGAACGGGAGAAGGCTGCTAGGAGCATTGGAACATGCGATCCCTCGGGATTTGGCTCCGCAACTACCGGATCATAAGTGCGTTTGGGGCTGGTACGGATTGGCGCAAAAGCGTAGGGACTCCGCAGAAACCCCCGGCGGATATGTTCGAGCGCATCGCCGAGCAGCGCCCCATCGGAGTGGGAGAAAATCGATTCATCCACCGTCGAACCCATCCATTGATCGGGCCGGAGGAGAGTAAGGAGGTGGAAATTGTGCCCGCGAGGGTAGGGAACGCTTTTCTTGCCCAGGGGACTCTCCATTAACACGGCGCCGTGGCTCGAGTCTTCGCTGCTCACCTGGATGGCCAAATCTCCCGCCTGGAGCCGCCAAATGCGAGGCGATGGCTGACCGGCCCTCGGGACGTATTCTGTCCGAAGCGAGCATCGGTATTCCTCGTCGTCCACGCTGATCGCAAGAGAAAAGTACTTGGCTCGTCCCGCGCCCCCTCGGGGATGCGATGCAATCTGATCATACGCTCCAAGCCAAAAAGGATCATCGTTGAAGGGCGGGTTACTTACTGAGCCGTTGGCGGTCGCGTGCGCAATCCGGCACAATGCCAGGAACGTGGTTTTTCCCGAACTATTCTCCCCCACCAACAGCGTGATCGGACGAATCACCGCATCCTGCGGCTCGCCGAAGCACCGAATGCCTTCGAACTGTAAATGCACAGCCATGTCCAGTGTCCAGGATACCGCGAAGCCGCCGCAGAAGACCTACAGGTCCCCGCGGCATCCGATACCACGTGCTTTCCTCTTGCTCGCCGCTTCCGCGGCCCCAAGCCGCCATGCAGAGCGCGACTCGCGTAACGATCGCGAGAGTGACACGACCGGGCACCGACACCGGTGTCACTGCCCGATCGGATTCCGCATCCCCAGCGCCTTCAAATACCCCTCGTTCACCCGGCAATTCTCCAGCTTGATCTTCTCCAGCAAATCCGCCAGCGCCGCGCGTGAAAGCTCTTCCGCCGGCCGCTTTTTCATCTTCTCCTCCGCCGCGCCCATGCCCCCGGGCAGCGCCGCATACGTCACCATCTCATCCCAGTGCGCGGGCCGCGCAAAGCTCACCGGAGACGATGTTGCATCCATCTTCTTATATGGCCAGAATGTCCAGCCTACATCGTTCTTCTCCAGCATCGTGCGGAACTGTGCGATCCACTCATCCTGGTTCTCGCCCGACTCACCCATCCAGATCGGAGCGCCGTAGCGCTGCCGGAAATCCAGATACGGCTGGATCACGTCCTGCGTGGGTGCGGTCCAGTATTTGTGAAATGTGTACATCGCGTTGCTGTCGAAAGGCGGTCCAAATACATTGAAGTTACTGTCCCATTGTGCGCCGCCGAGTATCACAATGTGGTTCGTATCCACCTGGCGAATGGCCGCGACAATCTTGCGGTACACCGGCTCCAGGCGCGAGTTTAACCGCGCCACCGCGGGCGGAATCGGCTCATTCAGCAGATCGTAGCCCAGCACCGTGGGATCGTCCGCATAATGCCGTGCAATGCTTTGCCAGAAACCTACCGCCAATTGTTGTTGCTCCTCGCTTTCAAATAGCCACGGATAGCCCCAGCTATCGTCGATGTTCGTGCCGGTCTGGCCGCCCGGCGCGCAGTGCATATCCAGGATCGCCCAAAGACCCCGCTGTCGGCACCACGCAATCACGCGATCCAGCAGCGCGAAGCCCGTCCCGTCGTCAATCAACTTGTAGTGAAACGGGATGCGCACGCAGTTGAATCCGGCTTCGTGGATGAAGTGGATATCGGATTCGGCGATGTAGTTGTCGCGATACTGCTTCCAGAATCGCGCAGCCTCGTCGGGCCCAACCAGGTTGTTAAGCAAGGCGGAGATCTCCCGGTAGGAGGCGGGCCCTTTGTCGAAGTGCCACATGTATCCTTCCGGCACCAGCCAATTACCGAGATTGATGCCGCGCAGCAGCAACTTCCCGCCCGCGGGCGCCATGATATTTTTGCCGTCGGTATGCACGAAGCGGTTCGCGGCCGCCATCGAGACGGCCACACTAGCGGCGAGTATGGCAGTTTTCAACATGAAACGCATCACTCGTTCATCATAAGCCGCGGCGCCAGCACGGAATCATGATCGTTTCCTAACGACTTCCTTACGCGCGGCTTTCTATCGTGTGAGAAGGCACAAACGATGCACGGCCGAATCATGTCCTTGCGCGGCAGCCGTCTCCTGCCGCAGCCGCGGGTCGAGTTTCCGGAGCGGCCGCTCGAATTGGTGGTTCCAGTCACCAGCCCAGCGCTGGCGGCGCAGGCGTTGGCCGCGGCGGCCGAACTGGCGCGCGGCTCTCAGTCCGCTGTTACTTTGATGGCTGTGCATGTGTTACCGTATCCTTCGCCGCTCGAATGTCCGGCTGGTATGCGGGAGCGGCTGGAAGCCGACCTGACCGCCATCGCGCGCACGGCCCCGGTCGCCGCGCGCGTCAACTTGATCTTTGCGCGCAGCCGCGAAGAGGCTTACCTGGCGCTGTTGCCCCGCCATTCACTGGTAGTGATGGGCGTCAAGCATCGCTGGTGGCCCACCGGAGAAGATCGCTTCGCGCGCAAGCTGGCCGGCGCCGGCCATAGCGTTGCCGTAATTAGAGTGAGGTAAATATGCTCGATCTGTTTTTCGTGGTCCTTACAATTCTCTTTTTCCTGATCGCCTGGGCGTATGTGCGGGGGTGCGACCGCCTGTAAGCGGGTGACTTATGGAATATATACTCGCGACCATCATAGCCGTGGCTGTAGGCGCCTATTTGATCTATGCCCTCTTGCGGCCCGAGCGCTTCTAGGAGACCTGCCCAATGACCCTCATCGGTGTGTTTCAGATTTGTCTCTTCTTCCTGATCCTGCTGGCCTTGACTAAGCCGCTGGGCGCGTTCATGGCGCGCCTGTTCGAAGGCGAACGGACGTTCCTGCATCCCGTCGTGCGGCCCATCGAACGCCTGGTCTACAAGCTCAGCGGCGTGGATGAGACGCACGAACAGCACTGGACTCACTACGCAGGTTCCCTGTTGGCATTTAGCCTGGTGGGCATCGTGCTCACTTACCTCATCCAGCGTCTCCAGGGCCTGCTGCCTTTCAATCCGCAAGGCTTCACCGGTAAGTTGATTACTCCCGACTTGGCCTTTAATACTGCTGTAAGTTTTGGCACGAACACTAACTGGCAGGTTTATACACCCGAAACCACCGTGAGTTACTTCACGCAGATGGTGGGACTGGCGGTCCACAACTTTACATCCGCCGCCGCCGGCATCGCCACCGCCATGGCCGTGGTCCGCGGATTCTCGCGCCGATCGGCGAACTCGCTCGGTAACTTCTGGGTGGATGTCACTCGCTCCACGCTCTATCTGCTGATTCCACTGTCGATCATAGGGGCGCTGCTGCTGGTGTGGCAAGGTTCCATCCAGAATCTGCATCCTTACGATAAAGTAGCCAGCCTCGAAGGAGCCACGCAAACCATCGCGCAGGGACCCACCGCATCGCAAGAAGCCATCAAAATGCTGGGGACCAATGGCGGCGGCTTCTTCAACGCCAACTCCGCGCACCCGTTTGAAAATCCGACACCGTTTTCGAATTTCCTGCAAGTGCTTTATATCTTCGTTATCCCGGCGGGTCTTACTTACACCTTCGGCAAAATGGTTAAGGACACACGCCAGGGATGGGCGCTTTTCGCCGCCATGAGCGTCATCTGGCTCCTGGGCGTATTGGTGGTCTATCCGGCGGAACAGTCCGGCAATCCGAACCTGACCAAACTCGGCCTCGAGCAGCCGGCTACCGACACGCAGCCGGGTGGAAACATGGAAGGCAAGGAAGTGCGCTTCGGCATCCCCGCTTCCGCGCTGTTTGCGGTCGTCACTACCGATGCCAGTTGCGGCGCGGTGAACAGCATGCACGATAGCTATACGCCGCTCGGCGGCATGGTGCCCATGGTCAACATACAGCTTGGAGAAGTCGTCTTCGGAGGCGTGGGCGCGGGCTTATACGGAATGCTGATGTACGCCATCCTGGCCGTATTTCTCGCCGGACTTATGGTGGGGCGCACGCCCGAGTATCTGTGTAAGAAGATCGAGCAAAAGGAAGTCAAGATGGCCATGCTCGCCATGCTCATACTGGCGGCCAGCATTCTATTGTTTTCAGCCGTCGGCATCGCCGCGCATTTCGCTAAGAACTCCTGGATTAATCCGCCGGGGCCGGGCATCGGCGTTCTGACTAATAATGGTCCGCACGGCCTCTCGGAGATGCTCTACGCCTTCAGCAGTGGCACTGGAAATAACGGCAGCGCGTTCGCCGGCTTCAGCGGCAATACTCCATTTTTCAACACCACGCTTGGCTTGGCCATGCTGATCGGCCGCTTTCTCATGATGATTCCGTTGCTGGCCGCCGCCGGCAGCCTGGCGCAGAAGAAAATCGTCCCCGTCTCCGCGGGCACTTTCCCCACGCACGGCGCATTGTTCGTCGGCTGGCTGGTGGCCGTCATCCTGATTGTTGGCGCGCTCACATTCTTCCCGGCCCTTTCTCTCGGCCCTGTGGTGGAACATTTCCTCATGAACCAAGGCAAGCTGTTTTCCCTCTTGCTGACGGGATTCGGGAGCTAGCTATGCCTTTGCTAATTGTCAGTGGGGTAGACCATCGTTGTCTCAGGTCTGCCGACGTGGCCGAGCATGAGACGGACGACGCAAAACGATCGTCCGCCCCACGGAGTGATTTCTGGAGCTAAGATAATGCCTGTAATGGAACCAGCGCCCTCAACCTCTTACGTTACCGAACCGTTGCTGATCTCGAAGAAGGCTGTCCGCGCCAGGCCATTGCTCGACCCGCCCATCGTCAAGCGCGCCATCCGCGATTCTTTCGTCAAACTGCACCCGCGCCTGATGATGAAGAATCCGGTCATGTTCGTGGTGGAGATCGGCGCGGCCATGACCACGCTCGAAGTCTTCAAGGACTTGGCCATGGGAAGCCATGGCATTGGTTTTACCTTCCAGATCACGCTGTGGCTGTGGTTCACGGTTTTGTTCGCCAATTTCGCCGAGGCCATGGCCGAAGGCCGCGGCAAAGCGCAGGCCGACACGCTGCGCAAGACCAAGACCGAAACCATGGCGAAGCGTTTGAAGAACGGGAAGAAGTATGAAACCGTGGCGGCCACCGAACTGCGGCGGGGCGACGTGGTACTGGTGGAACGGGGCGATATCATCCCCGGCGATGGCGACGTGATCGAGGGCATCGCCAGCGTGGATGAATCCGCCATTACCGGCGAGAGCGCGCCCGTCATCCGTGAATCCGGCGGCGACCGCAGCGCGGTTACCGGTGGCACGCGGGTCCTCTCAGACGAAATCAAAGTCCGCATCACCTCCAATCCCGGGGAAACATTTCTCGACCGCATGATCGCGTTGGTCGAAGGCGCCGAGCGGCAAAAGACTCCCAATGAGATTGCTCTGAATATCGTCATTGCCGGTCTCACCTTTATCTTTCTGTTGGCGGTAGTCAGCCTCTTTCCGTTTGCGCAATATAGCGTCAACTCCGCCGGCGCGGGCCAGGCGCCCAGCGTCACGGTGCTGATCTCACTGCTGGTTTGCCTTATCCCCACCACCATCGGCGGATTGCTGTCGGCCATCGGCATCGCCGGCATGGATCGCGTGATGCAGCATAACGTGCTGGCTATGAGCGGCAAAGCCGTAGAGGCGGCGGGAGACGTGAACACCCTGCTGCTGGATAAGACCGGCACCATTACGCTGGGCAATCGCCAGGCAGTCGAATTCATTCCCGTGGGCGGCGCGTCGGAGGCGGAACTGGCCGACGCCGCGCAGCTTTCGAGCCTCGCTGACGAGACCCCCGAAGGCCGCTCCATCGTGGTGCTCGCCAAGGAAAAGTACGCGTATCGAGGCCGCGAGATCGCACATCACGAAGCGCATTTCATTCCCTTCACCGCACAAACCCGCATGAGCGGCGTGGATCTGGACGGCCGGCGCATCCGCAAGGGGGCCACCGAATCCGTCATCGAATTCGTGCACGAACAGGGCGGCACGGTGCCCCATGAGCTGACGGAGACCACCCAACGCATCTCCCGCTCCGGCGGCACGCCCCTCGCCGTGGCCGATGGCGGGCGCGTCCTGGGCGTGATCCATTTGAAGGACGTGGTGAAGGGCGGCATGCGCGAGCGCTTCGAGCAACTGCGCCGTATCGGCATCCGCACCGTCATGATCACGGGCGACAACCCGTTGACCGCCGCCGCTATCGCCGCCGAGGCTGGCGTGGACGATTTCCTGGCCCAGGCTACACCCAAAGACAAGATGGATCTCATCAAGAAGGAGCAGGCCGGCGGGCGCCTGGTAGCCATGACCGGCGACGGCACCAACGACGCTCCGGCTCTGGCGCAAGCCGACGTGGGCTTAGCCATGAACACCGGCACCATGGCTGCCAAAGAGGCGGGTAACATGGTGGATCTCGACAGTAACCCGACCAAGCTCATCGAAGTCGTGGCCATCGGCAAGCAGTTACTCATGACTCGCGGCGCACTTACGACTTTCTCCATCGCCAACGACGTGGCGAAGTATTTCGCCATCCTGCCGGCAATGTTTATGGCCACCTATCCGTCGCTGTCCAAACTGAATATCATGTATCTCCGCAACCCGGAGAGCGCCGTGTTGGCCGCCGTCATCTTTAATGCCCTGATTATCGTTGCGTTGATTCCGCTGGCGCTCAAGGGGGTGCCGTACAAACCGTTGAGCGCCGCCGCACTGTTGCGCCGCAACCTGCTGATCTTCGGCGTGGGCGGAGTCATCGCCCCCTTCCCGGGCATCTGGTTACTCGACCGGTTGCTGGGCTTGTTGCGCCTGGCGTGAGGACACATCCATGAAGCAGATATTGATTCCCGCAGTCGGCTTGACCCTGGTGCTTACCGTGATCACGGGCCTGATCTATCCGCTGGTAGTTACCGGATTGGCGCAAGGCTTGTTCCACCATCAGGCCAATGGCAGCCTGATTATGGCAAACGGTAAGATCGTCGGGTCTGAGTTGATAGGCCAGAAGTTCACTAAGCCGGAGTACTTTCATGGCCGCCCATCCGCGGCGGGCGATGGTTACGACGCCGCTAACTCCGGCGCCACGAACTTAGGGCCGACTAACCAGGCCTTAATCAACCGTGTAAGAGACGATATCAAGAAATTCCGCGAGGAGAACCCCACTTATACGGGTCCTATTCCCGCGGACTTACTTACCACGTCGGGCAGCGGTCTCGATCCGCACATCAGCCCTGCGTCGGCCTATGCCCAGGTCGATCGTGTCGCCAAAGCCCGCGCCGCTTCCGCCGATGCCGTCCGTCAGGTGGTCGAACGGCACGTCGAAGGGCGCCAATTCGGCATCTTCGGCGAGCCGCGTGTGAACGTTCTGGCGCTGAACCTGGACCTCGATCGTACTTTCGCGTCCGTCAAACACTGAAGTGGGGCAGGCACTCTGCCCAATGCCACTTAGTTTTCTCCCGATAGAGGCCGGTCATCGCCGGCAATCCGCTGAAAACGGAACCGGTTACGGATGTTTCGGTTGAAGTAACTGCCTTTAGAGTCGGCCGCCAATAGTTGCTGGAGGCAATCCAAGGGGACGTCGAAGTAACGGTAGCGGGTACCGTCACGGAATTCCACCTCTAGCCAGGATTGATCTCGGCGGTATACCACTCCCGCCAGGGAGTCGGACTGAAGGGCGCAACGCAGCATGGAACCGGAATCTACTCCTACCGTAGCGTAAAACATTTCATTTGGTATATGTTTTAGCTATGACCTCCCCTGATCTCGGCTCCGTCCTGGAGTTGTATCAACGCGCGCTGACAGCAGGCGTGCTGGAGTATATGCAAATTCAGGCGGGCTTGCGCATCCGGCGCGGCATATATGCGGTGCCCGTGGTGCTGTGGCTCATGATATTGCAGCGGCTGCACCGGGTGGGCACGCTGGCGGCCGCGGTGCAACTGTTAGTCCAGGGAGCCGCCGAGCCGCTGTTGCAGACCTGCCAACGCGTGCGCGAGCAACGCATCTCTTGCCACACGGGTGGCTATTGCCAGGCACGCCAGAAGTTGCCCACGCTATTATGCAGACAAGTGATGCAGGAAATCATTGTGCGCCTCCGCCAGCTATTGGGACTGGACGAACCCGGGGTGCGGCGGGTGTATCTGCTGGACGGCACCGCGCTGGATCTGGAACATAGCCGAGAGCTGGTGGGCAGCTATCCGCCGGCGCAGAATCAGCATGGTGTCAGCCACTGGCCGGTGGTGCGGATGGTGGTGTTGCACGAGATGCACACGGCTCTGGCGGAGGCCCCCCAATGGGGTCCCATGTATGGCGCCCAAGCGGTTAGCGAACAAGAGTTGGCAAGCCGTGCGCTGGATGGGTTGCCGGCCGGCGCGGTGATCCTGGGAGACCGCAATTTCGGGGTTCTCTGGGTAGCTTGGGAAGCGCAGCAGCGGGGCTTAGGAGTGGTGCTGCGGCTCACCCAGGCGCGCGCCCAGAAGCTGATGGGGGAGCCGATCGCGCGCGAAGGAGCGTATGCGGTGAACTGGCAGGCCAGCCGTTTCGATGGGGGGAAACACCATCGTGTGCCGCCACAGGCCAAGGTCGAGGGTCGCTTGATCGCAGTGCGCGTGGGGCGCGGCAAGTCCAAACAATGGCTATACCTGTTCACTACGCTGACGGATCCGCAGAAGGAAATCGCTACCCTCTACGGCGGGCGCTGGAAGATTGAGACGGACCTGCGCGCCCTGAAACGAACCGTGCGCCTGCATCATGTGGCCGTGAAGAGTCCGGATATGCTGGACAAGGAGTTATACATGGCGGTCTGCGCTTACAACCTGGTGCGCGCCATCATGTGTCTGGCCGCCCGCCAAAACCGGCTGGACCCGCGGCAACTCAGCTTTTCACAGGTCCTCAACGTAGTGGATTGCGCTTGGCACAAACTGGCGGCGGCCACCACCCCAGCACAATTCCAGCGGGAGTTTCAACGTGTTCTCGAATTGGCGGCGCAATGCACCTTGCCCAAACGAAAACGGCCTCGTTCCTACCCGCGCGAACTCTGGCGTCGGCAGCCTGGGTTCCCCTTCAGGAAGGAGAAAACTAAGTGACATTGGGCACTCTGCCTGCGGCGGCCTCTCAGGCCGCCTTCCGGCAAAAACGCTCCGTCACGGTCGCCGCGCGCTAACGGTGCGGACCCCGCACATGCCAAAATAGATAACTGGGGTATCCCTTCGAGTGCCCACCGGCGTCCAAAAGCGTCCCACCCCGGAAGAGTTGCTACGCCTCGTGCAGGCGGAGGAGCGCCGTGCGCGCCGCGGCCGGCTAAAGGTATTTCTGGGTTACGCTTCGCGCGTAGGCAAATCCTTCCGCATGCTGGATGAGGGACGCCGCCGCAAGGAACGCGGCGAAGATGTCGTGGTGGCAGCCATTCAGTTTCCACTCACACCCGACCTGGAAGCCCTGATGGCCACCCTCGAGTACATCCCCACCCTCACGGGAATCTACGCCGGCAAAGAATACGAAGTGTTGGATGTGGCTTCCATCTTCCGCCGTCATCCGCGCGTCTGTCTGGTGGACGAGCTGGCTTACGATAACCCGCCCGGCTCCCGCAATCCGAAACGCTGGCAGGATGTGGATAACATTCTCGACCAGGGCATCTCGGTAATCACCGCCGTTAACCTGCAGCACATCGAAGAGCAGCAGGACGACGTGGAGCGCATCACCGGCAAGCGGCCACGGGAGACCGTACCGGAGCGGTTTCTGCGTTCCGCCGACGAAGTGGTGCTGGTGGATGCGGCGGTGGACGACATGCTGCAGCGGGCCGGTTCCAGCCAACCCGTGGATGTCCGCCGTCTCTCCGAATTGCGGGAACTGGCGCTGTTGTTGGCCGCCGACGTCATCGACGGACAGTTGGAAAACTACCTCCACTCGAATGGCGTGGAACTTCGCTGGGGATCTCAGGAGCGCATCCTGGTGTGTGTCACCCCGCGCAGCGATGCGGAGGCCATGTTGCGCAGCGGACGGCGCAACGCGGACCGCTTCCATGGCAGCCTGTTGGTCTGCTACGTGCGCCAGGGAGCATTGGAGGCCAAGGATCGCGCGACCATGGATGCGAACCTGGCGCTGGCCCGCGAACTGGAGGCCGACATCCGCGTGCTGGAGGGCTTAGACCCGGTTGCCGCGATCATGCGGTTGGCACGAGAGCAAAAAGTCACTCAGATTTTCGTGGGCCACAGCGCGCCGGACCGCTGGAAGGAGTTCTGGTCGCGCAGTCCGGTGGACCGCCTGATCAAGGCCGCCACGGATATCGATATCCGCATCTTTCCCCATCCGCAAACATTATGAGCGCGGCCGAAGCCTCATCCGATTCCCCTCCCGTGGACGCGCCCGTAAAGCCCCGCGGCCGGCTTAAGATATTCCTCGGCTATGCGGCGGGCGTGGGTAAGACCTATCAAATGCTCGACGAAGCGCAGGAATTGCGGCGCAAGGACGTAGACGTGGTGATCGGTTATTTCGAACCGCACGGCCGCCACGACACCATCGCGAAGACGGCCGGTCTGGAGGTTATCCCGCGGCGCAAAATCGAATACCGCGGATCCGTCTTCGAAGAGATGGATGTGGATGCCATCCTGCTCCGCAAACCCGCCGTATGTCTGGTCGATGAGTTCGCGCATACCAATGTGCCGGGGTCGCCCCGTTTGAAACGCTGGGAGGACGTGCAAGTGCTGCTGGACGCCGGCATCGATGTATTCACTACGTTGAATGTGCAGCACCTGGAAAGTCTCAACGACGAAGTGTGGCGCATCACCGGCGTGCGCGTGCGCGAGACCGTGCCCGATTGGGTGGTGGATGCCGCCGACGAAGTGCTGCTGGTGGACCTTACCGCGGAGGCCTTGCAAAACCGCTTGCACCGCGGCGTGGTCTACACTGCCGATAAAGCCAAACGTGCCATGGAGAATTTTTTTACGGAGGCCAATCTCACCGCGCTACGCGAGATGGCCCTACGCCACACCGCGCACGAAGTGGAGGGCCGCCTTTCGGATCTGTCCGCGCCACCGCAAGGCGCTCTCCAGGCGGCCCAACCATCCAACCGCCCGCCGGCGCGCCACGACCGCATTCTCATTTGCCTGACCGAGCGCCCTTCCACGGCTGTGCTCATCCGCCGTGGCAAACGCGTAGCGGATTACCTGCACGCCGGCTGTCTGGCCGTGCATGTCGAACGCAATCCGGCAGGCGGGCCGAAGATCCGCAGCGAAGCGCTCGAGAAGCACCTGAGTTTCGCGCGCAACTTGCACATCGAAACGCATGTGCTGAAAGCCAACGATGCGGCGCGCGCCATCGTCGATTTTGCGCGCGAGCGCAATGTCACCCAGATTTTCCTGGGAAGGTCCGGCGCCAAGTATCCGTGGGGCGGTTTGTGGAGCACTGTGCACCGCGTCGTGCGCCTGGCTCGCGATCGCGAGATTACCGTTGTGGCCGAACGCATGCGGTAAGTTAAGGCCAGCGCCGCACCGCTTCCGAGTTCCCGAAGTTATCTAAAGTTAACAACCGGCTACTTACTATTTCCCTTAACCCTGGCCTATCCATTCCCAAGGATACTATGCCGGTCCATAACCTTGTCATTATATTGGTACAAGAAGTACTTACATAGCTCATAATTGTAATTGAATATAGTGCCTATAGAGCGTATGTTACTGGTATGGCGATGACAGCGAAGATCCACACATTGACCAGCGGCGCTGCGAGCCGCTTCAATCTGCATCGCGCCGCGCCACGCCATACCCATGAGGGACCATCGCCGGAACCATCGCCGGAACCGTCGCCGGACCTCCGCTACACGCCGGACCATCTGAAGGCCGTGCAGGCCTTGGATGAGAGCCACACGGTGGGTGGGGCCATCGTCAGAAGCGAACGCATGAAATCTCTTTTCCGCCTGATAGAGAAGATCGCGCGCACCAACGCCACCGTCCTCATTGGCGGCGAGAGTGGATCGGGTAAAGAAGTGGTGGCCCGCGCGGTGCACCACTTCTCTTTGCGCTGCGAGCGGCCTTGGGTGGATATCAATTGCGGCGCCCTGCCGGATCACCTGGTCGAGAGTGAGTTGTTTGGCTATGAGAAAGGCGCCTTCAGCGGCGCGGAAGCTCAGAAGGCGGGCATGTTCGAGCTGGCTAACGGCGGCACTCTATTCATGGACGAAGTGGGTGAGTTGGACGCCAAGATGCAGGTGAAACTCCTGCGCGTACTGGATGGCGTACCGTACTACCGGTTGGGCGGCACGCGCAAGGTAGCGGTGGAAGCTCGCATCGTGGCCGCCACCAATAAGAACCTGGAGCAAGCCGTCGACGCGGGCACGTTTCGCGGCGACCTGTTTCACCGGCTGAACCAGGTGAGTATCTACGTGCCGCCGCTGCGCGAGCGCCGCGAAGATATCGCGCCGCTGGCCTATCACTTCCTGCACGAGGTGGACGACCGCCTGGATCTTGCGGAGGACGCTTTGGACGCACTCGAAAACTATGCCTGGCCCGGCAATGTTCGGGAATTGCGCAACACCATCACGCGCGCGGCGGTACTGACCGAGAGTTGGGAGATTGGCGCCGCCGATCTGAATCTTAAGTCCACCGCGTCAGTCCTCGCGCCAGTAACCGTGTTAAAGCGCCAGTTAGGCGGCCTGGAAGAACAAGTAATCCGGGAAGCGCTCGAAAAGTCGGGCGGCCGGCAGGATTTGGCGGCAGAGCAGCTCGGCATCTCCCGGCGTACGCTGCTGCGCCGGCTCAAAGAGTATAAAACACGCGGGACCGAGACCGCGTGCCCTGCGCCGGTCTTGTCGCTATGAATATCAAGGCGAAACTGTATGTAGCGTTGGTAAGTGTCGCCGGCGCTGGCGTCATCGGTATGTGCCTGTACCGCTGGCATTCCGAAGATCTATACAGATTCTGCTTTTACCTGATCCTTTCGGCTCTGGCCGCCGGATTGAAAGTAACTCTGCCTGGTATTCGCGGAACCATGTCGGTATGTTTCCTGTTCGTATTTATCGGCATCGCCGACTTAAATCCGCCGGAAACTTTGGTTATCGGCTGCGTGGGCACCGTGGTGCAATGCCTTTGGAAATCGAAGCAAAGGCCCAAGCTGTTCCAGGTGGTATTCAGCGTGGCAAACACCGGCATTGCCGTGATGCTCGCGTACTCTTTCTATCATTGGCCCGTCCTGCGGCGGTTCGAGCACATCGGCCCGCTGCTGTTGATCGCCACGGGTCTGGCTTATTATCTCCTCAACACGGTACCGATTGCCGAAGCTATCTCGCTGTCCGAGCGAAAACCCTTCGGCGAGACATGGCATAACTGCTATTTCTGGTCATTCCCGTTCTATCTGGTCGGCGCATCCGTAGCTTGGATCATCAGCCAGTTCACGCGCCAGATGCATTGGCAAGGTTCCATTGTATTGCTACCCGTGATCTACCTGATCTACCGGTCTTATCAGTTATATCTGGCCCGCCTTGAAGACGAGCGGCGGCATGTCGAATCCATCGCCAGCCTGCACATGCGCACCATTGAAGCCTTGGCGTTGGCTATTGAAGCCAAGGACCATACCACGCACGAGCACCTGCGGCGCGTGCGCGTCTACGCCGTGGAGATAGGCAAGGAACTAGGACTGTCCGAGCAGGAGTTGGAAGCATTAAAAGCCGCCGCTCTGCTGCATGACATCGGAAAACTGGCGGTGCCCGAACATATCATCTCGAAGCCCGGCCGTCTGACTCAGGAAGAGTTCGAGAAGATGAAGATCCATCCCGTGGTGGGGGCGGAAATCCTGGAGCGCGTTTCCTTCCCCTATCCGGTCGCGCCCATCGTCAGAGCGCACCACGAGAAATGGGATGGAAGCGGTTATCCGTACGGCTTGCGCGGTGAAGAGATTCCCATCGGCGCGCGCATTCTGGCGGCCGTAGATTGCCTGGACGCGTTGGCCTCCGACCGCCAATACAGGCGCGCCATGAATCTGGAAGACGCCATGCGGGAAGTCGTGGCGCAGGCCGGCAAGAGCTTCGATCCCAGGGTAGTGCTGCTCCTTAAGCGGCACTATATCGAACTCGAGCGCATGGCCCAAGAGACTCCCGAGGTTACCGCCAAACTATCCACGGATCTGAGAATCGAGAGAGGCTCGGAACCAGCCGCGGGGTATCAGGGCGCCGCGCCGCACACCGCGCCCGGGAATGAATATGACTTCTTATGTTCCATCGCCGCGGCGCGCCAGGAAGTTCAGTTACTATTCGAGTTAGTGCAGGACCTAGGTAACTCTCTAAGTCTCGACGAAACGCTTTCCGTCGTCGCGGCGCGCTTGCGGAAGATCGTCCCTTACGACGCCATCGCCATCTATGTCCGCCTCGACCGCCGATTGGTTCCGCAATATGTAAATGGCGAAGACTTCCGGCTATTTTCATCGCTCGAGATACCCGTGGGAGAAGGTCTCTCGGGTTGGGTGGCGGAGAATCGCAAGCCTATCTTGAACGGCAATCCCTCAGTCGAACCCGGCTATCTGGCCGATCCCGCCAAGTTCAGCACTCTTCGTTCGGCATTAGCGGTCCCGCTCGAAGGCCTCAGCGGAGCCATCGGTGTGATGACGCTCTATCGCGCCGACCGGGACGCTTTCTCCCGCGATCACCTGCGCATCCTGCTGGCCATCAGCAGCAAGGTATCGCTGGCCGTGGAGAACGCGTTGATCTTCCGCCAGGTGGAAGACTCCGCGACCACCGATTATCTTTCCGGATTACCCAATGCCCGGTCGCTGTTCCTGCGCCTGGATAGCGAGGTGGCGCGCTGCAAACGCAGCCGCGAACCTCTTTGCGTGGTGGTCTGCGATCTGGACGGCTTCAAACAGGTGAACGACCGGTTCGGCCACCTGGAAGGAAATAAAGTGCTGCGTCTGGTGTCCGAAGCCCTGCGCAGCCGCTGCCGCGAGTACGATTATGTGGCGCGCATGGGAGGCGATGAGTTCGTGCTGCTGCTGCCCGGCAGCGACCGCCGCGCGATCCAGAACCGGATCGCGGAGATCCGTCAGATCGCCATCGGCACAGGGATGCCCGCCGGCGCCGGTGTTTCCATGAGCATCGGCGAGGCCTATTATCCGGAAGACGGCGCCGACGCGGAAGAGTTGTTGGCGGAGGCGGATAAACGAATGTACAAAGCGAAACAGCTTCGGAAGAAGCATAGGCTGGCGGTGTATCCGCAGACTTCCGTGGAGATTGCGGCCACGGCCTAGCCTGTACCCAGCCGCAGCGTTACCGAGCCGCCGCCTTACAGAGCCGCGACCGTCAGGGAGCGGTTTGCCGGGTGCACATTATGAAACTGCGTTCTATCTTACTAACATGCGCCATCGCCCTGGCGCCGGCCTTCGGTCAATATGGCGGCGAGCTAAAGTTCTGCCTCCAGGGTGAGCCCAAGACATTCAATCCACTATTAGTTGAAGACGACCCCTCCGAGGTCGTCCGCTATCTTACCGGCGGCGTATTGATCCGCGTAAATCGATCCACCCAGGAAATCGAGCCGGAGTTGGCCTCCTCGTGGAAGATCGATCAGAACGGCAAACGCATCGCGTTTCAAATCCGGCAAGGCCTGAGTTTTTCCGATGGAACTCCGTTCACGGCGGACGACGTGGCGGACACCATGCGCATGGTTATGGATCCGAAGCTGCATGCACCCGTGGGCGACGCGTTCCGCTCAGGCACCGGCACAGCGCAGATTACGGTCGCCGGCAAGGATAGAGTAACCATCGTGTTTCCTTCCGTGGTATCCGGCATGGAGCGCCTTTTTGATCAGGTGGCGATCGTTTCCTCTAAGTCGCCTAAGAAGGAAGCGGCTGTGTTGGGACCATTCTATGTCGCCGACTACAAGCCGGGCTCCGAAGTACTGCTGAAAAAGAACCCACATTACTGGAAGGGCGATTCCCACGGCCATGCCTTGCCCTATCTGGATTCCATCCGCCTCTCCATCCAGCAGAACCGCACCATGGAGATGGTGCGATTCGAGCGCGGCGAGTTGCATCTGATCAACAACGTGGCGCCCGATAACTTCGAAAAACTGGCGAGCGAGCATCCCGCGTCGGTAAGCGACATCGGACCGGGACTTGAGTCCGAGTTGATGTGGTTCAATCAGGCTCCCGGCGCACCGCTTCCCGAGTTTAAGAAAGCGTGGTTCCGTTCCACCGCGTTCCGGCACGCCGTTCTGACGGCCATCAATCGCGACGATCTTTGCCGCGTGGTTTATCACGGCCACGCCAGCCCGGCCGTCGGACCGATTTCGCCGGCCAACCGTCACTGGTACAACACGAGCCTCAAGCCCGTGCCGTTCGATCGCGCCGCGGCCCTCCGCGCCTTGACGCAGGATGGCTTCGAACTGAGCGGCGGCGTCCTGCGCGACCGCCAGCACAACGCCGTCGAGTTCTCCGTTATCACCAACGCCGGCAATGTCGCGCGTGAGAGGATGGCGTCCATGATTCAACAGGATCTCGATTCCATCGGCATCAAGCTGAATGTAGTGACTCTGGATTTTGCGTCTCTCATCGAACGCCTGACCAAGACCATGACTTATGAGTCTTGTCTGCTCGGCATGGCGAATGTGGATCTCGATCCGAACCTTCAGATGAACGTGTGGATGAGCTCGGCGAGCAACCATCAATGGAATCCGAATCAGAAAACGCCCGCGACAGCCTGGGAAGCGGAAATCGATCGTCTGATGCAGGCGCAGGCCGCGGAAAGCAATCCCGCCAAACGCAAGCGCGATTTCGACCGGGTACAAGAGATCGCCTGGCAGCAGGCGCCATTCCTGTACTTACTCAATAAAAATACCCTGATCGCCGTGTCGCCCTCACTGCATAACGTAAAGGCCGCCCTGATTCGGCCCTACGCTTACTGGAACGTCGAGAGCCTCTCGCTATTGGTAGGACAGGCCTCCCGGCCTGTCCGCAGCTTGTCTGGTGGCTTCCCGTCTCAGAGCGCGGCAGTTCTTCCCGGCCGGTGATGGACAGGTAGACGCCGGCGATTCGGGGAGCCCGCAAGCCATCTTCGATCCGGCTACATTCGTTCACGGAAGACTGGAGTTCTCGGGCGACAACATCCAGGCGGATCTTAGACAGCCAGGTTTAGATTTTCTCAACAGTGGCGGCGTTCCGGACATCGTGGACGGCCCGCCGCGGCGGCCAACTCGATGTCGCCGCCCGGTAGAGCGCCACCAGTCATTAATGGAGCCTCGTTGGAGAAATCTGTGGCCGCTGATACGTTTGAATGGCGACCAGAGTAACTCCGGCGCTCGATCGCATAATAGCAATGGTCAGATGAGGTTGTCGATTGCTTCATAGCGGCCCACGTGTGCGCTGGTTCCCGCCATCCTAATCGTGCCGTAGCGCGACCATTGGGTCCACACCAGAGGCCCGTCGCACTGGTACACATGAGGCGAGTAGTGCGACCGCGATCATCACCGCGCCTCCGATCGCCAGCGGCGTAGCGCTTTCCCACTTCAAATCCGAGAGAACCTTGGTCGCCAGCGGTCTGCTCCAAAGCACCATCGCCGTTCCCGCCACCGAGCCCGCGCACACCATTCCCAAAACGTCCCGCAGCACCAGCCCGCTCACGCTGCTCGGTGTCGCCCCCAGCGCCATGCGTATTCCGATCTCATTCGTCCGCCTCGCGACTGTATACGCCAGCAGTCCGTACAACCCGATCCCGGCGAGCACGACGCCCAAGCAGCCGAAAAACTCCGATAGCGTCGCGATCAGACGTTCGGGCACAATGTTCGAGTCCACCTGATCGGCGAGTGTTGTGACCGACTTCACCGTCACCGTCTTCAGAACATCCCGCACTATCCGCCGCACCGTCCCGGCGATCGATTCCGGGGCCACGGCGGTGCGCAGTTCGAAGTGGTCCAGCAGGCGGCTTTCCTGGAACATATTGAAGTAGATCAAAGGGTACGGGGCGTCACGCAGCTCAAACGTCTTAACGTCGCCCACCAATCCCACGATTTCGTAGGGCTGGTCAGTGCCGAACCACCCCCCGTTGTTCGGGTCCGGATCAATCGCTACCGGCTTTCCGATTGGATCGACGCCGGGGAAATAACGGCGCGCCATGGTTTGGTTGACAATCGCCACGCGTGTCCGCCCCACATCCCGAAACTCAAAATCCCGTCCCGCAAGCAGCGGTATACCGAGCGTCTCGAAGTACCGCGGCGACACAAATACCACCGCCGTCCGCTGGCGGTCCTCCGGCCGCTCCACATGTCCTTCGGCAATCAGGTAACGGGCCCCCGACCCGCACCCTTGCAGCGGAGTGCAGCCGCTGATCGATGTCGAGCGTACCTGCGGAACAGTCTGGAGGCGCGAAAGTAGTTCCTGGTACGGCGCGGCCAGTTGCTCGGTCTTATACCCGCTGCGTGAGGGATCGAGGGTCACCTGGAGTACGTGATCGCTAAGAAAACCCAGATCGAAATTCCGCAGCCGCGTGAGGTGGTTCAGAAATACCGCGGCCGCCGTCACCAGGAAAATCGAAAGAGCCACTTGCGCCGCCACCAGGCTCTTTCCGAACAGGCGCCAGAACCAGGTGTCGCCGCCCCTCCCGGTCTGCCGCAACGCCATCGCCGGCTGCGCCCGGAATGCGTACCACGCCGGCGCCAGGCCGAACAGCAAGCCGGTGAGCAGCGCGATTCCGGCGGTGAAAAGCACCACGTTCAGATCGGGGTGCACCTCGATGTCGATGTGCTCGAAGGCGCGGCTACTCGCCATAATCCGCACCAGAATGTCGACCCCGAAATATGCCACCGTAACGCCCGCCACCCCGCCGGCCGCCGAAAGTAGCAGCGATTCCGTCAGCATCTGACGCACCAGCCGGCCGCGCCCGGCGCCTAGCCCAACGCGCACGGCCAGTTCCCTCCGGCGCCCCGCCGACCGTGCCAGCAGCATGCTCGCCATGTTGATGCACGCCAGCAGCAGCAGCAGACCCACCACCAGCGTCAGCAGTACCAGCGGTTTGCCATACTGGTCGCGCACCCGCACCAGGCCGGCGCCCGCTGGCAACAGTTCCATCGTCGTCTGGGGATTCACGCGCGGGGCGCTTGGCATCTGCCGGTACAGCACGGCGATTTCAGCCTGCGCCTGCTGGATACTCACACCCGGCTTCAAACGGGCCAGCATTGTGAGATCGTCCCCTCCCGTCGGAGTCCAAAGGTCTGTACGAGAGCCTACCCGAGGCCCCACGTAATTGCGCGACGCCACTCCGATGACGATTTTCGGCGCGTCATTGTAGAAAATCCTCTTCCCGAGAATCGCCGGATCGCGCCGGAACCGCCGATCCCAGTACGACCAGCTCACCACCGCCGCATCTCCGTCCCCGCTTGCCGGGACATCCTCGGGGCGAAAGAACCGCCCGATCGCCGGCCTTAACCCGAGCACCCGAAAGTAATTCTCCGGGACGGTTTCCAGGATCAACGCTTCCGGATCGGAACCCGGAAGGCGCACCTGGGCCAGATTGTCGAACCCCATGCCGGTGATCCCCGAGAAGACGTGATTGTGATCGCGGAGGTACTCATATTTCCCCCATCCCCAATACCCTGCCCAATGAGACTCGCTCGAGGAGTTCCGCACCAACTCCACGAGTTGCTCGGGATGCGCCACCGGTAGTTGGCGCAGCATAACCGTGTAGAAGAGGCTGTAGATGGCGGTGTTGGCGCCGATTCCGAGTGCCAGCGAAAGGACGGCCACCGCTGTGAAGCCAGGGCTGCGCCGCATCAGCCGCAGGGCATAACGGATGTCGTTCAGGAGCATTCCCATTTGACCGACGGGGCCCGTAAAAAGTTCCGATGACAAAACACGGAGGGCCCTTCGCACGCAACCAGAGGACGTTCAGTTCGGTTTAAGGTGGAGGTTCGCCGCCGCTCGCTTCCTCGCCATGGAACCGATCACGATTCTAAACCACTGCCATCGTTTCCGGGGTTTTGTCTATCCAATCGCCCGCGCACCAGAGTTGAACACTCCGCCGCTCTCGTAAACAACCAAATGCTGCTTCGGCTTCCTAAGCACGCGCCGATGATAGGGATGGATCTTACCTATCGCCGTTCAGGCCGGCCAGTGGATGTTGGGATACAACTCTCTGTGGTGAGACGGACGGTGCTGTTCGGGTGGGTCCGCCAGGAGCCGGCTGGGAGGCGATCCGGCTTCTGCTTTTAGGTGCGGCGCGGCGACGGCCTGGGGCGCTAAGGCAGCCCTCCCTTCGGTCACGGCGGCCACGGCCACGTATCCTTAAGCCAGGCCTGGCGGGCAGAGTTAAAAGGGGTGAGTTATAGAGGAGTGATACAGGGCAGACCACAAACCACGATGGTCTGCCCTACAAGTAACTAAGCGCTGCGGACCTTCACCGTCTGCAACTGCGCAATGGCGGGGGCGGATACCGCCGCCACCAGATCCAGGCGAGACAGGTAGAACCGGTAGAACAGATACACCATCCCCATCACCGGCAGGATCAACAGCGGCGGCTGCCATCCCAGCTCGCGGCTGGACGCCGCCACTAATCCGGCCACTACGCCGCCCACCAGGTAATAGGGGAAGGCGAATAAGTAGCATTGCTGCCAGATAATCCGCAAGGGCTCCCGCTTTACCAGGGACAGTACGCCGGATACCAGCAATGAGTTAGCCACAAAGTAGAGACACGTAGCCACAGCCATGACGATGGACAAGGAGTCCGTGTGGAGCTGCGCCCGCACAAACGCCGCGCACCCGTACGCCAGCGCCACGCTGGTGGCCACCGCCGACACGCTGAAGAGCACCTGCACCGGCGCCGGCCGCGATTTCGCGCGCCACAGACATTGCACCACCACACCCGCGCAGGCCATTAGCATGGTCTCCGGAAGGGTAAATTCAGCGATGCCGAGCAGAGCGAACACGAACCCGATTGACATGGTTCCCGTGATGCCTGGCAGCCGCAGTTTCAGAGCCGCGGCCAGCAGCGACAACAGAGCGTAAGTACAGAGCCGGAAGATATCGTGAGACCACGGTGGATCCAGGAAGGCGTAAACCATCGCCGCAATTCCCGCCGCGCTCACCAGTGAGATGTATACTTTCGCATGGGCAGGCATAAAATCACCTCGCTTGTTACGAATGCGATCTCTGGAGGACGGCGATTACTCGTCGCCATCGTCCGCGGCGAAAGGCTGGATCAGAGACTGGGGCAGTGTCGTGGTGCCCCAAACGATATTCGAGGCGTTCACCCAGGGGGCGCCCGTGCCGGCCCACAGAATCGAGAATCCGTTGAGAGCCTGTCCCGTCAAAACGGTTGTGCCCCAAACGATGTTCGTGCCCCAAACGATGTTGGTGCCCCAGACAATGTTGGTTCCCCAAACAATATTAGTGCCCCAGACGATATTTTCCGCAAATTCCAAGGTGACTGATCCATTGGGATTCATGATCGCCAGAGGAGAAATGGCCGGTACACTTACGGAATCGCTGCTGCCCAGCGCGGCGGCGATATTGACCTGTCCCGCGCCGATGGTGAAGATATCCGAAATGTTATTGAAAGTGATCCGGTGGACCGTATCCTGGGCGCTGCTGTAGAGCGAAAAAGTCTTCATGGCGGTCTTCATCAGGCGCGCCTTCACCTGATCCGGAGTGATTGACGGATACTTCTGGATGAGAAGCGCGGCGGCGCCGCTCACCACGGGGGTTGCCATGCTGGTCCCGCTTAAACAAAAGTATTTGCTGGAAGTCCCCGCCGGACTGCCCGATTCGTAGTAAGACAGTGACGTAAGAGTGGATGGGTATTCGGCGGCAATGGTGCTGTTGGGCGCCATCAGCGAAACCACGTTATTGCCCGGCGCCACCAGGTCCGGTTTGGCGACATGATCGATGGCGCTCGGACCGTCCGAGCTGTAGCTGGCGACGGTGTCGCCCCACACGTTCGTCGAGCCGTGCGTGTTCGTGGCGCCTACTGTAATTACATAAGGATCGTTGCCCGGCGAAGCGATGGTGCCATAGAGCGGAAGGCTGCCGGCGGCATTACGCCCGGCATTCCCCGCTGCGGCGACCACCACGATGCCGCTGCTCCACGCGGCTTCCGCGGCCTGGCACAGGGGATCCAGCCGGTAGCTCTCGTAAACTGTCTGGCCCAACGACAGATTGATCACCCGGATGTTGTAAGTGCTTTGCAGGGTGATGGCTTCGTCGATCGCGGCGATCACGTTGCTCGAAGTTCCCGCGCCGTTCTGATCCAATACCTGCAGGTTGATCAAGTTCACATTGGGCGCCATGCCGTTAAACGTGCGCGTGAAGCCCGGCCCCGTGGAGTCCTTGCCGTTCGATCCGATAATCCCGGCGACATGTGTGCCATGGCCGTAGAGATCGGTGCCGGTCAGTCCGCTAACGAAGCTTTGGCTATAGACGATGCGTGAGCCACTGCCGCTGGCGGTCGTCAGGTCGTCGTGCGCATAGATGCCGCTATCGATCACCGCCACTCCGACACCCGTGCCGTTCCAACCTTCCGACCAGGCGGTATTGGCGCCCACGGTCTGCGTGGTGACATCCAAGGTGCCCAGTACGTCGCGGTTAGGTGTGATGTAAGTGATCTCCGGATTGAGTTGTAATGCCTGAATTTGAGCCGGCGTCAGGAGTAGGTGGAGCGCCTTGATGTGTTTGAACTTCCGGATAATCTGGTGGGTCGCGAACGGCTGGAGATCCACGCTGGTCGGAACATGGTTGAATTGCACGATGACTTCGATGTTTCCGCCCGCAGCGAGCTTTTTCTGCAAATCGCCGGAGATCTTCGAGCCTGCCAACGCCAGGCCGCAGGCCACAAACAGGACCAACATGACAAGACGCAGTCCCTGGCGCATAATCGAGCCGGGCGCCGGCCGCCTTACATCACCCCACACAGCATGGTCGGGGTTGGGCTGCTTCTGGCAACCGTTTAGAGAGTTAATATCCGAAGCAAACATTTTTTGTTGTCTCCTGAGGACGCTATTTGAATTCTGTTCGAGCTTCTTTTGCGTATCCACGGCTTTGCTGAAGCAGTGCGGGGGCCACAAGCGCGGCAGCCCTGAACTCTTTGTTTTTAGGGGAGTTGAAGAGGCGACGGAAAGGGAGAACCGGTGCCGAGTGACAACCGTGTCACTCGGCGCGTGACAGACTTGGCAGCCTTGTGGGGCAGGCACTTTGCCCAATGCCACTTAGTTTTCGAGTCATGGAATTCTGCACAAAATTGTGGGGCGGCCAATCATGGCCGCAGCCGCCTTTTAGGCGGCCAAAACGCTCGCAAACGGTCGAAGAGCCGACTGAAAAGCCGGCTGCGGCCATGATTGGCCGCCCCACGACTTATGCCGCCGGCCGCTCGACGGAAAACTAAGTGACATTGGGCACTTTGCCTGCGGCGGGATCCCAGCCCGCCTGCCGGCACTCGATTGAGATGCTGCCAGGCGGCCTGGGAGGCCGCCTGTAGCCGATATCGGTTCATTCACCGCCGCGACTAGCCCACCGGTCCGATTATCCTAGGGTCAGACTGGCGAACCCGCCACAATCAAATCAGTATGGAGAAACTCGCGAAGGAGATCCCTGTCCTGCTGGCGCTAATGTTCATCGGCGCCCTGCCCGCGCTCGCCCAATCCAACAGCGGAACCGTTCGCGGATCGGTGCTCGACCCATCCGGAGCGGTGATTGCCGGCGCCGCAGTCACCCTACAAAATCCCGTCTCGCACTATACGCGCAGCGTCATCACCGATAATCAGGGTCAATTTCAATTTCCCAATATCCCCTATAACAATTATCATGTGAGTGTGACGGCGGCCGGATTTCAGGCGGCCACGCAGGATATCGACGTACGGTCGCCGGTGCCTTTGGATCTGAAGATCAGCCTTCCCGTCGGGGCGGAAACCCAGACGGTCACGGTGGAAGCCGGCGCGGATCTGGTAGAGAATACCTCTACTACGCACACGGATGTGGACCGCGCCTTATTCGACACTCTGCCGCTCGAAAGCCATTCCTCCGAACTCAGTTCGCTCGTCACGCTGACCGTGCCGGGAGTGGCGGCCGATTCCAACGGCCTGTTTCACGGCCTCGGCGATCATGCATCCAACTCGTTCTCGCTCGACGGCCAACCCATCACCGATCAGCAGAGCAAAGTCTTCTCGAATCAGATCCCGCTCGATTCGGTGCAATCGATGGAAGTGATTGAGGGCGCGCCGCCGGCCGAATACGGCGACAAGACCAGCCTGGTAATCAATGTGACCACGCGCTCGGGGCTCGGCCAAACGCAGCCGCATGGCGACGTTACGGCTTCTTATGGCAGCTTCGGCACCGGCACCGGCGGGTTCAATTTGGGCTACGGGAGCCAGAGTTGGGGCAACTTCGTTTCGGCCACCGGCATGGACACGGGCCGCTTCCTGGATGGGCCCGAATTCCAAACTTTTCACGATCATGGGAACGAAGAAAACGTTTTCGACCGCGTCGATTTCAAGCCGTCGGCCGCCGATTCGGTCAATGTGAATCTCAGTTTTACCCGGTCATGGTTTCAGACACCGAATTCTTACGACGCGCAGGACGCCACCGCCTGGTCCGGACTGGTGGTGAATAACAATGGAATCGGCCCCAACGGCGAGCCTGTAGGCCCTACCGATCAGCGGTCGCAGATCCGCACATTCAACGTGGCGCCCACCTGGACGCGCGTCGTGAACGCACACACGGTCTTCACCTTCGGAGGCTGGGCGCGCCAGGATCAATACAATTACTATCCGAGTGACGATCCTTTCTCCGACCTGCAGCCCGATTTGCAACTCCAGACGATTGGACAGAATCGTAGCTTGACCAGCTTGGGATTGCGCGCCAGCGTATCTTACAACAGCGGTATCCATAACCTAAAAGCCGGGATTAATTACGAAGATACGATCCTGACCGAGAAAGACGCCTTCGGAGTTGTGGATCCGACGTTGAATGCCGTGTGTCTGAATGGCGACGGCAGCCCCGACACGGGCGCCGGGCTCACGAATCCCGCCCAGTGCAATGGGCCACTCACGCCGAACCCGAGCTTCAATACCATCCTGGCGTGTTACGACTTAACCCGCACCGCGTTGTTACCAGCCTCCGATAACTGTCCCAATTCGACCAGCGGCCTGTATCATTGGTTCGGTCACGCCAACATCCGGGAGCCCTCCGCTTATATCCAGGACACCATCACCAAGAAGAACTGGACCTTCAATCTGGGGATGCGCTTCGATTACTACGATGGCCTCGTCACCGCAAATCAGATTGAGCCTCGCATGGGCATCTCGTATAACATCAAACAGACCGGAACAGTGCTGCGGATTTCCTACGCCAGAACCCTGGAGACCCCGTTTAACGAGAACCTGGTGCTTTCGAGCGAGGGATGCAACGATCCGGTGATCAGCGCGTTGATGGCGTCGACCATTTCCCCATGCGTGAGTAATGTGCCGCTGAGTCCTGGCTGGCGCAACGAGTTTCACGCCGGACTGGAGCAGGCATTTGGAAGATACCTGGTTTTCGACGGCGAATACATCTGGAAGTACACACACCAGGCATACGATTTCAGCGTGCTAGGCGACTCGCCGATTACCTTTCCCATCGAGTGGGACCGCTCCAAGATTCCCGGCTACGCGCTGCGTGTAAGCGTTCCGAATTACCACGGGTTCACGGCATATGCAGTCATGTCTCACGTGGCGGCCCGGTTCTTCGAACCGCAAGTGAGCGGTATCGGCGCCACGCCCGAGGGGTCCGAAGTATTCCGCATCGATCACGACGAGAATTTCAACGAGACCACTCACTTGCAATACCAGCCTTGGAAGAAAGGGCCGTGGTTCAGCTTCAACTGGCGTTACGATAGCGGCCTGGTGGCCGGTCCGGTGCCGTGCGTGGGAGGCAATTGCGCCAACGGTCCGGACGGGACCGATGCCATCGTGGATGTTTCCGGCCTGACGCCCGATCAACAATTCCAAGCCGGGCTTTATTGCGGCAGCGTGCATGCCACACCAACCACGCCGATCAGCCCGAATGGTTTGTGCGCGGCGACGGAATATGGATCGAACCTGGTGAAGATACCGGCGGCCGGCACGGAGAACGACGATCACAATCCGCCGCGGATTCAGCCGCGCAACTTGTTCGACATGGCGGTGGGGATCGACAACGTGCTGCACGCCGACAAATACAAAATGAGCTTGCGCCTGTCGGCCGTCAACGTGACCAACGCGTATGCGCTCTATAATTTCCTTTCCACGTTCAGCGGAACGCACTACGTGACGCCGCGCGCTGTCACTGCCACGGTCGCATTCCACTTCTAACCGTGGGGAAGGCGCCCTGCCAGGCGGCCAGCCTGTCTGCATGGCCCTGCGGCCAACCAAAGATGATGAAAACCCGGCAGGGTCGAAAAACCTCTCCCGTGGCTGGTGGGCGGTGGTTGGTGGCTGGTGGGCAAGTTCGGGTAGCGGGTCAGTCCGGCTTTGTGAGGCGGGCAATTCTGCCCGCAGCCGGCTTTCAGCCGGCCTGGCCGCCTGAAAAGGCGGCTGCGGCCACGATTGGCCGCCCCACAAAAGCAAATTGACCCACTACTCCGGTTCGATACTGCGCTTGCCAAGTTTTTCATGGGATTTCGCGGGCCGCAGGCCCACCCAAACAGACCACAAGAAACGATGGGCTTGCCCCCACGGGAGCTGCGCGACGGTGCCTACAAGTCACTTTTGGGGCGCGGCGGCCTGCTTCAGCAGCCACTCCTGCGTGTTCACAACGCGCTTGCTGTTCGGCACGGTGCGATGCACGTACGAACCGTCGCTCTTCATCAGGCGGCCTTTCTCGGTGTCGGACCAATACACCGCCAGGATATCGTCGCGCACGTGGCGAATCAGGTCCGCGCCTTCCAATGGAAAAAGCACTTCCACCCGCCGATCCAGGTTGCGCGGCATCAGGTCCGCGCTGCCCAGATAGACCTCTTCGTCGCCGCCGTTGCGAAAGTAGTAAATGCGGCTATGTTCCAGAAACCTCCCAACTACACTGATCACCTGGATGTTATCGCTGACGCCCGCAACGCCCGGGCGTAAACAGCAAATGCCCCTGACCAGCAGGTCCACTTTGACGCCGGCTTGCGACGCCATATACAGTAGCCGGATCACCTGTGGATCCACCAGGGCGTTCATCTTGAAGATCAAGTGGCCCTTCCCGCCTTTGGCTTGTAACGCGATCTCCCGTCTGATGAGGGCCTCGAAGCGATCACGGAGGTTTACCGGCGAAACCAGCAACTTACGGTAATCCGTCTTGGCCGAGTAACCTGTAAGGAAGTTGAATAAGTCGGTAGCGTCGGAACCTAACTCGTCGTCGCACGTCAGCATTCCAATGTCCGTATATAAGTGGGCCGTCACCACGTTATAATTGCCCGTGGCTATGTGGATATAACGGCGGATAGTCCCGGCCTCCCGCCGCACGACCATCAGTAACTTGCAATGCGTCTTCAGCCCTAACAGGCCGTACACCACGTGTACGCCTTCTTTTTCCAGCGCGCGGGCCCACTCGATGTTACTCTCCTCGTCGAAGCGCGCTTTCAGTTCCACCAGCACCGCCACCTGCTTGCCTTCCTCGTTCGCCTCCAACAGGGCTTCCACAATCGGCGAGTTCCGGCCAATGCGGTACAAAACCATTTTGATGGCCAGCACATTGGGATCCCGGGCGGCCTTCTTCAGGAAATCGACGACGGGCTGAAACGAGTCGAAGGGATGATGCAGCAAAATGTTCTGCCGCCGGATAAGCGCAAAAATATCCTCTTCCGCGCTAGCCGCCACCAGCGGCTTGGGCACCGCGGGCATGAAGGGAGCGTCCTTCAGGTCCGGGCGGTCGAGATTGTATAAGTGCATCAGGCGGCTGAGCGACAGCGGGCCGCGCATGCGATACACCTGGCTGGCGTCGATCTCCAGATTGTTCACCAGGATATCGAGAATGTGCGCGGGCATATCGTCGGACACCATCAGCCGCACCACGCTGCCGAACCGCCGTTGGCGGACGCCCTCCTCGATGGTTTCGAGCAGATCCTCGGCTTCCAGTTCCTTGATGGCGAAGTCGGCGTCGCGCGTCACGTGAAAGGGATGCGCCTCGATCACGTCCATGCCGCGAAACAGCGCGGGCAGATTCGCCGAAACCACCTGCTCCAGCCACACGAAGGTTTCGTCGCGCGGCGGGCGCTTGCGGCCCTTCTTCCTCGGCCGCTTCAAGGGGACGAACTGCGGCAGCGAGTCCGGAATCTTTATGCGCGCGAAGTGCTCCACACCGTCTTTGTCGCGGATCAACACGGCCAGATTCAAGCTCAAATTGGAAATGTGCGGAAACGGACGGCCGGGATCGAACGCCAGGGGAGTGAGCACCGGAAAAGCCGTGTCCCGGAAATAGCCGTCGGCGATGGCCAATTGCCGTTCGTTCAATGCAGCGTAGTCCAGCACGTGAATGCCGGCCGTCGCCAGCTCCGGCAGCAACTGGTCGTGCAGGCATTTGTGCGCCTCGGCCAGCAGCTTTTTCACTTCGCGCCGGATGGCCACTAATTGCGCGGTGGGGTGCATCCCGTCCGGGCCGACGTCCAAAATTCCGGCGTCCACCTGATCGATCAAGCCGGCCACCCGCACCATGAAGAATTCGTCCATGTTGGAGCCCACGATCGAAAGGAACTTCACGCGCTCGAGCAGCGGATTCCGTTCGTTCTGAGCTTCCTCTAATACCCGGAATTGAAACGACAGCAGACTCAACTCACGATTGATATATAGCTGCGGCGAATTGAGCGGCGGGACTTCCGCGTGAGGCGCTGTTTTCCGCTTGGCCGTTGAGCGGCTGTTTTTGGAAGACGTAGGCTGCGCCATGGACACGTTTGTTTAGTTTACCGCGATCCCGGCCGTTTCTGGCTCTGGCTGGTTCACTCCGGGCGCCTGGCCGTTCCGCGGGACCGCTTCCTCACGGTCGCGGCTCGGTAACGGCATGCGGCTCGGTAACGGCATGCGGCTCGGTAACAGTCCGAATTTTTACAGAGCCGCGACCGTCAGGGAGCGGTTTCGCCCCGCGCCTGCGGTTGTTGCTGGGTCATACAATGCAATGTTCCCAGTCCCCAGACCAACTCCACCGCGTGAATGCCCGCCACCTCGCGATCCGGAAACACACGCGCCAGCGTGTTCAAGGCTATGCGGTCGTGCGGGTCGTTGAACGTGGGCATGAGCACCAGCTTGTTCGCGATATAGAAGTTGGCGTAACTGGCGGGCAGGCGCCGCCCGCTGAAGATCAATGGCGCGGGCATAGGCAGTTTCACGACGCGCAATGGCAACTGGCGCAGCAACGCCAGATTTTCGCGCAGTGGTTCATAGTTCGGATCGGAGGGGTCGGTTTCGGAAGCGATTACCACGGTATCGGCACTTACAAAGCGCGCCAGATCGTCCACATGGCCATGCGTGTCGTCGCCCGCGATGCCGTTGCGCAGCCAGATCACCCGCCTGGCGCCCAAGTAATTCCACAGCGCCCGTTCGATCTGGCCGCGAGTCAGTTGCGGATTGCGCGCCTGCACGGGACTCAGCAGACACTCTTCGGTAGTGAGCAGCATCCCGCGGCCGTTCACGTCGATGCTGCCGCCTTCCAGCACCAGGCCTGGCTCCCACGAGCCCAGCTTCAGCATGCCCGCCAACATCGCGGGGATAGCTGCGTCGTGTGTCCAATCGTCGTATTTAGCCCAGCCATTGAAGCGCCAATTGGTCTGCGCCACTTCGCTCGCGCGATTCTTCACGAATAGCGGACAGTAATCGCGCGTCCAGCTCCGGTTCGTAGGTGCATGGAAGAATTCGACCGCCGCCAGGTTCGCGCCAGCCTTGCGTAAAACGCGGCACGCGGCATCTTCGGCGGCGCGGTCTTCCACTAGAATACGCACGCGCTCCACGCCCGCCAGCTTGCGCACAATCTCGGCATACACCCATGGAATGGGCGCAAAACGGCCCGGCCAATCGCCGCGATTGTGCGGCCAGGCGATCCAGGTGGCCTGGTGCGGCTCCCATTCGGCGGGCATGCGGAAGCCTAATGCGCGCGGAGTTTCCTTCATCAGTCGAGCATCAGTCGAGCAGGCGGCGCGTAAGATCGCCATACGCATCGATGCGGCGGTCGCGCAGGAAGGGCCAGTTGCGCCGCACCTCTTCAATGCGCCGCGGGTCGCACTCCGCGATCAGAATCTCTTCGTGGTCGTGCAGAGCTTGCGCCACCACCTGGCCGAAAGGATCCGCCACGAAAGAGCCACCCCAAAACTCCAGGCCATGCTCGGGCGGACCTTCATAGCCCACCCGATTCACAGCCGCCACGTAGATGCCGTTGGCGATGGCGTGCGCGCGCTGGATGGTGCGCCAGGCGTCGTGCTGCGCCGCGCCGTACTCCTCCTTTTCCGCCGGGTGCCATCCGATGGCGGTCGGATAGAACAATACTTGCGCGCCGCTCAACGCCGCCAGGCGCGCGGCTTCCGGAAACCATTGATCCCAGCAAACCAGCGCGGCAATGCGGCCGTAGCGCGTATCGTAGCTGCGGAATCCCAGGTCGCCCGGCGTGAAGTAGAATTTTTCGAAATACAGCGGATCGTCGGGGATGTGCATCTTGCGATAGATGCCGGCGAGCGCGCCATCGGCGTCGATGATGGCGGCGGTATTGTGATAGACGCCCGCGGCGCGCCGCTCGAACAGCGAGGCGATCACCACCACATTGAGTTCGGCGGCCAGGCGGCCAAGCGATTCGGTGGTGGGACCGGGGATGGGCTCCGCCAGATCGAAGAACGCGGCGTTTTCCTCGCGGCAGAAGTATTGCGAGCGGAACAGTTCTTGCAGGCAGACGATGCGCGCCCCCCGCGCGGCGGCTTCCCGGATGCGCCATTCAGCTTTCGCAAGGTTTTCGGCGGGGTCGGGGGAACAGGCCATCTGGACCAGGCCGATGTGAAACTTGGCGAGGGGCACGCTTTTATTCTAAGTGGAATTTACGGTGATCGAAGCGTCCATCGGCGTTCATCGGCGTTCATCGGCGGCCAGGTAAGTCTTTCTTTCGCCCACGAAGAACCAAAAACCCGTATTGGCCGCCGATGAACGCCGATGAACGCCGATGAACAGACTTAGCCGTGGGGCAGGCCATCGTTTTTGGTGGCCTGCCGAGCTCGAGCACGTGCGCTGACGACAAACGACGATCGTCTGCGTCACGAGCGGGTGCTTAACCGTTCTGGGGAAACCCGCACTGACGGTCGTGGCTCGGTAACGGACCTAATGATTTTGCGGGGTTTACTGAGCCGCGACCGTGAGGGAGCGGTCACTTTGCTCAAAATCCCCAAAACGGTTAAGCACCCGCCACGAACGCAGTTGACGCACTTGCACCGCACTTGCACCCGCACTTGCACCCACATTGACATTGGGTGTAATCGGGCCTACACTAGCTTCGGAGTTTTAGCAAGCCTGTCGGCGATTCGTTCCGGCGCCGGCGCGCTGGAGGAAGTTCATATGCGTGGCTTTGTCCTGGTTCTTCTTGCATCGATTCCCCTTTTCGGGGGCACCTTCGGGACCGAAGCGGACTGCTACGGAGTTGTTGTTAACGGAGGCGTCTCCGCTTCGTGCGCGACTGCGTGGGGCACATATGCGTTCGCAACCGTGTCTTTGACGGGCTTGTCCGTGAGCGCCGAGGCGGGCGCCGAGGTAGCCTACAACTGGGGTTCGGCATCCGCGGGGTTCACTGAGGGCTTTATGCTGACGGTCACTGGCGCATCTGGAGACGGGTACGCCGAACCGCTGTTCAGCTCAAACGCCTCCCCTTCCCAGGGTGCTGCGACCTTCGGAGAGGTATCCGCATCGCTGGGCGGGTGTTCGCTCGACACTGTCGGAGCCGCTTTGGGCAGTTGTTCCCCGACGTCAATACCGTTTGTCTTTGGCGTTCCCCAGACGCTCACCCTCGCCGAATACGCGGTGGCCAACGCGTCTTCTCCTTTTGGCTCGTCCGCAGTCGCGAGTTGGGCTGGCTTTGAGTTCTTCGACGCAAACGGTCAGCCTTTGAGCGACGTCAGTTACAGCTTTGTTTCCACCGGCCAACCTACGGGGCTGCCGGAGCCGGGCACGTTGATTCTCACTGCGATCGCGTGCGCCGCTCTCGTCGCCTTCGCGCGGCGACTCGGGAACTCTGCCCAAGCCGGCTCTCTTAGTCTGTCCAGAAAATGAAATAGGGTGACGCCGAGCGCCGCGTTCGGCGGTCCCGGTGTGCGCTGCACCTGCTGTTGACGTTCTTTTTCTGCTTCTTCCACCAGCTTCTTTATTGGGTGCCGGTGCTGTCATCCCCATCCGTTGCGCGAGGCTAGTACGTGTGCACAGCCTGCCAGTTAGTGCCGGAGCTGCATAGTCTCTTATGCACGCGGAGACCAACGAAACCAATGACATAAGATCAAGCGTCGACAGGAACAGTCGAGGGAAGGTTACGAGATGACCTGAAGCACCATGGACGGAACGTCAAGGAGCCGGCGCTGCTCGCCGCGAGAGCGGCGCCCGTGAAACATTCAGGGAGAAGAATCCCAACAGGAGGAATTCCACGCAGGTGAGGAGTGCCGTTATTGTAATGGTTGCGTTAAGCTCCCTCGTGTTTCGCCGCAGCCCTCGCACCGCCGGATCTGCCACCGCCGCGAGCGGCCCCAGCGGCAGGGCAGAGGGCGCTCCTGCTATACTGAAACTTCCCCTTCAGGAGACTTTCTACATGTTTGATCTGTTCCGCAGCCGAGACAAGGTCGTGCGCATTATGCTCGGCGGATTGCTTCTTGTGGTCGCCTTGTCCATGCTGACCTACCTGGTGCCCAGCTATAACATGGGCGGCAGCAGCGGCGACGAGGGCGTCGTCGCTCAGATCGGCAAGGATACCATCACGGCGCCGGAGGTGCGCGAGATCGTCCAGATGAATATGCGCGGCCGGCAAATGCCCGCCGAGTTAGTGCCGCACTACATCCCGCAGTTCATCAACTCCATGATCACCGAGCGCGCCTTGGCGTACGAAGCCAAGCGACTGGGCTTCAAGGTTTCCGACGCGGATTTGGCCGCCGGCATCCGGCAGACCCTTCCGCAACTGTTTCAGGATGGCAAGTTCGCCGGCAAACAAGCTTACCAGACTGTGCTGGCGCAACAGAACCTGACCATTCCACAGTTTGAAGACGACATGTCGCGCCAACTCCTGGTCAACAAGCTGCGCACCGTCGCCATGCAAGGCATCGTGATCACGCCGCAACAAATCCAGCGGGAGTATGAACGCCGCAACGACAAGGTGAAGCTGCAGTATGTGAAAATCGCCGGCGACAAGTACCGGTCCCAAGTGCAGGTGACGCCGGACGAATTGCGAAAATCCTACGAAGCCAACAAGTCGCTGTATCAGGTTCCAGAGAAGCGCAGCCTGGGCATCGTCATCGTGGAGGAAGCCAAGCTGGAGCAGACCATTCAACCCACCGATGCGGATCTGGAGCGCGTGTACAACGAGAACAAGGATTCTTATCGCATGCCGGAGCGCGTGGACGTGCGGCACATCCTGCTCAAGAGCGACGGCAAGGACCCCAAGCAGGACGCGGCAGTGAAGGCCAAGGCCGAAGATCTGGTGAAGCAGCTTCGCAAGGGCGCCAACTTCGCGGAAATGGCCAAGAAGTACTCGGAAGATCCCGGATCGAAGGACAAAGGCGGCGAATATGACGGCGTGGTGCACGGCCAGATGGTGCCGGAATTCGACAAGGCGGCCTTCTCGCTGAAAGTCGGCGAGATCAGCGACCCCATCAAGACCACCTACGGTTATCACATCCTCCAGGTGTTGAAACACGAGCCGGCGCAATTGAAGCCGTTCAACGATGTGAAAGCGGCGCTGGAGGCCGATTACAAGAAGCAGCGCGTCAACGACTTGATGCAACAGGTCTCCGATAAAGCCGAAGCCGCGCTGCAAAAAGATCCCGCGCATCCGGATAAAGTGGCCGCCGATTTAGGCTTGCAATATGTGGCCACCGGCGATGTGGCGACCACCGATCCAATGCCCCAAGTGGGCGTCAATAAGGACTTCCAGGATTCCATCGCCGGTCTGAAGAAAGGCGAAGTGTCGCAGGCCGTCGTCATTCCAGGTAATAAGATTGTGATGGCGGTGTGCCTGGGCGAGACGCCCGCACATCCCGCGGCATTCGAGGATGTGCAAAGTAAGGTGCACGACGCGCTGGTGAAAGAAAAACTGGCTAAGCTGCTCGACGAGAAGGCCACGGAACTGGTGGATAAGGCGCGCGCCGGCGGCGATCTGTCGGCGGCCGCCAAGGCCATGGGCCTGGAAGCTAAGACTTCCGATGCCATCGATCATGCGGGCGCTATCGAAGGTCTCGGCTCGGCCGGCATGTTCCCGGATGCGTTTACCAAGCCCGTGGGCACCATCATCGGGCCCAACTCCATCGGCCCGGATACCAAGGTCGTATGCAAGATCGTGGAAAAGATCCCCGCCGATCTGACGGGACTGCCCGCCCAAAGCGCCTCCATTCGCGATGCTCTTAAAAACGAGCGGGAGCAGGCCCGCGGCGCTTTGTTCGACGAAGGCGTGAAGGACCAGCTCATTAAGGAAGGCAAGATCAAGATCCATCAAGATGCCATCGACCGGTTGATCAGCAGTTACCACAGCTAACCGGCATGCTCCACTCACTGCTGGATTTCCTGCACTCGCTCACCGACCCGGAGCGTCTGATCCATCTGCTTGGCACGCTGCTGACGGGATGGCTCGGTTACGCGACACTGTTTGCCCTGGTCTTCGCCGAGACCGGCATGCTGGTGGGATTCTTCTTGCCCGGCGATTCGCTGCTGTTCACGGTGGGGGTGGTGTGCGGCGCGGGACAGCTCGATATCGTGTTGGTGATCGCGCTGCTGATCTGCGCGGCTCTGTTGGGCGATACGGCGGGCTACTTCCTGGGCCGCACCTCCGGACCGCATATTTTCAACCGTCCCGATTCACGCATCTTCCGGCGCGATTATCTGCAGCGCACCCACGAGTTCTACGAGCAGCACGGCGGGCGAACCATGATCTATGCGCATTTCATTCCCATCATCCGGACGTTCGCGGCTTTCGTGGCGGGCGTGGGGCGCATGAACCTGGCGCGGTTTCTTTCCTACGATATCTTCGGCGTGTCGGGCTGGGTGGCCATGATGACGCTGCTGGGATACAAGCTGGGCGGCGTGGGTTTCGTGCGGCATAACTTCGAGAAGGTGATTTTGGGGATCATTGTGCTGTCATTGTTACCGGCGGGGTTGGAAGTTTTAAAGGCCAGGCGAGGATAATTGTGGGGCAGGCTCGCAGCCCCGCTCTTCGGCGCGCAGAGCGCGCCTTGGACAGGCCGGGAGGCCTGTCCTACCGGCTCATCCCCTGCTTGATTTGTTCCATCGCCGCCTGGAGTTGCGCGATGCTCTCTTCCACCAACGCCCGTTCTTCCGGAGAGATCTGCGAGACAAAGCGCTGCAGAATTTGAATCCCGCGCTCGGTAACCACGATCTCTTTCTTGGCGAACGCCAGGTTGCCTACTGAGAACTGGTATCTCGCCATATCCACGGAAATCGCGCACGACTGCAATTCCGCGCGCACGAATTCATGGCGGTTGCGCGCCGTAGCCTCCGACAGCTCTATAATTTCACGATCGAGATCGCGCATCGGGCGCCTCCGCTCTCAAGGCTGCGGCCACGGCCTCAGCCAGGCGGCCGGCTGTGTAGGGTTTCTGCAGGAAATGGACCGGCTGTAATGCGGCAAATCTGCGCTGCGCCTCGCTCTGTTCGAATCCGCTGGAAAGAATGACAGGCACACCCGGGTTAATCTGTCTCAGCAGCGCGAGGGCCTCCTCGCCTCCCATCACGGGCATTTGAAGATCCAGTATCACCATAGAGATTTCTCCGTGGTGTTCCCGGAATATTTCGACGCCGCGCTTGCCGTTCTCCGCCAGCATGACTTTCATGCCGGCGCGTGTCAGCACGCTATCGGCCAGCGTGCGGACGGTCTTTTCGTCCTCGATCACCAGAGCGACGCTGCCCGCCGGCATTCGCCGCGCATCGGCATACGGCCCCCGGTTGGGATCCGCGGCATCGCCGGCGGCGGGGATCAGGATCGAAAACGTGGATCCCTGCTCCGGCGTGCTATACACGCGGATGGCGCCGCGGTGTGCGCGCACAATTCCTTGTACCGCGGCCAGCCCCAGGCCGCGGCCGGTAAACTTCGTCGTAAAGAAAGGATCGAAGATGCGCGTCTTGGTGGTCTCATCCATTCCCTGGCCGGTATCGATCACCTCGATTTGCACATAGCTTCCCGGCGCGGCCTGATCTCCCTTTGAGAATTCGGCGGCTTCGGTATCCCCGATCTGGCGCGCCGAGGTGCGGATGGTCACTCTTCCCGGAACAGCTTCGCCGATGGCTTCGGCACCGTTCACTACCAGATTCGCGATCACCTGCTGAATCTGCACGGTATCCGCTTCGATGAGAGGCAACTTGGGCGCCAGATCGAGCTTCAACTCCACGGATTTGGGAATGGCGGTGCGCAACAGCGGCGAGATCTCCCGGATGAATTCGCCCAGATCGATCTGGCTCACGACGAAGCGCCCTTTACCGGCGTAGGCCAACATCTGCCGGGTCAAAAAGGCGGCGCGTTCGCAAGCATCCATAATCTGGCGCATCCGCCCGCGCACCGGCGCTTCTGCGGCGGTCTCTGCCAGCGCCAGGCTGGCGTTTCCCAGAATACCGGTTAGCAGGTTATTGAAATCGTGCGCGATCCCGCCGGCCAACAGCCCCAGGCTTTCCAACTTCTGGCTTTCCTGCAACTCGCGCTCGAACCGCTTGCGCTCGGTGATATCGCGCATGTTGAACTGAATGACGCGGTGGTTTTCCTCCGTATGCACGCTGGCGATTGTCTCCACGTGGACTTCGCGGCCGTCTTTCGTGCGCAGCACCGAATCGTCGAATCGCAATACGCCCTGATCGCGAATCTGTTCCACCGCCGCGCGCATTCCGGGCACGGTTTGCATGGGGCCGATGTCCCAGAGTTTGCCGCCGATCAACTCATCGCACCGATAGCCCAGGAGTTGCTCGGCATACGGGTTGAGGTCCAGAATTTCGCCGTTCGCGGAGTCCACCAGAAAGATACCGTCGCGAGCGGACTCGAACAAGCGGCGATAACGGGCCTCGGCGGCGCGCTTGCGCTCGGTTATGTCTTCAAAGGCCATCAGGATCAGGTTCCTTTGATTCGGCGCGCGCAGGCGGCTGGCATTCACCACCAGCGAGCGGGAGCCGCCGCGCTCCTGCGGAAATTCGATTTCCACGTCGTTCATCTCCGCCATTCCCACTTTGAGCGAGCGCATCAGCGCACGGATGGGCGGCAGATCGAAGCGGCCGCGCGCCACCTCAAACAGGTTCTTGCCCAGGACTGCGGCAGGCTGCCGCTCCACAATATCCAGGAAAGCCTGATTGGCGTTGTGGATGGTAGCTTCCTCATCGAGCACCGCCAGCGGTTCGCGCACGGTGTTGACGATCATCTCCGCATAGTCGCGGGCATGCTTCACCTCGTCCAGACTGCGCTTGTGCTCGGTAACATCCAGCAACTGCAGGACGGTGCCGTCGATGTGATTGTCGGCCGTGCGGTAGGGGCGCACGCGCATCAGATAGGAGCGGCCCTCCTGATCCCGGACCTCCTTTTCGTACGGCTGCAAGGAATCCAAAACGCCGCGCAGAATCTCCTCCAGATCGGGAACATCGATGCGCGGTTTCAGATCGGCGATGGGCCTGCCCACATCGGTGGAGATCAGCCGCAGCGCCTTTGCGGCGCTGGGTGTGAATCGCCGGATCGAGAGATCCCGGCCGGTCATCACGATGGGCATGTTCATGGAACCCAGCAGATTGGTCAGATCGTCGTTCATCTGCTTGAGCTCCACATTGCGGCTCTGCATTTCCATGTTGATGGTGTTGAGCTCTTCGTTGGACGACTGCAGTTCCTCCTTGGAGGTCTGCATCTCTTCGTTGGTGCTTTGCAGTTCCTCATTGGCCGATTGGGCTTCCTCGTTGGCCGAACGAAGCTCTTCAATCACCGATTGCAGGTACTCGCGCGTGGATCTCAGTTCCTGCCGTAGAACGCTGTTTTCATCCTGGGCCGACGGCGGATTAGCGCTCGCCTCGGAAGGCGCGGTGAAAACGGGCGCCTCCACCTCCACGCCGCGTCCCATCAGAATCAGAAAGTGCAGCGGAGGGCCGGCCAGAGACAGCGGCACTACAGTTACCGAAGAGGGAGCCGGCTGATCCGTGGCCGCTGGCAGGGGAAAGTTCTGAACAATGACGGGCGCTTCGGTGCGGCGCGCCTGCGCGATGGCGGAACTGATGGGGGCGCGCAAGTCCGGAAGCAGAACCGTCATCAAATCCGCATCGGGATACAGTTCGGGCGTCAACAGGAATTCCGCCACATCTCCGCGATACTCGTTGATCTGCAAAACTTCATTCACCACCATGGCGGCCGGTCCATGCCGCGTGAAGGCCGTCTGGTTGAAATAGCGCTGCCGCGGATCGGGCCAGGAAGCCGGCGCGGGGGCCGCGGAAGGCGGCGGAGGCGGAAGATGCGCGGCCAAGTGATCGCCGTCCGGTTCGGACAGTGGATAGACGCCTTGGGCGGCGTTCGACTTCCGGCAATAAATCTTGTGTGACTCGTCGAGCGGCTGGAAATACTCCGAAAGGCTGCCCAAAGTCTCGGAGGATCCCAGAATGAGGCAACCGCCCGGCTGCAAGGAATAGCCGAACGTATTTAGAATGCGGCGCTGCAGCGTCGGACTGAAATAGATCAGCAGGTTCCGGCAACTCACCAGATCCATGCGCGACAAAGCCGGATCCTTGGCGACGTTATGGCGGGAGAAGATGCACATGTCGCGAATCGTGCGGCTGATCTGATATCCGGAATCCGCGCGCACGAAGAAGCGCCGGAGCCGTTCCGGCGACACATTGGCCATGGCGCTTTCCGCGTAGATGGCGGCGCGCGCCTTTTCAATCGTGGTATCGCTGACGTCGGTGCCAAACATCTGGACCCGGTATGGCAGTTCCTCGGATTCCAGAAACTCCACCAGCGCAATAACCATCGAATAAACTTCTTCGCCCGTAGAGCAGCCCGGAATCCAAGCGCGAATGACGCCGGTTGGTTTCGAATCCCGTACGAGGGCGGGAAAGGCCAGCCGCTTGGCCGTTTCAAACACCTCCGGATCGCGGAAAAAATCCGTGACGTTGATCAGCAGGTCGTCGAACAGCGCCTTGATTTCTTCGCGTTCCTTTTGCAGAATCTCATAATATTTCTCGACACTCTCCGCGTTTCGCAGAACCATACGCCGGTTGAGGCGGCGCAGAATGGTGGGCTGTTTGTATTGGGTAAAATCGACGCCCGTGGAGTTGCGCACCAACTGCAGTATGCGATGCAAGGTACTGCCGTCGCCAGCCTCCGCTGCGTCGGGCAAGGTCAGGCGCGTGGTGCGGTGGGCGATGGCCACCAGTTCTTCGGCGATGCGGCGCGGCGGGAGCACAAAATCGACGGCTCCGGCGGCGATCGCGCTGCGCGGCATGCTATCGAACTTAGCGGTCTCATTCTGCGCGAAGGTGATGCCGCCCTCCGCCTTGATGGTTTTGAGCCCCAATGTGCCATCGGAAGCGGTTCCCGAAAGCACCACGCCGATGGCGTTATAGTGCAGCTCTTCGGCTAGCGAATTGAAGAACACATCGATGGGTTTGAAGCTCTCCGGCGGAGTGGTGGGCCGGGCGGAAAGCATCAGCACGCGATCGCGCATACGCATCTGCGTATTGGGCGGAATTACGTAGACGTGATCCGGCTGAATGCGCGTTTCGTTTTGCACCTGGAGCACCGGCATGCGCGTCTTGCCGGCCAACAGTTCCGGTAACACGCTCTCGTGATGGGGATCGAGATGCTGCACCAGAACAAAGGCCATTCCGGTGGTGGAAGGAAGATAGCGCAAGAGGTCGCCAAAAGCCTCGAGGCCTCCGGCGGAGGCGCCCACACCCACCACCATCAGCTTGTCGGGCTTATCGTCGTCCATCGTTCGTTCCGGCGCAACACATTATAGCAGGACCTTTTGTGGGGCAGGCACTTTGCCTGCGGCGGCCTCTCAGGCCGCCCGTGGAGGCAGGGAGGCCTGTCCTACCTCATTGAAGGCGTGGCATCACCAGGGGTCATTCCCATCGCCCACTTTACGGCTTCCGTCCACATCTGTTGAATATCCGGGCGGTCCCAAATATCCTCACGGTGGCCCAGCGAAGAGTAGAAGACGCGGCCCTTGCCATACTGGCGCACCCACGTGACGGCAAAATCCTTATCGGTGCGATGCACATTTTTATTTGTAAGATCCACGGACGCCGGATCGATACTCATTAATACGCGCACTTTGTCGCGCGAGTACGGCGCCTTGAATTGGTAAATTTCGTCGTAAATGGGGAACTGCGCCGGAAAATGGCGCGTGGCGGGAAAGGCGCGATCCTCCACGTTGATGCGCGCATGCACCTGCCCCCAGGGATGCTGGTCGAAATACCCGCCGATCAGATCGCCGTAATCCGGCCAATGATAAAAAGTATCGGTGGCGCTGTGCGTGCCCAGGAAGCCTTTTCCATCCTCCTTCACGAAGGAGAGCAAGGCGGCCTTTTGTTCGTCGCTCAGATCCAGCTCGCCGGTGGTATAGAACATCACGGCATCGAAATAATTCAGATTTTTGGCATTATTGTTCAGCTTTTGTTTCGTGATCAGCTCCGAATCGGTGCGCAAATAGGTATCCCAAAGGCCGCTCTGCTGGCCCAGCTTTTCGATAGTGGCCATGGCGTGCGAGACGGAATCGTGCTCGAAGCCTTTCACCTCGCCGATGAAGAGCAGCTTCTTCCGGGCGGGTGTTTGGGTTTGCGCGGCGGCGCTAAAGGCGAACGCGAGGAGCAGAAATGCAAAGCATAAACGGTTTTTCATGAGTTTTCCCGAAGCGCAATGATCTCACCGGGCGGCAACCGTGCGCAAGGAGACCGCCGGCGGAAATCGCTCCCTGACGGTCGCGGCTCGGTAACGGACGTAATGATTTCGCGGGTTTTACCGAGCCGCGACCGTCAGGGAGCGGTCACTTGGCTCAGAATCCCCAAAACGGCTAAGCACACCCAGGCCCAGGACCGTACTGGCTTGACAGTTCCCGCTGGCCCGTTGTACCTTGCCTTCTAGCGCCGGTTTTTCCGGGGCTCGCAAGCCATCTGGGAGACAAGGTAACTCTATGAAAATAAAGTGCAGTGCATTGTATATCGCAGGCCTTATCGCAACCCTGGGCGCGCCGGCTTATGCCACCGTCGCGGTCAGTTCCTTGACTTCCTCGGTGTCGTCGCCGCAGCTTCTTGGTACTTCGGTTACCTGGACGGCGACCGGCACGGATACCGGCGCCGGCCCCTTGACCTTCCAGTTCAACGTCACCCCCCCCGGCGGATCCCTGATGATGATCAAGGATTTCAATACGGGCACACTCAAGGGCAGCACCTACACCAGCCAGCCTTTCGTGTGGGTTCCTACCGCCAGCGAGGGCAAATACAAAGTTCAGGTCGTGGTTAAGGACTTTTCGGACGGATCCACGGCGATGAAGACCATGCAGTTCACCGTAACTCCGTTGGTTACCGGCAACACTCCTGTAGTGACGGCGACCGCCAATCCCCTGGTGGCCCTGTTCAGCTCGCCAGCCTGCGCGAAGGGCAGCAAGATGCGCGTATCGTTTCAGCAGCAATCCTTAGCCACCCCCGCCACGCTTACAAACTTTGTTGCTTGCAAGGCCGGCGTGACGATGAACTTTGAAATCGCCGGGATGTACCAATCCACTGCGTACACCATGTTCTCGGAGACACTGACTAAAGGAAAAATCAAGAAGGGTGCCGAGGTCACTTACACGACCGGCGCGCTTCCCAAGAACATTACATTCCCAACTTATAGCCTCATTGTTCCCGCGACCAGCGCGGCCGACACCGCCGACTCGATGCTCCTTATTAACAGCACCCAACTTGGGAATCAGCAGCTTTATCCTAACGTGGCGGTCGACTTAACCGGCAATTTCCTTTGGTATTACTTCGCCAGCCCGACACACGGCAGCACCCTTACGCGTCCGCTGGCGAATTCCAGCATACTCACGATTCAATACGGGCAATCCTGGAACACGGCCACTCAGAATCAGCAGCTTCTGCGGCAGATCGACTTAGCGGGTAATCTGATCAAGGAAACCAATACCGGGGTGGTGCAACAGGAACTGCTGGCCCTGGGCGCGGTGGATGGAGGCCCATGCAACGTTTTTGGCACGAATCCGCCCGTCGGCTCAGCTTGTCTCGATACGTTCAGCCACGATGCGATTCAATACACCATCGGCTCGAACACATACACCGCGGTGCTGTGCGACATCGAAAAGATCTTCCCCATCGGCACCCAAGGCGATACCAGCGGCAAACCGGTCGATGTTCGCGGCGTGATGATTGTGGTCCTGAATTCGGACTGGCAGGCAGTCTGGTATTGGGATAACTTCGATCCCGCCGCCGGCGGCAATGGTTATCCCGCATTGCCCATCACGCAGGTGGCCGCTTTGAATGAAGAGTGCGGGCTGAATGAACAAGGCTGCGAGGGGATCCAACTGCTCGGCCCCAGTATCGCGCCTCTCGCCAGGGATTGGGTGCATGAGAACAGCATCTATTACTGGCCTACGGACTCACAAGGCACTTCGGGCGCTTTCGTCTGGTCGTCACGCAACCAGGACTTAGTGACCAAGGTGGATTACGGCAACGGAACCGGCACGAAGAATATTCTGTGGACGGCGGGCGCATGCGCCGTCGCCGCGGGCGGCAGCGGGGCGCTCACGTTCGACAACATCTACAGCGATCCCTGGCCATGGTATTCCGGGCAGCACGATGTCGGCATCGAGAACAACGGCGCTGGACCGATGACGGTCTTCGACGACGGCAACACGCGGGTTTCCAATGCGGGCGTCTCGAAGGGCTGTAAGTCGGGAGTGGGCAGCGGCAACAGCCGCGGTATGGCCTTAACGATTGACGAAACGAGCATGACCGTTACACCGGTGCTCAGCCAGGATTTGGGCGCCTTCTCGGCGGCCAACGGCAGCGCGCAGATGCTCGGCAACGGGAATTTCTTCTATCTGAATCCCGTGGTGTTTTTTAACCTCAATACGGATGTAAGTTATTCGATCGAGATTCAGCCGGAGGCCGGCATGGATACGGGCACGGTAGTGTTCAACATCCAAGGCGAGGAAGCCTATCGGGCATGGCGCATGCCCAGCCTGTATCAGCCACCTACGACTTAGTAGGTTGTGCTCCGCTTCCGAGCCGCGCGCGTCAGGGAGCGGTCGTTGCATTTTCCCCCTAAGCTTTCTATCCTGCGAGTATGGCCTCCCCAGCCAAACGTCCGTTACTGCCGATCGTCCTGGTCGCGGCATCGGCGGCCGTGCTGGTATTGCTGGCCGTGTTGCAGTATCGTTGGAGCCTGGAAATCAGCCGTGCCGAGCGCACCCGCATCGAAGCCAGCCTGAACAATTCCGTCAGCCAGTTCCGCCAGGAGTTTTATCGGGAGCTGGCCCAGGTTTCCACCGCTTTCCGCGGCGATCCCTCGGCCACGCCGGACGATCTTTGGTCGAACTACGCGGAGCGCTATCAGGAATGGACGCGCACCTCCGCCCGCCCCGATCTTGCGGCTAATGTGTTTGTGTGGCAGGCGGCCGGCGCGCGATTATGGCAGTTGGTTCCCGCCGATGGCGAGTTCGATCCGGTCGACTGGCCTGCCTCGCTGGGCGATTTGCGCGCTCACCTAGAAGCGGAATCGCACCAGACGCCGGGGCCGGGAGGCGGTCCGGAAGCCGCGCCTCCTGAATTGCGATCGTTTGTATGGACCCTGGAAGAACGCATCCCCGCGCTGGTGCATCCCATCTTCAGCTACGGTAACTCCAACTTCGGCGGTCCGCCATGGCGCCGCGGGGGGGGTGGTGCGCGCGGGCCAGCCGGCAGCACGCCTCCGCCGCCACCGCCGCGCGTCACGCTGGGCTTCGTGATCGTGGAGCTCAATCGCGCCGCGCTCGACCGTATGCTCGGGGAATTAGCGCAACGCTATTTCGCAGGTCCAGACGGGTTCATTTATAACGTGCTGGTGGTAAGCGGCGCGCCGGACAATCACGTGATTTATCGCTCCGATCCGCAACTCACGGCGGCGTCCTTAAATCCGCCGGATGCGCGCGCCACTCTGGTGCCGGCCACGCCCGCGGAGAACCGCGCGGTCGAGGGTGCGCCGCCGCGCGGGACGTCGTCCATGCGCAGAAGAGGCACCGGCGGCGGGCGCGAATCGTTTGGGGGGGCCCGCACACGCGGCGACCCGAACTCCATGCGGCCGCGCGGGCCGTTCATCCTACCGTCTGCCGCCGAGGCGCCCTGGCAATTATTGGCGCGCCACAAGGGCGGCTCGCTCGAAACCGTCGTGGCCGCCGACCGGCGCCGCAATCTGTTCCTGAGCTTCGGTGTGCTGACGCTGCTGGCCGTCAGTATGGCGTTGATCATTGTCTCTGCGCAGCGCGCCCGCCGGCTGGCGCGTCTGCAGATGGAATTTGTAGCGGGAGTTTCGCACGAATTGCGCACGCCGGTGGCGGTGATCTGTTCCGCGGCCGACAACCTGGCGGAAGGTTTCGTGGGCGCCAAGGATCAAGTAAAGGAATACGGCGCCGTGATCCGCAACGAAGGGCGCCGCCTGGCCGGCATGATCGAACAGATCCTGCGCTTCGCGGCGGGGCAATCGCGGCGGCCCACTTACGAATTGGGGCCGGTGGCGATGCCGGATGCGGTCGCCCGTGTGCTCGCGAACGTAACGGTGCTGCCCGAAGCCGAAGGCTTCACCGTGGAGCGCGAGATCGCCGCGGACCTGCCTCCCGTGCGGGCGGACGCCGCGGCTCTCACGCACTGCCTCGAAAACCTGATTTTGAACGCGCTCAAATATGGAGGCACAGCGCGTTGGGCCCGCATCCGCGCTACCCAAGACGGCACCCGTGTGCGCATCCGTGTGGAGGATCGCGGAGAGGGCATCGATCCCGCCGATCTGCCGCACATCTTCGAACCGTTTTATCGCGGCAAAGCCGCCCAAGCCGCGCAGATCCACGGGGCCGGGCTGGGGCTCAGCCTGGCGCGCGATATTGCGGAGGGCATGGGCGGCCGGCTGGAAGCATCCAGCATCCCAGGGCAGGGAAGCACGTTCACGCTGGAACTGGACGCCGCCGGAGTTCCCGACGCGGAAGCTCTGCCGCGCAGCGCATAGCCATGGCCTGAACATGCAGCGGCGAATCCTGTTGATTGAAGACGAACCCGGACTGACCATGACGCTGGGCGACCGCCTGCGCAGCGAAGGCCATCAGATGGAATCGGCCGCCGACGGCCAGACCGGCTTCGAAATGGCCTGCGGCGGCGCCTACGACCTGATCGTGCTGGATCTGATGCTGCCCCGCAAAAACGGCATGGAGATCTGCCGCGATCTGCGGCAGCGCGGCATCTCCATTCCAATCCTGATGCTGACCGCGCGCGGCCAAACGTCGGATAAAGTGACGGGGCTGAAAACCGGCGCGGACGACTACCTCACCAAGCCATTCGAGATGGCCGAGCTGCTGGCGCGCGTGGAAGCGCTGCTGCGGCGCGCGCAGGGCCTGGGCGCCGCGGGCGATATCTACCAGTTCGGCGCCATTCGGCTGGACCTGCGGCGCACGGAAGTAACGCGGAACGGTAAGCCCGTGACCCTCTCGGCCAAGGAGTTTCATTTGCTTCGTTATCTGGTGGAGCATCGCGGCGTCACCGTTTCGCGCGAGACCTTGCTGAGCGAGGTTTGGGGCTATGGCGGCGTGACATCCAGCCGCACGGTGGACGTGCACATCGCGTGGCTGCGGCAGAAGCTGGAGGAAGATTCCCGGCAGCCGCAGTGGATCCTGACCGTGCATGGCTTGGGCTACCGCTTGGCCGGGTGATTGTGCCAGTGGGGCAGACGATCGTTGTGTGTCGTCTGCCTTCGTGTTGCGGCCGCGCGGCAGACCACAAAAAACGATGGTCTGCCCAAGGTCTGCCCCACTTTGATCCATTCGGTAGAATTAAGCCATGCACAACGAAAACCTGGTTGTAGTTCACGCATTCGCCACCGGGATGGAGGCGGAGTTGGCCAAGAGCGCGCTCGCATCGGCGGGCATCGATGCCATGATCCTAGCCGACGCCGTGGGAGGCATGCGGCCGCACGTGGCATGGTCCAGCGGCGGGTTCAAGCTATTGGTGCGGGAAGAGGACGCCGAGTCGGCGCGCGATGTCCTCGATGCGCCCGCCGAGGGCGCATCCGAAGACTCTCTTCAACCGTGAATTTTGCGGAAATTCGCCAGGCAGCGTTGCGCGGTTTCCAACTCCGGGTACTCGCTGCCTTCCTGCTCGATTAAGTAGAATTCCACGCCGCCGGTCTTCTCTGCGGCCTCGAACAGCCGCTTCCAGGGCGCCGCGCCATCGCCGAACAAGACGCGATAGCCCTTTTCCTTCGACCAATCTTTGCAGTGCATGGATTTGATGCGGCCGGGATTGGAATCCACCCAAGCCACCGGATCGGACCCTGCCGCCACACAGGTGCCCACATCCAACTGCAGCATCACGTCTTTATCGGTGTCGGCGGCCAGAATTTCGATGGGACGTTTGCCATCGAGCGGTGTGAATTCCAGTTCATGGTTGTGATAACCGGCGCGCAACCCCGCGGACTTCATCTTCTCCGCACCTTCGTTGAGCCGTTCGGCCACGCCTTTCCACCCGTCCAGCGTTTTCGGATTTCCGGCGCTGGCCCACACGATGAACCGGCTGCCGATGATGTGATTGATCTCCATCGCATGGCCGATGCCGTCGGGCGTGAACGACTCCGGGCCATTGTGCGTCGAAAAGCAGCGGATGCCGGCATCGTCCATCATCTGCCGCACTTGCTTGGCATAATCCGGAGTCCAGGCGTAGTAGGGCGAGAAAAACTCGGCGCATTGATAACCCATTTTGGCGACCGCCTGCACGGTGCCCATGAGGTCCTTCTGCAGCGCCTTGCGCACGGAGTAGAGTTCCAGGCCTACGGGAATGTTCTTATCGTCCGCAAACGCGGAGGCCAGCGGCGCCGCGGCAGTTAAGGACAAGAAAGTACGGCGGGAAAGAGAATCGAGTGGCATAATCGGAAAAGCAAACGATATCACAATCCCATGCTGAAAAGACTGATCGATACACAAACACACGCCGCTCCGGCCATCCTGCGTCTGGCTCTGGGGGTGGTATTTTTCGCGCACGGCGCGCAGAAGGTGCTGGGCTGGTGGGGCGGCTACGGCTTCTCCGGCACCATGGGCTTCTTTGAACATTCGGGCATTCCCGCGGTGTTCGCATTTCTGGCCATCGCGGCGGAATTCCTGGGTGGGATTGGGCTGATCCTGGGACTGTTGGGCCGTGTGGCGGCATTCGGCATTTTCTGCAATATGGTGGTGGCCATCGTGAAGGTGCACCTGGCGAACGGCTTCTTCATGAACTGGGCCGGACAGAAGAAAGGCGAGGGCTTCGAGTATCATTTACTGGTGCTGGCCATGGCGGCGGCCATCATGATAATGGGATCCGGTGCATGGTCGATCGACCGCGCCCTTTCGCGTCGATCGTAAGCCGCGTTCTTATCTTCCCAAAAGCTGCTGCGCCATGCGCGCCTCCGGCAATTCCGGAGCACTCTTCAAAGCAGCCCGCAACGTAGCCTCGCCCCGCTTGTCGCCCAGCTTCACATACGCCATGCCCAAATGATATCGAACCACCGGATCCGGAGGCCCTTCCGCGGCGCTCTCCAGATATTTCACCGCCGACCGGTACAGCCCCTTGCGGTACATAATCCACCCGATGGTATCGTCCACTCCCTTGTTATCAGGCGCCAGTTCTTTCACTTGCTGCGCATACTTCAACGCTTCGTCGAACTGGCCCGTTTGCGCACCCAGCAGATAGGCGAGATTATTCAACGCCACCACATTGGCCGGCTCGGCATCCACCACTTTGCGGTAATACTTCAGCGCGCCCGAATAGTCCTTTTCCGCGTTGGCCAGCCATCCCATGTAGAGCCAAAGCTCGGGATCGTTTTGATTGGCGGCCAGCAGACCGGCGAGCGTGCGATGCGCCGATTCCAGCTTGCCATCCGATACATCCAGACGGGCCAGGGCCAACTGCGCGGGGCGGAAGCGCGGATCGGCCGTTTTGGCCGCCGCGAAAGCCGTGCGCGCCGCGGCCGGCTGTCCTTGGGCCAGTAGCGTCTCGCCCAGGAAATTCTGCACGGGAGCGGATCGCGCATGGCGGGCCGCATATTCGCGGATCGCCCGCAGACCCGCCGCCGGCTGGCCGCGCAGTCCGTAAAGCCGCACCCAGGCGCGCAGCGCGGGCAGGTTGTCGGGACTCTGCTTCAATACGCCGTCAATCGATATCTGGGCTCCCTGGTAATCCTTGGCGTCCATCTTCAACAGCGCGTCTTCGAGCAATAACTCCGGCTCTCTGGTGAACTGCAGACCTTCCGCGACTCCCTTGCGCGCTTCATCCCGCCGCCCCAGTTCCATCAGCGCCCAGTTCGTTTCCACGATCACAGGGATCGAATGGAGTTGCTGTTCCGGCGCCTGCCGCAAAATTTCGAGCGCGGCCGAGGCCCCTTTGGAAGCGATCAGCAAACGCGCCAAATCCAGCCGCACGGAGATCAAGGAAGGGTCCAGCCGGAGCGCTTCCGCCAGTTCCTGCCTTTGATTCAAAGCGTTTCCTTCGGCCTGGTTCAGGCGCGCCAACAGCATGTGCGGTTCGGCCGATTCGGGGCGATAACGCAACACCAGGTTCAGATCGTTTTGCGCCTCCTGATACTTTCCGGCGTCGATGGAAAGTTCACTGCGCTCGAGGAGCGCATCGGCATCCTTGGGATTCTTGGCCAGCACGGCGGCCAGCAGTTTTTCGGCGTCCGCCCGCCTGCCCGCCAACAAATACATCTTCACCAGCCGCGTGCGTGCCAAACGGTCTGCGGGATCTTCCTTGGCCAACCGCGACAATTCGGCAATGGCCGCGTCGCGCTGCCCGGTTTCGAGCAGGAACACCGCATAGGCCGGCTTGTAATTCTTGTTGGGCAGCGCTGTCACCCGCTTGAAGATCTCTCCGGCTTCGTCCTTCTTGCCGTCATGGAACAGAGCCATTCCCAGATCCATCAAGGCAGCGCCATAATTCGGATCGAGCGCCGCGGCTCGCCGGAATTGCTCCTCCGCTTTCTCCGGACGCCGGGTCACCAGATAGAACCGCCCCATCACCAGTGCGACCTCCGCGGACTGGGGCGATTTACGGTAGCATTCCTGCAGCGCCGCCTCCGCGCCCTTCGTGTCGCCCTGGCTGAGCTTGGCGCGCATCAGCAGCGCCGCCGATTCCAAATCGCCGGGAAGCTGTGCGAGAGCCTGTTCCAGATGCTCTGTGGCTTCCTCGGGCTTTCCCAGGCGCAGCTCGGTCATGGCCAGCGTGTTCAATGCGTCCACGTTGTGCGGGAATGCGGTGGCCACGGATTGGGCACGCCTTTCGGCGTCCTCGATGGCCTTTTGGTTTCTCGCCCCGGCCAATAGCGAAGCCAGCTTCAGTTGCGCGCCGGCATGCTTGGGGTTGAGCTCCGCCGCCTTGCGAAAACAACTTGCCGCCATGTTGCGGTCGCCAGTCTCCAGGTAAACCAAACCTAGTTGATAATAGGGCTCTGCGTCGCCTGGCGCGGTCTGGATGGCGTTGCGAAACTCCAGGTTGGCGCGCGCGTAATCCTTCTTCGCCAGTTGCTTTTTGCCAAGCTCCAGGTAACGGGCTTCGCGTTGTTGCGGGGTACGCGAACAACCCGCCACAACCAACATGCCGAGGGCCAGCGAACCGGCCGTCCATTTGCGCGCGGACAAAGAATATCCTCCAGAAGGTGCAGAGTGCCGAAGCACTTGCCTTACCACGGGATCTACCGCTATTTCGCCGGATTCGCGCGGCACTTGGGAAAAAAATTAGTCCGGAATCCCGAGGAATGGGAGATTTCACGCGCGCTCATGTGCCCGTAACCTGGAACCCTGCATGCTCGAAGCGTGCAACCGGCGTGCCGGGGCGAACCTCGGCGAAGCGGCTGGAATCCGCGCTAGCAGGCGAAATGGTTGGCCGGCGCGGGCGACCGCGGTCCGGCGTTACGTCCCAAAGGTTAGAATTTTGAGAAACTACTTCGGGCCTTTATCGGAAACCGGGGTTGAGCGCCGCGCGTGCCCGCGTGTTCCGTTGCAATGGGCGCTCTCCATTCGCCGGCAAGAGCGCGAGGAGCCCGTGATTTCCTCGATCACCGAAAATCTGAGCAGCCATGGCTTCTTCTGCCTGGCCGACCGGCCGCTGGCCGCCGGCGAAAATGTGGCGTGTGTTATCAAGCTTCCGTTCCCGCGCGAGTTGCCCGCCTCGCGAGCTTTGTACTGTCAAGCGCAAGTCGTTTGGGTCAGAGCCGCGGAGGATGGACGCTTCGGTATTGCGTGCCGGATCGACGATTATTCCGTCGCCTGATTTGTATTTTTCCATTCTTATTTATCTCCCCTCCGAAGACGAAGGGTCGGATTTTCCTTCCCTCTGCCCGCTGCCTTCGCAGCCCGCTCGTGGGCTGCCACGAGCCTTCCGCCGCCGCCATGTGCTTCCGGAAATTTCCGATTGGATTCCCAGAAAATCCTTAGAAGCGCTACGACAAGCCGGAATTGACACCAACGTTGCCTGCTAGTTTAATTGAGTGGCAACCCTCAGGCGGACGGGTCCACTCACAAATGCATATAGCGCTAATCTCGCGCGACGAGTCTCTCCAACACCTCTGCCATGGCGTTCTAGCCACGCTACCGATCCGTCAGTGGAAACTCCTGACGGTTTCCCTGGACGATCCCCGCCCCACCGCCGACCTGTATCTCTGGGATTGGGAACCACGCATGTGCGTGCCTGAATGGATCGGCGAACCGATGGCCGCCGGGAAGCATATGCTGCTCATCGACCGCGCGCAGGCGCGCCGCGTCTTCGACGAGCTTCCATGTTCCACGGTCACGCTCGTACTGAAGCCCGTCAATTCGGATGCCCTGCGCGCTTTCCTCGAACAGGCCGCTAAACATCACGACTCGGCCGGCGTGCGCCGCGACCGCGACACGATTCTGGATTGTTTATTGGCGGCCACGCTGCGGCTGCAAGAGTACGATCAGGACCGCATGAACTTCCTGGCGCGCGCGGTGCACGATTTTCGCACGCCATTGACCGCCGTGAACGGATATTGCGGGCTGCTGCTGAGCGGACAATTCGGGCAATTGACCGCCGCGCAACGCGAAGTTTTAGAGCGCACGCTGCACAGCGTGCGGCGATTGAGCCGGCTGGCCACCGCCTTATTCCAGTGGAGCACCGGCGCGCGCGTCGGATTGCAATCGCAGATCCGCGAAGCCGACATCGAGGAATGTTGCCGTCAGGCGTTGCACGAGGTTCGGCCGCTGGCCGGTGAGAAAAGCATCTCCATCGATCTGGACGTGCAGCCGCCCGGCCAGCCTCTGTGCTTCGATCCGGCGCAGATGGAACAGTTGTTGGTGAATCTGCTGGAGAACTCTTGCAAGTTCACGCCCCGCGGCGGAGACATTCAAGTGAGAGGATACCCGGCGTTTTGGGAAAGGCGCTCCACGGCGGTTTCGTGCGACAGCGTTTTGGTCGAACGCCGGCGGGCGGCGTCGCTGCGGGCTAACGCCTACCGTGTGGAGGTTTCCGATAACGGCATGGGCGTGCGCCCCGAACATTTGCAGACCATCTTCAAGGAGTACACCTCGTATGGCGGCCGCAGCGACCGCTCCGGTAGCGGCTTAGGACTGGCGATCTGCAAGCGGATTCTGGCGGAGCATGGCGGCCAGATTTACGCGGAATCCGGCCAACAGGGCGTAACGTTCGTTTTCCATTTGCCATTCGCGGAGGGCGAGGGCGATTCTTCGGATGCCGTTCGGAGCGGCATTCATTTGGTGGCGGAAACCGCCGGCGGAGTGAGAGGATGAGACGGAATCAGACGGTTCTGATCGTGGAGGACGAAGCGGACGCACGGAATTATTTCGAAACCGTGGTCCGCTGTCTTGGATATCCCGCCGAGATCGCGGAAGATGGCGAGGAAGCGCTGGCGTGTCTGGAGGCCAATCGGGGGATTTCGCTGGTGCTGCTCGACCTGCTGATGCCGCGCCGGGATGGCCTGGAAACCTTGCGCGAGATGCGCAACACCGGCCGCACGCAGCCGGTGATCATGCTTTCCGGTGCCGCCACCACTAACAATGTAGTGCAGGCTATGAAAGCCGGCGCCACCGATTTCCTGGCCAAGCCGGTCAGTCACGAAGATCTGCGGGCAGCCATTCACGGCGCGCTGAAAGACGGCGACCTAAGTAGTGGCTTCCCGGACAACGCCGGCGAGGAAAGTCAGCCGGAATCCGAACTTAACCCGCCGGAGAACTGGATGGGTATGGACATCGAGCCCGTCTGGCGGCGTGTAGCTGCTTCGGATGTGCCGCTGCTGATCGAAGGCGAAACCGGTTGCGGCAAGGAGGTGCTGGCGCGCCGCATCCATGCCGCCTCCGCCCGCGCCCGCCGGCCTTTTCTGAAGCTCAACTGTGCCGCGCTGCCGGGCGAACTGGTGGAAAGCGAGCTATTCGGCTACGAGCGCGGCGCATTCACCGGGGCATTCACCAGCAAGCCTGGAAAATTCGAATTGGCACAGGGCGGCACGATTCTGCTGGATGAAATCGGCGACATGGACGTGCGGCTGCAAGCCAAGCTGCTGCATGTTCTGCAGGACCGGGAATGCGAGCGCCTGGGCGGCAAGGACCGCATCGCGCTGGATGTGCGCGTGATGGCCGCCACGCATTGCGATTTGGCAAAAGCCATCGACGACGGACACTTCCGCGCGGATCTGTATTATCGGCTGAATGTGGTGGGCATCCGGGTGCCCGCGTTGCGCGAACGTAAACCGGAGATCCACGCCGCGGCGGAGTTTTTCCTGCGGAAGCATCGTATCCCCGGTGCTCCCGTGCCGTCTCTGCCGCCGCACCTGAGGCAGGCCATGCTGGAATATGAATGGCCGGGCAACTTGAGAGAGCTGGAAAACATGATGCGAAGGTTGCTGGTGATACAGGACTCCGATGAACTGACGCGGCAGTTACTTTCGGCCCGCGCCCAGCGCGTGGGCCCATCCGGTGGCGGCGTGATCCGCTTCCAGCCGGCGGGCGCCGCGAGCAACGGCTTCCCCATTCTCGAAAAGGTTAACGAAGCCAAGCGCATGGCGGAAACCGAAGCCATCCTGCGGGCGCTGGACGCCTCGCACTGGAATCGCAAGCAAGCCGCCAAGATCCTGCGGATCGACTATAAGGCTCTGCTATATAAGATGCGCAAGCTGGACATCGAGCAATCCTGTGGGGCAGGCACTCTGCCTGCGGCGGCCTCGTAGGCCGCCCCGAGGCGAGCGAAGCTCGGCCGTTGAGCGGGCCTACGAGGCCCGCGCAGGCAGAGTGCCGGGGCAGACCATCGTTTTCCGTGGTCTGCCGCCCAGTAGGACAGGCCTCCCGGCCTGTCCAGGTGTGCTGGGAACTAACTTGTTGCGCAATCGATTCCGCCGTATGCCGCACAGGAATCGTGACACGTGGTCGTTGCTAAATGTTCCTCTCCCTCAGGGTAAGACGGCCTGCATCCACAAGTTTTTTCCAATGTGGAGAAGTCGATTACCTTAGCAGAAAGCGCCACCGTGCAGGTTGGGCATCCGGGACGACATACGCCACGTCTTCCGCCAGCAGCGCGTCGATACTACGCCTCGCCCATTTCCGGATAGGCGAAATCGATCGGAAGAGTATGAGACCTGTTTCGTTACTCGGTCTATCGTCGTTTTTGCGGTGCGAACTGTGCTCACTTCGTCACCACCGGTATCATCCACGGAAATACATAAGCCATCAAAAACACCACCACGCCCACCAACCCGGCAAGCACGATACTGTGCAGGAAGACATAGCGCAGAATGCTTCCTTCGTTGCCTTGCTGTCCGGTAGCGACGCCCGCCACCACGATGCTCTGCGCATCGATCATCTTGCCCATCACGCCGCCCGCGCTATTGGCCGACGCCGCCAGGATCGGAGAAACTCCCACCTGCCGCGCGGTGATTTGCTGCAATCCGCCGAACAGCACGTTCGAAGAGGTATCGCTGCCCGTCAACGCCACGCCCAGCCAGCCCAGCAGCGGCGAAAAGAACGGAAACAGAACGCCCGTGCTGGCGAAGGCCAGCCCCATAGTCGCGTCGAGGCCCGCATAGCGCGTGGAAAAGCCCAAGGCCAGCATCGCCCCGATGGTCAACAGCGACTTGCTTATTCGTTTCAACGTGCCGAAAAATATACCGATCAAAGCCAATGGCGTGAATCCCAGAAACAATCCGCCCGCGATACCCGCCAGGACGAGGCTGGTACCGGTGGCCGAGGCCCAATTGAGAACGAAAATCGCCGGTTCGGCCGCGGCTTTCGCCACTACCGGCGGCGTTCGTGTTACCGCCTTATTTAGGATCGGCACAATGATGTTGATGGATGAGATCCCGTGCAAGAAATTCGGGCGCCCCGCCGCACCGCCGTTCAGGAACGTTTTCACCGGCGTCAAGCCCCAGACGAATACGAAAATCGAGAGCAGAATCCACGGCATCCAGGCTTTGAATTTTTGGCCGCCCGTGTACATGCGGCGGTTGGCGTGTTCCACCGCGCGCGCGGCGTTGTCTTCATGCTCGAAGGACCACACGGTGGCGGGCTGCCAGAACCTCAGCAGGATCACCAGCGAGACGATGGATACCACCGACGCGCCGATGGCCGCCAGCGATGCGCCCACGTAGTTGCTGATCAGATACTGGGTCGCGCCGAACGTGACGCCCGTGGTGAGGCACGCGGGCCAGACTTCCATCATGCTCTTGCGGCCGCACATGGTCCAGACCACCCAGCACGGCACGGCTACGCAGAACAGCACCAGGATGCGGCCCACCATGGCGCTCAGCAGATCCAGCGGCAGGCCAGTCACGGTGGCCAGCGTGATGACCGGAATCCCCAGCGCGCCGAAGGCCACTGGAGCCGTGTTGGCGATCAGCGCCAGACCGGCGGCTTCGAGCGGACGAAACCCCAGGCCGATCAGCATGGCCGCGCAAATCGCCACCGGCGTGCCGAATCCCGCCGCGCCTTCGATAAACGCGCCAAAGCAGAAGGCAATCAACAGCACCTGCACCCGCCGGTCGCTACCCACTCCGGCGATGGTATCTTTCACGATCTCGAAATCGCCCGATTTGACGGTGACGTCGTAAACGAAGATGGCGCCGAGCACGATCCAGCCGATGGGGAACAGTCCGTAGGCGGCGCCCATCAGCGCACCCATGGCGGCCAGTTTGACCGGCATGCCGAACACCAGCATCGCCACGGCCAGCGCGGCCGCCAGTCCCGATAGCGCTGCCCAGTGGGCTCTCACGTGGCCGAAAGCCAGCAGTCCCAGCAGGACCACCACCGGAAGGGCGGCCACCAGCGCGGAGAGCCCTAGGCTGCCTGATACGGGGGTATAGATTTGTGTCCAATTAATCATTTGGGACCTTTAAATCCGATTGATCGGATATTGCGTGCTGTGGGGCAGGCTCGTAGCCTGCGCGGGCCTCGTAGGCCCGCTCTTCGGCCGAGCGAAGCTCGACCGCCGGCGGCCTGAGAGGCCGCCGCAGGCAGGGTGCCTGCCCCACGATTCTCACGCGACAAAAGGCACGGTTTCAATCGCGGCAGAGCCGAGGAGCACATCGCCTTCGATCTCTTCCTGGCCGTCCAAGACCCGCTGCATGCGGCCCTCGTCGAGTTCGTGCTCCCACTTGGCGACCACTATGGTCGCCACGCCATTGCCCACCAGATTGGTGAGCGCGCGCATCTCGGACATGAAGCGGTCCACGCCGAGCAGCAGCGTAAGCCCCGCCAGTGGCACCGTCCCGGTGGACTCCAACGTGGCAGCCAGGGTAATGAATCCGCCTCCGGTCACCGCGGCCGCCCCTTTGGAGCTGAGCATCAGGATCAAAAGCAGAAAAGCCTCCTGCGCGCCGGTCAGGTGCGTATTGGTGGCCTGCGCCACAAAGATCGCTGCAATGGTCAGGTAAATCGAGGTTCCATCCAGATTAAACGAATAGCCAGACGGTATCACTAAACCCACCACTGACTTGGCGCAGCCCAGCGCCTCCATCTTCACCATGATCCGCGGCAGCACCGATTCCGACGACGACGTCCCCAGCACGATCAGCAGCTCTTCCTTGATGTACTTGATGAACTTCCAAACACTGAAGCCGTGCGCAAACGCGATCAGCCCCAGCACGATGAATACGAACGAAAGGCTGGTGATATAAACGCACGCCATGAGCTTGGCTAGCGGGATCAAGGTCTTCAGGCCGTAATGGCCCACCGTGAACGCCATGGCCCCGAATGCCCCGATGGGCGCGGCCTGCATAATCAAACCGATCACGCCGAACATGAGGTGCGCCAGTTTGTCGCAGCCGGCCACCAGCGACTTGCCCTGACGTAGCGCGGTCAGCGCCAACCCCACCAGGATGGCGAGAAACAGAACTTGCAGGATGTCGCCTTCGGCAAACGCCCCGATGAAGGTTTTGGGGATGATGTTCATCAGGAAGTCGACGGTGCCTAGATGTTTCCCCTGCGCGGCGTACGCCTGGATGGCGGAGGCGTCCAGTTTGCTGGCGTCCACGTTCATGCCGGCGCCTGGCTGGATGATGTTCACCACCAGCAGGCCGATCAGCAAGGCGATGGTGGTGACCACCTCGAAGTACAGCAGAGCTTTGATTCCCACGCGCCCCAGCTTGCGCATATCGCCGATGCTGGCAATGCCCACCACGACCGTAAAGAAGATGATGGGTCCGATCATCATGCGGATCAGCTTAATGAACCCAAGCCCCAGCGGCTCCATCTTTCCGGCGGTGGAGGGCGCTACCACTCCCAGCGCAATACCCAGGAGGATGCCCACGATTACGCGGAAGTAGAGGCTGCGGTAGAACTTCTTGGGGGTTGCTTTGCGCGGCGTTGGCATGGCGCGGACCTCGTTGAGTACAAGGACAGAGTAGCATTGGAGGGCGAGGCTGGCGGTTATGGGGAGACCGCTTCCTGACGGTCGCGGCTCGGTAACGGACAGGCCAGGGACATTCTTTACAGAGCCGCGACCGTAAGGGAGCGGTCTTCCTGTGAGTGTGAAGTGGGAGCCCGCTCACGGGAAGCTGAGCCGTGCGAAGAGCGGAATCGATCTAAAACTTGGAGAGCAAAATGACGGAAAATCAGCTCAAGAAAATCGCTTTGATAACTGGTGGCAGCCGCGGGCTCGGCCGCAGCACTGTGCTCAGCCTTGCAAAGCGCGGCGTCCACTCGATCTTCACCTACAACTCCAATCGTGCGGCAGCCGGCAAGGTGGTCGCGGCAGTCAGCGAGGCGGGGGCTAAGGCCATCGCGTTGCAGCTTGACACCGGCAAGGTCGGTGCCTTCGACCCGTTCGTCGAGAGCGTGCATAAAGCGCTTGCGGACCTGGGAGCAGAGCGCCTCGACTATCTTGTCAACAATGCCGGCACCTCGCATCACAACTCCTTCGAGAAGACCACCGAAGAAGAAATGGACATTCTTTACAACGTCCACTTCAAAGGCGTCTTCTTCCTCACTCAGAAGCTCCTTCCGCTGATCAACGACGGAGGACGGATTGTGAACATCTCGTCGGGACTGACCCGCATTACGCTCCCGGGAAGCAGCACCTATGCGTCCATGAAAGGCGCCGTTGAGGTTCTGACCCGATATCTGGCGAAGGAGCTGGGGGCGCGCGGTATCGCGGTCAACACCGTGGCCCCCGGCGCGATAGCGACCGATTTCAGCGGCGGTATGGTGCGTGACAATCCGGAGATCAACAAGCGCGTCGCGGACATGACGGCGCTGGGCCGTGTCGGCCAGCCCGACGACATTGGGCCGATGATCGCTTCGCTGCTTTCCGAGGACAATCGCTGGATCAACGCCCAGCGCATAGAGGTTTCGGGCGGAATGGCCTTTTAGCAGGTTGCGAACAAAGGCGCGGAACCGCTTGCTTACGCGCGCGGCTCAGAATGCACAGCCGCGGCTCGGAATTCAGAGCCGCGACCGTCAGGGAGCGGTCCCCCGCGCCTTTTCTCCGCAACCACACTCGAGAGGAAATGAATATGCAAAGCTCATCGAAGAAAATCGCCCTCGTCACCGGAGCGAATAAGGGCATCGGATTTGAAGTCGCCCGCCAGATCGGGCGCACCGGCGTAACGGTTCTGATGGGAGCGCGCAATAAGGCGGCAGGCGAAAAAGCGGCCGCCACGCTCACCGCCGAGGGACTCGACGCCCGATGCATGGCGATGGATGTCGCCGATTACGCCTCCGTGGAGGCCTCCGCCGCCACCATCGCCGCGGATTTCGGCCGCCTCGACATCCTCGTCAATAACGCCGGCATCAACGATCCCGCCGATGGCCCTGCCCCGACCGCCCGGCTCGACGCGGTGGAACGCGTCCTCCGGACGAACTTCCTGGGCGCTCTGGCAGTCACGCAGGCCATGCTCCCGCTGCTCGGCAAATCACCGGCTGCCCGTATCGTCAATGTGTCCAGCGGGCTCGGATCTCTTACCCAGAACGGCGACCCTGCCTTTCCGGGCGCCGCCACCAAACTGATTGGCTACAACGCCTCCAAGGCCGCGCTCAACATGCTGACCGTGCAGCTCGCCTACCTCCTCCGGGACACCGCCATCAAGGTCAATAGCGCCGATCCCGGCTATACCGCGACTGACCTGAACGGCCATCGTGGGACGCAGACCATTCCCGAAGGGGCTGCCGAAACCATCCGCCTGGCGCTGCTCCCGGACGACGGTCCTACGGGCACATATTCAAATAGCAAGGGCATCATCCCCTGGTGAGGAGCGCTGCCTGTGAGCGACCGCCTATCGCACGGTCAAAAAGCTTGCCGACACCGCCATGATCGCCGCCACCAGCGCCACATCCACAATGATGCGTATCCACGGAATGGACTTCAAACGCGGCAGTATGCGCCCGCCTTTGCCTTCCCCGACCGCGATGCCATAAGTCATGCACTCGACCGCGCTTGCGTTCTTCATGCTATCCTCCTGCAAAAATCGGCCTGGCCGCTCACGCCTGCCACTTCGCAGTTCTTCCCACCTCATTCTCCCTGCAAAGGGGGTGTCCAGGGAATCCGGTCATTCTCCTATTTGCCCGCTACTTTTCCCTTATGTTCCGCTAAGTGCGCGGCGTGTTACTCAATCAATCCACTATTATCCGCCGCCCTTTCCGCGCGCGATACTCACCTTGGTTAACCTTCCTTATGGCGGGATGCCCATGCTAGGATGGCGCCAGGATAAAACCGCCTCGGCCGCCGTCCGTCTGACTCACTATGCAGCCTATCGGTGTAAGCGTGAATGTCAACTTCCTGGCCGGCCTGATGCTATTCCTGGCGGCCCGCCCGAAGGTCCGCGTCATGGCTGCCGCGTGCGCCGCCGGAGCCTGCCTGGGCGCTTACCTGGGCTTCCACGGCAGCCTGCTGCAGCGCGCTCTCGAAGCGCTCTCTTATTGCGGCGCCGGAGCCATCCCCGCGGTCTGGCTGATGCCGTTACTAGGCGAACGGTCCGATTTGAAGCTCCTCGCCAAGCTACTGTTCCTTCCTTGTTTCGCCATTCTCACGACCGTCTTCCTGAACTTCGGGTCGCACGGCTTGACTTACGATCGCTATCTCTATGCCTTCGACGGCAGCCTGGGTTTTCAACCGTCATTCTGGGCCGGGCAGGTGCTGGCTGCACCGGCCTGGATGGGCGAACTTACCCGCGCACTTTACGATGGCTTACCTCTGTTCTTAGTCGCCGCTTATGTGATCGCCGAAAGACACGGCGCCGCCACGGCGCGCATGGTATTCCTATGGATCGTATTACTGGGCGTCTGCGGAGCGGGTTGCTATGTTCTTTTTCCCGCCGTCGGCACTTACTTGTTGTATGCCAAGTCGTTCCCGTTTCATGCGCCGGCCGTCTCCACCGTTCCGCTGGTGCCCATCGCGGTGACTTCGGACATGCCACGCAATTGCATGCCTTCGATGCATACGGCGTGGGCGCTGGTGGCCATCTGGGCGGCTGGTAAATGCCAGTTTCCCTGGCGCTGGATCATGCGCGGCCTGCTGGCGATCATGCTTTTCCAAACGCTCGCTTTTCACTATCTCGTCGATATGATCGTGTCTGTGCCCTTCACGCTGGCCATCTTCGCGGTGGTCCGGTCCGGGGTGCCGTGGGCGGCCATCGAGCGCCGCGCCGCCTTCGCCGTGGGTGTGACATCGGTGGGTGTGTGGCTGGCGGCGTTGCGCTGGGGCACGTTCCTGTTCCAGGGGTCGCCGGTCATCCCGTGGACCGCCGGTTTGATCACCGTCGGATTGAGTTGCTGGCTCTGGCGCAATCTAGACCGCGCGGTAGGACAGGCCTCCTGGCCTGTCCCCGAGCCCGCGCAGGCTGCCAGCCAAGCTGCGGGCCTTTCGCATCGGGTGGCGGTTTCCTCTAATTAACTTGACACCGCAAAGTACCCTGGCGATACGAGACCGTCATGCTCGTTCGCGATATTTGTGTCCTGGATCGCGGAGCGAAGCCGCGGGCGGTTGCCGCGGACGGATCGAGCGTGCCGGCCATCGCCTTAACGGGATCGCCGGACTTGGATTCCTTCACGTGGGCGACCTGTCATGCGGATACCGTGCGCGCGCTGAAGAGCCGGCACCCCAGCCTGCGCTTAAGAAACCTCTGGGCGCGTGTCGCGCGGATGGCAGGCGGTGTAGCGCGATGCGCGGCTGCGCCTATCAGCACTTACTGCTGCGCATCAACTGGTCTATATTGACTAACTCGGTAGGATAGTTGCCGGTGTAACACGCGTAACAATACTCGTGTTTCTCGCTATCTCCTACCGCTTCCCGCAGCGAAGCCAGCGATAAGTACCCCAGTGTATCCGCTTCCACAAACCGGCGGATGCCCTCTACATTGTTATTGGCCGCGATCAGCTCGCGCTTGGTGGGTGTATCTACGCCATAGAAACACGGCGAAATGGTGGGCGGACAGGAAATGCGCAAGTGCACTTCGCGCGCGCCGGCCTGCCGCATCATGCGCACGATCTTGCGGCTGGTGGTGCCGCGCACGATGGAATCGTCCACCAGCACCACGCGCTTGCCTTCCAGCAGGTGCCGCACGGGATTCAGCTTCAGCTTCACGCCGAAATCGCGAATGGCCTGCTCCGGCTCAATAAAAGTGCGGCCCACGTAATGATTGCGGATCAGGCCGTGACGGAACGGCAGTCCGGATTCCGACGCGTATCCTAAAGCCGCGGACACGCCCGAGTCGGGCACCGGAACCACCACGTCTGCATCCACCGGGTGCTCACGCGCCAGCAGGCGGCCCAACATCTCGCGCGACTGCTGCACCGGCCGGCCAAAGACGATCGAATCCGGCCGCGAGAAGTACACATGCTCGAAGGCGCAATGCGCCAGGGCGCGCTCCGGAGCGTAGCGCTCGCGTGTGACTCCCTCCGGACCCACGGTGATCATCTCACCCGGTTCGACATCCGTCAGGTAAACCGCGCCGATCAGATCGAACGCGCAGGTCTCCGACGCGAAGACATAGGAAGTGTGTCCGTTTAATTCCATCTGGCCCATGGCCAGCGGACGGAATCCGTGCGGATCGCGCGCCACGATGATGCGATCCTCCGCCAGAAACACCAGCGAAAAGGCGCCCTCGATCTGCAACAAAGCGTCGCGCAAAGCCCCTGCCATGGTGTGTTCCGACGAGTGCGCCACCAGGTGCAGAATCACTTCCGTATCGCTGTTGGCCTGGAAGATGGCGCCATGCTCTTCCAACCTGGCGCGCAGTTCGATGGCATTGGTGATATTGCCGTTGTGCGCTACCGCCACGCGCCCTTTATTGCAGGACACCGAGAAGGGTTGGGCGTTGAGCAGCGCGGTGTCGCCGGCGGTCGAGTAGCGCGTATGGCCGATGGCCAGTTTGCCCGGCAACTCGGCCAGCACCTCGGTAGTGAAGATATCGGCCACGTGGCCCATGGACTTCCGGCAGTGTATTTCGGCGCCATCGCTCGAGCAGATGCCCGCGCTTTCCTGGCCGCGATGCTGCAGCGCGTACAGCCCCAGATAGGTCATGGTGGAGGCTTCCGGATGGCCGTAAATGGCGACTACGCCGCATTCTTCATGCAATTTGTCGAACATGGCTTATGACCGAAGTTGTTTCTCGAGCGACCCTTGGTAAGTCGCCCGCAGATCGTCGATGCTCACAGAGATCAAGATTTCCCCGCGCTTACCGATGGCTAATCCCTTGTGCATGGTGATGCCCACACGCGGCGCTTCGACATTATGGCGCGCGGCAATTTCCGCTACCGCGTCCGGGTTGGCTGTCGAAACCAGAATGCGCGACGGGCCTTCATGAAACAGCAGCAACTCGGCGCTCAGGTCCGAGTCCAAATCGAGCGCCGCGCCCACCCCCCCCAGGCAACATTCGGCGGCGCAGATAGACAATCCGCCATCGCTTACATCATGCGCGGATTCCGCCAGGCCCGCCGCCACGATCTCGCGCATGGCGTCGTCGACGCGCTTTTCGTAATCCATATCCAGCGCCGGAGGCAATCCCCAGAATTCCTTCAGGACCGTCTTCGCATATTCGGTGCCGCCAAAGCGCTGTTCATCGCAGTTGCCGATTCCGCCTAGCAAAACGATGGGCCGGCCGGCAGTTTTGAAATCGCGCGTGACGGGAGCGCCGGTCTGCATCAGCCCCACGATGCCGATAACCGGCGTGGGCCAGATGCCTTCGCCCAGCGTTTCGTTATATAAACTGACGTTGCCGCCGGTGATGGGTGTATCAAAGAAGCGGCAGGCGTCCGACATGCCTTCGATGGCTTCCACAAGCTGGGCCATAATTTCCGGCCGCTCCGGATTTCCAAAGTTCAGGCAATTCGTGGCGGCCACCGGCTGCGCGCCAGTGGTTGCCAGATTGCGGCAGCATTCCGCCACCGCCAGCATGGCGCCTTCGCGCGGCGAAAGATAACAGTAGCGGCCGTTGCCATCGAGCGACATGGCCACCGACACCCCATTTTCTTTGATGCGCACCACCGCCGCATCGGCTCCCGGTCCCGCGATGGTGTTGGTGCGGACCATGTAATCGTATTGTTCCCAGATGTAGCGCTTGGAGCAGATATCCGGCGACCCGAGCAGGGTGATGAACGCTTCCTGGGGGCTGGGGGCCGGCACGCGGCCCGTGCGCTTGTCCGCTAGATCCTTCCGCGTGTGCACGGCATGCGGCCGATCGTAAAGCGGAGCCTCGTCCGCCAGTTCGCGATTGGGAATCTCGGCCACAACCTTGCCATGCTGCTTCACGCGCAGGAGTCCGTCGCCGGTGACCGTGCCAATCGCCACGGCGTCCAGGCCCCACTTGCGGAACACGCGAAAAACCTCGTCTTCGCGGCCCTTTTCGGCCACCAGCAGCATGCGCTCCTGCGACTCCGAGAGCATGATTTCGTAGGGCGTCATGCCGCTTTCGCGCTGCGGCACGCGATCCAGCTCGATTTCGATGCCGGTTTCGCCGCGGCTGCCCATCTCGCATGTGGAGCAGGTGAGGCCCGCCGCGCCCATATCCTGAATGCCCACGATAGCGCCGGTTTGCATGGCTTCCAGGCATGCTTCCAGCAGCAGTTTTTCGAGAAACGGATCGCCCACCTGCACGTTGGGGCGCTTTTGTTTGGACTCTTCGGTGAATTCGGCGGAGGCCATGGACGCGCCGTGGATGCCATCGCGGCCCGTCTTCGCGCCCACGTAGATTACGGGATTGCCCACGCCCGCAGCCTTCGCGTAGAAGATATCTTCCTTTTTGGCCACGCCCAGCGCGAACACATTCACCAGCGGGTTGCCGTTGTAGCAGGCTTCGAAGAGGCACTCGCCGCCCACGGTGGGCACGCCAAAGCAGTTGCCGTAATGCGCAATGCCCGCCACCACGCCTTCAAGGATGCGGCGGTTGCGCGGGCCGGCTTGCGGATCGTCAAGCAGTCCGAAGCGCAGCGAATCGAGCACCGCAATGGGCCGCGCGCCCATGGTGAAGATATCGCGCAAAATGCCGCCGACTCCTGTGGCCGCGCCCTGAAACGGTTCGATGAAGCTGGGATGGTTATGCGATTCGATCTTAAAGGCGATCACATAGCCGCCGCCTACATCGATGATGCCGGCGTTCTCGCCGGGGCCCTGCACCACCAGCTTTCCGCGCGTCGGCAGCTTCTTCAAATGCAGGCGCGAGCTTTTGTAGGAGCAGTGCTCGCTCCACATCACGCTGAAGACGCCCAGTTCGGTGTAATTCGGCTCGCGGCCGAGGATCGCGACGATCTTCTGGTATTCCGATTCGGTGAGCTGATGTTGCGCGACGATATCCGGCGTGATGGCGAGGGTGCTCATAGGCTGAGCGCGGGAGCCATCGCCATGGAACGGAGGATCACCAATCCGTCGCTCGATCCCATAAGGGGCTCGGTGGCCCGCTCGGGATGCGGCATCAGGCCCATCACGTTGCGCCGCGCATTCAGGACGCCCGCGATATCGCGCATAGAGCCGTTGGGGTTATCCAGGTAGCGGAAGGCGATGCGATCCTCGGCTTCCAGTTCGTCGAGCGTGCGATCGTCGGCCACGTAGCAGCCTTCGCCGTGCGCGATGGGCATGCGTAGAATCTGACCTGGCTCAGCGGCGGAGGTGAACGGCGAGTTGGTGGTCTCGACGCGCAGCCGCACCTCGCGGCAGATGAATTTCAAATTGCGGTTGCGCATCAGCGCGCCGGGCAGCAGTCCGGCTTCGACAAGAATCTGGAAGCCGTTACAGATGCCCAGGACCAGTCCGCCATCGGCCGCGAATTTGCGGACAGCCGCCATTACGGGCGAAAACTTTGCTATGGCGCCGCAACGTAGGTAGTCGCCGTAGGCGAAGCCGCCGGGCAGGATGACGGCGTCGATGTCGCCCAGAGTCGCGGAATCGTGCCAGATGTATTCCGCCTGGTGGCCAAGGTTATGATTCACCGCAAACCAGGCGTCGTGATCGCAATTGCTGCCGGGGAAGACAATCACGCCAAATTTCATGAGCTTCGAGTGCCGGGGAGGTTACGTACCAGTTTAGCAGATGCGAACGTGCCGCCGGGCGGCCGGGTAGTGCCTGAAAGGTGGAACCGAGGCGGACTGTGTCAGAATGGAAAGCCCCGCAACATCCGCCGATATCCATCCTGAGCGTGGCCAACGCTTCACATCGACCGGATTAGATCCAGTGAAAAGCGCTAACTCTAAGTCATCGGCCGCTTTCAGTCGCTATATAAAGCGCCAGTGCTCTCCATGCGTAAGCGAAGTGGCAAACGAACGGCCACAGATGAGAGGATCATTCTGCCCGTAGTGCTGACGTGCTCCCCAGCCGGGAAACCGCCTCTGACTCCACCGTGGTGGCTGGCAATACTTCAGTCTCAATGGCGACGGGCGAGACGTTTGGCTCCAAAACCAGGATATCGGGGCGCCTGGCGCTTCCCCTTAACATACCCGTATTCTCCGACCTAACGATGTCGGGATTAGCCCACGCTCGACGCGTGTCCCGCAGCGCTTCGGCCAGCGTGCCGTTTATGGTGTGTTCGGTGGTCGGCATCGCTTACACCCCAATCAGTCATCGGAAGAACTATAACATCTCTTCACTGAGATAAAGGCACGCGCGCCACAACCCCCGCCCAAGCGCGCCTAAGCCATTGGTTATTAAGGGCAAATAATCCTGCGATGTACAGCCGGTTCCTCAGCGTGCGTGTCGCGCATGAAGTCCACGCACGTCTGGATCTCTTCAAAGTCACCAACGGCAGCGAAGGTAATGCCATACCTGCCTTCGCCAATCCCAAAAAACCTTATATCGCACAACGCACAGCCCGCCGCACCGCGTCAATCCCCGCCGAAAATCGCCAACGCATCTTTCAGGCAGTGCCGCGGCCTGTGGGGCGGGCAATCCTGCCCAATGTCACTTAGTTTTCCGTCGAGCGGCCGGCGGCATAAATCGTGGGGCGGCCAATCATGGCCGCAGCCGGCTTTTCAGCCGGCTCTTCGACCGTTTGCGAGCGTTTTGGCCGCCTAAAAGGCGGCTGCGGCCATGATTGGCCGCCCCACAATTTTGTGCAGAATTCCATGACTCGAAAACTAAGTGGCATTGGGCAATCCTGCCCGCAGCCGGCCTCCCATCCGGCCAGCCGCCTGAAAGGCGGCGGCGGCCAGGCATGCCGCCCCACAACACCCCAATCCTCCGGTGTCAACGGGTTACTGAATCGCTACCGTAATACCCGCCTGACTGCTGTTATCGCCAATGAATATGAGTAACTGGGCGGCTCCCGGCGGCACTCCATCGGGCACCTGAATATCCACCTGCAAAGCGCCCGCCACTAAGTAAGGCGCCGCGCCGACATAGGTAATATTCGTCGCCGGCACACCGCCGATAGTGGCTGTCACCGCGAGCAGCGGAGCGGGCAGCGGCAGCGACCCGGGCTCAATCATGCCGTCCACGCCGGCCGGCGCCGTCTGACCTTGTCCGGTGGCGAACACCTGGATGTAGGAGCCGGGGGTCACCGGGTTACTCGCGGAAACCAGGTGATAACTCAGATCCAGAATCGCGCCGGGACCCTGGCCGGAAGCGTCCGCGCTGTAGATTCCCGGCGCGCTCGCCACCACCGGAAACATGAGCGAATTGGAGCGGGCCGTGCCATAAGTCGATTCCACCAGGACGCTGGTTTGCCCCGCGATCTCATAGGGCGCGATGGCGTTGATTTGTCCGGCACCGGCATACAGGATGGGCGCCTGATAGCCGTTGAACGTCACTTGCACGCCGGCTAGCGAAGTAGCAATAAATCCGTTTACGACGGTAGCCCCTATGCCCGCGGCCGGGCCCAGAGCTTTGCCGAAGATGGTGATAATCTCGCCCGGCGCAATCCCGGCTTGAATGTAACTGGCGGAGTTGACCACCGTTTCGATCACTGGAAGCGTAACGATTACCGTCAGAGTGACAGTGATTGTTAGTTGTGGAGTACCGGAAGAGTCGCTCAAGGTAATGGAACCGGCATAAGAGCCGCTTCCGAGACTCGCAGGATTTACAGCAACGGTAAGTGTCGCGGGTGTGGTGGCGGATGTGGGAGTGACCGAAAGCCATCCGGAACTGGTTGCGGCTGCCGTGAATTGAGCGGCGGCGCCGGTGGAAGTTACCGCAATGGTTTGGGCCGGCGGATTCGGACTGCCCGAGCTATACACAAAGGTCAACGAACTGGGCGTGGCGGAGAGGAATGCCTGGTTCGCCACGGTCAGGGTGACTGACACGGTCTGCGGCGAGCCGGTGGCCGGAGTCACCGTAATCGTGCCGTTGTAAGTGCCAATCGCCAAACCCGCGGGATTTACGGATACAGTTAATGTGGCGTTCTGTGATCCAGAGGTGGGAGTCGCCGACAGCCAATTGCCGCCGCTGGTGGCCACACTGGCGGTGAAGTTCTGCGAGCCGCTGACTTGCACGCTTTGCCCGGCTGGCACGCTTCCGTTCTGGACGTATGCGAACGTCAACGTGGTGGGACTGACACTGAATGGAGCCGTGCTGATGCTTACCGTAAAGTTCACGGTAAGTTGCGAGATGACGCCGCCGGCGGTAGTGAACGTCACAATGCCCTGATACACGCCGGCCGATAAGTTGGTGGCGTCGGCGCCGATGGTCAGACTGGTCTCCAGGTTGGCGGTTCCGCTGCTGGGAGTCACGGACAACCAAGGCGTACTGGTGGAGGCGGTAAAGGCCGTGGCGGTGGAAGCCGTGAGCTCCACGGTCTGGGTTTGTGGCCCGGCGCCGGCCATGGCGGTGAAGCTCAGCGAACTCTGATTCGGAACCACCGCGGGCGCGTTACTCACATTCAAAACGATAGGCACTACGATCGCCACCGGGTTGGGCGCCTGGGCGGTGGCCGCGGGCAGCATAACGACTTGGGCCACATAGATACCGGTCGGCTCGATTTGCGGAGTCAGGGTAATCGTAAATTGTTGGGGAGTAGCCAACGGAGGCGCCGCCGTACTGATCTGCAACCAGGGTGGCAATCCGGTGGCATAAGTAAACATCTGCGACCCGCCGCCGCTGGACATTACGTTCAGAATAAACGGTGCGGGAGCTGAGTTACCACCTACAAAGTTGAAGACAAAACCGCCTGAATCCGTGGTAAGTACGGGATTCGCGGATACGATCAGAGTAACGTGGATAAGCTGGATATGAGTATTCAGATCGATTGTAATCGTGCCAGTGTAAGTGGCCGCCTGCAGACCGGTGGGATCGGCGGTGACGGTGAGCACGGCGGGCGCCGGGCCGGAGGTGGCGGAGATTCCGATCCACGATCCTTCGACCGTGGCGGTGAACGAGGCGCTGCCAAAGCCGTTGATCGCCAAGGGCTGCCCGGGGGGGGCGGCTTGTCCGAGTTGCGTGACAAACACCAGCGATTCCGGATTGGCAACGTTCGAGACGGCCGTGATGGTGAGCGTAACCGGAATCGTCTCGGTGCCATTATCCGCGTCCGTGGCGGTGATGGATCCCTGGTAAGTGCCAATATTCAGGCCCGCCGGATTTACGGTCACATTCAGATTGGCATCCGTGGGCAGGGTACCCGAGACATTCGAGGTGGCGCCATTGATCAGAAGCCAGTCTCCATTGCTGACCGCCTGCGCGACATAGGTATCGTTGGCCACCGGACTGGAGAGCGTCAGTACTTGCGCCAGAGGAACCGTCCCGCCGGCGTTATACGCAAAACTGAACGAAACAGGACTCGCGGTGAGCGTATTCGGCCCGACCTGCAGCGTGATAGGTATAACCAGGGGCGTGGTGTTGCCGGATGTTGGAGTAACCGTGACGGCACCCTGGTAAGTGCCGCCGGCTATATTCAGGCTATTTACGGTAACGGTAAGGGTAGCCGGCGTGTAACTTTGATTACTTACAACGCTCAACCAGTTGCCGCCGCCGGAGGTGGTAAACGCCACGGAGAATCCTATGGAGGCGCCGCCGCTGGCGCTCAGCGAGACGCTTTGGGAAGTCGGGCCGGGCACAAAGAACGACAGCGTGGTGGCTGAGGGAATGATGGAAAGCGGGCCGCCGATATTGAGCGTCACGGGGATCTTCAACGCCGTGAAGCCGGAGGCGGTGACGGTAATGGTCGCGGTATAAACGCCTGGCTGGCTCGACAATTGTTCGAAGGTGGCATTGTCGTAGTAGACTTGCAGCTTATCGCCAGTGACCGCCGGTCCGGGAAAAAGCGTGACCGGAGTGCCGGATCCGGCGCTAATAGCGGCCGCGATCGTGGGCGTGCTGGCGTTGCTGGCCGTCACGGTGACGAAGACCGGGAGCGGCATCGGCTCGGGAGGATTGTATTCAAAGAAGACGGCGCTGGGCGACGCCGAAAGCGTCGGCGGCGTGGTGGCTACGGCAAGCGGCGCGGCCGCAACCGCACATAAACAGAGCTTAAGGGCTAGAGATCCGTGGATCTTCATATTAATCCTTTGCACTTAGAATAATACCTTAAAGCTGCTGCGTACGCATGCGGTTCAGGATTTGGGAGGTGTGTAACCGTCCAGGGCAGACCGCTCCCTAACGGTCGCGGCTCGGTAACACATTCAGTCGCGCGCCCGCTTCCGAGCCGCGCGCGCAAGCTAACGCGGATTGAACAGCATACGGATCCCAGAGTTGTTGAACTCCCCTCGCACATAGAGAATCAGGCGGAAGTCGGGCGATACGCAGAAGTCCGGACGGTCCGAGTGTAGGATACCGTTTATTACACCAATCTTCGAGAGTCTTCGCGTCCGTGGATCGAACAACATCACCGGCTTGGGTTCTTCCTCCTTCCCCTCTCCGTTGCGCAAGTCGACCCAAACGATGCCTTCTCCGAGCACCGACCACCATCCATGCCGCATATACGGGAGCAGACGGACCGCAGCGCCTCCGCCCACGGGCTGGCTCCACAACTCGTGGTCGCGCTCGTAATATAGTGTTGCGCCGTCGACCGACTCGTAGGTTTCCGTTCCGCCGCCGGTAGTCACCTGGAGAGGCTCGCGCAGGTGCTGCTCGTTGCTATCGGCTGCGACTTTATAAATCTGGTCTATGTGCCCGCTCCGCTTGAAGAAATAAACCCACTGGCCGTTGCGCGACCAACTGGGCCGGCCACACCCGCCATAGGCTGTCAGACGGCGCAGGGGGCCACCCGCCGCGGAAATGGCGTAAATCGCTCGCCCATTCTGGTTGAGATAGTCGAAGACGATCTGCCTCGCGTCCGGCGACCAGCGTGGCGAACCGGCACTTCCATAAGTGAACGAGGTCAAGCGGACGGGATTGCGCCCGTTGCCGTCGCACACCCAGATGTCTTCCACCGGGCCGATGCGCGTGGAGGAAAATGCGATCTTCCGGCCATCCGGCGAAAACTGCGGGCTGGAATCGACTTTCGTGGAGTTCATGAACCGCTGACCGGGACTCCGCAGAGCCAATCCCGCGATTTCCACGCTCCAGATGTTATCCACGCGTTCCTCATGCGAGTAAGCCAGTTGCACACGATTTCCCCTGCCCGGACCGGTTCGCACCATGGTTGGCAGCGAGGCGTCGTCGCCCGTTCCCGGCACCATCGCCGGCGCATCGGGATGCGATATGGAAGCCCGCCAAAGCTTGTGAGCGCCCGTGGGTCCCGTGGAATAAAGCAGATCGCGGCTGTCGGGAGTCCACGTCAGTCCCGCTGCGCTGCCGGTCGCCTTGACAATCCGCCGTAGCTCTCCTCCCTGAGCCGGCATGATGTACAGGTCGCAAAGGCCCACGCCGCAGCGCGAGAATGCCATGTAACGCCCGTCGGGCGAGAAGGCCACCTCGTAATCGCCCTCGCTTTCCGGCGGCGGATGCGTCATCGCCCGGATCTCGCCGGTCCGCAACGAGATTAGAAAGATGCTGAAAGCGTGCACGCCCGGCAGGTGGCTTACATATGCCAGCGACTGGCTGTCCGCTGTCCACGCAATGCTGGGATACGAGGCGGTGGCTACTTTGCGTTCCTGCCCGCCCATGGGCGAGATCAGAATTACATCCTGGTGGGCACGCACGAACGCGATGGTACTGCCATCCGGCGACCAGGCTGGAAATTGATCGGGCAGGGGATCCGTAGTCAGGCGCCGCAACATCCCTCCCGCCGTCATCATGACGAAGATGTCCCGGTTGTCCCGTGCATCGCCGTCCCAGGAGAACGCCAACTGGCTCCCGTCGGGCGAAAAGGAGGGCCACAATTGATCGCCCGGAAAGCTCGTCACGGTGATTTCAACCGGGTCCGCGGGACGCTCGCGCGGGCTGCGCAGCAGGATCATTGCGGTAGCCGCCCCCAACAGCAACGCCGCGCCGGCGCCCACCACCATCCACCGGCGGAGCCACGGGGAGCGCAGCGGTTCGCTTGGCGGGGTGGGGTCTATCCGGGCGGGAAGCGCCACTACCGGCGGCCGGAGCACCTCCACGACCGGCACGTAACCGCCCTTGGGAATCCGGATCCGAACGGAGTGTTCGCGCCCCGAAGCATCGTAGTAGTTCTCGAGCTTGATGCGCAGACGGCGCGCTTCGGTGCGGACAATGGGCTCCAACTTGGGGTCGTAACCCGGCTGGCGATCGAATACCGCCACTCCGATGACGGTCTCTTTCAGGGAGTCGGCGGTGCCCTGCAAGTACTGATCCACTACAAATTTCAGGAACCGGCAGAGGCGTTCCGAACGGGAAAACTCCGCGCTGCGTAAAATAGCGCGTAGTTCCTGTTGGATCAGCGTGGAGTGGTGGTTGGTCGGAGCACTTGCGGACACGCCAGAACCCTCCGGAACAGTTTTTCGATTGTACCACAAGCGTATGACAAAGGCCATTCTTAATCAGCAGGTTGAGATGGGGTAAGCTACTCCGCTTACCCCCTAGGCTCCCTCCCTTACTGCCGCGGCAGCCGCGGATTTCCCTACACTTGCCACCAGGCCGTTTTAAAGTGCCAACCCAAAGCGAAAAGGAGAAAGTGATGAGAATGAAAATCGAATCGAATAATCTGTTTTTCCGCTGGGCGAGTAAGCTCCGGATCGTCGCCGGCGAGTGTTTTCGTGTGGCCGCCAAACATAGGAGGGGTAAAGCGCCCTTACCCGATCGACGGATTCTATTCCTGGTGTTCGCCGTCACCGCCCTGGGTTATCTGGCTGTTCTGCGCGGTGTCGCAGCCGGCAGTGCGGGAACAAAGGTCACCTATGGGCTTAATGGGTGGTTTGCGTCAGCTCCGATAAGCGGCGACGATCCACTAGGTTTAGCCGGCCAGTATTTCGTGGCAAACACCATCGCGTATACTGGCCTGGTCCCCATCAGCCATGGCAGGAACTGGGGTATATACGCGCCACTGCAGGACAGCGGGCTACTCTATCCCGGCGGTCAATCTACCCCGATCAGCAGCACCAGCGCGGGCATCGACCAAACCGTGGGAGGCAGTGAGGACATCATTCAGATCGGCCTTCCGATAACCCTACTGGGACAGAGCATTACAATTCGGGCCAACATTATTCTGCCCGGCGGAACCCTGTCAAGTCCCTACATTCAGGGATTTGACAGTGTGAGCCTGGGACCTACCTCGACGGTAACTTACTCGAACGGCGCTGACTCCACCGTTCTAGCTATCGCGGATGGCTCGATCGTTGCCCATTTACGGACACGGTGAACCATAAATCGATTGCCGGTGTCCCGCCGGGCGCCCTTCTGAACATGGCGTAAGCCGGGCGTCACATCCCGCGATAAACACAGCCAGCCTTTGAGTCCGGAAAATGCGAACCAGTTAGCCGTGTTCGACCGCATCGCCGAATTCTCGACTCCGTGCGGGCATGAACTCAGCGAGTGGCAGTCCATCGAGGAAGGCGCCGCGCTCCATCGAGCTTGCAGTGCGCACATGGCGGGCCAAGAGGCGGCTTAAGAACAGATGCAATCACAGGGACCGCCGCTGCGGTCCTTAACTCTAAACCCCGGCACTCACGTGCCGTAAACCATAAAAATCGAAAGGAACCTAAACATGCACACGACGAAACTCGTGCGTGCCGTCACCGGTGCGCCCCTATCGACCCTGATACCATCGACCCTGATGTTACGCCTGGCCGCCGGTCTTCTGGCTGCTCCGGCAACCTTACTGTTGGCGCAAGCTACACCGGCCGCCGTCGCGCCTCCCAGGATAATCAGCGCGGTGGCCGAATTTTCGGTTAAGCCACCCCAATTGACAATTACCGGTTCGGCATTTGGCAATTCTGCGCCGAACGTAACGATCGACTCAACGACTGCCGACGTGCTCAGTAACACGACGACTATGATCGTGGTCGCCCTTCCCGAGGGCATCGGGGCGGGAACCTTTCTGCTCAACGTGACCAACCCAACCACCAACAAGACCGGCGTATTCGACCTTACTCTGGGAGCCGTCGGTCCGCAAGGAGATCCAGGTCCCCAGGGCGCCACTGGTCCGCAAGGTCCTACGGGACCCCAGGGCCCGCAAGGTCCGCAAGGAGTGCCGGGAGTGCCGGGTCCGCAGGGCGCCACTGGTCCGCAAGGACCGGTTGGGCCGCAAGGTGTGCCGGGCGAGCCGGGACCGCTAGGTCCCACGGGACCCGCCGGCCCCACCGGACCAAGGGGAGCGACTGGGCCGCAAGGTCCGCAAGGAGCGCCGGGGGTGCCGGGAGTGCCGGGACCGCAAGGTCCGGCGGGGCCCCAGGGCCCGCAAGGTCCCGCGGGGGCGATATCAGACCTATATGCTTCGACGACCGCGGCGCAATCCACGACCTCGCCGGCTTTGGTTCCGGTCACGGGCCTGTCGTTCAATCTTCCGGCCCAGTCCGCGAATCAGAATTTCGCAATCGTAACGTTGAATATGCCGAACTTGTTTCTAAGTGGAACACCGTCACTTGGGACCCTGGGCGGAGAAGTAGGAGTTCTGCTCAGCGGCGAGACTTACCCGGCCCTCGGACAGATCAGTGCCGATGTAAATGGCGCCCTGGCGGACGGCAGGAAGCCAATCAGCGTGGTAGTCAAGATCCCGCTTACCTCAGAAATCCAGAGCCTTCAGGCAGTCTGGAGCGGTGTTCGCAATGCGACCATAAATACGGATACCTTTGCTTCTATGTCGGCGATTATGACCGCAAACTAGCCGGTGCGGGATGGCACCGGGCCCGGCAAACCAATCGTGCCGGCGCGCCAGCTTCCGGCGACTATTCACTGGGATCTGGCGCGCTTTTCAGATGGCTCGAAGCGGCCCTCTATATATCCCCAGCCTGCCCATGCGGACGTATCCAAAGAGCAAGTTGCATCTGCATCGATTTCGACCAGGCTGCGTGCATCCTGCTGAGATCCTCCGCGGCATGCCCGCGCGCTGCCAGGTACGGTTTGATCGTCTCGTTCATTGCCGCCACGAACGCGACCACGTCTTCTAGAGGCACGCACGGCGTCGAGCGAACGTCATCCACATCATTCTTCTTCAGCGTCGTATGCCGGAGGTCCGGCTTCACCGGCCCCTATCTCAACGCGATCTATAACGAGCGGCTCGACGCCGCGGACTTGCGCCAGCGGTGTCGCGCGAGGGTCACGCCGTTATTTTCGCCGACCGTCCATGATCTTGAAAACGTCCTTCCGCATACGGACCGGCACGCATTCACGAGATTCTGGAGTCGTTGTCGAGCCAACAGAAAGATGCCTGGCGAACTCTCGCAATCCAGCGTTCCGCTTTTGCTGGGCGAGGCTCCCGGCCGGGACCCGGTGCGCGAGAGGTTCGAGCTATTCGGCGCCGAGATCGACACTCGATCGCGGGATGCGGGTGCATTTCCAGGTGAAAACGATCTACAAACAAACCGATGATGACGACGGCGCCGCCAAGAAACCCGGGAGGGAAGAAATCAAAAGACGAGGACGATGCTGCAGCCCAGACCGATAACCGCGGCAACCGCGCGCTAAACTGAGCGTTGATGCCGGACGCAAAAAAACTCTACGCCGGCATCCGCTCCCTGGGCGCCGCCTGGAACGACGCATTACCCATCGAGAGCCAGTCCGAATGGCGGCGGCATGCCGATTTCATGAACGCCCTGCATGCCGAGGGTTTTGTCGTGATCGGCGGGCTTTTGGAAGGCACCCGCGACGTGCTGTTGATTATCCGCGCGGGCCATCCGGATGAGATTGCGGCGCGCCTGGAAGACGACCCATGGAGCGGCATGGATCTGCTGCGCATCACGCGCATCGCGCCCTGGTCGCTGCGGCTGGGAGCGCTCGACTAACGGCATGTTTCACGATATCCCGCAAGCTACGTTGGCGCGCATGCGCGAGTTGGAGCAGATCGATGCGCGCGACCGCGGCGACGGAACGCCGCAAAGCCGCCGCCTTCGCCAGGTTTCGCCCGACGTGGGTAAGTTCATCGCTGTGCTGCTGGCGGCCGCACCGCCAGGCCGCGCCATCGAGATCGGAACCAGCGCCGGATACTCCACGTTATGGCTGGCGCTGGCATGCCGCGGGGCTGGCCGGAAGATCGTAACGTACGAAATATCGGCGCATAAAGCCGCGCTGGCCCGCCAGACTTTCGCCGCCGCCGGCGTGGCGGATGTGGTTGAGCCGATCGAGGGCGACGCTCTGCAGTTACTGCCCGCCGTGAACGATATCGCCTTCTGTTTTCTGGATGCCGAGAAGGACGTCTACGAGCGCTGTTATGAAATGGTGGTGCCCCACCTGGTGTCCGGCGGTTTGCTGATCGCCGATAACGCCATCAGCCATCAGGCGGCGCTGCAGCCGATGCTTGATCGCGCCCTCGGTGACGAGCGCGTGGACGCTGTGATCGTGCCCATCGGCAAGGGCGATCTGGTTTGCCGGAAGAAGTAGTGGGGCAGACGATCGTTGTGTGTCGTCTGCCTGGCCGCGAGAGCGGCAGACCACAAAAAACGATGGTCTGCCCCACGCCGGTCTCACGGCTTCAACTTGAACACGGTCCCGGCGCGGTGCGATCCGCCGTTGCCCGTGGTCCCATATAATGCGCCGCTGGCGGCCACGGTCACACCGCCGATGGGATTCGATCCGTGCGCGCCGCCATTGAAATTATATAGGATAACCTCGCTCCACGAGCCACCCGATTCGCCCGGCGTCATCGAGTACACCGTGCCGCATCCATCGAAGCAGGCGCCCGTGCCGCCGTTGTCAGTCACCCCATAAAACAAGCCGCCCGTGCCAATCGCGACGCCGCCGAACGGAGTGGCGCCATCGTTGCCGCCTAAAAAGTTGTGCAGCACAGTCTCGCTCCACGCGCCTCCCGATGCGGGCGGAGTCAGCGCGTACACTGTACCCATATTCAAGCTGCCGCCCGCGGAAGTGGTTCCGTAGAGCACGCCGCCCGCGCCTGACGAAACAGCCGTCGGGGCGCCGCCATCGTTCGGCGCGCCGCCAAAGTTATATAGGACCGTCTCCGTCCATGCGCTGCTTCCGGATTCCGGCGGCGCGAGCGCAAATACCGTGCCGGCGTTCGACGCTCCGCCCGCCCGCGTGACGCCATAAAGCACGCCGTTCGCGCCCGCCGCCAGGCCCAACGGATTCGCGCCATCGCCCGCGCCGCCCGCGAAGTTGTAGAGCACGGTCTCGGTCCACGCGCCGCCTGGGGCTGCGGGGGGCGTGAGCGCATACACCACGCCGCATCCCAACCCGCATGCGGCGCCGCTTCCGCCATAGTAAGTGGTGCCGTAGAGGATGCCGCCTTTGGCTGACACCACGCCTGCATCGGGATACGCGCCGTCGTTGGCGCCGGAACCGGCGAAGCTATAAAGCACTGACTCGGTCCACGCGCCGCCTGGCGTCGCGGGGGGCGCCAGCGAATACACCGTGCCTAAGTTCGCTGCGCCGCCTTCATAAGTCGTTCCAAACAGCGCTCCGCCAGCGCCGATCGCCACACCGGCATAAGGTTCGGCGCCATCCGGTGAGCCGCCGAAGCGATGCAACACCGTTTCCGTCCACACGCCAGGCCCTCCCACCGGCGCCGCCAGCGAATACACCGTGCCGCATCCCAACGCGCACGCGCCGGTTCCGCCGAAGTGACTCGTGCTGTAGAGAACGCCGCCCTTGCCGATGGTCAAGCTTGCGCCGGGATAGGCCGCGTCGCTGCCGCCCGCGAAGCTATAGATCGTAGTTATTTGTGGCGACGCTGCGGTTGATAAACCCGCCCAAAAAAGGAACGGGATGAAGCGCATTGGCATCCCGCCATTGTCGGCACATTCGATGGCGATGTCAATCGGGAACAGTTTCCCCCAATCCGAGCGCTTTCTCCTAACTGAGCCGCGACCGTCAGGGAGCGGTTCCCCCAATCCGAGCCGCGACCGTCAGAGCGGTTCCCCCAATCCGAGCCGCGACCGTCAGAGCGGTTCCCCCGATCCGAGCCGCGACCGTCAGAGCGGTTCCCCCAATCCGAGCCGCGACCGTCAGAGCGGTTCCCCCGATCCGAGCCGCGACCGTCAGGGAGCGGTTCCCCCGATCCGAGCCGCGACCGTCAGGGAGCGGTTTCCCGATCCGAGCCGCGACCGTCAGGGAGCGGTTTCCTGGAACGCTTAGTCGCCCGCACCGAGCCTCATGGCGCCGCTGCCGCGCCTTGGATCTCGTACACCGCGCCGCCGCTATTCACTCCGCCGGTAGGATAAATGCCGTAGAGGTTGCCTGACGAGTCGCGGGCGATGTGCAGCCATACGTTGGCGTGGTTCTCGCCGAAGTAGTGCAGCATCGTGTAAGTCCACTCTTCGTCGGGCGAACTAAGAGGCGTGCGCGAGACAGCCGCGCTCTCTCCCGTGTACATAAGGGGCACTTAGTCGAAGGTGGTCCCGTAGATTATGCCGCCGCTTTCCACCGTCAGGGTATTCGGATCGCGGCGAGCGGCTCGGTTGCAGCGGCCGAAGGTGTAGAGCGTAGTCTGGACCCACGCGCCGCCTGCAGCTTGCGGGGGAGTCAGTTTGACGACGATGCCCTCTCCGTAGGTCTCGCCGTTCGCTTCCGCAACGTACAGCTCGCCCTGAAAGCGGCTCACCATGCTCCGCCCCCCGGAGATTCCATGCGCAACCCCATGACCGGCGTTTTCAGAGAGAGCCGGATGCGGGAAAGTTCGCACGTCCGGTTCGACGAGGGGATGGTCAGCCCGAGGGTTATCCTGTTGCTCTCCGTCCTACTCTACTGGCCAGTCAGATTTTTCTTCCCGCCGTCGGGAGAACCAAAAACAAATATGGCCGCCGATGAACGCCGATCGAACCAGCAAGGCGGTGCACACGTAACCGTCAAGCGCCGTGGCCGTGGAAATGCGCCGGGACTCTGCGAGAATGGAGGCATGCGTCATCTTATGATTCTCGCAGCGCTGCTGGCGGTATTGGCGCCACCGCGATCGGCGGCACAATATGTCCGCCGGCGCCCGGCCGGAGCCACTGCAACCACTGGCCCGTACACGGGTCCTGCGGTGACTTTCAACGGCACTCTAAAGGGGCTCACCAAAAAGCAACTGGTAGTAGATCTGGACCAGAGCGATCCGGACGCGGACCATCAAAGTCTCACGTTTCGGTTTTCGAAGAAGACCAAATTTCTGAAGGGCGATCAGCCAATCAAACCAGCCGATATCGCCATGGGCACGCACATTTCGCTGGACGCCGTCAGAGACGGCGATCAGAAGCTATCGGCGGTGAATGTGTTCGTGGCTCCGCCTCCGGCGGCGGACAAGACCGTGCACTGAAGGCCCTGCATCGCGCGGCGGCGCTAGAGGGGGCGGTCAGAGCGGAGCGTGGTTTTGCTTTTTCCCCAGCCCTAGCCCCTAATCCATGGCCCGCCGCGTGGAGCGCGGCCATCATCTTTTCAATTTCTCCAGATCGGCGTAGACCTCGCGCTTGGATAAACCCCGGCGTTGCGCTACGGTTTTGATGGCGTCCATGCGGCCCATTCCCTGCGCCATACACGCGGCCACGGCTTCGGCGAGGGGCGTATCGTCGTGCGCCGCACCCACCTGCTTTTCGATCAACAGGGTGATTTCGCCTTTCACGTGTTCGCGCGCCGCCAGCACGGCCCGCACCTCCGACGCTTTGCCGCGCAGGAACTCCTCATGTATTTTAGTGAGCTCGCGCGCCACAACCACCGGCCGGTCTCCGAGAACCTGCTCCACTGCCGCGAGCGTCTCCACGATGCGATGCGGAGCTTCGTAGAAGATCAGCGTCGCGGTTTCCTCCCGCAGCGCCTCCAGCGCGCGCCGCCGCTGGCCCGGCTTGGGCGGCAGGAATCCGCCAAAATGGAAACTATCGGTCGCCAGGCCGGAGGCCGCCAGCGCGGTAGACGCCGCGGATGCGCCGGGCACGGCGCAGATGGGAACGTCGTTATCGATCGCCGCGCGCACCAGGCGGTAGCCTGGGTCCGAGATCAGCGGCATGCCTGCATCCGAGACCAGCGCCACGCTGGCGCCCGCGAGCATCTTCGCAACCAACTCGCGGCTGCGCTCCATTTCATTATGTTCGTGATAGCTGACCGTGGGCTTGGAGATTCCGTAATGATCGAGCAGCTTGCGCGTTTGTCGCGTGTCTTCGCACGCGATCAGATCCACTTCCCGCAACACGCGCACCGCGCGATAGGTGATGTCTTCCAGGTTACCGATGGGCGTGGCCACCAGGTAGAGCGTCCCGCTCAGGGATGCTTCTCCTCGCACGGCGGCGCGGGCAGTTGGACGGTTGCCATGCGGTCGACGTAATTGGCAGGCGGGCGCGCCACGGGCATCGGTTCGAGGTTATCAGGTATCTTGGCGGCGAGCAGCGGGATGGAGCAGATGCCCGTATCCACCAGGTCGCGATTCTTCAGAAGTTTGCGCAAGGCGGCTTCCGCATTCGCGCGCAGGATGGGCGGCAAAGGCTTCGCATCCGACTGCGGTGGCGCCGTGAACTGCGGCAACGGCGGAAGCTGTTGGGGTGCGGGGACCGGCTGTGACGCGGTCTGGGCGGATAAGGATAGGGTCCAGATGCATGCTGCCAGGATGCCGGCGGCTCGATAATACATAGGCCTCCTTCCGGATGTTTCTTTTATAGGGTAACGCCGGGACAGGAAATTTTCCAGCGCCCCGCCAGTATCGTTGTCAGGTGGGTCAGGCGGCCTGATGGACCGGTTGGTGGTGCAGCCGTATGAGTTGCTCTGCCTTCAACGCGGCCATGGCGTAGGTTTCCACCACCGTTCCGACTTGCCCGCGCACCAAGCCCTCTCCGGGCAAGTCTTCGAGCAAGGCAACTACGGAAAGGATCTCGATATCCATCGGGGTGACCTTTTTCATAATACGCACTGCGAATTCCGGCTGTCCTGCGTTGGCAGGTGGAGCGCGGCCAATCCTGGGGATTTTAGCCGGCCTTTTCGACTGTCTACATCTTGCCGCCGTTGCGGGGCAGGCTCGTAGCCTGCGCGGGCCTCGTAGGCCCGCTCTTAGCCGGCTCCCCTCAAACGAAAGCCGGTCTGCAATCAGGGTGCCTGCCCACAACATGATAGAATTACCCAAACCTGTAAGTCATGCTGACGCGCCGTGCCGCCCTCCAACTTCCTTTGCTGAACTTGGTCCCGGCACCCTCGCAGGCCGCGGAAACAACCGTGCGGAGGGCCCTGGTGGTGGGCATCGACAAGTATGTGTCCACCCCCCCGATCGCCACCAAGCGCGCCGGCCTCTTCAATCTCGACGGCGCGGTGAACGATGCCACGCTGATCTATCACCTGTTAATCGGGCGTTTCGGATTTGAGGCGCGCGACATCGTATTTCTGCCCAACGAACAAGCCACCCGCAGCCGCATTCTGTCCGAGTTCCAGCGCCACTTGGTAGACGCCGCTTCGAAAGGCGATGTCAGCCTGTTCTATTACGCCGGGCATGGTTCCCAGGTGCGCAACCTGGCTTCCGATGAAGCCGATCAACTCGACGAAACCCTGGTCCCCGCCGACGCCGGCACAGGCGCGCGCGATATCCGCGATAAAGAGATGGCGCGGTTGTATCGCGCGGCGCTGGAAAAAGGAGCTACGCTGACGGTGGTGTTGGATAGCTGCCATAGCGGCGGCATGTCACGCGGAATCTGGAACGCCATCGGCAAGACGCGCTACGTGCCGCCCGATCCGCGCCCGGTCACGGATCCGGGCAAAGGCCCCGCCGCCGGTAAGAAAGCGCCGGATGCGGCAGCCATGGGGATGCTGTTCCTGGCGGCCGCGCGCGAGGATCAGACGGCGGGCGAGACCACGGTCACCGAGCGAGGCAGCCAGGGAATGCGCGAGGTTTCGCACGGCGCATTCACGGCGGCGCTGGCTCGCGTTCTGGATTCTGCGATGGCCAACCAAAGCGTTTCGCAGATCTGTGAACGCGTGGAAGCCATGCTGGCCAGCCAAGGCAAACAGCAGGCGCCGCTCTGCGCGGGCGAAGGCCGCCAGACGCGCGGATTGCTGGGACGGCCGGCTGGTCTCGGCGCAGAGCTCACCGTGGCGGTGGATGGGATCGACGGAAAGGTGGTGCGCCTGCGCGGCGGATCGGCACTGGGGCTGGCCGCCGGTTGCGCGCTGGTGCAGACGGCCGGACGGGCCGTGCGTCTGGAACTGACCCGCGTGGAACTCGCGGAATCCGAGGCCAAATTGCCTGCCGGACTTCCGGCGGGCGCGGTGAAAGCGGGCGATCTTTTCAAACTGGAAACCTGCGCAGCGCCTCCGGATTCCGCCATCCGGCTCTACTATCCCAAGCACGGGCCCGATGAACAGGCCGTCTTGCAAATTGCGCGCGCCATCGCACAGCTTGCGGATGCGGGCCGGGCCCGGTTGCTGCAGGATCCAGCGGCTGGCATGCCTCCCACGCACGTGGTCTATTGGCGCGATGCGGAATACCTGCTGGAGCGGTATCCCGCGCGCGGCGATGCCGTGCGGCTGGGCGCCTCGCCCACCGGCGAATCCATCGCGGCCGCGCTGGCGGGCGGCGAGGAGATTCGCCTATGGCCGATCCTGCCTCCGCCGCGTCAACTGGCCGCCGGGCTTTCAATGGGAGCCGGCCCGCAAACGCGGCCGTGCGCGTGGTGGATAGTCCGGCGGAGTGCGTCTATCTTCTGGCCGGCCGCCTCGCGGGCGACGCGCTCGAATACGCCTGGGTATTGAAGGACGCGGCCCTGACCGATCCGGATCAGTCGCGCTATCCCTTGCGCACCGATTGGAAAACATCGGGCCAGGAACTGACCGGCTTGGCGGTCCGGCTGGGCCGTGTGCATGCCTGGCTGAATCTGGATGGCCCGGTGGGGGGGGATAACTCGTTTCCCTACCGGCTGGTCTTCGAGAACGCCGGCACGGGCCGGGCGCGGGGCACGCAGCCCGTGAAGTTCGGCGAGAAGTATAAGTTCGTTTTGCAGGCGGATGCCAACGCTTTCGAGCGCGCCAAGGTGCGGAAACACTATATCTATGTTTTCCTGATCGACTCATCGGGCCAAGGTACCTGTCTGTTCCCCGATCCGGCCAACGGCAACGACGGCAACCTGATTCCGCGCGGCGAGAATGCGGCGGCGCGCGTGGAAGTCACGCGCAACGATCACGATCTGGAAATCACTCCGCCGGCGGGCACGGACAATTATTTTCTCCTCGCCACCCGCGAGCCGGTCGATCCGGGGATCTTGCAATGGTCGGGGGTGCGCACGCGCGCGCTGCGCGGCAATGAGACGCCGCTGGAATTCCTGTTCAGTTCGGTGGGCACGGGAACGCGCGGCGGATTGGGGGCGCGGGCGGTCCCGCTTACCTGGACGATTCAATCGATGGCCGTGCGCTGCATCGCCTGATGTGGGGCAGGCACTCTGCCTGCGGCGGGCCCCAGCCCGGTAACGGAAGTAAATGGTTTCGCGGGGCTTACTACTCTGAGACCGCCCCCTTTGTGGGCGGTCTCAATCCGTTCCATCAGGCCCCGCCGGAGGCCCAGCTGAGCCGCGACCGTGAGGGAGCGGTTTCTTCAGGGTATCTGCCCCATCCGGGTGTATACTAATTCCTCTATGAAAGGTAAGACCGCGAACCGGATGGCCGGATCGATTTTCCTGGCAATCTGGGTGACGGGCCTCGCCTGGCCCGAACCGATCTCCAAGCGCGACCGCGACATCGCGCAAGGAATGCTCCAGCAGCTCGCCGGAGATATCAAGAAACACTATTACGACCCGAAGTTTCATGGCATCGATTGGGATGCCACCGTCAAGCAGGCTAAACAGCGGATCGATCGGAGCGAGAGCCTGAACCGGGCGATGTCGGAAGTCGCCGCCGTGCTCGATTCCCTGCACGATTCGCACACCTTCCTGGTCCCGCCGCGGCGCCCGTTCCGCCACGATTATGGCTGGCAAATGCAGATGATCGGCGACCATTGCTATGTGATTCGCGTGCGTCCAGGCAGCGACGCGGAAGGCAAGCGCTTGCAGCCTGGGGACGAGGTGTCGGCCATCAATGGCTATGCTCCCACGCGGGACAACTTCTGGAAGATGGAGTATGTCTATAACACGCTGCGGCCGCAGGGCGGACTGCATCTGAACCTGTCCGATCCGGCCGGCCGGCCGCGCGAAACCGATGTCACGGCCAAGATCACGCAGCTTAAGCGTGTGACCGATCTTACCGGGCCGGCGGCGGCAACGATATCTGGGATATGATTCGCGAGTCACAGCACGATGACAACCTGATGCGTCCGCGGTATGTGGAGATAGGCGGCGAGTTAATGGTTCTGAAGATGCCCATCTTCATGTTTACGGAAGCCGACGTGGACGTGATGATCGGTAAGGCCCGCAAACATAAGTCGCTGATTATCGACTTACGCGGAAATCCGGGAGGCGCGGTAGAGTCGCTCAAGTATCTGGTCTCGGGCGTGTTTGAAAATGAAATCAAGATCGGCGATCGCGTGGGGCGCGATGCCAATAAGCCCATGATCGCCAAGGTACGTGGGCACAATCCGTTTACGGGTAAGTTGGTCGTGTTAGTCGACAGTAAGTCGGCGTCGGCGGCGGAATTATTTGCGCGCGTAATTCAGATCGAGAAACGTGGAACGGTGTTGGGTGACAATAGCTCGGGCAGCGTGATGGAAGCCCGAGAGTACAGTTACAAGCTGGGCGCGGATACCGTGATCTTCTATGGAGCATCCATCACGGACGCCGATCTGATCATGAACGATGGCAAGAGCCTGGAGCATGCGGGTGTGGCGCCCGATCGGATCCTGCTGCCCACTGCCGCGGACCTGGCGAGCGCGCGCGATCCGGTGATGGCGCGCGCCGCGGAGACACTCGGCGTGAAGATCAGCGCGGAGACGGCTGGGAAGATGTTTCCCTACGAGTGGTCGGAGAAATAGGTGTGGGGCAGACGATCGTTTTGCGTCGTCTGCCTTGTGCGTGCCAGATTGGCAGACCACCAGGAGCGATGGCCTGCCCCACCAAAGTGAACCGTATGGGGGTTAAGCCAGAGCCGCCAGCAATGAAACGGGATCCCCAGGCGCGACGCGGCCTGGCTGGACTACGCGCGCATAGAATCCGCTCATGCCCCACCGTGGCGAACCCGAGTCGCCCGCCATCACACTGGAATCGTAAATCTCCGCCTTAATCTCCGCTCCGTAGATATCCAAAGCCGCGCACGGGCCGCGCACGTTGGTGATCTCGAGGATGGCGCCGCCCACCCGAAGCTGGTGGCCGATACGCAATTGGAGGCGGTCGATCCCGCGCGTGGTCAGGTTCTCGCCCAGCGCGCCGTAAAAAACCGGATAGCCGCGCGCCTTTAACTCGTCCACCACCTCCGCTGCAATGAGCAGGACCGCCTGCCGAGGTCCGCCGTGAATCTGCGGATGCGCGCAAAGATCGCCCGCGAGCCCCAGCGGGGTGATCATCCCGGCGGCGATAGCCCGCTTAGGCAGTCCGCCGGGTGAGATGTTCACTTGCACAATGCACGCCATGTGGGGCAGGCTCGTAGCCTGCGCGGGCCTCGTAGGCCCGCTCTTCGCTCAGGTCTAAATATCGTAGTACAACGCGAACTCGTAAGGATGCGGCCGCAGCCTGATCGCATCCGCCTCGTTCTTCCGCTTGTAATCGATAAACGTCTCGATCAACTCCTCGGTGAATACATCGCCCTTCATCATGAAGCCGTGATCGTCTTCCAGACAATTCAGCGCTTCATCCAGCGAGGCCGGCATCGACGGCACGTTGCGCATCTCTTCCGGCGACAGATCGTAGATGTCCTTGTCCAGCGGTTCACCCGGATCCATCTTGTTAGCGATGCCATCCAGCCCCGCCATCAGCATCGCGGAAAACGCCAGGTACGGATTGGCCGCCGGATCCGGTGGCCGGAACTCCACCCGCTTGGCCTTCGGACTCGCCGAGTACATCGGAATGCGGCACGCCGCCGACCGGTTGCGCCGCGAATACGCCAGGTTCACTGGCGCCTCATATCCAGGCACCAGCCGCTTATAGCTATTGGTGGTCGGCGCAATAATCGCCGACAGCGCCCGCGCGTGCTTCAGCAGCCCGCCGATGTACCATAACGCCATCTGGCTTAAGCCCGCGTAGCAATCGCCCGCAAACAGCGGTTTGCCTTCCTTCCAGATGCTCTGATGCGTGTGCATCCCGCTGCCGTTGTCCGCAAACAAAGGCTTCGGCATGAAGGTCACCGTCTTGCCATACTGATTGGCCACGTTGCGGATGATGTACTTATACAGCATCATGTTGTCCGCCGACTTCACCAGCGTGTCGAAGCGCTGGTCGATCTCGCACTGCCCGCCGGTGGCCACTTCGTGATGATGACATTCGATGTGCAAGCCGCACTTGATCATGGTCTGCACCATTTCGCTGCGCAGATCCTGATAATGATCGGTGGGCGGCACCGGGAAGTAGCCTTCCTTATAGCGCGGCCGGTAGCCCAGATTGTCCTTCTCCCGGCCCGAATTCCAGCGGCCTTCGTCGGCGTCGATGAAATAAAAACCGGAGTGCTGGTTCTGGTCGAAACGAATGTTGTCGAAAATGAAAAACTCGGCTTCCGCGCCGAAATAAGCCGTATCGCCGGCGCCGCTGTTCTTCAGATGCAACTCGGCTTTCTTGGCGATCCAGCGCGGGTCGCGTTCATAATGCTGCTTGGTGATGGGATCGATCACATCGCCGTACATCACCAACGTCGCGGTTTCGGCGAAAGGATCCATGAACGCCGTCATGGGATCGGGCACCAGCAGCATATCGCTTTCGTTGATGGCGGCCCAGCCGCGGATGCTGGAGCCGTCCATGCCGAACCCGTCTTCGAAGCTGCTCTCGGAGAGTTCGTTGATGGGATAGGAAACGTGGTGTTGCAGGCTCGGAATGTCGGTAAATCGCAGGTCCAACTGCCGGGCGTCGTTGTTCTTGGCGTAATCCAAGACTTCTTGCGGATTCATCTTTCCTCCAAACGGGGATCGGGTGTTATGTGGGAATGCCTTAATCTACGCAGATGACGTTTAGCATAACCAAAGGGCGCGCTCTGGGTCAAGGTGGGGTCCGGGCGGCGTCCAGGTGAACTAAACCGCCTTGCGGTAGCCCGCCGTGCGGGCATCCTGCCAAATGCCAACCTAGCCTGGCGCGAATCTCCTGAGGCAAACTGGATCAGGTTTATCTCCCAATGGACCAATCCAATTTGAATCAGGAGCTTTCGCATGACACCGTTACCAAAAACGCATCATCGAAGACGTGCGCACCGGTCGGTTTCATCAGTTTGCGGCCCCAACAGGAGCTCGTTTGCGCAACAACGCACGCCACAAGCCTGAAGAAACCCCTATCGGTCACGCGCCTTGCACCGGCTCCAAATCTCTGACATGAAAGGCCGGCCCCACCCCAGGCGCCAAACCGCGGCCCTACGCCCATGGTATTGTGGCTCCAGCCATGGGAATCCGCAGGCCGCGAGCAACTGCCGCAACTGCCGGTCGCCGCCACTTAACTTCACCTTGTGTTCTCTTTTGGCTTTGCTCGGAAAAAAAAATAACTAACTTAGATTCATCTTATTCGAAGCGTTGCCACACCGCACCGCCAAAAATAGTCACCCGTTCGCGACATACGCCATATTCGCCCTGTCTTCTCTTTTGGCTTTGTTCGGTAGAAAAAACAACTCCGGCCAATCCATCTGTTTGGAAAGCCTGAAACATGATACCCTCCGAACAAATGCCCGCCAAACCCCCCGGCCGCCGCGGATTCCTGAAAGCCGTCGCCCTAGCCGGCGTAGGTCAAGCCGCCGCCCAGGCACCGCCGAAATCGCCTGCCCCGTCCGCCGCCCCGACCGCGCCCAGACCCGTCGCCCTGCCGCGATCCTCTATGCGCTACCCGCGCATCTACACCGGCCGCCAACTGGCTATGCTCGCCATGCCCCTCGGTGGCGTCGCCGCCGGCAGCATCAGTCTCGGCGGACGCGGCCAGATTCGCGATTGGGAGATCTTCAATCGCCCCGATAAAGGCCGCGTTCCCGAATATGCCTTCGCCTCCATCTGGGCCAAAGCCGGCAATCGCAAGCCCGTGGCGCGCGTGCTCGAGGCCCGCCTCATGCCGCCCTACGAAGGTCCCGACGGACTCGGCTCGCGAAATGCGCCAGGTCTCAGCCGCCTCGAAAGCGCCGCCTTCACCGGCGAATTTCCCATCTCCCAAATTGCCTTCCGCGATTCGCGTCTGCCCGTTCAAGTCTCACTCGACGCCTTCAGCCCCTTCATCCCGCTCGATCCCGACGATTCCGGACTGCCCGTCGCCGTCCTGCGCTATCGCGTGCATAACCCCGGCCACGATCAGGCCACCGTATCCATCGCGTGGTCCGTAGATAACCCGGTGGGCGCGGGCATTCACGACCCCGTATATCTTCGCAAAGGCGATCAGCGGGTGAATGAGTACCGCGAAGAGCGCGAACTCAAAGGCCTGCTGATGAGTAATCCCGGCATGTCCGCCACCGATCCGGAAGCCGGTACTCTGGCGCTAAGTCTCGTCAAGCCCGAAGGTAAGTTAACTTACTTGCGCGGTTGGATCAACGCTAAGTGGTGGACCAGTCCGCTGCTCTTCTGGGACGATTTCTCCGATGATGGCCAACTCGGCCCCGAAGCCCCGCAGCGTAAGCCTATCGGTTCGCTCTGTCTGCAACAGGAGATCGCGCCCGGCGCCGAAGCCGAGTACACGTTTCTGCTGGCCTGGCATTTCCCGAATCGCACGCCCGCATGGTCCGGCTGGACCGCGCCTAAAGGCGAAGAGCACACCATCATCGGCAACTACTACTGCACGCGCTTCCCGGACGCCTGGCAGGCCGCGAAATATGCTGCCGCGAAACTGCCCGATCTGGAAGCCCGTACCCGCCGCTTCGCTTCGGCCATGCGCGACAGCACGCTGCCCCCCGCCGTGCGCGATGCCGCCATGCAGAATCTCTCCATGCTGGTCACTCAAACCTGCTTCCGCACCGCCGATGGTGAATTCCACGGCTTCGAAGGCTCCTGGGATCACAACGGTTGCTGCTTCGGTAACTGCACTCATGTGTGGAATTACGAGACCGCCACCCAGCATCTCTTTCCCACGTTCGCCCGCTCTTTGCGCAAAGCGGCCTTCGGTTACTCAGAAGACGAAAAAGGCGGCATGCGTTTCCGCCAGTTACTGCCCGATGGCAAGGAACGTTTCGGTTACGCGGCCGCCGATGGTCAGATGGGCCAGATCGTCAAAGCGTATCTCGACTGGCGTCTCTCCGGCGATGCCGCATGGCTGCGCGATCTGTGGCCGCGCATTCAACGCGCCGTCTCCTTCGCCTGGATCGCCGGCGGTTGGGACGCTCAACGCCGCGGCGTCCTCGATGGCGTACAGCATAATACGTATGATGTGGAGTTCTACGGCCCGAACCCGCTATGTAGTATTTACTATCTGGGCGCTCTGCGCGCCGCCGAAGAGATGGCGCAGGCCGTGGGAGATTCACAAGCCGCCGCGGATTATCGTAAGCTGTTCGAACAGGGGAGTAAGTGGATCGATGCCAACTTATTCAACGGCCATTACTATATACAAAAGGTACGCGGCATTCCGAAAGATCAGATAGCGCCTGAAACTGTCGGTAACATGGGCGCGGATAATCCCGATAAGCCTGAGTTACAACTCGGCGATGGCTGCCTGCTCGATCAGTTAATGGGACAATACCTCGCCGATGTAGCGGGTCTTGGTCAGCTGGTCGATGCGGGCCACATCCGCGAGACACTAAAATCCATCTGGCAATTCAATTACAAGCGTCAGCTTTACGATCACGATTCCGTGCAGCGCACTTATGCGCTGAACGACGAAGCCGCCCTGGTCGTATGCGATTACGGCACCGGCAAGCGTCCCGAGATTCCCTTTCCTTATTACGCGGAAGCCTGGACCGGCCTCGAATATCAAGCCGCCGCCACTATGATCCATTGGGGGATGGTGCGCGAAGGCGTGGAAGCCTTCGAAAATAGCCGCCGCCGCTACGATGGCGAGCGCCGCAATCCGTGGGATGAAGCCGAATGCGGCCATCACTACGCGCGCGCCATGTCCGCATGGTCCGGTGTGCTGGCGTTAGGCGGATTCCGTTATCACGCGGCGGAAAAAAGCGTAACGATTATGCCGCGCGTCGATATGGGCGCCGCCCGGTTCCAAAGTTTCTGGTCGTCCGCATCCGCCTGGGGAACGTTCACCCACGCCGTCGACGCCGGCAGCCGCCGGGTCACGATTGCCGTGACCGAAGGCAGTCTGCGCCTGCGCAGCATCGTGATGGTGCCTTGGCCTTCAGCGGGTGCCTCGGCGACCCTGCAGGGCCGCGCGATCCCATTGCGCCGCGCCGGTCTCGCTTATCCTACCCGCGACCAGGCTCCGAGCCGCGACCGTGAGGGAGCGGTCTTCACCTTCACCGAAGATCTCACCATCCACGCCGGCGAAGAGTTGGTGCTCAATGCCTGATCGTCCCACGCTTGTCCTGGTGGGCGGCTTCCTGGGCGCCGGCAAAACCACGCTGCTATTGGCCGCCGCACGCCTATTGCACGCCCGCGGCATGCGCGCCGCTATCGTTACGAACGATCAAGCCAATGCCCTGGTCGATACGCGTTTGGCCACCGCCGCGGGCTTCGATGCCGGCGAAGTCGCCGGAGCCTGCTTCTGCTGCCGCTTCGGCGGATTCATCGCGGCTGCCAAAAGCCTCCGCGCTGTGAGGCCCCACGTAATCTTCGCCGAGCCAGTGGGAAGCTGCATGGATCTTTCCGCCACCGTTCTCCAACCGCTCAAAGAACTGTATGGCGCGGAGTTCCGCCTCGCGCCTTATTCCGTCTTGGTCGATCCGCAACGCGCCGCTGAGCTTGAGCAGCCGGATGCCGACCCAAAACTAACCTATCTATTCCAAAATCAAATCGCCGAGGCCGACTTAGTGCTCTATACTAAGTCAGACCTTCACTTACCCCAGCCCCTAACCCCTAGCCCCCAGTCCCGTAATATCAGCGCGGTTACCGGCCAAGGTGTAGCTGAATGGCTCGACGAAATCCTCAACGGCCGCCTCCCTGCCGGCGGTCATCTTCTGGATCTCGACTACGCCCGCTACGCCGCCGCCGAAGCCGCCCTGGGCTGGTTGAACTGGGAAGGCGAGTTGCGCCTCGAAACGCCGCTGCCGCCCGCTTCCGTCGTGGGACCCCTGCTCGAGAGCCTCGACCAGGAACTCACGCGGGCGGGCGCTTCCATCGCCCATTTGAAGATCTTCGATCGCGCGCCCAGCGGTTATATCCGCGCGAGTATCTGCCGCAACGGCGCCGAGCCTTCCGTTACCGGCGACTTACTAGCTTTACCCGCCCGGCGCCATGAGTTAGTGGTCAATCTGCGCGCCCAAGCCTTGCCCGCCGTCTTGGACGAGGCCTTGGCCTGCGCCATCCGCCGGCTTCCGCCTCAGCTCCGTGTCTTACAGCATCAATGCTTCCAGCCTTCGCCACCCGTGCCCGAGCACCGCTATCGCCACGTGGAGAGTGTCCGCGTGACTAAGTAACCTTGTCCGCCACCTACACGTCTCGCTAAGTGCGGACCGAGACGAATATGAAACCTTCCCTCGCGCTGTTGCTCTTCGCTTCTACCGCTCTCCTGGCAGACACGGCCGCGTCACCCCCAGTGAAATCCGCGTGTGGCCCGGACCAAATAGCGTTCAATGTGAAATCGGGAGGGGTGGGGCAAACTACCCCAAATCCCGCCCCCGGAAAAGCCCTGGTCAACGTGATTGAAGAGTTCTATCGGCCTCCGAACGAACTCGGAGCACCCACCGTGCGCGTGGGCGTCGATGGCTCCTGGATCGGCGCCAACCGCGGTACTTCGCATCTCTCCTTCGCCGTCGAGCCCGGAGACCGCCACTTCTGCGTAGACTGGCAATCGCCTCCGCGCGGACTTCCGCCCATGGTTGGGGCAACTAGCCTCACCGCGGAAGCAGGCAAGACCTACTACTTCCGTGCGCGCATCCTCGAGCACCCGGGGCCTTACTGGACTTTAAGCTTTGAGCTGCTTAATAACGATGAAGGCCGCGAACTGGCCGCGCGCACGCCGCGTTCGGAATCCACGCCGAAGCAGTGACTTGGCCGCGCGCCGCTCCGTCAACCCTGTTACAGTAAGGTTTCGCAAAAAACCCAATGAAAGCGCTGGTCAAAAGCAAGAGTGAGCCCGGCCTCTGGCTGGAAGAAGTCGGGAAACCCCGCATCGGCATCAACGATGTCCTGATCCGCGTGCATCGCGCGGGCATCTGCGGCACCGACGTGCACATTTACAAGTGGGACGATTGGGCGCAAAAGACCATCCCCGTCGGGCTGGTGATCGGACATGAATTCGTGGGCGAGATCGCCGAGACCGGCTCCAACGTTTCCGATTTTTTCCCCGGCGATATCGTTAGCGGCGAAGGCCACGTGGTCTGCGGACGCTGCCGCAACTGTCTGGCCGGCCGCCGCCACCTGTGCGCGCACACGCACGGCATCGGCGTGAACCGCCCCGGCGCTTTCGCCGAATACATCGCGCTGCCCATGACCAACATCTGGCGCCATCATGACGGCATCGACCGCGATGTGGCCGCCATTTTCGATCCGTTCGGCAATGCCGTACACACCGCGCTTTCGTTTCCGGTGTTGGGCGAGGACGTATTGATAACCGGCGCGGGACCTATCGGCATCATGGCCGCGGCCGTCGCGCGGCACGCCGGCGCGCGCTATGTGGTCATCACCGATGTCAACGAATACCGTCTGGCGTTAGCCCGCCAGATGGGTGTCACCGAAGCGGTGAATATCCGCGAACATACGCTGCCCGAGATCCAAAAGAAGCTCGGCATGACCGAAGGCTTCGACGTGGGCCTGGAGATGTCCGGCAATCAGGCCGCCTTCCGCGACATGCTCGCCAACATGAGTCACGGCGCGAAAATTGCCATGTTAGGAATTCCAGAAGGCGAAATGACCATCGACTGGCGCACGGTCGTCTTCAATATGCTTACTGTGAAAGGTATCTATGGCCGGGAAATGTATGAGACCTGGTATAAGATGTCGGTGATGCTTCAATCCGGCTTGGATATTACTCCGGTAATCACGCACCGCTATCATTACACCGAATTCGAGAAAGGCTTCGATGTGATGTCGAGCGGCCAATCCGGTAAAGTAATTCTTAACTGGCAGTAAGTGGTTACTTAGGCTTGAAGATCCCGACCGTGTTGCCTTCCGGATCGGCGAACCAGGCGAAAGCGCCGGTGGGGATTTCGACCGGAGGCACCAGGGTTCTGCCGCCGAGTTCGGCCACTTTGTCGAGGGTGGCCTGCAAATCGTCCACCATCACGTAGAAATGCGTGAAATTGTGCGGTTCGTGGCCCAGCGCCGTGATATGGCCGGCGATGCCTCCAGGGCCGGATTCGATCATGACCGCCGGTCCCATCTCCGCCAACTTCCAGTCGAATAGCTTTCCATAGAATGCCGCGGTCGCTTGTGTGTCCCGGCAGCCGATTTCAAAATGTACGACGGGGTTTGCCATAGATCATCCCACCCTACCACAGAACCCTGTGGGGAAGACCCGGGCAGACCATCGTTTTTTGTGGTCTGCCGTGGCTCCAGGCCGAAATTGCAAAAGGCAGACGACGCAAAACGATCGTCTGCCCTACCTACTTCACCACTACCTTAGACACCGCCTGATTATCGTAGTCATCCTCCACCCGCACAGCCAAAGTATGCTCGCCGGGCGCGACGTGGTCGAGTGTCAGATCGTAAGTCAGTTGGTGGGAGTCGGAAAGACCGGTCATCGGAGCGGCCAGCGTCCAATCGCAGCCGTCCAACGAATACTCCGCTTTCTTGATATCGCTCAGCGCGTCGGCGGCGCTCCAGGTGGCGTGCAACTTGCCACCGGATACACTCGAAGTCAGGTGCGCGATTTCGGGCGGCGTATTATCGATCAGGAACGGATCGCCTACCATGGAAGTGGAAAGTGCTTCGGCCGGCGGATTGTCCGGCAGATCCGACGCGGTCACGCGCAGGCGGTACTCACCGTCCGGGAACGCGGTCGAATCCCAGCTCCAGTACTTCTCGTGCAATTTGTCCTTGAGCAGCTTCCATTCGTTTTCATGCGCGCCGCGAATCTCCACGGTATACACCAAATGGTCGCCGTTATCGTCGGTGGCCGCCCAGCGCGCCCCGACGAAACCCTTGGCATACTGCATGGCGGGCGTGCCGGAATCGAGCGGCGCGGATGAATTCGAACTGGACGCGGCTTTACCGATCGGCGGCAGCGTCAGCGTTTGTGGCGGAGCGGCCGGCATTAAGGGGGCCGGGAACTTGTAGTTAGCCGGCGTGCTTTCCATGGTTTCGATGCGCGGCGCCACGTTGCGCTGTAAGTATGCGACGTCCACTGATTCGAGCTCCGGCGACTTCGCTCCATCGCCCGTCAAGGTCGCCTTCCATTGCATGAAGCGCGCCGCAGGCACGGCGAGACGGCCGCCCTCGGGTTCCGTGATGGCCGCCGACCACGGACTCCAATTCTTTCCGGGCCGGTCTAGGTTTCCGCTACGCGCGGCAATCGCTATGCGCCCGCCATTCGGGTGCGCCTCAAAACTCAAACGTCCCCAGCGCGAGAAGAAGCCTGCATCGAAAACTTCGCTTTCAATGGATCCCTCGCGCGCCGGCCCGGGACCTAACCGGTAGACTTTGCCCACATTCGCCGTGGCGGCGTAAAGCGTGCCATCCGCGCCGGTTTCAAACGCGGTGATCTGGGAAGAAGGCGCCGTTACCAGCGCGGTCGAGAGCACATCGGAATCGATGCGATAGATGCATCCTTTGTTGCCGGAACCGAGCAATGGCCGGCCCTGCGCATCGAACCGAATGGCATAGATCACATCCTGCGCATGGCTCCAGATTCTTTCCGGATTGCCGGAAGCGTCGATGCGATACACATCCGAGCCAGTCACGGATACGGCGCTGCCCGCGGGCGCCATGGAAGCCGGCGGAGGTACGCCGGTATGGGTCTGCGCCGGTCCTCCCGATGGCGCGGCGGGCGGCGTGGGCGGCGGCGGCGCGGGTGTGGACGCCGCTCCCTGCTTGCTGCCAAGCCCCGCGGCGTAAACCGCGCCGTCCGCGCCCACCGCCAGCGCCGTAATTTCGCTCTTGCTCATCTGGTACAGCACGAATCCCTCGCCCGGCGGCGACACCCGCACCACCAGGCCACCGGGATCGGTTCCGACAATCACATTGCCCGACCGGTCCAACGCCATCGACCGCACGTGCGTTTCGTCGGTCCGGTACCAGACGCTGCCATGGCCATCCGGCGTGACCCGATCGACCGCGCCCGGATCGCCCGTGGCTACGAGTAAGTCGCCCGCCTTATCGAAAGCCAACGCCCAGATATATTTCGCCTTGGGATCGTAGAAGACTTCGGACTTACCGTCCGCTGCCACGCGATACACCTTGCCATCCGGCGCCGTGGCAGCGTACACGCGATCGTGACTGTCGATGGCGATGGCCTGAATCTGAAGCCCATCCAACTCCGCGACCATCTTCTTTTCGCCGCCGGCGGAAAGACGGTACAGCTTGGCGCCCGGACCGCCGCCGGCATACAGATTGCCTCGCGAATCGCGGCCCAGCGCCCACAAGTAAGTCGACGACGTGTCATACACTTCCTGAAATTCCGGCGAAAGTGTAAGTAATCCGTCGCTGCGCAGCGCTAAGTTCTTGAGTACGCCTTTATCGAAATCCGCATAGTCTATTTGCGTCCAAATGCGCGTCTGGCTGGCGCCGGCATTCAACGCCCATAAATAGACGAGCAGACCGCACACAGCAGGCGCAGCGCCGCGCGGCCGTAATAAAACCAAGAGTCGATTCATAATCAGTTTTCTATTGCCGTTCGAGGGCCGGACTTAGTAACCGGAAGATTCTCTACTTGACAAGTATCTTCAGCGAGTAACTGCCGGTAACTACATAATCGAAAGGCAGCGACATCTGTTCCGACGCGGTATCCGGCGATGTGATCAGCGAACGGTTGGAGCCCGGCCCGGATTGCATGATATTCAAAACCGAGGCGGGCAGGCTGGGCATGGTCTTATCGTCGAAATACGCGGTCGGACTCGCATCCAAAAGCGAGACATACAGGCGATCGTTACTGCGCTCCTGGTTGATCAAAGAAACAGTCTCCGGCAGATCGATATAGCGATTCACCATGCCGGCCACGGTCTGCATGCGGTTGATGGTATCGGCGTCGCTCAGTACGATGCGGTGCTCGCCGGTCGCCAGGCCCGCCGGAATCTTCAATGTGAAATCGCGTTCGAGGCTGTCGCCGCGGTACGGGCGCAGGAACACCTTCAGCGCCACGTCGTCGCCGGGGCGCGCCTCGGGCGTAGCCAGCCAGGCGTTTTCGATGGTGGCGACGCGGCGCTCGGGCAGCAGATCCACGGTGACCGCGACACTCCTGATGCTGGGCGGATTCACGGCGTTCAGATACAGCCGGTTGAATTTGTCTCCCCACCAGCCCGCCAGCACCATGGGCGCCGGCACGGGCATCTCGCCCGAGGCCTGCATGGTGGATAACGACAGAGGTGGCCCGCTATTCATTTCCACGTTCGCGTTGAGCCGGTAAGTGGCTTCGTCCATGAACTCGTTCAATTCCGAAAGAGCGTTGAACAGCGTAACCATCATCAGGTAAGGCGTCCACTTCTGTTGCACAAAGACGTTGAAGCGGAAATCCTTCTCGCCGCGCACTGCCTTATTCTCGCCGAAGGAGCGCACCTTCATAGTTACCGGAATCATCTCCGATTCCTGCCCCAGCACGCCCATGATCCCGCTGTGCCGGTCCTGATGCAGCGCGCCCACAATCTCCGTGGCGTTGGCGAACTTGTTGGGCTGATACTGCGAAGCCAGCGTCATCAGCACTTCGCCCTTGCTCATCGGCATATCCACCGGGCCGAGATTGAAGAACGGATGGCCGAATGCCAGCACCTGATGTCCGTCGTTGTAAGTCACCGTGCCCAAGCCCGTAATGCTCATGTCGCCCGAAACCAGCACGCCCGCCACCGGATCGCCCGGGTGCAGCGAATTCTGCCAGCCGGCCGCGGGCTTGGCCGTGTACGTGGTGCTGGACGCGCCGCCGCCCATTACCGCCGTGATGCCCAGTTGCGCAAAGAGCGGGCCGAACGCGTTCAAGACATTCTCATGAAAACCGGAGAACGTCAGCGGTGTTTCAATGGGGACCATCATGGGCGATTCGCGCGGCAGATTGGGCGACGCGCCCGCGGCCATCGCCTGCGCCAGCAACTCGCCGGGCACGGCCACCTGGCTGCGCGATGCCACTTTATCGGGCGTGCGCGCATCGGCGGGCCGGGATTGATCGAAATCGTGAATTTCCATCATCAGCTCGGCGGGAGTGATGCCACAAATCGCATCCGGCGAAAAGACGCTGAGCCGCAGCGCCACCGCGCCCACCAGCTTTCCATCGATATACACGGGGCTGCCGCTCATCCCGCCGGCCACGTTGGTGCGCACGGCTTTGCCGCCCATCTTGCCCAGAATCACGTCCTGCCGCGGACCCCAGGCGTTCTTCCATAGCCCGATGATCTCGATGGGAACCGCTTCCGGCGTGGTTCCGGCGAATACCGTCCAGGCCGTCGCCTGCATACCCGGACGCAGATCGGAAGTCTTGAAAATGGCGACTTTACCGATGCGCGGGGCTTCAGGCGCCGTTTCGGCGGCGAATAGAGAAACTGCGAACGCGGCAATCGGCAGGCCGATCGCGGCAATGCGATACTTCATTGGGTTGAACAGCTCCGTTGAGACCATTGTACTATGACAGACGCTTCCGCTCGCTGGTTCGGTATCGAAGAGTACTGCCGCGGGTCAATCCGGCGCTTTTGCTGAGAAATCCATCACATCGGTGCGGCACACGGCGCCGATTTGACCTGACGGTTGCGTAAGAGGTAGGATGTGAATGCGGGGTGGAGCAGTCTGGTAGCTCGTTGGGCTCATAACCCAAAGGTCGGTGGTTCAAATCCACCCCCCGCAACCACATCTTTTCAGTCGGTTACGCGGGTTTTCGAGCGTACCACAAACTCCCATTAACTCCCAATAGCCGCAACAGGGTTCTGCTGGTCGGCGGCTTCTTCTGGTTTCTTGGGCTTCAAAATCATCTCCACCACTTTGCTGTGAGCGTGGCGCTTGGTGTCCGTCATCGCCTTGCCGTAAACGTTCATGGTGGTCTGAATGCTGGCGTGCCGCATGTCTCCCGCTTCCGGTACTCGATGTCGAACAGCCACACCTTCGTTCGCGTCTCACGGAGGCCGATGGTGGCGCGCTTGCAGTTGTGAAAAATGTGCGCAGCCTCGTGGACAATAAAGTCGGCGAAGGGATCGTCCTCGGCGAAGTACTCCGGCGAGAAGTAGCAGGTGGTTTCTTCGCTCAACCCGACCAGGTGAGGCGCGTCCTTCCCGAGCAACTCCCCGCCCAGGCTTGCGAGGTAAAGGTTCGCGATCGTCCAGGCACAGTGGTCGAAACTTCGATTGAGCAGGAGCACCTCGACGTCGCGCTCGTGACGAAGACGACGGATTGCTCGATCGCCGCCAACACCACGTCCTGCTCGGCCGGTGGGAACAAGCCGCGCACCATCGGCGCGACCTTCGGGCGCGTGACGGAGACCGTGTCGGCTTCGGACAGCGGCGCGTGATTTAATCCCTCTGCCAATCTCCTGACCGCACGAACGAGAGCGCCGCGAAGGTCCTCGTGAGCACGGTTCGCGTGTTCCATGAAGTTGCCGGACCAGGCCGCGTAAAGTGGATCGCTTTCGCCGGTTCGGAGGTATCGCTCGATCTCGCCGTTGATGGTGGGCTGGGTTTCTGTCACTTGTTTATCTCTGGCGGCTCTGCCCGTATGCTCCCCTACCCTTCCAACCGAGACGTCGGGCTACCCTCGACCATATACATCCGAATCGCAAGGCGGGAAATCGCAGCACGCGACTTTCGAATCAGATTCTAGGGGCCTCGCGTCGGAGCGGAGATGCAGAAGGAGCGCATTTTCTGGCGTGTGGGCAGCGCTGTCACCAGTCCCCTCATGCGGAATGCAGCGCGGCCACTTCGTAATCGAGGACTCTGGGAATCGTAAACTCAATTGCGTCGGCGCCTCCGGTAAACGGGATATTCGTTTCGGCCCGCAACAGTTCTACGCGCGTCACTCGCCTGCCCTGCGGGAGTGACATCCTCACCTTCTGGCCACCGATGGCGTAGAAATTCCGTATCCATCCGCGGTGCATGGCGGGGTTTGTGTAATTAAGGAGGTGCACGGCAAAACCGGCCTGCGTTTCCCATGCGAAAGCCTCGATCACACCGTCTCCCTGGATTGTGACTGGTGGATTCGCGCCCGCGACCCAACGGATCGAGTTCTGAATCAGCCGCGCCAGGTCGGTATGACCGGATCGCCACATGGTGCGCTCCACATCACCCGGGAAATAGATCAGGCGGCTCCGGCCTTTCTGCCGAACCACGATTGCCGGCTCATTCGTCCGTGCCTGCAGAGGATACGACAGTTCCGGAGGGTAAGCCACGAAGCCGGGAACTACAGTCAGAATTGGGCCATCCACCGCAGCCACGGGTAGGCGATTTTCCGCTCCGGGGATCCAGTTGGTGCCTGAAAAGCCATCGAGGATGGCATGCTGCTTCTCGATACGCGCAAGATAGGCGTTACCAACCGTACCAATGACATCCCCGCTCTTACGAATACCGAACACGTCCGCCAGGCCGAAATCGGACCGCCGCTCGTTGCGCTCGTTGTACATGCTGGTTTCGAATGTAGCCAGCAGCGAACCTCCGGCATCCACATAAGCGCGCAACTGCCGGCACTGCTGGTCGCTGAGCAGCGCGACGTTCGGCAGCAGCAGCGCGGAGTATGGGGCCAGGTCCTGCGGCGTTAGCTTGTCTTCATGCACGAAATCGAACAGGCAGCGGCCTTCGAGCAGGGCAAGATACATCCCGTCCATGTACTCCCGCATGAGCGCTCCACGCGGAGGTTTGTAGAACAGCTGGGTACGCTGTCCCATGACCACGCCCAGATTCGCGATCGAGCGTTTGTTGATGAAGTGTGTATCGTGCGCGGCCATCCAATTGAAATACTCCCGCGCCGGCTCCAGCCAGCGGCGATCCTCGCCCATCCCCTTCTCGCCGCCTATGATGTGGTGATACGGCGCCATCCCCGAGGCGACCGTCTCGTTAAACCACATCTGCTCCTCTTGCCGGGACTTGTAGACGTTTCGCCACCGGGGCGTACCGGTGGACCACGCACCTGTCACGTTGGTGGCCATCTTGCCCTTTTGAACGGCGTGGCACACGCGGCCTTGCAGCGCGCACCCCCAGATCGGCGTGGCGTCCCCGCCGCGTCCCTGGTTGTCGCACTGGAACCACTCGCAGACCTCGCCGAGTTTTACCAGGCTGGCCGTGCTGCGAATGCCGCCGCCGAGATTGCCGAAATAGAAACTCGACGGCTTCTTCTCCTTGGCGATGGAATCGTACAGCTTCCACAGATACATGGTGCGCTGGTTGAATTTGTCCCAATAGTCGATGGTTCCCGGCTGCGGCAACCGCGTGCACTGTTCGCAATAGCAAACCGGCAGCGTCCCCAACGGTGGCCACGCGTTGGTGTACATACCGTCCACGTCATAGAGATTGTTGACCTCGCGCATGATCGCCGGCACGTAATCGGTCATGTAGGTCGTGAACATGCAAGTGCGGAATAGCCTGGGGTCCTCGGTGTGATGCACGGCATTGCCTTGGGCGTCGCGCTGGAACCACTCTGGGTGTGCCTCGACTGCGTCTTCCCAATTGAGGTCCGGACTCATGCGCGCGATCACATGCAGGCCGCGCTTCCTGGCGGCTGCGCAACACTCGCCGAAGAAATCCCGGTCGCCCAGGAACTTACCCTTCCGGTGGTACGGCACCTTCGTCTGGTAAAACGCAAGAATGCCAGTGACGCTGACCAGTACGGCGTCCACCTTCAGGCTGGCCCAGTAGTCCGCCCATTCCTCAACGTTCAGTACCGCGGGATCGTGCTCGGTCATGTTGGTCTGGCCCACGCGGCGGATTTTCCGCTGCCAGGGCGAAGCTGGCCCGGCAGCCAATAATGAAGTAGCGATTGCCGCGGCCGGTACCGCGATGAAGTCGCGTCGATTCAAGGTCATGAGTCTATTCTCCGCCCGCTGGCGCCCAGATAATAGGCCGGCTGAACGCATGAACATGCGGCCGGCAGCCAAGTTCGGGTGCTTAACCGCTTTGGGGATTCTGATCAAAGTGACCGCTCCCTTACGGTCGCGGCTCAGTAAACCCCGCGACATCATTACGTCCGTTACAGAGCCGCGACCGTCAGGGAGCGGTTTCCCCTAGAACGGTTAAGCACCCGCCAAGATCGTCTGGAAGAGCGCCACAAGCATCCGCGTTACGATCGGAAAAGGAGAACTCGATCTACATGCCTGAAGACGTTGCGAAACCCGCTTCCGGAAGACGGCAGATAGCCCGGGCTGCTGCGCTCGGCGGAGTATGGCTGGCGATGAGGCCGAAAATTGGCGCTGCCCAAATGGTCGAAGCGGATACGGTTTTGAACGTCCGGCAGTTCGGAGCCAAGGGAGACGGAAAGAACGACGATACCAAATCGATCCAACGCACGATTGATACAGCGGCCGGACGTGGAGGTGCCGTGTTCCTGCCGCCTGGCGTTTATCTGGCAGCAGAACTGCAAATGCGTCCACACGTTTCACTCACTGGAATTCCGGCCTGGGATTACGAGCACGGATTCGGCTCCGTCATCCGGTTGGCCGATGAACATGCCCGGTGCCTGCTCAACATCACCGGCGCATTTGGCGTCAGCATCGAAGGAGTCTCACTCGATGGTGGGAAGCTTGGCGCCGGCGTGCACGGTATCTGGTTGAACAAGCCGGATTACGGCAAGCAGGAGGACACATTCCGCATCGAGCGGTCCCAGGTCGCCAATTTCAGCGGCGACGGAGTACGGCTCACGCGTGCATGGTGCTTCTCCATCCGCCATTCGATGATCGCTTACAACGCAGGCGACGGCATTTCGCTGCGAGGCTGGGACGGGTTCTTCCTCGACAATTGGTTCTCTGCAAACAGCGGCGCCGGATTTGCAGCGCGCGAAGAGAATGCCTCCTGTACGTTCACCGGCAATCGCATCGAATGGAACCGCGAAGGCATTCTGATTGCCGGCGGCGACGGGTACAACATCACCGGCAATTTCTTCGATCGCGCCGGAACTTGCGGGTTGGCTATTTTGGACGGCCAGCAGATCAGCATCACAGGCAACTTCATCAAGCGTAGTGGGAAGAATGCCAAACCCGGCACCTACGATTCCTCCCAGATCCGGCTGGAGCGCGCGCGTGGCGTTACCTGTTGCGCCAACAACCTGCAAGTTGGGCGGGACGATGGCGGAGGCGGCGTTTGGTCGCCTTCCTACGGCATCGTTTACAAAGAGCTGCAGAACTGCGTCATCAGCAACAACGTACTGCAAGATGGCGCACGCCAACAACTGATGGTGGATCTGGGCGGCCACGGTGAGGGAGCAGTCGTGAAAGACAACCCCGGCTGTCTTTCGCCACATACCGGGTAACAATGGGCGTGGCGCCTACTCTCCATTCGCGTAATAGCGGCGGAGGTGGGCCAGCATCTCGGTTCGGTCTCGCCGCCGCCGGCCAGACAGCCATCGTGGCGCCAACGGAATCGCCCTCCAGATACGCAGAATCCAACCCACTGATACAGTCTGCGCTCACGAACCGGGCGTGTCAATCGGTAAATCGTACCAAGCGTACCGGATACCCGGTGCGCAGAGTGTGGGTGCACACAGATTTTGCACAGTTGAAGCCAAGGTCAGCGGGCAATTGCACAACTTCTACTGGGACCGCTTCCCTGAGAAATCGGCATCCTCCGAGTACTAATTCGACGGAAAAGTACTACCGGAGTTTATTTTTCCCCCTCCAAATCCGAATAGTAGATGGAGGAAATTGATGCAGCCGGCTCTTCCGCAGGTTGGCATTTTTTGGTTCATTCAGGAACCGGGGGAAGTTCCGAAGTTTCTTGGCTCTGGTGTGGCAGTTGGAAATGGAGAGCCACGGCGAATGCACTAACTACCCTGGCTACCACTCACAATACCGGTCCGGGATTCGGGTTGGAACAATCTGAGGGTCGTCATCACCAGTGCCTTCGCTAAGATGTATCGACAGACTTTGGCCAAGAAACCATCGAACTGGGTGGCCATGGTGCGGCGTTCGCTCATCCATGATTATGTTCACAAGGGCGTGCTGCCGAATTCTGACGACGCTTGGTGCTGGTCGATGTGGAGCGGCTACTTGAAAAGCGAAGATGGGGCGTTGGTGCAAAGGTGGTTTGACGATGCAGGAAGTCGCGCTGCTCACATTCACACGAGTGGCCATGCTTCTCCATCTGATTTGAAAGCGTTCGCCCACGCGATGAATGGTAAACAATTCGTGCCCATACACAGCGAGGCCTGGGACGGGGACACGACCGGCTTCCCGTCCATCCGGCGTTTAGCCGACGGAGAGCAGATGGCGGTTTAGGTTCCAAGACAGTGGCCGCCTGACGGATCCAGCGGGCGCCTTGGAATCTCTCGGAGTTGAAGGTGCGCGTCAAGCAGCCCGCCGTCGAGCATCGGGTGCGGATGAAGGATTTCAGGCGGTGGCTGGAGTCGCAGGCGAAGACGCCGGCTGAGTGCACCAGAAAGAAGAAGCTGATGGCGCTGGCGCAGGGGGAGTGACAACGCTGTGATGTGGAGTTGGGGCCTGGTCAGACGTTCTTCCGCATGATCCACGTGGTCATGCAACGCTGATTCTGCACCACGGTGGTCTTCAACGGGTCAGCCAATTGTCCGCGCAACTCTGCGGTGTAGCGTAGCAACAGCGCCTCGTTCACCAGATAGCGTTCCGAACCGTCCGGCAAGAGGAAGCGGCGCCCCACCACCCGCTGGACCTGGTTCTCCATCCCAATCGACGATGCCAAGCGGCAGAAGAACAGTCCTCCCGGCTTCAATACGCGCCACGTCCCCCGCAGCATCGCTTCAAAATGTTCGTCATCGCGCGCAAAGTGGAGCACGGCGCTGCTGAGAACGAGGTCGGCACATGCATCGGGAAAGGCCATCGCTTCGATGGCCTCCACGCGGAAGTTGTCTGCGGGAAGAGACGGCGCGACGGATGCGGCGAGGCGGCGCGTGGACTCAATCGCGTGAGGGTCCGTGTCCACACCGAATACCGCATACCCCTCCCGGAGAAAGTAGACCAGGTTGCGCCCGGAACCGCAGCCCGTATCGAGCACCCGCATCCCTGGCCTGATACGTCCTCGGAGGAGTTGATCGAACAGGTAGATGTCGATCTGGCCGAATTGCTGGTGAAGATCGGGCATTGTTCCTCACCCGATCATACACTCGACGATGCCCAGTCGCAGCGGAGTTAAGATCGGTGATGGGTTTAGGAAGAGGAGATGCTGATGTTTCATTTTTTGATCGGCGCGTGCTTGATCACCTTGATGACTGGCTTCGATCCAGCCATGGCGCAAGCTCCGCCGGCTGCGCCCGCACGCCCGATGCGCCCAACGCCACCGACCCGCGATCCCAACACGCCCGGTTATGTCACGGCCAAAGAGTTACCCGACGGCGCCAACGCGCCCGCGAACGCCGACGGAAACTTCATACTCGGTCCCACCCACAACCCCGCATCGGAAATGACCGCCCAGGAAGGGGTGCCGCAGGGAGCGATCTTCACCTTCACCATGGAGTCGTCGGAAAGCAAGGTCTATCCCGGCATCGCGCGCGAGGCCGGCACGTTTGGCAAGCCAGACCCCACCGACCCCGCCAAGTTGATAATCACCACCAGCCATCCCGCTTCCTACACGCGCCGCATAGCTGTGTATGTGCCGAAACAGTACGTTCCCGGCACGGCCGCGCCGTTCATCGTGGGAGCGGACGGACCTGACCGGGCGCTATTCACGGCCTTGGATAACCTGATCGCCGAGCACCGCGTGCCGGTCATGATTGCCATTTCCATGGGCAACGGCAGCGGCGACGCCCAGGGCAGCGAACGCGGGTTGGAATACGACACGATGTCGGGCTTGTACGCGGAGTTCGTCGAGAAAGAAGTGTTGCCTCTCGTGGAGAAGCAGTACAACGTGAAACTGACCAAAGATCCGGATGGCCGGGCTACCATGGGCGGCAGTTCCGGCGGCTCGTGCGCCTTGATCATGGCGTGGTATCACCCCGAACTTTACCACCGCGTTCTCACCTACTCAGGAACCTACGTGAACCAGCAGTGGCCGTGGAACCCGCAGACGCCCCACGGCGCCTGGGAGTTCCATGAACACCTTATCCCCAACGCTCCGGCCAAGCCGATTCGCATTTGGATGGAAGTTGGCGACCGGGATCTTTTCAATCCGAATATCATGCAGGACGGCATGCACGACTGGGTAGTAGCCAACGAGAACATGGCCAAAGTGCTGGCCGCCAAAGGATATCATTACCAGTTCGTATTTGCTCGTAACGCCGGGCACACCGACCGCACGGTGAAGCAACAAACCCTGCCCGAGGCTTTGGAATATTTATGGCAAGGGTACCCTAAGGAAGCGCCCAGGAATTGATGGTCCTAACGGTTCTCGGATCGCTTTTCGGTGGTGATCAAAGCTGCCGCGCTGACTGAACTGGCGAGCGCCAGTCCCACCGCTACCCACAACACGCTTCGATAGCCGGCGACAAATGCTTCCGCAATTGCCTGGCGTCCGCGCGGGTCCTCTGTTTGTGCGGCAGCCAGCTTGGATCGCTGGGCCTCGATTTCCTCCCGCACCGCGGGCGCCAGAGCCAAGCGATCCAGACGCTGATCCAGAGCGCTTTGGAAAACACCGGTAAGCACCACTCCGAAGACTGCCACCGCCAGCAGACCGGCAAGGCGCGACACGGCATTGTTGATCCCGGAGGCCGCTCCCGCATAGCTCTGCTCCACGGCGTTCATCACGGTGGTGGTCAGCGGGGCAACGCTAATCGCCATGCCGAGACCCAGCGTCAACACTGCCGGAAAAAATGTTGTCCAATAGGAACCGCCGATGCCGGGCCGCACAAACAGCGCGAATCCGGCGGCCGCGATCAAGGGCCCCGCCACCAGCGGAATTTTGGCGCCGTATCGATCCAGAAGACCGCCGGACCAGCGCGACAGCAGGAACATCAACAGGATAAGTGGAAGCAGCGCGGCGCCCGCTTCCGTCGGCGAGTAGCCTTGCACTTGAATCAAATTTGGCGGGAAAAAGAAAAAGACGCCGTTCAACGCGGAATAGAGAAAGAGGGTGAGTAAGTTGGCACCGCGGAAATTTCTGGAACGAAACAGACCAAGCGGAACCATCGGCGAGGATGCGTGCGACTCCCAATACAGCAGCGCAATCAGGATCATGCCGCCGGCGGCGCCCGCGGTTGGCGCGCCTTCGATCAGACCAAAGACGACTCCGCCAAAGCCCAGCGCCGCCAACAGGCCGCCCAGCCAGTCGAACTGCCCGCCCCGGCTACCGGATCGGCTCTCCGGGACTTTCCATAGCGATAGCCATACAACGGCAAAGCCCAGCGGAAGATTGATGAAGAACACCCACCTCCACGAGCCGTGTTCCGTGAACCATCCGCCCAGCACCGGACCGATCGCGGCGGTAATGGAGGTAAAGCCGGACCACGTGCCGATGGCGCGGCCGCGCTCCCCTTGCGAAAAATTAGCGCTGATCAGAGCCAGGCTGCCGGGTACCAGCAGTGCTCCGCCAATGCCTTGAAGACCCCTTGCCAGAATAAGCTGGCGGATGTTGGGCGCCAGTCCGCACCAGGCCGAGGAGAGGCAGAACAGCACGACGCCGGCAACGAAGATTTTGCGGCGGCCGTAGCGGTCTCCCAAAGATCCGCCAATAAGGATCAGGGCCGCCAGGAAGAGCGCGTAAGATTCCACCACCCATTGAACATCCGTCAACGTCGCATGCAGGGCCGATTGCAGCGCGGGCAGCGCCACGTTCACCACCGTGCCGTCGATGAATGCCATGCTCGAACCGAGAATGGCCGCGGCGAGAATCCAGGGGCCGTTCTTTGTGGCGGGCTGCTCGCACGGACGGGCGAGAATCGCGGCTTCGTCACAAGGCGGCCTGGCGATGGCGCCCATAGTTTATTCTCACCCGGAGCGGACAGAATGACACATGGCCTTACCGCGACCCTTCTGGCGCGCCCCCGTTGTGCCGGGATTCCTGGGCCGCCCGTACTCCGCTGGGATCGGGATTCTATTCATTGACCTTCGCGGTGGCACTGGGATAATCGAAATCCGCCCAAACCACGGCGTGATCGGACGCACCCGTAGCCCGGCGTGTTTCCATCTCCACGTCGCTGGCGAGGCCAACGGCTGCCAAGGGGGCTGTCGCCAGAATGTGGTCGATGCGCCATCCCCAATTATGCGCGAAGGCGTTCCGGAAGTAATCCCAGTACGTGTACTGCACCCGATCGGGATGGATTTTCCGAAACACATCAATGAATCCCCAGCCAGCCGCACAGCGATAGGCGTCACGTGCGTCGATGTGGAAGTCCGGATCGTTGACCCGGTGATCGGGGTGGTAAACATCGATTGGCTCGGGCGCGACGTTCAGATCGCCGAGCCAAATGGCCGGCGCCGTTGGATCGAGTCGCTCGCTGAAATACCGGCGCACGCGGTGAAACCACTCCAGCTTGTAGACGTACTTATCGGTGCCGATTTTGTATCCTTGTGGAACATAGGTATTAACGATGGGCAGACCATCGATCACAGTTTCGAGGATACGGACATCTTCGCTGTCAGGTCCCGCGCAGAGACCATGGAACACGGATTCAGGTTCGCGACGGCTGAGAGTAGCGACGCCATTGTATCCCTTCATGCCGCGGAATGCGGCGTGGTATCCGGCATCGCGGAAAGCGGCGGCGGGAAAATCGCTGTCGGGCACCTTGGTTTCCTGGAGACAGAGCACATCGGGTTTGTTAGCCGCCAGCCAGTCTGTAACGAGCGGCAGTCGCCGGCGCACCGAGTTGATGTTCCATGTCGCGATTCTCATCGTCCAGTTTGAATGATAGCGCGCGCGGCATACGGACCGGTGTTACACGCTGAGCTGAAGCTGAGGAAGGATTGCGGCACTCTGGTTGGAACGTGCTACGTTACGGGCAATGGCAACCCCGGATTGCTGGCGTGGAAAATGGGCGCTGGTGACCGGCGCCAGTTCTGGAATCGGCCGGGCGCTGGCCGAGGAACTGGCGGCCGGCGGTGCGCATCTCGTGCTCACCGCGCGGCGGCGCCAGCGGCTTACGCAACTACGCAAGAGCCTTCACGGCAAGTATGGCGTCCGGGTTGAGGTATTGGTTGCGGATCTCAACCAACCAGATGCGCCAGACAAGATCTTCGCCTTCACCAACGAACGAGGCATCGTCGTGGACTTGCTGGTCAACAATGCCGGTCTCGGTTCCTACGGAGAATTCCGCACCGGCAATCGGCCACGCGAACTCGGAATCGTGCAAGTGAACTGCTCCGCCGTGGTTCATCTTACTCATCTCTACCTGCCCAACATGGTCGAGCGGCGATCGGGCGATATCCTGATCGTAGCCTCCACGGGCGCTTACCAAGGCGTGCCCTACATGGCCACCTACGCCGCCAGCAAAGCCTTTGACCTGCTGTTCGCAGAGGCGCTGGCCGAAGAGGTGGAGCGTTACGGTGTGCGCGTCTGCGCCCTATGTCCAGGCCCCACTACGTCGGAATTCCAGGAGGTTGCCGGCGTGCCGAAACAAATGGGGGCGGGTCTGGAAGAAAAGCCGGATCAAGTGGCGCGGACTGGTTTACGGGCGCTGGCGGCCGGGGAGCATTCGGTGATCTCGGGGTTCACCAATTGGCTCGGAGTGGCGGTCCAGCGGATCGCGCCGCGGCGGTTCGTCACCTACGCGGCCGAGAGGCTATTTCGTCCTCCGCGGGGAACTGGATCGTAACCTGCACCGCCGGCAGCGGCTCACCTGCCTTGCGCGAGCGCTACGGCACACGGAAAGCTGCATTACTCGATAAATCCGATTCCAGCGAGTATCGCACCAAGCCGCCAGGCGATTGAATCGCTTGGCGCGCGGAGTAAACGCGTAATCAACTACCACCGATGGGTGGAACCACCGGGAAGCGCTGGGTAGCCGGAGCCAGCATGTCCGCAACGCCGTCAGCTTCACCACCTATACAGGTTGATCGCCAGAAATCAGGGCATGCAGGTGTCCATCGACGCGCTCAACGCCGCCTGACCGAGGCCCTGATTTACGAGCCGGCCAAAAAAAGCTGCCCGCCTCGGCGAAGAACCGTAACTTCGGCATTCCCGTGTGCAGGTTCTGCACGTTCTGCAACCTCCGATCTGACGAATGTAGGGATACCACGCTAACGCAGTCTGGAGTTCTGCATGAAAATCGCAGGCTTCCGGTTTGGCCCAACTCTTGCTTCATACAACCGGAGGGAACGCCGCGAAAAGCCTCCCGGCGATAACAAACATTGTGTTGTTGTTGGCTTTGTCCGGCGAAGGAAGTCTCCCAGCGTTGCCCGCATGGGAAATAGCGCCGGAACGGATTTCCGTTCGGCTATCGCCCGAAAATAAAAGGAGAAAATGAGACTCTTTAACGTTGCTCTAGCGGCCCTGCGTGTCCGCTCCGTTCCTTCGCTGTTGTTGACAGTAGGAACGCTATGCCTGTCGACGGCATCTTTCGCGCAAGTTGGCATATCGGTCGCCATCGCGCCCCCTGAGCTGCCCACCTACGAGCAGCCTATGTGCCCCGGCGACGGTTATATCTGGACGCCCGGGTATTGGGCTTGGGATAACGAGTATTACTGGGTGCCGGGCACATGGGTGATGCCCCCCGAAGTCGGGTTCCTCTGGACTCCGGGCTATTGGGGTTGGGGCGGCAGCGGATTCTTTTTCAATGAGGGCTACTGGGGCCTGTCAGTAGGTTTCTATGGGGGGATCGACTATGGCTTCGGATACTTCGGTCATGGCTATGAAGGCGGCCGCTGGGATAACGGGCATTTTTTCTACAACACGGCGGTGAATCGAGTGGACGCCAATGCCATCCACAACGTTTACGACACAAGGGTGAACGAAAACGTTAACCGCGTCAGCTATAACGGCGGTAACGGCGGGATCAACGCGCGCGCCACTTCTGAAGAAGAGGCGGCTGCGCGTGGCAAACATGTTGGGCCTGTATCGGCGCAAACTCAACACGCGTACTCTGCCCGCAACAACCCCCAGCAACGGTTTTCCGCGAACCACGGCGCGCCGCCGGTCACTGCGACTCCGCGCGCCAACCTTGCGTCCCATCCTAAGGACCTGCCGCCTGTTGAGCGCCCCGCTGTTCCCAAGACAGGGAACGCAAAGCAGGACCAGCAATACCAGAAGCAGCAGGACAAGCTGGTAGCGCAACAAAATCAGGATCGGCAGAAACTTCAGCAGCAGCAGGACAAGGAACATCAGCAACTGGCGAAACAAAAGGCTGATCCAGCAAGAATGCAGCAACTGGAGCAGAAACACCAGCAACAGACGCAGCAAATGCACCAGGGACACACGCAGCAGATGCAGCAGATGCAGCAGAGACAGTCGGCTGGCGGCGGAGGAACTCGTGGCGGCGGCCGGCGGTAATGTACGGCTCCATGTTAGGTGAAATCGCCAGTTCGTGTGCGCCCCCTTCTTGACGGAGTTCATTGATCGATTAGCTTGATGTCGTCGTCGGGCATGGCTCCCGGTTGGAGCTTAAGAGGAAACGGCTCACCCAACCGAAAGGGTTCAGATGCGGAATTCTGTCGACCCATGGATGAGTATGCAGGCATTCCGGGCGATTCGATGTGCGAAGAAGGGGCAGATATCCCTGGTGGCCGGACGATCCGGGGTGAAGATCGATTCGGAAGGCGGCATAAGATTGGAAGCGGCTTTCGGGTACCGCATCCCCGCCGATCGCTGGTTACAATACCGGTGGAATTGCTGTCGTCATCCCGGCGAACGGGGCCGGCCCGAACCCCCTACGCTGCCTTGCCGGAAGGACACGCTCGATTCGAAACTCCAACGCGTGAGCGACGTACATCCCAGACCCAGCGGGCGCCGCCCCATTCACGTTCCCATATCTCCCAATGTCCCTCCCACGGGAACTCGGCCGGCATTCCGGACTCGGTGCGAGTATCGAGGCAGGGAATCGATGGACGTATAAACAGATCTTCGCACGTCACGACGACTTGTTTTTTGAGCATCACTTCCGCCCGGAACCAGTCTTCTTGATCCGATCCCATGGGACAGCCCCTCTCGAGCCATAATTGATACGCAATTGTGGCAATTTTGCTTTCCGTCGGGCCAACGGTTGCGCTCGTTTTCACGGATTCACTGACGGCGCCCATTTTAGGCATCGTGTTGGTTACATCGCTTGACATAGGTGCTGACGGTTTTTGGGCGGCCGTCGCGTCGGGGCCCATTTCCCTTCGTTGCCTTAGCATGTTCACCTCCTTCCTTGCGAAAACCCACGTCGGTACGGGCAAGCTTAGGGCCTTTCCGCATCCAACCGCAAGTTTTTTGAATCGTCTGAGGGGTGGTTCACGGCCGCAGAACAGCGGACTTGTATGCCACAGCTAAAAAGTCCCAGAGACAATAAGACCTTCGTCTCTGATGGAATTATGAGCGAATCCTTGACGGATGTCAACGGGGAGAAAACCACACTAAGAAGTTGTATGTTCCGGTTAGTACAGTCTGTTGTGCCTTGCAGCAAATCGGGTGCAGGCTCCCGCGCGATGCCATTGAACTGCCATTCGGCATGATGGCGCAGTTCCTGCCGTCCATAAGACAACAATTGGAGGGTAGAGACCGCGTTTGGGCGCGGCATCCCGGGCCAACTCCTGCCGGTAAAGCGGGTTGTGCGAATACTCCCGGGCCAACTCCGACAAGAACTCGCGCGCGCGGTTTGGATCACTGTCGCGCAACGCCGCCACCGCCGGCATCAACTGTGCGAAAGGCGCCAGGTAGTGGCCCTTCCCGGCTGCGAGCTTCAGTTTCTCGATCCCGATCCCTCGATCCGTTTGCGCGCCCGTCAGGCGCAGGAGCCACCGTGCTGGAGCCCGCTTCAAACTGATCATGTAATTTTCCACGCCGACCGCGATCCAGGCATCGTAGAGGCTTGGGATCTCTGGTCAGCAACTTCTCCGCCATTATGTGTCCGGCTTTCATCTTCTTACAGGGAGGCAACGTAGCGTTTCGCTATCGGAGCCAGGTAATTGGAATGCAGCCCGGTGGCCGGGATCGAGGCAAACTGCAAGTTTTCATACTGCGATCCACGCGATCCTATGACGAGGACGTGGCGCAGCGATTTGATGGCCGGGGCCGATGGGTGAGGGCTGTCCACGCATGGCGCCGCTCGGGCTCCGCGTCCACCCTTCTTCGATCCGGATCGTCATTTTCATTCCTTTCAGGCGATCTCGCGTTCCGCTTCCCGCCAGTCTTGATCCGGGGCATCCCCCGGTGTAAGATCGAGCCGCTTCTACGCCGCCGGACCGGCCTTCTTTTTTTTCCTCAGCGCTTCGAAGCCGGAGATGACGTCGAACAGTTCCTCATCGATGCCACCTTGGCGCAAACGATGAAATGTCCGGTTGAGGTCCTCCAGTAATTCGTCGATGTTCTTTTCGGCGCGTTGCATAGCGGCCAGGCGGCTGGCATTCTCGCTCGCCAGGGATTCCGCGCACGCCTGGAAGAGCGAGATAAAAAGATACTCGCGGATGAGTGCGCGCAGAGTCGTGGAACCGGCGCACATGATTTCGGGCAAGCTCCCCGTGGGCCAGCGGACCTTGGCCAGACCCTGTTCCCATTGCGCGTCGAGCGGCAACAACCGCTGGCTGACCGGCTCGTAGAGCGCCCCGGATTGCGGCCGGTTATGGAAGACGTAAAGACGCGTATACTCGCCTTTCGCCCGGTGCGCTTCGCCTTCGATTTGGATCTGGCCGACCAGCGGAGCGATGGCCTTGACGGAGTTCGGCACAGCGAAGATGCCGATCGGCGCCAGGCCTGCGTCCGCCAAGCGCTCATGCACGCGCTCGCCTACGGCCCAGACCTTGGGTTTACCGGGAAGGGCGGCAAGTGTCTGGATCGCAAAATCGGCCACCACCTCATTGAACTGGCCCACCAGTCCCTGATCGGAACCGAACACGACGGCGCCCATCGCATCCGCATCGTTCCGCCCTTTTCGTTCTGGAGCCAACGGCGCCGGCCCGCATTCGCGGAAGCAGGCGCCCAAGCCCAGTTCCACGGCGCGATAGTAATCGGCCAACGCGCTCACCGAGTTTTCGTATTGCCCGATGCTGGAGGCGGCCACGGCCTTCATCGTGCGGACAACGGATTCGAGATCTCCGGCTCCGGCGATCTTCCGGCGCAAACTCGCCGTGGTGTCGCTCATGACTTCTTCTCGGGCTCAGGCTTGGGCTGGAAACGGGCAAGCGCTTTGCTCGCGATGTCCATAATCGCTTTACGATCCTCGTCGCTCAGTTTTGCGGCGGTATCCAATCGCCCGCGCACGTCCGCCGGGATATCCGCCGCGGCCTCGCAGAGGGCGTGTTCGGCGTCCGTCATCCGATCGAGCGGCACAAGGTCGAAGAGTCCCGCGGTCAATGCCAGCAGCACGGCGATTTGCGCGGGCACGGAAACCGGGGAGAATTCCGGCTGTTTCAGGCACGCACGGATTCGCCGTCCGTGTTCGATGGTCTTGCGCGTGTCTCGATCCAGGCGGGCTCCGAACCGGGAAAAAGTTTCGAGCTCCTCGAACTGCGCGTAGGCTAGCTTAAGGTCGCCCGCCACCGCGCGGTAGGCTGCCAGTTGCGCTTGACCGCCCACGCGCGAAACGGATTTTCCCACATCCACGGCGGGCAGCACCCCCAATTCGAAAAGCGACGGCGATAGGTAGATCTGTCCATCCGTGATGGAAATCAAGTTGGTCGGAATATAGGCGGAAATGTCTTGCGCTTCGGTTTCGATGATGGGCAGCGCGGTGAGCGAGCCGCCGCCCAGTTCCTTGCGCAAATGCGTCGCGCGTTCGAGCAGCCGCGAGTGGATATAAAAGATGTCGCCGGGAAACGCTTCCCGTCCGGGCGGACGTCGCAACAGCAGAGAGAGCTCGCGATAGGAGCGCGCGTGTTGCACGAGGTCGTCGTAGACGATCAGCACATCCCGGCCCGCTTCCATGAAAAACTCCGCAATGCTGGTGGCGGCGTAAGGCGCAATGTAAGCGAGACCGGGCGGGTCGTTGCCCTCGCTCACAACCACGACGGTGTAATCCATCGCGCCCTTTTCGCGCAAGTTCGCCACGGCCTTCGCAACCGCGGACGCGCGCTGCCCGATGGCACAATAAACGCACAGCACATCCCGGCCGCGCTGGTTGAAGATCGCGTCGGTCGCAATGGCGGTCTTGCCGGTCTGGCGGTCGCCCAGAATCAACTCGCGCTGGCCGCGCCCCACGGGGATGAGCGCGTCGATGACCATGAGGCCAGTCTGGAGAGGTACCGTTACAGGCGCGCGGTCCATGATGGGCGGGGCCGGGCGTTCAACGGGCAGCCGCTGGCTGGAGGCCACCGGCCCTTTGCCATCAAGTGGCCGGCCGAGCGGGTCGATGACGCGCCCGAGCAATCCATCGCCCACGGCCACGTCCATGACCCGGCCGGTGCGCTCGACTTCATCTCCCGTGTGGAGCTGCTGGTATTCTCCGAGCAGAACCACGCCGATTTCGTCTGCGTCCACGTTGAACGCAATGCCGAGCACATCGCCGGGAAACAGCACCAACTCATCGAAGCCCACCCCGGGGAGACCGGACACCTTGGCGATGCCGGTGGCCACGCTGGTGATGGCGCCCACCTCCCTTGGCGTCAGTGCCGGCGTGAATGCCTCTCGAACTTGGCTGATTCCGGCAAAGGCGCTGTCGAAATCGTTCTGCAGGCTCTCAGGTTCCATGTTCACTGGCCTTTGTGGCAGGCTTAGGTTCTTCGGGTTTACTCTCCTCTTTGGCTTCAGGTTTATCCTTCTCTTTCAGAAGTTCGTCGACGTCCTTTTCCATGAATGCCAGATAATCCGCGATGCTCCAAGCCACCTTTTGTCCGTTCATCGTGAGTTCAATGCCGCCGATCAGGTCTGGCGCGGTCTCGAACCGGACGCGGACTTCAGCCGAGAAGGTTTCATTCAGCGCATTTTGTATGACCGCGCGTTGGTCCGCAGGCAGGTCAAACGTGCTGCGCACTATCGCGGGATCGGATGCCGTCTTAAGCGCTTCGGCGAGAGCTTCTTTCGCCTTGCCGTGCATCTCCCGCAAGCGGCGCGTGAACACCTCGCCCAGGCGTTCTTCCAGGCTCGCGGTGGCCAGATCGGCCAGCGCCTTGCGTGCGATGGCAAATACTTCCTGCTGCGTCCGCCGGCGGATTGCTTGATGTAAGTTCTGTTCTTCGCTTCGCAACGCCGCCTGCCGTTTTGAGCTCAACTCCGCGGCAGCTTTCCGTGCTTCATCGAGGAGCCCCTGGCGTGCGGCCTGCGCCTCTTCTGTCGCTTTGGTCATCAGCGCGGCGCGCTGCTGGTCGAATTCTTCGTTCTTGCGCTGGAACTCGTCGTGCTCCTTTTGGGCCTCCGCCTTTTTCGCGTCGGCGTTCGCAAGTTCCGTGGCGATGCGCTTTTCCCGCTCGTCGATGGCGTGGAGCACGGGCCGGTAAAGGAACCGCTTCATCAACCACACCAGGATGAGAAAGTTGAGCGCCTGCGCAACGATGGTGAACCAGTCGGCTAACATAAGCTTACTTTTTCACGGCCTGCGCGATGACGTGGTTCCAGAACGGGTTGGCGAAGATCATAATCATCGAAACCACGAAGCAGTAGATGGCCGTGGACTCGATCATCGCCAGGCCCACGAACAACGTCCGCGTGATGGTAGCGGAGGCATCCGGCTGCTGGGCCAGCGAACTCAGCGCCGTCGCCACCGCTCTGCCTTCCGCCAGCGCGGGTCCCATAGTTCCGAACCCGGTGGTAATGCCGGCGATGACAATCGACGCCACCGCGATAATGGTCATGCTATCCATAGAGTCTCCTTTTGCTTTGGTAGTTCATGCTCTAATCCTTCACGGGTTCCGGCTTGGGCTTGCGGACCTGCGTACCGGCCGCGATGTACACGGTTGCCAGGATGCTGAAGATATAGGCCTGCACCATGCCGGTGAGCTGGCCGAGCAGCGTCATGACGATCGGGAAGATGAAGGGTGTAATCGTCAATAGGATGCCGACAATCATCGCCCCGCTCATCATGTTGCCGAACAAACGGATGGCCAGAGCCAGCGTGCGTGAAAGTTCACTGATGATGTTGAATGGCAGCATGAAGAACGTCGGCTGCATATAGGACTTGAGGTAATTGCCCAGCCCTTGCTCTTCGATGCCGAACAACGGCACTGCCACAAACACGCATAACGCCAGCGCCGCCGTGGTCGAGAGCGAAGCGGTCGGCGGCTGGTAGACGGGAAAGACGTTACAGAGGCTGGCCGTGGCGATAAACAGAAAAAGCGTGCCCAGAAATCCGATATACTTCCGCGGCTGGCGCAGACCTGCCTCTTCAATCTGTTTCGCGATACCGGTGACGACGATCTCCAGAAGGTTCTGCCAGCGGGAGCGTTCCAGGCCGACAGAAAGTTTGCGCGTGATCAGTCTGGAACCGCCGGCCAGCACCAGCATCAGTGCCCAAGTGAACACAATGGTGGCGTTGAGTTTGAAGAATCCGAATTGCCAGTAGACGATCTGATCGGGACTAAGGTGCATGGCTGGCCGCCTGTTCCATATGATTTGGCCTTTGCCGCGCGCGGGTAAAGCGCGTCACCAGAAGGCGTGCTATGACAAATCCCAGGAGGCTCACCAGCAGCCTCTCCCAATGACCGCGCCCGATCAAAAAGAACCCTCCCAGGGCGATACTTGTGCGCAGCATCAGGCTGCCGAGGAACAGAAGCGCCGGCTGTTTGGACGAGACGGCCTGGCGCACCGTCCACCAAAGGCCGCCGAAGAATAGGGCGCCGAGCAAGAGGCCGGCCAGGAGAGCCAGCAGCAGGCCAAACGTTTCAGTCATCCTTGTTCTCCTGTTCGTCTCGCATCTCCTTGTCTTGCTTACTCACCCAATGCCAGGCGTTCAAACAGCCGACGGCCAGGCCGATGACCAGAAACGTCAGCGTCCAGGAAACGTGCCCTGGACCGCGGTGGTCCAGCCAGATACCGAACGCCGTGCCGAGCAGCGTCGGAACCACCACCGACCAGCCCACCAGCCCCATCATGCCCAAGCCAAACCAGACGCCCTGCGCGGGGTGGCGCTGCGCCTTGAGCTTGCGCGCCGCCTTCGCGGCGATCGCCCGGCTGAACGATTCCTTACTCATGGTGAAACTCCGCCAGACGGCCGATGAAATCGCTCTCCATCTTGGCCATCACCGAACGGACGCTCTGCTCCCGTTCGTCCAGATTCAGAAACTCCTTTTCCACTGCCGCATGTAGCTGGCCGAGGTCCATTCCGCCGATGGCGTTTCGCACGGAGACGAGCACGTCTATGCCGGTCTTCACCAGCACCCCTTCATCCACGGCTGTAAAGACCTCGCCTTCGCTTTCGTTTTGATAGGTCAGAATCCCGGGGACGAGTGCCGCAACGCAATCCAGCCGGTGTGGCAGCAGCCCAAACGATCCCTCGCGGGTTTCCGCCACGATGCGCGAGACGCCGATTTTCTCGGCGAAGATTCCGAACGGCAGGAGAATCTTAAGATGCATGAGCGCCGGCTGCGGCATGTGGGACCTCCGGTTCAGGTTTTGGCTTCGGCTTGGCATTGGAAACGGCGCCTGGTTTCTTCGCTTCGTCGATCGCGCCGATCATGTAAAGCGCACTTTCCGGGTAGTCTTTGAATTCATCGCGCAGGATTCTCTCGCAGCCGTCGAGCGAATCTTTGAGGCTGACCAGCTTTCCCTTGATCCCGCTAAACTGCTCCGTGGCGAAGAACGGTTGCGTGAGGAATCGCTCCAGCCGCCGGGCGCGGGCAACTACTTTACGATCTTCCGGCGCGAGTTGCTCCAGGCCGAGCATGGCGATGATATCCTTCAGATCTTCGTACTGCGCCAGCGTCCGCCGAATTTCCTGCGCCAGCAGATAATGCCGGTCGCCCACGATGCCGGGCGTAGCCATTTTGGAGTTGGATTGCAGCAGATCGATAGCCGGGTAGAGTCCCTCACTGGCCCGCTTGCGAGAAAGCACGATGGACGTCGAGAGATGCGAAAACGTGTGCACCGCCGCCGGGTCGGTCAAATCGTCCGCCGGCACATACACCGCCTGAATAGAAGTGATGGCGCCCGTATCGGTGTTGGCGATGCGCTCCTCCAATCCCGATAGCTCGGAGCCCATGGTAGGCTGATAGCCCAGGCGCGACGGCATTTGGCCCATCAGGCCGGACACCTCCATGCCAGCCTGGATGAAGCGGAAGATATTATCGATCAGCAGCAGCACGTCGCGGTGCTCGTCGTCCCGGAAATATTCGGCCATCGTCAGGGCCGCGAGGCCCACCCGGAAACGGCTGCCCGGCGGTTCATTCATCTGCCCGTAGACCATCACCATGTCCGGCAGTACGCCGGCGGCCTTCATCCCGCTGTAAAGTTCCTCGCCCTCCCGGCATCGTTCGCCGATCCCGCAAAAAATGCTGACACCCTTTTGGTGCTCGATCATGTTGTGAATCATTTCGGTGAGCAATACCGTCTTGCCCACGCCCGCCCCGCCGAACAGACCGGATTTGCCGCCGCGTTCGAGCGGCACCAGTACATCGATCGCCTTGATCCCCGTCTCGAAGATCTCGGATTTGGTGGAACGCCGTTCTAGCGCAGGCGGGTCTTGATGCACCGAGCGCCACTGGACATCCGCGGGCGCCTCCTGGCGGTCGATGGCATTCCCGAAAACGTCAAACATGCGCGAGAGCGTTCCCTTGCCGACCGGCGCCTTCAGTGGACCGCCGGTATCTTCCACCGCGCTGCCGCGGACGAGTCCTTCGGTAGGCGTCAGTGCGATTCCGCGCACGCTATGGGCATCGAGTTGGGCCAAAACCTCGATGGCAATCTTTCCATCCTTTGCGTGCAGCAGCGCGTAGATCGGCGGCAGGTGGGCGTCGAATCGTATATCTACGACACTGCCGCGCACCGAAACCACCGCGCCGAGGTTCGCAGGACTGGCTTCGTTGTTCATATTTGCTTTCGCTCACTATTCATCCATCGCCAATAGGCCTTGATCGTCCGCGACTAGCGCCCTGGCGGTGTCTATAAGCTCTGGCGTATTCATTTCGGGTGGCCATTTCCGACTGAAGAAACCGCTCCCTCACGGTCGCGGCTCAGTAAAACCCGCGAAATCATTACGTCCGTTACCGAGCCGCGACCGTCAGGGAGCGGTTTCCCTAAAACGGTTAAGCACCCCATGTCTTCGCCGTGTTTGTCGATGGAATCGTGCGATTGGCGTGGGGCAGTCTGCGTCATCGTTGCCAGAGGATTCGAACGGATTCCAGCGGAACGGCAACGCCGGTATAGCTCGGTATCAGACGTACCGTATAGTCGGTTGCCGGACGCCCTGCGGACACGCGGGTCCGGTACACGTACCCGTTGGACGCGCCTGCCAATTGGCCCGCGCGCTCCATCTCCTGCCGGACGGGTCCACCGCCATCCGCGGCATCGGCATAGAGTTCCACGCGCACCGCGCGCGGGTCGAGCGCATGCAAGTAAACCTCAACCTCAAAAACGTGCTGCCCCGCATTGGTCTCGACCCGGGCAGTACCGAAGTGTAGCGCGGGCCATTCCTTTTCCAGGGCGTGCAGCCAATCGACCATCTGTTGACCCGCCGAACCCTTGTCGCCGGAACGTTCCCGATAGACGGCCGCGCCTGGCAGGTAGTGTTGCTCCGTGTATTCGCGCACGGCGCGGTCCGCCGAAAAGCCTGGCGTCAAGCTCGCCATGCTGTTGCGCATGCGCGCCACCCAAGCCGTGGGGATGTCCTGCCCATCGCGGGCATAAAACTCGGGAATTACATCGCGCTCGAGCAGGTCGTAGAGCGCTTGGGCTTCCGCGGCATCCCAAGCCGGATCGTCGCCGTGTTCCTGGCCGTCCCCCAACGCCCAACCAATCGCGGGCGTGTAGGCCTCCGCCCACCAGCCGTCCAACTCCGACAGATTGATGCCTCCGTTGACCAGCACCTTCATGCCGCTCGTCCCGCAAGCTTCCCAGGGCCGTCGCGGCGTGTTGATCCAAACGTCCACGCCTTGCACCAGGCGCTCGGTCAAGAGCATGTCGTAATCGCTGAGGAAAATCGCGTGGGGACGCACCTGGGGCTGCCGGATGAATTGCGTCCACTCCCGAATCAGGTCCTGCCCGGCCTGGTCTGCCGGATGCGCTTTGCCGGCGATGACGAGCTGCACCGGATGCTGGGAATTGGTCAAAATACGAAGTAGCCTCTGCGAGTCGTGTAGAAGCAGGTTGGGTCTCTTATAGGTCGCGAAGCGGCGCGCAAAGCCCAGCGTCAGGGTCTTGGGATCAAAGAGATGCTTCGCAGCTTCTACGCTCTCGGGCGGCGCTCCCGCAGCAGCCAGGTCCCGCGACAAACGTTCCCGAGCATACTCCACAAGAGACTTGCTGGCGGAGGTCCGAAATTGCCAGAGCCTGGCGTCGGAGACCCGGCGCATGTCCCGCTCCAGGCTCTCCGCCGTCCCCAGCCAGCGATTCTTGCCACAGCTTTGGGTCCAAAGGTCGTCGGCCTCGGCCGAATCCCAGGTGGGCATGTGGACTCCGTTGGTGACGTATCCGATGGGGACTTCGTCTTCCGGCCAGCGCGGGAACAGAGGCTGAAAAAGGCGCCGGCTGACCTTGCCGTGCAAACGGCTTACACCATTCACCGCCCCGCTCCCGCGAATCGCCAGATAGGCCATGTTGAATGGCTCCGACGAGTCGGCCGGGTTCTGGCGGCCAAGGGCCAGCAGGTCTGGCAATGCGATACCGAGCTTTTCTTCGGCGTACCTTGCCAGGTATTGCGCGATGAGGGCGGGGGCGAAACGGTCAAAACCGGCAGCCACCGCCGTGTGGGTGGTGAAGAGGTTACCCGCCCGAGTTACGGCGAGGGCAACTTCGAAAGAATGCCCGCTCTCCTCCATGAAATCGCGGGCGCGTTCCAGAATAGCGAAGGCCGCATGGCCTTCGTTCAGGTGACAGACCTCCGGTTGGAGCCCAAGCGCACGAAGCAGGCGCCATCCACCGATTCCCAGGAGCATTTCCTGCTTGAGGCGCAACTCCGGCCCGCCTCCATAGAGCTCGCTGGTGATCCCGCGATGAGCGGGATAGTTGGCCGCGTCGTTGCTGTCCAGCAAATAAAGATTCACCCGGCCAACCTGTACCTGCCAGGCGCGCAGCCATACGGAGTATCCAGGCAACGCGATTTCCAACCGCAACCACTCCCCGTTCGGCTGCCGCAACGGCGTGATCGGCAACTGTCCAGGATCGTTGAACGGGTAGAGAGCCTGCTGCTCTCCGTTATTGCCGATCACCTGGCGAAAGTAACCCTGCTGGTAAAGCAGTCCCACGCCGGCCACGGGCACACCCAGATCGCTGGCGGCTTTGAGTTGATCGCCAGCCACATTGCCCAGCCCCCCTGAATAGATGGGCAAAGCTTCACTTAACATGAACTCCATGCTGAAATACGCGATGCAGGTCAAGGGGGCCTGCGCATGCGCGTGCTGAAACCATGCGGGCGCTAACGCCGCCTGGCGGCTGGCTTCCACCAGAGCGCCCACGTTTTTCCGGAAAACGGGATCGCCTAACTCTTGTTCGATCCGGTCGCGCGAGGCCGTCTGCAGAATGACCCAGGGGTTATGCGTCACTTCCCACAGCTCAGGATCGAGCCGCCGCCACACCTCGTCGGTGGCATGATTCCACGACCAATGCATATCCAAGGCGAGTTCCGCCAGCGAATCGAAACCCTCGATTCCGGTAGGCAGGAGATGGTAAGCCGGGTGGTTCACAATCTCTGGTTTACTCATGATTTGTGACCATAGCCGGAAGGCGCGTGGCTTTCGAGTTGGGCGACTTTAGCAATACGGCGCCGGTGACGTTCGGCGCCGCTGAATCGCGCCTGTAGAAATGTCCGGACCAACTCCCACGCGACAGGATTCCCGACGACGTGACCGCCCAGGCAAATGACGTTCATGTCGTCGTCTTCGACGCCCTGGTGCGCCGAGAAGCACTCGTGGATCAGACAGGCCCGCACGCCCGGCACTTTGTTGGCGGCAATGCATGCACCACGCCACTACCGCAGATCGCCACACCGCGATGCACTTCGCCGCGAGCGACCGCACGGGCCAAGGGCACCACAAAGTCCGGATAGTCATCCTCCGGTTTCGGCTGGCCGTCGCCAAAGTCGAACACTTCATAGTGAGCTTCCAGCAATATCGCGGCCAGGTACTCCTTCAATTCAAAACCGCCGTGATCGGCAGCCACGCCGATGCGTTTCGGCTTGGTTGACAGTACGGTCTGCGAATCGGACATTTTTCTTCCCCGGGATTCGCGGTCGAGTCGAATTCCCGAACCGGCGCCGGCGAGGGTGGAAGCTCCGTAGCCGGCTCAGGGCATGTTCTTTAGCGGTTGCCGCTGCCAGGGCTTGAGGGGTAACTGTTGAGTTCCTCGATCAGGCGGTGAGCGGCCTTAGGTACTGCCATTTTGCCGCCCAGGATTTCCTCGTGGGTGACATCGGGGCCGTACATGGCTTTGTCTCCGCTGTGGTCGGCCTGCACCACTGCGCCATCCAGACTGATCCCGGCAAAGAGACCTTTGCTGCGCGAATAGCTGAGGATCTCCGCATCGAGTCTTACATCCGTGTTGGCGGATGCCTGCCGCCCCACCGGCCCGCCGGCCACGGTCACGTCGGCGCCGATCTTGAATTTGTCGCCGAGCAGGCTATGCAGAGCGTGGTCGTTCATGAATAGCATTACCGCGTCGGTGAAAGAAGCGCCGATCTGGAAGCCGAAGCTCCCGCCTCCGACCGCTATAAACATCGGGGCACTCCAGCCACCGGCAGTTCGGCAGGTGGCCACTCCCTTGCCGTAGTTGCCACCGAATATGAAGGCGGCCTTCTCCTCTCCTGGAACGATGACAATGCACTTCGCCCTTTCCAGCAGGTCACGGGGGATGCCTTTGTCGGGCGTTGCCATGATCTCGTGGAATACCCGGCCGGCTTTTTCGACACGCCCAATATCATCCTCGCGATCCGACGCCAAAGCTGGCAGCAGCATGCCGAGGCTGGCTACCGATGCGATCAACACGTTTTTGTACATGTAAGTTCTCCTTAAACTTTCTTGTTTTCTTAGGACCGGTGAAGGCCCTGGTTCGACTGTCTACACCCGGCTATCTTGCGCCGACCAAGGCCGGCTGCTCGTGTTCCGCCGCATGCACCGCGATATCCAGGGGGTGCGTTGTCTGCAGGATGCTCCTTGCATGGGCCACTTCTTCCACGGTGCCGTGGGCCAATAGCAGAAACTTGTCAGCCTTGAGCGCTGCCTCGTACTGGACGACGCTGTCCTTTGGGATGCCGATGCTGTACAAGCCGGCGCCGAGCACGCTCAGTCCGCCCACTACCACGGCGCCTTCCAGCGCGCCGACGATCCAGGCGACCAACGGGCCGGCGATGAATATCGGCCCGAGGCCGGGAATGATGAAGAACGCGCCGAATAGCATGCCCCAGAGACCTCCCCAGAAGGCCCCTCGCTTGCCCCAGTACTTCATGCGATCGCCGGTGTTATAGTACCCGACAACGCTTTCGTCGGTATGATAATCCTTGCCCACGATCGACATTTTCTTCATGTCAAACCCAGACCTCTGCAGTTCCTTCACGGCTTCCTCCGCTTGGGAGTGGGTTCCATAAATGGCTACAACCGAATTCGTTTTTGTCATATTTCAAGGTCCTTTCTTTCCAGATCGAATTTGTTGCATTTCCGCATGAGGCCGGGCGCCACCATGGCGCCGCCGTCCGACGGCTACGCGTTAGATCTTCTGCTATAGGATTCAACATTTCGGCGCATCCAGAGCCATTTCTGTATCCACCCGGGGATGAAGGCTGATGAGCACGGCTGCCGCGGCGACAATGAATTTCCACGGGCGCCATCGCGGTACGTGGTAATTCACGACAACACTACGCGGCTCGATTGCGGGCGGTCTTGGCGGCTCGATGTGTAATGGCTTTTCGATCATTTCGCTCTCACCTTTGCATCAATCTAAAATGCCGGCAATGCCAACGGGCCGGTCCTACCAGACCCCGTGCGGTGAGTGCGGCCGGAACTGCGGACAAAATGCCGCCATGAACGTGTCCGAAGCTGGCCGAACCCGCCAGCGATGCGCCGTTCCAGCGGTTGCAAGCCGCCCTCGAACTGGACGCGGTCTGAAACACAATGGTGAATCTCCAGGTCGTTAGAGCAGTTCATGCGCCAACTCGGAGACATGGAATCAGGAATGCGGGCTGGCTTTGGGGTCGGGATACACGCGGGTGACGCGCATTGCAGCGGCATTTCCAAATTGCGGTCGGCAGATTCCGCACTTTTCAAATGCAGCCTCTGCACGTCGGCTCCGCTGAAAGTCCGGCTCGCCGCACGCCGCATTCAGAGAGCCTAAGCGGCTTGGGGGCGCATCTCGGGGAAGTAGCCGGCCAACGCTGCGCTCAATTGGTGGAATCGAGATCTGGTGCGACTGCGCGCATCTGAATTGCTCGCTTTCAGAAACCTGCGCGCATCTCGTCGAAAAAGGGTGTGTCGTGGCGCTCGACACACTCCACGGCGTAGAGGTACATGGCCGCCGACCAGGTCTGCCAATCCCGCCCGCTGGGCTTGCCGGTCTGCGCCTTTATCCATTCGTTGAAACCCCACTCCGCCTCGTTTTCGTGCCAGGGCTTCACCAGTTCGGTCAAGGCCAGCAACTTCCGCGTGGCCAGTTCCATCCGCCCCGCCGCGACGCACGCCGCCACATAGAAGCCGCAGACAAACGGCCACACGCCTCCGTTGTGATACTCGCCAGGCCGGTTGTATTGCTCGTATCGTGGCCGCCAGTCGGGATCGTGGCGCAGAATATAGGGGAACAAACAAGGCGGCAAATCCACGGCTACCTCGCCGCGGCCCCGCATGGCCTGGCACTCGGTCTCAATCCATGAAACCAGGTTCCGCGCCCGATCCGGCGGGGCGATGCCTGTTAGAATCGCCAGGCTGTTGCCCAGCAGGTCGAAGCGGTCGCTGTTGAAAAGTTTGTAGGAGTAGAGAGCGTAATAAGGCTTGGATGGCACCACCAGGCCCTCGTGCTCATGGGGGTTCTTCACATTGCCAAGTACTTCCAGACGATTCATCAACCCGCGCAGTTGATTGGCGGACTCGTGCTCGCCAAACAGCATAAGATACGCGTAAACCAGCGTATTCACGTACAGCCCGAAACCCATTACCCACTGCTCGTCACGCCAGTCGCTGGTCGGTAACTGCGCGACCATCACCAGGTCGTCAGGGCTCTGATATTGCATCCATCTCAGGGCTTTCCGCGCGGCCTCGTCGAGAAACTCCGGCTGGTTGGCCGATTTCCTGTACAATGCCAGGCCAAAGAGGAACAGGGGTGTCGTATCGCTGGCGCCGCGGTCGGCCGGATCGTGCGCCAGCGATGGGATGAGACCGCGCGCCGTTTGATTGGTTTCGAGCGCCACCAATGTGCGCCGCAGCGCATCGGCAAGCTCTTCGTTGCCCGTAGCTAGAAAGCCCAGGGCTGAAATCATGAGGTCCCGCGTGTAGGGTTCCGGATATCCCCATCCGGCAGTCCGCGGCAGTCCTTGACACGGTCCCCGCGCGTTATGCAGCAGGATGCGGAGGGCAGCCTCTTTGGCCTGATCGACGGAGGCCGCCGACTTCTCGTCCATAGGCATCACCACGTTATTGAATTCCCAATCGATCGGACACTATCTTCAGAAACCGGCGGGCAACCTGCCGATAGTCGAACAACCCGGCCACGTGTGAGCGGCCGGCTTCGCCCATCCGCTGCCGCAGACCGCTGTCCTCGATGAGTGCCCGCAGATACTTAGCGATGTCCGCCTCGCTGGCTCGGAACTCCACTGTCCGGGGCTCTGGAAAGACGACGCGGTGCCCATCGTCGATACCGTGGCCTTCCCCGAATACCGCCTCGGCGACCTTCCGCTCCTCGGCAACCTCCGCCAGGAATGCCGTTTCACCGTGAACCATGGTGTCCAGAAATGCCATCGCATTAATCGCGATCACGGGCTTTGCGCAGGCGCTAGCCTCCACCTGGATCATTCCGAAACCCTCCAGCCGCGACGGTGCGGCGTAGATATCGCAGGCGGCCAACAAGTAGGGCATGAAATTGTGCGAGACCACGTTGGTCGAGAAGATGACCTTCTTGCCGATGCCCAGTTGCGCCGCTAATTCGAGGTCGATCAGGTTTTGTTGAACTGTTCGCGGCTGAGGCCAAACCTTGCAGACATATCTCCAACCGGGCACTTCCGCGTCAATCAGAGCCAGCGCCTGCATGACTTCCTGGGCGCCTTTCGACGCCGCGTCGCCGCCTACGGTCAGGATCATGATCTGGTCGCCGGACACACCCAAAGCCTCCCGGATCGATCGCACCTTGAGGTCATCTCGGCTGCGTGGCGCGAAGCTATCCGTGTCGCAACCTACCGGCAGCACCTCGATATTGTCTCCCCGGATGCCATCCCTGATATATGTCTCCTTCACCCAGTTGGACGTGACCAGGATCAGCGGTAGAGCGTTCAGCGTCTTGTGGTGTGCCGCGACATAGCCGTCGGCCACCAGCCATGGCACAGCCATCATCCCAAACTGCTGCGGGTGCAGGACGAGATGCGGAATATGGCCCCAGAAACCCACGCCGACCACCACGTCCGGCCGGAACCAGTGGTAATACCATTCCTTTTCCAAGGGCGATTCGAAGTGCACCGGGTGGACATCCACCCCAATCTCGCGCAGGCCCCTGCAAAAAAGATCGCCCTGCGTCGCCAGACCGGCCGCCGACGGTGGGTATTCGGTCAGTACAAGTACTTTCACGATGGTAGCTTCCACAGTGCGGTGCGCTTTACAACTGCGTCTGCCGAGTCAAAGCACCAGAACCCTTCTTCTCTTGGAGTGGTTCGGGCTTCCCAAGTTTCGGGGCCAAAGCCGTAAAGATCCGTAATCAGCCGCCTCTTTTCGAGCCAAACGCCGTCTGTCAGCACGTCCCGCAGGTCCGCATCGCCGCGAACCCGGGGCAGGTACGCGCGGTCCCCATCTTCATACGCAAATAGCCACAATCGGCGCGTGTCCAGGCTGCCCGATTTCCAAAGCTCAATCACGGCCTGGCAGCACTCCGCATGCCGGCGATGCCGCGTGTATTCGCCCATCGGGCCGTGGGTCAAGAGCAGTTTGTAGGCGGTTCCAGCCAGTAGCCGGGCGACAGTCTCCTGCACTTGGCCGGCGGGTAGCGGCGCCTGGTCCGGTCCGTCATCGAGATCCGCCATCTCGCCCTCCGCCCCCAGTCGCTGCAAAACGCGGTGAAACCGTGACGCGCGGTCCGGATCTGACGCTCTGCATAAAGTCACTATGCGCCAAAGGAATTCCGGATGGGTCAAAATATAGCCGCCACACCAGAGTGTCTCGTCATCCGGATGGGCGACCACAACGGCGGCTCGAGGCCGGAGAACTGACGCCAATTCCGGTGGCGCGATGGGTCTCATGGTATCCGTGAGCCGTCAGAGCGTAGGCTCAGGGCACGATTGCAGGTGTTCTCGATAAGTAAGCACTGAGCACGCCGTTGGCCACCTGATGGTTCGGTCGGGAAAGATACGGCGGCACAGGCCGCGCCCCTTCCAAGTGCAGATGCTGCGTCAAAGAGTGCAGTCTTCGCTGTTCCCACGCGCCGGCGACCCGGCCGCGCTGCTTGCCTGCCTCTCGATGGCAGTGGAGCCCAAAATGCCCTGTCAATTGCTGGGACTGTTGTGGAAAACGGTCCAACTTGGAGGCAACCACGTGACTACCTTAGAGACCGCCACGGAAACCGCGTCGGAGTTCGGCAAACAGACCAAAGAATCGATCGAGGAGTTGGGCCGGTCAGCCGGCCGGAAACTGGATAAGGCCCGGGACGAGACAGGCGCTGCACTCCATTCGGCTGCCTCCTCCGTTCGCAGGACGGGACACGATAGTTCCGCGGCCATCGACGACTGCTCAACCCACACAGCGGACCGGCTGGATGCTACGGCATCGTACATCGAAGATCACGACTTGGGGGACGCAGTCACCGGCTTGCGACGGTTTGCGCGCCGGCATCTGACAGGTTCCGTGGTCGCCGCGGCTGCGATCGGCGTTCTAGCCGGAGTCTTCCTGAGCCGGGCGACACACTCCTGCGGGAGAGCCGCCGAAAGCACACAAAGGTAGTCTTGCCGCCGGGCCTTATGAAGAAACAACCGTCCTCGCCGGCAAAGGATGACGGCAGGCCCCGCGACCAGGGACCTGTGTCTTTTTCGTTAGAAACCCGGATCGGCCATCGCCAGTTCAAGACATCCTCTTGGAAGCACCTTCGGAACACACGGTTACTGGTAATTCTCTCATCGCCGCTCATTTACGCTTGTGTGCTTCCGTTTTTGCTGCTGGACGCCGCGGTTGCCATCTATCAGTTTGTCTGCTTCCCCATCTACGGGATTCCCAAGGTTCGCAGGAAAGACTACATGGTTTTCGATCGGGGACGGCTAGGCTATCTGAATACGATTGAGAGGGTCGGCTGTATTTATTGTTCTTATGCCAACGGATTGCTCGCCTTTGCTACTGAAATTGCGGCGCGCAGCGAGCAATATTTTTGTCCCATCAAGCATGCTCGGCCATTGGTTAGAATGCACTCCCGATACGCGAAGTTTCTGCCGTACGGGGACGCCCGAGCGTACAAGGAGCAATCGGCAGCCGTAGCCCGCGCGTATAACGACCTCGCTGCCAGAGTCAAGTGAAGCCCGCCGAACTGACCGCTCCCTCACGGTCGCGGCTCTGTAAGACGGTCGCGGCTCTGTAAGTTATTGCGAAATCGGGGCTCCGTTTCAGAGCCGCGCGCGTCAGCAAGCGGTCCAACGCGTTCTTCAACAAGCTGAGCCTTTGGGCGCTCTATTGGGGAAGACGAGGCCCAGAATTAACGCGCGCAGTTGTGACGGGATGAATGGCTTGGCCAGAAAATGCCAGCCTTCATTGAGCACCAGCATTCCGTCGGTAAAGCCGGACATCATCAACACCTGTAACCCCGGCCGCTCAATGCTCATTTGAGTGCCTAACTCGATTCCGCTCATTGCCGGCATTTGGAAGTCTGACAAGAGAAGATGTATCTCGCCTTTGTACTCTCTCGCCTGCTGAAGCGCACTCTCGCCGCTGATGGCCGTTAGAACGTGGTAGTCGGCTGCAGCCAACAAGCCGGAAACGAATTTCAAGATAGCTGGGTCATCGTCAACGACGAGAATGGTCCGTTGATTGTCAGGGGCGCCGATTGGATGTTCCATTTATGCCGTCATAACCCGGGAGATGCGGCTGTTGCCACATCGCGCAGAGCGGCGATCCGCTTCTGCAACGTCCGCAGGCTAATCCCTAGCATTTCGGCGGCCAGTTTGCGATTGCCGCGCACATGTTCGAGCGTGAGTTGGATATAGGCCGCCTCGAGTTTCCTGAGTGGCTGGCCTGGCTGGAGCACGACGGGGCCATCATACACGGTGGGGGACTGGGCGTACGGGTCGGGGCCTCCACCGAGCGCGGGAGATGGCAGGTCCGTCAGGCGGATCAAACCCTGGCCTGCCAGGATGGTGGCTCGCTCCAGAACATTGCGCAACTCCCGCACATTACCAGGCCAATCGTATCGATGAAAAAGATCCAGCACTTCGGCCGTGACCCCGGTGACGCGCGTGCCGTATTTCTGGTTCAGGTTCTGCAGCATCATATCGGCGATCGGCGGGATATCTTCTTTATGTTCACGCAGCGGCGGAATTACAATCTGGAATACGCTCAACCGGTAGTAAAGCTCTTGGCGTAAATGCGTTCCGAGTTCCTGACTGGTGGCGGCAAGTACCCGGGCGTCCACGGCAATTTCATGCCTACCGCCCAGCCGCCGCACGCGCAAATCCTCGAGAACGCGCAGAAGTTTCGGCTGCGTGGACTGCGGCATCTCGCCGATTTCGTCGAGAAACAAAGTGCCCCCGTGGGCCTGCTCAAAGCAACCGGCCGAGCGTTCCATGGCGCCCGTAAACGCGCCTCTCTCGTGGCCGAATAGCTCGCTTTCAACCAGAGTCTCGGGTAAGGCGGCGGCATTGATGGCTACGAAAGGCCCGTCCACGCGGGGGCTGCACTTATGGATCTCCCGCGCCACCAACTCCTTCCCAGTGCCGCTCTCTCCGCGGATCAATACCGGCGCTGCGGTGGGCGCCACCTGTCTGATGAGCGAGAAAACCTCCTGCATCGCCCGGGACGTCCCTGCCATGTCTCCGAGGACTCCGTGACGGCTCAGGTCACGCTCAAGTTCGCCGGTTCTCTGTAGACTTCTCTTGTAGCGAATGGCGCGTTCCAGCAAGATTTTGAAGGCGCTCGGTTCCACCGGCTTCTCCAGATACCAGAATGCCTTAAGGTCGTGAACAGCGGAAAGCGCCTTTTCCATGCTGCCGAAGCCGGTCAGCGCAATCGCCGGAGTGAGGTCCCCGCGTTCCTTCAGGCGCCGGAGCAGTTCAAAGCCGTCCATGCGCGGCATAACCAAATCCGACACGATGACGTCTGCCCGGAAGGCTGTGAGCCGTTCCAGCGCTTCCCGGCCGTCGGCCGCGCTGCGGGTGTCGAACTCACGCTCGGAAAGCATGGCCGACAAGGCGCTACGCTGCGCCGCGTCATCATCGACGATGAGTACCCGGCCCGAAAGCGCAGATTGTAGGGGCACCATGACGCCTACCTGAAGTGTCTGGAATTCATCGGCGCCGGGGGTGAAGGGCAAGGCGAGAATTCCCTATAAGCAGCCGCGATTCTCTCGGCCAAAACCGAGCCGCGATCCTCCAACAATTCGATGAAGGCCTTGGTCTGCTCCGTGGCGCGCAAACGGGGAAATGCTACCGGCAGATTGGGATTGTCGAGCGTTTCAGCCGCCTTCTCTACGGCAACGATTGGGACGCTGGCATAGCCGAAGACACCATCGGAATTCCACGAGCCCATCTGCCGCACAACCGGTCCGAACCGCGTTTCGAGCCGCTGCAGTTCGTCATCCGTCAAAACAATCGCTTCCATTTTGTTCTCTCCATGAGAGCTATGTTCCAGTTGCAGCGGGGAGATCGGGAAGAAGCGCGCTATGGTCCAACATCCCCACCGCGTATCCGGCGTGATATCGCAATCGCAAATTACGATTGGAATGGGTGTTTCCCGCAACACGGAAAGGGCCGAAGCCACTGCGGAGCTCGAGCTAACGGTCCAGTTGGATTTGCAGATGCGCTCCAGAGAAGCGCAGTCTTCATCGTTGGGGCTCACGGATAGAACAACATTGAGAGCGTTCTGACGACGGAACCGCCTCGGCATGCCGTCCCATCCTTTGGTCTGCGGCCGGCTGTCTGCCACGTTCCCTCCAATCACCGCGACAAGCCCCCGTAACCGGGGGACACCAGGAACAAGTGCAGCAAACGGGGCTGGTAATTGACCGCAGGCGCCGGTATTTCCGCACGCCCACGTCATGGGTTCACGCACCGTGGCCCCGCAGGACTTCACGCGGCAATACCTTGGAGATCGGCAATCCGGCTATCGGCAAGGCGCTGTCGCTGCCCCGGATTTGGAACTCATTGGGTATTCTTCTCTTTGATGGTAGCACCGGGTTGGGGCAAATGGAAACTAGGAGGGTGCCTAGGGAAGTTTGGCTTGCTTCTCACATCGCCCGCGGATTGCGTCACCTTCGATGCCGCCCGAATGCCTGATGCTCAAAATTCCAATCCTCACTTCCAGCCCCTCAGGCGCGTAGGCGCTGCCGGCATACTGCTCGCTGGGCCCGCAGCCAGTCTTCCTGTGGCGATCCGTTTTGAAAACCTCGTGCGAGCCACAGCTTATATGCCAATGCAGCTATTTCCCGCTGCTGGGCCGACGCGATGTTGCGCGGCGCTAATCTATCGCAGAACCTGGTGGTCTCGCGTATAACGTTTGCCATGAAAATCCCCCCCGCTAGCTGACGAAGCCAGGTCCAGCAGTTAGCCAGTGCTTTGCCGTTTTGCAGCGATCGCCTACCCAGCGATGGGTAAGAGCGAAGCGCGCGTACGTCCGATGAATCGTCGCCTTTTTGATGATAAGGTTTGGGTGTGTAATCGCGGAACTAGGAGGGTGCCTAAGTGTGCTTAACGGTTTTGGGGATTCTGAGCCAAGTGACCGCTCCCTGACGGTCGCGGCTCTGTAACGGATGTTATGATTTCGCAGGGTTTCCCCACAACGGTTAAGCACTTGGCACCCCCGCCTCTGCAAGTGAGATTTATTACCATGTATGGGCTGTTATGAGAGAAAATGGTCGCACGCCCCCCGTCGAGCGGCAGACTTAGGAGGAAGATTACGGCTCGCAAAAGTTCGGCGCGACCCAGAAAGAACACTCGGCCGCAGGCGAAGGGATCGCCTGAGAGGATGCCTCGACCGAAGCCCGGCCCGAAGGTCGAACTGAAGGGCCCCCCCCACCCGGCTGAAATCTCCCTCCCGGAAAAAACGCAGCCAATCGTGGGCGTGGGAGCGTCGGCGGGAGGCTTCGAAGCCTTCCGGCAGCTTCTCACGGCTTTGCCTTCGGATACGGGCCTGGCGTTGGTACTGGTGCAGCATCTCGATCCCGGACATGAGAGCCTGCTGGCCAAGCTGCTCTCCAAAGCCACCGCGATGCCGGTCGCGGAAGTGGAAGAGGGCATGCCGGCGGAGCCGAATCATGTCTACGTCATCCCCCCGAACAAGACTATGGGGATCCGGAACGGGACGCTCCACCTCATGGCCCGCGGGGAGCCGGCTGCCAAGCACCTGCCCATCGATTATTTTCTGGCCTCGCTGGCCGTAGACCGGGGCAATCGGGCGATTGGCGTGATTCTTTCCGGGACCGCCTCCGACGGAACCATGGGGCTGAAGGCCATCAAAACCGAAGGCGGCATCACCTTCGCCCAGGACCTCAAAAGCGCGAAGTACGACGGCATGCCACGCAGCGCCATCGCCGCCGGGTGCGTGGATTTCGTCCTGCCGCCGGAGGGTATAGCCCACGAACTGGCGCGCATTGGCCGGCATCCCTATCTGGGTTTGGAACGGCCGGCGCAGGCCGAGGAGCCGACGGACGGTAGTGACGACGTCCTGCACAAGATCTTCCTCGTCCTCCAGAGGGCGACCGGAGTGAATTTCGCGTATTACAAGTACAGCACCATCAAGCGGCGGATCGCCCGCCGGATGCTCCTTCACAAACTGGAAAGTCCCAAGCAGTATCTGAAGTTCCTTCACGAGAACCCCGCCGAGCCGGCAGCCTTATGCGAAGATATCCTGATTCACGTGACAGGCTTCTTCCGGGAGCCGGAAGCGTTCCAGGCGTTGGCGGAACGGATCTTCCCCAAGATTCTCGACACCAAGCAGCCCGGCGAGTCGATTCGTATCTGGGTTCCTGGCTGTTCCACGGGAGAAGAGACCTATTCCATCGCCATGGTCCTGCTGGAATGCCTCGGCGACCGCGTCGGCAGCGTGCCCATTCAGATCTTCGGCACCGATATCAGCGCCGTGTCGATCGACAAAGCGCGCGCGGGCCTATATAGCGAGAGCAGCCTCGGCGAGGTCTCCCCGGAGCGCCTCCGGCGCTTCTTCGTCAAAGTGGAGGGAGGCTTCCAGATCGTGAAATCGTTGCGCGAGATGTGTGTCTTCGCGCGGCAGGACCTCTCCCAGGACCCTCCGTTTTCGCGGCTGGACTTCATCAGTTGCCGCAATGTGCTCATCTACATGGGGCCGGTGCTCCAGAAGAAGGTCATGGCCATCTTCCACTACGCTCTCAAGCCCACCGGCTTCCTAATGCAGGGGAAGTCGGAATCGATCAGCGGCTTCGCGGACCTCTTCACAGTGATCGACCGGGAGCACAAGATCTGTTCGAAAAGGCCTGGCGAACCCGGCCGAGTTTTCGATCTTTCCACCGCCGCGAGTTACGAGAGAGCCATGCGAGCGGACGCTGCGAAACCGGAAACGCAGGTGCGGTTCGACGTGCAGAGGGAAGCGGACCGGATCGTCCTCAGCCAATACGCCCCGGCGGGCCTCGTCGTCGATGAGAACCTGCACATACTCCACTTCCGCGGGCAAACGAGCTCCTACCTTTCTCCTCCGCCGGGCCAGGCGAGCCTGGGCCTGCTCCGCATGGTGCGCCCGGAATTAGCCGTGGAACTGCGCACGGCCCTGCACCACTCAAAAAAACAGGAAATCGCCGTTCGTAAGGAAGGCATCCGGCTCCAGCGCGATGGCCATCCCTGGGACGTATCCCTGGAGGTGGTTCCGATTAAGAGCGATCTGGGCGAGCGTTTCTTTCTGATCTTATTCCAGGAAACGCCGGCGCGAGCCGGCCGGCTCGGAAGCAGGGGGCCAAGCGCCGGCCAGCGGCACGCGGCAGTCGCGAGAGGACGCTCGCCTGCGCCGGGATTTGCAAGCGACCAAGGAGTCCCTCCAGTCGATGATCCAGGAGCAGGAAGCCATCAACGAGGAACTGAAATCCGCCAACGAGGAAGCCCTTTCCAGCAACGAGGAGCTGCAATCCACCAACGAGGAACTGGAAACGGCCAAAGAGGAGCTGCAGTCGACGAACGAGGAACTGGTCACGGTCAACGAGCAACTAGGGAACCGCAACTTCGAGTTGGCGCAGCTCAACGACGATCTCACCAACCTGATCGGTAGCGTCAACATCCCCATCCTGATGCTGAGTGGCGACTGGCGCATCCGGCGTTTCACCCCGCAAGCCGAAAAACTGCTGAACTTGCTGCCCGGCGACGTGGGGCGCCCCATCGTCAACCTCCGGCCGAACATAGACGTGCCGGACCTCGCCAGCCTGGTCGCCGAGGTCGTCGATACCGTGAGTATGCGCGAGCGGGAGGTTCAGGACCGGGAAGGCCGCTGGTATTCCATGCGGGTCCGGCCGTACCGGACCCTGGACAACAAGATTGACGGCGCGGTGATGACCTTTATCGACATCGACGCAGCCAAGCGCATCCATCTCGATTTGCAGCGCGAGCAGACCTTCACGGCGGCGGTGCTGGAATCGGCGGCCGCTCTGGTGATGGTCACCGACATGGAGGGCCACATCGCCCGGTTCAACCTCGCCTGCCGCCGGCTCAGCGAGTACTCCTTCGAGGAGGTGGTGGGAAAGCCCGTCTGGGAGGTGCTGGTGCCTCCCGAAGAAATCGAAGCCGTCAAACAGGTGTACAAGGAGCTCGCGGAGAGCCACTCCACGCGCGAACACGAGAATCATTGGGTGGACCGGAGCGGCCAGCGGCATTTGATCTCCTGGTCCAGCACGGTGGTTACCGAGGCGCAGGGCGCCACTCGGCACCTGGTCTGGGTAGGCGTGGATGTCACCGATGCGAGGCTGGCCGAAAAAGCCCTGCAACAAACTGAGATCCTCCGGCACAGCCAGGAGCAACTGCGGACGCTGACAGCCGGCTTGGTGGAGGCCCAGGAGGAGGAGCGCCGGCGGGTCTCGCAGGAGCTTCACGACGACATCAGCCAGAGACTGGCGGCGCTGGGCGTTCAACTGGAGGTTTTGCATCAGGCGCGCGGAATCTCGCCCGAAGAACTGCACGGCAAACTGGGGGAGTTGCAGACGCAGATGGAGGCGCTATCGGAGGATCTCCGCCGTACCGCCCGCAACCTTCACCCCTTCATGCTCACGCATCTCGGCCTCGAACCAGCCCTGCGAGCGTACTGCGAGGAGTTTTCCAAACTTAGGAAGATTAAAGTTCAGTTGACAGCGCGTGCCCTGCCTGGGGCAATCCCGTCCGGGGTGGCCTTGTGCGTCTATCGTGTAGTCCAGGAGGCGCTGGGGAATGTCGCCAAACATTCCGGGGCCAAGCGCGTCGTGGTATCGATCTCCGGCCGTGACGATGCCTTGCACGCCGCCATCCGGGATGACGGCCACGGATTCGACCTGGACCAGGTGAAAGGAAAAGGGCTCGGGCTGATCAGCATGGAGGAACGGGTGCGGCACCTGGGTGGGACGTTTTCGATCGCTCCCAAGCCCGGCGAAGGAACCCGCATCGAGATCCGGATTCCTCTTGAGACAAGCTCGCCCGCGATCGCGGCGGAATCGAGCACGCCATGACCAAGCCGCGGCTGTTGCTTGCCGACGACCACACCATCCTCCTCGAAGGATTGAAGGCCCTGCTGGCGCCGGAATTCGACGTGGTGGCGACGGCCGCCGATGGCCGGGCGGTTCTGGAAGCGGCTGAGAAACACCAGCCAGACCTCATTCTGCTGGACATTTCCATGCCCGGCCTGAACGGCATCGAAGCCGCGCGGCGGCTGAGGCAATCCAATCCCGGCGCGAAACTGATTATCCTCACCATGCATGCGGACCTCAGTTTTGTTAGCGCGGCTTTCCAGTCGGGGGTATCCGGATACGTACTGAAACAGTCGGCGGCGACCGAACTCGTGACGGCGCTGCATGAAGTGGATGGCGGCCGGAGCTACCTCAGTTTGCAGATCCAAAAGCGCCTCGGCACGGAAATGCCGGCTTTCTTGCGGCGGCCGAAAAAGCTCTCTGCCGAACTCACCCCCAGGCAACGCGAGGTGCTCCAGTTACTGGCGGAAGGGCGCGTTCGCAAGGAAATCGCCCAAATCCTCGGTGTCTCCGTCAAGACGGTGGAATATCACAAGCAGAAACTCACCGAAAAGCTGGGGATGCACACCGACGCCGCTCTGACTGCGTACGCCATCCGGCACGGGATCGCTTCGGCCGAGTAAGCCTTGGCCGTCGACGGCAAAGGCAACCTGGGCATGGCGATGCACCAAACTCGCGGAACTGCGCCGATGCGATGAATTGTAGCTGGCCTGAGAGTGTTTCGCAATCGTTCAACCCATGCCACCCGTGCCAGTTCGGGGAAGCCGAGGTTTAGGCGGTGCCGCGCTTACTTGTTGGCGGCTTTCTGAAGGGCCTTCTTCTGGCGCCGCGGCAGCCGGGACTTGTTCTTTTTCGCCAGTTGGGGAATTTTCAGTTTCGGAGGCGAGTTTTTCTTCTCGACCGGCGCGGCGGCTACCGGCGCTTCGCTGGCGGCCGGCGCTTTCTCTTTCTTATCCTTCTTCTCGACTGGCGCGGCGACTACCGGAGCTTCACTGGCGGTCGCCGCTTTCTCTTTCTTCTTATCCTTCTTCTCGATTGGCGCGGCGGCTACCGGCGCTTCGCTGGCGGCCGTCGCTTTGTCTTTCTTATCCTTTTTCTCGGGTTTCTCTGCCATATGGAATGAACCTGCGTCCCCTCAAGTGTACTCCACAACCAACATTGGCATCCGTGTTGCGGTGAATGCCGCTACCATTACAGCCACGGCCGACGCCGCGTCTACCCAGGTGTAAAAGGTAGGCGTTTCTATCTGCCGGCGCTATAGTCCGCGTAGAGTTTGGCGATGTGTGCGCTGCGGTCGTTCCCGGGGTGGATGATCACGCGATAGCGGAAGCGCAAGCTTTCGCCCGGAGCCAGCGTGAGGCTGCCGTTTTTGCTCTTGTCGTTCTCGAAGTCGTGCAGACCGAAGATGTTCGCGGCGAACAATCCGTAGCCGCGGGCGTGCCACCAGGTAGGATGCCGGGGATTCGCCGGATAATCGAACATGGCGATACCCAACGGCTCGCCATCCACCGTGCCGTAAAAATCCACCCAATCGGCGCGCTTTCCCCACACCTGTTTCTCGCCTTCCCGCCCGAGGGAATCCACGATATGACCCGTGCGCGGAGGCTCGGCGGGGGCATGGCTGCGCGGCTCTTCGAGGCCGGATACGACGCGCAGGGCGAATGTCCCTTCCTTGGTGTCGCCGAACGTGACCTTTTCAATCGCCGTCAGGGTGATATCGAAATCGATGGTGCGCAACTTGGGCTGGTTATAGAAAATCATGTGGCGCGCTTCGGTGAGCAGAGGCTTGCCGGCGGGGTCGCACCAGTTGAAGGTCGCGGAGATCGTGCCGGAATCTTTGCCGCTCGATAGATCGTCGACCTTCACCAGCACGATGCGGCCGAATTTGCCGCCGCGGCCTTCATTGCCCCAGAAATCGTAGCCGTTTACGTCGCCATGCGAGAACCACAATCCGCGATGGTGCGGATGATCGTGCGACTCGCCCGGCAGGTCTTCCATGGGATAGCCGCGCGTCACGATCTTGCCGCTGGCAGAGCGCAGCGGATGCAGATAGGGCTTGTTGACTTCCGGACCGATGAAAAACTGCGTGAACGGCTTGCCGGCGATCTCGACTGTGATGTATTCGATGCCGTGTTGCGCGATACGCACCTGTGCGGCGAGAGGCACAGCCAGGAGAATCGCCCATCCGAGTCGTTTCATGGCAACACTACATCACACGGCAACCGCCGCGGCAACCATGTGTGGGCTGGGTTGTGCGGAGTTTACGCGATGCGCTCCCGCACATTGAATTCCAGCTTCCAGCGCCGCCCGTCCCGCGCCACGCACCACAATTGCAGCATACCGGTTTCCGTGACCACCGTCTCAAACGACACGGGCACCACATCCGCCGCGTTCTGCTCGGCGGGCAGATTCACCTCCATGGGCGCCAACTCTTCCAACTCGTCGCCGAAGTCCTCGATCAAATCGCCTGGTTGATCGTTCTTGCGCACAGCGGAAGTGAAGAAACGGAACTCGGCCGGCTCGCCCACCACCAGTCCGAACTCGCGGTTGGGAATGCGCAGATCGGTGCCTTCCTCCATGCCGAACGGGACTACGGTAAGCGCTTTGAGCGGCGCGGCAAAGCCGGGCACGGAAGGCATGGCGCTCTCGATGGCCACATAGTAAGTGCGCGGAACGCCGCCGCGGATGCGCACGCCACGGCCGCGCCGCGCCAGCCCATAATACGCCGCGCCGCGCGAGACGGCGTGCATCAAGTCCTCACCGCTGAGCGGCTTCACCGGCGATAGGCCTTCTTCCGCCAGCCAGGTATTCAACACGCCCAGCAGGCGCTCGCGGATTAGCGCCGCGTTCAGCACACCGCCATTGAACAGAATGTGCGTCGGACAAGCCAGCCCGCTGGGTCCGCGGCGCACTCCGCCATGTTCCGCGGTGGATGCCTGTTGTCGCAGAAAGCGCGCCAGGTGGCGCGTGATGGCGGCATCCGCGGCATAGGGCAGCCCGATTTCCTGCAACCCACTGCGCCGCTGCCGCGCGGGCATATCCTGGCTCGATACGGCGGGCAGAAATCCGTCCGTCAGCAGACGTTCCAGATCGGCGCGCTGCAGCTTGGCTTTAATCGACCCGCCCACCACTCCGGTTCCCTTCCCCAGGATGGTCACCGGCGCTTCGTCCTTTTTGTTGCCGGGGTCGAGCAGCTTCTCTTTGGCGGCGCGGCAGTTGTTCCACAACGCCTGAAGCTGGAAGTTGTCGATCTTGGTGCCCGCCTGCGCAAGCTGATCCGCCACCAGCCGCGCCAGCGCCAGATCGATGTTATCGCCGCCCAGCAGGATATGCTCGCCCACCGCCACGCGTTCGAGCGTCAGTTCTCCGCCCTGCTCGGTGACGGCGATGAGCGTGAAATCGGTGGTGCCGCCGCCGATATCCACCACCAGGATCAGATCGCCCACGGCCACGCGCTCGCGCCAATCGGGATGCCGTTCGATCCAGGCGTAGAAGGCGGCCTGCGGCTCTTCGAGCAGCGTGACGTTTTGATAACCGGCCTGCTCGGCAGCCTTCAGCGTCAGGTCGCGAGCCACGGCGTCGAACGAAGCGGGCACGGTCACCAGCACATGCTGCGCGGTGAACGGCGTGTCGGGCATCTTGTTGTCCCACGCGTGGCGCAGATGATCGAGATAGCGGCGGCTGGCCTCCACGGGCGAATACTTGGGCACGCCTTCGGGCGCGCGGAAGGGCAGCAGCGGAGCGGTGCGATCCACGCCGCCATGCGACAGCCACGATTTGGCGGACGATACCAGGCGGCCGGCATTCTCCACGCCGCGTTTCTGCGCCAGCCGGCCCGCGATGGTTTCCGGCTGCGGATCCCAAGGCAGAGCTGTCGCGCCAGCCGGGAAATCGGTCGCGCCGGGAATATAAAGGAACGAAGGCAGCAGGTCTTCGTCGCGCACTTCCGCCGGATTCACAAGCTGCGGGATGCCCAGCAGCTCCACCCTCGGCTGCGCGAATGGATCGGCATCCGGCTGGTACTCGACGTAGGCCAGAGCGGAGTTGGTGGTACCGAGGTCGATACCGATGACGTAGCGAGGTTCCATCTTGCTCATTCGGGCGGCGCTATTCGATCTCGATTTCGGCGGGCGCGATGATGGAGGCGTCCTGCTTGGGATTCAGCGTGGGCAGATCCATTTTGGCCGCGCGCCAGCCTTTGTGACGCAGCGTGCCGCCTTCGGGCGGCGTGGCGGGCACGTTGCCGATGAACTTTACCGCGGCGGGATCGGCATTCGCGGAACGCGTGTAGGCGCCCTCCACGCCATCGATCACCGGCTGCAAGCTGAGATAGCGGGCCAGCGAATCGCGCGCCTGATCGTGCAGGCCGCGCACGGCGGCGCCGATCTGCTCATCGTCGAACGCGGCGATATCTTCCATCAGGAAATCGAGCAGGCGCGCATCGCGCTGCAGGATGGCCAGCAGTTGCAGAGCGTAAGCGGGATTCGGCGGCGGAGGGGGCGCAGGCTTCGCGGGCGCGGCCGCTTTGGGCGCGGCGGGTTTAAGCTCCGCGGGCAGGGGCCGGCCGAACAGGATCGCAAAGAAGGCCCGGAAGGCCAGAAAAATGCGGCTCAAGTGTTATGCTCCAATCACTTAGGATAACATCGGGGGCGCGTTTCGCGCCGGTTCACTGGGGTGTTCTGGGGAAACCGCTCCCTGACGGTCGCGGCTCAGTAACCTTCGCGGTCGCGGCTCTGTAAATGACGGTCACTTACCTTATTTGCAGTCGAAGTTATCGGAGTCATTCGAGTCGCCGGCGCCCTTGTAAGTGGCGACCTGGGGGTACGGACAAAGCGGGCGAGTCATGGCGGGTGGTTTCGATGGATTATCGTCGGTGTACTTCGTGGCGACGATAGAACCGGGCGCCTGGCCCTTTTCCACCCAATCTTCAAGGGCTTGGTAGATACCATGGGCCGGACCTTTGGCGGTGGTGGTGCCGAACTGACCGAACGAAGTTGGGCCGGGCCCGCCGAAACAATGCTGCATGCCGGGGACCATGTAGAGGCGCACGAAGCTATCGGCGGCGGCCGCGCCCATGGCGTGAACGACGCCGTTGTAATAGTTGATGGTATTCACGGAAGGGATAGCCGGATCGTTCCAGCCGTGATACAGAATCAGCTTTCCGCCGCGGGCCTGGAAGTTATGCAGATCGGTGTCGGTCGCATTTAGGGCGTGCGCGGTCTTTTCGTCGGCCGTATGCAAGGCGGTATCGACTTTGGCAGTGAGTGGATTCCAGGTGGGATCCTCAAAGACCATATAACGGAAGTAATTCTCCAGGTAAACGGAACTGCTGCTGCCGCCGGGACCGTTGCCGATCAGCCAGGGCACCCAACCGCCGCGTCCGTCTTCGGCGCCGGGCGCGTAGCCGGGAAGGATGCTGTCGCCATGCGAGTTACGTCCACCAGCGTAAAGCTTCTTCAGAGACGCGACTTGCGGGACGGTGAGGCAGGTGCGCTCGTCGGCGCCTTTACACAGCAACGTTGCGGGATCGAAGCGACAACGGGTGGGATCGTTGATAATGCCGTCTTTCACGCCGTCGAGTGAGTCACAGGCGGCCACGACGGCGGCGGCGATGGCTGGGAACTTGATGCCGGGGATGTAGGCGGCGGGGTCGGTATAGATAGTCTGACTGATATCGACGCCCGCCGCCAACAGATGGGTCCAGAAGTTGGCGGGGGCTCCGGCCAGGATGCCATCGTAATCGGCGGGGAAGCGTTGCGCTTCCATGAGCGCTTCGCGGCCTCCATCGGAGCAGCTATCGAAGTAGGCGTGCTGCAAGGGTTGCGTATAGAAGGCTGCGATAAGGCTCTTGGCGTTGACCGTGGTGAGGTGCAGGGCGCGATAGCCGAAATCGTTGACCTTTTCGGGGTGACGATAGGCCCAACTGGCATCCTCGCCGTCGGCTTCGTGACCGGTGTCGGTGCCGGCGGTGGCATAGCCGCGTTTCAGATCGTCGCCCAGGGAGCTGAAGCCGATGGAGCCGGCGAATCCGCCGTTGCCGACGCCCAGGAATTTGCCGTTCCAGTTGGATTCAGGCAGCCAGACTTCAAAGCGAATGTAGGAATCCGGCGTGGGCTTGATGACCCCGGCGACGCGGCAGAAGGCGGGCAGCTTGCCGATGGGGTTGCCATAGGGCGGAGTGAAGGACCCGGCCGGGATCGACTGGGCGACGGTGATGGTGGTGTCGGGTAGCGGGGTGGCAGTCAGGCTCTCGCAGGTGGCGGCGCCGAGCGGCAGGGCTCCGATAAAGAGGAGGAGCAGCGCGCTGCGCAGCCGGGTACGGGGCCCTGGGCGCTTTGTGCTGTTTGTGCAGAAATATGCAGTTTTGTGCATCGCCCGGTTTGGCTCCTGAAATATTTTTTGTGCCGAACAAAGCCAATTAGTCATTTATTTTCTTTTACTTGACAAATTGGCAAAGCCAAATTGGGGCGCTCGGCCGCGGCCATCATGCAGAGGCGGCGGTCGAGAAGCTGCGGACGGCGGCGGGTTCGCTGGTGAACGTCTCGAAGACGGTGATCAGCTTGGTAATCTGCATCAACTCATGCATTTTCTTCTGCATGTTGAGCAGTTTGAGTTGGCCGCCGTGGCTGGTGACCGTGGCGAAGCTGCCCACGAACTGGCCCAGGCCGGTGGAATCGATGTAGCTCACTTCGGCGAGGTTGAGGAGAATATTTTTTTGGCCGCTATCGAGATGCTCTTTGATGGAATCGCGCAGGGCGGTCACCTCTTCGCCGATGGTAATACGGCCGATGAGGTCGAGGATCACAACGTTGCCGCTCTCGCGGACATTGATTTTCAGGCTCATGGATCAGGCTCCTTATGCCCGCCGTTACACCGCAGCGGGTAATAACCAAGCATAGCGCGATTGAAGAACGGGTGCGAGGAAGAAAAGTGGGCGAGGGCGCTTAACCGGTTTGGGGAAACCGCTCCCTGACGGTCGCGGCTCTGTAACGGCCGTAGCAATGTCGCGGGGTTTACTGAGCCGCGACCGTCAGGGAGCGGTTTTTTCAGCCACCAGTCACCAGCCACCAGCCACGGCTTTTAAGCCCGGCGGGCGCGGTTGATGACCAGTTCCGGATGCTCACCCATCATGCGGTTCACCACATGGCAGTTCCAGCAGGCGGGTTTGTGCGTGGCGAGGACGTCCGGCACATCCGCGGGGGCCACTTCGCGCCACTCGACAGTGTGACCCGCGGGGCTCAGCAGGGCGGGCTCATTATCAGCCCAATGAATCTCGCCGATAGGCTTGCCGCAGATGGCGCAGTTCTTCCCCTCGTACCACTGAGTCAGGATATGGCGCACCAGGCAATCTTCCGGGGAGGCTTCGATCTGGCTGAGACACTGCTGCCCGCAATCCTGGCGCTCGGGCCATCGCGAGCAGGATTTCAGGCGCAGGTCCGGCTTGCCCTCGAATGTGGTCAGCAGTACATGGCCGGTATCCACCGTGACACCGGCGGGGCGGTGGTTTTCGGGACAGGTAATCACGCGGTCGCCACGATACTTCCGAAACGCGCGGCCGAAGACTTCCACGAGCAAAACCAGGATCGCCAGCAGAACGAAAGCGACCCACACGGTGATGCCCGCGCCGAATGTATGCATAGTGCACCTTCCGGGGACGCCCTGTGCACGCGTCGCGCCATGTTATAAGCAATTGAATTAAAACGTGCAGATGCGGCTCTTGCGTCGTTTTCCACAGATCGACTGGGTGGCTTGACCCGACTGGGAGTACCAGCAGGCGGCCTGGGAGGCCGCCGCAGGCAGGGTGCCTGCCCCACTTGCGCAACGGATGGGGGGCGCTGCACGTCATTGTTGGTGATATGGACCGGCGCGTGATTGCCGCATGTGGAGCCTGCCTGGCGCTCATCGCGGCGCCGCTGCGGCCGGATGCGTCTCCGGACTACCAGGCCGCTGCCCACAAAGTCTCCTTGATTGAAGGCGACCGGTTGAAGGCGGGTGCGCGCGTGGTTCTCACGTCGGCGGAGTTAAATGCCTATGCCCGCCAGGAGGTCGCCGAGGTGGCGCCCGATGGGGTTCGCAATCCCCGGCTGGAATTGGGTGACGGAACCGCCACGGCCACCGCGCTGATCGATTTCGGCAAGTTGGCGCGCGCGGAAGGCAGGCCGCCGGGAGCGCTGATGTCCTACTTGCTGGATGGCGAGCGGCCCGTAACCATTACGGCGCGCATCCGGTCGTCGGGGGGGACGGCCACAGTGGATGTGCAACAGGTGGAGATATCCGGTGTGGCCATCGAGGGCCGTCTGCTGGATTTCCTGATTCATAGTTACGTGATGCACGCCTACCCGTCGGCCAAGGTGGGCGAGCCATTTGCGTTGGGCCATCGCATCGAGCGGCTGGACGTGCGGCCGGCGGCGGTGGGCGTGGTGATCGGCCGTTGATGGGCGGACGGTTGTAACATCCGGGCGCTGCCCCGGAGTGGTATGATTTTGGCGGAGGTGTGGATGTACCGGAATGTATTCGGCGCTCTTGCCTTGACGGCGCTGGGGTGCGGCTATGTGGCGGCGCAATCTACTCCCGCTGCGGAGGAAGGCACTGCCGAACCACTGAGCGCGTCTAATGCGTTCGATTCCCAGGAAGCCCACAGTTTCCAGACCATGGTTCGCGGACTCCTGAATACCGAGAGTTTCGCGAAGCTGGAAGCCATCGCGCAAACCGCGCGCACGCAGAAATCGCGCTTCCGCGGCGGCGCCTGGAAATTGCACGCATTATATGGGGTGGTGCAAGGTCCCGGCTCTCTGACGTCCACCGACGATGTGTGGACGGCGCATCTGGCGCGGTTGCAGCGCTGGGTGGCGGCTTTTCCCAATTCTCCGACGCCGCACGTGGCGCTGGGCAGGGCTTACACCAGATATGCATGGAAGGCGCGCGGCCTGGGCTATGCGAAGACCGTGACGTCGCAGGGATGGAAGCAGTACCGCGAGCGGATCGAACAGGCGCGCGCGACGCTGGAAGACGCCAAGACATTGGCGCAGAAAGATCCGCAGTGGTACCGGGCTATGCAGGAGGTGGCGCTGGCGCAGGGATGGCCGCGCGCGCAAGTGGACCAGCTTCTGGAGGCCGCCATCTCGACGGAGCCCGGCTATTACTATTTCTATACCGCACAGGCGAATTATCTTCTGCCGCGATGGTTTGGAAAGCCGGGCGAGGCGGAGGAATTCGCCCAGACCATAGCCGACCGCGTGGGCGGCGACGAAGGCAACCTCGTTTATTTCGAGATTGCGGAGTCCACGGACTGCTGCGGCAAGAAAGACCGGTTGCCGGGGCTTTCGTGGGATCGCATTAAGGAAGGCTACGCGGCGATCGAGAACCTGTATGGCAGCATCAATCACCAGCGGAACGTGATGGCGTTTCTGGCTGTTCGCAATCAAGACCAGGAATTCGCGGCGCAGATGTTCGCGCGGATTGGCGACGATTGGGACCGGAGCGTTTGGGGGACGAAGGAGAATTTCAATAGCCGGACGGCGCCGGGGGCGGATGGCGAGAGGTAGCGCATGCGGCGGATTTTCGACGGTACGGCAGGGCGATGCCCCAAGGGTGCGTCGATTGAGATCTCTTTTTTGGCTTGAGATCAGCAGGTGTAAGGAATGCCGTCGGCCTTACCTCCATCCGCGGGCCTGTAGTTCCCTTACGTAGGCGTCCCGAATCGCTTGGGCAAGCCCGTCTGATCGCGCTTCAAATCTATCGAAGTCCTTTATATTGTCCTGCCGGACATGCAGTTGGCCTTCGCCAGTATTTCCGCGGTGTTGACCGGTCGAGTAATTTGGATGCGCTTCCAGTTCGTGGGAGGATAGGACCCAGTAACGAATTCTGTCTCGCCAGACAGCGATCCAAACAAACACATCGCAGCAGGCGCATTTCACCTGTTGAAAATTCATCCAGAAATGTTTGGTGGAGTTAGAGGCCAGGGCCTTCAGATATAATGGTTCGTCACTGTCGGCATCCACTGCCCGTGATGCCTTCACCTCAATCCTAATTTTTCCGTCGAGATAAAAGTCGTATTCTCCCGAGTACCTTGGATCGAGTTGCCTGGACGGCTTGTGGAGTTCCGGCACGAGTTCCTTGAAGTGCGATTGTGCCCATGCTTCGCCGAACGTGCGAGGGCCACTGATTTCAAAGATGTAAAGAAATGCGTTCCGCTCTATGTAGCTATCGCGCATCCCAAGATAATCATCGAGCGAAAGGATACCGTTTCCGAGGAGCGTCGAAATGATATACTCGAACTCGTTAAATGGGTAGACAGAGAATAAGTTCTCCAGCTTGCGTCGGAACTCCTGCTCGTCGGGCAATGATGCAATGAGCGCGTCGAGTTCTCGCTTGAGCTCTTCCATTGGTTAAAAAAGTGAGCCTTCATCACGGATTGCATCGTCCCCATCATTCGACGGCAAATCGAGGCCCGCGATTGCCGCCACCGCTGAAGGAGCGTGATCAGAGCACGTGCTGCAGTCATTCTCGAAAGCGTGACCGTTCTGCCAGCCCAAACGGCCAGTCCTTCGGTAGTGTTCCAGCCGCCGAATCGTCGTCTCGCAAAAAACAGGGTCCGTGTCTATGGTGAAACAGCGCCGTCGCAAAATCTCGCAGGCCAGGAGGGTGGTTCCCGAGTGGGCGAAGAAATCGAGGACGAGGTCGCCAACGTTCGACGATGCCCTCACAATCCGTTCTATACACTTCAGGGGCTTCTGTGCGTAACAGCCGTTAACATTCTCTTCCATCCGATAAAACACTTGTTGAATGTCCACCCAGACGTTGCCGGCCCGAATGTTCTCAGAATTACTCCGCTCGATGTTCTCAGTGAGCCTACCGTTGACCTTCTTGTAGTAGCCGCGCAGAATCTTCGGAATGTCCGTGTACTCAGCCTCTACGTTAAAAACGGGATCGCCTCTCACGTAATAAAGGAGTTCCTGGCGGACTGCCATCCAGTTTTTCTGGGTGCCGTACCCCCGCTGGTTCCGCATGGTGATGAAACTGCGCGTATTTACCGGGAGGGATCGCATCATAAGCATGAAGTCAGGGAGTGGTTGAAAGCCGTCGTTTTGGTCCGCCCCAAGCCACACGTACAAGGACGCGTCCGGCTCCATCCAGTGCAGCGTGTTCAGGACCCAGCGACGGCACCATCGGATGAATTCCTCACCCGTTCGTTCTTCAAAGGCGACTTGATTATAGGGGGGGTCGTGGATTGCCAACGTGGACCTGCTGTTACCCATAACTTTAGCTACGTCCTCGGCGTTCCCCGCATCGAGGCACCCGACACTGTGCCCAGAAACAGGGTCAATCCAAATATCGCCCTTTCCGAGCCGACAATGGGGCAGCAGCAGTTCGCGTACGGCGGGGTGTTCATCCAGTCGGGGAAGCGGATTATTCCTCATGGCTAATGTATCGCCGCATTCCGTGGTCCTGACTAGGGTATCACGATTTTTTTTGGGAATTGAGCCGCGGGACCTGCCTCCGCGTCGTCGGAAGTGCCGTTCCACATATAAGCTGCATTTCCTGTTCCTGTCCGAATCTCCGATGGCTAATACTTTCTCCGAAGTGATGGCCGCAGCGGGACTGCATCGGTGCCCGTGCCCGCAAGTTCTGCCGGTAGAATCACTTCTGCTGGCGGTTCCAGAGCACTTCCGGGACCGCATGTTTCGTGCTTGGCTGGCCTCTGGGTGACGGTAGACCGCGCGCTGTTCAGCCCAATAAGTAACCCTGGATGCAGCCAGTGGCCTCGGCTGGCGACCCCATAGGCCATGTGGAGCCTTGCATCTCCTGGGTATACCCTTCGCCACTGCTCTGGCAGCCTACGCGCAAGGCAATTACGAAATCCATGGCCTACGACTCCGACCCGCGGAGGCGCGATTTCTGCTACGCGCCGCAGCGGCGATTGGAAATTGCACGCTTTTTATGGGGTGGTGCAAGGTCCCGGCTCTCTGACGTCCACCGACGATGTGTGGACGGCGCATCTGGCGCGGTTGCAGCGCTGGGTGGCGGCTTATCCCAATTCCCCGACGCCGCACGTGGCGCTGGGCAGGGCTTACACCAGATATGCATGGAAGGCGCGCGGCCTGGGTTATGCGAAGACTGTGACGTCGCAGGGATGGAAGCAGTACCGCGAGCGGATCGCGCAAGCGCGCGCGACGCTGGAAGACGCCAAGACGTTGGCGCAGAAAGATCCGCAGTGGTATCGGGCGATGCAGGAGGTGGCGCTGGCGCAGGGATGGCCGCGCGCGCAAGTGGACCAGCTTCTGGAGGCCGCCATCTCGACGGAGCCCGGCTATTACTATTTCTATACCGCGCAGGCGAATTATCTTCTGCCGCGATGGTTTGGAAAGCCGGGCGAGGCGGAGGAATTCGCCCAGACCATAGCCGACCGCGTGGGCGGCGACGAAGGCAACCTCGTTTATTTCGAGATTGCGGAGTCCACGGACTGCTGCGGCAAGAAAGACCGGTTGCCGGGGCTTTCGTGGGATCGCATTAAGGAAGGCTACGCGGCGATCGAGAACCTGTATGGCAGCATCAATCACCAGCGGAACGTGATGGCGTTTCTGGCTGTTCGCAATCAAGACCAGGAATTCGCGGCGCAGATGTTCGCGCGGATTGGCGACGATTGGGACCGGAGCGTTTGGGGGACGAAGGAGAATTTCAATAGCCGGACGGCGCCGGGGGCGGATGGCGGGAAGTAGCGGAGGGTAGCAGGACCGCTCCCTTACGGTCGCGGCTCAGTAACGCCGGGGTCGCGGCTCAGTAGCGTTTCTGAGCCGCGCGCGTAAGCAAGCGGTTGCCCGGCATAAGCTACATTGAGTATTGCGACTCCTGGCTATCCTCTTCGCCACGGCTCTGGCGGCATGCGCACAGGGCAATTACGAAATCCAAGTCTACGGCTCCGACCTGGTGCCGCCCCACAACACCATGTTCGAGCTGCATTCCAATTTCACATTCGAAGGAAGCAAGACCATCATCGACGGCATGCTGCCCACCGAACACCAGTGGCACGAGACGCTGGAGATCACGCACGGCTGGAACGATTGGTTCGAAACGGGCTTGTATCAGTTCACGAACCATCAGCCGGATGGAGGCTGGATGTGGGTGGGCACGCATATCCGGCCGCGCGTGGCCGTGCCGGAACGGTATCATCTGCCGGTGGGGCTGAGCTTATCGACCGAGATCGGATACCAGCGCGCCTTCATCTCCGCCGACACTTGGACTTGGGAAATCCGCCCCATCATCGATAAGAAGATGGGCCGCTGGTATAGCGCGTTCAATCCCGCGCTGGAGCGCGCGCTGCATGGTCCGGATACGCGGCGCGGAGTGGAATTCTCGCCCAACTTCAAGGTCAGTTACGATTTCACTCCCAAGATCGCCGGCGGGCTCGAATATTATGGGTCGTGGGGGCCGGTCACCGGGTTCGATCCCCTGCCCTACCAGCAGCAGGACATCTTCCCGGCCATCGATTTGAATCTAAATCCGAAGTGGGAGTTCAATTTCGGCGTGGGCGTGGGAGTCACGCGCGGCACCGATCATCTGCTGGTGAAGATGATTCTGGGCTATCGCCTCAGCCATTAGGCTTCTGCCCGACGACCACCACGGTATCGAACACCTGCCATTGGTCGCGATGCTCCACTCGCAGCACGTCGAATCCAGCGCGGCCCATGAGGTCCGCAAACTCGTGCGGTTCGTAGAGCCGGAAGCCCTGCCAATCGTGGGTGAGCGGCCGCAGGCTGTCGGGAGAACGGAAGCCGGCCGCCAGGCGTCCGCCGCGCTTCATCACGCGCGCCACCTCGCGCAGGCTCGAGACCAGGTGCGGCCAATAGTACAGGCTGTTGACGGTGAGCACCCGGTGGAACGTGGCGGGCCGGAAAGGAAGCTTGGCTACGTCGCCCCACTTCACGGAAACGCGCGTGTCCAGGCCCTTACCGTGCACCATGCGGGCGGCCGCATCCACCATCTCGCGGGAATAATCCACGCCCACGATGCGCGCGCCGGGGGCTTTGGTTGCCAGCGTGACCAGCGACAGGCCACCGCCGAATCCGATATCGAGCACGCTTTCGCGCGGGTGGGGATCGAGCAACTCGACGGCCGCGTTCACCAGGCGGGTGTTGGAAAGGTTCAGGATCGGCCCCATGAACAATGCGCCGAACAGACCGGAGGGTTTGCCGAATTGGGTGCGGAGGAAATTATCGACGTACATGGCTGCTACTCCTATTTATGATAATAGGATATTGTCGTCTTGTTCGCGATAGAGTTTTATCTGCGTTCATCTGCGTTCATCTGCGGCCAATATGGGTTTGGTGCTTCGCGCGGTGCCGGAGGAAAACCGTAATTGGCCGCAGATGAACGCAGATGAACGCGGATAAGAGAAGTTGGCGGCCTACGAGGCCGCCGCAGGCAGAGTGCCTGCCCCACACGGTATATAATAGGAGGCGGCATGGCGGCGGGAAACACGTTGCTCGATTCGTTACTGAAGCGCATCGAACCCGTGCGCGCGCGCGTCGAGCTGTTCATTTCCGGCCGGGCCCCCGACGATCCGCTGTACCTGACGAATCGCAGTTGGCAGCAGAAAGCCCGGGTGGCCGCGGTGATCGCCGTGCCGGTGCTGTTGCTGGCGATTTTGTTTACCGCCGCCGCCACCGATCTGTTCCGCTTTCACAAGATAGATCCCTTTGAACATCCTCTGACGGAAGTCCAGGCGCCCGCGGCAGTGACTCTCAAGCACGTGCCCGATCCCGTCTTGTCGCGCACCGACCTGGAGGTAGTCAATATCCGGATCACTAAGGACGCCCGTCAGCCGGTGGTGACCGGAACGGTCCGCAACAACACCGATCAGAAGGTGGATTCCGCGGAGGTGAGTTACTATCTCGCCGATACAGAGGGCAGTTTGGTGGGCACCGACACGACCGATGTGGCCAACGTGTCGGCGCACGGCAGCGTGACGTTTCGCATGCCGTTGAAAGTGGCGAACGCGCAGTATGTGATCGTGCGCGACGTGCATCCGGAATAATGGAGCGTCTGCCCTTTCAGGTTACACGGGCCGCCGCGGCTTACGAGAATATCAAGACGTTACCGGTGGCGATCCTGCTGGACAATGTCCGCAGCATGTATAACGTGGGAGCGTTCTTTCGCACTGCCGATGCGGCCGGTGTGGAGAAGTTGTATCTGTGCGGCATCACCAGCCATCCGCCGAAGAAAGCCATCGGTAAGACGGCCCTGGGCGCGGAGGATCGCGTGCCTTGGGAGCACGCCTGGGATGCGCTGGCGCCCATCGAAACGCTGCGCGCGCGGGGCTATGAACTGGCCGCGGTCGAGACCAGCGTGCACGCCGTGGATTTATTCGATTGGAAGCCACGCTTTCCCGTTTGCCTGATTTTCGGGCACGAAGTGGATGGCATCCGGCCGGAGATCGCGGGGCGCTCGGATACGCATGTGCGTATTCCGATGCTGGGAATCAAGCATTCGCTGAACGTGGCGACGGCGGGCGGGGTGGTGGTTTATGAGTTGTTGCGGAAGTACCGGGAGTTACTATAGTTTCTTTGCCCGGTAAGCGGCGATGAACTGCTCGGGGTCCTGCATCTCGGTTTCAACACGAAGCGTGCCAGTCACGAGGTATAGAATCGCTAGTGGAATCCCGATCACGGTAAGACAGAGCAGAGTAAATACGAACCAGTTACCCATAAACTCATTCCGAATGACTTTCGACATAGGTTGGCGCCTCGCTTTCTCGATCAATCCTAGCATGAGGGGGGTCGAGAAGCTGAATTTGCGCGGCATGGTGGTCCGCATCGGTTGACAACTGTACCGGTACAAGGTACGGTATACTAGGTGATTAGAACGTTCCGCCATCGTGGCCTGAAGCGGTTATTCGAGGAAGGAGATCCCAGCAAGGTGCGCGCTGACCAGGCCAAAAGGATTGCCGACATTCTCGCGCACCTGGATCGGGCGGATCATCCATCCGATCTGGATCTGCCGGGTTACCGGCTCCATCCTTTGAAGGGTGACCTGAAAGGCGCTTGGAGTGTTACATTGTCCGGCAACTGGCGGGTGACATTCCGTTTCGAAAACGGCGACGCAATCGATGTAGATTTGGTGGACTACCACTAGGAAGGAAGACCAGAGATGCCCATGAAAAACCCTCCACACCCCGGCCATTCCATTAAGGACGCGTGCCTCGACGCGCTGAATCTCACGGTCACCGACGGGGCCAAGCTCTTGGGGGTGGCCCGCCACACCCTATCGCGCGTCATCAATGGACAAGCCGGGATTTCTCCGGAAATGGCTATCAGGCTGGAAAAAGCAGGCTGGTCGAACGCAGATCACTGGATGCGTGTTCAAGCAGCGTACGATCTGGCGCAGGCGCGGCGGCACGAAGACGAAATCAAAGTCACACGTTATGATGCTCTGCCGATGAGGTAGGACCGCGGTTCGGCGGCGCTGGTTCCGCGTCCCTGGAGAAGATATGCTAAAAGACATTGTTGCGGCAAACTCGCTCGGCGGCCACCGGCTGCACCTTCGGTTTGAGGACGGCGTGGAGGGGACCATCGATCTTGCGCCGGTGCTTAGCTTTCGGGGAGTATTCGAGCCGCTGAGGGACCCCGCCTACTTCGCGCAGGTTCGGGTTGACCCGGCCCTGGGCACCGTGACTTGGCCTAACGGAGCCGACCTCGATCCTGATGTCCTTTACTCTCGCATCACCGGCACGCCGGTGTTGGAGGAGCCGGACGCCGCCGCGATCCGCCGGTAAGATGAGCCCGGCAAACTCCGCAGTCAGTTGCCCTTCTATTTAAAGGCGCCATCAATGACGGCGCCACGCCTATGTGTTGAGAGATGCTCCATCAGTGAATCCTCGGGACGAGATCGAACGAAAACGCCGCGACATTGCAGAGGTGGTTGGCGAGGACCCGGCGACGGAGTACGTTTTTCCGGTCGGTTTCCATGAGGAGTCTTCAGGGCTGATTCCCGAGCCTTAGTAGTTCCCGCAGGCGGCCTACGAGGCCGCCGCAGGCAGGGTGCCTGCCCCACAGTGTTATCCTGGTTCTTAGCAACATCTTCCACCCGTCTGCTCGAAGGAGTTTCCATGCAGTCTCGCCGGATTTTCATCGGCAAAGTGGCTAGTCTGGCCGGCGCTATCGCCGCGCCTGGCGTGTTGGGCGCCAACGAACGCATCCGGCTCGGCATCATCGGGGCGGGCGACCGCGGCACGCAGATCATGCGCGAGGCGCTGGCCTGTCCGAACACGGAGTTCGTGGGTGTTGCGGATGTCTATACCAAGCGCCTGGAAGACGCACGCGCGCTCGCGCCCAACGCCAAAACTTATCTTGATTACCGCCATCTGTTGGAAGATAAATCCATCGACGCCGTGCTTATCGCGACGCCGCAGCATCTGCATTGCGAGCACTTCGTGGCCGCGCTGGAGGCCGGCAAGCACGTCTATCAGGAAAAAACCATGGCGTTCAGCGTGGAGCATGCCAAGCGCATGCGCGCCGAGTATCGCCATGCGGGACGACGCACCGTGCAGATCGGCCACCAGGGGTGCTCGTCGGGCCAAGTTGCGGATGCAGTCAATTTCCTGAAGACCGGCGGTGTGGGCAAGATCACCGCCATTCACGCGCATATGTATCGCAACACGCCGCATGGCAAGCCGCAGTGGACGCGCCCGATTTTTCCGGATATGAACGAGGAGAATATCGTCTGGAAGTCGTTCCTGGGCGAAGCGCCGGCGCGCGAGTTCGATGCCAACCGCTACGTCAACTGGCGCTTCTTTTGGGATTACTCGGGCGGCAACGTGTATGAGAACATGTGCCATCAGGCGGCCTTCTGGTACAAGGTGATGGGGCTGAAGATTCCGCATACGGCCAACATGACGGGCGGCATCTATCTGTGGAAAGACGGGCGCGAAGTGCCGGATACCATGAACGTGGCGCTGGAACATCACGAAGAGATTCTGTTTTCGTGGGATTCGTGCTTCGGCAACAATCAGCTCGGCAGCAGCGAAGACGTGCTGGGCACCGACGGCACCATTTCGAAGAACCAGCAGATCCGCTATCTGCCGCAGAAGGTGAATCGCCCGGATGGCGCGGAGATGCTGGGTTCCACGCGCACCGCCCCAAACGCGCACATGCGGAATTTTTTGGATGCGATCCGCTCGGGACACGAGCCGAATTGCCCGTTTGAACTGGGCTTCCGCGTGTCGATTGCGTGCCGCATGGCGGTGGAGAGCTATCGGCTGCGACGGCCGGTTAGATGGGATAGCGTGCGGGAAGAGATCGTTTAAAGCTGGCGGCCTACTAGGCCGCCGCAGGCTACGAGCCTGCCCCACATTATGGATTTTGAATACACACCTGAACAGGCACAGTTACGGAAAGAAGTGCGGGAATTCGCCGAGGCGGAAATTGCGCCGCACGTGATGGAGTGGGATGAAGATCAGATCTTCCCCATGGAGGTGGTCCGCAAACTGGGCAAGCTCGGCTACATGGGCTCCATCTTTCCCGAAGAGCTCGGCGGCGCGGGGCTGGGCTACATCGAATACAGCATCATCATCGAGGAACTGTCGCGCGTGGATGGCTCGGTGGGGATCATCCTGGCCGCGCACACGTCGCTTTGCAGCAATCATATTTTCAAGATGGGCACCGACGAGCAGCGGCTACGCTACATTCCGAAACTGGCGTCGGGCGAATGGATTGGCTGCTGGTCGCTGACTGAGCCCGAAGCCGGTTCGGATGCGGCCGGCACGCGCACGGCGGCGCATCTCGACGGGGAATGCTGGGTCATCGACGGCGCCAAGACGTTCACCACCAATGCGCACTACGCCAACGTGTGCGTGGCCATGGCGGTGACGGATCGTTCCGCCGCGCAGCACGGCATTTCGGCGTTTATTATCGACCAGGGTACGCCCGGCTTTCGTCCCGGCAAAAAGGAAAACAAGCTGGGATTGCGCGCCAGCGCCACCGGCGAAGTGATTTTCGAAAACTGCCGCGTGCCCAAGACGCAGTTGCTCGGCAAGCGCGGCGAGGGCTTCGTGGATAGCCTGAAGGTGCTGGATGGCGGGCGCATTTCCATTGCGGCGCTGGCCATCGGGATGGCGCAGGGCGCTTATGACGCCGCGCTGCGTTATTCGAAATTGCGGCGCCAGTTCAGCCGGCCGATCTCCGAATTTCAAGCCATCCAATATAAGCTCGTCGATATGGCCACCTCCATCGACGCCGCGCGCCTGCTCAATTACCGCGCCGCCGCGAAGCTCAATCGCGGCCAGCGCGTCACCAAGGAATCCGCCATGGCGAAGCTGTTCGCTTCCGAGGCCGCCGTGCGCGTGGCCGGCGAAGCGGTGCAGATCCACGGCGGCTACGGCTTCATCAAGGATTATCCGGTGGAGAAGTTCTACCGGGATGTGAAGCTGTGCACCATCGGGGAAGGCACCAGCGAAATCCAGCGGCTGGTGATCGCGCGGCAACTGCTCCAAAGCCGATGACGGATTGGGCGCGCAAGATTGCGGGGGGGGACGCGCGCGCGCTGGCCCGCGTGGCCACCTGGATCGAGAATCGCGATCCACGGGCGCTCGAAATCCTGCACGAATTGCAGGCGCGCGCGGGGCACGCGGTGATTGTCGGAATTACCGGTGCGCCGGGCGCGGGGAAAAGCACGCTGGTGGATGCCATGGCGCGCGAGTTACGCCGCCAGGGCCGCACCGTCGGCATCGTGGCGGTCGATCCATCGAGCCGCCGGACGGGCGGAGCGATCCTGGGCGATCGCATCCGCATGCTCGATCATTATGCCGATCCGGGCATCTTCATTCGATCGATGGCTACGCGCGGATCGTCCGGCGGACTGGCGCAGGCCACCGCCGATATGGCCGCGCTGCTGGATGCGGCGGGCAAGGATTTCGTCATCATCGAGACGGTGGGGGTGGGGCAGGATGAAGTCGAGATCGCGGGCGTGGCGCAGGTTACCGTGGTGGTGCTGGTGCCGGGCATGGGCGACGATGTGCAGGCCATCAAGGCGGGGATCATGGAGATCGCGGATGTTTTCGCGATCAACAAGGCGGACCAGCCGGGCGCGGAGCGAACGGAGCGCGAGATTCAGGGGATGCTTAGCCTGGGGGGGGACGGGCTTTCGACACCGATTATTCGCACGGTGGCTTTGGATGGGACTGGGGTTGGAGAGTTGGTGGCGGCGGTGGTGGAGGCTGCTACTGGACAGGCCAGGAGGCCTGTCCTACTGGGAGGTAGAGTGAAGACGGAGATTGGGATTATTGGCGGGAGTGGGCTTTACTCCATGCCGGGGTTCGAGGCGCAGGAAGAGGTGGTGGTGGAAACGCCGTTTGGCATGCCTTCCGACAACCTGGTGGTCGGCAAGCTGGCGGGACACAGAGTCGCGTTTCTGGCGCGGCACGGGCGCGGCCATCGCATTTCGCCATCGGAATTGAATTTCCGCGCGAACATTTACGCGCTGAAGTCGCTGGGCGTGGAACGTATCATTTCGCTGAGCGCGGTGGGATCGCTGAAGGAGGAACACAAGCCGCTCGATTTCGTGATTCCCGATCAATTCGTGGATCGCACGCGCGGGCGCATCTCCACGTTTTTCGGCGAGGGATTGGTGGCGCACATTAGCTTTTCCGATCCCATCTGCCCGCAGCTTGCGGATGTCGTGAGTCGGGCATGCGTGACCGCCGGAGTCACTGGCAAGCAGGGCGGATCGTATCTGTGCATGGAGGGTCCGGCGTTTTCGACGCGCGCGGAATCGAACCTGTATCGCAGTTGGGGCATGGACGTGATCGGCATGACCAACCTGCAGGAAGCCAAGCTGGCGCGCGAAGCCGAGATCTGTTATGTCACGGTGGCCATGGTTACGGATTACGATTGCTGGCACGCGGATCACGATGCGGTGACGGTAACGGACATTCTGGCGAATCTGCAGAAGAACGCCGAGAACGCTTGCAGCGTGGTGGCGGCGGCGGTGGCGGCGATGCCCGCCGAGCGGACGTGCAAGTGCGGATCGGCGCTGGCGCACGCCATCATTACGGATCGCAAGCTGGTGCCCGAAGCGACGCTGCGCAAGCTGGAGTTGATTGTTGGCAAGTATTTCGTGTAACGAGCGGGCGGCGGAGTTACTGGACCTCTGCCTGCGCGGCGCGGCGTGGCCGCCGGAATTGGTGCGCGCGCTGGCGGATGACGATTGCTCCGATGCGCTGTTCCGGGTGGTCGCCGAAGGCCTGGCGGACCGATTTGAAGCGGCGCTTTGCGATACCTACGCGCGCTTGTTCGCGGAAGCCATCGCACCGGGTGACAGCACGGAGTTGGTGGAGCGATACCGGCGCGTTCGCATTCCACGGCCGGTCTGGATCAAGCCTGGCGAGCCGCGCGCGATTTTTGTGCTCTCGCGCGTGACGCTGGGCGCGGATGTGGCGGTGACCAGCGTGATCCTGGACGCCGCCAAGCGCCGCTTTCCCGAGGCGGCCATCTATCTGGCGGGTCCACGCAAAAATTGGGAGCTATTCGCCGGCGATCCACGCATTCTGCATCTGCCAGTGAACTATCGCCGCGGCACGCTCGGTGAACGGCTGGCGGCCGCGCCGGAGTTGCGCGAGTCACTGGCGCGGCCCGATAGCATCGTGGTCGACCCCGATTCGCGGCTGACGCAGCTTGGTCTGTTGCCCGTGTGTCCCGAGGAGCGCTACTACTTCTTCGAAAGCCGCGCGTACGGCGGCGATGGCGACGATCCGCTGCCCACGCTGACCGCGCAATGGGCGCAGCAAACGTTCGGCATTCCCGATGCTTCTCCATATGTGGCAGTCGCGGTAGGACAGACCTCCGGCCTGTCCCAGCGAGGCATAGCCATCAGCCTGGGAGTAGGCGAGAATCCAGCCAAACGTATCGCCGATCCATTCGAAGCGGACTTGCTGAAGCTACTTGCGGGAACCGGTGCGGCACTCTGCGTGGATCTGGGAGCAGGCGGCGAAGAAGCCGCGCGCGTAGAGCGGGTCATCGCGGCTTCCGGTGTGCCAGCGCAAACCTGGCGCGGATCGTTCGCCGGCTTCGCGGCCATCATCGCCCGCAGCAAGCTGTATGTGGGTTACGATTCCGCCGGCCAGCATGTAGCGGCAGCTTGCGGCACGCCGCTCATCAGCGTGTTCGCGGGCTTTCCATGTACGCGCATGCTCGCGCGCTGGCGTCCCGCGGGACACGTGATTCGCGTGGACGATCCGCGCCCGGAAGCCGTATTAGCCCAGGTGCGCAGCGCGTTGGCCGGGTTCACCGCACGGGAAAAGTAACCGATCCGATGGCATTGGTGTTGGCATCCATCACCATCAGCCGCACCCTTTGCACTCGATCACTAATGGCGTGATCCTGGGCGAAATCGAGCCCTTCCCGCATCTTTCGCGCGTGCTGCTCCGGCGTCATTTGCAAGGCGAAGGTGGACATGGCAGGTTCGCCGAGAGGCCGGAATTGCAGGCCGCCGGCGGGATCGGCGCCGCGATCGGAAAGCAACACCGTCACGGCGCCCGAAAATTTACCGTCCTGTTCGCGCAGCAGCAAGTCCGCAACATCCACATGAATCTCCAGATGAACGCTATCCCCGGCGGGGGTCATCTTCACACGCAGCCCGATATCCGCCGTATCCGAGGGTTTTGCATAAGCCGCCATCAACCGATCTTTCTGGCGGTCCGCCGGCGGGCGCGTATCGCGCAGCGCGTAGTAGCGTTCTTTCACCTGCAGCTTCACATGCTTTCGCTCGCAAGCAATACGAATCTTGTGGAACCTGTTGTCCCAGCTTTCCGCGGCCGGTGCGTACGCAATCTCGTATGTATTGACCGCATTCCGCGCGATCTGTTTGATTACCTCGCGGATGTCTTCGAGATAGTACGAGTGACCGCCGGTCAGAAGCGACATCTGATCCAGATCGTAACTGACCGTCGGCTCCGGGGCGCCGCTCGCAAAGAACGGATTCACCGCCACGCCATCATGCTCGAACGTCATGGCCAGGTGCGCGATATACAGGCCGCACTCCACCCAATCGCCACTGCAGGGCATGCTGTTGGTGATCGACGGCATCATATTGGTGATCCAGATCATGTCGCGGCGTCCGGGCAGTGTGGCCAGTTGGTTCGACACGGTTTCGAGGCTCGTGTAGGTTCTCCGGGCGCGATCCTCGCGGTCGATGCCGGCGGGCCGCGCGAGGTTCGCGGCGGCAATGGCTTTGTTCAGATCTTTTTCGAATGTACCCAGCCAGTTGGCGCCGGGAGCGGCCGGACCGCCGATGGGCCTGACAGGAATCAGTTCTCCGCTGAGATTCAATATATAGAAGTACACGCCCTCGCCCGAGTCCAGTTGGGGCACGGATTTCGCCAAGAGGTGCCAGGTGTCCGTGCGGTTGGCATCGCCCTCATTGAGCAGGTCGAACAAGATCGCGACGCTGTGCGGCATCGCGCCACCGGGGCGGTTGGTGTACTCGTGGGGCGCGGACGCCGGCGGTGTCTGCGCGGCGGGGCGATGGAATAATAGGATGGTTTGGGATTTACCTTGGTCGGCGATCTTGAAATCGGCGGCGGTCAGATCCGTGACCGGCTGGTTGCTCGAATCCAGGACGATCGGGTACAAGTGGACCAGCGGCGGCGGCGCGATGGCTTGCGCCCAAAGCCCGGAAGCGGCCCAGACTAGCGAGAGAATCCCCGTTGCGCAATGTGACATAGAATTCAGCCTCAATATTAGCGCCGCGCAACGCCAGTGGTTTTGGAGAGCTACGCTCGCTAGGGCGAGCTCGCTCGCCAAAGAGCGGGGCTACGAGGCCCGCGCAGGCTACGAGCCTGCCCCACAGCGACGGCGGCAATGCAGAAAGTCCAAGCGAAATTGGCGCGGCTGTTGCAATTTGACTGAGAAGAAAGCCAGCGCGCTTGCACGTTTTCAGTTAAGGAGATCCTCAATGCTTAATTGCTGCCATCGCGCCGCCCTATTCTGCCTCGTTCTGGGGGCAGGCTACGCCGCCACCAAGCCCGCCGCGCCCGTCAGAGCTCTTACGGCCCCCGCGCGCACCCGCGCCGCCACAGTCCCCAGGCAGGCGGCCATGCCGGACGCCCAGATCGAGAAAGCCATCCGCGCGCGTTTCTCCGCGTCCAAGATTTCCACGCACCATTTTCAGGTCCACGTGCAGGGCGGCGTGGCTACCATCGAGGGGCAAACCGACGTGCTGCAACACAAAGGCACCGCCACGCGGCTCGCCAAAAGCGCAGGCGCTATCAAGGTGGTCAATAAAGTTGCGGTAAGCCAGGCGGCCCGGGATAAAGCGGCCAAGAACCTGGCGTCGGGGCGGCGGCGCGCGCAGGTCAAGCGCAGCCAGACTGCGCCGCGCTCGGCGAAACGGTCGAGTTGAGTCTGTGGGGCAGGCAATCTGCCATGGCACCCTCCGTGCGGCGGGCTCCCCAGGCCGCCTGTTGGCATGGGGCGAGATGCTGTGAGGCGGCCTGAGAGGCCGCCGCAGGCAGAGTGGCCAATGCCACTTAGTTTTCGAGTCATGGAATTCTGCACAAAATTGTGGGGCGGCCAATCATGGCCGCAGCCGCCTTTTAGGCGGCCAAAACGCTCGCAAACGGTCGAAGAGCCGGCTGAAAAGCCGGCTGCGGCCATGATTGGCCGCCCCACGATTTATGCCGCCGGCCGCTCGACGGAAAACTAAGTGACATTGGGCAGAGTGGCTGCCCCACACCCGTGCCTACAGTGCGTGGGAACGCGCCACGGTGAGCGCGATCCCCGCCAGCCCTAAGAAAGTGCCGAAGGGTAATTCATAAGTGGAGGGATCCTTGTGGGTCGCTTTGATGTACGCGTAGCCGATCAGCGAGCCGCCCAGCGAGCCGGCGATCAACATCAGCAGCGCGCCTTGCAAACCCAGGAACGCGCCCACCATGGCTACCAGCTTCACGTCGCCCAAGCCCAACCCTTCGCGATGGCGCATCTTGAAATAAAGCCAGCCGCCGAACCACAGAAAGAATCCGGGCACTAACGCGCCCAAAGCCGCTTCGCCCACGGATGCCCAATGCGGGCTGTTGCGTAGGCCGAAGATCCATAGCAGCATCTGCGCCATGTCGTCGTTCACGGGCACGAACCACGCCAGCACCAGTCCGGCCGCCATGCCGCCCAGCGTAAATTCGTCGGGCAGGATGCGCGCTTCCAGATCCGCAAAGGTTAGTCCCACCAGCAGCGCGCTCAACAAGCAGAACTTCAGGGCGTTCAGCGACGGTCCCAGCCGCCAAACGAAGAAGAAGAACAAGACGCCAGTCATCAGTTCCACAACTGGATACCGCACCGGAATGGCCGCCTTGCAATGCCGGCAGCGGCCGTGGAGCAGCGCGTAGCTGAGCAGCGGAACATTGTCGTACCAGGCGATCGGATGGCTGCAAGCCGGGCAATACGAGCGGGGCCGCACCACCGAAAGATCCTGCGGCCAGCGGTAAATACACACGTTGAGAAAGCTACCGATCAGCAGACCGAAGAGCAGCGCCAGACAGGCTTCTAGCAAGTGAGCACCTTTCCGTAAAGTTGTACGGTATCGCGAATCATGCGGTCGAGCGAAAATTGTTCCGCGACGGTTTGGCGCGCGCGCTGCGCCAATTGGAGCGCCAGCGGACGGTTCGCCAGCAGTTCGCGGATAGCCGCGGCGATGGGCTCGGCATCGTTTTCCGCCAGCCAGCCGTTCTCGCCGTGGCGCACGATCTCCGGAATTCCGCCGACGTTGCTGGCGATCACCGGAACGCCCGCCGCCATAGCTGCCAGGATCGCGGAGCCCAGGCCTTCGGAATAGGTCAGGTACAAGAACAGTCCGGCGCCGGGAAGATCGGCTTCCAGGTCGCGCGAGAGGATTAAATCCACGCCGGCGCGGCGCGTGGCATCCAGTGCCAGGGCCGTACCTTTGCGCGGATCGCCGGTGGCGGGCGCCACGACGGTATCTGCTGGCGTGCCGGCTGGGCCTACCGCCTCTCTCACAGAGACTCCATCGTAAATCACCGATATCTTGTCTTCGGATACGCCACCCTCGATCATTACGCGCCGGACAAATTGTGACACCGCCGCATACCGGTTGGCATGCCGGTATTTCCAGCGCGACCGTATGGGAAATGCTACACGCCGGGAGACCACCAGCGGCGGGCGAGCGCAAAGGGCGGCCAGCGTGTGAGAACGGGCATCGTGCGCGTGGACCAAATCCGATTGGCGAGAGAGGCGGTAGACCGGCCATGCACCGAGTGGCCGCACATCCAGGCCGAGCGCGCGCGCCTTATCCCAAAGCGGCGACGCGCGCGGCGTCAGCAGCGTGCCGCCGACATTCTCGCGGCGCAGCCCTTCCAGCAGCCGGAGCACCTGCCATTGACCGCCGCGCATTTCTCGTCCGGAATCCAGATGCAGGACTTTCATGCGAATTGACCAATTGTGGGGCGGCCTCGCAGGCGGGCTGGGAGCCCGCCGCAGGCAGAGTGCCTGCCCCACAGATCTCACTTAGTTTACCAATGACAGGCGCGCAGGTGGCCATCGATTAACTAAAAGATACTAGAAGCGGGATTATGCGGCATGCGATTCTTAACTGATTGCTGGCAAGCTATGAAATCAAAGCGGCGGCTGCCGGGCTGGCCGTTTGTCTGATCGGCATCAGCGCGGCCGTCTACCGCGCGTCCACCAAGCTGATTGAGAATGCGCGCTGGGTGGCTCATACCCACGAGATACTGACACAGTTGGAAGCCACCGCTACGGGTGTCACCGAAGCGGAAACGGAATTGCGCGGATTCCTGCTCACGAATCAGGAATCCTATCTGGCCCCGTATTCCGCCGGTTTGACCCGCACCCGCCGCCGTCTGGAAGCCGTCCGCAAGCTGACTGCCGACAACCCGCGCCAAATTGCGCGCATCGAGCACCTGGAGCCCTTGATTTTTCACCGCCTCGATCTGCTGGAGGCGCTCGAGAAAATCGGCCACGAGCAGGGCTTCGGCGCGGCCCGCCGTATCCTCACCTTCGACCGCGGTCCGCAGACCATGGACGAGATCCGGCAGGGTATCCAGGAGATGGAACATGCCGAGCAAGAGGTATTGGCCGCACGCTTCTCCCAGCAGGAATCCAGCAGCGTAAGGCTGCAATGGATGGTGATTCTCAGTTGCGGCGCGGCGCTATTTCTGTTATCGGTTTCCCTAGCGGTAGTGCTGCAGGATCTATCGACGGTGGAGGCGGCTTTCCGCAAAGCCAATTACCGCATCGCCCACGATACACTGACAGGATTGTCGAGCCGCCACAGCCTGATGACGCAGCTCGATTTCGCGATCGCCGATGCACTGCGCAGCGGCCAGCCCATGTCGGTGTGCATCTGCGATATCGACCGCTTCAAGTCCATCAACGATACGCACGGGCACACGGCCGGCGATGAAATCCTGGCATCGTTCGGGAAACTGGTGCAGGACGGTATTCGCAAGGGCGATATCGCGGGGCGGCTGGGGGGGGACGAGTTTTGCATCGTGCTGCCGAATACCGGAGGCGAGAAGGCCGGTCCGCTGATGGAACGGCTACGCGAGCAGTGGGAACGCCTGGAATATCATTCACCCGATGGACGTGTTTTCTCGGTGACGGCCAGCTTCGGCGTGGTGCAATATGACGGCGAGAAATCCGCCAAGGTGTTGCTGCACGCCGCCGACAAGGCGCTGTATCGCGCTAAGGGCGAGGGGCGCAACAGGATCCATTTAGTGGCGTAAGTGGGGCAGGCACTCTGCCTGCGCGGGCCTCGTAGGCCCGCATCTTCGGCGCGCAAAGCGCGCCGTGGACAGGCCGGGAGGCCTATCCTACCTCGCTCAACTTGCGGGAGACGAAGAAGGCAATCTCCAGCGCTTGCTCATAATTGAGGCGCGGGTCCAGCCCGGATTTGTAAGCCAGCTTCAGATCGGCCTCGCGCAGGCCACGTGCGCCGCCCACGCATTCCGTTACGTCCTCACCCGTCACTTCAATATGAATGCCGCCCAGCCGGTTTCCGCATGCCGCGTGGATATCGAACGCCCGATCCACCTCATCCAGAATTTCATCGAAGTTGCGCGTCTTGATGCCATCCGCGGTGGTGCGCGTGTTGCCGTGCATGGGATCGCAGCACCACAATACGGCTTTGCCGGTGGAGTGCGCGGCTTCGATCAGCGGCGGCAGAAACCGGCCGATCGACTCGGCGCCGAAGCGATGAATCAGTGTGAGGCGGCCCGGCTCATCGTCCGGATCGAGGATCTCGATAATCTCTTTCAGCATCGCGGGAGTGGCGCCGGGACCGATCTTGACGGCCACCGGATTGCGGATGCCACGGAAGAATTCCAGATGCGCGCCGCCCGGATCGGCCGTGCGCATGCCGATCCACGGGAAATGCGTGGACAGATCGTACCAGCCTTCCTGGCGCGGCACACGGCGGGTCTGCGCCTGCTCGTAAAGCAGATGCAAGCCTTCGTGGCTGGTAAAGAAATCGATCCACTGCAACTCGCCCGGATGCATGCCCATCAGGCTTTCCATGAAGCGGATGGATTCGCCGATCTGGCGGGCCACGCGGCGGTACTCTTCGGCCATGGGCGAGTCTTTCACCCAATCCAGATTCCAATAATCGAGGCGCGCGGGGTCCACGAAGCCGCGGCTCACCAGCGCGCGAATGAAGTTCAGCGTGAGGGCGGCGCGTTCATAGCCGCGCAGCATGAGCCACGGATCGGGCGTGCGGGCGGATTCCCTAAACGCGGGACAATTGATGAGATCGCCGCGATAGCTGGGCAAGGTGACGCCATCGCGGGTTTCGAAGTCGTCCGAGCGCGGCTTGGCGTATTGGCCGGCGAAGCGGCCCACGCGGATCACGCGGCGTTGGCCGCCGAGCGCCAGCACCAGGCTCATCTGCAGCAGAATTTTGAGTTTGTTGGCGATGGTGCCCGAGTCGCAATGATCGTAGCGTTCGGCGCAGTCGCCGCCCTGGAGGAGAAAGCGTTCGCCGCGGGCGGCTTCGGCCAACTGGGTGCGTAGCGCGTGGATCTCCCAGGAGGTGACCAGGGGGGGAGCTTCGAGATTTCGTCGACGACGCGCGCGACCTCGCTAGCGGACGGGTACTGCGGCTGCTGCCCGGCGGGCTTGGTTTTCCAGGATGTGGGCGACCACTCGACCATTCAGGACCAGATTAGCAATTAGCACCATTGTGGGGCAGGCTCGTAGCCTGCGCGGGCCTGGTAGGCCCGCTCTTCGGCGCGAAGCGCGCCGTGGACAGGCCAGGAGGCCTGTCCTACAGCTCGAAGCGCAGGCAGGCCTTGCCCAGGTAGATCTCGTCGCCCGGGCAGAGACGCTCGCCGCGGCGGTTGCCTGCGGGGACCGCGATGGAGCGGCCTTCGCGAAAAATGCGAGTACCGTATTCGCTTTCGTCGTCACAGATACGGTATTGATGGGCGGCGCGGTCGAAGGTGATGTGCGCGTGGCCGCGCGAGACGGTGGCGTTGGCTTCGTCGGCGCCTTCTTCGAAGACTACGTCGTTGCGGCGCACGATGCGCTGCTGGCTGTCGGATAGGTCTTCGATGCGCCCGATATTCGTGCGCGGTTTATCTAGCGTGTAGCTGTCGTGCGCCGCTTTGCCGCGCGTGACCACCAATTGCGCGGGAGTAACCGGCGATTCGGGCGGCGCGGCGGCTACGGGTACCGCCGGGACCTCGCGGATGGCATACGCGATTTCGAATCCCTTGGGGCCTTCCGCGGCGGTCTCGATATCCACCGTGAACCCGCCGGGCACCGTGCAGCCGGCGCCTTCGAGAGATGCGCGAATTTCGCTCTCCAAGCGGCGATCCTGCGCGAAGGCCGCCTGAAACACCGCCCGCCGGCCGGGATCGGGCGACACCAGTTTCACGCGCAGATAATTGTACGGGAACAGCTTCTGGCCGCGCTGGATGATTTGGATCTTGCCCTTGATTTCTTCGAGTATGCCGCGATGCACCAGCAGCAATTCGTCGGAATCGGCGGGGCCGAAGGCCCGCGCGGTCCACTTGCGGAAGGCGTGCTCGATGGTTTTTTCCACTTCCGAAAAGAAATTCATGGCTGTTTCCCGATAAGACCAAGGCTTTGCGCCGCATTAACCAGAGCGGCGCCTGGCGGAGCCGCGGCCGTGCCGCCGTAGACGCCGTTCTCAATCAGGACCGCGAAAGCGATGCGGCGACCGGAAGAATACGGCGCGAAGCCGATGAACCAGGCATGCGACGGCTGATCGTTGCCGGATGCGTCTTTGCCGAGTTCGGCAGTGCCGGTCTTGCCGGCGATGGGTACGGAGGCGGCAGCCGCGCGCGTGCCGGTGCCGCTGGTGACTACCTCCCGCATGAAACGGCCCAAGGTGGCCGCCACGTCCGGACCGATGACTGCCTGCGGCGGCGACGTACGGTCGTTGCTGGAGTCCGTGATCCAGCGGCCCTCGGGCAGCATGCCGCCATTGGCCACGGCCGCCGCCACGCGCGCCATCTGGAACGGCGACGCCACCACCTGGCCCTGCCCATAAGACGATTGCGGCAGCGACTTATGCAGTTGTTGCGCGGTATCCGGCTTGGCCATCGCAATACCCAGCAAGTGACCAGTATCGAATAACTGCGGCGCGCCGACATTGTAAGTGCCTAACTGCGCGAAGTAAGCGTTGCAGGAGACAATTACAGCGCGCTCCATATCGAGAGTACCGTGCGGCGACTTATCTTCTATGTCGTCGCGGATAGGCCGGTTCGAACCGCGGATATAGTTACCCACGCGGCCGTCGGGCAAGCGGATGCAGGAGTAAGTCTGCTTAGCCAATTGAGGATCGCGCCGCAGCGCGGCCATGGCAGTGACTATCTTGAACGTGGAGCCGGGCGGATAAAGCCCATATCGCGCGCGATCCAGATACGGATTGGCCGCATCGTCCTGCGTTTCGGCGGGCACGGCATCGCCCGGACCGATAGGCGGCAGCGGATAACTGACCGCGGCGAGCAGATCGCCCGTGGCCGGATCGAGCACCACCAGCGCGCCTTTATCCCGTCCGGCCTTCTGCAACGCATCCTTCAGTATCTGGCCCGCGCGCACCTCAAGCCGCGCATCGAGCGACGTGCGGACATCGCGCTGGCGGTCGAGCACGCGCCGGACCGCGGGATTATCCGGATCGTTACGATGGCGCAACAGCGGCACCAGTTCGCGCAGATCGTATTTCACCACGCGCTCCATTTTGCCGGTCTTGGGATTCTCGACGTCCACCAAGGTGGGACGATCGTCATAGCCGCGCAGTCTCGTGGCCGAATCGCGCTCGATGAACGAAGTGTTTCCGGCGCCCCAGCGGATACGTGTGCGCAGATCGCCCAGCAAGTGGAAAGTGAGTCCTTCGAACGGATAGTGGCGGCTCTCGGTGCGCGCGCAGGCTTGATCGATATTGACGCCGAGCTGCTGGTATTGCGCGCGATGCTTTTCGAGTTCATCCCAACTGCTGGTGGCCAGCGGCAGTCCATTGCGATCGTAGATGCTGCCCTTGGGGATGCCGCGCACGATCTCCTGAAAGCGCGGATTGTATTGGTAGCGGCGCGCGCCATCGGCCTCGACCACCAGCGTGCCTTCGCCCATGATGGCGGCGCTGTCGAACACTTGCACGTAAGCGGCTTTGCCGGCGACCACCAAGGCCAGCGCACCCAAAGCGAATCCGGCCATTTCGAGCGGCGCGCGGAAGGGCGCGTTGCGCTGCGCATCGGCGGCCGGGCGGGCGGAGATCGAAAGCAGCATGGCGAGCAGTAGAAAATTCGCCAGCATGGACGACCGGCCATAACACAGGAACGGCGTGACCACTCCCGAGAGAGGCAGCACGCCGAGGGATCCGCCGGCGATCAACAGGGTCTGCAGAGCCATGGCGACGGCCACGCCTACGGCCAGGAAGAATTCATAATCGGAGCGCGCACGCAAGGCGATGCGCATCGCGCGATAGAAGATGAAGCCGTAGATGGCGAACACCGCCGCGACACCCAGGAAGCCCCACTCTTCGCCCAGCGCCGAAAGGATCAGGTCGGTGTGCGCGGCCGGAACCAGCGCCGGATCGCCCAGGCCCGGGCCAGTTCCCAAGACGCCGCCGGTTGAATAAGCCCAAAGCGATTGCGCCAGTTGATCGCCGCCGTGGATCACGTTATTCCAGGGCGACGACCACATGGAAACGCGTTCATAGACGGTATGTGGGTGACGCACGATATATCCGCCGACAAATCCCGCGAGCAGAAACAGCAGGCCGGCGGCGGCGATCAGCGTGTCGCGGCGCGCAATGGAATAGAGCGCCAGAAACAGGCAGGTGAACACCATGGCCGGTCCCATGTCTTTTTGCAGGAAGAAAAACAGCAGCGAAAGCGCCACACACACGAAGATAGGGATGGTGTATTCGACAGGCGGAATGCCGCCCAACTTATTGAACAGCGCGAGGTGCGAACGGCGCTCGCGGGCGTGCCGCAGAATATCCCAACGCTGCGCGAAATAGCCGGCCAAAAACAGGATCAACAGAATGCGAATCACTTCGACCGGCTGAAATCCAAAGAGATTCACCTTGGCGTCGCTCGAGCCCGGACCGTATCCGAACACGATGAGCAGGGCCGATAGCGCGAAACTGGCGAGCAGCGGCACGAAGCTGAGTTTGCCCAGCAGGCGTTCGTAATCGAGCATACTCGCGATGGCCATCAGCAGGCATCCGGCGGCCACGCCTTGCGCGAAATCGACGAACATCAGGCTATCGCGCACGGGATCGCGCAGGCTGACCATCAAGTTGAGGCCGAGGCCGGTAAGCACAAACAGGCAGGGCAGCAGCAGGTGGTCGCCGGGGAACGCGCGCACGCTCCACCAGGCATGCAGCAGCCAGAATGCGGCGAAGAACACCGCGATCCAAATGAGAAATACGCGGCGGAATTGCGCCGGCCGGCGCACCACGAACGAGGGCTTCAGGGCGCGGAACTGCTCGCCCGAGAGGAGCGCGTGGCGTCCGCTGAAGGATTTCACGCCGTGCGCCGCCTGGACTTCGGCATCGGAGACGCGTAAGCGCGCGATGGCGCCGACGTTGGGCAGGGTGCCCGCGGCGTCGTAAATGCGGCGCGCCACAAATGCGCGCGCGGCGGGATCGGTGAAGATGGCGAGCGCCGGCAGCAGATCTTCGCGGGCGGCAAGATCGTTCAGGTTGATCAGTTGCTTGCTCGCGAGGGCCGCATCGATTTCGGCGAACGATCGGGTCTTGGCGCGATAGACGCGGACGAAGCCGAAAAGCAGGAGGGCTGAGGCGGCCAGCATCCAGAGGGCTTCGCGGCGCCGCCAGACGATGCGCGGCGGGGCGAAGGCGCGCCGTCCGCCACGCGGCCGCGGTTCTCTTTCGGTGGCCCGGCTGCGGGTTACTGCCATGGGGTGTCCAAACTTAGATTTTAAGCTGTAGCGGGTTATTTGAAAAAAGGCTGCGGCACATCCGCTACATCCGCTCCCTTACGGTCGCGGCTCGGTAACCAAGCGGCTCAGTAACCAAGCGGCTCGGCACATCCGCTCCCTTACGGTCGCGGCTCAGTAAAACAGTCGCGGCTCAGTAACCAGTGGCTCAGTAACCAGCGGCTGTGTAACCAGGCATCGGGCGCCAGCCTCGGCCAGCCGGACAGCCTTTGCACACACTAACGCATTGGCGCCGAATTCGCCGCGGAGTAGCTCAGTTGCTGGCGCATGTAATCGCGGGGGTAAGTCATGGTCACCTTAGTTACATTACCGCCCGCGAACTGCGGTGTCAGTTGCGGATTAATCCCCGCCCAGTAAATCGGAAGACCGAGCTTCGCATAGCGCGCCACTACCTGGTCCCGCAGCTTCGGATCGAAATGCACGCCGTAGCGATCCACCAGCGCCTTGATCGCGTTGTAATCCCCCTCCGCCTTGATGCGCATCAACTCCGCCAGCAGCAGCCCCACGCCCTCCTGCATTTTCTGGTAATCCCGCACCGCGATGTATGTCTTGCCGCCACGGTCGAACTGCTCGATCCCGCCCGTCTTATCCATGATGTAGCGCGCAATCAACTGCCGGTCCCGCTGATGATCCTCCTCGATCGAGTCGCCGTGCGGAATCCGCCGCAGTTGCACCAGCGCCGCGCGCGCCGCCGAATCGTACAAGGCCTTGGCCACCTCCGGATTCGAGATCAGCCCCAGCTCCGCCAGCTTCGGATCGAACGCGTTCCACAGCGCCATCAGGTCCGCGCGCGCCTCTTCCAGCGTCGAATAATATTCCTTCAAGTAGTAACTGGGCTCGTGAGTCAGCTTCGGACTTAGTTTGCCCGAGCCATGCCCGATCACCTCGTGCAGCGCCGTCATCAGGTCTTCCGCCTCTTCGCCGTATTTCTTGCCGCGCGCGACCTCCTCGGGCGACGCGGCGAACTCCTCCAGCGGGCCGAACCCCGTGGCGCGATCGAGTGCGTGGCTGCTGCCCGTGAACATGAAGCTCTTCGATCCGTACTTCTCATGCACCTCGTTCTCATTCGGCAGATTGTCGCCGATGGTGGAGACATGAAAATCGCCCGTCTCGATGAGCGCCTCCACGGCCTTGGCCACCGGCGGCTTCACCCCGTGCATCTTATATTGCGCGAGCCACGGCGCATGATCTTCGAAATACTGCGCGTTGTCGGATAGCTTTCGCATGCGGCCGGCCATCGCCTGATCGGTCACCGTGACGAAGCTCTGCGCGCTGCCCTTGGCTCCCCGCGCGTCGCGATACACTTCGATGAATCCGTTATCGAAATCCACCACCGGATTATCCTCGACCCACGCGATACCGAATTGCACCCACTCGCGCGGGTCGCCCGTTTGAAAGTAGCGGGTCAGTGCGTCGATGGCCTTCACCTGCGCCGGATCGGCAAACGCGCGCGCGTGCTCCAGCGCATCGTCCGCCCGCCGCAGATACTCCGCGTGGAGACCCGGCGAAACCTTGCCATCGGGCGTTCCCGCGCGATAGACCTGCTCCGCCAGCTTGCCGTCCGGCATCTTGGCCAGCCGTGAGTTCAACGGATATTGCTCGTGAAAGCCCTGTATCTCAACCAGGCTAAGCCCCGGCGAGTAGAAGTTATTGGAGCTGGCCTGCAGGATGTCCTGGTTGCCGCGCGGACTCTTGGCGGTCACCATGGGTTCGAATTCCGTATTGAAGAGCGAATCTTTCAGCGCGTCCACCTCGGCGGCCTGTTTCGGTCCCGCGGCGGCTTTGAATTCCTCGAACGTGCAGCCGGGCAGAAACTTCTGCGCGGTCATCTCATTGTGATTGCCTTTGTTGGCCCAGAACAGCATGGTGAAATCGGCGATCTTCTTCATCACCGCGGGCTGCACCCCGGCCGGATGCGTGACGATCGATTCGAGCAGGCGCTTCTGCCGCAATCCGAAGCGCGACATCTGGTCGTAGATGATGGGATCGGTGGCGATGGAGGCCTGGCTCAGCCAGTAAGCCAAGGCCTGTTCGCGCGGGGTCAGTTTATTGAAGCTCTCGGCGGTCAGTTGTACGAAGCCGGTGTTGCCCACGCGGCCTACCAGGGGGCTTTGCTGTGCGGTAATCGCTGCGCAGAGGGATAAGGATAGAAATGCGGCACGGATCATTCGGAAATGTCTCCAGTGCCATCGTAATTCAGATGTGGTGGGGCAGGCACGCTTGCAGCACGCTGCCTGCGGCGGCCTCGGGCCCAAGGGCGTGATCGCAGCGAACGGCTTGCGGTGCGGCGCGACGGGAGGCGGCGGAGCCTATGGCGCCGGCACTATGTTTGAGCGGCAGCCGCCGAGTGGGCCGGCGTCCGGAGCGGACGGAGCATGGACTGAGACCGTGCTGTATGGTTTCACGGGACAGAACGGCGATGGCGCCTACCCCGGCGCGGGCCTAGCCATTGACGCACACGGCGCGCTCTACGGCCCCGCCTACGGCGGAGGGCTTGGCGACAACGGGACGGTGTTCGTCCTCCAGCCGCCCGCGGGGGCCGGCGGTGCGTGGGTTGAGACAGTGCTGTACGGCTTTACCGGGCAAATCGGCGGATTCGCGCCGTTAGGACAGCTCGCCCTCGGCAAGGATGGGACAATTTTCGGCGCCACTACAGCGGGTGGCTACGGAGCCGGGCTGGTGTTCAGGCTGCCGCCCCCCCCCCCCAGCGAACCGATGGGAGTGACACTGGGGGACGACGGTACACTCAATGGGACGAGCATGCTCGTAGGGGCGATAGGCTCACCCGATAACTCCGATGCAGTACCCAAAACACGGCGAAGTGAACGAGTACGTTATCCGTTGGCCGTTCACGGCGCGAGAATCTCGACTGTCGGGAAATAACTTCGGTAGCGCGCCGCGTCGCGGGTAAGCAGGGCAAGGGAACCTACGGCGGCGTGCGCGCCAATGTAGAAATCGGGCAGAGGCGAACTACGCACACCTCCGCGGCGGCGGTATTCGAGGAAGCATTTCCCCGCTAGAAAGCCCGCCTCCCACGGCAGCGCTTCACGACGGTATAACACCGCGGGAAGAGCGGCATGCAGTGCTTCAATCGTAGTAAAGCCGATGGACACCTCCGCGTAAATAATCGGGTTCACAACGAGTGTGCTGTGCTCGGCGCACTGGGCAAGCGCTCTACTGGACCAATCGCTCCAGTTCGGATCGTGCGTGGCGATGTCGAGCAGGACGTTACTGTCGACGAGCACGCCCCGGCAGGCACGCAGGCGAGCCGGAAGGCCGGGTATAGATGGCGTCACTTGCGCCGCTTTCGAAGGCCCGCCCCACCACGCGTGAGCGCCATGATCTGGTCCGTGGTCATGCGCACGTCCGCGGTATTGCTGAGGCTTTCAAAGACGCGCCGGGATATTATGGGACGGCTCTTCACGAGCTCGCGCACTGGACCGGCCATCCCTCACGTCTAAATCGGCCCACGCTGCAGGAATCGTACCGTTTTGGCGATCTTAACTATGCGAAGGAGGAACTCCGGGCCGAACTGGCCAGCGTCTTTATGGCAGCGGAACTGGGCGTCCCGCATGATCCAGCCAACCACGCGGCGTATGTGGGTTCCTGGATCAAGGCTTTGCGGGAAGACAAGAATGAGATCTTCCGAGCGGCGCACGAGGCATCAGCGGCCACCGATTTTGTTCTATCGCTGGACCTGGAGGTTTCCCGAGCGGAAACGTTGGAACTGGCGGGTTCGGGTGCCGCCAGCTCGTTGCGGTCTCCGGAGAGGCCACGCGGACAGAACGAAACTCGCGACGAAGTCGAAACCTTTCACCCCGATCAAGAGCTAGTGGCCGACGCCGCCCATCGGCGGCCACTCCATGAGAATGGCGTAGGGCAGAAAGCCCGCCAAACCGACGATAGTCCAAATCGGAGTGCGGCGAACACTGGCAACTTGGCGGCGTCATTCGCTGCTGCCAAACAAGTAACGGCGGATGCCCTTGGCGAATCCGCACGGACATTCGGCGCCCAGACCGATAGCGGTAGGTACAATGGGCGAATTATTGGAGAGACGGCCCATCATATTGTCCAGCGCCTGTCTCCCCGAACTGCTGTGGCTCACATGAAACATCTGCTCGAATGAAACATCTGCTCGAACACCTTCCGCAAGACGGCGACAACGTCGCAATTGCTTATTCGAACGACCACGCCCTAGTACGGGATATCCGCGAACGCGTTAATGCGCGGGAACATGGCCGCTAGCGCTGTAAAGGGGCTGCCGAGTTTGTATAGGACTACGCAAGATCGCCATCTGTTTGCCCTCATTTCGCGGCCGACCATTCTCTGCACTGGCGGGCGAAGCCAGCGGAGTTGTACTAATCAATGGAACCTCGAACGCCACCTGGTGCGCTATCGAACTTCACGCCTACCGCGCGGAAACCGTAGAGGAGGTTCTGGACCACGTCATCCAACGCGACCATCGAATGCACACCCGCGAGTTAAATCGTTCCGATTGATTTTCGCCAATTGCGGCTCCTCCGGATGCGGCACGGTCTTCGAACTGTCTCCGCCGTCCACGGCGGGCGAACCGTGGACGGAAACCACGCTCCATGAGTTCAACGGTTCGGACGGCGCCAAGCCCCTAAGCTCTCTCATCCCGGGGACTGGCGGTTCGCTCCTCGGCGCGACGGCAGGCGGCGGCATGTTTGACGACGGAACCGTCTTTCGCATCGTTCCGTAGTGCCTTTACTCCAGCGGTCTGCCACCTTCTTGTTGCACGCGTGCTTGCCGTCGGGTGACCTCTGCACCAGAAACTGTATTCTGGCAACGCCGCCGAGGTTATCGCTACCATGTGAGTTTCTCACCACCCACCAGTGCCAGGCGGAGAATCGTCTGATCCCGGGGATCGAACTGAACGGGCGTCAACTGCCCGTGGTAGGGCCTCCAAATCGCGAGCGTTTTGGGCAGATCCTGACTGTGCTCGGAGTCGTAGCTCTGTATGACCTCCGCAACGGTGGATCCGACCGGCACGTCAAGTTCCTGGCCATTGACCTGCACGCGCATCATGGCGGCAAGCGCAACCTCAGGCGGAATCACCGCCGCAGTCAGACCGCCCACAGGAGCATAGGGCTCGCTGGCGAACCGTGCGCTTATTTGTTCGAGAAGCACCCGCGAGGGTGCGGCGACCAGGAGTATATTGTGGTCGGCCTTGGATAAGCGTGTCAGCAGGAGCAGCCGGAGATAACCCGGTTGAACACGATTGAGGTAATCCTTCCGGGGTGCGGCGCGAAGACTCTTTGCGCTTCCGATTGTGTCTTCGACCCGGTCGAGAGCAAGGGTCAGGCCCCGACCTTGCGCGTCGTGGACGAGCTCATACCAAGCAGTTTCGTAACCAAGCAGGTTCGACATCATCCGAATTTCACCGTCCGGGGATGTGGTGGTCTCAATGCGCAGCCCATCGGCATTATCAGGCAGGATTGGCGACAGCATTCGAAGCCGAATGCCGCTTTTCAGGTCAGTGTAGCCGTCCGCGACGTGCATCAGCGGGACAAGCACGCCGTTCACTGCCGGCGCGTTTTCGAGAATTTGCGCGACGAGGTCCAAGCTCTCGCCGGGCGCGAGACAACTGCCAGTCTCAAATCGCTGGCGCAGGCTGTCGACTGCCGAGAACAGGTCCCGACCGCCGGGGCGCAGCCGGATCTCCGCTGTGTTTCCGCGCCATCGAAGCCGTAATGAAGATGAGGTTAACCCGCACTCCTTCCCGCGTTCCGTTCGGGCGGCGGTAGACGAATAACGCAGAGTAGCCGTCCTTTTCGTGCCATTTGGCGGGTAAAGGACGCTGCCTTGGAACCTGAAATGTCGAGGTGTACGCACGGCGCAGCCGCAAAAGGCCATTGTGGCCAGCAGTAACGCAGTAGAGAATCGCATTGTCGGATCTCGACGGCTGCCCGCCCAAAAGCTCTTACTAGTTTGCCGTCTCATCAGCGTTTCTCCGCGACGATAACGTAATGTGGTTCAGTCTCGAGTACAACCCTCGAAACCTTCCATACCGACTTCTCCAGGACCTTGCATGCCTCCCGGGGCCTGGCCAGAAGGAAGTCACACCAGCCACCGATGAACGTTTTGTATCGACATCTCAATCGCACATTACCGAGCCGCCGGCCTAGCTGACGATTCCGCTGCCGGTACTGAGGAGTAGAAGGGTCCGTCAAAGAGGACGGTGCGGCCTGGCACACGGCGATGAGCCGCGCATCTGCGGCTGTGATCTTCGCCAACGTGGCGAGCAACCGCTGGCCCTTTTGCGGGGCACTGAGAAGGCCGAAGGTGTTGCCCATGAACAGGACGGTATTGAATGACTCCGTACCCAGGGCCTCGAGCGCCAACCGCCCCCGGCCGCTCGCCCCTGGCGCGCGGCCGGCCTTGCGAATCTTGGCGTGGTCTCCGGCCAGTTCGAACCGAACTTCCGTGTGTGGCAGCAGGCCCAGCCGCTCGCGGATGTTCTGCGGAATGGTGACTTGGCCCTTGCTGGTGATTTGCATGGTATTACTCTTACCACTCAGTGTAATACCGTCGCGTACAGCACGCAATCCGCTGTTGTCCGCCGTTATCCGAATGGTTGCTCGAGCGATGGGCTTTGCGGCGTCAGCAACTCCGCCCCGGACTCCGTGATGTGCATATCGTCCTCCAGCCGCACCCCGAATTCCCCGCGGATGTAAATGCCCGGCTCATCGCTGAACGTCATATTCGCCGCCAGCGGCAGCTTGTCGCCGCGCACCGAGGTACGGCCATTCGTGCCCGTCCATGCCCAAGCCGTGTCCCACGCGATGCGTGAAGTATTTGTAATCGGGGCCGTAGCCCGCATCCACAATCACCTTGCGCGCGGCCGCGTCCACCGACTCGCATGGCACGCCCGGACGCGCCGCAGCCAAGGCAGCGCTCTGCGCGCGGTGCACGATATCGAACACCTGTTTCATCTTGCCGGTGGCTTTGCCCAGCACGAACGTGCGGCTGATATCGGACTGATACCCTTCCACAGTGCAGCCATCGTCGATCAGCACGATGGACCCCTCGCGAATAATCTGTGGCTGCCGCGAGCCGTGTGGCAGCGCGGTATATTCGCCCACCTGCACGCTGGCATAACCCGGAAATCCGAGCGCCTGATAAGCCGCGCCGATCAGATCGCTGAACTCGCGGGCGGCCATGCCGTCGCGCATCGATTTCCACGCGGCCGTGTAGGCTTCGAGCGTCACGCTGGAAGCCAGGCGCAGCAGCGCCATCTCAGCCGGGCTCTTGATCATGCGGCATCCGGCGGTCACCGGCGTGGCGCTTGCCACAGTCGCGGAGGGCGCGGCTTTCGCGATGCTCTCGGCGAAAACGAACGGCGTAGTCTCCTCGATGCCGATGGCGCCCGCCGCCAAGCCCGCTTCCTTCAGTCCGAAGGCCGCCAGCGCGTAGGGGCTTTGGTCTTCCTGCCACGTGTAAAGATGCGCATCGGTGGCCGGCCCGGCGGCGATCTGCTCCCGCGCGCGGTCTTCTTCAAACGCCGGGCACACGAAGAAGGGATTGCCACGCACTGGAACGATCATCATGAACAGCCGCTCGCTATTGCCCCAGCGCGCGCCGCTGAAGTAGTTGAGCGACGTGCCGCCGGCCAAACATATCGCGTCGATTTTGTTCTCGGCCATCAACTGGCGGGCGCGTTCGATGCGGGCGCGGCGCTCGGCGGTCGAAATCGGCTGCGCTTCGGCGCGCCGGTTCTTCAGTTGCGCGATCGCCGGAGCGGCCGGCGCGGCGCACAATGCGACGGGCGCGATTCCCGCGGAGATCAGGAAGCGTCGGCGAGTCGGCATTCCTGTAGTGTAGCTTGCGCCGCCGCGGTAGGACAGGCCTCCTGGCCTGTCCAAGGCGAGCAACCGCTCGCCGAAGAGCGGGCCTACGAGGCCCCCGCAGGCAGAGTGCCCAATGTCACTTAGTTTTCCGTCGAGCGGCCGGCGGCATAAATCGTGGGGCGGCCAATCATGGCCGCAGCCGGCTCTTCGACCGTTTGCGAGCGTTTTGGCCGCCTAAAAGGCGGCTGCGGCCATGATTGGCCGCCCCACAATTTTGTGCAGAATTCCATGACTCGAAAACTAAGTGGCATTGGGCAGAGTGCCTGCCCCACAAAAAGGCGGCGGCATCGCATAATGGCCCTATGGCCTTATTACCTCTTTTGCTGCTCGCCGCGACTGCGCCATCCGCCGATAAAATCATCTTCGATACCGATTGCGGCTTCTTCGGCGACGATGGCAGCGCGCTGGTGATGGTGCTGCGCAGCCCGCGGCAGGTGCAAGTGGCGGCCATCACCACGGTTTCGGGTAATGTTTGGGCGGCGGAAAGCGCCGGCTATCTCACGGAAATCCTGGGGCTGCTGGGGCGCCGCGATTTCGAACCCCACGTGGGGGCGCAGATGCCCGTCGTCCACACGCTTGCCATGTCCAAGCTCGAAGCGCCGCTCGAGTTCGATGGCGCCTTCGGCCGTCCGCAGAAGCTGGCGCCGCCATCGCAGCCCGCGGCGCTCGATGTCCTGGCCGATACGATCGCACACAGTCCGGGACAAATCACCATCCTCGCTCTAGGGCCGATGACCAATATCGCGATGCTCGTGCGCCTGCATCCGGATCTCGAAACCAAGATCAAGCGCATCGTCTTTATGGGCGGCAACGTACATGTGCCGGGGAACGCGTCATCCGCGGCGGAATTCAACTTCTGGTTCGATCCCGAGGCGGCTCAAATCGTGCTGCGCTCGCGCATTCCGGAGAAAATCATGTTTCCGCTGGATATCTGCAATCGCGCCGTGCTGACCAAAGCGCGTTTCGATGAAATTGTGGCCGCGCGCACGCCCGTGACCGCGCGATACGAGGAAGATTACGGGAACCGTTATCCGGGATTTCTGAAAAATCCGACTTCCACTGCATTTCTTTGGGACGAACTGGCGGCCGCCTGGCTGCTGGACACCGCCTTCGTTACCAAGTCCGAGACCTCCTGGCTGGATATCGATACGCGTTTCGGCAAGAATTATGGTGCAACGGCGCCGCTCGATCGCAAGCTGGCGCCCGACGCCACCTCCGTGCGCGTGATGTTGGATCTCGATTATCCGCGTTTGTGGGCATTATATAAACGGCTTTTGACCGTTAGGTAGATTGCCGTAATGTGGCGGCCAATCCTGGCAGCAGCCGGCTTTCAGCCGGCTTGGCGGCCTACGAGGCCGCCGCAGGCTACGAGCCTGCCCCACAAGCGCCAAACGGAAAGCCCGCAGGCGCGTCAAAGAATAAATCATGCATCCCTTTCAGCAGGACCTCCGCTACGCATTGCGCATGCTGCGCAAAAACCTGGGCATGACCATCGTGATTGTGGCGTCGCTGGCGCTGGGCATCGGCGCCAACACGGCCATCTTCAGCGTAGTGGATGCGTTGATGCTGCGCCCGCTGCCCTATCCGCAGCCCGATCGGCTGGCAGCTATCTGGCTGCATTCGCCGGGCATCGGCATTCTGCGCGACTGGCCGTCGCCGGGCCAGTACATCGATATCCAAAACCAAAATCATTCATTCGAGGAGATGTCCATTTCGCGGCTCACCAGCTTCACGCTGACCGGATTGGATCAGCCCTACCGGATCGACGGCATGCGCACTTCGTCGAGCCTTTTGCATATGCTCGGCGCGCGGCCGATGCTGGGGCGCCTGCTGCTTCCGGCGGAGGATAAGCCGGGGCAGCCGCAAGTGGCCGTCCTCAGCTACAACCTATGGCAGAGGCTGTTCAATTCCGACCCTAAGACAATCGGCCGCAGCATCACCCTCAACGGCAAGCCATTTACCGTGGCGGGCGTGCTGCGGCCGGATTTCCGGCTCAATGCGGAAGTGATGCCCGCCGAAGGCCCCATGGACAAGGCCGATATCTTCGTCCCTCTGCCGCTGGGCGCGGACGCCGCACAGAATCGCGGCGACGAGAACTACAACCTGATGGTGAAGCTGAAGCCTGGCGTCACCGTGCGGCAGGCGCAAGCCGATCTCGATATCATCGCCAGCCGCATACGGGAGAAGGACAAGCGCGACCGCACCTTCGGCATGACCGTGATCGGCCTGCTTGACCAGGTTGTCGGTGACGTACGTCGCGCCATGCTGGTGCTGATGGGATCGGTAGCGCTGGTGCTGCTGATCGCCTGTGCCAACGTAGCGAATCTGCTGTTGACGCGCGCGGCCGGCCGCGAAAAAGAAGTCGCCATTCGCGCGGCCCTGGGCGCGGGCTGGAAGCGGCTCGCGCGGCAGTTGCTCACCGAAAGCCTGCTGCTCGCGCTGCTGGGCGGCGCGGCCGGATTGGCCATCGCCCAAGCCGCGATTCTGGTGATGCGCGCCATTCATCCCGGCAACATTCCACGGCTGGACGAGATCTCCATCAACGGTTCCGTGCTGTTGTTCACGTTCGGCGTCTCTACCGTGGCCGGGCTGTTGTTCGGCCTGGCGCCTGCATGGCGCGCCCTCAAGCTGGACCTGAGTACGTCGCTTAAATCCGGCGGCCGCAGCGGCCAGACCGATGGCGGACTGCTGGTATCGCGCCACCGGTTGCGCGGCCTGCTGGTGATTTCCGAACTGGCGTTTTCGCCGATGCTGCTGGTGGGGGCGGGATTGCTGATCCGCAGCTTTGTGCGCCTGCAGGATGTGCCGCCGGGATTCACCGCCCAAGGCGTGCTCTCGATGCAAGTGGATGCGGGCGATCCGAAATACAACGACGACAAAGTCACTACTCGGTTCTTTCGCGATATCAACAGCCGTGTGGCACATTTGGCCGGAGTAGCGGCCGAAGGCGAGGCCGGTGTATTGCCTCTCACCGGCGCGGTAGCTTGGGGCGGCATCAACGTGGAGGGATATCATCCGCAGCCGGGCCAGGAATTGCAGGTGGACCTGCGGCCCGCCAGCGCCGATTACTTTCGCACGATGAAGATTCCCCTGCTGAAGGGCCGCTACTTCGACGATCGTGACACCAGTGACGGCCAGCGCGCCGCCATCATCGACGAGCAATTCGCCGAACGCTTCTGGGCGCACGATAATCCCCTCGGCAAACATCTTTGGTGGAAACCGGAACGGCCCCTGACCATTGTCGGCGTGGTGGGCAACGTGAAGCAGTATAGTCTCGATACCGGCGGTAAATTGGCCGCCTACTTCCCGAGCGAACAGCAGGTATGGAGCCAGATGTACCTGGTGGCGCGCACCTCGGCGAACCCGGCGGATCTGGCCGGCGCCATCGTGCGCGAGATTCACGCAGTGGATCCCGGCGTGGCCGTTTTCAATATCCGCACCATGCAGGATCGCGTGTACGATTCGCTTGCAAGACAGCGTTTCGCCACTGCCATGCTGGGCGCTTTCGCGCTTTTCGCGCTCATACTGGCAGCCGTCGGAGTCTACGGCGTGATCTCGTATCTGGTTACGCAGAGCACGCACGATATCGGCGTGCGCGTGGCTTTGGGCGCGCAGGCCGGACAGATACTCGGCTTGGTGGTGCGGCAGGGCCTGGCGCTCGCGGCAGTGGGCATCGCGGCCGGGTTGATCGGCGCAGCGGTGTTGACGCGGCTGATGTCCAGCCTGTTGTTCGGTGTGAGCGCCACCGATGCACTGACCTTCGGCGCGGTGGCGGCTATCCTGGCAGCGGTGGTCTGCACGGCGACGATCATTCCGGCGCGCCGCGCCACCGGCGTGGATCCCATGGTGGCATTGAGAGAGGAGTAGGACAGGCCTCCTGGCCTGTCCCTCGACTTTCTACATTGTGCGGCGCCCCGCTCTTCGGCGAGCTTCGCTCGTTCGGACAGGCCGGGAGGCCTGTCCCACACGTGACTGTCTGTTACAATCGTTTATCCCGCATGGCGAAGACGGAGCAGGAATACAGGCACGATATTATCGACATCGGGCGGCTGGTGTATCAAAAGGGGTGGGTGGCGGCCAACGACGGCAATATCACGGTGCGTCTGGATGCGCAACGCATCCTGGCGACACCCACCGGCGTGAGCAAGGGCATGATGCATCCCGACGATTTGATCATCGTCGACTTAGAGGGCAAGAAGCTGAGCGGCCGGAAGGAGTGCACTTCCGAGGTCGCCATGCACATGAAGATTTACGAAATGCGCCCGGATATTCACGCCGTGTTGCACGCGCATCCGCCGGTGGCTACGGGATTCGCGGCTGCCGGCCGGCCGCTGAACCTGGCGCTGCTGCCGGAAGTGGTCATCGGCCTGGGATGTGTGCCGCTGGCGGAATACGGATTGCCCGGCACGCCGGCGCTCACCGAGCCTTTGGTTCCTTATATTCCGAAATACGACGCCATCATGATGGGAAACCATGGCGCGGTGAGCTACGGAGAAGACGTCTACAAGGCGTTTTTTCGCATGGAAACCGTGGAACACTTCGCGCGCATTTCGCTGGTGGCGGAGTTACTGGGCGGACCCACGGTGCTGCCGAAAGCGGAAGTGGAGAAGCTGTTCGATTCGAGAACGCGATACGGTGTGAAGGCGCGCGCGGCTATGGAGCCTGGCTGCCCGGTATATGCGGAGCAGCTTCCGGCGCAGGAGCGCTTCTATGTCACGCGCGAGGAACTGATTGGCATGGTGGACGAAGCGCTGCGGGCGCGCGGCGTGAATTAGTTTTTGAGAGCCGCGACCGTCAGGAAGCGGTTGGGAGACATTTCAGAGCCGCGACCGTCAGGAAGCGGTTGGGAGACATTCGATGGGTGAAGCGTTAGGATTGATCGAGACACGCGGCTTAGTGGCCATGATCGAAGCTTGCGACGCCATGGTGAAAGCCGCCAAGGTGACGCTGGTCGGCTGGGAGAAGATCGGCTCGGGATATGTCACCGCCATGGTGCGCGGCGACGTGGCGGCCGTGAAAGCGGCCACGGATGCGGGCGCGGCGGCGGCGCGGCGGGTGGGCGAACTGATCGCGGTGCACGTGATCGCGCGTCCGCACCAGAGCCTGGAAGACATTCTGCCCATCGGCAAGACGCAGAATGCCGCGGCCGGTAAGTAGCCGGACGATAGGATCGCGATGATATTGGCCCGCGTAGTGGGCACCGTGGTGGCGACCCGCAAGGACCCGCGCCTGGAAGGGAAGAAGCTTCTCATTGTGAAGCCGGTGTCGCCCGAAGGGAAGGATGAATCCGGTTACGTAGTCGCGGTGGATACGGTCAGCGCCGGGTTCAAGGAACGCGTGCTGGTGGTGGCGGGCAGTTCCGCGCGCATGGCGGAAGGCTGCAAGGATCTGCCGGTGGACTCGGCCATCATCGGCATTGTGGACGACGTGCGGATGGATTAGCATGCTGCTGGGCCGCGTAGTAGGGTGCGTCTGGGCGACCGTGAAAGACAGCCATCTGGAGGGACAGCGCCTCTTGGTGGTCGAGCCACTCACTCCCGAATTGAAACCTACAGGCAAGCGGCTGGTGTGCGCGGATTGGACGGGCGCCGGAGCGGGCGAGTTAGTCTATTGGGCGCGCAGCAAAGAAGCTACTTACCCGTTTCTGCCCGCCGAAGTGCCGGTCGATAGCACTATTGTAGGTATTGTGGATTCCATCCATCTTAAGAGAAGTTGAGATATGCTGATTGCGCGAGTTATCGGGGAGACGGTCGCTACGCACAAGCATCCCAGCCACACCGGCCGGAATTTGCTGGTGGTGCAGCCGTTGGAGCTGGATGGATCGGATCGGGGCGATGCCGTGCTGGCGCTGGATGCGGTGGGCGCGGGCATCGGCGATAAAGTGCTGCTTACGACGGATGGCTTTGCGGCCATGAGCAGCGTAGGGCAGACGCAGGCGCCCATCGATATGGCGGTGATCGGATTTATCGACCACGTCGAACTCGACGTGTGACAATGTGGGGCAGGCACTCTGGCGGCACTCTGGCTGCCCCACAAGACGCGTTTTCATCCCATTTGGTGGCCCGCAGGCCCATGGCGAAGCCTGCCCGGTAGATGCCACCGGGCAGTGCCTGCCTAATAAACCCCGGCTCTGCTAAGCTAATCAATTGCCATGACCGTAGACGAGATTCGCGAACTGATCCAGCTCACCACCGATACCGGCATCGACGAACTGGAGGTGCAGCGCGGCGACAACCGCGTGCGCATCCGCCGCTCGGCTTCCGGCCAGCAGGGGATGGTGTACGCGCAACCTGTCGCGCACATGCCCCCGCCGCCTCGGGAAGCGCCCGCCGCGCCCGCGGCTCCCGCCGCGAAAGAGGCGCCCAAGGAACCCGGCGCCGATCCCAACGTTTTTCTGCAGAAATCGCCCATTGTCGGCACATTCTACGAATCCTCCGCGCCCGGATCGCCTCCGTTCGTGCGCGTGGGCGAGCGCGTGCAAGCCGGCAAGATCCTGTGCATTATCGAATCCATGAAGCTGATGAACGAGATCGAGGCCGAAGTTTCCGGGATCGTCGAAAGCAAGCTGGTGATGAACGGACAGCCCGTGGAGTACGGGGAGGCCCTGTTTGCCATCCGCTCCGTTTAAGAAAATTCTGATCGCCAACCGCGGGGAGATCGCCCTGCGCGTGGTGTGCGCGTGCAAGGAACTGGGCATCCACACCGTAGCGGTCTACTCGGAACCCGACCGCCACAGCCTGCACGTGCGCTTCGCCGATGAAGCCGTCTGTATCGGACCGGCCAAGAGCGCGCGCAGCTATCTGGATATTCCGTCGATCGTGAGCGCGGCGGAGATCACCGGCGCGGAAGCCATCCATCCGGGCTACGGATTCCTGAGCGAGAACGCGGGCTTCGCGGAAGTATGCGAAGTTTCCGGGCTGAAGTTCATAGGGCCGCGGCCGGACGTGATCCGGCTGATGGGTGTGAAAGAGCGCGCGCGAGCCTTCATGCGCGACGCGGGCGTGCCCATCCTGCCCGGATCGCCCGGGATTTTGAAGACCGCCGAGGAAGCCATCGAAGTGGCCGGCGGCATCGGTTTTCCGGTGATTGTGAAAGCTTCGGCGGGCGGCGGCGGACGGGGCATGCGCATCGTGAACGAGGCATCCGAACTGGAGCCGCTGTTCAATTCGGCGCAGCAGGAAGCCGGCGCGGCGTTCGGCTGTCCGGATGTCTACGTGGAAAAGTACGTGCGCGCGCCGCGGCATATCGAATTTCAAGTGCTGGCCGATGAACGCGGGTGCGTGGAGATTCTGGGCGAGCGCGAATGCAGCATTCAGCGGCGGCATCAGAAACTGCTGGAGGAGTCGCCTTCGCCGGTGATGAATCCGGAGTTGCGCCAGAAGATGGCGGCCACGTTGAAGGAAGCGCTGGGCGCGGCCGGATACACTAACGCGGGCACTGTGGAGTTCCTGATGGATGAAGGCGGGCAGTTGTACTTCATGGAAGTGAACGCGCGCATCCAGGTGGAGCATCCCGTGACCGAATATGTGACCGGGATCGACCTGGTGAAGAGCCAGATCCGTATCGCGGCGGGCGAGCCGTTAGAGGACGTGATCTCGCTGCCCATCGAGATGCGCGGCCACGCCATTGAGTGCCGCATCAACGCCGAGAATCCGGTGACGTTCACGCCATCGCCGGGACGCATCACGGGATTCAATCCGCCGGGCGGGATCGGCGTGCGCGTGGATACCCTGGCGCACACCGATTGCGTGATCACGCCGTATTACGATTCGCTGGTGGCCAAGCTGATAACCTACGGTGGCGACCGGATGGAGGCCATCCACCGCATGCAGCGGGCGCTTGAAATGTTCGTGGTGGAGGGGATTCACACGTCGATTCCACTGCACCAGCGCATCATGGCGGACTCGGATTTTCAGGCGGGCCGGTTCGATACGAATTTCATCAAGCGGTTCATGCCTCCCGAGCGCGGCGGACACTGATGCGCCTGCGCACCGCCAGGGACCGGCTGAAGATCGAGCACAGCATCATCGATGGCGTGCGCGAGATCCTGGAGCGGGCGCTGGCGGAGACGCCGGAGATCCGGTCGATTATTCCGGGTGTGATCCGCCCGGTGCGGGATGCGCGCGGTCCGGTGAAGGTGCACGTTACGGTACCGGTGCAGAACGGCTGGAAAGCGATCGCCCTGAGCGCGGGGGCGCGGCAGGAGTTGTTCATCAGCACGGCGCTTTCGAAGGAGGATGTGGAGCGGGCGCTGGAGCGGGCGGGCGCGGTGGTTGCATGAGCAGGCTTGCTATCGCGGGACCCTATGCCCAATCCCCTCCAAAAGAAAAGCCCTCCGCAGAGGGCTTGATTTCAGGGCGCTGTATCAGCGTAGCCTGACGCGAGCAAAAGCCCGCTTATTGAGATAAGCTCGGGCAATCGCTGCTTGGATACACTAAGACATTTATAATTTAATCTAATCGGGTTGTCAAGAGTATAGTAAATGGTTATGGCGGACTTGGCCAAATACATACTCGGAATCGATTTAGGCTCTAACTCGCTGGGCTGGGCTGCCCTAAGTTGCGAGGGCGAGAGGCCGGCTGGAATCCTGGCCTCCGGTGTACGCGTGTTCGCCGCCGGCGCGGCGGGACTGGACAGGGGTAGAGACGAATCCAACGCGGCAGCGAGGCGGGTGGCGCGGCTGCAGAGGCGGCAGACAGACCGGCGGCGGCGGCGAATCGGCAAGATCTACAATATGATCGCGGCCTTCGGGATGCTGCCCCCAGCGAAGTCGGCGGAGGGCCGCATGCACGCGCTAACTGAGCTCGATCAGACCCTGAGTAAGAAGTTCGGGGCCGACGAGAAGCTCCCGTACCTCCTGCGTGCGCTCGCCCTCGACAAGCCACTTGAACCCTTCGAGACGGGGCGGGCGCTCTTTCATTTGGCGCAACGCAGAGGGTTCATTTCAAACCGAAAATCCAGGAAGGAGTCCGACGACGAGCGCGGCAAGGTGAAGTCGGGCATAACGACCTTAGCAGGGGAAATAAAGGGATCAGGCGCGAGGACGCTCGGAGAATTTTTCGCGAGATGCGATCCACGCGAGACGCGAATCCGCGGCCGATACACGTCGCGTCAAATGTACCTCGACGAGTTCGACGCGGTCTGGTCCGGGCAGCGGGTGCACCACCCTAGCCTGATGACCGATGAGCGGCAGATCCAGCTAAAGCGGGCAATCTTCTTCCAACGCCCGTTGAGGGATCAGAGAGATCAAATCGGGGACTGCGACCTGGAACCTACGCAGAAACGGGCCCCGGTGTGGCACCCGCTGGCACAGCGCCTCCGTCTGCTGCAAGAAGTCAACCACATGAGGCTGGTTGACGGTACGGGGGCCTCACGCGCCCTCGACCGTGAGGAGAGACCGCTAGTAATCGCGAGGCTGGAGTGCGGCGATATGCCCCTCAGGGAGCTGCGCAAACTGCTGGGGCTGGGGCGGAGCGTCGACATCAACCTTGACCGCGGGGGCAAGAAGGCGCTGATCGGCGATCGAACGGCTGAGAAAATGCGCGAGGTGTTCCAGCACCATTGGGACGCGATGACAGGCGACGAACGATTGGAGGCGATAAGCGATCTCGCAGGCGATCTGGACGACCGCTCACTCGCGGAAAAGGCCTCGACGAGGTGGGGGCTTAACGAATTAAACGCGGACCGGTACCCAGAGGTCGCTCTGGAAACGGGCAAGTATTTGAGCCTTTCGCTTAAGGCAATTGGGCGGCTCCTGCCGCACCTCGAGCAGGGCTGCGATATAGCCACTGCCCGAAAGAGGGAGTACCCCGAGGTCTTTCGGACTGAGGTCCGCGACCTTCTGCCAAAGGTGGATGACCTCAAGGACATTCGCAACCCGGCGGTTCGCCGCTCGCTCAGCGAGCTACGCAAGGTCGTGAACGCTCTGATCCGGCGGTACGGAAAGCCGATGGAGATACACATAGAGTTGGCGCGGGAGTTGAAGGCCCCGGCGCCGGAACGCCGGCTGAAGTGGGACCGAATGAGGCGGCTGGAGGACGAGCGCAGTGAGGCCGCCGCGCGGCTGCTGAGGGAGGTAGGAGACCCGAAGCCGAGCGCCGCCGATATCGAAAAGTGGAGACTGGCCGACGAGTGCAACTGGCGTTGTGCGTATACGCGCAGGGGGTTTAGCAAGCAGCAACTCTTCGGGAGTGGCGAGATCCAGGTGGAACATATCATTCCCTTTCCGCTCTCGCTTGACGACTCGTTCGCTAATAAAACGCTGGCGTACTCCTCGGCGAATGCGCTTAAGGGGAACCGGACACCGCGGGCGACCTTCGCAGGTACCGCAGAATGGGACGAGATCCTGGAGGAAGTCCGGCAGTTTAAGGGGCCGATGCGGGATCACAAGCTGAAGCGGTTTCAGTGGACCGATGAGCAGGTTGCGGAGATGCTGCAGGATTTCACGGCGCGCCAGATGAATGATACGCGTTACGCCAGCAGGCTGGCGGCCCGGTACGTCTCGTGCCTGTACGGGGGATTGAGCGACGCGTCGAGCAGGCAGCGGGTCTTCGTGAGCCCAGGTCAGGTGACGGCCTTCCTGCGCCGTCTCTGGAGCGTTGGTGGACTATTATCCGAAGACGGAAAGAAGACACGCGAGGACCACCGCCATCACCTGGTGGACGCAGTCACCGTCGCTCTCACAGGACCGAAGTGGGTCAAACGCCTCGCGGAGGCGGCCAGCCAAGCCCAAGCCGCCGGGCGAAGGAAGTTCGCGAGCATTGAGGCGCCGTGGGCGGGTTTCGCGGAGCAGGTTCGGGCCGAATTAGATCGGACCGTGGTTTCGATGAGGGTTGACCGCAAGGTGCGGGGCCCGTTGCACAAGGAGACGTACTATGGCTTGATCGGCGGGCCAGATGGGGAACCGAAGACAGTCGTACGGAAGCCGGTGCACGCGTTGTCGATGGCGGAAGTTGCCCGGATTGTCGACGAGCGTGTGCGCGAGCGGGTCCAGCTTCAGCTAAATCTCCTTCAGCAGGGGGGCGCGGAGAATACCAGAAAGCTAGAGAATAATTGGCCGACTCTGCCCACTCGCGAGGGAGGCGAGGTTTCGATCAAAAGGGTGCGCATCTGCATCGACAAGAAGCCTCGGCCCGTTGGCGCAGGGCCACGTCGGCGGAACGTAGTCGGCGGCGATTTCCACCATTTTGAGATCTTTAAGCACACCGATTCACGCACGGGGCGAGTTAAGTTCGGGCGCGCCGCAGTGAGCATCCAGGAGGCCATGGAACGCGTGAAAAACCACCAGCCGGTGGTCAGGCGCGACCACGGGGACGGCGCCGAGTTCCTATTCTCGATCGCCAAAGATGAGGTTCTGGAAATCGAGAGACAGGGGGTGCGCTCCCTGGTCCGAGTGCGCACGCTAGAAGCGAACGACGGGCGGATTGGCTTTAGCGCTCTCACCGACGCCCGCCCGTGGATCGAGAAGAACAAGAACCGCGAACGCCTCACGGTCCCGCGGCTAATGGCGGAGCTGAAGTGCCAGAAGGTCTCGGTTTCTCCGCTCGGCGAGGTGCGCTATTGCCGTGAGTGACCGGCTGATCGACATCTCCGAGTCTGGCGCGGTGCTAAGCCTCGAGGATGGGCTCCTGGCGATCCGGCCTAGCGGGCAGCCCAAGCAGGTGGTCCCGCTGTCCGAGATCGGCGCCTTGGTGACTAGCCATAGGAACGTGGTTTTTACACAGAGCCTGCTGGCGGCGCTAGGCAAGTCGGGCGTCACGGTCGTGTGCTGCGACGAGCGCCACCATCCTGCGTCGATGCTGTTGCCGCTCGACTCGCACTTCACGCAGGCCGAGCGCTTCCGGGCACAGGCAGACGCCACACAGCCGATGAAAAAGCGCATATGGCAAGAAATCGTGCGCGCCAAGCTGGAGATGCAGGCTAGGGTGCTGTTGTTACTGCACGGCGCCGACGCCGGGCTGCCGCAACTCGCGCGTCGGGTGCGCTCGGGGGACCCCGACAACATCGAGGCGACGGCAGCCCAACGCTATTGGCCCCTGCTTTTCGGAGACACAGCATTCCGCCGTGGGAATGAGCAGGACAAGCGGAATGCAATGCTCAACTATGGGTACGCGGTCCTACGAGCGGTGACTGCGCGCGCGATCTGCGCAAGCGGACTTCACCCCTCCTTTGGCGTAAACCACCGCAATCGGTACAACGCCTTCTGCCTCGCCGACGATCTTATGGAGCCGGCGCGTCCGCTCGTGGATTATCGCGTGGCGGACCTTTGCCGGGGTTGGCCGCCCGGGGAATGGGGCCTTAACAAGACTGCCAAGCTTACGCTGCTCGCAGCCGTGGGCGGCCGGTACGAGAGCAACGGCGAGCAGCGCACCCTGTTCGATGTCACTGCGCGCCGGGCCCAGAACCTGGCGGCGGTCTTCATGGGCGAGAGACGGAGCTTGGACTGTGGGGCAATCGGAATTAGCTGATCGATCGTCGGAGTATCGCTCCATGTGGGTGCTCGCTCTGTTCGACCTGCCGATGGATACCAAGGACCAGCGTCGCGAGTACACCCACTTTCGCAAGGCGCTCCTGAAGGAGGCCTTCACAATGCTCCAGTACTCAGTCTATGCGCGGCACGGGGCCAGCGAGGAAGCCCTAACCGCAATCCGCGGCAAGGTGCGGGCGGCGCTGCCGCCGCACGGCCAGGTGCGGATCATTGCCGTAACCGACCACCAATTTGGGAAGATGGAGGTCTACTTTGGAAAAAAACGCGTGCCGACCGAAGCGCCGCCGGCACAGCTTATGCTTTTTTGAAAGGCCGCGCGCGATGAGCTGCTCGCAAATCATCGATTTGCGAGCAGCCTAGTGTATCCAAGCAGCGACTCCCGGCAAACCCCAACCGCAGCGTGATCGCGTCGCTCGCGTCAGCGCTAGTGTATCCAAGCAGCGACTCCCGGCAAACCCCAACCGACGATGCTCGACGGCTCTGCGTCAGCTGCAGTGTATCCAAGCAGCGACTCCCGGCAAACCCCAACCAGATCACGCGGCACGCGTCATACGTCGGCAAGTGTATCCAAGCAGCGACTCCCGGCAAACCCCAACGCGGCATGCACGACGCGCAGCCGACGTCGAGTGTATCCAAGCAGCGACTCCCGGCAAACCCCAACGCGACAGGTGCGACGCGTACAGCTGCGTGAGTGTATCCAAGCAGCGACTCCCGGCAAACCCCAACCAGCCGTAGGCGCAGTGCCGGCGTACTGAAGTGTATCCAAGCAGCGACTCCCGGCAAACCCCAACGCCAGGATCGAGCCGTCAATCGCGGCCAAGAGTGTATCCAAGCAGCGACTCCCGGCAAACCCCAACCCCGAATCCACGATCACGCGAAGGTCTTCGAGTGTATCCAAGCAGCGACTCCCGGCAAACCCCAACTTTGCTGATGGCTCGCTGGCATTGGTGGACAGTGTATCCAAGCAGCGACTCCCGGCAAACCCCAACTAGCCAGACCGGAGCGCCGCCATTCTGGTTGAGTGTATCCAAGCAGCGACTCCCGGCAAACCCCAACACAAGACGCCGCACACCCACACACAAACCGATAGTGTATCCAAGCAGCGACTCCCGGCAAACCCCAACTTCCGGCAAGCCTTCTTCGATTCGGATCTAGTGTATCCAAGCAGCGACTCCCGGCAACCTCCAACCCTCAGCCTACCAGGTCGGCGACATCAGGCATCACACCAACCAAACCGGAAAGAGGATGGTGTGATGCCTGATGTCGCCCGCCGGAATTTTTTTTTGCAACCCTATAAACGCCGCCAACTGCCCGACGCGACAATCCCATTTGCGCCAACCGGCAACTGAATTCTCCCCTGCCCCCGTTGCGGGAATCCGTTGTTCCACTTCATGGGCAGGCGTATGCCGGTCGTTTGCAAGGTTTGCGACACGGACAAATTCGATCGCTTAACGGCTCAGTTCGAAGCCCTGATGCGCGCTTCCTGATTGGCCGTTAAAGCTCGCCCGGAGAGCCGCCGATCATCAGGCTGTATGTTTGAATGGAAACCCGAATACAGCGTTCAGATCCCTGAGATTGACGCCCAGCACAAACGGCTCTTCGCGCTAGCCGCTGAATTGCATGCCGCTCTAACCCAAAGTAAAGGCCATAGCGTACTCGAGCAGTCGCTAGCCAGCCTGGTCGATTACACCCAGGAGCATTTTGCGGCCGAAGAGCGGCTGATGGGTGATTATGCGTATCCGGAAGTGGTGGGCCATAAGGCAGAACACGAGAAGCTCACGGCGCAGGTTTTGGAATTGCAGCGGAGGTTTCGGTCCGGTGAGACGAAACTGAGCCTCAATCTGATGATCTTCGTGAAGAACTGGCTGGAAAATCATATCGCCGGTTCGGACCAGAAATATAGCGTCTTCATTCGCGGCAAGCGCGCCGCGTAGCGCCCGCTCTCGCGCTTACAACGACCTACCGAGCCGCGACCGTCAGGGAGCGGACTCCGGGGCTCCTTTTTCCGCAGCCTGCTAGACTAGGCCATCGCGCGGAGCGCGGCGGCGACTTGCTCGATGGCGCGGCGGCCTTGGCTGAGCGTGCCTCCTAACGAAAAGAAAGGATGCACCATTCCGGCGTACCGGGTGCAGGTTACTTCGACGCCTGCCTCAGCCAGCCGGCGGGCGTAAGCTTCGCCTTCGTCCCGCAACGGGTCGCACTCGGCGGTGATAACCAGGGCTGGCGGCAGCCCGTGAAGATCAGGCGCCAGCAATGGCGATGCGTAGGGGTTTTGGGCATCCCCGGAACGCGCCAGATAGTGGCCGCGGAACCATTCCATTTCCGCGCGCGATAAATAGTAGCCCTCGGCAAATTCGTTGTAGGAAGGCGTATCGAACGCCGCCAGATTCGTCACGGGATACACCAGGATCTGCAAGGCGATCGGCGGACCGCTTTGGTCGCGGGACTTCAGGCACATCACGGCGGACAAATTACCGCCGGCGCTGTCACCGCCCACCGCCAGGCGTCGCGGATGGATGTTCAAGCGCGCCGCGTTCGACGCCACCCACTCGGTCGCGGCATAGCTATCGTCCACCGCGGCCGGATACCTGTGCTCAGGCGAAAGCCGGTAATCCACCGCCACCACCACGGCTTGGGCGCGGCGTGCGATGGCCCGGCACGTCGTATCGTGGGTATCCAGATCGCAAAGCACCCAACCGCCGCCGTGGAAATACATCATACACGTGAAAGGGCCGGCGCCGGCGGGAGTGTAGACGCGAACCGGAACGGCGTGTCCGGCGCAGGGTACCTCCATATTTTCCACGCGGTAGACTTCCTCGGGCGGGAAGGCGGTTTCCCGGAGCGCCTCGACCGCCGCCTGGCGAGCTTCGGCGGGCGGCATCGATTCGACCGGCGGCCCGCCAGCCGCTTCGTTGGCCTGCAGCAGCGCCAGTACTTGCGGATAGAGCTTTTCTCTGAGCATCGGGGTTAATCCTTCGAAACGAGTAGGGTAACAACAGACGAAGCCAGTCCGGGGAAACCGCTCCCTTACGGTCGCGGCTCTGTAGGGGGCGGTCGCGGCTCTGTACCGATCTCCCGCCCGCGACCGAACTTGCTGGCATTCGGCAATTGCGGTAGGCTTATGAAAGAATATTAATGCGAAAAGAATTAAGAAACTAAAGCAGAAGAAATCCGGCCGATTTTTCGAGCAAGCGGCGGCATGGGGAGATGAACTCAACGGACACAACACTGGCGGCGGAACTGGCGGAGACCCGGCGCAGAATCGCGGAACTGGAATCGCTCGCCGTGGAGCGCAGCCGCGCGCAGGAGGCCTTGCGACAGGACGATCGCCTTTACCGCGAGCTGTTCGAAGACAGCTTGGGCCTGATGTGCGTTCACGATCTGGACGGCGTTTTGCTGATTGTGAATCCCGCGGCGGCGCGGTCTCTCGGGTTTCAGCCGGGAGAAGGCGTGGGCGTGAATATGAAGCGCTTCCTGGCCCCGCCCGTCCAGCATTTATACGACGCCTACCTGGAACGCATCCGGCAGAACGGCAGCGACTCCGGTCTGATGCGGCTGATGTCGAGGGACGGCAGCGAGCGCATCTGGCTCTACCGCAACGTCCTTTACGAGGAACCGGGCGCGGCGCCGCGTGTATTAGGGCACGCCCAGGATATCACCGACCGGGTGCGCGCGGAGGAGGCCCTTAAAGAGAGCGAGCGGCGCTTCCGTAGCATGGCCGATACGGTTCCTGTATTCATCTGGATTACGGGCGCGGACGGCCAGTGCGTATTTGTGAATCGAGCCTGGCTGGATTTTACGGGACGGACCTTAGAGCAGGAAACGGGTGCCGGGTGGGCGGACGACGTGCATCCTGACGACCGCCAGCGGTGCCTCACCACGTTCGCGAACGCCATGCAAGAAAGGGCGGGCTTCCGGGCGGAGTATCGTATGCGGCGGGCCGACGGGGTATATCGCTGGATGTTGGACACGGCCAAACCGCGCTTCGATTCCGCCGGGCAGTTCGCGGGCTATATCGGCTCGTGCCTGGACGTGACCGAGCCGCGCCAGGACCGCGAAGCGTTGCGCGCCGCGCGCGATGAACTGGCCGTCCGGGTGGCGGAGCGGACGGCCGAACTGATGCTGACCAACGAAGCGTTGCGGCAATCTCAGCAGCATTATCAGGTGTTGGCGAACCTGGCCCCCGTCGGCATCTTTCGCACGGACGCGGCCGGCCTGTGCCTTTACCTGAATGAGCGGGCCTGCCAGATATGCGGCGTGACGATCGAAGAAGCGCGGCAGGGTCCCTGGAGGAACGTCCTGGAGCCGGAGGAGCGCGGGCGGCTGGCGGCGGAGTGGCGAAAGGTGGTCGAGGGCAGCGGCCCGGGTTCGCTGGAGCACCGCATCGTGCGCAGCGATGGCAGCGTGGTGTGGGCACTGACGCATTTTGCGGCCGAACGCGGTCCCCGCGGCGAAGTGACGGGTTGCATCGGAACGGTGGCGGATATCAGCGACCGGAAGCGCCAGGAGGAAGAAACCCGCAAACTGGAAGCCCAGGTGCAGCATGCGCAGCGGCTGCAAAGCCTCGGTATTTTGGCCGGGGGGTTGGCGCACGATTTCAATAACCTGCTCACCATCATTCTGGGCAATGCGCGCATCGCGCTGCTGGACCTGCCGCCGGGGTCGCCGGTGGTGGATAACCTGGCGGAGATCGAGACGGCCACCACGCGCGCGGCCGAACTCACCAACCAGATGCTGGCGTATTCGGGCAAGGGCCGGTTCACGCTGCAGGCCGTCAACCTGTCGCGCCTGGCGGAGGAGATGGCCAGCCTGCTGCAAACCGTCATCCCCAAGAAAACGGTCATCCAATTTCATCTGAACGAGTCTACGCCGCCGGTGGAGGCCGACCCGGCGCAGATCCGGCAGATCGTGATGAACCTGATTACGAATGCGGCGGAAGCCATTGGCGAGTTCGGGGGAACCATTCATGTTTCGACGGGCGCGATGGATGCCGACCGGAATTATCTATCTGGAACCTATTTCGACGATCGTTTGCCGGCCGGCCGGTATGTGTATCTGGAGGTCGCCGATACGGGCTGCGGGATGAGCCCCGAGATTCAAGCCAGGATTTTCGATCCGTTTTTCACGACCAAATTTACGGGGAGAGGCTTGGGGCTGGCGGCCGTGATCGGCATCGTGCGCGCGCATCGCGGGGCGCTCAAAGTATCCAGCCAAACCGGAGCGGGCTCCACGTTCCGGTTGCTGTTTCCCGCCACGGACAAGATGGAGCAGACGGGCGCCGAAGTCCCGGCGAGCGTCCACGCAGGGCACAGCCGCGGAACCATCCTGGTGGTGGATGATGAGCAGGGAATGCGCAACCTGGCGCGAGCCATCCTGGAGGGTTCCGGGTTCACCGTTTTGACAGCATGCGATGGCGGCGACGCCATTCGCGTATTCCGGCGGCATGCCGAGGAAGTGGCTGCCATACTGCTCGATTTGACCATGCCGGTGATGAGCGGAGAAGAAGCCGCGGTGGAAATGCGCCGCATCCGGGCGGACGTTCCCATCGTGCTCTCGAGCGGCTATGGCGAGCATGCCATCGCAGGCCGGCTCGGCGGGCAGAATCCCGACGATTTTCTGAAAAAGCCTTACGAACCCGCGGAGCTGATCGACGTGATGCTGCGCGCATTGGAGCGGCGGGTGGTTGGTTAAGCGGGTGGAACCGCCGGTCCGGTACAGCAGCCTGGTGCGACACGGTTTACGCTTTCGCAGCCGCTTCGAATCGATGAAGCGCGATGCGGCCCCCGCCGGTTTCGCGTGGTATCCCTATGATTCGTACGCCAACCTGTTCGCCATGGAACGGCTGCGGCGGGAGGCCGGGCTGACGCTCGAAGGGATGGCCGGCGGGCTGCCATTGCTGGATCTGGGCACGGCCGACGGCGCGCTGGCGTTTCTATTTGAATCGCTCGGATATACGGTCGATGCGTGCGATTGCGCGGGCACCAATATGAATCGCATGGAGGGCGTGCGGCGCGCGGCGGCGGCGCTCGCGTCGCGGATCGAGATCGAAGACGTGGATCTGGATGCCGGATGGACCCCGCGGCGGCAATACGGGCTGGCACTGTTTCTGGGCACTTTGTATCACCTGAAGAATCCGTTCGCGGTGTTGGAAGGGCTGGCCAGGCACGCGCGATATTGTTTTCTGAGCACGCGCGTGGCGGACTGGAGTGCGGACCGCACCGTGGAGCTTGGCCGTGTGCCCGCCGCGTATCTGCTGGCGCCGGGCGAATGCAACGGGGATACGACGAACTATTGGGTATTCTCGCCGCCGGGTTTGGTGCGTCTGGCGGAACGCTGCGGTTGGCGGGTGCTGGCATCGCTGCGCAGCGGGAGCCGCGAATCGGACCCCGTTAGCAGCGCAGGCGATGCGCGGCAATTCCTGCTGCTGCGTGCTAAGTAGGACAGGCCTCCTGGCCTGTCCCTTGTGGGGCGGCACTCTGCCTGCCCCACAGCGGCGGGAAGAAGAAAGTCGAGGGACAGGCCAGGAGGCCTGTCCTACCGCCGCTCGCCGGCAGGTGGTTTAGATCCGTTGGAGATCTCGCGCATCACATCCGCCACCACTTCGTCAGCCTGTCCGGAGTCGAGTTCACTTTGCATGCGGCGCAACGCCACGCCCACCACATCGCGATGATGCAGCTTGGAGCCCGGACCGCGCGACGACAACTCCAGCCAAAGCCGATGCAGCAGATCGATATCCTGCGGCCACAGCCGCGGCGGGTGCGGGCCCAGATTGTAGAAGACAGATTCGTCCTCACCCGGCGCCACGATTTCGAGCGAGAGAGAAGGCCGCGGTTCGGGCAGCGCCTCCCATGCCCGGCCTACTGTGGCGCCCTGCTCTGAAGGACTCAGCTTCGGCGAGAGTCCCATCACAATGCGCGACGATTGCAGCCGCTCCGCGGTGGCCACGATAGCGGCGTAAGGATCGCTGCCCGGCACCACCATCAGTTCCACATGCTTGCCGGCCTTCTCCGCCAGATTCACGACTTTGGTGAAGACCGCGGTTTCGTCCACGGAGAAGATCTGGCTGGCGTCCAGCGGATGCTCGCCCGACGCGGCCTGCGTCACCTGCCGCACGGAGAGCACCACGATATCGAGGCGCCGCGTATCGGTCTTCTCCAGCATGCGCTGCAGATGCTCCAGACGGTTGGGGTTGCGCACGGCCACGATCACGTTACCCGGCCGCACGTGCGCCGCGTTCACCGTCAGCTCTTCGCTGGTATTCAGGTTGAACTTCTCCATTTCCTGCGAGTGCGCCGCCGTGTGCAGGCGATTATATTTTTCGGAAAACTCGAAGACGATGAAGAAGGCAATGGTGAAACTGACGCCCGAGATGGTGGCTATTTCCTTGGTGACCACGTTGATCAAGGCGAGCGCAAACAGCGTGATCGTGATCAGGATCAGGCCCACGGGAATTTCGGTGCCGCCGATCTGGAAATTCAGGGGCACCTTCCATCCGCGGCCGTGCGGCTGCTTGTAGCGCAGCACCAGCACGGAAAGCGCCTTCATGGCGAAGCTCCACACCACCCCGAAGGCGTACGCTTCGCCCAGCATGTAGACGTCGCCACGGCTGATGACGATGGTGACCAGTTGCAGAATCACGATCAGGTTGATGAGGCGCGAGCTGGTTCCATATTTATGGTGCGGATGACGGAACCAATCGGGCAGCACGCCGTCTTCGGCCACCCGGTTGAGCACGCCGTTGGAGCCGATGATGGCGGTGTTCACGGCGCCGGCCAGGATCAGCGTGCCCACCAGAACCACAAAGGCATGGAACGCCAGCCGCACCGAAATCGGCCCGACCAGAAACATCGACAAGCCGCCGATCAGGTTGTCCAGGAACTTATGCCGTTGCGCATCCGGAATAATCATCACCGCGAAAAACGACACCAGCGACGTGAACAGCATGCTGTAGATGAAGATCACGAAGCCGGCGCGCTCCAGGTTTTTCAGCTTGGGATGGGCGATCTCGCGATTCACCTGCGCCAGGCTCTCTTCGCCGCTCATGGCCAGCAACGAGTGGCCCAGGCCCACCAGAATCGCGATGATGGTGATGGAAGGCGCCGCCGTGCCGCGCAGCCACCCCAGCCCCTCCTTGCTGAAATGCAGATTTGCCAATGTGGGCAGCGGCACCGGCTGATAGCCGTTGCGGAAGATGGTGAGCAGGCACCAGCCGATCAGGATGACTACCATCACGGTGGTGATCTGCATAATGCGCAGCGCTTTTTCGCTCGACTCGTGGATGCCGATGATATTCTTGCGCCAGAAATAAATCGTGACGCCGGCGGCAAATACGGCCGCAAAATAAGGAGGGTGGACATGCAGGCCGGGGATCTTTAAATATTCGCCGGTTTCATTGATCAAGCCGCCCAGATAGAGGCCCGCGCTGACTCCGCTGATGGGGCCGGTGAGCACATAATCGAACATCAGGGCGGAGACCGAAAATTTGGCCAGCGTGCCGCCCATGGCTTCGTGGACGACTTTGTACACGCCGCCGCGCACGAACATGCTGCAGCTTTCGATATAGATGGCGCGCACCGCATAAGAAAACAGCATGATCGCCAGGATGAACCACGGCGCGGCTTTGCCGATGGCCTGCTCGGCAATGCCTCCGACGTAATACGCCGAAGACGCCAGATCGCTGAGGACGATGGCCGCCGCTCTCCAGAAGGAGATAAACGACAGCATGACAGTCGTAGCAACGACGACATTGACGGCGCGCGGCCGTTGGGGTTGGGTCATGCGGTTCTGCGGATTAGCTAACACATATTAACATGGAGGGCGGATGGCGACTTTGGGGGAAACCGCTCCCTTACGGTCGCGGCTCGGTAAGGGGCCTTCGCACGATTTACCGATTTCGCACGATTTATCGAACGCGACTGATCTTTACAGAGCCGCGACCGTGAGGGAGCGGTTTCCGATACTTAACCATGACTTCCGAAGAACTAGCTCGATCGATCGTCGCGCGGCTGCGCGCCGCGGGACACCAGGCGTATCTGGTAGGCGGCTCGGTGCGCGACATGCTGCTGGGCCGCGCGGCCAAGGATTTCGACATAGCCACCGACGCGCGCCCCGACCGCGTCAGCGAGTTATTCGAACGTTCGGAGCAGGTGGGCGCGCATTTCGGTGTGGTGTTGGTGCGTGAGAATACCTCCCAGGTGGAGGTCGCCACGTTCCGCAGCGACGCGAGCTATAGCGACGGCCGGCGACCCGATGCCGTGCATTTCGAAACCGACCCGCGGCAGGATGTGCTGCGTCGCGATTTTACTATCAACGCGCTGCTGCTCGACCCCGAAACGAATGAGGTGCTGGATTTCACCGGCGGCCGCGAGGACTTGCGGCGCGGCGTGATCCGGGCGATCGGAAATCCGGAAGGCCGCTTTCAGGAAGACCATCTGCGGCTGATCCGCGCGGTGCGTTTCGCGGCGCGGCTGGGCTTCGAAATCGAACCGGCCACCATGGGCGCGATCCAGCGGCTGCACGGCCTGATCCTGAACGTCTCGACGGAACGGGTGCGCGACGAAGTGGCGCGTATCCTGACCGAAGGCGGCGCGCGGCGCGGCTTCGAGTTGCTCGACGAATCCGGCCTGTTGAGCGACATCCTGCCCGAGGTGGCCGCCATGAAAGGCGTGGCGCAGCCCGCGCAATTCCATCCGGAGGGCGACGTGTGGACGCACACGCTCATGCTGCTCGAAAAACTGGAGCATCCCACGCTAACCCTGGCGGCAGGCGCTCTATTGCACGACGTAGGCAAGCCGCCCACATTTCGCGTAGCCGACCGCATCCGTTTCGACGGGCATGCGGAAGAAGGCGCGCGCATGACGCAGGGAATCCTGAGCCGGCTGCGCTTCTCGAACGATCAGATCGAGCGGGTCGAAGCGCTGGTAGCCAACCACATGCGCTTTATGAACACCCGGCAGATGCGCGAGAGCACCCTGAAGCGCTTCCTGCGCATGGAGAATTTCACCGAGCATCTGGAGTTGCACCGTCTGGACAGTCTATCGGGCAGCGGCCAACTGGAGAACTATAAATTCGTCCTTTCGCGTCTGGCGGATCTGGGCGACCACGAATTACGGCCCAAGCGATTGGTGACGGGACACGACCTGATCGCGCGCGGGTACCGGCCCGGCCCAATGTTTGGGAAGATGCTGGCGGCGGTGGAAGATGCGCAGCTTGAGGGACGGGTGAGAACCACGGAAGAGGCGCTGGCGCTGGTGCACCGGGAGTTCGGCGAGCCCGCAAGCTGAACTTCCGTCGAAAAGATGTGCAAAACAGTCCCTAATTATGCGGCACGTTCTATTGCCGGTACTAAGACTCCTATAACCTCATTATCTTATCGTAAATACGACCTTTACTTATCTTGTAAATCGCGTTAACTGTCCGGATTAGTACCTGACTTGCGGAATGCGGGCAAGCCGCGGCACTTACGGGAGGAACCGGGTGTATACTGTCGTTGACCGATGACTTCGGGCGTCTAAAAACCTGGACTACAAGGAGATTGAGCCTGAGATGAAGGTATTCGTCAGAACATACCCGATCCTGGCAGCGATGGCCTGCTTACCGGCTCTCGCTTATGCCGGCCAGTGTCCGACTCAGTTCAATCCCGGTTCATTTACAAAAGGTAATTTCTTTACTAACTTCGATAATAAGTGCTATTTTATCGACTTTTCGACCGGGCACGGAGCGGACAGTCAATGGGGCGATCTGGACACGGAATATAACAAGATTTTCTTCAGGATCGACCCTGGTATTCCCCCATACCAGTTCATCATTGTGGGGCAGTTTCCTAACGCGCGCTATTTTTCCATCGACATCAACGACGACCACTCCGCCATCAGCCAGAGTCTCACCGATATCGACATCGTGCCGCTGACATCTTCGGATATGAATCCTTACCTGCCGGGCATGGCGTTCGTGTCCGGGCAGCGCTATGCGGTTCCCGTGAATCTCGGAGGAACGCCCGGCGCACAGCCGTCCGGTTGCATCGTCACGCCGAGCTATAACGTCAATGTGAATGCCATGGACGGCACCTTGCGGCATCCTTTCATGAACTGGAATCTGGATTCGGCGTTCTTTCACGCCAACCCCACTATGATCTCCCACCAGGTAGACACACCCGAGCATTCCAATCCGAACACTTCGGGAGTGATTCTGATCCGCAATTATCTGGATCTTACCCCCGCCGGCAATGCACCCTATATCATCGTGCGCGATGTAGCTTCGGGGTGCGCCTATCCCGCCTCCATGGTCAACGCCATGAATATTCTGAGCACCAGCAGTAGCACCGGGAATACCTGGCTGTCTCAACAGCAGGTGCAGGAGCATAACTTCTACGCAAGCTGGCAGGCTACGCAATGCTTTGGAATTATTCCGTCGAGTAAGATACAACTCGTGCGGGGCGACGAATATATTCCGGGACCAGTGCCGGATGGCTCCTATTTGTACGAGTATGTGCCGTCCGGGCTACCACAATCGCTGGCCAGCGCGGGCGAGGTGTTACGCATGCGTTTTCGCGTGCCCACTACGCCTCCCACACCATGCACCAACGGATGTACGCGCTCCGGGAACGAACAGATGCGCTACATGAGTGTGTCGTTCGATATTCCCGGAGGCGGGACGCTGGCCAGCCTTCCGGACAGTTGTCCGGTGAACTCCACGCTGCCATGCACGCCGCTGATACAGGATTCGAACGGCTATGTGACTCTCATTGTGGGCACCGGGGTCGCGCAACCCTCCTGGGTGACGGCCGCCAACGGCTACACCTGGCTGGACCTGACAAAGACCACCACCGGCGACTATACGACTCTGAACCAGATCATGATCCGCAACATCCTGCCGGCCAGTTCCTTCAATTGCGCGGGCGAGTATGTTCCTTATAAGAGCGGACAGGCGACTACGGCCGGGGCCGGTTTGATGGGATTGTACGCACCGGTGATCGATTATCCGCTGGCGTCCAGCCTGGCGTCGGCGGCCACGCCATTGACGGGTCCGTCTACCTGCGACATTTTCCCGGCCGGCCCCGGTGAGGTATCTCCCAAGTGCGGTGTCGAGTTGCCGGGAACGCCGCAGATCGCGCTGGTGACCACACAGTGTCCGGCGGCCATCGTCACCTCGCAGGGCGCATCGGAGTGCGCGCAGTTCGTGGCGCAGGCGCAGCCGCCTATCGCCATCCTGGCGCAGTCCGGTGGATTTGGCAGCTTTCCGCTAGGGCTAGCCTATCAGGGCAACTCGAATTTCGTGCGCATCACCGACACCACTCAAAACTGGAGCGCCGGTTATACAGGCGATGCGTGCGCGGTCCAGGTAGGCGAGTGGTCCGACACCGCCATATCGCTGATCGCGAATGTGAATCAAAACGGCATGTGTCCTCTGGCGGCCGGCGACCAGGTGACCGTGACGGTATGGAATCCGCAGACGTTGGCCAGCGCTTCATCCGCCGTGACGGTGGTGGCGCAGAGCGGCGGCACAAAACGGTAGGACAGGCCTCCCGGCCTGTCGAAGAGCGGGCCTACGAGACCCGCGCAGGCTACGAGCCTGCCCCACACGATTCGTGTATACTTTAAGATATTCGCATGCGTAATATCAAATGGACTCGGGCGCACGCGGTGGACGTGCCCGAGATCGACGCCGAGCACAAGGCGTTGCTGCGGTGGTGCGGCGATTTCGATCGCGCTGTAACGGGAGGCGCATCCACGGCTCAGTTGCAGTCCATCTATCGCGAGTTGGCCAAACGCACCGCGGCACATTTCGCGCATGAAGAACGTGAGATGCGCGCCGGCCGCTATTCCCTATACGCGTGGCACCGGCGGCAGCATCAGGCGGCCGTCGCCAAAATGGAGACGCTGGGACGGAGCGTGCGGCGCGGCGACCGCGAAACCACCAGCGCCACAGTGGAATGCGTGGCCAAGTGGTTGAACGATCATATCCGCCTGGCGGACCGCATGTTTGGCGCTTATCTGCGCAACCGCCAGCGGGCCATTGCGGCGCGCACCTCGTAGCGGCGGCAAATCCATTCCGGCTACACTTACCTCAATGGACACCTATACGCCTACTGAACGAACGCAGGTGAAGCGCCTGGCCAAACGCGGCGTGTACGACCGCGCGCAGGTTCACGCCATCCTGGATGAAGGCTTCATCTGCCACGCCGGATTTGTGGTGGATGGCCAGCCCTATGTGATCCCCACCGGATATGCGCGCGCGGGCGATCAACTTTACATCCATGGTTCGGCAGCCAGCCGTATGCTGCGCGCGCTGGGACAAGGCGTGCCTTTGTGCGTCACCGTGACGTTGGTGGATGGGCTGGTGCTGGCGCGCTCGGCATTTCATCACTCCATGAATTACCGCTCGGTGGTGGTGCTGGGCCAGGCGCGCCTGGTGAACGATCCCGAAGAAAAGATGACAGCGCTCGCCTGTTTCACCAATCACGTGGCGCCGGGCCGTTGGGATGAAGTCCGGCAACCTACCGAACCGGAGTTAAAGAGCACCACCGTGCTGGCTCTGCCGCTCGACGAGGTTTCGGCGAAAGTGCGCACGGGCGGGCCTATTGACGACGAGGAAGATTATAAATTGCCGGTTTGGGCGGGGGTGGTGCCGGCGCATTTGCAATTCGGCGATCCGCTGCCGGACGCACGGCTCGCGGAGGCTTCGGAGCAGCGGCCCGCGCCGGTTCTGCCGCCACGCGGCGCGATGCGTCCCGCGTGAGGAGGGTGCCGAACGTCCGCTCCCTTACGGTCGCGGCTCGGTAGCGATTGCGTCGATTTTACGACTTACTGAGCCGCGACCGTGAGGGAGCGGGCCTCACCTGAAGCGCAGTATAATCGAAAAAGCCCACCCAAGCGAACGTGGCGGAATTGGCAGACGCACCAGACTTAGGATCTGGCTCCCGCAAGGGAATGGGAGTTCGACCCTCCCCGTTCGCACCATCCCAGCGGAGACCAAAAAGGCAGACGACACAAAACGATCGTCTGCCCCACCGAGGCATTCCTCCGCCGCGCGCATTTGTTAGACTGAGGTTTCACGTGTTGAAGCGTTTCATCTTCTGGGACTACCCGCGCGCAAGCTGGCAATACGACGTGATGGTCGGGATCATTGTGATCTTCGTCATGCTGACGCCGCGCGGGTGGTTTCGCGACCAGCCCCGCACGCCGCTGGTGAGCTCGGTTTCGGTGCGTCCAGGCGAACACGGCAGCAACGTCTATTGGGTTGAGCCGGACCTGCTGGGCGGTCTGACGAAAGAGCAGCAGGCACAAAAACTCCCGGAATTGATCAAAAGCTTCACGCATCAGAAACAAGTCACCGTGACTCGGGTTGAGCCTATTGCGGATTCCGATGGCGAGACCAAGGGCTATATGGTTTTCGCCAAGCCTTGAGCGGCCACCTCGATGAACTTTCCAGCCATCGCAATTCTGGCAATAGCTGTGAGTGCGCCCGCTTGGGCTAAACCGGCTAAACCAGCCAGCGAAATCGACACGGTCCTGGGCCGTCTGGATAAGGCGGGCACCGCCTTCAAGAGCATGTCGGCGAAGTTGCGCCGGGTATCGCATACCGCCGTAGTTAACGAAGACAACGTAGATTCGGGGACGGTCTTTCTGAAGCGGGGGCACGGCCACGAAGTGCGCATGCTGATTGTGTTGACCGATCCCGATCCGAAGTCGGTGGAGTTCCAGGGTCACACGGTGGAGATTTATTATCCCAAGATTCAGACCGTGGACGGATACGACGTGAGCAAGTTCCGCGACCTGTTGGAGCAGTTCTTCCTGCTGGGATTCGGCACGTCGCGCGCCAGCCTGCTGGCTTCGTATAACGTGCGATTGGTGGGCCCCGGTACGGTAAACGGGCAAAACACCGAGTGTCTGGAACTGATCCCGAAATCAAAAGACGTTTTGCAGCATCTAACGAAACTGGAGCTGTGGGTGGGCGATAACGGCTATCCGCTACAACAGAAGTTTTACCTGCCGGGCGGCGACTACGAATTGGCGACCTATTCGGATATGAAGATCAATCCCGATTTGCCGGATTCGGCGCTGAAGTTGAAGCTGCCGCGGAACGTGAAGAAAGAGTACCCGCAGAGGTAGATCGGACCCGGCGAAGACCTGGCGCATGGAATCGAGCGGAAACAGAAACCGGCTGACCTTTTTGGATTGGCTGCGCGGCATCGGCGGCATCATCATGCTGCAGGGGCACGCGTTTCATTCCTTTCTGAAGCAGGATCTGCGCGGCGGCGCGGCTTATATGCTTTCGCAATTTTGCGGGGGCATGCCGCCGGCCATCTTCCTGTTTCTGACCGGCGTCACGCTGGCATTCCTGATGTACAGCTTCGAGCGCAAGGGCGTTTCGAAGGGCGCGCGGATTACGGGCACGCTGCGGCGCGCCGGCTACCTGTTCGGCATCGCCATGCTGTTGCGCGTGCAGCTTTGGCTATTCAGTTGGCCCAGTCCGTGGACCAACCTGTTGAAGGTGGACATCCTCAACTGCATGGGCTTCGGCATCGCGCTGATGTCGGCGATGGCGCTGTTCACTACGGCGCAGCGGGTGCGACTCTGCGCTGTGCTGGGGCTGCTGATCGCAGGACTTTCGCCGCTGGTCTCGCAGATGAATTGGACCGGCGTGCCGGCCATTGTGAAGGCTTACATCGCGCCCGCTTACAACGCGTTCAGCTTCTTTCCGTGGGCCGCGTACATGGCGTTCGGCATGAGCCTGGGGAGCCTGATCCGGTTGTTGAAGCACGAGCAATACGACCGCGCTATGCAATGGGCGGCGGTGCTGGGGATGGTGACGATCGTCGGCGCGCGCTACTTTGCGAATCTGCCCTTCTCGATTTATCCGAAATCCGAATTCTGGCTGGATAGTCCGGCGCAGGTGTTGATCAAGGTAGCGGTGACGGTGCTGATTTTGTCATTGGCCTACGTCTGGACGCAATACGCCGCGGGGCCGGGATGGAGCTGGGTGCGTCAATTCGGCACGACGTCGCTGCTGGTTTATTGGGTGCATATCGAGTTGGTTTACGGGCGGTGGCTGCCGTGGTGCAAGAGTAATCTGGACGTGGGACAGACTGCCGTGGCGGCCGTTGTGCTGATCGCGCTGATGCTGGCGCTGGCTGCGGCGAAGACTTACCGCAAGGAGATCGCGGCGTATGTGCGCGGCTGGCGGTGGTCGTTGAGCGCCAAGCCGGATCGCGTACCGGCGGACTAACCGCTCACTCGGCCAGTCAGGCTGAACAACAACACGGCCAGCACGATTAGTGTGATCACGACGTACTTATGGTCGCGTTGTAAGAAAAAAGCCACTACCGAGAAAGCCACGCGCGCTACCGGTGTGGCGATCAAGAGCAGCAATCCGAGCTGCATCATGCGGCGGCAGTGGAAGCCGGGAATGCCGGTGACGATGCCGCTTAAGTGGCGCAGGTCTTCGGGCTCGCTGCGGAACACGTGATAACCCGGCGCGCTTAAGCCGTATTGAATCAAATACCATACGCCGCCGGCGGCCACTACGGCAGCAGCCAGTAATACGCCGTAGCGCAACAGCAGACCGATGACTTCGTCGACCTGTTTGTCGGTGAGTCCGGTGGAGTGAGCGGATTGGGCCGGCATTATAGTTTCCCCGTGAAGCCGCTATAGATCATCTCCATGGCCAGCACGGCCACCACCACACCGAAGACCCAGCGCAGGACCTTGGTAGACGCGCCCGGCAGTACGCGCGCGCCGAGCACGGAACCCGCGAGTACGCCGAGAACCACCGGCATGGTGAGCCCCGGGTCGATGTATCCACGGCGCATATAGATGCCCGCACTGGCGGCGGCAGTGACTCCGATCATGAAGTTACTGGTGGTAGTGGAGACCTTGAAGGGAATGTGCATGGCGTGGTCCATCGCCACCACTTTGAGAGCGCCGGAGCCGATGCCCAGGAGGCCCGAGATGGCTCCCGCGATATACATGACACCGAAGCCGGTCTTTACGTGTACGACTTTGTAAGATCTAAGTCCGGTGGGGGTGGGATACTCACCGTTCAGGCGCAAGAGTGTGGCGAGGCGATCCTCCTTTTGGGCCGCGTGGTCGGGGGGCCGTCCGCGCGAGGAGACCCACGCCGCGTGGAGCAATACGGCTCCGAAGAGGACGCCTAAGGCGTTGGCCGGGACTTTCGAAGCGGCGAACGCACCGCAGACCGCGCCCGTGGTGGTGGCGATCTCGAGGAACATACCGATGCGGATGTTGGAAAAGCCTTCGCGCACATAGGCGGCGGCCGCGCCGGAGGAGGTAGCGATAACCGAAATCAACGCGGCGCCCATGGCGTAGTGCAGATCGATGCCCAGCAACAGAACCATGGCCGGGGTGATGAGCACGCCACCTCCCAAGCCCGTGAGGGCGCCCAGGAATCCCGCTGCCAGGGAGACTGCGCCGACCATGCCTGTAAGTTCGAGTACGTTCAAGATAATGGCCCCTGCTACTAAGATACACGGCAGGAGGGTGAGGTAGCGGATGATAGAAGCAAGCGAGGCAGACCACACACTACGATGGTCTGCCCCACGGGGGCTCAGTGGCGGAGGCGGCGGCCGATGACTCCTAGACCGATGAGGAGTAGTCCAATGGTGTCGGGCTCGGGCGTGTGCACGCATTGCGGCTGGAGGAGCTCAACATCCGCGATTCTCGCGCCTTGGCTTTGTGAGCCACCGCCGCTGATCAGGGAAGCGGTGAAGTCAGTCGAGATAGGCGAATTGGGATAGCCGAAGGTGATGGGGGCGCCTATATTTTGTAAGTCGATTTCTACATCGCCCGATGAGAACAGCGCGGCGGCTTGCTGCGTGGTGAGAGTAACTTCGGCGGATAGCATATCGATAGGGCCGGAGTAAGAGCCACCGCTGCGGGATCCGGGAGTTAGAAGCAGGTCGCCGGTGGGCAAGCCGACGCGCGCGGTATCGGGATCGTCGAGGGGAATGGAGACGGCGCCGTTCTGAGATTCGATCGCGCCGGTAAAGAGAATGCCGGGTATGTAGACGCTGGAAGTATTGGGGATGGATTCGGTGGGTCCGCCGAGGGGCATTGACCCGAGAATCATTTCGATTTCGCCGGGATACTGGGATGGGTGGCCGCAGGAGGCGAGTTCCGCCGAAAGGGTGAAGAGCAGGCTGTCACCGGTTTGGAGGGTCACTTGGGGAGTGTAGGTCACGTCGATGGTAGTCGCGCCGGCGGCGACGGTTAGCATGAGTACGGCGAGTAAGAGGCGATAGGTGATGTTTTTCATAACTTATAAGCCGATTCTAGGGCTTAAAGCTTGGCAAATCACCGGGAACCTTGTACCGGTACGGGGGCTCGCTTCGCTCGCCGGGGTTAGGGGCCGGGGGCCAGGGGCCGGGGTTTAGTTTTAGAACTGCATTGGCAGGGAGCGGAGGCGCGTTCCGTTTAAGTTGAAGACAGCATTCGAGATGGCTGGGGCGAGGCCCACTATGGGAGTTTCTCCGGCGCCGGCGGAAGGCAAGTCGGGACGGTCGACAAGTACTACTTCGATGTCCGGTATGTCACTAAAGCGGGGTACGCGGTACTGGGAGAAACGGGGATTCTGGACTTGGTTGTCCGCGAAACGGATCTCTTCAAAGAGCGCGCCGCCGATGGCCATGGCGATGGCGCCCTGAATCTGGTTCTTCAGATGATCGGGATTTACGACCGCGCCGCAATCGAAGGCTTCCACCACGCGCAGAATTTTGATGCGCTTACTTTCCACGGCAACTTGGGCGCAGGTGGCGATGTAGCCGTTCTTTTCAAACCCGCAAGCCAGGCCGATGCCCTGTCCACGGGGCCATCCGAAACGATCGGCGGCGGCTTGAAGCACAGCGCGCAGGCGCTCGTCTTTGATGTTCTTGAGGCGGAATTCCAGCGGGTCCATTTTCACGGCGCGGGCTAGCTCGTCCATGTGCACTTCGCGCGCGAAGTGATTGGCGGTGGCGGCCAAACCGCGGTAGGAACCCTGGCGCAGAGGGGACTTAGTAGGATGGAAGGCATTCCGTTGTTTTGGAAAATCATACTTACTAACTAGCGCCGAGCCGCCCGAATTATAGTTATGACACTCCCAGGCCGTGACTGTGCCATCGTGACGGACGCCGCTGGAGATTTCGATCAGACCAGCGGGGCGGAAGTAGGACCAGGTGAATTCCTCTTCGCGGGTCCAGACGAGCTTCACGGGCTTACGGGCGGCCTTGGCCAGGCGGGCGGCCTCGACGGCGCATTCGCCGGAATGTTTGCCGCCGTAGGCCGCACCGGTATCGGGCACGACGACGCGGACGCGATCCTGCGGGATGCCAAACGCTTCGGCCAACTCGCGCCGCACTCCGAAGGGCACCTGCGTGCCGGTCCAAACGGTGAGGTGGCCATCCTCCCATTCGGCTAGCGCGGCGCGCGGTTCGAGCGGGGCGTGGGCGATATAGGCGACGGTGTAAGCGGATGACAGCTTGATATCCGCGGCGGCCAGACCATCTTCCACGGAACCGGTGGCGTCCATTTCACCGGGTTGCGCGGTGCTCTTGAGATACTCGTAGAGACCGGGGCCGGAGGCAGCGCCTTGCGGAACAGGCTCGCGCTTCCATTCGGCTTTGAGCTGGCTGAGAGCGTCGGCGGCGGCTTGGGCGGTGGGCGCGGCGACAGCGACGAAATTCTTCTCGCGAACGACAGTGACACCCGGGATATCGGCAGCTTCGAAGGTTTCGAGCGTGGCGAGGAAGGCGGGCGGACGAAGCACGCGGCCGTAGAGCATGCCGGGACGAGTGAGATCGGAGGCGTATTTGTGGTTGCCGGTGACGAAATCGCGCGCGGCGACCTTTGCGATGGACTTACTAAGTGGAGGAGAGACGGGTACGTCACGCGGGATCGTCTTAGTAAGATTCTGGCCTTTAGTCAGTTCGCCGAATCCGATGGCCGTGCCGGAGGATGAGGTGATTTTGCCATCGGCGATAGATAGCTGAGAGCGCTCGGCCTTCCACTTGTCGGCGGCGAGATCAAGCAAGGCTTCGCGCGCGGTGGCGGCGGCGCGGCGGATCTGGGGAGCCATGGTGGGGGTGGTGCGGCTGCCGAATGTGCCCATATCGTAAGGCACGAGCGAGGTATCCGCCATCGTAAGTTTGATGGACGCAACAGGGCAATGCAACTCTTCGGCGGCGGCCTGGCTGAGTGACGTGCGGATGTTCTGGCCGACTTCCGTCTTACCGGTGCAGATAGTCACTGTGCCGTCTTCGCCGATGTGCAGCCAGGCATCCAGAGTCTGGGGCGGAGCTTCGCCACGGCGCGGAGCGCGGCCCGACTCCTGGGCGCCGGCGGAGAACACCACCAGCAGGCCGCCGCCGAGCAAGCCGAGGAAATCGCGGCGATCGACTGCGAAGCGATACACGGGCGCGGCGGCAAGCTCATAGCGCTCGGGTTCAATGCCGGCGGATTCGATAGGATCGAGTAGGTCAGGCATGGGATTGGGCCGCCTTTTGAATGGCCGCGACGATACGCGGGTAAGTGCCGCAGCGGCAGATATTGCCGTTCATATGATGGACGATGTCTTCGCGGCTGGGGTGCGGAATTTTGCGGAGCAGAGCCACGCCGGCGACGATCATGCCGGAGGTGCAATAGCCGCATTGCATGGCGCCCTCCTCGATGAAAGCGTCCTGGAGGGCGTGGTGGATGCCTTCGATGGTGACGATCTGTTTGCCGGCGGCGGCCGAGACGGGCGTGATGCAGGAGCGCACGGGCTGGCCATCGAGCAGGACGGTGCAGGCGCCGCATTGGCCCTCGCCGCATCCGTACTTGGCGCCGGTGAGATCGAGGTGGTCGCGCAGGACGGTGAGGAGCGGGACGGTAGGGTCGGCGTCGATGGGGCAGCGGGTGCCGTTGACGGTGAGATCGGTGATGCGGGGCATGTGACTATTGTCGCACCGGGAGGGGTGGTGGGCGAACGAAGCCCAAGTTGTTGCAGGCAAACAGGCGGGGCTGGGGACTAGGGGCTGGGGGCTGGAGCCGGGCGGCTGGGGGCTAGGGGCTTGGGGCTGGGGACTGGGGAAAATCGGTCGAAAGCCGGGTTGCTTAGAGACAGTTTGGGCTTAGCCTTGGGGGCCTGGGGATTGGTTGTCAAAGACCGGGGGGGGAATTAGTGCTAACGGGTGTCGGCGGAGGCGCAGACTACCGCTTTTGGCTCGGCCGGTTGGGGTAGCGAGTAAGTGGCGCGATTTGGTTCTTTTTTGGGGTGCGATTTGGTTTCGCTCGCGTTGCGTTCTTTTTGCAAGGCTTGCAACTCGTGCATGGCTTCGGTGAAGGAGCGCTCCAGGCGCGCGCGTTGCTTGGAGATTTGTTCGAGTAACTCCAACTGTTGGGGTATAGTCAGCTTCTCCTCGGAGTAAATGCGGCACTCTCCGCGGGCCAGGCGGGCCAGCAGCCAGTGAGAGGTGAACATCTGGTCGAAATAATGGTTTTCGGCACGGGTGGCGGGCTTCCACTCTTTGTGAAAGCCTTCCCAGAGTTCATCGAACTCGGCGAGGTCTTCGTAGGGAAGGATGGTGCTGCGAGCGTGCAGGCCGTATTTGAGGGCGTTGAACTTGACGGCCTGCTTGCCTTCGGGGGTTTTGGGGCCGGTGGAATTTTCGGCGTTACGTTGGTTGGCTTCGTGTTGCTTCTCCGATATCAACATGCGTGATCTACCTCGCTTGTATGATAGATGACTAAGTGCGGGTGGAAGGGACTACGGCGGAGAGACGCAGTTAGTAAGTCGTTTAATTAGTGCGCGGCGCAGCGGCGGCATTTATTTTTGAAAGTTGTGACTGCTTCCGGGTTCAAGCGGTAGCCAGGGTTTGGCGCTTGTTGCGATGATACTCGGCGAGTTGGGCGTTGGCGGTGACGATGGTGGCGAGGGCGTCGGCCACGCGCGCGAGGTCGCGTCCGGGAATTACGGCGTATAGTTCGTCTTCACCTAAATCGGTATAGACGCGATTGCCGATGCATCCGGAGCTGGTGACGACGCCTTGGGCGAGCGCGGCGGGCAGGGCCATGCAGGTGGGACGGGGAAGCAGCGGGGCGTTGGCCATCACGCCGGCGCGGAGGGCGGCCTCGCTCAACAGCATCAGGCGGGCGGGACGGCCGGAGCAGACGACCACGCTGGGTTCGACGGGAGTATCGGCGAGGGGCGCGTAGACGACGGCCGCGGGAGGTTCGGGCAGGCGCGGAATGCCGGGCACTTCCTCCATCCTGACGTAGCCGAGGGTGGACATGAGTGAGAGAGTCTGTTCGAGCTCGGGCGCGCGTTCGGGCGGGAGGGCGATGTTATGCGTGTAACTGCCGATGGGGCAATTATAGTGATCGGCGGGGGTGGTGTAGAAGGCGCGGCCGTCGGCGGCGAGGCGCCAGAAACTGCATCCGGCGGGCATGACGCCTTCGAATCGGGCGATGTTGGCGGGAGGGGATTGGAGGAAGGTTACGGCGACGGGGCGGCGCGGGAGGTGGAGTGATTCGGTGAGTTGGCGTTCGAGGGTGCGGTAATCGGTCATTCGTTTAGTATATCTGGGGTGGCGTGGCGGGTTGTGGGCGTGACGAGGCGCGCGGATTTCCAGAATTCGCGAGTGGTGGGGTGTGCGTCGGGATCGGCTGCGATGCCGCGGCGGATTTGTCGATCGGTTAGGGCACGGAAGCGTTTCCAGTTGGTGCGCACTTTGGCGGCCGGGTTTCGGGGTGGCTTGGGGGTGCTCATCGAGGGCGTTTTTCGTGGATGAGGTCCTTTACCGAGACGCCATCAAGGCTGTGCGATTAGCCGCGACGAAGGTCAGCATTTCGCGGACGGCTTCTTGGGGATTTGGCGGCGGGTGGGCTGCATCGTGGGGTGTCGTCTACATCTTCGAGTCTGTCACCGGATCTTCAGTTCCTGCTCGATTCGGGTCAAGCGGGCGTCCATGACTTCTTCGACCCGGCGAAGGTTGGCGGCGGACTCCTGGAACCGGGCATCCATTACGCGCTCCAGCGCTGTGAAGCGGCTATCCATGTACGCACGCAGATCCGACATTCGGGAGTTGTTAATCAGAGATCCAAGCAGAACGGCTAGCGTGGGCACGCCTACGGTCAGGACGATCTGCACATTCGCATCCATGGCATCATGATACCTCTTTTGTGGCTCGCGCTGGAATCTGGGATGTGCGCAGGGGCTGCCGTCTAGCTGGACGAGCGGCTCTACGGCGCGGGCGGGGCGGCGAGTACTCCGTGGCGTGCTCCAGGAAGGCCTCGCGCGGAAGCCTTAGGGCCTCGGCAATGGCCTCGTGGGGTGCGCGTGCGCCCCATTCATCCACAATCACGTCCCAGGGTATTTCGATCTCGACCTGCTCCAGGACGTCTGAAACGAAGATTCGGGTTCCACGAAACGTCAGCTTGCCGTGGCACACCTGCGGATCGGCGGCTATGTAGCGGCCGATTTGGCGGGCGGCAAGTTGCATCGGGGCCTTCTTCGCAGTCTTCCTGGCGGGCATGCGGACGTTGAACCTCGTACGCGGTTGCGGAGTCGCGGTCAATTGCCTCCGGCGTCCCGGGTGGTAAGGCTTGGCGCAACATCCTAGTATTGGGATAGTCTCGAGAAAAGATGCTGCGCCGGCCAGTTCCGGGTGAGAGGCCGTTGCACTGGATGGGGTCGGCGAAGAAGGACCTGATGGCTTTTCCCGAGGCGGCGAAGGACAGCATCGGCAGCGCTCTCAGCGTGGCTCCGTTTGGCGGAAAGCATCCGGCGGCGAAGCCATAAAAGGGCGAAGGGCCGGGTGTGCTGGAGATTGTCGAGGATCATGCTGGAGATACGTTTCGCGCCGTCTATGCAGTCCGGTTTGCGAAGGCGGTCTACGTGCTGCGCGCCTTTCAGAAGAAATCCCCGACTGGGATTAGGACGCCGCGACGGGATGTGGAGTTGGTGTCGGAGTTTGAGGCGGGCGCGGGAGGATTACCAGGTGCGTTATGCGAAAAAATGAAGCGAAGCCGTCGGTCACGCCGAGTTCCGGGAACGTGTTTGCCGACTTAGGCATGGCCGACGCCGATGAGCGGCAGACCAAGGTGCGGCTTGCGCTTGCCATCAACCGGATTCTGGAGCAGCGGCGGTTCACGCAGGCCGAGGCTGCCCGGCGCTTGGGCGTCAACCAACCGAAAGTCTCGGCGCTGGCGAATTACCGGCTGGAGGGCTTCTCCGTTGAGCGGTTGATGCACTTTTTGAATGCGCTGGGGCGGGATGTGGAGATTGTCATTCGGAGTAAGGCGCGGTCGCGGCGCACGGCGCGGATTTTTGTGACGGCTGCTTGACATGCTTCTCGGGACTTCCCGGCTCAGGCGGTCTTAACGCCGACTTGGGGTCTTTACGTTGGCTGGCCTCCGGCCGGTTGTGGTGACCGGAAAAATCGGGTTGCGGATTGCGCAGCCATAGCCAGGTGCGGATTACGCGCTCAAATGACGGTGACTCCCGCAGCTTCGGCGGCCGCTCGCAGCGCCCGATCGGCAGTTGCCAAGGGTAGTTCGAGCCGCATTGCAAGTTCGAGGTAGGCAGCGTCGTACGTTGTGAGCCCGCGTGCCAGCGCAATCGCCGCCAATCCCAGCACATCCATTGGCGGCTGGGGAGCGGGATCGATAGGAAGGACTTTGAGCCGAACGACGAAGCCAGAGAGTTGCTCGGTCGTGATCCGTTTTCTTCGATGCGCCATGACGAGGCCGTTCCCGACCTCGTAAAACCACAACGGCGGAACCGCCGCGCGTTTGTCCGCCAGTTTCCGAAGAACGTCGAGGCCGTACTCACGGCCGACCTCGTCTTCGAGGAACCACTGGAGCGTCAGGGAAGCGTCTATTACGAGATCGCTCACCGGTGGTGGCCTTCGTGGATCAATTCCTTGACGGAGATTCCGGTGAGGGTGGTGCGATTATCCTCTACGAACTTGAGCATGTCGCACACGGCCTCCCGTTGATGGCCGCCCGCTCTACTGGCCTTTGGGTTTCCTGTGCGAAGAGCACGGAACGCATCGGCGACCACCTCTTCTGGCGTTCTGTAGATGCCCGACCGGAGTTGGTCGTCCACGATTTGTTCCTGCTCGGGGGTTAATGTGATGGTCATGCAGCCGTCCGCCTCGCTCAGTTACTATCATACCGGCTACAGAAGTGGGATGCGAGCTCGTCGCTCGCGCAAACGCTGTCTCATAGTGCTGGCGGAAGGACGGCGCGCCTGTCAAGGCCACACGGAAATCGCTTTTGCTGCCGCCTTGTTATTGGCGCACCTTTCTGCGTCGAGAGGATACCACCCGGCGCGGAGCTTATCCTTGCCGTGACAGATATCGCCGAAGCCTCCGGCAGGGCAACTTCTTCGGCAATCGACCGTTTTCTCGCTGCACAATGTTTTCGCGCCCTGATCTCGCAGCATATCAAGAATCTCAATACATGGATGTCCATGCTGGTTCTCGCCTACGGGTATGTACGCAAACGCCGGCTTGATCTGTTCGATTAGCGCCTCATCCAGTCCGGTCTTGCTGCCGTGATGGGGAACCTTCAGGAACTGATACTGCCGTCCTTGCGTCACCTCCGTCAGAATCGCGGCTCCCGCGTCGCCCGTGAGCAGGGCGTATGGAGTGCCTCGGTAAATGAGTTCAATAACTACGCTCGAATTGTTCTCAGCACTGGTAGCAGGCGCTGTCGCGACGCCCATCACTTTGCACAGTTCGTCAACCGCCTCTTGGAGCTTCGAGAGATCGCTCTGTTCGTGCTCGATCTCGTCCCACGCTTCCTGCAGGCGCTCAGTGGTTGGATTGAGGACGTTGAGGACGATTTCGCCAAACGTGCCTGCCATCCCCGCCGTGATTGGCTTCGGAATCATGCCTTTCTTGGCAAGCGCGTCAACCAGATCGGCGGCCGTGTCCAAACTCTTTCTCAAGTGCGGTCCAATACTGACCCAACTTGCTTTGACGGACAAATCGATCCAGAAAAAGCTTCATGGCTGCTGCCCGCGCGTCGGGAGGAATATTCATATAGAGTTCGTCAACTTCACAGTTCTCGACCACGGATTTCATCCCGCCGACATGGTCCGTGTCGAGGTGTGTAACTACTGCGCCGTGGAGGTGGCCACCGGCGTGGTTCTTGACGAACTTCGTTACTTTATCCCCTTGCTAGGGGGCCCCGCGTCAACGAGGAAATACCGTTCCCCGAGCGGCGCGTCGAAGGTCAGGAGAAACGCATCGCCTTCGCCAACGTTGATCATATCGATTAGAAATCCCACATCAACCCCCCGTAATTAACCCTTGCCAAAGCTCGCGAGGAAGCCATCGAGCACCGACCGAGCGAAATCTTCCCCGCGTTTTTTGGCTCTCCAATAAGACGCAACCGTACCTATCGTGAGCAGGGCCAGAGCACGGACATGTTCACGGCCGACGGGAGCTCCGGTCAACAGCCGAGACGCAGAGTTGGAGGCAGCGACCAGCATGAGAAGGACGAAGGCCGTCAAGAGGCTCCGATACAATCCGTACTGCGCATTGAAGACCTGTGGCATCTCAGTCAGTTTCTCGATTGATCGGTAGCAGCGGTAGAAGGCCTCTTGGTTTTCCCGCATTCTCTCCGCACGCGGCGCCGAAGCGCTTGCACTCGGCGGCTCAATGTGAAAGGTCTTGTTCAGACACGCCCAGAAATCGGCCTTGTATGTTGGCGTAAGCGTCTGATCGTCGTCGAGCAACCACCGCGCGGAAGGGTACCCGTTCCAAATGACCAGCAATAGTTTCTCGGTAAACTGCTCGCTCGCTGCTCCAAGAATAAGCCCGGCGACATAGGCGACGACGACAAAGACCGAGGCTTCCACGAGGTTTGCGCCAAGGCTCGCCGTCTTAAGCTCCGGCAAGTCTGTGATGGCTCCAACGGCCCACAAGAGAAAGACACCGGGGATTATCACTGCGATGAAGTCGTACAGTGTGAACTTTGCCAACATAACGGCACCGTGCCAATCGGGCCGACGCGAACCTGCGGCGCGGGATCGTTGTCCGCCTACCGCCCTTTCGGGGCGGCGCTAGCGGGCTCCGACGCTGTCCTAGCCGAAGCACCTTCTAATAGTTAGCCCCGAATTGGGGCCAGGCGGCAGGCCAAGTGCCGGTTCGGCTCCCTGCGAGGTGCGCAGGTCGTCGAGAAGGGCCTGCGCAGGAAGTCGCCGCCCGAGCATAGCTTGTGATTCTGGTCGGGGACTCTCAACCTCTTTGCCCCGGTACACTTCAGCGTCGCGCCCGCCAGTGGCGAGCACCTGTGCGCAGAGTCCCCTGGCGTAGAAGCGATTGAACTCGCCTTCGGCCAGCGTTTGCGGGGCGGTGTACGGAACCTGAGCTAGAGTGTGTCCGCCCTTGGTTCGTCGTTCTTCGTGCGTCCTCATGTAACCGCCAGACCTCAGCATGGACGCAAGCCACTCGTCGTCGTGCTGGCCGAGCGCTTCGCGCAGCAGCGCTGTCCAGCCGTTGGCGCCGTAGCCGGTGAGCCGTCGGCTCTTATAGACAACGCCTCTACGCTCGTCGCGTTCCAGTTCGGCAACCATGGACGATCGCACCGCCGGTTCCAGATCATCGTAATGAATAGACATACTCGGTCACCCCATTCGCTAGCTGCAACCGCTGGTTCCGCCGCAGTTGCCGCACTTATAACAACTCCCATTCCGTGTCATGATGGACCCGCACTCCGCGCATAACGGGGCGTCGGCGGTCATCGGCGCGAAGGGGAGTTCCTGCTGCGGGCTGGGCTCCGTCGGGCGCAGGCTGGACGTTTCGCCGGCTTCGGTGACGGCGTACTCCGGTCCCAGGAAGCGGGCGCCGAGCCAACGGAAAATGTAATCCATGATGGACTTGGCGTAGGGGATCTGCTGGTTGCCGGTCCAGCCGCTGGGCTCGAAACGCACGTGGGCGAACTTGTCCACGAGGAATTTTACGGGGACGCCGTATTGCAGGTTGAAGCTGATGGCCGTGGCGAACGCATCCATCAGGCCGGAGATGGTGGAACCTTCCTTGGCCATGGTGATGAAGATTTCGCCGGGCGCGCCGTCTTCATACATGCCCACCGTGATGTAGCCTTCGTGACCGCCGATGGAGAATTTGTGGGTGATGGCGGTGCGGGTGTCGGGCAGTTTACGGCGCACGGGGCGGTACACCACTTTTTCGACGGTTTGGGTGGCGGCAGGCACCAATGCGGCGGCTGCGGCTGCCTTCTCGGCTTTGCCTCCCGTGCCGGAACTTAGCGGCTGCACGCGCTTGGAATTATCGCGATAAATGGCGACAGCTTTCAACCCCAGCTTCCAGCTTTCGATGTAGGCGTTCATCACCTCATCGATGGTGGCTTCTTCGGGCATGTTGATGGTCTTCGAAATCGCGCCGGAGATGAACGGCTGCACGGCGCCCATCATCTTCAGGTGGCCCATGTAGTGGATTGACCGCGTGCCGTTGGCGGGGCGGAAGCTGCAATCGAAGCAGGCGAGGTGCTCGGGCTTCAGATGCGGCGCGCCTTCGATGGTGCCGGTGGAATCGATGTGGCTGACGATCTGGTCGGCTTGCGCGGGCGTGTAGCCCAGCTTGATAAGCGCGGCCGGCACGGTGTTGTTGACGATCTTGATGACGCCGCCGCCGACCAGCTTCTTGTACTTCACCAGGGCGAGATCGGGTTCGATGCCGGTGGTATCGCAATCCATCATGAATCCGATGGTGCCCGTCGGTGCGATTACGGTGACCTGCGCGTTGCGGTAGCCGTGATGGCGACCCAGTTCAAGCGCCTGATCCCAACATTCGGCGGCGCCTTGATGGAGATCCTGCGGAATGTGATGGCTAGGCAGGCGATGGGAGGCGTCGCGATGCATGCGGATGACTTCGAGGAACGGCTCGGTATTGCGCGCGTAGCCGGGGAACGGTCCGGTGGATTCGGCGATGCGGGCGCTGGTGAGATAGGCCTGGCCGCACATGACGGCAGTGATGGCGCCGGCGTAGTCGCGGCCCTGGTCGCTATCGTAGGGGATGCCGAAGGACATCAGCAGCGCGCCGAGATTGGCGAAGCCCAGGCCAAGCGGGCGGTAGTTGTGCGAGTTGCCGGCGATTTTTTCGGTGGGATAGCTGGCGTTATCCACGATGATTTCCTGCGCCATGATCATGGTGTCGACGGCGTGGCGGAAGGCTTCCACGTCGAACTGGCCGCCGGGGCCGACGAACTTCATCAGGTTGAGTGAAGAAAGATTGCAGGCCGAATCGTCTAGGAACATGTATTCCGAGCAAGGGTTCGACGCGTTGATGCGCGCGGTGTTCTTGCAGGGATGCCAACGGTTGACGGTGGTATCGAACTGCATGCCGGGGTCGCCGCACTGGTGGGTAGCTTCGGCGATCTGGTGCATGAGGTCGCGGGCCTTGTAGCGCTTCACGGGCTGGCCGCCGACGACGGATTTGGTCCACCAGTCGCGGTCGTCGGCGACGGCTTCCATGAACTCGTCGGTGACGCGCACGGAGTTGTTGGCGTTCTGGAAGAAGATGGAGCTGTAAGCTTCGCCATCGAGGGAAGAATCGTAGCCGGCTTCCACCAGCGTGTGCGCCTTCTTCTCTTCTTTGGCTTTGCACCAGATGAATTTTTCGATATCGGGGTGGTCGGAATTGAGGATCACCATCTTGGCGGCGCGGCGCGTTTTGCCGCCGGATTTGATGACGCCGGCGAAGGCGTCGAAGCCTTTCATAAACGATAGCGGGCCGGAAGCGCGGCCGCCGCCCGAAAGGATGGCGTCTTCTTCGCGCAGGCTGGAGAGATTGCTGCCGGTGCCGGAGCCCCATTTAAAGAGCATGCCTTCGGTCTTGGCGAGATCCAGGATGGATTCGAGCGAATCCTTCACGGAGACGATGAAGCAGGCGGAGCATTGCGGGCGGGTGGCGCCGGATTCGAGCTTGGCGATGGCGGCGGCGGATTGGTCGTAGACCCAGCCATAGCCGCGGCCTTCCTTCACGCCGACGTTGAACCAGACGGGCGAATTGAAACAGGCCCGCTGGGTGAGCATGAGGTGGGCGAGCTCGTCGCGGAAGTTCTGGCTGTCCTGATCGGTCGAGAAGTAGCCGTCATGTTGGCCCCAATCGGCGATGGTATCGACGACGCGCTGGACGAGTTGGGCGACGCTGGTTTCGCGTTCCGGAGAGCCGAGTTTGCCATGGAAATATTTGCTGGCGACGATGTTGGTGGCAGTTTGCGACCAATCCACGGGGACTTCGATATCGCGCTGCTCGAAGATGACGGAGCCCTTGTCGTTGCCAATGGAGGCGGTGCGGGTCTCCCATTGGACGTCGTCGTAGGGGGTTTTGCCGGCCTCCTGGCGAGCGGTGAAGTAGCGGGGGAAGGCGACCCCCGCGCGGTGGAGCTTCGGCTCTTTTGTTTTCAACATTTCCATTTTGGCACTCAAGTCTACGGTGATTTGACCCATGGCGGCTTCCCTCCTAATATTGTCGCGCATCCGTAATGATGGCCCAATAGGTAGTGGTTCGTCAAGAATTTTATCTATATACGGTGCTATAGGTTACGAACAACTGCATTTTCGGCGGGATTTTAGCCACGTTGAAGAACTGGGCCGCGAGAAAGCCGGGGCGGGTAAGGCTTTTGTTTCCGGTGAGTGGGATCAGATCGACACTATCTGCGTGCCTTTTTGCCGGGCCGAGAGCCAGCCGCCCGCTCTTGTCGCCTGTGACCAGATAATCGGCCTTGCCCGCTTCGGACAGGGCCATAAGAAAATCGTCCGTGGGGACCGGGAGAGCGCTTCACGAGCGGCAGCGGATAGATGTCCTCAGCGAGTTTCTTTCTTCTTCCATATTTTACCCACCTATAGCGGATTGACAGGTGCCAAGCTTCCGTGTTATCGTCCCACCACGGAGATGCTTTTGACATGGGACTCAATCGCAAAGTGGCCGCCAAGTCGCTTCTCCTTGCTTTTCTTGCAGTGGCGGCCGCCGGCGCCCAGTGTGTAACCTGCCACGACTATTCTACGCTCAACGGCTGGTCAGCGTCGCCCTCGCCGTTCGTGTGCGGGCCGCAGTGCACATACTCAGGATGCACGAAGGACTGCTTCTCCGCGGCACCCCTTCGCATGGAGGCACAGGACGACGTGAGTCCGGACGTGCTGCTTGTCCAGAGCCACGAGAAGTTGATTGTGGCAAAGGTGCTCCCAGGCTCGCCGGCAGCCGGGGCGGGCTTCGCCGTGGGGGACGAAATCGTCGAAATAAACGGCCAATCTCCGGGTCTTGGCTGTGCTGCGTCTTCGTGGCGAGAGAGCATCGAACTTGGGACGGCAAAGCTGACATTTCGAAGAGGGAGTGAGGTCCGCACCGTCAGACTCGCCCTTGTGCCGTGGCGCGACCTGCTCTCTCAGGACCGAATCCCGCCCGGCGGAGACTCACCCACGGCACACCAGGGCGACCGTCTCACAGCGGAGGGTGGCGCGATCCTTGCCAGGGTCCGCGCCAGCATTCGCCGCGCGGACCTTCAGTCGCTGGGATCACGGCTGGGTTGAGGTAGTTGTAGGACGCCATGCAATCCCTTGCTCGTTGGACGAGTGTCATGTCGTGCGTGTTCTTCGCCGTGACGGCCGGAGCGCAGACCGTGGCGGGGCCGAACGCGGATTTGCCGTCAGCCGTGGACCTCCTAAAGGAAGCTTACCTAACCGGTGCGCAGTTGGTTCCGGCCAATCGATGCCGTCTTCTCCTCGGACTAGCCCGCGCGGCGGTCAGCATCAGCCCTCCCGACGCGAAGGCTTGGGCCGAGGAGTCGTTTACCTCTAGCCAAGGAATACCCAAGAGTTGGGAGCGCGCCGCCCTCCAGAAAAACGCGCTGGAAATACTGGCCCACGTTGAGCCCGCAGAAGCGTTCGATCTGCTAGCGTCAATGGACGAACCGGTCGCGGAAAAGGGCGTCATCCCGGAGGATTTGCGCGCCTTTGTGGCGGGCATCATTTACCCGTCCTACTGGGCGTCCCAGCCATCGCCGGCGCGCCTTGAGAAAATCCAAAGCCAGGCGCGCGCCATCGCGGCTAACGGCGAGTATCCCTTCCAGGGCGTCCTGCACCCCTTTGAGGACCTTTCCCAGAGGCACCGCGATCAAGCGGACGCCTGGTGGGAGGAGATTGTCGGCTGGTACGCTCGCGGTTCGCGCATCCGAGACGCCGACAGCGTCTTTGTCTCGTTTCTCAAGGACGCCTGGAAGTCACTCGCGCCACCCACCCGCAGGCGCGCCATCGAAATTACGATTAAGCAGTTGATGCGCGAACCCGAATCCACGCCGGGCCTGGACCGACCGGTTTATCAAGCAATCGTCACGACCAGTGGCGGGCGATACAACCTGACGAGCCCCGGAAAGGTCCTTGTGTTGAAACTGTTGCCTGAGATTCACGAGGCGGCGCTGGGGCTCCTTAGCGAGCTTGGCGGCAAGGAGGCCGTCTTCCGCGCTGCGCAGGCCCCTAACTTTGAGATTCGTTCAATCAACGAGGCGCTAGTCTTCCCCAAGGACGGATCGAGTGCGCTGCCTGCCTCGAGCCAGATCCTTGCAGAGCAGCAGTTGCTTGCGCGGGTCGCCGAACTCGCCCCGCAGAACCCATCCGCCGCGCTGCAGGTGGCCGTCCAGTTGAGCCGCCTGCGCGACGATGCATTTTCAGCCATCGGATCGGCGCTGCATGACAGTACGCCAAGCGCCGCATCCGCGCTCGCTGACACAGCCGCGCGGCAGCTCCAATCCGCGGACAACAAGGACATCCGCCTGCAACTCCTGGCGCTCGAAGCACAGGCATCTCAGGTGGCAGGCGGAGCCGCAGCCGAAGCCGCCCTGAAAGAGGGCATCAGCCTTGGCGAGGATATGTTCGAGGAGTTCGCCCAGTCCCACCCTGCCTCCCCGGTTGACGAGGCGCCACCGCTAGATCCCTTGCGGGCCCTGGTTAGCGCCGGCATGCGCCTAAGTCCATGGAATACAGTCGGGCTCGTGCGGCACCTAGGCGACCCCTCGCTACGGGCGTGGCTGCTAATAGAGGCCGCTCTTGGACGCGGCGAAGCCGGCTCGCCCGGGCGTCGCCAAACTGAGTCGTGGCCCGCCAATATCCCGCCCACCGGCGCGTCCATGGCATTTATCTCCGGACGCCCATCAAGAGAATTGCTCCTAACTGCATTGACCGAAACGAATCCGACATCATGGCAGTAGGGGTGAGCGAACAGTCTGTGGGCCTGCGGCTCGCCGGGCTGGTCTTGAACCGGCCGGATTTGGCGCAACCGGAGACCAGCCCTCCATCTGTCTGGCCGCAAAGCACCGGCCAGCGGTAAGCGCTGGAACCGGACATAATCCACTTATGCGCCTCATCCTCTTAGCAGTGCTCGCCCTGGGCGTCTACGGACAGAGCAGCGAGTTCCCGCCGGAGATTGTTCCGCCGGAGGTGCTCGCCCGGCGCGACCCGTTGAAGATCGATACGAAGCAGAAACTCCCGGTCGGCCAAACGCTTCCGGCGGCGTTGGTGTGTTCCGCAGCGGCCGGCAATATAGGGATTCCTCGTTGGCGTATTCGAATCGAAGGCCACACGTCCAGGGGCGGTCCGCGGTGACGCCCTCGACAGCGATCTCGATGTGAACATCTTTGACGTGCAGATCGTTCCACAGCAGGTTGGCGTTCGGGGTTGGTACAGCAAACAAGTCCTTCCGGTTGATGGTGGCGCCTTCATCGCCATTCTTCTTGCTGCGCCGCAAGCCTACATCCCAGAGCGCGATGGCCTGCAGGGCGGTGGTCTTGCCGGAGTTGTTGGGACCCACGAAGACGACGGGATTTCCGAGCTCGATTTCCGCGGTGGTGAACCGTTTGAAGTTGCGGATCGTGAGTTTGGTCAGCACGTTACAGGCAGCTTACCATGCAGAACAAAACGCATCGGCGTCAGCGGCGCGAGGCGGCGCTGGCAACCATACGGATTACTATCGGCAGAGTGCAGAGCGCCCAGATGCCGATGCCTTCCATCATCCGGCGTTTGACGCGATGGAAGCTGGGATCGCCGGCCTGGATGCCGCCGAATCGTATGCGCCAGCGGATCGCCTGCACGGGAATTGCAATGAAGAGGAACCAGTAACCGTAAACCGCGAGCGGGACCCCGAGAAGGCTTGCGGCGAAAAACGCGGCCATCATGCCGGCCATGATGCGCAGATAGTCGGCATCGCTGAAGGCCTGGTTCACCCTAGCCATATGCTCCGCCGCCGCTTGAGCCGCGCTGGGGTCGACTGCGGCGGAACAGAAAGGGCACTTGTCGACCGAGGTGTTGATCGTCTCCTTGCAATTTGGGCACTCAAAGACGCGGATGCCCGGTGTGAGGCTCCAGTTATTCGCCATAGGCCGTTTCCTATGATACGCCCGCCGGCGGCGAGCTGCGCTGGCCGAAGGGCGGGCCTACGAGGCCCGCGCAGGCAGAGTGCCTGCCCCACTTAGCGAAGCTGGAAACCGAAGATGGGAGTCACCAGGAGGAACTCGGCGTCTTCCGGAAGGTCCGATTGGAATCTCACGCCTCCGCCGGGGGTGCGCACCATGGTGGTCGGGCTGAGGGAGATGCCGCCGCGCGTGGCGGGCTGGGCTGGCCCTGGGGGCTGCCAGCGCAGCAGCTCCCAAAACGTCATGCGCATATCGGGGGCGGGAGGTGTGGAGCGGGAGCCGTGCACCTGCAACTGGCTATCGGGATCGTAATCCGGTGGCGGGTCGCCATCGTCTCCTGTGGCGGAGAACATTTGCAAGCCGGGCACACGCTGGTGGATCTCCTCGGGTGCGCGATCGGCTTCGCCGGTTGCGGAATCGACGGGACTCTCCGGGTTGACGATTTTCAAATTGCCGTCCATCTTGAGGTATACGACTTGCACGGGTTCAGGCTCGAGACAGACGCGGATGAGCACCACGCTGTCGAACGGAGTGGCGGGCATGCGCGCGGTGACCTGGGTAAAGGTGTAGGCGGCGCTGCCGGCCATGATGGCGGGCATGGTCACGTCGATGGCCCGGTTTTTCAAATCTGTCTTCACGCGATCCAGTGCGGCGTAGGCGGTTTCGGCGTAGGCTTCGGCGATCACCGGCAGCAGGGGTGTGCAGCGTTTTCCTTTGACGTTTTCGGTGATGCGGATCTCGAAGGTGTCCAAGCCGGGGCCGGCGCTGCCGATACGGGCCTGGATGCCTTCGGCGATACGATCGATCAGGGTCTGGCGCTCGACGCGGCCGGTGGGCGGGCGTTCGGGCATGGGGATGAGAATCTGGCCCGCGGGAGGGAGATGTGGAACGACGGCGGGGGTGGCGACGCCCGAGAAATCGGCCATCAATTGCTGGCGGCGGTTCCAGCTCTCAGCGCCGAAATCGGTGACATAGATGGTGAGGGAGCCGCTGACTTTGGAGGCGCGGGCGGCCTGGCGCTGCAGCAGGCGCCAGTTGTGGCGGCATTCCTCAAGAGCGGGTTCGATTTGGAAGCCGGTTTCAAAATCTGCGGCGGCGGTTTTCCAATGTCCGGTGTGGACGCGCAGAAAGCCGCGCGCGTTGATGGCGGTGGCAAAATCGGGAGCCAGGTCGATGGCCACGTCGAGGTCTTCGAAGCCGCCCAGCCAATCGTTTTGGCGGACGCGCGAGATGGCGCGAATCACACGGGCGTGGGCGGCGAACAGGCTGCCCGCGGACAAGCGATCGAGATCGGCGGCGAGGGGTTGGCCGGAAGACAGCAACATCGAGGCGCGAGCCAGGCGCGCGCAATCGAGTTGCGGGTCGATGGCCAGCGCCGCATCGAAGCGCCGCAGCGCGTTTCCGGTGTCGCCGGCGCGGGCCAGGGCGTCGGCATATAGAAGTTGCGCTACGGCTGCCTGTGCGCGGCGGGCGGCGAAGGCTTCCGCCCAGCGCGTATCGAAGGGCTGGCGGGAGTTGGCGCGGGCGGCCAGAAAATAGCCTTCGGCCTGGTGCGGGCGGCTACGCATCAGGGCGGCGTAACCGCGCAATACCAGAGCCTGACGGCGAGACTGCGGATCGCGGCTCCACTCGACGGCGGCCTGGTCGACCTCCGCCCAGCGCGCGCCCAGCAGGGCGGGATCGAGCGCTGCAGGCGATGGGGCGTGCCGGGCGCAGCCGGACACCAGCAACGCGGCCGAGAGCAGCGCGGTCGCCGCGCGCGTGGATATCATTCCCTGTTCCATGGGAAGAACCAATAGGGCGCGCCAGCGGCCGGCCGGGAATGCACGATGGCGCTTTCCAATGTCTCTACCACGTCGCCTGCGGCTTTCACGCGCGACAAACGCGGCGCGATCATCACGCCTCCGCTTAATAGGAGCTTGTGCTCGTGCTGCACCGCGCCTCCAGCCACGGGTATCAAGTGGGTGCGGGTAGTCTCCATAGCCAGCGTGGCGACGTTGGCGGGCGTGGGGCGGTCCGTGGGCGAAGCGCGCACCCAGGCCTCGATATCGTGTTGCGGATCCTGTTCGGCGAGCCACGAGAAGAGCGACACAAGCTGCGCGAAGGAGGTGATCTCATTCACCGGAAGCCTGGATTGCAACTCATCGAGATGGCGGGTCAGCCAGGTGGAGAATTCCGCCGCCAGCGGATCGTCGGTGCCTTTGGACGCGCAGGGAGATTCGCCCGAGCCGGCCCACACGGATTTCTCCAGCTTCTCGGCCAGAACCAGCATGGGCGTGCGCTGATAGACGAGCGCGTCGCTCGATTCGACGGCTTCAAACTCGCCCGCGCAGAGCCAGAACCGGTTGCCATGGGCGGTGGCGCTCTGCCCAGTGGAGGTGCATTTTTGAACCGATTGATCCAGTTCGGCGACGGCCCGCTGCCAGTACACGGGCAATCCGGGGACGGGCCGCGGATCGCGATCGAGGGAAGCCTGTTTCATCCAGTAATCGAAATCGAAAAACCATTCGCCGACGATGGTGTGGCTCACACCGCCGAAGTAAGTGACTTGCTGGTTTTGGGGCTGGCCGGAAACCGGGCGGATATCGATGCCGGGAGAATCCAGGCCGGCGCGCAAGGTACGGGCGGCGAGGGCCACGGCATCGAGCGGCAGGCCTGTGCGATGCGGATCGGATTCGCCAAAGAGAATCCAATCGTCGCCGGCGCGATCGCACAGCGCGCCTTTAATCGCGACGCCGGGGAGTTGCACGTCGCGGCCCAGCATCTTCGCATAGCGATTCAGCGAGATGGCTACGCCGTGGCGCATACCGAGCTTGACCATGACTTTGCCGCGCTGGACGGAATGCAGGGTGTCGCGGGCGAAGCGCCATGCTTCGCCGAGCATGCCGAGGGCGAGGAGTGCCAATAAGAGGACTAGCAGACGGCCCTGCGCGGTAGACCAGAGGGGCAAAGAAGTGAGACGGCGAAGAGGGTTTTGCATGGCGCCTCCTATGGCACGAGGCGCGCCAGCCATGCGGGCCGGCGGGCGGTGAGCGCGGCCATGTGGCGCCAGCCGTTCAGGCGCAGATACCAGAATGCGGCGAGCGCGCCGGCTGAAATTCGCCCAGTGGGCTCCGCGGCCGGCGCCGGCGCCCAGTGTCAGCATCAATTCGATTCCGCCGATGACTAACACGGCGTACTTCATTTTGACGGGGAAGAAGTAATAGATGTTGACGATGGCGTCCGGTTCGAGAATCGCCATGGCGGCCAGGATGCCGAAGACCACGCTCGAATAGCCGTAAGCGACGGCGAAGGTGCCCCAGGAAAGCGCCAGGAAGGCAAACATCGAGGAGAGCGCGCAGAGCGCGGACAGTTCGATATAGCGGCGCTTGCCGAGGCGCGTTTCCACGGCCTGGCCCAGCCAGTAGACGGAGAGCATGTTAAATACGAGATGGAATACCTGCACGTGCACGAAGGGCGCGGTGAAGGGCTGATAGATGAGTAAGTGCTGGGCGAATCCGATATAAGACAGGCCGAACCAACTGATGGTGCGGCCGATAGTGACTACGTTGAAGAGATTCAGGAAGGTGGCGGCGAGATAGACGGAAGTGCAGATGGCGATGACGGTGAGTGAGACGCTTTGGCGGATTTCGGTCCAGAAGGCGGTCCAGGAGAGGTTGGCGGCGAGTTTGGGAAGGGCGATGGAGGGCGTGGCTCTGGTGTGTGGAATGGCGGGGAGTATGCGCGGCGCAGCGGGGGCCGGGGCCGCGAGGGGCGCTGCCGCGGGCGGGATAGCGGCGACCATGCGTTTGGGGGCGGGCGTTGGGGCGGGCGGGGCGGCGGGGCGTGGCATGCCCAGGCTGGTACCGCAGGAGGCGCAGAAGACGCTGCCCATGGCGTTGGCCAGGCCGCATTTGGGGCACTTATACGGGGTTATCATGGGCGGCGGTTACTGCAGCCTCCACAACTTCAACGCCCCATCCGTGCCGCCCGCGGCCAACAACGAGGCGCGCGGAGAGAAACTGGCCACTCCGGCGGCGTCGCCGAAGCCGGCAAACGTCTTGCGCATGTCACCGTCCTCCGTGTTCCAAAGCGTAAACGTGGCATCGCCGGAGACACTGGCCAGGGATTTGCCGTTCGGGGAGAAGAACAAGCCGCGAATCGGGCCGCGGGTCTGGCGGCTCAAGGCGGGCATGGTATTGCCGTGCAGCCAGATGCGCACGGCGCCATCGGTGAAGCCGGCGGCGATCATCTCGCCCTTGCCGGTGATGGCCAGCGCTACCAGGCCGCCGTTGAATCCGCGCAGGATCTCTTTGTCCTGGCCGGTCTCCGGATCCCAAACGATCAGTTTGTTGTCGTCGCCGCCGGAGACCAGCGTGCCGCCATCCGGGCTATAGGCGATCGCATTCACGGGACCGTCGTGGCGCGTCAACTTATTCAGTAACGCCTGGCTGGCGACATCCCAGATGCGGATGGTGGTGTCTTTCAGGCCGGCGGCCAGACGCTTTCCATCGGGAGAGAAGGCCAGCGCGTCGACGGCGCTTTGCTGATCGCGCAGGATTTTGTCCGGATCACCGGTCGCGGCATTGTAGATCACGACTTTGAGATCGTCCGCGCCGCTGGCCAGCGACTTTCCATCGGGCGCGAAGGCGATGGTGCGCACGGGTCCATCGTGGCGAGCGGTGCGCCATTTCAGATCGCCGCCGGAGACCTGGATCATTCTCACGGCCGCGTCGTTGGTCCCTTCGGCGATGGATTTGCCGTCGGGTGAAATGGCCAATGCAGTCAGGGCCGATGCGGCGGAGGCGGGGCCTGGAAGAGGAGAAGTAGCCTGATCGTTGAAGTCGCCGGGCCGCAGGAAGAAGAACCAGCCGGCAACGGCAAGGACCACGACGGCCAGCAGGATGAAGAGCAGGCGTCCGGAGTTGGATGGTCGCGTGGCCGTGGCGGCCGGTTTGGGTTTGGGCGACGGCGCAGGCGGCCGGGGGGGCACTGGAGCGGGCCGCGGCGTGGTGGGAGCGGGCGTGGGCGGGGGCGTTGCAGGCGGCGCCGGTGGCGGCTGATATACCGAGCGAAGCGGTGGGGGGGGTGGCGCCACCGGAATTCGCGTCATGGGAACGGTGGCGGGCGATACGGGCGCCTGAGGCGTTACCAGAATACTGTCTTTCGCCACTCCGCCCAAGGCGTTCCCGGTGACTCGCACACTCCGCCAGACCAGCGGCGTACAAACGCGCAGATCGCCGAAAATGCTCACGCCGGGACTGATTTCGAGGCCCAGTTCGAGGGTGTGCGTGCCGGGGCCGAGGTTGGGCGGCATTACATGCAATCCGTCGATTTCCGGCACCAGCGTGCAGGCGGCGGGCACGGCGATGGGGAATTTCTTGATGTGCTTGACGCCCGCGACCGCGGTGATGGTTCTGAATTCGAAAACGGACGGCAGGTTCCAGACGCCTTCTTCGCCGGGGACGCCCATGACGCTACCCTTCACCTGCACGTTTTCAGTGCGTGGAGTGTAGCCGGAATTGACCTGCAAGGCGCACCCTTCGGGTCCGGATACGGCGGCATTGCCGACTTCGATGATCACATTTTCCAGGACGACGCCGGGACTGTCGACCACCAGTACGGGACCGCTGCCGGCAGATAGAGTGGCGCCCGCGCCGCCGCGTAGGGTGACGGGTTTGCGCAGCACAAACGGGCCGGCATACTCGTCCGGCGGGACGGCGACGACAGCGCCGTCGGCGGCGGCGTTGATCTGCGCTTGTAGGTCGAATTTCAAACCGGCACCGGTCTCATCCATGGTTGCGGTCATCGCCACCTCCTATTTGCATAATGCGCTGGAGGCGCGAAATCCCGCAGATTTCCGAGCGATCCAGTCTAGCAGGTTGCGGAAAAAGATTCGGAACCGCTTGCGGCTCGGAACCGCTTGCTTACGCGCGCGGCTCAGAAGCGCTTGCGCGGATCGCAAACGCTTGCGCGGATCGGGAACCGCTTGCTTACGCGCGCGGATCGGAGGCGCTTGCGCGGATCGCAAACGCTTGCGCGGATCGGAAACCGCTTGCTTACGCGCGCGGATCGGAAACGCTTGCGCGCGGCTCAGAAACCACCCGCGCGCGGATCGGAATTCAGCAGTTCACCACATGCACCTCCGCTTGATAGCCGTGCGGATCGTCGGAGAAGCGAAACACGGCGCCGTGCGTCAAGGCCAGCGCCTGTCCCTTGGGCACGCGATTGCCTGCCGGACTGGTCAGCGTGGGCAGGCCCTCGTTGATGAGCAGCCATTGTCCCTGGTGGGAAACGCAATAGGCCAGCCGGGTACGGTCCGCCGCCTCGGCGGGAAATTTGTTATCGAGGGCGTGCCACTCGAACATTTGCTGCTCGTGATGTACGACCACTTCGCGGACCACCAGCCAGTTACCGGGGCGGGCCTGTTTGCGCAGCCGAAGAATGGGCACGGTGCCGCGGCGGCGCGTGCCGCAGAAAGGACAGACCGGATTGGCGGGTTGGAAGATGAACCATTTGCTGGGGCAGCCTGGATTCTGGCAGTCGACTTTCAAATCCCAAGTCCAGCAAAGGGCGCGCTCCCAATCCATGGCGGTGGGGCGCAGCGGAGGATTGTGCAGGCCCGCCACAAAGGCGCGGGCCACTTCGCGGCTGAGCAGCGGTCCCAGAACTTCGTAGGGAATTTTCAAATCTTTTGGCCGATTGGATGCGTCGTTGGGATTCTCGATAAAGAGGGCCCTTTCGCCCATGGCCAGTTCCTCGTCCTCTTCGGTGGAGGTGGTGCAATGCACCTTGGGGCCGCGCAACGGATGGCGCAGCAGCAGATATTGATAGATCAACACGGCCAGCGCATGCGCATCGGTCGCGGTGCTGGGGTGCCTGCGCTTGGGATCGTTGATGGGCAGGTGGATGGTGGCTAGAACTTCCGGCGCGATATATCCGGGAGTGCCGATTACATCGGGGGGGAAGATGCCGGGAACCACCAGGGAATCGATATCGATGACGGCGCTTTGACCCATGGAAGGATCCACCAGGATGTTGCGCACGGAAAGATCGGAATGCGCCAGGCCGGCCGATGCAGGCGGCGCACGGCGCGCGCGATCAGGATGCAGATGGCGAAATAGTTGATCCAGGTGCCGCGGTCTTTGTCGGTCAGCATCTTGCGCGGCTTTTCCAGAACGAACCAGGTGCCCTCCTTCTCTTTACCCTTGAAGGGGCCGTCGCCAAAGAGAAAGTTGGGGCGATAGGTAGGGCAAACGATCCCCAGCCGCGGCTTCACGACCACGGCGGTAGGCCAGCAGAACAAGTTGCGCCAGTAGGCGCCGTAGGTCTTATCGGTGGTCGGGTTGTAACTGCCGATCACTTTATCCAGGCGCGCGCGGCGGCTGGGATCCTTGGAAAGCTGCAAATCGTGATAGAACTGCACCACGTAGGATTTGTCGGGAGCGAAGTAGGTGCACTTCATGCCGCCGGCCGGGGGATCCGGCACCACCACATAATCGAGCGTGCGGCCGTCGGAAAGTTCCGCCTTTTCGATGCTCATCGGCCGGCCTCGCGTTGCATGACGACCAGGGTGCGGTCGTCGAATTCACCCCGGACGTAGAAGGAATCGAGCCAGATGCGCAGGCGTTCCTCGGGGGGGGCCTTCGCGGACAGCTCGTTCATGGGATCGCCCTGCGCGCCCGCCAGAAGCAGGGCGGGGGGCCAGGCGAGCAGATCGGAAAGTTTCATATCCAGCTCGTTGGCGAAGCGGTCCGATTGGCGGATGAGCGCCTGCATGCGCTCCTCGGGTCCCACGGGAGTATCCGCCGTGTAACTGTATTTGGCTAATTGCGGCATTTCACGCCCTGACTTTAACAGCGCATCCTGGAGCGCTTCCGGGTCAACGGAAATATCCGGGATGCCATTCAGGATGAGATCGGCATAGAGACGAAGCATACCGGGGTTATTGGGGAAGTAGGGATCGGCGATGCCATCGGTCATCACCATGAGAGCGCGTAGCGGGGATACCAGCACAAAGGTCTCCGAAGCCAGGCGGCCGGCCGCGATGGAGCGGTCGTCGGTGAGAAATTCGGTTTCGCCGGAGTGCGCGCCGCCGCTTTCTTCGAGGCCCAGCAGATGCAAGGTTCCGGTGGTGTCGACGGCGGCGGTCATGCCATCGCCGACGCTGCAGGCCATAAGGAAGCTGCTGCGCTGCTTGGGGAGCAGGTGGTGGATGGCCAAACGCAACGTGCTGGAGAGATCCTTAACGGGCGCCTCCTTATCCCTGGCCCTTTGCTTGACGGCGCCGGCCGCCTCGGCAATGGCCAGGTGTAGGGTGCGTTGCAAGCGGTCCACGGTTTCGTCTTTAAAGGCGCCGTCCGGCAGGCGTTCCAGCGCGCGGCCGACGTCTTCGGGAAGGTCGAGTTGGATATTCCCCAACTGAGCCAACAGGTAGTCCCGGGCGGTCTTGGCCGCGACCTGGGCTCCTACGCGGGACAGGCGGCAGGATCCGGCGCCATCGGCGACAGCCACCACTTCCCAATCGCCGGTGCTGCCGGCCTCCAACCAATCGTCGCAGTTGGAGCCTTCGTGTTTGTGCTTGCGGCCGCGCACGCGGGCTCCGATCAAGCGGAAGCCCTGTGGCGCGGGGAACGCGCGGCGGTCATAGTCGTCGTGCCGTTCATCGGGGTCGGCCACCTCGATGTACCTCCACATCGCTTTTCCCTGGATGTCGGATTCGGGGGCGCGCTCCGGCGGCGCGTTGGCTTCCTGGTGCATGGGGATCTCCGGGTGGTCAAAGAGCGAAGGAAGTGGGGAATCGTCGTGGATCATGGGGACCGTGGCGACTTCGGCCTCAAGGGGCATGGTGGGCGCGAGGGTGGTGGTGGGGGCGGACGGCGCGGATTTCGGTGGAACGGGAAAAGTCGCGCCGCCCTGGGGCGCCGGCGGGGCGGGCGGAGGGGAAAAGGTTGCGCCGCCATCGGGAGTTGCCGCAAAGTGCACACGCGTGGCTCGTGCGGCGGCCATGCCGGTCTGCAGAGCTTGTAGCACTCTTTCGAGGCTGGCGCCGTCCAGGTTTAGGAAAATGTCCCTAACCAGACGTTCCTCGGGTGTATCTGCCCACGCCTTCGGATTCTGAAGGAGCTGCACCATTCCCCTTTTCACCATTTCGCCGAATTCGTGCGCGGCCTGGCGCGCATTAGATTCCCAATTCGGCAGATGCAGGATGCTTTCCCATTCGCGTCTGGTGAAGGCCGAACCGGGCCTACCGAGCCTGTAGGCGAGGGCGCGACGTATGTCTTCGTCTCTCATAAGGAACCGCCCGAAAAGCCATGGCGAGGCGATCGCCGCCCCGCCGCGGCGCAGTTTGTCAGGGCACCACCACGACGCCGGCCGGCGGGGGAGGCAGACCGGCCCCGGGAGCGGCGCCTGCCACGGCCTGCGAAGTGGTCTTCACGGAGCTTGAAACCCACTTCAGAAAGCGCTTCAGCTCGTCCGGCTGCAGGGACTTCAATTGAACCACCATGTTTTCCTCGCCCTCCACAAAACGCTTCAGTATCTCGGGATCGGCCTGGTCGCCGGCGGCGCAGGCGATCACTTTTCCGAGACGCCTGGTGCGGAAGTTGTCGGCCGCGGGACCCCAATTATCGGTGGGCATGCCATCGGTCATCAGAAAGATGAGCGGCTTCCAGTCTCCCTTCTGATCTTTGGAGGGTTTGTGGACCTCGCTATCGATGCATTGTTCGACCAGGCGCAGAGCCGCGCCCAGGGCGGTGCTGCCGCCGGCGGTCAGGTTGGGCTCTTGAAAAAGCGCTAATTCCGTAAGGGGGCAGGCCTGCACGGCGCTGCCGGCAAACGTAATTACGGACAGATACACCGTCTCGAGGGCCTGTGGATCGCTGCGCAGGTCCGCGATCAGCGCGCGCACCCCCAGCCGGACTGCCTCGATGGGATCGCCGGACATGGAGCCCGAACAATCCAGCACTAAGTAAACAGGTAAACGACGAAGTGGTTCCGACATTTTCACTCTCCAATCATTGATACTCTCTCACATCCTGAATCTCGCAGACAAATGCGAATTAACCGAGTGTGCTTAACCGTTTGGATTCCTGAGCCAAGTGACCGCGCCGTTGAAGACGCGGGCTGGCTAATTGGAGGGCGGGCAATCCTGCCCGCAGCCGGCTTTAGCCGGCTAGCCAGGCTAGCCGCCTGAAAAGCGGCTGCGGCCAGGATTGGCCGGCCTCCAATTGGTCTTCATCGCTTTCGATGGCCCGCAGGGCCATGGGGCCCTCCCTGACGGTCGCGGCTCGGTAAATCGTGGTTATAGTCGATCCGGGAAGTCACTAAACGCTCCCCGTAGGGCCCAGCAAGACGACCAGCTTCTTCAGGCGCTCGGCGTGCCCCATGCATTGCTGCGCGAGTTGCTGATCCTGCACGCGGCGCGATTCGATGGCGATGCGGCGCTGCTGGATCTGTTCGCGAAGGGTCTCGATCTCGCGATCCATATCGGCCTCGAACTTATTGAACTTGGAGGTGCGCAGCGCCCCGGTTTGTTCCAGGACGGAGATCTTGTTGCGCGCATCGTCGGCCAGGGTTTCGGCGGAGAGGCCGGGGAAGTTATCGCGCAAGCTGTCCACTAAGCCCAGCAAGGCGGCGCGGCGGCTGGAGGCCACTTGATCGTCCGGAAAATTGGCGAGGAAGCGCAAGGCTTGCTCGGCGCTATACTGCGCGGAGGTTACGCCCATTTCCTGATAAATGGCGTTGATCTGCTCCATATTCACGGCGACTGCGGCTGCGGGAGTGCCGGCCGGCACTGCCGGGGAGACGATGGATGGGGAGACTGGCCGCGCCATGGTGGGACTCGCCGCGGGAGGGGCTGCGGGCGGCGCAGGCGGCGCTGCGTAGACCACCGGGGACGGGGGCGGAGCGTAATCGACGGGCGGCGGGGGTGGCAGCGGCGATACAGCCGGCGATCCGGGCGCCGCGGCGGCCGCGGCCCATGCGGCAGCCGGAGAAGTTGGCGTTTGGACGGCGACCGGAGAAACGGCACCTGGTTGAGGCGGCGGAGGCGGTGGTGGCGGATAGTATGCCGTGGGCTGCTCGACGGGAGCCGGCGAGGGCGGCGCGGCGTGCGCGCCGAAATGAACGGCTGGCGCGGCGGGCGGGTCCGGCGCCGCAGGCGGATCCTTGGGGTCTTCCTCGATAAGCGCTTTCTTCAAGGTATTCAAGAATGACATGGCACTAACTCCTTCACCGGCTCGCCCGGCATCCGGACTGTGGAGGGCGGCCTGCCTTAAATACGCAAGCGGCCGGGATCCTCGCGATGGCTTGCGTAGGCTGCGCGTCCGGTCAGTCTATTGTACATAACCGGGTTAGTAATTTCGCGGCTGCTCATGGTTTTACGAACCACCCCTTGATGGTCTTCAACAACGACGGGGCTGCGGAACCCTTGGCCGGAACGGGGGCGGGAGGCGGTGGACCGGCGGGCGCGGGCGTTGCGGCCGGATGGGAGACAGTGGGAGCCGGGAGTACGGGCGTTGACGGCATCGTCGCCGCAATGGCCTGCGGGAGAGGCCCTGGCGCAGCCGGCGCGGGCTGTATAGCTGGGGCGGGAGCGGCTGGCGCAGGCGCGATCGGGGCGGGAGGGGCCGGAGCCGGTTGCGGCGCTCCTACAGGATACGGTACGGCAGGCGCGGGCCGGGGAGCGGCGGCAGGCTGCTGGGGGGGGGCCTGAGCCGGTTGCGCAGGGGTGGTTTGCTGCACGGGCGCCGGAGTTCTCTGTTTCGGAAGCGGCGCTGCCGCCGGCGCGGGTGCAGGCGCGGGCGCCGCAGGCCCGGTGTGGGCGATCGGAACGGATTTCAGGCGCGTGAAACCCACACCCGGCGCGGGGGCTACTACCGCCGGCTTGGGCTTGCCGAGCAACTGCCGCAGATCTTCGGCGTGTCTGACGAACTCCGCCTCGTGCACGATTTCAGGAGGCCGCTCAAAAGGAAACGGGACCGTGAGATCCCGGACGATCCTGGCCGGCCGCGAGCTGAACACGATGACCCGGTCGGCCAGCAACAGGGCCTCGGTAATATCGTGCGTCACGAAGACGATGGTGTTCTTCTCTTCCGCCCAAAGCTGCAGCAACATTTGTTGCATGTCGGCGCGGGTTTGCGCGTCCAGCGCGCCGAAGGGCTCATCCATCAAAACGATGGGCCGCTTAAGGGCCAGCGTGCGGGCGATCGCCACGCGCTGTTGCATCCCGCCGGATAACTGCCGGTGATAGGCGCCCGCGAAATCCCTCAGGCCAACCTTTGTTAGATAGTCCATGGCAACACGGCGGCGCTGGCTCTCCGATGTATTGTTTTGCAGGCTCAATCCGAATTCGACGTTTTCGAGAGCGTTCAGCCAGGGAAAACAGGTATAGGCCTGAGGCACGCTGGCGGAGAATTTGTGCGGTCCGGTGACGGGCTGGCCGTACACCTTTACTTCGCCGTTCTGCGGCAAGGCCAAGCCGGAAATAAGAGTAAGGATGGTGCTCTTGCCGCAGCCGGAGGGACCCAGCAGGACCACGAACTCGCCACGCTTTTCGGGGGTCGTTTCGCGGCGATCTTCCACCGTCAAACTCAGGTTATCGAGCGCCAACACCTCGCCGCTGCGCCGCGTGGCGGGAAACTTTTTCGTCACGTTGATGAGTTCAATGACGGGCGTGGGCATGGCGCTACCAGTCCAGAAACTGCCGGCGAAAGACGTGAAACAGAAAGTCAGTGAAAGCAGCCACGATGGCAATCACTACCAAGGCCGCGAATAGCTCGCCGACCTGATAAGTACGGGTGGCGATTTGTAGAAGATATCCGATGCCCAGTTGCTCCTGGTTACTGTTCAGGAACTCCGCGAGTAAGATGTAAGTCCACATGATGCCGTTGCACACCGTGATGGCTTCCCAGATACGGGGCACGGCGCCCGGCAGCAGCACTTTCCAGAGCATCTGCCAGCGGTTGGCTCCCAGGTCCAAACCGACCCGCGCATACTCCTCGGGAACGTCCGCCACGGCGTTGCGCACCATGATGATCATGAAAAAAATCGCCCCCAGGAAGAGAAAGACGACTTTGGCCTTTTCCTCGATGCCGATCCACACCACGACCAAGCCGATAAAGCCGGTGGGCGGAACGCTCTTGGCGCCGTTGACCACCTTGCGCATGAATGCGTCTACGGGGGTGAAGGCGCCCATGAGCAGACCAAGGGGGGTTCCGACGAGCACTACCAGGGCCAGCGCTTTGGTAACACGCAGGAAGCTGCGCCACACCGACAGCAGAAGCCAATGCTGATGGTGGAATCGCAAAGCTCCTTCCCAAATGCCGCTGGGCGTGGGCAGGAACTTGGGCGGCACGAAGCCGCCGTAGGTGGCGATGCACCAAATCGCGGCCAGCGTGGCGATACCCGTGAGACCGATAATGGTATCCGCGCGGCGGCCGAGCGGGCCGCGAATGGGCATTTTCGGCATTTTCGGCATCTTCACCGGGGGACCACCGGGTTCAGCGAGCGACGATGCCGATATCGGTGCGGCGATTCTTAGCGCGCCCTTCGGCGGAATCATTGTCGGCCACGGGCTTATCGGGACCGTTGCCTTTGGCGATAAACTGCTCGCGCGGCAGGTTGTAGCGGGTGACCAGATAGTCCACCACTTCGTGCGCGCGGCGCTCGCTGAGCGCGCGGTTGACGGCGGGGCTGCCGACGTTATCGGTGTTGCCCTCCACGCGGATATACGCGCCGGAGAACGTGGTGGGGATCAGGGAGACCTTCTGGTCGAGAGCTGCTTTTGCGGCCGGGTCCAGTGTAGAAACCCCGCTGGCGAAATTCACCGTAATCTGCGCGGTAGTACGCGGCGCTTCGGTGGTCTTGCCCGGCGATGCCGGCTTGAATTCATCCGGAATACGGGCGACCGGCGTACGGTTGTAGATCTTGCGCACGATGGAATCGTCTTTGGCGAGGGTGGGACTGATGGGGGTGGTGACGGTCCCCAATTTCTGCCAGGTTTTGGCGGCCGCGTTGAAAATGCGGTCGTAGAGCGGCGCGACGCCTTGCGGATCTTTGCCGTCCAGGTTGAACATCTCGGCGTTATCGGCGAGTGTGGCCCAGTGCACGCCTGACAAATTGTTCTTGGTTTCGGTGGCGCCCAGGTCGTGATAGACCGGCTCGTTCTCCATGAGCAAGCGCACCACGGTGTCGGGTTCGGCGTTGGCCTTTTCGGTGCCATCGATGATCCAGCCCTCGATGAACGCCTCGATTACATCGGGGTGGTCCTTAATGAAATCGGCGCGCGCAATCATGACATCGGCGATCAGCTTGCGCGCCTCCTTCGAGGAGACCAGGATGTGGGAATTCGGCCGGTTCTGCAGGGCGGCGGTGACATCCGGCTCCCAGACTACCGCGGCCGGAACGCGGTTGGCGACGAAATCGGCGCGGGCGTCGGGCGAGGCGTTCTTACCCACCAGGTTTTTGTTGATGGCGTCCTGCTGGTTTTCATCCAGGCTGGAGTTCTCCAGGTTCCATTCGAGCAGCCATTGCGAGGGAGAGCTGGTGGTGACGGATATCTTCTTACCCGCCAGATCTTCGATCTTAGTGATGCTGTTATCGGCCACGATGGCATCGCCGCCGCGCGACCAATCCACCTGCATGATGGAACGCGCCGGGACGCCGGCCTTGATGAAGCCCGGGAATTCGGACGCCGTGGTATCTACCGTGGACCAGACGATGTCCACGCCCTCCGGACCGCCTTTGGCGAAGGCCGCGGAGCGCTTGTCCATGTCTTCCATGAGCATGAACTCGACGCATAGATTGTATTTCTTATAGTAGATGCAATCCTTGTTGGGTTTGAAGCCGTTATTGGCCACGATGCCGCCGGCGTAACCGGGCCAGGTGACGATTCCCACGCGCAACGGCCGGCCAAGCAGTCCTTTGCAGGTAGCCCCACCGCTGGAGCCCGAAAAGATCTTATATGCCCCGACGCCGGCGCCGACTACGGCGACACCGATCAGGGTCTTCGCAAGTGGTGTGAGACGCATTTGTATTCTCCTCGGCAGCAGCTCCGGACGCCCGATTGTGGATCGCGTTTGGGGAAACCCGCCGCCGTCCTGTTAGAGGTGCTCGGAATTTGGTACGTACCGATTCAGAAATCTCGCAAACAGGCGCGCGCAAATGCGGGAGCCGGACGTCGCGGCGATCCAGCCGTGAGGGGCTTGCGGCAATCAATCGTTGACTTACCTCCGGACCATCGTATTTGACGCGCGTGTGCGATTTCGAACATCCAACGATACCCCGGCGGGGTGAAGATGTCAAATTACCCGCCGGTCGAATGCGGAGCGAGGCTCGCCTAAGAGCGGGCCTACGAGGCCCGCGCAGGCTACGAGCCTGCCCCACAGCGGCGTGATATCATTCCCCAGTGGGCGATTCCGCTTGCGTTCCCAGTTCCGCCGCGGCCATTCCGGCTACCAAGGCTACGGCGCGTCACTCTGCCCTGATCCGTGTCACTCACTGGATCACCACTATCTGCTTTCTTGCCCTGCTCGTGACCGGAGCCGAAATCGTCGTCTCTCACCCGCGCTTCTATTGGGGCGAAGCCGGCAACATACTAACTCCGCCGCTGTTCAAAATTCCGATCCCGGCGTCCCGCTCAACAGTGCCCACAGGCTACGGCTACGTAATGCCCGATCAGAACGGCTGGAGCCGCTATCTTCACTTTCAAGCCGCCTGGGCAGTTGTATTGACCGGCTTACTGTATGTGCTATCGATTCTGTTCAGCGGGCATTTGCGGAAGAACCTGTTTCCGCGCCGGCAGGACCTTTCCTGGCGGACGTTCTCCATCGAAATCGCCAACCATCTGCGCCTCAAGCGGCCGAGTGAGCCGGAAGCCTGGTCGTATAACCTGCTTCAACGGCTCACTTACTTGTTCGTGATCTTCGTGCTGTTCCCGGTCATCGTCTGGACGGGACTGGCCATGTCTCCGGCTTTCGCTTCAGCGTTTCCAGACGCGGTCAGCGTGCTTGGCGGACAGCAATCCGCCCGCACCATTCATTTTTTCGTTTCGATATTTCTTTTGGCGTTCCTTGTGATCCACGTCGTCATGATTTGTATTGCCGGATTCCGGAGCCGCATGCGGGCCATGATCACGGGCCGCGCCGGTTCCCCTATGGAGCGCCTATGAGCGATGTCTCACGCCGCAAACTGATCACTGCCGGGCTCGCGACCGCCGCGGGCGCATCCGGCTTGGCCGTGGCTGCCCGGGTGGCCCGCCGTTATGGGCTGATCCCGCCCGATCATGGCGGCCTCTACGGCCCGGGCGAAACTCTGACCTATGCGGCACAGCGCATCCTGACGCGCCACTCGATGGCCCGGGAGTTCTCTCGCAGCCAGATTTCGAAAACCCCGTTCGCCAACGGCGATCCTCCGAAGGACGAGGCTTTCCTGCGCCATCAAAGAGGCGGTTTCGCCGATTGGCGGCTCGACGTGGACGGCATGGTCGCGCGCCCCGCATCGTTCTCGATTCCGCAGCTCAAGAGCTATCCCTCGCGCAGCCAGATCACTCACTTGGCTTGTGAGGAGGGCTGGTCGTTCATTGCCGAATGGACCGGCGTGCCTCTGTCTCATGTGCTAGGCGTTGCCGGGATTCTGCCGCAAGCCAGATACGTGGTCTATTACTCGATACAGAGTGACTGGTGGGATAGCGTGGACATGGCCGACGCTCTGCATCCTCAGACGCTGCTCACTTACGGGATGAATGGCGGCGAGCTTCCCGTGGGCAATGGCGGACCGCTGCGGCTGCGAGTCCCCCGCCAGCTTGGCTACAAGAATGTGAAGTATGTTACTCGCCTGACGGTAACCGATGATATGAAGCGGTTCGGCAAAGGCTTGGGCTCGGCGTCGCCGGAAGGTGGCTACGCATGGTACGCCGGCATCTGACAGGATCTACGTCCGGCTGAGGCACACCGGGCAGTAAGATCTCGGGCGCGAAAGTCACTGCCTCTCGACTTTCTACGTCATGTCCGCCACTTGTGGGGCAGGCACTCTGCCTGCGGCGGGCTTTTCAGCCCGCCTGCCGGCATTCGAGGAGATGCTGCTAGGCGGCCTGAGAGGCCGCCGCAGCCAGAGTGGCCGCCCCACAGCGGCGTGATATCATTCGCCAGTGGCGATTCCGCTTGCGTCCCCAGTTCCGCCGCGGCCATTCCGGCTACCAAGGCCACGGCACGTCACTCTGCCCTGATCCGTGACCGGAGCCGAAATCGTCGTCTCTCACTCCCTGACGGGGTGCCCCCTGGGCCCGGCTCAGTCTATCGGATCAGATGTTCGAGCGCTTGATGCGCGGCATTCAGCGCCTCCGGCCGCAAGACCACCAGCACCAAGGCAACCGCCGTTAAAGCGATGGCGGACGTCGTCAAACCCGGCCGGAGCGCGGCCATCGGCGGATCGGGGGACCTCCTATGCAGCAACCGATCCACGCGTGCTTCGAGCGCATTGCTATCGCCGAGCAACGAAGTGGCCAACGGCATCGGCGTGGCGTTCCCGCCGATGCGCGCCACCCGCACCAACGCCGCCGCCAGATCGCACGCCAAATCGCGGGAATGCCGCGCGCTGCCGTCCACGGCGTCGTCATCGGCCGCCCATTCGGCGAACGTATGCCAACTGCGCTCGATCATCCGGCTACTGCCAGAGAGCGGCAGAATGCCCGGCACGAGCAGCATACACAGGCGCTTCAAATTATCGCGCGACGCCTGATGCGCGCGTTCGTGCCGCACCGCCGCGGCGAATTGTTCCACCGAGAGGGCGCGCAGCACGGATCGCGAAACGATCAGGCGCGGCCGCAAGATGCCCGCTACGGCCATCAAGGGCGCTGCGCTGTCCACTAGCCAGGCATCCGCCCGCACCTGGTAGTCTGCGCGCCGGCATCGCCGCAAGAACCGCCACGAGCCAAACGCGGCGCGCGCCGCCCGCGCCAGCGACACCACCCATATCGCCAAACCCACCGCCGCCGCCGCCAGGCACAGCCAGCTTACGCGCTCGCTGGGAGCGCTCGGTTCCAGCCATAAATAGCTCGGCAGGCAGACCGCCACAACCACGAATGCCGCGCCCATGGCCGGCGCCAGACGCAACGTCAGCAGCCATCCGGCGGCGTCACCGGGCTGCAGGCAATGTGCGCGGCGAATCGCCGGCGATGCGGCCAGCGACACCACCATGCCCAGCGCCACATGGATAAGGCAGTACGCGGCCATGCCGATGCACAGCAGTCTTGGAAGATATCCGAGAATCATGATTTCCCCCGCCGCCCCAATTCCCTGCGCTTATCGCGAATCTTCTTCTCCAATTCATCGAGCAGCGCCGAATCGTATTGGCCCACCGCATCCACCAACGACGACACCAATGCCGCGCCGGAAGCCTGCGGCGAAGCCAGGAAACCAGCCACGAAATCGCCCGTGCGTTTTCGCTCCCATTCCTGACGCGTCCAGCGCGGCGCATACAGAAACGACCGGTCGACTTTCCGCCTCTCAAGCAGCCCCTTCTTGAAAAGCCGGTCGAGCGTGGTCATCACGGTGGTATATGCCAGCGGCCGCGTCAGCCGCTCCGCGACATCGTGTACGCTGCTTTCGCCATAGTCCCAGAGCAGCTCCAGCACACTCGTCTCCAGAGGACCCAGAGTGACTCGCCTCACTCGGACACCCCCGCGAACTCCACTTCTTCGCGCTTAGTTACATGCTTTTCCAGTTCTTTGCGATTCAGGAAGTAAGTCGGCTTCACGCGGCTCTTACTAAATAGCTTCTCCGCCTGATCGTCGAAGTGTCCCGACTCCGGATGATCGCTCTCTCCCAGCGGAATCACCATATACGATTGCGGCGGCTTGGTTAGAATCACAATCTGCGTGGAGGTCTGCCCGCCGTGCCCTACCATCTCGGTGCCGCGCTTCTCGAAGCTGATGGCTCGCGGTGTAGCCATGCCCGCGTCGTTCAGCGTGCCTCCACCCACCGGCCAGGTGCGCGCCGCGCCTTCCCGGCCCACGCGAAACAGCGTGCCGAAAACCGCATCCGGCGCCAAGTCGGCCTTCACCCGTGTAGCAGCCTTGTCAAGCGCCCCGCGAATTTCATCGTCGGTTAGATCCGCGGGCGGATCGGGCGCGCGTTTCCCGCTTTCGAGCGAAGTCTTGAAATAGTAAAACTCCAGCGCGCCGCGCGATTCCGCATCGCTGCGCCGGTCCCATGCGGTCAATTCCTTCGCAAACGAACTATCGGGCGCGGCCTTGCCGATGCGCTCCTGCCATAAGTCCGCGTGCCACACCTGCGGCGAAAACGCGATGCCGATAGCTTGCTCGGCAGTCACATCGTGCGCCGCGTCCAGTAAGTCGAGCACCATGGCCGCGCGTTGATGCGCGGGCTTGCGCGCATCGTTATAAAGATACGGATGCGCGGAGTACTCTTCGGGTACCAGCGGCGAATCTTTCATCATGGCAAACGGCGAGACATTGCAATTCTGCATGTAACCCCGCGGCGGATTGGTAATCTGCACCAGATCTTCAAACGGATGAATCCCCTGCCATTCGCAATCGCCGCTCGCGCCCGGCAGCGGCTTCGAAATGTCGCAGCCCTTCGGCCGCACCGGCACGCGTCCGTTTCGCACGTAGTAAATATCGCCATCCACCGTACCCACCATGATGTTCTGCGCCATCAGTTGCAGCATCGCGAGCGCCTTCTTCATCTCCGTAAGATTGTGCGCGGTCACCATACCCCAGCTCTCATCCATCAACCGCACTTCGTCCGCATAAGGGATCGCCATCGAGTAGGACTTGCCATTCTTATGCGCCACGATAGGTCCGTGCACGGTGGATTCGATAGTTACATCCTTCCAATCGATCTTATCGCCTACCTTCACGCCGATCTTCTCGTGCCGTATGTCGAGCGGCCGCCACTCGCCGCGGAACTTATACTTACCGTCCTGAACCTCTTCTTCGTAGACGTCGGAAGTGTCCGGACCGCCGGTAGTCATGGCAATCGACGCGTAGCGGCTGTGTCCCAGCACCGGAAACGGCAGGCCCAGAATGCATGCGCCCGAAAAAGCCAGATCGCCGCCATAGATGCGCATTTCATAGAACCGGAAAGGACCGTACCAGCTCAGGTGCGGATCGACCACCGCGATGGGCGCATGCATGGCAGTGCGTGAGGGCGCCAGCAGCCATTCGTTCGAACCGTGGTAGGCCACCGGATCGGGACGAATGCCCGCGCGCAGCAGCTTGCCGCCGGCTTCGCCTTCAGGCCAGCCCCAAAGTATGTAGCGCCCCAGGGCGACCAATTGCCAAGGCGCCAGCTTGGGCGCCCACGCGGGCACTTGTTCGGGATGCTCCTTCATGTATTGCCGCACGCCGGCCTGAAACGCTTCGATAATCTCGCGGCTGCGCGGGCTCAGCTCGTGGTAATGCCGCTCGGCCACCAGGCGATGGCGCCACACGCGCTGCCGCCAATCGTCGTTGAAAAACTCCGGGCCGAAAGCTTCCGCCATGGCGCCCTCCGCGCGGCGATAGTTTTTCAGCATCTCTTCCAGGCGATCTTCCGCCTGCGCGTAACCCGAGCCGAACGCCGCACCGGCCGGGTCCGCCGCGAAGATGTGCGGCACCCCGTATTCATCGCGCAGAATGGTGACGTGCGCGGCGTGGGCGAGGGGTAGTAGGGCGAGGAATAGAGCGAGTTTTTTCATGGTGGCGGCGAAAGGGCCGGATCTCATTCTAACGCGGAAGGCACAATTGCAGAGTGAACAGGCGTTCGCTAGCCGCACGTCCACGGGCGCTTAACCGTTCTTGGGGATTTCCGGCTGAAGAAACCGCTCCCTGACGCTCGCGGCTCAGTAAAGAATGTCCCCGGCCGGTCATAAACCCCGCGAGCTGACTACGTCCGTTACAGAGCCGCGACCGTGAAGGGAGCGGTTTAAGTACCCCGCGTTCGCGAATACCGGATACTGTTATCTGAAATTCGTTACAATAATAAGTCCGGGGAAAAACCATGGAAGCCGTAGCCAAGGAACGCATGCGCGAGTTGGAGCGTGTCAAGGAACGTCTGCAACTCGGCGGAGGCGGCGACCGTCTCGAGAAACAACATCGATCGGGTAAGCTTACGGCGCGCGAACGGCTGGCTCTGCTGCTCGACCGGAAGAGCTTTCGCGAGTCCGGCATGTTCGCCAAACACAATGCGCGCCTGTTCGGCATGGATGGCAAGGAGATGCCCGCCGACGGCGTGGTCACCGGCCGAGGCCGTATCGACGGGCGCCTGGTGCATGTGGCCAGCCAGGATTTCACGGTGGCGGGAGGCTCGGCCGGCGAGGTGCACGGCACCAAGATCGCCGAAACGCTGAAGTGCTCGCTCAAGACCGGCTCGCCTTTCATCTTCATCAACGATTCCGGCGGCGCGCGCGTGCAGGAGGGCGTGGGCAGCCTGGCAGGCTATGCGCGCATCTTCTATCAAAACGTAATGCTCTCGGGCGTGGTGCCGCAGATTTCGCTCATCTGCGGGCCGTGCGCCGGGGGCGCCGCATACAGTCCGGCATTGACCGATTTCATCATTCAAACGCACGATGCGCAGATGTTCATCACCGGACCGGCGGTGATCAAACAGGTGACCGGCGAAGTCGTGGCGCCCGAGGAATTGGGTGGCCCGCGCGCCCAGATGAATAAATCCGGCGTGATCCATTTCGTCGCCGAGAACGATGTGGAAGCGGTGAAGATCTGCCAGCGCCTGTTATCTTTTCTGCCCTCGAACAACCTGGAAGAGCCGCCGCATCTCGATCCGGGCCCCGCGCCGCGCGGCGACGACGATCTGAACGACATCGTGCCGACCGATCCCAAGAGCGGTTACGACGTGAAAAAGATCGTCACGCGAGTCGTCGACCGCGGCGATTTTCTGGAAGTGCAGGCGGATTTCGCCAGGAATCTGGTCATCGGTTTTGCGCGTGTGCGCGGGCGTTCCGTCGGGGTGATCGCCAACCAGCCTTCGGTGCTGGCGGGTGCGCTGGATATCGATGCGTCCGATAAGGGCGCGCGGTTTGTGCGCTTCTGCAATGCGTTCAATATTCCGCTGCTCACATTTGTCGATATTCCAGGATTTCTGCCGGGCATCGATCAGGAATACGGCGGTATTATCCGGCACGGCGCGAAACTATTGTTTGCTTATTCGGCGGCCACCGTGCCGAAGATCACCGTAATTCTGCGCAAGGCATATGGCGGCGGATACATTGCGATGTGCTCGAAGGAATTGGGCGCGGACTGCACGCTGGCGTGGCCTTCGGCGGAAATCGCGGTGATGGGCGCGGAGGCGGCTGTGGAAGTGCTGTACCGCCGCGAGCTGGTGTCGGCGCAAGACAACGGATCGAAGCGGCGTGAACTCGTGCAGCAGTTTACCGACACGTTCGCCACGCCTTACGTGGCTGCCGGCCTGCGGCTGGTGGACGATATTATTGAGCCGGCGGAGACGCGGGCGCAGGTCGCCGAAGCCTTGCAAGCGCTATCCACCAAGCGCGACTGGCGTCCGCAGAAGAAGCACGGGTTGATCCCGCTCTAAATCGAACGGAGGGATCGCAATGCCGGATAAAGAAGAGCCAGTGGCCGCGGCCGCCGCTACGGCTGTGGGCGGTCACCCCACGAATTCCTGGGCGCGCCACGCCCGCGAGGATCTGCAGGCATCGCACAGCCTGACGGCGCCGCTCGCGCGGTGGGCGCCCGAGCCCGTGGAGGCGCCGCTCGAAGCTCAGCTAACGCCGGACGCCTCCGCGACGGAGCCGGAGATCGCCATTCCGGAATCCGTTTTTCACGCGCGTCCTCAGCATAGGCTGGCCGAGGATGCGGTGTGCCGCAGTCCGATTTGCGGACAGGTGATCGCGGTAATGGCGGCGGCGGGCCAATCAGTCATACGGCACGAGGCGGTGCTGGTGATCGAAGCCATGAAGATGCAGAACTATGTCGGCGCGGAAGTGGACGGCGTATTGAAGGCCGTGCTCGTGTCGCCGGGCGACGCCGTGAAGGCCGGACAGGTATTGTTCGAGTTGGTGTAGGACAGGCCTCCTGGCCTGTCCAGGGCGAACGAAGCTCGCCCGGAGCGAACTTCGCTCGCCAAAGAGCGGGCCTACGAGGCCCGCGCAGGCAGAGTGCCTGCCCCACATTAATTCAGGAAATAGGTGCGATACAGCGTATCGCGCTGCTTGGGAATAAATCCCGCATCGCGAATAATGCGGCGGAGTTCCTCTTCGCTGGCGCGATGATGCGCGCCGGCGGCGGAGACCACGTTCTCTTCGATCATGATGCTGCCCACATCGTTGCCGCCGAAGCGCAGGCCCAACTGGCAAGTCTTCAGCCCCTGCGTCACCCAGGACGATTGAATGTTCTCGATGTTATCGAGATAAATGCGCGAAATTGCCAGGTTTTGCAGGTATTCGACGGCCGTGGCTTCTTCGTGCACGAAGTGGCCGAGCGAAGTATTTTCGCGCTGGAAGGTCCAGGGGATGAACGCCGTAAATCCACCCGTGTCTTCCTGAATTTCGCGCACGATGCGCAGATGATTGAGGCGCTGTTCCAAGGTCTCGCCGCAGCCGAACATCATGGTCGCGGTGGTGCGCATGCCGAGCGCGTGCGCGGTGCGATGCACGTCGATCCACTCGGACGTGGAACACTTCAGACGGCTGATGCGATGACGGACGCCATCGTCGAGAATCTCGGCGCCGCCGCCGGGTATGGAATCGAGGCCGGCATCGCGCAGGCGGGCGATGGTCTCGCGCAGGTCGAGGCCGCTCACTTCGGCGATGTTGGTAATCTCCGGCGCGGAGAAGCAGTGCAAATGAATCGTAAACCGCCGCTTGATGGCGCGCAGCAGATCTTCGTACCACTCGATCTTGAGATCGGGATGCAGGCCGCCCTGCATCAGCACACCGGTGCCGCCCAGATCGAGCGTCTCCTGGATTTTGGCGAAGATGGTCTCGTGATCGTGGACGTAGCCTTCGGGACTGCCCATGGGCCGATAGAAGGCGCAGAAACTGCAATATTCCGTACAGAAATTCGTGTAGTTGATGTTGCGGTCGATGATGTAGGAAACTACACCTTCGGGATGATAGCGCCGGCGGATGGCGTCGGCGGCCATGCCGATACCGATGAGATCGTCGGAACGAAATAGGTCGAGGGCCTCTGCGTCGGAGATCATCAGGCGATCAGGCGGACATGGTGAGAATTTGGTTGGCGCCCTGGGCGAACACGTATGCACCGAATAACGGCTTAGGCTCGCCTTTGCCCCAACGCTGCGCGTGATATTTCACACGCAAGAACTGCACTCCGGGAAAATCGCGCAAGTTGAGGAGAATCTGGTACGTGCCGCAATAGAACTTTTGCGGGAACGAGGTGAGGGGTTTGGCGCCCCACTCGACATTGTCAGAGGAACCCCAGATAGAGATATCCAGGCTTTCCTGTTCAATGATGCGAGTGATGCCGAGGGTGAGGAGAATCGGAGCGCCCTTGGATTCGCCCAAGTCGACCTCGGGGCCACTGCCGGCCTCGCGGATGGTCGTCTCCGGTAGTAGGAAACCTGGCAGCATACAACACTCCTGTCCAGTTTGGTTTAGAATTTCAGCTCCTTAGTAGTCCTGTATCTACATTAAGGTTCGCACATTTTTATTCAAAAGTGAAGATGTATGACAAAAAGCTACGCGGCTGGGCGCTTACGCGAGGTTGCGGGCGGGCGTTTGCGGGAGGACGAACCGGAAGGTGCTTTGCTGGCATAGAGTTGCCGGTACACCGTAGCATTTCTCAACACTGCTTCGACGTATTCGCGTGTCTCGGTAAATGGGATAGATTCCACAAATTCCGCCGGTTCCTGGTACTGGTTCCAAGCCATCCAATCCACGACCCGCGATTTTCCGGCGTTATAGGACGCCAGCGCTTCCTCCCACTTTCCGCCCCACTGGTCGAGCAGGGCGCGTAAGTAAAATGAGCCCAGCTTCAAGTTGATCGCGGGCTGAAAGAGCGCCCGGTTACTGAAACGTTTGATGCCCGCGCGGCGCGCCAGGGCGCGTCCGGTGGCGGGTTCCACTTGCGTGAGACCGTACGCATGCTTGGGCGATAGAGCCTGCGGATCGAATTCGGATTCCTGGCGGATCAGGGCGGCCATCATAAAAGGATCGAGGTTTTGCTGATTGGCGTTGCGCTCGAGATCCTTCCGGTAAGGTAGGGGAAAGAGGAGTTGCCAGAAAGCCGGGGGCGCATCTTCGAGAGATAGAGCGAGATAATCGGGCGCGGCGGTCTTGATATTGTGCAGTTGTTCGTGCGGTGTGCCGCCCATGTGGGCGAGCTCCATGGCCAGCAAGTAGGGTTGGCTGCTGTGGCGCGCTCCGAATCGCAACTCGGCTTGCGCGAGATCCTGCAATCCGGCGGCGACCAGCAGGCGGGCGCGCGCAATGCGGAGAACGGTTTCGGCGTCGGGCTGGCTGGGGATGGGGACGGGGTGCGGGGGAAACTCGACGGTGCGGAGAAATTCGGCAGTCTTCTCGGAGAGACCGGCGGCGGCTATGGCCGGTTGCATCATGCGGTCGCGCGCCAGAAGGCCGTAATAGTAATTGGGAAATTGCGCGGCCAGGCGCGTGTAGTAAGTACGGGCGGCGGAATAATCGGCGTCGGCTTCGGCGAGCCGGCCGAGGAAGTAGAGCGCGTCGCTCGCGGAGGGATGGCTGGGATAGCGGCGCACATGTTCGCGCATTAGGTCGCGCGCATCGCGCTTGCGGCGGATGTAGGCGGCCCAGGTCACCCGCCAGTGACTCGTGGCGGCCATGGTCTGATCGGGAAACGCTTCGTCGACGGCTTTGTACAGCGGCACGTACTTATCGGGCTGGTTCGTTACCAGAAAACGATTGGCGGCCGCCATGAGAGCTTTGTATCGCCAGAGGGAGTCGTGATACTTGCCAAGCTTGTGGACCGCTTCCATCATTTGGTCTTCGTCGTTCAGCTTGCGCGCGCATTCGGTGATGTAATAGAGGCGCTCGGCATTGGCCTCCGGGTCGGAAACCTCAAACGCGCGTAGATGCGAGTAAGCCGCGGAGACGTCGCCCGAGAGATACTGCGCGGCGGCCACGCCCACCACGGCTTGATCGCGCGCCGCGCCGGTGAGTTGCGGAACGAGCGATTCGAATTCGGCTTGGGCGCGCGCGTATTCACGCTGGGCCAGCAGATTCTGGGCGCGCTCGACCATGGCTTCGGGAGTGGGCGCGGGGTAATCGGCGCGCATGGTATCGCGCAGCGTGAGAAGCGCGGCGGCGGCGCGGGTGGCCTGGTCGGTATCCGGGTAATCGAAATAGACGCGCTGATAATATTGGGCGGCGCGGGGCAGGTCGCGAGAGGCTTCGTAGGCCATGGCGAAGGCAAGATCGCCATCGGGCTGGGGCAGATCGGCGTAGCCATCGCGCAGCATGCGCACGGCGTCGGCGGCGGAGCCGGAGACAGCCAGCGCGCGGGCTTCGAGCACGATGGATTTGGCGGCAAATGGCGACCGTAACGGCACGGTGCGCACGGCGGCGGCATGGCGGGCGGAGGCGGCGTAAGCTTGCGTTTCCGACTCCGCGGCTGCCAGATAATATGCGGTATAGTCGGCGAGTTTGGGAAGGCGGGCCTGCGCGGCGGTGAGATCGCGGATGGCGTCGGGAAATCGTTTCTGTTCGTAAGCCACGACGCCTAATGTAAGTTCCGCGAGCGCGCCAGAGACATCCTTGTGAGCGGTCGCGAATTTATCGAGGGACTTGGCGCGGGCGGGCGTGGGGGATTGGCGGTAGGCGCGGGCTTGAGGGATGCTTTGAGCGAGCGCGGGTATGGCGCAGGCTAGGAACGATGCGGCCAATTTATAAAAGGCGTCCAGGGTAACTGCCTCCCAGCCACGCCGGATTATCGTTCGCCAATGTGCGGACTAACTCCAGATGTAAGTAGTCGACCATGGTCTTAGTGGCGGCGACGAACTGTTGGCGGTAGGCTTCGCGGGCCCGATCGATGGAATCCTGCAAGGCGGAGTAGAGATCCTGGCGCGCGCGTCCGGCTTTCACGGCGTCGGGACGGTAGAGGCGCATTTCGGCGACCTGCACGCGCGCGAAACGTTGCGCGCGCAAGTGAAGTTGGCGATCGGCCGCGCTAAGCTCGTCCCACTCCGGCGCGGCGGAGGGCGCGACGGCGGTGTCGATGCGGACCAAGCCATCGCTCGAGGGCTGGGGGGGGCGCGCGGTGGGGCGCTGGCGCGCTTCGAGGACGGTCGCGGCCACTTGGGCGAGCAACTCGATCGCCGCGCTTTCGACATCGCCCGAGGCGTAGAGCACGCCGACGGTGGTGCGATCCACGGTCAACGGGAAGAGATAGGCTTTGTCGGCGGGCGAAGCGGCGAAGGCATCCACCACGGCTTGCGACATCTCGGCGGGCGAACTAAGCGCGACGATGGCATCCTGCGATTCGATGGCGCCGGCGAAGGCCGCCGCATCGGTTGCGGCGAAGCGGATTTCGCGGAAGCGCGCGGCGGCGTCGGGCGTGGCGCCGCGCAGCCGTTCGCCGCCGATGGTCTGCTCGCTGACGTGGAAGACTCCGCAAGCTTTGGCGAATGGAACGGAGGCATCGCACAGGACGGAGGCGATCTCCGGGAAGGCGGCGGCCTGGCGCAATCGCCGGACGGATTGATCCAGATGTTCGGCCAGGGCCCGTTCGGCGGCCTGAACGCTGGTGGAAACGCGCGCTTCGGTTTCGGTGTGGAACAACTGCTCGAGTTCCGAGAACAAGCTGCGCAGGGAGGGGGACGGCGCCGGGGAGGACATCCTGTAACGATTCTAACAGGGTGGGCGGGTGTGCCTTGCGGCGCCGGTGTCGCGCTGGCGGTACGCGATGTTCCGCCGGCGCGCGGCAAAACTCCAGCGAAGGCGGTCGATCTCGACGACCGCATCGTAGACTCCCTCAAGGGACGGCGATAACTGGAGAAAGGGCTTTGAATGGTGCGGACGTAACACGCGTTAAGAAGGTGCGAAGATATCCAATTTTGGCGCCGGCATGGTACTGCACCCCGGCCGAAAGCATATCCCCTCGCCCAATGAGCTTGGTAGAATCGCGTCGAAGGAGGACCCATGAAGAAGCTTCTTTTTATCGCGAGTCTGACATTGGCGGGCGTGCCCGGATGGGCGGCGCCTTGCGAGACCGGGACTTTGAAAAGCTATATCGCGCTCGGATCCACGGGATGCGTCCTTGGAAACCTGGTGGTGGCCAACTTCGGTTATCAGGCGAAGGCCAGCGGCGGCGCGGAGAAGATCACGGCGGACCATATCATGGTCACGCCGATCCTGGCGCCGGTGGGCAGTGTCGCTCTTGAGTTTACCGCTCCCTGGGGCGTGTCATCGCAGCAGAGCCAGCACTCCGGCATTACCTATAACGTGGTCGTACCGGCCGCGTCGCCGCAGCAAATAGAACAAGTTTCGCTCGATGGCGACGGCTTCCAGGCGGGGATGTTCGGCAGTGTCGAGGTGAGTGAAACTGTGGCTACCCCGGCGCTCTCCAGCATCCTCCAGGTCTATCTGAAATGCACGGATGTGTGCCACTCCAAAACGTCAGCCGAAGAGGTATTTACTTCGCCTGTGACTATGTTGGCGGTTTCCGACGCCGTGACATTGCAGTCGGCGTCGGGCGACGTATCAATGACCGGCTTTGAGGACTGGTTCGTCACTTGCAGCCAGTGCGTGTAACGGCGCTTCGTACGCCGGGGATTACACCTTCGAGAAACGGCGCAGGGTGAAGGCTTCCGGATTCATGTTCTCGCGCTCCAGGCGCTTCCAATCGTCGTTGACGTGGATCACCTTGCCGCTGATGTGATTGGAACGCTCGGAGGCCAAAAACAAAGCCAGGTGAATCTGTTTTTCGGGGTGCATTCCGCCCGTGAGCCGGACGCCTTCGGCTTCTTCGATTTCGCGGCTGCCGGCGCGCTCGCCGGAGTGCAGGATCTCGTCGGTCATATGGGTGTAAGTGCCGCCGGGCGCCAGGCAGTTCACCTGCACGTTGAAGCCGCGGAACTCCGCGTAGGCCGAGAAGCGCAGAGGCCGCCAAGCCAGAATGCCACCAGCGCGCGCGCCTACTCGACGGTGAACGATACCGGCGAAGCGCCGGTTCCATTTGGCGTGGTTACCAGCACCGGACCGCTGGTGGCGCCCGGCGGCACGGTCGCTGACACAAACTCCCTTGAGATATTGCTGAAGTTCGTCGCTGGTATTCCATCGAAAGTAACCGAAGTCGTGCCCAGCAGATTCTTGCCCCAAATGGTCACCACGGTTCCAGTTGGTCCGCTGCTCGGGAGCGTCCCACGGATTCCTGGCAGAGGCTTAGGCAGGCCCAGATCCCAGACCCAGGCCGTGCCGAACCCCGGTCCACCGTTGGCTGCGGTGCCATAGAACCGCCCATCGCTGCCTTGCGTTAGCCAGCAAGGGCAGTTGCCGATGGTGGCGCCGTTGAGAACGTACAATTGCTCGTAGTTGCCCGCGGGCGTAATCCGGAACAGGGTATTGAAGCTGGCGCCAACCTGCTTGCCGCCCGTGGCCCCGTACAGATTCCCGTCACTGGCCTCGGTCAGGAACGTTGGCGCTCCGGTGGCTTGCTTCGCGTACTGATGCAGCACTTTGTAAGTGCCGTCGAGGGACACCTCGAATATGGCGCCCGCGCGGTTCGCGCCGCCCAGCGCGGCCGTGCCGTAAAGCTTGCCGTTGGCGGCCTGTACCAAGCTTTCGTGGTAGAACCCGGGGGCGTAGTAGTTACGCCCATCGGGATAGCTGGCCAGGATGGTCATCGCGCCTTGCGGCGTCACGCGGTACACCATTGCCGTGGTGCTGCTCTCGGGGAGGCAGGTACCCAACCCCGAGATGCCGTAGAAGTTCCCGTCGGAAGCCAGAAGCGGAAGGCCATAGGCGACGCCCTCCTCAGCCGTGAACTTGCGCACGATGGTGGTTGTCCCGTTCACGGTCACCCTTACAAAGGCGTTATCCGGGTTGCAAAAGTTGCGTTCCGTTCCGTACAGTCCGCCGTCGGGCGTCTGGACGGACAGCCAGGGGGAGTACGGGAGCGTTTGGGGATAGGTCAGGAAGTTTCCCGCAACGCTGAAGCTGAAGTTTACCGGGGGAACCGACTGTGCTCCATAGAGCCGACCGTTCACGGCTTGGACCAAGGGCTGGAAGGGGCCCGCGTTCGCCGGGAAGGCATAGATCGGAGTAAGACTACCCACGCCGGTCAAGAGGAACAGCGCCGGGCCGGTCGGGCCTTGTTCGGCCACGCCCGTGAATAGGCCGGGGGAGACTTCCACTAGTCCTTCGGGCTGGCCGTATCCCTGGTTGAAGATGTTGATTACGGTAATCGTTCCACCGCTGGCGGCTAGGGCGCGGCCCCCGAAGGCGCCCGCAAGGGCGGAGAATGCAACCAGCGTGCGCGCAATGCTTTGTCTTGTCATAGGTCCTCTCCGGACGTCTACTGAGCGCTCGGGTAGAAGACCAATACCCCGCTGTCGTAGGTGGGCACGTAAACCATGCCGTTTGCAACCGTGGGTGGGGCGAAAATCGAGCCGAGGAACGGAGTGGTGCTGGTACTGGTAGTGAAAAGTTGCACGAAGTCACCGGTAGTAGGAAGGCTCTTCAAGCCGTATGCTTTGAGCTCGGCGTGGAAATCCGTGGAGTCGGTGTCCGGTTCCACGTAGGCCTTGGCGTGCGTCGGGTCGGCGATGGCCCAGAGGACGGCGTCAGCGCTGGATATGTCGCAATTCGTGCAGTTGGCGGAAAGCGACAGCATCCCGCCCGGAAACCCGGAGGGTGACACCTCGTCGTTCGGGACTGACCCCTGGACGGGTGTGCAGGAGAACAGGGCGCCTTCCCAGGGGCACCAGTCGACATCCTCCAGTTGCGGCCAGACGAAGAGATAGGCGTTCCAATACACCGCGCTACCAATCGAATCGCAGGGGGTGTCGCCATTGCCGCAAACGTCAACTCCTGGGATGATACTGGCTGTCAGTGAACCTTCGAACTTGCAGTTCGTGCCGCAGTCGAGGTTGGTGTAGCCAGGAAGGCTGAGGGGGCTCATTACGTAGCCGGTGCCGGATTTATCGAAGGTGACGAGCTGGTTCTGGCCCGATGTAAGCGTGTCGGTAATCACCGGGCCGGAGGTCCCCATGTCCTGGTCGAAGGCGTTCATGGTCTGGTAGTTGCTCGGAGTGTAGAACTGCGCGGGATAGCAGGCGTTGCTGGCGTTGGTGCTGCTTGAGGTGTTGCAGGTTCGCGATGCGTCGAAGGCGACGACCGAACTGCCCCAACTTGAGAGAGGGGTTGAGCCCCCGGCCAGAACGCCGCCGTTGCCCACTCCGGCAAAAACATAGGTGGTATCCCCGGATGTGTAGAGCGCGGGAGCCTTTCCCGACATCCAGATGCCCCCGCCTAGGCCGCAGATGTTCCCGCATAGAGTCGGGTCGCCCCCACCGGCGTTCTTGCCGCAATCGCTGTAGTCGTTGTTTGAGCTGTTCGTGCACAACGTTGTGGTATTGGCTGGGGAGACATTTGGTCCGTTGGGCGTGGACGAGAAGGCGAAGTTAGGGGCGCTCTGCGGCGTCGGGATCACGTTGTACCCAAGCAGCCATCCATGGTATGGGTAGGTCCAACTGAACTCGCTTGCGCCGCTTCCCCCTCCGACCCCGAATGGAATAAAGAGCTCGCCATTGGGAGCGAGGGACAGGGCGGATCGCTGGAGTTGATAGGCGGCCTCGAATTGCAGCGTGCCGGACGCCGCACCCGCGGCGTTGCCGGACGAGGGCACGTACGTGCTGTATCCTACGTCGATTGGGGTGAACGCGTCGGAGCCGTCCAACAGATTAAGCCCGTGCAGGTACCAGTGCTCGTTTCCCGACCCGTCCTCGCAGCCGCCCACGACATAGATGGTCTCGGTCTGGCCGTTGACGTAGACCACTGGCGTGGACACGATCCCTGCGTACGGGAGCGCCGTGCCGACGCCCGGTATCGTGCCACCGAGGCCGTAGCCTCCGCAGTCGCCACTGTTGTTGATGAGATTCTTCGTCCAGTACAATATTCCTGAGCTACCTGCGGGCGAGCTGGAGCACGGATTACTCTGCGTATTGTTCGCCGCGTCGAAGACGAAGACTTGATCGTTCAAAGTCGTCACGATGACCACATTTTCCTGCGTCGGCGTGCCGTGAACGTTGACGGTTGCCTGGTAGACATACAGGGGCTGCGTGTACACTGGATTGTCACTGCTGGGGCAACAACTGCTGCCGCAGTGTCCAGGATCCGTGGGCACAAGGAACTGGATCTGCGCCTGCAAGTTGGGAACGTTAGACGGCTTAAGGCAGGTTTCCTGCGTGTTCGCGCCAGTGCGCTGGGTGTTGTACTGCGACGTGAGCACGCTGACGCTCGGCGCGCACGAGTAGTCCTGGGCGGCGGCTGGCGCCTGCGCAAACATCATCATGGCGCCTGCAAACGCAGAGAGAGAGAGAGAGAGAGAGAGCTTCGGCTAGACTGCATAACGCCTCCTTGAGTGGCGCCGCCTGTACGGATTTAGCAGGATCGACCTGCGGTATCGCGCCAATTGGGTTAAGTCTCCCATGGGCGCTGCAGTTCGTCAAGCAGTACGTTGACCCGAAGCTTGGATTACGTGCTAACGAGCACATAGGGCACTGGCGTGGAACGTTTGCTTTGTTGCAATCGCGTAAATTGAGTAACTGCGGCGCCTGTTCGGCCAGCCGAGCCGTAATCCGCGCGCCGGCCTTCCCGTTCCCAAAACACAGCCGTGCGGTTACGGCTCGATTGCCTTGCAAAACCGCGCACTGGGTTAACCAGCAGATAAGGGCGGAAAGGGTCTGGAACCCCGCTCACTAGCGGCCGCTCGGTTCTTGTAAGTGGCGGAGCCAGCCTCTGAGCCGCGGCCGTCAGGGAGCGGGAGTCAAGATAAGAAGAAGCATTTAGTTTGCCGGTGGCTATGTTCGCGGTTCCCGGCGCCGGACATTGTAGTCGAAGCCGGGTTCGCTTGAGCCTACACTTTCGAGAAACGGCGCAGGGTGAAGGCTTCCGGATTCATATTCTCGCGCTCCAGCCGCTTCCAAGCGTCGTTCACATGGATCAACTTGCCGCTGATGTGATTGGAACGCTCGGAGGCCAAAAACAAAGCCAGGTGAATTTGTTTTTCGGGATGCATGCCGCCGGTAAGCCGGACGCCTTCGGCTTCCTCGATTTCGCGGCTGCCGGCGCGCTCGCCGGAGTGCAGGATTTCGTCGGTCATGTGCGTGTAAGTGCCGCCCGGCGCCAGGCAGTTCACCTGCACGTTGTAGTCGCGAACTTCTTCAGCGAGGGTTTCGACGAAGCGGACCACGGCGGCTTTCGAAGCCGCATAGGCCGAAAAACGCGGCCGCGGGGAGGCCGCGCCGCCGCCGCCGATCACCACGATCTTGCCGTGACGGTGCTCGATCATCTGCGGCAACACTGCGCGGCAGGCGTGCATGGTTCCCATCAGGTTGGTCTCGACGGTCTCGGCCCAGGCGCGCGGCTTAATCTCCACCAACGATCCGATGGGACCTTGAATACCGGCCGCCGCGATCAATATATGCACCCCACCGAAGACCGCGCGCATGCGCTCCACGGCGGAGCTCATCTGCTCGTAATCGCGCACATCGCAGCGGATGCGCAGGGCCGTGCCGCCGGCGTGTTCGATTTCGAGCTTGGCCAAATCCAGCTCGGCCTGGCTGCGCGCCAGCAGCCCGACGCGCGCGCCTTCCGCCGCGAATCCGATGGCCAGCCGCTTGCCGATGCCACGGCCAGCCCCCGTAATCAGGACTGCCTGGTCCTTCAGCGGCCGCAAGATCAATTCTCCACGTGGGCGTCGAAGATCCCGGTTTCCACGTGACCGCCGCGCTTGGCCTGGATGAAAATGCGGTATTCGCCGGGTTTGGGGAAGCCGTAGAGGAATGACACCTCCGCGGGCAGCGCTTGCGTCATGGACATGCCGGACATTCCCGGCATGCCAGCCATCGATGCGGAGCCGTCCGAGTTTCGCGTGAGACTCAGCGAAGCCATGGGCACCGATCCCGAAGGATGGATGTGCGCGAACACAGTACGGTCGGTGCGGATAAACGCCGCGTGGCCGGGCATGCCCATGTAGAGTTCCATATCGTGCGCCGGCTTGCCATCGGCGTCTTCCAACAAAAAACGGAAATACATGGCGCGGCGCGCGTGCAGCGGTCCAGGATCGCGCTCCCAAATCATGCGGGTGCCGTCGGCCAGCGTGTCGGCCGTGCTGTCATGCAACTCGGCGGAGATGGGGGGGCCAGAGCCCGCGGCGTCGTCTCCTTGGAGCGGCGTGCCCGCGATATCCGGCAAGGTCACGTCCGTGACCAGCGTTTCCGGCAGGCCGTCGGAATGCACGATATCGGCGTACAAGGCATAACGCCCGGCCGCCATGGCAGGCAGATCCTTCGTGAACACTCCGGCTTCCACACGATCCGGGTGCAGATGCCAGACATGATCCATGCCGGGCAGGCTGATGACGTAGAGATGCATCAGGTGATTGTGATCGGGAACCAGATCGTCGATTTTGCGCCAGCGCGCCCAGCCGGGATCGGTAAGGTGCAACATCAGGCGGCCGCCGTTTTCGAGCGTGGCGGACATATCCAGGGGCTTAAAGATGTGCTGATCGTACTCGCTGGCTTCGCTCTTCCACCAGAGGCCGCCGAGAGCGGCCAGGGCGATCACGAAGACAGCGGTAGCGCCCATGATGACGCGGGCGCGGACCACACGCTTGTGGTCGGGCATCTGGCCCGCTTCCAGTTGGCCCTCGCGCACGCCCGCTCCAACGATGGAAACAGCGCCGACTAATAGAATCAATCCCAAGGCCCCCAGCATAAGGCCGGTTGGCGCCTGCATCTTGAGCGTGGTGGAGGAAAGCGCGGGCACGGGGACGGACAAGTCGCCCTTGCCTTTGGAACCTTCCGCGGTGACCCGCACCTGCCAGGAGCCGGAGGTCATCATCCAGAGCGATCCGGTGAAGAATTGCGGATCGTCCTTGGATTGCTGCGCGCGATCGGGAACGGGAGCGAATTTTGCGCCGGGACCGGTGAGCGGCGTTGGCACGATATGTACGACGTCGACATCCTTATCGGTGGAGCGCACTTCGATTTCGGCCACGCCCGGTATGACCGTGGGCGTACGGATGGTGACGAGTAAGTGATACGGGCCGGCCTCGCCTTCGTAGAAAACGTCCGGGCTACCCACATGCGCCCAGGCGCCGGCGACGGACAGCAACAACAAAGCGAAGAGTCTCCGCATGAGATTACCGGCGCACCCGCCGCATCCAATCGCCCCAGGCGAAGCCCACACGCATGGTGATAAAAGCGAATACTGCGGCCAGCGTCATTTCGGTCCACAAGGTCGACGGCGTATCGGGGCGGACGAAAATGTGGCGCACGATAATCGACGTGGGGCGCGCGTTGTAATCGAAGACATTGGTATGGAAAAACCAGTTTTGCGCGGCGGTGGAATTAAGGAATGTCGAGAACGGCCATTGCACCGCGACCAGCACGCCCAGGAAAATCAAGCCGGAAATAGCCGCCAGCGTCCATTTATTCCAGGTGCGGGTGCGGCTCCAGAACAGATCCAGCGCCAGCGCCGGAATGAAGAGCAGCATGGGGAATTCGGGCGGCACGAATTGCGTGACCTGATGATAGACGGGGCCCAATTTCGGCTCGGCGGGGAATAGCGGCAGCACCCATCCCATACCGGCCCAGAAGAGCCAGTAGACGGCGGCCACGGTGGTGGCGGCCCAGCGCTTTTCAGAAGCGCGCGCGATTCCGGCGAGCACCAACGGCACCACCATGCAGACGACGCGATAGTAGATGCCGCTATGCATGAGCGCGTGCCAGGAGAATTCCATGATCATCAGCATCAAGCCGACCAGAACCACGCCCCCCACATAGAGGAACAGTCCGTTGAGCCGCTCGCGGAATTCATCGCGCGCGCGATTCATCATGCCCAGGATCAGGATCAGCGTGCCGGTGTTCACGGCCAGGTTGCCGAGGATCAGCAGGACGTGGGGTGGGCTGAGGATTTTGACATCCAGTCCATACGCGCTATGCCACCAGTTATCGAACGGCGCGGAGGTCAGCATGGCGACGCCGCCCCAGGCCGCGATGAAGGCGCCCAGGGGAGCTTCGAATCCCCACATTTTCACGGCGGTGGAGCGCAGTTGCGAGAAGTTGCCGAAGGTGGTGGCCAGGATCAGGTAGCCGCACGACAGGCCTGCCGTGATGCCGCACAGGTAGATGGCCATGTGGGCGGGGGTCCAGAACGTATCGCGGCCAATGGAGCGGTGCCAGGAGATGTCCCACTGGCCGCCGATCATGGCGGACGTCACGCCGAGGACGGCGCACCAAACGTACCAGGGTATGCGGTCGACACGTTCGTAGACAGTGGAGATGGACGAGACTGTGGTGGAGATAGTGGCCATGCGATTCCCTCTGTACGTTTTTGATTATACCCTTGTTCGGGGAGATTCGGATTTCACGAAGGTTGTGAGAGTATCTCAAGCCCTGCGCCGGGGGAGATGAGATGCTTCATGCGGGCATCGAATGTTACGAACGTTGCATGATGGTGTCCGGCCAGCGCCAGAAGGTACGCATCCGTGAGTTGTTGATGGCCAAGTAATCGCTCCAGCGCGCCGCCAAAGTTACTCGCTATGGGCGACGGCAGGTCTTTCAGATAGATGTGCCGGGAGTCCTCGACGAAGATTCTTAACAGAGCCGCCGCATCGGACGGACGCTGTGCGCGAGTTACCACCGCAGGGTTCGATGACAGCCGAATAAAGGCTAGTTGCGTGAGCGCGCAAGTCGCCCATCGGCAACGGGCGGCTTCCAACCGCCGGACAGCCTGCGCGTGGAACTGGTGGTTGGGCCAAGCCATCGCCAACAGGACATGCACGTCCAGCAGGAGGAGGTCAGAAGTAGCCTTCTTCATCGATGGCACGCTGGACTCTGGACGCCGGAATGATGGGTGCGTCTGGCGGCACCTCAAAAGTGGGAAACCGGCGTTTTGTTTTCTTCGGAGACTTCACCGGCGGAGGGGCTAAACCGCGACGGGCAAGCTTCGACAACACCTTGCCCAAGCGCTCTCCCGACGCGCTCGCCAGGTGCATGGCGGCATTGTAAACATCGTCGTCGAGCGTGACCGTGGTTCTCACAACTACATCTTGATACAGCGATACAGTGATGTCAAACCCGATGGGGGCATCAGCCGATCTTAGGAGCCGCTCCTTCATCGTCGCCGTCATCCTCACCGCCGGGTTCAACATCCTCGAAAAGTCCAGCTTGCGGTTTCGGTGGCACGTAAGAGGCGCCAAGGTCGAGGCGAAGGTTTGCGTGCGGCCTGCCATCCGCCCAGGAGCTTCGCTGGGCGGCGGCCGCATTTTGCGCCAACCAGTCGCACCGGGTGTTGTACGCGTGGCCGGCGTGCCCCCTGGTCCAAACCCAGGTTGTCTTATGCCGTGAGGCCAACTCGTCGAGTTCCATCCCGAGATCGGCGTTGCGTACCGGTCCATGCTTCCGCCACCAATGCCTCCGCTTCCATTTGATGATCCACTTCGTGATCCCGTAGAGTACGTACTGGGAGTCGGTCGCGATCTCCACCTCGCAAGGCTCTCTGTACGCCACCGCAGCGAAGGGGGCAGGCCCACCCACCCGGCCCGGGATTGCCGAGGCAAGAGCCGTCGGTGATCAGTGAGACTTTCTTCATGCCCCCGGATTTGCCAGGGCGGCGCCACAGCACTTTTTGAATTTCTTGCCGCTGTGGCAAGGGCAGTAATCGTTGCCGCTGATCTTCGGCGGCAGGCGCGGTTTGTCTTCCGGCTTCGCCTCGTCGCGCAGGAGTTTACGAATATCGGAAATATCTTCGATCTGATCGGGCTCCACACCCACAATTACTTTCCAGTGGCGTTGTTCAGCCAGACTGACGATCTCCTCGGCCTCCTCCGTCGATCGCACGCGGACTATGGCCGGCCGCTTATGAGTTCCTAACTTCGCCACCTCTGTCCCCCACTCACTTAAGATGCCGCAGTGCTGCTGCCTCTGAACAGGCCGCCAGAAAGCCTCATTGAATCACAGAACTTCGCAACGCGCCAGTCCCCGTTTTGGGGAAGGGTTTGCTTCGAGCAGCCTTTTCTTTCCCGGCGTTCCCTGACGCCGGCCGGCAACTCAAACGATGACATAGACCGGCTACCGGGCCCGCGGCCGCGGACGTAATCCGCACCCGTCTCCATCGGCTCCGCAATGCGCCAGGCTCGGGCTATGGCTCGTCACTCTACCGCCGAAATCCCGGTCGACCTCCGAGCACGGCTGGAGAAGGCTCGTCTCGATCTGTTGGTGCGTTCCGTGCACTGGATCGGATTTCCCGTACCGCGCTTCCAACGCATTTTCAGACATGGCTTCCCGCCTCGCCGCGATCGGCGCTTACGGGTTGACCTTGTAATACCCTTGATACGCGCCCATTTCCGGATAAAATACGTGCGCGCGGTACAGTTCCATTACCTGGCGAATATGTCCCAGATCGTGGAAGGCGAATTCGTTGAGCAACTGCGCGATGGTGATGATGCCCAACTCTTCGTGCCGGCCGGTGCGGTCACCTGTGCCCTCGGGCATCGACTCCAAGAGCGCCAGCGTCTGGCCGCGCTTTTCTTCGAAGCCGGCCATCTCGGCGAAAGCATCGAACTGCGTGCGGGAACGGAAGATTTCCCATTGATCGTAACTTCGTAGCAGCGGGCAGTCGGTCGAGAGCATGGGCGTGAAGCGGTCGCGGAAGCCGCGAGTTTCCACGTCCGCCAAGTGCGCCAGCACCATGGAGATCGACCAGCGTTCGGCGGATGGCCGCCAGTCCAATTGTTCGGGAGAAGCCAGCGACAGCAGGTTTCGCAAGACGCCGGGCGTTTGCTGCAGGATTCGTATCGAGCGTTCAGAGTTGGGGATGCGCAAGTGGGCCATACAATCTCCAGAGTACAATGGAGATTATTCCGTGAAAAACTTTAAGGGAATTCACCCGATGTACTGCGCGGCCGCGCTGGCCGTGGTGCTGGCGGGCTGCGGCAAGCAGCAGGCGCAGCAGGCGGGCGGGATGCCTCCCGTTCCGGTGAGCGTAGCGGTAGCCACCGAGGAAGCTATGCCGGTCGAGATCCGGGCTGTCGGCACCGTCGAGCCATCCACCACTGTGCAGATCAAATCGCAGGTGGCCGGCCAGTTGATGGGGGTCCATTTCACCGAAGGCCGAGACGTGAATAAGGACGATCTGCTGTTTGAAATCGATCCGCTGCCTTACCGCGATGCGTTGGCGCAAGCCGAAGCGGCGGTGGCCAAGGATCACGCGCAACTGGCGCAGGCGGAAGCCAACGTGGCGCGCGACAGCGCCCAGGCGAAGAGCGCCGAGGCGGATGCTTACCGTTACGAGCAGCTTGCCAAGGAAGGGGTCGCGCCGCAGATGCAGGCCACCCAAACCCGGGCCACGGCGGACGCCGCGCATGAATCGGTGCGCGCCGATCAAGCGGCCATCGCCAGCGCCCAGGCATCCTTGCAGAGCGACGAAGCCGCCGTGGCACGCGCCAAGCTGGATCTGGGCTACTGCGAGATACGCTCGCCGGTGAGCGGGCGCGCCGGCAATCTGCTGGTGCATCCCGGAAATTTGATCAAGGTGAACGACGTGGCCCTGGTAGTGATCAATCAGGTTGCGCCGGTCTTCGTTTCGTTCGGCGTGCCCGAAGAACAACTTAACGCCATCAAGCAGCGCAGCGCAGCGGGCAAAATGGACGTGGAAGCCTACTCGGACGCCGATCCTAAACGCGTAGCGCGCGGGTTGCTGAAGGTGATCGACAACGCCGTGGACACCACCACGGGAACCATCAAGCTGAAAGCGGTGTTCGACAATCCGGACCGCCTGCTGTGGCCGGGCCAGTTCGTGAACGTACGCCTGACCTTGGATACGCAGAGCAATGCCACCGTGGTGCCTTCCGAAGCGGTGCAGGACGGCCAGCGCGGGCAGTTCATTTGCGTGGTCAAGCCGGACCAGAGCGTGGAATTCCGTCCGGTGACGGTGGACCGCACGGTCGGCCGCAAAGCGGTGATCGCGAAGGGGGTGGCGCCGGGTGAGACGGTGGTCACCGACGGCCAGTTGCGTCTCTTCCCAGGCGCGCGGATCCGGCCGGTGCCGGCCTCCAAAGTGGATAACCTGACGCTGTAACGGGGTCTCGCCATGCATATTTCCCGCATATTTATCGAACGCCCGGTGATGACCGCACTAGTCATGCTGGCCATTCTGTTGTTCGGCGTGGTGGCGTTTCGCGCGCTGCCTGTAGCCGCGCTGCCGACGGTGGATTATCCGACCCTCCAGGTGACCGCGGAACTTCCGGGCGCGAGTCCGGAGACCATGGCCGCGGCGGTGGCCACGCCGCTCGAGCGCGAATTTTCGACCATCGCCGGCCTGCAGAGCATGAGCTCCACGAATTCCCAAGGGAGCACGCAGATCAACGTGCAGTTCACGCTGGCACGCAATATCGATGCGGCCGCGCAGGATATCGAGTCGGCCATCGCCAAGGCGCAGGGCGTGTTGCCGGCCAATATGCCGCATCCCCCGTCGTATCAAAAAGCGAATCCGGCGGAGCAGCCGGTGCTGTTCCTTTCACTCACCTCCGACACGCTGCCGTTCTACACGGTAGATGAATACGCGGAGACGCTGCTGGCGCAGCGCATGTCGATGGTGAGCGGCGTTTCGCGCGTGGAGGTGTTTGGCGCGCAGAAATACGCCGTGCGCGTGCAACTCGATCCCGATAAACTGGCGTCGCGCGGCATCGGCTTCGATGAAGTGATGGACGCGATTCAACGCAGCAACGTGAACCTGCCCACGGGGAAGTTATACGGCGAGAAGCAGGCGTTCACCGTGGAATCGAGCGGCCAACTGACGCGCGCCGCGCTTTACCGGCCCATCACGGTGGCGTATAAGAACGGCGTGCCGGTGCGTCTCGAACAACTCGGCAACGTGATCGACAGCGTGGAAAACGACAAGACCGGCGCTTGGTTCAATGGCAAAAAAAGCGCCATGATCGCCGTCGAGCGGCAGCCTGGCACCAATACGGTGGAAGTGGTGAAGAACGTCCGGGCTTTGTTGCCACAGTTCCGCAGCGAGTTACCGCCGTCGGTAAAACTCGAGATCGGCGGCGACGCGGCGGAACCCATCCAGGCCTCCATCAACGACGTGGAATACACGCTGGTGCTGACCGTCTGCCTGGTGGTGATGGTGATCTTCATCTTCCTACGCAACCTGAGCGCGACCCTCATACCAGGCGTGGCCGTGCCGCTTTCGATCATCGGCACTTTTGCCGTGATGTATCTGCTGGGTTATAGCCTGAACAATCTGTCGCTGATGGCGTTGACTCTGTCGGTGGGCTTCGTCGTCGACGACGCCATCGTGATGCTGGAGAATATCGTCCGCTACATGGAGATGGGCAAGGGCCGCATGGAAGCCGCGCTGCTGGCGTCGCGCGAAATTGGATTCACTATTATTTCGATGACCATTTCGCTGGTGGCCGTGTTCATTCCCATGCTGTTCATGGGTGGCATTGTGGGGCGCCTGTTGCACGAATTCTCGGTGACCATCGCGGTCGCGATTCTGATTTCGGGTTTTGTGTCGCTGAGTCTGACGCCAATGCTGGGCAGCCGTTTCCTGCGCTACCAGGACGCGCGCGAACATGGGAGGCTGTTCCGCGCGTTTGAAACGGGCTTTCGCGGCCTGACCTCAGCGTACGACCGTACCCTGCGCGGCGTGCTGCGGCATCAGTTCGCCACGCTGATGGCTGGAATTCTGCTGCTGGCCGGAACCGTGTTTATGTTTTACGGCATGCCCACCGGATTCATTCCCAGCCAGGACAGCGGCTTCTTTTTCGGATTCGCGCTTTCCGGCCAGGACATTTCTTATGAGTCGATGGCCAAACATTTGCGCGCCGTGGCGGACCTAGTGCAGCAGGATCCGGACGTGGAGAACACCGGCGCGTTCATGATGGGCGGCAACCAGGTGGGCATGTTCGCCACGCTGAAGCCGCGCGCGGACCGCAAGTTCACCGCCGATCAGATTCTGGAGCGCGTGCGGCCCAAGGTGGCGGCCGTCCCCGGCATCATGGTGTTTCTGCAGAATCCGCCGCCCGTGACGGTGAGCGGCCAATTCAGCACCAGCCTGTATCAGATGACTATGCAGAGCGCGAATTTGAAGGAGATTTACGCCTGGGTCGATCCGGTGGTGGACAAGATGCGCATGCTGCCTGGCTTTCTGGACGTAAATTCCGACCTGCAGATCGCCAGCCCGCAAGTGAACGTGGATATCGACCGGGATCGCGCCATGGCTTTGGGTTTGTCGCCGCAACAAATCGAAGACGTGCTTTATGCGGCCTATGGCGACCGGCAGGTCTCGACCATTTATACGCCCGCCAATCAGTACGCCGTCATCATCCAGGTGGACCCGCGTTATCAGCGCACGCCCGAGGGACTGTCGAAGATCTATGTGCGATCGACACAGGGTCAGTTAGTGCCGCTCGATGCGGTGGTGAAGTTATCGCGCGGTGTAGGTCCGCTGACCGTCAACCATTTCGGTCAATTACCGGCAGTTACTGTGTCATTCAATTTGAAACCGGGTTACTCGCTGGGGCAGGCGGCCGAACAGGTGAAACAGACTATTCAGGAATTGCGTATGCCGCCGACTATCAGCGTGAACTTCCAGGGCACTGTGAAGGAGTTTCAGCAGTCGTTCCAGGGAATGACTGTCTTACTGATCGTAGCTATTCTGGTGATCTACATCGTGCTGGGGATTTTGTATGAGAGCTTCATTCACCCGGTGACCATTCTTTCGGGGCTGCCTTCGGCGGTGTTCGGCGCGCTGCTTACGCTGCGCCTGTTTCACAAGGAGCTGGATCTCTACGCGTTTGTCGGTTTGATCATGCTATTCGGCGTGGTGAAGAAGAACGCCATCATGATGATCGACTTCGCCCTGGAGCAGCAGCGCGTGGAAGGCAAGGCGCCGTTCGAAGCGATCTACTCGGGCTGCATGCTACGCTTCCGGCCAATTATGATGACCACGGTGGCGGCGCTGTTCGGCACGCTGCCCATCGCGCTGGGCTATGGCGAAGGCGCGGACGCGCGGCAGCCGCTGGGTTTGGCGGTGGTCGGGGGATTGCTGGTATCACAGTTACTGACGCTGTATATTACGCCGGTGATTTATCTGTATATGGAGCGGTTGCAGAATTGGCTGCGGGGGAGTAAGGGCGCAGCGGTTACGGCGCGTCCGGCGGAACTCGCCACGCGATAGACCTGGTTCACCTAGCAACAACAGACGCCAGCACTTTACAACAACCTACCGAGCCGCGACCGCCAGGGCGCGGGCTTGCACTTTCGCAAGGCGATCGAATCGGAATCGCATGGCTGTGTTTGGGCGAAGAAATTCCGGCTCATAGCCCGAAATGTCGAGATTCTCTTCAATCAGGGCTCGGCTGGCCTAACAGGCACGCGCCAGTTATTCAATTCACACGATTGCAACAAAGCAGATTTTCCACGGCAGTCGTCTTGGTACCCGTTAGTACGTAGTCCAAAGTTCGGGTCAACTTACGTGTTGACCAACCGCGGCGCCGCGTGAGAGACTTAACGCAACTGCCGCGACACCGCAGGCCGGTCCTTCCATGGCGGCGCCACTGAAGGAGGCGATATGCAGCTCAACCGAGGCTCCCTCTCTCTCTCTCTCTCTCTGCGCTTGCAGCGGCCATGATGATGTGGACGCCGGCCGCGGCCCAGGACTACTCGTGCGCGCCGAGCGTCAGCGTGCTGACGTCCGGAGAGGACCTATGACAGGACAAAGCCTTGCGCGCACGCTCATTCTGTTCTCCGCCCTGACGGGCGTCTTCGTAGACCGCGCTCTGGCCGCCGGTCCGGGGACGATTACACGCCTCAATGACTTCAGCCAAGGCTATGGTCTGCCAGGGTGGCTGGTGGAGGTCTCGCCTGGCCTATTCGCGGCCGCGGCGTTAGATCCAAGCAGCGCGCCCCGAGTGTTCATGCTAACTGGTCAGGGATCCCTCACATCGATATACACCTTCCCCGCGAACGCGGGTCCCTTCCAGCCCTTGGTCCAAGCCGTGAACGGCCGACTCTATGGAGCACAGTCGGTTCCCTCGGTAAACTTCAGCTTCAGCGTCGCGGGAAACTTCCTGACCTACCCCCAAACCCTCCCGTACTCCCCTTGGCTGTCCGTCCAGACGCCCGACGGCGGACTGTACGGAACGGAACGCAACTTTTGCAACTCGGACAACGCCTTTGTAAGGATGACCGTGGACGGGACAACCACCATCGTGCATAAGTTCACCGCTCAGGAGGGCGTCGCCTATGGCCTTCCCCTTCTGGCTTCCGACGGGAAGTTCTACGGCATCTCGGGGCTGGGTACCTGCCTCCCCGAGAGCAGCACCGCGGCAATGGTGTACCGCGTGACGCCGCAAGGCGCGATGACCATCCTAGCCAGCTATCCCGATGGGCGAAACTACTACGCTCCCGGGTTCTACCACGAAAGCCTGGTACAGGGCGCCAACGGCAAGCTTTACGGAACGGCAGCGTTGGGCGGCGAGAGCCGCGCGGGCGCCATATTTGAGGTGTCCCTCGGCGGCACTTACAGGGTGCTGCATGAGTATGCAAAGCAGGCCACCGGGGCCCCCACGTTCCTCACCGACGCCAGTGACGGAAACATGTACGGCGTTACGGCCGGCAAGCAGGTTGGCGCCAGCTTCAATAGCCTGTTCCGGATCACCCCTGCGGGCGACTACGAACAGCTCCAGGTACTCAACGGGGCTACCATAGGCAACTGCCCTTGCTGGCTTACACAAGGCAGCGATGGCCGGTTCTACGGCACAGCGATGAACGGCGGGCCGGTTGGGGTCGGCACGGCCTGGGTTTGGGATCTTGGGCTGCCCAAGCCCCTGCCTGGAATCCGCGGGACCCTGCCCAACGGCGGATCGGTGGGTACGGTGGTGACCATTTGGGGCAAGAATCTGCTGGGCACGACTTCGGTTACTTTCAACGGCACACCGGCGACGAACTTCAGCAATATCTCAAGGGAGTTTGTGTCGGCGACCGTGCCGCCGGGCGCTACGAGCGGTCCGGTGGTGTTGACCACGCCGAATGGAACCGCCACTTCGCCGGAATCCTTCACCGTCGAGTAACAACCCGTGATTGGGCCGTGCCCTGCGCGAGCGCCGCACGGTGGTGAAGCCACGCGCGCCGCAGGCCCGCCGGCGGTGAGTCGTGCCGGTGTCATCAGCCTCAGGCCGCGGGCCGCGCAGGAACCGCGTATGCCGCTTACCATCAGCGTGAACTTCCAGGGCACTGTGAAGGAGTTTCAGCAGTCGTTCCAGGGAATGACTGTCTTACTGATCGTAGCTATTCTGGTGATCTACATCGTGCTGGGGATTTTGTATGAGAGCTTCATTCACCCGGTGACCATTCTTTCGGGGCTGCCTTCGGCTGTGTTCGGCGCGCTGCTTACGCTGCGCTTGTTCCACAAGGAACTGGACCTCTACGCGTTCGTCGGATTGATCATGCTGTTCGGCGTGGTGAAGAAGAACGCCATCATGATGATCGACTTCGCCCTGGAGCAGCAGCGCGTGGAAGGCAAGGCGCCGTTCGAAGCGATCTACTCGGGCTGCATGCTGCGTTTCCGGCCGATTATGATGACCACGGTGGCGGCGCTGTTCGGCACGCTGCCCATCGCGCTGGGCTATGGCGAAGGCGCGGACGCGCGGCAGCCGCTGGGTTTGGCGGTGGTCGGGGGCTTGTTGGTTTCGCAGTTACTGACTCTGTATATCACGCCGGTGATTTATTTATATATGGAGCGGTTGCAAGGGTGGCTGCGGGGCGGAAAAGGCGCGACGATGCCTGCGCGGCCGGCGGAACTGGCCGCGCGATAGGGCCCTATGCAGAGCGGTTCAGTTCGGCAGTAGATGCTCATCTTGTCCGTACCGAGGCGGGCGTGCTGGTTGACAAAACCCCGGAAGCGCTGGCAGCGGTTTAGAATAGTGAGCGGCTGCATGGTGCGGGAGCGGGTGGTGCGAAGCCTCTATCATAAATCGGCCCCAGACGCGGGCTCGCCCTCCCGTCTCGACACGCCGTGGCCCGTAGTCGGGGAGATCGCTCAGGATTTCAACGAGAAGTTATTGTTACTAATTCCGGTTCACATCCGCGTCGGCCTCTCCAGGCGTTTCTCTGAGCTAGCCGTTTTCGACGCGCGCCTTGATATCCGAATACGCCGTATCGATCAGCCTCCTTAGATCTGCCGCGTTCGCGGCCGCTCCTGGTCCCAGTTTCACATGGCGCATGAACTTGCCGGTGCCTTGCAACAAGCGGGACGGATCCGACAACGATGCGCCGTGAAAAAACCCCACATTGACGTGCGAGGAGAATACATTGACATAGCCGAAGGGCGCATCTCCCAAACATGCAACCGGACAGCCGTCATGCAAAAGTTCCCGGACTTCGTCCCCGCACTTTCGCATCACCTCAAACCACTCATACGCGATGGCTCCCAATTGACCGGCATGCTCTTTCATCCATGCATCGATGGCGGGATCCCGCTCGACAGCGCCGTTGAATCGCAGCAATTCCGCCAGCTTCACGGATCTTAATTTATCATCCAAATGGGTGGCTTAGAAGGGTGCCGCGGTCCCGGCGCGTCCGGCGGAACTGGCCGCCTGGCCGCACTTCGCGTCATAGTGGAGCACGGAACTATGGATGATTAGAAGGCGGCTATGCACCAAATACGGCTTCCGAGGATTCCCCGCTCGATGCTATCTTACCCTGGCCTTACCCTGAGTCGCTTGATAATCCGAATCGTCCACGGTGTCGTGCAGCGTGACGGTGGTCTTATATGTTCCCGCACTCGCATAAGTATGGCTGCCGCTGACGGCGAAAGGTCCACCGGCGCCTCCGGATATAGTGCCGGACGTGGCGGCGGTGCCATCGCCCCAATCTACCGTGGCGGTGAAGTCTGGGGCGGTTGCCGTAGCGGTGCCATCCACGAAGTCGGCTACGGCGCCGTTGAACTCGACAGCATGCTTGGCGCTGATGGCCTTGCCGCTGCCGCCGATCGCGCTCAACCGGCCGATGCTGCCCGCGAAGACCTCGGCGACCCACAGCTTTCCATCGGAACCCACGGCCAGATCGTTGGCCTGCGCGTTCACGGCACTGACCGCGACCTGGCTGACCACACCGGAAGTGGTGATGCGTCCCACGCCGTTCGGATAATTTTGCGAGAACCACAAGGCTCCGTCCCCGGCGGCGACCAAGCCCTGTGGCGCGTTTTGGAACTGCGCCGGATACACCGTTGCGGCGCCCGAAGTGGTCACTTTGGCGATGGCGCCGAAGCTGTTATTCTCAAGCAGCCAAAGGTTTCCATCGGGGCCCGCGGCGATGGGGCCTGGAGAACTTTCGGCGCCCAGCGGGTACTCCGTGATACTAGTTCCGGTGACGTCAATCTTGCCCACCTGTCCGGCGCTGGACTCCGTGAACCAGAGGTTACCGTCCGGTCCGGTGACAATATACTGCGGGCCCGCGCCGGGTGTGGGTAAGGGAAACTCGGTCGCGACGCCGCTGGTGGTGATGCGGCCGATCGCATTCGTACCGTAATCCCCGAACCACAGGTTGCCATCCGGTCCGGAAGTGATCCCCCAAAGGCCATGAAATCCCGATCCAAGGCTATATTGCGTGACCGTTCCCGCCGTCGTGATCTTCCCAATCTGACCCGTGTTCTCTTCGGTAAACCATAAGTTGCCGTCGGAACCGGCCACGATTCCGCCCGGCTCGGTTTGCGCGCCCAGGGGAAAGGTCGTGACAGTTCCCGCAGTATCGATGTTACCCACGCTATACCCGTAAAGTTGCGTGAACCAGATCTTACCATCGGGCCCCAGAGTGTCCCAGAGGGGTTGTGATCCGACGCTCAAGGCATACGTATTCGTGAGCACGCCGGCAGTGGTCATTCGGGCGATGTTATTCGTAAGATTGCCAACAAACCAGAGTGCGCCATCGGATCCGGAAGCGATGCCGGTGGGATAAAAAACCGTGCTGATGGGGAATTCCCTGACAGTGCCGCCCGGCGTTACATAGCCGACCGCTAATATGGCCGTGAACCAGACATTTCCATCGGGTCCCAATGTGATTCCGCTATAACCGCCATATTGGAGCGAATACTCCGTCTCAACTCCGGAGGTCGTAATCTTCGCCACATGGCTTTCTTCGATAGCCCAGAGGTTACCGTCGGAACCCGCGGTGATGCCCAGGGGGATATCGTTCGTCGAGTAAGTAGTGACTACGCCGGACGTGGTGATTTTGCCCATGACGTTCGTGCCCGCGCCGCCAAAATAAACGGCTTGCGGATTTACAAACCAGAGATTCCCGTCGGGGCCGGACGCGATTCCCGCGTTGTAGAAAGCGAAGGCCTGGAATGTGCCCGCGTTGATATGAGTGGGATATTCGGTGATTTCGCCGGCCACGGTGATCTTGCCGATGGCGAACAAGCCGGTCTTCTTCTGATCGACGAACCAGAGATCGCCGTCGGGGCCGCTGGTAATGGCTTGCGGATAACTTCCCGCGGGCAAGGAGAACTGCGTGAGGTGCGTCCCCGACGTGCTGATGTGGCCGATCTTGCCGGCAAGCTGATCCGTGAACCATATATTTCCATCGGCGCCGCTGGTTATTCCAAGCAACCACTGCGCGTTGTGGATGGGGTACTGCTTGATGACGCCGGCATTCGTGATGCGGCCAATCATCTGAGAGCCTTGTTCCGTGAACCAGAGGACGTGATCGGGGCCCAGGGTAATGTTTACCGGTGCCGGGTCACGGCCCGGCGGCACCAGAAAGTCCGTGCTTCCGAAAGCGATGCGCAAAGGGGCTGCCGCCGAAGCCAGGAAGAAGAGAGAACTCCAGGTTGCCGTCTTCGTCCGGGATAAGAACATCGAATGTTTCTCCTAGTGGATTTCCGCGTCGGATCGACGCCTTTGACATTATACATCGGCCGGCCCAGAGTCTTGCTGAGCTCCGTCGGGTGCTCTGGGGAAACCGCTCCCTGATGGTCGCGGCTCCGTAAACCGCGCGCAATCATTACGTGCGTTACCGAACGTCCGTTACCGAACGTCCGCTACCGAGCCGCGTCCGCTACCGAGCCCCGACCGTCAGGGAGCGGTCACTTGGCTCAGAATCCCTAAAACGATTAAGCACACCTTCCGCATCCAGGACCATGCCTCTTTTCGGCCTCCGCGGTCAGTCTCCGTCTAAAACGACCACGTCAAGCTGGTATAGCCCGTGTTCGCGTGATAGCCCTGATAAAACGATTCCAGGCCGAACTGCTCGTGATAATTGTAATATTGCCATCCTGCATTCCAGCGCAGCTTCTCGCGCAGGCGGATGGAGACGCGCGCCAGCGGCGATTGATAATCGAGCGGAAAAGTCTGGACGGGTGCGAAGATCAGCGTGCTGGGATCGGTGGTGCCGGGCGGCGCGGCGTTGGCGCGGCCATCGCCCGTATCGTCCGTGATGGTGTAACCCAGGTACAGATCTACGCGCTTGGCCAGCACGAAACGCGCCAGTAGGTTGCCCGCGTGAATGTTGCTGATGTAGAACTGGTTGCTGGTCAACTGAGTATTAGAGTCTACACCGGCGAAGAATAGGACACCCGAGAGCGAATCCAGGTGTAGCTTCGAGTAACTCGCGTCCAGCGTGAACCAGTCGCGCGGGGTCCAGGAAGCGTTGGCGCTGTAATTCCGTGCATGTGAGCTGTAACTGCTCAGAAGAACTGAGTTGTTATTATAGTTTTCCTTGTAAGTCGCTCCAAGATTGACCTTCTTCAGCCTGTAACCGAAGCGCCCGCCCAGCGCCTGGTAGTTACGGTCGCTGACTGGAGTGAAGGGCTGGTTGGCGCGGCCCATCTCGCTCTCCAGGTTGACGGTCATGGCTTTTACGGGCTGAATGCGGACACCGAACAGTCCCGACTGGAGAAGATTTACCTGCTCGTAAGTCGCGCCCGCGAGCGGCCCGGGAATCGCATAATCCTCGATATCTTCGATGCGCCGGTCGGAGTAATGATAGCCGCCGTAAAACGACAGCCAGCGTTTCGCGCGATAGTGCAGGTCGGTGGCATTCGCGATGGTGCGCAGCCCCAGGTAGCGGAATGAGATGAAATCCTGCGATTGGGTGGCCAGATTGAATTGCTCGTAATCGGATGTGCCGTCGATGCGGGTGCTGTCGACGGACGTGTTATTCACCACCGTAAGCCGTGAAGTGGGAAAGACGCTGATGGAAAGATCGCCCGTAAGCGACGGACGCGAGGCATCGCCGCCCACGAAGACCTGCTGGTTCTGCGCACCTAGCGGCGTGGCGCCGAACGCATTCTCATCCATGATGAAATTGCGTTGCCCATCCACGTAAGTCACTCGTCCGTTCACCGCCAATGTCTTGCCGCTGCGATTGAGATTGCCGAGCCAGTAAGGGCTGGCGCCGTGATACGGCTCGGAACGCTGAAACTGCGAGAGAGTCACTCCCGTGGACGGATTGTCGCCCGTCAGTAAGCCGCTCTCGTCATATCCCGAATCGTCTTTGAAGAACACCCACGAATGCAGCAGCGTGAGCTTGAAGCCGGCCAGATCCACGTCCGCGCCCAGGCGGTATTCGTCCGTCTCGCGCCGCACGTTCTCGAACACCGGGAATTCGTTGCCCGCCGTTTCGCAATAAAGGCTGCCATTGAAGCACAACTGCACGGTGGAGAGCGCCGGGCCATCCTGCGTGTTGCGGCTGTAGCCCATGTGAAACTGAATCTTCGACTGCGGCAGGAGCGTGAGATTGTGATCCTGCATGTGGCGGCTGGTATCCATGAAGTGCAGGCCGCCGGCGATGGGCAGGCCCGGATTGTAGTAATCGTCCAGACGCCAGAGCATGTCATAGCGGTATAGCTTGTTTTTCTCGATGCGCAGGGTCACCGACTGATACGGATCGTTGCCCAGACCGATGACGCTGAGCACGATCTGATCGAACCAGCGGCCATGGCCGTCGCGCGAATTGACGCTCAGGTTGCCGCCCAGCAGGCGGATGCCATCGCCATAATTCACGTCGCTGCGATAGGTTCCCACACTTCCGTCGACCACCGCGAAACGATAGCCGGTTTCAAAGGAATCCGTGACGTTATAGTCGCTGGTGTTTTCGCCGCGCGGCGAGCCGGCCTGATCCGGCGTGGGCGCGTCCACCTGTTGCGCCGAGGCCGCGTGGCCTGCCAGGAGACATGCGATGAGAAGTAGGTTGCGCATGGCTGGCTCCTAACGGAAGAAATACCCGTCGCTGTTGGACCCGTGGATGCGGACGTGGCACAGCGTGCAGCGCTGATAGCGCGGATCGAGCATGTTATGCGTATTCGAGAGCGCCGGAATGCCGTTATTGCGCGTGCCGAAGTTGTCCGCGCCGTTATGGCAGCGGAGGCACAGCGTGAAAACCACCGGCCGCTCGAGCAGCTTGGCATTGGTGGATCCATGCGGCACGTGACAGATGCCGCAGCCCTCCACGCGGACCGGCGGATGTTCATAGGCGAAGGGTCCGCGCTTATCGGCATGGCATTTCAGGCAAGCGTCCTCATTGCCCTCGGCGCGCGACTCCATGCGCGGCCGGTCTGCCATGCCCCAGGTGGGCGCGAACGATCCGTGCGGATTGTGACAGTCGGTACAGGACATGAAGCCTTCGTTCACGCGATGCTTGAAGGGCATGGAGAACTGCGCGCGCACGTCCGCGTGACACGTGTAACAAAGATCGGTTTGTTTCTTTGCCAGCAGGAATTGGGGCGCGGGCGATTTGTGAATGGAATGACAGTTCGTGCAGACTACGTCGGCCAGCGAGTGTGTCGAGCGGCGGATATTGGTTTTTGCGAGATCGCGGGCGTGGCAGGTGAGGCAGGTGTCCAGGACGGCCTTCGGCTCCATCAACGAGAAGGCATGCGGAATGGTGGATTTGCCGCCGCGCGCTGCTACGTGAGCTTGCCCCGGCCCGTGACAGCCCTCGCATCCGGTACGCTCGGGCGGCAGATCTCCGTTGGCGATGCTCTTATAGTGCGGGTTCTTGTAAAAGTTGAACCAGATATCGGCGTGACAAGTCTTACATACCTGGCTGCCGACGTATTTATCGGCCGCGATGAGGGGCAGGCCCGCAGCTAGTAGGAGAAGCCACCGGTACACATTCCCACTATAGAAAGAAATTCGCTAAACAACTGCAAATTCTGTGTCCGGCGGCTTGGGGCACTAAACCACCAGCCACCAGCCACTAACCACCAGCCACCAGTGCGGCTAGCTGGCCAGCCGTATAATCTTCTTCTGGATGGCGTACTGCACCAGTTGCGCCTTGTTATGAATATCGAGCTTGCGCATCAGGTTGAACTTGTGCGCTTCGATAGTCTTCACGCTGAGGTTCAGGGTGCCGGCGATTTCTTTCACCGAATTACCCTCCGCCAGGAACTTGAGGATTTCGAGTTCGCGGCGGGTCAGTGTATTAAAGCGCGGTTGGCGCGTAGCGGACTGCACGCGGCTGCGGAAATCGTCCACCAGGTGCGCGAGCATGCGCGGGCTCAGATAGCTGCCGCCCCTGTGTACTTCGCCGATTGCCGACACCAGTTGCTCGGCGGGACAATCCTTCAATAGGTACCCGCTGGCGCCCGCTTCCATGCACTCCGCGAGGTAATCTTCGTCGTCATACATGGTCAGGAACAGGACCTTCGTTTCAGGCCGCGATTTGCGGATCTGGCGGGTCGCCTCGAAGCTGCTGATTCCAGGCATGCTGACGTCCATCAGCACCACGTCCGGGCGGAGTTCGGCGGCCAAGGTAATGGCTTCCGCCGCATTGGCGGCCTCGCCCACCACATCCAGTTCCGGGGTGGCGGTAAGCAGCGTTTTGATGCCCTGCCGGAACAGGGTGTGATCGTCGGTAAGTAGCGTTCGAATGGCCATAGTTCGCCTCAACGAGCGGCGATGTTGGCGCGCCGCCGGTTTTGGAACCGAACGCAATCAACGGCCGGAAAGCGGAATCCGCATGGCGATCTTCGTGCCATACCCGGGACTGCTGCGGATCTCTAGCGAGCCGCCCAACAGGGCCACCCGCTCACGCATGCCTTTCAAGCCGAAAGACTTCGGTTGATCCACCGCGCGCTCTACATCGAACCCGACGCCGTTATCGTCGATATTCAGTTCCAATAATGTATCGGTGGATCTGACGAGAAGGTTTACGCGCGAGGCTGCGGAATGTTTAGCGATGTTCTGAAAACACTCCTGCACGATCCGGTAGACGGTGGTGGCGGCCTCGGGAGGCGGACAGGTCTTCGAAGGGGTCAGCCGCAGCCGCAGTTTCACGGGGTAGAGCTTGCGGAACCGGGCGGCCAGGTGGCGGATGGCGGCCGGCAAACCCATGGCCTCGACGGCGGAGGGGTGCAGGGCCGCGATGATGCGGCGCACCTCGGCGATGATCCGCTCTGTGACCGCGCGCGCCTCGGCCAGTTTCGGACGCAGGTCGTCTGGCGCGGTGCGCTCCAGCATTTCCAGATGCAGGCGCAGGAACAGCATGGATTGCCCGGCTTCGTCATGCAACTCGCGGCTGATGCGGCGGCGCTCTTCGTCCTCGGCTTCCAGAAGATGCGCCGCCAGCGATCGCACCTGCTCCTCACGCGCCGCCAGATCCTCCATGAGCCGGGCGCGTTCAGCGCCGCGTAGGCAACGCTCCGCAAAGGCGTTGAGAAGATCGAGCTCCCGCGGCAGCCAGCGGTAAGGCGACGGAAATCCGAATTGAATCAGTCCGGCCAGCCGTCCGCCGGAGAAGAAGGGGATGGACCAATAGGATTGAAACAGCCCGCGCATGGCGGGATCCAGAACCAGGTCTTCGTCGCGGCCACGCGCGGCGATGTAGCGGGGCCGCGCCAGGCGCTTCAATACGCCGGCGGCCAGCGGTGGACGCTCCGTGAACGGAAAAAGACGGCCGGCCTGTGCGCGAAACGTGCGCGTGAGGATCACGATAAAGCGGCGCAGAAGATCGTCCAGTCCGGCCGCGTCCATTTCGGCGCGCAGCAAGCCGTAAAAGGCCTGCGTTTCGGCCTCGCGCACCTGGTAATACGCGTTATGGACCATCAGCACGGTGCGGAAGTGGAGTTGCCGGCGGACAGCTTCGAGCGCGGCGCGCTCGCGCGGGCGGCCGCCGCCCAGCAGCCCGTCGAGTTCACGATCGTACTCGCATAGCGCGTCCACCACCTCCTTGGGCGGGACGTTGAGCTTGGCCAGGCGGCGGCCGTTGTATGCGACTTGCTCGAAGAAATCGGCGGCGGGCCGGCCGGAGGCAGCCATGCGGGCGGCGGCGCCGGGTGTGATGGAAAGCAGCGCTTTGTGCGTGCGCGCATCGCGGGGTCCTTCCGCTGGGTAGCCGCTCCTGAACCGGCGCAGCGCCGCATCCACGCGTGCCAGGTGCGGTTCGGCAAGACGGGCGAATCGGACCAGCGGACCATCCGGAGGCCCATCCCAGAGATCGCCGGCATCCGTCTCGATGGATACGGGTTGCGCGGGGTGCATTTGTGCCAAAAGTAGTGGTGGCCGATGGGGGGAAATGTTCTCCGGCCCATCGCGCGCAGATGTCGAATTGAGCCGCTCCCGTTCGTCTTAAAGGTGGAGGAACGAAATGAAGCCAATGCGCATAGCCGATTCGATTCTAGCCGAATTCAACCAGGAAGCGGCCACCACGAAGCGCGTTCTGGACCGCATCCCGGGCGACAAACTGGCCTGGAAACCGCACCCCAAGTCCTTTTCGCTGGGGCAGTTGGCGCTGCACATTGCGGCTGCGCCGGGGGCTGTCGCCGAGGGGGCGCTGCCGGATACGATGGAGGCGCCCGCCTTCGCGCAGCCGGAGCCCGCGAATCTACAGGAAATCCAGGACGCGTTTGCGGAGGGCCTCGAAAGAGTGAACAGCGCGCTGAACCGGATGGACGACGCACGGCTGGCGGAGCCTTGGAGCCTCACCCGCAACGGAACCGTCCTGATGTCGGTTCCGCGGATTGCGTTCATCCGCTCGATCATGATGAATCATATTTATCACCATCGCGGGCAGCTTTCGGTTTATTTGCGGCTGCTGGATGTTCCCCTGCCATCGATTTATGGACCCAGCGCCGACGAGAATCCATTCGCGTGACCCCTAGCTCGGCCGTTGAGCGGGCCTACGAGGCCCGCGCAGGCAGAGTGCCTGCCCCACTTACAAACGCGCGCCATGCACGTGATACGGCACGTAATACCGCGGATCGTCGCGTGTGACAATACGGAAACCTGCCGCGGACAAAAACTCCTTTACGAAGTCGAGCGTGCGGAAGCTATCGCCTTCGCCGCGTCCGGCGCGAAAATCGTGGGCCGCAATGCACACAAATCGCGCGCGTCGCAACGCCTCGCTGCAACCCGGCAGCGCGTGCCGTTCGGCGCCTTCGATATTCATCTTCAGGAAATCGATGCGCTCAATCCCGTGTTGTTCCGCCAGATCGTCGAAGCGCACGCCGTGCACTGGATAAGTTGCCGCGCCAGGCGGCCCACTGCGCACATAGTTCGATTCCCAAACCGGCAGCGTCTCTATCTGCAATTCCTCCGTGCGGTCCATCGAGGCATATTGGAGCGCGGTTACATTCGCCAGCCGGTTCAGTCTGCATAACCGCTCGAGCACTGCAAACGATAGCGGATGCGGCTCGATCGCCCACACCCGCCCCGCCGGACCCACCGCCCGCGAGAAGGCCAACACATCCTCCCCGCGTCCTGCGCCGATATCCACGATTACATCGCCTGGTTGCGGCTTATACAGATAGAACCAGTAATCCTCTGCGTCGCGAAGATGCTTGCGCGCCTGCCCGGCCCAGCGCTCCCACTGGGGCGCGGCCGTGAACAGATCGGGATCCGGGAAACAGTCGGCGCCCACGCGGCGCACCCACATACCGTCCCAGAGAATCTCGATATCCACGCCGGGCATGGCCGCACGCGCGATTTCGGTGGCCCGCCGCGCCCGCGAGGCGCGGCTCTCGCCGGGTGTCTCAGCGGCCCACATGGATGTTCGCTCGCCGCAGACGCAGCGCCATCAATCGCCGCCGTTCATCGGAAAGGGGCGCTCTGGGAGACGGCCGCCGCGCCACCACGCGCCTAGCCGGTCCGCGCAATACCTGCGCCAGGTAGGCTTCGAAAGGCTCCACAGTCAGAGTGCGGGCGTACTCCAAGGCCTTGCCGCGGGATGCTGCGGCCAGATGTTCGTAATGCGCCCGGTCCGTCAATAGGCGATCCAAAACCTTGGCCCACGGCTCGATATTCTGCGCCGGAATATCCACCGCCGGCACCATCAATTCATCCATGGTGGGCCGGTAGCGCGTCACGGGATTCACCGGCAGCACATAATCCATACCCAGCATGGCCTCCGCCAGACCGCCGGCGTTGCTCGCCATTACCGGAATGCCGCGCGACATGGCCTCCAGAATCATGCGCGAGCGCGCCTCGGCCCACAGCGACGGCACCAGCATCACTTTCGTGCGGCATAGCAGCGCGTTTATGTCCGCAACCGGAGGCAGCAACGAGACATTCGGCAGGCTCTGCAACGCCGCAAAATCGGCCGCCGTGGTGCCCCAGGTGGGAACCGCGGCGAAATCGACTTTTGGAAAGCGCTTCGCCAAGGCCAGAAAAATCGAGATGCCCTTCGCCGCGCAGGGATTCACGATGCTCACGAAGCGGTTCTCGAAACGGCCCGAGCGCGGAGGCACGCCGGGATCGAGCAAGGAAATCGGCATGTGCACAGCGTCGAGGGCGCCCCAGCGCCGCGCGTATTGCGCCACGTATTCGCTTACCGCCACCACGCCGTCGGTTTGGCGCAAGCGATCGGTGTGAAACGCGCTATGCAATCCGCTATCGGGGCCGAAGGGTAACGCCACCGTGGCGCGCACCAGATACACTACCCGGACGCGCGGCGAACAGAGGCCCATCTCCAGCATCAGGTGCGCGGGATCGTCGGTGGAACTTACCACGATCTCGGGCGAGAACGCGTTCATCTGTGCGGCGAAATACGGCCGCAGATTCGAATCGCCGGTCAGGATGCGGACTTCCACGCCGTTTAATTCGAACTCGAGGCTGGCATGTCCGTGGGCCTCCGGGGCAACTCCGAGGGCGGCCAGTTCATCGATCAGGGCGCGATGCGCCCGCTTGCCGAAAAGCTCCACGCGGGCTACTACCCGCACCGTATGTCCGCGGGCCGCCAGCGCCTCCATCAGCAGGCGATTGGATTTGTCGCCTCCGCCGTAGGAGGGATAGTAGAGCGAATTATGTGCCAGCAGGATGCGCAATTCCCATGTTGCCACATATGTGGGGCGGGCTCGTAGCCTGCGCGGGCCTCGTAGGCCCGCTCTGCGGCGAGCCAAGCTCGCCCCGGACAGGCCCGGAGGACAGGCCAGGAGGCCTGTCCTACCATGTATAGATGGAATGGTTCGAAAACGAAGAATTCTGGCGGACGTTGTATCCCTACATGTTCGGGGAAGCCAAAATGGCCGCGGCGGCCGGCGAAGTTGACCGCGTACTCGCGCTGAGCGGTGTGACGGGCGGGCGCGTTCTGGATCTGTGTTGCGGACCGGCGCGACACAGCCTGATCCTGGCGCGCAAGGGATTCGACGTGACCGGCGTGGACCGCTCGCCGTTCTTGCTGAGCAAAGCGCGGGAAGCTATCGCGGGCGCCACGGTGGAACTGGTAGAGAGCGACATGCGCGATTTCGTGCGTCCGGGCGCTTTCGATCTGGCATTGAGCCTGTTTACGTCCTTCGGATATTTTGAAACGCGCGCCGAAGATCTCAAGGTGCTGCGCAACGTGCGCGCCAGCCTGAAGCCGGGCGGCGTGTTCCTCGTGGATGTGACCAGCAAAGAATACGTGAGCGCGCAACATTGCACGACGCACTGGGAGCGGAAGCCAGACGGTTCAGTGCATGTCCATCATTACGATGTCATCCCGGGTTGGGGACGTTTACGTGTCGAATGGCTGCTGGTGGAAGGCGAGCGCGCGCGGCGGTTTGAGTTTTTGCAGAATCTGTATTCCGGCCAGGAGTTGGCGGATATGCTGGATCGCGCGGGTTTTGCGGACGTGCAGATTTTCGGCAGCCTGGATGGCGCGCCGTACGATGCGTCGGCCACTCGTTTGATCGCGCGGGCCGTGGCGCCCTCCGCGTAATGCCGGATTACTGAGCGGCAGCCGCAGGAGCCTCGCGCACGCTGGCCGTATCCGCTTTGGACTCCGCCACATCGGCCGGCGCGTTCTGCCGGTCGAGCTTCAGAAGCGCATCGGCAATGCGATTCACGGCCAATTCTTCTTCGTGGCGGCTGGAAGGCGGCCGCGGAAGAGAGGATAACTCCAGGTGCACCAGTTCGTGCACCACGGTCATTTCCATATCCGCCAACATATCGCGGCAAGCCAGACGATAGTCGGATGCGTCCAGCACGCGAATCACCGCGGTCTTCTTTATCGAGTCCCAATGCACGTTGCCCAGGGTCTTGGGCTTGAGTTCGGCGGGGTGGGACATGACAATGGAGATCTTCCAGTCGGTGAGGTTCATCCGTTGTTGCCAAACGGCCAGCCGCTTGTCGAGGAAGCTCTCCGCGCCCGCGATGCATGCCCGGTTATCGGGCTTGGGCAGGGGCGGTTCCGCCCAGGCGCCGCCCGCGGAAATCAGAAGGGCGCATATCGGGAAGAGGAGAAACCCAAGGTTAAAGCGGACTTGCACTGCAATTTATAATAGCCGATTTCGCGCCGCTTGTGCGGTTCTTCACAGACATTTCTTGTAGCCGGCGAGTAGCTTTTTCGAATCCCGGCCAAGTAGATTTTTCTTTTTCGGAGCGGCTGGCGAATTCCGTTCCCGGCAAGTCGTTCATCCTGCGTTCTGGAATCGTAGATGCTCAGGACCACGCAGCCGCTTCAATCCAATTACGCACCAGGAGAGAAACGATGAAACGAATCCTTACGTTGGGACGGCCCTGTTGTTCGTGTCCGTGATGGCTTTCGCCGAAACTTATAGCGGCACGCTGGTTGACGCGAGTTGCGCCGCGCAAAAGAAGAGTACCGCCTGCAGCCCCACCACCTCCACCACCGCGTTTGCGCTGCAGCAAGCGAATGGGACCATGCTCAAGCTCGACGCCGATGGGAATACGAAAGCCGCCCAGGCTCTAAAGGAGAGCAATAGCAGCGCCGACCGGGCCCAAAATCCGAATGCCGCCAACATGCAAGTGACTGCCACGATTCAGGGCACCTTGACCGGCGACGAAATCAAAGTCAATTCGATTGAAGTGCATTGATTGAGGGGAGCCATCCCTGGCTCGTCCGGCCGATGGCTCCGCCTTACTGCCGTTAACGCAATCGGAAAATCTGAAATGGTCTGCGGCTTGGTGGTGGGGGTCTGCTTTCCGCCGGTCAGGTCCTTCACCCGCACGGGAAATGTAGAGGTCCAGCACGTTGATGGTGGTCTTGCCCGCTCCCGCCTAGTCCGCCGCGCCGTTCAGTCCTTCGATCGCTGCTCGGGTGAAGGTGCCATTGCCCCAGGGTTCCGGTTCGATGGCCATCTTAAAGGCATGCGCCGGCGAATTACTAACTCCTTGGACGCCGTGGGGCGGCTGGGACAGGCCGGGAGGCCTGTCCTACTTAGGAAGGTAGCTTGCTGTCGGTAGTATTGTCGCCCAGGATCTCGCGGGGGATATCGCGCCAGACGCCATCGAGGCCCAGCACGCGCGGAAGAACCGTATACGAACGGTGGCCTCCGGCATTCCAAATCAGGCCAGGCATAAAGGTGGCGGATTCCTTCTTGGCCGTTTCCTGGCGGCGTTCGAGGCGGCCTTTCCGGTAGCGTTCCATGTCGGTGATGCTGGCGGAGATGGACTGCCGGAGGCGGGATTGTGTCTGGTTCAGGCGGTAGACCGCGGCGATGATTTCGCCAGGCTTCGTTTCGACGGACTGATAGATGCCGGCCTCGTAGCGGTCCAGGCGGGCCAATTGCCATTCCGTAGCGGCGATCTGTTCCACCAGGGACTGTTCCATTTCGTCCTGCGGCGACCAGGCGGCGGAAAGGCGTGCAAGAAGGGCATCGAATTCGGCTTGATCTTCGCCGGGTAGGACGGCGGATTCGGCGCGCAGACCGCGTTCGGCACGGCGCTCCTTCGGCGGAACGATGGAGAGCCGCGTCTTGCGGCGTGTGGTTTTTGGTTGTTTGGTGGTGGCCATGCGAGACTTTTCCCGATTACACGATAAACCCGTGACGGAATCCAGCAGAGCGCCAATTCCAGAGACCAGAGCGGAAAAGGTTTGTTTAGAAGCTATTGGGATGAGCAAGAAAACTTTTGAAATGCGTGACTGTACGACTCCGCTACAGGCGGCCTACGAGGCCGCCGCAGGCAGGGTGCCTGCCCCACTTAGTGACTGGTTTGGTAGTGGAGCTTTAGCAGGTCGACGCCGAAATCGCCGTTGTAGTCGCGCCACACCGAGTGGATGTGGTTCGCATTATTCTGCGTATCGTCGTATTCGATCAGGAACGACGCGGTCTGCACGCGATAATAATGCGGGTCACCTTTTTCGACGCCGCCGGCCCAGGCGAAATAGATATCTTTGCCCGCCTTCTTGATCTGCTCCTCGCGGGCTTCGGCAATCTGTTCCGGCATGTTGTGCGCATACTCCGCGAGCAGCGCCATCAGCAGGTCCATCTGTTTGGCGGTCATCTTAGAAGCCTGCAAACCCGATGGCTGACCTTTCAGCGCCGCCTTGCGGCTATCGAAGGTCAGGATATCTTTGTAAGCCGTCCCGTCGACAATAGCCACTTTGCGTTGTTCGGGATCGAGCGATTGAATTACCGCGCGGCCGAGATCTTCTTCGGCGCCCAACGCCCGCAGTCCCTTGCGCGGACCTTCACGCACCTCCGCGGGATTGGCGCCGAAGAAGCTGGGCGCACCCGCCAGATGGCCGCCGACTACCGTGAAGTTCTGGCTTAAATGATGACCCTCGACACGATATCCCCAGGTGCCATCCGCGGAAGGCGCGCCGAAGATCGAAACGTAATATTTCTCAGGATCGCGCTCGGGACCGGTGCCGTGCTCCATGATCTTCAGCACGTCCTCCAGGCTCATGATGGTCTCGGCTTTCACGAAGCCTTGCTGGCTAAGACCCGCCGCGAGCAGGGCGGTCGCCAGATGCTTCTGGGCCGACGTCATCTCGCGCAATGCCAGGCCCTTCCGCTCGATGGGAACGAAATGCCAGTTCTGGCGCTCGTCGGTTTCGAAGGCAAACGTCGCCTTGGCGCGCTGCTCGGGAGTGAGAGAGGCCAGAAAGCGATTGGCAGCCTCGGCCATCAGGGACGAGGAAGCCAGGCGATGATAAGCCGAAGTCAACAAGATGAAGCCGATTACGGCGCCAGCAAGGCGAAAGTAGCAGGACCGCATAGGCGTCTCAATGGGTAACGGCAGCGTCAGAACGGAAAATCTTTTTTCACCATCTGCACTACGCCCGCCCGGGCCAGATACGGATGCGGATTCACGGGCGCGCCGCCGATGCGGACTTCGTAATGCAGATGCGGCGCCGTGACGCGGCCGGTGCTGCCTACTGCGCCCACCTGATCGCCGCGGCGCACTTCCTGGCCTTCAATCACGGAGAAGCGGGAGAGGTGCGCGTAATACGTTTGCAGGCCGCCGCCATGATCGACGACGACGAGTTGGCCGTAGCCGCTGCTCCACGCGGCCAGCGCCACAATCCCATCGGCCGTGGCGCGCACGGGCGTACCGGTGGGCGCGGAAATATCCACGCCGGTATGCATGGCGCCCTCACCGGAGAACGGATCGGTGCGCTCGCCGAATCCGCCCATCAGACGGCCTTCTACCGGCCAGATGCTGGGCTGCACGTTGGTGTGGAACCGGCGTGCGAAGTTATTCTCGACGCCATGAAAGCTGCGCAGCACGCGATACGCCGCCACGGAATCCGAATACGTGGGCAGCAACCGGCCTTCCGACGCGATGCCCGGCGGGCCTTCCATCTTCTGCTTAATACCGTAGGCGATGGAAACTTCGTTGGCGAACATCTGCAGGCTGGCCATCTGCTGATTGGTCTGGTTGGTTACCTTCTGCAGCTTTTGGTAGCGCGCGCGCAGGGATTCCACTTCGTTGCGCAGCGCGTTGTAGTTGGCCACCTTCCAGGCCATGCGCGCATAGCTGGAGATGAATCCGAAGATGGAGATGCAGCCGAATAGCGCCAGGGCCATCACCGCGTAGACCACTTTCAATGGAACGCGAACGCGGCGCAGCTTGCCACGCAGGGAATGGGCTAACACCAAAATAAAGTAGTTCTGCTGCATAGTCTTCTCTGCCGTACCGGGCCACAAGTCCCCACTTTGCCTGGTGCGGAGGGCTATTCAGATTGGCGAAAGGAAAATGTAACAGGACCTACACCTGCATGTCAAGCAAATGTTTGGCTTGCAAGTTATTGAAATTATTGGTAGTCTTTCGTTTACAGGATGTTTTCTCGCGTTCCGGGAGCGCTTTTTCTAAGGAATCTGGTCGAGCGGCGCAGCCTGCTGTTCCAGCTAGTACGGCGCGATTTCCAGCAACGTTTCGTGGGATCGGCGGCCGGATGGATCTGGGGTGTCATCCATCCACTGGTATTGCTGGCGAGCTGGACGTTCGTCTTCAGCGTCTGCTTGCATCAACGGATGCCGCCCGGCGAAGTGACCGGCAGCTATCCTCTTTTCCTGTTCGCGGGCATGCTGCCGTGGCTGCTTTTCAGCGAAACGGTGCAGCGGTCGGCATCGAGTTTGCTGGAGCAGGCCAGCCTGATTACCAAGACAGTATTTCCCGCGGAAATGGTGCCGGTGTCGATCTTTCTTTCCTCGCTGATGAGCCATTTGATCGCGCTGGGGCTGGCGGTGGCGGCAGTGGGGATCTGGCTGAACCATATCAGCGTCGGGTTGATGCTGCTGCCGGTTTACATGCTGCTGCTGGGATTGTTCGCCGTAGGGTTTGGCTGGATAATGGCCAGCCTGCACGTCTATTTGCGGGATACGGCGCAGGTGCTGACGGTGATCCTGACGTTTTGGTTTTGGCTGACGCCGATTTTCATTACGGAGCAGCAGTTCCCGGCGCGGCTGCGGTTTATGCTGGCGGGCAATCCGTTGGCGTATCTGGTGAGGGCGTACCGGGAGTTGCTGCTTTCCGAGCGATGGCCGCGGCTCGATGAGATGGGGATTATGGCGCTGTTCGCGGTGGCCACGTTTTTGCTGGGCGGGCTGTTTTTCCGGCATATGAAGCGGGGCTTCGCGGACGTGTTGTAATCTCAAGAGGCGGCCACTCATGGAGCCATTCGTTAAGACGATCCATCCGCGCGGCGTGCTGTCGTTTGCGCCCGACAGCGAGCCGATCCCGCTTACTCCTCTCAATGTGCTGATTGGGCCGAATGGGTCGGGGAAATCGAACTTAATTGAGATATTTGAGTTACTGAAGGCCTTGCCAACCGATCTTGCCGGGGCGATCCGGGAGGGTGGCGGCATCGGGGAGTGGCTATGGAAGGGGGAGGGCAAGAGCGCCAGGGCGATCGTCGGTGCCGAGCTTCGGGTACCAGGTGTCGCGCCGCTGCTGCGGTACCGACTGGAGTTCGGATCAGCCGAACAGCGGCTCCAGGTGTTGGAGGAGGCGATAGAAGACGCGCAAGGAAGCCAAGCGAGCCCCGCCGACGCTCACTCTTACTACCGTGTTCGAGACGGCCGCCCGACGTTCGAGGGAAGCACGCCGTTCCGCGAGGCTCTCGCAGAGCTAGGTTTCTCGGCGCACGAGCTAGACCCGAAACAATCCGTTCTCTCGCAACGGAAAGACCCCGATTTATATCCGGAAGTAACAGCAGTCGGCACATGGTTTGCATTCATCTTGACCTTCCGGGAATGGGGCTTTGGCCGGTATGTGCCATTGAGGCAGCCTCAACCGGCAGACCTACCGGACGACGTCCTCTTGCCAGACGCTCGGAACCTTGGATTGATTCTGAATGCAATCGAACATAGTGACGCGTGGCCCCGCCTGAATGACTGCATGCGGCGCTTTCTGCCGCGTTTCAAGCGGATCTCGACGCGCGTGCAAGGCGGCACTGTTCAGATCTTCCTGCATGAAGACGGGCTCACCACCCCTGTACCCGCGACGCGATTGTCCGATGGAACCATTCGGTTCATTGCGTTACTGGCCATTCTGCTGAGGCCCGACACGGCGTCGCTCATCTGCCTGGAGGAGCCGGAACTGGGGCTACACCCGGACGCGCTGACGCTGATCGCCGAACTGCTGGTGGAAGCCTCGCAAGAAACACAAGTCGTAGTTACTACCCAATCCGATGTCTTGGTTTCAGTCCTAAGCGAGCACGCCGAGTCCGTGATCGTCTGTGACAACATGGCCGGTGCATCGCGGTTTCGCAGACTGGAGAGCGACAAGCTCCGGTTCTGGATGGACAAATACCGGCTCGGGGAGATCTGGCGCATCGGAGAATTGGGCGGGAATCCGTGAGCGGCATCGCAGTCTACATGGAAGGCGGCGGCGATTCCAAAGAGGGTAAGGCTCGTCTACGTCAGGGCATGTCCGAGTTTCTCCGGAAAGTGTTGGCCCAGAAAAGTCCGGGCTGGAAGGTTGTAGCTTGCGGAAGCCGCAATGATGCTCACGATGCCTTCGCGAATGCGAATAAGACCTCGCCCAAACAGTTCAACGTGCTGCTGGTTGACTCGGAGGGGCCGGCTGCCCAACCCCCGCGCACTCATCTGCAGCAGCGCGACGGCTGGGACATGGCATGTGCCGAAGAGGAGTCGGTCCACCTCATGGTCCAGGTAATGGAGACCTGGATCGTTGCCGACGCATCCGGGGTGGGGAGCTACTACGGACCGAGTCTGCTGGAGAAAGCTCTGCCGCGTGCGCAAAACCTCGAAACCGTCGGCAAGGAACGGATCTACAAGGCACTTGAGCACGCGACAACGAAAACGCAAAAAGGACCGTACCACAAGATCAATCACGCAGCCGCGCTGTTAGAAGCCATCGACCCGCGGGTAGTGCGGACCCGTTGCCCATCCTGCGACCGCCTGTTTGTGACGCTGTTGCGTGCAATCACTACGCCATAAGACCAGAACTAAGTTAACCTCAAAGCTGAAGCTCAGCAATGCAAGCCCAACTCTCCAAGCAGCAAGCCATCGACGAGATCACGCGCCGGCTGGTGGAGTTCTACAACCCGGTTCGCATCTACCTTTTTGGTTCCGAGGCGCGCGGGGACGCTGGCCCGGACAGCGATCTGGATTTTCTGGTGGTGGTCCCCGACGATGCCCCGGAGAACAAATTGCATCCCGGCGCGGGCCGGCGAGCGGTTCTCGGAACCGGATTCGCCAAAGACGTCGTGCCGTGGCGCAAGACCGATTTCGAGGAACGGGCGGCTTGGGTCAAATCATCCCTGCCCGCTACGGTGGTGCGCGAAGGACGGCTGCTCTATGAGGCCCACTGAGGCTCGCGCCGGGAGAAGCACGCGAATGGTCTATCCGGCGCACTTTTCTTTTGCCAGCAGGCCACCGAGAAGAGTCTCAAGGCCTTCCTTACGTGGCACGACCGCGCCTTCCGCCGGACGCACGATCTGGCCCAACTGGGCTAAGGATTTCCAAGGCGATTGACGACACACTGGCAGCGCTGCTCTAAGAGGCGGACGTGCCTTCCGATTACGCGTGGAAGCTGCGCCCTTCCGCTGGACAGAACCGTTTCTGAGGGCTCCGGCGATAACGCTGCGGAACAAGAATTCTGTGTGCCGCACCAGCGGTTTACAAAACTATACAAACCCCGCCCGCCAACCCCGCCCATTTTGTTGCATCATCAATAGAGATGCACTCCGCCCTAAAAGCAGCCCTCCTGCCAATCCTTTTGGCGGCAGCGGCCGCCGCCGCGCATCCCGCTCTGCAGTTCGCCTTGCGCGACACGGAAGGCGTTACGCATACGCCGCAGGAGTGGTCCCAGGCGCACGCGATCGTGCTCTACTTCGTCACCACGGATTGCCCGCTGGCCAACGGATACGCGCCGGAAATGAACCGCATCGAGCAGGCTTACACGACGCGCGGCGTGCTGTTCTATGCCGTGCAGGGCGATACCACCGTTCCCGATGAACAGGTCCGCCAACATGCGCGCGACTACGGATACCGCTTCCCCGCGCTGCTCGATCCGCAACAGATTCTGGCGCACCACACCGGCGCCACAGTGACGCCCGAAGCGGTGGTGCTCTCACCCGAGGGCGCGGTGCTATATTTAGGCCGCATCGATAATCGCGTGGAGGATTTCGGCAAAGTGCGCATCGCGGCCACCGAGTTCGACTTGCGCGATGCGCTGGACGCCGTGCTGGCCGGGCGTCCGGTCCCGCATCCGCGCACACGGGCGCTGGGATGCGCCATTACTAACGGACATTAGAGGAGCAACAGGCATGAGGTTCTTCGCCATCTTATCCGCCATCTCTGCGATCGCGCCGCTGGCATCTGCCGCTACGGCCGGCGCCGCGCCGACGTTCAATAAAGACATCGCGCCGATCCTGTATCAAAATTGCGCCACCTGCCATCGCCCCGGCGAAGTCGCACCATTCCCGCTGCTGACTTACGCGGACGCGGCCAAGAAGGCCGGCCTGCTCTCCGTCGTGACCGGGAAGCATGTGATGCCGCCGTGGAAGGCCGAGCCGGGTTACGGCGCATTTGCCAATGAACGCCGTCTCACGGACCAACAGATCAAGTTGATCGCCGCGTGGGCCAAGGCCGGCGCGCCCGAGGGCAACCCCAAAGACAAACCCCCGCTGCCGGTATTTCCGAACGGGTGGGCAAGCGGCCAACCGGACAAAGTGCTGGCCATGAGCCACAAGTTTGCCGTGTCGCCCGACGGTCCGGACGAATACCGCTGCTTCGTAATGCCGCTCGATACCGGCAAGGACGTGTATCTCAGCAGCATGGAGTTTCGGCCCGGTAACCGGCGCGTGGTGCATCATGCGCTGGTCTATGCGGATACTTCGGGTGTGGCGCGCAAACTGGCGGCCGATTCGCCGGATGGCAGTTACACCTGCTTCGGCGGTCCGAAGTTCCGGCCCACCGGCCTGCTCGGCGGATGGGCGCCGGGAGCCACTCCGCCGCCCGATGCGCCGGACTATTCGCAACTGCTGCGCCAGGGCACCGATATCGTGGTCCAGATTCACTATCACCCATCGGGCAAGCCCGAGGAGGACGAATCCTCGCTGGGTTTGAAATTCTCGGGCCCGCCCACCAAGGGGCGGACCGGCATCGTCCTTTCCGACCGCCGCATCGAGATCCCCGCCGGAGACGCGCACTATGTCGTGAAGACCGGCGTCACCCTGCCGCGTGATGTGGATGTATTCGGCATCACTCCGCATGCGCACTATCTGGGCAAGGATATGAAGGTGGATGCCACGCTACCCGATGGCACCGTGGAACACCTGATCTGGATCAAGGATTGGGATTTCAACTGGCAGGGTCAATACCGTTACCAGGAGCCTGTGCACCTGCCGAAAGGCACGCATATCGCGCTCGAGTATGTTTACGACAATTCGGAAAACAATCCGCATAACCCGTCGCATCCGCCGGTGCCGATAACTTGGGGCGAAGGGACCAGGGACGAGATGGCCGTGCTATTTCTGAGTGTGGCGCTGCCATCGCCCGACGATGTGCCGGCTTTCCGTCGTGAGATGCGGACGGCGTACATGGAAGCGTTCGTGGCCGAGGGCAACGGCCCTAACGACCTGCCGCCCGGCATCCCCAAGGGCGAAGTGGAGATGATCAAGCGCGTGTTCCAGACCTTCGACAAGAACGGCGACGGCAAGCTGGACGATCAGGAGCGCGCGGCGCTGATCAAGTATCTGCACGGCATGGGGCAGTAACTACCGCTGACGGTAAGTTCAACAGTCCCGGCAAATACCTGAAGATAATTTCGACGTTCCTCGTGAGTGACTCGCCTGAGTGTCTATTAATTATATATAAGATAAATAGGTCCTATAAGAGTATACTTGATTGGTGAACTCCCGCAAATGTTGCGGAGAATAGAGAGGACCACGAGTATGACGAGCGAACAGTCCTCGGTTGCGCCCCGGGCGCGTGCCCTTGAGGCGATCGCCGGACTCTTGATAATTTCAATCTTCTTCGGTCTTGCTTGCCCGCGCGCTTTCGCGGCGCCAGCGGCTACAGCCCTCACGAACCGCGCTGAAGGCCAACGTATAACTGTGCCCTTGAGTTTCGAGCCGAACCAGGGGCAGGCGCCCTCCACGGTGCAGTTTCTAGCGCGTGGTTCCGGCTATACGCTCTTCCTCGGTCCGGGCCAAGTCGTCCTGGATCTGGAGGGGCAACCGCCGGCCGGCACGCTGTCGATGAGTCTGATCGGGGCGAATGCCAAGGCCCGTGCAGTAGGCGTGGCGCCGCAGCCCGGCGTAGTGAGTTACTTCATCGGCAACGATCCGAGTAAGTGGCGCTCCGGCATCCCCACCTATGCCAAGGTCAGCTATGCGCAAGTCTACCCGGGCGTGGACCTTGTCTTTTACGGTAATCAGCGTCAGTTGGAATACGACTTTGTGGTCGCTCCCGGAGCCGATGTCAGCCGCATCGCCTGGCGGATCGAAGGCGCCCGCGCCAGCGTCGATGATCGGGGCAATCTGACTCTGGACGCGCCGAACGGTCCGGCGAGTTTCAAGAAACCGGCAATCTACCAACTGGATGGAGCCAAGAAGATCAACATCGAAGGATCGTTCGCCGCGGCCGGGAACAAGGTCCGATTCCGGCTTGGCAGCTATGACCATTCGAAGGCGCTGGTCATCGATCCGGTACTCAGCTACGCCACCTATCTGGCCGGGACCAACGCCGATTACATCGCGAATACAACCGGCCCGGGTATCCTGCAAAACGGTTCATCGCAAGGCATCGCGGTGGATGCATCGGGCAGTGTGTACGTGACCGGCTCCACTCTCTCGACGGACTTCCCAACTAAGAACGGATATCGAAACGGACGTCCCTCGAAAGCCGGGAATTGGCCTTCGGCATACGTCACAAAGTTCAGTCCGGAAGGCACTTCATTGGTGTATTCCACTTACTTGGGCGGCGACGGCAGCGAGTACGGTTATGCCATCGCGGTGGACTCGAGCGGCGAGGCCTACGTGGCCGGTATGACTAACTCCGTCAATTTCCCCACTACCAGTGGGGCGTTCGAGACAGTCTGCTCACCCACCCCGACCGATAACGGGCCACCCTATGCGGCAGCCTGCAACTCCAGTAACGCTTCGGCGTTTGTGACCAAGCTGAACGCCGCCGGAACGGGTTTGGTCTATTCGACATTTCTGGGCGGTTACGGTTGGTCATACGCTACGGGGATCGCGGTGGATGCCGCCGGCCGCGCTTACGTTGCCGGCGACGAGGAGGAATATTGCCAGACCAGCTATAAGTTCGAAGGCTGCTTTCCGACCACCAGCAACGCGGTAATCGCCGGAGACAAGACCGGCGGACGCTCGCCCCAATACGCCTTCGTAGCGGTGTTCGATCCCACGGGCGCCGACCTGCTCTATTCCACCCTATTCGGCGGCATGGATTTCGAGTGCAATGACGGCTGCGCAGGCACCAATGCCACCGCCGTCACAGTGGACGCCAACGGCTATTTCTATCTGGCCGGCGAGACGCAGGCCGCCAAACTGCCTACCACGCCCAGGGTCATTCAGCCCGAAGGCGCTCCGCTGGACCCCACCGGATCGTATGTGCAGGCTTGGCGCGGGTTTATTGCCAAGTTCAATCCGGTCGCTGCCGGCGCCGGCGGACCATTGCTGTCCTACGCTACTTATCTGGGCGGGCAGACTGGGAATACAAGCGATTACATCAGCGGCATCGTTATCGACAGTTCAAGTAATGCTTATATCGCCGGATACACCAATTCTCTGGATTTTCCCGTGACGGCCGGAGTATATGGGACGGTTTGCGGCCTTGGTGGAACCTGTGCGGCGGCGCACGTGACTAAGTTGAATCCATCCGGCAGTGCCATCCTATGGTCCACCTATGTGGGGGACGCCCGGCAGGATGGCGGCGATGCCGTGTTCTTTACCGGCCCCGTCCAGTTGGATGGGAACGGGAACGTCTATATCATCGGGCAAACTGGAGGAGTCAGTTTCCCCATGGTCAATCCCGTCGAGCCAACTCCCACCGGTGGATCTCAGCAGGTGTTGATCGCCGAACTCGACCCCGCGGGCGCTAATTTACTCTTTTCGACGACCATCGGCTCCGATGGGCTCCATACGGCGGAACCAGCCGGGCTGGCAGTCGACGCCGGCGGCAATATTTATCTGGCCGGCAATCACATCGGTCCGGGCCTGATCACGACTACCGGCGCATTCCAGCCAACCGTCAGCGATAGCATGTGCTGCTACCACGGCTTTGTGGCGAAGATCGTGACCAGCCCGACCGTCAGATCGGCTACCGCCGGACAGATCGAACCTTTCGCTGCGGAATCCATCGTCGCGGCTTATGGCTCGGAGTTAGCCACAGGGACAGCCACGGCCACCACCATCCCGCTGTCCACCTCGCTCAATGGCAACACAGTCACGGTCACCGACTCGGCCGCCGTCGCTCGTTCGGCGCCTCTATTTTACGTGTCGCCGTTGCAAATCAATTTCGAGATTCCGGCAGGCACAGCCACGGGATTGGCGACGGTCACGTTCCAGAATCAAAATGGGACGAGTCAGTCGTCGGCGATCCAGATCGGCAGCGTTTCGCCGGGCGTCTTCGATTTAACCGGCGCCGGGCTGGTGGCGGCCTGGGTTCTGCCGGTGATTTCCGGCGTACAGCAACCGTTGCAACCGGTCTACCAGATCGCGAACGGTAGCTTGGTTCCCTTGCCGATCAATCTCGGGCCGTCCACGGAACAGGTGTACTTGGAGATGTATGGCACGGGTGTCCGCAACGGCAAGAACGTCACGGTGACGGTGGGCAACTTAAGTGTGCCGGTGCTGTACGCGGGAGCCGCGCCGGGATACGCCGGAGAAGACCAGGTGAACATCGGTCCGCTGCCGCCGGCGCTGGCGGGGCAAGGCAGCGTGAACATCGTATTGACGGCGGATGGACAGCAGGCGAACGTCGTCACGGTAACCATTCAGTGACGTGTGGGGCGGGCACCCTGCCTTATTCGTGAGGGATTAGTGCGCATGGTACGTTACGATACCTTTGACCAATGCTACTACATCTTGGTCGCAGAGGCCCGCTCCCTCACGGTCGCGGCTCGGTAACGGACGTAGTGATTTCGCGGGGTGTACTGAGCCGAGATCGTCAGGGAGCGGTTCGTCGCCCGTTGCGCGCGATGCGGAAGATATCGATCACATTGCGCAGATTTCCGCTCACCAGCGCCAGGCGGCTGTCGCCATCGTCGCGCCAACGGATGGGCACCTGCTGGATGCGATATCCCAGCCGGCGCGCCAGCACCAGGATCTCAACATCAAACATATATCCATCGATTTGTTGCCGGCTGAAAATCTCCCGCGCCGCCGCGCGCGTGAAAAATTTGAAGCCGCATTGCGTGTCGGCGATGCCATCCAGACCCACCACAGCATGCATGAACAGTCCGAAGCCTTTGCCACCCAGCCGCCTGTAAAACGGCTGCGGCCGCTCGATTTGCGAATCGCGCATGCTGCGCGAGCCGATGGCCACGCCGTAGCCCTGCGCCAGCCACGGGCGTAGCTTCTCGAACTCTTCGATAGGAACTTTGTTATCGGCATCCGCGTAACCGGCGATATCGCCGCGCGCCAGCGCCATCGCTTCGCGCACGCCGCGCCCCTTCCCGCAGCGTTCGCGGTTGCCGATCACGCGCACCGGTTCGCCCTGCTCGGCGGTTTCGAGGGCGCGTTCGCGCGTGCCGTCGTCGCCATCCGCCGCCACGATGATTTCATATCGTAGGCCGCGCGAGCGGAAGTAACCGGCTGTCTCGCGGATGGTGGAGGCGATGGTAGCCGACTCATTGTATGCGGGCAGGATTAGAGAGACATCGCACAAGTCAGTTATTCTAACAGGTGGACTGCCGATGCCCCTCAACATCGCCATCGTCGGATGCGGACTGATCGGGCACAAACGCGCGCAAGCGCTGGCGGGCGCGCGGCTGGCGCTATGCTGCGATGTGGATGGCGGGCGCGCGCGGGCGCTGGCTGCGGCGCATCCCGGCGCGGAAGCTGCCACCGATTGGCACTGCGCGGTGGCGTCGCCGGGTATCGATATCGTGATCGTAGCCGCCACCCACGATATGCTGGCGCCCATCGCCGCCGAAGCTGCCGCGGCGGCCAAGCATGTGCTCATCGAGAAGCCCGGAGCGCGGCGCGCCGCCGAATTGGATGCCGTCGCGGAAGCCGCCCGGCGCACGGGCGTACTGGTGCGCGTGGGTTTCAATCATCGGTATCATCGCGCTTTCGAAAAAGCGCGCACACTCGTGGACGCAGGCGCGATTGGTCCGCTGCTATTCGTCCGCGGGCGTTACGGGCACGGCGGTCGGCCCGGCTACGAGCGCGAATGGCGCGCCGATCCGGCCATGTCGGGCGGCGGCGAGCTGCTCGATCAAGGCATACACTTGATCGACTTGGCGCGCTGGTTCCTGGGCGACTTTCCACGCGTCACCGGCCGCACACCAAGTTACTTCTGGCAAATGCCCGTGGAAGACAACGCGTTCCTGCTGCTCGAAACCGCCACCCGGCAGACCGCGTTTCTGCACGCAAGCTGGACCGAATGGAAGAACCTGTTCTCGTTCGAAATCTGCGGACGCGATGGGAAGCTCGAGATCTCGGGACTAGGCGGCAGCTACGGAACCGAGCGGCTCACTTACTATAAAATGACCGCGGAAATGGGACCGCCGGAGACTGTTGCGTGGGAATACCCAATGATCGATAACTCCTGGGAGACCGAATTCGCGGAGTTTCTCGAAGATATCCGGCTTGGCCGCCAGCCTTGTCCGGGAGTTGCCGATGCCCAGGCTGGCTTACGCATCGTCGAGTGCGTCTATGCGGAGAACGCCCGATGATTATTACGCGCGCGCCGTTACGTATCTCACTCGGAGGCGGCGGCACAGACCTGCCTTCTTACTACCGCGAACATACCGGCTTCGTGATATCGGCGGCCATCGATAAGTATGTCTATATTACGCTGCACGAGACTTTCAGCCAGGAGTTACTCGTTAAGTATTCACAGATGGAGTTAGTCGAATCGGTTGACCAGGTGAAACATCCCATCGTGCGCGAAGCTTTGCGCCTGGTGGGCGTCGGGCCGCAGCCGTATCTGGAAATCGTGAGCATGTCGGATATTCCGGCCGGCACGGGTCTGGGTTCATCAGGCAGTTTCACGGTGGCCCTGCTGCGCGCGCTGCACGCCTGGAAGAAGAATCCCATTCCGCGCCAGGATCTGGCGGAACAGGCCTGCCGCATCGAGATCGACCTGCTCGGCGAGCCTGTGGGCAAACAGGATCAATACATCGCCTCGTTCGGCGGCATCACCTGCTTCCATTTTCTTCCCGATGGCCGCGTGGAGGTGGCGCCGCTGCAGCTTTCGAGCGAAACGCTGGCGAACCTGGAGGATAATCTGCTGCTGTTTTTTACCGGCTTCACGCGCTCGGCTTCCGCGATCCTGGAAGAACAGGATACGCGCACGCGCCAGCGGGACGCCGGCATGATTTCGCAACTGCACGTGGTGAAACAGCTCGGCTGCGAAAGCAAGGCGGCGCTAGAAAGCGGCGATCTGCGGCGCTTCGCGGAGTTGATGCACGTGCATTGGGAGCACAAAAAGGCGCGTTCGCGTTCCATGACGAATTCGCGCATCGATGAATATTACGAGCTGGCGCGGCGCAATGGCGCGCTGGGCGGCAAGCTGATTGGCGCGGGCGGCGGCGGTTTTCTGATGCTCTACACGGAAGATAAAACGCGCCTGCGGCACGTGATGCGCGGCGCGGGGCTCCGCGAAGTGCGCATACGCTTCGATTTTCAGGGCACGCTGGTGCTCGCACAATCGTGAGCGCCATGAACGTCATGCCGCCGGTGGCGATTCTGTCGGGCGGGTTGGGCACGCGCCTCTATCCGTTGACCGAACGCGTGCCTAAGGCGTTAATCGAGGTTAACGGCGAGCCGTTTCTGGCGCACCAGTTACGGCTGTTGCGTGCGCGGGGCATCCAGCGTGTGGTGCTGTTGATCGGGCAGCATGGCGAGCGCATCCGCGAGTATGCGGGCGATGGCGCGCAGTTCGGACTGCAAGTCGAGTATTCGGAAGATGGGCCGGCATTGCTGGGCACCGCGGGCGCCCTTCGAAATGCGTTGCCACTGCTGGGCGACGCGTTCTTTGTGTTGTACGGAGATTCTTATTTGCCCTGCTCTTATCGCGACGTGGCCGATGCGTTCCACGCGGCTGGACAGCCCGGCTTGATGACCGTGTATCGCAACCAAGGCCTCTGGGACGCGAGCAACGTGGAGTTCGCCGATGGGCGCATCGTGGCCTACGATAAGAAGAACAGGACGGCGCGCATGCAGCATATCGATTATGGCTTGGGCGTGTTCCGCGCGGCGGCTTTCGCAGGGCAGCACGCCGATCTTGCGGACGTATATCGCGGCCTGCTGCACCTCGGTGAACTGGCCGCGTTCGAAGTCCACGAGCGCTTTTATGAAATCGGCTCGTTCGAAGGCATCCGCGAGCTATCCAGTTATCTGAACACATGAGCTTCACTGAAGAATACATCGCCGAATCCGCCGAGGTCTTGCGCCGCCTGGACCCCGCCGTGATCGAAAAGCTGGTGCAATTGCTGGCTGCCACCCGCGCGCGCGGCGGACGGCTGTTCATCCTGGGCGTGGGCGGCAGCGCGGCCAACGCATCGCACGCGGTCAACGATTTTCGTAAGATCTGCGGTATGGAAGCCTATTGTCCGACCGACAACGTCTCCGAACTTACGGCGCGCACCAACGATGAAGGCTGGGCATCCGTGTTCGATGCGTGGCTGCGCGTGAGCCGCTTGCGCGCCGGGGATTGCGTGCTTGTTTTCTCGGTGGGCGGGGGCAACCTCGAAAAACAAGTCAGCCCGAATTTGGTTTCCGCCCTGCAATACGCGAAGTCTGTGGGATCGGCCATCGGCGGCGTAATTGGACGCGCGGACGGCTACACGGCCCAGGTTGCCGACGCCTGCGTGGTAGTCCCGACGGTGAACCCCGCGCACGTCACGCCGCACGCGGAAGCTTTCCAGGCGGTGGTTTGGCACCTGTTGGTAACGCACCCCGCATTGAAAGCCGCCGAGACCCGTTGGGAATCTTTGCGATGAATCGCGCGGTTTTCCTCGATCGCGACGGCGTGCTGGCGCGGGCGCTGGTGCGCGACGGCAAAGCGTACGCGCCGGTCACTCCTGACGAAATGGAGATCGATCCGGAAGCGCCCCCCGCGCTGGCGCGCCTGAAGGCCGCGGGGTTTCTGCTGATCATGGTGACCAACCAGCCGGATGTGGCGCGCGGCATCACCCGGCGCGAGGATGTCGAAACGATGCATGCGGGGTTGCGCGCCGCACTGCCGCTCGACGATTGCTGCGTCTGCTATCACGACGACCGCGATGGCTGCGACTGCCGCAAGCCCAAGCCCGGCATGTTGCTCGCCGCTGCACGCGCGCACGACGTCGATCTCGGGCAAAGCTTCATGGTGGGCGACCGCTGGCGGGACATCGACGCGGGCGCCGCCGCGGGTTGCCGTACCGTGTGGATCGACCATGGGTATCGGGAGCGGGCGGCGGAGCATGCACCCCATGCGCGGGTGGAGACTTTGGCGGGGGCGACGGATTGGATTTTGGTTGCAAGCGCGGGTGCATCTTAGCCGACATGCCGAATCCATATAAAGTCGCGGTCCTCGAGACGCTGCGTTCGCGCTTTGGCGGGCTTCGCAAAATCCAAGGCAGCGAATCGCTCTTCGTACTCGGTAACAACGCGGCGCGAATCTACATTCGTTATTCGAAAGTTCATCCCGACGGAGGGGCTTTCTTCGGAATCCGCGAGGTCGACTTACGGCAGTTAGAGGGATATAATTCGTTTTTCTGCTTCCTCGTTGACGATGGCACGGCCCCTCTGCTTGTCCCCTATGCCGATTTTGAAGAGGTATTTCGCAATGCTCAAACTGCTACAGATGGACAATACAAGGTTCAACTACGTTCCGGTAATAACGGGCGGGAACTCTATGTCGCGCGGCAAGGACGCTACAACGTCGAGGGCTACATGGGTTTCGATCACGTTGTCCGTAGCGTGGATTCCGGGCTGCTCCGTGCGGCTCATAGTCTGACTCATTCACAGGTTCAGACCCTGCTGGCGAGCATCGGTCACCTTAAGAAATTCGACGTTTATTTGCCGGAATGCGACGCCGGAAGGCTGGATTGGTCGCTGGTCGAGCGGTTCGCCTTGAGGGCCAGCATCCCTTCCGGTTTTGAGGCGATTCGCGGAGTATTATGCGAGGTCGATGTGATATGGGTAAGACGCGGCGGCGATGCAATTGAGGGACTCTTTGAGGTCGAACATACTACTACCGTGTACTCAGGGCTGCTGCGGTTCAACGATATACATCTTACAGACCCAAGGGTCACACGGTTTTCCATCGTCTCGGATGAGAGCCGGCGCGCACTCTTCGCGCGCCAGCTCTTCAGACCTACTTTCAGAAAGAGTGGACTTGCAGAACCTACAAGCTTTCTGGAGTACTCAAACGTGCTGGACTGGCACAAGCGTCTTGCCAGGGATGGTAACTAGATCCGGTGAAAGGCCTTCAAAATCTCCCGCATGGAATACTGCAGCGCGATCGGCCGGCCGTGCGGGCAACTCATCGGACAATCCGTGGCGGCCACGGCGCGCAGCAGCCACTCCATCTTTGTATGATCCAGACGCGTATTAACCTTGATGGCCGCATGGCAGGCGATGGACGCGGCGATCGAACGCCGCACGTCCTCGAGCGACAAGCCGCGAAACTCCGCTTCGGCCGTCTCCAGAATTTCGCCGAGTACCTTCTCCAAATCCGCCGGTCCGACCGCTGCGGGAGCCGCGGTCACCGCTACGGTTCGATTGCCGAACGGTTCGCTCTCGAAACCCAGCGCGGTCAATTCGTCGGCGATGCGCGCGTATTCGATCTGCTGTCCGGGCGTCAGTTGCAGGATCAGGGGCATCAGCAATCGCTGCATCTCCACGTTGCCCGCCGCGCGCTGCTTCAGCACGCGTTCGAACAGAATGCGCTCGTGCGCCACGTGCTGGTCGATGATCCAGAGGCCGTCGCGTCCGGCCGCGATGATGAAGCTCTCGTGCAGTTGGCCCAGCGGGCGCAGATCGGAAAGCGCGGTCAGGGAAGCATCGGAAATTGGCAGCGCGTCCAAAGGAAACGCGCCGTGCGTATCGGGCATGCGCAAACGCTGCGCCCCCGTGGGCGGCGGATCGTTGGACAATGCAATCGGCGGGCCTCCGAAATCCAGACGCGGTAGGGGACCGGCTGCCGGGCGCAAAGCGAAATCCGGAAGTTCCTCCACGACAGGTTGGGAAGCCTGTCCCACCTCGGGTATGTCGGTCTCCAGGACAGGCTGGGAAGCCTGTCCTACTAGCATCTGCGAGAACTCGGAGAACGGCATGCGGGCCGCCGGCTGCGCGCTGGCCGCTGGCGAAAATGTGGGCGCGGGGCGCGTTTCGATCAGCCGCTCGCGAATGGCATCCCGCACGAAATCGTGCATGAACGATTGATGCCGGAAGCGCACCTCCGTCTTCGAGGGATGCACATTCACGTCCACCTCGTCCGAATCGCATTCGAGAAACAGCAGCGCGAACGGAAACGCGGCAGGCGGCATCAGGTTGTAATATGCCGACGAAATTGCATGCAACAGCAGCCGGTCGCGAATCAACCGCTGATTCACGAAAATGAAAATCGAATTACGATTGCCCTTCTGCACCTGCGGGCGCGAGACGAAGCCGGTCAGCCGGAACGTCTTGCTGGAAGGCTCTTCAGGCTCGCGGCGGAATTCGGCGATAGCTTCCGAAGGCGGCACATAGGGCGGCGGCAGCACTAGTTGCTGCTCGCGCGTGCCCAGGTCGACGAGTTCTTCCAGCGTCTGGCTGCCGAACACCTGAAAGACGCGTTCGCGCATGGTGGCCACCGGAGTGACGGCGAGCAACTCGGCCGCGCCGCTGACCAGGCGGAACGTTTTCTCGGGATGCGCCAGACTGTAATGCGTCACCAGCGACGCGATGTGCGCCAACTCGGTCTGTTCCGAACGCAGGAATTTCTTGCGCGCCGGAACGTTGTAAAACAGATCGCGTACGGTGACGGAAGTGCCGCGCGCCAGCGCCACTTCGTCGCAGTGGAGTATCTTGCCGCCGGCGATTTCCACGCGCGTGCCGGTAGTCTCGTCCTCCGAGCGTGTTTCCAGCAGCAGGCGCGACACCGAAGCGATCGAAGGCAAGGCTTCGCCGCGAAAGCCCAGCGTGGAGATCGAAAGCAGATCCTTCACATCCCGCAACTTACTCGTGGCGTGCCGCTCGAAGGCCAGCAGGGCATCGTCGCGCAGCATGCCGCATCCATCGTCGGAGATGCGAATGAGCCGCCGGCCGCCGCTCTCGATCTCAATGCGCAGCGTGGCGGAGCCCGCGTCCAGCGCGTTTTCGAGCAGTTCTTTCACTACCGATGCGGGCCGCTCGACCACTTCACCCGCCGCGATCTTATTGGCTACCTGATCGGGAAGAACGCGGATGCGGCCCATAGATATCGATTACTATAGCGTGCGGATAGCTGTCGTTGCCTCGCGGTCTACCCAGCCTGCGGCCGGAACACTTTCAGTTCCAGCCCGGCAATCGCCTTGAAATGACGCGGTTGCCGGTCGCCAGCGGTAGTGCCACTTCGCGGGCGGTGGCAACGATCAACGCATCCGCGACTCGCAGCCCTGCCGTAATTGCGTGCGCTTCGATCAGGCCGAGGGCCACGTGGCTGATGGACTCATTAACGGGAATAGGTTGTATGCCGCTCTGCCGAATAAAGTGGTGAATTGTTTTGATCTCGTCTCGCGACCGCGCGCCTTGCAGGAGTTCCATCGCGGAAATAATCGAGATGGCGCGGTCGGATTGCGATTCGATCAGGCGCGCCGCCGCGGGGTCTACCCGCAGGAACCGGATCAACACGTCGGCATCAAAGATCATCGAACCGCCCGCGCCGCAAGTGCCGGACGTAAGCCGGTACGTCCTTCAAATCGGATCGATCCTTCCACCTGCCGAACGCCGGATGGGAGGCGAGTCTTCCCTTTTTCTGGCCGCCAACTGGTGTCAGCCGCGCCTTTTCCTTGCCGCGATAGAGCACAGTCACGGTCTCGCCGCGGTCGAGCGCATTCAGCACGTCCTTCATCCTGTAACGAAGGTCCACCACGCTGGCTTTCATGTCTACTCGTTATTGTACAGGGGCCACCTTTGACGCTTCATGGCCGCCTGGGATGCCCCTCTCCCGCGTAGTAAAATTCAATCGATGAAGAGAGCCATTCTTTCACTGCGGTGCGCATTCCTTGCAGGCGTTCTCGCCTTGACACTTCGGCCGCAGGAACCGGCCACGAGCGCGAAACCCGCCGCCACATCGGTTACCGTCGAGGAAAACATTCCTTACGCATCGGACCACGGTTACGATCTGCGGCTGGATGTCTACGAACCCGCCGGTCCGCGCATCCCGACTCATCCAGCCGTTGTCCTGATCCATGGCGGCGCATGGATGAGTCTCGACAAGGGCACCATGCGGGGCATGGGGCAGCTTCTCGCCCGCTCCGGATTCGTGGCGTTTTCGGTGGACTACCGTTTGTTTCAGGACAATGCGAACAGGTGGCCGGCGCAGCTTGACGATGTGCAGCGCGCGGTGCGCTGGGTGCGCGCCAATGCCGCCAAGTACGGAGTGGACCCCGTGCGCATCGGCGCTTACGGGCACTCCGCAGGCGCGCAACTGGCCGCTCTGCTGGGCATGGAGGATACGCGCGATAATTCCGATCGCGCGCTGGCCGCCTATTCCAGCCGCGTGCAGGCGGTCGTGGATGTCAGCGGCCCCACCGATTTCACCACCAATCGCGACCCCGGGGGCGCCGCGTTTCTGGCGAGTTTTCTGGGAACTTCTTACGAAAAGAATCCGCAGGCGTGGCGGGAAGCATCGCCCGCCTTCCATGTTTCGAAAGGCGACGCGCCGTTTCTGATTGTACATGGCGCCGCGGATGAAAGTGTGGCTATCTCGCAAGCGGAAGAATTATTTCAGAAACTGCAATCCGCCGGAGTGCCCGTCTCTTTCGTGAAAGTGAAAGACGGCCACACCTTTCAAACTCTCGAAGCGCGCGAGGAATTGGCACGCCGTACCGTCGCTTTCTTTAACGAATATCTGGTCACGGCTGCCGCGCGATAGTCGATACAATAGCTTTTCCCCAATGAACGCGACACTGATCTTCCGCCTGGTCGGCCTGCGCTACAAACTCCTCTGGGCGCAAACCCGCACACGCAACGGCCGCATTGCATTGTTTTTTGTAGGTTACGCGTTCGCCATCCTCATCCTTATCCTGATGACCGCCGGAGGCCTCGGCGCCGCCATTGTCGCGGTGCGCACGGGCCAAGCTGAAAAGATCGCGCAGATTGTGCTGGGCGGGCTGTTTGTGAATGCGCTGCTGGCGTCGGTGGTCACCGGATTCGGCATCAATACGGCCTTCACCGATCAGGCGCTGCGCCGTTATGCGATCAACGCCCGCGAACGCATGGCCGCGCGCCATCTGACCGGCATCCTGGAGCCCATCTGGATCTTCGTATTGGCTCTGTGGCTGGGGCTGGTCGCCGGCCTCGCCATATTAGATGTGGGCCGCTTCTGGCTGGGCGTAGTCGCGGTGATCTTACTGCTGATGGTGAATTACCTGCTGGCGCGCGTGCTGGCCACGCTGATCGAATGGCTGGCCCACGTGCGCGGCGGCACCGCTATTCTCTTCCTGCTGCTGATGAGCGTGGCTATCCTGCCGAGCATTCTGATCCCGAGGCTGGTAAAAGCGCATGGGGCGAGGGAAGCCATGTTGGCCATGCTGCACTACACGCCAACGTTCGCGGCCGCGGCCATAACCGTAAATACCGGCGCGAATCTGCCTTATCAATTCAGCCTGATGGCCGTATGGATCGCAGTCTTGCTGTTTCTGCTGGCGATTATCGAGAAGCAGGCGGCGCGCCCGCGCAGCGCGGTGGCCGCCGCGGTCGCGTGGGACGACCGCTACGAGCGCATCGCGTCCATTTTCGGACCATCCATGGCACCGCTGGTCGGCCGGACGCTGCGCTACTATGTGCGCTCTAATAAAGTCCGCTTCAACTATATCGCCGCCGTTCCGCTGATGGCATTCCTTACGTTCAACCGCAGCGTGGAAGGCGGCGGGCTGCACTATTTCGTGCGCGGATTGGGCGCGTTCGCCATCGTCGGATTCCTAGGCACCGCTGTGATGGCCACCAATCAGTTCGGTTTCGATTCTTCCGGTTTCCGCCGCTATTTTCTGCTCCCTATTGATCCGGGCGCGATCCTGCGTGCTTCGAGTTATACCGCGCTGTTCGTGGGAGGCACGCTGGTGGCGATATCGTTCGTGGCATGGGTGCTGCTCGCGCCGGTCCCGCCCGATCCGCGCATCGCGCCCATGCTGCTGGCAACCGGCATCGGCGGATTGTGCCTGTTCCACGGGCTATCCATCTGGACTTCGCTGCTGGCGCCGCGCGCTACCAGTTTTGAAACCACGTTCGGCAATCAACTCTCGCTGAGCGCCAACATCCTGTTGATCGGCAGCGTGCTGGGGTGTCTGTTCGGAACGGTGGCGGTGGATAAGTCCATCGGGCCGGCCCCCTTGTTGGATTATTGGTGGGTGTCGATTCCGGCGGCCGCGCTGGCCGTGGCTTTCTATCTCTACTCGCTGCGCGTGGGAGCGGGTTTATTTGTGAGCCGCCGGGAACGCCTGCTGAACGCGCTCGAAGGACGCGCCTGATATGACGCCTGCGATTGAAATCGCCAACCTGACTAAGAAGTACGGACAGACCGTGGCCGTGGAGAATCTCTCGCTGACCGTGCCGGGGGGAACCATGTTCGGCTTCCTGGGGCCGAACGGCTCGGGAAAGAGCACCACCATCGGCTGCCTCACGGGACTGCTCGATCCGAATGCCGGCGAGATTCGCATTCTGGGCGAGCCCTTCCGCGATGGCGCGGTGGCGCTCAAACGGCGCATGGGCGTGATGCCGGAGTCGCTGGGCTTGTTCGATGCTTTGTACGCGCACGAATTTCTGTTTTTTCAAGCGCGCATGTTTGGCTTGGATGAACAGACCGCGCGCCAACGGGTGGATGAGCTGCTGAACGCCATGGAACTGGAGGGCACCGGCAAGAAGCGGCTTTCGGAATTCAGCGCCGGCATGCGCAAGCGTGTGGCGTTTGCCGCCGCTGTGATTAGCGGTCCCGATCTGCTGTTTCTCGACGAGCCGTTCGAGAGCATCGATCCGGCGGGCGTGGCTTCCATCAAGCAATGGCTGCATAAGATCGTCGCCCAGGGGCGCACAGTTTTTCTGACTACGCATGTGCTGGAGACGGTCGAGCGGTTGTGTTCGCAGGTAGCCATTGTCACCAAGCCCGGCAAACTGGTGTGGCAGGGCGATATCAGCGCGCTGGACCGCGATGGCACGATCTCGCACAACGGCCAGGAATTCCGCACGCTGGAGCAGTTATTCCTGCATCTGACTGGTGAGCGCTACGCCGAGTTGGGTTGGCTGTAGGACAGGCCTCCTGGCCTGTCCATTCGACTTTCTACATTATTTCCGCTGCTGTGAGGCAGGCACTCTGCCTGCGCGGGCCTCGTAGGCCCGCTCTTCGGTGAGCGAAGCTCGCCCACGATGAGCGAAGCTCGCCCGGGAAAGGCGGCCTGAGAGGCCGCCGCAGGCAGGGTGCCTGCCCCACGCTAACGATGGAACGCCAGACCCAGCGATGCCAATGGATGGTCGTGCCCGGAGATCCCGCCCAAATGGGCACGCGTAAATATGTCCCGGAACTCGACGCGTACGCCCAGCCGGCGGCTGGCTCGAAACTCCATGCCGGAGGGAACGCTGACCGCCCACGTGGTAACCCGGTTCGCCGAGTTACTCACCACGGCGCCGCTCACGGTCGTGCTATAGCTACCGAAACTCGCCGCACCCGCCCCAATCCCGATATAAAACGACAACCGCCAAAAACTGACGAACTTATCGCGCACGCCGGGCGTAAAGAACGTATTGATGTGATTGTACGACATGACATTGGGACCCACGCTGCCGGATAGGGTCCCGGTCAGAATGACGGGCACGTCCAGATAAAAGTCCTGTCCCAAGAATGTGTGGAATTGGGTGGCGTAGTCGATTTCTCCGCCCAGCGTTACAAAGCCGGATAACTGGCCGTTGCTGGTGGCCTCCGTCGAAACGGCGGAGGTCCCAAACATCAGGGACAAATCGCTGTTTTGCGCAAAGGCGGCACCCATGGCCAGGATGGCTATCGACACGCTGCGGATCAGAACTTTCGGCATGGTTCCTCTCCCTCAAGCGAATGATACGTTGGGCGCGGGCGGCGTGGCGACCGATTTCCAATGAACGGTCGGAATCCACGATGGGCGGCGCCATTCATGACCACCGGGGGCCGCTTACAATAAGCTCGCGCCGTTCATGGGGAAGCAGTTGTCTTTGCGCGGAGGCTTGCGCATACTGGAACTGCGGCGGCCGGACGAATGGGCGGCCGGCATACCCAATGCGTCGAATGTTGACATGCATGGTCGCGCTGGTGCTGGCCGGGTCAGTACCGCTCTGGAGCCAGCCGAGCTCGTGGAAGAAGCTGCGTTATGCCGGCGGAAGCATCTCCATGAAAGCGGTCAATCCGGAGCTCGATCCGTACGATTGGAACACCAGTCTGACGGCAACAAAGGATGACATCGTGTTGTACTTCATGCACGGCATATCCGTCCGGAGGCTGCGCATCAAACCCGATCAGGTGACCGCGCTGAGCTATGGCGAGGAGGCGCGGCGGCGAGTCAGCGATCTGGTGGCGGAGGGCGTGCTGTTTCCCCCCCTAGCCCTGTTTGGCCTGTTGCATAAGAGTACCGCGCACTTCATAGGAATCGAATATCGCGCTTCCACCACCGAGGCTTTCGGAGCCGCTTTCGACATAGGAAAGCCGGGCGCTATCCTGTTGGAGGCGGATAAGAACGATTACAAGGCCATCTTACTGCGACTCAAGACAGTAACTGGAAAGCCCGTACAGAACGCACCTTAGGCAGGTTGGTTGACATGCTCGGCTACAGACTCCTCTATCTCGCCTCGCTGATCACCTTCACCTTCGGCGCGCTGACTTTCTCCGTTTTGACGCTTTTCTATTGGCGGGAGTGAAGGCTGCGCCACAGTCCCGGGCGGGCGCGCGTGTTCCCCTTTTTTACGGTGATCTGCGCGCTGGCATTCGTGCTGAACCTGGCGGTGCGCTTTGCCGGCGCATACCGCCCGGACTCCGTGCTGACCAACGCTATCGCAGCCGTCCTGGACTTAGCCACGGGTCTGCTGCCGCCGCTGCTGTTCTATCTGATCTACGCGGAGGAAAAGCCCGGCCTGGCCTCCCGCCGGCTTTGGGACGGATTGCTGGCGGCGTTCTATGCCATCGGCGTGGCGGCGGCTGCCGCACAAGCGTTAAGCGATACGTCGCTGGCGGGGTCCGGATGGACGGACATTCTGGACAGCGCACGCGCAGCCATGCTGGGAGCCGCCGGTGCGCTCGGATTGTTGGCGCAAATATTTTCCCGGCGCACTGTGACGCCGGTTGAGCTACGCTATCGCCGGGCGATGCGCATCTTGCTTTGTTTGGCCGTGATACTGGGCGCCGCAAACCTGGCCCTCCCGAATCCGTTCGTCAGACTTCTGCCGGACTATCTGGTGTTAGGTTTCTTCTGCGTGACTCTGTATTACAAAGAGCGGCTGGTATTTTTCGATCTGCTGATCAAGCGAGGCGCCTTCTTCGCCGTGGCGCTGGTGGGAACGACCATCCTCTTTGCAGCGGCGCCGCACTTTTTCGATCGCCTTCCTGCGGACTGGAGCCGTCCCTGGATCGGCGCTCTACTGTTGACGCCGCTCTGGCTATTGGCGCCCTGGGTTTACGGACAACTGGAGAGCGGCATCGACCGCGCGTGGTTGCACCGGCGCTACTCCGTGGCGGACGCGGAACGCCAGTTTGTGGCCGACGTGCAGGCCTCGTCCACCGAAGAAGATCTGCGGGTGCGTGCGGCGCGCAGCCTGACCGGCATCTTCCAAGCGGCCGCCGAGGTGCGCTTCGCCGCCGGGCCCCCGCCCAGCCAACCGGAGGGTCTGGCCCGCGAACTGGAGCGGCAAGGGTCGCCAATGGGGTGGATGGCGCTGTCCGCCCGGGCGACCGGCATTCCTTACATGAGCGACGACCGCCGTGTGCTCCGCTCGCTGGCGCACACCCTGGGAATCGTGCTCGAAAACGTGCGCTTCCGCCAGCAACAACAGGAGCAGGCGGAGCGCGAGCGGGAACTCCGCTGGCTCACCAGCCGCGCCGAGTTGAAAGCGTTGCGCGCGCAGATCAACCCGCACTTCCTGTTTAACGCCCTGAATGCCATCGCCGGCCTGATCCCCGGCAATCCGCGGCTGGCGGAGGAAACTGTAGAACAACTGGCCGGGGTGTTCCGTTATACATTGCGGAAATCGGAGACGGAATGGGTTCGTCTGGAGGAAGAGTTGGAGTTTGTAGCGGCGTACCTGGGCGTGGAGAAGGCCCGCTTCGGCGAGAGATTGCAAGTGGAGTTGCATGTGGATCCCGGCGCCTGCGGCATTCCCGTGCCCGCCATGAGCATCCAGCCGCTGGTGGAGAACGCCATTAAGCACGGCGCTTCCACGGTAGAGGGGCAAGGCCGGATTCGTGTGCAGGCGGCGTCGAAGGAGGGCCGATTATGGATCGAAGTATTCGATAATGGGCCGGGCTTTCCGCTCGATTTCGCGCTCGCCGGATCGGCCGCCGTGCAGCCAGGCTACGGTCTGCGCAACATCGCGGAACGGTTGCGGGGTTATTATGGCGAATCCGCCCAACTCGGCTGGACCAGCGATTCGCACGGCACGCGCGTGTTCCTGAACATCCCCGACGCGCCCGCGCCAGACCTCGAAGGAAGCATAGCCGGGAGCGGCTCAGTAGGTAACGACGGATGCGCGTTCTGATTGTCGACGATGAAGCTCCCGCCCGCGTACGGCTGCGCCAGATGCTGTCCGCCCATCCGGATATGGAAGTGGTGGGGGAGGCGGAAACCGGTGTACAGGCCATGGATCTGGCCGCGGACCTGCAGCCGGATCTGTTGCTGCTGGACATCCGGATGCCTGGCTGCAGCGGTATCGACGTGGCCGCCTGTCTGCCGCAGCCGCGCCCGCATGTGATTTTCTGCACCGCCTACGATCAGCATGCGGTGGATGCCTTCGAGTTGCATGCCGCGGACTACCTGTTGAAGCCCATCAGCCGCGCGCGGCTGGCGGAAGCGCTGGACCGTGTGCGCGCTCTATCCGCGGCGGCGCGCGAAGACGCCTTGGATGGAATGGCCCGCAACCGCGGCGCACGTCCGGCTCGCTTCCTGGTGAAAAGCGCGACGAAATATGTGGTGGTCAGCGAGGCGCGCGTGCTTTATTTTTCTTCGGAAGAGGGACTCACGCGGCTGGTCGCCGATTCGGCGCGGTACTGGATGGATCCCACGTTGAACGAATTGGAGCAGCGGCTGGACCCGGCGCGTTTCTTTCGCGTGTCGCGGGCCGCGTTGATCAATCTGAATGCGGTGGCGGAGGTGCATCCGCTGCCGGGAGGATCCGGCGAGGTGCTGCTGAAGAATGGACAGCGGTTGGAGGTGAGCCGGCGGCGTTTTCGCGGGTTGCTGGAGTCGTTGGAAGTGTAGGACAGACCTCCTGGTCTGTCCAGGGCGAGCTTTGCTCGCCGAAGAGCGGGCCTACGAGGCCCGCGCAGGCAGAGTGCCCAATGTCACTTAGTTTTCGAGTCATGGAATTCTGCACAAAATTGTGGGGCGGCCAATCATGGCCGACAGCCGCCTTTTAGGCGGCCAAAACGCTCGCAAACGGTCGAAGAGCCGGCTGAAAAGCCGGCTGCGGCCATGATTGGCCGCCCCACGATTTATGCCGCCGGCCGCTCGACGGAAAACTAAGTGACATTGGGCAGAGTGCCTGCCCCACAAGAAAAACCGCATCGGAGATGGCTCTGAGGACCGGCTAGAGCCTCCTGCCGATGCGGCTCGCCCAGGTCGGGCTGGGATCCGGCGTCGGACCATCTGGATAAAGCGGCATTCCTGGTAAGGTCCGCGTCCAAACTTTCCTCGCCACGAATGCCAGATGATTACCGCAACCTCAGACCCCCGGGGAGAACGTTATAAATCCCTTATAAAAAAACCCCTCTGTTGCAACCAACAAGGGAAGACTCGCAAGCCCAACTTCGATTACGACACCGGCTCCCGCAAGCACGTTGTCTTGTGTGCTCGTTTCTCTTCCGCCTGCCTGTTGCAGCAGAGGGCAGGTTAAAAGTTACTTCGCCAATTCATCACCGAAAATAGCAACCAGATCGCCACGTGTCAATCTTTTCTATCCTGCTGAAATCACGCAACGAGTTCCACGGCGGGTTTATTCCCGGCGTGGCCTGCTGGGCAGGCGGTGTGTCCGTATGACACAATCGGAAAAGTGAGCCTTTGCCGCGTATTTTGCTGGATGCTGGCCGTGATTTCCATGAGCGGCCCGCTCGGCGCCGATGACGAGATCCTGCGCGCGGATGGTCCGCACCCCCGTCTCCTGCTGACGGTGCAACGGCTGCGCCGCCTGCGGCGCGAGCGCGACCGTGAGTCCATGCGCTGGAATCAGTTCCATCTGCTGATGGCGGGCAAGGCTCCCATGCCCGAGCCTGGATTCGCCGAGGCGCTGTACGATCAGGTGGCGGGCAGCGCAGAATCCGGCCAGCAGGCCGTGGCATGGGCGTTGGGCGCCGGCGCCGATCTCCGCCAGCTCGCCCTGGTTTTCGACTGGTGCCAGGATATTCTAAGCGAGGCGCAATCGAAGGCGCTGGCGGCCAAGCTGGCGCGCGGCATTCAACAAACACGCGGCGACGCATCGGTTTCCGCGGTGCGTTCCCGGCTGCTGGCCGCCGTGGCGCTTTCCGGACATCTGCCGGAAGTCCCTGAAAAAGAATTCGAACAGATCGTGCACCATTGGTGGCAAGGCGAGATTTTGCCCGCCCTCAACAGCGGCCGGGAAGGCGTGAAGCGCGACGATATGTACGCCCTGATGGAGATACTGCACGTGGTCCGCGACAACTTCACTCTGGACCTGCGCGAGGGCGCCCCGCAGTTCTTCACCGATCTGCCCACCATACAATTATTGAGTTACTATCCGGCGGCTTATCCGGCGGGCGAAAACGACTATCGCATCCCGGCCACGCCGCACGCGGAAGGCGAGCCGGACCTGCGGCGCGCCACTCTATCCCGCGCCGCCGAACTCGCTATGGTGGCATATGACAGCAACGCAGCCGGCAGCCAGATCCTGCAAGGCTGGCTTACGGACGATCATTTTCTGCTGCGTGGCACCCTCGGCGCGCCGTATGAGTTTCTGTGGGCCAATCCGTACCAGCCTGGGCTGAGCTACACGCAAACTCCGCTGACAATGCATGACAGCCTTTTCGGGCGCTTGTTCGCACGCTCGAGTTGGGAGGAATCCGCCGCCTGGCTGGGCTGCTTCTCGGGCGTGATGCAGGTCTTCCATAACGGCGCCGTGGCGGTCGTCGATCCAGACCAGGACGAGGAACCCTTGGATCTTGGCTCCGCGCTGGTTCTGTTCGGCGCGCACCGCCCGAAATTCAAAGTCTCGGTCGATGGAAAAGAGCCCGTGTTTGTGGTGGGGCTGAAGCCTCACCACGATTACCTGATCGAAGTGGACGATGAGGAAGTGAGCGAAGAAGAGACGGACCCCGCGGGGATCCTCCCGCTCGATGTACCGCACGGCCGTGAGGTGGGTGTGCGCATCCGTGGGGCAGACGATCGTTTTTCGTCGTCTGCCGCGCGCTGAAGAGCGGGCCTACGAGGCCCGCGCAGGCTACGAGCCTGCCCCACAACGTCGCCGGTGCACTTACTGCGGCTTCGGCAGTTCCTTGCGCGGTACTCTCTCCGGATTATTCGCCGCATCATACACCAGCGATGCGATGATCGCCGATGCCTCCATCAAGTCAGACGCCACCGCATGATCGTAGGTGTCCATGCTCGAATGGTGCGTAACCGTGCCATAGTCGAGCGGATCCTGAATGAATTGGAATCCCGGCAATCCTACGGCATCGAACGACTGATGGTCCGTGCCGCCCGTATTCTTAATGGTGATGGTAGTCGCGCCTTCGTCGCGGAACGGTGCGAGCCAGGTTTCGAAGAATGGGCGCGCCCCGGCGTTCTCCTGTAAATAAACGCCGCGAATCTTGCCGCTGCCGTTATCCAGGTTGTAATAGACGGACAGCTTGGCATGCTCCGGCAGAAGTTGCATGGTTTTGGGATCGCCGAAGTGCTTCTTCACGTACGCCTCCGAGCCGTACAGTCCTTGCTCCTCGCCGCTCCACAATCCGATGCGCACAGTGCGATCCATGCTCAGGTTCAACGCTTTCAGAATGCGCATCACCTCGATCATCACCGCGCTGCCGGCACCGTTATCCGTCGCGCCCGTGCCCGCATGCCAGGAATCGAAATGTCCCCCGATCATGACCACCTCGTCCGGTTTCTTCGCACCCGGTATTTCACCGATGATATTGGCGGAGTTCACATCCTTGTCCGAAGCCTGCACCTTGAGCGACATGCGCAGCTTCACCGGCGTTTTCTTTTCCATCACGCGCAGAATGCGGTTGTATTGCTCTTCAGTAATGACAAACGTGGGCGGCGCCAGGGGATCGGCGCTCATGTGCGATCCGGCCTGTTCGGCGTTGGTCCGGCCATCGTGCGAGCGGTCGTCGCGCAGCAACACGCCCAGGACACCTTCGTCCAGCAGGAATTTATTCCGCTCGGTAGCCAGCGCAATCGCCGCATAGAAGATTTCGTCGAATGTGGAGTCCGGCAGGCTCGCAAAGAACTTGCCCATTTCTTCCGGATCTTCCGGCCACTTCAGATCCTGGAGCTTGGTGTAGTTCTTGGCCGCGTGCTCTGGCGCGGCGGCCATGGCCGCCAGGTCGGCGTCGGTATAACGGCGAAATTCGGGCTTGGTCTGCTCCGGTGGGATCTTCTCATCGCGCATCATCACGAACTTGCCGCGCAGCTTGCCGGCCCACTCCTTGCGGTAGGCCTCAAACTCCGCGCGCGCCTTTTTCAGATCGCGGGTGCGCGGCAGAGGCGCCAGAATGGTCTCGCCCGTGATAGGCCCATTCGTGCCGGCGGACCATGCCAGCGGCGTCGCGTCCATCGACGAGTAGCGCGGCTCCACCATTTCGAGCGACCACTGTTCGGCCGACCAACTGCGGCCAAACGGTCCCCATTCCTCCAGATGCACATTGCTCAGGCCGATCTCGCGCAACCGGCGCTGCGCCCACTCGGCGGCCTGGAAGAACTCGCGCGAGGCGGTCAGCCGCGGGCCGTATACATCGCTCAGCCACGAGAGATGATCCATGACTTTGGAATGATCGTAGGCTTCGGTTTGGATGCGCGCAATGACGCCCAGATCCGGCTTCGATTGGCACCACAGCGCCGGCGGCAAAAACATCAACAACAGAAATTGTTTGTGAAGTGAGGATCGAGTCATGTGCTTGAATGCCGGAGAGCGGCTCTCCCGGGCTGCGCTCACCCTATCACGCTTGCGGGAAACCGGTCAAGCAAATCGCGTTACGCGGGTGCTTAACCATTTTGGGGATTCTGAGCCAAGGAAACCGCTCCCTGACGGTCGCGGCTCGGTAAATCGTGCGACATCGGTAGATCGTGCGAAATCGACGCACTTGCTACCGAGCCGCGACCGTCAGGGAGTGCCCCATGGCGCCTGGGGCCCACCAAAGGTGATGAAGACGGGCGCGCCTGTGGGGCAGGCTCGTAGCCTGCGCGGAGCTCATAGCTCCGCCCGGCGAGCGCAGCTCGCCGCCAGCCTGCGTCTTCAACGGAGCGGTTTTTCCAAGGCTGTTATCAGTCACGTCATGCCACGGTCTCGCAGCAGCTTCTTCAACACGCCGCCCAGCTTCATGAACTCCTCGTAGCTGGGCGGCTTGCGGAAGTAACTGGCGCCCATCGAGGCTGCCGTACTCAGATCGCTGGGCGAATCCGACGAAGTGAAAATCAACACCGGTACGTCCCGGCACTTGGGGCTGGCGCGCAGCCGTTGCAACACCTCGAACCCATCCCGTTTCGGAAGATTCAAATCGAGCAGCAGGAAATGCGGGCATGGCGCATTGTCATCCTCCTCGGCTCGCGTGATGAAATCGATCGCCTGTTGGCCGTCGGAGGCGATGTGGACGTCCAGCGGCAGGCCCTCCAGGCGAATGGCCTCCCGGACAATCAGCGCGTCGGGAAGGTTATCCTCGGCCAGCAGAAGGTTGAACCGGCGGGCCGCCTCCGGGATCGGCAGGGTGGGGGATGGTGAAGAAGAAGGTGGATCCGTTTCCAGGCTCGGATTCGACCCAGATTCTTCCGCCGTAGCGTTCAACCACGCGTTGGCAGATTGCCAGACCAATACCGGTGCCGCTATATTTCCGATCGTGATGGAGCCGCTTGAATACACCAAAGATTTTCTCCTTATATTGAGGGTCGATGCCGATGCCGTTGTCTTCGACTGAGAAGCGCCAGAAACCGCCTTGGCCGACGGCCGAGATGTGGATTATGGGGGGCACAGTGTCCCGATATTTCAGGGCATTGCCGACCAGGTTTTGAAAAAGCTGCTGCAGGTGCGCCTCGCTCATGTGCACCTGCGGCAGCGGATCGTAAGTCACTGTCGCATGACTCTCGCGCATGGATTCGGTGAGGCTGGATAGCGCGTCCTCCAAAGCCACCGAGGCGTCCACCACCGATTGACTAAGTTCCGCCCGGCTGGCTCTGGCATAGGCGAGCAGATCGTTTACCAGGGTGGCCAGGCGGCGGCCGCTCTCCGTGAGGAAACCGAGATAGAGCCGGCCGTCGTCGTCCAGCAGGTGATGGTATCGCCGGGCCACGATCTCGCTGTAAACCGCCACGTTCCGGATAGGTTCTTGCAGGTCGTGGCTGGCCGAATACGCAAACTGCTGCAGATCGTCGTTGGCCCGGCGCAGTTCTTCTTCGCGTTCCTTCTGTTCGTGAATCTCCGTGCTCGATCCGATCCACAGCGTAATCTGTCCCTCGGCGTTGCGCATGGGGCGCGCGCGATTGAGATGCCATCTATAGACGCCATCGGCGCGGCGGAATCGGCTGGTCATCTGCAAGGGTTCGCCCGTAGCGATGCTCTGCTGCCAGGCGCGCATACCGTCCTCCAGATCGTCGGGATGAATGAATTGCACCCAACCCCAGTCTCTGATTTGGTCAAAGGTGAGTCCGGTAAAATCCATCCACAACTTATTCAGATAGACCGATTCTCCGGTGGCGCTGGCCGCGAAGATTTTTTGCGGCATCGATTCGGCCATGAAACGAAATCGTTGGCGCTCGTCCTCGGCTTCCTGTAATGCGGCTTCCCGATCCGCCAGGGCTTTTTTCAATTCGCTGTCACGCGACTGAATGCCGGCTAGCATTTCATTGAACCGATCGACCAGAACACCCATTTCATCGCCCGAGAGCTTCTGCGCCCGGACGCCGTAATCGCCCGTTTTGGAAACCGACGTGGTCGCGCTGACCAGCCTGGAAATGGGCTCGGCGATCAGCCTGCGCAAGTGCGAAGACAACAAAAATGCAAGCAGGCTGGCGGCCAGCAGGACGCAGGCCACCGTGGTTCCGTACAGTCTGATACGCTCCTGAATTTCGCCGAGATCGTAGACCAGCATCAACGTGCCGATGCGCTTTCCATGGAGAAGGATGGGCTGCGCCAGCGTAATTTTATTGCCGCCGGTACGAGCGCTTGGCCGGGCTTCAGGCGGCGGGCAGACAGAATCGGGTTGGCGCAAGTATTTGGCTAGCAGCACGCCATTGTTCCAATAAATGCAAGCGGCGTCCACGTGCGAACGGGCGCGCAAGGCGCTTAAGGTTTGAGCCGCGGAATCCGGATCGTTGAAGTCCAGCGCCGCCGTGCTATTATCCGCCACGATCCGGCCGAGGGCGGATAGGTCGCGCCGCAGGCTCTGGCGAAACAACACGGAATCCGCCACGACAATGCCCAATCCGGCCAGCAACAGAGCGGCCGCAGTGATGACCATGGTAATGATCGTCACTTTTTGGCTGATCGGTCTGTCGCGAAATTTAAGCATCGCCGCTCGCCCGATTCATCGTTCCACCGATCTCGCGACGCTCAACAGTTTGGAGCTGAGCCTTAGCGCCGCGCGTTCCGCGGCGGATCGGTTGATATCGAAACGCACGCGGCGGTTATCGATTACGAAAGCGATTATACCGCCGTCGCGCGTAAAACTCTGTCCTTCGCCGACCGTAAGTACACCCGATCCTAAGCTGCCCGGACTTACTGGCGGCTTTTTTCCCTCGGAGCCAAAAAAGACGATTTGGCAGGCTTGCGCAGCGGGCGCTTCGTCGATCCGGCGCACCACCAGCTTGCGCGATCCTACGGTCTCGCCCGACGCAGTCTCGTCCAGCGTGCGGCCGAACGGATCGTTTCCCAAGACACAGATGGTGAACGGCGATGCCGCGCCGGCGAAGGCGCCGTCGGGCCACGCGACGAACTTCGTGAAATTCAGCAGGAACGCCGCTTTCACTTCGTATTCAAGCTTGGGTTGAGCGGCGGCGCGATACGGTGTAAGGACTAACTCGGCACTTAGTCCGAACCATAAGGCGATGCGCGCCGCTCGGAAGAGGATGCGGCTGGGCCAGCTCCGCACGGTAGCCACCACTTACTTCCTCCACGTCAGGCTGGCGTAGACGTTACGTATAATGGCGACCGGGGGTCCGGGATCGCCGACATACTCCACATGATACGGCTGAAGTAAGTTGTTGCCGACCACCGAAAACTCCAGGTGCGGATGAAAGCGCCACGCAAACCGGGCGTCGCCCGTGGAGTAAGCCGGCACGCCCAGGGCCGGTAAGGCGCCTACATAACGGTATATCAGATCCAACTGCAGCTTCTTCGTGATATCGAACGAAGACTGCACGGTCACTTGATGGCGCGGGCTGGATTCTTCCTCACTTTGGGGCGTGTTGCCGGGCGGCGTCCCGGGGACCTTGGAGAGATTCATATTCAAGTACGAATAAGACCCTCGTAGCCGCCAGCGATCCGTGGGCCTGAATTCCGGCGCGATTTCGCCGCCCGCGGTGGTGCCGTAAAAGTCGTTGCGGAATTGCGCGGCAATCAAGATGTAGTTAGGCGGCGGCGGCCCGGGAAACGGCAATGTATTCGACGGTGCTTCAAAGGTGGTGAGGTCCTCGCTGAAAAGATCGTGATAGTGATTTTCGAAGCCCGCGAAATCGATAAAGAATTTCTTCCCGATCAGTGCGCGATATCCGATTTCATAGCCGTTGAGCTGTTCGGGCGCGAAATCCGGATTGGCATCGTAGCGCCCGAAGATCGGAACTCCGCCGGCCGAGCCCAGATAACTGGAGAGATAGAAATCGTGCTCCCCCTGGGAGGGCGCGCGGATGGCATGCGTGAATGCCGCCCAAAACGCGTGTTTTTCCGCGGGCGTCCACATCAGCCGGACACTAGGTTCCAGTTCGGCGCCCGTGAAATTGGTGCGGAATATCTTGCTGCCGGCGTCCAGCGTCAGGCGCCGGTCGATGAGGGTAATATCGTCTTCAAAAAAGCCGGATAGTTGGTAATCGAGCCGGTTGTAAGGATCGAACACCAGGCCGGTACTGACTTCCATAAAATGCCCGTCACTCGATTGTGCACCTAATCCGTAGATGAACTGCTGGCGGGCGCCCACATTGGTGTGCGCGATCAGGTCGATATCGAATGTGTTGCGATCCTCGCCAAAGTTCACTTCCTGGTGGTTGGTCCGGTCGTAATACGCTTCCACCTGGAAATCGCTGCCGGGGCTCATGATGTGCGTCCAGCGCGCCAGCAGGTTACCGCCCGAAGCATCCTCGTATCCGTCCGGAGTACTCTCCGAGGGAGGCGTATAGTTGCCTAGGGCCACCCGTTCGCCGTCTTCCTGACTGTATAAGTCGCCTTGCACGGTAAGTGAGTCGCGGGGGGATGCCGTCCAATCCACGCGGAAGCCGCCTTGCGCGCCACGCCAGGCGTCGAAATCGTCATTGTCGAAGTGATGCTCTGGACCGCGATCGTAGGCCTTCACGTAGGCGCGATAGGTGAGTCCGTCGCCGTCGCCTCCGCCGTAGCGATAATCGGTAAAGCCTTGCTCCAGGTTGCCGCCGCCCGCGGAAGCATAGCTTCCCTGAGTGTCTTTGGAACTCTTGGTGATGATATTGATGACTCCGTTGACGGCGTTGGGTCCCCAGATGGTGCCGCCGGGGCCGCGGATCACTTCAATGCGATCGATATCTTCCAGCAGATAGTCCTGTACTTCCCAATACGTTCCGGCGAAGAGAGGCGTGTAGACGCTGCGCCCGTCGATCAGAACGAGCACGGAGCGCGCCAGCCGCGAGCCGAAGCCGCGAATGCCGATGGACCACTTACTGCTGTCGATGCGCGCCACCTCCACGCCCGGCGCCAGCCGCAGCGCCTCTGCCAGCGTGGTCACGCCCGCCCGGCGGATATCTTCACTGGTGATGACATAGATCGCGGTAGGGGACTGGAAGGCGGGAGTGGGTCCTTTGGATGGCGAAGTCACTTCGATTTGCGAAAGCTCTTCGAGGCTTAACTGCTTCAGCGTCTGCGGAGTCGTGTCGTCAGGGGCGGCCTGCGGCGGATTGTCGGCGCTGAGTGCTGGCGGGAGCAATGTGAGAAAGCATACTAATCCCAGGTACCGCGGCGCGTGCGGAGTCACCATCTCGATTCTTACGATTCTAATTCAGTCAGACGGTCAGTGCACTCAAACTAAGAGCGACCGGCACAGAGACTGTACGGCAACTTACGTTTATGGGAGAGAGAGACGCGGCTTGGGGGCCCCGCTCCCTCACGGTCGCGGCTCTGTAACGCTCTTCTTTACCGAGCCACGACCGCCTTTACCGAGCCACGACCGTCAGGGAGTGGTCCGCGGTAAATTAGAAGCATGACGCTGCGCGCAGCCCGATGGATGGCCTTGCTCTTCGCGATGCCGGTGCTGGCTTCGATCGCGCCGCCCGCCGGCTGGGTGCCCGCGCGCTGGAGCGGCACGGATGCGAAGTCGCTCGGCCTGCTTTCGGGCACACCCGTCAATTGCCTGCTGGTGGCTTCTTACACGCCCGACTTCGTGACGCGCGCGGCGGCCGAGGGCATTGCCGTACTGGTAGTGCTGAAGCCGGGCCCAGACCCCGCCGATCCTGCGCGTAAAGCTATCCGCGACGGTTTGCAGGGCATCGTGCTGGAGGGCGATTTTCCCGCGGGCACGGCTGCCCGCGTGCGCGACCTGCTCGCCAACACGCACGCCATCGTGATCGAACTCACCTCGCGCGCGCGCATGCCGCTGGGCGGTCCGGACCCCATTGTGGGCACGTATCAAGGCGTCTGGCCCGGCATTCAAGTGCTGGAGAACGGCGCAGCCAAAGCGGCGCCCTCCGGCTCGCCCTGGATCGACACCAACACGGGTTTCATCCGCTCCGTGCGGGCGTGGGGCGCAACTAACTTGTGGCTGGGATATCTGCCGCCGGCCCACGGCGTGATCACGGGCGAGCGTTACCAGGCAGCCATCGCGGACGCGGAGATGGCCGGCGCGCGCTGGATTGTGGCGCTGGACGACGATTTCTTCGCACGTCTGCAACACGGCGACGCCGCCGCTATGAAAGATTGGCGCGGCATGACGCAGGTGCTGCAATTTTTCGAAAGCCATCCCGAATGGCGCACGCTGCGCCCCTACAGCAAACTGGCCGTGGTGCAAGACCACGATGACGCGCTGCTTTCGGGCGGCATCCTAGACATGATCGCGGCCAAGCATACGCCCATGCGCCCAATTCCCGGCCAGATCCTGACGCCGGAATCGCTGGCGGGCACGACCATGGCAGTGGATGTGGACGCCACCTCGCTGACGCCCGAGCAACGCGAGATGCTGAAGAATTTCGCGCGCGCCGGCGGGACTGTGCTGACCGCGCCGCCCGGATGGAAAGGGCAAAGCGCACTGCAGCCCGGACAAATCACGCTCGATACCGCCGAACTCGAACGGTTGAACGATATCTGGCACGATGTGCAAAGCATGACTGGGCGTAAGAACCTGGGCGCCCGGTTATTCAATGTCGCATCCATGTTATCGAACGTGTTATCGACGGAAGATAGCAAGGAAGTAGTGGTGGAGTTAGTGAATTACTCGTCTTATCCGATTGAGAACGTGGCAGTGCAGGTGTTGGGAACTTTCAAACACGCGCAACTTATAACGCCGGATGGCGCACGGAAGGACCTGGAAGTTTACGCAACCGATGAAGGCGGCACGGGAGTAGATATCGACCGCGTCGCTGCCTGTGCGGCGTTGCGTTTGGATTAATGTGAGGCGGGCTCGTAGCCTGCGGCGGCCTCGTAGGCCGCCTGCGCGGATTGTGGAGAATGTCGGGTCGCGAACGACGATATATCGATCGCGGCACCTGTTCGCATCTAACCTACGCTGTTCCGGCGTAGAGAGCCTTTGTAGTTACCTAGCGTCAAATGCGAACGAAAGTGGACAATGATACCACGCCCATGTGTATGTGAGGACAAGCGAGCCGCCGCTAAGGCGCAGGGCTAAGGGCCTACCGGGCACGCTACGTCAATGGGCACTAAAGCGATTCAAATGCGAGTACCATAGTACAGCAAAGATAGCAAAAATCGAGATAAGTAGAGCTCCCGGATGGTCGTCAATGCCCGGGGAGTGGTTGTCACAATACGCTCCGGAGCTCTCACCTTCAATGTATAAATGGCTGCCAGTCTTCTCTAACTCTCTAACCACCGACTGAACTCCTCTTGTAGCCGGCAGGGGCACCCCGGGTGGCTGCACTTGGTGTTGACGCCCGGCGGAAGAGACACAAGTGGTTCCTTAAAGAGAACCGTGACCACCACCATCGACACAATGGTTGCCGCTGCTAATCCCCCAAGAACAGCAATTAACTGACGCTGTTTGCTGGCTGCCCGGGTTCTGCGTTTGGCGGGTGGCGGCCTAATGCCACTTGGTTCAATGGTTGGAATATTTGGGGCGCCGGCGCGACTGGGCTTGGCTACTCTCGGCCTCATTGGGGGGGTACCGGTGCTCGCTGGAGAAGAAGGATTCAGGGAGTCGTCTGGGTCGGCAAGGCGTCGGATTGATTCGTCGCTGGTGAGGACGCTCCTACAGTAATAGCAAAAGAGAGAATTAGGATCGGCCGGGAGAACGGCTTGCTTTGAGCGGCATCTCGGGCAGGTCAACTCAATCATAGGCACCTGACGGTTCGTCCATGATCGTACTAGTGTATGCTGCACGACAAGGGTACTGCGAATCGCTCGTTGGCACGCAGTCCTGGACGGCGTTAGGCAACGGGCGGTTCTCTTGCAGAGGCAAGCTAACCACGCCATTAATGCGGATTGCCGCTTCCCGCCCGCCCCACGATCCGTCTATCCTAGAAGAATGACACGCAGAGAATGGATCGCTCTCATCAGCACTGCCCCGCTGCTTAAAGCCGTGCCCGGCGCCGCCGCACCCGCTGCGCCCGTGGCCATCGCCAAGTGCGCTTCTTACGACGAGGATGTGACCGCACGCCTGGCCACGCTATTCGATCAGATCGGCGGCTTGGATCGCATGGTGCGCGGCAAGACGGTCACCATCAAGCTGAATATGACGGGCAGTCCCGGGCTGCGCGTGGACGGGCGTCCGCCGGGCGTGACGCATTACGTGCATCCGAAACTGGTGGGCGCGACGGCGCATCTGCTGGGGCGCGCCGGCGCGCGGCGCATCCGCTTCGTGGAGAGCGCCTGGGCCACCGGCGGTCCGCTGGAAGATTATCTGCTCGATTCCGGTTGGAACGTGCGCCAGTTGCTGGCCGCCGCGCCGGGCGTGGAGTTCGAAAACACCAACGCGCTGGGCAAGGGCAAGAGGTACGCGCGCTTCACGGTGCCGGGCGGGGGCTATCTTTTCCCGGCTTACGATTTGAATCACGCTTACGAGGATACGGACGTTTTCGTCAGCATGGCCAAGCTGAAGAATCACGCGACTTGCGGTGTCACGCTTTCGATGAAGAATTGCTTTGGCAATCTGCCCGCGTCCATCTATGGCGACGATGCGGGCGTGGACCAGCCCAACGAAGATCCCAAAACGGGGCGCGCCAAGACCATGCACGATGGGCAACGGCAGCCTTCCAAGTCGGCGCCCGCGGAGCTGGATGCTTCGTCCAGCCGCGAACCGGGATATCGCGTCCCGCATATCGTGGCGGACCTGGTGAAGGCGCGGCCCATCGATTTGCAGATTATCGATGGCATCGAATCCATCGCGGGCGGCGAAGGACCGTGGATCAAGGGCATCCGCCGTGTGCAGCCGGGTGTGCTGCTGGCGGGATTGAATCCGGTATCGACCGATGCGGTGGCTACGGCGGTGATGGGATACGATCCCCGTGGCGGGCGCGGCACGGCGCCGTTCCAGACTTGTGAGAATACGCTGCTCCTCGCCGAGCGGCATGGGGTGGGCTCGGCGGACCTCCGCAAAATCGATGTGCGCGGCGTGCCGATCGCGGGGGCGTTGTACCGTTATGAAGCATAAGTGGGGCAGGCTCGTAGCCTGCGGCGGCCTCGTAGGCCGCCCTTCGCGCTTGGCTCTCGCACTCTTTTCCGCCGCGACCCTCTCCGCGCAATCCAAACTCACCATGTTTCCCCCCGTGCGCGGCATGCACGAGATGGTGGGGTCGTGCAATAACTTCGAAGTCGACGCGGGTATGCGCATCCTGGCCGAAGGCGGCAACGCGGTGGATGCGGGCGTCGCGACGACGCTGGCAGCCGGCGTCACGGAGCTCGATCACTTCGGCCTGGGCGGCGAAATTCCGATTCTGATCAAGCTGGCCGGCAAGCCGGTGGTCGCCATCAGCGGCATCGGCACGGCTCCGGCGCGCGCCACGGTGGCTTTCTACGAATCACGGCCGCGCCAGTTGTGGGAGCAGCCGGGCCACATGCCGCCCATGCCCGCCGAAGGCATCTTGGCGTCGCCGGTGCCGGGTGTGATGGATGGATTGCTGCTGGCGCTGGAGCGCTATGGCACCCTGTCGTTCGCGCAAGTGGCCGGGCCAGCCATCGAATATACGGACGGCTTTCCGGTCACCGAAGTGATGTCGGATTGGATTCGCGGGTCGCAGCCGCTGTTGAATCTGTGGCCCACTTCGCGCGAATTCTTCCTGCCGGGCGGGCGGGCGCCGCGGCGCGGCGAGGTGTTCCGCGAGCCGGCTTTGGGCAAGACTCTGCGCGCGCTGGTGAATGCCGAGGCGGAGGCCAAGGGCAGCCGCGCCGAACGCCTGCAAGCGGTGCACGATTACTTCTACAAAGGCCCCATCGCGCGCGAGTACGACGGATTTTCGAAGAACAACGGCGGCCTGATTTCTTACGAAGACATGGCCGGTTTCCATGCCGAGGCGGATACGCCACGCACGGGCACCTATCGCGGCTACGAGATTTTCAAGCCGGGTTTCTGGTCGCAGGGGCCGGTGATGATCGAGATGCTGAACATGCTGGAGGGCTACGATCTGCGGGCCATGGGCCATAACACTCCGGCATACATTCACACGCTGGTGGAAGTGATGAAGCTGGCGTTCGCCGATCGCGACCGTTATTATGGCGACCCGAAGTTTTCGAAAATTCCGGAAGCCACGCTGCTTTCGAAGGAGTATGCCACCGAACGGCGCAAGCTGATCGATCCGGACCACGCGTCGCTTGAGGAGCGTCCCGGCGCGTTCGGTGGGCCGCTGCAGATGCCGGTCTCGAACGAATCGACCGTGGCCGCGCGCGATACCACGTGCGTGAACGTGGTGGATCGCGAACGCAACATGTTTTCGGCTACGCCGTCGGGCGGATGGCTGCCTTCGGTGATCGCGGGCGATACGGGGCTGGCGATGAGCGAGCGTATGCAGACGTTCGTGCTGATCCCCGGGCATCCGAACCAGTTGGCGCCGGGGAAACGGCCGCGAGTGACGCTTAGTCCCATGATCGTGCTGAGGGATGGCAAACCCTTTCTGGCGCTCTCCACGCCGGGCGGCGATTTGCAAGATCAGACGCTGCTGCAGGTGTTTCTGAATATTGTGGAGTTCAACATGTCGCCGCAGGAGGCCATTGAAGCGCCGCGCTTCGATAGCGCGCACCTGTACACATCGTTTGATTTCCACGAATTTCTAGCGGGGAAGCTGAACGTGGAAAAACGCATTCCGCAGGCGACCATCGAGAAGCTCACGGCCATGGGTCACCGCATCACGGTGGTGGGCGATTGGGCGAATCTATCGGCGCCCACCGCGATTAAGATCGACATGTACGATAGCGTGCTAACGGGCGGCGCCGATCCGCGCCGCAGCCGGTTTATCTATGGAAGGTAGGACAGGCCTCCTGGCCTGTCGTTTTCTTAGAGGCAGCCAATGACTATCACGATTGAACTCGCGCCTGAGCTTCAGGCCGAGCTCGCCCGCCAAGCTGCGACGCATGGAGTTGAGCTTGACGTGTATGCCGCCAGCCTACTTGAGGGTGCCGCCTATGGGCCCGTTGCACCTGACAAACCCCCTGCATCTGCGCCCGCTCCTGAGGTCATCGACGCGATAGAGCGGCTGAAGAGCTTTGGAAAAAGCAACGGACCCTCGCTCGGCGGCATGACGATTCGCCAATTACGCCACGAGGCGCGCCCGTGAACCGCATTGTCATTGATGCTTCGGTGACTTTGTCGTGGTGCTTTAAGGATTCGGCAGCGGGCTATTTTCGTTTATGTTCAGGATGGTCCGCTAGCCATTCGCCGGTGACCACGTTCCCCATCGATCCGGCCGAGAGGTCCTCCACGTACTGACCGGGCCTGATCTGTTTCGCGATTTCGATCAACGCCCCTTCGAACATCTTTCTGGGGTAACGAGTCTGTACGCGCTCTGGAGGGTCACCGTCTTTTATCTCCAACCGGTATTGGTCGGCCTTTTTATTCATAGCTCGGACCCTCCTCTCTTTGCAACCGAAGCAGTCTTAATGTAAGAAGGCCCGGATCTTCTGGGCCAAGTCACGTTTCAGAGCAGCCCCCACCGGCGCTCTTGCGGACAAGACCACCGGCAGCCTGCTCCACGCGATGACGGCTACCGCACTACGTTCCTGGACCTGCCGTCCGGCCCAGTGATCAGGACGGCGCCGCCCTTGTCGTCGGCAGCGATTACCACGCTCCCCTTCTTGGGATCTGCTGTGCTCACAGTCACCACCGGCACGTTATCGTTCTTTACTCCAACTGCGGCCCGCATGACCGAATTGGAGTCCCACATCGCCAGCCTGGGGCCTCGATCCGTTAGTTCCAGACCGGCCCGAGGTCGCGCCTGTTCGTCGTGGAGGGAAATGCTAGGTCCTTCACCCGTGACGTCCAAGACCGCCCGAGGCCGCCCTTGTTTGTCCGCAATTGTGACTGTGGCGCCCTCGTCCTTGACCTCCAAGATCGCCCCTGGCCGCCCCTGTTTGTCCGCAAGCTGAACGTACGAATTGTCGTTGTCGGCAACCCCAAACGACGCGCCGACCTGCCCATTGCTTCTGAAAACGACCACACCGTTGAGGCTGCCGATATCCGCGGTAGTGAGCGCAGCCCGAACGCGGTGCCGGGTGTCGTAGAGTGTCAATGCCGCCCCCGACCCCAATCCATCCAGTGTAGCGAGTTCCTGGCCTTGCGGTCCGCGCAGGATGAACTTCTCAGCCTCCAGAGTCCGCCTGGAAGGCGTCTGTCCAACCAGCAGGGATGTGGCGACCGCGAAGCCAACGCAGGCGATCACGGCCCGATTCTGCCTGCGGAGCTTCCGCTCCAGTTGCCCTATTCTCTCGCTTGTGCTCTGAACCGGCATAGCTTTCTCCTGTCTTCGTGGTTCAACCCAGTTTAAGGCGTACCCGCACAGTTCCTCGCCCCACGTCTAGCGTGATTCGCCGGGCCGCATCGGTCACAGTTTGCGAAACAGACATCTGAAGCACGCCAACCACGCGCGATTCGAGCGGATTCCGAGAGTGTTTCAAAGCTTACCCCCTGTGAAACGCGTAATTGAGAAGGGAAAAAATCAACTCAACCAAAACAAAAACGGTGATGGCCGCTTCCATCGTTATTGACCACGTTTCCCTGCGTTCCGCGCGGTCATATTGCTCTGTAAGCCACTCCGCAGCGGCCATTCGGTATTGCGCATTCTCGTACAGGGTCTTCAACGGCTCTGTCGTCATAGGCCCCGAAAGGCCACTATAGAGGACGGCGCTGACGGGTAGCACGCAACAAAATGCGCGGCAAGGGAAGGACGATGGCACCCTCGTGATCGCTTGCTCCCTGCGAATGATGGGAAAATAATGGGACGATGACGCCCACCGCCCCGACGATCTACAAACAACACCGCCTCGAATCGTGGGACGATTTTCTGCGGATCATCACGGGCTCGCCGTATTCCAACTGGGCGTTTCGCGGGCATCGCAAGGAAGCCTGGCCGCTGGCCAGCGCGCTCTCGCGCTACTTCCATAATTTTCACATCGACCGGCGCGCTTGGCCGCAGCAGGAAGGACGCATCCTGCGCGTGTTCAAGCGCAAGGCGCATCAATTTTTGGCGCAGCCACCCGATCCCGACGACGATTTTCAATGGCTGGCGCTGATGCAGCATCACGGCGCGCCTACGCGTCTGCTCGATTTCACCTGGTCGCCGTACGTGGCGGCCTTCTTCGCGCTGGAGCGCGCCACCGGCGACGCGGCCGTATGGGCGCTCAACCCCGCGAATATCAGCGCGGGCGGCATCCGGCGTTCGCCCAAATCGCGCAAGGCCGCCATCACCACGCGCTCCATGGACCCGCGCCACAAAGGCAATTTCGCGCGCTATTTCCTGAAGGGCGACCGCGAATTCATCTGGCTGGGCGAGCCCGATACCATGAATCGCCGCCTGATTGCGCAGTCCGGCACTTTCGCGCTGCCGGGCGTGCTCGACAAGCCCATGGAAGAGATCGTGCACCAATACCGCGATCCGAAGAATATGATGGCGAAGTTCGTCCTGCCCGCCGGCAAGGTGCGCGAAACCGGCTTGCGAGAGTTATACCGCATGAACATCACTTATGCCACGCTGTTTCCCGATCTGGATGGCCTGGCGCGCTCGCTGGCCTACGAGTTGGAGTTCCACTGGGCTTACAATCCGCGCACCATGGAATCATTCCACACGGACGAATGACGATGCCGCGGCTGTTACTCTTCGCGGCCACCACCGGCTACCAGATCCGCGTGTTCGCGGAGGCGGCGCAGCGGCTTGGTGTGGATCTCACGCTCGCCACGGATCGCTGCCACGTACTCGAAGATCCGTGGGGCGATCGCGCCATTCCGGTACGCTTCGGCGACGTGGCGGGGTCGCTCGAAGCCTTACGCGCACGGCAGTTCGATGCGGTCGCGGCAGTGGGCGACGAGCCTGCCGTACTGGCGGCGGAAGCGGCAGCCGCCTTCGGGATTCCCTTTCATCCACCGGCGGCCGTGCGCGCCTGCCACGATAAATACGCCGCCCGCGAATTGTTTCAAGCGGCCGGATTGCCGGTGCCCGCATTCTTCCGCGTACCGCTCGCCGATCCGCCCGAAGCAGCCGCGCGCCGTGCGCCTTACCCCTGCGTATTGAAGCCGCTTATTCTGTCCGGCAGCCGTGGCGTGATCCGCGCTAATAACGCGGATGAATTCGCGGCCGCGTTCGCGCGCATCAAGGCGCTGTTGCGGAACTCGGCCGGCGAACATCTGCAAGTGGAATCCTATATCCCGGGCTGCGAATTCGCGGTGGAAGGCATTGTCACGCGCGGCGCGGTGCGCGTGCTGGCTATCTTCGATAAGCCCGACCCGCTGGAAGGTCCGTTCTTCGAAGAGACGATTTACGCGACGCCCTCGCGCGAGAGCGGTGCCGCGCAATCCGCCATGTGCGAGTCGGTCGAGCGGGCCGTTCGCGCGCTGGGCTTATATCACGGCCCCTTCCACGCCGAGCTGCGCTTCAATGAGCACGGCGTGTGGATGCTGGAAGTAGCCGCGCGGCCGATCGGCGGCCTGTGCTCAAAGGCGCTGCGTTTCGGCGACGGCATGCCGCTTGAGGAACTGTTGCTGCGGCACGCGATCGGCGAAAACATCGCCGCGCTGCGGCTGACCGATGGCGCCTCCGGCGTGATGATGATCCCGATTCCGCGAGGCGGCGTGTATGAAGATGCCGCGGGCATGGAGGACGCGCGCGCGGTGGAAGGTGTGGACGATGTCATCATCACCGCGAAGCAGGGTCAAATGCTATTGCCGCTGCCGGAAGGCGGATCGTATCTGGGGTTCATCTTCGCCCGCGGCGTAGATCCGGCGGAAGTGGAACAGTCGCTGCGGCGCGCGCATGCGAAACTGAGTTTCCGAATCGCTATGTCGCTGCCGACGTTACGATAAGTGACCCTGCTGTGGTTGCTGTATAATTCATGCATGGCCCGCCAATTTCATTTTCGACTGTCGGCCCCATGGCTAGGCGCTATCGTGACGATTGGGATCGCGGCCGTGATCGTCCACTACTTTTGGTTCGATGGCAGAAAGACAATCGAGTTTGGCGCCGCAGTAATCGGCGGAGGGGCGGCGGTATATGCGCTGTTATTGAATGTCCAAACCAGGCGGGCGGCGGCCGCAGCCGAGTTTATCAAACGCTACAACAGCCCCGATTTCGCCGTATACCGCACGGAGATGGGGAGAGCGCTACAACTCGGCAAGGTAGACGCAGTGAACCTAGAATATATTCGCACAGCTCTAAGCTTCTACAAGGAAATGTCGATCTCGATTCGTCGCAACGAAGCCGATGAGGATATTCTTAAGGAATTCTTCCACACCCCAGCAGTTCGGTTCTGGGCGGTATCGAGGCGTTGGATTCAGCAGCGACGAGATGCCAATGACCAGCAAAGCCTTTACGAATGGTACGAGGAACTCGCTACCAAGCGGGGCTGGGACTGTACATCGTAAAACGCTCTAGGTCTGGATCGGAAAGGGATCGGTGTCGAATAGCTGTTTCATACCACCTGCCTCCATGACGAGTATAGCACGTGACGAACGCGCTAGGCGCGCCGGCTCTCCAACTCCTCCAACAGCGCCGACATGCGCGGCGCGGCATCCGCCCGTCCGCCAAAGCGCAACGCATTATACGCGGCCGTGAATTGCTCGACCAGCGTTCCCATTTCCGAAGGCGGCAGCGAGCGGGCGAATTCATGCGGCGTAAACCAGGCGGGCTTCTCATAGCCGCGGCGCTTCAGCAACTTCAGCATGCGGCGATAAAGCAGTGTGGCGTCGGCCACGCTTCCCTTTCCGCGCCGCAACCGCCGCACGCCCATCCGCACGCGCCATGCGCGCCACATCTTCGGCGCCGACCATGCGCCGACCACTCCGCAAGCCAATCCCAGCAGCCACCACACACCCGTTCTGGCAAACCACGATCGTGCCGCCGTCCAATTCTCTTTGGCATCGAAGATACGGTCGAGCCAATGCAAGCTGATGCGCCAACTGGCCTGTTCCATGCGATCGGCCAGTGTCGCCTGATGACCTAAGTCGTAACTGACCACCCACTCCTGCCAGAACGTCTCCACCGCGTCGGCATAGAGCGCCAGCTTCGCAAACAGCGCGTTGGCGGCGGGCATGGGATCGGGCGGCGTCGGATCGAAAGTCACCCAGCCGCGGCGGGGCAGCCAGGCTTCCACCCAACTGTGCGCGTCCGACGCCCGGATCACATATAGGCCAGTCATGGGATTGAAGACGCCGTTTTGGAAACCGGTGACTAATCGCGAGGGAATGCCCAAGGTACGCAGCATTACGGCCATGGCTGAGGCGAAATACTCACAGTGTCCTTTCTTACGGGTAAATAGGAAGTAAGCCAGTGGATCGGCCGGCTCCTTGTCCGGCAATTCCAGCGTGTAAGCAAAGCTATTGCGTAAGTAACTGGCTATGGCGATGGCGCGGTAAGTATCGTCGTCGATACCGCGCACCGCGTTAGTCGCTAAGTCGGCGATACGCGGGTCGATGCGCGGCAATTTCAGATACTGCCTTCGTTCGCGTGGACCCAGAAAGTCTTCGGCCGCTCCCTCGTCGCCCAGCCAGCCCCATACATCGTAGAAGAAACCTTCCGGCGGAACGTGTCCCAGCCGGTAACTGCCGTCGTCGCGGGCCGTAAGAGTCAGTTGGCGCAGATACATGCTGATACTATTCGGGCGGCCGGCGAAGAACAGAACGTCGGAATCGATACCGTTGAGACTGACCCGGTAATTCACGCTGCGGCCCAGATGCCGGCGCTGATCGTCGGTAGCGAGTTGGAAAAAACCTTTCGCCACCGCCGGAATATAGCGCGGATCGCTGGAGGGTTCGAACCAGGCTCGTCCGTTGAAATCGCTCAAGGTGGCGCCGCGCCATTTCAGATTGCCCGGTACTGGACCGCGGTCGAAGCGCACGTGCATCACGGGACGGGAGATGGCTTTGATTTCGCCAATCTCGCCGAGCGTCACCTGATTCGAGAATCCCGGCAGGTAGAAGCGCCGCGGGACCAGGCGCCGCAGAGCGGCATCCGCCGTGCGCGGCAGCATGAAAAACAGGCCGGCGGTGAGCGTCAGGATGCCCAGCGTGATCATGCAGGTGAGCGCAGCCAGGCGCGGATGGAAGCGGCGTAATCCGCTGCGCGCCACCGTCGTCCGTTTCTGCATCGCGCGGCGAATCTCGGAGCTGGTGAAGGTGGCCATGGCGAACAACAGATACAGCGCGAGGAAAAAGAAGAAATTCGAGTTGGAGGAGAGGATCGCAGCGGCCAGTAGCTCCAGGAACGCGATGGCGGCCATGAAGAAGTAATCGCGATTGGTGCGCGACGTCAGGATCTGGATGACCGCCAGGAAGAACACCAAATGGACGGTGGATTGGATGAATGCGCGCGAAAGGTAGAAGTAGTCGAGCGGGAAGAAGCCCACATAAACGAGCGTGAGCACGACCACGGCCCTCGGTGAAATCTCGAAGCGCGCCCAGCCGGAGATGAGCAGTGCGCGGGCCACCAATCCGGCGCCGGTGAGGATGATGGTAGGCGTATCCAGGTAACCGGATCCCGCCACGGCGAGGTATCCGCTGACCACCAGGCCCCACAGGGCGAACTGGAAGAATCGCTCGACCGCAACTGCGGCATTCGCGGGTGAGCGGGACATACCTCTATTGTAATCGCGCGGGCGTCCGCTCTCGTGGCCCGTCTTGCGCTACAAGGCGGCCATCGGAGGACAGGGCCGCGCTACAGACTTACGGGACACGGAAGTGCTCGATTTCATGGCCTTCCGCATTCGTTTCAAAACTTATCCTTTATGAAACAATGGGGTGGCGCGGGATGACGAAGAAAGAGAAGCGGGCTTGATGCGCTTGAAAAAGCGATGCTACCGGCTCAGTGAAAGCCGGGGAGAATGGCCGGACATGGACCTCGATCTGCCATCGGAAGACAAGCGGGAGCAAGCAATCTACAGCTTCTTCGACCGCATCGACAAAGCCCACGAAGACGAGGCAGACGCCATCGCCGACGCTGTCAGCTACATGGTCGAGAATCCGAACCCCTCGCAGCTCACTCCCGCACGAATCGACAAAGAGATCGACCTCACCAGACAAGTCCTCTCCAAACATCTCCGCCACGGCTGCCTCATGCAAAATTTGGCCGAAGAGTTCGGACAGTTCAGGCCCGGCCCCAGCCGCGAAAAACTAAACCACATGCTCAACCTGCCTCCATCAAATCCGTAATTTAGACCATCCTTCGTCTCCCGGAAAAATAATTAATTAAATTCCGTTCTCATGTCTATTCGGCCACACCTCGTTCGACGTATCAGCAGAGAGCCAGTACGAAAGCGAGGCTCAACCCAAAGGAGATTTCACAATGCGATTCATGGTCATCGTCAAAGCAACCGCAGAGTCAGAAAAAGAAGGCGCACTCCCCGATCCCCAGCTCATGGCCGACATGAACAAATTCACCGATGAGCTCGTAGAAGCCGGAGTCCTGCTAGGCTACGAGGGCCTCCACCCCTCTTCCAAAGGCGCTCGCGTCCACTTCTCCGGCAAGAACCGCACCGTCACCGACGGTCCCTTCGCCGAAACCAAGGAACTCGTCGCCGGCTTCATGCTCTTGCAGGTCAAGTCCCTCGAAGAGGCCATCGAGTGGGTCAAGCGCAGCCCCAACTGCAGCGCAGGAGAATCCGAGGTCGAGATCCGCCAGGTCTTCGAGCCAGAAGACTTTGCACCGGCCTTCTCCGAAGAAGATATTCAGCAGGAAAAAACAATCCGCGCTCAACTGGCAGATCAGGCAGCAAAGAAATAGCCCCACTTGCACTGACGCGTCCAAAGCTGGTGTGATCGGTAGCCGTGTCCGCTACCGATCTACACCGCGTCATCGCCGGCCTCACCCGCGACGTCGGTCGAGGTGCGTCCGGTTTGGCGGCCCGACTGACGCAACTGAGCGGCATGGACGCGGCGCAGAGCGAGGGTCACTCTCTCTGGCGTGAGTTTCTGGGTGCGGTCGATCAATTCTCGATGGGCCATTTCGCTCTCCCAAAGCATGAGACGAAGGCTGAAGTTAGTCGTGCGCTCTCAACTCGGGAAAGGCCAGCGAGGGGCAAAATTTGTTCGGGCGTCGGTTTTCGGATCGGTGGCGTAAATTGAATTGAGGGATTGCCGATCATGACGATGCCGGCACCCCACGCGCGCGCGGCGCCCACATCGCACCGGCCGAAAGGCAGAAAGAGCCTCGCGCAACTGTTCGCGGTGTCGCCGTTCAAGAGCCTCGATATCGATTTCGAAAGAGACTCCGAGTATGGCAGCGACGTTACGCGATGAGCGGCTTCCTGCTGGATACCAACGTTCCATCGGAGCTGACTCGCCAGAAATCCGCGCCGCAAGTCGAGCGGTGGCTGGAGAAGGCCAACGACCGGGAATTGTACTTCTGCGTCATTTTCCTCGGGGAAATTCTCAAGGGATCACTGTGCTACCGGCGAGCAAGCGTCGCGACGGTGACCGGCGGAATACGGCCTTCAAACCAGGGCCGCCAAATTCCATCGAGCCACTACTGCAAGACTGCCGGGTCGCGCTCGATGCGGACCTTTGGTAACAAGCGTCAATCCGAGCCATGAAGGCGCACCCGCAGCACCCGCAACTGCTTCTCTCGAATCTCCTCGGCTTGCTCCACAATACCGGCGGGATCGCCCGGCGCCTCAAAATACCGGCCCGACAATTCGTCTGCCTTTCCGGATGCCAGATACAAGACGAGGTCGGTTCCAGGACGTGCGGTCTCGTCGCGGCCTTCGTCGAAAATCCGTTTGAACCACGGCATCCATCGATTGCCCGCTTCCGACTGCATCAGATCTTCGGCCATCGCTGTCCGGACTGTCCCCGGCTGAATGGCGAACACCGAAATACCGTGCGGCCTTGCCTCGTCCGCTAAAACTTCGGTAAACCTGATGAGCGCGCATTTACTCGTTACATAGGCGGACATGAAGGGAATGCTCATGGTTCCAGCTCCGCTCGAAACGTTGATGATGCGTCCCTCGTGGCGGCTAACCATGCCGCGCATTACAGCGTTCGAACACAGAAAGGGACCGCGCAGATTCGTCTCCACCGTTCGCCACCACTGGTCTGCGTCCGCGTCCCAGGTGGGGCCGAACGGCGCACCCGCTCCCGCATTGTTCACCAGCAGGTTCACCGGGCCAAAGTGATCTTCCACGTGGCGGACCATCTCCCCAACGGCGTTCTTGTCCGTGACATCGGCCACCACTGCCAGGGCTTCCCCGCCACTTGCGTGGATAAGCCGGACGGTCTCGCCGAGTTGATCCGGACTGCGGGCCGCCACTGCCACGCGGGCGCCCGCCTCCGCCAGTGAAACTGCGAAGGCCCGCCCCAAACCCCGGCTGCCTCCAGTGATAAGGGCCACGCGCCCGTCGAAAGCGGTCATCTTGCAATTGGAGTAGGATTGGCCGGTCCCTGTCAAGTTACCGAGGCCTGGGGCGCTGGGCTATTGTCTCAAGACGCAGGCGGTTCGCACGCGAGCAACGAGATCGCCTCGCGCACCCGCGCCCGCTGCGCATCGTCGACCGTAAGATAGCGGTGCTTGCCGGACCGATCCGGCGTGAAGCTAGTCACTCCCTGGCCGTCCACGGTTATCCGGCCGGCCGGCGACAAGCCGAAATAGCCGCCATCCGGACGCACTGCGTACAACGCTGCCGTCGGATCCCATAGCGGCTCATCGTACGGCATCGGCTTGTAGTCGCGGTACGCGTCCACCAGCGGATGATGCGGGCGATAGGCGAAGTCGGCGCCGATATTTGCAGCCGGGTAAAGAATGCTCTCCCCGATATCGAAGGCGCTGGTCACGATCGCGCCGGGCCATTCGCGAAACAGCTTTTGCGCCGACGGAATATCCTGATTGATGTTGTACTCGGTGTGACGTCCAGCGCGAAAGTCGCCCGCCATCATAGAGAGCAGCCGGACCTTGCGAGCGGCCAGATCGCGGCCACTGAGCGGACTCGCATCGTCCGGCCCGGTATCCAGCAACCGCGCCAAGTTGGTACTGAACCCCACCTGTACGATCACAACGCTGGCATCCGGCTGGGCCGCCAGCGTCCGCCGCAGCAACAGAACGGCATCCGGAAGATTGGTTTCGGGTGTGACGCGGCGCTTGTAGAGGAGCGCTCCGCTCGTGTCCGTCATGGTAGCTACGCGCCGCGTATAGTTCCCATCGTCGGGGGTCTTGCCGTGCTTCACTATCCCGATGGGGATGTCCGGCCGTCCATAAAACGTGTCGAACAGATCCACGAAGACCGGCGCCCATGGGTTGTCTTTGGTGATCGTGACGGCGAGCAGGCGGGCCTCGCCCCGGTTCTCGAAAGCATGCAACTCCGCCAGCGCGATGGCATCGTCGACGTCGTTGCCCAGATCGGTATCGAAGATGATCCGGACGGGTTCAGCCGCCGTCAACGCGGCGCAGGAGACAGCGAGGGCTAAAGCTAAATGGAGTCGCATTCCGAAACCGCCTCAATTGTAAGCGATTTCATGCGTTGGTTTCTTATCGGCGTTCATCGGCGTTCATCGGCGGCCAACTGCGTCTTTTCTTTGTCCTCGCGGTGAAAACCAAAACCCAATATGGCCGCCGATGAACGCCGATGAACGCCGATAAGCAATCCCGGTCGTAGACCCAAGGCACGCTTTATGATAAACAGGTCTTATAATTCTAATAGTATGCCGAATTCCAGAAGATCCTTCCTGCACTCCGTGATTGCCGCGGGCATCACTGGGGCAGCCGCCGCTGGGGAATCCGGCGCCGAACTGCAAGTCCCCAAAATGAAGTTCTTCAACGCCGAGATCAGCCGGCTGGTGCTCGGCACGAATCCGTTTTATGGCTTCTCGCATTACAACAACACCTACTCGACGATCATGCGGGATTACTACACGCCGGATAAGGTGTGCGATGTGATGCGCCAGGCGAATCGCTTCGGCATTAACGCCTTCAACTACGTGCATCTGGGCCGCGCGCCGCAGGATCTGGCGCGCTTCCAGGCCGAGGGCGGCCGGATGCACCTCATCGCGCAGTGCCTGGGCGATGCGGAGACAGTATACAAAGCCGTCCAGCCGCTGGCCATGTACAAGCAGGGCGAAGAGGTCGACAAAGCGTTCCAAAACGGCCGCATGGACGACGTCAAAGAGTGGTGCAAAAAGGCACGCGATTTGGGCGTGGTAGTGGGTGTCGGCACGCATAAGCCGGAGGTGATCTCGTACGTGGAGGAGCGCGGCTGGGACGTGGATTTCTATGCAGGCTGCGTCTACAACCGCACGCGCACGGCCGACGAATGGAAGCAGGTGCTGGGCGGCGAGTCGCTCGAAATGGCGCAGGAGATCTATCGGCGCAGCGATCCGCCGCGAATGTACAAGGTAATGCGGCGGACTAAGAAACCGTGCTTTGCGTTCAAGATTCTGGCAGCGGGCCGGCTGAGCGATCGCGAGATGGATCAGGCTTATCAGACCGCATTCGAGTCGATCAAGCCGACCGATGGCGTCTTCGTGGGGATCTTTCCGCGCGTGCGGGATGAGATGCGCGAAAACGTCGAGCGCGCGCACCGTGTGCTGGCTCGCGGCTGAAGCCTATGCGCAAGCGCGAAGGCATCTGGCGGCGGACATTCCTGGGCACGGGCCTCGTGGCGGCAGGCGCGGCGGCGGTTAGCTGCGGGCGCTCCAGCGCCGGGTCGACTTACCGCTTCTTCAGCGCGGAAGAGGGCGCCACGGTGGACGCCATTTGCGAGGCGTTCATTCCCTCGGACCGCGATCCCGGCGGGCGCGCCGCGGGCGTGGTCCACTACATCGATATTCAGTTGACGCGCCACTTCAAGCGCTATCGGCGCGTGTATCGCGAGGGTCTCGCCGCGATCGATGCGGCCAGCCGCGCCAGGTTCGGCAAACGCTTCACGGAGATCCAGCCGGATGAACGGGCCAGCGTGTTGGCCGGTGCCGAAGCGAAATCCAAGGAGTTCTTCGAACTGATTCTGGCGCACACGCGCCAGGGATTCTACGGCGATCCGCGGCACGGCGGCAATCGGCACATGGTGAGTTGGAAAATGGTGGGACTTCCCGTCCCTCCCGTGCGCGGCCGCACGCATTACGACGAAGCACCGAAAGCGGGATAAGTGAAGCCGCAGCATGTACAGGCCGTGATTGTGGGCGCCGGCGCCGGCGGTGGCGTGGTGGCGAAGGAGCTTTCTTCAGCCGGCCTGCGCGTGGTGCTGCTCGAACGCGGCAAGTGGTATTCGGCCGCCGATTGCCGCAAGGACGATCTGCATAATCAGCGCACCACGGTGCTCGGCAACGGCTTTGGTCCCGAAGACGAAGGCAATCCGCGCGTGCTGGTAGATGAGCGCGGCGAGCACGTGTTCGACCCCAGCGATCCCGCCTATTCCAACAATGCGGCGTGCGTGGGCGGCGGCACTTTCAGTTACGGCGCCATGGCCTGGCGTTACATGGAAAAAGATTTCCGCATGCGCTCGACGTATGGCGCAATGGAAGGCAGCACGCTTGAAGATTGGCCCATCGGATACGGCGATCTGGAGCCTTACTACGAAAAGGCTGAGTGGGAAATGGGCGTCTCGGGCGACGATTCGAACAATGTCTTCAAAGCGCCGCGCGGCAAGCCGCCGCCCATGCCGCCTCTTTCGCCGAACAAGGAATACCAGGTTTTGCGTCCGGCTGCGCAACGGCTGGGCCTGCATCCGTTCGATATTCCCATGCTGCGCAATTCGGTGCCGTACAACGGGCGCCGTTCGTGTATGCGCTGCCGTTGGTGTGTGGGGTTCGCTTGCGAAGTCGATGCGCGCAGCGGCACGCACAACACCGTGATTCCCGCGGCGCTCGAGACCGGCAACTGCGAATTACGCACAGGCTGCATGACCAAAGAGATCCTGCTCGACGACGGTGGCTGCGCGCGCGGCGTCGCCTATTTCGATGCGGACGGGCGGCTTGAGCGGCAGACCGCCGATCTGGTGATCGTGTGCGGCGGCGCCATCGAATCCGCGCGGCTGCTGCTGAACACGCGGCATAAGCTGTTCCCCAATGGGCTCGGAAATCGCTATGACTGGGTGGGGCGTAATCTGCAATCGCATACCTACCCCGGCGCGGTAGGGCTATTCGATTTCGACACCTATGACGATCTGGGCCCGGGCGCTTCCATCGCCATCTGCGATTACAATCACGGCAACGCGGGTCTCGCCGGCGGCGGCATGCTGGCGAACGAATTCATCCGGCTGCCGTACCAGTTTATGGGACTGGTGCCGCCGTGGGTCCCGCGCTGGGGAGCCGCGCACAAAGAGTTCGTCCGCAGTGCTTACAAGCGCACCATCTCGGTGATGGGTCCCGTGCAGGAGATGCCGCTCTACGATGCCCGCGTGCAGGTGGATCCCAAAATCAAGGATCGCTGGGGCATTCCCGTGGCGCGCCTCTCCGGACGGAAGCATCCGCACACGCTCGAGATCGCGCACTTCCTGGCGGGCAAGGCCGAGGGGTGGCTGCGGGAAGCCGGCGCCGTCAACATCTGGCGCCGTGTGCCCGGACAAGGACTGAGTGGCGGACAGCACCAGGCCGGCACCTGCCGCATGGGCGACGATCGGAAGACCTCCGTGGTGGATCGCGATTGCCGCATTCACGATGTGGATAACGTGTATGTCGTCGACGCCAGCGTGCACGTCACCAACGGCGGATTCAATCCTGCGCTGACCATATTAGCCAATGCGTATCGCGCCTCCCATAATTTGTTGCAGGCATGGAAGGGCACGCGGGTGCGGTCATGATCGGGACCGTCAAGAAGATCGTGCTGATCGCGGCCTTGCTGGTGGCTGCCGTGGCTCTCATGGTGCCGGGCGCCACTATGTACTACGAATCCGGGAAGGGCGCGCGCTGTACGTCCTGCCATGAGATGCAGGCGGTCTACGACCAATGGCATGCTTCGAGCCATCGCGGCATTGCGTGCGAGAAGTGTCACGGCGGTGCGCTCACTACAGACGCTTCTTTCCACATGAACAACGTGCACCGGGCGCTGCAGCATGTGCGCGGCGATCTGCCGGAAGAGATCCGTCTCCGAAACCGCGATGTCCAGGAGATGACCGGGCGATGCCAGAGTTGCCACCAGCAGGAGTATGCGGCGTGGCAGTCGGGTCCGCACAGCGCGACTTACGGGCGCATCTTCCTGGACAAAGACTACAACGCGAAGAACCGGCTGATGGACGATTGTTTGCGTTGCCACGGCATGCATCTCGAAGGCGGCGTGCGCGATCTGGTGGCGCCCATCGACCGGCGCGGGCCGTGGCAAATGCTCCATCCGGAGTTGGCGAAGGCGGCATCCATGCCTTGCCTCGCCTGCCACCAGATGCATCGCGAGGGCCGGCCGCTCGAAAAGACCAGCGCCGAAGGCAGTGTGCCCGGGCCTTCGCAGGAGGTCGTGCGGCCGTCGCTGGCCTGGTTTGACCGGCGCACGGAGCAGTACGTTCCGCTCGCCGATTTACCGCTGCCCGCGATGTTAGATGGCGCGCGGCCGGTGCGCATGAGCCGCGATCAGCGGCAGGCGCTCTGCTATCAGTGTCACGCGCCCGTTGCAAGCATGCAGGTGGGCACGGGCGACGACCGCACCGGCATCGGCGTGCACGAAGGCATCAGTTGCATCGCCTGCCATGCGCAGCACGGCCAGAAAACGCGGGCATCCTGCGTCACCTGCCATCCGAAGATGTCCAACTGCGGGCTCGATGTAGAGAAGATGGATACCACGTTCCTCTCGCCCAAGAGTAAACATAACGTGCATTGGGTGAAATGCGCGGATTGCCACGTGCATGGCGTGCCGCCGCGCAAAAAGTTAGCGGATTGAAAAACGCTGTTCGCGTTTAACGCGCGGGAATGGCGCAATTCGGATGCCCGCACTCGCAAACCACGGAAGGCACGGTCGCGAGGCCTTCGCAGTAAGCCCCGCAAAATCGGCTACCCTCCGCTGCCGCGCATTGGCAAGCGGGATGTGCGCATTTTTCAGTTTTTGTTTCCGTCATCTGGAAACCTCCTCGGAGTTCGTGGTCCCATCATAGATTTGGCCAATGCAGAACGAAAGCGGCAAGAGTATCGCGGAGCACAGGTAGCCGGCTGGCGCTTCGCGTTTGTGAGCGAAAGACCACCACCAGACCGCTCCCTGACGGTCGCGGCTCAGTAACGAGTACGGTTGCGGCTCAGTCGTGACGCCGGCATACTCGTTGCTGAGCCGCGACCGTCAGGGAGTGGTGTTGCGCAAGCACTGGTGCGCAAGTGCGATATTCTGGTTCTCGTCGATCGTGAATCGCCTATTCAGAAGCCTCGTCGTGTGTTCCGCCGCCATGTTGCTGGCCGCGGCCAATACCGCCATCTTCGACTCCAGCGGGGACGTGGGCGAAACACCCAAGAATGGCCACGTGGAATTCAATCCCGCAACCGGCGAATACACCATCACCGGCGGCGGCGCCAACATGTGGGCGGCCATCGACGCCTTCCACTTCGCCTGGAAAAAGCTCTCCGGCGATATGGCCGTCACCGCCGACGTGCACTTCATCGGCACGGGAGCGGTAGATCACCGCAAAGCCGCATTGATGATCCGCCAGAGCCTCGACCCGGACTCCGCATACGCCGACGTCGCGCTGCATGGCGATGGTCTCACCTCGCTGCAATACCGGCCCACCACCGGAGCGCAGACCCTCGAGGTGCGGCAACCCGCCAAATCGGATCTCTCCGGGCCGGTGCGCATCCGCATCGAACGTCGCGGCGATACATTCACCATGCTGACCGGCAAGCCCGGCGAAGAGCTTGTATCCACCGGCCCCGCCACGGTCGCGCTGCGCGATCCCGTCTACGTGGGCCTGGCGGTTTGCTCGCACGATGCCAATGTGCTCGAAACCGCGGTATTCTCGAACGTGCTCACGCAAAATCTGCCGCCCGCGGGACGCCCGGCCCCACAGCGCCACGGCAGCCAAATCTCCATCTTCGATTTGCGCGACAAATCCATCAAGACCATCTACCACGCGGACCAGGTGTTCGAAGCGCCGAACTGGACGTCCGACGGAAAGTATCTGCTCTCGAATTCCGAAAGCCGCCTCTATCGCATTCCGGTGGACCCGCAAAATGGCGCGCCCGAGGCCATCGCCATCGATCCCACGCTGCGCCTCAATAACGATCACGCCCCGTCGCCCGATGGCAAGCTAATGGCATTCTCGGCCTCGTCACCCAGCTCGCGCCAATCGCAGGTGTATCTCGCCAACGCCGATGGATCGCACGCGCGCGTGATGGTCACCGCCACGCCCAGTTACTTTCACGGATGGTCGCCCGACGGCCGCTATCTGGCTTATGTGCTGCAGCACCCCGGCCCGAACGCCGCGCCCGCCAACTTCGATATCTTCCGCGTGCCTGCTTCCGGCGGCCCATCCGAGCAGCTCGATTCCAACCCGGCTTATGACGACGGCCCCGACTATTCGCCTGACGGCCATTGGATCTATTTCAATTCCGATCGTGCCGGCAAATGGGACATTTGGCGCATCCCCGCGGACGGCGCCGGCCCCCACGACGAGAAGGCCCAGCGCATCACCAGCGACGACATGGAGGATTGGTTTCCGCATCCCTCGCCGGACGGCAAATGGCTGCTCTTCCTGTCGTTCCCGAAAGGCACGGCCACACATGACGGCCGCATGCCCGGCACCCAGTTGCGCATCATGCCCATGCCGGGCGCGCGGCCCGCGGAGTCACCCGGCATACAGGTACTGACGACGTTCTTTGGAGGCCAGGGCACCATCAACGTGAACTCCTGGTCGCCCGATTCGCAGCGCTTCGCCTTCGTTATTTACGAACCGCTGGATACCGCCCGTTCGAAATGAACCTGAAACTTTTTGGCGCGCGTAACTTCCAATTCTTAAGCGCAAGGGGCGCGTGTCCGCGCCGCCATACGGGAGAGGAACTCCGCTGTCCATAGCGGCGCGAGGCGGCCCATTTTGCGCGAGTTTCTAAAAGGTCAGGAGAATGAAACAAATGCTACGTTCGCACTTTGGAATTGCGGCAGGCGCAGTGGCCGCCGCGGGATTTGTGGCCGGATTTCTGGCGCTGCCATCGAAAGCGGGACTGCCCCCGGGCGCGCACGTGGAGCAGTCGCAAGCCGCCTTCACCGATTACAAGAAGGAGTCGCCGGGCACCATCCGTAAGATCACGGTCGCGGACCTGCCGCAGCCTTACCAGACCAAGTCGGCCGATAACCGTCCGCACATCGTGCCGCGTCCCGCGGACGCCTGGCCGCATACGTTGCCCGGGTTCACGGTGACGGAATATGTAACGGGTCTCACCAACCCGCGCCTGATCCGGCGCGCGCCCAATGGCGATCTGTTCGTGGCCGAAAGCGAGCCGGGCCGCGTCCGGGTGCTGCGCGGATTGGGCAAGGATGGCAAGGCCCAAACCGTATCGATCTTCGTGGAAGGCTTGACGCAGCCGTTTGGCATCGCCTTCTATCCGCCTGGTCCGCATCCACAGTACGTCTACGTCGGCAACACCGGCTCCGTGGTGCGCTTCGCTTACACGAACGGCGACCTGAAGGCGCGCGGCGCTCCGCAGACCATCGTTCCCGACATTCCTTCCGGCGGCCGGCTGACCGGCGGCGGTCACTGGACGCGCGATATCGCCTTCACTCCCGATGGCCGCAAAATGTTCGTCTCCGTGGGTTCGCATTCAAACGACGACGATACGGATAACAACAAGGTGGAATTCCATCGCGCCGACATCCTGGAGTTCAATCCGGATGGCAGCGGTTTGCGCGTGTATGCGTGGGGCATCCGCAATCCGGTGGGCATCGCCGTGAACCCCGCCACCGGCGTGCTGTGGGCATCGGTGAACGAGCGCGACGGGCTGGGCGACAACATAGTCCCGGATTACATCACGCATGTTCAGGAGGGCGGATTTTACGGCTGGCCGTGGTTCTACATCGGCGGCCATTGGGACCCGCGGCAGCAGGGAAAACATCCGGAGTTGCAGAATAAAGTGATCGTGCCGGATGTACTGCTGCAGCCGCACAATGCGTCACTTGAGATGACGTTTTACGACGGCCACCAATTTCCATCCGAATACGATGGCGACGCTTTCGCCAGCGAGCACGGCTCCTGGAATCGGTCCACCCGCGCGGGATACGAAGTCATTCGCGTGCCTTTGAAGAACGGCCAAGCCACCGGAGAGTACGAGGACTTTGTCACTGGCTTTGTGACTCCGAACGGCGATGTATGGGGCCGCCCAGTGGGCGTGGCCGTGGCGCAGGACGGCGCATTGATTTTCACCGACGATGGATCGAACACCGTGTGGAGAGTCGCCTATCACGGAAAATAGTGGTGGCGATTGTTACCGAGCCGCGACTGTTGCTGAGCCGCGACCGTTACTGAGCCGCGACTGTTACTGAGCCGCGACTGTTACTGAGCCGCGACCGTTACTGAGCCGCGACTGTTACTGAGCCGCGACCGTTACTGAGCCGCGACCGTTACTGAGCCGCGACCGTTACTGAGCCGCGACCGTTACTGAGCCGCGACCGTGAGGGAGCGGTTTCCCGGGAGCGGTTAAGCGCCCCTTGCCACCCATAGACTCCGCCGGAGAAACCACCTATACTATCCTCGGATAAAGAGAGGTAGTTACCTTGAAAGCTCGATATGGGTGGATGATCCTGGCGGCTGTCGTGTTCGCTTCGGGATGCGGCAAGCAGGAGCGGATAGAAGCAGTCCAGCTCTCCCAGGTTCTCGAGAAGAATCAAGCCAATCTTGCGACGGCCAATTCCGTTGAGAAAGAGTTCGTCAGCGGCTTGCGCGGGTGGGCCGGAGACATCATCGCCAACGGCGCGGGCCGGGGCGCGCAACTGGATCAAAACTCTACCGTGGCCGCGCAGCTTGCGAAATCGGCGGCGGAAATCGGCGCGGAATTAGGCCGTGTGCGCCAGTCCTTCTACGATCTCTCCTTGAAACAGGAGTATCCGCAGACAGTCCGCGATGGGCTGATCACGCAACTGGCCACGCGCCAGAGGCTGCTTCAGGATATGCGCGCTTCGTTGGAACGTTGCGTGCCCCAGTTCATGGACTTCCGTCACGATAAAACCTATGTGGGCGACTCGTATCCGGCCGGCATCGCGGAACTGGACGCCTTACTGCGGGCTTACAAACCACCGCCGGACGCCGTCCGATCCGCGCTGGCGGACCTCAAAGGGAAGTACAAGCTGAGCCACAGGCAGCTCTGAGACAATTCTGCCTGCCGTCGTGGGGCAGGCTCGCAGCCTGCGCGGGCCTCGCAGGCCCGCTCTTTGGCTACCTTCGCTCGTCGAGGACAGGCCAGGAGGTCTGTCCTACAGTATTTTTCCACTGCTCGCGCCCGCGGGTACGCTGGTCACGCCGCTCAAATCCGTTCCATGGTTACTACCGAGAGCACCTTGCTCGTGACAGGTGGTGCCTTCACAAACGGTTTTCACGGCCGCCAAGGCGCCAAAGATAGTTCCACTCCCCATTCCCCCTTCCACGCAAACGATCCCGCCGCCGGCGGTTGCTCCATGTGGTGGTGGCTTTCATCTCGTTTGCTCTTGTTCTGCCGGCGGCCGCCGAGACCTACAAGAGCACCTAAGCGGAGCGATCCTGCAAGCGAACCAACCACGTCACGTTGGTGCCGCAGGGTGCGGCGGGCGGGATGCACGTGGTCTCAAACTTCAGCGGATGGGAGCACAACGATCGCGACGACTTCAAGAAGCGCGTGGATGAATCTCTCGCTAAATTGAAGAACGCGCCGCCTTCCCAACCCGTCACACCGGACGCCCCAGCCAAGTAACTGCCGATTGAGCTGGAGCCTCCATTCGCCACGGGGCGGACTCGTTCGAAAAACGGCGTCCGTCAAATGGCGCCAAGGGGTCGCCGGCGCGTGGATTCGATGAAACTGGCGAGTGCGAACACGTGCCCCGTTTCCTCGTAGAATAGTCTTAATCCGTAGATCCGAATCGAGGTGTGCCTGTGTTATCGCGCTTGATCTTCTGGCCATGCTTCGCAGGCGTCCTGACTCTGGTGGGCGGTCTGTTTGCCGCAAGAAAGTCCTTCCCGGCAGCCAAGGGGCTGGAGAAGGTAATCGTGTTTGGACCTATCTTCTTTTCAGTGCCGCTGGCGGTCTTCGGCGCCGAGCATTTCACAAATTCCCGATCGATCTCCCAGATCGTTCCGCCGTGGATGCCGGCGCATATGTTCTGGACCTATTTCGTCGGCTTCGCGGAAATCTCCGCGGGCATCGGCATTGCGCTGCGGACGATCCACGCCCGCATGGTGGCGATGCTCGTGGGAATTATGTTTATTTGCTTCGTGCTGATGATCCATCTCCCCAACGTCGCCGCCAACCCGCAAAACCGGATACTCTGGGCAGTCGCTCTCAGAGACCTGGCCTTCGCCGGTGGGGCGTTTGCGCTGGCCGCCACTGCGATGAAGCCCATGCGGATCGTGGCGGGAGTCTTGGTTGCCGTGCCTCTCCTTTTCTTCGCGGTCGAACACTTCCTGCATCCGGAATTCGCGCCCGGCGTTCCCCTCGCAAAGGTGACACCGGACTGGGTCCCCATACGCGCTTTTTGGGGATACCTGACGGGGGCCACGCTACTCATTTCCGGGGCGGCCATGCTGGTGTACCGCAGGCGCGCTCGCCTCGCTGCCACGTTACTCGGCGCAGTGCTCGCGCTGCTGGTTTTGTTCCTTTATTTGCCCATCTTCCTCACGGCGGCCGAGCCTGCCCTACTGGAGGGCATCAACTATGTCGCCGACACGTTGCTCTTCGCCGGCGTTGTGCTGCTGGCCGCAACCATTATGCCGGATGGAGTGTCCCGGCCCGCGATGTCGCGTGTTGCGGTCCCGGCGCCGGCGGGCCGCGCGCACTAGCGGCCGTTCATACGACACAACACCGTTGTTGGCACCCGCTGGGGCGGCGACACGGCGTACCAGGATACGCCAGTCCAAAACGGGGTGGCGGCGTATTCCCGACACGCACCAGGCGATGTCGCTGATTGCATGAAAAATAGGAGTACTTAATGGTGAGCCGGGCGGGACATCCGCCAACCACGTTGGGCGGAAAGACGGCCGATGATTTCGAAAGTTTCAATTCGCTGAACGACAGTGACAACGACCGGGACATCCATATTCAGGCCGTGATCGATATCCGGCGGGGCATCGATCCGCTGGCCGCGCGGAGCGATGTCGACGCCAGCCGCATTGACTATGTGTCGAACTACGTGATCACGCCGACCCGTTCCGCCTTACCGGAAGTTTTCGACCAGATTGATCTGGCTTACCAGACGGTCGAGTTGCGCGTAAAGTAGCGATTTGCCATCCGGCGACACCGATAAACCCGATGCGCCCCAAGCCATTTCCCCCGTTGGAATCGCTAACCGTCTTATGCGCCTGGTCAAGAGGTCCAATACGCAAAGCCTGCGGCGCGGGCTGGCGCCCAAATCCAGGAAAACCAGATCGCCGGCGGCGATGGTCCAAAAGCGCGACGCAAACCCTTTCCACACCTGTTCTTCCTCGCCCGCTGTGTCAAGCGGCAAACGCCAAATGCCCGAATTCTCCTTGCTGTAGTACAGCCAGGCCCCGTCAGCCGATTCGGCCGGATCGAATCCGCCCTTCCGCGTCACCTGAAACGGTATCCCGCCCGCTGCTGAGATCCGGTAAACTTGGCTGCCCGCACCTCGATTCGACGAGAAATAGATCTGTTTGCCATCGTGCGACCAGTTCGGGACGATGTCGTCGAATTGTCCATCCGTCACCTGGCGCGGCTCCCCTCCTTCGCTGCCGATCGTGAATACGGCAGAGTGTCCGCCCGGGCGCGAATCGAATGCGATCGACCGCCCGTCGGGCGACCAGTGCGGCGTGCCCGTGACCGGCCCTCTGAAAGACGTCAACTCCTGCTGGTGCAATCCGTCGCTATCGCATACCCAGATTTCAAACGATCCGCTGCGGTCGGAGCTGAAGGCGATCCGTTTTCCGTCGGGCGAGTAAACGCCGCTGATATCCTGCCTTGGCGAGGGGGCCAGGACCGCCGCGGTTTCAGTGCACGGAGCCGCGCATCGGGGACCCGGATATCGCCATAGGTTAGTATTCTCGAACTGATACGTATAGGCGAGCGAGTTTCCTTCATGCGCTATGGCGGGCGTCACGGCATCCTCGCCGACGCCCGCCAGCGGCTCAGGCGTTCCGCCGCCGGATGGAATTTTCCACAGACCCGGCAATGCTCCCCGGCGGGATGAAAACACGATCATGCGGCTGTCGGCGCTCCACGCGAAGCCCGCCAGACGCTTTCCGTCATTGGTCAGCCGGCGTGGTGGGCCACCAGCCAGAGACTGCAAGTAAATATCACTGACCGAGTTTCTCAACCATCGAATGAATGCGAGAGTGCGGCCATCGGGAGAAACCTCCGGGCTGCCATCCCCGTACGCCCCCGCCGGGGGTGACGTCAGCTTTCGTCTCTCTCCGGTTTTCAATTGTAAAAGAAAAATCGCCGCCGGCTCCCGGGCTGAGGCGCGATCGGAAATCAGCAGCGCCGATCCGTCCGGCGACCAGGATACCGCACGTGATCCCCGGTCGGGCGCAGCCGGCTGAATGGAGGTCACCCGTCGCACGGCACCGCCCAGCGCCGGCACCAGGCAGACTTCAGGCGCGGGGGGTCCGTCACGCAGGAAAGCAATGGATCCTTCGTCCGGCGACCAAGCGGGACTGATGTCAAATGCCGCCCCGCTGGTCAACGCCAACGGCGGCCCACCCCCGATCAACTTCGCATAAATATGGGCCGGACTGCCAGCCTGCATCGAGAAAGCCACGCGCCTGCCGTTCGGCGAGAAAGCCGGATCGTCCTCGAGACCGGACATTCCGGTGAGGGGCTGAACCCGCAATGCTCCCCGCCCCGGCTCGGACCGGACGTGTGAAAGCCAGTAATAACCGGCTGCCATCACCAGCAGGATCAGCGCGGCGGCTATGGCTGCCCAGGCGCCCGGACCCCGGCGGGGTCTCCTTCGTTCGATCGCCGGTGACGGACGGGTGTCCGTGGGCGCCGCCGGCAGCGACGGATGGGGCGTGCTGGAAATATCCCTCTTCAGGCGCTTAAGCTCACTGGCTACGTCTCCCGCGGTTTGATACCGCATGGCGCGATCCGGATCGAGCAGGCGCCCAATGATTTCCCAGAGCTTTGAGGGATGCCTCCCGGCGAGGGACGGCGGCAGGAAATTAGCGTCGAAGTGGTCCGGCGTGCGCTCACCGGCGGCCGCTTCGAAGAGCACGGCGCCAAAAGAGTATAGATCCGTGCGTGCATCCAGATCTTCGCCGCGCTTCTGCTCGGGCGACATGTAAGCGATGGTTCCCGGAGTGAAGCCGGTTACAGTCAACGGCTCCGAGGCGGGGTGCGAGCCAGGTATGATCGGCGTCGAGCCGTCGTGCAAGCGCCGAGGCCCGGGTTTGGCAAGTCCAAAATCGAGAACTTTGACGGCGCCGTCGCGGGTCAGGAAAATGTTGGCGGGTTTGATATCCCGGTGAATAATGCCGCGTTCGTGAGCCGCCTCCAGCGCGCCCGCCACCTGGATCGCCAGATCCAGCAGCCTCTTGGACGAAAACCCGGGTGGTGAGCCGGGCCGCGAAAACGCCGGGGCAATCCGGTCGCGGAGGGTTTCGCCCTCAAGCAGTTCCATCGCCAGAAAGGCGCGTCCGCGAAAAACTTCGACCTCATAAATGGTGCATATATTCGGGTGGTTTAACGACGAGGCAGTGCGCGCCTCGCGCTGAAACCTCTCCACCGCGGCCGAATCCGACTCGAGGTCCGGATGCAGAAACTTGAGGGCCACCGGCCGCCCCAACATGGTGTCTTCGGCGCGGTATACCACGCCCATGCCGCCATGACCGAGCAAAGCCAGCACTCGGTAGTGGGAAATAGTCTGGCCAACAGGGTCGCTGCTGTCCGGGCGGGTGGAGACCACCGGCGCCGCGGACTGCGGGGGGCTAACATTGCCTGAAATTGCAGCCACCCGTTCCACAGCGGCTAGGAATCGGTAACCCCGGCGAGGCAGTGTCTCCACATATCGAGGGTTGTCCGCCGAGTCGCCCAGCGCCGCGCGGATTCGCTTGATCGCCGTATTGATGCTGTGTTCCCATTCGACCACCGTCTCATGCGGCCACAGCGCCAGACGGATGTCCGCGCGGGTGACAAGTTCACCGGAATGCTCGGCCAGCAATAGCATTACCCGAAATGACTGGGTTGCAAGTTTGATGCGCACCCCGTGCCTGCGCAATTCACCGGTTTGGGGGTCGGCTTCGTACGGCCCGAAGCGCAGCTTGTAAGGTGCCGTGTCCATCAAAGTGCTTATTTATCATCATACTTCGCGTTCAGAAATAATTCAGAAACGATTCAGGCGGAGGGCATCGAGTTCCCGCGCTGGAAACCGCATACTCCCTAAGCAGAGGGTACTTGCGATGAAAAACCGACTGTTTTGCCTGGGTTTCCTTACCATGGCGGCGCTGTCCACTGCCGCCGCACAGTTCCAAACGCCACACATTCAGGCGGTTAATCCGCCGAGCATGGCGCCGGGTGCGCAGGTGAAACTGACCATCACCGGATACGGTTTCAACAATGGCCCGAGCGTCCAAATCAACGGTTCAACCGTGCCGAGTACTCTCGTGAGCCAGATCGACCTTCAGGTAAACTACACCGCGCCGTCGTCTCCGACCGGGCTGCTGGTGACGGTCTCGAACGATGTAGGGGCCATCTCCAACGCCGTGTCCGTGCCGGTTTCGACCCACAATCCGAACATTGGGATGACTGCTCCTGGCGAGTTTTCGTACATGTTCGCGGGGCTGGCCATTGCATCGTTCAATGGTGACGGCCATCCCGAGATTGCGACCACCGCGCGCGGAAGTTTCGAGCCGAGTGGCGACGCATTTTTGATCGTTCTTAACGCCGAGACCGGCACCAACGGCCCTGTCCTCCAATGGGGCCCGCACGATTACGATTTCACCGCGAGTTTGCAATACCCAACCAGCGATTACGCGAGCGCCATCGCCACGGGAGACTTCAACGGAGACGGGCGCCCGGATGTGGTCATCGCCACTGCATGCGGCGCAGGAGCCACCGCCTGTACGGGCAACACCGATCTCTATCTTGCAGTGCTTTTGAACCAGAGCGCCGGGTCCCGTGCGACTCAGAAGTTTTCGAGCCCGGTCCTTACACCACTTCCGGCGCAGGCGACCGCTCTTGCCATCGGGAACTTCACGGGCGCGGGCACTGTCGACTTGGCCGTAGCGGCCGGTGACTCTATCTATCTCTACAAGGGCGAGGGAAACGGTTTGTTCCAGCAGGTCTCCACGTTCAGCGCCAACCTGGGCACCCCCGTGCTCGGCCTGGTGGCGGCGGATTTCAACCAGGATGGGATCAGCGACATTCTCGCGATCACCAGCACTTCAGAAGAACTGGTCCTGTCGATTGGGGGGGAGCCCAACTTTTCAGCCACATCGATTTCCGACGCGGAAGGGCCCATCCAGGTCGTTTTGGGCGATTTCAATAACGATGGCCTGGTGGATGCGGCGGTCTTGGAATCCTCTTCGGTGAAGATCTTCTCCAGCGCCGGGAACGGCACGTTCAACACCTACACGGCGGCACAGGCGCCACCCGGTACCACTGCACTTCAGGCCGGGGATTTCAATACCGACGGGTATCTCGATCTGATGCTGTTTGGGAGTTCGGCAAGCGTCCTGGTCAACGATGGCGATGGCGCGTGGCCGGCAGTGATCACCCCGAACGCTTACGGTCAGTTTTATCCAAGCGCGACTTTAGCCGCAGCCGACTTCAACCTGGACGGCAAGGTCGATATAGCCAGCATCGGCCAGAACTCGACCGATCTGGCGGTTTATTTCCAGGGATCGGCAATTACGTTTTCGCCTCCTTCGCTGGTGATCAACGAGCAAGCCCCGCAGACCAGCCCGCCCCAGACGGTAACCGTCAGCAGCACCGGAAGCCTGCCTTTGATCTTTAGCGGAACGCCGATGATCACTGACGAATCGGGATTAGGTTACTTTATTCTCGGGTCGGATAACTGCCCGGCGACATTGGCGGCCGGGTCGTCGTGCCAGGTCCAGTTGGCCTATAATGCTGCGCCGTATGTGGGAGACGTCACCGCAAACCTGACTTTTTACGGCAACGCGGGAGGGTCGCTTATCGATGAGGAGAATTATTCTCTGGTGGGGAACAACCTGGTGTCTTTGGGGGCGCTAAGCGGGAAGCTGGCCTTCCCCAACACCGTCATGGGCACAACCAGTGCCAGCATGACGGAGACACTCGAAAGCAACGGCTCCGAAGCGCTGGCAATCAGCAGCATCACGATCCAGCCCGGTACTAACGCGGGGCCGAACGACTTCAAAATCGTATCCAACTCCTGCGGCGCCCAATTGGCGGAGAACGCTGCGTGCCAGATTGCGGTCACTTTCACTCCGTCAACGGAAAAAGCCGAGACGGCTACTTTGACCGTTGCGGACAACAACTCGAACCAGAGCACGAACCAAACCGCGAAGCTGACCGGAACGGGCGTAGGGCCCAACGTTCCCGACCTGACTTTCTCGACCAACAGCCTGGCTTTCGGCAATTTACAAGTGGGGCAGACATCCGGGACTGCATCGGCCGTGGTGACAAACATAGGGGCCGATCCGGTAGTGTTCACGGCCGTGGCTATCACCGGAACGAACCCTACAGACTTCGCGCTGGTCGCGGGCGCCAACGCGTGTACTTACGGATCCTCCAGCCTGGCGGCGGGCGCCACTTGCAATGTGTATGTCACTTTCGCGCCTAAAACGAACGGCGCGCTTTCCGCTGCCGTAACTCTCACAGACAATAATCTGGGTGTGAGTGGCGCGACGCAGGCGATTTCCCTTTCCGGTTCCGCGGGTTATCCGGCGCCGTTCCTGGATAGCCTCTCTCCGGTGAGTCTGCTCAGTTCGGCCGCAAACGGCGGCTTTACGCTGACGCTGGAAGGGGCCAATTTCAATTCCGCTTCCGTGGTCCGCCTGAACGGGCAGGCTCTCACGACATCAGTTACGGGCGCGGGGATCGAGGGCGTGATCCCCGCCGGTTTGATCACCGGCGCCGGAACCCAATCCATCACCGTCGACAATCCCGGCGATGCCGCTTCTAATGTGATGTTCCTGCCGACAGCGAGTGCCGCCACCGGGACACCCGAATACATCAACGCGCCCGGCTCGCCGTTCAGCGCCATAGCCAGCGTCCAGCAGCTCACGGTGGGGGACTTCAATGGCGACGGTAAACCGGACCTGGTGGCCACCAATGGTGGGGCCACGGTGGTCTACTTAAGCCAAGGCAATGGCACTTTCACCCAGTCTGCGGAGCTATCCGCGGCGGTAGTTTACCCATCTCCCGGCGAACCTGTGACCGTGGCGCCTTTTTCCACCGTGGCCGGCGATTTCAACGGCGACGGTAAACTGGATATCGCGGTACTCTGCCAGCCGTTCGGCGTAGTTATCTGGTTGGGCAACGGCCAGGGCGGGTTCGCGCCACAACAGTACGATCCGCAAGGATCGGGTTTACCGTTGGGCAACATGACCGGCGGCGAACCGCAATTCGGAACGACGGCCGATTTCAATAACGACGGCATCCTGGACATTGCCACCGCCAACCTGGACGGGACTATTTCCATCCTGATCGGCCAAGGCAATGCCGCTCTTAATCCGTTTTATCCCATCACCACCAATCAGGGTGCGCCCTGGGATATCGTGGCCGGGGATTTCAATGGCGACGGGAACGTCGACCTGGCGGTCTCCAACTTCCAGGCGAACACAGTTGTGGCTCTGTTGGGAAATGGCCAAGGCGGATTCGCGGTACAACCCGCAGTGGCTACCGGAAGCCAGCCGCTCGGTCTGGCATCGGGCGATTTCAATGGGGATGGCAAGTTGGATCTGGCCGTGGCCAACTCCAGCAGCAACACCGTGTCGATCCTGTTAGGCATCGGAAATGGGACCTTTACAGCGGTTGCCGCGCCGGCTACCGGCGCGGGGCCCGGCAGCATCGCAGTTGGCGATCTGAACGGCGACGGCAAGCTGGACATGGCTGTAGCCAACATGTCCGGCAATTCGGTCACGATATTAGTCGGCAAGGGAGACGGAACGTTCACGGCAGCCGGTCCCGCGGTAGCGGCCGGAACGAATCCACAGTCGGTCTCCCTAGCCGATTGGAATGATGACGGGATGCTGGATGTGGCCACGGCCAATGCCAACTCCGCCAGCATCTCGGTGTTGTTGGGCGCCGTGGCGGTAGCTACGCCATCCACCAACTCATTGAGTTTCGGCAGCCAAAATGCGAGAGTCGCCAGCGCGGCGCAAAACGTCGTACTGGTGAACACCGGCAGCGGTCCTCTCACTCTCACCGGCATCGCCGTCAGTGGGGCCAACGCGGCTGACTTCCCGCAGACCAATACTTGCGGTACGCTGCCTGCACAACTCGCGGCAGGCGCGAGCTGCACGGTAAGCGTCACATTCGATCCGTCCATTGCCGGCGCCGAGTCTGCAGCTCTCACCTTCACCGACAACTCCAACAATACGCCTGGTAGCAGCCAAGCCGTGAGTCTCTCGGGAACCGGGGTCGTCACTGTTACTCTGGCGCCCACGGCTGTGTCATTCGGCAAAATTGGTGTTAGTGAGTCCAGCCCGAAGAAGTATGTGCGGGTCACAAATGCCAGCGCCATTGCGGTGGCTATCTCCAAGATCGGTATCGTTGGCAAAAACTCCAGCGACTTCACCGCAGCTAATGATTGCGGAGCTACTCTCGGCGCCGGTGCCAGTTGCCTGGTGGTGCTGGTATTTAAACCGGCCGCAGCGGGCCCGTGCTATGCCACGCTTCGGGTAGCCGATGACGGTACGGGCAGTCCGCAAAGCGCGGCGCTGACCGGAACCGGTACCGAGTAACCTGTCGCGGAATTGTCGAAGACATCTCTGACATTCCCCGCCGCAAAGGTCGGGCAGACCGGCGCGGCACAAGACGTCACCGTGACTAATGGCGGCAACGGCAGTCTGGCCATCTCAGAAGATTGCGGTCAGTGGCGACTTCGCCAACACGAGCAACTGCACAACCGCGCTGGCGCCGGGTCAGAGTTGCATTCAACCCAACGCAAACGCGCACGCGTACGGGTACCGTCACCGTTACTGATAGTGGCATCATACGACGCAAGAGGTCAAGCTCACAGGGACAGGCCAATAGGCGTGGAAGGGGCACGGGCGAACCCAGAGATAACTTCTCGCACTTCCTCCGCCACTAGGCCGCTCGGGCTAGTCATTGAGGATCGACGCGCAGGTTGCGATGACTTGATGCCACTTCCTTGAAGTCGACGATTGACAGGCGAAGTACCCAATGGCTGGTGTTCTCCTTTTCAAAACGTGACAGTTTTCGGAGGCACCTGAAGTCTCGCAAAGTCCGTTTTAAACTGAGGGCGCCTCCGGGTATTTTTGCTGAGGCTTTTTGGAAGGCGACCGTCGCGCCTCCGTGGGTCCGGCCTTGATCACTGCCCCAGTGGCGTCTTCGGATTTCCCCACCGCACCGCCGCGGCCTTCCGCGCGATTTCCTTTCGCTGCTGAGCGGTAAGCGTGCGCGCGCGGGCTCGGCCGCCGACCAGGCCTCCGGAGCGGGCGAACTCCGTGCGCTCTTTCGCAGTACGTTGCATGGAGGCCTTATCACCCAGTGGAGCAATCCTGTTGGCGTGCTCTTGCAGCGTAATGGCTTTTTTCGTAGCCACATCAATAGCTTTAACTGAGCATGGTGTGAAAAGCAATATTTTATCGAAACCTCTAGGCTCCCATTACACACCAATTACACATGCAGTCAATGATTTTGATGTATGTTATTGATTCTAACAATGGTGAGCCGGGCGGGACTCGAACTCGACGCACGCTCTTGGAGTCTGTAACTTACGGACGACACGAACATGCAAAACCTATAAAACCTATACTGCCGTCGAAAGCCGCGACGTGACCGCGACACTGGAGTGCCAAATCACGTACCAACTGTCTGCAAGGTAGTTGCAAGGCTCGGCTCGTCAATCAATACAACCTTCATTCTAAACGGAAAATCGAGGCCCGCTGGCCACACCCGGCGGGCCTTTGGCCTTTTCAGAGGCTCCCCTCAATAAATCATCAGACTCGGAGACAGACATGGTTGATGACGTTCAGGCGATCTACGCCGCCTTGCTGGCAGGCGGATATCAGGATCAGTTGTTTTCGGATATCGGCGGTGCCCGGAAGAAGGAAAAGGGCGGTAGGGAAACTCTGGTTACCTGTCCTTTCTGCCACAAAGAGCGCCACTTCTCATACAACCGCGACAAGCCCGTGTGGAGGTGCTGGCATTGCAATGAGGCGGGAGACTGGATCGCCTACCTGAAGAAGACCAAGGGCCTCGATTTCAAAGATGCGGTGCTGACATTGGCCCATGCCGCCGACTTTAATGTCTCCCGCTATGACCAAGCACGGTATCACGACTACACCGTCAAAGCGGACATCCTCGAAAGCGCCCAGAGCTTCTTCGTCCAAGCCCTGAAAAAGGACACTGGCAGGCCGGTGAAAGACTACCTTCTCAACAGGGGCTACTCCGAAACCGGCATCGATGCGATGGAATTGGGCGCGTACACAAGCAAATCGGCGCTACAGAAACACCTCAAAAGTCTGCCTCGTCAGGAGAATTTGTGGGTGATTTTGACGGGTTTAGCGGGGAGGCTGACCGAGGAATCGGAGAAACTTACGGCAGGTGGTATCAAAGGACCGCTGTTGTTGCTCTGAGCTGACGCCGTAGATCAGTGGGCCGCCATCCTCATCGATCACATCGAAGAGAATCTGTTTGATGTTTTTCCTTCTCAGAGGAGGGTTTTCGTTCAGATCCCGGATGATCTCTCCCCCCAGCGCCCAGAGATTATCGACGTGCTTCTGGATGGTCTTCGGCGACAGATCCGCGCACGTCACCAGGTATTCGAGGAATGGCCGGAAGCAGGCCACGAGTTTCTCGCCCGGCGGCAGGTCCTTTTCCCATCCCATCCACGAGCGCGGCCAATCGTTCAGGCCACGGCAGTAACGCTCCAGGTCCGCGGCCGCCGCAAGAGTGGCGCGGTTTATCCTGGGAGTTCTCGCCGCTGCCTTTTTCACCATGCTACAACTCATCACGATTTTAAACCGCTGCCATCATTTCCGGGGTTTCGTTTACCAGCATGCCGAATTCAGTTCCGATCACAAGAGCATCGAAATTGCCGTGCGTCCGCGCAAGGGTTCGGCAGCGGTTTGTTCCCGCTGCCATCAGCCGGCGCCCGGTTATGATCAACTCGCGGAAAGGCGTTACGACTTCATCCCATTCTGGGGATTCCTGGTCTTCCTGCTGTACGCCATGCGGCGCGTCGATTGCCGCCGCTGCCAAGCGGTAGTTGTCGAGGAAGTTCCCTGGGGCAACGGCAAGCACCAGTTGACGAATGTCTACATGCTGTTTCTGGCCCGCTGGGCGCGGCGGCTTTCGTGGAAAGAAACAGCCGAGGCGTTCCGCACCTCCTGGGACAAGGTCTGCGACTCCGTCGAACATGTGGTCGCCTTCGGACTGGAGCACCGCACGCTCGGCCAGATCGATGCCATCGGGGTGGATGAAATCCAGTACGCCAAAGGCCACAAGTACCTGACCCTGGTTTATCAGATCGATAGCGTCACCCGTTTGCTTTGGGTCGGCAAGGAGAGAACCATCGAGTCTTTTCAGGGATTCTTCACCACCATGGGTGCAGAAATCACCTCCAAGATCGTGTTCGTCTGCTCGGACATGTGGGAACCCTATCTGAAAGTCATCCGCGAGAAATGCTCCCAGGCCCTGCATATCCTCGACCGTTTCCATATCGTAGCCAAAATGAACAAGGCCCTCGACGAAGTGCGCGCCGGAGAATCGCGCCGCATGGCGAGCGAAGGCCAAACACCGCTACTGAAGAAGTCGCGCTGGCTCCTGCTCAAACGCGAAGAGAATCTGCAAACCGAACAGCGGTTCCGCCTGAGAGACCTGCTCCGGTATAACTTGAGGACCGTGCGCGCTTACCTGCTCAAGGAAGCTTTTCAACAACTCTGGGATTACAACTCGCCAGCTTGGGCTGGAAAATTTCTCGATGAGTGGTGCCGGCAAACGATGCGTTCCCGCATCGAACCCATGAAGAAGATCGCCCGGTCACTGCGTCAGCACCGCGAGCTGATCCTCAACTATTTCCGCGCCCAAAAGCTTCTTTCCAGTGGCGTCGTCGAGGGCCTGAACAACAAAGCCAAAGTCACCATGAGAAAATCCTACGGCTTCCGCACCTTCCGGGTCCTCGAACTCGCGCTCTATCACTCACTTGGCAAGCTACCCGAGCCCGAATCCACCCACGATTTCTTCTGACGAGTCAAAAGTCTAGGGTTCGCTGAAAAAGCAATCCGCAATTCCGGATTGCTCACAGGGGGATTCGGGGAAACGCACACTCTCATCATCCCCTGGGAGGATGCCGCGGGTCGGACCGTTGGCATAGTGGGACGTACTGTGCTGCCCGCGGAACAAGTCAGCGCCAAGGGGATTCCCAAGTATAAGTATTCCGCAGGCCTTGTCAAGAGCGAGGGGCTCATCGGCTTTACCGGCATACGCGGTGCTAAGACAATTGTTCTGCTCGAAGGCGTGCTCGACGCTCGTTACCTCAACTCCTACGGCTTTAAGACCGCATCCGTCGGCGGCAGCGACCTCTCTCTTGCCCAGATCAACTTATTGGAGCGTTCCGGCGCCAAGGAGGTCCTTCTTGCATTTGATATGGACGACGCCGGACGCGCGGCGACAGCCAATGCCGGGGATCTGCTTTCTCGCTCCGGGTGCCGGCCTTACGTCGTCAGCCTACCGGCGGGATTCAAAGATCCCGATGAACTCGTACGGTCGCAGGGAGCGGAAGCGTTCGAGACCATGCTGCAAAACGCGGAACGATGGGTCAGTTGGCAAGCGCGGCATTTTTGCAACTCACATGACCTCGCCACCGATCGCGGTCTGGACAATGCGATACAGGAGGCCGCGACTGGCAGCGCCAGGCTCAACGACGCCCTGGACCGGCGTTTCTTTCTCAGCAGCTTGTGCGCCGCCACAGGCCTAACTGAGGAAGAGTTGAGCGGCAGGCTCCGGCAACAGGAGCAAGTAATGACCCTCCAGCGGGTAAAGAACACACTGCAGATCACGCTCGCGAAGTGTGTCCTTTCGGCAGGGCTGCGTAAACTGCGATTCGTCCTGCTCGTAGACGACGAGTCGCGATGTCAGTCATAAATCCGGGCCACCGGGAGCTATTGGTTTTCGCCAGCTGCTTGAGGCGCGGGCCTCCCGCGGCGCCGCCGGTAACGAATGAAAAGGGCGACAGACCCTATGCCGAACAGCAGCATCGGAACAGGTCCCAGGCTATCCGTTTCGAGCTCGGCGAAATCAGTGAGGGCATTCTTGGTCGGATCGGCAGGATCGTAAAAGACCGTTACTTGCTGTCCGCTGTGGGGTTCTTCCTTCCTTGGGCTTTCCCACCCGCTGTAGGATTCACCACTTACAGAAAAGCTGTACCCGTACCGGTTGTGATTTGCCGGTTCGTGGGCGGTGATTCTGCCATCTGTGGTCTTTTCCCGTTGGGCGACCGTCCGGTCGACGACCCATTCGTGGATTGCCAGGACTACGCCTAGGGTCCACGGCAGAACAATCAGTAAATTCAACCAGGAGGGATGGCTCCATGTTTGGTCAAACCTCTGTTGCATGTAGTCAGCGATTTTGCTCATGGATTTCTTCGTTTGCCTGCCGCGATTGAGAGGATGCGGCGTACCGAAGTGCGTCCCACGCCCAGTCGGCGGGCGATCTCGGATTTGCTGACGCCAGCGCGATGCAGTTTCCGAATCTCGGCAGTATGCACCGCCGCAGTCGCCGGCCGACCGAGACGCTTCCCGTTCTGCCGTGCATGTACCAGCCCGGCTCGGGTTCGCTCCCTGAGGATTTCCCTTTCGAACTCCGCAAATATAGCCAGCAAGCCGGCCATCGCTCGACCCGCTGGGGTGGTTAGATCCAGCGCCTCGGTCAGGGAGACGAAACCGACACCGAGATGCTCCAGTTCCTGAAGCGTTGCCAGCAGATCGGTTACCGACCGGCCCCATCGGTCCAGTCGCCAGACCAGCACCAGGTCGATCTCCCGGCGCCGGGCGGCCTCGATCAGTTTCTCGCGGGCTTCTCGCCGTGCCGCGCCGGAGTTCACCTCGCGAGCCTGCAAGGCAATCGTCCAGCCGCGCCGGGCGGCATATTCACGCATCGCCCGGTTCTGCATCGGCAGAGTCTGCTGGTCATTCGTAGAAACACGGGCATACAAGCCTACCCGCAACATTTTCGCTGGTCTTCGTGACTGGCCAAAAACGTTACCGGATTTTGCCTTCGGAAAGGCCTGTTTGGCGGGCATTTCGGAATGTCACCCAAGCCTGGCCGCAGATGATCCTTTTCGGCCATGCAGGATTCATCATATTACGCTGCTGCGGGCTTGGCCAGCCGCGCCAGCGTGTCGCGATAGTTCCAGGGCATCCACTCCGACGGACGCTGCTTCAGTTCCGGGGAGTGCCGCAGCAGTTCGGTGAGATAGTCGAACGGATTGGCGCCATTTAACTCGCACGTATGAATCAGGCTCATGAACAGATCGCCGACCCCGGCGCCGTGCAGGGTCTTATAGAAGAGTGCGTTCTTGCGGTTTAGGATGGCTTTCTTCAAGGCGCGCTCGACGATATTGTTGTCGATGGGCGCCCCTGCTTGGCGCAGGAAAAGCGTCAACTTCGTCCAGTGATTGAGTAGGTAGGAAATCGCTTTGCCCAGCCCGGAGTTCGGCTCTGTCTTGTGCTCCGCCAACTGCGCCTCCATCCATTCATGCAGCCCTTTCATCAACGGCTCGCTGTGCTCCTGATGGAAGCGCAGCCGCTGTTCCGGCGACATGGCCTGCTCGCGCGCCTGGGCATCGTGATGATAAACGTCGCGCAGCGTCTCCAACACATAACGGCATTCTTCCGGAAAGTTGTCCGCCACATCCACAACCTGGCGCCTGCCATGCGCGAGACAGTTCGCCTGCAGGGGCTCCACCCCTTCCACCTTCGGTGAGTTGCGGGATAATGCGTCGCTCATCTGGATCGGCGGCGGCAGTTCGCGTGCGCGTTGTTTCAGCACATCGGCGAGATTCTCGCCCGCATGCTTCCATCCGGTGAAGAACAGCGCGATGGTCCAGGCGCCCATCCTCGATACGATACCGCTGGTGAAGGTCCCGGTCCGCTTGTCGCCCGGCTCCCGCGCCAGGCGCAGAATCCGCATGCCCGTATCGTCGTTGTGCATTACATTGCCCTGTGCCGCCTGACGGATTAATTCCTCGAGCACCGGCCAAAGCAGTTTCGCGGCGGCAGCCATCAGGTCCCACTCAGTCGCCGCCGGCAGCGGCATCCCCAGATGTGCCTGAAGCCTTTCCAACCGCTTGAATGGCACTCCAGTCCCGTACTTTAACAGCGCGATGATCGCTACGGCCGTCTCATCGTACTTGTCGGCGCCCGCCGTTTCCGGTTCCTCAGCGGTGAAGACCTCTCCGCACGCATTGCAGCGCAGTCGCTCCATCTCGAACACGGTGGCTTCCAGTGGTGCGTGCCCCACGAACCTTACCAGCGTGGCCGGCTCTTTCTGGCGGTAGACCCTTCCCTGGCGGCACGCCGGGCAGCGGTCGCCGGAATGCAGTGTGGCGTGTGCGATGGCAACCCGATGGGCGCCGGTAAACGCTGCGGCGCCATTGCGCCCATGTCCCGGGCCAGCCGACTCGCCGGGATCCGGCTGGTCCACGGGCGGTACACTCTGCGGCAGAACGGCCTTGGTTTTCTCCGTACTCCGTTTCCGTGCCAGTCCTTCTGCCAGGGCATGCAGCGCGGTTTTAAGCTTCTGGCCTTCCCATTCGCTCAGCGGCGCATGCCTGCTCCGATCGATGATCTGATCCAGTTCGTCCAGGTCCACATCGATCCGCTGTCTCATCGTCATCCCCGGCTGAGATACTCCCGGAAGCGCCGCGTCAAAGGCAAGCCGAGGACCTCCTTGATCGGGCGGTTCGGTTTGTTGGTGTGGTCGTTTTTGCCGCGCCCGGTAGTGAACCCGAGCGGTTGCCAGTTGGCCGCGCGGTAGCAGACGCCGCGAAAACGCCCGGGATCGATGAACGTTTCCGCGAAGTACACCGGATGGCCGTACATCCGTTCCCAGTCGTCGGACAGCGCGCGGGTCACCTTGCCCAGAATGTGCGACGCCAGATGCGGCACGCGGACCCAGGGCAGGATCAGAAAGCGGGTGTTATAGGCAATGAAACGGATGTTGCGCCGCCGCGCTTCCGCGTCCCAGCCGATGTAGCGGTCGCGGCTGCCCAGATGACGCGGCGCCGAACTCCACGCCAAGCAGGCGATGGGACGGCCTTGCGCCCAAGCCAGATATTTCAGGTGCTCACCGACGGGCTGCTCGTAGCCCAGATAATGGTAGTGCTCCATCAGGCTGTTGAACAGCGGCTCATCGGCGGTGCGCCGCACTGGGTGGACGTCCACCGGGCCGAGCACCTTCAATGGCATGACCAACGGGGTATCGTCGAGCAACACCGCTTCCGGCCGCGGGCGCCCGGTCCGGCACTGGCCACGAATGTGGCGGCGCACGGGCGGCAATTCGATCTGGCCGGCCCGTTCCAACATGAGCAACAGCCCACGGCAAACCATATCGCGGAGAGCGCCATTGGCCTGCTTCCATCCCAGCGCTTCGCATAGCTGCCGGGACAGCTTCCAGCGGCTGCTGGCGGCATGGGTGCGAATGAACTCCCGCAGGAACGCTATCTGGTCGCTGCCGATCTCCTGGCCGCGGTAGCGCCACGTTTCCCCCATGACCGTAGCATGCCAGAGAAAAAATCAGAACGCAAGTCTTTTGTTGCGGAATCTTTCAACTCACTTTGCGCCACACCGGGGCCGCCGCCGTCTCCGGGTTGCCCGCTGCCAACAGCAACTGTGCCTGGTGGGCTTCCAGCCGCCGGGCGGACTCGTCTCCGCTCGGCCACCACATGAACTTTCCCTTCGAAAGCCGCTTTTGAGCCAGCCAAAATCCTTGACCGTCATAGACCAAGATACGGATCGACGTGCCGCGCCGGCTGCGGAACACAAACAGGCTGCCGGAGAAGGGATCGGCCTGCAGCTTCTCTTCGCACAATCGCTTCAACGAGTCGATGCCCTTCCTTCCGTCCACCGCCTCGATCGCTACAAGGATGCGCATCTGCGGCGTGATCTGAATCACGCCGACTCCCACAATACGCGGCTGAGTCCGGCTAGGTCGGGCGCGGTTGTCCCTTTCCACTGGATGCGCAGCTTGCCCCGTGGCCCTTCCAACTCGATGACACATTCCGCAGCCACGGCCGGTGGCGGCACCAGTTCCATAAATGTTGCCGGCGCTGGAGCACGTCGACGCCGAACCGGCTTACCGCCCGCTTCCCCGTCCGACAACTGCTTGAGCTTTTTGTACTCCAATCGCAGCACCTGGGCCGTCTGGCACACGCCGTGCGATCGAGCCAGCTCCGCGGCTGCCGCCCACAGCGGCTCCGGAATCGGCAATTTCCCTCGCCGCGTGCGACGCCAATCTTCAAAACGTCCACTCAGTTCTTGCAGGTCAGTTGGTACGGCAGGGGTCGGTCGTGGCATCGTCAGTCCTCGGGTGCAAGACTGACCTTATCAGTTCTTTCCGGGCGACGTCATGCAAGCTTGCCGGAAGCTCACGGTGCTTGACGAAAGCGGCGACGTGGAAGGGATGCACGTCGGCGAGCTGGCCAATGCCGCGACCGCCGCACCATTCCGCAAAACGGCGGGTTGCGTTCAGGTACGTCTTGCGCGTGTGGTCGTTGTTGATCTGAGCAGTGAAGAATTCCAGCACGCGCTTGGGCTGCCTTGGGCGTCGGCGCGTGGACAGCGCCGGCTGAAACACGGGCGGGGCAGGGGATGGAATCAGGTCGTTAGTCAATTATTTGGCCTCCGGTCCCGTGATGAATGAAAGGAAATCCTCGCCCAAGTGCGTGATAAGGGGCTGCACTGGAGTGGGTTGTCGATTGTTGTTAAATTTCGGCACCGCCCAGGTCTCTTGGTGCCTTTCAAGCGCAATTAGCTTGGCTGAAACCAGGTCTTCCAAAATCAGTTCGATGAACTGGTAGGCGGCTGCCGTGCGCTGTACCGAGGCGGATTTGCCGTGTTCGACGAGCTGAGGCATTGCATCTTTGATAAGGTCATAGACCATAACCTTTCGGAGAAATTCCGGGGAGGAGAATGGAACCTCAGGAACCCGCAAATCCTTTGCTGTGGAAAAACGCGGCGGGGTCCTTGAAGAATTGCAGCAAAATGAGGTGTGCGGCTGCAAACCGGTCCACAAGAGCCAGAAATTGTTGCTGGCGATCGGCCTCCGGTTCACGACCGAGAGCGACGTTTACAACCGCATTTTTGAGGGCGTCGAGCTTTTCCTGCTGGTGCGTGCGTAACGCTGCCTGCGTCGCTGTCAACGCGGCCGAGACAAACTGCTGGTTTTGCCCAAGATCATCGAACCGAAAACCATCAACTCGGCCCTCCTGCTCCCGGACACGACGCTCCAAGTCGATGAACCAATCATCGCGCCTTTGCGCCACAGGGGAGCTGAGCAACCCAATCAGTTCGGAGCCGACGCCGCCGACTAACGGGATCATGGCGACCAAGCCTTTGCGTCCGGCGTGTTCCACGTCCTCGAAGGTGGGTTGCGGAAGGGGTTGGCGGGATTGTTCGTCGAAAAGAGTCATAGAGTGTTATAAAGGACGTTATCACACGCATGCCCGTCCCGGACGACTAACTCCGAATCCGTAACGGCTTTGCTGGAGGTGTGCAAGGCATACGCCGCACATGGGCGGCATTTGGAAACCCAACGCCAATGTGTGATGGGCCGCTGCTAGTATTTCGTGCGCACGTATACCCCAAATCTTCCGGAGCATGGATAGCCGCGAGGATGCTTATGCGGATTCAGCGAGCCGTCCATCTTTTTCTTGTTGAATGTTCTTCTGCAGATTGGGCAGCGATAGATGTAGGTAGGCCCCTGCCGACGACCTGAAGCCGATGCGCGCGGAGCGCCAGCAAGGCGGGGCATGGCGGCGGTGGGCGAGGCGACGAGCAACGGCCCGGTCGACGTGAGTTCGACAAGGTAGCGTGGCGCGAAGACCTGTGAAGTGACGGCTGCTCCCTGCACTCGATCGACGCGGTAAGAGCGGTGGTCTCCCGAATCGCTTCGGATACCATGCAGCACAAAGTTTCCTTCGAGGGTCTGCCGCAGCGAATAGGGCTCGATGCGTCGCACGGTGCCGTCATAGGTGAGGTCGATGCACAGATGGTTTGCCGCAGCGAAGCGGATGATTTCGAGCGTGGAACGCGCGCGCACGGGAATTCGCATCGGCAGCACGCGGGTGCGCACGGCGATTTCGCCCGCGCCATGTTGGATGTAGGCGCGTTGCGGTATTTCCGCGCCGCTCATGATCCACTTGAATATCTCCGGAAGCGCCTCCCAGAAGTCGTTCAGCGGCGGTAATACGGGGAGCTGGTGCCCCAGCATGTCGGCCCACATGGCCTCAAGATCAGCACGATGAGTTGCTAGAGCTTCAATCGTGGGCACGGGGATCGCTTTGTACTCGCACTTCTGTTGAAGAACGTTCCGAAGGATGGCGGCCATTGGACGGCTGTCGGTATGGCGGTAGAGGTTCACGACGTCGTAGAGGTCGCGGGGCCGGGTGCGCTCGCCGAGAGCCCGTAGCTTCTCGCCGAAAGCCTCCTCATAGGCGTAGCAATTAATCCAGATTCCGCCTTCAGGGCGGTCGCTATAGGGATGGAATACTTCGCGGCGCACCGCAGGCAGCACTAGTCTTTCGTCGGCCGTCAAATCGAGCTTGACCTTCGGCCAGCCACCGGAGGTCGGCGACACCGGTCCGCGATAAGCGATTTTCCCCTGGCAGTTGATGCGACCGCGTGGGTTCTCGTAGATGTCGAAACTGAGTTGGTCGGTGGGGATGTTCAGTCCAGATTGCTCCGTGACCCAGCCACCGACATCTTCGAGCACGCCGCGCAGGAATTCCTCATCTATGTGACTTTCGTCGCTCAGCGTGAAATCGAGATCCTCCGAAAACCGATAGGTTTCAAAATAGCATTTCTTGAGACAGGTGCCGCCCTTGAAAACCCAGCTCTCCGAGAGCTCATCGTGCGCATTGAGTCCGGCGAGTATCCAGCCGAGCACGTAGTCTTTCTCGACAACATTGGGTAACAATGAAAGCGACGAGGCTGCTTCAAGGATTTCGCGGCGATCAATCACGTAGCGCCTTTCCAGCGTGCCGGCACCCACAGCCGCCAGGCGGTGACAAGGTTCGAAGATGGTAGCGCGGGATCGATCTGGGTGTAGCCCTGCGTAAGACGGTCGCGGCACGCCGCCGCAAGCTTCGTGTCGTGGAGCTGCGTATCTGCCAGGAATCCGAGGCGCTTGAAAACTACGCCGTTGCCGAACTGCTCGGCGTAGCGGATCAAGGGATCGCGCGCTCCGGTTTTAGTGTTGAGATATGCGCGAAGACATTCGGCAACGTGGTCGATGCCGCCGCCGGTTTCCGGCGCGGACAGCATGTCGATCACGGTACGGGCGGGGTCCGAGATGGCGACCTTCGCCGAACCGCGCCAAAGGGTCTTGAGCCCGAACAGGCGCTTGGCCGGAATATTGTGCAACACGAACACGGCGCCCTGCGCTATCACGCGCTTGTTTCCGCTGCGGCGCGTTGTGAAAACAACCGTTTCGTTGAAGAGCTGTTCAGTGAGTTCCCAGTGATGTGCGGCGGTCCAGCCGCCAACGTAGCACTGCCCGAAAAGCGCCGGCACCAGCACCCAGGGATCGGCGATCACTTGTTCGCTGCCAGCTAGGTCGACCGGTACGGGAACATAGAGGCCTGGCCCTACGCGCCGAAGCCAGCCTTGCGCACGCCAACGCGACAGCAGTTTCGCAGCGCGGCTGCGGTCGATATTGAGGGTTGTGGAAGCGAGGTCGACCGAAACCACTTCCTTGGCAGCCCGCAGCACGGCAGAAATCCGCGCACGGGAGGCCGGCAGAGTTTCCTCGAGTCGCATAGCTATATCATATCGCAAGAACTTCCCATAAAGAGGGAACTTTAAGTCAGTTTATATAGCGATCTATCGAGCTAGCGGCCGCGGCTCAGCCTGACACTTCTTCCCGATCATTAGCTTTGGTGGAGTCCAAAGTGGAGTCCAAACCAACAGGCTCGGCGGTATGGCGTCCATTTGGCGTCCAAATCGCACTACCGCAAGTCTTTTGTTTTCATTGAGAGCTGTCTATAAGTGATTGATATTTCTTGCTTGGGGTGCAAGAGGTCCCGAGTTCAAATCTCGGCGGCCCGACCAAATTCTTCAAAGACTTTCAGAGACCAGCCCTCACGAGTGACGTGATTTGGAGTCCAACTGGAGTCCAAACGTGGGACACCGGTGCAAGCCTTTCGGCGCCCGCAAAAAACACCGCCCCAAATCGTGGCACCTCTCTCATCCTAGAAAAACCCGACATTCCCGACATTTTGGCCCTAAGCAACTGATTCTGTTAATACAATTGATGTCGGGTGCCTCCGAAAAACCCGACAGCCACCCGACATTTCCGACCAAAAACCCGACAATCCCCGGTTGATATGGTTGGGACGGCACCAGGCTTCTCAGAATGCTCACAATACTCAGAATTGCCCTCGGGCCAGGCGCGGGGGAGACGAAATAGACCAGTGCGCTTCGGTGCAGAAGTCGTCAGAGGTGTCACCGGGGATTTATCTTTTACCATCGAGTCGCACTCAGGGCGCCGACGTCACCAGAGCTTCGCGGGAGTTAACAATCCTGGATAGCGGCGGCGGCCCTCGGAGGCAGTGGATTTGACTGTTATAATACGTCGTGCGTCGCCACTTGAGTCCGCTCCATCTTTCGGGACAAGCGCATTACGTTGGCCGGCACGATCAGGAGAGGCGCTCCGACCGATGTTTTGTCCGTGCGACAGGAACCCTCGCACTTCTGTTGTTGACAGCGGGCCTCACGCGCGGCCAGGTTATGCGCTCCGACGTTCAGGCGCATGACGTTTATTATTCATCAACCACAAACTTGCTTTATGTCACGACGGCAAGTACGTCCCCGCATGCTCCCAATACGCTCCTGGCTCTCAACCCGGTAACCGCCCAGGATGTGTGGCAGATAGACGCGGGCGGAACCGATCCAGGAGAAATTGCCGGCTCCGATGACGGAAATTATGTTTATGTCTATTTTCAATCCGCGGCTCTGATCCGACGTTTCAACCTCCAGACGCAAACAGCGGACTTACAGTTTCCGGCTACGATGACGGGAGCGCCGAGCCAGGTCGCCGTCACGTGCATGAAGGTAATCCAGGGCGACCCCGACACCGTGGCAGTTTCGTTCGCCAATCCTGCAATCGATCCGGGGCACGTGGGCATCGCGTTGTTTCACCTGGGGACGCAACTTCCGAACACTGTGCCGGGTAGCACTCACTGCCTGACGATGGCCTATGGTGCCACGTCGGCGACTATGTGGTGCCATGACTCGGAGGACACGGCCTTCACTCTTTACCAGTTGAGCGTCGACGCCAATGGGATTCAAGCCGTCGGGCCGGGTTTGCCCGGATTGGCATATGGTTTTAACCAGACGCCGCAGTTCTACAACGGGCGCCTGTTTTTCAACTCGCTGGGATTGATCATTGACCCTGTCCAGCGCCTCGATGTGGCACAACTGCCGTATGTCGGAACGCCGACTGGCGCATTCACAGTTGATCCCAGTGCAGGGCTGGTCTATTTCAGCCGCGCAAATGGTTCTGATCGCTATTTCTGGGCGCTCGATGCCAACCGATTTCTGCCAGTCGCCTACGCTTATACCGGCACGGCAGCCAATCCATGGATACATTCGAACATGGTGCGGTGTGGGCTGGGCGGACTGGCAGGCATCAACGAAAGCGGCTTGGTGGCGGTGATCCCTTTGAGCGTGATCGCCCCGCTGCCTTTGGTCATGCCGGGAACGCCGGTGAACGATCCAAGCGGGGCCATACGAATGGCCATACCCAATCAGTCTCTGTCCTACTCGCCGGTGCTGAACATGCTGTACGCGACTGTTCCCGACGCTGCTCCTGGTCTGGGAAACAGCATCGTCCCGCTCGACCCCAATTCGCTGAACGCGTCGAATCCACTCTGGGTTGGCAGCCGGCCTTCGCTGAGCGCCGTCACGCAAGACGGACTGCATCTGTACGAAGCACTGGGCGCCTCCAATGTGCTGTGGCGCATCAACCTAACCGCCTTCACGCCCGACCTGGATTTCGCACTCTATAACACGGGTGGCGCTCCCGCCGGGGCCATGAGCCTGGTTCCTTTGCCGGCCAGCCCGAATAACGTTGCGGTCCTGCAAGGAGGGGGAGCCGGAGCATTGGGAAATACAGTCACCATTTACGGCAGTGGCGTCGCGCTATCGCAAGCCGCGGGCGCCGGATGGGATACCGTCTTAGCCCTAAGCGACAACGGGACGACACTGTATGGTCTGAATGGCTATTCGACCAGCCCAGGTTTCGACAGCTACGCGATTACTGCGCAGGGCGTCTCAAACCCCTCCGGCGAGTTCTCGGTGACTCCTCCTGGGGGGGACCAGTCCTTTTCCGATTTGAAGTGCGGCAATGGCCTATGTGTGACCAGTTACGGGATCGTAATTAATGCCGTCAATAATAGAGTTACTGGGATATGTCCGATTTCCGGCTTTGCCAGCCCCCTACTCGACGTTCCGGACCAACGTGCTTATTTCCTGACAGCGGGGGCGAATGACATCAGCATCACAAGTTGTAATCTCAACACATTTCTGCCGGCGGAACAATTCACGCTCACCGCCCAGCCCGAGTTTAACGGCAATTTGATCGTGACGCCGGCGAATCAAATCGCCTTCAACACCGGGAATGAGATTATAACTTTGCCTAAGTCGGCGGTGACACCGATTCCCGCTACGCCGGTGCCGCAGCCTGCCACTACCAACGGCTTCGTTCAACTCCCGGTGATGGCTAATTACGGCGTCTATGACCCGGTCAGAGACCGGCTGTATGTCTCGCTGACTTACAACAATGCCGGTACGTTGGGAAACAGCATTGGCATAGTTCGCCCCGACACGGGAGCTTTAGTATCGACGATTCCGGTTGGGGGCGAACCGTCAATGATGGCTCTCAGCAGCGATGCCTCCCGGTTGTTCTTGGCGCTTAATTACGCGGATGCTGTAGTGCAAGTAAACATGTCTACGCAGACGGTCGAGCAGACGATTCTGTTCGGTTCGGCGGTCTCGGCTCTGTGCGCCATTCCCGGCCAGTCGACGTCGGTGGTGGTGGCAGATCAAACCACACTGCACGCTTTCGACAACGGCGTGGAACGTCCGGGAACCGCACAGTCCACGTCGTTGCTGCCAGCCACCTCCATGACGTTCGGGGCCACTCCAAGCGCTTTCTACTCGTTAGCTGCCGGAGGGGTCGGTGCGTGGCAGCTCAACTCGTCGGGGATTTCCGCCGCGAACTCCGTAATACTGAATGACCCATACATCGGGACCGCCCAGACTATGACCAGCATCGGCAATAATCTCTACATCGACGGCGGCAGCGTTCTCAGCATCCCGTCCCTGTCCTGGGTCAATCAAATCGCTAACGCCGGCTCGGTGGCGGCAGATCCCTTGACGCAGCAGATCTACGTGGCATGGAACAATGGCATATCGATCTATTCCGCTTCGACCCTCGCGCTCACCGGCTGGTTGGGCACAACGACCGCGCAGCATAAACGCCTGATGCCGTGCGGTTCGCAGCACATTGCCTGGCTGGAGGCCAACATCGACTTTGGCAGCTTATCCGCTGTAGCGCTGCCGCATCTCCCGACTTCCGTTTTGCCAAGTAACGATGGAATCATGCGATTGGACGCGCCGGTTTCGAGCCTCGTCTGGGACACCCGAAACAATCAATTGGTAGCAGCGGCGCTGCCGAGCGCCGGGCCTGACGGAAACTCGTTATTCTCACTTGACCCAGTCTTCGGCGCGCTGCAGATCGTTACGCGGATTGACAACCAACCATCACAGATTTCACTAGCGCCCGACGCGCATGTCGCCTACGTGGGCGCATCGGGCGGTGGCACGATCGCCCGCATCAATCTGGATTCACCCGCTATCGAAAAGTCGTGGCCCTTTTTCGTGCGAGATCCGAACGGGGGAGCCGTAGTCCCCTATCAGATAGTGGCTCTCTCAGCGGCGACCGATTCCCTAATCGTCAACGCCAGTAGCCGTTACACGAATGACGCGCCCTACTTCGTGATGGCGATAGATAACGGCACGCCGAGAACCAATATGCTTGGCCTCTGGCCCAACCCGTTCTACGGTTCGATCATCGCAGCCGATGGCACAGGTCAGCACGTGTACGTCGAAGCGAACGCCTGGCTTAACGTCGATGCGAATGGTATCACCATCGCAGAGGATCCCAGCATCACTGGCTTGCGAAGTTTCAGCCAGGCTGCCGCGTGCGGCAATCTGCTTTATCTCAATTCCGGCCAGGTCGTGAATCCCGCGGCTGGACAAATCGTCGCGGATTATGGGAATAGCGCGCAACCTTACCCCGGCCCATCAGACAGGATTGCGTGCGACGCCACAAACGATCACGTGCTCTATCTCACAGGCATCGAAGAAAACTACATGCTGCAAGCGTTTCGGCTTTCAGCGGGATCCCCGCAGGGTCAGATGCAGTTTGGAAACGTCAGCGGCAACATACTCGACCTGATCACCGCCGGGCCGTCCTTAGCCGCCATACGGACGGATCAGAGCGTGCTGTTGCTGCCTTTAAACCTTATCGCGGGTCTCCAGACTCCGCCGTCTGTCGCATCGGTCACGAACGCAGCCAGTTACGCGCAAAGTGGATTTGCTCCGGGTTCAATCGCGGCCATCTTCGGCTCCGGCCTCGCAAACTGGACATTCCAGGCCAACTCATTTCCTTTGCCCGGTACTCTCGCCGGCACCAGCGTTTCCGTCGCCGGACAGCCAGCCTACCCGCTCTACGTCAGCCCCAACCAGATCAACGTCGTGCTCCCCACCTCCCTTCCCGCAGGCACGGCGGACCTGCAAGTATCGGTAGGAACTCTGTCCACAAATACCAGCATTTCCATCGTTCCAACGGCTCCTGGGATCTTCACGTATAACGGAAACCATGCGGCCGCTCAGAACCAGGACTACTCGTTGAACTCGCCCACCAATCCGGCGCCCGCCGGTTCTGTAATCATGGTGTATTTTACCGGGCAGGGGTTGACAACCCTGCCGGTATCCCCCTGGCTGCCCGCCCCCAGCGCCGACAATGCCGTCGCTATGAGTACCGCCACCGTAGGCGGCCAGGCAGCGCAGGTACTCTATTCGGGCCTTGCCCCGGGCTTTGCGGGACTTGCTCAAGCGAATATTCAACTGCCGAGCCTGGCTTCCGGCGACTACCAGTTGGTGTTGAGAGTGGGCGACGCTTTCAGCAATAGCGTGGTCATATCCGTGAAATAAGAGCAGGCCTGCCGGTCTCCTTCCATTCATACAAATAACGCCGTTTGCGGTCTCCTGTTCTCACAATTCTCACAATCTCCGCCTTGCCGCTTTCGATAGTTTCGCGGCGGTCCGTACCACTAGGCCGATGGCGTATGCTGATAATGGATAACGCACGGCGGGCTTCTTGCCCATCGCCTGCAATACAATCCGGTTCAGCCCCGCCGCCGTGCCGGGTGGCTCGGGAACGCTCTCGCAGATCAGCCGAGCCAACTCCAGCGAACTGGCGCTCTCGCGCGGGAACGGATGCTTGCCGGCCACTAACTCATACAGCACGGTGCCCAGTGAGTAAATATCGGTGGCCTGCAGATGCACGCAGGTGCACGTAAATTGAAATTATCAGGCCCCCGGCGATTATCTGCAAGCCTATCTGTATCAATCGGTTAGCTGGCTTTAGCGCGTTCGACCGTATTTAATGGCCTTGCATCTGCGCGGCACCACGCTTACCCTCTCTCGACCGCGGTTACCACCCTCCCTCGAAACCCGACAAACCTGACAAACCCGACCACTGATGCTCTCCGGCCAAGTTGACTGTCCGGCCCTTCCTGAGCCATGCATGTCTCAGCGCGCACCATAATGCCGGTTCCGTCAGGCGAACGCTGCTGCGCACAGGAGACGTGATGAAATTCAGAATGATCTTTTTGGGCGCCGAGCAGGATCCAGATGGCGGGACGGTGCCAGAGTTGGACGCTGACATACCCGTCGACGAATCATCGTTGCGCTGCTACGAGTACAGCGGGACGCACATGGTCCGCCGGGATCAGTTGGCCAACGGCCAGGTGAGGCGCACTCCGGTGGCTAACTTCAGGGCCCGGATCGTCAGTGATATCATCCGCGACGATGGCGCCCAACAGCAACGCGAATTTGGCGTGGAAGCCGAATTGGGGGGGAGCCGCCAAGTCTTTGCCCTGCCGGCAGCGGAGTTCGGCCGGATGGGCTGGGTGCTCGAAAGGCTGGGACCACGGGCCATCATCTATCCGGGACAGCAACAGCATGTGCGCGCTGCCATGCAGTCCTTATCCGGGGCGATTCATCAGGAACACATCTACGCGCATCTGGGCTGGCGCCGACACGGCTCACAATGGGTGTACCTGCATGCCGGAGGCGCGCTGGGAGTCGGTGGACCGGTCAATGGATTGCAAGTACAACCGCCGGCCGCTCTGCAGCATTACCAGTTGCGTGTGCCCGCCAATCATGGGCAGTTGACGACAGCCGTGCGAGCCAGCTTGCAGATACTCTTGGCCGCGCCCGACCGGATCAGCTTTCCCCTGCTGGCGAGCGTGTATCGGGCAGCCCTGGGCGCGTCACGTTTCAGTCTGTTCTTAAGCGGTCCCAGCGGGGTCTTTAAGACCGCCCTCGCGGCGCTGGCACAGCAACACTTCGGCGCAGCCATGGATGCCAGCGGTCTGCCAGCCAACTTCGCCTCCACGGCGAATGCCTTGGAACGGCTGGCTTACGCCGCCAAAGATGCGTTGCTGGTGGTGGACGACTTCGCTCCCGCCGGCGGCGTGGGTGACGGACTGTTAGAGAGCGTTACGGAACGCTTGTTCCGCGGCGTGGGAAATGCACAGGCACGCAGCCGTCTGGGAGGAGACGGACGACTCCAGACGCAGCAAGCCCCGCGCGGGCTGGTGCTGGGAACCGGAGAAGCGGTGCCGCCGGGACAAAGTATCCGCGCCCGGCTGCTGATTGTTGAGATCGACGCCGGCGCGGTTCGACGGACGGCATTGAACGCCGGCCAGAGTGCCGGGCGTGAAGGTCTCCTGGCAGCAGCGATGGGCGCCTTCGTGGTGTGGCTGGCGGGCACCTATGAGGCCATGCAGAACCGACTGCAGCAGCGCGTGCAGGTCCTGCGCAGTCAGGGGCACGGGATGGCGGGACATGCGCGGACACCGGCAGCGATAGCGGAACTGCGGGCTGGCTGGGAGATCTTCCTGGACTTCGCCGCGGAAAAGGGGGCCATCGGGGGGCTTGAAAGAGCGGAGTTGGAGGAGCGCGCCAGACAGGCGCTGGTCGAACTTGCCGAGCGGCAAGCAAAATATCAGACGGCTGGCGATCCGACAGTGCGGTTTACGGGCCTGTTGAAGACCGCCCTGGCAACCGGCCAGGCGTATGTGGCGGACCGGCAAGGCAAGGCGCCAACCGAGGCCGCCGGCTGGGGCTGGCAGCGAACCGGTTCTGGCCGTGGGTGGAAGCCACGGGGCCGCTGCATCGGTTGGGTGGTGAACGGTGACTTATACCTGGAGCCCAGCGCCAGCTATCAAGTCGTGCAGGAGATAGCTGGTACGGAGAGCCTAGCGGTGAGCGAGGCGGCCCTGCGGCGCAGGCTGTGGGAACGAGGGCTATTGGCGAGCAGAGATACAGCACGCCAGGTGCTGCTGGTGCGGCGGATCTTGGCTGGCGCTGCCAGGAAAGTGCTGCATTTGCGCGCGAGCCATCTGCTAGCAAGGTCGGCATAGAGTTGGCGGAAACGGGCTGACAGCCCGGTTCGCGAAATAGGGCATTTTCGGAGAATCGAGTCTACGTGTCCACCGCCTGATCGCTGACGGCGACGGGGATCTCCGGGATTCCCGCGCCGGCGTGGGGACCAAGCAAGCAGCAGCGAATCAATTCAACCAGTCGGCCCCCGTCCGGCTGAATCGCACTGGTGGATCGCCGAATCAGGTCCAACTGCACCGCTTGCTCGGAACTGATGTTTGCGGCGCCGGATGCTGCCACCAGAAGCTGGAGCAGGGCATCGCTGTTGGCGGTGATTCTGACAATCTTGTCGTCTGCCATGATGAGCAGCGTCGGTTCGATGATTAGACGCCGCTCAAGTGCGGCGAGTCGTCGACGTAGGTGCGCGTCGGGCACACTCAGAGATAGGCGTCCGGCAGCGCTTTCACTGCTAGGGGGACTATTGCATCAACAGCAGAAATTATGGAAGCCGTTTTGGTGGCAGTTGTTTCCCCCGCAGACGAAGTTCTCTGACGGCGGCATGATCGCGGCGAGCGGTGAATTGTATTACGGGCCTGGTGATCCGATGTTTGACCGCTTTACGGAATCAGACCGAACTCTCTGCGAACTTGCTCGCCAATGTGGTTGGCCCGAGAACCCACGCTGGCGCGAAAAAATGTCATCTGCTCTTGGGTTATCGGAAGTCCTTCGGTCTGCTGCTCAAGGGCCAAACGGATCGCCCTGACCTCGATCTCTAATTTCACGAGATACTTGATTACGTGTTCATTGAAAGCGTCTTGATTGTCCATAGGGCGCGATTGTACCACCGCGAAAGGAGTACTGGGTGGTAGAATCGGCTCCGGGCTTTTGAGATGGAAATCGTGATTATTCTGGTCCTGCTGGGGCTGATACCGGCGGCCATCGCGCAGTCGAAGGGGCGCAGCTTTTTCGCGTGGTGGCTCTACGGTGCGACTCTGTTCATCGTGGCATTGCCTCATGCCCTCATGATGAAAACCGATACACAGGCTATCGAGGCTTCAAGGCTGGAATCCAGTGACAGCCGAAAGTGCCCTTTCTGTGCTGAGATCATAAAGCGTGAAGCTGTGGTCTGCCGGTACTGCGGACGCGATGTTCCAGCAGTCGCCGTAGTTACTGCCGTGGTCGTGGAACCGGCCACGCCGCGAGCAGGGCTTGTCAGCGGGTGCCCCAAGTGCGGAGCCGTAATGAATGATGTAGCTGGCAGACGCGTATGCCCGAAATGCGGGCTGTTGATCGGCTAAGATTCGTTTGATCGACTATTTGCCGTTCCCCCACCGCGCCTTAGCTGCTTTGGCCGCAATTGCAGACCGTTTGCGTGGCGATAGAGCCGCTGCCCTGGCTTCGCCGCCCTTCAAGCCACCCAACCGACCCAGCGCGACAGCATGGGGATTCTTGGTGGGATCTAGGGGCTTCGCTTGGGGTTGCGCCGGGTCGAATTTGGCCGCTTGGCCGGTGGATTCAAGCATGATCTGGTGCGCGAGTTGGTTCGGATCGCGGGGCCGTTGTTTTGTTGACCGCTCAGTCATACCCCAGTTTAGGCACGGCAGACCCGAAGCGGTCAAGCACTACTGATTCGTTAAGAGTTGAAACTGACCCACTACCGGATATTGGGTTCAAGGGGGCGAAAGGAATTCGTGTTCGTTGCCGCCGTTTCCGTCGCAGCAGCAGCGTCAACTCCTCGATTGCCCACTGCCGAGATAGAGGTTCCAGCGACGGATTGTGTCGATCAATAATCGTTTCCGCGATGCGTAGGGTTCGCGCCTTGGGTTTGGCCTCATCCAACGCTGCTTCAAGCATTTGATCTAAGCTTTCGAACGCGGGCTTCGCCGAAGCACGCTCCCCAAACACGACCTTCCGGAGAGGCACATCCAAACCTTGTACATGGGACTCTCGCATCATAGGTTCCCATCCCATCAACTGGCTTCGTTCGCAGCGCCTCCGTGCAGAATATAGAGGCCCGCTATTAAACGTTAGTGCGGCGCCATGGCCACCGATTCAGTTTTAATCCAAAATCGGCAATACTCTTAAGCGTATTCTAGGGCAATTCCTAAAATTGCGCAACAAGGACAAACGCGGCTTTCCTCTATTATCGAGAATAGCTACGTAAGCGTCCGATGAACCCCGATTCCCGCGCCGGCGTGGGGACCAAGCAAGCAGCAGCGAATCAATTCAACCAGTCGGCCCCCGTCCGGCTGAATCGCACTGGTGGATCGCCGAATCAGGTCCAACTGCACCGCTTGCTCGGAACTGATGTTTGCGGCGCCGGCTGCCGCCACCAGAAGCTGGAGCAGGGCATCGCTGTTGGCGGTGATTCTGACAATCTTGTCGTCTGCCATGATGAGCAGCGTCGGTTCGATGATTAGACGCCGCTCAAGTGCGGCGAGTCGTCGACGTAGGTGCACGGTCAAGCCTCCCTTTTCATGCTCCACCGCGATCGTTTCGACAGATACGCGGTCTCAGTTCCAGCG
>CAWAUR010000010.1:0-139208 GCA_963785255.1 Bryobacterales bacterium
ACAAGATCCGGCTGATTTACCCACGCGGCGGTGCTGAGCCACGCGTCCCGCGCGTTCTTGGGGTTGGTGCGGGGATAGATGCGAGGCAGTGGCCAGGTTTGTCTACAATGGAGTGAGGCCCTATGCCGACCCTCGATCGCATTACCCGAAATCCCCGAGTTATGGGCGGAAAGCCTTGCTGGCGCGGCATGCGCGTTACTGTGGGGACGTTGGTTGGGCTGGCGGCCGCAGGCCATAGCTTCAACGAAATCCTGGCGGCGTATCCATATCTCGAGGAGGAGGACATCCGGCAGGCTCTCGCGTATGCCGCATGGCGGGTCCAAGAGATCGAGGCACCGCTGCCCGTCGCATGAAACTGCTGATCGATCCATATTCCCGACGACATCGCCGAGAGGCTTGGAAACGCGGCCAACGGCGATCTCGCCCGCCGTGCGCTGGAGGCCTTTTTGGCCGAGGAATACAGGCTCGGCCGCCTTAATAAACCGGATTTGCGGCGCTTGCTTGGCTTTGAAACCGGCTATGAGATCGACGGCTTTTTGAAGGCGCACAACATCTACGAAGACTACTCCCTGGAAGATTTTGAGCGCGACCGCGAAGCTCTGAAAAGCTTGGGGTTGTAACGTGTGCGGCTGGTTGTCGCCGATGCGGGCCCTCTGAATCATCTGGTCTTGATCGGATACATCATTTGAATTTTGGCCACGACAATGGTCGGCGCCGATTGCATGGCCGCGATGCCCTCGTCAGCTCTTGCGTGAATCACGACAACAGAACGGCGCCAACTCCGATCAACCCGAGAAGGCACGCTGTTCGCATACTATTTAGCCAGCGGGTAATCCACGCTGCGCAAGAGCCAATCCCGATTCGCACGCACATCCTCCCGCAGCCGCTCGCATAACGCGTCGCGCTGCTCGTACAACCGGTAGCCATCCCGCTTCGCATGACGATCGAGCAGCGCCTTCACCACAAACGGCATCACCATCGAATAGTCGGCCAGCATGCTCTCGGTGGTTTTCAGATACACATCCTTGTCCACCTTGCCCCACGTCACGGCTTCGGCGGGCCCGCACGACGAGAGCGATCCGTCCGTCACCGGCGCAGTCACGATCTGCACGTCGAACTGATAGCCGCGCACATTCGGCAGACCCAGCACCTGGCCCAGCGCCGGCTCCGGCTGCAGATTGTAGTTCTTCGGCACGCCGCCGCCCAGAATCAACGTGGCCAGCGCGCGCGCTTCGCTCTCAAACAATCCCCAACGATGATACGCGCAGGCTTCGAACACCTCGGCGTGCAAGTCCAGATCGAACGCGTATTGGGGCACGATGCCGGCGTTGCGCATGGCCCACAGCTTCATCGAATTCAGGAAGACGCTGCCATCCGCCGGCGCTCCTACCAGCACGGGAATCGCCAGGCGATTACAGGTGGCCAGCAGGCCCGCCGGCGCGCCGTTCTTTTGCTCCTGCGCGGCGTAATACGCGCCCAGAAGATAGCGCAGTTCCGTGCCCGTCATCTTCTTCTGAAACTCGGGGCGCGCCAGGCAGGCGCTCAGGAAGCGGTCCTGATCGAGCAGCACGGCCTCGTCGAAGGCCATGTCGGTCACCCGGATGGTGCCTTCGTCGCGTAGCGCGGCATCGTCGGTATGGATAGGCACTTCGTGAATCGGATCGATGGTGTGCGCATCCAGGCTGCGATGGCCGTCGTGATAGCAGACCGCGTCGGTCGTGCTGATGTAGGCCACCCAGCCGGTTTCAAGCAGCGGGATCAGCCAGGCGAGGTGTTGGCCCGAGACCGTGACCGGGCCGGAAATCGAAATGGTCAGCGGACATCGCTCGCCGATGGCGCGGTCGAGGATGGTGTAAATGCGCCGCAGATAGGCGCCACCGAAAGCCGGCAGACAGTGCCGGAAAATCTCATCGAGAGTGGCGCATTCATCGACGCGCCGGACACGGACAGGATGGCGGTGGGGACTGTGCGGCATCGCTTATGACCATAGCACGGCCACTGCGTTTCGGTCATACTGGTACGGATGAAGATCGTAACGATACTGTGCCTTTCGCTCGCGATGTCGCTTTCCGCGCGGGCGGATAAGGCCGACCAGCCTCCGGTGGTGACTCACCAGGTAAACTCGCAGATTCCGCCGGAGTTGGCCAAGTCGTTTGTACTGGACACGGTGTCGGTGCAGATGGTGGTGGGACCCGATGGCGCGCCCTTCGAGTTGAATGCCGCGGCGCCGTTGCCGGATTACGTGGTGCGGTCGCTCGCAGAGTGGCGGTTCGAGCCGGGCAAGCGCGATGGGCAGGCGATCCCCTACACCATCGGGCTGAATGTTCCCGTGCGCCGGCCGATTACCCGCGTCATGGAACTGTCCCTGCGCCGCCGCTGGTTCACCGCCAGCAAGAAGATGAAGGACTCGATAGCCGCCGGCGCGGCATTGGATGCGGCGGGCGCCGAGCAACTGGAACAAGGCTTGTCGGGCGCGAGTCTGGATGCCCGCAATACGCTGCTGGCCTACTTCGCAAACGCGAAATCGTCCGCAAACGCGGCCGAGATTCGCAGCGCGCGTTTGAAGCAGATCGCCTGGCTGGTGGAGAACGCGCCGGAATCGGAAATCCTGGACAGTCCTTTGGCGCTGGTCAACACTTCGGGCGAGCCCTTGGCGGATGCCCTGGGTTACGAAGAGGTGCGCGATTTATGGTTGCAGCAGTTGGCGCGCGACCCGGCCAACGCTATCGTCCTGCAGCACGGGACGAACTTTATGCGCATCGCGGATGCCGAGAAATGCGAAGCGCTGCTGACGGCCAGCAAGCTCAGAAACGCCGGCATGTGGCTGGGCGATGTTTATGGCCTGGCGCTGCTGGGAGTAACCGCACTCGACCTGAATACCGGCCTGCCCGCGGCGGCCGGCGACCGGTTGCCTGATACGCCCTTCGCCCGCAAGTCGCGCGCCACCCTGCAAGGCGGCGGCGATGCGCGCGTGCTGCTGTCGGCCGTGGCTACGGTGACGAACGGTGGTCGCTCTCTGGCCAAAGCCGGCCATCTGCCGGACGGCTACGCGGCGTTATGCCAGGAATTGATCGGCTGGGCCAAGCAGATCTACCCCGCGAGCGCGGCCTCGTGCGATACTTCCGCGCCACCCGAACCACCGCAAACCGCGCCGCTAAGAATTCGCATCGGCGGTAACGTCCAGCAGGCCAAACTGATCAGTCAGCCGCGTCCCGTATACCCGCCGGAGGCTAAGCACCGCCGCATTCAGGGCACGGTGCGGTATGACGCCATCATCGGTAAGAACGGAGAGATTCAAGATCTGGAATTCAGCCGCGGACCGTTGATCTTCTACGAGGCTGCCCGCGAAGCCGTCTCGCAATGGAAGTATCAGCCAACTCTATTGAGTGGCGAGCCGGTCGAGGTAGTGACCCAAATCGACGTGAACTACACGCTCTCCCGGTGAGCATCCTGCCGCTACTCGGCGCGTAGGGCTTCCACGGGATCGATGGCGGCCGCCCGCCGTGCGGGAATATAGCTGGCCAGAAACGCGCAGACGGCCAGCACAAAGGCCACCCCCGCCAACGTTGCGGGATCCACCGGGCGCACGCCGAAGAGCAGCCCGCGTAACAGAGTCGCCGCCGCGGCCGAACAAATCAAGCCCAGAGCGATGCCCGCGGCGATGAGACGGCCCGCCTCTTTCAGAATGAGCCGGTATACCGCGCCGGGCCGTGCGCCCAGCGCCATGCGCACGCCGATCTCGCGGGTTCTGCGGCCGGTCGAATAGGCCATCACCCCGTAGATTCCCGCCACACCCAGCAGCAGGGCTATCGAAGCGAACCCTCCGGCCAGCCATGCCGCGCAGCGGTGTAGATACGCGGCTTGGGTATTATCGACGATTTCGCGCATGGTTCTGGGAAAGAATGTCGCGGCCCCGGGATCGATGCGCCGAATGGTGGCCGCCAACGTAGGAAGCAAAGCCCGTTCGCCCTGCGAAGTCCGCACGATCAGCGAGTAGTTGTCCGTGGGATCCTGCGCGAACGCGACATACATGGTGGGCCAGGTGACCGTATCCAGCGCGCCTTCTTTGATATCCTCGACGATTCCCACGACCTCCATCGAGGGTGGCGGCAAACCGCCGTAAGTCATCTGCTTGCCGATGGGATTCTCGCCCGGAAAATATTTTTCCGCCAGCGCGCGATCGATAATCACGACCGCCGGCTTCGACGCGTCGTCCGCATCCGTGAAATAGCGTCCACGCACCAGCTTGGCGTCGAGCGTGGTGAAGTATCCCGGGCTCACCTCGCGATATCCGACTTCGTTGTGTTCGCCATGGTAAGGATGGCCCACCACGCGAATCCACATGGTATTGCCGCCGATCACTGGCAGGGTGCTCGAAATCCCCGCCGATTTCACGCCCGGAATCGCCGCGGCTGCGTTTAGTATCTCCCGCGCCAGAGCTAAGATCTTGGCATCGTTACTATGGATGGAATCGGGCGAGGCCACCCGCAGCGATGCCAGGTGGTCCGGTTCCATTCCCATTTCCACATGCAGCAAACGATAGAAGCTCTGGCCCAGCAGGCCCGCGCTGACCAGTAGAACCACGGCCGCCGCCAGTTCCAGCACCACCAGATTGGCGCTGAAGCGGCGCCAGGCCGTGCCTGAGGATCCGCGGCCGCCCTCGGCGAGGCCTTCGCGCAAATCCGGTGAGAACGATCCGAAGGCCGGCGCCACCGAGAGAATCGCTGCCGCGCCCAGCGAGACCAGCGCGGCGAACCCCAGTACACGGGGATTGAAGTCGAGGCCGGAAAGAAAAGGCATGGCTGCCATCTGGTCCGCGCCGATCATCCCTACCAGCAGACGCATGAGCCATCGCGCGGAAAGCAGGCCGAGCCCGGCGCTGCCCGCCACCAGCACCAGCGCTTCGGTAACGAATTGGCTGGCCAGCCGCAGGCGCGATCCGCCGAGGGCGCTGCGTAGCGCCATCTCCCGCTTGCGGCTCTCCGCGCGCACCAACACCAGGCTGGTAACATTCACACAGGCGATCAACAGAAGCAGTCCCGCGCCGCAGAGCAGCACTATCAGGATGGGGCGAACGCGGCCAACCTCCAGTTCGACGAGCGGGATTGCCGCACCGGCCTGTCCGCGATTCGATGAATATTGCCTTTCCAATTCTCCGGCAATCAACTTCACATTGGCGTCGGCGGTTTCTACCGTGACGCCATCCCGCAAGCGGGCCAGCCCGTGCAGGCTATGGCAGCCGCGCTCGCGGTAACAGGAAGTATCCGGATGCAGCGCAGCCCAGAACTCCGCCGGGCCGGCCGCGGCGAAGTAGAAATTCCGCGGTAGCACGCCGATGATGGTGTAGGCCGCCCCATACAGGATCACCGTCTGTCCCAAGACGGACGCATTGCCGCCGTAGCGCTTCTGCCACGCGGCGTAACTGAGCAAAACGGTGCGCGGGGCAGCGAGCGAATCTTCGCCCGGCCGGAAATCGCGCCCCAGTGCGGGAGTCACGCCCAAGGCGCGAAAGAACCCCGCGGTCACCAGCGCGCCACCCGCCACTTCGGCCCCTGCTTCCGTGCGCAGCGAAAAGTCTCTGCCCTCGAATGCTTCCGTGGTGCTGAAGACCTTGTTGAGCCGCTTCCAATCGAGGTAATCAGCATAAGAAAGCGGGCATCGTGGACAGAGGGGCGGGGTCTCGAACAGGCCCACCAGCCGGGCGGGGGCCCGGTACGGCAACGGCTTAATGAGGGTGGCATCCACAAAAGCGAAAATGGCCACGCTGGCACAGATCCCCAGGCCCAATACGAAGATTGCGGCGGCCGTGAATCCGGGATTCTTGCGCAACTGCCGGACCGCGAAGCGCACATCGCGCAGCAGGTTATCAACGAGCGGGATGGTGCTCCGGTCGCGATAGGCTTCCTTGGCGGGCTCCACGCCGCCCAGCTTCAGCAAGGCCTCGCGCCGCGCTTGTTCCGCGCTCATACCGGCCCGCACATTATCGGCGATATGCATTTCGAGATGAGACTCGATCTCGTCGGACAATTCGCGCTCCCGCCGCGCACCGGACCACAGGCCCGCCAGCCGGATCGACCACGCCCGCAGCCGCCTCATGCCGCGTCTCCCGAAGGCGAAAGGAACCGCGCCAGGATGGCGGTGGCCTGTTGCCAATCGCGCGCTTCCTTTTCCAACTGCCGGCGTCCCTGGCGGGTGAGCTTGTAGAACTTGGCCTTGCGATGGTTGTCCGACACGCCCCATTCCGCGGCGATAGCGCCTTCCTGCTCGAGCTTCAGCAGCGCGGGATATAGCGTTCCGTAATTGAGGGACAGGCGATCGCCGCTGGTCTGCTCGATGCGGCGCGCAATCCCGTATCCATGCAGCGGCCCCATGGTTTGCAAGGTCTTCAGCACCATCAAGGCCAGGGTGCCCTGCCAGACATCCGCTTTATCGCTCATATTGGCTTCCCATAGAAACGGTAACACACGTTATATGGGAAAGCAATACGAAGGGACTTTTTGTGGGGCGGCGAATCATGGCCTGGGGTCCCCTGGGGACGCCTTTTAGGCGGCCCGCGCCGGCTGACGGTGTTCTCGAATGCCTCCGGCGGTGAAAACCTTGTTGAGCCGCTTCCAATCGAGGTAGTCCGGATAAGAAAGCGGGCATCGTGGACAGAGCGGCGGGGTCTCAAACGGGCCCACCAGCCGTACGGCAAGGCTTGATGAGGGTGGCATCCACAAAAGCGACAATGGCCACGCTGGAACAGATCCCCACATCGCGCCGCAGGTTTTCAAACAGCGGGATGGTGCCCCGGTCGCGATACGCTTCCTTGGCGGGCTCCACGCCGCCCAGTTCCTGGCCTGTCCAGGCCGCGCAATGCGCGGCGAAGAGCGGGCCTGAGAGGCCCGCGCAGGCAAAGTGCCTGCCCCACTAACGCTTCAGCATATCCTCCACCCACGGTGGAGTCGCCTGCATCAGCCGTCCCAGTTCCGGCTCCAATTGCTCCATCCTGAGCTTCATCTCCCATGCCGCTTCGCGATAACTGAAGTGCCCCTTCACGCCGCTACGGACGCGCGCGATATATTCCGCTTCCGCGAAATCCATCTTGAACAGGAAACGCCCGCGCGCGCCGAAGGGCAATAAGTAATGCGCACCGGGCGCGGGCAGGTTTTGCATCGCGGCCAGAGCCGCTTCCATCGCTTGGCGATACACCGGCGCGGCGCCCGATTCTTCTACGAGCGGAGGCGTATCGTAGCCCAACCGCCCCGAGTAGTCCTGCCGGAATTTCTGGCAGCGGCGATGCCGATGCAGATCGCGATAGGCGCCGATATCGATCGCGAAATCGTAGGCGTACAGTCCGCCGTGGAAACCGGCCAGCAGATCGTCACGCCTGGTGCGCGATTCCATTGCCACGTCGATCACTTCGGCGCGCCGTGCCGCGTTCCAGCCGTGCGCCATCTCGTAGAGTTCGCGGAAGGGACGGTCAGTCACCGAATACAAAAGCGTGGCCACGATATCGGCGGCTGTCTCGGTAGGCCGGATCAAATCCACGCGCGGGCATTGCCCTTCAAGCGCGCGCGGCAGATTCTGATCGGCCCAGCGATGCAGCGTGTTCCGCGCGCACGCCGCATAAGTATCCGGTTCGGCGTGCCGCGCCAGCGTGGGGGCCAACGCCTCGCGCGCCGCGTTCGCATCCCAAATGCAATCCGGCTCGGCCGCGCAAGCCCGCGCGATCTCATCGCCCATATCGCGGCATTCCTGATATTCCGAAGCCTTCAAGCGGCGGATCTGCTTTTCGAGCGTACGAATACTGGTCACCTGTCCGACGTTGGTGGGAACGCCCCAGAACAGCAAATAGCGCGCCACATCGAACGCGCGCGCGGCCAGATTGCGACGGTACTGATCGGGCTTCATCTCCTCGGGACGCGGCAGCCGGCCGGCGAGACAATCGAACGCCCGCGCATTCACCTCCGCATACGCCGCCAGCAGCTTGTGCGCGGCGGCCTGATAGCTTGCGGCGGCTTCGCCCGTGAGTTCCGGCGGCGTAATAAACCCGGCGCGCGAAAAATCCTGATAGCGCGACGACTTCGCCTGCCCATCCCAAAGCGGTTCCTCTTCGATCTCGGTGGCAGCCAATTCAGAGAGGCCCTCGAAGCACAGCACGGTGTGGCCGAGATCCGCGATGGAAGCGTGGCCGTATTGAAAATAGAAGCTCTCCAGGAACTTTTGCGAATCGTGCGTGCGCACCCAGGCGAGCGATTCGCGGATGGAATCGGGCGAGCGGCTGTAGCGCGCCAGAGCGTAGGCGCTTTTTTCCGGCGGCATCGGCGAGACGGAAATTACGCGCTTGGGTTTGGTTTCCGGCATGAAAAAGTTATGATAACGGATTGTGAAAATTAAGATACGACGATTACGCGACGACGCCGTGCTGCCGGAATACGCGCACGGCCCTGAAGAAGATGCCGGCATGGATTTGCGGGCCGTGGAGCGGGCGGTGCTGGAGCCGGGACACCCGAAACTGGTGGCGACCGGACTGTCGATCGAGTTGCCGCCAGGTTACGAGGCGCAGATCCGCCCGCGCAGCGGCTTGGCGGCCAAGCACGCCATCACTCTGCCCAACAGCCCGGCGACCATCGATCCGGGCTATCGCGGCGAGATTCGCGTGATCCTGCTCAATCTTGGCCACGAGCCGTACGAGATCCATCCGGGCGATCGCATTGCGCAGATGGTGATCGCGCGGTATGAGGCCATCGAGTGGGAGGAGGGCGAGTTGAACGAGTCGCGGCGCGGGGAGGGTGGGTTCGGCTCGTCGGGACGGTAGTGGGGCAGACGATCGTTGTGCGTCGTCTGCCTTTGGCCGCGACGGACAGGGTCGAAAAACCTCTCCCGTGGCTGGTGGGCGGTGGTTGGTGGCTGGTGGGCAAGTTCGGGTAGCGGGTCAGTTCGGCTTTGTGGGGCAATTCTGCCCGCAGCCGGCTTTCAGCCGGCCTAGCCGCTGCGCTTGCCGAGTTTTTCATGAAATTTCGCGGGCCGCAGGCCCTCCCAAACGGACCACAGACAACGATGGTCTGTCCCACGCGCCCAACCACTTCTGAAATGCGGATTCGTAAAGTTGCGGCCATGGTGGTGGGGCAGACGATCGTTTTGCGTCGTCTGCCTTTGGCCGCGACGGACAGACCACAGACAACGATGGTCTGTTCCACGCTACCCGGCTGCCTCCATTTCGTTGCGCTTCCGGCGGCGAAATAGCAACCGCGCGGTCAGGAACAAGCCCAACGCCCAGTTCAGCATTTCCAGGCCGACATAAGCGTTGTGCAGCATCCAAAAGCGCACGCGCTCGGGGGCCGGCTGGTCGACCGGAATCCAGTCGATCAGGCGTCCCAGAAAAACCATTTGCGGCGTCAGGATGAATCGTTGCACCACCGCGATGAGCAGCATCAGCAGCGCAGTCAGCACCGTCATGTTCCTTTCCGTACTGCCGAAGATCAGGACCATCAGGAGCGCCGCCCCGATAATGGTTTCCGTCACGCCCCAGGTTTCGAAATACCAGCGGTTCTGTTCCGAGACCTGATGACGAAGGAAAACGCGCGCGGCGTCTGGCCCGAGCTTTTCTATCTGCTGCGCGGCGAGCGGCGCGGGCTTGGCCAGCAACCGGTCCACCGACCGGAAGTTCTGGGTGACCACCATATCCATGAAGAGGCCCGCCCCCAGCCAGAGCCCTAACAGGAAACACGCGAATCGGCGAAAGTGCACGAGCAATTCTAACGCGAATCGGGGCTTGAAGGGGGTTTGAAGGGGTTTCAACGCTCTCCTTGACGGATTAGGAGAGCGCGTGTATACTTCTCCTAAGGAGCTTAGAGGAGGACAACATGGCCCAATCGGCCGATTTGCTGCCGGGCACTCTCGACCTACTGATCCTGAAAGCGGTATCGCTGGGAGCGCTGCACGGCTACGGCGTGCTGCTGCGGATCGGCCAGATCTCCAGAGGCGCGCTCTCTATCGAGCAGGGCGCCCTATACCCGGCGTTATTCCGCCTGGAAGCGCAAGGATTTCTGGACGCTGAGTGGGGCGTTTCGGAGAACAATCGGCGCGCTAAGTTTTACCGCCTCACGCCCGCGGGAAAGAAGCGCCTGCGCTCGGAGACGGAAAGCTGGAACCGGTCGTCGTCGGCCATCGCGACGGCCTTAAGCGCGAAACCGCAGGAGGTCTGAGACGCCCATACGCACGCTGAAACGCTGGCGATTGCTCTGGCGCGGGTTGACCGGCCGCGCCGCGCTCGAGCGCGACATGCAAGACGAATTGAGCTTCCACCTGGAGAGCCGCGCGGCGGATCTGGAGCGCACGGGCATACCGCCAGCCGAAGCGGCCCGCCGTGCGCGCATCGAGTTTGGCGCGGTGGAGGGGTACAAGGAAGTCTGCCGCGAAACACGCGGCCTGCGCCCGTTCGATGAACTGCGCGGCGATCTGCGGTTTGCGTTTCGCGTCTTGCGCAAAAGTCCCGCGTTCGCCGTTGCCGCAGTGGTCACGCTGGCGCTGGGTATCGGCGCAAACACGGCCATTTTCAGCGCGGTGAAAGCGGTGCTGCTGAACCAACTTCCCTACCGCACTCCGGACCGCCTGGTAAAGCTGGGCGAGTCCGACGACGGCGAGACGCGCGCCGAAACCATCGGCTATGCCACCGCCTACGACTGGCGCAGGCTGAGCCATTCGTTCGCGAGCATGTCGCTCTATCGCAATACAACGGGTGCGCTGGTGGAACATGGCGAATCCGAACTGCTAGCCGGCTTGCGTGTAAATTCGGATTTCTTCGATACGCTCGGCATCCGGATGCAGCTTGGCCGAGGCTTCCTTCCCGAGGAGGATACGCCCGCCCGCCGTTACGAAGTGATTCTCTCCCACAGCCTGTGGATGCGGCGTTTCGGAGGCGATCCGCACATCATCGGGCGCGCCATTCGCTTGAGCGATTCCGCCTTCACGGTGGTCGGCGTATTGCCCGCCGGCTTTCGGCCGCTCGCGATTCCGGGCCTGCCCGAAACGGCCGAGATTTTCGAGCCGCTGGGATATGCGCTGGCGGACCCCATGGCCTGCCGCGACTGCCAGCACCTGCAATTGATCGCGCGCCTGAAGCCGGGCGTCGAGGCCGCGCGCGCGCATGCCGGGTTAAACGCGATCATGGACGATCTGGTGCGGCAATATCCGGCATCGTATCCTCCGCAGGCCAAGGTGGCCTTCGAGCCGCTGCGCGATCACATTGTCGGCGGCGTCCGCACGGCGCTTTGGGTGCTGATGGGCGCGGCTGGTTTCGTGCTGCTGATCGCGTGCGTGAACGTGGCGAGTCTGATGCTCGCGCGCGCGTCCGGCCGCGCCAGGGAGATGGCATTGCGCGCCGCTCTGGGCGCCGCGCGCTGGCGCTTGATCCGGCAGCTCATTACGGAAAGCCTGCTGCTGGCCCTGGCCGGCGGATTGGCAGGTGTGCTACTTGGTTGGTGCTGCACGCGGCAACTGGTCGCGCTGGCGCCCCAGGCACTGCCGCGCGTCGACCAGATTCACATGGATGCCACGGTGCTCTGGTTTGCGATGGCCGTGAGCCTGTTCACCGGCGTGCTGTTCGGACTGATGCCCGCATGGCGGACTTCGCGCGCGGATTTCGGCAAGACTACCGGCAGCCGTTCCCGGAGCCGCCTGCGCGACATGCTGGTGATCGGTGAACTGGCGTTGACGTTCGCGCTCGCCGTAGGCGCGGGGCTGCTGGGGAAGAGCCTGCTGCGCCTGATGAACGTCGATGCCGGCTTCGATCCGCACCACGTGCTCTCGCTTAAAGTGCATGTGTATGGCGCGCGCTATCAGAAGCCCGCGGCCGAGCTGAACTATTACGCGCAGGCGTTCGCGAGGTTGCGCGCGATACCGGGCATCGAAAGCGTGGCGATGACCAGCCTGATTCCCATGGCGGATTTCGACCGCGCCGGTTTCCATGTTCGCGATCGCCGGGCGGCGCACGATTCCGAAGATCCCAGCGCGGACCGTTACTCCGTCTCGTTGGCGGCGAGCTATCTGCCGGCGCGGCGGGCGGCGAGCGTGGATCCGGCCGTGGCGCTTCGGTATGAGTAAGCGTTAGTCAACGAGTTCGATCTTGGCGCGGTGCCCGTGGGCGGAAGCCATGCGTGCGTCGCGCGTGAGAAGCGGCGAGTCGAGAGCTTCGGCCAGCGCCACGTACGCGGCGTCGTAGGCCGTGAGGCGGTGGCGCAGCGCCCAGATGCGTGGGACGTGCGGTTCGTGCGGGTGGCGGACTATAGGCAGGTCGCCCAGGACTGCGAGCGCCTGCGCGGCGCGGCTCGACTGCATCTCTCCAATCAGGCAGCCGCGGCACAATACGTGAACGATCTCCAGGTCCAGCAGGTGGGGAGCATGCAGCGTCTCCTCCTCGCGGAAGAGACGTCCGCGCCTGCGCACGCCGACGCGTCAATCACGATCACGGCCGTCCCGTACGTCTCTCAATACTTTCACCGGGTCGGTCTTCAAGTGTACTGGCTTGTGGCGTGCGAGCCGCTCCGCTATCTCCCTCATCGTCGGTTTTTCGGCGAGTTTGGCGATCTCCCGGACCAGATAGTCGGAGAGCGACATCCCTTCCGTCGCGGCACGCGCCTTGAGCTTCCGGCGGAGGTCGTCGGGGACGTGCCGCAGTTGAATCATGGTGGGCATGTTCTCAGCATATTTGCATGTGGAGCACATGTCGAAGCGCGGGAGATACCGCGCAGTGTGGAGCAGGCGAGGTAGGCTCAGATTCGCAGCTCTACTCTTTAACTCGATCTTTAACGGCGGCTCGACGGCGTTCGCCGTCAGATTGAATCGGCAACTGTAAAATAGCTTCGTGGCAGGCGGGCTGGGAGCCCGCCGCAGGCAGAGTGCCTGCCCCACTTAACTCTCGCAGATCCCCCACCCAATAATCCGGTTCCCAACGCGCTAACTCATGCGGCTTGCCGTACCCATACCGAACCGCACAAGTACGAACGCCGGCGCGGCGGCCGGCTTCCATGTCCGCAGGGGAATCGCCCACGAACAGACAGTCTTCGGGCCGTGCGCCTAACGCGGCAAGCGCGGTGAGCACCACATCCGGCGCGGGCTTGCACGGGAAGCCGTCGGTGCCTTGCACGTGGTCGAAGTATTGCAGCAAGCCGAATTGATCGAGCACAGCGCGTGTGGTGGGCGAGCCTTTCGTGGTGGCTGTAGCCTTGCGCCCACCCAGCGCCGCGAGTCCTTCGGTCACGCCTGGATACACCTTGGTTTGCGTGTGGCCGCGCGCCAGATAGTTCACTCGGTATTGCCGGATCAGTTCGTCGATCTGCTCCGCCGAGTAATCCGGATACACATCCTGGAACAGATCGATCAGGTGCAGGCCGATGAAGCCCTTAAGATACTCAAACGGAAGCCGCTTCGGTGCAGGCGCGGATGCCAGCACATGCTGTACCGCGCCGCAGATATCCAGGGCGCTATCGAGCAGCGTGCCGTCGATATCGAACAGATAAACCGGAAATCGCGGGATCACGCCGGCTGCGGCCGTTCGCCTTCGGAAAGGCCGGGCAGGCGGCGGGCTGGTTGCGGGCTCAGCACCTGCTGCGTGCCATCGCCGGAATCCTTGGGTGGCGGCGGAGCGGCGGAGATCGGCAGGTTATCGCCCTTGATGATCTGCATCACCTCGTTGCCATCCAGGATTTCGCGCTCCAGCAGCGCTTCGGCAATGCGCACCAGCGCGTCGGAATGCTCTTCGATGATTTTTACCGCGGCGTCGTAACCGCCCTGCACCAGTTTCTTCACCTGCGCATCGATGCGGATAGCGGTCTCTTCGCTGTAGTCGCGGTGCTGCGCGATCTCCCGGCCCAGGAAAATCTGCTCTTCCTTCTTGCCGAAACTCAGAGGCCCCAACTCGCTCATGCCCCACTCGCAGACCATCTTGCGTGCCATGTCGGTGGCGCGTTCGATGTCGTTGCCGGCGCCGGTGGTCATCTGGTGCATGTAGCGCTCTTCGGCGATGCGGCCGCCCATCAGAATTGCCAGGCGCGCTTCCAGATATTCCTTGTTATAAGAATGCTTGTCGTCGATGGGCAACTGCATGGTGATGCCCAGCGCCATTCCGCGCGGGATGATGGTCACTTTATGCAGCGGATCGGCGTCCGGAATGATGGCGGCCACCAGCGCGTGACCGGCTTCGTGATACGCGGTGTTGCGCTTTTCGGCGTCGCTCAGGATCATGGACTTACGCTCGGCGCCCATCAGGATCTTGTCCTTGGCAAGCTCGAAGTCGATCATCATCACGACTTTGCGATTTTGCCGTGCGGCATTCAGCGCGGCTTCGTTCACCAGGTTTGCAAGATCCGCGCCGGCCAAGCCGGGCGTGCCGCGGCCGAGCACCGAAAGATCCACGTTGTCGCCCAAGGGAATCTTCTTCGTATGCACGCGCAAGATGGCTTCGCGTCCGCCTACATCCGGCAGCCCCACTACCACGCGCCGGTCGAAACGGCCGGGGCGCAGCAGCGCGGGATCCAGCACGTCGGGCCGGTTGGTGGCGGCCACCAGGATCACGCCTTCGTTCGATTCAAAGCCATCCATCTCCACCAGCAATTGATTGAGCGTCTGCTCGCGCTCGTCGTGACCGCCGCCCAAACCCGCGCCGCGATGGCGGCCTACCGCGTCGATTTCATCGATGAAGATGATGCAGGGAGCATTCTTCTTGCCCTGCTCGAACAGATCGCGCACGCGGCTGGCGCCCACGCCCACGAACATCTCCACGAAATCCGAACCGGAGATGGAGAAGAACGGCACACTGGCTTCGCCCGCGATAGCGCGCGCCAGCAGGGTTTTGCCGGTGCCCGGAGGCCCGATCAATAGCACGCCTTTGGGAATGCGGCCGCCCAGCTTTTGGAACTTCTGCGGCTCACGCAGAAATTCGATGATCTCCTGCAATTCCTCTTTGGCTTCTTCCACGCCGGCGACGTCTTTGAACGTCACCTTCTTCTGTTGCGTGGAATGCAGCCGGGCGCGGCTCTTGCCAAAGCTTAGCGCCTTATTGCCGCCGCTTTGCATCTGGCGCATCATGAAGATCCAGAAGGCCAGCAGCAGGATGAACGGGGATGCCTGTACCAGCAGCGAGAACCAGGGATTTGAGTTGGTATCTTTGATATCGACCTGCACGCCGTTCTGCTGCAACAGATCGTAGATAGCCGGATAGTTGGTGGGGATCAGGGTATGGAAGCCTTTGTCGCTGCCCACGTAGGTCCCATGGACTTCGTTCAACGCGATAGTTACGTCTTTTACTTTCTTATCTTTGACCTGATCGATGAAATCGGTAAACTTGATGGATTCCTCGGCGGGATGCTTTCCGGTGCGGACAATGGTCCACAAGAGCACGGCTAAACAGATCAGAACCACCCAAAAAATCGCTGTCTTGATGTTAGAATTCACAATACCTCCCACCGCTCACGCCCATGGAAGCCGGCAGGACCCTTCACTTGCATAGACGTTAGAAACATGCCACTCGATTCCAAATACCGTCAGACTTCGGCTTCCCTTATGCATAGGATCCGGCTGGATCCCGAACCGGCGGCATAGCCAGCTGCCGGACCGAAGCGGCGTGCCCAAAGAATTTCTTCCCCCATGGCGACAATCGGCCAATGACGGCGCTCCCACAACGGAACGCGGGCCTCCTGGAAAAGAACCTTGATCTTTTCGATCCCCGTATGTCCCACTGGCTGGTACTGATCGCCGGGCCGCCAATTCCGAACTTCCAGGGAACCGGAGAGCCGATTCCAGTCCAAACAGCCTACGCAACCATTATATACGTCCTCTGACGGTTCCGTTACACACGCATTTTCAAATAGTTCAGTATGTACTACTACCCTCCGTTGGCCGGGCAGGCGGACGGCGCCGGGAACGGGTAAAGGCAAGCGGTAGTTGCGGTTGTCCAGATTGTCCAGGGCCGGCGGGGCGAGGCGCAGCCAATTGAACGAACGGAAGATATCGAGCGACGGGATCTGCAGGCGGCCGTGGCCTTCGGGCGATGCCGCCAATTCGAGGATTCCCGCCAGATGCTCGAAGCCGACGCCGCGCAGATCGCCCTTGGCCAATTCGACGGCGCGGCGGATCAATCTGCGAGCCACTGCCAGGGGTAGTTGCGCGAGCGCGCCGGTCTCGATCAACACAACGGGCGGTTCGCGCACCAGGTGAGCGGGAGCCAGGCGCGCCAATTCGGTTTCCCAATACGCCTCCTCGGCTTGCGCCCAATCGGCGGTATGGGCGAGGGTTTCGGCCAGAGCGGGATTCCATTCGGCGGTAAGTTGCGGCAGTAACGCGTGGCGGATGCGATTGCGGGCGAAGGCGCTGCTGGCGTTGGTCGAGTCGGTGCGCCAGGGAATGCCGCGCTCGCGCAGATAGCGCTCGGTCTCGGCGCGATCGATTTCGATCAGCGGGCGCACGATGTGGTCATCGGTCACGGGGCGGATGGCGGCCAAACCGGCGGTCCCGGAGCCGCGCAGGAAACGGAAGAGCACGGTTTCGGCTTGATCGGAGCGGGTGTGCCCGGTGGCGATCGAATCCACCGTGCCGGAGCGCATCAGGCTCGCGAAGAATTCCAGGCGGGCATCACGTGCGGATTGTTCCAGATTGCTCCCCGTTTCGCGGCAGAGCGCGGCCACATCGGTTTCACGCAATTCGAAAGGCAGATGGAAGCCGGCGGCCAGATCGCGCACGAACGCGGCATCGCACCGCGACTCTTCGCCGCGAAGCTGATGATCCAGATGCAGCACGGAAAGGCGCAGATCCCAGCGGGGGGCAAGTTCGCGCAGAACGTGCAACAGGCATACGGAATCGGCGCCGCCGGAGACCGCCACGCCCACGCGTTGGTGCGGCTGAAACATGCTATAACGGGTGATCGTTTTGGCGATTTTTTCAAGCATTCCAACCGTTACTCCTATTCTACGCATGACAACTGAAACGACCCAACTAGCCGCTAAGATCCGTCTGTTATTGATGGACGTGGATGGCGTACTTACCGACGGTAAACTGATCAACGTGCCGGATCCGGCGAACCCGGGCAAGGTGGTGGAGACCAAAGGCTTCGATTCGCAGGATGGCATCAGCCTGCAGTGGATGAGTTGGAAGGGCATCGCCACGGGGCTGATCAGCGGGCGCGAGTCGCCGGCTACCGCGGAGCGCGCCAGGCAGTGCAAGTTCAAGTATGTATATCAGGGGCATATCGAGAAGATCCCCATCCTCGAAGAGATCATGGCGGATGCGGGCTTGGCCAACGCGCAAGTGGCTTATATCGGCGACGATTTGACCGATGTGGTGGTGATGCATCGCGTGGGCCTGGCCATCGCCACGGCCAATGCGCGGCCGGAGGTGAAGGCGCAGGCGCATTACGTGACGGCGGCGCCGGGCGGCAGCGGCGCGGTGCGCGAGGTGGTGGAATTAATTATGAAAGCGCAGGGATATTGGGAAGAGATTTTGCGCAAGTATGAGGTGGAGTAGTTTGGAGAGCGAAAGCCAAGCCGAAGAACGGGAAGTCAGCGAAGACGGCGTGGATCTGACGTTGATCCGCTGGATGCTGTCGTTGACGACGGCGGAGCGATTGCAGGTGCTCCAGGGTTTTGCGAATTCGGCGTTGAGGATCCGTGCCCGAAACAGTTCAATCTGATCTCGAAGCGATTCTGCGGGCGCTGCGCAGCCGTGAAGTAGACTTCATCGTCGTGGGAGGCGTCGCCGGTTTCCTGGAAGGCGCTCCTCTTAACACCATTGATCTTGACATCGTCCATTCGCGCGAGCCGGGAAACATCGCGCGTCTGCTTGCTGCGCTGGACGTGTTGGCGGCGGTCTACCGCACGAACCGCGAATTAAAGCCCGACGCATCGCACCTGTCCTCCGCCGGCCATCAGCGATTAGTTACCCGTTTCGGACCCCTCGATGTGCTGGGCAGCATCGGGCGGTCGCACGACTACGAGGATCTGCTGCCCAACACCATCGAGGTCGATTTAGGCGGCGATCTGCGCGCCCGCATCCTGAATCTGGAAACGCTGATCGCCATCAAAGAAGAGGTTGGCGGCGATAAGGATCTGGCGGCGTTGCCTACCCTGCGGCAGACGCTCGCGGAGAAACGGCGGCGGCATCCATAATGGTTTTGGCGCGCAAAGAGCGGGTTTGGTGGTTCGCGGGAACGGCGGCCACGGTTTACACGGCCGTATTCTGCATGGCGCGGGCTCACGCGCACGCGGCGAATGCGGGCGGCGTCGGTCTGGGCGCGGCGTGCGATCTCACCATTACCGTGCCGGTACTGTTTTATCTGCTGCTGGTGTGGCCCGGATTTTCTTCCTGGATAACTCTGGTGGCGATGGTGATAGGTGGCGCACGCGCTACGGCGTTTCTGCTGCCCGCGGCGAAGCAACGCATCTGCCGCCGCTGCGCTGGCTGGGCATACCGCTGGAGATTTGGGCGCTGGTGGCATCGCCGGAATATACAGTTTAGCGGTGGTTGCGTTTAGTGCCGATCTGACCAAGGGCCAGGGCAGTTTCAACACCCTGGTGGGACTGCTTGGCATGGCGGTGGCGATCGGTGGTGACGCGATCGGCTAATATCGGTTAAGCGCTGGGCCGTGCCCTGAGCGCACTTCGATCCGCGCGGTGGAGTTCGCCCTATCGCCGCAAAGCGGCCGATGACTCCTGAACGAGATTGCCCGAAAGCGGCATCCGTTGAGGAATAACCGTGAACCATCGCAAAGCTCTCAGATTCGTTCTCATGATCGGGGTGGTCAGCTTCTTCGCTGATTTCACGTATGAGGGTTCGCGATCCATTACGGGACCATACCTCGCGATCCTGGGGGCAAGCGCAACGGTGGTCGGATTCGTCGCGGGAATCGGTGAGTTGCTGGGCTATGGTTTACGGCTGGTTTCCGGACGCTTGAGCGAACGCACCGGGAAATTCTGGCCGATCACACTGTTCGGCTATACCATCCAGATGCTTTCCGTGCCTTTACTGGCCTTTACCGGCAGTTGGCAGCTTGCGTCCGTCCTCATCATTATCGAGCGGATTGGCAAGGCCACACGGAACCCCCCGAGAGACGCGATGCTCGCCCACGCAGCGAAAGAGATGGGCTACGGCTGGGGATTCGGCGTGCACGAGGCTCTCGATCAATCTGGCGCCGTCTTCGGGCCGCTGCTCGTATCGGCGGTGCTGTCTCTAAAAGGGGACTACCGTTTAGCTTTCGCAACGCTGTTCGTCCCCGCGACTCTGACTCTGGCCCTGATCGTGACCGCGCGGTTCGTCTACCCGCACCCCGAAGATCTGGAGGTTGCGGCGCCTGACGTGGCCACGAAAGGAATGCCCCGCATTTTCTGGATTTACCTGGCAGGAGCCGCGCTGGTCGCGGCGGGGTTCGTGGACTTCTCCATTATGGCCTTTCACTTCCAGAAGACATCCGTCGTTTCGCGGTCCTGGATACCCATCTTTTATTCGGTGGCCATGGGCGTAAGCGGTATCGGCTCGTTGGTGTTCGGACGGCTGTTCGATCGCATCGGGCTGAGGGTCCTTCTGCCATTGACAGCCCTTACCACTCTCTCGGCGCCGCTTGCCTTCTTGGGTGGCTTCAAACTGGCGCTGCTTGGCGCCGCACTGTGGGGCCTGGGCATGGGAGTTCATGAATCCATCATTCCCGCAGCCGTCGCCACGATGGTGCCCGCCGAGCGGCGTCCTTCCGCCTATGGCCTGTTCACGGCGGCCTACGGAATTTCCTGGTTTCTCGGAAGCGCGCTGATCGGGGTCCTTTACGACATTTCGATCACCGCGGCGATCGCTTTTTCGGTAGCCGCCGAGCTTGCCGCCATGCCATTTTTCCTCAAAGCTTCGCACGCAATCCCCCTCCGGAGCAATAGCCCGGCGCCTGGAAAAACGCTATAATCTGGTTTAGACCGTTGGTGATGGAGCCCGCCATCAATCGTCTCGAGGCCGCCTCGGGGATGATAGCTCCTACTCGTGAAGAGCTATGATTCTGAGGACGCGAGACATTCACCCCAAGGCAAACGGAACTGGGCATTCCTCCGGTTTCAGCCAACGATCCGACCCCAGCCTTGCCAACTCTCCGCTCCAGCCGGCCCTGGACCTGGCGGCGGAGGTGGCGGCGCGCTACGAGATTTCGGCCCTCTCCGGCCTTCTGGCAAGCGCGCGAGCATCGGCGGGACAGGACGAGATCAGCGTTGCCGTGCTGGGAAGATTCAAGGCCGGCAAGAGTAGTTTTCTGAACCATTTCATCGGGCGTAACATCCTTCCAGTCGGTGTCGTGCCGGTTACCGCCGTGGTCACGGAAATACGCTACGGCGCCCGTGAAGAGGCCCGCGTTCATCACCGCGATGGCCGCGATCCGGAGGTTCCGCTCGACCAGATTGGCGACTACATCTCCGAGAAGGAGAATCCGGAGAACACCAAACAAGTCGACCTGATTACCGTGGAACTGCCGGAATTGCGGCGATATAGCGGCCTGAAGTTCGTCGATACGCCCGGCCTGGAGAGCGCGCTTTCTCACAACACCCAAACATCGCTCGACTGGCTGCCGAACGTGGGGCTCGCGTTGGTGGCGGTCAGCGTCGACCCGCCCCTTTCGCAGCGTGACATCGACCTGCTGAAGAGCCTGCATCGGTACACGCCGAAAGTCGGCGTATTGCTCACCAAAGCCGACCTTCTGAGCGAACCGGAACTTGCGGAGGTGGTCGAGTACGTACGCGCCCAGCTTGCCAAGAATTTTTCCGGAACGCCTCGGGTTTTTCCCTATTCCACGAAGCCGGGCTTTGAGCGGTTCCGTCTGGCGCTGGAAGCCGAACTTGTCAGTGGAACGTTGGAGCGCTTCGCCGAAGAGCGCGAATCCATCCTCACCCGGAAAATGGACACCCTCCTGCGGGAGTGTGGCGACTACCTGGCCCTGAGCCTCAAGTCGGCTGAAATGGTCCAGTCGGAGCGCCACGCCCTGAAGCAGCAGGTAATCGGCGAAAAGGAAATCGTCGATGAAGTGAAGTCGGCAGTCCGGCTGGTGGTGCAACATGCCGCGGCGGGAACGCGGTCCATGGTCGGCAATCGGCTCGAAACGCACCAGAGCGATCTGGAGCGCAGGCTGCTCGAATCCTTCGAAAGCGAATTTCCGAAATGGACTAGGAGCCTTCGCGCGATGCTTTCCTCGTTCGAAGACTGGCTAGCCGGCGCCTTACGCGATGAGCTTACCGTTCTCTCGATCCGGGAACGCAGTTCCTTCCTGGCGCCTCTGCACAAAGTAACCAAGCAAGCATTCCGTGCGCTCCAACAATTTCGAGATCGCTTGTCGGATCGCACCATGCGGGCGTTCGGCGTGCCGTTGCGAACGACAGAAACCGAAATCGACGTCGTGGAGCCCCGTACACCCGATATCAGAATCGGACGAGTGTTCGACCGGAACTGGGAACTGCTGTCGCCCGTTCTGCCGGTATGGATGATCAAGGCGGCCGTTCACCGCCATTTTGCGCGCACCATCTCCTATTTGATTTTTCAGAATCTCAGCCGGCTCGCCAGTCAGTGGGAAGAGAGCATCAATGGTGTGCTTTGGGGTGTCGAGAAGGAGGCCCGGCGACGCCTGGATGAACTGATTGGCACGGTCGAACGGCTGGTAGAGAGCAGCAGCAATGAACGGGCGCCGCAACTCCGCGCGGACCTGGAGCGGCTGGAGAAAGCCCGGAAATCCCTGGCGGCGGAGACCAGGAGTTGAGCAGGTACCTGGTGGTGGTGATTGGAGGCGGTGTAGGAGCCTTGGTGCGGTATGTAGCGGCATCGGCCATCATGACTCGATTCGGCGGAAAGTTCCCGCTGGGGACGCTGGTCATCAATGTAAGCGGCTCGTTCCTGATCGGCTTCCTGATGACCATGCTTACCGAACGATTCGAATTCGATCCGAGATGGCGGCTTCTGCTGGTCGTCGGATTTCTGGGTGGGTACACCACATTTTCGAGTTTCGAATGGGAAACCTACACGGCGGTCCGGGAGGGCGGGCTCCGAATCGGGATGCTCAACGTCGTTTCGAGTTGTATGCTAGGCTACATAGCCGTCTGGCTAGGGGCGATGTTGGCCAGGCGCTAACGTTCGGCGGAAGGAGTCGGTATGCTCCAGAAGGGCACGGCAAAGAAGGTTACGATTTTCGTCAATGAGGATACGCAGCACCACCACTTCTCTTCCCTGTGCGACGCCATTCTGACGTTCCTGCTTCACAAAGGGGTGTCCGGCGCCACTGCCACGCGCGCCATGGCCGGCTTCGGCGCACACCATACGATGCATACAACTAAAATCGAGGTGCTCACCGAACACCTGCCGATTCGCATTGAGTTCATCGAATCCGCTGAGAAAGTCGATGAGGTCATGCCCACCCTCTACGACATGGTTACCGACGGCGTTATTGAAGTCCAGGACACCCAGGTTGTCAAAGTTGCCAGCAAGGAACGCTCATCGCCGCGGAAGGGGCCGCATACGGAAACCAGAGGCACCGCCCGGTTGATTCGTATCTATATGGGCGAGTCGGACAAGTGGCAGGGCGAACCCCTTCACGAAGCGATTCTCAAGCGCTTGGTCCTGATGGATATTGCTGGGGCCACGGTATACCGGGGCATTCTCGGATACGGAGTAAAGGGCCACACGCACAAGAGTGGGCGGCTTCCGTTCTCGCACGATCTGCCGGTCATGATTTCGGTTGTGGACACTGACGAGAAGCTGGCCAAAGCTATTAACGAGATCGAGTCGATGATGCAGGACGGACTCATCGTTCTTTCCGATGTGGATGTGATCCGCCTCGTTCACAGCCGCCCGGCAGAGGAGACCGCACATGCGAACGGTTAAGAAGGCCAAGCTCCTTCGTCTCCATTTTGGGGAGAGCGACCGGTACAAAGGGAAACCGCTGTATGAAGCGATCGTGAATCGCTGCAAGGAATTGAAGATCGCCGGCGCCACTGTGTTTCGCGGCCTTGAAGGGTACGGCGAGACCGCCGAAATCCACCGTCATCATCTCACCCGGAGGGATCAGCCCATTGTCGTCACGATTGTGGATACGCCGGAAAACCTGGGGCGGCTGATTCCCGAAGTGGAGGAGATGATGGATACCGGCATGATTGCCACCTCGGATGTGGAATACATGCGCATCGAAAAACCGCCAACAGCCGGAACCTAAATCGAATCGGCATCTCAATTCACCAGTCCGCACGCTAAGAATATGCCCGCTCAATTGAACAAATTCAGCTCCCGAATCACACAACCGAGATCCCAGGGCGCCTCACAGGCAATGCTCTATGCCACCGGTCTTCGCGAGGAAGACATGCATAAACCCCAGGTCGGCATCGCCAGCGTCTGGTTTGAAGGCAACCCCTGCAACATGCACCTTCTCCAATTGGCCGAGAAGGTCAAGGCGGGCCTTGCCGCCGTGGGCCTGGTCGGCATGCGGTTCAACACGATCGGCGTCAGTGACGGCATTTCGATGGGGACGGAAGGCATGAGCTACTCCCTCCAGTCGCGCGACTTGATTGCGGATTCCATTGAAACGGTGATGGCGGCGCAGTGGTACGACGCCAACATTTCGATTCCGGGCTGCGACAAAAACATGCCGGGCTGCATCATGGCGATGAGCCGGCTCAACCGTCCATCGCTGATGATTTACGGTGGAACCATCCGGGCCGGTCGCCGCGACGGAGAAAAGCTGGACATAGTCTCGGCATTTCAGAGTTACGGCGAATATTTGGCCGGCAACATCGATGATCAGCGGCGGCAGGAGATTGTCCGCCACTCGTGTCCGGGCGCCGGCGCATGCGGCGGCATGTACACGGCCAATACCATGGCCTCGGCTATCGAGGCGCTGGGGATGTCTCTCCCTTACAGTTCCTCCACGCCTGCGGAGGATCCCTTGAAACTGGCCGAGTGTGCGGCCGCCGCGACCGCAATTAAGAATCTCATGGAACTGGACATCAAGCCGCGCGACGTTATGACCCGCGGGGCCTTCGAAAACGCCATGGCGCTGGTCTCCGCGCTTGGCGGATCGACTAACGCCGTGCTTCACCTCCTGGCCATCGCGCGGTCCGTGAACGTGGCGCTTTCGCTGGATGACTTCCAAAAGGTGAGTGACCGCGTGCCTCTGTTGTCGGACTTCAAGCCGAGCGGCCCGTACGTAATGGAGGATCTCCACAACGCCGGCGGAATTCCGGCGGTGATGAAGATGCTCCTGGCGGAGGGGGTATTGCATGGAGACTGTCTGACTGTGACCGGTAAAACAGTTGCCGAGAACCTGAAAAAACTGCCGGACCTCGCGTCCGGACAGCAGATTGTGCACCCATTCTCCAAGCCGTTGAAGCCGGTCGGCCACATCCAAATTCTGCGGGGTAATCTTGCGCCTGAAGGCTCCGTTGCCAAGATCACAGGCAAGGAGGGCCTTCAATTCTCAGGTCCGGCGCGCGTTTACGACTCCGAGGAGCTGATGTTGGCCGCGCTGGAACGGAAAGAGATTCAAAAGGGTGATGTCATCGTGATCCGTTACGAAGGGCCGAAGGGCGGACCGGGGATGCCGGAGATGCTGACACCGACTTCGGCCATCATGGGCGCTGGACTGGGCAAGGACGTTGCCTTGATCACGGATGGGCGGTTCTCGGGAGGATCTCACGGCTTTATCGTCGGCCATGTCACACCCGAGGCCCAGGAGGGGGGCCCCATTGCGCTGGTCAGGGACAATGATCGCATCACCATTGACGCCTCGAAGAACTCGCTGACCGTGGCCCTCTCGGACGAGGAATTCTCAGCCCGGCGCAGGAACTGGACGATGCCGCCCTACAAGGCGGATCGCGGTACGCTGGCGAAGTATATTCGCCTGGTGAAAAGTGCAGCGCTCGGCTGTGTCACCGACGAATAACGGTTACTGTGGGAGTCATGTCTCACTGTTTACCCCGTGTGCTTCGCTGCCGGGAACGCGACGCCAGCCAAAGTGACTCCGGCAGCTTTGTCCGCCATGACTGGATGCTACGCAAGCTTGCCGAAACGTCGCGAAGCAAGGTGATCGAGAGCGGTCACGACGAACGTCAAGGCTCGTTCCAGGGGATATCGAACCGCGGGCTGACTCTGGAATCGCACGGCGCCGGTCGAGATCGAGCGCGCGCATATTCGGCGCGTCCAGGTGCGTGCCAGCGGCAGGCGGCTGCGGCACATCCTGATCGGCGCGGGCATCGGCCTGGCGCTGGGACATCGCGATCGATCAGACGGCCGGCGCGTATTCCCGCAACGAATTGGAGACACCCCGGCGGCGCGCTCAGCAGCAATGTGGCGTTCCAGGTGCGGTAAGTGTAAGTGTACGCTCTGGCGGCCTGCGAGGCCGCCGCAGGCTACCAGTCTGCCCCACTTAGGAAAGCAGTAACTCTAAGTCTTCGCGCTTCAAATCGCGGATCAGGCTGTTATCTTCACTTATAATTGCCGCGGCTAAGTCGCGTTTTTTGCTTTGTAATTGCAATATTTTTTCTTCGACAGTATCGCGCGCGATCAGCCGGTAAGCGAACACGTGGTTCATCTGCCCGATACGGTGCGCGCGGTCGACCGCTTGTGCTTCCACCGCCGGATTCCACCACGGGTCGAGCAGGAACACATATTCCGCCGCGGTCAAGTTCAATCCCAGCCCGCCGGCCTTAAGGCTGATCAAAAACAGATTGCACTTCGGATCGTTCTGGAAATGCTCTACGCGCTGCTGGCGATCGCGCGTCGCCCCATCCAGATACTCGTACGTCATGGTCGAATCTTCCAGGCGATCCTGCACCAACGACAGCAGGCTGGTGAATTGCGAGAACACCAGCGCCTTGTGGCCTTCCGACACGACCTCTTCCAACCGGTCGAACAGCACCTCCATTTTCGCGCTGGGATCCTTGCGGCGTTTGGGATCGAGCAGCGCCGGATGGCAGGCCGCCTGCCGCAATCGCAGCAACGCTTCGAGCACCTGGATCTTGGATTTCGCCAAGCCCTTGGTATCCACCATCCCCAGCAGCGAATTGCGGTAATGCACGCGCAGCTCGTTATACAGCTTGCGCTGCGCGGGTTCCATCTCGCACAGGATGGTCTGCTCCGATTTGGGCGGCAGCTCGCGCGCCACCTGCTCCTTGGTGCGACGCAGGATGAACGGACGCAGCGCGTGCGCCAGCAGCGTGCGCGTCTCTTCGCTGGGATTGCGGCCCGCATTGCCGGCCAGCTTGAAGACGCTGGCGGCGCCCAGCATGCCGGGATTCAGGAATTCGAAAATGCTCCACAACTCGCCCAGATGATTCTCGACCGGCGTGCCGCTCAGCGCCAGGCGATTGCGTCCGTTCAACAGGCGCGCGGCCTTGGCGGATTCGGTGCCCGGATTCTTGATGGCCTGGGCTTCGTCGAGCACGATGTAATCGAACTCGATATCCTTGAACTCCGCGGCGTCGCGGCGCAAAGTGCCGTAAGTCGTCAGCACCAAGTCGTAATTTTTGAAGCCGTCCACGGCGCGCGCCATGCCGGTGTGATCGAGCACGCGCAAGCGGGGCGTGAAGCGCGCGGCCTCTTGCTTCCAATTGAAAACCAGCGAGCGCGGCACCACCACCAGCGAGGGATCAGATGAATCGGGCGACGCGCGGCGGGCTTCCAGCATGGCCAGCACCTGCGCGGTCTTGCCGACGCCCATATCGTCCGCCAGGCAGCCACCGAAACCGAAGCGCCGCAGAAAATCCATCCAGCCCACGCCATCGCGCTGATAATCGCGCAACTGGCCCACGAATCCTTCAGGCTGCTCGGCGGTGCGGATGCCGCCGAAGTTGCGCAGTTCGTCGCGCACGCGAGCGAAGGTGGCGTCGCAAACCACTTCCGGCTGGGTGGCCAGCAGCGCATCCAGCAGGCCCGCCTGATTGCGGCGAAAGCGCATATGATCGGGCTCGGCGGTGCCCAATCCGGCGATGGGGCCGAAGCGGCTCAGCCACTCTTCGGGCAGCAGACCGTAAGTGCCGTCATCGAGCCGCACCATATTCTCGCCGCGGCGCAGAGCGGCCAGCAGCGCCGGCAGCTTAACGGATGCGCCTTCGTAATCCACCTCGCCGTGCAGCTCGAACCAATCGACGCCCGAAGAGACGCCCACGTGCATCGCGCCGGGGCGGCGGAAAATCTTGCCTTCGGCTTCCACATGCCAACCGGCCATCAGGCAGGCGTGCGCCACGGCGGGCAGTTTCTTGGGCGCCAATCGCATCAGGCCCGGCGTGTTCGAATAGGGGTCCCGGAACTCCTCCACCCCCTGATCGAACAGAAACTCTTTGGCGGCAGCCTCCACCGCTGCGTCTCGCACCACAAACTTGCGGTCATGCGGATCGTAGATGCCGCGGCTGGTGGCAATCGCGGGAATGCGCTGGCCATCGTAATCGAAGGCCAGTTCGGCATGCATGCGCTGCTGCTCCCACTCGTAGCGTTTCACTGAGCGAAACGTGAGGCAAGGCTTGGGAGTGGGATGCACCTCCTGGTAGCGCAGTTCCTCGGGGACTTCGATGCGCGCGGCCAGCGGATGCTCGAGCAGCGCCGACAGCATCTCGCCGATATCGCCTTCCGGCGCGTCGATATGGCGCAGCCGGCGCAGCGCCGCGATCCATTCGGCGGGCGCGTCATCTTCCAACAACGCGGCGTGTTCACGCGTAAACACCAAACCTTCGGCGATCAGGAGGGGCGCGGCCAGGTCCATCTCCGCGGGCGCATCGCCGTCGCGGCGCAGATATCCGGCCAGCGCCCATTTTTTTCCTTCCAAACGCTGCAGGCGGAGCACTACACGCCAAGGTGGGCCATCGTCCCAGGCAAGCGGCAGCCACTCTTCGCCGGCTCCATTCGCCTCAATGAAGCAGCGTCCCGTGCGCACAATTTCCCGCATGATCGAAGGCGCCAGGGGATGCCTCAACCGGAAACTTTCAAACGATTCGTATGTGCCGTAACCCATCCAATCGGAGCTGATTGCGGTGCCGGAAAGCAGCCCCAGGATGTGGCGATCCGCGGGATCCGGCAGAGAGGAAAGCATGCCGCGGTTGACTTGCGCGACGGCCGGTTTCTTCCAGCCGCCCTTGAGTTTTGGCTCGCGCGTTTTTAGATCGAGGATCAGCGCCCCGCGCGTGGTGCTGGAAAGCAAATCGACGATATAGAGCAGTTCCCTCTGCGCCGGCCACACCGTGCGGGCCAACGATCCGGCCGGCACGATTTCACTCAGACGCTGTTTCCACGCGGGCGGCACAACCTGCAGCGGAGGCTTCGGAGCGGGGAGTGCGTGGGTGGGGGGGGCATAGTAATGCGGCTGGTCGAACTCCTCGTCGTCCTCCTCGCGGGGCGATTCGTCGAACGAGACGTCGCGCGAATTGAGCCGGGTGATGGCTGTGAAGTAATTCTGCGCATCCGCCGCCAGAATGGTGGCCCAGATATGCTTGCAGCCGCCCACCTCGGCGTAGTAGGGACAATCGCAAAACAGCATTAAGTGCCGGCCATCCCAGGAGATTTCGACGTCGTAGACGCGCGAGCCGCGCACCCCCGCCGCGACAGACGACTCGTTGCCGCGTTTGATGCGCACCGCGCCTAATCGATAATAGCTGGCGCCGCGGGCGCGAACGTCGTTATCGAAATGGGCGGATAGTGCGGACGCAAGTTTCATCGCGCGGTTGGGGAGGGATGCTCTGATTGTAGCGCATGCGCGGATGCTGGGGAGACCGCCTGACGGAAACCGCTTCCTGACGGTCGCGGCTCAGTAAACGTCGCGAGCTCAGTAACGTCGCGAGCTCAGTAACGCTCGAGCGCCCGGTAACGGCGAGCGCGCGGTAGCGTCAAGCGCCCGGTAACGTCTGCCACGTTACCGAGCCGCGACCGTGAGGGAGCGGTTCTTGTGAGCGCTCAGGCGCTGGCGGACCGCACGGTCTGCCGGCGCTCGAAACGGATGGGCAGCCGGTTCGGACCCAACACATGCAGCGCCTGTCGAGGTTGCCAGGGTTGGTCGCCGGCGCGCGCGAAGCTGGTCACCTGTGCGAGGAATTCCGTCAGCGCCACGCGGCCCTCCAAACGCGAAAGCGGCGCGCCGATACAAAAATGAATCCCATGCCCGAAGGCGATATGCGGATTCGGCTGGCGCGCAGTATCGAACCGGTCCGGTTCCGAAAACGCCCGCGGATCGCGGTTCGCGGAACCAATCATGGCGAGCACCCGCTTGCCGGCCGGAATGGTCACGCCGTCGACGTCCACTGCGTGCCGCGTGCCCCGGAACATGAATTGAATGGGCGAACGATATCGCAGTGCCTCCTCGATGGCGCTGGGCAACAGCTCGGCGCCGCTCTCAGCCGCGCGAGCTGATCCGGATTCTCCATCAGGCAGAGCAGCGCGCTGTTGAGCAGGTTGGTGGTGGTTTCGTTGCCCGCGACCAGGAGGAGTTGCACGAAAGCCACGATCTCGTGGGGAGTAAGCCGGTCGCCATCGACTTCGGCTTCCACCAGGTTGGTGAGTAGGTCGCCTTGGGGCGCTCTCCTGCGCTGCTCGATGAGCTGCGCGAGATACACGGACATTTCGCCCGTGGTAGCGCCATACTCAACGCCGGCCTGGGCGCCCGCCTCGCGGCTCAAAACCGTGTTGCTGAGCGTGAGGATCGCGTCGCTCCAGCGCCGGAACCGCGGCCAGTCGGCGATGGGGATGCCGATCATTTCGGCGATCACCATGAGTTGGCAGCGGGATGGCAAACTCCGACGCAAAATCCATTTCGCCGCGCTCCATGGCCCGCACCAGCAAGGTGTGCGACAGTTCGCGAATACGCGGCTCCAGGTCCGCCACCACGCGCGGGGTGAAGGCGCGCATCACCAGGTGCGGAGTTTGGTGTGGCGCGGCGGATCGAAGAAGATCATCCAGGGCGGCGTGGGTTGCTTGGCCGTGGATGCCACATCGTTAACTGAAGGCCTCGTGATCGGTCAAAACGCGCTTCACGCCGTCGTAATCGAAGATCATCCAGAAGTCGATGCGCGGATCGTAGAGCACCGGATGCCATCGGCGAAGCTCGGCGTAATAAGGGTAAGGGTTGCGCCGCATGTCTTCGGAGAGAAAGTCCATGCCTACAATATAGGCGCTTCGCGATGTAGTTAATAAGTGGAGTTACTGGATGGTGTATGGTTTGTTACAGGCGTTAGCAGCGCGGGCCGGCCAGCGCCACCGGCCGCATGCCGCGGCTGCCGGATTCCACAGTCACGGTGAGAGTAACTTCCTTCTTATCGCGCACCACCACGATCGGGAAGGTACGCTTACCGCGCGCGGCCCGGACCAGGCTTGAGATCTCCTGAACCTGACTCACCGCTTCGCCATCCACCTTCACGATCACGTCGCCGGCGCGCATGCCGGCTTTCTCGGCCGCGGTATCTTTTCCCACGGAACGCACCAGCACGCCTTCCTTCACTCCGAAGTAGGCCGCCAACTGCGAACCAAGAGCCTCGCACTCGATGCCCAGCATACCGGTACGCGAGAAGCCGTAAACACGAGGCATATCCGGCATGGGGGCGACCTCGGGCATGGGCGGAACTTCGGGCATGGGCGGCATCGGCGGCATGGACGGCATCGCGATGGCCATATCGCCGTTGTCGCCATCCCCCGTGATTAACGAAAACTGCCCGGCCCGTTGCCCGATGGTAGCGGTAATCGTCTGCGTGCCGCCGTTGCGCCAAACCAGCAGCTTGACTTGCCGGTCGATGGGGGTCTCGTGCACCAGCCGCACGAATTGCTCGGTGCCTTCGATGCGCTGGCCGTTATATTCGAGCACCACGTCGGATTCCTTCAAGCCGGCTTTGGCCGCGGGACTATCGTGATCGACGTTTTTGACTTCAACGCCGCGCACCTCTTTCAAGTTGAGCGCCTTGGCGCGTTCGGCATCGATCTCAGCCACGCCGATGCCCAGGTAGCTACTCTTACCGACGTGTAAGGTGTAGGCGCGATTGGTGGCCGAGCGCGCGCGCGGCGTGGGATCCTGCGCGAGCGAGCCGGAAGCCGCTGCCAAACCGAGAGCCATGAAGCAGAGAGATGGGCGATGCATGAATTCCTCGTTAACGTTGCCGTTTGATAAAAATGGTGCCACCGGCGCCGGAGATGCGCAGGATCGGTCCGCCGCCGTTGACCGGCCCTTCGGCGACCACCTGCCCGCCCTCCATGTGCACCCTGATTCCGGGATAATCCGATACGATTCTGCGGATACTGCCCGCCAGCTCGTTTTGCGCCTGGATGGTCACACCCAAATTAGACGGGATGATCACGGTAATGTCACCACCGCCGGTGGATAGAAACGAATCCGCCATGGGCTTGCCGGCGAGCAGCGTGGCGATGATGCTGCCGATGGCGGTGGAGACGCGCACGCTGCCGGAGATGTTATCGAGATTCACGCCGCCGCCCGCGTTTTCGCAGCGCACACCCTCGGCCGAGCCGACCTTCACGGGTCCGCCGGAGTTGCGCGCGGTAACCACGCCATGCGCCTGGCCCACGTCGATGGGGCCGCCGCCAGTGGACGCAATCACGGCCGAGCCGGCGTTGCGAATGCGAATGCTTCCCGCCATGGTGGTGGCGTGCACCAGGCCGCGAATTTCCTGCGCCAGAATATCGCCGCCACCGGTTTGAAAAGTGGCTTCGCCGCGCACTAACGCCGCCGAGATCGTGCCGCCGGCCGTGGCGCAATTGGCGTTGCCGCCCACCGCGCCCAGCGTGATATCGCCGCCCGCGGTGCGCACGGCGATATTGCCGCCGATCCGGTCGGCGTTCACCGCGCCGCCGCCGGTTTCCACCTGCACGGCGCCATCCAGATCGTGAAACGCGACTGCGCCCTCGGTGGTGGTGACATTCGTATCGGCCACGTTGCGCGGCAGATTCACTTGCAGATCAACCAGGCCATCGCCGCGTTGAACCAATACATAGACGGTGTTACCGCCTTGCCTGGCGACGCGCACTGCGAAGCGCTTGGTGATGGCGCGCGCTTCATCCGGGCTGGCCGCTTTCACGCGAATCTTCAGCGTGTACGACATTTCCTGGCCCGCGCCGCCATTCAGCGTCACAGCGCCGCGCGAAGTGATACGCACATGCGCGGAGGGAGCCACAGGTTCAGCGCCGGAGCGCACCTCCACCCAATATTTTCCTTCGCGCACCAGGGGCATGTCGCCCGCCAGCGCGATGCTTAAGATTCCCGATATGAAGAAAGCGCCACGGATCGCGATCATAGTTTAGAACGTTCCCACCGAGGCATTCAAATCCCGCAAAGCTTTCACGCAACGTCCGCGCACGTAAGTATTGCCTTCGTTCTGGACCACACTCTGCAAAACGCCAACCATATTATCGTCGGCGTGGGCCGTGAGCGCATCCACGGCGGCGATGCGCACGCCGGGACTGTCGTCGTGCATCAAAACGTGCGCCAGCACATTGCGTACTGCCGGGTCGCCGGTGTAAGCCTTCAGACCATCGAGCGCCTTCAAGCGCACACCCGCATTGGGATCTTCGGCTACGCGATTGAGCAGCAACTCGCGCACCTGCGAAGAATCCGACTGGTTCTTCAGCAGATCCACCGATACCCAACGCACGGCCGGATTATTTTCATCGTGCGCGGCGGCCAGGATCAGCCGCTGGATATTGGCGTCGCTGACCTTGCCGGTAACTACGCGGCTGCTGGTTTCATCGAGCACGATGCGCACCTCGCCCGGCTGCGAGCTGTCCTGGACAGGCTGCAGGGAGCGCACCGAGGCGATGGCGTTTTCCGGGACCAGCGAGGCGAAACTGAATGGACCGGCGCCGCCCGGCACGGTCAAGCGCGCGGCCACGAATCCGAGAGCGATCAGGGCGCTGGCGCCCAGCGGCATGCGCCACGGACCTAAAGAAGGAAGCCATGCGGAAAAGCGCCACGGCGAGGGCCGCTCGAGGGGCCGGGGGACGGTGGCCTCGTGCCGGTAAACCGCGCGCATCAGATCGTGCCGGCATTCGGCCAGCAGGGCGGCGGAGGGTTCCATGGCGCGCCGGTCGAGCGCGGCCGATAATGCCCGCTGCGACTCCGCCTCGCGCGCGCAAGCCGCGCAAGTATCCAAATGCTGTTCGAGGCGGTCTTCCTCCTCGGGCGGCAATTCGCCATAAAAATACAGCGGAATAATCTTGGTTACGGATTCGCAATTCATTGTATATCTCCCAACACCGCGCGCATTTTTTGCGTCGCGCGGAACAGACAGTTTTTGGCGGCTTCCTCGCTGGTGCCCAGGATCTCCCCGATATTGCGCAGCCGCAGACCCTGATAATGCCGCAACTCGAAAACCATGCGCTCGCGGGGCGTCAATCCGCCCAGCGCGCCCTCGATACGCTGTTTAAGCTGCGTGTTCCAGGTATGCCGCTCCGGATTGGCGTGCGCAGCTTCCTCTTCAAAATCGTTCATGCGGTCGAGGGGACCTTCGGGGGTGTCCACCACGGCCGGCTCCTCTTTCCGGACTTTGCGTTTGCGCAGATAATCGAGGCAAATGTTCGTCACAATGCGATAGAGCCAGGTATGGAAACTGCAATCGAACCGGAACGAATCGATGTTGCGAAACACGCGCAAAAAAGCCTCCTGAAAGACGTCGCGGGCGTCTTCCTGGGAGCGCAACAGGTTCACGGCGAGGCGGAGCACACTTTGGTCGTACGCGCGGACCAGTTGCTCGAAGGCGTCCTGATCGCCGCGCTGGACTGCCCGAATCAGGCTGGCTTCATCTAGTTTGGGGCTCAACCTGGCACCGACGGCACCCGCCGCTTCCTGCGCCATAAGTTCCGGCTCTACCTAAGCTTTCAATGATCCCTTCGAATAGTTTGACGCAGGAGTGGCAATTTTGTCACGCTGTGCTGTTCGGATTCGGACGGTGTCCCGATGTGGGACGGGTAAGATCTTCTCGCCCGCGCCCAAAAGGCTGCGTTTCAACCAGTCGGGTGCGCGCTCTTTGGCGTGGGCCACGAGAGCGGCGAAGCGCGGGTCTCCATGGAGCGGCATGAGAAGGGGATCCTTTTCGATGACGAGATCAAATGTGGGGGCCAGCCCGTGGTCAACCGCCTCCAGCAAAAGCGTGAAAGCTTCATCACGGTTGCCTTTACGCGCCACAATGCAACCTATGTTGTATGTGGAGAGCGCGGTAAGTGGGTGCTCCGGCCCCAAGACGCGACGATCAAGATCCATTGTCACGCGCTGCAACTTCTCCTCCTCGGAGTAGCGGCCCTCTCCGGTAAAGTCGTTAGCCAGGTTGCGCATCGACTCTAAGTGTGCCCCTATGCTCCGGTCCCAGGACACGACGTTGAATATCCAGTGTCTCGCGATGCAGCTTCTCTGCCTCGGCGTAGCGGCCCTCGTTGTTGAGAACGAGAGCCAGGACAGTCACCGACCTCAGTGTTTCCGGATGCTCCGGCCCCAAGACACGACGTCGAATATCCAGTGTCTCGCGATCCAACCTCTCCGCATCGGCGTAATGGCCCTCGTCATCGAGGCTACCAGCCAGGTCCTGCATCACCGACAGCGTGTCCGGGTTTTCCGGTCCCAAGACACGACGTTGGATATCCAGAGTCTCGCGTTCCAACCTCTCTGCTTCGGCGTGGCGACCCTCGCAATTGAGAACCACACCCAGGTTACGCATCGACCTCAGTGTATCCGGATGCTCCGGCCCCAAGACACGGCGTCGAATTTCCAGTGTCTCGCGATGCAACTTCTCCGCATCGGCCCAGCGGCCTTCGATTTCCAGAATGATGCCCAGGTTATGCATCGACATCAGTGTGTCGGGATGCTCGGGCCCCATGACACGACGCTGGGCACCCAGCGTCTCGCGGTCCAACTTCTCTGCCTCCGCGTAGTGGTCCTGGGCCTGAAGATTCTGGCCCAGGCCGCCCATCGAGGTGAGAGTGTCTGGATTCTGTGGCCCGAGCACACGGCGCCGGATGTCAACCGCCCGCCCGAGCAGTGACTGCGCCTGAGAGTATAGGCCGAGGCTCTCATACACCTCTCCCATGGTGTACATCATCCGGGCCTGCATCTCAGGATCCTTTGACAACCCGGTGTCGATCTCCTTTGAGGCTTTGTCCAGAATTTCGCGGGCGGTGATACTGTTGCCGCGCGCGGCGTTGGGGTCCGACACCTTGAACATGCCGGTCATAAAAGCCGCGATGCGGTCTGCCCGGTCGCGCTCGCGCGTGGTCCGCCGCAGTTGCAACGTCTGCGCGATGCCGACCGAAACCAATACCACCAGCAACCCGGCGGCCAGCGCTACGCCAACCCAGTGGCGGCGGATGTACTTGCGGGTACGATACGCGGCGCCCGGCGCATGCGCCAGCAGCGGCTCGTGGCGCAAATATCTGCCGATATCGGTGGCCAGCTCGGAGGGCGAGGCATATCGCCGCGAGCGCTCCTTTGCGAGGGTTTTCAGGGCAATCGCGTCCAGATCGCCGCGCAGTTGCCGGGCCAGCGCCGGAAGATCGCAACCTCGGTTTTGAGACGCCGTACCGGACTGCTCGCCCCTAGTGCGCAGCTTCGTGCTGGGACGCGGCGCTTCCTCCTCCCGCAACCGCCGCAGAATCTCGCCGAAAGGCATCTTGCGGAAATCCAAGGGCACCGTTCCTACCAGCAGTTCATACAGCACCACCCCCAGCGAGTACACGTCCGTGCGGGTGTCCACATCCACCCCGGTCGAATCGGCCTGCTCCGGGCTCATGTAGGCCGGCATCCCCACAATGGCCCCCGCCTGTGTGAACATGGTTTCCGCGTTCAGCCCCCGCGCGGTGGCTTTCGCCAGGCCAAAATCGATGATCCGCGGCACCGGCTTCCCGTCAATTTCGCCCACCAGAATGTTGCTGGGCTTCAGGTCGCGATGGATGATGGCATTCCGGTGCGCATGCTGTACGCCGTCGCAGACGCGGGCGAATAGCTCCAGGCGCTCGCGCAGAGTCATCCGGTGCTTGTCGCAGTACTCCGTGATGGGAAGACCGGTCACGTACTCCATCACGAAGTACGGCCGGCCCTGCGGCGTCGCGCCCGCCTCGAAGACTTTGGCGATGTTGGGATGCTCCATCAGCGCCAGCGCTTGCCGCTCGGACTGGAAACGCGCCACGACCTCGCGCGTGTCCATGCCGGCTTTGATCAGTTTGATGGCAACACGCCGGCGCACCGGCTGCCGCTGCTCGGCCAGCCACACTTCGCCCATGCCGCCGGAGCCGATGGGCTGCAGCAAGTGATACGGCCCCAGCGTCTGGCCCGCCTGGGACTGCTCCCCATCGCTCGCATCGTCCAGAGTGGCGGCTTCGAGGGCCGGCCCTTCCAGAAAACCGTCCAGCTTCGGTTCGTAGCCCAGCAGCGATTCGACGGCCTGGCGCAGTTCCGCATCGCCGCCACAGCCCCGGCGCAGGAATCGGTCCCGCTCGCCAGCGCCGAGTTTCAGCGCGCCGCTGTGCAACTCCTCCAGCCTGCGCTCGCGTTCGCTATCCGGCATGCGCCCTTTCGCCGCTCATCGCGCGGAGCAGCCAGATGCGGGCCAGTCTCCAATCGCGCAACACCGTATCCTCGGAGAAGCCCAGCACTGTGGCCGTTTCTTCCACGCTGAGGCCCCCGAAGAAACGCAGCTCGATCACTTGCGCCCGGCGCGGGTGCTCCCCGGCTAAGGAGGTGAGCGCGCCGTCGAGTTTTACCAGGTCCGGGCTTTGCCCCGCGTGCACATTCAACGCCGCTTCCAAGGGCAGGTTCTGCACTCCGGCGCCCCGGCGTTGCGATCCGCGGGCACGGGCATGTTCGACCAGCACGCGCCGCATGGCCTTCGCGGCCACCGCCAGAAAATGGGCGCGGTCCTGCCAGTTGACGCGGTTGGCGTCGACCAGCCGCAAATAGGCTTCGTTGATCAATTCCGATGTCTGGAGAGTGTGGCCGGGGCGCTCGTGCGTCATGTACCGGCGGGCCAAGCGGTGCAGTTCCGCATAAACCAGCGGGATGACCCTGTCGAGGGCCGAGGCTTCCCCGCCGCTCCATGCCAGGAGGAGCTCGGTGACTTCGCCGTGGCCAACTTCACCCATACGGCCTCCTTGGCGCCCCACGCCTGCCGTCGCACTTTGAACCATTGTACTTGATTAAACGAAAAGATTCTTGACTTCCCTTTCAAGTTTTGGGCCGCGGCCATCGCTTATTCCAAGTGAGGGGCCGGATGCACATGAAAAAGCATGACGCCGCAGTTCACCCGGGTCGAGGCGCTCGCCGCACCTTTCACGGCGGCCTGCGCGGTGTGTAGAGTCAGCAAGCCAGGCTTGAATCAAGAGGGTAATTTCGCCCGCATCCACCCGGCAGCGATAGAGGACACCGCAGGGAAAGATGGCGGCGCCCCGCGCCGGATATCGGATCAGAGTATCGGAAGTCTGAGTAGGTCAACAAAACGGAGGTAAAGTGCACACAACGGGTATCAATCGAACTTTCACGCCGGCAGGACTCGCGCCCGCCGGCAAACTCAGTCACGCGTATTGCGGGCCGTCAATGACCGCGCTGGCGGTAGGGGCCGTGCTTCTCACGGCGGTTACGGCGGCCTGGTCACAGGAGCAGATAGGGCCGCAGCCGCCGGCTTACCGAGCGACGTACGGACAGCGGGCGGGAGCCGCCGCTGCGAAGGCCGCAGCCGGCGCGGCGCTCACCCGTACCGCCGGCGCCATGCCGGCGCCAAACGTCGCCGGCACGTTCATCGAGTTTGATGCTCCGGGCGCCGGCACGGGTTCTCAAACAAGGGACGTTCCCCTTCGCCGTTAACCCGGCAGGAACCATCACGGGATATTACAATGACGCGAACTACAATGGCCACGGCTTCGTGCGGACCCGGGATGGCGCCATTACTGAGTTCGATGCGCCGAACGACGTTTACGGCACATACCCGGCCGGCATCGACGACGCCGGCGTCGTTGCGGGAACCTATTACGACGCGAATAACATTCACGGCTTCCTGCGGGGCCGGAATGGAACAATCACCACGTTCGACGACCCGAGTGCCGGCACGGGTGTTTTCCAGGGCACCTGGACTGAAGGCATCAACGCGCTGGGGGAGGTCGCGGGCTGCTATTCCAACTCCAACTCCGCCATCTATGCTTTCCTGCGAGGCACGGACGGCACCTTCACTACGCTGGCTCCCCCAACATCCACAGGCGATTCTCCAAGCTGCGGGAGCTATGTTCTGTCCGGCCCAACAATGGCCATTAACTCGTTCGGGGCGATCGCATCAAACTACTTTGAACCCATTTCCGGAAACCCCTTCGGGGGCGTGCCGAGGGCGCGCTTGAGATCATCCAGAGTGGCGACTTCATTGCGAAGCAGAAGCGCGCGCAGAGCATCAGGGCGGAAGGATGTTGGGCGCATAATGTTATAGTTCCGATTGGAGCAAAACCTCCACCCGGAACTATAACAAATCTGGCCGATCTCCGCCACCTGGACCTCAATGTGCGGGAACCGGCTAATTTTACGGACACTTCCTGGCCGCTTTTGCGTGTCGCAAATCACCGCCTGTTCAGCCAGGTTATGACAGAGAACCGATCAATTGTGAGCGATTATTTTTGCGAGGACCCTAAACAAACCCTCCCTGACTTCCCAACGACTTGCGCCCAATCGTACCCGCCTCCCCGCACTCGCCCCGCTATCCTGACAAATGGAAGGGGCGCATCCCGCCCGCCATCGAAACAACCATGCACAACACAAAGCACAACACAAACTCCAAGAACGGCACCAGCGAAGCCCGCATCCGGGACAAGCGCCAAAACGCCAAGAAATCTACCGGCCCCCGCACCGCCGCCGGCAAAGCCGTTTCCACCCGGAACCGGCTCACCCACGGTCTCACTGCCAAAACCCACATCTATGACCGCTTCCGCCCTGCCGGTCCCGCCGAAGAAATGCTCGTGTGCCGCATCGCCGCCAATCAATGGCGTCTGGATCGCGCCATGCCAGTCGAAGCCGGTGTCCTCCGTGTCCGCCTCCAAAAGTTGCGCGCGCCAGGTCGCCCAGCGCCGTGCCCGGGCCAAACTGTTGAGCAACCCGCAACCACCGCCGCAAAAAATTACAAAACGAACCCAACCTGTGGGGCAGGCACCCCGCCTGGCACCGTGCCTGCGGCGGGGGCGGCGAACAAAGCTCGCCGAAGAGCGGGCCTACGAGGCCCGCGCAGGCAGAGTGCCTGCCCCTTAACGGCGACACAAATGTAGAAACTCGAGTGACAGGCCAGGAGGCCTGTCCTACTTGGCGAGCGAGACGTCGGCGGAGACCACGGCCGTCTGGCGGAATCCAAACGACACGCGTACGCTGTAGCCTTGCTTCAACAGATCGGTGAGCGAGATATCGGTCCGGTTGATGAGGCAGACCAGTTGACTTAGTAAGTAGGTGAACTCGTGCGTTCCGCCGGGCGGCAGCTTCAAAGTTCGCGCCGGCCCGCGATCGGGACCCGGTTCATACTTGGCGCCGATGGTATCGAACACGCGCACCTCGCTCCGCCGGAGGCCGCGGGTGGTGATAATCAGGTTGGGCGGGTTCTCCGGATCGTCTTCAAAACCGAAAGGCAACTCCTGCGGGGTACGGCCGATGTTTTTCAGCATAACCCGCAGCGTGGGCTCAGGCTTGGACCCGATGGCCACGCCCAGTTGCAAGCCTTCCACTGGTGGTCCCCAATGGATGGCGTCCGCGCAGAAGGCGCCGGACGACGCCAGCAAGAGAGCGCCGGCGAAGACGATGCGAATCTCCATGGCGTCATTTTATCGCCCCTAAGGAGCGATCTTAAACACCATCCCCAAGCCACTGCGCCCCGGACCTTCGTAAGTCACGCCATAGACCGCGCCGGCCTCATCGACCACCATATTGCCGAGGGGACTGTTTTGGATACGTTCTGTTTTCGGAAACGCGTAGAGAACGGTGTCAGTCCAGGCGCCGCCCGGTTCCGCCTGCTGCAACTTGAAGACGACGCCGCCTTGGCCCCCAAGACCGGCCGTACCGTAAAGGGCGCCATCATGCAATACCAGCGGCGCAGCCGGTTTGCCGCCGTCGCCTGTGTCCGTAAAATTATAGAGCACGTTCTCGGTCCAGGCCCCGCCGGGAGTGGCGGGCGGCATCAACTGGAACACATTGCCCCAACCCGCGCCGCCGTCGAGTGCGGCCGTGCCATAGACGATTCCATCGGGACCCATGGTGGTGGCCGCCTCGGGACCGCCGCCGTCGGCCCCTCCGCTGAATAAATGCGGAACGCTGAGGGTCCAGTTTGCCGCCGGCGGCCGCGGCGGTGTTAATTCGAAGACGGCTCCCACGCCGCCACAGGCATAATCCGTGACAAACAACACGCCTCCGGGGCCGCCGGTCACGCCATTCGCATAGCATCCAGCCGCCAGAGGGTTCGTATTCAGGCTGTAGAGAACGGTATGGGTCCATGTGCCGCCCGGCGCGGCAGGCGGAGCCAACTCGAAGACTTCACCATAATAGTCCTCGCCATCGCCATCGGCGACACCGTACAGTTTTCCTTCCGGGCTAATGACCAGGGCGCTATCGGGATTCTGGTCGTCGCCGCCAGCGAAATTGTATAAGACCGATTCCGTCCACGTCCCACCGGGTTCGGCAGGGGGTGAGAGGGAGTAGATCACGCCATAACGGGAAGTTCCGTTGTACGCGACGCCGTAGAGCGTGCCGTCCGTGGCCACCACCGGAGGCGTAGCGGGGTTATTTCCGTCGTCCGCGCCTTGGAAGCTGTACAGTACCGTTTCGACGGGGCCGCCTTGCGCACCGGGAGGGAGCAATTGAAACACTGTTCCGAAGCCGTAAGCCCCGCCATACTCGGTCGTGCCGTAGAATGCGCCGTTGGCGTAAGTGAGTCCTCCCCGCGGATTCGCGCCGTCGGGACTGCCTTTGAATTGGTACAGCATGTGGAAGGTTTGGCCGAGCGCGGGCGTCAGGATAGATGCACCGATCGCGGCCGTTATTGCTAGAGATCGCAACGTTCGTATTGGGGGCCTCCGCGTGTGTTGTACTCGTAGTTAATGTAGCCCCTCCTGGTTCGCGGATCAACGGAAATTGGAAAAACCGGTACTATGGGCGACGAACCGGCAGGCGGCCTGAGAGGCCGCCGCAGGCAGGGTGCCTGCCCCACTATAATAAAAATAATCCCATGCACCAGAAACTCACTGAACGTGTTGTCGACCTGAACCCGCGCGAAACGTCCGAATGGGAAGAAGCGCTGGAGCAGGTTTTGGATGAAGCCGGACCCGATCGCGCCGCGTTTCTGCTGGAACGCCTTAACGAGCAGGCGCGCGCCGCGGGAGCCGAACTGCCTGTGCACCTGAACACGCCGTATGTGAACACCATCCGGCCGGAGCAGGAGGTGCCGTATCCCGGCGACCGCGCCATGGAACGCCGCCTCAAGAGCCTGACGCGCTGGAACGCCATGGCCATGGTGGTGCGCCAGAACAAATACGATCCCGGCATCGGCGGACATATTTCCACCTACGCGTCGCTGGCCACGCTGCTTGAAGTGGGCTTCCACCATTTCTTTCACGCCAGCTATGGCGATCAGCCCGGCGACCTCATCTATTTCCAGGGGCACGCTTCGCCGGGCATTTACGCGCGCGCGTTTCTGGAAGGCCGCCTCACCGAGGAACACCTGCGCAATTTCCGCCACGAGCTGCGTGACAAGCCGGGCTTGTCGTCCTATCCGCATCCCTGGCTGATGCCCGATTTCTGGCGCTTTCCCACGGTCTCGATGGGCCTCGGCCCTATCAATTCGATTTACCAGGCACGTTTCATGCGCTATCTGGAAAATCGCGGATTGATTCCGGTGACGCCGCGCAAGATCTGGGCGTTCCTGGGCGACGGCGAGATGGACGAGCCCGAATCCATGGGGTCGCTCACGCTGGGCTCCCGCGAAAGGCTCGATAACCTGATCTTCGTCATCAACTGCAACCTGCAGCGGCTGGATGGTCCGGTGCGCGGCAACGGCAAGGTGATCCAGGAGCTGGAAGCGGCGTTTGGCGGCGCCGGCTGGCATGTGATTAAGGTGCTGTGGGGCGAGGATTGGGACCCGCTGCTGGCGCGCGATACGCACGGCCTGTTGCAGAAGCGCATGGTCGAAGTGGTGGATGGCGAATGGCAAACCTACGTCACGAAGGACGGCGCGTACTTCCGCAAGAACTTTTTCGGTAAGTATCCCGAGCTGCTCGATCTGGTGGCGCACCTTAGCGACGACGAACTGATGCGCCTGAAGCGCGGCGGGCACGATCCCAAGAAGGTTTACAACGCGTATAAGGCGGCCGTGGAGAACATCGGTTCGCCGACGCTGATCCTGGCGCAAACTGTAAAAGGATACGGACTGGGTGAAGCCGGCGAGGGCCGCAACATTACGCATCAGCAGAAAAAGCTGAACGAAAACGAGATCGCCCATTTCCGTTCGCGTTTCGAGATTCCCATTCCGGATGAGGCGGCGCGCAACGCTTCGTTCTACCGGCCGCCTGACGATAGCCCGGAAATCGCGTACCTGCACGAGCGCCGCCGCATTATGGGCGGTTACATGCCTTTTCGCAGCACACCGCCGAGCCACATCGAAGCGCCTGCGCTCGATACTCTGGCCGAGTCGTTGGCCGGATCGCAAGGCCGCGAAGTATCCACCACCATGGCCTTCGTCCGCATACTGACGCTGCTGCTGAAGAACCCGTCGATCGGCAAGCGGGTGGTGCCGATTGTGCCCGATGAAGCGCGCACGTTCGGCATGGAATCGCTTTTCCGGCAGTTCGGTATCTATGCCAGCAAGGGGCAACTCTATAAGCCCCACGATGCCGAGATGTTTCTGTATTACAAGGAGTCGAAAGACGGCCAGATACTTGAGGAAGGGATCACGGAAGCCGGATCGATGGCGTCGTTCACCGCGGCGGGCGCGGCGTATACCAACTACCGCACGGAGATGATTCCGTTCTTCATCTATTACTCGATGTTCGGATTCCAGCGCGTGGGCGACTTGATCTGGGCGTTCGCCGACGCGCGCGGCAAAGGCTTTCTGATGGGCGGCACGGCTGGGCGCACGACTCTTTCCGGCGAGGGCTTGCAGCACCAGGATGGCCATAGCTTAGTGCTCGCCAGCACCGTTCCCACGTGCGCCGCGTACGATCCGGCTTACGCTTATGAGATCGCGGTAATCGTGCAGGATGGCATTCGCCGCATGTATCAGCAGCAGGAAGATAGGTTCTACTATCTGACTCTGTATAACGAGAACTATGCCATGCCACCGATGCCGGAAGGTGTGACGGATGGCATTCTTAAGGGTATTTACCGCTTTAAAGCCGCCGCCGAGGGACAGGCTAAGGTGCAGTTATTCGGCAGCGGCCCGATTTTGAACGAGGCATTGCGCGCGCAGACTATCCTGGCGGATAAGTACGGAGTTCCGGCGGATGTGTGGAGTGTTACGAGTTACAACGAGTTACGCCGCGATGCATTGCGCATGGAGCGCTGGAACCGTCTGCATCCCGGCGAGCCCGCGCAGCAGCCTTATATTCGACAGGCGCTAGAGGGCGCGGCAGGTCCCATTGTGGCGGCGACTGATTATATGAAGATCGTGCCCGACCAGATCGCGCCGTGGCTGCCGGGGCGCATGGAAACGCTGGGCACCGATGGATTCGGGCGCAGCGACAATCGCGAGTATCTGCGGCGGCACTTCGAGATCAATGCGGAATCCATCGCGGCGGCGGCGCTTTCGCGTCTGGCGCGGGACGGGCAGTTTCCGGCGGAGCGCGCCACGGCGGCGTTCGGCGAGCTTGGCGTGAGTACGGAGAAGGTAGACGCAGCGCGCGCGTGATCCAGGCGACCGCTGCGGACAGGCCGGGAGGCCTGTCCTACCCAGTACTGCTATTTTCGGCCGGTAAGGCCGAAGCACTCCGACTAGTATTATCCTGAGCGGCATGAAGAATCTTGTGTGGACGGCGTGTGCCTTCGCGATGCTGGCGAGCGCGCAGCCCCAGGAGGTCGTGCTGCATAATTTCGGAAGCCTGCCGGCGGGATCGCATGGCGCGAATCCTAATGCCGGCGTGGTCCGCGATGCGAAGGGCAATCTCTACGGGACAACTGTGAACGGCGGCGCGTCCAACTACGGCGCGGTTTACAAGATAGATGCCGTCGGCCACGAGAAGGTGCTCTACAGCTTCGCGGGGCTGTACGCGGTCGGAGGGGCGAGCCCTTATGCCGGCGTGATCCTGGACTCTGAAGGCAACTTATACGGGACTACTCCGGGCTCCGGATATTACAACGCGGGAGTCGTTTACAAGGTGGATACGAAGGGCCAGGAGACTGTGCTCTACCACCTCTGCCAATTGAATGATTGCGCCGACGGCGAGACGCCTTCCTCCGGCGTAGTCCGCGATTCCGCCGGAAATCTGTACGGCGTAACCTCCCGGGGCGGCGCGTCGAACGTGGGCGTGGTTTACAAAATCGACCCGACCGGCGTGGAGACGGTGCTCTACAGGTTCACGGGCGGAGCCGACGGTTCGGGCCCCAATAGCTTGATCCGCGATGAGGCGGGCAACCTTTTCGGGACCACCGCCAGCGGCGGCTCGGGGAGGCAGGGCGTGGTCTTCAAGGTGGATACGGCGGGCCAGGAATCGGTGGTCTATTATTTTGGCCCGGGCGATGGAGAGACGCCCGTGGGAGTCACACGCGATGCGGCGGGTAACTTGTACGGTGCGACTACGTCCGGCGGTTATCCGGCGAATGCGGGCACCGTATTCAAAATATATGCATCGGGAATCGAGCGGAATCTATACGCCTTCAAGGGCGAGTCCGATGGCGGGAATCCGGCCGCAGGTGTAGTGTTGGACGCCGCGGGTAACTTGTACGGCACCACCACTCACGGGGGCAGCGGCAACGCGGGCGTGGTGTACAAAGTGGATCCCGCGGGCCAGGAGACAGTGATCTACGCCTTCAACGGGACTGGCGGGTCGTTACCTGTGTCAGGTGTGGTACTGGATGCGGAAGGCAACTTATACGGAACTACGCCATCGCCTAGTCTTGGCGTCGTGTATAAGATCGACACGGCGGGCCAGGAGACGGTGCTGACTGACTTCATGCCTACTGCGCCGCCCGATGGAGCGTATCCCTCAGGCACCCTCACCATGTCAGCAGGCGAGTTATACGGAGTCACGTCCGAGGGCGGCGCGGCGGCTTATGGCACGGTTTATAAGTTGGATAACTCGGGCCGCGAAACGGTGCTGTATGATTTCGTGGGCGGCGCAAACGGCGATTATCCGAGTGGGAACGTCACGTTCGATACCGCTGGCAATATCTACGGAACGGCGGGCGGCGGCAGCGCGGGACAAGGGATCGTCTTCAAACTGGACCCGGCCGGAGAGGAGTCGGTTCTCTACTCCTTCACTGGCGGGACTGATGGGGGCACGCCTTCCTCGGTGGTCCTTGATAACGAGGGGAATCTGTACGGTACGGCATCAACCGGCGGATTCGGCCATGGAGTCATTTTCAAGATCGATACGACAGGCCACGAGACGGTGCTCCATAACTTCGGAGGCGATACCTTTGGCGACGACCCCGCGGGAGTGACGCGCGATGCGGCGGGCAACTTATACGGGACTACTTACTACGGCGGCGTGGCTAACGTTGGGATTGTGTACATGCTGGATGCGGCAAGGCGCTTCACCATTCTGCACAGCTTTACAGGAGGGGCCGATGGCGCGATTCCCAATGCCGGCCTGATCCTCGACAGCGAAGGCAATCTCTACGGTACTGCGCAGGGCGGCGGCGCATCGGGTGTGGGCGTAGTCTTCAAACTCGATTCGGCGGGAGACGAGACTGTGCTGTATAACTTCTGCAGTCAAGTCAACTGCACCGATGGAGCGATACCGTCAACTGGCGTCGTCCGCGATGCGGCGGGCAATCTGTATGGGACGACATCCAACGAATATGGGTACAACTTCGGTCCGGGCCAGGTCTACATGCTCGATGCGAGCGGCCAGGAGACCGTACTCTGGACCTTCACCGGACTGGCGATCCCGAATGGCGTGATTCGCGATCCGGCCGGGAATCTGTTCGGGACCAGTGGCTATGGCGGGACGAAGTCTGGCGGACTCGCCTTCAAGATAATTCCGTGATCGCCGTTCAGGGTAAAATGAAGCGAGTATGAGCGCTTCCACCAAGTTGATTACCTACGAAGATTCTCTGGCGATGCCTGAGAATAAGCTGGAGGAAATCGTACATGGTGAAAGTAGAATCATGCCTCCGGCCAGCCCGAATCATTCCGATCTCTTGGATGCGTTGTCGGATATCCTGAAGGGGCAACTGGACCGGCGCGAATATGCTGTGAAGGTCTCCGCGGCCGGCCTGGGAATTGAACGATCGCCGCTGACATATCGCGTTCCCGATCTGATGGTTTTCCGGCAGGAAGCGCGCCGGCAGGACCGCGCCAGAACCGCTGAGAGTGATCCATACATCTGGGCGGTTCCCGAGCTGATCGTCGAATGCCTTTCGCCTTCCAATCGCAAGGGCCCGATGCGGGAACTGCTCGCCGATTATGCGCAAATCGCGGTACCGGAACTGTGGTTACTCGATCCGGCCTTGCCGCAGTTCGCTTCCTACCGCTTCGAGTCGGGATCGCTTTGCCACTGGGAAACAAAACGCGACGGTCCAGTAACTCCGCTCCTGCTGGCAAACGTAACCGTCGATCTTGCGGAGTTATGGGCTGCGTTTAAAGGCACAATATGAACACGGGCGCGCCAACCAAACTCATTACGTACGAAGATTCTCTGACAATGCCGGAGAATAAACTCGAGGAAATCGTACATGGTGAGAGTAGAATTATGCCCCCGCCGACGCGGCGCCATGCGTTCGTGATTCAGACGCTCGCTCGCATCCTCGCCATGCAACTCGACCGGCGGGAGTATTTTGTTCTCTGCACGGAGGTCGGACTCGGGATCGAGCGCGCGCCGTTCACCTACCGAATTCCGGACTTGATGGTGATTCGGGTTGCGGCGCTACGCAGAGACCGTCTGGAAACGGGCGATGCCGATCCCTATATCTGGGCGGTGCCCGAGTTGGTCGTCGAGTGCCTTTCGCCCTCCAATCGCAAGGGGGCGGTCCAGGAGTTAATGGCCGACTATGAGCGAATCGCGGTTCCTGAAGTCTGGCTTCTCGATCCGGCCATGCGCCAGTTCACGTCTTACTGCTTTGAATCCGGATCGCTTCGCCAAGGGGAGACAAAACAGGATGGACAGGTTACTTCATTCCTTCTACCTACTATGACCGTCGAGCTCGCGGATTTGTGGGCGGCGTTTGAAGGCGTTATATGAACACGGGCGCGCCAAGCAAGCTCATCACGTACGAAGACTCTCTGTCGATGCCTGAGAATAAGCTTGAGGAAATCGTACATGGCGAGAGTAGAATCATGCCTCCGCCCACTTTTTACCATGCGCTGCTGCTTCGTCGAATGTCCGAGCTACTCCAGGCGCAAATGGACCCGCCCGCGTACAAGCTATTCGGCGGGGATGTAGGTCTGGGAATCGAACGCACACCCTTGACCTGCCGGATCCCCGATCTGATGGTGTATCGGGCGGAGGCGCTCTGGCAGGGCAGAGCGCGCGTTGCCGCTGACGATCCGTATGTTTGGACTCCTCCGGACTTACTCGTCGAGTGCCTGTCACCCGCGAATCGCAAGGGTGCGGTGCGGGAGTTATTGGCGGATTACGAGAAGGTAGCTGTACCAGAGGTCTGGCTGCTCGATCCTGCATTGCCTCGCTATACCTCTTATCGCTTCGAATCTGGGTCGCTGAAGGAGTGGCAGGCTAAACAGCGGGGCGAAGTAACTCTACGTATGCTATCTAACATAACCGTCGACCTCGGCGAGTTGTGGGCAGCGTTTGCGGGTCAAAGGTGAAGATGGACACTCCCACCAAATTGATTACTTACGAAGATTCTCTGACAATGCCTGAGAATAGGTTCGAGGAAATCGTACATGGTGAGAGTAGAGTTATGCCGCCTCCGATCAAGAGACACGCTGAATTGATCAGAAAGCTCGCTAGAATTCTGGAGAAGCGGCTTGACGACGATCGCTACGAAGTACTGAGGGAAGGCTCCGGATTGGGAATCGAGCGTGTTCCATTGACGTATCGCATCCCCGACCTGATGGTATTTCAGGCTGAGACGTTGTATCGGGATCTTGCAGAGACCGCGAAAAACGATCCCTACATCTGGGCGACTCCCGAGCTGATCGTCGAATGCCTGTCGCCTTCGAACCGCAAAGGTTCGATTCGAGAATTACTCGCCGACTATGCGCAGATCGCCGCGCCTGAAGTTTGGTTGCTCGATCCCAAGAAGAAGGAGTGCGCATGTTACCGCTATGAGTCGGGTGCGATGCGCGCGTACCCGGCCGTTAGCCACGGCGTGATCGCTCCGCTGCTCCTGCCCAACGCGTCCGTGGACCTGGAAGCGTTGTGGACCGCCTTTCACGGCCAAATGAAGTAAGTATGTCAGGCACCGCTACTATTTCTCCGCCGGCAGCATCCGCACATTCACTGCTTCGGGCTTCAGATAGAGATCCAACTTAGTCTCCACCGACACTCGGTCGCCGGCTTTGATCTTGTCCCGCTTGATCTTTTGCTTGCCGTCGTAGTAATGCGTCTTATGTGTGATGGATATGTCGAGGTCGTCCTGATCGGGACGGGCCAGGCTGAGATGGGTAGCTGTGATCTCGCGCACGGTTCCCGTGAAGCTGGCCAGCGGCTGATCTGACTGTTGCGCGATGGCCGCCAGGCATGCGATGGACATGAGAATGACAAGCGTCCGCATCGGAAACCATCATATCTTAAGCATGCCGGCAGGCGGCTTGCGAGGCCGCCTTAGGCAGAGTGCCTGCCCCACAATTGCCTCTGCTAAGCTAGCGGCTTGGACGTTTCCGCTTATCTGCGCCGCCTCGGTTACGCGGCTCCACTTGACGTGTCGCCCGATACGCTGCGCGCCCTGCATTTGGCGCACCTCTACACGGTGCCCTTTGAGAACCTGGACATTCATCTCGGCCGCACTTTGTCGCTGGATAGCGGCGCGCTCTTCGATAAGATCGTCACACGGCGGCGCGGCGGCCTCTGCTTCGAATTGAACGGCCTGCTCGCCGAACTTCTCTGCGAACTGGGCTTCCGCGTCACCACGCTCTCCGCGGAAGTCGCACGGCAGTCGGGCGGCTACAGTCCACCCTTCGATCACCTCGCACTACGGGTGGATCTCGACGAACCCTGGCTCGTGGACGTTGGTTTCGGTAACGGCTTCCGCCTGCCTCTGCGGCTTAACGAAGCTACTGCTCAGCCGCAGGGCAGTTCCGCCTACCTGATCGTCGCCGATGGCGATTCCCGAATCCTGCTGCGTGCCGATGCCGGCGGCGACTGGACACCCCAATACCGTTTCACGCTCCAACCGCACACGCTCACCGAATTCGCAGAGCGTTGCCGCTTCCATCAAACCTCGCCCGAATCCCACTTCACCCAGGGCCGCATTTGTACCCTGGCAACGGCCGAAGGTCGCGTGACCCTCAGCGGTACGCGGCTCATCATCACTACGCCAGACGGAAGGACGGAAACCGATCTCACGAGCGAGGCCGAGTACGCCGCCGCCCTGCGGGAGCGATTCGGAGTGATAGAATAACGATTTCAGGGGAGGGCTTCGGTGGCATCCTTTATTCAGAACCAGTTCGATAGCAACATCGTCACCACGTCGGTCGATTACGTGTTCAACTGGGCGCGCAAATCGGCTTTGTGGCCGCTGACATTCGGCCTGGCCTGCTGCGCCATCGAGATGATCGCCTCCAGTACTTCGCGCTTCGATATCGCGCGCTTCGGCGCGGAAGTCTTTCGCCCCAGCCCGCGCCAGTCGGACTTGATGATCGTGGCCGGCACCGTCACCCTGAAGATGGGGCCGGTCCTGAAGCGCATCTGGGATCAGATGCCCGATCCCAAGTGGTGCATCTCCATGGGTGCCTGCTCCAGCGTGGGCGGGCCGTTCAACACCTATGCCGTGTTGCAGGGCGTGGATAAGATCGTGCCGGTGGATGTGTATGTCACCGGCTGCCCGCCGCGGCCGGAGAATCTCTTCTACGCGCTGCTCAAGCTGCAAGACAAAATCGATCAGATGACCACGCTGGTGAAGCGGCCCACCGAAGTTAGGCTCGATGAATCCATGCTCGAACAGTTCAAAGAGCAAGTGATGATCTCGCAGATTCAGAAGCCGGCGTAGTGTTTTATAAGGATTCCCAGAATATTTACCGCGCGCAGCCGCTCGATCGATTCACATGGCTGGAGCACGGATTCGGCACGCGCCACTCACCCGATCTCACGCACGATCCCAGGTTGGCTACGCTGCATCAGATCCATTCGTGCACGTGCATGGCGGCGCGCGGCAGAACCGGCCGCCTGGGCGATGGGGACGCGTTGGTCGAAAACACGCCCGCGCATCTGGTCGCGGTGAAGACGGCGGACTGCATACCTATTCTGCTGGCCGATGAAGAGCATCGTGCGGTGGCTGCGGTACATGCCGGCTGGCGAGGCACGGCTTGCGGCATCTTGGGGCAGGCCTTGCGTGCGATGCGTGAAGAATTCGGCACGCAGCCGACTCGCGTGTCCGCCGCCATCGGCCCGGGCATCGGTAAATGTTGTTACCAAGTGGGCGCGGAGGTGGCTGCGCAGTTCGGCGAAGCGGGCCCGTGCTGTATCGATTTGACAGATGTGAACCGCCGACAGTTAGTCGAAGCCGGCTTGCCTGAAACACAGATTTACGCGGCCGGCCTGTGCACGAAATGCGTCGCGGAGGATTTCCACTCGTACCGGCGCGATAAAGAAGGCGCCGGGCGCATGCTCTCGTTCATCGGCGTGAAATGAAGTGACGGCAACTGGCGCCGCACTTCGCGCGTATACTACTTCAATGCGAGTTCTGTTATTCCTGGCTGCCGCTGCTTCTCTCGCCGCGCAAGATCCGCGCGAAATCGTGCGGCGGTCGGTGCAGCTTATGGGTCATGATCTGGCCATCACGCGCAATTATACGTTCCTCGAACGCAGCGAGACTCGCGAATTGGATTCCAATGCGCGCGTGAAGACCCACAAGATCATGCTGTACGACGTCACTATGCTGGAAGGCTCGCCGTACCGCCGGTTAGTGGGCAAGGACGATCATGGGCTGTCGCCCGAAGAAGAACGCCAGGAGCAGAAGAAGTTGCAGGATAGCATCGCCCAACGGAAGAAAGAGACGCCCGCCGAGCACGCCCGCCGCATCGCGGAGTGGGAAAGAAGACAGAAGCGCGAGCGCGAGCCGCTGGACGAAGTGCCGGACGCATTCGATTTTCGCATGGCGGGCGAGGGGCAAATTGACGGACGCCCTGCGTGGATCATCGAGGGCACGCCGCGGCCCGGTTATCATGCGCACAGCACGGTGGCGAAGCTGTTCCCCAAATTTCGCGGCAAACTTTGGATCGACAAAGCCGATTATCAATGGGTGAGGACCGAAGCGGAAGTGACCGACAGCATATCGTGGGGCCTGTTTGTCGCGCGCTTGAATAAAGGCGCGCACCTGGATTTCGAGATGACGCGCGTGAACGGCGAAGTCTGGCTGCCCAAGCATATTGAGGCCAAGGCTTCGGCTACCTTAGCGCTGGTGAAAAAGTACCGCATCGAGTCCGATACGCGCTTTTCGAACTACCGCAAGTTCGATGTGCAATCGCGCGTGGTGGCCGCGTCGCCGCAACCATGATGATCAATCAGTGGGAGAGAGACGAATACTCGATCAGCACCGATCCGGCGCGGTTGGATATCGCCCTGATTCACGAATATCTGAGCGGGTCGGCGTATTGGGCGATCGGACGGCCGCTGGATGTTGTGCGGCGGTCGATCGAGAATTCGCTGTCATTCGGAGTTTATAAAGGGAACCTACAGATAGGTTTCGCGCGCGTGGTTACGGACTATGCGACGTTCGCTTGGCTGGCGGATGTTTTTGTGTTGCCGGAATTTCGCGGGCAGGGTTTGGGAAAGTGGCTGATTGAAGTTGTTGGCGGGCATCCGCGATTGCAGGGGTTGCGGCGGTGGATTCTGGCTACCAAGGATGCGCATGGGCTCTATGCGCAGTACGGGTTTACACCGATGTCGGCGCCGGAGCGTTTTATGGAGAGATTTAGTGGGTGATCGACGGGGGCGGCCTACGAGGCCGCCGCAGGCTACGAGCCTGCCCCACTTCCACATAACCGAACTTTAGCGGGGCTGGGTCGAGATTGGTGAGTGTTAGCTCCACCTCTCGCTTTCCAAGTAAGTCCGCGGGTGGAGGGGCGGCTAACTCTGTCAATTCTCCGCCTCGCTGAGTTACTTCTACAGCCACAACTTCGCCATTGACTTGCACGCCTAGGTGAAAGTCAGTCGTTCGGAACACGCCGATATACAAGAGCTCATCCACTGAATGCGGGCCGTCCATGCGTACGGTGGCGATCTTGCGTAGCATGCGGTATCCGTTTGCGCAGTTGTCCCAACCCGCGCCTATGTATTCCGCAAAGGCAGGGTCGCCCAAATTGATGAAGCGCGGCGTCTCGGGTTTCCATGCCGCCTCGGCGACGGTTGTGTAACGCGCGGTGATATTACGCAGCACGCCACCGCCGGTCTGATACACGACCGCGTTTCCATCATGCAACGCGTGCAGCGCCAGCGCTTGCGGCAAGATGTATCTCACCAGTAAGTCCGTAGGCGCTTGGATGCGATCTTCCGATCCCGGCGCGAGATAGACATGCGGGATTTCCATGGCGCGGAAGGGAAGGTCCACGATACCGGACCAGAACAGATCGTTGTCGATGCCATCGAGCAGAATGATCTTGCCGGGTTGCGCATCGTGTATTTCAGCGACACCGGTGACGAGATCTTCGACGCGCGTGCCGCGATCGTGATGCCAGCGCGCGATGGTCCATGCGGCGGGCAACGATGTGGCTAGATAGATGGCGGTGCAGGTTACTACGGCCGCTCGCCACACCCATCTCGAACGCCAGGCGTAAGCGATGGCCGTCCCGCCCGCGATGGCCAAACCCGCCACAGGCACCGTCAAGTAATAATCCATTTTGTGATCGCTGAGCGGCAGATACGGACCAATTACAATCACAAACCAAGCCATGCCGAATAGCGGGACCCATTGCCGCGCGCGCAGGCTCCACACGAGCAGCCCGAGTATTGCGCACGTCAGCAGCGCCATCGCCACGCGCGACGGTCCCAGCGCCAATACCCAATAGCTCCCGAGCGTCGAGAATAACTCCGGGCCGAAGTGCAACGCATACACGCCTTCGTGCGGCGCCGGCGCTACGCGAAAGTGCACGAAAACGAAGAGCTGCGAGACCAGAAACATCGGCAGGATCTTTTTCAGATATACCCGCGCAAATAACAGCGCATAGGTCGCCGCGATGGCCGGATACACTACGTTCGTTTCCAGCGCGCCAAGTCCGAGGATGAACGCCGCCCAATGTCCGATGTCGTTCCTCCGCAGCAGAAACCAAAGCGCCAACAGAAAAAAGAAGCCGCTCAGGATCTGGTTGTAGATCGACGTCCAGCACATGGCGGGCGCCAACCCGGGATTCGCGAGCCACAGCACCTGCGCCCAGAATCCCGCCGCGCTAGATGCAGTGATGCGCCGCACGATCGCGCCCAGCAACAGCAGGCTGCCCATTTGCGTGACAAACGCGCAGATGCGGAACGGCAGCGCATCCACGCCGAAGATGGACGAGAGCACCAGGAAATAGGCATCCTCGCCCAGCGGACGCAAATTGCCGTGCGCTTTAGGAGCGAACAGCGCGGGCCTTAGGTCGCGCACCGAGTGCACATCGTGCCGCAGATTGAGCCAGCCGAAATCATCCTGGTAAAACCAGTTGGTCAGCCCCGGCCAATAGAGCGCCAGCAATAGCAGCAGCGGCAGAACGCGCCAGGCATAGCGGCGCACGAGGAGCATAACGTCGATGCTAACCTACGGCCGCAGCCCGCGGAACCTCGCGTAAGTGGCGAATCGGCGAACAGATCAGCCACAGCGCCGAGAGCAGGAATCCGCCGGAACCCACGAACATGGCGGCGCGCAGCCCGAACTTTTGCGCTAGCGCGCCTCCCAGCAACGCGCCGGCCGGCATCACGCCGCGAAACATCAGGTGGGCGGCCGAATTCACGCGTCCCAATACATGCGGGGGCGCGATCGACTGGCGCAGAGTCACTTCATTGATATCGTACATCGACCATCCCATATCGCCCAGTTGTGCGATGGCCAGCATCGCCGCGCAGATCGCCACCGGACCGTGCGCCAGCGGCGGCAATACACTGGCAATCGCGGGCATCAGGGCGGCCGCGATCAACATAGGTCCGAACCCGAAGCGCCCCACCAGGCGTTGCGCCGCCAGCGCGCCGAATACTCCACTGACTCCGCCCACAGCGATGACTACGCCCAGCAGTGCCGCGCCAATCTTCAACTCGCGTACGGCGAACAGAATATACAGGCTGCCGCCGAAGCCTACGAATACGGCGGCGGTGCCCGCGCGCAACAGCAAACTACGCAGAATCGGCTGATGCCACGACGCCCGCAACCCTTCCACGATCTCGCGACCGATGTGCGGCGCGGCACTGGGCCTCGGCCGCGGCTCCGGCTTGCGGATCAGCCACACCGCGCCCGCCGACCACACGAACGAAAGCGCATCGAACAGGATAGCCATCGGGGCTGTGAGGGCCTTGATCAGAATGCCGGTAAGTCCCGGGCCCACTACTCCCGCGATGTTCTCCGAAAGAGCCAACTTACTGTTGCCTTCCAGGAGATTTTCCGCTCTTACCAGCGACGGCAGGTAAGCCTGATAACTTACATCGAATAACACGGTCAATGCCGAACTTACCGTGGCCACCAGATACAAGTGACTCATAGTCAGCCGTCCGAACGCGGCGGCCAGGGGCACCGTGCCCAGCACCCCGGCGCGTCCCAGATCGGCCCAAATGAGTATGGGACGCCGGCGCAAGCGGTCCGCCCAGACTCCGGCGAACAAACCGAATATCAGGATGGCCGCGCCGCTCACGCCGCTCAGGATTCCCATCTGCAGCGGCGAGGCCTTCAGCAATACGGCCGCCGTCATTGGCAATCCGACCAGAGTGATCCACGATCCCACCTGCGAGACCGACTGTCCGGCCCACAGCTTCAGGAAATCCGGCTCGCGCCAAAGTGTTCGCCGCGCCATGTCAGGGCTTGTCGAACTTGATCACGGAGTCCGCGCCGAAGCGCTTGTATTGCGTATAGCGGATAGTAAGGCGCACGCGCAGCAGGCCTGTGCTGAAAGGCAGCGTATCGTCGGCGTAGGTATTAACCGGGAAGCGGTGCACGCCATCGATAGCTTGGCGCTCAGTAACGAATCGCGGAAACAGATTCTCCTTGTCGCGGCTGAATATCTGCGGTACTGCCTGCCCTTCCAGACGCACGATGGAGAAGTCTTTCTTATCCGCCCACAGCATGCCGTCGAACAGGCGCTGCTTATCGAGGATCTGCCGCGGACGCACTTGCAGCACCCAGCAATCCACGCCGTCGATCTCTTCATCGCCGCGGAACTTGGTTTCGTAGTTCCAAAGCTGGTCCTCGGTCATGACGAACGGCTGGATGCCGCGAATATCCTGGAAATCTTCGTCGGTCAGCTTCAGGTGTTTGAGCGTCAGCAGAGGCTGGCCGATGAGTTGCTCGGTGCGTTCGTGTTCGGGCGAAAAAATCACGTCGCGTTCTTCGCGATATTCGCCGGTCTCCGCTCCGTGCGTGTCCAGTTCCATGAAGCGGACGCTCTGGCGGTAGGTGTATTGGTTGCGCGCGGCCTGCGTCTCGGTTTCCATATGCGCGATGCGGCGCGCCAGATCCGGCGGGGCGTCTTGGGCGCTGACACGGGCCGCCGCGTACCCGAATGTTAGAATGAGGCCGATGACCCAAACGCTCGGCGGTTTCCGTGCTGAGGCTCCGAGGGGCATCCCTGATCCATTGTACCCGGCGATCACAATCGGCAGTGATCCTTTGGACCAGGCGCCTGTGCAACCGCTCTGGGGAACTACATGACGTCGTTCCTGAGCCTGATGGGGTATTGCTGATGCGTTGGAGCAGCACTGCGTGCGCTATGGCCATAGCGCCCGCGCTCGCCTGGTCAGCGAGCGTCCCTCGGCCCACGTTTCGCGCGCGTCATGACTACGTAAAGTCAGGCAACAGCTGGGTTCAGGTGGCGGACGTGGACAGCGATGGGGTGCCTGATTTGATCATGAACGGCCTGACAGCTTGGTTCGGCAGCAAAGCCGGCACGTTCACCCTGGGGCCGACGTCCGATCCTGGAATGGCGTTTGCGGGCCATTTTACACTGGCCAGCCTGCGCGGTAACGGGGTCGTCGACGCTATCGTCGCCGGGCAGGGAAAGGTGGAGGGTCCCAACGGCGTTGGGGTATGCCTGGGGAACGGTGACGGCACGTTTCAGCCAGCGGTGTTCTACCCAATCAACTCGACGGACTTGGTAAGCTCCCCGGTCGTCGCGGATTTCAATAACGACGGCATCCCCGATGTCGCGACGGTGGGAGCCAGCGGCGTCTGGTTATTTACTGGAAAGGGCGGCGGGGCGCTGAACGACGCTGTCCTGGTGCCCTACGCCGGCACCGGAAGCGAGGACTTTGAGACCCTCGCGACCGCGGACTTCAACGGAGACGGCTTCCCGGACCTGGTGGTCCCCACCACGAGCGGCTTCGCCGTGCTTCTAGGTGAAGGCAACGGCGCGTTTACGCAGGAGAGCTTCACATTTCCCTTTTCGGCACAGCAGTCGGGCGTTAGCTCGATAGCCACGGGCGACCTGACGCTCAACGGCTGTCAGGACATCGTGCTAGTTCCGTATATAGAAGGCCGAGTGGCGCTCAACGTCACATACGTCTACCTCGGCAACTGCGCTGGTGGCTTCTCCGGCCCCACCTCGGTCGATAATCCGGGTAGCTGGTCCGTCGCCGTAGGCGACGTCAGTGGCGATGGGATACCGGACATTGTAACCAGCGCGGGCTACATTTCGGTTGGCAAGGGTAACGGGACCTTTAAGGCGCCGGTGCTCGAGCCTGTGGCATTCTCCGGGTCCTACGACGTGGTGCTCGCCGATCTGCGTAACAACGGTCTCACAGACATCGTTAGCCAAGCCGGCCCCGGCGTGACCTCGGTCTTGTTGAACAAAGGAAAGGGCCAGTTCGAGGACGGCACCTGGTTCTCGGTTCCCGGCGCCATGGGCTGCGCCGCGCCGGCGGACTACAATGGCGACGGAAGACCCGATCTGGCCATAGCCACTTCCAGCGGAATCGCAATCGTGTTAGGCACGGGCGAAGCCAGTGCGCCCTTCACTACCGGCCCCACGCTTTCGCTTTCCTTCGAGAGCTGTCCCATCGAGGGCGACTTTAATGGGGATGGCATTCCCGATCTGATGGTAGTCAATGAAACCCAATCCGGCGAGGCGAGCTTTATCCTATACCTCGGCAACGGGGACGGAACTTTCACTTACAAAAGCACGGTGACGATCGCCACCAGCATTACGCTAGGCGGCCTGGCACTTGGAGACTTCAACCGCGACGGCAACCTGGATTTCGCGCTGGCTACCAATTGGATGGTGCTGGGCAATGGGGATGGCACGTTTCAAACGCCTACGCAGATCGTCGCCGGCACGCAGGCCTGGGCGGGTATCAGCACAGGCGACATCAATGGCGACGGCTGGCCGGACTTGGTGCTTTATGAACCGGACTACAGCAGCACTATCGATATCCTGCTGAACAATCAGAAAGGCGGCTTCACGGAGAGCACCGTAAAGGATAGCGAGGGGGAGGGGGGGAACGACCCGTACATGATCCTCCTCGCCGACTTGAACGGAGATGGAAGGGACGACATGGTGGTTTCGCAGTTTTCGCTGGCGGGCGCCACGGTCTATATGAGCGGCGAGAAGGGGAAGTTTGCGGTGAAGCAGAACTTCACCTACCCGATCGATTTCCAGCAGAGCGCCTTTTCCCTGGCGGACGTGAACGGCGATAGCGTGCCGGACCTGCTGGTGCTAAACGCGGGAAGCCTGGGGATCTACCTGGGTAAGGGGAACGGGACGTTCGAGGAAACGCCCTTCTTCATAGGTCCCGGGGAGGCGCCGGGCATGATTCTCACCGAGAACCTGCACGGCAGGCCGCCTCGGCGAACCTGCCGGACATTGTCCTGCCGGACTCGACCGGCGGAGTGATGGTCCTGATCAACACCACCAAATAGGCAGCCCTCCTAACGCGGGCCGCCGCGCAGCCCCAGGGACGCCATTTTCCAACACCGGCGTTCTCTGTTGGCGGCGGCGCACACGGCCTGCCGATCGCCATTCGGAGGAGCTTGATTGCCGGATGCAGGGACGTATAAAATATTATACATGCCGGCAGTATGGACAATGAAAAGCAAATCCGCTGGGTAGGGTCTGCCTACGACGATCTGCTGAGATTCCCAAAGGAGGCCCGGAAGGAAGCGGGCTTCCAGTTGGGGAAGGTCCAGGCCGGCCTTGAGCCGTCGGACTGGAAGCCGTTCGACGAAGTGGGCGCCGGCACAAGAGAGATTCGCATAAGGGACGTGAGCGGCATCTACCGTGTGATGTACGTGGCTAGATTCGAGGAAGCCATTTACGTATTGCATTGCTTTCAGAAGAAGACTCAGGCGACCAGCAAACGGGACAAGGCCATTGCCGCGGCCCGCTATCGGGCCGTAGCACACGCGAGAAGGGAGAAGAAATGAAGATCGACACCGAAATCCGCCATGTGACAAAGCCTGGAACTAACCTCTTTCTCGAATTGGGCTTCACGAAGGATGAAGCCAAACGTCTACAGGCCGCGTCCCGCAGACAGATCGACGACACGCGGCTCCTGAAGCAAGAACTGATGGAGGAGCTGTCTGTCTGGATCGCGAAACATAACTTAAAGCAGGCGGATGCCGCCGAGATTCTGATGGTTTCGCGCCCGCGTGTGTTGGACGTGATGAACAAGAAGACCACCAGGTTCACCATCGATGCGCTGGTGGAAATGCTCAGCCGCGCCGGCAAGCCGGTCAAGCTCGCAATCGGTTGACCGGTTGACCTCCCATGAGGGATGGGACGACATTCGCACGAGACTATCCCCGACGATCGTTAAGGTTGCGTCCGGGGCCGCCGCCCACCCCAATGTTAGAAATGAGGCCGATGACCCAAACGCTCGGCTTCGGGGCTGAGACTTCGGGGGGGCATCCCTAACCCATTGTAACCGGCGAGCGCGTCGGCGACGGCGCGTTGACCTCGCGGCGGAACGGTCGGCTCCCGAGTACGCGCCGGTGCGTTGACGTCTACATCCGTCCCGATCGGGCGCCGGAGTTACAGGAGGCTGCGAGTTCCTCCAGCGGCGAATCACGCCGTCACCGCCCGCTGCCAAAGGACCCGTTTCCCGCCACCCACTGTTAGGAGGGTGGTGACGATGAATACCAGGCGTGGTACCTGTAGGGGCGAGTATGTGTAATTCTTCGCAGGTATTCGAAAAGGTAAGTTGACGCTGTAGCGCCGGAGGGGCTACTCTTAACAAAATCCACTTTCGGAGGGATGAGGCGTGCCCGAAAATGAGAAAGGACGATTCGCAGAAGGCCGGCAGCATGGACCGGCGGAAGTTTCTGGAAGCCCTGGGCGCTGCGGCCGCCGCGGGCGTCTTCCTGGAGCGCGGGGGCGGGGGCGCGGCGAAAGGCGACGATAGCCAGACATATTATTATCTCGACTCGTACAACGATGTTAGCCCCGTCGATCCAGCCGTCATAGCGTTAGGAATTTACCCGCCGCCGCTGCCACCGGGATACCAAACCCCCACCGGCCCGCCGGACGCCCGGCCTCCGGGGCGGCTTGGCCGACGTGGCGGCGGGCTAGCGCCCGCGGAGGCCGACGACGGCGGCGACGGCTGCATGGGGACTGCCACCTACCCGTCCGACTCCACGCCGCCCAACATCCTCCTTATCATGGTCGACCAGATGCGAGCGCCGCGCTGGCTGCCGGCATTTTACGACGATCCCTGGGACCCGGCGCCGAACGGATGGGAGGGCTTCACCGCCACCTACCTTCCCGAGATTAACTTCCTCTACAACCACTCCTTCGTATTCCCGAACTATTTTCCAGCGGCGACACGGTGCTCGCCCTCGCGGGCAACCTTGCTCACGGGGCTGTACTCGCAGCAGACCTGTATGTTCAAGACGATCAACGTCGAAACCGACACGGCGGGCAACAAAATCTATCCTCCCTCGTTAATTCCGTACGCTCAGGGGGGATTCCCGACAATCGGAGACGTGTTAAGCCAGAACTTGTTCGGCAGTAGCGCCGACCCGGTTCCCTACACGCCCGTCTGGATTGGCAAGTGGCACGTCTCGGATCCCCCGGGCGGCGGAACGACGCCGGGGTCGAACGGTCCCCAGGATTACGGCTTCGATCCCAAGTACTCGCTGCCAAGCCCCAACCACTACGGCAACTACCCCAACGCGCCCGGCTACCCTTCGCCCGACGGTGACGAGAACGAGGGCAATGCGGGGCTCTTCCTTGACGGCAACCTGTTACAAAGTGTGCAGGCCGACTACGTGTTCGACTCGCCGCCGTTTCCCAGCCCGGGAGCGCCAGCCCCTCTGATGAATCCCGCCCTCAACGATAATGCCATACTGCAGGCGTTTAACCTGGGCTCACACAGAACGGCACAGGCGCACCCTCCACGCCCTGGTTTGCCGCCGTCAGCTTTGTGAACCCCCACGACATCACCGACTTTCCTTACAGCTTTGCGCTTGCCAACGGCGGAAGCGACTACGGCAACTCCACGAACCCTCACCACACCGGATTTCTGCCGCCGCCCACATACGAGTACGATTGCGCATATCCAGGCTGCGCCGCCAATCAATGGGAGGCCACCGACATTCAGGCCCTGACGGCCGGCGGTACGCCCTACACAACAAGCGGCGATTACTCGCCGCCCTCGGGCTGGAACTACGCTGACGATCCCGCAGTCGAGCCTTACGCCACCTACAATTCCGCGACGGGCCAGTACGGGAAGCCGGGGCTACAGAGCTACTACCAAAGCCAGTCAGACGAGGGTGCCGGCCCGATAAAAGGCGCCCCCATGACCTATCCGCCGACGACCTCGCCCTCCGTCGACGGCTGGGTAGGGTTCCTGAACTACTATTTCTGGCTTCAGTACTGCGTGGACCTGCTCATCCACCAGGCGAGGACGACGGTCGACGCGGCCTTCCCGGAGAACACCTGGCTGATTTTCACCGCCGACCACGGCGACTACGGCGGTTCCCATTGGCTGCACGCCAAGGGCGGCGCTTTGTACGACGAGGTGATCAACACGCCGCTGTACATCAGCGACTCGACCCAGCGGAGCAACCCGGACACGGTACGCTTGATTCGCAATTTCGTATGCTCGAGCGTCGACGTACTGCCCTTTGTCTATAGCATGGCGCTGGGAAACGAGAGCTGGCGTCGCTACTCCTGTGACATCATAAGTTATCTCGGCGGAGTGTACTACCCCGGGCAGGGTCGCGAGTCGATCCGTGACGCCATCATGTCCGGGGACACCGCGAAGCAGCGGCGCGTCGCCTACGACGCCTCGACGGGCGTGGGCATCGCATGCATTAGCTCGAATCCAAATGGCCAGAACTGGCAGCCGTATATCATCCACACCACGGACGAGTTCTCCTCCGGAGTGGTGGGCAGCCCCAGTCATGCCATCGCGTTCCGCACGGTGGATATCACCCAAACCCTAAGCGGAAGCAGCTACGTGCAGCCGTACGGGGGAGGGAAGCTCGGGATCTACAACTACTGGAACGCGGACAGCTCATGCAGCACTTCCGGCACCCCCACCCAGCCCCCGACGCCCACCTCAGGCAGCTACCCACAGTACGAGTTTTACACGTATCCGGACAATGCCGGCGAGGAGGGCAACGAAGGCGTGACCGCCGTCAATTAGACCACGGGCGAGTCCACCCTTTCGACCGCGTCGCTCCCGACGGCCCCACAGGGCCCAACGACATACCTGAACGTGTTCAACTACCTCGCGCCCGACGAGCTTTACTACCTTTTCCCGCAGTTCAGCCCTAGCCCTACAGGGAACAACGCCTACGCAACCGCTCTGGGGAACTACATGACGTTCCTGAGCCTGATGGGGTATTGCTGATGCGTTGGAGCGGCACCGCGTGCGCCCTGGCGCTAGCGCCCGCGATCGCCTGGTCAGCGAGCGTCACCCGGCCGACGTTTCGCACGCGTCGTGACTACGTGACCGAGGGCGCCTCCTGGGTTGGCGTGGCCGACACCAACGGGGACAACGTACCCGATCTGGTCGTCAGCGGTTTCACAACCTGGTTCGGAAGTAAGGCCGGCACGTTCACCCGGGGACCGAAGTCCGATCCTGGAATGGCGTTTTCGGGCGACTTTACGCTGGCCAGCTTGCGCGGCGACGGGGCCGTCGATGCGGTTGTCGTGGGGCAAGGCAAGGTGCAGGGTCCCTACGGCGTCGGGGTGTGCCTTGGGAACGGCGACGGCACTTTTCAACCGGCAGCCTTTTATCCGGCCGGACCGGGCAAAGACACCAACCTCAGCGCTCCCGTCGTCGGAGATTTCAACAACGACGGCATCCCGGACGTCGCCATCGTGGGAACGAGCGGGGTCTGGCTGTTCACGGGAAGCGGCGGCGGAGCGCTGAACGACGCGGTCCTGATCGCATACGCGGGCTCTGGCGGGGAGGCCTCCGTGGCGTTGGCCGCCGCCGACTTCGATGGAGGCGGAAACCTAGACCTGGCAGTGCCGACGACAACAGGCCTCGCGGTGCTGCTCGGAAACGGCAACGGCACATTCAGCCAGGAGAGCTACACATTTCCGCTCCGCGCGCCCACGACTTTCGATACCATAGCCGTAGCGGATCTGTCCGGTAACGGCCATCAGGACATTGTACTGGTCCCCGCAGTGAGCGACCACCCGAACCTTAGCATCGCCTATGTCTATCTGGGGAACGGAGACGGAACTTTTTCAGGCCCCGCGACTGTCGACATGCCCGGGGGATGGGACGTCGCGCTCGGCGATGTGAACGGCGACGGAATCCCCGACTTGGTCAACAGCGCCGGCTACATCGCCCTCGGCACGGGCAAGGGCACCTTCGGAGTGCCCAACCTTGAGCCGGTCGCGTTCTCTGGATCGTCTGACGTTGTTCTGACAGACCTGCGGAGCAACGGTCTTACAGACATCGTTACCCAGGCGGGGAACAGCGTCACCTCCGTCCTCCTGAACCGTGGCAAGGGTAAGTTCGAAGACGGCACCTGGTTCTCGGTTCCCGGCGCCATGGGCTGCGCTGCGCCGGCGGACTACAATGGCGACGGAAGACCCGATCTGGCCATAGCCACTTCCAGCGGAATCGCAATCTTGTTAGGCACGGGAGAAGCCACTGCGCCGTTCACTACCGGCCCTACGCTTTCGCTTTCCTTTGAGAGCTGTCCCATTGAGGGCGATTTTAACGGGGATGGTATCCCCGACCTGATGGTGGTCAACGAGACCCAATCCGGCCAGGCGAGCCTTATCCTATAGCTCGGCAACGGAGACGGAACCTTCACTTATAAGAGCACGGTGACCATCGCCACCAACATTACCTTAGGCGGCTTGGTGCTGGGAGACTTCAACGGCGACGGCAACCTGGATTTCGCGCTGGCTACCAATTGGATGGTGCTAGGCAACGGGGACGGGACCTTCCAAACGCCTACGCAGATCGTCGCCGGCACGCAGGTCTGGGAGGGTATCAGCACGGGCGACATCAACGGCGACGGTTGGCCGGACTTAGTGCTCTACGAGCCAGACTACAGCAGCACTATTGATATCCTGCTGAATAATCAGAAAGGCGGTTTCACCGAGAGCACCGTGAAGGACAACGAGGGGGAGGGGGGAACGACCCGTACCTGATCCTCCTCGCCGACTTGAACGGAGATGGAAGGGACGACATGGTGGTATCGCAGTTTTCGCTGGCGGGCGCCACGGTCTATATGAGCGGCGAGAAGGGGAAGTTTGCGGTGAAGCAGAACTTCACCTACCCGATCGATTTCCAACAGAGCGCCTTTTCCCTGGCGGACGTGAACGGCGATAGCGTGCCGGACCTGCTGGTGCTAAACGCGGGCAGCTTAGGGATCTATCTGGGTAAGGGGAACGGGACATTCGAGTCCACCCCCTTCTTTATAGGCCCCGGAGAGGCGCCCGGCATGATTCTAACAGAGAACCTGCACGGGCAGGCCGCATCGGCGAACCTGCCGGACATTGTTCTGCCGGACTCGACCGGCGGGGTGATGGTCCTGATCAACACCACCAAATAGCTATGCCTTATTTCGTCAATGGTCAGGCGGTGCCGGAGGACCTCATCCTCCAGGAGTCGGAACGCGTGAGCCGCGATCTGCGATGGAGGCGGATAAAGGACGAGCAGGAGCGCGCACGGCAAGTGCGGGCCGCCGCCGAACACTCGGCGATCAACCGTATCCTGGTGGAGCAGGCCGCGGCCGCCGATCCGAGACCGGTCGACAGCGCTGCGGTGGAGGGCGCGGTCCAGGGGTTAAAGGGCAAATGGAACTGTAGAAGCGGGTTCGACGACACTGAGCTCCGGCGGGCAGTGGAGCGCAGCCTCCGGTTTCAGCGCACGGCGGGCGAGATGATGGCCGGCGTGGCGACGCCAACAGCGGAAGAGGTCGAGCAGTTTTACATCGCCAACCGCGAGAATTTCCGCATGCCGGAAGCGTTTCGCGCCGCCCATATCGTAAAGCACGTTAATGGCGAGCAGACTAAAGAGCTGGCTCGCGCCGGTATCGGGGCGGCCTTGGCGGCCCTGGAACGGGGCGAGGCCTTCTCCGCGGTCGCCGACCTCTATTCCGACTGCAAGGGCAACGGCGGAGATCTCGGGCAGTTCGGGGCTGGCCAGATGGTGCCGGAATTCGAGGACGCCGTCCGCAAGCTGGAACCGGGGGAGCGGACAGGCGTCTTCCGCACGCCCTTCGGACTTCATATCGCGGAACTGCGCGGAAAATCCGGCGCCGGCCCCGCGAGCTTCGAGGAAGTGCGTGCGGATATCGAGCGAGTCCTGGCCGCTAAGAGCCAGCATGAGGCTTATCTGAAGGCTGTAGCGGAATTGCGCGCCCGAGCCGAGATCCGCTTCGTGCCGGTCGCCCAGGCGGCCGCGGGCGGCTGAGATGGCGCCGAAACCGCCCCCCTGCTGCGTCCCTTCCAAGCAGCGACTGGTGCGGCTCACCGCCTCCACGCAGGCCTCTGCTGCGCGTCCGCGCGCCACCCGTGGATCGCTCGCGGATATGGTTCGGCTGGAAGGGCGCTTCCTTATGGGCAGCGAGTCGCCAGAGGCTTTCCCCACGGACGGCGAGTCCCGTCCGCCCGGTGACCCTCAGTCCGTTCCATATTTCCAAATTCGCCGTCACCAACGAGCAGTTCGCCGAGTTCGCGCGCAGGTCCGGCTATCGTACGGAGGCCGAGCGCCTCGGCTGGTCGTTCGTGTTTCGCAATCACGTGGCCGATGCGTTGCGCGGTCACGCCATGCCGGGCACGCCCTGGTGGGTGCGCGTGGAGGGCGCTTCATGGTCGCGCCCCGAAGGCCCCGATAGCTCTGTCGCCGGCCGGCCGCATTATCCGGTGGTCCAGGTGTCGTGGAACGACGCGCAGGCATATTGCGCCTGGGCCGGATATCGATTGCCCACCGAGGCGGAGTGGGAATGCGCGGCGCGCGGGGGACTTGACCAGAAGGCCTATCCGTGGGGCGGCGATCTTACGCCCGAGGGCCGCCACATGTGCAACATCTGGCAGGGCAGATTTCCGGACACGGACCTGGGCGAGGACGGCTTTACTACGGTCGCGCCCGTGGACAGCTTCGCGCCGAACGGCTTCTGCTTATTCAATGCCGTGGGCAACACGTGGGAATGGTGCGCGGATTACTTCGACGCGCAGTGGCACGTGCAGGCGACCCACATCGACCCGGTCGGTCCGCCCGCAGGCCGGGAGCGCGTAATGAAGGGCGGATCGTACCTCTGCCACGAATCCTACTGCTGGCGCTATCGCAATGCCGCGCGCACCGGCACGGAACCGGACACCTCCACGGGACACATCGGCTTTCGGGTGGTTCGCGACGTCGCGTAACGGAATCGCTGCGAGGTCCTAAGCGCGGGCCACCGCGTACCCCAGTGTTAGAATGAGGCCGATGACCCAAACGCTCGTCGGTTTCCGGGCGGCTCTGCTGGCCGGATGGACCGCGCTGAGCGCCGCGGGCTGGTGGTATGCGCGGGCGAAAGGCATACCCGCGTGGATCGCGCTTCCCGTCCTGGCAGCGTTTCTCATCGAATATCCATTCTATCTGGTCCCCGCATTCGCCCACGTGCGCGAGCGCTTCGAGCACAGCCTGCCGTGGTTGGTGGTCTCATTCATCGCGCCGTATGCCATGTACGCCTCGAATACAGGACAATTCCGCTGGGTGGCGTTCGTTCCACTGACGGCGCTGGCCACCGCGCTGAGCCTGTGGTACCGGATTCTGCCGGCCGCGCCACTCGCGGATTTCGCATTCCTGGCGCTGGCGGCGGCGGTGGTGCTGCGCGGCTATTTCGTTCCCATTTACACTTCGCCGGTGGCCGGACTGCATCTCGATATCCTCGGGCATCTGGCGCTCACGCGTTTGTGCGCCATGGTGATGCTGGTGGAACGGCGCGTGCCTAACATCGGCTACGGATTCATCCCAAGCTGGACGGAGTGGAAGATCGGCTTGAAACATTTCGTCTATTTCCTGATTGTGGGCATTCCGCTGGCCTGGGCTACGCGATTGGTGCGCCTGGGACCGGGCATGCCGGTTTGGAAAATCGCAGCGACCTTTTTGGGTATGCTCTGGGTGGTGGCCTTAAGCGAAGAATTCTTTTTTCGCGGCCTGCTCCAACACTGGCTGTCCGATTGGACGGGACGGCCCAACGTGGCGCTGGCGGGCGCGGCGATCCTGTTCGGCGCGGTGCATCTGGGATTTCGCGGATTTCCCAATTGGAAATTCGCGATTGCCGCGGGAGTGGCCGGCTGGTTTTATGGACGGGCCTACCGGCAGGCGCAAAGCATTCGCGCGAGCATGGTGACACACGCGCTGGTGGTCACGCTGTGGCGCGCTATGTTCGTGTAACTGCTTAGTAACTCGACAATCCGCTGTAGAACTTCCCGTCAGACTATCTGTACTAAGTACACGTGCGATTTTTGATGCTGCGATACTATTGCGACGCAGCATGCCAGACCGCATCATAAACTCATGACAGACAATGATTCTAGGCTCGACCCGTTGGTGGAGCGGCGCGCAACGAAACGATTCGCAATTGAGCAGGAACTTCTCTATAAGATTCTGGACCACCGGGCCACGGCTCCCGAGAGTGGCGTAGGCAAGACGCTGGATATCAGCAGCCGCGGAGTGCGTTTCGAAACGCAGCAGCGTCTGAAGGCCGGCAAGCGGGTGGAGGTCGCGGTAAATTGGCCGGCCCAATTGGATGGCGGATGTCCGCTCAAATTCGTGGCCGTGGGCCGCGTAGTGCGGGCGGACGAGAGGCATGCCGCCATGCGCATCGAACAACATGAATTCCGCACCCGCCGCAGCAAGGAACTGCCCGCCGTTGAGTTGGAAACGCTCTCACGCCCCCGCGTACCGTATTATTAGAAGTTGGACCCTCACCCGGATAACGAGATCCAGATAAGCCAGTACCTTGCGTTGCTCGAAGTGGCCGAATCGATTTCGCGCAACCGGGATTTGCCCGCGCTGTTTGAGGATCTCGCCCAGCGCTTGCATGGCGTGGTGCTATTCGACTATATCAACCTGGTGCTGCACGTCCCGCAGCGCAATACCATGCGGTTGAGTGTACTTACATCCACCGGTCAGACGGACCGCTCGATCTGGGAAACTCCGGTCGATGAATCCCCTTCCGGTCTGGTCTGGGAAACGCAGCAGCCGCTTCTATTGCAAGATATCGAAGAGGAAACGCGCTATCCGAATGTGATGCAATTGCTGCGGGGGCACGGTGTACGCTCCTGCTGCATCCTGCCGCTGACTACGGCGCAACGGCGCTTGGGAGCCATGGGAGTGGGCGGCGCGCAGCCGTTCGCTTTCGCCCCAGCCGATCTCGAATTTCTGATGCAAGTGGCCCGCCAAGTGGCGGTGGCCGTGGAGAACGTGCTCAACTACGAAGCGGCGCAATGTTATCAGGGTGAACTGGCGCGCGAGCGCGACCGCCTGCGCGTGGTGCTCGACGTCACCAATTCCATGGTGGCCAATCTGGATCTGCGCGAGCTTTTCCGGGCGGTTTCGGAGCGGTTGCGCCGCCTCATTCGGCACGAGTACGCGAGCCTGGTTGTGGTGGATCCCGTGGAGGGGCAACTTCGCCTGGAAGCGCTCGATTTTCCGGGCGGCGACAGCCAGATCCACGAAGCCAAATCGGACTCGCCGGATGACTCTCCGGCGGCCTGCGCGTTACGGACGCGGCAGCCGGTGCTCTGGAATCGCGCGGATGCGGACCGCAATTCGTCCGCGGTGATGCGTCGCTTATTGGATGCGGGACTCGAATCGGCGGTGTGCATTCCGCTGCTGCGCGGCGAGCGCGCGCTGGGCACGCTGAACGTGGCCAGCATGCGCGACGCGAATTTCACGCCCCAGGATGTGGAGTTGCTGACGCAGATCGGCAACGAACTGGCCATCGCGGTGGAGAACGCGCTGGCTTTCCGGCAGATCGAAGAATTGAAAGACAAGCTGGCCGAAGAAAAGCTATATCTCGAAGACGAGATCCGCACGGAATACGATTTCGAGGAGATCGTGGGCGATAGTCAATCCTGGAAGCGCGTGCTGCGGGATGTGGAGACGGTGGCGCCCACGGATTCGACGGTGCTGATCCAGGGCGAAAGCGGCACGGGCAAGGAACTGATCGCGCGCGCCATTCATAATCTGAGCGCGCGGCGCGAGCGCACGTTCGTGAAGGTGAACTGCGCCGCCATTCCGACCGGCTTACTCGAAAGCGAGTTATTCGGGCATGAAAAGGGCGCGTTCACCGGCGCCATCGGCCAGAAGATCGGACGCTTCGAGCTGGCCCATAAGGGCACGTTGTTTCTGGATGAGATCGGCGACATTCCGCTGGAGTTGCAGCCCAAGCTGCTGCGCGTGTTGCAGGAGCGCGAGTTCGAAAGGCTGGGCAGCACGCGCACGTTGAAGGTGGATATCCGGTTAGTCACGGCCACTAATCGCGATTTGGGGCAGATGATCGCGAACCGCGAGTTCCGGGAAGATCTTTTTTACCGGCTCAACGTTTTCCCAATCACGCTGCCGCCCTTGCGCGAGCGCCGCGAGGATATTCCGCTGCTGGTCCGTTACTTCACGCAAAAATACGCGCGGCGCATGAACCGGCCGATCGAGACCATCCCCAGCGAGGCCATGGAAGCGCTGGCGAAATGGAATTGGCCGGGAAATGTGCGGGAGCTGGAGAATTTTATCGAGCGCGCCGTCATCCTGACGCGCGGCTCGGCGTTGCATGCGCCGCTGGCCGAGCTGCGCAACGGGGCGGATGCGCCGGCGCAAGCTGCGGCGCCGTTGACTACGCTCGAGGAAGCCGAGCGCGAGCATATCCTGCGTGCGTTACGTGAATCGAATTGGGTAGTGGGGGGGCGGCCGGCGCGGCGGCCAGGTTGGGACTGAAGCGGACCACGCTGCAATCGCGCATGCAGAAGCTGGGCATCGCACGGACGGCGGAGCAGGTCGCGGGTACGCGGCACAAGTGAATAACAGCCGCGCACCAATCTTGGCGCGCCTCTGGGCCTAGAACGACAGCTTGGCCGAGAGCTGAAACTCCCGCGGTGTTCCTCGGCCTGTCGCATAGCTGCTGATGGTGGTCGTAATCACTCCAAAGTTGGACTGACCTAAGACCGCATTAGGAGCGCCATATTGAGCGCGGTTCAGAATATTGAATACATCCGCCCGCAAGCGCAGGTGCACGCGCTCGGCAAAGGAGACATCCTTGGCCAATGCGAAATCCACGTCTGTAATGCCGGGAGCGCGAAAAATGTTGCGCCCTAGATCCCCGAATGTGCCCGAGGCAGGCGTCGAAAATGCCGCCGCATTAATCCAGTCGTTGGGCGTGGAGCCGCCCGGCGGAGCAAGCGGCTGGCCAGGCACATAATCGGGGCGTTCTTCGCCGCTAATCGCGAAGTCGCCCGGAACGGACCCATTTGCGCGATTAATGGTGACGTTAAAAGGAAGTCCGGTTTGCGTGGTGGCGATGGTGCTCAGCGTCCAGCCGCCGAATATGGTCCGCGCCATGCCCGGAGTACTGAGATATGGCTTTCCCGCACCAATTGGCAACTGGTAAACGGCGGAAAGATTGAACATCTGGCGAACGTCGTCGTCACTCGACGCTTTATCGCATGCCCGGCAGAAGGAATCCTGCGGGGTGTCGGATTCGCCGCCGCCGATGCTGCCGTCGTTGATCGAATGCGACCACATGTAATTCGCCGAGAGCAGGAAGCCCTTCTGAAAGGTCCTGCGCGCGTTTATCTGCAATGCATGGAAGGTGCTGTTTCCGGCGTCCCCGCGCCATGAAACCGGACCGAAGGCCGGGTACGGCGCCACGCCTGTCAGCGGATTGATCAGGTTCGTGTAAGTTGTGGTCAGAACATCTGTACCTTTATTGCCGAGATAGCTGGCGGTTCCGAGGATATCAAAAGGCAGTTTCCGCTCGACTGACACGGTCCAAGCGGCCACGTAGTCGTCTTTCCGGTTGCGGTCCAGATCCCGCGGCGAAACCACGCCCAGACCTCCAGCCTCCGCATACTGAAGAAAAGGAGTCAATGGATAGGAAAGTGTGGGGAACTGCGTGTTGCTGAAGGAATAGCGATCCACGGTATTGGAGATGGGCAGGTTCTGGTCGTCTTCCTGGCCATCCGTGTGGTAGATGCCGCCGCCCGCCCGGAAAACGGTGTCGCCGTGCGTCCAGGCGATTGCCAGGCGCGGATCGAAATCGTCGTACCGGGGATGAAAGAAAGCATCGGTGCGCGGGCAGTAGCCGCCGCAGGTTGCGAAATCGAACGGCACATCGTCGTTACCTATGGCATGCAGAGCATTGAAGAAGTTATAGCGGATTCCGGCCGTGATAGTTAGATGCGGAGTCGCTTTCCACTCATCCTGCGCATAGCCAAAATACTGAATCTTACGCTGCCGCACCAGCGGGAGAATGGCAGTGTACGAAGCGGATCCCATCTGGTTGTCCATGAAATTGGCGGTCGAGGTGTAGGTCAAGGTTCCGCTTTGAGAGGTGCCCTGGTTCAGCAGAATCCAGCGCGTCTCAAACCCGAACTTGAGAAGGTGTTTGCCCTTCGACCAGGACAGATCGTCGATAAGATCGAAAGTCTTCGATGGATAGTCGGTTGTGGATGACCCGGTCAGCGAACTGAAGCCGGATACCGCAATCCCGAACGGAACGGGCGATAGGTTCGCCGTGTGATAGATGGTTTGATTTATCCCGAATTTTATTTCATCGATCAGCGACGGGCTAAATACATGCGAAAGCGCTACGACCCCGTTATTGAATTTTGTATCGTACAGCATATGGGCGGCGAGTTGGCCGGTGGGAGTCGCTTCCACCGCCTCATCCGTATTAAATCGGGCGAACGCCGTGTTGGTCTGGGAAAAATAATGATCGAATCGGATCATCCCTGAGTCTTCGTTGTCGATTTGCCGGCCCGGCGCATCGTAATTCCATACGCTGGGATTGGAAGCCGGCGACGTGCCCGCGGGATAAGCCTGCAGGATGGGAGTCAACGCGGGCGACGTGGCGGCCGCTTGCGCCAGGAAGGCGGGGCTCGGCACCAAGCCAATTTGCGTCCCATCCAGTCTCTGCCGCAGACCCTCATAATCGGCGTAAAAGAAAGTCTTGTCGTGCACGATGGGCCCCCCCAGCGCCGCGCCGAACTGATTCAGCAGAAACGGATCGGGCGAGGGTCCGTCGAATGGAGAACGCGCGTCCAGTGCGTTATTCCGGAAGTAATCGAACACCTCCCCGTGCAACGCGTTCGTGCCGGAGGGTGAGACGACGGTTACCTGACCGCCCGCCGTGCCGTTCTGCGTGTCCGCGCCGAAATTCTGCGACTGCACCTGGAATTCATCGATGGACCCGATGGGGATATTCAAGCGCATGTACTCGCGCTGCTCCTGATTGTATACGGCGGTCGCATCGATTCCGTCGAGCGTCAGATTGTTATCGTCCAATCCATGTCCCGCGAAGCGAATGGTCCGTTGATCGCCGGCGCCGTTATTTATGGCCCCCGGCGCGAGCGCGGTCAAGGTCGCCCAGTTCCGGCCGTTGACCGGCAAATCGTCCACCTGCGCGTGCTCGATAGCCGCTCCCATGGTGGCGTTCACTTTGTCGAGTTGCACCAGAGATTCCGTCACGGTGGTCTGCTCTTCCTCTTGCGCCAGTTCCAGCCGGACGTTCAGCGTCCTGATTTGCCCGACGAATTGTTCCACGCCCTCCGCGGTAAAGGCCGCGAAGCCGTTCTTGAAAAACCGGACGGAATAAACGCCTGGCGGAAGACCGGGCAGTTCATACGTGCCTTCCGAGGTTGTCAACGTCTCCCGCTGAAATCCTGTTGCCATGCCACTGGCACGCACTCTGGACTGCGGGACTCGATTGCCCTGCTGGTCGGTAACGGTTCCCGTAATGGCGGTGCGCTCTACCTGCGCCCACAAAACAATCTGATTCAGCGGCTGGAGGAGAATGAATAGCAGCAGCCACCCGAGTTTCCGGAAGCGCTCCACACCCGAGTTGAGATTGACCGTGGTTTCCACGGAACTGCCGTTAAGATTCACTATTGTTCCGGTTTAGCGGGCACTGGTCGAACGGCGCACTGCGCGCCATTCCTGGCCCAAAATCCGCTCTCTGACAGTGGCGGCTCGGTAACGAACGTAATGATTTCGCGGGGTTTACTGAGCCGGGCCCGGTGGGCAACCCGTCAGGGAGCGGTCACTTGGCTCGTAACAGCAGCGTCGATTCCCGTTGGCCGTCTTTTGCTATCTTAGGATACTCAGAGCTTATTATAATCGATAGGAGGGGCGAACGGAGTAAGTTATGTCCGGGATAACCGCCGTCGACCTTGGAAGCGTTCAGAAAACCCTCCTCCTGCCCTTATGGGGACGCGCCGTTGAAACCAAAAAGCCGCATCCCTTACTGGTCGATCAGACCGCTGGCAGGATCATCGAGAACATCGGCTATGACTTCTCGACCATTGCCGCCAACATCAGCCCGATCAGCCGGCTGTCCTGGATTGTCCGCAGCCTCCATACCGATCCGCGAATTTCTGAAACAGCATTCCCGCGCCACTGTCGTGAATCTGGGCTGCGGCCTGGATACCACCTTCGAGCGCATCGACGACGGGCGCGTGGATTGGTATGACCTCGACTTGCCGGATGTGATCGAGCTGCGCAAGAAGTTCATCCAAGAAAGCGCGCGCCACAGGATGCTGGCGTGCTCGTTGCTTGACGATGCGTGGTTGAAGGAACTGAAGACCGGCGGTTCCAACCTCTTTGTGGCCATGGGGGTCTTCTACTACTTGCGGGAAAGCGAGGTCAAAGCATTCCTGATCAAATTGGCCGACACTTTCCCAGGCTGCGAAGTGTTGTTTGACGCGTGTTCCGCCCTCGGCCGCAAAATGGCGAACGACAAGGTCATCAAAGCCGGCGGCATGGATCAAAGCGCTATCCTGCAGTGGGACATCGAACGGGCGCAGGACGTGCAAGCGTGGGATCGCCGGATAGCCGTAGTGGGCGAGTATCGCCTGTTCCGGAAGATGAAGTATGGATTCACCCTCAAGGAGAAGTGGGGGACGTTTCTCTCGGACCTCCTGAGAGTCATGTTGATGGTTCACTTGCGGCTCGGGGAAGTGCGCCGCTCCCTTACGGTCGCGGCTCCGTAAATCGTGCGGCTCCGTAAATCGTGCGGCTGCGTAAATCGAACATTCGACCTCGTACGATTTACAGAGCCGCGACCGTAAGGGAGCGGTTTCCGCCTGATAGATTCAGCTATGTAGACCCTTTATACTTGTAATAGCGGATCGCAATTTCGTCGAGGAGGTGTGTGTTGATTCGAAGAATAGTCACACTCGTCGCGGCCAGCCTGATCATTGGGTCGCTCGCGATGGGCCAGAAGCCGCCGGAGAAAAAGCCCCAGGCGCCGGTGGTGCAGCCTGCCCACGAACTGGCCGACGCCCTGGCACAGCGTTTGAGCAGCGATATGCACGTGAAGACCGTGGTTGGCGATCCCATCAAAGCAGGCTCGCTCACTCTCATCCCGATCCTGACGATGGATGTCAGCTTCGGCGGCGGAGGAGTGGCCGTTTCCGGCGTCGACGGATTCTTCATGAGCGGCGAAGCCCGGCCCTTGGGATTCGTCGTAATCGGCAAGAAGGGGGCTCGTTTCATCAGCGTTGCCAGGACACTCACGAAGTGAGGAGACGTCATGAAAACAATACGTAGATGTGCTCTCTTAGCGGCCCTCATACTTTTCTCTGGACAGCTTGCGGGCGCGCAAGTTCCTTTGGCCCAGCCGTTGGCGGACTTCGACAAACTGGTGGCGCAATTGAAACCCGGCAGCGTGGTCGGCGAGCCTATTCGCGTGGGCGATACCGCGGTGGTTCCCTTTGCCAAGATCAAGTTCGGGTTGGGCGCCGGCGGAGCGGCCATGGGGTTCGGCGGTGGTATGGGCGCAAAGACCGTCCCACTGGGAGTCCTGATCGTGGAAGGCGATGACGTCCACGTGGAACTGTTCCCGGAGCAGGAAGAAAAACCCAGCCTTCTCCAACAACTGTTGCAGGCTATCCTGGACCGCAAGGTGACGATTATGGGCAACGGTCTTAACATCGGCTCGACTTCGGGTGGGATGCAAGAGTTGGCGCCTCTGCTCTCGGCCATGATGGGACAAACCACGTGGGTGGGGAACGGTCTGAATCTGGGGCATATGACTGCGCCCGCAGCGACCGCGACCTCAGCCGGGAATGCCTTGCTCGGTGAACTGAAGAAACTGTTTGATGCCGAGAAGTACGCGGATGCGCTGGCCATGGTGGATATTCTGATCGCCAAGGATCCCAAAAGCGCCGAGGCGCACGCATGGAAAGGGCGCATCCTGGGCAGTCTGGCCATGGGGAATCCGGCGGACAGGATTAAATATGGAATGGGCGCCATGGAGGAATTCGAAAAGGCCCTGGCGCTGGACCCGAACAACCCGGAGGCGCATCTCGGGCGGGGCGTCGGCAGGCTGCGTGCGCCGCAAGGTTTCGGCGGCGATGTGGACGGCGCCATCGCGGATTTCGAGGCGGCCATCGCGGGCAAGCCGTCGGCGGAGGCTTACTATTATCTTGGCGAGGCGTTAGAGAAAAAGGGGTCGCACGATAAGGCTACCGCGGCTTATAAAAAAGCGCTCGAACTGCGGCCGGGCTATCCGGAGGCGGCCAAGGCTTTGGCGTCGATGGAGAGGTAGGCGTCGTCTCCGACGCAGGGTTCTCACCGCAGCCGCGCGAGCTACGCTCGCTCAAGAGCGGGCCTACGAGGTCCGCGCAGGCAGAGTGCCTGCCCTACAGGGGACTTGGCTTATAATCATATGCCAGAGCGCCAATCGCAAAAAATAGGGTTCCAGGGGATCTCCGCATGTAACGCCACCTTCGACTATCGCTGTCCGCCGTGTGTCTGATTTTGGACCGGCCTCTCGGCACTCGCCGTAGCGCGAGCCCAGGAACAGGACAAAGAGCCGCCCAAAGATTTCGAGGCGGGCGAAGACGGGAGCTTTCAGAAGGTGCACACGGCCGTTCCGCCCGGCGCCCGTCTGCGGGGTTTCCAGCAGGTCGAAGCCCGCGTCCAAGCCGAGCAGGCGGCCCTGGCGCTGGGCATGCGCAGCGATACCGACGTGGGAAGCTGGCAGCTTGTAGGACCGTCCACGCGAAACGGATTCTGGGGAACCAACTCCGGCCGGATTTCCGCCATCGCGGTGGACCCCACCAACAACCAGATCGTGTATGCGGGCGCCGCGCAGGGCGGCATTTGGAAAACCACGAACGGCGGCGCCACCTGGATTGCTTTGACCGACACGCAGGCGTCGCTGGCGGTCGGATCGATGGCGATCGATCCGCAGAGTCATCTCACCGTCTACGTAGGCACCGGCGAGGACAACAATTCCGGCGATAGCTATTACGGCGAAGGCATTCTGAAATCCACCGACGGCGGCAACACCTGGACGAATTACCCCGGTCCGTTCGCGGGCGGCTCTGGAGGCGGCGCCGCGCATCGGGGGAGTGGCGGTCGAGCCGAATAACTCATCGGTGGTGCTGGCGGCGGCGGGTTACGCAGGACCGGAACGCGTGTTTGACGGAAGCCGGCATCGGGCCTTCCTGACTTTCTGCTGGAATATTAGATAACAGGATGCACTTATCCTGGCATGCGCGAATCCGCTCCCTGACGGTCGCGGCTCAGTAACACGTCGCGGCGATCACCCGACTTATGACCGGCCGGGGCATTCTTTACCGAGCCGGGCCCAGAGGCACCCCGTCAGGGAGCGGTGGTACTTTCGCACGGCTGTTCGGATTTTCGCACTCAACTGTCCGATTTCTGGAACGGGCGACTAAGTCCCATTGCCCGTCAGGGTGATGAATTGCGGACTGTCGCCGGCGTTATCGTTGATCATCACATAGCCGTTGTCCGTGCCCGTGATTGTGGGACTGAAAGTCACTCCGAACGTGCAAGTGAGTCCGGGACCCAGGCTCGATGGACAAGTGTTACTGACGATGTTGTAGTCCTTAGTGGCTGTAATGGAGCTGATGGTAAGCGTCAGACTGCCGGAATTCTCCACCGTGACTGTCTTGGCGGCGCTGGTGGTGCCGTGCGTCTGGTTGCCGAATGGCAGGGTGGTCGCGGAGAGATTAACCTCCGGCGCCACTCCGTTGCCGGACAACGCCAGCACATCGGAGCCGTTAGGCGTGTTGTCGGTGACCGTAACGGCGCCCGTCTGGTTGATCGTTGAAGTAGGCGTAAACGTCACCGTGATGGTACAAGTGCCGTTTACCGCGATGGTGTTGGGGCTGAGGGGACAATTATTAGTTTGCGCGAAATCGCCCGTTACCGTGCCGCTGGCGGCGATGCTCGAAATCTTCAAAACCGCGGCGCCGGTATTGGTCAATGTGGAGGCCTGCGACGTGCTGGTCGTGTTGAGCGGCACATTGGCGAAAGGCAGGCTGGACGGCGTGAACGTCACCAGCGGAGTAGTCCCCGGCGCGCCGGTGCCTGTTAGAGTTACCATCTGCGGCGTGCCGGCGGCGTTGTCCGCAATGCTGACGCTGGCGGTGCGCGTGCCGGTCGCCAACGGCTTGAAAGTCACTGAAATCGTGCAACTGAAGCCCACGGTCAGCGTGCCTGGACAGTTGTTGGTCTGAGCGTAATCCGCCATATTGGCGCCGCCGAGAGTGATGCCGGTAACGTTCAAGTTCGACTCGCCCGAGTTGGTCAGGTTGATATTCTGCGCCGCGCTGGTGGTGCCCAGGGGCTGGCTCGCGAAGGTAAGAGATGTGGGTGTTACGGTTGCCTGCGGGGCGGCCGCCGAGACGCCCGTGCCCGACAGGTTGATGGTGCGCGGACTGCCGGGGGCGCTGTCGGTGATCACGATGTTGCCGTTGAGGCCCCCCGTTCCGGTGGGCTTAAACGTGATCTTGATGTTGCAGGACGACAGCCCGCCGACGGAGGTGACACAGCCGTTAGTCATGGAGAAATCGGCGCCGGTGAGCACTACACTAGTCAGGTTCACCGTGGCATTGCTTTGGTTGTAGTAGTACACGGTTTGCGGCTGGCTGGCAACGCCCACTACCTGCTGATCGAATACTACGCTGGTTTGGGAGAGCGAGATCTGCGTATTGGCGGCGATGCCCGTGCCCGTCAGGGTGACTTTCTCGGTGGGGACGGTGGCCGTAGTCTTGATGGTTAATGTTCCCGTCAAAACCTTTGCCGTCGTCGGCGTAAAGCTGACTTCAATGGTGCAGTTGGTGGCCGGCGCCAGCACGGCATTGAGGCATCCGTTGCTGATGGAATAGCCCGTGGTGACTGTCACGCTGGTGATCGAGATATTTGTATTGCCGGTGTTGTCCACAACGACATTCTGGGTAAAACCGCTGCTGGTGCCGACCACTTGCGGAATGAACGCCACACTCGCGGGAGTCACCGCGACGGTTTTGACGTCGGCGATGCCAGTTCCCGACACGGTCACCTTGGGTGAAGCGCCGGGCGCGCTGTCGGTGATAGTCACCGTCCCACTCGCAGCGCCGGCCTTCGCGGGAGTATAGGTCACGGAGAACTGGCACGTGTTGCCGGAAGGACCGGGCGGCAAGGTGGACGGGCTTGCGGGACATGAATTGGCCACCACGAAGTCCGCGCTCGACGAAACGATGCTCGAAATCGTTACCGGCGAGTTGCCTGTATTGGTAAGAGTCACGATCTGCGGGTTCGGCGGATTCGCAATATCGCCAACGGATTCAGTGGGGAAGATCAGCGCCTTGCGATCGATTTCGAGCGCCTGCGTGGAGGCGACACCCAGCCCCGAAACCGGGATGTTGCGCGGACTGCCGGGCGCATTATCGGTGATCGTGACAGTGGCCGTACGGTTGCCCGCGGCCGCCGGTGTAAATGTCATACTCACCGTGCAAGTTGCGCCCGGATTCAGCGTGCTCGGTGAGAGCGGGCAACTATTGGTCGGCGTGAAGTCGCCCATATCGGCGCCGTTCACTCCGACGCTCGCAATGGTCAGCGGAACGTCGCCGTTGTTGACCAGCGTAATGTTCTGCCCACTGCTGGTAGTGGCGACCACCTGGTTCGGGAAGACCAGGCTGGGGTCTTTCACGAACGCCGAGAGCGTGGAGGCTTCGCCTAAGCCCGCCAGGTTCAGTGTCTGATTAGCGGCGCTGTTGGCGACGGTAATGGTAGCGGTCCGGCTGCCCGTGGCAGTGGGATCGAAAGTAACTTGGAAACTGCAAGTCGCGCTGGCGCTCAGGCTGGTCCCGCAGTTGTTGGAACCTGAAACGATCGTGAAATCCGTAGCCGGGCTGGGATTCCCGATTGACAGTCCTGTTACGGTCGCGGCGCTGGTGTTGGCGACGGTTACTAACAGCGCGGTACTGGTTGTGCCCAGGGGCAGGAGAGTGAATGCCAGCGCGGAGGGCGTCAGCTTGATGGCCGGCGCGGTGGCCACGTTCTGGCCCGTTAAGTTGACAACCTGCGATCCGGTTCCCGCGTTATCGGTGAATGTGATCGTGCCGTTCTGGGTGCCCGTCGCGCCGGTTGGAACGAAAGTAACCTGAATCGTGCAAATGGCGTTGGGCACGATGGTCGTGATGCAAGGATTCGAAGTCAGACTGTAGTTTCCGGCCAAGACGATATTGGAAATGGTAACCGGTTCGTTGCCGTTGTTGCCCACGATCAGGTTCTCGACCGGGCTGGTGGTGCCCGTAGCCTGTCCCTGGAATGTCATGGTTGCTGGCGCGAATCCGAGGGAGAGATTAACCGCGGTGCCGGTGCCCGAGAGAGCCGTGGTCTGGGTTCCGGCATCGTCTGTGATACTCAGGGTGGCGGTGCGGCTGCCCGTGCCGCCGGGCGTGAAAATAACCGTGAAAGTGCAAGTGCGGGTGGGCGTAATTACAACCGGCACACCGCAATTGGTCTGACCAAAGTCGCCCATATTCGCGCCTGTGATGGTGGCGCTGGACAGAGTGATGGGAACGTTGCCGGTGTTGGTCAGGACCACGTTCTGAGGGCTGCTGGCTTCTCCCTGAGGCTGGTTGCTGAAACTGAGGGTAGCGGGCGAAAGTGTCGCGGATGCGCTGACAGCCAAGCCGTTGCCCGAGAGACTCACCGTTTGCGGACTGCCGGCGGCACTGTCGGTCAGCACGATGGAACCGGTGCGTGCGCCGGTAGCCGTGGGAGTAAACACAACACTGGCCGTGCAAGTGGCTGGTGGTGTCCGAAACGCCAGCGTGGTGCAACTGGTGGTGGTGATGTGGAAATCGCCACTCTCCACGATACGGTCGAAGGTCACTGGGAAGTCGCCTGTATTCGTAACCGTGATCTGCAGCGCGCGGGCGGTAGTCTGGCCTACTGCCTGATCGGCGAAGATCAGTGAGCTGGGCGTGATGGTAATGGTCTGGGCGGATGCCACGCCGGTGCCCGTCAAGGTAAAGGTATGCGGGCTTTGGGCGGTGCTGTCCATAATGGTCACAACTCCGGAACGCGTGCCGGTCGCGGTAGGCGTAAAGCTGACTCGCACCGAGCAGGCGCCGCCGGGGTTCAATGTCTGCACACAGCCGGTGGCCGCATAATCTCCGGTGGCGGCCGCGCTGAAAATCGTAACGGGTACATTGCCGGTGTTGGACACGGTCATCGTCAGAGTCTGGATGGAGGTGATGGCGCCGACCGTTTGCGGATTGAACACCAACCCTGAGCCCGCCAGCGTAAGCGCGGCGGTGCCCGCGGCGCCGGTACCCGCGAGATTGACGGTAGTGTTCGGACTGTTATTTCCGCTGGCCGAGACAGACATACTTCCGATGCGCTGTCCCTCCTGAGTGGGCAGGAAAGACACGCTGACGCTGCAATTACTGTTCGAAGCCAGGGAGGCCGGACAGTTGTTGGTTTGCGCAAAATCGCCGGATATGGTGAACGCGCCGCTGCCGATCGTTAGGGCTTGGTTCCCGACGTTCGAGAGGACCACGGTTTGAGACGGCGCCGCCGTGCCCACAGTCTGGCTGGCGAACGTCAAGCTTGACGGCGTGAGGTTCATGTAGCCGCCATTAGTGCCTGTGCCAGTCAAAGTGACCATGCTGGTGCCGTTGACGCTGATGCCGCCTGTCCGCGGATTGGAGTTGCTGGTGGGCGTGAATACGACGGAGATGGTACACTCTCCGCCGCCGGCCACACTCGTGCCGCACGTATTGGTTTGGGAGTAATCGCCGGAGGCGGCCACGCTGGTAATGGACAGAGCGTTACTGCCCATGTTGCGCAAGGTCACTACCTGCGGCGCGCTAGGCACGGTGACCGTCTGGCTGGAGAACGTCAAGTTCAGCGGAATAGCCAACGGGAGAGATCCAGCCGCGGCATTGATGCGCGCGGCGAAAACCGAGCGCTGCGGCGTGGTGGTCAGGGTCACTGGAAAGTCGCTGGAGAAAGTCTCTCCGGCCACGATCACATCGCCCGTGGACATTACACCGATTCCGGGCAGGTGGAGCTGGCCTTCATTGCTTTCGTCTTGGGAGCCGCCCAGATAGGTTGAATAAGTGGCGGCTGAGCCATTGCCGCTCAGTTCCACAACGAAGAGGTCATTGGTGCCGGCGTCGAAGCCCTGTACGGGGCTGAGCACTGGAAAGTCGGTCGCGGCAGTATAGCCGGATACATAGGCGCTGCAGGCCGACGCGCACCCTGGCAGCAATGCAATACCCTGCGGTTGCGCCTCGGAAGGGGTCGCCACCGATGAGGGTCCTGCCAGGAACGTCGAGTAGATAAGAGACGTGCCCGTGGTGTTCAACTCGGCAGCGAAGGCTCCCGGATAGCTTGTTTGATATGCGCCGCTAGTGGTTGGAAAATCCGATACGGTAGCGTAACCGGTCAGGTACGCGTCGCCCGAGGTATCGAGGGCGAGACTGTTGGCCTGGCCGGGTCCCAGGAATGCGGAGTAAGTCAGCGCTGCCGCGGTGGCGTTTAGTTTGGCAACATATATGCCGCCCGATCCGAGTCCCTGGCCGGCATACTGCAGGGCTCCCGCGGTTATCGGGAAATCCGTTCCACCGTTGACCATCACATAGGCATTGTTAGACGAGTCGACCGCAATGGCCATAGGCGTGGTCCCGGTGGCAGGGCCACTCAGATAGGTCGAGTAGACCAGCGACGCGGCGCCGCTCGCCGCTGGATTGAATTTGGCGACGAACCCGGGCGAGCCGCTCGTACCGGGCGTGGTTTGGAACACGCCGGAGGTAGTCGGAAACGTGGTGGAGTTGGTGTATCCCGCGATGTACGCGTTGCCCGCCGAATCCGCCGCCACACTGTTCGCTTCGTCGGTGGCGTTGGTGGTCCCGGCCAGATAGCTGCAGTAGGTCAGGTTGAAACTGGAGTCCGTCACGGCGACGAACGCGTGGGTACCCGACGTTATCGAACCGATGTAAGCTCCGGCAGTAGTGGGTAGGCCGGCGCTGGCGTAGCCAGACAGATAGACCTTTCCGGAGGGGCCCAGGGCGATAGCCGTCACAGTGAAGCTGTAGGTTGTGGCTCCCAGGGTCTGTCGCAACAATACGGCCCCGGCGGGACTGATCTTTTGCAGGAGAATCAGGCCGGCACTTCTGCCCACGATGTAGGCATTGCCCGAGCTATCGGCAGTGGCGGCCGAGGCGGAGTCGCCGCTGTTTCCGACATAAGTCGAATAGTTAATCACGGGATCGATGATCAGGGGCTTGGAATGGTCGTAGGCGGCCACCCGGAAACGAACACGGCTGCCGTCGATGATGTAGCCGCCGGAGATTATGCGCCGCGCGCCGTTCGGCTCCGTCTGATAGATGGTGGGCGCATCCAGACGCAGTTCGCCTCGCGGTGTGCGCGCCAATAGCTCGCCGTGACCGCCGGTTGTGACTTGGGAGGCGCCTTCAACCGCGAACGCGATCTGGTCCGGATCGTGACCGGGCGCAACCGTAAAGTCGTACTCGACACGGCCGCGATTGCCGTAATAGACCAGATCGACGCCGTCATAGACATGGCGGTACAACAGTTTCGTGGGGTCCGGGTGAGAGGCATCGGGATTATACCTGGTTCCTAGCAAGTGCAGACGAAGGGGTGTCCCAGTGCCCGCCTCCATTAGCGTCAGACCGTCATCGCCCAGCAGCAAGCTGTAATTCGCGCCTTGGACAACGAACTGCGCGCCTGACCCGTCCTGCGCGCATCCGTTGATCGAACCAAACGCCAGCAGCAACCCGGCTGCAATTGTACCGCTCACCCTCTTTAGTCTCATGGAATCCCCTCGATTCAGAAAAGCCGTGGTCTATGTCCGCTAGAGTTTAGCATACTCCGGGTAAGTCAACAATTAAAAGTTACGACATTAAAAGTTACGATACTCCGATCTGGAAACCATTAGAGACCAAGACAGTTTTCTGGCCCAGCTAGTACTAAATTCCTGCGCAGGCTATTACCTCAGATCGCGCGTGCGGCTCGGAGGGTGGCAACATCGTTATGACCGGCCAGGGACATTCTTTACCGAGCCGCGACCGTAAGGGAGCGGATTCGCATGGCGTTCGGTTGATGCTACACTCTTGGCTTCCGCATGTTTGCGAAACGACGCCGCGGGTCTATCCCGGCATCTCCTGCCGGCGCCGCCCACCTGGTATCCGCCATTATCCTCGCGATACTGATCGCCGCCATCTATGGCGCCATCTCATGGGGCATGTTCCTGGGTAGCGGCGATTATCGCGTTCACATCGACCTGGCCCAGCGTTTTTACAATACGGGCCGCCCCTTTGCTCCGCATTTTCTGTATCACGCTCTCATCGCCGCTCTGTTTGCAATGCACCTTGCGCCTTCGCTGTTATGCGCCGGCCGCTTGATATTGGTGGCATGTTATCTGATCATTCCGTTCATCCTATACGGATTCCTCCGGACTGTCCTTCGAGATTCCAGCCTTAGCCGGCCTGCCTACCTGTTTATTGCAGGGTTGACGATACTTCTGGCGCAACCTATCACCTTGGCGCATGCCTATGCATTGGGTTATTTCTGGCCCGAGCCCTATCAGATCCCCACATCCACGTTGTTGAAACCCTTCGCCTTGGCCGGGTTCATCTGTGCAGTTCATTGTCTATCCCGCGGGGGCCGGACTGATATGCGGCTCGCGGCGGTATTCGCGTTTGTAACCGCGGTAGGATCGTTGAGTAAGCCGAGTTTTCTTATCTGCGTGGCGCCAGCCGCCGCATTTCTGATGATATACCGGCTTCTCAGGCATCTGCCGGTATCAGTCACCGGGCTGTTCCTTGGGCTGTACCTTCCCACCGTTGGCATTCTCGGATGGCAGCTCTACGCCACCTATTCGGGACACGGCCCAGGCGGGATGTATCACGATGCCATCGTCTGGGCGCCGTTAAAATTCATGAGTTATTGGGCGACCGGTCTTCTATGGAAGTTTCTACTTAGTATCTGTTTTCCCTTGGCCGCTACCGCGCTCTATTGGAAGAGCGCCCGCGCCGATCCGATGGCCCAGCTTGCGTGGCTGACGTTTATGATTGGCGCGTTTTACAGTTATATGCTCGCTGAAAGGGTCCATTGGGACGTCGGAAATCTGACTTGGTCCGGCAACATCGCGGCCTTTACCTTATTTGTGGGCACGGCTGTATTCTGGCTGCGCGAGGTCTCCGCCGAACCTCGCGGGCGGTGGTTCCGCGGCCGTGCCGCGATATGCGGGGCGCTGCTCGTTCTTCACGCGCTCTCCGGCGCTCGGCTGGATTGGCTGTATCTCACGCACTACGGATGCCGATTGGATTTCCGCGCCGTGGAATTCGTTTGCGGCGGTTAGTGGGGCTGCGTAAACAGGCTTGCACATCCGCTGCCTCATGGTCGCGGCTCAGTAAAGAATGTCCCCGGCCGGTCGTAAGTGTCACCTGCACGTAACCGAACCGCGCGCGTAAGCAAGCGGTCCTCAGCCTGCGAGTCACTCGCGCTCCGCCACTGCCAGCAGGGACGTCCCCAACGGTAACCGCCGCCCGCGGCCGATCCACCAGCTTTCGGGCAGCAGGGCCAGCCACAGCAGGCCGTTCAGTACGGGCACCATACGCAATTCGCGTGTCACCGCGGCGTGCGGCCCATCTTTAGGTGAATGGTTCCGCGACAATTGCCGGCTTAACCAGAGCAGCGGATAGATCGCCGCAAAGTAGCCTGTCAGGTATACGATCTTATATCCGCACTCCTGTAATGTGTAAGCCAAGCCTTCTTTCTCATACCTTCGGAAGTGCCCAGACTGCTCGTCAAAGGCGCTCCATAATGAAGGCTGCGCCGGGACGGTCAACAGCAACTTGCCATGCGGCTCGAGCATGTTATGGACTGCGCGCAGGGCGCTATGGTCGTCGGCGATATGCTCCAGCACATCGAACATACCGATCATGTGAAACGTTGTCGAGAACGGCGCCCGGGCGAGATCCGCCTGTAGTAATGGACATCGGCAGCGCTGGCGGGCGTAGGCCAGCCCCTCCGCGTACAGATCCATGCCGATCGCGCCGCCGGGGCACACGCGTTCCAGCACATGCAGCACATTGCCATTCCCGCAGCCGATTTCGAGGACCCGGCAATCCGCACCGAACTTGGCGGCGGCTTGTGCGGCCAGCTTCGCGATGATCCGGTTGCGCGCGCGAAACCAGAAGTGCCGGTCCTCCACGGCATATAGCGCCGCAAAATGCGCGGGATCGTATCCGCCCGTCATGCGGCCCACCGGTCAAACGAGAGGACCCCTTCCACTACGTCGTTCTGCTCGGCCTCGCTAAGATCGTTATAAAAAGGAAGCCGCAGGATACAATCGCTTACCCGCTCGGTCACCGGGCACTGTCCCGGTATCCCGCCATATCGCAGCCCCATTCGGGAGGTGTGCAGTGGCAGATAGTGAAATACACTTAGGATGCCGCGCTGCTTCAGGTGCTCGATCAAGGCCGTACGGCTCTCGAGCGACGGCATCACGAGGTAGAACATGTGATACGACTGCTGGCAGTCCGGCGGCACATAGGGAAGCCGCACGCCATGGGCTTCAGCCCACCCTTGCAGGCACTCGCGATAACTAAGCCATATGCGACGGCGCAGCGTATGGATTGCCTCGTGTTTCTCGAGTTGCGCGCACAAAAACGCCGCCAGCATGTCGGACGGCACATAACTCGATCCGACATCCACCCACGTATACTTATCCACTTCCCCGCGGAAAAAGCGGCTGCGGTCAGTGCCCTTCTCGCGTAACACCTCGGCGCGCTCGATATATCGGGAATCGTTGATCAGCAGCGCGCCGCCCTCTCCGCAGATAATGTTCTTCGTTTCGTGAAAGCTCAGGGACGCCAGACCGCCGAACGTACCGAGATAACGGCCCTGCCTGCGGGCATACATCCCGTGTGCATTGTCCTCCACGACGGCTATTCCGTGCCGGTTGGCGACACTTAGTGTGTAGTCCATGTCGCAGCCCACGCCGGCGTAATGCACCGGAACGATGGCCTTGGTCCGGGCAGTTATTAGTTCTTCGAGCGATCTTTCATCGAGATTCAAAGTGTCTTCGCGAATGTCGGCAAATACCGGCCGCGCACCGCGCAGGACAAAAGCGTTCGCCGTCGAGACAAACGCAAACGAAGGCACAATTACTTCATCGTCCGGAGCGATCTCCAGCAGCAAAGCCGCCATTTCAAGTGCGTGTGTACAGGACGTTGTCAGTAAGGCGCGCGCTACTCCCAGATCCCGTTCTAAGAGCGCATGACATCGCGCGGTATAAGCTCCGTCGCCTGCAATATGGCCGAGAGACAGCGCTTCAGCCACATAGCGTAGTTCGTTGCCGGCCAGTCCCGGTTTGTTGAACGGAATGCGCCAGGAGGTCATGGGTGAACCGCTACCTCAAACCATTTGTGATACCACAACTGCACAGACTTTGTAAGAAATCCGCAGCGTTGATATAAACGCTGCGCGAGCACGTTGCGTCCTTGCGTGGCAACTGTAACTTCCTGCATTCCATGGGTGCGAAAATATTCCAGCGCGGCCGTCACTAAATCGGCTCCTAAACCGCGGCCATGACATTCCGGCGCAATGGCCATCAGCCCGATGGAGCCGGCGGAGGATGGGGACAGGTGACAGGTAACATATCCGCCCGGCAATCCATCACTCTCCGCCACCAGGACGGCGTCCGCCCAGCCGCTGTAACTGCGTTCGATCCAAGTTTCATAAAGGGCATCGCATTTCGATTCGGGAAACTTTGCGTCATAGTAGAAGCGCGAATCCCGATGACTGACACGCGCGATCGATCGCAGACGTTCGGCGTCGGCGGCGCGAAACTCGCGCGTGGACCGCTGCGCCAGCGCTTCGGAAGTCACGCGCCGCTGCAGCGTGAGCCGGACGTCCACAAACCGGAAACCATGCGCCTCCGCTAACCCGGCGGTCTCCGGATCCTGTGAGTCTGCCAGGAAGTAAAGACAGTCGATGCGATGCTCGTGGCTCCAGGCTTCGGATTCCCGAATAAGTTCCGGCGTGAGCCGGTTTCCAGCCAGTCTGGCGATACGCAGACCGAAGAACGCGGAGTCCCATTCCAAGTAAGTACAAACGCCGGAAGTCATCTTAGTGCTTGCCGGCCGTCGATGCGATGGTGTAAGTTGGCCGGCCCATCCCGCGGAAATGTAACCGCGCCAGATACTCGCCGATGATTCCGAGAGCGAATAATTGAGCTCCGGAGAAAATAGCAATCACCGAAGCTAGAAACGGAAAGCCCGGCACGGCTCCTCCCTGTATCAAATACCGGCCGACCACAAAAGCCAGGACCGCCATGCCGAATAGGGCGAATGCGAATCCCACGATGCTGGCTACCTGCAAGGGAAGCGTGGTAAATCCTGTCATCATATTTAGCGCGTGCACAATCAGTTTGCGCACGCTGTATTGCGAAGCGCCTATAGTGCGCGGGTCGTGCTTCACCGGAATCGCCGCGAAGCGGGCCCCGCCCCAGGTGAGCAGCACATCGATGGAAACATATGGCCCGCGGTAGTCCGCGAAAGCGTCGCGCAGGCAGGTGCGAAAGGCGCGAAAGGCGCTTACATGGCGGGCTGTCTCGGCGCCCATCATGGTCTGTAATGCCATCTTGGTCAACCCGGATGCCACGTTACGCAGTAAGCCGTGTTGTGGCGCGAGCGGAGCCCCGTAAACCACGTCATAGCCTTCTTGCATCTTGGCCAGCAAACGGGGAATCTCCTCGGGCGGGTTTTGCAGATCGTCGTCCATGGTGACGATGGCTTCATAGCGCGCCGCGCGAATCCCCGAAAGCAGCGCATTGTGCTGGCCGTAGTTGCGCATCAGGTTGATCCCCTGCAGCCAACTGTATTTGTCCGCCATTCCCTGAATGACGCGCCAACTTCCATCGCGGCTGCCGTCGTTGACCAGAATGACTTCGCCGATCGGGTAAGTGCCATCTTTGAGGCTGTCAAGCCGCTCAATCAGGATTGGTAAGCTTTGTTCCGAATTATATACCGGGATCACAAGCGAAACTTGCATGCCGTAACCTACGCGCCGCAACGCCGGATTATAACAGTCGGCAGGGCCAGGGAGGACCGCTGCCTGACGGTCGCGGCTCGGTAAAGAATGTCCCCAGCCGGTCACAACAACATCGCGGGTCGGTGACACCGGCGATAAGCGCCCACCGTGTTAGAATCTGCGCGATGGCGGCCAGTCCCCGGCGGATCCAATCTCACCGCGCCCGCATCGTGGCGGCAGCCGCTTCCGTGCTGGTGGCGCTCTTCTGCGTCTATCGGGTGCTCACCTTCAACCTCCAACCATTCGATTCCCCCGGCACCCTCCGCCCGTTCCTGTACGCCTGTTTCCGCCGATTCGTTCAGCGATATTCAAGTCCCGAGCAAGCCCAGCACGCCTGGCGAACTTACTGTATCGCTGCTTTATTCGTCCTCCCCATCTTAGTATTCTGGAATTACCTATACAACCGCCACCGCTTACAACGCGCCGCGTGGCTGCATAAGTTAATTACCTCCCGTTGGCTGCTATTCGTCGCCATCGCGGCCTGCTTGGGCATTTGCAGGTTCCCCTTCCTACTGGCCGGCGAACTAAACCCCGATGAAACCTACTTTATCGCGGCGGCCGAGAAGTTATTCAAGGATCCGGTGTTCTTTCGCGCCGTCGATTTTGCAACCAGTGGCCCGCTCAACGTCTATCCGCTCATGACTCCGGCCGTATTCGGGTTCTCGCCGGATTATGCCACGACGCGGCTAGTCGCGCTCGCCATCATTCTCGCCAGTATTTATACGATTTACCGGACGCTGGCTTTGCTTACTGACGATGCCGCCGCGCGCATCGCGGTGCTGCCCGCGGCGGGTGCATTTGCCGTATTAAAGTTGGGCGACTATGTGGTTTACACTTCCGAGCACGTATCGTTTCTCCTGCTCGCTGTGGCATTCTATCTGTGTGTGCGAACTCTGCGTCGCCCGGATTCGTCCGCATGGAATCTGGCAGGCTTGGGAGCGCTTACCTCAGCCGCGTTTTTCGCGAAAATGCAGGCTGTACCGCTGCTGCTGGCTGTGGCCGCGGTGACCGTTGCCTACTTATATCGAAGCGGGCACGCGGGGCGATGGTGGCGCCCGGCAATTCTGCTCACCGCGGGCGCAGCTCCGTTGCCGTTGGCCAATGCCATCGTCTGTGTACTGGCCGGGGCCTGGCACGACTTCCGGATGGAGTACATCGTTGCGAATTCCAAATATGCGGGGGCCCAAGGAACCGTTGGCTGGGAGATACAAAGATTCGTGGCATTCACGGTGGGAATTACGGAAATCCGGCTGATGGTCTCCGTCCTGCTGGCCGTTATCGCCGCGTCTATTTATTGGATGCTACGGCGCAAAGCCGCCCCCGATTGGGCGATGTTCCTGCGCATGGCGGCGTTGGCCGGGTTAATCGCTGTGGCCGCCAACAAGTTCCTGTTATCGATGCGCGGCGCAGTGTTGACCGCCGCCGCCATCGTATCTATGCTCATCTTGCCGGGCTTGTCTGCTCTCTTGTGGCGTACGCCGGGCTCCAGGCCGAATCCCGCGCGGTGGTTCGGCTTCACGGCGGCGGCGGTTCTGGCGGCGGCCGTTGGGGCCACCTTTGTGCCCCTCCGTTTGTTTCCACATTACCTGCTATTGCTGGTGCTGCCTATCGCCATTATGACGGCTTGGCCGGTTATGTCTGTCTGCGCGGACGCCGTGCGCCCGGTCACCGCTTCGCGCCTACCCTTCCTGCTTGTGTTCGCCGGTGTAACTCTAACTGGCCAGATCTTTGAGCTGGGCTCGCCCGATGCCATCACCTTTGCATCCGTTACGCCCACCGTGGGCGCAGCCGACAGTAAGTTGATCGACGCGCTGGTCCCACCTCAGGGACGCATCGCCGTTTGGGGATGGGATGCCCGCCCCTATGTTGGCTCGGGCCGGGTCTGCGCGCTGAAAGACCTGTTCTCGGGCCAACTATTCCTAACCGGCGGCGAAGTCCGGAGTTACTATCGCAGAGGCTATCTGGCAGGCCTCCAACGCCATCGTCCGGAGTTATTTATCGATGCCACCGGCACGTCTTACATTCGTGAGTTCCGCAACCCGAAGGTCCACGGCCTGGAAGCGATTCCCGAGATCGAATCGTTCATCCGATCGAATTATAGGCACGTGCTGGATGGCTTCGGCCAGAGTTTCTACTTGCGGCGCGATCTGCCTGACCCCATCTCACAGCGCTACCCGCTCCCGCCGGGCTCGCTCACGCTGTTATGGCGCGCAGGTGATCCGCTGCCGCGGCCCTCTTCCGCCCGACTGCAAGTGACTCGCCGTTGGATCGAAGTGACTCCCACCACGGACGATCCGCAATTGCTCTTCGATCTAGGTCCCGAACTTGGCCGGTTTCAAACTCTGATTGTACGCGCCTGGTTCGAGAAAGCCGATCGGATCGATGCGTTCTTTGCAAGACAAGTGGATGGCCGCGGCGTAAACGGCGTTGTCCCGGTGACGCAACACTGGCTGGACGTCTATCTGAACCTCAGTCAAAATCCGTTCTGGAAAGGGGAGCACGGCACCACCTTCCGCTTCGACCCGGTCTCGTCCGCCGGACCTGGAACCAACGCGCGCATCGCGGAAATCTGGGGATCTGCCGAGGCGGCGCCGCCGTTTTTGCCGGATGTTCAGTTTTATCCTGTGCCGTCAGCGGAAGCACCGTCAGAGCCGTAATACCTAACTTCGGCGCGCCGGCCGGATATAATCGCGTTTACGGAATCTCCATAATCTCAAACAAGGTGCCCCACCCGCCCTGCCCACTGCGCGTGGCCGTTCCATATAAGTTGCCGGAGGAATCCAGCGTGACGCCGCCATACGGATTCGCTCCGTCGGTTCCATTGGTAAAGCTGTATAGCGTCGTGATCGTTCCCCGGCAAGGGTTGTGACATAGAAGTTACCCTGTCCGTCTGTGACTAGCGGTCCGTAGGGTCTGATCCGTCGGTGCCCACAAACCTGTGCACCACGCTGAGATGATGGCTCTTGATACTGATTTCGAAGATTACCCCGTCTCCGGCATTGCCGCGCGGCTTGCCGCCTACTGAGGCCGTGCCGTAGAGATTGCCCTGGCCGTCGGGGACCAGGCCGCCCGTGGGAGTTCCGCCGTCGCTTTACCGTCGAAGCTGTATAAGATGGTGTCCGGTTTTCAGATCCAGCGAGAACACCGTGCCCCACCCATGCTCGCCCCCTTCCGTGGTGGTGCCGTAAAGCGTGCCCTTCCCCAGGAACAGATTTGCGGCGGGCGCGATGCCATCATCCTTGTAATTGCCAAAGTTGTACAGTTGCGCAAAGCTGCCGATCTGGCTGTACGCAAATACGGTGCCCGATTGATTGGCGCCGCCAGCCAACCGATAGGGATAGCTCTGCTCCACGCAAGCCGCTGGATCCCAAGCCGGCCATCAAGATGGACGACCCGCGGTAGGACAGGCCTCCCGGCCTGTCTGCGGCGAGCCCTGGCTCGCCTTAATTAAGGGCGGGCCTACGAGGCCCGCGCAGGCAGGGTGCCTGCCCCACAGCTATCTAAACGCCTCCAAGGAAGCGGCCGCGCGCCGGTGACAGGTCTTGCGCAACACCGCCGCATAACCGGCCAGCGCCTCGGCCACCCGCGGATCGTCTTTGCCGAAGGCGGCCTCCCGAATCTGGACGGCCCGGGCGTAGTCTTTGGCGGCTTGATCGTAATGGCCCTGCGCGCTCTCCAGTTCAGCCAGGTCCGCCAGCGTGGCGGCTACAAATGGATGGTCGGGCCCTAACGCCCGCTCCCGAATGGCCAGGGCTTGTCGATAGAGAGGCTTGGCCTTGGCGAACTGTCCCTGCACATGATAAACAGCGGCCAGATCATGCAATGCCGTGGCCAGCAGCGGATGATCGCCGCCCAAGGTCGACTCTACCAGCGCCGCCGAGCGCCGCGCCAGAGCTTCGGCTTCCGTGTATCGCCGAGCCTCGAAGTAGAGCTCGGCCAGGCCGTTCAAGGCCGGCGTCAAATCCGGACTGACGGCGCCGTAAGTCCGTTCCAGGATTTCGAGCGCCTGACGGTATTGCGCCTCGGAGCGATAGAAATATCCGTCCGTATGCGACTGGCGGGCGCGATTGATCAGGACCATCGCCTCGCGCGCATCGACGGCGGGTAACTCCGCACCCACAACCGGAAATGAGATGCAAATGAGCGCCGGCGCCAGCAGCAGCGATAGCAGACGGCCCCGCATATTCCCTCCTGATTGGAGGGTGCGCCGGGGTGGCCGCCACGCACAAGTATTTAGGAGTGCGATAACCGTTGCGGAAACGTTACCGGCCTTGCCGGCTCAACGCGTTACGCAGCCGCGCGCGATTTGCGGATCAGCTCCGACAAAGCTTCCTGCTCGATGGGCGGCGAGAAGTAATAGCCCTGGCCGTAAGCGCAGTGCAGGGATTGCAGCGCCGTGAGCTGTTCCTTCCGCTCGATTCCCTCGGCCACCACTTCCATGCCCAGGTTTTCGGCCAGCATCAGAATGGTGCGGATGGTGTCGCCGGTGCCATCGGTGGCCGACATGTTGAGCACGAAAGAGCGGTCGATCTTCAGCACGTCGAACGGCAGCCGGCTGAGGCACTTCAGCGAGGCGTACCCGGTGCCGAAGTCGTCGATCTTCAACCCGACGCCCAGACTCTTGAGACCGTCCAGCAGGCAGGCCACCGCCTCCAGATCGTCCATGAGAACGCTCTCGGTGATTTCCAGTTGCAGCGTGGCGGGGTCTAACCCGGTCTCCGCCAGGATGGCCGCGATCTGGGCGCGCAGATCCGGCTCGCGGAACTGGCGGACGGATACATTCACGCTGATTTCGAGCGGCGGAATATCCGGAAACTCGTTCTGCCAGCGGCGCATGGCGTTACACGCCTCGCGCAGCACCCATAGGCCGATGGGAACGATCAAGCCGGTCTCCTCGGCGAGGGGAATGAACTCGTCCGGCGGGACGATGCCGCGTTCCGGATGCCGCCAGCGGATGAGCGCTTCCACCCCTACGATTTTGCCGGTCTGCAGGCTGACCTTCGGCTGATAATACAGGACAAACTCGCGATGATCGACGGCCCGGCGCAGATCGCTTTCAAGTTCCAGGCGAGCCACCGCTTGGGCGCGCATGCCGGCGTCAAAAACTTCGAAGCGCGATCTGCCGAGCGACTTGGCTTTGTACATGGCCGTATCGGCGTCGCGCAGGATCTCGGTGGAGGTGTGATAACCGGCGTCGCCGTGGGCGATGCCAATGCTGGCGGTGGTGAATACTTCCCGGCTTTCCAGTTTGAACGCCGCATGAATCGCCTCGCGAATGCGCTCGGCGATGCGCACGGCGCCCGCGGGGTCCACGTTTTCGAGCAGGATGGCGAATTCGTCACCACCTAACCGGGCGATCAGGTCCCGCGGCGCAGTGCGCTCCGCGGTTGCGGACACCGGCGCGTTGCGCACGGCCGCGCGGAGACGCTGCGCTACATGAATCAACAACTCATCGCCGGCCACGTGGCCCAGACTGTCGTTGACCACTTTGAAGCGGTCGAGATCCAGGAAGAGAACCGTGAAAGGATAGCCGGGTTCCTGGGCGGCACGCTCCAGACAGGCGGCCAGCTTGTCGTGGAAAAGCGTCCGGTTGGGCAGTCCCGTCAGCGGATCGAAGGCCTTGCTGCCGGTGATGTCGGTCTGGGATCCCGCCATGCGGATGGCTTTCCCGGCGCTATCGCGTTCCACCATGCCGCGGCTCAGCATCCAACGGTAGGAGCCGTCCTTATGCAGCAGACGGTGTTCGATGGCGCATTCCTTGGTGGGAACTGCGCCATTCCACTGTTCGGCCAACTGCGCTTCGAGCGCGGCGCGGTCCGACTTGTGCACGCGCGAGAGCCATTCGCCGGGAGCGTCGCCGATTTCCGCGTCTTCGTAGCCCAGCATGGCTTTCCAGCGGGGCGAGTAATACACGCGTTCGGTCTGCAGATCCCAATCCCAAAGACCGTCGTTGGTCCCGCGCGCCGCCAATGCGTAGCGCGCCTCGCTCTCGCGCAGGGCGTCCTCGGCATGTTTGCGCTCGAGTTGGGCCTTGATGCGGGCCAGCGCCACCGGGAAATCGACTGGCTTGGAGATGTAATCGTTGGCGCCTAAATTCAGGGCTTCCACTACCCGATCGCTTTCGCCCAAGGCGGTGACCATGATGATGGGCAGGCGCGCGGACGTGTACTGCTGGCGAAGCTGGCGCAGCAACTCGATACCGCTGATACCCGGCATCATGCTGTCGAGCAGCACCAGTTCCACTTCGCGGCGGGCCAGCACGTCCAGCGCTTCGTAGCCGTTGCCGGCCACCTCGGTGGAATAGCCTGCGCGTTTCAAGCGCCGCGATAGCAAGTCCTGATTGGTAGGGTCGTCGTCGACCAGCAGCAGCGGTTTGGTATTCGTCAGCATTGCGGATCTCCCAAGCGAACTACGGAATCGCCGCGCAAGCCGGCGGGGATGACGGCCGGCGCGGGACCCAGCCGGCTATCCAGCAGTTTCTCGAGCGCGCGCAGCAGGCTTTCGAAATCCACTGGCTTGGTATGGTAATCGTCACAACCGGCGTCCATGGCTTTCTGGCGGTCGCTGGCCATGGCGTGCGCGGTGAGCGCTACGATGGGGATGCCGCGGGTAGCCGCATCCGCTTTCAAACGGCGCGTAGCTTCCCAGCCATCCACCTCGGGCAGACTCATATCCATTACGATCAGGTCCGGAGATTGTTCGCGCGCCAGGGCCAGGCCGCGCCGGCCATCGGCGGCCGAGATGGCCTGGTATCCACGGCGCTCCAGACGCCGGACCAGCATATCGCGGCTCCATTCGTTATCTTCGATGACCAGGATTTTAGGCATGTACCGGCTTCCTCTCCGCAATCAGGCCGGCGATAGCCAGCGGATCCATGGACACGGCCGGATCGCCCGGCAGGCGCACGGTGAAGACCGAGCCTACGCCTAATTGGCTCTCGGCAGTCAGAGAGCCGCCCATCATCTGGCAGAATTCACGGCTGATGGCCAGCCCCAGGCCGGTGCCGCCGTACTTGCGCGTGGTGGATGCATCGGCCTGCATGAAGGGACTATAGAGTCTTTCCATCTGGTCGGGGCTCATCCCGATGCCGGTATCGGAAACCCGGAATTCCACCCAATCCGAGCCTTTGCGGCGGATGCGGCGGGCCTCCAGGCGGATCAGACCGCCTTCCGTGAATTTGCAGGCATTGCTCAGCAGGTTGAAGAGCACCTGGCGGACACGAGTCTGGTCGCCCAGCAGCGCGCCCAGCGGCCCATCGCAGGCGATTTCCAGCCGGTTGCCGTTCTTTTCCACCAGCGGCCGGAAGGCGCTGGCCGCGCCGTCGATCAGCGGTAAAGCGTCCAGGCTTTCAATCGACAACTGGACTTTTCCGGCCTCGATTTTCGAAAGGTCCAGGACATCGTTGATCAGCCCGAGCAGGTGTTTGCCGGCCCAGCGGATCTTGCCGAGGTCCGGCAGCAGATCGTGTTCGCCGCGATCTTCGGCGATTTCTTGCAGCATCTCGCTATAGCCGATCACGGCGTTCAGCGGCGTGCGCAACTCATGGCTCATATTGGCCAGGAAGGCGCTCTTGGCGCGATTGGCCTCTTCGGCGGCGTCCTTGGCGCGCACCAGTTCAGCTTCGACGCGCTTCAGTTCGGTCATATCCTGGGCCAGCCAGACATAGCCTTCCAGCATGCCCGCGCCGTCGCGCATTTCCGCTGACGAGAACAGGACGGGAATCAGACGGCCGGTTTTGGTGCGGTAAGTGCGCTCCACGGCGCTCCGCCGCGAGGGGGATTCGCGTTCCAGAATCACTTGTCCGGCAGGGCGGCCGATCAGCTCTTCTTCGGTGTAGCCCAGCAGTTTAAGCGCGCTGGGATTGACGCGGCGGATCTGCAAATCCGTATCGGTGACCAGCAGGGACTCTTCCATGGAGCGCAGGATGTTATCCACGTACTCCTGGGCGCGCCCGCGCGTGATGGACGCTCCCAGCATGCGCGCCGCCGCACGGAAGCCATCGCGCTCGGCTTCGCTCCATCCACGTTCGCGGCGGCATTCTTCGAATCCCAGGAAGCCGAACCACTTCCCGGCCACTTCGATGGGCGCCAGAATTGCCGACTTCGGCGCGCCCACATCGGCGGCGCCCGAAGTGGGCGGTATGTCGAAAGCTACCAGTTCACCGCGGCGCAAACCGGCGGCCCGCGCCATCCACTCAGGGCCGTTCCACACCGGAGTTGGCGGCCGCGTGGCGCCTCGACCCAACGATGGTTCGATCCATTCGTGCAACACCGCTGCCGGCAGGCGTGGGTCCGCGGAATTTACCTGCGCCACAAAGGCACGGCTCACGCGCGCGGCGGCGCCCACCTTGGAAAGCGTTTCGGGAATGACCGTCTCCCAGCCGGCCGTGCTCAGCATGCGGCGCGCGGCAAAACTGACGGACGCCATCAGGATGCCCTTGGCTTCGTTGGCAGCCTGGGCAGTCTCTTCGGCGCGTTTGCGCACGGCGATTTCGACTTGCAGGACCACCGTCTGATCCTCGAACAGCGTCATGATCATGCCGAAAGCCACAAAATACTTGGGCAGATCCCACACCACGTGATCGCCGGGGATATTCAGATGCAGCGCGTCGCAGATTTCCGCCACCGGGAAGACCAGCCCCCACGCCAGGAATGCGAGCGAGGTGAGCAGCACGCCGGGAGTCAGGCGATGGAAGTACCGCCAATAGCGCCAGGCGGTGATGGCAAAACCCTCGAACAGCAGGAAATCCATGCCGGTCTCGATATGGGTAGAAGCGCGCCATACGGCCCATAGCCCCGGCGCGATGGCTAGCACAGACCACGCCGCCAGGCTGGCAAAGGTCTTCTTGGGTTGCCACAGCGCCAGCCAGACGCCCGCGGCCAGCACCGCCAATAGCAGTGCCTGGTACACCAACGGGTTCGAGACCTCCAAGACCATGCAGGTCCAATAGGCCACGGCGGGCCCCACGATGGCAGCCCAAAACAGAATCCGGTCGCGCGGCGTGCCGGGCCGGGGGCAAACCGAAAGAAAGAACGCGGAGGCGCCGAAGACCAGGGTGGAGTAGGCCGACCAATCCGCCAGGCGCGCGGGGATCAGCTTGAAGCTGAACAACAGCATGCCGGCAAAATGCGCCACAATGCACGACCAGCCGATCATCCACAAGCGGGCCCGGGGGTGGCGGTCGCGCACGTAGATCCAGGTGAACAAGCCCACCAGAATGCTCATCACCGAGAGCGTCACGACGCGTTGAAATTGCGGAAACATGCAGCTCCTCTTCCTAACTTGCCAGCGCGCCTATCAGCGCAGCGTCTTCTTCGCCGGACGGCGATTCGCCGGTACCCTCAATGGCGGCTAAATCTCCAGGCAGCCAGACCGTGAATGCCGATCCCGCACCTAACTCGCTCTCCACGCTCAACGATCCACCCATCATCTGGCAAAGGCGGCGGCTGATGGCCAATCCGAGTCCCGTGCCGCCGTACTTGCGGGTGGTCGAAGCATCCGCTTGCACAAATGGCCGGTAGAGCCGTTCGATCTGTTCCGGACTCATGCCAATGCCGGTGTCCGATACGCGGAACTCTACCCAATGGACGCCTTGTCCCGCAACCCGCCGCGCCTCCAGGCGCACCTTCCCGTTTTCGGTGAACTTGCAGGCATTGCTGAGCAGGTTCAAGAGCACCTGGCGCGTGCGGGTCTGATCCGCCACCATGTGGCCCAATCCCGGTTCGTACTCCACTTCCAGGCGATTGCCGTTCTTTTCCGCCAGAGGCTCGAGGGTCGCGGCCACATCGTGGATCACCGGGGCGATGGCGAATCTCTCGGTCGAGAATTGCACCTTCCCGGCCTCGATCTTGGAAAGATCCAGGATGTCGTTGATGAGACCCAGGAGGTGTTTGCCGGCAGTGCGGATGCGGCGCAGATCCAGCAGCATATCCTGCTGATCGCGCTCCTCGGCAATCTCCTGCAGCATCTCGCTGTAGCCGATCACGGCGTTCAAAGGCGTGCGCAATTCGTGGCTCATGTTGGCTACGAATTCGCTTTTGGCGCGATTGGCGGCTTCGGCGGCTTCCTTGGCCTGCAACATCTCGTCTTCGGCGCGCTTCCGTTCGGAGATATCCCGCGCGATGCCCAGCAGGCCGACGGTCCGCCCTCTGCGGCAAATGGCTTGCAAGCTGACCTCGACGGGCGTCAACCGGCCGTCCTGAGCGGCCAGTTCCCACTCCTGATTGGGATAGGGCTCCCCGGCAGCCACGCGGGCAGCCGCTTCGGCCGCTTTGTCGCACCATGCGGCGGGCAGCAGCCGGACCAGCGGCAAACCGGCCGCATCTTTGTGTGTATAACCCAGAATGCGCTCTCCAGCTTTGTTCAGGGAAGTGATGGTCTGGCCCAGGTCGAGGGTGAAAATGATGTCGTTGGCATGTTCCACGAGATTCTGATAGCGCTGTTCCAGCATGGCCTGGCGTTGCAGGGCGACTACCCAGGCCAACCCTGCCAGCATGAGCACCGCCAGCACACCCAGCGCTCCCAGCGCCTTGGGAACCGTCCACCAGGGCGGCCGGCGCACTATTTGGACGTCGCCGGCGGAGTGCAGCAGGACGTGGAAGGCCTGGTTTCCCCCGTTTTCATCTTTGCCGGACACGCAGATGCCGGCCACCCGAACGAGGCTGCCCACCTCCGGCAGCATGGCGCCGGTTTCGCCGCGCTGCGGGCGGACAATGGCGCTAAAAACGGAATGGTTTTGTTTCAGTACCAGAGTCTGACTATCGGCAAGAATCGATCTCGCCAACAGATGCCCTTCGATGGCCACGGGCAGAGAGTCGTAATCCCCGCTCAGAATCTGATCGGCCGTGACCGGAATGTGGGCCAGCGGCGCCTGCGTCCCGATGCGCCGCCAGACGGCGTCCTCCACTGTCAGGTTGTAGTCGGATACGCGGGGAAAGCCAGCCACGTCCAGGCGATCTCCGGGTTTGAGCGCGGCCGGTTCGGCAGTTTCGACGCGCAGTCCGGTTCGCCCATCGGAGAGGTAAATGGCGTTTTCATCCTGCAGAGTGACGACGCCTTGTACGTGAATGCGGTGCCCCGGAGATCGCTGCGGAGCAAAGCGCGCTACCGTACCAATCGGCTGCACCGGTTTAAGGAAAGGATCGCTGGGCGGGCTGGATAGTTCAATCTGATCGAGACTGGGCACATAAAGCAGAATGCCCACGAGCTGCAGTTTATTATTAAAAATGGCTCCGCAAGCGCCCTGGATGCGGACCTCCGCGTCGACGAACTGGCTCGGAAGGGCGCCGCGCACGCCGGGGATCAGCGCTTTCAGCCGTCCGCCCGCTACGGCCACATCCAGCGTGAGCAAGCCATCGAGCAGGCGCACCTGCCGTACAATGCCGCGCGTTTCCACCCATTGGCTATCCTCGGCGGTGGAGAGCATGGCTTCCAAGGATGGCCGCGCAGGCCGGGGAAGCGGTGCTTGACCAACCACCTGGTAGCGCGCGTGGCCGATCTGGGGGGCGAAATCCGGAGCTTCCGTGACGCCGGTCATCTCGACCAGTTGTCCGGCCTGCAGCGCCGGCGAACCCTTGGGGAGGTTGACCCAGACACCGGCAGTGGAATCCTGCACGAACAGGTCCGGGGTGTCGGCGCTCATGTACGTATCGCGGCCCAGAAAGTTCGGGCCGGAGGGGCTGTAGTAGGTAACAACTGCCCTAATTTGAACGGGATATCCGTGGGCGGCCTGTTCGGCGGTAAGTTGGCGCACTTGGGCGATACGGGTCAGAACCGGCAGACCGGCGGCATGGGCGGTGTAGGCCGCCATGCCGAGGCCGCAGATCAGCAGATGCGCGACGCGCAAGGGCGCCGTGCGAGTGGAGTGCGGCATGGATATGGCAACGCTCAATATGACATGCCTCTACGCGAATCTTATCGGCCGGATCCGCACCGGACATTAGAGAATTCGCGAAAGCCTGGGACCATCTTGGGACGGGAAACGGGGTGGGAGCAATACTGTCGGAAGTCTTATTTTCGTACTACGGGTTCTGGTACTTAGGGCCGCGCTCGCGCGCGGCGGGGCTGGGGGTCAGGAGCCAGGGGCCGGGGGTTAGTCTACCGGTGCGTGCGGAACGTCCGTGGGGCAGACCATCGTTTTCCGTGGTCTGCCCGGTGGCCCGCCGGCCACCAAAGGTGATGAATACTTGGCAGACCACAAAAAACGATGGTCTGCCCCACGCTCATTCGATAGGCCTGAGCCGCAGGGCTATGCCGTCGTGAAACTCGGGCGTAGCGAGCGTTTTATTGTTCCCGGCGACGCGAAAGCGCTCAGTTCGCGCGACCTTGCCGCTCTCCACATCCACCCATTCGCCTGAATATTCTCCTGCCGTCAATGCCAGCTGCACTTCCGCGGGGCCGGAGCCATCCAAATAGATCGCGTAGACGCGCCCAGGACTGGCCAGCACTCGCGCATACACGCCCGCGGCATGCTTCACGGCATGGCTATCCGGCGCCAGATCCTCCAGCGGCAGGTCCTTCAGAAATTCGCTGAGCACGCGAAGCTGCCGCCGCAGCGCCGGACTGCCTCCGCCGGGACCGTTCGGCTGGGTATCGCTGCCATCTTCATGCCCGACGCTGAAGGAATAGTCCAGGCCGTTGAACACGCTCCCGCCGGATAACATGAAGTTCCAGGCCTGCCGCAGGTACGCGGCGTCGTCCCGGCCGAGAAATCCGGTTTCGTCGTAGGAAATGGCTTTTTCGATTCCGTAATTCAACGCCGCCGCTTCCGGATAAGCATAGTGAAAATTGACGGTGCTCACCTCCGGCACAAGCTGCCGCACGGGGAATCGGAAGTTGCAGTAATTCTGCGCGATGAGATGCCGGTTCGGCAGACTGTGCTCCTCGCTCGAGATCCAGCCGGCCACCCGCGCCTGCCAGGCGAGCGAAAGCTGGTCGGCAAGATCGATCGAATTGGGATAGACATCGCGTCCCGGCAGTGGTAGATACGGGTTCACCACGCCCGCCAGCGTCGGCCGATCCGACCACGGTTCATTTTGGATTTCGAAGATGACGTTTTCGAACCCGTTGGCCTCCCGCGCCAATTTGCGCGTGTAGCGTTCCTGATGGCCGAGAATGTTGCCGTTTTCGAGCGTATGCAGCTTCTTCCAATCGATTGCGTCCGTGCCATTCACATTGTTCGCGGGGTAGAGCGCGCTTATCTTCCACTGCATCTCCTGATAGTGGGACGAAAACAGCGTGATCTCGACGATGATGCCGCGTTCGGCCGCCGCGGAAAGGAAATCGCGGAAGCGCGCGAAGAATCCGGGATCCCAGCGGTCCAGATCGAACTTGTTGCCGCCGCCTGCATAACCCGGCGTCTGGCTGCGCGCCCAGGGGGCTAAGAAGCGTCCCGGCGCGGGCGCCAGTGTGTTGCGCTGGATGCCGAACGACTTTGCCGGCACTTCGCGATAGCTGCCTGGAAAGAGACGCGTGTAGTTCAATCCATCGGCGGCCAGCGTGGCCAGGTAGCGGTGATAGTCGAAATCGGCGTTGATGACGGCGCCGTAGTGCTCGCCGCTCGAAATCGGCGCGACAGGCTTGCCGCGGTAGAGGAAATAATGGGGATTCTTCGGATCGAGGCGGATGGGTTGCGCGGCGGCAATCGGCAGGAGGATGGAAAGCAATGCGAGAGCGCGGATAGGTGCGGTCATGCTTACTATACCGCCGATTCTATCGCTATTGAGGCTTTTGCATTTCGCCGTTTTCGCCGCGCGGGACGTCTGCTATTTTTTGCCCGCGTTCCACATGCCTCGCGCCAAGCTTTGCCACATACCATCTGCCTTACTAGCTGGAAACCGCGCCCTGACGGCACGTCATACGGGGCAGTCAGTTCGATGGGCCGGCAACACCCGACCGTTGAAGCCAAGCCTTCCACCATTGGACCAGCTCGGTCTCAGCCTCGGGAGGAGCGGGGGTCACAAACTGTATATGGCGCTGCTCGTCCGGGCTAAGGGCCTTTCGGGATCGGGGATTCAACGCCCTGTCGAACTCGGCGTCCTGATTCGCGTCGTTCAGCACGGGAGCGCCAAGGAGATATAAGCTGAGCCCACCGAACGCTTGCGAGCGCACGAACGCGTCGGTGCTGTCGAGGAGTTCGCCCAGGTAAGGGAGGGTCTCTGCGGTGTGGATCCTCCTCAACGCCACGCTGATCGGCCTCTCGAATTCGCGGCCATGCGGGCCTTCAAGGAGGGCGCCGAGCGAGCGCGCACCCACGGGGTCACCGCTCGAATATGCCCCAACGACGACGGCTACGATTACCCCAAGCCCGTGCTGGGTGGCGGCGTCCAAATCGCCTAGCACCTGCTCCACGGCGCCGCCGTCGCCCCCGGCAATCCGCCATCCTAAGCCGAGCAACCGAAGGTCCGGATTGCCCGAGCTTGAGAGGTCCAGGCATGCCGACGCGACCGCTTGCGATTGGCTCGGGCTGACGCCCGAGAAAAGCCTCACGATATATCTCGGTGACGCCGCCACACCCCGGACCGATCGAATGTATTCCGCGAGCACACGTTCGGCCACGGGTACCCCAGATTCCAGCGCCGCCGAGGTTGCCCCGGAGCATAGGTCGCTCGGGAAATACAGGTCTTCAAAGCTGGCTTGTGGCGTCGCTTGCGGCATAACGCGCCATCGCTGGCCTTCCTGGCTGAGGAGGAAGATGCCACAAACTGGTGGGACGCTGAAGGCCATACCGCCTTTTGGGCGCTGGAGAAGCACCTCGATTGTCCCGCCGGCAACGGGCCCCTTGAAAACCGTCTGGATAGCCAGATGGAAGGTGATTCCGGTACTACCGGTTGTGCCGCCTGAGGACTGGGCAACCACCACGGCGTCGGCGCTATTGATGTCCGTGACGATGCCGGCGCTTGCGGATGCCAAGCACATGGAGCCAGCCAGCAGGACGACGCGCTGGTACGTTTTCCCACTTCTCATCTGTGGCCTCCTTCTTGAATTCCCAACACTAGCCTACTGTCCCTTACCGTGGTCGATATAGTGTGTCTGCGTGCCGGTATGGATCAGCATGCCCTGCCCACTGACAGTGCCGACGGCGTAGAACTGCTGTCCAAAGGTCGTGACGGTGGCAGCCGGCGTCTCCGAATACCCGTTTCCCCCGTTTACTAGGGGCACCGGGTTCGCCTGTATACATCCGGGGATACACATTACCGTGTTTTGGAAAATAAAGTCACCGAAATCACCGTATTCGTCGAACTCGCCAGTTCCACGCACCGGCGCCGGGGTTTGCTGAGATCCCTTCCAGACGCCCGGGACCCAGCCAACGTCGCCAAACGGATTTGGGAACCCCCAGTTGGAACCGCCAGGGTACAAGTCCCGGGCGCTGGTGAATTTCTCGTTGACGGGAACCCAGTTCATTGGCCCTCCGCAGGAGTCGAAGACTTTGTTCACGTTTTCCGTGCCCCAGCCCTCGTTCGGCGCCGCCGGCCAATTACCATAGTTCTGAACTGTATACATTGTTTGCATGGACGCCGGCCACTTATTCTCTATCCAAAAATAGCCCTCGAAGCCACCATAGCTCACCATGATCGTGATGTCATACACGTTGCACGCGCTTCCGCCAGTCGCTGTATACACCGGGCTTACGCAGTTGGTACAACTCAGCGTGCCGGTCGCCCCCCCCGGATTAGTCCATAGCGTGTACACGGGCGAGCCCGTGGCGCCCTCTCCGTCGGAAATGATCGTCGCCTGTTCGCTGTAAGTGCCCGCCGTTAGCGCCCCGCCCAGGTACTCGGGCGGCGCGTCGACGTTACTGATGTACGGTCGGGAAAGGTTGACGAAGTTTGCACTGGCGGTGCCGCCTGTACACAATCCGAGGTTCTCGCATTCCTGCACAAAGTTTATTCCGCTGCCGTAGCCGGGGCAGTCATAGCTTAGGGCGTTAGCTAAGAACGACTGATAGTACTGCCCCGTTCCATAGGTCTGCAGAGGAATCGTGGTTTTAAAGTCGAACTCTCCGCCCGTGACCGAGCTCTGCTGCCAACCGCTTGTCTCCTCGAGCGTGCCGTTGAAGTAGAAGGAGCTGTCGCCTTGTAGGTACCAATCGTTGTAGTAGTCACCCGTGACCTCGGAGTAGGATGTAATCTGCAGAGTATTGTCGGCAACCCTGACAGGGCCTCCGTAACGGACCAAAGCCTTGTGGTGGTGTCCATGCACTGAGCGCGAGCACAGGCGCTGCCTACCGTCGCCGCCGTGACCAGAAGACAAAGCCGCGGAACCGTGAGGGATCTCATTTCCCCGCGCCTCCTGGTCCCATGCCCGTTACCCGAATGCGCTGTCGGAAGTCGCCATCGATGTAGGCTTCCAGGTCCTTCCAAGCCGCCGGCGACAGCTTCGCCTCCAGGCGGGATCTGATGGACGACTCGATAACGGTCTTCCTAGCTGTGAAACCCTGGTACACTTTCGGGTCCGGCCTGCCGCCGCTTGCGCGCACGCGATCGCGGTAAGCATCCGCGTCGTGGTCGACCGCGTCCAGCAACGGCTGCACCTCGCCGTATACGGGGCCCACCGCCTCGAAGTCCTCAACGCTAAGTTTCATCGACGCGGCGATCGACTGCTCGCGGGCCGAGTCCATGGTCCCGTTCGACCTGCGCGCAGACACCTCTGCGAGCAGGCGATGGTGGTTAGTTAGGAACATGTAGGCCACCTGGGGGTCGCCGGCAGGCGGTCGTTCGGCCGAAGCGGAGGCAGGGGCCTGAGACAGACCCGGTACGGCACATAATCCGACCGCGAAAACCGGAAGCAGAAACCGTATGGCGTTTCGCTGCACTGGCATCCTCCTAGAGACCTGAAGCATAATAGCGTCATATCTTCAAGCCGCATGGGTAAACCGGGATAACTTGCCGGCGCGCTTAAACGCTAACATTACTATTCCGCCCTTGTCAAGGGAATTTATGGTATTTTATAGTATTCTATAGGACAGCAGCATATGTGGCGGGTTAGCGCGCGTTGTCAACCGCGTTTGCTGCGGCGTTTTGGCGTCAGTTCGATCCGTGCGAGCGAAGTAGTTGCTTGCCAGGAAAACGCCCGGCCGAGATTCCGGCTGCTGTGGCGGACTCCTCCACATTCCCGTGAGATAGCAGGGCGGTGATGGCCCACTCTTTTTTTCGCCCGAATCCTGAGCCGTGATCAGTCATCTGATTGCTCCTGAGCTTGTATCTAGATATCCCGCAAAAACATAACCCCCAAAACATTTTCCGCCAGGCGGGTTCCGAGTTACCACGACCATCTCTTTGCGCCCCGGCCATTTAGTCAAGGCGGCTCCAGGGCAGAAAAACCGGGCGCGCCGCATTCAAGGCCTGGCGCACGCCGACGGGGCGCCGGGGATGCTCACGGGCCCTTTGGCGAAAGAACGCCGGAGTGCGCCGCCCATTAAAAGAGCCGCGGCAAGAGCTAGTGACAGCGCTGTGACGACCCAGCCGATACGGTTCTCCATTGGGGTTTCAAACCTGAATGCGATGTCATGCTCACCCGGCGGCGCGTCAATCACGCTGAAATCCGCCCCTTGATCCCGATGCACCGGCAGCTCATGGCCGCCGGCATAGGCGTGCCACGCGGGATCGTACGTTTCCTGCACCAGGACGGATTGTCCCGCCGTCACGCGCGCGTGCACGTGCAGCTCATCAGTCCCCGCCCAGGTGGATGTAGTGGGCGAGTCGGGTCCTTCCTCGATTACCGCGGTATATTCCCGCAGCCGCTCCGGATTCGCTTGTTCGAGTGGTTTGAGCGCCTGCCACCGTGCACGATCCACTACGCGCGCCAGCGACGGGTGGCGCCGGGGAACCCGATAGATCACGTTGCCCTGGCCGTCGTCATACAGCACCGGCAACACGCCCACGAACTTGCCCGGAAGCGAAAAGTCGTGGTACATCTCTTGCGAGCGTTTGTCCGAAACGATCACTGCATCCGCGCCCAAGGCGGTCAGCCAGCGCACCCCCAGTTCCGGTTTGGGTCCCAGCAAAATCTCCCAGGTGGCGGATCACCTTGGAATTTTCGAGCCCCTGCTCCGATCCGCCGCCCACCTGTGCCAAGTCGTGCCAAGTGTCCCACCAGAATCGCACCGACCCGGCCACAAACGTGCGCGCTCCCGGCAGATGCCCGTCGATCCACTCGGACATGCGATATTCCACGCGCTGCCGGTAATCCGTTTCACGCGGATACAGTTCCCATGCATGCCGGACATAATGGCGCGTTTCGCACAACGCCAGCAACACCACCAGCGCCGCTAGCGCCCGCGCCATCCTGGCCCGCGAGGGCGTGCGCGCCCGCCAATTCCACAATCGCCGCAGCAACTCGACGCATGCCAATATCAGCGCCAGATCGAGCTCCGGAACCAGGCGGCCCGGCTCGCCGACGATGCGGAAGTTGAAATAATAGTGTCCCAAAACGTTGAGTCCCAGAACCAGCAGCCCGCCGGAAATGAAGATCGAGTAAGCCCAGTCCGGTTTGCGAAATGCGGCGCGCAGGGAGACGGCCAGGAAAGCGGCGACAGCCAAGCCGAGCAACGCTACAGACCAGGCGTTACCCGGGGACGACACATATCGCAGGTTCTCCACGGTAATCCGCAGGTAGGAGGGCGTGAGCCAGAATGCCGAGAGGCCGTAAGCCAATGCCGGAATCGCGAGGGCGCGCAGCCAGATGCGGGCTTCGCGCTGGGTTATCCAAACGCTCCACACTAAGACAGGAAAGAGTAAGCCCAACGCCGTCGCGCCGTAAAAGTTAGTCGATACGGCCGCTGCCGATAGGAGTGCCGCGAGCGCTGTGGCGGCCGGATTCCAGCGGCGTAGCGCGACGAAGGCGAACGCCAGCGCGAAAGGCAACAAAGATAGCGCCGAGATGTGCGGACCCTCTCCAAAGCGGGTGAGAACCCAAAGCCGCCACGGCGCGAAATGTTGGGTATCGGCGCGAAACAGCGGGATCAACAGATAGAGAGGCGAGACCAGCGCCGCGGCCGCGGCCGCCAGCCACGCAGCGCCGCGCGACCGGCTCAACACCCACACCAGGAAATACACGCCCGCGATTCCCAGGCAATAGAGCAGTGCGGTGTAGATGTGATACGCCTTCACCGGAAGCCATACGTGCGCGAGCAAAGCTGTGCCATAGCGCAAAACCGGCGGATATAAATAGTCGTAGCGAGTGCCGCAATACCAAAGCGGCTGCCATTGGGGATGTGGCAGATGCGCGCTCAGAAAGCGGCCATCCGCGATGAAGGTGCTCTCGATGGAATCCCAACGGTCCAGATACTTCAACTTGAACAGCGGCTTGATCAGCACCGCCGTAAATACGAAGATCAACAGTAGGTCGAGGACAAGTTTGGCGCGCCGCACGCTAACTTTTCCGCCCGGCCGGTTGGGCACCGGATTGATAGCGGCGTTGCAGGCTATCGAACTGGCGATGGTAGCCCCACCCCCAGCGGTACATCAGATATTTGGCAAGTAACAACAAGATGGAGAAGCCGTAAATGGTGCTTTGAAAAAACGAAGCCGACGAAGCTTGCGCGAAGTATCGCGTGGGCACCGGTACTTCCGTGATGCGCGTGCCTAACGCGACCATTTGCGCCATAATCTCCTGATCGAAGATGAAGGCGTCGGAGTTGGTCTCCAGATTCACCGATTCGAGCACTTCGCGGCGGAACGCGCGGTAGCCGGTATGATACTCGGATAAGTTCAGCCCGAACGTCACATTTTCCGCCCAGGTGAGAAAGCGATTTGATATATATTTCCACCAGGGCATGCCTTGCTTCATGGGATTGGTTCCCATCAGTCGCGATCCCAGCACGGCGTCGGCGCGGCCTTCCTGAATAGGCCCCACGATCTCGGGCAACAGCGTGGGATCGTACTGATAATCCGGATGAACCATCACCACGATATCGGCGCCGGCTTTGAGCGCCTCGCGATAGCAGGTCTTTTGATTGGCGCCGTAGCCGTAGTTGCGATTATGGACGAATAACTCAAGCCCCATGTCGCGCGCGATCTGGGCGGTTTCATCGGAACTGCCATCGTCCACCAGGATGACCAGGTCCACCATGTCGCGCGGCAAGTCCTGATAGGTCATGTGCAGCGTCTTGGCGGCGTTGTATGCCGGCATGACGACGACGACTTTGGGTTTGGCGGTCATGGCGCGGTCTCCGGCGCGGCGGTGACGATGAATTGATAGGCGAACATGTTTTTCCATCCGCGCGCGGATTCGTACGACAGGCGTTCGAGCGCGCGCACCGCGGCGGATCCTTCCCATTTCGGCAGCGCCAGGCCGATGGGCACGCCGGAGCAACGCAGGGTTTCGATGCGGAATCCGCACTCGTGGAACAGTTCCACCCAGCCGCGCCAGGTATAGAAGTGCAGGTGCGTGCGGTCGAAGAGGCCGCGATCGTGGGCGGGGAAACGGCCGGTCAACACGTTCCAGCGGAAGTAGGCGTGGCCGCTATTAGGCAGCGACGCCGCCAGCCGTCCGCCCGGCGCGAGCACTTCACGCAATTCACGCAACAGGGATGCGGGGCGCCGCAGATGCTCCAGCACGTCCGCGCAGATCACGAAATCGAACCGTCCAGTAAGGCGCGGTAATCCGAGATCCAGATCGGCTTCGAAGAATTCGATGGCATCCGGGAAGTTCTCGCGGCGCGCGCCCGGCGAATCGATGCCGGTGACGCGATAGCCGCGGCCCGCCAGAATCGCTCCCAGATAGCCCGAGGCGCAGCCCACATCCAATACGCGCCGGCCATCGCCCGACGCGGGCAAACTGGCCAGCAGCAGGCTGTGGCTGCTATACGGACTGTCCTTTAGCTGGTAGGGCGTGGCGGTGGCCAATGCCATCACGACAGATTATCGCGCATTTCACTGCCATAATGACTTGAGAGGGCTTAATGAATCTCGTGACGGCGCCTGCGTTGTCCTTTTCCCTGATGTTGGCCGGCTGTAGCGGTCTGACCAGGCACGGTCCCGTGGATTCCTCTCTCGCCGCGTTCATTCCTTCCGATGCCGTGGCGCTGGCGGGCATACGCATGGATCAGATCCGGACGACTCCGCTCTACCACAAGCTGGCGGAGCAGAACAAACTGCCGAAATTCGATGCGTTCCGCACCGAATCGGGCTTCGATCCGAGCCAGGATGTGCGCGAACTGTTGGTAGCCAGCGACGGCCAGAACGTGCTGGCAATCGCCCGCGGCACGTTTACTGCGAAGCCCTCGCGCGATCTGGAATCGAGCGACTATCGCGGCTACACGCTCTACGCGAAGAGCCCGGACGAAGTTATCGTCTTTATCGACAAGAGCACGGCGCTGGGCGGTCCGGCGACGTCGGTGCGTGCGGCCATCGATCAATTCAAAAGAGGCGGCCACGGCGCGCCGCGCGATTTAATGGCGCGCGCCGAAGCTCTGCCGTCCGATGCGCAGATCTGGGCCGTGGTGGTGGGCTGGCGCGGCGCTTCGCCGGACCGGCTGCGCGGCATGGGCGATCTGAGCAACGTGGACCGCATGCTGCGCTCTGTGGACGACGCCACCATGACCATCGACCTGCGCCACGGCGCCCACGCCGCCATCACCGGCGATTGCCATGCGGAGGGCGATGCCCGGAATATGGCCGATTCGCTGCGTGGATTGGCGGCGCTGGTGCGGATGGCCGTTCCCAAGAATCAGCCGGATCTGCAGCGCGGCTTGGATACCATCCAGGTGAAGCAGGAGGGCCGCGTGGTGCGGCTGACCGCCGACATCCCGGAAGATTTGGCGGAAAAACTGTTGATGTAGACGGGGTGCTAGAATTCCCACAGAGGTTCGACTATGAATAGCAGAAGAAGTTTCGTGCTGGGTGCGGGGGGCGCGGCGATTTCGCTAATGGCCGGCAAGGCGTCCGCCAACAGCCGTATTCGGGTTGCGGTGCTGGGCATCAACGGCCGCGGCCGGGACCATATCTTCGGATTCAATAATCTGCCCAATGCTGAAGTAGTGATGCTGTGCGATCCCGATCGCAACCTGCTCACAGAACGCGCGGAACAGTTTGAGACCAAGTATCACCGCAAGGTCTCGACGGAGCAGGATCTGCGCGCGGTGTTCGATAACAAGGAAATCGACGCGGTGAGTATTGCCACGCCCAATCACTGGCACGCGCTGGCGGCGATCTGGGCGTGCCAGGCAGGCAAGCATGTGTATGTCGAGAAGCCCGGCGCGCATAATATTTACGAAGGCCGCAAGCTGATCGAGGCCGCTCATCGCTATAACCGCATCGTGCAGCACGGCGTGCAACTGCGCAGTTCGGAAGCCATCAAGGAAGCCGTGCAATTGATGAACAACGGCGTCATCGGCAAGGTGTACATGGCACGGGGGCTGGTGTTCCGGTGGCGTCCCTCGGTGGGCCATGTGGGCGACGAACCCGCGCCCGATTATTTGAATTGGGACATCTGGCAGGGTCCCGCGCAGACGCGGCCGTTCACGCGCGCGCTGGTACATTATAACTGGCACTGGCATTGGGATTACGGCAACGGCGACGTGGGCAACCAAGGCATTCACGAGACGGACATGTGCATGTGGGGTCTGGGAGTGGGGCTCCCCACGCGGGTTACCTCCATGGGCGGCAAGTTTCTGTGGGACGACGATAAGGAGACTCCCGAAACACTGACGTCCGTGTATCACTACCCCGAGCAGAAGAAGATTATCCAGTTCGAAGTGCGGCCCTGGTGTACGAACACGGAAGGCGGCGTGGGCGTGGGAAACATCTTTTACGGATCGGAAGGCTATCTGGCGATCAATGGCTACGATTCCTACGAGGTGTATCTGGGCCAGAAGCGCGAGCCGGGGCCCAAGCGCAGAGCCGGCGGCGATCATTTCGCCAACTTCATCAAGGCGGTGGAAAGCGGCAAATCGAGCGATCTGGATGGACCCGTGGAGACGGCGCATTTGGCATCGTCGCTGGCGCATCTGGGAAACATTTCGTACCGGCTGGGCCGGCAACTGCAATTCGATCCAGGCGCCGAGCGGTTTGTGGGCGACGAGGAAGCCAACCAGATGCTGACGCGCAACTATCGCGCGCCGTATGTGGTGCCCGAGAAGGTGTAAGCGCTTCGCGTGAGAGAAAAGCTGCGTTGGCCACACCTGTATCTGGAGGCGGATGCAGGATTACGACGCAACTTTAAAGTCGCTGTTGCGCAGCTCGCCGCCGTTGACTATTCGCGAACTGGCCGGTGCGGCGATTGCGCAATGGCTCGACGTGGAACTACCTAAAGTGCAGAACCTGCGCCTGGATCTTCTGGGCGAAACCGTGAACGGCGATCTGGTGCATGTGGAGCTGCAAAGCAGCAACGATCCCGCCATGCCGCTGCGGATGGCGGATTAGTGCCTGGGGATCTTTCGGCTGTTCGGCCGGTGGCCGCGCCAGGTGCTGCTCTATGTTGGCCAGCCGCCTATGCGCATGGACAGCGAGTTGCGCGGCGCCGACACGTGGTTCCGCTATCGTCTGCTGGATATCCGGCAGTTGGATGGCGAACGGTACGCGGAGCTTGCGGACGACCGGGGCGCGCCATGGAATTCGCGCAAATGGCCGCCGCCGGGTTGGCGGCTGGCGGCGAACGGGGCCTGTGGCAGGGCCTGCAACGACGCGCACCTGAGGCAATATAAGCGCGGCGTGGGTTCCGCCTACTTTGTCTCCGGGATGAGTGCCCGCCTGGGGCGGCGGGAGGAAGCGCTAGCTTACCTCAGGCTTGCCATCCAACGCCGCGAGATCGACATTCTACCTCCGCGGGAACGATGCATTCCGCGGCAGAGTGCCTGCGCCACGCGGCCGCTTTCGCGGCTGGGCAGACGACACACAACGATCGTCTGCCCCACTTCTAGCGCGAGAACTCCTTGCCGGCATCCGCGAGCTCCCATTCGTGCATCTCGGCGTGCGCCAGCGCAGCAACCCGATCGGCACGTATCCGGGGCGCGGACGTGGGGCAGACGATCGTTTTTTGTGGTCTGTTTGGGAGGGCCTGCGGCCCGCGAAATTTCATGAAAAACTCGGCAAGCGCAGTATCGAACTTGTGTAGTGGGTCAAATTGGCTTTTGTGGGGCGGCCCATCGTGGCCGCAGAATTGCCCGCCCCACAAAGCCGAATTGACCCGCTACCCGAACTTGCCCACCAGCCACCAACCACCGCCCACCAGCCACGGGAGAAGTTTTTCGACCCTGCTTGGAGCCGGCTCTGGCCGCTTAGAACATCAGATGCAACGACAGTTGCAGGAAGCGCGGACTGCCGATGGTGTGCTGGATGTAACCCAAGCTCCCGTTTGGCGGAATTTGAGGCGGTCCCGTGTAGTAAGGGAAGAACAGCACATCGTTGTTCGGCGCGTCGAAATCCGGGTGATTGAAGAGATTGAAACCATCGAATTCGAAGCGCAAACGATAGCGTTCGGAGAAGAGAAACTCCTTGGCCACGCTCACATCGAAACGCACCTGGAAGGGCCCCCGGAACAGGTTGCGGCCGGTACCGCCGAAGAGCGATTCGAATTCATCGCATCCGGAAGCATCGCAGGCGGGAACGCCGTTGGTGCCGGGCGCCACGAACGATGGCGCGAAGTCGGCGGCATTGAGCACCGGATTGTTCGGGTTGACGCCGGTAGTGCCCTGGAGCTGAGCCTGCTTCGCGGTAACGCCGGGCGCCAGCGGCACGATCGGGTTGGTGATGTAATCGCTCGCGCCATAGTACAGGCTGGCGACGGAGCCCGAGAAATCGTACACGCTATAAGGCTGGCCGCTCTGCGCCACGGTCTGGCCGCCGATCGTCCATCCATTCACCAGGTATCCCAAGGACTGGTTGGAAGTCACCTTGGGCAGCGTGTAGCTGTAGTTAATCAGGAACACATGCGTCTGGTCGAAGTCCGCTGACGCATAGTTCGACTTGGGATCCAACGGGTTGTTGCCGGTAAAGAAAAGCCCCAAGCCGCTTTGCTCGTCAAGTGCATGGGACCAGGTGTAGGAGGCGGTGAACTGCAGGCCGTTAGACAAGCGCTTACGGGCTTGAAGCTGCAGAGCGTTATAGTTCGAAATGCCCTCGGCTTCGTACGAGACCGAGTTCATGTCATAACCAATGTACGGTACGCGGCCTGGCGCATTCCCCGCGTACTCGGGCGCCGGGTCGTAAGGCTCGGTATCCAGGTAAAGAGGAGTTACTCCGCCATACGACGATGTTTGGCCATTGATAGGATTCTGTGCCGTAGCGATCCCGGGCTGGTTGAAAGGAATCGGCAACACTTCATGCACGCCGTGATTCCCCACATAGCCGATGTCGAAAAGCCAATTGTTGGCAGCCTGATACTGAATGTCAAACGTCCAGTTCAGCGTGTAAGGCAGCTTGTTGCCGACGTCGTAACCGCCAATCAGGAACGGCCCAAACAGATTGCCCGTGGGGTAATTGCCGTTCAAGGTATCGTTCAGATTGGGCAGCAGGGCCGTGAAGGCCGCCGCGTTTTGCGGCGGCGCCGGGAACGCACCGGTGCCGAAAGGCGTCGATAAAGTGGCGCCCTTGGTGGCGAAAATCCCGGTGACGAACGGCTGCGCCAGAGTGACGCCAAGTGGGCCATTGTAGCCGAATCCGGCGCTGGGCGAAAACTCGCTGAAGAGTTCGCCGCGGTCGTAATAAACTCCGAAGCCCGTGCGCACAGTGATCTTTGGCCTGGCCGTCCATGCCAAGCCGATGCGCGGCGCAAGTCCCCATTGGCGCTGGGTCAACAAACTATCGCTGGCGCCGGGCGTTCCCAGAAGCGAGTTATTGCCGGCAACTTCCAGTCCGGAATTGGTGATGGTATCCGTAGACGCGTTATAAGCGTAAAGGCTTGGATCGAATGCCGACAACTTTCCGTACTTTTCCGACAGCGGGCCATCGAAGTCCCAACGCAGACCGGCGGTCAACGAGAGATTGCTGAGGATCTTGAAATTGTCGTTGATGAACGCGCCCACGGTGTCCGACCGGTAGTACCGGCTGGCGCTGCCCGAAAAGGCCGCCGAGTAACTGCCGGTGCGCACCGCGCCCTCCACGAAATTCAGGAAGCTCTTAAAGCCCAGCGTGTCGGTGCTGGTATTGTTGTTTACGATGTTAAGTTGAGTGTGGTCCCAACTGCCGCCGATGGAAATCGTATGGCGGCCCTTGACCCAATTCACCGTAGATCCCAGTTCCCACTGGTTTTGATACATGCCGGCGTTGCCGAAGCTTACGCTGGGCCCGAATTCCAGGCCGTTGGACCCTAGCACGTCGGAGATTTCGAACTGCGGGAAATTGGTGGCGCCCAGCAGGTTCATGCCGACACTGTTCGGCGTGAAGTCCTGGCCGGTGTTGGCGTAGGCACGCAGACGAGTGAATCCGGCATGCTGCTGCCAGGTAAGGTTGGGGCTAAGAATGGTGGTGTTATTGAGGCTGCCCACCACGCTGCCCGCCTGCAGTTGCTGCGAAAAGCCGAGCAGATCGCCGACCGCACCGAACGGGTTGGTGGTGGGATCGTTCTGATAGTAAAACTTCCCCGTGAGCCGGTCCCTCTCGCTGAGGTTGTAATCGATGTTCACAATGCCCTGATCCACGCTGGATTCGGCGTTCGGTCCCTGCACCACGGCGTCATAACCGAGTTGCTCGGCGAGCGCCGAATTAGTGATCTGCGCGCTGGGGAAAAGATATTGGCCGTTGGGCAGCGTGGCTTGCAGCATGTTGAGAGCCACGGGACTGATTTGGGACGGCGTAATTTTACTGCCATAGCTGCTCTGTACCATGTTCACGATGCCCTGCGCGCTACGGTCGTTAGTCAGTCCGAGGGGAACGTTCACCTCTTTGGTGGCATCGGAGGCATCCGCCAGGCGCACGCCCTGATAGGCCACAAAGAAGAACAGTTTGTCCTTCTTGATGGGCCCGCCCACGTTGGCGCCGAACTGGTTGCGGTTCAGGAAGGGGTCCTTCACCAGGATGGCGGGCGAATTGTTGTAGAAGAATGGCGCCGCATTCATCACGCTGTTCTGGAACTCCTCATACAGCATTCCGTGCAACTGGTTGGTGCCGGACTTGGTGATCACGCTGATATGCGCGCCGCTGTGCGCGCCTTGCGTAGCGTCGTACATTGCCGAGTTTACGGAGATTTCCTGAATCGTTTCCGGCGGAGGGGTCGGCAACGCCTGGCCGATAGCTCCGTAAACCGAAGTGCTGGTCTGAATTGCGCCTCCGGCTCCGAAGTTTTCGCCTATATTCAGCACGAATCGGTTTTCACCGACCTGGCTGGTGGAATTGCCATTAAAGAGGTTGTTGGTGTCCACGCCGTTCAGCGAAAAGCTGTTGCTGGTGTCGCGGTTTCCATTGGCGAAAATCGCCTGATTGCCAAGGCCCGTGTTGCTGCCGGAACCGCCCAGCATGTCCGCGTGCACGCCGGGGCTCAGAATCGCCAATTGCGTAAAACTGCCGGTGCCCAGCGGTGTTTCCTGAATGGTCAACTGATCGACCACATAACCGTTGGTGGTGTCCACCTGGTTCATCATCGGCGTGGCGGTGACCTCGATCGTGGTCGCGACGGTGCCCACTTTCAGATCGCCATCCACGGTAGTCGTGCGGTCGGCGTTCACCAACACCTGGGTATGCGTTTCGGTTTCGAATCCTTCCTTGGTAAACGTCAGGCGGTAATTGCCCGCCGGAAGGTTTGGCATGGAATAGGATCCATTGGCTTGCGTGTGCTGGACCACTTCCAGGTTGGTGCCCACGTTCTGCGCGCGCACCGTGGCGTCGGGCACGGCCGCGCCGGTGGCATCCTTTACCGTACCGGTAATGCCGCCTAAAACATCCTGCGCATGCGTGGGTGATTGAAGAACGATACTCGCGAATAGAACTGCCAGGAAGGCTTGCCTGAGGTAACGCGCTATCGAACTCATTTCCGGTTATTCTCCTTTGGTCACACTACGGCTTCTTCGCCTTGCGGCGAATTACTGTCCAGTTCCAAATTCTGTCCGTCCATCCTTGTCTGGGCGGGGTGCGCAACCGTGGCGTACCTCCGCTCTCAAGACCCGTTTAGGCTATGATAACCTCAAAACTACGGAAATCAAGTTGAAGTTTTCATTAAAAATCTCCGAGCCCGCCCCCACCCTATGACCCTCGAAAATATCCGCCATGGCAGCTTCACGGCGCGCTTAGACTGCCGCTATCTGATTCATGCACCGGACGTTATTGATGATGACAGCCTGCTGGTGGCGACCCTGCACGGTTTCAGCGCCAATCCCGAAGTCATGCTGCGCCTCACGGCGGCGATGATGGGACCGCGCCACGTCATTGCGGCCGTCGAAGGACCCAATCAGTTCTACCTCTCGCAGGGGTCGAACGAGGTCGGCTATGGCTGGGCCACCCATAAGCACCCGGATTCGTCGGTGCGGCTGCATCACGACATGCTGCTGCATGTTCTGAACGAAGCGGGCCGCGAGTACGGCATTCCAGCTTCGCGACGCATCTTAGCTGGGTTCTCGCAACCGGTGGGAATGAACTATCGCTTCGCAGCCACGCATCCGTCGGAAATTCGCGGCGTCATCGGAATCTGCGGCGGCATTCCGCGCAATTGGGAAGAGGGCGATTACAAACCGGTTACGGCGGCGGTGCTGCACATCGCGCGGCGCGAGGACGAGTTTTACAAACCTGAAGTTACCGAGCGGTATCCGGAGCGGTTGCGCTTGCGCGCCGCCGATGTGGAATTCCACATGCTTGATGGCGGGCACCGGTTTCCGTCAAAGGCCCGGCCGATCGCGGAGGCCTGGCTAGCGCGGGTGCTGTAGGATAGGCCTCCCGGCCTGTCCAGGATGCGCAAGGGACAGGCCAGGAGGCCTGTCCTACCCGGCCATCTCCAACAGCCGCCGCTCGTCGATCACCTGCACCCCCAAACCACGCGCCTTATCCAGCTTCGAGCCGGCATCCTCGCCCGCCACCACGAAACTGGTCTTGCGGCTGACCGATCCGCTGACCTTGCCGCCGGCCGATTCGATCAGGCGCGTGGCTTGCTCGCGGCTCAAGTTCGGCAGCGTGCCGGTGAGCACGAAGGTCAGCCCCTGGAACGATCCGCCAGCCCGGCGCTGGACTGCATATTCGAACTTCAGCCCCGCGGCGCGCAGACGCTCCACCAATTCCTGGTTGCGCGGCTCGCGGAAGAACTGGTAGATGCTTTCGGCGACCTTGGGGCCAACTTCCTCGGCGCGCTGCAACTCCTCCACCGAGGACTTCGCGATAGCGTCCAGATTGCCGAAGGCTTCCGCCGTAAATACCGCCGTGCGCTCGCCCACGAAGCGGATGCCCAACGCCGTGAGAACGCGCGGCAGCGGGCACTGCTTGGATTTCTCGATATTACGAATCACATTGCCGGCGGACTTGGCGGCCATGCGCTCCAGCGGCACCAACTGCTCGAGCGTTAGATCGTAAATATCTGCCACGCTCTTCACCATGCCGCGATCCACCAATTGATCCACCAGTGCATCACCCAGGCCATCGATATTCATCACGCCGCGCGCCGCGAAGTGCAGGATGGATTCCTTCAAGCGCGCCGGGCAGTTCGTATTGATGCAGCGCGAAGCGGCCTCGCCTTCCTCCCGCACGATGTTGCCGCCGCACACCGGGCATTTCTCCGGCATGCGGAACGGCTTGCGGTAGGAGCCTTGCGATTGCACGCGCACTACCTTGGGGATCACGTCGCCGCTGCGCTCGATCACCACCATATCGCCGATTTGCAAGCCTAGGCGCTCGATCTCATCCTCATTGTGCAGCGTGGCGCGCGAGACGGTGACGCCGCTGACTTCCACCGGCTTCAACCGCGCCACCGGCGTCAGTGCGCCGGTGCGTCCCACCTGCACGTCTATGTTCTCGACCATGGTGATCGCCTGCCGCGCGGGATATTTGTAGGCGATGGCCCAACGCGGCGCTTTGGCTGTGTAGCCGAGCTGCTGCTGCTGCGCGATGGAATCCACCTTCACCACCACGCCATCGATTTCGTAGGGCAACTGCTCGCGCTTGGCCTCCCACTCGGCGCAGAATTCGAGCACCTCGTCCACATTGCGGCAGAGCTTGCGATTGGCGTTCACCTTGAAGCCCATGCGGGCCATCTCTTCGAGCGATTCCCAATGCCGCGGATAGGCGGGCGCGCCGTCGACTTGCAGAAAGTAGGTAAAGTAATCCAGGCGCCGCGAGGCCGTGATGGATGGCTCCAGCACGCGCAACGATCCAGCGGCGGCGTTGCGCGGATTCGCAAAGCGCGAGAGGCCGCGCTCATCGCGTTCGGCGTTCAGGCGTTCGAAGGCGCGCCGGTTCATCACGGTCTCGCCGCGCACCTCGAATTGCGGCAGTTTGGACTTCACGCGCAGAGGCAGCGAGCGGATGGTGCGCGCGTTCTCCGTGACATCCTCGCCGATAGTTCCATCGCCGCGGGTGATGGCCTGCACGAATTGTCCTTCGCGATAGTGGGCGGCCATGGAGAGGCCGTCCAGCTTCAGTTCGGTGACGTATTGAAACTCGGCGCCGCGCAGCAGGTCGCGCACGCGGCGGTCGAAATCGCGCAATTCGCCTTCGTTCAGGGCATTGTCGAGGCTGAGCATCGGCGCGCTATGCGCCACCTTGATGAAACCTTCGCGCGGCTTGCCGCCCACCCGTTGGGTCGGCGAATCAGGCGTCAGCAATTCCGGATGTTGCGTCTCCAGGTCGCGCAACTCGCGCATCAGCGCGTCGTATTCCGCGTCGCTGATCTCTGGTTGATCGAGCACGTAATAGAGGCGCTCGTGGTGGCGCAGGGTCTCGCGCAGTTTTTCGATCCGGGCGGCAACGTCTTTCGGCATCTGGAGTATCATTCTAGTTTAAACTTTGAGAGCCGGAGTGAAGCGCTCCGCGAAACCGTGGTCATGGGCGAGAAGGTGGCGCTCGCGACGGCTCTATGCGGCGAACGGTCCCGAAGACATGTGCTGCCGTTATTTCAATTCCACCCGTTGACTGGTGACGGGCGCGGTGCCTACGCAGTAACGGTCACCGCGCGTGAGGTGAATCTCGAGGACTGTCGGCCCTCGGCTGGTATGCCCGAACCCAACGCCGCCAAAAGTCCGCATGTGACTGACTGTTTTCGGCGCGCCTTTTTTTTGGTGGTGACTGACCACCAGTCAGTACGGTACACTGGCCTTGGAGCCTGAATCATGCGTCCATCACTCCGCGCCTTCATTGCTATTCGCGCCGCAGACGAACTGGCTTGCCAGATGCTGAACGTGGCCTTCGGCTGGCGGGTCTACGCCGCGACACACAATCCCATGAGTTTGGCCTACGTGGGCCTTGCGCAGTTCCTGCCCAACATCGCCATGCTCCTGATCGCCGGGCAGGCGGCCGACCGCTTCGACCGGCGCAAAGTCATCCGGCTTGCGTTGGGCGCCCAGGCGCTGGCATTGGCGGTGTTCGCCGCCGCATCCGCCGTGGCCGCACCCTCCGCGAAACCCGTGTATCTCCTGCTGATCGTTCTGGGATCGGCGCGCGCATTCACCTTCCCTTCGATGTCCGCCTTGTTGCCGCGCGTGGTGAGCGCGGCGGAGTTTCCGCGCGCGGTGGCCGCCACATCGTCCGTCTGTCAGATCTGTGCGATTGCCGGACCGGCCATCGGCGGCCTGATCTATAGCGCCGGCGGCGATGCCGTATTCTGGGCGGCCGCGGCGTTGTATTTCGTGGCAGTAGTCGAAACGCGGCGCGTCGCAATCTCGCACCCCGCCGTGGACCCGCGCCCACATCCACCCGCCGCCAAAGGCATGCTCGCGGGCATTCGGTACATTCGGTCAAACCGCTTGCTGCTGGCGCTGACTTCGCTCGATCTCTTCGCGGTTCTATTGGGAGGCGTCACCGCTCTCCTGCCGATCTACGCGAGAGACATTCTGGCCGCCGGTCCGGTGGGTCTGGGTTGCCTGCGCTGCGCGCCTGGCATAGGCGCCGCGCTGGTGGGTTTCCTTATCGCGCGCATGCCGCACACAGTCGAACGCAGCGCCGGTTCACGGATGCTCGCCTGTGTCGCGGGCTTCGGCTTCGCGACCGTGATATTCGCCGTTTCCGCCAACTTCTGGCTGTCGCTCGCCGCATTGGCCGCCGCCGGCGGATTCGATATGGTCAGCATGGTGATTCGCCAGGCGCTGATACAGATCTCCACTCCGGATGCCATGCGCGGCCGGGTCAGCGCGGTGAACGGCGTGTTCATCGGCGCCTCGAGCGAATTGGGAGAATTCGAATCCGGCGCCACCGCCGCGTTGTTCGGCGTGGTACCGTCGGCCGTCATCGGCGGATTGGGAACACTGGCGGTGGTGGCATTGTGGGCCGCGATCTTCCCTGAATTGCGCGGCGCGTTCCGCAAAAACGAATCGTTGTATGCTAGTCCATCAGGCGACCCGCCTTCGCCCGCATGCGCACCGCTACCGATTCTCGCCCACGCACCAAACCGCCCGAACAGCGCCGCGACGAATTGATGAATGCCGCCCAGCGGCTGTTTCTGAAACAAGGCGTCGGGCCGACTACCATCGAACAGATCACCTCGGGCGCCAAGGTTGCCAAGGGCACTTTCTATCTTTATTTTTCGTCCAAGGAAGACGTATTGGGGGCGCTGGCCGGCCGCTTCGCGCAAGAGCTCCTGGCGAAGTTGAAAGCCGCGGCCGACGAACCGCAGGACGGAGACTGGCCGGCCAAGCTCGCCCGGTGGGCGGCGGCCTGTGTCAACGGCTATCTGGATTCGATTCGGCTGCACGATATTCTCTTCTATGGTGCGCATGCGCCCAGCAGGGAAGGATTGACCGACAATACCGTGATCGATCATCTGGCCGGCTTGCTGGAGACTGGTGCGGCAGCCGGAGCATGGTCTATCGACGACCCGCGCCTGACCGCCGTCTTTATGTTCAGCGGGCTCCACGCCACTGTTGACAATGCCTATGTCAGGGAGCCGCACGTCAACCGGAAGCGGCTCATCGGGAGACTGCAAGGCATCTATTTCCGAATGGTTGGACTGCCGCTCGACTTACTATCATGAAACTGACTCACTTACTATTCGCTCTGCTGATCCTGGCTCCCTTGCGCGCCGGAACCGTACCCACGGGCAAGCCCGAAGACGCCGGCATGTCGTCCCAGCGTCTGCGGCGCATTCACGAGGCCATCCAGCGCCATATCGACGCAGGTGAAATTTCGGGCGCCGTAACGCTGGTGGCCCGGCGCGGCCGCATCGTGCACTTCGAAGCGCACGGCCTGATGGATATCGAAGCGAAACGCCCCATGGAGAAGGACGCGATCTTCCGCTTGGCGTCCATGACCAAGCCCATTACCGGCGTCGCCGTGATGATGATGCTCGAAGAAGGAAAGTTGCGCCTGAACGATCCTGTATCGAAGTTCATTCCCGAGTTCAAGAAATCCAAAGTAGCGGTAGCGGTTGGCAACTCGAAAGACTTTTACCTGATGCCCGCCGATCGCGAACTTACCATCCGCGATATGTTGACGCACACCAACGGTCTGATGACCGGCGGCGTGGGATCTAAGTCCGGCCCGCCTCGTTTCGCCGAGGGCGATACCCTCGCCAATTATATCCCGCGCCTCGGCGCCACCCCGCTGGACTTTCAACCGGGCACGCAATGGGCGTATAGCGGCTATGCGGCGCCCGACACGTTATCGCGCATCGTGGAAATCGTTTCGGGGCAGCCATACGATGAGTTTCTGCGCACGCGCATCTTCGAGCCGCTGGGCATGAAAGACACCTTCTTCTATCCGCCCGACGACCGGCGGCCGCGCATGGTGACGTTGTATCGTAAGAGCCCGAATGGCTTGGTGAAAGCGGACAACCAGGATGGATTTTCGGTGAAGACTTACTTTTCCGGCGGCGGCGGACTTATGTCTACCGCGGAAGACTATGTTCAATTCGCGCAAATGTTACTCAATGGCGGCGAATTGAATGGCAAGCGCTTACTAAGTCCCAGGACGGTGGATCTGATGGCCTCGAATCACGTCGGCGATATGTTCAACGGCAAGCTGGGACGTCCGGCGCACGGCATGGGTTATGGCTTGCTCGTCGGCATCGTCGAAGACAGTGTGGCCGCCGGCCTGCGCGTGACGAATGGAAGTTTCGGCTGGGACGGAGCTTTCGGCACCCAAACCTGGATCGATCCGCGCGAGAAGATGGTGACCATCGTCATGATCCAGACGCAGGTGGTATCGGTGCAGAGAGACTTCGAGAATGCCGTGATGCAGGCGATTGTGGAGTGAGAGTCCGGAAGTCCGCTCCCTGACGGTCGCGGCTCGGTAAGGCATCGCGGCTCGGTAAGGCATCGCGGCTCGGCAAGCTTCTGAGCCGCGCGCGTGAGCAAGCGGTTTCCGGCTCTTTTCTACGCCTTCCGGGACCGGCGCGCGCGCCATTCGCGCGTCGGATCGTCATCCGGATCGGGAGTCTCTTGCGCGGGCCGGACGTCTTCGGGCACGTGCCGGAGATTGACGCGAATACGCGTCCAGGTGGACGAACGTCCGCGCATGGAATCGATCAGGATATCATCGACGGCGAGCAATCTGGCTGCTTCCGCGTATTTTAGCTTCCATCGCTCGAGCCCGGCTAGCGCCGCATCGCGATCGGGCGAGTTCGCGACCACGATCAACGGCATTTTGGCGCGTGAAGGAGCCACTCGTGGCGACTCGCCTTCCATCTTGCGAAAGTGCGGCGGCCAGGGCGCATCCCCGAGTCCGGCGGCTTCGTCTTTGGCCGCCAGATCGAGCAGTGACTCAAGCGATCCCGCATGGCGATCCATATCCGCGTGCGGATCGCCGATCTCCGCAAAGCGCTTGGGAACCGTGAACACCGTGAAATCGGCTGGATCGCAATCGGCCACTTCTTGCCAATGAAGCGGCGTTGAGACGCGCGCATCGGGCAAGGGGCGGACGGAGTAAGCCGAGCACGTGGTGCGATCTTTGGCGTTCTGGTTGTAATCGAGAAACACGCCGTGGCGCTCCTCCTTCCACCATTTGGAGGTGGCCAGCGCGGGCGCGCGCCGCTCCACCGCGCGCGAGAGAGCCAACGCCGCGTGGCGCACCTCTGTGAAGGTCCAGCGCGGCGCGATGCGCACATTTACGTGCATACCGCGCGATCCGCTGGTCTTAGGCCAGCCGCGCAGCCCGACTTCCTCCAAAAGCGATTTCACTTCCAATGCCACCGTCCGCACATCGGCCCATGCTACGCCCGGGCCGGGATCGAGATCGATGCGCAATTCGTCGGGATGATCGAGATCTCCGGCGCGCACCGGATGCGGGTGCAGTTCGATGCATCCCAGGTTGACGATCCAGGCGAGGCCGGCGGCGTCGTCCACTACGATTTCTTCCGCCGTGCGCCCGGATGGAAACGAGAGCGTCACCGTCCGCAACCAGGCGGGGCGTTCGGTGGGCGCGCGCTTCTGATAGAACGGGGGACTCTCCGCACCGTCTACGAAACGCTTCAGCACGATGGGACGATCGCGGATGCCAGCCAAGGCGCCGGGCGCGACGGCCAGATAGTAGCGCACCAGATCGAGCTTCGAGAGACTCGCTTGCTTTGAGAAGTAGAGCTTTTCGGGATGCGTGATGCGCACCTCGCGGCCGTCGATCGAGAGGACCTCGGCGGATTCTTTTTTGGCTGTCCCTCCCATATTTACAGGCTACAGGAAAAATGGTGACATCACTCGGGGGTCAGTTCGAAGCGGTGGCTTTTAGGCTGGGCCGCGGCGCGCTGCTGCTCGACTACGTCGGCTTCCAGCGTGTCCAGTGCATCGGCCGCCGCGCGCAGATGGTCTGCCGGAATCGTGATGCCGTCGAGATTCACGCCCGCCATGCGCCAGCGCGCGAAGTGCACGATGTTATGGCGCAGTGTCAGATCGTGGACCGCGGCGGCTTGCTTCGCCATGGGTGTCGGCAGCGTGGCCAGATTAATTCCCGCGGCCCATTCTTCTTTTGTGTAAGTGCCCACTAAGTCGCCGTCGATCTTCAGGGTATAGCGCGCGGCAGTAAGTGCCGTGACTTTCAGCATCTCCCGATTCATCGCCTCCACGAAATCGGAGGCGCGGAGAGCCAGCGCCATTACGTCATCTTTGGCATCCATGGGCATGGGCAACGCATCATCCAGTTGCGTCCACGAAATATGGTCGCCGGCGGTCAAATCCGTGACCTGCGTATTTGCAGCGGTCACCACGCCAGACCCACTCGCCGTGATATCGACGTCCGTAACGTCACTAGGCGCATGCCACGCCTTCAACAGCGCCTCCGCCATCAACAGGTGGCCGCCCGGCCCTGGGTGCACGCGATCGGGCAGTATCTTCGCGGCCTTCTCGGCATCCAGCTTATTGGCCTTTTCCAGAGCCGCCACCACCGGGCCATTGAAATCGGCCAGCGTCAGCTTATCTTCGCGCGCCAGATCCTTCACGAATTCGCCATAACGCAGCAGCACCTTGTTATAGCCGCCCGCGAATACCGGCGGACGAGTGACATCATCGTAGGGCGAAGGTTCGATCACCGTGATGCGAATTCCGGGCAGCGCCTCTTTCACGGTCTGAATGATGTGCTTGTACCCAGCGGTGTACACATCGAAGATACTCTGATCGTAGGCGCGGTAACTGCCATCGTTCATGCCCAGCATGATGGTCATCACGGTCGGCTTGTAAGCCACCACATCGCGCGGCAGGCGAACGTCGATGGGCCCGGCACCGCCGCCTGTCACGCGGTCGCCACCCACGCCCGAATGCACGAACGTCACCTTCATCTTGGGAAACCGCGTAAGCACGTAGGTTTCGACGAACGTGGTGTAGAGGCGCTGGTCCGTGATGCTATCGCCGTAGAAAACTACGCGATCGCCATCGTGCAGATAGAAGCCGGATGGCGGAGAGGCCGCGGTGCTGCACGAGCACAGGATCAGCGGCAGGACGAAGATCGCGGAGCGCGAACGGGAGTTTAAGATGCCCAGAGTCATGATGCCCACAGTATAGGCTGAAATCGGCTTTCCGTGTTGGCCGATGACCCAGTGAGACCGTGAGCCCCGACGGCCCGGTTAAGCTCCGCGGCATCCGCTCCCTTACGGTCGCGGCTCAGTAGCGGTCGCGGCTCAGTAGCGACGGCGCGGCTCAGTAGCGGTCGCGCTCAGTAGCGACGTCAATGTTCAGGCCCGCGCAGCGCGCGCGCGAAACCAATTAGTCTGGTAATGATGCCGAAAGCTTCGCTTCTTCTGATGGCTCCTCTGACGCTGCTTGCCCATAACCTGATGCCCGTTCCCGCCAAGGTGCAACCGGGCGACGGCCGCCTGCGGATCGACCGCAACGTTGCTTTCATCCAACTCACCGGATATCGCGAGCCGCGCCTGGAGGCCGCCGCCGCGCGGTTGGTGGAGCATATCTCGCGCAAAACCGGCATTCCCATGGCGTCCGCGATCGGCTTGCATCCGCCCGCCGCGCCCCTCATCGTCTATTGCGATCATGCCAGCGCGCCCGTCCAATCCGTTGGCGAGGATGAATCCTACCGGCTCACGGTTACCGCGGTGGGCGCGCGGCTGGACGCTCCCAATCCGCTGGGCGTGCTGCGTGGCATGGAGACCTTTCTACAACTCGTCGATCTGGACTCTACCGGATTCGGCGTGCCTGCCGTGACTATCGAAGACCACCCGCGCTATCCGTGGCGCGGACTCATGCTGGATGTGGCGCGGCATTGGTTCCCGGTCGCGGATGTGAAGCGCACGCTAGACGGCATGGCCGCCGTGAAGTTGAACGTCTTTCATTGGCACCTATCCGAAAATCAAGGCTTCCGCATCGAAAGCAAGGTGTTTCCGAAGCTGCAGGAGATGGGCTCCGACGGCGAATACTATACGCAGGATCAAGTGCGCGACGTGATCGCATACGCCCGCGAGCGCGGCATTCGGGTTATCCCCGAGTTCGATATGCCCGGCCATTCGACGGCGTGGTTCGTCGGATATCCCGAGTTAGCTTCTGCGCCGGGACCGTATCAGATCGAGCGGCAGTGGGGAATTTTCGATCCAGCCATGGATCCTTCGCGCGAAGAGACTTATCAATTTCTTGACGCGTTCATCGGCGAGATGGCCGCGCTATTTCCCGACGAGTACTTCCATATCGGCGGCGACGAAGTGAACGGCAAGCAGTGGGACGCGAGTCCGCGCATTCAGGAATTCATGCGCACGCACGGCATCAAGAGCAACGAGGAGTTGCAGGCGTACTTCACGCGCCGCGTCGAGACCATCGTGGCGAAGCACGGCAAGAAGATGATCGGCTGGGACGAGATTCTCACGCCCGGCATTCCGTCGGACATTCTGGTGCAATCGTGGCGTGGGCCAAGGGCGCTGGCGCATGCAGCGCAGCAGGGCGTGAGCGGCATTCTATCGAACGGATATTATCTGGATCTGGGTTACTCGGCGGCGCATCATTACGCGGTCGATCCGCTGGGCGATAACTCGGCCGATCTCACCGCGGAACAGAAGCCGCGCGTGCTCGGCGGCGAGGCGTGCATGTGGTCGGAATTTGTGACTCCGGAATTGCTGGACCTGCGCGTGTGGCCGCGCACGGCGGCTATCGCGGAACGGTTGTGGTCGGCGGAGAATGTGACCGACGTGCAGGATATGTATCGGCGCCTCGAAGTAGTGAGCCGCGATCTGGAATGGCTGGGGCTGAAACACGTTTCGCAATATGACAGGATGCTGACGCGGCTGGCGGGCGCGGGACCTGCGGCTCCGGTGCGCACGCTGGCGGATGTGGTGGAGCCGGTGAAGGATTACGCGCGCGAGGCGGCGCATCCGTATGATGCGTTCACGCCTTTGAACCGGCTGATCGACGCGGCGCGTCCGGATAGCGACGTCGTGCGGCGGTTCGCGGCGCTGGTGGATCGCGGGTCGCCCGAGGATTTGCCGAAGATCCGCGAATACCTGACGCTGTGGCGCGACAATCGCGCGCGGCTCGCGCCAGTGCTGGCGAATTCGGCGCTGCTGGCCGAAGACGCGGAGTTGTCAGCGAATCTGGCGGCGATCGCGACGGCGGGGTTGGAAGCGCTCGATCGTCTCGAAGGCGCGCCGCGCACGCCGGATTGGTTCGCCGCGCAGCAGGCGCTGCTGGACCGCGCAAAAGAGGCTCGGGCCGAACTGTTGCTGAGCGTGGAGCCGTCGATTCGCAAGCTGATCGAAGCCGCGCGCTAGGTGGGGCAGACGATCGTTTTGTGTCGTCTGCCTTTCCGGCGCCGGAAGGACAGACCACAAGAGGCGATGGTCTGTCCCACGGTAGATGCATGTCGCACTTGACCATGGGTGGGGCAGACGATCGTTTTGTGTCGTCTGCCTTGCCGCGACCGGAGAGACAGACCACAAAAGACGATGGTCTGTCCTACTCTAACTCGGGCGGCCGTAGCGATTCAAGAAGTGGGAGCCGGTCTGCAGTACGGCAGCGAAGGCGAACCAGACTTGCCAGTGGGAGAAGATGCCCTGGCGGATGGCAAAATCGCGAGTCCAGTGAGGGTCTGCCGCAAGACGCCAAATGCCCAACACCGCGGCCATTAGCGCTGCGGGCGTGAGGAAAGAGGCGAAGGCCATGGCGACGCGCCGGTTCTTACGCGTATGGCGCTCCACTTTCGTGCCTTTACCCAAGCGGATGCGGACCACCATGTTCCTACCAATGTAGCAACATTTGAGTTACATTAAGCGCTTTGGAAAAGAGGTCATTATGATGCATCGATTGAAGGCCGCGGTGTTCGGCACGGGGTTTGTCGGCCGCGTACATTTAGAGGGCATTCGCCGCTTGGGATTCGTACAGGTTTACGCCATCGGCGAAAGCCAAAAGGAGAAGGCCCGGCGGCTGGGCGAGGAGTTTCACGTCGACAAAACCGCCAGCGATTATCACCAGATTCTGGACGATCCGGAGGTGGATGTGGTCCACGTGTGCACGCCGAACGCGCTGCACTTCCCGATGGTGACCGATGCGCTGAACGCGGGCAAGCACGTGATTTGCGAGAAGCCTTTGTCGACTTCGGTGGAGAATGCCAAGAAGCTGGTGGCGCTGGCGGCGGAGAAGAAGCTGCGCAACTGCACGTTTCACAATCTGCGTTTCTATCCCATGGTGCAGCAGATGCGGTCGATGCGGGAGGCGGGCGAGTTAGGCGAGATCATGGTGCTGCAGGGCACTTACTCGCAGGACTGGCTGTTGTACGACACGGATTGGAACTGGCGCATCGATGCGAAGGCCAACGGGCCGTCGCGCTGCATGGCGGACATCGGATCGCACTGGTGCGATATGGCGGAACACGTGACGGGAATGCGGATCACATCGGTATGCGCGGATCTGGAAACGTTCCATAAGACGCGCAAGCGGCCCAAGAAATCCATCGAGACGTTCGCGGGCAAGACGCTAAGCCCGGGAGACTACGACGAAGTTCCCATCGAAACGGAGGATTTCGGCGCGGTGCTGTTCCGCATGGGCGAGCGCACGCGCGGAGCGTTTACGGCGAGCCAGGTGAACGCGGGACGCAAGAACGGCCTGAGCATGGAGATCTACGGCAGCAAGGCGTCGGTGGCGTGGAATCAGGAGCGGCCGGACGAGTTGTGGATCGGGCATCGCAATACGCCGAACCAGATTATGATTAAGGACCCGTCGTTGATGCTGCCGGCCGCGCGGCCTTATGCGGATCTGCCGGGCGGGCATAGCGAAGGCTACGACGATACGTTCAAGCAGGTGTTTCGGCGGTTCTACCGTTCGGTGGAGGATGCTTCGGCGGCGATTGAGTATCCGCAGTTCGTGGATGGGTTGCGGCAGTTGCAGATTCTGGATGCGGAGCTGGCGAGCGCGGCGTCGCGGGCTTGGGTGGATGTAGCTGCGGGCTAGCGAGGGTCATGCGGCCCGATGCGGGCGCACGCGGCCGGCGATCTCCGAACCCTTGACATCCTGGGCCAGTTCCAGATCGTAGTTCGACTGAAGGTTCATCCAAAACTGCGGCGTCGTTCCGAAGTAGCGGGCCAGGCGTAGCGCGGCATCGGCAGTGATGGAACGCCGGGCGCGGACGATGTCGTTAATCCGCGTCACGGGCACACAGAGCTCGGTGGCGAGGCGATTTGCGGTCAGCCCCAACGGCTCTAGGAAATCCTCCCGAAGCGTTTCGCCGGGATGGACGGGCGGCGGCATCATCTTGGTCTTCGCGGTCATGATTCGGCGCCTCAATGATAGTCTACGATCTTAACGTCTATGGCGTCGGGCGGTACCCAACGGAAGCGGATTTGCCATTGGTCATTGACCCGGATGCTGTACTGTCCCAACCGGTCGCGGGACAGAGCTTCAAAAACGGGCTGAATTTGGTCCAGCGTTCGGGTAGGTCACGCTGAGCGCCCCACAGAGGCAAACCAACCCACTACCAGCTTTCGGTCGGCCACGACGAAACACTCTCTCGATTTCTTTATCGTATACGCCAAATCATTGCAGGAAGGTCAGGGGGTTGTGGGTGGGGATAGTCTTCACCCAGGAATTCATTTCGCCCTCGCTGCGGAGTAAGTCCTGTAAGGTCGTCTTACTAAGCACGTCGTCGACGGCGGATTGCACGGCGTGCCATAGGGAACGGACGGAGCAATCCACGGAGCGGGTGCAGACCGGCGTCTGGCCGGCGTGCTCGTGGCAGAAGTGTTTGGATTCGAAGAGGCGGCCGCCGAGGACGCCGATCACGTCGCCGATAACGATCTTGTCGGCCGGACGGGCCAGCGTATAGCCTCCGACCTTGCCGCGGGCGCTGGTGATGAAGCCACCCTTGCGAAGCAGACGGAGCAGTTTGGCGGCGTAGGCCGGCGAGAGCGCTTCGGCCTGGCTGATTTCGGGGATGGTCAAGCTCTCGTCGGGGCCGGCTAAGCCGATGCGCAGCAGGCAACGCAATCCGTATTCTTCGTGCGCGCTGAGTTTCATGGGCGTGTCCGTTGCAGCTTGCCGATGGGGATGATGTCGTCGAGACCCAGCATCATGCGGGCTTCGGGCGACATGCGGCTTTTGTCCCAAGGCGGATCGAAGACCAGTTCCAGCTTCACGTCGGTGACTCCGGGCACCGCGCGCACCTTGCGCTCGACTTCGGCGGGCAGCGAGCCGGCTACCGGGCAGTTGGGCGCGGTGAGGGTCATCTTGATTTGCGCCTTGCCGTCGGAGTCAACCTTGACCTCATAGATCAGGCCGAGGCTGTAGATATCCATGGGGATCTCGGGATCGAAGATCTTGCCGAGCGCGGCGATGATCTTGTCTCTCATTCGGTGGATACCACCTCGGCTGCGCCGGTGAGCGCGGATTTGAGCGTGTGCCAGGCGAGCGTGGCGCATTTGACGCGGGCGGGAAATTCACGCACGCCGGAGAAGACCATTAGTTTGCCTAAGTTGGCGGCGGTTGGTTTTTCGGTAGTTAGTAAGTCGTGGAAGCGCTCCATTAGTTGCACGGCTTCCTCGCGGGACTTACCCTTGACGGTTTCGGTCATCAGGGAGGCGGAGGCGGTGGAGATGGCGCAGCCGGCGCCTACAAAGCTGATATCTTTGACTGTTTCGCCGTCGAGTTTGACGAAGAGTTTCAGTTTGTCGCCGCAGAGGGGATTATAGCCTTCCACGTTGCGGGTGGCGTCGGGCATTGGGTGGAAGTTGCGGGGCCGGCGGCTGTGGTCCAGGATTACTTCCTGGTAGAGGTCTTCGAGCATGGGCTTGAATGGGTCCGGGACAGGCCGGGAGGCCTGTCCTACCTGAAAATCTCCTTTACCTTGTAGATGCCGGCTACCAGGGCGTCGATATCCGATTTAGTGTTATAAAACGCGAGCGACGCGCGGGTAGTCGCGGGGACTCCGAACCATTCGAGCACGGGCTGGGCGCAGTGATGGCCGGTGCGGACGGCGACGCCTTCACGGTCGAGGATGGTGCCGACATCGTGCGGGTGAACGCCTTCGAGCACGAATGACAGAACGCCGGCTTTCTCGCGCGCCGTGCCGATCAGACGCAGGCCGGGGATGCCTTCCAACTGAGCCGTGCCATAAGCCAGTAGCTCGTGCTCGTACGCCTGAATACGATCGATTCCAATTCCGTTGATGTAATCGACGGCGGCGCCGAGCCCGATGGTGCCGGCGATATTAGGGGTGCCGGCTTCGAATTTATAGGGTAAGTCGTTGTAAGTCGTCTTGGCGAAAGTTACCGATCGGATCATGTCGCCGCCGCCTTGATAGGGCGGCATCTTATTCAGTAACTCGGTCTTGCCGTATAGGACGCCGATGCCGGTAGGTCCGAACATCTTGTGGCCGGAAAGGGAGTAAAAGTCGCAATCGAGCTGTTGCACGTCCACGCGCATGTGGGCCACAGCCTGCGCGCCGTCGATGAAGACCGGCACGCCGTGTTGGTGCGCGATGCGGGCGATCTCAGCGACCGGATTGACCGTTCCGAGCGCATTCGACACGTGCACCATGGAGACCAGCTTGGTGCGAGGGTTCAGCAGCTTCTCGTATTCGTCCATCAGCAATTCGCCGCGCTCGTTGATAGGCGCAATGCGCAGGATAGCCTGCTTCTCCTCGCAGAGGATCTGCCAGGGAACGATATTGGAATGGTGCTCCATGGCCGAGATGACGATCTCGTCGCCGGCCTGGACGTGGCGGCGGCCGTAGGTGTATGCAACTAAGTTGATACCTTCGGTGACTCCGCGGACGAAAATGATTTCGCGCCAATCGGCGGCATTGATAAAGCGCTGCAGTTTGACGCGAGCCTCTTCGTAATGGCGGGTGGAACGCTCGCTCAACTCGTGCACACCGCGATGGATATTGGAATTATCCAGTTGGTAGAACTGGTTCATGGCGTCCAGAACCATCTGCGGTTTCTGGGTGGTGGCGGCGTTATCCAGGTAGACGAGGGGCTTGCCGTGGACGTGCTGATCCAATACGGGGAAGTGCTCACGCGACACCCGGTTTTCCAAGGCGCTAATTGCGAGTCCCATGGAGTTTCTCCAGCAGCAGTTTCTCCAACTGACCGCGCAGCGAGGCGACTTTGATGCGGTCGACGATGTCGCGCGCGAAGGCATAAATGAGCAGATTGCGGGCATCCGCGAGACCGATGCCGCGCGATTGCAGATAGAACATTGCTTCGGGATCCAATTGGCCGATGGTGGCGCCATGCGTGCAGCGCACGTCGTCGGCCAGGATTTGGAGTTCCGGCTTGGTATTGATGACGGCGTCTTCGGAGAGCACCAGGTTCTTGTTGGTCTGTTTGGCGTCGGTTTTTTGGGCGTCTTTGCGGACCAGGATCTTGCCGTTGAAGACGGCGCTCGAGTGACCTTCCAGGATGCCTTTGTATAACTCGTGGCTGGCGGCGTGCGGCTTGGCGTGATCGATGGTGGTGTGATTATCGATGTGCTGGCCGCCATTGACGAGATAGAGACCGTTCAGGGTGCATTCGGAGCCTTCGGAGAGGACGGCGTTGATATCGTTGCGGACCAGCGCGCCGCCGAAGGCCAGGGAGTGGGAACGGAAGTTGGTGTCGCGGCCTAGTTGGACTTGCAGAGTGGAAACGTGGAAGGCGTTGGGACTTTCGGTTTGGAGTTTGTAGTGGTCGATTACGGCGTTGTCGCCGGCGATTAGTTCGGTTACCGGATTGGTGAGATAGGGGCTGGGGGCTGGGGACTGGGGGCTGGGGTTCGATGCACCCTGGTAACGTTCAATGATGGTCGCTTGGCTTCCGGGTTCCGCTACGATTAGTAGGCGCGGGTGGTTGGCGGTGGGATGGCCGTTGGCGGAGGATTCGACGATTACTTCGATGGGTTCTTCGATTACGGCTCCTTTCGCAATGTGGATGAAGAGGCCGTCTTCGAAGTTGGCGGTGTTTAGGGCTACGAAGGGGTTGTCGCGAAAGTTGGCGTAATGGGCCAGGTAGGGTTCCACGGAGGCCGCGGAGAGCTTGGAGATTTGGACTCCTGGTGGGGGTAGTGCGGGACAGGCCGGGAGGCCTGTCCTACTTTCAAACCGAGTTCGGGCTATGGGGGCCACGCTGGTGAAGCGCCAGTCTTCGTTATGGGTGGTTGGGTAACCAAGTTCGGCGAAACGGCGGCGGGCTTCGTCGCGGATTTTTTCGATCATGCGGATACCACTCCCTCACGGTCGTGGCTCTGTTCCGCGTGGCTCTGTTCCATGCCGGCGTAGCCGGATTCTTCGAGTTCGAGCGCGAGCTCCTTGCCTCCGGATTTGACGATTCGGCCTTCGGAGAGCACGTGCACGTAGTCGGGGACAATGTAGTTGAGCAGGCGCTGGTAGTGAGTGACCACGATCATGGCGCGACTGGGGCCGCGCAGGGCGTTCACGCCGTTGGCCACGACTTTCAGCGCGTCGATATCCAGGCCGGAGTCAGTTTCATCCAGAATGGCGAGCTTCGGTTCCAGGACGGCCATCTGAAAAATCTCGTTGCGCTTCTTTTCGCCGCCGGAAAAGCCGGAGTTGACGGCGCGATTGAGGAGAGTTTCGTCCATCTCCATGAGGGCCATTTTTTCGCGGACCAAAGCCAAAAAGTCCATGGCGTCCAAATCGGGCTGGCCCTGATGCTTGCGAATGGCGTTGAGCGCGGCCTTCAGAAAATATAAATTACTCACTCCGGGAATTTCCACGGGGTATTGAAACGCCATGAAGATGCCTTCGCGGGCGCGGTCTTCGGGCGACATTTCGAGCAGGTCTTTGCCGTCGTAAAGCACCTCGCCGGCGGTTACGTGGTAGAGATCGCGGCCGGAGAGGACTTGCGCGAGGGTGCTCTTGCCGGAGCCGTTCGGCCCCATGATGGCATGCACTTCGCCCGCATCGATGGTTAGATCGATACCCTTTAGTATTTCGCGTCCAGCGACATTGGCATGCAGATTTTTGATTTCAAGTAATGACATTATCCGACACTTCCTTCGAGACTGACTCCCAGCAGTTTTTGGGCTTCCACGGCGAACTCCATGGGCAACTCACGGAAGACTTCCTTGCAGAAGCCGTGCACGATCATGGAGACGGCGTCTTCGGTGGAGATGCCGCGCTGCCGGCAGTAGAAAATCTGATCTTCACCGATCTTGGAAGTGGAGGCTTCATGCTCTACCTGGGAGGACGTATTCTTCACTTCAAGATAGGGGAAGGTATGCGCGCCGCACTTATCGCCGAGTAACATAGAGTCACATTGGGAGTAATTGCGGGCGTGCGAAGCGCTTTTCAAGATCTTGACGGCGCCGCGGTAAGTGTTTTGACCGTGTCCTGCCGAGATACCTTTCGAGACGATGGTGCTGGTGGTGTTCTTACCGATGTGGATCATCTTAGTGCCGGTGTCGGCTTGCTGGTAATGATTGGTAAGCGCCACGGAGTAGAATTCGCCCACCGAATTATCGCCGATCAACAGGCAGCTTGGATATTTCCAGGTGATGGCGGACCCGGTTTCGACCTGCGTCCAGGAGATTTTGGAGTTAAAGCCGCGGCAAGCGCCGCGCTTGGTGACGAAGTTATAGATACCGCCGCGGCCTTGCTTATCGCCCGGATACCAGTTCTGCACGGTGGAGTATTTGATCTGGGCGTTATCGAGCGCGATCAGTTCCACGACGGCCGCGTGCAACTGGTTGGTGTCGCGCATGGGCGCGGTACAGCCTTCGAGGTAGGAAACGTGCGCGCCTTCGTCGGCGATAATCAGGGTACGTTCGAACTGGCCGGTGTTTTTCGCGTTGATACGGAAGTAAGTCGAGAGCTCCATGGGGCAGCGGACGCCCTTGGGAACGTAGCAGAACGAACCGTCGGTGAAGACCGCGGAGTTTAGCGCGGCGAAGAAGTTATCGGAGGTGGGGACCACGGTGCCGAGATATTTCCTGACGAGATCGGGATGCTCCTGGACGGCTTCGGAGAAGGAGCAGAAAACGATGCCCAGGTCACCGAGCTTTTCCTTGAACGTGGTGGCTACCGAGACGCTGTCGAAGACGGCATCCACCGCGACGCCGGCGAGCAGTTCGCGCTCCTGCAGCGGGATGCCCAGTTTTTCGTAGGTGCGGAGCAACTCGGGATCGACTTCGTCGAGGCTTTTGGGGCGGTTGACGTTGGTTTTGGGGGCGGCGTAGTAGCTGATGGCCTGGTAATCGATGGGCGGGTAGTGAATGTTGGCCCAGGTGGGTTCCTGCATGGTCAGCCAGTGCCGGTAGGCCTTGAGACGCCATTCGAGCATGAACTCAGGCTCGTTTTTCTTCTTTGAAATCAGGCGGATAACGTCTTCATTCAGGCCGGGTGGGACGGTATCGGCGTCGATTTCAGTGACGAACCCCCACTTGTATTCCTGGTTGGCTAGGGTTTCGATGGTGCTGGGTGACGTGCTCACGCGATTCTCCTCAAGAAAGCTAGGCTCATCTATAGGATGCTAAATCTGTACTAAAGTGTCAAGATTGGGACGGTGGGCGGGGGTGGGGCGGGGTTGGATGGCGGAAAGATTGACGCGAAGGCGCACAGGGAAGCGGCCCTTACCCCGCCGAAATTGGCTTCAGCAATTCCAGAAGCAAAGCAAACAAACAACTTATTGGGTTCGTTTCGTAAAAAAAAGTTTTCCAGTTCTCCTCTCCGCCCTTTGCGCCACGTAGGGACGGGTTTCCGGCGCTGTGCTTGGGCCAGATGGCATGCGGGGCTGGCTGGCGGATCAGGTTACGTTGCGCTCGGGCGCGGGATGGCCGGTTCATTTCGCTTCCATAGTATCGCAGCGGTTTCGGCAGAGCGCGGGCATGGCCGGCAAGCCGTTGAAAGCAGGGCGCAAGAGATCGGCGGAGATCGGTCACTGGAAGGGAGGTCTCGGGCGCGCTTGCAGTGCTCTCTCGGGTGGGCGGTTTCGCGGCCCTGCGTTTGAGTCTGCCGACTACACCTGCTCCAGTGCTTGAAAGTCAGGGGGTGGAACGCTTGTCACCGCCGGTGCAATAATCCCCAAAGTGCCGGTTGAAAATTCCCCAGCCCCCGCGAGGTGGTGTTATACCCGCATTGACTCCATCCGGAGGAGGTGCGGTGAGGTGTTACGGGGAAAAGACGTGCACGAAGTGGAACAAATGAAGCAGATGGGCCTGAGCGTGTCTGCGATCAGCAAACTGACGGGCTACGACCGCAAGACGGTGCGCAAATACCTGTTGAATCCAGAAGGGGTGCCGGACTACGGTCCGAGAGTGGCGGAGCCCAGCAAGTTGGATCCCCACAAGCCCTTCCTGGCGGACCGCCTGAAAGCGGGCGTGTGGAACGCGCAGGTGCTGCTACGGGAAATCCGCCAACACGGCTATGGCGGCGGCTACACGATCCTGAAGGACTGGTTGCATCCCCAGCGGACCGCCGCGTGCACCGCGGCGGTGCGCCGCTTCGAGACGCCGCCAGGCAAACAAGCACAGGTGGATTGGGGACACCTGGGTGACCTGGAGATGGCCGGCGCCGCGCACCGCATCTGGGGTTTCACGATCACCCTGGGCTACAGCCGGCGGATGTGGGCGCAAGCGGCGTTGGACCAGAAACTGGGAACGCTGCTGCGCATGCACGAAGGCGCTTTCCAGGAATGGGGTGGGGTGCCGGAAGAGATCCTGTACGACCGCATGCGGACGGTGTGGCTGGGCCAGGACGAGCGCGGGGAAATCATCTGGCACCCGGTGTTTCTGGACTTTGCGCGGTACTGGGGATTTAAGCCGCGACTGTGCCGGCCCTATCGGGCGCAGACCAAAGGGAAGATCGAATCGGGCGTGAAGTATGTACGGCGGAATTTCGTATGCGGGCTGCAGGGGCGGGAGCCAGGGTGCTTGATGGACTTCAACACGGAGCTGCGGCAGTGGGTGGAAACGGTGGCCAATCGGCGCGTGCATGGGACCACGTACGAGCAAGTGCTGGTGCGCTGGGACGGGGATCAGTTTGCCATGCAGCCAGTGAACGGCCGGCGGCCGTATCCCTACAGCGACGATGAACTGCGCAAGGTGGCGCGGGACGCGTATGTGAGCTGGCAAGCCAGCCGGTACTCGGTGCCTTGGCAGTACGTGGGCAAGGAAGTGTGGGTGCGGAAGCAGGGCGGACAGGTGGAGGTGCAGTATGGCGGCGAGCGGATCGCCGTGCATGCGCGGGCCGCGCGGCGGCACCAGGTGATCACCCAGCCGGTGCATCACGCCGGCATTCCGCTAGGAGGAGAGGGGCAGGGCGGCAAGATTCTGATTCACCTGCGGGAGAGGGCGCCGGTGGTGGAAGCCCGGCCCCTGGCCGCCTACGAGAGCCTGGCGGTGGGAGGTGCGCAGTGACACCGATCGACCAGTTGCAGAGCGCGCTGAGCACGTTGGGGCTGAAAGCGGTGGAGGCCCGGCTGGAGGGTTTACTGGAACAGGCCGCGAAGAAGGAGCCCAGCTACGCGGAGTTCCTGGAGGAGACGCTGAGTTGCGAGGTGGACGCGCGCCGGACGCGGTATCTGCGGGCGCGCCTGCAACTGGCGCATCTGCCGTTCGTGAAGACCTTCGAGCAATTCGACTTCGAGTTTCAGCCCTCCATCGACGAGAAGCAGATTCGGGAATTGCGCTCGTTGCGCTTCGTGCATGAAACCAGCAACGTCGTTTTTCTGGGGCCGGCCCGGGGTGGGTAAGACGCACTTGAGCGTGGCGCTGGCGGAAGCTGCCATCCAGGCTGGCTTCGGCGCTTACTTCATCACGGCGCACGATATGGTGGCGGACTTGGGGCGAGCTTATCGCGAAGGGCGGCTGGACCGGCGCTTGCGCGTCTATATCGCACCCAAGGTGTTGGTGATCGATGAAATGGGTTACCTGCCCCTGGACGATCTGGGAGCGACGATCTTCTTCCAATTAGTCAGTGCGCGTTATGAGCGGGGCAGTATCATCCTGACTAGTAACAAGAGCTACGGCGATTGGGGTTCGATCTTCGGCGATCCGATCATTGCCACCGCGATCCTGGACCGGCTCTTGCACCATTCGACGACGGTCAACATCCGCGGAGAGAGTTATCGGCTGAAGGAGCGCCAGGCGGGCCGGGCTGCTGCCGCGCACCGATCAGCAGGGGCAGGAGACCATCTTACCCACGCCGGACCCGTCCGCGGCGGGGACGTCCAGCAGTCGGAGAAAGGCGGGCGCATAGAGATGGACCAGAGAGGAGAGTGGATCGATTTCGCCGCGGTGAAAGCGGCAGTAGGGATGGAGAGGCTGCTGGTCTGGTACGGCGTGAAACTGCGCCGGGGAGTGGGGATGTATCTGCGAGGCCGCTGTCCTTTGGCGCAACATAGTTCGCCGGAAAGCAGGGAGAGTTTCATCGTGAATACCTGCAAGAACGTGTGGGTCTGTCACTCGCAATCGTGTGTGGAGGCGCGGGGAGGACAGGCGGGCGGCAATGTCCTGGACTTCGTGGCAGTTATGGAACACTGCTCGATTGCGGAAGCGGCGCGGCGGCTGTCAGTCAGATTTGGGGCGGCCGGGCGTACCAGGCAGAGTTTAGAAGGCACTGGTTTCAAGAAAAACGAAGCAGGGTCTTCTTCCCTTCTTTCCGTCTCCGCCGGAACGCAGAATGCTCCGCTGCGCTTCGTGCTCTGCCCGCTGGACAGCCGGCATCCGTACTTGCAGCAACGCGGGATCAAGCGCCAGACCGCCGAGTATTTCCAGACCGGCTTCTATTCCGCCACCGGCTTGATGGAGGGACGGGTGGCGATCCCGATCCATAACCGGCAGGGCCAGTTGGTAGCTTATGCTGGCCGGGTGATTGGGCAGACCGAGCCGCGCTACAGATTTCCGCCGGGCTTTCGGAAATCCCTGGAGCTGT